>NZ_NRGW01000001.1 GCF_002332255.1 Halomonas sp. JB37 | reverse complement strand
AGAGCCAGAGCCAGAGCCAGAGCCAGAGCCAGAGCCAGAGCCAGAGCCAGAGCCAGAGCCAATCGCTCCCCCTGCTGTTTTGCAGGAAAAGCCAGGGGCGGAAAAAAGTGACAAAAAAGGCTGGTTTGCGCGGATTAAATCAGGCCTGGGCAAAACCCGCGCTAATTTGACCGACGGCATCGCCGATCTGTTTTTAGGTAAAAAACAGATCGATGACGAGCTATTAGAAGACTTAGAAACGCAGCTGTTGCTGGCCGATGTCGGCATTGAAGCAACGACAGAGATCATTGGGCGCCTGGAAGCGCGCGTCTCGCGCAAAGAACTCAATAATCCCGAAGCACTCTACCGTGGTTTGCAAGAAGAGCTGACCACTATGCTGGAGCCGGTCGCCAAACCTCTTGTGATTGAAAAACGCTCGCGCAATCAAGAGGGCAACGGGCCGTTTGTTATTTTAGTCGTCGGCGTTAACGGCGTGGGTAAAACGACCACTATAGGTAAGCTGACTCAGCGTTTTCAGCGTGAAGGTAAAAGCGTCATGTTGGCGGCTGGCGATACCTTCCGCGCCGCCGCCGTTGAACAGCTCAAAGTATGGGGCGACCGTAACCGCGTGCCGGTGATTGCCCAGCATACCGGTGCCGATAGTGCTTCGGTTATTTATGACGCGGTAGCTGCTGCCAAAGCACGCGGTGTCGATGTGCTGATTGCCGACACCGCCGGCCGGCTACATAACAAAAGCCACCTGATGGAAGAGCTGAAAAAAGTCCACCGGGTGATGCAGAAACTAGATACCAGCGCCCCTCATGAGGTGATGCTAGTACTCGATGCGGGAACCGGGCAAAACGCTATTTCTCAGGCCAGTACCTTTAACGATGCCGTGCCTATCAGCGGTATCACCTTGACCAAGCTGGATGGCACCGCCAAGGGTGGCATTATTTTCGCGCTGGCTAAGCAGCTAGGAACGCCGATTCGCTTTATTGGCGTGGGGGAGGGCATTGATGATCTTCGCCCCTTTGAGGCCAGTGATTTTGTGCATGCGCTGTTTGACCGTCAAGAGGATGATGTCAACGCATGATCGCTTTTGAGCATGTGGGAAAGCGCTATGGCGGCCGTTTTGAAGCGCTAGCGCACCTCAATTTTCGTGTCGGTCGAGGTGAAATGGTATTTCTTACCGGCCATTCCGGCGCGGGTAAGAGTTCACTGTTGCGCTTAATCATGCGTCTTGAAAAGCCCAGTCGCGGGCGTGTCATAGTGGCCGGTCACGATATTGCCCAGCTGCATGCCAGCCAGGTGCCGTTTTATCGCCGCCAAATTGGCGTCGTCTTTCAGGACCACCAGCTGCTCTTTGACCGCAGTATTTTTCACAACGTCTCGCTGCCGCTGGATATCCAAGGGATTGAATCCCGCGAAACCGCTCGTCGAGTGCGTGCGGCGCTAGATAAGGTGGGGTTATTACACCGTGAGAAAGCGCTGCCGATAGAGCTGTCTGGCGGTGAGCAGCAGCGGGTGGGCATTGCTCGCGCCGTGGTCAATAAGCCCGCGCTGCTGCTGGCGGACGAGCCAACGGGTAACTTAGACCCTCAGCTTTCGGCGGATATCATGGGGCTGTTCGAGGATTTTAATCGCATCGGCACCACTGTCATGATTGCTAGCCACGACCTCGCTCTGATTGCACGACTGCGTCATCGTATTCTGCGCTTGAGTGACGGTCGTCTCGTGGGCGACGAGGGGGCGCTATGAAGCCATCGGCTACTCCCAGGCGCCGCCAAGGAGCGGCGTTAAAAACGCCGCGCAGGTCGCCCGCCAAAGCACCTGATAATAAACTTTCGCAGCGAGGCGCCAGGTCGCATCAGGCGCGCTTTTCAAGCCGCCTGCGGGCCTGGGGTCGTCACCACCGCAGCATGGCAGGAGACAGCTTCTATCGCTTGGTGCGCTACCCGGTTGGCAATCTACTAACAATGCTGGCCATTGCTATTGCGCTGGTGCTGCCGGCCGCTCTCTGGCTAACGTTAGATAGTGCGCGCCTGCTAGATGCGGAGCTTGATGAGAGCGCAACGCTAACGATGTATCTAGAGTTGGCCGCTGATGACGCACAGGCTCTGCGGATTGAAGAAGCCGTCAATGCTGAGGGGAGTGTGCTTGAGACACAGTTGATCAGCGCGGACCAGGGTATGGTGGAATTTCAGCAGGCGCTGGGGCTTGATGATGCGCTGGCTGGCCTGGACGATAATCCGCTGCCGATTAGCATCGTAGTGCGACCAGAAAGCGTTGACCCTGCAGCCATGCAGCAGCTGGCTAACACGCTTGAAGCGCTTTCGGGCGTTGATGAGGTGCGAGTCGATTTAGCCTGGGTCGAGCGGCTCAGAAACTTAGCCGAGCTTGGCCGGCGCGTTGCCCTGGCGCTAGGAGCGCTGTTCGGTTTAGGGGTGCTGCTGGTGGTTGGCAATACTATTCGCTTGTCCGTAGAAAGCCGCCGCCGAGAAATTGAAGTTGTCATGCTGATTGGCGCTACTCATGCTTTTGTTCGGCGGCCATTTTTATATAGTGGCGCTTGGTACGGTGTCGGTGGCGGCCTGTTAGCACTGGGGCTACTCGGCGTGGGCAATCATTGGCTATCACTGCCGGTGGCGGCACTGGCCGCAAGCTACGGCGCGAGCTTCTCCTTGCCTCAACTTGATGTGACAGGCTCTACAATTCTGCTATCTTGCAGTACACTACTAGGCTGGTTGGGCGCTTGGCTGGCGGTGACTCGCCATCTCTCAAGTATTCGTCCAAGATGATGCCGTTGGGTGGCAAAGGCTTTGAACCTTATCCACACAATCGGGTCTGAATGTATAAGTTAATTAAGGCGTGCTACGTCAACCACGATGGTTTACAGGGGAGACCACCTGCACATGAGCACTAGTCTTCTACCGGTGGGGCAGCTTTCACCCGGCGGCGATCTGGGCGGTTATATCCGCGCGGTCAATGGTATTTCGGTATTAACGGCCGATGAAGAGCGCGAGCTTGCCTATCGTTTGCACGATGAAGGCGATTTAGAAGCCGCTCGGCGTTTAGTTATGTCGCATTTGCGCTTTGTTGTGCACATTGCCCGCAGTTATTCAGGTTATGGGTTGCCGCAAGCGGATCTAATTCAAGAAGGTAACGTTGGCTTGATGAAAGCCGTCAAGCGTTTTGATCCCAACCACGGCGTTCGGCTGGTTTCTTTTGCGGTGCACTGGATCAAAGCTGAAATACACGAATTTGTACTGCGTAACTGGCGCATTGTGAAAATCGCCACGACGAAGGCTCAGCGTAAGCTGTTTTTCAATTTGCGCAGCGCTAAGAAGCGCCTAGCATGGTTGAACAACGACGAAGTCGCCGCTATTGCTAAAGATCTCGACGTTAAGCCTGAAATTGTTCGCGATATGGAAGGCCGCCTTTCTTCTTACGACGCTGGGTTTGACGGCTCGCCGAGCGACGATGACGACAGCGCTTATCAAGCGCCGGTGCATTTTTTAGATGATGCTGCGTCAGACCCGGCAACACAGCTGGAAGACAGCAATTTCGAAGAAGACTCCACGCGTCGTTTGCAACTGGCGTTGGAAGGGCTGGACGATCGCTCGCGAGATATCTTGCAGCGCCGCTGGTTAGCCGAAAATAAAGAAACGCTGCATGATTTGGCCGACGTTTACGGCGTGAGTGCAGAGCGTATTCGTCAGCTTGAAAAAAATGCCATGAAAAAGCTGCGCTTGAAAATGGGTGAAGATTCCATTGCTGCATAGCTAGGTTTAACTAACGTAAGTTTAAATACCGTAAGTTGCAGTATGGTATGTGTAATACAAAAAACCGGCCCTCTTTAAAAGCAGGGCCGTTTTTTATGGGTAAGCTTTATGGGGCAAGAGCCCGCGTCCCGTTGGCTTAGGCAGGGAGTGCGACGGCGCGTAGCAAGTGAGCCGACAACAATGACCACTGATCTTCCCAGTGCTCGGTCGGCAGGCGTTTAAAGTCACTGCGCACGTACTGCGAAATGCGTCCCTCTGCCTGGGCTGTTAGCAGGTTAGCGGCGGCCGGGGCCGGAATGGTGGGCCGCAGCCCTTCGCGAAGTTCTGCCTCGCGGAGGATCTGCTTTAGCTGCGTCTCTAGGCGCTCAAACAGCTGATTGACGCGCTGGCGCAGCCGAGCGGTTTCGCCAGTAAGCACGTCGCCCCCCATCACGCGAGCAAGGCCAGGGTTCTTTTCAGCAAAGCCTAGTAGCAGCGCAAGGATGGTGCCGCAGCGCGTGGTGGCATCGGGTACGTCTTCTAAAATGCGCGTAATCCGGGCAAAAATACTCTCTTCAATAAAGTCGATCAGCCCCTCAAACATGCGCGCTTTGCTAGGAAAGTGGCGATAGAGTGCCGCTTCGGATACTCCCACCTGGCGCGCCAGGGCCGCCGTGGTAATGCGTTTTCCGCTGTCCTCTTCAAGCATCAATGCCAGCGCCTGAAGAATTTGCTCGCGACGGCGAGGCTTTTGGTCATCACTCATAAAGTGCCCTCCGTCGCGGTTAGTACGCGTCCATTATTTGAGTGCCTACCCCAGCATTGGTGAAGATTTCTAGCAACACTGCGTGGGGGACGCGGCCATCAATAATGTGTGCGCTGTTCACACCGCCTTTAACGGCATCAAGAGCGCAGCGGATTTTGGGCAGCATGCCGCCATAAATCGTGCCATCGGCGATTAGGGCATCTACCTGGAAAGTGGTTAATCCAGTAAGTACTTCGCCTTCGGCATTCATTAAGCCGGCCACATTGGTGAGCAGCATTAATTTTTCGGCATTAAGAGCTTCGGCAATCTTGCCGGCCACTAAGTCGGCATTAATGTTGTAGCTGTGGCCTTTTGCATCAACGCCGATGGGGGCAATCACCGGAATAAAGTCGCGAGCCGCGAGCATCTCGATTAGCTCGGTTGAGATCGACTCGACTTCCCCTACGTGACCAATGTCGATAATTTCAGGCGCGGTCATTTCGGGGCTTTGGTGCTCAACTTTGAGCTGGCGGGCACGAATTTGTGCGCCGTCTTTACCCGTTAAGCCTATCGCCTTGCCGCCGCTCTGGTTGATGAGATTGACGATGCTTTTATTGACCAGGCCGCCTAGAACCATCTCAACGACGTCCATGGTTTGCGAGTCGGTGACGCGCATGCCGTTCACAAAGCGTGACTCAATGTTGAGCTTTTTTAGCAGGTCGCCAATTTGCGGGCCGCCACCGTGCACCACCACTGGATTGATACCGACTTCCTTCATTAACACGATATCGCGTGCAAAGGAGTCTATCAGGGTGCTTTCAGTCATCGCATTGCCGCCGTATTTGACCACGACGGTTTTGCCGGAAAACTGTTGGATATAGGGAAGTGCTTCAGAAAGCACTTCCACAACGACCTGGGGGTCGCTACTGGCTGAACTCATTATGTTGTCCCTTGCGAACGTTGTTATGCTGATCACATTTGTGCTGATGCAGTGATAAGGGCCGTGCTTTCTTGGTGCACACGATCCCTTCGGCGCCTAGCTTTCTTCAATGGCGAGCTTAAGCTCTGGCGCGGCGCGTAATAACGCGGTGTTAAAAACAGTTTTGACGCGCGCTAGGGCGGCATCGTCTTTGCCTTCAAAGCGCATCACCAGTGCAGGCGTGGTGTTAGAGGCTCGACACAGCCCCCAGCCATCGGCATAGTCGACGCGAATGCCGTCCAGCGTGGTTTTGATACCTTCGCCGAAGTCGCCCTCGCGAGCAAGCTTATCCACGATAGAAAATTTGTTAGCGTCGGTCACCGCAATATTAATTTCCGGGGTGCTCACGTCCTGGGGGAATTGTGCGAAGAGCGTATCAGCGTCGTCAGATTGGTTAGCTAAAATCTCAACCAGTCGGGCGGCGGCATAAAGGCCATCGTCAAAACCATACCAGCGTTCTTGGAAAAAAATATGCCCGCTCATTTCACCTGCCAGCTGGGCACCCGTTGCTTTCATGCGCGCCTTGATCAGCGAGTGCCCGGTGCGCCACATTTCCGGTTCGCCGCCTGCTTCGCTGATTACTTTCACCAGGTTGCCCGTGGACTTAATGTCAAAAATGACCTTGGCGCCGGGCTGGCGAGTGAGCATGTCGGTGGCAAATAGCATCAGTAGATGATCGGGAAAAACTAGCTGGCCGTGAGGCGTCACAACGCCTAGACGATCGCCGTCACCATCGAAGGCAAGGCCAATATCAGCGCTGGTTTCGTGAACCTTGCGTATCAGATCTTGCATGTTCTCCGGCTTGCCAGGGTCCGGATGGTGATTGGGAAAGTTGCCGTCGATCTCAGCAAACAATGGAATCGTCTCCACGCCTAGGCGCGACAGCAGCTGTGGCCCCAGCTCTCCGGCGACGCCGTTGCCGCAGTCGACAACGGCTTTTAGCGGCCTGCTGAGGCGAACATCGCCTAAAATACGCGCTAAGTACGTTTCGCGAATATCTTGCTGAGTGATGCTGCCTTGGCCCTCTACTAGCTCGCCCGACTGGATGCGCTCGAACAGGGCAGTGATGGCATCGCCGGAAAGCGTTTCGCCGCCCAGCACAATTTTAAAGCCATTATAATCTGGCGGATTGTGGCTGCCGGTCACCATGACGCCCGACTGGGTACCCTCTAGCAGATGCGTAGCAAAGTAAAGCACCGGGGTGGGCACCATGCCAATGTCGATGACGTTGCGCCCTGCAGCGTTTAGACCGCGCATTAAGGCCGCTTGCAGCCGCGCGCCGGAAAGACGCCCGTCGCGTGCCACCACCACCGTGGACTCACCGCGTGCGGCCGCCTCGGAGCCCACAGCGCGGCCAATCATCTCGACCGTGCTTTCTGTCAGCGTGTCGTCAACAATGCCGCGAATGTCGTAGGCGCGAAAAATCGAAGCGGGTACGGTTTGTGCATCCATAAGGCTTCCTAGCTAAACGCAACATGCGTTGCTCATCGCGGCGTTATCCGCCAAAGGCTACTGACTGCCGGTGCTGCCAAATCCTGCGCTGCCGCGTGAAGAATCTTCAAAAGCGTCCACAAGAGAGAGTTCGGCCTGTACAACAGGCACAAGCACATACTGTGCCAGACGCTCAAAGGGCGCGAGCGTAAACGCGCTTTGGCCACGGTTCCAGACAGAAATCATCAGCTCACCCTGATAATCAGAGTCGATTAAGCCGACCAAGTTACCCAGTACGATGCCGTGCTTATGCCCCAGACCCGAACGCGGCAAAATCATGCCCGCAAGGGCAGGGTCTTCAATATAGATGGCAATGCCTGTGCGTACGAGCTGACATTCGCCGGGGGCTAATGTTAGCGGCTCATCTAGCAGGGCGCGAAGATCCATGCCTGCGGAGCCTTCGGTGGCATACGTTGGCAAATAGTCGTTTAGTCGCTCATCCAGCAGTTTGCACTGTAGCCGAGGTCGGGCGGTCATAGGATGTCTCCAGAAGCGGTGTTAGATGATTTTTCAGCTGTTTGTGTCGCTAGTAGGGCGAGCGCTTGACGAATAATGGTGCCAGCCAGCTGTGTTTTTGGCTGGGGCGCTTCTGATCGACTTTCAACGCCTTGAGGCGTGCGCCACAGGAGCCAAGCAGCGTTCTGGTCGCTGCCAAAGCCAAGGCCGGCTAAAGAGACGTCATTAGCGACGATCATGTCCAGCCCTTTGCGCTGCAGCTTGTCACGTGCGTAGCGCTCGATGTCCTGGGTTTCGGCAGCAAAGCCGACCACCAGCGGACGCTGCTCAGCAGGCAGTGCCGCGACGCTGGCGATAATGTCAGGGTTTTTTACCAGGGTCAGGGTAAGCGTATCACCCGTTTCCTGTTTTTTGAGTTTGTGCTCGGCGGGGGCCGCGGCGCGATAGTCGGCGACGGCGGCACAGCCAATAAACAGCGCGGCGCGGGGCGCTAGCCGCTGAGTCTCGGCGTGCATCTGTTCGGCAGACTCTACGTCAATACGCGTGACGCCTTTTGGTGTGGGTAGCTCAACTGGACCGCTGATTAGCGTCACGTTGGCGCCTTCAAGCGCCGCCGCAGCGGCCAGCGCGAAGCCCATTTTCCCCGAGCTGTGATTGGAGAGGTAGCGCACGGGGTCGAGCGGCTCACGGGTAGGGCCCGCCGTAATAACAATATGAGGAGCACTCGCTGCAGGGCGTGGCGTGGCGGGAGATGCCATAAATAGGTCGACAATCGCGCTAAAAATCGCGTCAGGCTCGCTCATGCGGCCAGGACCGACATCGCCACAGGCTTGGTCGCCGGCAGCGGGGCCTATCAGTTGCCATTTGTCGTTTTCCAACTGCGCTACGTTGCGCTGTGTGGCGGGATGGCGCCACATGGCTTGGTTCATCGCCGGGGCAATGAGTTTAGGCGCATCAGACGCTAAACACAGCGTAGTGAGCAGGTCGTCGGCCATGCCGTGTACTAGACGTGCGATCAAGTCGGCGGTGGCCGGTGCAATCAGCACGACATCTGCCCAGCGCGCTAGCTCAATATGCCCCATGCCCGCTTCGGCCTCAGGGTCGAGCAAGGACGTGCGCACCGGCTCGCCAGAAAGCGCCTGCAGCGTTAGTGGCGTAATAAACGCCTGTGCCCCGCTGGTCATCACCACGCGTACCTCGCAGCCTGCTTGCTTAAGCAAGCGCACCAAAAGGGCGCTTTTATAGGCCGCGATACCCGCGCTAACCCCTAGTAGCACACGCTTTCCCGTGAGCGTCGACGCCTTGTCAGGCGCGCTTATTGAAGTACCAGAAGCCATGAGCAGTGATCCACGTCAGCGTTCGTGAGGAGGCTTACCATACCATTGGCATCGCGATTTGGCATGCTAGGGGTAAACAAGGTTAAGCTAGCATTATCCGGGCTAGTTTTAATGAGGCTTGTCTGTGGGCGACTATTCTCAATAAGGCGGATATCAATAAGCACAAAAGAGATGAAGGCAGGAAGGTGTCATGGGAATCAATCATTGGCCGGAAGGTGAGCGGCCCCGAGAAAAACTATTAAATAACGGCGCTCAGGCGCTTTCAGATGCAGAGCTACTGGCGATTTTCCTGCGCGTTGGCGTGCAAGGCCGCTCGGCGGTTGATTTAGCGCGAGACCTGCTCAGCAGCTTTGGCGGCTTGCGGCCCCTGCTAGAGGCTAATCAGGCAAGCTTTTGCGCCGCGCATGGATTGGGCAGTGCTAAGTATGCCCAGCTTCAGGCGACGCTTGAGTTGTCGCGACGTCATTTGGCCAGTCAGTTGGCACGCGGCAATGCGCTAACGTCACCTGCCTTGGTACGTCACTATTTGAGTTCACAGCTGCGCCATTTAGGGCATGAAGAATTTGCGGTGCTTTTTTTAGATACTCAGCACCGAATTATTCGCTATGAATCGCTGTTTCGCGGTACCCTAGACAGCGCATCTGTTTACCCCCGCGAAGTTGCCAAGCGCGCGTTAGAACTTAGCGCTGGCGCCGTTATCCTGGCTCACAACCACCCCTCTGGCGTGGCAGAGCCAAGCGATGCTGACCGACGTATTACGGAACGTTTAAAAGACGCTCTCGCACTGTTTGACGTGCGCGTGCTGGATCATTTCGTGGTGGGGGATGGAGACGTGGTCTCTTTTGCCGAGCGTGGCTGGCTATAAGCTCAATTGGTGCATCGTTCTTAGCCGCTAAGAGATTCGCGGTGTAGAACATGGCGCCATCCTTGTTTTGCTAAGTTTTGTGAGCAAAAAGGCTGTTTTTTAGCCTTTTGGGTCGGTTTAGCTTGCTGCTAGTCAGGTGCTCTGGTATAAAGTGCCACCTTTAAACTTGGGTTGAATAACGGATTTGGATAAAGCTTGGCCGGTTAACCGCGTCGACGCCTTCCTTGCTCCGGTTTGCCCGACAGTTTTGAAC
Source organism: Halomonas sp. JB37 (assembly GCF_002332255.1). GTDB lineage: Bacteria > Pseudomonadota > Gammaproteobacteria > Pseudomonadales > Halomonadaceae > Vreelandella > Vreelandella casei. Next base: position 3,787,197 of record NZ_NRGW01000001.1, on the reverse strand, counting down.
ACTCAGGTTATTATATCCTGGCCAAGCAGTTGAGAGGCTCTCATGTCCAAAGTATGTCAGGTTACCGGTAAGCGTCCGGTAACTGGAAATAACGTTTCACACTCAATGCGTAAGACACGTCGTCGTTTCTTGCCAAACCTGCACACCCATCGTTTTTGGGTTGAGTCTGAAAACCGCTTCGTCAAGCTGCGCGTTTCTACCAAAGGAATGCGCATTATTGATAAAAACGGTATCGACGCAGTTTTGGTTGGTATTCGTAAGCGCGGCGACGCTATCTAAGCCAGCTTTTGGCCAAGCGTTTCGGACCAAGCATTTTGGAAGGATTAAACCATGCGCGATAAAATCAAGTTGGTGTCTAGTGCCGGTACAGGCCACTTCTACACCACTGATAAAAACAAGCGGAACACGCCGGACAAGTTCGAATTCAAAAAATTCGATCCGGTCGTCCGTAAGCACGTTATGTACAAGGAAGCTAAGATCAAGTAATCGCTGTTGCGATGAAGATCGGCTTTCACTGCAGGCTAGCGCCTGTTCAAAAACCCGGCCCCAAGCCGGGTTTTTGCATGCATGTCTTTCATGTTACATGCGTCTCTTTGCCACTTTCACAAGGCTGTCATCAATAGGCCGGTACAGTGTCCAAATATGCCCGAACTCCCCGAAGTTGAAACGACCCGACGCGGGATAGCCCCCTATATTGAGGGCCAGGAAATTACCGAGGTGTTGGTGCGGCAGCCACGGCTGCGTGTGCCGGTGCCAGAGGATCTCGCTGAGAGGTTGGTGGGCGCGCGGATTGGCGTGTTGACGCGACGTGCTAAATATTTGCAGATCCCCATTCACGCTGGCCAAGCGCCAGAAGGCGAACGTGATACCGCGCAACAAGCGGATGCAACGCTGCTATGGCATCTAGGTATGTCGGGTAGCCTGCGTATTGCTAGGGTGGGGGACTTGCCTAAAAAGCATGACCATGTCGATGTGGTGACTGCCAGCGGCTATGTGTTGCGCTACCATGATCCTCGCCGCTTTGGCTTTGTGGATTGGCAGCAAGAGGATGCAGCGCTGGATAAGCGCCTTGCGCACTTAGGACCAGAGCCGCTGTCTGATGCGTTTAACGGTAAATGGCTATACACGCTCTCGCGCAACAAGCGGGTGGCGGTTAAGCCTTTTTTGATGGATAACCAGGTAGTGGTTGGCGCCGGGAATATTTACGCGGCCGAGGCGTTATTTATGGCCGGTATTGATCCACGGCGCGCAGCGGGCCGCGTGTCCCTCGCGCGCTATCAGCAGCTGGCGGTAGCGGTAAAAGAGGTGCTGGCCGCTGCGATTACTCAGGGCGGCACTACGCTACGCGATTTTGTGAGCGGCCAGGGTGAGCCGGGCTACTTTGCCCAGCGCCTGAAGGTTTACGGGCGCCATGGCCAGCCGTGCTTTCGCTGTGGTGCTGAACTGCGCCGCATTACGCTTGGCCAGCGCGCCAGCGTGTTCTGTCCCGGCTGCCAGCACTAATGGCCGCCCCTAATACTGTTGTTTTGCACCTCAAATGATTGCCCTATTCAAGTTTGTTGCCATGCCTAGGTTTTATTAAGCCTAAGATTTTCTAAGCCTCAGGTTTTTCAAGCCTAAGTTTTAAGGCAACGTTTTAAGACAAAGCGCTAAAACAGCGCTTTTGGAGATTTTTGTGACCCAACGCCTGCGCCTAAATAAACACGCTGACCGCCGCCTTAAAGCGGGACATCTTTGGATCTACTCCAACGAGGTCGATATTAAAGAGACGCCGCTGAAAAACTTTGCGGCAGGCGAAACCGCTCTGGTAGAAGCTTCCAACGGCAAAGTCATGGCGGTGGCGTATGTGAATCCTCATTCGCTTATTGCGGCGCGGGTCATGTCACGCGATCCCGAAATGCGCTTGGACCGCTCGCTGTTTGTGCACCGCTTTAACCAAGCGCTTGCTCTGCGCCAGCGCCTGTATGACCAGCCCTATTACCGCTTGATCCACGGCGAAGGGGATCTGCTGCCAGGTTTGGTGGTTGATCGCTTTGGCGATGTGGTCGTCGTTCAGCTCAATACTGCCGGCATGCAGGCATTGGCAGATGAGATCGTTGATGCGCTGGAAAAAGTCATCAAGCCTGAAGTGATCGTCTTCCGTAACGATACCGGCGGGCGTCGTCAGGAAGGGTTAGAGGCTCACGTTGAAGTGATCAAAGGCGTTTTGCCTGACGAAGTCTTGCTTGAAGAGAACGGCGCGCGCTTTGCTGTGCCGGTTATTAACGGCCAGAAAACCGGCTGGTTCTTTGACCACCGGGTGAACCGCGAGTGGCTCAATCGCCAAGTGTCGGGTAAGCGCGTACTGGACGTGTTCAGCTACGTGGGCGGCTGGGGTGTTCAGGCCGCGGTTCACGGTGCCAAAGATGTGCTGTGCTTAGACTCTTCCAAGACAGCGCTTGAGCAAGTGGCTCGCAACGCCGAGCTGAACGGTGTTCAGGAGCAGGTTGCCGTGGGTGAGGGCGATGCTTTTGAAGCCCTGGCGGCTTTGAAAGCAGACGGTGAGCAATTTGATGTCATCGTGCTTGATCCGCCTGCGTTTATCAAAAAGCGCAAAGATATTCCCAACGGCGAGCGTGCCTATGCCCGCTTAAACCGCGAAGCTATGCGCCTACTGGGTCGCGATGGCCTGCTGATGTCCGCCTCGTGCTCTATGCACTTGGCGAATGATCGGCTAATGGATGTCGTGCGTGGCGCGGTACGCCACCAAGACCGTCAAGGCCAGGTGATTTTCCAGGGCCACCAAGGGCCTGATCACCCGGTACACCCGGCTATCCCAGAAACGTCTTACCTAAAAGCACTCGGCGTGCGTGTGTTCCGCGATTAATCGAAAGGAAAAAGCTAATGGAGTGGGCGCTGCCTGATCCCTTCATGATTGATATCCGCGTGGCTGATGAGGCGATTGACGCCTATCAGCACGCCAACAACAGCGAGTATCTGCGCTGGGTTGAGCAGATCAGTTGGGCGCACTCGGAGGCGCTCGGGCTGTCGCTTGAGCGTTATCGTAAGCTTGATCGTGCCATGGTGGTTCATCGCCATGAGCTGGACTATCTCGCGCCCGCCTTTGCAGGCGACGAACTGCTGTTGGCGACCTGGATTGTCGATTGTGATGAGCGGTTCAGTTTGACCCGGCGTTTTCAGCTTAAGCGACCGCGGGATGGCAAAACGTTGCTAAACGCACGCACGCGCTTTGCCTGTGTCGCGCTTAGTACGGGGCGGCCCAAGCGGCTGCCCGATGAGTATCGGCGTATCTATGGCGGCGCGGTGGTGGTGGAGTGACGCAGGGACAAGTTGAATTTTTCGTGTAGAAACGGCATTCGCTAGATTTTTCTCCTAAAAAACGCCTTAGCCGGCGTTTTTTTTGTTTTTATTTTCTGGGCTGGTGGTCAACGTTAGGGGTGATGTAGTTTGCCTAACAGAGCTAATTTTTCTGCTGAGCGCCGACGTTACATTAAAAAGGAAGCCGCCAATGAATATCGCCATCCCTAAAGAAATTAAAAATCATGAATATCGAGTGGCTTTAACACCCGCCGGCGCACGCGAGCTAGTCGAGCGTGGCCATCACGTCAGTGTTCAGGCCGGTGCCGGTGAGGGTGCGGGATTTGCGGATGACGACTATCACGCCGCCGGAGCGCAGATAGAAACCGATGTAGAGGCGCTGTGGCGCGGTGCAGAGCTGATTCTTAAGGTCAAAGAGCCTCAGTCGGAGGAGGTGGCACGGCTCACCGCGAAGCATACGCTGTTCACCTACCTACATCTTGCCGCTGAACAAACGCTTACCCGTGGGCTGATGGAAAGCGGCGCGACCTGTATCGCCTATGAAACCATTACCGACGCGCGTGGCGGCCTGCCGCTGCTGGCGCCGATGAGCACGGTGGCCGGTCGAATGGCCGTTCAGGCCGGTGCGCACAGCCTAGAAAAAGCCCAGGGGGGCGCTGGCGTGCTGCTGCCCGGTGTCCCTGGCGTTGCGCCGGGCAAAGTGACCGTGATTGGGGGAGGCGTGGTCGGCGAAAACGCGGCCCGTATGGCGCTGGGGCTAGGTGCTGACGTCACCATCCTGGATAAGTCGCTGGCCCGGCTAGAAGTGCTGGACGATCGTTATCAGGGGCGCATTAAAACGGTTTATTCAACTACCGACGCATTAGACAGCGCTGTGCGTGAGTCCGATATGATCATTGGCGCAGTGCTGGTGCCTGGTGCGGCCGCTCCCAAATTAATCACTCGGAATATGCTGGCTAATATGAAGCCCGGCAGCGTATTGGTCGATGTCGCGATTGACCAGGGCGGTTGTTTTGAAACCAGCAAACCCACGACGCACGCCGAGCCGACCTACATCGTTGATGGCATTGTGCACTACTGCGTGGCCAATATGCCCGGTGCGGTAGCGCGGACCTCTACCCAAGGGCTAACCAATGCAACGCTGCCGTTTGTGATTGCGCTGGCAGATAAAGGCTGGCAGCAGGCGCTGCGTGATGACTCGCATTTTCTGCCGGGCCTTAATGTCCATGCCGGGCGAGTGACGTACCCTGCGGTGGCGCAAGCGTTTGGTCTTGATGGTGTTGATCCCGCCAGCGTCATCAGCGGCAGTTAAACCGTCCACCCGCTGGCCGTCGGTTTAATAGTGCGGAGGCAGCTCATCCTCAGGGCGTCGGCCACCCTGGGGCTCGCTATCTTGGAGTGCCTGATGTTGCTCGCGCAGACGTTCGCGCATTAGCCCACTTAGCTGCTCTAATTTTTCCAGGCGCCGCTCCTGTTGCACGACCGCTTGGTCTAGCGTGTCCAGCCAGTGTTCTTGGTAGGCGAGACGACTTTCTAACGATTCAAGAAGTTGAGTTAGCTCAGCAGGCGTTAATTCGTGGGTCATGATAACATTGCAGCCTTATGTAGTAGTATGCCGGTGCTATTGGGAGTGGGCCTGATAGTTCGGGTATTGTCCTTCGTCTGTTACCCATACAACAAGAGAGCTTTCTTTTTCTATGAACCCAAAAGTTGTGTTTCGCTGTTTCTTAATCAGTGTATTACTGTCCGCCCCCACGCCATTTCTGCTGGCGGGGATTGTTCATCTAACCGATAGTGCGCTCGCTGAGCTATGGTTGGCCGAGTTAGCCATCAGTGGTATGAGCGGTGTGTATATTGCCGTTGCTATAGGGTGTTTTATTGTTTTGTTCCTCGGCACCTTGGCATCAGCGGCGCTTGCGCCTTCAATGGTGGCGTCAGACGCTATGGCACGCTCCAAGTCAGCGTCGCGCCCGCCCCAGGCGGCTCCTTTGGAAGATGATGAGGAAGAAGACATCATCGACCCCAATGATGGCCGTGAAGAAGGTGATGTAAAGTGGTTCAACACTAACAAAGGTTACGGTTTTATTACCCGCGACAATGGCGAAGACGTATTTGTACATTTTCGCGCCATTCGTGGTCGTGGCCCGCGTATGTTGGCAGAAGGTCAAATTGTGCGTTACCACGTGATAAAAAATGAGCGTGGCCTGCAAGCTGACGATGTGAGTATTATCGAGTAGGTTTAACCACTTATTTGATAGCAAACGACCCCGCCAAGGCGGGGTCGTTTGCGTTTAGCTCGTTGGGTGGTTTAGTGAGCCTGATATCAGCGGCCCGAATCTGGCCACGCAATTTCACCTTCTTTGCCGCCCGGGAATACTTGCCAAAAGCGATCAGGATCATCGCCAGGGTGCCAGCCGCCTAGCGAGCAGCGCACCTCGGTTTGCAGCGCTTCGGCTGCCTGCTGGGCGCAGTCTTGGTCGGTTAGCCAGGGGGTATGGTTGCTATCAAACCAAAGGCTAGCAAACCCATCCGCAGCCCTATCAACCAATAAAACCGGTACACAGTCGCCCTGATATTGGCCGCGGGTTTTCCACTGGCCTTTACCGGCTGGGCTAAGCGGCGGTGCTATCAGCGAGCTTTTAAGCCACGCATTGAGTGCGTCAAGCGAAATGCTCTTCAGGTAAATTTCTATATCGGGGTAACGCTCCATCATACGTTTGCCTCGCCGGGTGTGAGCAGCGCCTGTAGCGTGGCTTCGTAAATCCGGCTTAAATCGTCTAGATCGCTGGCGCGAACGCGCTCATTGACCTTGTGGATGGTATCGTTAAGCGGTCCTAGCTCGACCACTTGCGCGCCCAGGGTGGCAATAAAGCGGCCATCAGACGTGCCGCCGCTGGTTGAAAGCGTGGGCCTCAGGCCGGTCACCGCTTCAACACCTTTAATGGCCGCATCGACAAGCTCGCCTTCTGCAGTCAAAAATGGCTCGCCATTGAGCGTCCAGTCTACCTGATACTCAAGCGCATGCTGGTCCAAAATAGCGTGTGTGCGCGTTTTGAGCTCCTCGTGCGTCACCTCGGTGGAAAAGCGGAAGTTAAATACCACCTCCACGTCGCCAGGGATCACGTTGGTGGCGCCTGTGCCCGCTCGAAGGTTAGATATTTGAAAGCTGGTGGCCGGGAAGAAATCGTTGCCAGCGTCCCAGTGCTCGTTGATGAGCGCCGTTAGCGCAGGCATCGCTTGATGAATAGGGTTGCGCGCTAAATGCGGGTAAGCCACGTGGCCTTGAATGCCTTCGACGTGCAGTACGCCGCCGAGCGAGCCGCGGCGCCCGTTTTTAATCACATCGCCCAGGCGCTCAGTAGAGGAAGGCTCGCCGACGATGCAGTAATCAAGGCGTTCATTGCGCTCGCGTAAATGCTCAACCACCGCACGGGTGCCATCCACTGCGGGGCCCTCTTCGTCGGAGGTAATCAGAAAGGCAATTCGCCCATCGTGCTGAGGGTAGCGAGTAACAAAACGCTCAACCGCTGTCAGCATTGAGGCCAGGCTGCCTTTCATATCGGCAGCGCCGCGGCCGCAGAGCATGCCCTCGTCGTCGATACAGGGTTCAAACGGCGGATGCTGCCAATTGATATGCGGGCCGCTGGGGACCACGTCGGTATGCCCCGCGAACGCTATGACGGGGCCGTGATGGCCGCGTATTGCCCAAAAATTTTGCACATCGCCAAACGGCAGACGCTCAATATGAAAACCGAGCGCTTCTAAGCGCTCGATCATCAGCGGCTGGCAGCCCTCGTCGTCTGGCGTGACCGACGCACGGCGCAGCAGCTCAAAGGCGAGCGTGAGCGTCGGCGACAGTGATTCAGACTCAGTTATGGGCATGCAGCGCCTCGTTTAGGGCGATCGCACTTTTATTGGTCAAGCACTCGATGCGGCCACTTTGTGAATTGCGGCGCCATAGCAGGTCATCTTGGCCGGCTAACTCGCGCGCAGCGACGGTATTCACTTCTTGGCCTTGCTCATCCAAAAGCGTAATTTTAGACCCTGCGGTGATGTACAGGCCTGCTTCTACCGTGCAACGGTCGCCCAGCGGAATGCCGATGCCTGCGTTGGCGCCGATCAAGCAGCCTTCTCCGACCTTAATAACCATATTACCGCCGCCGGAGAGCGTGCCCATGGTCGAGCAACCGCCGCCAAGGTCAGAGCCTTTGCCGATCATGACGCCGGCTGAAATACGGCCTTCAACCATGCCAGGGCCTTCAGTGCCGGCATTGAAGTTGACGAAGCCTTCGTGCATGACGGTGGTGCCTTCACCCAAATAAGCGCCCAGACGCACGCGGGCGGTGTCAGCAATGCGAATGCCGGTGGGCACCACGTAGTCGGTCATTTTGGGGAACTTGTCAACGCAGTCAACGGACAGCGCGCGGCCGGCCATGCGCGCCTTCAGGCGGCGCGTTGGTAGCTCTTCAATATCAATCGCGCCTTCGTTGGTCCAGGCGATATTGCGCAGCAGGCCAAACATACCAGTGAGATCGAGGCCGTGAGGCTTAACTAGGCGATGCGACAGTAGGTGCAGCTTTAAATACACCTCAGGCACGGTTTGCGGAGCTTGGTCTGTGTCCAGGAACATGGCTACCAGGGGGCGCTGGCTGGCAGAAAGCGCTTCAGCAAGCTCCGCTTGGGCAGAATGGCCGGCGGCTTCTAACGCCTTGGCCAGCCGCGTGCAGTCTTCGGGTAGAAAGCTGATGGCGGCATTGCCCTTGGGCGCATCTAGCGCTTGTTGCGCGGCCTCCACCAGACTCGCTTCTGGGTTGAACAGTGGCGCCGGGTAATAAATTTCCAGCCAGTTGCCCTGAGTGTTTTGAGTGCCGATTCCAAGCGCAAAGCTCAGCATAAGTCGTCGTCCTGTGGTTAGGGAAAAGGGTCGTAAAAATAAACAGTGTGTGGCCGCGGCTAGCCGCGTAGCTGGTCGTAATCGCCCTCGCGATAGCCGACTAAAATGGTGGCGTCGTCTACTTCGAGCAGCGGCCGCTTAAGCAGCGTCGGATGTTTGATCAGCAGTTGGCGAGCCGAGTTGGCGTCGTAGTTTTTCTCCTCATCGGAAAGCTCGCGCCAGGTTTTGCTGCGCTTATTGATTGCCTCCACTAGTGCTACGCGCTCAAGGATGTGCTCAAGCAAGCTCGCTGAAAGGCCATCTTTGCGTAAATCATAGCTTTTAAAGGCAATACCTTTCGCTTCTAAATCTTTTTGTGCCTTACGGCAAGTGTCGCAATTATTGATAATGTAGAGCGTTCGCATACGACCTCCAAGAACGTTAAATAAGGGCGCGGTGAGTAATCACTGTTAACCGAGCTCTATCAGCTGGCGAATTCGCTGGGCCGCTTCAAGCGTGGGCGCTAACTCAGCGACCAGCGCTAATCGCAAACGGCCGGCTCCGGGATTTTTGCCACTTCTGCCGGTACGGCCCATTAGGCTGCCGGGCAAAACGCTCACGTGCTGCTCAGCGAATAGGCGTTGGGTAAAGGCGATGTCGTCACCGCCCGGTACCGCAGGCCATAGATAAAAACTAGCCTTTGGCGCCGGAAAGTCCATTACGGGTGCGAGTACACCGGTAACGGCGCTAAACTTTTCGCGATAGGCGTCGCGATTCGCGCGCACGTGGTGTTCATCCTGCCAGGCGGCGATAGAAGCATGTTGCAGTGGTAGCGACATTGCGCAGCCGTGATAGGTACGGTAGCGCTTAAAGGGCGTCAGTAATGCCGCATCGCCCGCCACAAAGCCAGAGCGCAGCCCTGGCAAGTTGGAGCGTTTGGAAAGCGAATGAAAGACGACGCAGCGCCGGTAATCGTCGCGCCCAAGCTCTGCGCAGGCCTGCAACAGGCCGGGCGGTGGGGCGGCTTCGTCAAGATACAGCTCCGAGTAGCATTCATCGGAGGCGATAATAAAATCATGTTCATCAGCCAGCGCAATCAGCTGCTTGAACTCATCAAGAGGCGTGACCGCACCGGTAGGGTTGCCCGGCGAGCAAATAAAGACGATCTGCACCTCGCGCCACGTGGCGGCGGGCACCGCGCTAATGTCGGGTCGAAAGCCATTCTCAGCGGTGCAGTCCAGGTAAAGCGGCTCGCCACCGGCTAACAGCGTCGCGCCTTCGTAAATCTGATAAAACGGATTGGGTACGGCAACTTTGGCCGGGCGGGTGCGGTCCAGCGCCGCCTGAACAAAGGCGAAGATAGCTTCTCGCGTGCCGTTAACCGGCACTACGTGGCGCTCGCTATCCAGCTCGCGCAATTGAAAACGCTGGGCTGCCCAGGCAGCAATCGTTTGGCGCAGTGCAGGCAGGCCGTTAGTGGCCGGGTAGCGGGCCATTTCCAGCTGATGCGCCACCATGGCTTCCAGCGCTGCGGGGTAGGGGGCGTGCTGGGGTTCGCCAATCGTCAGCGAGATAGGTGCGATCTCAGCCGGTGGGGTGAGCGCTGCCTTGAGCGCGGCCAGCTTTTCAAACGGGTAGGGATGCAGGGCGTCAAGGTCGGCGTTCATGATATGTCCGTTGGTGGCGTGGCGGGCGTAGACCGACAATTATAAGCAAGCCCCAGTGTTGGCTCAAACCTTACTGGGCTTGCAGAGCATTCTAAACCCCTAATACTTCTATTAAGCGCTCGCGCAGCTGCTGCTGGCGCTCGGGGTCAGTAAGCGGCTCACCGGCTTTGGTGGTAATGAAAAATACGTCTTCTACGCGCTCGCCTAGCGTGGCAATTTTGGCCGCGGAAATAGCGATGTCCTGCTCCATGAAAATACGCCCTACTCGGGCCAGCAGGCCGGGGCGGTCGGGGGCCGTTAGCTCTAATAGGGTGCGCTCATTAGCCGGATCTTGTTCAATGATGACCTCGGTGGGTACCTTGAAATGCTTGAGCTGGCGCGGAGTATGGCGGGTGACAATCGTGGGGTAGTCATCAGGATCATCGAGCTCTTCGACTAAATGCTGACGCATCTCCTCGATGTACGCAGGATCGCGGATCGGCTGGCTGTGACTATCAAGGACGATAAAGGTATTTAGCGTCCAGTCGTTATGCGAGGTAGCAATACGCGCATCGTGAATTGATAGGCCGAGCTGCTCCATGGCGGCAGCGGTGGCAGCGAATAGATCATCCACCGAGCGGGTGTGGATGAATACCTTGGTGCCGCCTTCGGCCATATCTGCCGTGGGCGCGCTAATCAGCACCAGCGGTAGCGGCGACGGGTTGTGATTGAGGATGCCCTGGGTTTGCCAGACGATTTCGCTGGGCGCGTACTGTAGAAAATAGTCTTCCCCGAGCGAATCCCAAAGCTGGTCAATTTGGCCGCGATTGACGCCAATGGTTTGTAGCAGCGAACGCGCTTCTGTTTTCGTCTCGCGTACCCAGTCGTCGCGGTCCGGTGGATTGTTCAGGCCGCGGCGCAGGGCGCGTTTGGTTTCGGCGTGAAGTTGGCGCAGCAGCGATGCACGCCAGCCATTCCATAGCGTAGGGTTGGTGGCATTGATGTCGGCGACGGTGAGCACGTACAGATAATCTAAGCGGGTCTCGTTGCGCACGATCAGAGCGAAATCGCGAATCACGTCGGGATCGGTAATGTCGCGCTTTTGTGCCGTCATCGACATCAGCAGATGGTGCTCGACAAGCCAGCTAACGAGGTTGGTGTCATGCAGCGATACGTGATGCTTTTGACAAAACTGCTCGACATCGCGGGCGCCGATTTCTGAGTGATCGCCACCGCGGCCTTTGCCAATATCGTGAAATAGGCCGGCAATCCAAAGCAGCTCCAGCTTTGGCAGCTGCGGTATTAGCGCAGCCGCGACTGGGAAGTCGCTCTTGGCGTCCGATTTGCGAAAACCGTGCAGAAACTTAAGCAGCCGCAGGGTGTGAGCATCGACGGTATAGATATGAAACAGATCGTGCTGCATGAGGCCCACCGCGCGGCCAAATTCAGGCAGATACTTGCCTAGAATGCCGTAGCGGTTCATGCGGCGCAGCTGGCGTGGCACGTTGCCAGGGGCGCGCATAATGGCCATGAATAGCCGCTGGTGGCGAGGCTCGTCGCGATAGTGATCGTCAATTTGGTGGCGGTGATCACGAATCAGCCGGATCGTGTCCGCGCGAACCCCTTCAATCTCTGGGTGCTGGGCCATGAGGAGAAACAGTTCCAGCATGGCCGCGGGCTGCTCGCGAAATAAAGTGCGCGAGCGCGCTTGAATGTAGCCGCCTTTGGTCTCAAAGCGCTCATTGAGTTTGACGGTTTCTAGGGCCTCTTTGCCACGCAGAATGACTTCGTCAAAATGCTGTAGCAGCATGTCGTTAAGGCCTGCGAGCGCGGTGACATGCCGGTAGTAGCGTTTCATGAATTGCTCAACCGCCAGGCGTTCCGGCGTATCGCGAAAGCCAAACATGTCGGCAATGGTGCGCTGGTGATCAAACAGCAGGCGGTCTTCAGCGCGGTCGGTGAGCATATGCAGGGCATAGCGGACCTGCCATAAAAACGCCTGGCCCTGGCTTAGAATGCGCAGCTCGGCATCGTTCATAAACCCTTTGGCCACGATGTCGGTGTACTGCTCAGTATCAAAATGGCGCTTCGCGACCCAGCCGATCATTTGGATGTCGCGCAGACCGCCTGGGGAGCTTTTAAGGTTGGGCTCCAAATGGTATTCAGAGTTGTTGTAGCGGTAGTGGCGAGATATTTGTTCCTGCCATTTGGCCTCGAAAAAACGGTCGGCGGGCCAAATGTTGCTGGCGCTTAAGCGCTGCTGCATGGCGACACGCAGGCTTTCGGGGCCTGCGATTAGGCGCGATTCAAGCAGGTTGGTAATCACCGTCACATCGGCTTTGGCTTCTCGCTCGCAGTCGTTGAGTGAGCGCACGCTATGGCCAATTTCAAGGCCGATATCCCACAAAAAAGTGATAAACGCGGTGAGCGGCTCGCGGTAAGCGGTGTCATCGTCCTGTGCCAGCAGCAGTAGCAGGTCGATATCCGAGTGAGGGTGGAGCTCGCCCCGGCCGTAGCCACCCACTGCGACCAATGCAATACCGTCATCAGGCCATGCTTGCAGTGCCCAGGCTATCGCCAGCAGTTGGTCTAAATACCAGGCGCGCCCACGTACCAAGTCGCGAATATCCGCTCCGGCACGAAACTGGTCATCTAGGCGCGTCTGTAGCTCGCGCAGGGCCGCCTTAAACGGTGCAATCGGTGAGCGCGAACCTGCAAGCTCGGCGCGAAAGGCGTGCAGGTCGTAAAGCGAGGTGTCCGGTTCAAACCGGTAGTGGTGTAGGAGCATCAGTTGGGCAAAAAGCTGAAGTCTTCTTCGCTACGTGCAGTCAGCACCTCAACGCCAGACTCAGTGACCAGCAGCGTATGTTCCCACTGGGCAGAAAGGCTGCGATCTCTGGTGACGGCCGTCCAGCCATCGCGCAGTACCTTGGTTTTGTAGCCACCAACGTTGATCATCGGCTCGATCGTGAAGCACATACCCGCCGCCAGTTTAATGTCGGCATCCGGCGCGTAGCCATCGTAGTGTAAAAACTGCGGCTCTTCGTGAAACTCGGCACCTAGCCCGTGGCCGCAGAAGTCGCGGACGACCGAATAGCCGTTCTCTTCAGCGTGCTTTTGAATCACGCGGGCGAGTTCAGAAAGGCGTACCCCGGGTTTTACTAATTCGATGCTTTTATACAGGCACTCTTGAGTGATGCGGCTCAGTCGCTCGCCCTGAATGTTCTCACCGATGATAAACATAACGCTGGAGTCGCCGTGATAACCCGCTGGGGTCTTAACGGTGATATCCAGATTCATGATGTCGCCTTTTTTCAGCGTCTTGGCATCGTCGGGAATGCCGTGGCACACCACGTGATTCAGCGAGGTGCAGGTCGCCTTGGGGAAGCCATGGTAGTTCAGCGGCGCAGGTGTTGAGCCCAGTTCATTAACAATGTATGCGTGGCAAAGGCGGTCGATTTCGCCGGTGCTGATGCCCGCCTGCACATGCGGGGTGATCATTTCGATGACGCTGACCGCTTGGCGTCCGGCTTCGCGCATGTGTTCGATTTCAGAAGGCGTCTTGATAGGAACGTTCATGAATACTCGATTTGAATGTAAATGGGGCAAATAGAATGGCGCAATTTAAAACCGTAAAACGGGGCGCGACTTCATCTTGGCAATGATCTATGGTATAAAGCCGCGCGCTTTCCTGCAATCGTGATTCCGAGCTTCTTTATTGGCTGGGTGCACACTGAAGGGCGGGGCAATGAATATGCAGTGTGCCACGAAGCGGCGCGTTGCTTGCTTAATCACTAAAAACGTCAAGCCTTAAAAACACACATGCACCGGCACATGGTCCCGGGTGCCGCTGGCAGCGTCTAACGCAGTCAACGGTCGGATCCATGGGGTGCGTGGAGGCCTAACCCGAGTTTGAGGAGTTTTACCATGTCTCACGTCAATATGCGTGACCTGCTTAAAGCAGGCGCTCACTTCGGTCACCAGACCAAGTACTGGAACCCGAAGATGAGCAAGTTTATCTTCGGCGCGCGCAACAAGATTCACATCATCAACCTTGAACATACTCTGCCGGCACTGAATGAAGCGGTTGATGTGGTTGAGAAGATGGCGGCATCCAACAACAAAATTTTGTTTGTTGGCACCAAGCGCAGCGCTAGCAAGGTAATTAAAGAAGAAGCCAATCGCAGTGGCCAGCCGTTCGTCAACCATCGCTGGTTGGGCGGCATGCTGACCAACTTCAAGACCATTCGCCAGTCTATTAAGCGTCTGCGTGATCTTGAAACCATGCGTGAAGACGGTACGTTCGAGAAGCTGACCAAGAAAGAAGTCTTGATGGCGACTCGCGAGCAAGAAAAACTTGAGCGTTCTATCGGCGGCATCAAGAACATGGGCGGCCTTCCGGACGCGCTGTTCGTCATCGACGTTGACCATGAGCGTATTGCGATCAACGAAGCCAACAAGCTTGGCATCCCGGTCATCGGCGTGGTGGATACTAACTCCAACCCCGATGGCGTTGATTACGTGATCCCAGGCAACGATGACTCTATCCGCGCTATCCAGATCTACGTTAAAGCGATTGCGGATGCGTGTGGTCGTGCCAAAGAAAGCAATGCTCAAGAGTTTGTTGAAGTGACCGAAGAGGCCGCTGCAGCTGAAGACAACACGGCTGCTGAGTAATAGCCGCTGTGGATGCGGTTGATTTAGCCGCATCGTGATGAAGGGGGCTATGCCCCCTTTGTCGCGCTACAGATGAATAATCTGAGCAAGTCGAATTTGCCCGCTCGTCGAAGCCGGCTTCGTAATGCAGAGTGATACATGATGGTCATCTATTTTGGCTATACTCGCCTGTGTTGCGTCTAACTCTCATAGCACTATTTTCAAGTGCTACTTCAATAGCACTATTTCAGAGGTGAATTCTCATGGCAGCTATTAGCGCCTCTCAGGTCAAGGAACTTCGCGAACGTACCGGTCTCGGCATGATGGAGTGTAAAAAAGCACTCACCGAAACCGATGGCGATATCGACGTTGCAATCGAAAACCTGCGCAAAAATTCAGGCCTTAAAGCCGCGAAGAAAGCCGACCGTATCGCCGCAGAAGGTGTGGTAGTTACGCGCGTAGCGGAAGACGGTAGCTACGGCGTAATGGTCGAAATCAACTCCGAGACCGACTTTGTTGCGCGTGATGACAACTTCATTTCGTTTGCTGACAAAATCGTTAGTGGTTTCTTCGCCGCTAAAAACGAAGATGTCGCTGCTGTAATGGCGGGCGATCTGGAAACTGCACGTGAGCAGTTGGTTCAGAAAATTGGCGAGAATATCGGCGTGCGTCGTGCCGTCGTTGTTAACGCTGTAGAAGGTGGTTTGGTTGGCGAATACGTCCACGGTGGCCGCATTGGCGTTTTGACTGTATTGACTGGCGGTACCGCGGCCGTCGCGAAAGATGTTGCGATGCACGTGGCCGCTATCAATCCTGCGGTTGCGCTTCCTGCTGACATGCCCCAAGAACAGCTTGATCAAGAAAAAGCTATTATCTTGGCACAGCCGGATATGGCCGGTAAGCCGGAGCAGATCGCTGAGAAAATGGTGCAGGGTCGCTTGAAAAAGTACCTGGCCGAAAACAGCCTAACCGAGCAGCCGTTTGTTAAAGACCCTAACCAGACCGTCGCTGAGTTCGTTAAAGCAGCGGGTGGCGAAGTCGTGAGCTTCACGCGCTTTGAAGTAGGCGAAGGTATCGAAAAAGAAGAAGTCGATTTTGCTAAAGAAGTTATGGAACAGGCTGGCCGTCGCTAAGGTCAGAGGTTTCAAGAAGAACATGGCGTGCGCGCGAGCGCACGCCTTTGCGTATCCGGCCCTTGTAATTGGTTCTTGTGCAACGGATGGTTGTACAAATCAGGGCTACCCCGCCTGCTTGTGTTCAGGCCTGCCTCAGGAGAGATGCCATGTCACGTGATGTTCAAGAGCCGACCCCTTACGTCGCACCCAGCAAAGGCAACGCTGAGAGTTCGAAGTCAAAATACAAACGTATTTTGCTCAAGCTTTCGGGCGAAGCGCTGATGGGCGAGCACGATTTTGGTATTGACCCCAAGGTACTTGACCGCCTGGCGCTGGAAATCGGTCAACTGGTGGGTATTGGCGTGCAAGTGGGTATCGTGATTGGCGGCGGTAACTTGTTTCGCGGCGCCGCGCTCAGCGAGGCCGGTATGGATCGTGTGACTGGTGACCATATGGGGATGCTGGCCACGGTCATGAATGCGCTGGCCATGCGTGACGCACTCGAACGTTCCAACATCCGTTCGCGCGTTATGTCGGCTATCCCGATGAGCGGTGTGGTTGAGCACTACGATCGGCGCACTGCCATTCGTTACTTAACCTCCGGTGATGTTGTGCTTTTCTCGGCGGGAACGGGTAACCCCTTCTTTACCACTGATTCAGCTGCCTGTTTGCGCGGCATTGAAGTGGATGCTGATGTGGTGATCAAGGCGACCAAAGTTGATGGCGTCTACAATAAAGATCCGGTAAAACACCCGGATGCTGTGAAGTATGACCAGCTTTCTTACGACGACGCCCTAGATCAAAAGCTGGGCGTGATGGATTTGACCGCTATCTGCCTGGTACGTGACCATAATATGCCGGTGCGGGTGTTTGATATGAATAAGCCTGGTGCCCTGCTGAATATGGTGGTGGGGGGCAAGGAAGGCACGCTGATATATAGAGGGTAATGACGTGATCAACGATATTAAGAAAGATGCCGAATCGCGCATGAAGAAAAGCGTTGAGGCACTGAATAGTAACTTCAATAAAATTCGTACCGGGCGCGCTCATCCGAGTATTCTGGACGCGGTCACCGTTGATTATTACGGTAGCCAGGTGCCGCTTACCCAAGTAGCCTCTGTGAACGTTGAAGATGCTCGTACGCTGAGCATTGCGCCGTGGGAACAGGGCATGGTTCAGAAGATCGAGAAAGCCATCATGACGTCTGACCTTGGCCTTAACCCGGCCAGCGCGGGTAACGTCATTCGTGTTCCGATGCCGATGCTGACTGAAGAAACTCGCAAGGTTTACATTAAACAGGCGCGCAGCGAAGCAGAGAATGCTCGCGTTGCCGTGCGCAACGTGCGTCGTGATGCCAACGGTGACTTTAAGTCGCTGTTAAAAGAAAAAGACATTACCGAAGACGATCAGCGTCAAGGTGAAGATGAGGTTCAGAAATTGACCGACAAATATATCGCTGAAGTCGATAAAGCGTTGGCCGCAAAAGAACAGGATCTTATGCAGGTATAAGTCTGTGTTTTATTTAATGACGGGCAGCGTTAGCTGCCCGTTTTTCGACGCTCTGGCGGGTGTTTTATGACTGAACTTTGGCGCGAGAATCCATGACGTCACCGCAGTTTCCCAAAAAACAACCGGACGATGCCAGCGTTCTTTCCCTGGATGGGGAGGCTATGCCGTCTCATGTTGCCATCATTATGGATGGTAATAACCGCTGGGCGCGTGCGCGTGGGCTTTCTGGCGTGCGTGGACACCGTGCAGGCGTTGAAGCGGTTCGTGCGGTGATTCAGCGTGCCGCTGAGCGTGAGGTGAAAACGCTTAGCCTGTTCGCTTTCTCCAGCGAAAATTGGAAACGTCCAGCAGCAGAGGTTAATGCGCTGATGGAGCTGTTTTTAATGGCGCTTAAGCGTGAAGTCAAAAAGCTCAATGAGCGCAATGTACGGCTGTCGATTATTGGTGAGGAGCGTGGTTTTTCACACGCTATTCAAAAGCATATTCAGCGTGCTGAGGCGCTAACGGCGCATAACACGGGTATGCATTTAGTGATTGCCGCCAACTATGGCGGGCAGTGGGAAATCGCCCGCACGGCGCGAGCTTTAGCTGAGCAGGTTGCCGCCGGTGACTTAGCACCTTCCGCCATTGATGAAGATTGCTTCGATGCAGCGATGGGCAGCGAGCGAGTGCCGCCGGTCGACCTGTGCATACGGACGAGCGGTGAGCAGCGGCTATCTAATTTCATGCTCTGGCAGCTTGCCTATGCTGAGCTGTATTTTTCACCTCTGTTATGGCCTGATTTCGGCGCAGACGCTTTTGATTTGGCGTTAAACGACTTCTGTCAGCGTCGTCGTCGCTTTGGTATGACAGACGAACAAATTGAGGCGCAAGGTGCTTAAACAGCGGATTATCACCGCGGCTTGGTTAGCGCCTCTTACGCTAATCGGCCTGTTCGGATTACAAGGCGGTGCGTTTGCGCTGTTTACAGCCTTGATAGTTGTGCTTGGCGCTTGGGAGTGGACCAATTTAGCCGGCGTTACTCGCCAGCGTGTCCGCTTACAGCTGGTAGCCGCTTTAGCCTTGCTGATGGCAATTATGTGGCTGAGCGGTGCGGTATTTGCCGTTTGGCCGCTATGGCTCGCCGCAGTGGGCTGGTTAGTAAACCTTTACTGGGTCGTCCGCTACCCGGCAGCGGGGGCGCAGTGGCAAGCCACAGGGCGCCGCTTAGCAATGGGTTTATGGGTGCTACTACCGTGTTGGGTGGGCTTTAACGTGCTGCGTGATAGCGGCGCGATTTGGCTGTTGTTCGTGATGCTGCTTGTCTGGACCGCCGATATCGGTGCTTATTTTGCAGGTCGTCGATGGGGTAAACGCAAGCTTGCACCCCGCGTTAGCCCCGGAAAATCCTGGGAAGGCGTTATTGGAGGGCTGGTAGCAACCTCACTACTGGCACTAGCGTTTGCCATTTGGCAGCCGCTGGGCGTCGCGGGAGGATTAGCGTTGATCATAATCACCGCTCTGGTCACTCTGATTTCCGTGCTTGGTGATTTGTTAGAAAGCATGTTGAAGCGATATCGCAATATTAAGGATTCCAGTCAGCTGCTGCCTGGTCACGGCGGAGTTTTAGACCGTATTGACAGCCTGACAGCCGCCATTCCGCTGTTTGCGCTGCTGTATCTCGAAGTCTTGGTCGCAAGGTTTGCTCCAATGCTGGTCCAAGGACTGCCGCTATGATTCAGTCAGCTAAGCCATCATCGTTGCAGCGAGTTACGGTGCTAGGATCGACGGGCTCTGTGGGGGCTAGCACGCTTGACGTGATTGCCCGCCATCCCGAGCGCTATGTAATTCACGCGCTAACTGCACACACCTCAAAGGAAGCGTTGCTAGCCCAGTGTTTGGTGCATCGACCGGCGGTCGCCGTGCTAGATAGCGATGCTGATGCCGCATGGCTGCGTCGTGAACTTAAGCAAGCTGGGCAGCAGGTCGATGTCAATGCCGGCCCGAAAGCGCTATGTGACGTTGCTCGAGATGCCAGTGTCGACTGTGTTATGGCCGCTATTGTGGGTGCCGCAGGCTTGCTGCCAGCACTGGCGGCGGCGGAAGCAGGCAAGCGAGTGCTGCTGGCCAATAAAGAGGCACTGGTCATGAGTGGCGCGCTGTTTATGGAGGCTGTTTCCCGCTCGGGCGCAACGTTATTGCCAATTGATTCCGAACATAATGCCATCTACCAGTGTCTACCCGTGAAGCATCGCGGTGGGTTGGCACAACACGGTATTACCCAGCTTATGTTGACGGCCTCTGGAGGGCCGTTTCGCACTTGGCGTCAGGCCGACATCGATAGCGCAACGCCAGAGCAGGCCTGTGCCCATCCTAATTGGTCAATGGGGCGCAAGATTTCAGTCGACAGCGCAACGTTGATGAATAAAGGATTAGAGCTGATTGAAGCCTGCTGGTTATTTGATGCAACCCCTGAGCAAATCCAGGTGGTGGTTCACCCGCAAAGCGTGATTCACTCCATGGTGGCGTATCATGACGGGTCAGTGATTGCCCAGCTGGGTAATCCAGATATGCGCACGCCTATTGCCTACGGGCTTGCTTGGCCTGAGCGTATTAACGCTGGAGTGGAAACTCTTGATCTTTTTCAGGTGGCACGGCTCGATTTTGAAGCCCCTGACGAAGCGCGTTTTCCCTGTTTAGGCCTTGCTCGCGCAGCGATGCAGCAAGGCGGATTGGCGCCGGCCGTATTAAATGCAGCGAATGAAATAGCGGTTGAAGCATTTTTGCAGCATCGGCTGGGCTTTTCTGCGATTGGACAGCTGGTAGAAGAAATTCTTTCGCGTCCCTCTGAAGGTCGCGTTGATAGTGTGGAAAGCGTATTGGCAGCCGACCAGTGGGCGCGACATCAGGCGATTGAGCTGGTAACCAAGTGGTCCGCTTAAGCATCCGCTGAGCTGGTCGTTAAGAGCGGGGCGTAAAGGAGTTTAGTGTGGGCCTGATACAAAATATTTTAGCGGTCATTGTGGTGCTGGGCCTGCTAGTGACTTTTCACGAGTTTGGCCATTTTTGGGTGGCACGCCGTTGCGGCGTCAAAGTGCTGCGCTTTTCGGTAGGTTTTGGTAAACCTTTGTGGTCCCGGGTTGATCGTCAAGGCACCGAGTACGCTATCGCGGCGATTCCGCTCGGCGGCTATGTCAAAATGCTTGATGAGCGCGAAGCGCCGGTTCCAGAAGATCAGCTAGACCAGGCGTTTAACCGCAAGACAGTTTGGCAGCGCATTGCTATTGTGGCAGCGGGGCCGATCGCTAATTTTTTGCTAGCAATCGTTGTGTACTGGGGGCTATTTGTGGCCGGTACCACGGTCGTTGCGCCCATGGTGGGGGACGTTATTCCGAACTCCCCCGCCGAGCAGGCAGGGCTTGCGCGTGGCTATGAAATTGTCGCTGTTCAAGGCGATGAAATGCGCTCTTGGGAAGATGTTAATCTAAAGCTAGTGTCTATCATTGGCTTTAGCGGCGAGCTGAGTATTGATGCACGCCCAGAAGGGGCGAGTGATTCCCAGCGCTATATGCTGCCGGTGGCAGATTATTTGGTGCGTCAGGATCCACCGCAGCCGTTGGAAACGCTGGGTATCACGCCGTGGCAGCCAGAGTTTCCGGCTATTTTAGGCCAAGTCGTGAGTGGTGAGGCCGCCGAGCAGTCGGGCCTTATGGCTGGCGATACCATGGTGGCGATTAATGGCGAGCAGGTGGATGATTGGATGCACTTCGTCAATATCGTGCGGGGCAGCCCTGGTGAAACGCTGCAGCTCACTTACGAACGAGACGGCGAACGGTCGAATATAGATTTAACCCCAGGGCGTAACAGCTTAGATACAGGGGTAGAAATTGGTTATATCGGTGCCGGCGCGCAGCAGGTTGAGTGGCCTGCGGAGTTCCAGCGTGAAATCCGCTATGGCCCTATTGAAGCGGTTGGACAGGCGCTTTCGCGCACCGGAGAGATGACGCTATTAACCGTAGATGCCATACGGAAGATGTTGGTTGGGCTTATTTCTCCCTCCAATTTATCCGGGCCGATTACCATCGCGCAGGTGTCTGGAGATTCAGCGCGTGCGGGGGTAGAAGCGTTTGTCGGCTTTCTAGCGTATCTTTCTATCAGCCTTGGGGTGCTTAATTTACTACCAATCCCCGTGCTTGATGGTGGCCATTTGCTTTATTATTTCATGGAGGTCGTGCGTGGACGGCCAGTATCTGAAAGAACACAAGCCGTAGGATTGCGCATTGGGCTTGCCATGGTTGGCACCCTGATGTTGATGGCCCTCTATTTTGATCTGATGCGCCTGTGGTAATGACGCGTGTAGCGCGCAGGATGCCTTGTCATCTGCCTGCACAAATGTATATGGTGCCTGTCTGGAATGATGGGCAGACCAACGCGAGCGAATTGACTGCATGAAAATCAAGACCCTTGGAATGGCGGCACTTTTGCTGGCAGGCGCCAGCGGCGCCCAAGCACAATCCTTTGATGTTTCAGACATTCGAGTGGAAGGACTACAGCGGGTATCTGCCGCCTCGGTCTTCAATGCGTTCCCAGTCAGTGCCAATGAGCGCGTCAGCGAGGCCCAGTTGGCTAACGCTGCTCGTGATTTGTTTGCAACGGGACTTTTTGATGATGTCTCCTTAGCACGCGAGGGAGATGTGCTCGTTATTCAGGTCGTTGAACGCCCGACCATTGCACGGCTACAGATCAACGGCAACGACCAGATATCTGAAGACGATCTGCGTAATGGCTTACGCCAATCGGGCCTTTCTGAGGGGCAGGTGCTGGAGCTTTCTACGCTAGAGGAAATTCAGCGCGAGCTGGAAGGTGTTTATCAGTCTCAGGGTCGCTACAGCGCCAGCATTGATACCGAAGTTGAAGAAATTGATGAAGGCCGCGTTCAGGTCAATATCAACATCAATGAAGGCGAAATTGCTAAAATTAGCCAGATCAATATTATTGGTAATGAGGCCTTTGATGATGAAACGCTGCGCCAAGTATTTGAGTTAAACGATCGGCCGGGGCGGTTCTTTGGCTGGTTCTCTAGCGACGAGTACTCCCGCGAAGCATTGTCGGGCGATATTGAGCGACTGCGTTCTTACTACTTAGACCGCGGCTACGTCAACTTTGACGTTACCTCGACTCAGGTATCGATTGGTCCCGAGAAATCGGAGATTTTCATCACGTTAAACGTTGATGAAGGTCAACAGTATCGCGTTGGTAATATTCGTTTTGCGGGTGATCTACAGATCAGCGAAAACGAAGCCCGTCAGCTGCTCACCGTTAATGAAGGTGAGATTTTCTCGCGTGGTGATGTCAATGCCTCCACTGAAGCCCTGCGTCAGCGGCTAGGTGCGGAGGGCTTTGCCTTTGCTGATATTCAGGGCGTGCCTGAAATATCGGACGATGGTGAGACGGTCGATTTGGTCATCGCCGTTAATTCAGGTGAGCGTGCCTATGTGCGCCGCATTGAGTTCTTCGGTAATACCACCACTCAAGATGAAGTGCTGCGTCGCGAGATGATTCAACTAGAAGGCGCGCCTGCTTCGACGGATGCCATCACTCAATCGCGTCAGCGTCTAGAGCGACTGGGTTTCTTTAGCCAAGTAGAAGTGGATACGCAGCCTGTTCCTGGTGAGCCGGATCTGCTGGATGTTACCTATAACGTTGAAGAGCAGCCTTCCGGTTCGGTGTCGGCAAGCGTTGGCTTTTCTCAAAGTGCCGGCGTTATCTATGGCGTAGGTCTATCGCAGAACAACTTCCTTGGTACGGGTAATCGGGTCAACATAGGGGCTCAGCGCAGCGATACCTTTACCAGTGTCAACTTTGGTTTCACCGACCCCTACTGGACGCTCGATGGGATTTCTCGCGGTTACAATGTTTTCTACCGCGAAACCGACTATGCCGATTCCGATATTTCTACGTTCTCGACGGATGCCTATGGTGCGGGTATTAACTTCGGCTACCCTGTCAGCGAGCTATCGCGGCTAAACTTTGGCGCCAGTCTTGAAGACCTAACGGTCAAAACCTACTTTGATACGGCCTCTGAAATTCGCCGCTATGTGGAAGACCAGGGTGAGGACGCGCAAAGCCTTAAGCTAACGGCCAGCTGGACACGTAATAACCTTAACCGCGGTATCATGCCGACGGATGGTAACTACCAGCGTCTTTCAATAGAAACCGGTGTGCCGGGCAGCGATGCGGAATATTATAAGCTGCGTGCGCGTGCCCAGCAGCTTTTCCCGATCAACGATGATGAGTCCTTCGCGCTCAAATTTACCGGTAATGTTGGCTATGCCGACACGTTAGGCGGCAACGATCCGTTCCCCTTCTATGAGAACTTCTACGCCGGTGGCCTAGGCTCGGTACGTGGTTTTACCTCTAATACGTTAGGTCAGCGCACGACGCCATCTTCTGAAGGCGGCCGTAATCGTACGTTGGGTGGTAACGTTTCAATCGAAGGCAGCGCCGAGATCATTTTCCCGCTGCCCTTTATTGAAGATCAGCGCGCACTTCAAACATCGCTGTTCTTAGATGGTGGTAATACCTTCCTGAGCTCTTGCTACGATGTGCTGGATGAAGATGCCGGCCGTCAGCAGTGTAACTCGGGCGTTGATTTAGGTGACCTGCGCTACAGCACAGGTATTGGCCTTTCTTGGCTGACACCAGTGGGCCCGCTAACGTTTAGTGTTGCTCGCCCATTGAACGATGAGAGCGGCGACGATACACAGTTCTTCCAGTTCTCATTGGGACAAACGTTCTAAGAGCTCTAAGAGGCAGCCGTTCTAATTTTGCTAGGTCGCGTGCCATGGTGGCGCGCACTAGCGTGACCTAAGGAGTTAACACAATGCGTAAACTGACAGCGGTTGTATGCTTGTTGGGCGCGATGATTTTACCTGCTCATGCGGCGGAAGTGGCCGTACTTGATTGGCGAGCAGCGTTGATGAATACCCAGTCTGCTCAAGCGTCACTGAGCAGTCTGGAAGGTCAGATCGGCAGCCAGCAGCGGGAAGCGCAGTCTCTTGGCAACGAGCTTCAGCAGCTCCAGCAGCGCTTGCAAAACGAAGGTGAAACAATGGGGCAGTCCCAGCGTGAGTCGCTGATAGGCGAATTGCAGCAAAAGGGCAGCCGTTTTGAGCAACTTCGTCAAGAAGTGATGCAGGCACAGCAGCGTTCTGAACAGCAGTTTTTAGAAAGCGCTGAATCCAAGCTAGAGCAAGCCGTAGAGCAAGTGCTAGAGCGTCACGGCATAGACGTGCTGGTTGAGCCACAGGGTGTACTACACTCCGGTGTTGACCTGCCTAATCTGACCGACGAAGTCACTCAGATTTTTGATGGCTTGAACTAAATTTAAATGATGTTTGGTGTGGCCTGGCCACACCAAAGCTTCTCTGGGTTCCCATGACGCACGCTTCTCATCACCTTACTCTTGCAGACATTGCTCGCCACTTAGGCGTTGCCTTTAAGGGCAATGCTGAGCAGCCGATACGCGGTCTTGCGACGCTAAAAGAAGCGCAGCCGGATCAAGTGGCTTTTTTGGCGAACCGTGCCTATTTGAAAGATTTGGCGACGACTCAGGCAGCGGCGGTGTTATTACACCCCGAGCATGGCAAAGATTGCCCTGTGCCGCGTCTGGAAATTGATAACCCGTATTTAGGCTATGCCAAGCTCTCTCAGCTGTTTGATCCGTTGCCGGCGCGCGATGTGATCGGTATTCACCCGACGGCGGTGGTAGCTGATGACGTTCAGCTAGGTGCCGATGTTTCTATCCAGGCGCACGCAGTCGTGGAAGCAGGAGTGGTGCTTGGCAGCCGCGTCGTTATTGGTGCCGGTAGTATGGTCGGGGCCGATAGTCAGCTCGGCGAAGGTACGCGCCTGCACGCCAACGTTACCGTCTGCCATGGCGTCGTTATTGGCAAGAACGTGATCCTGCAAAGTGGCTGTGTCATCGGCGGCGATGGGTTTGGCTTTGCTCACGATGGTGCCGGCTGGCATAAAATTGTTCAGTTAGGTGGCGTTGTGCTGGGTGATGATGTGGAAGTCGGCAGTTGCTCGAGTATTGATCGTGGCGCGCTGGGTGATACGGTAATTGGCAATGACGTTAAAATCGATAGCCAGGTGCAAATTGCCCATAACGTTATTATTGGCGACCACAGTGCAGTGGCAGGCTGTGTCGGCATTGCGGGCTCAACGAAAGTCGGCAAGCACTGCATGTTGGGCGGCGGCGTCGGGCTATCCGGCCACCTGACCATTTGTGATGGCGTTCAGGTGACGGGAATGAGCCTGGTCACGAACTCTATTCATGAGCCTGGTGTCTACTCTTCGGGCACTGGTGCCATGGCCAATAACCAGTGGCGGAAAAACGCGGTGCGCTTTAAGCAGCTCGATGATATCGCCAAGCGTTTAGCGCGATTGGAAAAAAAGCAGCGAGATTAACAAGTGCTGAATGATTTTATCCGCCGTTAGCTTGAGGCTAGATCGCGGCGGGGTATAATCCACAGCCTTTTCACCAGCAGGCGTGCTGGTATTTACCTGATTCCCCTTCAGGTGTTTCAGGTTTTTTTGTCATTTTAGAGGTCGCTACGATGGTTATGGATATCAATGAAATTCGCGAATACTTGCCCCACCGCTATCCGTTTTTGCTGGTGGATCGAGTAACGGAATTGACCATCGGTGAGTCCATCGTTGCGTACAAGAACGTTAGCATCAATGAGCCGTTTTTCAACGGACATTTTCCGCACCATCCGATCATGCCCGGCGTGCTTGTTATCGAAGCGCTGGCACAGGTATGTGGCATTCTTGGCTTTAAAACGGTTAATAAATTACCGGCCGATGGTTACGTCTATTATCTAGTAGGTAGCGATAAAGTGCGCTTCAAGCGCCCGGTTATGCCCGGTGACAAGCTCACGTTAGAAGCGAACGTTATCAAAGGTAAACGCGGTATCTGGAAATTCGCCTGTCGCGCTTCTGTTGATGGCGAGCTAGCCTGCGAAGCGGAAATTATTTGTGCCGAGAGGAAGGTTGCTTGATACATCCTACTGCCTTGGTCGACCCAGCGGCGCGTCTCGCCGATGACGTTGAGGTGGGTCCTTTTAGTGTTATTGGGCCAGACGTCACTATCGGCGCAGGCTCTGTCATTGGCCCTCATGTGGTGGTTAAAGGCCCCACTACTCTGGGCGAGCGTACGCGTATCTTTCAGTTCGCCTCTGTAGGCGAAGACTGCCAGGATAAAAAATACGCAGGCGAGCCAACGCGCCTGGTGATGGGCGACGATAACGTAATTCGCGAAGGCGCCACGCTGCATCGCGGTACGGTTCAGGATCGCAGTGAAACCACGATTGGTTCGCGCAATTTATTTATGGCCTATGTGCACGTTGGGCATGATTGCGTTATTGGTAACGACTGCATCTTGGCTAATCAGGTCACCTTGGCTGGCCATGTCACCGTCGGCGACTACGTCATCCTAGGTGGCTTGTCGGCAGTACATCAGTTCTGCCACTTTGGCGATTATGCGATGGCGGGCGGTGGCTCGATTATTACCAAAGACACGCCTGCGTATATCATGATTAATGGTAATCCTGCTGAAGCACGCGGCCTTAATTTAGTAGGTTTGAAGCGTCGAGGCTTTAGTCGCGAAGCGATTAACGCACTTACTGCAGCCTACAAAATGGTGTATCGCCAGGGCTTGACGACAGAGCAGGCGCTTGCCGAGATGCGCAGCCGCTTTGATTTGCCTGAGGTCGAGCATTTCGCCGCCTCTATTGAGCGCTCGACACGCGGCATTACCCGCTAGCCCATGCGAATTATTTTATGACCCTGCAACGCGTTTATCTCGTGGCTGGGGAGCTCTCCGGCGATATTCTGGGCGCAGGGTTGATGCGCGAGTTGAAAGCGCGTCATCCGGGCGTTGAGTTTCGAGGTATGGGCGGGCCTCGCATGCAGGCTGAGGGCATGGAAAGTCGTTTTCCATTAGAAACCCTGTCAGTCATGGGGCTAGTTGAAGTGCTCAAGCATCTGCCTGAGCTGATTCGTGTGCGGCGTACTTTAAAAACAGAAGCGCTGGCCTGGCAGCCGGATATTATGCTGGGCATAGACGCACCTGATTTCAATTTGGGGCTAGAAAGACAGCTCCGCGAGGCAGGTATCACGACCGCTCATTACGTCAGCCCCTCCGTTTGGGCGTGGCGTCAGGGCCGAGTGAAAGGCATCGCCAAATCAGTCGATGGCATGTTGACTCTGCTGCCCTTTGAAGCTGCTTTTTATCGCGCCCATCGAGTCCCCGTCGTGTTTGTTGGCCACCCGCTGGCCGACGAGCTACCGCTTGAAAATGATCGTGATGCCACGCGCCGTGAACTCCACGTGCCTGCTGATGCGCCGGTGATGGCTCTGCTGCCGGGCTCGCGCGCTAACGAAGTGCGTTTTTTAGGCGCTACTTTTTTGGCCGCTGCCGAGCAGCTTTGTCAGCGTCATCCCGCGCTGCACGTTGTTATTCCCGCCGCAACGCCTGATCGACGTCGTGAAATAAGCGCACTACTTGCCGACTACCCGCGGCTTGCAGAGCGTACTAGTTTGCTAGATGGGCAAGCCCGCGAAGCCATGGTGGCAAGCGATATTGTTTTGCTCGCCTCCGGTACGGCGGCGCTTGAAGCGATGCTCTGCCACCGGGCGATGCTGGTCGCTTACAAAATGGCGCCAGCCACTCACTGGCTGGCGAAGCGGCTGGTGAAAACTCAGTGGGTGTCGCTGCCGAACCTGATCGCGCAAGAAACACTGGTGCCTGAGTTGATTCAGGAGGCTGCCTCGCCTGAGGCGATTGCTGACCAGCTCAGCGCTATGTTGACCGATGAGCCGAGCCGTTACGCGCTTGAAGCGCGCTTTGCCGAGATACACGCCACGCTGCAGCGCAACGCTAGCCAGCGTGCGGCGCAAGCGCTCGGCGCTTTGGCAGCCGGGCAGCCATGGGAGGAGGCTTATGACGATTAACAACGCCGACTATCCGCCTTTAGAGGTTGCCTATATCGGCCAGCGGCTTGCCGGGGTCGATGAAGTTGGGCGCGGTCCACTGGTCGGCAGCGTCGTGGCCGCTGCGGTCATTCTGGATTCTGCCCATCCGATTGAAGGTCTGACTGACTCGAAAAAATTAAGCGCGCGTCGCCGTGAAGCGCTGGACAAACAGATCCGCGCGCGGGCAATAGCGTTTGCGATAGCAGAGGCCAGTGCCGCCGAAGTGGACGCGCTAAATATTTATCACGCCACTCATTTAGCTATGCGCCGAGCCATTGATGCGCTGGCGCCTTCGGCCGAGTATCTGCTCATCGATGGTAACAAGCTTCCCGGTCACCGGTTGCCCGGGCAAGCCGTGGTAAAAGGCGATGCCCGCCATGCGGCTATCGCCGCAGCATCAATTTTGGCTAAAGTGTGGCGCGATGCCCAAATGGTGACGCTGGATATGCGCTATCCTGAGTATGGTTTTGCCCGTCACAAAGGCTACCCCACAAAAGAGCACCTAGCGGCACTGTCTGCGCATGGGCCTTTACCCGAACATCGACGCAGCTTTGCGCCCGTTCAGCGTCAGCTATCAACGACCAACATACCCTAGCGCTGCTTTAAGCCAATGTTTTTATTTGCCGAGAATGTTATGAATTTGTTGAGGGTGTTATGACGTTAGCGAGAGTCTCATGACGGTACCGTTTGTCCATCTGCGTTTGCACAGTGAGTACTCCCTGGTCGACGGCCTGGTTAAGCTTAAATCGCTGGTCAGTACCACCGCTGAACGGGCGATGCCGGCGCTGGCCTTGACCGACGAAACCAATTTATTTGGTTTGGTAAAATTCTATAAAGCGGCCCAAGGCGCTGGGTTAAAACCCTTGATTGGCAGCGATTTATGGCTTCAGAACCCGCACGACGAATCGCACCCTTACCGTATAACGCTGCTGGCGATGAATGACGTTGGCTATCGTAATCTCACTGAGCTGATCTCTAAGGGCTGGACTCACGGCCAGCGCCAAGGGCGCGCCATTCTCGATAGACAGTGGGTGATGGAGCAGAGCGAGGGGTTGATTGCGCTCTCCGGCGCCCGTGAGGGCGAAATTGGCCGCCACCTGCTATCTGATCACGAGCAGGATGCGCGAGCGCTATTGAAAGAATGGCAGGCAGCCTTTCCTGAGCGTTTTTATCTAGAGTTAGTGCGCACCGGGCGCCCCTTGGAAGAGGCCTGTGTTCACGCAAGCGTCAAGTTAGCCATCGAGACCGGGACGCCGGTAGTCGCGACCAACGACGTGCGTTTTTTGGCTCGCGAGGATTACTGGGCGCATGAAACCCGGGTGGCGATTGGCGAAGGCAAAGCGTTGGACGACCCGCGCCGCGAGCGTCGTTATACCGAAGAGCAGTACCTCAAAAGTCCCGATGAGATGGCGGCGCTGTTCTCCGATATACCCGAAGCGCTAGAAAATAGCGTGATGATTGCCCAGCGCTGCAGCGTCAATGTGCGCCTTGGCGAGATTTTCCTGCCTGAGTTCGAAATTCCCGAGGGCATGACGCAGGACGAATTTTTCCGAAAGGTTTCCCACGATGGCCTGACGGATCGCTTGGATTTCTTATTTCCCGTTGAGCGCTATCCTCGCGAGAGTGACGAATACAAAGCGATCGAGCAGCGCTATCGCGAGCGACTTGAATTTGAGCTGAACGTTATTATTCAGATGGGCTTTCCCGGCTACTTCCTGATCGTTATGGATTTTATCCAGTGGGCGAAGGATAACAGTGTGCCGGTAGGGCCTGGGCGTGGTTCGGGTGCAGGTTCGTTGGTAGCCTACGCGCAAAAAATTACTGATTTAGATCCGATTGGTTACGACCTGCTATTCGAGCGCTTTTTGAATCCTGAGCGTGTTTCCATGCCCGACTTTGACGTCGATTTCTGCATGGAAAAACGCGACAAAGTCATTGAGTACGTGGCCGAGCGCTACGGGCGTAACGCGGTCTCGCAGATTGTTACTTTTGGCACCATGGCGGCGAAGGCCGTGGTGCGCGATGTTGCTCGCGCTCAGGGCCGGCCTTATTCGCTGGGCGACAAGCTCTCTAAGCTGATCCCTTTTGAAGTTGGTATGACGCTGTCCAAAGCGATTGAGCAAGAGCCAGCGCTTAAAGAGTTTATCGGCAACGACGAAGAGGCCGAAGAGATCTGGGAGATGGCGCTTAAGTTAGAGGGCACCACGCGCGGTACCGGCAAACACGCGGGCGGCGTGGTAATCGCGCCGACCAAACTCACCGATTTCTCACCGCTGCTGTGTGATGAAGATGGCTCAGGCCTCGTCGTCCAGTTCGATAAAAACGATATTGAAGAAGCGGGCCTGGTCAAATTCGATTTCTTGGGTCTGCGTACGCTGACGATTATCGACTGGGCGCTGGAGATGGTCGATAAAGTGCGTAGCGTTAACGGCCAGGGGGCGCTGAATATCGACAGCATTCCGCTGGACGACGCACCGACCTTTGAAATGCTAAAGCGCGCCGAAACCACCGCGGTGTTCCAGCTTGAATCGCGTGGCATGAAGGAGCTGATTAAGCGCCTGCTGCCCGACTCACTAGACGACATGATTGCCCTAGTGGCCCTGTTCCGTCCCGGGCCTCTCCAGTCGGGCATGGTCGACGACTTTATCAACCGTAAGCACGGCCGGGCCGAAGTTTCTTATCCACACCCGGATTACCAGCATGAACTGCTTAAGCCGGTGTTGGCGCCTACCTACGGCATCATTCTTTACCAAGAGCAGGTCATGCAGATCGCTCAGGTCATGGCAGGCTACAGCCTTGGCCAGGCCGATATGCTGCGTCGCGCCATGGGTAAGAAAAAACCCGAAGAAATGGCTAAGCAGCGCGACGGCTTTATGGATGGCTGTGCCGCCAACGGTATCGATAAGAATCTGGCCGGTAACATCTTTGACTTAGTAGAAAAATTCGCCGGCTACGGCTTTAACAAGTCGCACTCGGCTGCTTACGCGCTGGTGTCTTACCAAACCGCTTGGCTGAAAGCCCACTATCCGGGCCCCTTTATGGCGGCCGTCATGTCCACCGAAATGGACAACCTGGATAAAGTGGTGCCGCTGATTGAAGAGTGTCGCAATCTTAAGCTTACGGTGACGCCCCCAGACGTTAACGTGGGGGGCTACAAATTCACGGTGGATACGGACGCTCGCGTTGTTTATGGCCTGGGCGCGATCCGAGGTGTGGGCGAAGGGCCGATTGGTGCCATTGTTGATGCCCGTAAGGCGGACGGCCCGTTTAAGGATATCTTCGACTTTTGCCGGCGTATGGATCCTAAACGGATGAATAAGCGCACCCTGGAGGCGCTGATTCGCTCCGGTGCACTCGATACGATAGGTCCTAATCGTGCGGTGCTGTTCGCGGCGATGGAAGACGCGCTAAAAGCCGCTGCGCAGAATCATACCAATCAGAATCTGGGCATGCTGGATATGTTTGGCGATGCCTTCGCCGAAGCCGACGACAGCGAGAGCAACGTTTACACCGAGTATCTCAGCGCGCGTGAGTGGACTGATCGCGAAAGGCTTTCGGGGGAGAAAGATACCCTGGGGCTTTACCTAACCGGTCACCCGATTGACGAGTACGAGCGTGAGTTAAAGCGCTTTGTTTCCACTCGCATCAGTGATTTAAAACCCTCTCGCGATCCTCAGCGTGTGGCAGGGCTGGTGGTTGGCGTGCGCACGATGAAGTCCAAACGTGGTGATACCATGGCGTTTATCACCTTGGATGACCGCACCGGACGCATTGAAGCCTCGCTGTTTGGCGAGCTGTTTGAGCAGCTGCGCGGCCAGATTGAGTCCGATCAGGTGTTAATTGTTGAAGGCGAAGTCTCTAGCGACGAATTTTCTGGCGGTTTGCGCCTGCGTGGTAAAGATGTCACGCCTATGGTGACAGCGCGAATTCGCTATGGTCAGGCGGTTGAGCTTGCCCTAGACGCTGAGCAAATCAACGGCCGTTTAATTGAGAGCCTGCGTGATAGCCTTACGCCCTACCGCGATGAAGCAGGGCTGCCAGTACGCCTGCAGTACCGCCATCCGGCAGCGGTGGCTTGGCTTGAGCTTGGCGATGAGTGGAAGGTCGCGCCGAGCGACGATTTATTGCTAGCGCTGCGAGATGTGCAGGGCCAGGCGGGTGTTCAACTTCGCTACCGCTAGCCAGGCGACCACGGAGCCTTCACCTTGCGTGGCAGAATCAGGGTGCGATAATGCTCTTATTCTCTCATTCTTTATCAATGCTTATTTCGATCAGGCTTCTTACAGGTAGCGCCGATGAATCCTAATTATCTCGATTTTGAACAGCCCATTGCCGAACTTCAGGCAAAAATTGAAGAGCTGCGTTTAGTCAGCTCCGACAGTCAGGTAAATCTCTCGGATGAGATCTCTCGGCTGGAAGAAAAAAGTCGCAAACTGACGGAGTCGATCTTCAAGGATTTAACTCCCTGGCAGGTTTCTCAGCTATCGCGTCACCCGCAGCGTCCCTATACGCTCGACTATCTTGAGCATGTTTTTACTGACTTTGATGAGCTGCATGGCGATCGTAACTTCGCCGACGATGCCGCTCTTGTTGGTGGAGTTGCGCGGTTGAACGATGCGCCGGTAATGGTGATTGGCCATCAAAAAGGCCGTGACGTGAAAGAGAAGGTGCGCCGCAATTTCGGTATGCCGCGTCCGGAAGGTTATCGCAAAGCGTGCCGCCTGATGGAGATGGCCGAACGTTTCAAAATGCCGATTCTGACCTTTATCGATACGCCCGGCGCATACCCAGGCATTGATGCCGAAGAGCGCGGTCAGTCAGAAGCAATTGCCTACAATTTGGCCGTTATGTCTCGGTTGAAAACACCGATTATTTCTACCGTGGTGGGTGAGGGTGGCTCCGGTGGCGCGCTGGCTATTGGCGTTTGCGACGAGCTACAAATGCTGCAGTACTCGACTTACTCGGTGATCTCGCCGGAAGGCTGCGCCTCGATTCTATGGAAGAGCGCGACCAAAGCCTCTGACGCTGCTCAGGCCATGGGCATTACCGCCGAGCGTCTAAAAGAGCTTGGGTTTGTCGATTCATTGATTAAAGAACCGTTAGGCGGCTCGCATCGGCATCCTCTAACCACCGCTGAGCGCGTTAAAGAGGCGCTGTCTGCCAGCTTAGAGCGTTTGCAGTCGATGGACACCGAGGCGCTACTGGAACGCCGCTACAAGCGCTTAATGAGCTATGGCGCCCCAGCCGCTTAGCACACTGCAAAGCCTGCTTAACGACGCCCTGGCGGAAACCCCGCCGGGGCGCTCTGTTTGGGTGGCGCTATCCGGCGGTTTAGATTCGTGCCTACTGGTAACACTCGCCGCCATGGTAGGCAAGCAGGCTAATCGCTGCGTTCGCGCTGTTCATATCAATCACGGCCTTCAGGCGGCTGCCGAGACCTTTGAGGCGCATTCGCGGGCGCTGTGTGAACGCTTGAATGTGCCGCTGACAGTGGTCAATGTCACGGTGGCTGTGCAGGGGCAGGGTATCGAAGCCGCGGCGCGTAACGCTCGCTACGAAGCTTTTTACGCCACGCTAGCCTCTGGTGATGCGCTATGGCTTGCCCAGCACCAGGATGATCAGGCAGAAACGTTTCTGCTCGCTGCACTACGTGGCAGCGGGTTGCGTGGCCTGGTGGGCATGCCTTATCGGCGTGAATCTCAGGGCATTACGCTTGTGCGCCCCTGGCTGAGCGCACGTCGAGCCGAGTTGGACGCCGCAGCGCGTTCGTTAGCGCTAACGTGGTGTGAAGATCCTACCAATAGCGATATCAGCTTTGATCGTAATCGCCTGCGCCATCGCGTGCTGCCGGAGATCCAGGAGCGCTGGCCAGGAGCCGCGCGCGCGTTAGCGAATAGCGCGGCGCATGCGTATGAGGCGGATGCCGTGCTGGGCGAATATGTGGCAGCAGAGCTAGCGGGCCTTATGTCCAATGATGGTCAGGTGGATGTCGATGCGCTTAATCGATGCTCACGCCCGCGTCAGCGGCTGCTGGTGCGGGCGCTGTGCCAACAGCAAGGCTTGCCGCCGCCGCCGCAAAAACGCTTAGAAAGCCTGTTGGAGCAGCTTACAGCTAAGGCGAGTGCAGAAGTCTGCGTTGAGTGGCCGGGTGTTCAGGCGCGGCTATGGCGTCAGCGGCTCTACGTGATGACAAAGTTTGAATCGCTACCGCCATGGGACGTTTTCTGGGACGGTCAAACGCCGCTGGAAACGCCATTGGGGCGGTTAGGTTGGCAGGTGGCTTGCTCACAACGGCTGCGGGTAGCCTGGCGCAAGGGGGGCGAAGTGATTCAGTTGCCCGGGCGTGGTCGGCGCGATTTAAAGCGGTTGCTGCAAGAGGCATCCGTGCCGCCCTGGGAGCGCGAACGGCTAGTGGTGGTGATGCAGGCAGGGGCCTGTATTGGTGTGATTTCTCCTCCTGAGAGACTGCTCTGGCAGGCTGAAGGCGTCGAATTTACTCCTCAGCCTTTACCTGCTTAACCGCAAAGTTAAACCCCGCGGCTTGCATAAACGCCTGCTCCTGTTCGAGGTCGGTGCTCAGCAGGGTGGGTTCATCGCTTTCCGGCAGTGTAATCGTCAAACTGTCGCTATCGACGTTTATTAGCGGCAGCGCTGGCATCGCTTCAGGTCGAGAATGATTAAATAAAACCGCCAAGCGCAGCAGTCGGGCAAGCTTTTGAGCGCTTGCCTGCTGTGTTTCTGGCAGCGCCTGCCACTCTTTGAGCGGAAATTTGCGTCGATGGGCGCGCACTAGAAAGGCAAGCTGGCGCTGTTCCGGGCGTGAAAAGCCGGCCAGGTCCGAGTGTTCTAACAGGTAGGCCCCATGGCGGTGAAATTGGCTATGGGAAATCGCAAGGCCAATTTCATGCACATGGCTTGCCCACTGTAAGTGGCGTGCCTGGGCAGGGCCCAACGACCAGGCATGACGTACCTGATTAAATAAGCGCTCGGCGGTGTCGGCGACATTGGCTCCCTGGCGAGTATCTACATCGTAGATTCGCTTCAGCGATTCCAGGCTTTTCGAGCGTGAGTCTTCAGCACTATTGCGTCCCGCCATATCGTAGAGCACGCCTTCGCGCAGGGCGCCGTCCGCAAAACGCATTTGCGTGAGATCGAAGGCTTCAAAAATTGCGCCTAGAATGGCAACCCCTGCAGGAAAGACTTTAGCGCGATCAGCCTTTAGACCATCGAGTTCGACTTTATCCAGCTGCTTGCATTTCAGCAGGCGCTCGCGCAGTTTTTTTAACCCACTTCGCGTAATAACTCCTTCATGAGGCGTATCGCCGTAAGCATGCAGCACGCTAGCGGCAGCTTTGATCGTGCCGCTTGAGCCGACCGGGTCGTCCCAGCCTAAACGCTGATAAGGGCGCTGGATATTGGCGAGCTCTGAAAGGGCGGCAATTTCAGCACGGCGCATGCGTTTTTCGTTTAACTCGCCATCGGGGAAAAAGCGTCGAGAAAAGGTCACGCAGCCCATGCGTAGGCTTTCCAATGCTTTGGGTTCAAAGGCTTCGCCAATGATGAACTCGGTGGAGCCGCCGCCGATATCGACAATTAAGCGGCGGCCGTTTTCAGCCAGCGCGTGAGCAGCACCCAGGTAAATGAGGCGGGCTTCTTCGCGACCGGCAATAATCTCGATAGCGTGACCCAGCTGAGCTTCCGCGCGCTCAATGAAGGCTTGGCTGTTACGCGCGTCGCGCAGCGCGTTAGTGCCGACGATGCGTAAGTTGCCATAGGGAATGTCGCTTAGAAACGGCGCGAAGCGGCCCAGGCAGTCCAGCGCACGCTGTATGGCTGCTTCATTGAGCAGCCCATCATCATCTAAACCCGCTGCCAGCTGGACTTTTTCGCCCAGTCGGGCGACGACCTGTAGGCGCTCATGCTGATAGTTGGCCACCAAAAGATGGAAGCTATTGGAGCCCAGGTCAATCGCGGCAAAACGCTGCGGCGCAACGCTTTCTGTCTCCGCAGTGGCGGTAGTGGGTGTCGAAAGGTCCTGGGGCATACGCTATCCTTCTTATGATCTGTGCCAAGGTTGCGGTGAGCTTTATCCATTGTCAATTACCAAAGACTTGCGTTTGTCGCGATGCTTGACTACCATCGAGCTACTGGCTTGATATGACCTAGTTTGTTAGTGTGTCCACAAGCGCGGCGTTATGGTAACAAACCGTTTTACATTCGTCGTTCAAGTACGGCATCTTGGTCGCCCCAGACGTTACTCATGGTTTATCTCGTTAGCGTCAGCCAGATTTCCAAGTCGTCAGATAGCCCACTGGTTTCGCCACTCTCCTGTGCGAGCCGGATTAAACAACTGTTAGCACCCTCGAGTTGAGCCTTAATTACACTAATCAATAGTGTTATTAACTGAGCCCAATCAAGTTCCTTTCATTTTCGAGCGCGTGTCTTCTCCGGGGTCTGAACGCATCACACGGCGTAACTTAAACGCCTCCTGTCTTATTCCCGGCGCCTAGCGCCCAGCTTCCATGAGCAATTTTCTAACACACCGATGAATCTTACTGAACTCAAGCAAAAAACCGTTCCCGAGCTCCTCGATATCGCCCGTGAAATGGGTATTGATAACTTGGCCCGTTCGCGCAAGCAGGACATCATTTTCGCCATCCTGAAAAAACACGCCAAAAGTGGCGAGGATATCTATGGCGATGGTGTGCTGGAAATTCTTCAGGATGGCTTTGGCTTCCTGCGTAGCGCTGACAGCTCCTATCTGGCCGGTCCAGATGATATTTACATTTCGCCTTCACAGATCCGTCGTTTCAATCTGCGCAAGGGCGATTCCATTTCAGGCAAAATCCGTCCGCCGAAGGAGGGTGAGCGCTATTTCGCCCTGCTGAAGGTCAGTCAAATCAACTTTGACCGTCCGGAAAATGCCAAGCACAAGATACTGTTTGAGAACTTAACACCCCTGTTCCCAGACGATCGCATGCGTATGGAGATCGGTAACGGCTCCACGGAAGACCTTACCGCGCGTATCATTGATCTCACCGCGCCGATTGGTAAAGGCCAACGTGGCTTGCTGGTATCGCCGCCTAAAGCGGGTAAAACGCTGATGTTGCAAAACATCGCGACCTCTATCACGCGTAATAATCCAGAGTGTCATCTGATTGTGCTGTTGATCGATGAGCGCCCTGAGGAAGTCACCGAAATGTCGCGCACCGTGCGTGGCGAAGTGGTTGCATCGACCTTCGATGAGCCGCCAGCGCGTCACGTACAGGTGGCTGAAATGGTCATCGAGAAAGCCAAGCGTTTGGTTGAGCACAAGAAAGATGTGGTCATCCTGCTCGACTCGATTACTCGCTTAGCCCGCGCTTACAACACCGTGGTACCAAGCTCCGGCAAAGTACTCACTGGTGGTGTCGATGCTCACGCGCTCGAGAAACCAAAACGCTTCTTCGGTGCGGCGCGTAATATCGAAGAGGGCGGTAGCCTGACGATTATCGCCACAGCGCTGGTTGATACCGGCTCTAAGATGGATGAAGTCATCTTCGAAGAGTTCAAGGGTACCGGCAACATGGAAGCCCACCTGGACCGCAAGCTGGCCGAGCGTCGCGTATTCCCGGCGATCAATATCCGTCGCAGTGGCACACGTCGTGAAGACCTGTTGGCCTCTGAGGATGAAATGCAGCGTATGTGGATTCTGCGTAAGCTGCTCAATCCGATGGAAGACACCGCCGCGACTGAGTTCCTGATTGATCGTCTGAAAGACACCAAGACCAATCTCGAATTCTTTGAAGCGATGAAGCGCCGCTAGAGCGGCGCAGTAGCCAGCCAGGGAGCGTGCCTTGAAGTATAAAGACTTGCGTGAGTTCATCGCGGCGCTTGAAGCCCAGGGTGAACTCAAGCGTATCCACGTCGAAGTCGATCCTTATCTGGAAATCACCGAAATTTGCGACCGCACGCTGCGTGCCGGTGGCCCGGCGCTGTTATTTGAAAACGTCAAAGGCCACGACATGCCGCTGTTGGGCAACTTGTTTGGCACGCCCAAGCGGGTAGCGCTGGGCATGGGGCAGGACTCGGTAGAAGCGTTGCGAGAAGTCGGCAAGCTGCTGGCGTTTCTCAAAGAGCCCGACCCGCCTAAAGGCTTAAAAGATGCCTGGGACAAGCTGCCGATTTTCAAGCAAGTGCTAAGCATGGGGCCTAAAAACGTCAAAGGGGCGCCGGTGCAAGAAGTGGTTTATGAGGATGACGACGTCGACCTTGATTTGCTACCAATCCAGCACTGCTGGCCTGGCGACGCAGGGCCGCTGGTCACCTGGCCATTGGTGATTACCAAAGGGCCGCATAAAAAGCGCCAAAATCTTGGTATTTATCGTCAGCAGAAAATCGGTAAAAATCGCCTGATTATGCGCTGGCTCTCCCATCGTGGCGGCGCTTTGGATTTCTTAGAGTTTCAAAAAGAACATCCCGGTGAGCCGTTTCCGGTGGCGGTGGCTTTGGGCGCTGATCCGGCAACGATTCTTGCCGCCGTTACGCCCGTGCCAGATTCGCTTTCAGAGTATGCCTTTGCAGGGCTGCTACGTGGCTCGCGTACTGAGCTAGTCAAGTGCGGCCATGCGGATCTTGATGTGCCGGCATCGAGCGAAATCATCCTCGAAGGCTTCATCTATCCCGACGACATGGCAGCGGAAGGCCCCTTTGGTGACCATACCGGTTACTACAATGAGGTCGATCACTTTCCTGTCTTTACCGTCACCCGTATGACCATGCGCCGTGACGCGATTTATCATTCAACCTACACCGGGCGTCCGCCTGACGAACCAGCGATCCTTGGGTTAGCGTTGAACGAAGTATTTGTGCCGATTCTATGTAAACAATTTCCAGAAATTGTCGACTTTTATCTGCCCCCAGAAGGCTGTTCGTACCGCATGGCGGTGGTCACGATGAAGAAGCAATATCCTGGCCACGCCAAGCGCGTAATGATGGGGGTCTGGAGCTTTCTGCGCCAGTTCATGTACACCAAGTTTGTGATTGTGCTGGATGACGACGTTGATGCGCGCAACTGGGAAGACGTCATTTGGGCCATCACCACGCGAATGGATCCCGCACGCGATACCGTCTTGGTAGAGAATACGCCGATTGATTATCTCGATTTCGCCTCGCCGGTCTCAGGCCTTGGATCGAAAATGGGGCTAGACGCTACCAATAAATGGCCGGGTGAAACAGACCGGGAGTGGGGCACCCCCATTGTGATGGACGAAGCCGTTAAAGCGCGGGTGGATGATCGCTGGGAAGCGCTTGGGATTGGCCTTGATTTGCCGCCCTCTCGCCACGGCGGTTAAACGTGCGGCGTTATAGTTGGCCTAAATAGTTGACCGAATTTGCAAAAAGAGGCTTTCATGAGTGCAAGGACGTTGACTTGCCAAGTTACCGAAGTTGAGAACTTGAATCCCGATGTGTTTGGCGTGACGCTTGAAGGGCGCGCCGAAGCCATGCAGCATGCACCGGGCCAGTATTTAGAGCTTAAGTTAGACGATACCACCTGGGTGCCATTTTCGATTGCCAGCTTCGAGCGCGGGGATGGCATTATCGAACTGCATGTTCAGCATTGGCCGGAGCGAAGCAACTCCGTGCGCCTGCGAGAGCTGTTGAAGGTAGCAAACCAGCTGACGCTGCGGCTGCCGAGCGGTGAATGTGTGCTGGATCTCCAAAGCCAGCGGCCGCTAATGCTCATCGCCGCAGGTACCGGTTTTTCACAGATGAAGGCCATGGTTGAGGCGGTGCTGCACGAACAGCCAGATCGGCAAGTGTCGCTATGGTGGGCCGCACGCGAGCACCGGGATCTTTATCTAGAGCAGCTGGCCAGCCACTGGGCGCAAACGTATTCCAACGTTTCATTCCATGCGGTCACCGAGCTTCCGTTAGAGGAGCCGCTAGCGGCAGGAGAGCGGATTAGCCATCAGCAGGGGCGTATTGATGACGCCCTGAAGGCCGCGGATATTGCCCCGCATGTGCATGATGTTTATTTATCAGGCTCGCCAGGCATGGTGTATGCCTGCCTGGACGTGCTTGAAAGTAAAGGCATGCCATTAGAACGCGTGTTTTCAGATGTGTTCGCCTATGCGCCACGGGCTAAGTAGCATCCCAAGCATGAGCCGGCTTAGGCACACTCAATCTCTGTTTTTAAACCCCGTTTTTAAACCCAGTTTTAAGCCCTGTTTGACTTGAAGGGCACCGCTGAGCTGCAAGCTTTTAGCACATGAGTATTGCCATTTGAAACGCTTGCAGGCAGGATAAAGTCATTACGCCACCGCGGCAGCACTTAGGGCTATCGGTCTGAGCTTACCATTACCAGCGGAAAATCAGCATGCTACGACTCGCCACGCCATTCACAGTTAAGCCCCAGCCGATAACGGCTGAAGGCTTGCGTGTGAGCGTGGAAAGCCTTCAGCCAGTGCGTAGCGCTGAGCGGGTTAACAGCATCGCATCTTATTGGTATTGGTTTAGCCACGGTGTGCCCTTGGCCGACGCCTAACGTCGCGCTACCAGGCACACCACTAGGTTGCCTGCCGCAAGCACAGAAGCCCCGGTCGGTAACCCCGCCGGGGCTTTTGGCGTTTTTGGACGTATTTAAGTTCTTGTACGTATCGAGAGTGATCGTCATCATTATTTCATTAAGGAGCGGCACCATGATTTATCGCGCACTGACTAACGCTTTTGCTATCGGCTTTGTGGGCTATTGCTATGGCTGGCGATTTAGTGACGCGCGATCGGTGCTAGCTGCCACCTCCGATCGTGTTCGCCTAGGTGGTCACTTAGTCAATCGATGTACGATTACGGAGAGTTAATCATGAATGCGCCCATCAGTTCTGCTGTCAATTGCCCTGTAATACCTAACCCTAGTATCGATACAGCCTTCACTGCGTCATCTGCAAGGCTGCCTACCCCCGATACGCTTCGCCAGCGTGTTCCTCTTAATGACTCGCTACGTGAGCAGATTGCGCGCCAGCGTCACGCCGTGCAGCAAATTTTAAGCGGTCAGGATGATCGCCTGCTGGTCGTTGTAGGCCCCTGCTCGGTGCATGACCCCAAGGCGACGCTAGAGTACGCCGATCGTTTGGCCGCACTCAGCGAGCAGGTGAGCGAGCATATTTTACCGGTGATGCGCGTTTATATCGAAAAGCCGCGCACTACGGTGGGTTGGAAGGGGCTAGCCTACGATCCTGATTTGGATGGCAGTGGCGATATGGGGCGTGGCTTAGCACTTTCCCGTGAGCTGATGCATGCGGTTGCAGCACGCGGCTTGCCGGTGGCTACCGAGCTTTTGCAGCCAATGCTGGCACCTTATCTGGACGATTTGCTGAGCTGGGTGGCGATTGGCGCACGCACAACAGAGTCGCAGCTGCACCGCGAGCTAGCCAGTGATTTAGCCGCCGCGGTGGGGTTTAAAAATGCCACCAGCGGCGATGTACAGGTGGCGATTGATGCCATGGAGGCAGCGGCGCATCCACATCAGCGCTTCGCGGTTGATTCTCAGGGTCACCCTATTGTCCAGCAGGCGGCAGGCAATCCGCATACTCACGTCGTATTACGTGGTGGCCACGGTGAACCCAATTACCAGGCGCATCACGTGCGTGCGGCTATTGCCGCGTTGCGTAACGCTGGGCAAAATCCACGGCTGATGGTGGATTGCAGCCACGCCAATGCGCGTAAAGACCATCGTCGCCAGAGTGAGGTTATGCTGGATGTGCTGGCTCAGCGCCAGTCAGGCGAGGCCAACCTAGTCGCACTAATGCTAGAAAGCCATCTGTTTGAAGGCAAACAGCCATTAAAGCCCGGCGCAATGCGCTACGGCGTGTCGGTCACAGATGCTTGCATGGGCTGGGAAACCACCGAACATCTGCTCAAAACGGCCGCGGAGCGTTTAGCTTAGCGCAAGTGCTTGTTTGCCCTGGCCAGCCCCGTATCATAAGAGCGTTTCCAAAGATAACGAGGCTGGCTATGGTATTTAACCTAGAACATCACGACCCTGAGGCCTACCGTCGCAAAGCTCGTATGATTAGCTTTGCCATGGCGGGGCAGCTGATTATTTTTGGTCTATTATTTTCAATGCTGCTGACCTCTACCTTTGGCAGCAGCCTGTGGCTCAACGTCTTAGGCGTTGTGCTTGGATTACTAGCAACCAGCGCACTATTTGCCGTGCTGCGTGAGCGCCCGTGGATGGCAGAGGTGCGCTATGTTTGGCAGCTTAAGCATCACCTGTCACAAGTCAGCGGCTATCTTGCTCCGCTGCGGCGTGAACTCGAAGAGAACAATCGCACTGCGCTGGACCTACTGACTTTTTATCATCAGGGCATGGCGCAGTTAGCCGAGCTTAATGGGCGTACCGCCAATAGTGATCCAGAGCGTCTCGCCGAAAAAAGCCAGCTTAAAATAAAGCGCGAAGAGCAGGGGTTATCACCACGAGTAGAAAGTGTCGATACTCAAGACCTGCAAGCGTTCAAACGCGGGTAGGCACAACGCAAGCCATAGAATCCGTCATACAGGGAACCCATCACAGTGAATCCAGTACAATGAACATGCTAACAACACGCGTATGGGCGTCGGTCGTGACAGGGCTGATGGTCGCCTTAACGGGCTGTGCAGCAACGCCTTCAGCCGAAACGGCCGTTGCTAACCAGGCAACGCTGGAAAACCGGGCACCGTTTCTACCCTCGGCGCTTTTTCCCGGCTCTGCGCAGCAGTTTGAAGCGTGGCACTGCATGCCCGCTCAGCAGCACCTCGTCACCGCGA
Organism: Halomonas sp. JB37; assembly: GCF_002332255.1. GTDB lineage: Bacteria > Pseudomonadota > Gammaproteobacteria > Pseudomonadales > Halomonadaceae > Vreelandella > Vreelandella casei. The sequence continues at coordinate 3,744,277 of NZ_NRGW01000001.1, read as the reverse complement.
CCAATGACAGCGACCTGCGCCTTTGGTCACTGCATGGTGCTTGGCGATTGCCCCAGGCGATTGTGGCCAGCGGCGCTCGCTATCAGGATGGTGAAATTAGCTTCTGGAATCGCGGTGACCAGGCACGCGTGGAAACGCCGCGGGGCCAGCTGCAGTGCTCGATTGCTGAGCAGCGTGATGCCTTAACTCGTGCAGAGCAGCCCGGCGTCATGTTCTTTGGCCAGGGCAATGAGCCAGGATGGTCGATTGCGTTAGCCCACGACACGCCGACGCTAATGATCGAGCTCAATTATGGTGAGGATAAAATCCAACTGCCCTACATGGTCAGCGTGATGGATAACGAGGCCGGCCGAGTGGTGATTGAAAATGGCGATGTCGAGCCCTTCTTTCGCGTTCGCATTGAGGCGGGGGCCTGCTTCGATGACATGAGCGGCAAGCCTTTCCCCGCCCGAGTCACGCTGACCTATGGTGGCGAGCAGTACAGTGGCTGCGGCCAGGGTATCGCTCCATAAGCCCTGCCCAATGCTCAGGCATTAACTTAACAGCGATAAGCCGTGGGCTCCGCTCGCCATGCATCCGCCACAAATTCGTTAGCGCATAGAGCGGAAGGGTTGCCGGTGGCGCGAGCGGCGAGGCGTAACAGCGTTTGCATAGGCAGTTCACGCGTATTTTCTAGCTGCTCGGTTACCGCCATGGGTGTCCAGCCGCCATCCTCTAAGGTTGCGAGTGTAAAGCTAAACGGGTGAAAGCCTGGAAAGCCGAGCCTGACATCGGTGGCAATCAGCGTCTCTTTACCGTCCAGCAAGCGTGTCTCGTAGCGTAAGAATGGGCCGGCAAACCATTCTAAACGCTGGCCCTGCTGGCTAGCGAGAGCGGCCTGTTCTAACTCAGCGTTTCGACGTAGCGGCTCAAGATGTGGTGAATGCTGGCCATCAAACAGACTGACCAAACTTTCATAGTAGCGATCGCCGTCCACCAGCGTTACGCGCCATAGCGCGATACTGAACGGCGCTGGTTGGATAAGTAAGGGCGCATCTTCCAGGCCTTGTGCCGCTAGCACCGGCGCTAAACGATGCTCCACCGCGGTTTTGGCGCCTATCGCCATGATGAGGTAAACGCTGGAGATGGCTAATCCCCAGGTGCAGGCTTTAGCTATCCGCCTTGAAGCCAAGCCGATGCCGAGGGCAATCAGCAGGGGCAGCGTGTAGAACGGATCGATAATAAAAACAATGGGCAGCGCGGCTGGGGGGAGGTCGAGAGGCCATAATAGCTGGGTGCCGTAAGTGGTCAGCGAATCTAACAATGGGTGAGTGGTCAGCCCCAGAGTAAAAAGCCACCACCAACGTTGAAAGGAGATATCGCGGGCAGGGGCAAAGCGTGTGCACAGCAGTGCCATTAGCGTGGCTAATCCGGTAAGCACAAACAGCGAATGGCTAAAGCCGCGATGCTCGGTGACATTGGCCACAGCATCGCCATAATCCAACACCACGTCCAGGTCCGGTAAGGTGCCGAGCACTGCGCCAATGAGTAATGCTTTGCCGCCAAGGCGGCGTCCTAGCACAGCACCGCCAATGGCAGCACCCAGCGCGGCTTGAGTGACTGAATCCACAGGTTTCTCCGTCGGGTAAACCCAGTTAAGATAAACGTTATGGTGTCATTGTACAGCGTTGCAATGTTTTGGTCTTGTTGTCACGCTTTTGTAAAGCATGGCTAAGATGAATTATTCACAGGAGTCGTTATGCAATATCTTCATACCATGGCGCGGGTTAGCGATTTAGACGCATCACTACATTTTTACTGCGACTTGTTGGGCCTCAAGGAAGTGCGTCGCAAAGAAAATGAGCAAGGCCGTTTCACGCTGATTTTCCTAGCGGCGCCAGCGGACGAGCAGCGTTCAGAGCGGCTGACCGCGCCTGAGCTAGAGCTGACCTACAACTGGGACCCAGAAGAGTATTCAGGTGGGCGCAATTTCGGCCATTTAGCCTATCGTGTCGATGACATTTACGCGCTTTGCCAATACCTGCAGGATAACGGCGTCACTATCAACCGTCCGCCGCGCGACGGCTATATGGCGTTTGTTAAATCGCCGGATGGTATTTCGGTAGAGCTGCTGCAGAAAGGCGATGCGTTAGCACCGCAAGAACCCTGGGCTTCTATGGAAAATAGCGGTAGCTGGTAATCCATTCGCGGGTCATCTATCTGCTGATCGTCGTTAAGCTTAATCGCTAAAGAGGGAAAGGATCATCATGACCATGAAAGGTTGGCGTTTATTGCCGCTGCTTGCTTCGGCCGCACTGTTGTTAAGTGCCTGTAGCAGCACCCCAGGGCCGAGCTCTGCAGGGGGAGGCCAAATGAGCGGCTCTTCGCTCTCAGGCCCTATCGTTGAGCAGCGCTGGAATCTATTGCTGGTTGGCACTGACGAGCGGCTGTCCATGTCGGAAACGCCCTATTTCCAGATTGCAAAGGACGGCAAGGTCAGCGGTTATGATGGCTGCAACCGCTTTACCGGTGAAGTGACGCTTGGCGATAGCCAGCGCATAGCGTTTAGCGAATTAGCGACAACCCGCATGGCGTGCCCCCAAATGGCCGATGCAAAGCGGGTAACGGATATGATGGAAACGGCCTACCGTTATTTAATTGATCATGATCGGCTGGTCTTTTTTGGTCCGGACAGCCGAGTGCTCGGCGGCTGGCGCGAAGGCAAGTAGGCTGTTCTGAGCACTACTTATTAGGCGGATTGAAGCGTGCGATAAAGCGCGCATCGATCCGCTTTTTCCATTTCCAAACCCATCGGCCTGAGATGCCAGCGTGACCATAGCTGGCAATGGCCCGGCCATCGCCGGTGCCAATCAGTGCCAGGACGCGCTTCGGCGCCTGCCAGTCCGTCAGCGGCTCGTCGTGGCAAGCGCGGCGAAGGTTCTCTGCTAGATGAGGCCCCATGCGCACCGCGTAAACGCCGGCGTTAGGCAGTGCTGGCGTTAGCGCGGCACAGTCACCGGCGGCAAAAATCCCCGGCTGATCGCTGGCTTCTAGCGTGTTGTTTACCCGAATAAAGTTATATTTATCCAGCGGTAATGCCGACTCTGCTAGCCAGCGATGGCCAACGGCGCCGGTTGCCCATAGCACGATATCTGCGCGAATCAGCATGTTGCAGTGCGTTAAAACGCCGCCGTCAACCAGCGCGGCTCCGCGTATTTGCGTGTGCACACTAATGCCCGCGCGTGATAGCGCACGCTGAGTTAGGCCGCGAGGCAGGCGTCCCGCGCCGGGCAACAGTCGATCAGATGCGCTGAGCAGATGCCCCTGCCAGTCAATATCTGCACGCTGGTGGCGTAGCTGCGCCATCACGCTCATCAGCGTTTCGCAGCCTGCCGCACCGCCGCCAATGCCGACAACGCGTTGAACGCCGCCGCTGGGCAGGTGCTGAACATGCGCCTGTAAGGCTTGCCAGCGCTCATGTAGCGAGCTTAACGGGCGCATCGCCATCAGCTTGGGCAGCCGTTCGCCATGCTGCTGAGGTGGAACGAGGGTGGAGCCGATGTTGAACGAGGCAATGTCAAAATCAATCCGGTCGCTATTTGCCAGCGTTACGTAACGCGATAGCGTGTCGATGTGGCGAACGGAAGAAAGCAGCAGCCGTGCATTGGCGCGCTGGCACAGTGCCGCCACGTCGATCTGAGTCTCACGCAGCGTACATTCACCTGCTAGCCATGTCGGCACGCTACCCGAGTAAGCTGCTAAAGCACTGTCGCTGACAACGGTAATGGCAATGTTTGGATCTGGCCGCTTTGCAAACGCTTCCAGCACAAAGGCATGGGCATGGCCTGCACCGATCAGCAGCAGCTGCTTCATTTTGCGTCACCGCGCCGCCAGTTGAAGTAGCGTTTCAATAGCGCCAGCACCCGCTCGGGCTTATGCGCATTTTTCCATACGCCTGCCGTTGCCTTGGCCGCCTCACCTAACGTGGGGTAGGGATGAATAGTGCCCAACAGCTTGTTAAGCCCCAGGCCATGCTTCATGGCGAGGGTAAACTCACCCAGCCACTCGCCAGCATTTTCAGCCACAATCGTCGCGCCGAGAATTTTATCTTTACCGGGTGCGGTGAGTACCTTGATAAAGCCTTGAGTGGCACCTTCGGCAATGGCGCGGTCGCTCTCGCTCATCGCATAGCGAGTCACTTCAAATGCAATACCCTTTGCTTCAGCTTCTTTCTCATTCAGCCCTACTCTGGCCACCTCAGGCTGAACGTAGGTGACGGCGGGCATAACACGGTAGTCCACCGCAAAGCTCTTGAATTCACCAAACAGTGCGTTGACCGCTGCGTGCCATGCTTGATGTGACGCAGCGTGGGTGAGCTGATAAGGCCCGGCTAAATCACCGCAGGCCCAGATATTAGGAAGCCGCGTTTGCAGCCGCTCGTTAAGCTCCAGCGTGCCCGCTTGAGTGGTAGTGATACCCAGCGCTTCTAGCCCCAAGCCCTCAAGGTTGGCTTGGCGTCCGGCACTCACTAATAGATAGTCAAAGGCGAGCAGCGTGCGTTCGCCTTGATGCTCAACGGCCAACTGGTAGCCAGCGGCATCACTTATCACTTCGAATGCCTTGGTATGGGACATCACCGTGACGCCTTCTCCAGCCAAGGTGTTTTCAATCAGTTCACCAACGTCATGGTCTTCACGCCCCAGCAGCTGGGCAGCTTCTTCTACCAGCGTGACGTGGCTGCCCAGGCGAGCAAAACTCTGGCTCAGCTCGCAGCCAATGGCACCACCCCCCAGTACAACTAGGCGCTTGGGTAGCTCCGTGAGCGACCAAAGGTTTTCTGAGGTTAAAACGGGGGCGCCCTCAATGCCCGGCAGGGCTGGAATACGTGGCCGTGCCCCGGTGGCCAACACGATATGGCGGGCAGTCAGCGTTTTATCGCCGACCTGGACTTCCCACGGCGAGATGAGCGTGGCGTGATTTTCATGCACTTCCACGCCTAAGCTGCTGTAGCGCTCTACGCTGTCGTGGGGTTCGATATCACGAATTGCCTGATGAACGTGCCCCATCACCTTGGAAAAATCGATCTCTGGTTCGCTGGCGCTGACGCCAAAGCGTGACGCGGTGCGAATCTCATGGGCTGCGCGGGCGGCGCGTATCAGCGCTTTAGACGGTACGCAGCCGGTATTCAGACAATCGCCACCCATCTTATTTTTTTCCACTAGAGCCACTTTGGCGTTCACGGCGCTAGCGATGTAGCTGGTGACCAGCCCCGCTGAGCCTGCGCCAATCACCACAATGTCATAATCAAAGCGCTGGGGGCGGGTGAAGCCCTGGTAGGCCTTGCGTTGCTGCACTAATAGCACGATGCGCCGGGCAATCCAGGGGAAAATCGCCAGCAGCGCAAACGAGGCTAACAGCGTCGGGGAAACGATGCCGCCCAGGCTCTCAAGCTCACCCAGCTGGCCACCGGCATTGACGAAAACCGCCGTGCCCGGCAGCATCGCAAGCTGGCTCACCCAGTAAAACGTCACGGTTTTAATCCGCGTTAGCCCCATGACCAGGTTGATCATGAAAAATGGAAACACCGGCACAAGGCGTAGCATAAAAAGATAAAAAGCGCCGTCGCGCTCAACGCCGCGGTTTACCGCTTCAAACTGGCGCGGAAAGCGTTTTTCAATCGGTTGGCGAAATAAAAACCGTGAGAGTACGAAAGCTAACGTCGCACCCAGCGTGCTGGCAAACGAGATAATGAGCAGCCCCCAGCCCAAACCAAACAGCGCACCGCCAAGCAGTGTGAGCAGCGTGGCACCCGGTAGCGAAAGGGCGGTCATCACCACGTAGACGGCAAAAAAGAGTCCCGCCACCTGCCATGGATTTTGATTAAACGCCGCTTGAAAGTCGCTTTGGTACGCCTTAAGGGTTTCTAGCGTGAACCACTGGTGGGCACCGCTCAGAAAAAACACGCCAATGGCAATGACCAGTAGCACGGCAAGAATCAAACGTTGTCGGGTCACGATAAGCTCCAGGGGCAGGGGGCGGGAGTAAGCATGCTGTGTTTAACTGCTTTTATATTGCGTTTAACTGCTTTTATATAAAGAGGGAGATTCACTCAGTTAGAACAGAATCTGTTTCCTTACACGGAAAGCGCTAACGCTTTCCAGCGCTGCCAATCTTCTGGACGGTCTACATCCCAGATGGTTGCCGGATAAGCGGCCTGCAGCCCCATCGCCTGAATACGCTGCTGGGTGGTTTTCAGCACGGTGTGGGTTCCCCAGGGGATGTCGGTAAAGAGTGCAGGGTAATCTTGCTGGGTGCCGACAAAACCGTAGCCGCCGTCTTCCGCGGGTAAAATGACCACATCGTAGCGGGCGAGCTGCTGTGCACAGGTGGTAATCAGCGCACTGGTAATACTGGGGCAATCACTGCCCATCAGCATGGCGGGCCCCGGCGTACTGTTGAGAGCCTGGCGAACCCGAGTGCCTAGATCGCCGTCCGGCTGAGGGCGTAACGCCAAGCCGTATTGATTGTGCAACTCAATAAATAGCGGGTGGGTGTGGTCAAGCGCCGTCCATAGCGTAATCTGCTCAGCGGGCAGTGCCCCGCAGGCGTTGGCAACACAGTGGCGCACCAGTTCAGCGTGTGCATTGGCCGCACCGCTTTCTCCCAGCAATGGTGCCAAGCGCGTTTTTGCCTGCCCAGCAAGCGGCGCTTTGGCCAGCAGGTGCAAATGAGGCAGCGGTTTGCGCTGAATAGGCATCTTAGCGGGCATCGCGATATTCCTTGGCAAGCTGAGTGGCGCTAACGCCGCGCCAGTAGCGATAGCGCAGCCGCCACATCAGGCAGATGGTTTTCAACGCGCCGTGCTGATCCCAGCGTCTGCCTGAGCTTATCACTTTTGCCGTTAGGCAGGCGGGAGGCGATGCGCGAGTGAGCCGCTTACACAGCTCAATATCTTCCATCAGCGGCTGCTCGGCAAAGCCGCCCATGGCTTGGAACGTGCTGGTGCGTACAAAGATGCCTTGATCGCCGGTCGCGATGCCGGTGAGCCGCGAGCGCTTATTCATCATCCAACTCACCACGGGTAGCCAGCCACTGTGGCCGTTAAGCTGAATATCAAAGCGGCCCCAGGCATGGGTTGTTAGCGCTTGGGCTATCTGCTCCATGGCGCCCTCGGGCAAGCGAGTATCAGCATGCAGAAACAATAGCGTAGGTGCACTCGCCTGCTGTGCGCCCACGTTCATTTGCGTCGCCCGGCCGGCCGGGCTGTTGAGTAAATGGTCTGCCAGCGGCCTGGCGATATGAACGCTGTCATCGCTGCTCCCGCCATCAACTACGATGACCTCGATTTGCTGAGCAGCGTTCGGTGTGCGCAGTGGTTCCAACGCATTCTTAATGCTGGCGGCTTCGTTCAGCACCGGCATTATGATGCTGAGCCGAGGCAGTTGTTTAGCCAAGCTCAATGACCGGCCCTCCTGCAGCGTCGGCATCAGCGCGGTCGTGGGTAACCAGCAGTGTAGGCAGGCCAGCCTCGCGCAGCTGGCCAAATACCAGCGAGCGCGTCTCCTGACGTAGTGCCGTATCCAATTTTGAAAACGGCTCATCCAACAGTACTGCCTGCGGCTTCGAAAGCAGCAGGCGCATTAAGGCTACCCGTGCTTTCTGGCCACCGGAAAGGGTGGCGGGATCGCGCTTTTCAAAGCCTGCCAGGCCTACCTGTTCAAGGGCATGCGAGATTTGCCGGTGTTTATCGTTACTCTGACGAGGTAGCCCAAAGCGTAGGTTGCCGCCGACGCTCAGGTGTGGAAACAGCAGTGGATCTTGAAACAGTAGCCCGATACCACGCTTCTCGGCGGGCAGTGTGTCCAGGCGCTGTTCATCCAGGTAGAGCTGGCCCAAGGCAGTGAAGGCGGGTGACAAAAAGCCCGCCAGATAAGCCAGCAGGGTGGACTTGCCCGAGCCGGAAGGGCCCATCACGGTCAATACGTCGCCCGGTGGTATCACACGGTCGATAGCGAGCAGCATCTCGCTCTCTAGCGAGATAGTCAGTTGCTTGATGTGAAGCCTGGGATTGGCGTTCATACCACTCCTTGCATAGTGCGCCGTTTCGCCCACACCCATCGCGGGATCAATAAAGCGAGGCTAAAACCGATAAAGGGCAGCAGCGCTTGCAGTAAGGCAAGCACCGCGATGAGGCGCCGATTGCCCCCAGAAGCCATGGCTACCGCTTCGGTAGTAATCGTAGGAATACGCCCGCCGCCCAGCAACAGCGTGGGTAAATACTGGCTGATACTGACCGCTAAGCTGACCGCGCAGGCAGTGAGCAACGGGGCCAATAGCAGCGGCAGGCGCACCTGCCAGAACGCACGCCATGGCCCTACTCCAAGGGAATGAGCGACCTGTACCCAGCGCGGGTCAAGACGCCGATACGCTTCAGAGAGCGATAAGTAAAGATAAGGCGCCACAAACAGTAAATGCGCCACAATCACTAATGCTAACTGGGGGCGAATACGCATACTCTCCGCCGCGACGACTAAGCCAAATAGAAAGGCGACCTGGGGAACGATAAGCGGTAGATACAGCAGCCACTGGGAGCGGCTAACCGGCAAGTGGTGACGCACAGCGTTCTCAAGCGTTGCCACGACCAGTACGCCAGCAATGAGCGTTGAGGCAAGCCCCACGCTTAGCGTATTCATCAGTGGTGTTATCACACTCGGCAAAATGCGTTGCCAGTGATCCAGCGTGAAAGTGCCAGGGAAAGCATCAGGAAAGCGCCAAAAACCGGCGAGCGAAAATACGACCAACCCTCCTATCGCGCTGATGACCAGCAGCGTTGTCGTTGTTAACAACATACGGCCGCTAATGGCGATAGTTGTAGAGCCAGCTTTCCTGGCACCATTTACTAGCCAGTAATGGCTGAACCGCCTGATGCACTGTTCGCCCAGCCACCAGGTTAATAGCGCCGCCAGAGTGACCCCAAGCTGCAATACCGCCCCTGCAGAGGCCATATAGCGTCGATCCAAATTCGGATCATTGAACCAGCTAAGAATCGACACGCTAAGGGTTGGCGGCAGTGTGGGGCCGAGAATGAGCGCCATATCGACAACCGACGTGGCATAGGCGATCACTGCATACACCGGCAGCCGAATCAGCGGGTAAAGTGAGGGCAGCACGGTTTTTAACCAGGCAATCGTGGGCGTATAGCCCAGAGAGCGCGCCATCATTAAGCGCTTTTCTGTGCCTAGCTGGGGGAGGGCTGCAAGGCACATCAAGAGTAAAAAAGGCACTTCTTTAAGCATCAGCCCGGCCATCAATGAGAGCCCCCAAGGATCATTGACGATCAACACATCCGGTGGGCGTTCCCAGCCGGTCAACCCAGGCGATATCCATCGTACAAACAGCCCGGAAGGAGCGATAAGAAACGCTAAACCAAACGCCACTGCCGCATGAGGAATCGCTAGTAGCGGCGAGACCAGTCGTCGAATGCTGCGGTCTAACCAAGTGCCACGGTTGGCCGCCAGGAACAGTACCACAACGCTAAGCGCTACCAGGGTGGTGATCAGCCCACTCACATAGCTCAGCAGTATTGAGCGGTGAAGCCCTGGGTACGCCCAAAGAGCCCGCCAGGCATCAAAGTGAAAGGTTTCACCGCCCAGTACCGGCAAATAGCCAAACGCCGGAAGGATGATCATCGCAAGGCCCGCCGCTAACGGCACCACCAGCGCGCTTATCAATACCCAGGGCGCCAGAAAAAGCATGGCTTAGTTCACGTAGCGTTGTTGCCACGCGTCAGCGAGGGCATCCACCCAGCTGGGATGCGGCTGGCCGAGCACTTCACCAAGCTCGCTAGGCGGGAGTGTGGCAATGCCTAGGTCAATACCATCAAACAGCGCACGCTCTTCGTCAGTGAGCTGCTCCATCGCTAATACAGTGCCACTGCCCCACACTTCAGGATCGTGTTTTTCCGCCTGAGCCTCGGGGGACATCAGGTAGTTGGCCACCACCATGGCACCCGCCTTGTGCTCGGCGTTATAAGGAATTGCCATAAAGCTCATATTACCGATCATGCCGCTGTCGTGAACATAGCTGCGTACCGTTTCGGGAAGCTCATAGTTGGCGATAGCGCCCGATGCTTCCGTGGCGCTGAACGAAAGGGCAATGCCAATTTCGCTGTCGCCCATTAAGCCGCGTAAATCGGCGCTATTAGAGGGGAAGGCCCTGCCCGAACGCCATAACTGTGGATGAAGCTCGTCTAGATACGCCCAAAGAGGTGCGGTGGCCTGGTCAAAGTCGTCTGTTTGCATCGGTTCATAGAACAGATCTGTGTTGTCGACTAGCTCCAGCAGGGCCTGGGTAATAAACGCATTGCCCAGGAAGTTAGGCACCTGTGGGTAGGTAAACTCTCCAGGGTGTTGCTTAGCCCAGTCCAGAAGCTCTGGCATATTGTGAGGGAGGTCTTCTACCAGCGCTGTATCGTAATAAAACACTACCTGGGAGCTGCTCCAGGGGGACTCTAGCCCGTCGACGGGAATCGTCCAGTCGTAACGCACGGCAGGCGTATTGTCTGGGTCGGTAAGCGGGTAGTGGGGCAGTGAGTCCGCCCAAGGCCCGAACAGTAGGTCGCTGCTTTTCATCGCGGCAAAGTTCTCGCCGTTAATCCAGATCATATCGACGCTGCCTGCGTCGTCATTGCCCGCCTGTTTCTCTGCTAAAACCCGTGACACCGATTCTGACGTATCGCCTAGCTTGACGTGAACTAGGTCGATGCCATAAAGCTCGTCAACTTGCTGTGCCACCCACTCGATATACGCATTGGTACGTGCTTCGCCGCCCCAGGCATTCCAATACACGGTTTGGCCTTCAGCTTGCGCCGTTACGCTTTGCCAATCGTTGGGATCGGGGTTGGCCATGGCAGTAACAGCCATGGGCATCATCGCCATGGCAATAGTGGCACGAAAGGAATTACGGTTCATCGGCATCGCACACCTCGTGGGGACTGATATTTTAGGATTGGCAATAGAAAAAGCGTAAAGCGCTACAGGGAGGCCTGTAAGCACTGCAGCTCGCTGTGAACATGGTCAATAATGGGTAAGGATAGATAATGCTCAACGCGATCACGGACGTGCTCAATGACGGCCGCATCGGTGAGTTCCGCCGACCAGTCTTCACCGCGCTGTTGGGCATCCTTGGCGTTTAAGTGCTGGGCTCGCCATTTGGTGCACCATGTCAGCGACCAGAGCCAGGTGGCGCGACGACAAGCGACCAAGGTCTCTGCACTGGGTGTTTCGTCCATGGCGGTTTGCCAGCGGCGGTAAAACGTAATCACCTCGCCCAGCGACAGTACCGCTTGGCTATTGATATCCCACGTAGTCGAGGTATAAAGCGAGGTATGCGCAAGATCAATGCCCGGTAAACCATAGCGGCACTTTTCCAAATCCACTAAGACAGCGCGGCCATCGTCACGGATTAAAAAGTTGCCAGGGTGAGTATCAAAGCTAATGAGCGTAGGCGTGGCATCGCGCAAGCGGGGCGAGAGCATATCCAGTTCTTGCTGAATGCGTTGCGTGACTTTGCTTGAAAGCTGGGCATCACTCAGCCAGTTAGCCTGCTGGCGCACTTCAGTGACCATTGCTTGCCACGGGTCGTCAGGCGCAAGCAGCGGTTTTCGCGCCGCGAGACTGGGCAGCGGTTGGCGATGCAGGCTCGCCAAGGCATCCGCAATGGCGGGTAGATCATCCGGCAGTTGGGCTAAGCGACCACGGATAGCCTCGACCAATAGCCCGCCGCGTGGCAGGGTATCGCTGGGTGGCAAGGTGCCATAAAACCTTGGCATATGACCACCTGGGCTAGCGCGCTGATAACAGGCGGCTTGGTAGGCCAGGTTTTCTTGTGGTGGCAGGTTCATTTGGCTCTGCTTTGGCAGTCGTGCCACCCAGTCGTCACCATCGCTGCGGTGAACCCATACGTGATCGTGAGCAAGCCCGGTATCCGCCATCGGCGATAGCTTGCGGTACGAAATCCCTGCCCGCTTAAGTTCGCTTGCCAGCGCCTCTAGTCGCGCCTCGATAGGTGTCGGCATAAAGCAGTCCGTGTCGTTGCTGAATCAGCGATGCTAGTAAGTCAGAGTTTTGAGACTAACCTTACACGGTTGGTAAGAAAAAGTAGTTAAGCTGCGATAGCAGGACGCAAAATACAACATGCTAGGAGAACCGAGATGCTGAATATCACATGGGTACAGCTCACGCCCATTAATCGTAGTTGCCGAAATGCTCTGCAAGAAAGGGCGATAGAACGTCGGAAGCGCTGGTGCGTGCTGGGTGTTTTGCCGATCTGCCTGCTACTTTCCAACGGCGTGATTGGCGCTGAGTATCGTCACGCCGAAGAGCCCATTGGCGACGTGGAAGACGTCTACAGTGGCCACTTAACGCCGGATATGGCCGTCAATACGTTTCGGAATATCGATCGATTGTTCCCTTCGCGGACTATTGCCGCAGGAGAGTCTCCTCGCCCTTTGCCGACCTCTGATGCTTCTTTGGAGGGACTCTCCGTTGAGAGCGATGATAAAACATATGATCTCTATGACTACCTGGCGTTGAACAGCGTTGCGGGTCTGTTGGTTATGAAAGATGGCGACGTCGTTTATGAGACTTACCAACGGGGTAACGATGAGAATACGCGTTGGATGTCGATGTCTGTGGCCAAATCTATCTCCTCAACGCTTGCGGGCATGGCAATCAAGGATGGCCTGATCGAGAGCCTCGATGCCCAGGTGGTGGACTACGTGCCAGCACTGGAAGGCAGTGCCTATGACGGCGTCAGTCTGCGCGACATCCTTATGATGTCATCGGGGGTCGCCTGGAACGAGACCTATACCGATGTGAGTTCGGACCGCCGGGAATTGTTGCGTGCCCAGATCGCCCAGACCCCGGGTGGCGCCATGGAGGTAATGTCAGAGCTGCCACGAGCCGCTGAGCCCGGCACGATCAACAACTACAGCACTGGTGAAACGCAGATTCTTGCCGAGTTTATCCGCGGCGCTATCGACAGGCCCTTGGCGGAATACCTTTCGGAGAAACTGTGGCAGCCCTACGGCATGCAAAGTGATGCGACCTGGTGGCTTGAGTCGCCGGATGGCGTAGAAATTGGCGGCAGCGGTATTGGTGCGACGCTTCGTGACTATGCCCGCTTCGGCCAGTTTATTCTCGACGACGGTGTCATCGATGGCGAGAGCTTACTGCCTGAGGGGTGGGTGGAGGAGGCGTCTACGCCCAAAACATTGGAAGGCGGCGATGACTTAGACTACGGCTACATGTGGTGGACCGGCTGGACTCCGCAGTCTCGAGAAGACCAGGCATTTTCTGCGGTGGGCATTCAAGGCCAGTACGTCTACATCAATCCGGCCCACAATATAGTCATCGCCCAGAACGCCGCCGAGCCCAAACCCGTGGGTAAAGAGGTCGTTGACCCCATGGTGTTTTTCGACGCTATCGTTGAGCACTTGGATGACCAGCAAGAAACACCGTAAGCAACTCAGTGCTAAAGTAACTCAGTACTAAAGCCAAAAAAGCGGCGCGCCCATTCAAAGAGGGCGCGCCGTTTTCAATACTAGGCTTAGCGTTTTCAGCGCGCCCGAATAGCCTTACAACGCCTCGATCTTCACCTTTTGCTCTTCCAACAACTGCTTGGTGGCTTGGAGTTCCGCGAGTTTGCAGCGCTCTTTGTCGACCACGGCAACCGGCGCCTTCGCGATAAAGCCGTCGTTGCCGAGCTTTTTCTCGATGCCGTCGATGAATTTATCCTGCTTTTCGATCTCTTTGGCTAGGCGGGCCAGCTCGGTATCTTTATCGATTAAGTCTGCCATCGGTACCAGCACTTCCATATCACCCACAAGCTGCGTGGCGCAAAGCGGTGCGTCGTTGGGGTTTTCAAGCCAGCTAACGCTTTCCAACTTGGCGAGTTTAGACAGGAAGTGACGGTTGCTTTCCAGACGTTCGATGTCCTCGGGCTTGCCTTTGGTGAGCATCACGTCGAGTAGTTTACCGGGGGAGATGTTCATCTCGGCGCGGATATTACGCACGGCAATGATGACGCCTTTCAGCCACTCGATATCCAGGCTTGCCTGATCGTCAATTTTGCTTGCGTCGGTTTCCGGCCAAGACTGCAGCATGATCGACGCACCTTCACCCATAAACACGCCCGCCAGCGGCGCGACGCGCTGCCAAATCTCTTCGGTGATATAGGGCATCATCGGGTGGGCGAGGCGCAGAATCGTTTCGAGTACGCGCACCAGCGTGCGGCGGGTGCCTCTTTTCGCTTCTGCAGTGGCATTTTCGTCCCACATCACCGGTTTGGAAAGCTCCAGATACCAGTCGCAGTACTCGTTCCAGACAAATTCATACAGCGCTTGTGAGGCGTGGTCGAAACGATATTCATCCATCGCTTTAGTGACCTGAGACTCAACCTTCTGCAGCTGCGAAATAATCCATCGGTCAGCCAGAGAGAGCTTAACGTCACTGCCGTCTATCCCGCAATCTTCGCCTTCGGCATTCATCAGCACATAGCGCGAGGCGTTCCACAGCTTATTGCAGAAATTGCGGTAGCCATCCAAGCGGTTCATATCAAACTTGATATCGCGCCCTGTGGTGGCTTGGGAGAGGAAGGTAAAACGCAGCGCATCGGTGCCGTGAGCTTCGATGCCGTCTTTAAATTCGTCCTTAGTTGCCTTGGCAATGGCCTTCGCCTGCTTCGGCTGCATCATATTGCCGGTGCGTTTGTCGAGCAGTTCATCCAAGGTGATGCCGTCGATCAAATCGATGGGATCGAGTACGTTGCCCTTGGATTTGGACATTTTCTGACCCTGACCATCACGCACTAGACCGTGCACATACACCGTTTTGAACGGCACCTGCTTGGTGAACTTCAGGGTCATCATGATCATCCGAGCAACCCAGAAGAAGATGATGTCAAAGCCGGTGACCAGCACGCTGGAAGGATGAAACGTCTCAAGCTCTGGCGTTTGTTCTGGCCAGCCGAGAGTGCCGAAGGTCCACAGGCCCGAGCTAAACCAGGTGTCGAGCACGTCTTCGTCTTGGGTAAGCGTCACGTCGGCACCAAGGCCGTGCTTCTCACGTGCTTCTTCTTCGCTGCGGCCAACGTAGATATTGCCTTCGGTGTCGTACCACGCTGGAATGCGGTGTCCCCACCACAGCTGGCGGGAGATACACCAGTCTTGCAGGTCGCGCATCCAGGCGAAGTACATGTTTTCGTAGTTCTTGGGTACGAACTGAATATCGCCGTTTTCCACCGCTTCAATGGCAGGCTTGGCGAGAGATTCCACTGCCACAAACCATTGGTCGGTGAGCAGCGGTTCAATCACGTCACCTGAGCGATCGCCATGGGGCAGGGTGTTGTTAACGGCTTCTACCTGCTCCAGCAGGCCAAGTGCATCCATGTCCGCAACGATTTGCTTACGCGCTTCGAAGCGATCCAGGCCGGCGTACTTGGCAGGCAGGCTGGCATCTTCGTCAGGATGAGGCTGACCCTTCAGGTCAAAGATTTCTGCGCGTTCAAGGATCGCCGCATCTTTGGAGAAAACGTTAATCAGCAGGTGGTTATGCCGTTTGCCGACTTCGTAATCGTTAAAGTCGTGGGCGGGGGTAATCTTGACGCAGCCCGAGCCTTTTTCTATATCCGCGTGTTCGTCGGCCACTATCGGAATACGCCGACCAACCAGCGGCAGCTCAATAAAGGTGCCGATCAATGAGGCGTAGCGGGCGTCGTCTGGGTTCACGGCTACACCGGTATCACCGAGCAGCGTTTCAGGACGGGTGGTGGCGACTACCACGTAGTTTTTGCCATCAGCGGTTTGCACACCGTCTGCCAGCGGGTAGCGGAAATGCCAGAAGCTGCCTTGCTGCTCTTTGTTTTCTACTTCTAAATCAGAAATGGCGGTGTGCAGCGTCGGGTCCCAGTTGACCAAACGCTTGCCACGATAAATCAGCTTTTCTTCGTGAAGACGAACAAATACTTCTTGTACTGCTGTGTAGAAACCGTCGTCCATGGTGAAGCGTTCACGGCTCCAATCTACGCTTGCGCCCATGCGGCGCAGCTGGCGGGTAATCTGCCCGCCTGACTCTTCCTTCCATTCCCACACTTTATCGATAAACGCATCACGGCCTAAGTCGTGGCGGGTTTTGCCCTCTTCCGCGGCGAGTTTACGCTCCACCAGCATTTGCGTGGCGATACCGGCGTGGTCGGTGCCTACCTGCCACAGCGTGTTGTTACCCTGCATCCGCTTCCAGCGCGTCAGGGTATCCATAATGGTGTCCTGGAACGCGTGGCCCATGTGCAGGCTGCCGGTGACGTTAGGCGGGGGGATCATGATCGAAAAAGGCGCGCCCTTACCGGAAGGGGCGAAACGGTTGTCGGCTTCCCAGCGTTCGTACCAGCGGGTTTCGATCTGCTCGGGTTGGTAGGTCTTTTCCATGGGAGTCGGCTCACGGCTGGCAAAAAATGTGCACAAGTATAGCGCGAGAGGTGCTGGCTCGTCAGGTGCTTCGGGTGCGCATCGCGATGAGTCCAAGAATCGGGCCTGGCAGCAGCCACCAAATGACCGCTAGCGACTGGCTTGACCACAGTGCGGTGACCAGCGCAATGGAGGGAATAGTAATCCCGAAGCCAATGGCATTCATCATCGCCAGCGCCGCCCCTAAACGTTCAGGCGGCGCGGCGGCGCTGGCCAATGCTGAAAACTGGGCAGAGTCGGCAATCACGCTAATCCCCCATATGCCTAACAGCGCTAAAAGCAGCCAGGGCGAGGCGTTGCCAAGCAGCGGGTATATCAAACACAGCGCGCCAGAAACCGCCAATGCGATACAGGCCACTCTGTCGCTGCCGATATGACGGCTCCATTTACCCGCCAGCACACAGCCGGGTAGCCCCAAGGCAATAACGGCAAAGCTCAGCCACGGCTGGGCACTGCTGGCGGCGCCTAGGCGCTCTAGCTCCCGGGCGACTAAAAACGGCACCAGTGCCCAAAGCGCGTACAGCTCCCAGCAGTGGCCGAAGTAGCCCAGCGCAGCGGCGCGAAAGCGGGACTGTTTGAACGCTGCTAACCCCGCCCACGGCTGGCCGCTTTTGGCGATGGCCGGTAGGTGAGGGCCAACGCCCAAGCGAGCAATCATCAGTGCGGCGACCAGTGCCAGCAGTGACGCCAGCAGCAGCGGCCACTGCCAGGGAAGATGCAGCGTTAAACCGCGCAGCAGGTGTGGGGACGCAATGCCTAGGGTCAGCATGCCGACTAGCCAGCCTAACGCCGCCCCAGCATGGCTTGGCGTCCAGCTCACGACTAGCTTCATGCCGAGCGGATAGATGCCTGCCAGGCAAAGCCCGGTGGCAAAGCGCGCCACTGCGGCGAGCGTCACGCTCTCGGCGACGCCAATAAAGGCGGCATTGATCAATGCGCCCAGCACCGCTGAAATCGCAAACAGGTGGCTGGCGCGGACACGATCGGCCAAGCCTGTGGTGGCCATTAGTAGGGTGCCGGTAATAAAGCCGGCTTGAACGGCGATGGTTAATAGGCCCAGATCACTTTCGCTCAGGCCTACGGCCTCCTGGAGCGCCAGGCCAACGCCGTTAACGCTGAACCACAGCGAGGTGCCAAATAGCTGGGCGATGACAATAACGGCCAAGGGGTAGCGCGTGAGCACGTTTGAGTCTCCAATAGTGTAACGGGCGCGGCAAGGCCCCTAATGGTAATCAACAATTTTTCATTGCGACGAATTTTTTGAAAACAGCATTGTCGGAGAGCGAGAGTACCGCAAGACCCGCCAGGATTGTGCCGGGGAGGAAATTCATTTTGTACGCAATTGGAGTTTTTATGCAGTTAGCTAAACTTTTCGTTCCAGCAGTCGCCGCCCTGGTGTTCAGTGTGCCCGCTATGGCTCAGCAAATGGGTGGTGGTGCCCCCAGTGTCGATGACCAGGTTAACCAACTCGACGAAATGGTGGATCTGAATGATGGGCAGAAGGAAGAACTCAGCAACCTTTTGACCCAGATGCAAGACGACGTTGGTGCCAATGAGCAGGAAGCCCAGCAGTTGCAACAGCAACTCAGTGAGCACGTTCAGCCTGATTACGACGAAGCTGCCATTCGGGCGGATGCAGAGCGTCTTGGTGACCTAACGGCCGAGATGACCGCGGATAGCATTATCATACAGTCTCAGATCGAAGGCGTTTTCACTCAGGAGCAGCGCGATCAACTGGATGAGGCCATGGCTCAGCAGCAGGAGCAAATGCAACAGATGCAGGAGCAGATGCAGCAACAGGGAGGCTAAGGCGACGACGTACTGACAGAGATTGCCTGGTTCTGCTGATGACCCCGCCAAGTGCGGGGTCACGTGTTTATGGGTGCCGTTCAGCCATTACCCCAATTTATGCGGCACAACTTCATGGCCGAGCTCTTTATAGCGCTGCCAGCAGGCGCGTTTGGCGACCAGCACTTGTTGGTGTTGATTGATGATCTCGGCGATCCGCGCGTAGTTTTCTACGCCGTCGGGAATGTCGGGGTGCAGGTTAAGCAGCGCAGTCTCTTGCGCAGGTACCGGAAGCTGTTGCCAGCCAAGCGTAATGGGCACGCTGGCGGCCATTTCGCTACCTTCCAACGCGTGGGGCAGGTAGGCATCGGGGCGAAAATTCCACAGCGCGCTGTCGGCCTGCTCAGCGAGCGCTTTGTCCTCGCAGTGCAAATGCAGCTGATAGCCCTTACGCCAGATGGTCTCGGCGAGCTTACAGGCAAACTGCAAACGGGCTTCTAGGGTCGTGTCGGGCAGGATGTAAAAATCAATGCGCGCCATAGCGATTCCAGATAAGTCGGGTCTAGAGTAAGCGGCTCCAAACGACGCCGCCGCAAAGAATGCGGCGGCGAGAAGAAGCGCTTCGGCGTTAAACCAGCTTAGTTAGCCAGCCGTGCGTATCTTCACTACGGCCATACTGCAGATCGAGCAGCTTGCTACGAATGCGCATAGCGACTTCGTTGCTGTCACCAGCGCCTTCAATGGCAGATTTGAGGCGAATACGCTCGTTTTCGGAAACCAGCTCGCCCACCGGGGTGATCACTGCGGCGGTACCGCAGGCAAAGACTTCGATGATCTCACCCGACGCTGCGCCTTCGCGCCACTCATCAATGCTGATCGGGCGCTCTTCTGGCGTTAAGCCTTCCTCTTTGGCCAGCGTCAGTATCGAGTTGCGGGTCACGCCTTCCAAAATAGTGTCGGTTAAACGTGGCGTTACCAAACGGCCATCTTTAAACACGAAGAACAGGTTCATACCACCCAGCTCTTCAACCCACTTGTTTTCAGCAGCATCTAGAAACGCAACCTGGCCACACTGATGAGCTTCAGCTTCTTTCTGCGCAGCTAAGGACGCCGCGTAGTTACCTCCACACTTGGCAAAGCCAGTGCCGCCTGCGGCCGCGCGCTTGTAGTTCGAGGAAAGCCAGATCGATACCGGCGCAACGCCGCCTTTAAAGTAGGCCGCCGCTGGTGAAGCGATCACGTAGTAATCGACCTCTTGAGACGGGCGAACGCCTAAAAACGCTTCAGAAGCGATCATAAAGGGGCGTAGGTAAAGGCTGCACTCGTCGGAGGTGCTGGCGGGCGTGGGGACCCAAGCATGATCTTGGGCCAGCAGCGCTTTTAGCGAACCAATGAAGTCTTCATCGGAGAGTTCTGGGAGTGCCAAACGACGCGCGCTGCGGCGAAAACGCTCGGCGTTTTTCTCAGGACGAAACGTCCAGATCGAACCGTCAGCATGGCGATAGGCTTTAATGCCTTCAAAAATTTCCTGGCCGTAGTGCAGCACTGACGCTGCAGGATCTAGCATCAACGGGCCATACGGACGCACCTGATGGCCGTGCCAGTCGGCGTCTTGGGTCCAGCGAACGTGGGCCATGTGGTCAGTGAAATACTTGCCAAAACCTGGGTTACTTAGGATATTGCCACGAATATCATCTGCCATCGGCTGATTGGATGGCAGGGTTTCAAAACTCGTTTCAAAACCCGTTTCAAAGCTTGCAGTGGGCACGGCTATTTGTCTCCGCTAGAACCACGCCCAGGGTTGGGCACGGTTGGATACGATGGTGAATTCGATACAGCAGCACCGAGCCTCGGCTCGGTGCTGCTTGATATATCCAGGTTTAACGGTTGCGGCGCAGAAAGGCAACCGTTTCACGCATGAACGAGGCGTTAAGCGTCACTATTTTCGACCTGAGTGTCGGTTTCACGATCAAGCAAGTACTGGGTTAATAGGCCAACAGGGCGACCCGTTGCGCCTTTTTGCTTGCCGGAATGCCACGCGGTGCCTGCGATATCTAGGTGTGCCCAGGGGAAGTGATCGGCAAAACGTGACAAAAAGCACGCTGCGGTGATCGTGCCCGCTGGACGACCGCCAATATTGGCAAGATCGGCAAAGTTAGAGTCTAGCTGCTCCTGGTACTCGTCCCACAGCGGTAAATGCCACGCGCGGTCCCACGCGGCTTCACCTGCATCTAATAAGTCGAGTGCCAAATCGTCGTCGTTGGAAAGCAGACCGGTGGCGTGGTGGCCCAGGCCAATAATCACCGCGCCAGTGAGGGTGGCGATATCCACCACGCTTGCCGGCGTAAAGCGCTCGGCATAGGTCAGCGCATCGCATAGCACCAAGCGGCCTTCTGCATCAGTGTTGAGCACTTCAACGGTCAAGCCTTTCATCGTCTTGATAATATCGCCAGGCTTGGTGGCATGGCCGTCGGGCATGTTTTCCGCGGCGGCAACGATAAAGACTAGGTTGAGCTTTGGCTTAATCGCCAGTACCGCTTTGACGGTCCCGAAGACGCTGGCGGCGCCGCACATATCGAATTTCATTTCGTCCATGCCTTCACCAGGCTTGAGCGAAATGCCGCCGGTGTCGAAGGTAATGCCTTTTCCGACCAGCACATGGGGCGCGTCTTCAGCGTTTTCAGCACCGGTATATTTCATTACGATCAGGCGGGTTGGCTCTTTGCTACCGCGACCTACGGACAGTAATGAGCGTGCGCCCAGTGCTTCGAGCGCCTCTTCATCGAGAATCTCAACGTCCAGCGCACTGTTTGACTCGCGGCCTAGCTGCTGCGCCTGCTCGGCTAGGTAGCTGGGGGTGCAGATATTGGCAGGCAGATTACCTAGCGTGCGGGTGTAGTTGATGCCTTGGCCAATTGCGTTGCCTACTAGAGCACCTTGCTGAACGATAGGCTGCGTGCTGGCGTCACTAATGACGAGTGTGAGTTTGGTAAGACTGGGGGCTGGCGCAGGCGTCGATTTGAACTGATCGAAGCGATAAATAGCCCGCTCAGCGGCTTCTAATACTTTACGAGCTTTCCAGGCCGCGTCGCGGTCGGTTAAAGGTATATCATTAAAAATGACGCTGGCTTCATCAATGGGCAGTTTCACCAGCGCGGCCATGGCGGCATCCAGCGCCTTAATGTAGGCCGCTTCCTGGCATTTTTCGCGTTCGCCCAAGCCGACCAATAACAGCCGCTGTGCCCCGAGGCCTGGCGCAAACGGTATCATGAGTACGCTGCCTAGCGAGGCATCAAAGTCGCCGCGCTCCATCAATTGGCCGATCAGACGCTCGCTAGCGTCGTCCAGTTTGGCGACGCTGGGCAGTAGGTCACTACCTTTAAAAACCGGCACTAAGAGACAGGCGGTTTCGGTTTTGGCCGGATTAGCAGTTTGAACGGAAAATTCCATGACGTCTCCAACAAGACAAGCATCGAGGGATTCGGGATAATGCCTCGTTGCTTTTGAATTTGAAAAGGCAGTGAGAATAGTTTCATTAGTGTACCCAAGCCATGCGGGTATTGCATGGCATCCTGCACGACTAGCCGGAGAGCGCGTTGATTTTATTTCGGTATTTAACTCGCGAAGTGTTACTCACCATGGCGGCGGTTGCCGGCATTCTGCTGTTGGTGATCATGGGCAGCCGTTTTATCCGTTATTTCGCAGATGCGGCGGAGGGTGACTTTCCCGTCACTATTTTAGGCAGCCTGATGATGTTTCACCTGCCTGGCTTTATGGAACTGATACTGCCGCTGTCGTTTTTTCTAGGCATTTTGCTGGCTTACGGGCAGCTCTACATGAACAGTGAGATCACTGTCATGGTCGCCTGCGGTATGAGCCCGACGCGATTGTTGAAAGTAACGCTGCTGCCGGCCAGTGTTGTCGCGGTGCTGGTAGGCATGTGCAGCCTATGGCTGACACCCTATGGCGCGCTGCAAACGGAAACCGTACTGGAGGAGCAGCGCAGCCGTTTGGATGTGTCTGTGCTCGCACCGGGGCGCTTTCAGGAGTTTGGTGGCGGCCGCACCGCGTACATAGGCAGCTTTACCAGTGATGGCACTGAGATGCAGGATGTATTGGTGCACGAGCAGAATCAGCCCGGCGATGAAAATACCCACGACTATATTACCCGTGCCGCCTCTGGCTATCAGGAAACCCGGATCGATACGGGCAGCCGTTTTCTGGTGCTAGATAGAGGCGAGCGCTATGGCGTCACCCCCGGGCAGCAAAGCGCTGAACGGCTCACCTTTGATCGCTATACGCTGCGTTTAGGGCTAAACAGTAATCGGCAGTCGCTGGATTCCCTGGAGTATGCCACTACGCCAGCGCTATGGAATGATCCAAGCCCGCGTGCACAGGCACAGTGGCAGTGGCGTGCAGGGCTCCCGCTAATGGTGTTTATATTAGCCCTAATGGCGCAGCCGCTTTCCCGTGTTAATCCCCGTCAGGGGCGTTTTGGCAAGCTGCTACCGGCGGTATTTTTATACGTCGCGTATCTGAGCCTTTTACTTGCGGTGGTCGACGCCATCGGCAGTGAAACGTGGTCCGCCACGCTGGGTGTATGGCCGGTACATGGGCTGTTTTTAGGATTGGGCCTGCTGCTGCTGTGGCACTCGCAACGTAAGGGAATGCGCTGATGGTGAATCTGCTGATGGTTGACCGCCTGGACCGCTATATCGCCCGCAACGTGCTGGCGGCTATTGTTGTGGTTCAGTTCGTGCTGTTGGGCTTGGATATTACGATTGCCTATATCGATAACTTAGGCGACGTCCAGGCTGGCTATACTGCCCTTGATGCGCTGTTTTACTTGCTGATGCGTACGCCGTGGCGCTTCTATCAATATGCCCCGGTGGCAGTGTTAATTGGCGCGTTAATTGGCTTGGGCAGCATGGCCTCTAATAACGAGCTCACCGTTATGCGCGCCTCTGGGCGCTCCCTCGCACGTATTGTGTGGGGCGTGATGAAGCCTGTGCTGCTGGTGATCGTCGTGGTGTTGCTGGTGGCTGAATACGTCAGCCCGCGCACCGAACAACACGCTGAGGCGTGGCGCTTAGAAAAGATTCAGGGCGAAGGCACGATGCTGACTAGCCGCAGTGGCTGGCAGATTGAGGGCGACAGCGTCTACCGCTTCGGGGCGATCCGTGCTGATGATGTGGTGCTTGATTTAACCCGCTACCGCTTTGATGACCGGCAGCTAGTGGAAGCCACCTATGCCCAGCGCGCGCTTTGGGAAGACGGCGCCTGGCGTTTGGAAAACGTCTCTACGACGCGCATCTTCGATAATCACACTGAGTCCGACCAGGCCGCAAGCATGGGGTGGGAAACGTCCTTTACCCCCACGCAGCTTGAGCGCTTGCTGCGCGATATAGAAAGCCAGGCGCCCAGTGAGCTTTGGTACTACGCGAAGTTTCTCGCTGATCAAGGTCTGCAAAATGATCAGGCACTGCTGTATTTTTGGCAGAAAATGCTAATGCCACTCACCATGGGCTCATTAGTGCTGATTGCGGCCTCGTTCGTGTTTGGCCCGCTGCGCACCGTGGCCGCGGGTACCCGCGTGTTTTACGGGGTAATTACCGGCCTCAGCTTTAAATATGTGCAAGACCTACTGGCGCCTGCATCAACGATTTTCGGATTCTCACCCGTGTGGGCCGTCTTAGTGCCGACGCTTGTGTGTGCCGGGGTCGGGATCTATTTCTTACGCCGCAACGGTTAGCAAGATGCGCACGCGACGCTTTACTCAGTTGGGTGATGCGTGGCCAGCAGGCCTAGGCCGCCGCTTAGGCGCCATGCTCTACGACGGCTTTTTGGTTACGGCAATCTGGATTGCAGTGACGGTGGTTCACCTAATGTTTTTCCGCTATATGCTGGGCCAGTCGCCTGAAGACATTGGCGCCACCGCCTGCGATGTTTGGAGCCTGCGAATCATGCTGGTCGTGTTTGTCAGCCTGTTTTTTGTTTTCTCCTGGACGCGCGGCGGCATGACTCTGGGAATGCAGGCATGGCGGCTGCGTGTGCAAACGCGAGAGGGCTATTCACTGAGCGTGACGCAGTGCCTCATTCGCTGCGGCGTTGCGTGGCTATCGCTGCTGACGCTTGGGTTAGGCTATCTGTGGGTGCTGTTCGACCCACAACGACGTAGCTGGCCAGATATTGTGTCTAAAACGCAAACCGTCGTACTGCCAAAAGGCTAACGCGGTCGAATTTGCGCCGAAAAATAATAATTAGGCGAAAATTATTGCCTGCAAAAAATGTCGCGGCGCCAATATGTTATCGAGAGGCAGCTGTGTGTTAAGACGAATGCCTCCCAAAAAGCAGTCATTTCTACTTGATAAGATGTATACGAATCATTTACATTCATCTCATAGCTTATATGAGGTGTCACCATGTACGTTTGTGTGTGCAAGGGAGTAACCGATCATCAGATTCGTCAGCAGGTAAGCGACGGTGCGCGCAGCTGGCGGGAAGTACGCGAAGCAACCGGCTGCGCAACGCAGTGCGGTAAGTGCGCGTGCTATGCCAAATCTATTACCCGCGATGCCGTACAAGAAGCGCGTCAAGAAGCCGATATGGGACTTGCTTACGCCGTGTGACGCGAATCACTCTTGTTAGAGTTATCGTTTGCAAATGTATGATTTGCTTGAACTTTTAAACACCTTATCTATACTCTCAGGAAAGCTGGGAGTGTAGCTATGTGCGTCTATACTCCTTCTCTAACGTAACTGCTTGATCGCATTATTTAAAGGCCACTTAAACACTGGCTTAACCATCAGCATTACCGTTGAAAAGGTGACATTATGAAAGGTGATACTAAAGTTCTTGAGCATCTCAACAAGGCGCTTGGTAACGAACTCGTCGCGATTAATCAGTATTTTTTGCATTCCAAAATGTACAAAGATTGGGGCCTGAAAGCACTGGCCAAGTGGGAGTACGAAGAATCCATCGAAGAGATGCAGCACGCTGACAAGATCATCGAGCGCATCCTATTCCTAGAAGGCATTCCCAACCTGCAAGACCTGGGCAAGCTGCACATTGGTGAAAACGTTAAAGAGATGCTCGAAAGCGATCTAAAAATCGAGCACGATGGCCGCAACGATTACATTGAAGCCATCACCTACTGTGAAAGCGTAAAAGACTACGTTACTCGCGATATGCTGCGCGACCTGCTCGCCGATGAAGAAGGTCACATCGACCACATCGAAACTGAGCTGAAATTGATCGAACAGGTGGGTATCCAGAACTACCTGCAGCGCCAAATGCAGATGGCTGGCGAAGAATAAATACGCTGGCAGTATTACCGTATTAAGTGATCGTTTCACGTTAATGCGCAAAGCAAAACGGGCAGCCCATGGGCTGCCCGTTTTCTATTAGGCTACTCGCGAGTTATGAGCTAGTCGCCAGAGTCTTGCCTGACTTTCCGCTCTCTGAAAATAACCATGAAGCTATAGAGCCTCTACATATTATTCCTGCCGCAAAGCATTTGCCGCCATTCTTCAAAAAACCTCCATCACATTGATAATATTAATAGTTAACTAAATCAATTGCTTGTTCCGTTTAATGGATGTTTTTTTCACGACTGAAATTTGCTTCAAAGACTAAAGTTTAAGCTTCATTGCTTTGACATAGTGCATTTAAAAAGCTTTATATATCGTGATATATCAAAGGAGTGTGACTATGCGCAAAACAACCTTTCTAACAGCATCGGCGCTACTTATTGCTGGCCTTATTCCCTCTCTGGCGTTGGCTCAATGGCCGGAACGACCTGTCAATATTGTCGTTCCTTCGGGTGCTGGCGGCGGTACCGATCAGACCGGGCGAATGTTGGCTGAAAGGCTTCAGGAATATTTCGGCCAACCCTTCAATGTAATTAATCAGGGGCAAGGGGGAGGTGTAATAGGTCTTTCCTCAATCAAAAATGCTGATCCCGACGGCTATACGCTGGGGGTTCTTTATAATTTCGCCCATTACGCGGCGATGGGGCAGGCCGACTTTGATGCAGCAGACTTTACTGCTATTGCACAGTTCAACTTTGATCCGGCTGGCTTCCAGGTTCGCGACGACAGTCCTTGGGAGAATATCGAGCAGGCTTTGGATGATATTCAGCAGTCTCCAGAGGATTATGTTATTGCCTGCGGTGGTGGGTGCGGGGGCTCCTGGCCCATGGCTGTTGCAACAATGATGGATCAGTACGGTGTTGACGTATCAAAGGTGCGTTTTGTATCAGGTCAAGGGGCTGCCGCTGCATTGCAGGATCTTGCTGCTGGCGGTGTCGATATTGTTCCTTCTTCTCTGCCTGAGGCTAGTCCCTTGATACAGGCGGGGCGCATCAAATCGCTAGTAGTGATGGGTGATGAAAGGCTGGAAGCTTTCCCTGACGTTCCTACGCTGGCCGAAGCTACCGACATAGGCTTGCAGCTGGGAGCCTGGCGTGGACTAGTGGCTCCCCAAGGGTTACCTGATGAGATCGTCGAGCGGCTTGAAAGCGCTATGCATGAAATCGTGAACGACGATCAATGGCGCCAACAGATGACTGATCGCGGTTTTGGTATTCAGTGGCGTGATGCCCTTACGTTCAGCGATTTTATGAACGAGCAACAGGCCTCGGTACGCGAGCTCATCGAAACCATCGGTTTAGTCAAAAGCAACTGATTCTTGCTTGTCATTCGCCGGCGGCATGCCTAAGTGCCGCCGCAGTTCAGACAGTCGTACTTGGAGTCATCGCTTTGAAATTCGACGACAGTATCAGTGGGCTACTCATTATCTGCTTCGGCAGCATGGTCATTTTTTTTGCTCAACAGTTACCGACACTGCAGTTTATCGATTATGGGCCGGGCTTCTTTCCTACCTTGATCGGTATTGTGCTTGTTATATGTGGGTTGTCTGTACTGGCGAAGCGGATTGTTTCCAGCCAAGGCAAGATAGCTACTTGGGTGCGCATCGATAGTGATCAGGATGTATGGAAATCGCTATTAACCATTGGCTTTGTGATTGCCGTTATTCTTTTTTATATCTTTACCGTCAAAATTCTGGGTTTTTTGGTAACGATGCCGCTGGTGCTTTTTTCATTATTGTTTTATTTCCACCGCCGTCTTGGTCGAGATCTGGGCATTGCTGTTATTGGTAGCATCGCCTTCCATAGCTTTTTTTATCAGTTAATGTCGGTGCAGTTGCCTTGGGGCCTGTTAACACCATTCGCGGGGACTCTGACATGGTAATGAATGCTCTAGCGTTATTGTTCACGCCCACAACACTTGGTGTCATGCTCGCGTGCGCTCTTTATGGGCTCGTGATTGGTGCTATTCCCGGGTTTTCCGCTGCGATGGCGGTCGCCCTAATGGTTCCCGTCAGTTACTTCTTGGATCCTGTGCCCGCGCTAGCAGGCGTTGTCACTCTCTGCGCTATGGGTATTTTTTCGGGAGATATTCCCGGCGCACTGTTACGTATTCCTGGAACACCAGCTTCCGCAGCTTATGTTGATGAATCCTACAGAATGACTCAGAAGGGGCAGGCAGGGCTCGCTCTGGGAACAGGCTTAGTATGCTCGTCAATAGGTGGGATATTCGGCAGCATCGTATTGATTTTTGCAGCGCCCTCATTAGGGAATTTAGCCCTGCAGTTTAGCTCAGTTGAGTATTTCTGGTTGGCTTGCATGGGTCTGACCGCAGCGATTGCCGTCTCTCAGGGCTCAACCGCTAAGGGAGTTGTTTCCTTAAGCCTTGGTTTGTTGATTGCAATGGTAGGCCTTGACCCGGTATCTGGACAGCCTCGTTTCGCCTTCGGCACGGAATATCTCTCCGGCGGGCTAGGCTTTATACCGGTGCTCATCGGTTTATTTGCCTTATCAGAAGTCTTTCGATTTGCGCTGTCGCCAAAGGGCGATGAGCTTGCACCGGTAGGCAAGTTAGATGATGTTTTTCGGGGAGTGCTGTCTGAGATTAAGCGCATGGGGTTTCAGATACTGCAGGGTTGCGGCATTGGGACTCTGGTCGGCGCTATTCCGGGGGCTGGAGCTGACATTGCCTCTTATATCGCTTATGCCAGCACGAAGAAACAATCCCGTCACCCGGAAAAATTCGGCACTGGAATCGTCGATGGCATAGCATCAGCCAGTGCTGCCAATAATGCGTCGATTGGTGGAGCTCTCGTCCCGGCCACAGTGTTTGGTATTCCTGGTGACAGCCTGACAGCTGTGATTATAGGCGTCCTTTATATGAAAGGGCTTAACCCAGGGCCTACCGTTTTTCTGACGCAAGGTGATCTTATCACCGCAGTATTTCTTGCCTTCTTACTCGCCAATATTCTGATTGTACCGTTTGGCTATCTTGCGATCCGTATTTTCAGGCACATTCTAGCCGTGCCGCGAACGATTTTAATGCCCTTAATCATCGCGGCTTGCATTATCGGTGCGTTCGCGGTGGAGAATACGGTGTTTGCCGTCGTGACAATGCTGTGCGCCGGTATACTTGGCTTTTTCATGGAAGAAAATGGTTTTCCGCTTGCGCCAGCGATTCTCGGCGTCGTATTGGCTCCCATCGTTGAAGAGAATTTTCTTAATACATTGGTAAAATCAAATGGCGATATGCTGGTCTTCTTCAGTCGTCCTATCGCCTTGGCTCTAGCAGTAATCACTATCGCTATCTGGGTGGTTCCTCCCTTGCTAGCGCTTCTACGTCGCAATAAAGGCAGAGTTAAATCAACATGAACGGATCTTACGGTTCTACTATATCAACGCTTTTCTCGCGTGCAGAGGAGGCCTATACGATCATCGAAGAGATGATCGTTACATTGACCCTAGTACCGGGAGAGATTCTGACGGAGCAGGCACTCTGCGAGCGGCTCGATATGGGTCGAACACCCATTCGGGAAGCGCTATTAAGACTTAAGCAAGACTATTTGCTTAGCGTTCTGCCCAGGCAGGGGATTTTTATCCAGCCGATTGATACGACGACAGCTCTTGAGGCTTTAGACGTTCGCCAGCATGTTGAAGGGTTGCTTATCAGGCGCGCGAGCCAACTGGCTAGCGATAGCCAACGGCAAGAGTTCCTGCGTATGGCCGATCAGGCCGAAAAGGCCTTAAAAAGTGCCGATAACGTAGCTTTCTCACAGATTGATAAGCGTTTTAACGAACGAGTGTGTGAAGCAGCCAGGCACGCTGTTGCTGCTAAGACCATCATGCCACTGCATGCAGTATCACGCCGAATTGGCTTTTTCTTGTCACAGTTCGCGGATTTGGGCCTAGCTGACACGGGGCTGCCCCACGTGGAAATCATGCGGGCAATCGCTGAGGCCGATGCGGATACGGCACTAACCTCGCTAGGCGTGCTGCACCGGCGTACGCGCGAGCAGACTCTTGCTATCGAACGAGAAGGGTTACTTGATCGAGCTAACAAGTGATCGAATCATTGTTGCTGCCGGTGCCCGTTAATGCTTATTCAGAAGGATGAAACTGTATATATGCCCCGATCTAATATAATCCTAGTAGGTGCTTATTCTCCCCAACAGCGTGAACGGCTAGAAACTCGTTTTACCACGTGCTCTGTTGATACTCCGCAGCAGTTGATGAGGCTCGCTAGCGACGAGCGGAAGGCCTGTGCAGCAGTTGCCTGTCATGGTCACTCACCTTTTGGTGCTGCTGAAATGGATGCGCTTCCCAGCTTGCGTCTGATTGCCAACTTTGGTGTGGGTTACGACGATATCGATATCGACGCGGCTACGAGCCGCGGTATCACGGTGACTAATACGCCCAACGTGCTAAATGATGATGTCGCTGATTTGGCCGTCGGAATGTATTTGGCCCTCAAGCGTCGCCTTATTGCTGGTGATCGCTGGGTGCGCAGCGGAGACTGGGCGCGTATTGGCTCATTTCCGCTGAATGCACATACCAGCGGTCTGCGTGTTGGCATATTAGGAATGGGGCGGATAGGTAAGGAAATTGCTGACCGCATGGTAGCGTTCAAAACCACCGTGCATTACCAATCACGTCAGGCCAAACAAGTACCTTCTGATTGGGTTTATCATGCCGATGCCATCGATCTAGCACGCTCGGTGGATGTTCTGTTTGTAACGATAGTGGGTGGAGATGAAACTCGCCATTTCGTATCGGCTGAGGTACTCAGTGCATTACCTAGCGATGCCGTTGTGATCAATGTTTCCAGAGGCACGGTGATTGATGAGGATGCGCTAATTCAGCGTCTGCAAGGCGGATTTTTAGCGGGCGCTGCGCTTGATGTCTTTGCAACTGAGCCGCATGTAGATCCGCGGTTGTGCGATCAAGAAAATGTCTTGCTTCAGCCCCATCAAGGTTCGGGTACTATTAATACGCGCGAATCCATGGGGGACTTGCAGTACGCCAATATTCTTGCCTTCACAGAAGGTAATGAGCTAATAACGCCTGTTAATTGATATGCAAAATTGCGCTAATTACCTACCAACGGTAATAACAACAGCAGCACAACAACGGAGCATTCGCTCGAGCGTGGGCTAGTCATAGGATGCAGGAGGCGCCTGTTTTTGTGTCGAATAGCCTGCTATTTACAGCAATCCAGATTGTTATATAAAACGTGCTAAAAGCAAAACGGGATTACAGGCTAATTCCACTGATGGTTGCTCCATATAGTCAACGTGATACTTTCCTGACGCCGACAATGCTTGAAAGCGATACGGCGAGGATGGAAAGCAGAATCAGCGCCAGCGCAGGGATAAGCACCGTCCAGGGCCCACGCTCGATATAGGGCATGCCTTCGGCCAGTATTAGCCCCCACTCAGGTGACGGCGGGCGTGGGCCAAGGCCCAGAAAGCCCAATGCCGCAAGGGCGAGCGCCACTCCTGGTAAGCGCAGCATGGCATGGCGAAACACCGGGCCAAGTACTGCTGGCAACACATAACGGCTCATCAAGCGAAAATGGCCGACGCCTAAAATAGGCGTAATCCGCACGTGGGGTTGGGCTTTGACTTCGGCAACCAGCGCTGCCGTATGGGCCGCCAGCGGTGCCCAGGCAACCGCTGTTACGGCAATAATGGCGCCGCTGGCGCTAGGCCCTGCCAGCCCCGCCACGATAAGCCCCGCAATCGTGGGCGGAGTAGCCTTGGTGATTTCAATCGGACCGGTTGCAAGCCTTGGCGCCAAGCCCATGAGAAGCCCGAGCACCAGCGACAAGCAGACAACGGCAACGGCCATCCCCATGGTGGAAAGCGCCCCGTGAGCAACGCGTGCCAGAATATCCCGTCCCGTTCCGTCCGCGCCTAGTGGCAGTGCCCAGCTTGGCGGCTCAAGACGCATAAACAATGAGCTAAACGGGTCACGTGTCATCCCTGCAACCACCAGCACACATAGCAGGGCGATGGCCACCGAGGGTACTACCCATGCCCCTCGCTGGGCATGTCGCTCGCTATGCGCCACCGGCAGTGCGCCCAGCCGAAACGCACGCCCTAGCAGCAGCGCGCGGCCAATGTTGGCCAAGCTGCCCAGCACAATCGCAATCACCAGTAGAATAAGAATCCCGGTTTGAAGCGCAGGCATGTCCTGCGCCGCTGCTGCTCCCAGCGTTGCCCGACCAAGCCCTGGAATAGAAAACACCTGCTCGACGGCAATCGCACCACCGGTTAAGCCTACCATCACCATGCCCACCTGAGGCATAAGGCTAGGTAGGGTTCGTCGCAGTGTTGCCAAGGTAATCCGGCTGCGTGAAAAACCCGCCACGCTCCAGGTGGCCACCCAGCGCTCGGTAAACGTCGTCGCCAGGCCATCGCTAAACAGCCGACCCAGCAAGCCGCCTGCCGGTAAGCCTAGCGCCAAGGCAGGCAGTACGGCATAGCTTAAACCGCGCCAGCCGTAAGGTGGCAGCCAGTTGAGCCAGGCGGCAAAAATGACCAGCAGTATGGACGCGAGCAAAAACTCAGGCAGAGCTGTCAGCGTTGCGCCAACCGCGCCGGATGAGCGGCTGACCCGGCCGTTAAGGCCGCGACGAACCACCGGCACGCAAATAAGAGTGGCCGTGATAACTGCTACCAGCATGCCAAACGCCATTAACGTGACCGATACCTGCGCGCTTTTTAACATGCCCGGCAGTACGGGCGCGCCAGATATCCAGGAGTTGCCCGCATCGCCACGCATTAACCCTATCAGCCAGCTTTGCAGCTGTTCAAGCGGGCCAAGCTCAAGGCCAAGCTGGGCACGAATGGCTGCCAAAGCTTCGGGCGTTGCCTCTTGTTCGGCAGAACGCGCTCGCAGAATACTCAGCGCCGGGTCCCGTCCTGATAGCCACGGCAGCAGCCCGACCAGAACCACCACGCCCGCCAATGTTACCAGGCGCGAGATCAGCGGGATAAAGGGTTCAATGCGCAGGCGGCGCCACAAGCGCAACGGTATCGCGGTCGTCATTCGTGATGTGCCCTTAGGACTCGCTATCGTTGTTGAACATGGTTTTTTCGGTGATCAGCATACGCTCGCGCGGATCGCGTTCGGCATTGGCAACGCGTGCCGATTCGCCCTGAATAACGCGCTCATGCAGCATGGGAATCGCCGCATCGGTACGCAAAATGGCCGTTTCTGCATCGATAATCGCTTGGCGTCGTGCTTCGCCAGTGGGCAGAACGGCAGCGGTGGCTAGCGCCTCATCTACGGCTGGGTCGCACAGTTGGGCGATATTAAAAGAGCCCGCACAGGCGAAGTCGCTAAACATGTAGGCCACCGGATCGCCGGAGTCGAGTACCGTCGCCCGAGAGAGAATAAACGCATCGAATTCACCCGCCAGTGCGTCTGCTTCGATATGCGCGTACTCACGCACTTCCTGGCGAACGTTAAAGCCGGCGCGGGTTAGCTGCTGTTCCAGCAGAACGGCGACTTCGGGAAGCTCTGCGCGGTCGGTAAAGGTGGCTAGGGTAATCTCGGTACCGTTCGGCGCGGTGGGCGCTGTAAGATCCTCTATCGGCGTGCGAATACCGCTCGCCCAGGCAAGCGCCGGGCCTAGCAAGCCCTCGGCAATATCGGCACGGCCTTCATAGACGGTGTTTACAATCGACGGGCGATCAATCGCTTCACGTATCGCCGCGCGCAGAGCCGGGTCAGCCAGCGGACCAGACTGAGTGTTGAGATAGAGCGTATTGGTACGCGGCATAGGCACTTCATGAACACGCTCAGGGTCGAGAAGAGCGGCCTGCGATACCGGGATAGCTTCAACCACATCCGCCACGCCGGTTCTTAATGACGCTGCCCGCGCGGTACCATCGGGTACGTAGTCGGCATCAATACCGGCCGCTGCCGCAGGCTCGCCCCAGTAACCCTCAAAGCGGTCAAGCTTGGCGCTGGTGGTACCGTTGATCTCTTTCAAAACGAACGGGCCAGTGCCTGCTTCGATAGGATTGACCCGGCCATCATCCCCGTAGGCTTTGGCGGCTAAAATCGCCAGCTGTGGGCTGGAAAGCCGGTTAGGAATCAGCGGATCGTCTTCTTCTGTGTGCACAATCACCGCGTTATCGCCATCGGTTTCGATGGTCATAGTGACCCCGTCTAGAATGCGCGGCTTCGGGGTTGCCTGAGTGGCTGCGGTGAGCGAATTCACCACGGCATTGGCTGTTAGCGCTGTGCCATCGTGAAACGCTACGCCGTCGCGAATGAGAAACCGCCAGGTTTTCGGGTCAAGTTGTTGCCACTCGGTGGCCAGAAATGGCTGGGGGTCGCTGTTGGCATCCAGGCGAATGAGGGTTTCTGCATTGCTCCAGCGCGACAGCTTAAACGCATCGTCGGATAGCGGCGTTAACCCCGAGCGGGGTGGCTGAAGCATGGCCACATTAATACGCGGGCCAACATCCGATGAGATGGTGTCGCGCTGTTCTTCAAAACAACCGGCAAGCAGTAAAGGAGCAGCCAGGGCAAAGGGTAGGGAAAGACGAAGCGGGCGGCGTAACATTGAAAACTCTCCTAAGTAAAGTGACTAACAGGCAAGCGATTGCCCAAACGCGCTAGGTCAATGCCTAAGCGCTGTGCCGGGCGAATGGGGTTAAAAAGTGTCTGGCGGTTTACCTCGCACGTTTATAAGAGTGCTTCTACCTCAGCGGCGTTGCAGTCTGGATAAGCACAGGTAGGCAGTTGGGAGACGGCATTAATCAAGTCCCGCGTGACCGGATGGTGAGGGTTACGCCATAGCTCAGCGGTGGGGCGGTCTTCAACAATGCTGCCGTCATCCATCACCAGCGTGCGCTGGCACAGCTTGGCAACGACTGATAAGTCATGCGACACCATCAACAGTCCAGTGCCGTTCTCATCGCAAAGCTGTTTGAGTACGTTGATAACCTGGGTGCGAACCGGCAGGTCGAGGCCGCTGAGCGGCTCATCGGCCAATAAAAAGCGCGGGCGAGTAGCAATGGCGCGGGCAATCGCTACTCGCTGAGCCTGACCACCAGACAACTCATGAGGCTTGCGATCCAGAAAATGCGCATCCAGACCAACCTGCTCTAACGCTTCGCAAGCGCGTTCAACCGGATCGCAATCAACCTTGAGTCTAATCAGCGGCTCGGCGACCAAGGCGCGAACGCTCATCCGCGGGTCAAGCGAGGAAGCCGGGTCCTGAGGGATATATTGAACCGCTTGACGGTACCACCTGAGCTTGGCCGTAGAGGCGGGGCGTACAGCTTTCTGCTGACAGGTAACCGAGCCGGTATCGGGGGCTTCAATTGCTAAAAGTGAGCGCAATAACGTGGTTTTACCCGAGCCGGATAGGCCCACCAATCCCACGCGTTCGCCGGGATACAGCGCCAGGTCGATATCGCTCATTACCTGCTTGCGCTCGCCTGCCCGCCAGAACACCTCGCGAGGCAGTGAAACGCTCTTATTGAGCCCACGTGCCGAGAGGAAAGCAGTTTTTTCGCTCACTACCGCGAGGTCATTTAAAACGACTCGGCCATTAAAAAGGGTTGCGCGCTGCATCTAGGCACTCTTTAAGTAGTCAACGGGCATTAGCTCGGCCGCATTCGTTAGTTCGGTCGGATATACGCTGTGGGCGGCGGCTACCAGTTGCTGAGTGAAACGATGCTGAGGAGCTGTAATCAGAGTGTCCAGCGCGCCGCTTTCGATCATGACACCACGCTCAATAATTACGGCTCGCTTGCAAAGCTGCGCTGCAGCGTGAAGGTCGTGGGTAATAAATAGCAGCGCGCTATGTGCGGTGTCCGTATGTTCACGTAACGCCCGCAGTACCTGGGCCTGGGTGACCACATCTAGCGCGGTGGTGGGCTCATCGGCGACCATCAGCGAGGTTTTACAGGCCATCGCCAGCGCAATGCAGACACGCTGGCGCTGGCCGCCGGAAAGCTCAGCTGGGGTGCGCTTGATCAACCGCTGAGGGTCATCCAAGCCCATGGCCCCCAGCAGGGCCACGGCGGCTTGATCGGCAGCTTTGCGCGATAGGCCATGATGGCGCGAAAACGGCTCACGTAACTGAGAGCCTACCGAGACCAAGGGGTTGAGCGCCGAGAGCGAGTCCTGAAATACCATCGACACCCGAGTATCTTTTCGACGCCGCGCGGCGGGCGTTTGAATAACCTCACGGCCCTGAATGCGGATGCTGCCCTGCACCTGGGCGTTGGGAGGTAAGAGACCCAGCACCGCTTTAGCAGTGAACGATTTACCCGACCCGGATGCGCCTAGCAGGCAAACACGCTCGCCAGGTAATACGTCAAACGAGAGGCCATCAACCACCGGGTGTCGGCCAATTTGAATGCGCAGGTCACGCACGGATAAAACAGGATCGCTGCACATTGATAACATCTCTAGTAAAGCGGCTAAGCTATTAGTGATTGTTATGGTATATCATTTCTTGTTGCTGCGGCAATATTAGTCTCAATACAAAAAATTATAGGGCAGTGCCAAATGGACCGTAAGAAGACATAAAAAAAGCGCTGAAAAATCAGCGCTTAATCGTTATTAGTCGGCTGTTTGCCGTCTATCTATAGGCAGTTATTTTGTGGCGGTAGCGAAACCTTCGTCACCCGTACCAAATTTCTCTGCTGGCTCATCAACCGCAAACGTGGTGCGGCTTAAGCGACGAACACGTTTCATAAATAGCGCAATGCAGAGCAATGTTCCTAACGCCGCCACAAAGTAGCTGGTATTTAGCGGCAGGCCAAAGCCAATCGGCGCGTAGGCTAGGTAGGTGAAGGTCGCCATGGTCATAAAGGTGGCTGGAATCGACGTGATCAAATGGGGCTTACGCGACAGCACTAAGTACATGGTGCCTACCCACAGGGCAATAACCGCGGTGGTTTGGTTCGCCCAGGAGAAGTAGCGCCATAGCAGCGTGAAGTCCATATGCGTTAGTGCATAGGAGACAACAAACAGCGGTAGAGCCACCAGAATGCGCTTAATCATCGGCTTTTGATCGACTTTAACGTAGTCGGCGATAATCATCCGCGCGCTGCGGAAAGCGGTGTCACCAGAGGTGATCGGCAGCACGATAACGCCGAGTATGGCCAGCGTACCGCCTACAGCGCCGAGCATGGTGGTAGAAACTTCGCTAACGACAGCGGCAGGGCCACCGGCGGCAAGTACGTCGGACAGCGTTTGGTCGCCGTAGAACAGGCTCATAGCGGCGGCGGCCCAAATCATCGCGATCACGCCTTCAGTGATCATCATGCCGTAGAAAATTTTGCGTCCATTCGTTTCGTTTTGCGTGGTGCGCGAAATGATCGGTGTTTGAGTAGCATGAAAGCCGGAAAGTGCACCACAGGAGATCGTTAAAAACAGCAGCGGGAAGATAGGAGCTGCTTCAGGATGCATGTTCTCGAAAGATAGCTCAGGAATGGGCGCGCCGGTGACAATCAAGCCAATGCCGATACCGGCCGCACTGAACAGCAGTAGCGCACCAAAGTAAGGATA
Source organism: Halomonas sp. JB37 (assembly GCF_002332255.1). GTDB lineage: Bacteria > Pseudomonadota > Gammaproteobacteria > Pseudomonadales > Halomonadaceae > Vreelandella > Vreelandella casei. The sequence continues at coordinate 3,707,081 of NZ_NRGW01000001.1, read as the reverse complement.
AATACGGCCGATGACTTTATCGATCGGCAGCAGTGTCGCGATTAAGTAGTAAATAAAGATGGCGACGATAATCAGCGTCATCGACAGTGAGGTCATATTCGCCAGCAGCGCAGCGGGAGAGGTGACAAAGACCGTGCCGACCAGCAGCAGTAGCAAAATGGCAAAAGCATTAACGACGTGCTTCATCGCTTTGCCGAGAAATTTGCCCGCTAGCTGTGGTAAATGAGCACCGTGGTTACGAATTGAGATCATGCCGGTTAGATAATCGTGCACGGCACCGGCAAAGATGCAGCCGACCACAATCCATACAAAGGCAACCGGGCCGTAAAGCGCGCCAAGAATCGGTCCAAAAATCGGCCCTACGCCGGCAATGTTTAATAGCTGAATGAGTGAGTTACGCGTGGTATTCATCGGCACGTAGTCGATGTCATCGCGCATGGTGAAGGCTGGTGTGCGTCGTTTGCGGTCGGTCACGAACACGCGCTCAACGAACTTCCCGTAGGTAAAGTAGCCTGCAATTAGCAGCAGGATCGATACAATAAAGGTGATCATCTAAGGTACCTAGAGCAGTTAGAGGGATTAGCCGGAGTCGGCAAGACGCTTACTAGCACGCTGGCACACCAGCAGGTGCGTTTAAACCGGGATGAATGTACAGATAAGGCCCGTAGATCACAGCTAGACTTTAGTTGGTGATTTTCGATAAACCGTCAATAAAACGGGCAGCCAGTGGCTGCCCGTTTTTGATGCCGAAGTGAACGCTTGTCTTAAGACTCAACGACACCGCAGGCCATGCGAGCGCCGCCACCACCCAGGTGGGGCTCATCCTTATAGGTATCGCCGCCTGCGTGGATCATTATGCTACGGCCCGGCATATCTTCCATGCTCAGGCGTGGTGCCAGCACGGGGAGGTTGGCTTCGCCGTCCTCATTGACCGTTAGCACCGGTAGATCACCCAAATGGCCTTCGCCGTAGGGGCCTAGGTGAGTATCCGTTTCTTCCGGATCATAGTGGCCGCCGGCGGCTTGCGCTGCGGTCATTTCGCCGTCGTCATTCTCGGCAGGATCGCAGCTGGCGTTCTGGTGAACGTGGAAACCGTAAACACCGGGCTCCATATCCGTGAGTGACGGGGTTAGCAATAAACCGTGCTCGGTGCTTTCGAGTGAAACGGTGCCAATCGACTCTTCAACACCGTCAACGCTGACTTTATGCATCTCAACGTCAAGCGTTTCGTTAGCCTGCGCCGCTGTACTTGCGAGCAGTAATGAGGCGGCAATGCCGGTAAGCGAAGCTATATAGCGCATAGTAATTTCTCCTTCCTAATCCATGGAAACGCTGTGACAGCGTTGCCCATTTAAGGTAGCTGCCACACCACCACTATGCCAACGAACGATGTAAAGCGCTACTCAGGGCCGTTACCTGATGTCTGCCAGGCGATGGCTCAGCCTGTGCTCAGCTAGCCAGCCATGCCACAGAAGAGCGTCTCATCAGGGACTCTTTATTGATCATTTATGTAGTCATATAACATAACGATAAATAGCTAAAAGGTTTATCGTATCGAGCGGATGACATCTCGCTGCCAAGCCGCGACAATGGCGTCCTATTTTTATAAGCAGTTTTTATAAACAGTTTGTGTAAATAGTTTGTGTAAATAGTTCTTAGATAACCGTTCTAGACCGTTTTTGTCGCTAGCTTTTACCGGGGAGCGTTATGACGCCACTCACTATCCTCTATCAGGATGAGTATCTCGTTGCGGTGCATAAGCCATCGGGGCTTTTAGTGCATCGCTCGGCGCTAGCGCGTGGCGAAACAGAGTTCCTGCTTCAGCGGTTGCGCGACCAGCTTGGCAAGCGGGTGTATCCCGTTCATCGGTTGGATCGGCCTACCTCAGGCGTCATCGTATTTGCGCTTTCATCAGCAGTGGCGGGGCTGCTCAGCGAGGCCTTTAGCGAGCGCCAAGTCGAGAAACGCTACCTCGCCGTGGTACGTGGCAATGCCCCTGAAAGCGAGCGTTTAGACTATCCACTGCGTGAAGAGGACGGCACGCGGCCTAAGGCGGAAATGCCCGCAATGCCCGCGATGACTGATATTCGCCGCCTGGATAGTGTCGAACTGCCTGTTCAGGTCGACCGCTATTCGGTGGCGCGTTACTCGCTGGTGGAGGCGAGGCCGCTGACCGGACGTCGCCATCAGATTCGCCGCCATCTTTCTCGGCGAGGCTATCCCATTATTGGCGATGCCAAACATGGCAAAAGTGTCCACAATCGTTTTTTTGCCGAGCAGCTGGGCGCACCACGTTTACTGCTAGCCGCCACTTATTTAGCCTTCGATCATCCGATGTTGGATAAACGCGTACAGTTAAGTTGCGCCGTGGACGACACCATGGTCGCGCTGTTTAATCATCTTGGCTGGGCCGGACACTTACCGCTGGATAGTGTGCGTACGCCACCTCACACACCGCTTTCCGCCCTCCAAGCGCTATGAGTGATCCCGCTATGTTCTCCGCGATTTCAGCTACCAACCTGCCAGCCTCTGCCGATTACGACGCTCGCTTTGGCGGGATTCGTCGTCTTTACGGCCAGCGCGCTGTTGACGTGTTTCGTCATGCTCACGTGGTGGTGGTGGGTGTCGGCGGGGTGGGCAGCTGGGCCGTTGAGGCGCTGGCGCGCTCCGGGATTGGCAAGCTTACGTTGATCGACCTAGACGATGTGTGTGTTTCCAACGTTAACCGCCAACTCCACGCGCTGGATGGCACCATTGGCCAACCCAAGGTAGACGTGCTGGCAAGCCGGTGCCGTCTGATTGCGCCTGAGATCGAGATCGTTGCCGACAGCGCTTTTGTAACGCCCACCAATCTCGCCGAGCGTATCCCGGATGACGCCGACCATGTGGTAGATGCCATCGACAGCGTGATCGCCAAGGCCGCGCTCATCGCCTGGTGCAAGCGCCGCAAGATTCCGATTACCGTGACCGGCGCCGCCGGCGGGCAAACCGACCCAACGCGCATTCAGGTCGCTGACCTTACCCGCACCGAGCACGACCCGCTGTTATCTAAAGTGCGTTCACGACTGCGCCGTGACTACGGTTTCTCCCGCAATCCCAAGCGGCGCTTCTCGGTAGAGTGTGTCTACTCCGACGAGCAATTGGTGTATCCCAGCGGTGACGGTGAGGTATGCCTGCAAAAGCCCGGCAGTGGTGAAGCGACGCGATTAGATTGCGCGTCAGGCTTTGGCGCCGCCACCTTTTTGACCGGCACCTTTGGCTTTGTCGCCGCCTCAAAAGTGCTCGAACGCCTCGCTAAAAAAGCCCATGCCGCCCATAAGGAATTACCATGACCGCTCCCGTTCCCGGCATCTATCGCCATTACAAAGGCAGCCTTTACGAAGTCATCGGCACCGGCCAGCATAGCGAAAGCGAAGAGTGGCAGGTGGTTTACCGCGCCCTTTACGGCGACTACGGCCTGTGGGTGCGCCCGCTTGAGATGTTCACTGAAACCGTCACTAAAGAAGGCCGCACGCAGCCACGCTTCGCGCTGGAAAAAGCGTTTTAGTCTGCGTGAGTTCAATTCTCTAAGTCCGCTATTTTGTCGCCGCCACCTGACGTCAGGTAGGCGGCATTTTTATACGTGCTATTGCTTATATTCCATAATTAGATATGTTTATAACGAATATTTTTGCGCGGACGCTAGGTTTCACCGCGCAGTGGTACACGCATTTAGGAGGCAAGCATGAAGACCTTTGCACTTTCTCAAAGCACAGGTGCAGGCACACCCGATGTGGCGGGGTTTTTTGATTCCCGTACTTTTAGCGTTCAATACATCGTGAGCGATCCGGCCACCCGGCAGTGCGCGATTATTGACCCGGTGTTGGATTTTGATGAGAAATCTGGCGCGACAGCGACTTTCTGTGCTGACGCGTTATTAGCCTATATAGAAGAGCAGCAGCTCACGGTCACATGGATTTTAGATACTCACCCTCACGCCGACCACTTTTCTGCCGCGCAGTATTTAAGACACAAAACCGGCGCGCCGACGGCCATTGGTCAGCACATTACCAGCGTGCAGGCGTTGTGGAAGGACATCTATCACTGGCCTGAAATGCCTACCGATGGCCGCCAGTGGGACACGCTGTTTGCCGCAGGCGACACGTTTCACATTGGCGAGCTAAGCGCCCAAGTACTGCATTCTCCGGGCCATACGCTGGCATCGATTACTTACGTGATTGGCGACACTGCGTTTGTTCACGACACCCTGTTTCAGCCTGATTTCGGTACCGCGCGGGCTGACTTTCCTGGCGGCGATGCAAAGTCGTTGTGGGACTCTATCCAGCAAATTCTTGCACTGCCCAGTAAAACGCGCCTTTTCACCGGCCACGATTATATGCCGGGCGAGCGCGACCCTGAATGGGAAAGCAGTGTCGCGGAGCAGCGCGCTCATAACCCACACGTAGTGGGCAAAAGCGCCGACGACTACATTGCTCTGCGTCATAAGCGCGATAGTGAACTGCCAATGCCCAAGCTTATTCTTCACGCGCTGCAGGTGAATACGCTGGGTGGCCGTTTGCCGGAGCCTGAGGCCAACGGCAAGCGCTATCTTAAAATCCCCTTGGATGCCCTAGATGGCGTGAATTGGGGCTAGCGTCAGCGCAACTGCATGGGTACTTATTATTTTTAGGGTCGTGTCTTTCGTTGGTGAAAGCGTCTTGAACCCGGTAGCGTGTTACCCCAAGACGTCACCCCACTTTAGGAAGATGCATGACTTCAACTTCTCCGCAACAAACGCTGAAAGCCGTATTTGGGTTTGACGACTTTCGGGGCGGCCAGCAGGCGGTGGTGTCACGCGTACTGGAGGGGCACTCTACCGCGGCGATTTTCGCCACCGGTGCGGGCAAGTCGCTTTGCTATCAGCTGCCGGCGCTGCACTTGCCGCACTTAACCCTGGTGGTATCGCCGCTGCTGGCGCTCATGCAGGATCAGCTGGCGTTTCTAACGCGCCACGGCGTGGCAGCGGCCAGCATTGATTCCACTCAAGACCGCGAGACTGCGCGCGATATAATGGAGCGCGCTAAATGCGGTGAGTTAAAAATCCTCATGATCTCGGTAGAGCGGCTTAAAAATGAGCGCTTTCGGCACTTTTTGCGCCAGGTTCAGATCTCGCTGTTAGTGGTTGATGAAGCCCACTGCCTGTCTGAGTGGGGGCATAATTTTCGGCCGGACTACCTTAAGCTGCCGGATTATCAGCGCGACTTTGCTATTCCCCAGGTGCTGCTGCTGACCGCTACCGCAACACCTGTGGTGATTGCCGATATGCGCGATAAGTTCGCCATCGCGCCAGACAACGTCATTACTACCGGCTTTTATCGCCCTAATCTTGAGCTTCTGGTAGCGCCCGCCCTGCAAGACCGCGAGCAGCAGTTGATTAGCTGGCTGAAGCCACAGATGCAGCCGGGCAGCGAGGCGCCGACGATCATTTACGTCACTCTTCAACAGACTGCCGAGCGCGTGGCGAAAGCGCTGGCGGCCCAGGGCATCGCGGCGCAGGCCTATCATGCGGGGCTGGATTCACAGCGTCGCGATGAGATTCAGCGCCAGTTTATGGGCGGCGAATCGCCCTGTATCGTCGCCACGATTGCTTTTGGTATGGGGATCGATAAGGGCAATATTCGCAACGTGGTGCACTTTGACTTACCCAAATCGATTGAAAATTATAGCCAAGAAATTGGCCGGGCTGGCCGCGACGGCCAGCCCTCCACCTGCCTGACCATGGCCGGGCGCGATGGCCTGCAGGTACTAGAAAACTTCGTTTACGGTGATACCCCTGAATATGCCGGTATCTACCGTTTGCTGGAAGAGATTGTGGCGGCTGGAAGCTCGCCAGACCGTCAGTGGGAAGTGCTGCTTAATACGCTTTCTCGTGATGCCAATATCCGCTTATTACCGCTGAAAACGCTGCTGGTGCGGCTAGAAATGCACGGCATTATTGCGCCGCGCTTTGCCTTCTTAGCTGACTATCGGCTTCGCTACCACAGTGAGCCGGGTGCTCTGGCTAGCCGTTTTGAAGGCGAACGCGCGGCTTTTGTGCGGCTTATCATCGACAATGTTCCTGTGGCGCGGACATGGGGCACGGTCGATTTTGAACGCCTGCACAGCGCAGGGCAGGCGCAGCAGATTGACGCCTCGCGCGCCCGGGTCATTACGGCCCTTGAGTACTTCCAGGACAAAGGTTGGCTGTCGCTGGAAGGCAAGCGAATGACCGACGTGTATGAGATTTGCCAGCCAGAGATCGCGATTGAAGCATTGGCCCGCCAGCTGTATGACGAATGCCTAACGCGAGAACGCACGGAGATTGAGCGGCTGCATTCAATGCTGGCGCTATTTGAATCGCAAAGCTGCTTAACCCGGCGGCTGGCGCAGCATTTTGGAGATAGCACCTTTGGCGATAGCTCTCTTGAAGACAGCACCTTTACTGGGCAGGATCGCTGCGGGCACTGTTCGGTGTGCTACGGCAACCCTGTGCGCCTACCGGACTCATCGCCGCAGCCGGCGCTGTCGGATAACGACTTCACACGCTACGCCGTGCCCTTCATTGAGCGACACGCCGAACAGTTCGGCCAACCGCCAAATGCACAGCGGCTGGCGCATTTTTTGTGCGGGCTAACCATGCCGATTTTTACACCGCTCAAAGCACGAAGTCTTAACGGCTTCGCGGTCTTTGAGCAGCGTGGTTATCCTGATGTGCGTCAGTGGGCAGAGCAGAGGCTGGGCGGGCGGCTAGGGCATGGCCTCTAGGGCAAGACGGCCGAGCTTAGCTTTAAGCGCAGCAATTCAGCGGCACTTTTACCCGCCACTGCACCCAGCACCACCGCACTAAGCAGCCCATTGCCGGAAAGGTAGCCGCTGTCGTTTGAACCTGAAACACCGCGAGCGGCACCGCCGGCGGCGAATAGGTTGGGAAGCGCTTGGCCTTGGGTATTGAGCACCCGTGCGGTGGAATTGACTTCTAACCCTCCTTGAGTATGAAACAGCGCCCCGGTGACGCGGATGGCGTAGTAGGGTGGCTTGAGCAAGTGGGTAGGCTCAAAGCGGCGGCCAAACCTATCAGAGCTTTGCTGTTTCGCCAGTTGGTGCATGTCAGCAAACGTCGCTTGGAGCGCATTGAGGGGCAGCTTGAGATCTTCTGCTAGCTCTTCCAGGCTTGCAAAGCGTCTGACCGCGCCGCTTTCAAGCGCGTTGCGATAGTCCTCGAAGGCCTGGGCAGATTCGTCAATGCGCGCATCAAACAGGTTCCAGGCTATTTTCTCGGGCTGCGCCAAGACCTTGGCGGCCTGTTCGGAGTAGCCGCCGTGCTCATTGGAGAAGCGCTCTCCGTTTATATTAACCTGGATACCACCCTGCATCATGAGTGCCCAGCTAATCAAAATCTGATGGGGCGTTGCCAGCGATCCATGCCCTTGGCAAGCGCCTAGGTCTTTGGTGCTGGCGCTCATCGCCTGGCCCCACAGCAGTGCATCGCCCTGGTTGCCTTCATGGCCGTAGTAAAGTGCATTCTTGAGCGTCGGGAGGTAGCGCTCCACGAGCTCCACATTCCCACCATAGCCATTGCAGGCCAAAATTAACGCGTCGCAGCCGATGCTTTCACGACTGCCGTCCGGGCGTTCTAACGTTATGCCGCGCACCCGTTGAGTGCTATCAACGTGCAGATCGACCACGCGTGCCTGGGTAACAATATCAATGCCCGCCGCCTCGCTGGCGTTGAGCAGCGCGCCCATCAGCTCTTCGCCTGTGCGCCGTGGCGTGGCGTGCATGCGCAGCTGGCTATGGCCTGGGTAGAGAAAACCGTCCACCAGCTCGAACGGTATATGGTGCTGGTCGGCGAGCCACTCGATGGTGGGGCCGGATTGGTGGGCGAGCAGCTCGACAATGGCAGGGTCTGCTTCGAAGCCATTCTTCTTCTGAATATCCTCCGCCATCACGTCGGGCGAGTCACTTACCCCGAGTGCGTGCTGAAAGTGCGTATCAGCAGCGGGAATAAAGCCTGATGACATCGCGGTGCTGCCACGTGGGAGCGGGTCGCGCTCCAATACCATCAGCTCCACGCCCGCCTCTTGCGCCGCCAGCGCTGCGACTAGGCCGCAGGCGCCTGCGCCAATAATGACCAGCGGCAGGTGGGCGTCAAACGTATCGTGGGCGTAAGGAAGGATCGCCATCAGCGGGTTGCTCCCTTTGCGTGGCATTGAGCGGCGTTAAACGCATCGAGAATGTCGCCCGCCGGTGCTTGCCACACCGCTGAATGCCCGCTGATATGGGCCAGCACTTCTTCTAAACAGGCAATGCGGTGGGGTTGGCCAACAAGCCAAGGATGAAGATTGAGGGCAAATAAGCGCCCACCCTGCTGCTGAGATTCTTCCAGCAGAAAGTCAAACGCATCTTTGACCTGCGTCACCCAGGCATCTTCTGAGTGCAGGTTCTGGCTCATCACAAACTGGTCTTCGATTTCGGTGGCCAGCGGCATCATGGTCACGCTGCCCGCGCTGTTATGGCCAGGCTGTTGGTGACAAACATAGGGCATATCGTCGTTGACCCAGTCGGCGCAGTACTCAATGCCGTTTTCGGCCAGCAGGTCGAGCGTGTTGAAGCTCTGGTGCTTGGCAGGGCTCAGCCAGCCGCGTACAGGTTGGCCGGTCACACGCTGCAGCGTCTCAACCGAGCGCTTGACCAGCTCGGCCTCTTCTTCAATCGGTAAGCCGCCGTAGTGCAGATGATCCATGTTCCAGCCGTGGGCAATAAATTCACCGCCGTGCTCTTTTAGACGCTGCACTAAATAGGGCGTCTGCTCGGCCAACTGCGCATTCATCGCAAAAGTCGGTGTGATGTTGTGCGCTGCCAGCGCCTTGAGAACGCGATAGATCCCCACGCGGTTGCCGTAATCGCGCAGTGAAAAATGGCGTAGGTCCGGGTAGGGCATGGTCATGCCGTTGGGGACTTTGAACGGTTTGCCGCGCTGATTTAACGGGTAGAACTGCAGTGAAATGTTGATCCACACCGCAAGGGTTTTGCCCTCGGGCCAAGTGACCGGCGCGCGGTCGCTCAGCATCGACCACGCATAGTGCTCGTGGTCGTAGCCGTGGCGGCGCAGAGGGTAGTCGAGATAGTCGTTGTTAAGCGCCATAGCGTTACCCCTGTTTGCGTGCGGTGGCGGCCTGGGCCTTCATGCTGTCGAGGGCGGCGTCGTAATAATTGGCTAGATAGTAATCGGCAATCTCGCGCCCGGTGGCAACCCACACATCCGGGTGGCCGGTGATGTATTCAAGCGCCTCTTCAAACGCCTTGATTCGGTGCGGGCAGCTCACTTGGTAGTTGTGGGTGGGAATGCACATCACCGTGCCGGACTCCGCGCCCTCGGCGTACAAGCGATCAAAGTGGCGCTTGAGCATGGTGGCATACTGGCGCGGCTCTACTTTATTCACCGCATAGACGATGGTGTCGTTCATCTCCAGCGAGTAGGGCATGGAGATAAACCGCTTGCCGGAGCGAACGCTGACCGGCGTCGGCTGGTCGTCGTGAAACAAGTCGCAGGTGTAAATCCCACCTTTGTCGCCGAAGAGCTCTTCGCCCACTTCGGCAAACAGGTCCAGGGTGCGTTCCGAGTGGGAGAGTGCCGGTGCCAGATACCCTGCGCAGGCCTGGCCGGTATGGCGATGAATCGTTTCCATACTGTCGCGGATCATTGCCCGCTCTTGGTCTTCGCTGAGGCCGTAGGTGTAGCGGGTGTTGTAAATGCCGTGGCTGAAGAACTCCCAGTCACGCTCTTTGCACATCTGGATAATTTCAGGATGGTGCTCACATAGCGCCACGGAAAGTGACACCGAGCCGCGAATGCCGTATTTCTCAAGCAGCGCCATTTGGCGCTGATGGCCCACCCGGTTGCCGTAATCGCGAATGCTGTAGCCAGGCACCGATGGATGCGGGTGCGGCCAAGGATTACGCTGCGGATTCAGTGGCGGATCAAGCTCGTAATATTCAATATTAGGGGCTACCCAGAAGGCCACCTTGGCGCCTCCCGGCCACTCGATTTTGGGTCGCTGGTCGTAGGCCCAGTAATCGTAAACGCCTAATGACTCTTTCATAACCGGCTCCTCTTATTGCTCATTACCTTCCAGCCACGCTAATACCTCAGCGACGGGCAGTACGTCGGCATATTTAAGGTGCAGGTCGGTCAGGTTGGCGTAGTGGTAGCTTTCGTGTTTATCGGATACGCACTCCATTGGCACGATGGTGCGATAGCCCCGCGATAAGCTTTCCACCGCTGTGGCACGAATACAGCCAGAGGTGGATCCGCCGGTGATAATCACGGTATCAACTTGATGCCACACTAGCAGTGACTGCAGCGGCGTTTCGAAAAAGGCCGACGGCATGCGTTTGGTGTAGATCACGTCGCGGCTGCGGTCGATCTCGCAGCGCTCGTCAAACTCGGCGCGCTCAGAATCGTATTTGATATTCTGCAGCGAATCCGGCGTGTCGGTACGTGTGCCCCACACGCCCGCATCGTCAGCAGAATCCAAAAACGCGACGTGGGTCCAGACCACCGGCCAACCCCTTGCCCGGAAGCCGTTGGCAAGCTGGTTAGTGTATTCCAGCTGCTTGGGGTCGGTTTCGTAAGCGGTTTTGAACAGGTCCGTGCGTGTGTAGGCTTTTTGCGGATCGACGTTCACCAGTACCGCTTTGTTACCAAAGCCAAACGGTACTCGCTGTGGGTTGGCCATGACGTCGTTAAAAATTTCTTTCGCCGTTTTGTCGGTGGTCTGCATCGTCGTTTCCTGTTAATTATTAGCGTTTAGCGATTATCGTATTGCTGGCCAAGTTCGAGCATCGCCTCGGTGCCTAAATAATCGTTAAGCTGTTTGAAATCCAGCATTTGGTCGCGAAAGGCGTCGGTAGTGCCATCCTGCTTAAGCGTGGCGAAGAAGCGGCTAGCCATGTGTGTAATTGCCCGGACTAATGCGCCAGGGAAAATCACCAGCGAAAAGCCGAGTGCTTCGAGTGCCTGGGCGTTCTGCAGCGGCGTATCCCCGCCTTCCACCATATTGGCCATAATCGGCACTTTGCCTTTGAACCGCGCCATGATCTTGCTGATGTCTTCATCGCTGCGGATGCCTTCGATAAATAGCATATCGACGCCCGCTTCATAATAGGCCTGAGCGCGCTCAATGGCGCTGTCGGTACCCTCTACGCCCAGCGCATCGGTACGCCCGATGATCAGCGTTTTATCGCTTTCACGGGCATCTAGCGCTGCATGCAATTTGCCGACCATTTCGCTTTTGGAGACCAGCGTTTTACCGCGCAAGTGGCCACAGCGTTTCGGGTACGTTTGATCCTCAAGCTGAATGGCATTGGCGCCCGAGCGCTCCAACAAGCGCACGCTGCGCATCACATTCATAGCGTTGCCAAAGCCGGTATCACAATCGACCACTACCGAAAGATTGGTCCGTTCGCGGATATGCGACATCGCCGCGCAAATTTCGGTAATGCTGAGCAGGCCAATATCCGGGCGTCCCAGCTGGGTATAGGCCAGGCTGGCGCCAGAGAGATAAACGCTCTCGAAGCCTGCCTGCTCGGCGAGAGACGCGCCGAGCGCATCAAACACGCCAGGGGCGACCACAATCGGGGTATCTTGCAGCTGCTGTTTAAGCTTAGCTGGTTGGCGTGAAGCTTGTTGTGGAGCCTGACTTGAAGAGCTGGGTTGGCGTGTCATAGCGGTCTCGTGGTTGTTGGATAAGCGTCAGCTCGGCCTATTTAAGATCACATGGCTAGCGATACTTACGGTCGCAGATTCTGTAATAATAGCGTTCAAACGACCGAAAAGGTGTTACTGATCATCTTTTGATATGTATTATATGTAATACACTTTTATGTCTATTATTATCCCTGCGTCAAGCCTAATATGATTTTTTTGAACAATATACTGAGGAGAGGCGTGGATGAGTGAGACACAACCCTCTGCGGTGGGCGGCACTAAATCACACCGAATTTACTTGCTGTTGAAAGACACAATTTTGAGCGGTCGGCTGTCAGCGGGCAGTAAGTTGCCGGGTGAAAACAAGCTGGCCGAGCAGCATGGCGTTTCGCGGGTAACCGTGCGGCGAGCGATGGAGGCGCTGCAGGCGATGGGATTAGTCGAGCGTAAGGCAGGGGTGGGTACGGTGGTGTTGGAGCAGCCGCTGGATGCCACGGTGATGACCGCCAGCGTGTCTAACCTGATGCCCAACATGGTCAAGATGAGCCAGGCCTCCCAAGTGCGGCTGCTGGAGTTTGCCTATGTGCTGCCGCCTGAGGCGGTGCGTGAACGCCTGGGTATGGCGCAGAGCGGCAAAGTACAGCGCTCGGTACGTGTACGCATGGTTGACGGCAAGCCGTTTTCGCACCTGGTGACCCATGTGCCAGAAGCTATTGCCCTGCACTACAACGAAATGGACTTAGCCCATACGCCGCTGTTTGTGCTGTTAGAGCGCAGCGGTGTGAAGGTTGATCACGCTTCCCAGTCTATTTCCGCGACGCTGGCCAGCCACGAAGTCGCAGAGGCGCTGGACGTAGCCGTGGGCTCGCCGCTGATCGCGCTCACCCGCGTGGTTTACGATGAGCAGGGGCAGGGTGTGGAGCACTTGGATGCGCTGTATCGTCCAGATCGCTATCGCTTCCAGATTGATCTAGAGCGTAACGGTGACGATAACTCTCGCTACTGGGAGCCAAAGGTGGGTGGGATGCCAACGGGCGGAAAAGATGAGTAAAGAAGCGGTTTAATTTTAATGTATTAAAATTAATACAGATTTAAAATTGTAAAAAATACATTTGACCAGTGTTATTGAATTGCGCTAGTTGTATTGGGGTGGTTAAGATAAGTCCAACGAAGGCCGAGGCAACGAGCGACGATAATGAGTACCCCAACAACGCTGTTTGACAAAGTTTGGCGCGCCCACGAGGTGCACTGCAGTGAAAGCGGTCAAAGCCTGCTGTGGATCGACCGCCACTTTGTTCATGAGGGCTCCTTTCACGCCTTCAATAAGCTCGCTGAGCGCCAGCTACCCGTTGCGCGGCCCGATTTAACCTTTGGTATTGCGGATCACTATGTGCCAACGCTGGCTCGCGATCTGGCCGGGGTTGCCGATCCCAAAGTGCGCTCAATGATTGAGCAGCTGTCTCACAATACTCAGCAGCATGGGGTGACGCTGTTCGGCCTGGACGACCCGCGCCAGGGGATTGTGCACGTGCTGGGCCCCGAGCAAGGGCTTACCCAGCCGGGCATGGTGATGGTCTGCGGTGACAGCCACACCGCCACCCATGGCGCCTTTGGCAGCATCGCGTTTGGCATTGGTGCCTCGGAAGTGGCCCATGTACTGGCGACGCAAACCCTGTGGCAAAGTAAGCCCAAGGTGATGCGGATTACCGTTGAAGGTCAATTAGCAGAGGGCATCACCGCCAAAGATATCGCGCTGACCTGGATTGCGCGCCTGGGCGCTGACGGCGCCCGCGGCTATGCCATTGAGTACGCGGGCGAAGCGATCCGCTCGCTTTCAATGGAAGCGCGTCTGACGCTGTGCAACCTTTCCATTGAGGGCGGTGGCCGCTGCGGCATGATTGCTCCGGACCAAACGACATTCGACTATCTGCGCGATCGTCCGTGGAGCCCACAAGGCGACACTTTCGACCAGGCCTGCGCTTATTGGTCAACGCTTTATAGCGACTCAGATGCTCACTTTGATCTTGAAGTAACGCTACACGCCGATGACATCGCACCGACCGTCACCTGGGGCGTTTCGCCCGAAGAGGCGCTGCCAATTGATCACTCGGTGCCGGATCCTGAGCAGCTTAGCGACCCGGCAAAAGCACGCCAAGCTCGCGAAAGCTTAGCCTACATGGGGTTAACGCCAGGGCAAAAGCTGACTGATATCACGATTGACCGAATCTTTATTGGCTCATGCACCAATGCGCGTATTGAAGACCTGCGCGCAGCGGCGGCGGTTCTCGCCGGCCATAAAAGCCTCGTGCCGGGCATGGTGTCGCCGGGCTCAACGCTAGTCAAAATCCAGGCTGAAGCTGAAGGGTTAGACCGAATTTTTATCGATGCAGGGCTTGAGTGGCGCCATTCGGGCTGTTCCATGTGCGTGGGTATGAACGGTGATTTGGTGGCCAGCGGTGAGCGCTGTGCCTCGACGACCAACCGTAACTTTAAAGGTCGCCAGGGGCCTGGCGCGCGCACGCACTTGATGTCGCCTGCGATGGTGGCGGCGGCGGCCGTCAGTGGGCGGCTAGCCGATATACGTGCGCTGCCTGCTGGCACTGGTTCAAACGTTCAGGCTTCAGGAGCGTATTAATGCAACCGATTACCGTATTAGACACCCTTGGTGTTGCCCTGGCTGCCGCTAACGTGGATACCGATCAACTGATTCCTGCGCGCTTTATGAAAGAGCCGCGCAGCGTCGGCTATGGGCAGTTTTTGCTTTATGACATTCGTCACGATGAACGCGATAACCCCGACCCTGAATTTATTTTACATCGCCCTCACGCCGGTGATGCCCAGGTGATGGTGAGCCGCCGTAACTTCGGTGCGGGCTCGTCCCGGGAGGCCGCAGTGTATGCCCTGGTGGATTACGGATTCCGCTGCGTAATAGCGCCGAGCTTTGGCGATATCTTTTCATCCAACGCCGTTAATAATGGCTTGCTGCCCGCCGTTGTGGAAGAAGATGACGCCGAGCGCCTGTTATCAGCGTTGGGCGATACAACAGCCGCCATCAACGTCGACCTGGAGAAACAGATCATCCGCGTTGCCGAGGTAGAGGTTAGTTTTTCAATTAGCCCCGTGTGGCGGATCAAGTTGCTCAATGGGTGGGATGATATTGATATGACCCGCCAGCATGCAGAAGCCATTACGCAATTTTCGAGCGATTACGTTAAGCAGTTTCCGTGGGTAATCGCGACGCCGCCGAGCGCATCACTGATTAGTAAAGGATAGGGTTAGTAAAAGATAGCGGCTCAAGCCGGCATCTTAGCCATCGTTAAATCGGCCATATCTATAAAAACAGCACGCACGCTTGCACCAACGGTTCATGAGCACGGTTTTATAAACACGGTTTTATAAACATAGTTTTATGAACATAGGTTTATGAACATAGGTTTATGAACATCCGACAGCGTTTATGAACAGTAGATCAGACATAACAACCGCTATAAAAGCAGACTATCTTGTGCAGGAGAGAACGATGAAAAAAGTAACCATAACCCTAGGCTTGCTCACGGCCTTAGCGTCAGGGCAAGCGCTGGCAGTAGATCAGATTAATGCGGTACACGCGTTTCCTCCTTCGCTGATTTATACCCAAAGTTTCCTCGAGTTTGTCGATAAGGTGAATGAGCGCGGTGAAGGCGTTGTGAAAATCAACGTGCGCGGCGGCCCTGAGGTAATCGGCCTTTCCGAGCAGCCCGATGCCGTGCGCAACGGCGTAGTGGATATGGCCTATACCGCGGCAAGCTTTTATGCCGGTACCGTGCCTGAGCGCGATGCCATGGTGGCGTCAAATACCAACGCTATCTATGCGCGTGAAAATGGCGGTATCGACCTGCTCAATGAAATCCATCAGGAAAAGATGGGCACCTACTACCTAGGCTGGTTCGACAGCGGCGTCAGCTACAACTTCTATACGATTGAAGAGCCTAGCATTGATGAAGCAGGTAATCTGAGCGTTTCGGGCCTGCGCCTGCGCAGCAACCCGGTATATGACGCCTTCTTCCAAGATTATCTGGGTGCACAGCCGATCAGCTTGCCGACCACCGACGTATACGCCGCCCTTGAGCGCAGCGTGGTGAACGCTACCGGCTGGACCCAAATTGGCCTGAAAGATCTCAACTGGGATCGCTTTCTTAACTACCGCGTTGATCCTGCCTTCTTTTCTACCGATATGGGCGTGATCGTTAATCTGGATAAGTGGAACCAGCTCAGCGAAGAGTCACAGCAAATCCTTCAGGAAGTTGCCATTGAGCATGAGCGCGAAAGCGCCGAGAAGCTGGCCGACTTAGCCCAAGAACAGCAGGCTCAGCTTGAAGCAGACGGCATGCAGGTCGTGACGCTAGAAGGTGAGGCCGCACAGCGCTTTTCAGAGGCTGCCCGTGACTCGACGTGGGAGCGTATGCGTCGTCAGATGGAGCGTCATCCTTCTGGTCTTGAGCACTATGACGAGCTGATCGAGAAGTTTAACGACTTATAGAAACGTAAAGGGGGGCGTTGAGCGATCAAGCGCCCCTTTGGTGTGATTCTTTTTCAGGGTCTCTTATGCGCTACGCACAACGCGGCTACTTGCTGCTACTTAATGGCATGGCTTTGCTGGCCGCTATCATGCTGGTCTGGCTGATGGTGGCAGTGGTGCTCTCGGTGGTTATTCGAAATTTGGGCCTGCAGCCCTCGGCGTGGTTTTTCCTTTCCACCGAATACGCCATGTTTTATCTCACCCTGCTGGGTGCGCCCTGGCTGGTGCGCCAAAAAGGGCACGTACATATTGAACTGCTGACCTCTGTGCTGCCGCTGCCCGTGCTTAATATTCTTAGCCGAGGCGTGTCGCTGCTATGTGTCGTGGTGTGCGGCGTATTGGCGTGGAAAGGGCTGGATTTATTACTGCTCAATATAGAACGCACCGACTATGACGTGCGTGCCTTCTTTGTGCCGAAATGGATGCTGACCATTGTGTTTCCGATCAGCTTTACCTTAATGGCGATCGAGTTTGGCCGCTTTGTAGTGGGCCATGAAATTCTTCACAGCGGCGAAGCGGGGATTAAAGAATAATGGAATGGTACTTTGCGCTCGCGTTTCTGCTCTCGCTGATTCTTATCTTTATGGCGATTGGCACCCCTATCGCCCTAGCGTTTTTGGCCGCCAACGTGATTGGTGCGTGGCACTTTATGGGCGGCCAAACCGGCATTTTGCAGATGCTCAACAACGGTTTTGGCGCGCTTTCCAGCTTTAATCTGGTGCCTATTCCGCTGTTCCTGTTGATGGGGGAGCTATTTTTTCGCACCGGGCTGGGTATGAAGATGTTCAATGCCGTTGACCAGCTAATGGGTAAGCTGCCCGGGCGTTTGTCTTATGTGACGGTGGTGGGTGGAACGGCATTTTCCACGCTGAGCGGCTCTTCGATGGGCTCCACTGCGCTGATGGGGTCGCTGCTGGTGCCTGAAATGGAGCGTCGCGGCTATAAGAAGAAAATGGCGATTGGCCCCATCCTTGGCACCGGCGGCCTGGCGATTATTATTCCGCCCTCTGCGCTGGCGGTGCTGCTGGCGACGCTAGCGAAAGTGGATATTGGCGCGCTGCTGATTGCCGGTATTTTGCCGGGACTGACGCTGGCGGGGTTTTATATCGCCACCATCTTTATCCAAACCAAGCTGGACCCTGAAGCTGCACCGGCCTATGAGCTGGAACCAGTTTCGCTTAAAGCTAAGCTCCGCCTGATCATTACCGATATTTTGCCCATGCTTAGCGTTATGGTCATTATTGTGGCGCTGATGTTGATCGGTTTTGCTACGCCCTCAGAGGCCGCCGCCTTTGGCGCGTTGGGTGTGATTATTTTGGCGTTTATCTTCCGTTGCATGACCTGGGAAGCGTTTAAGCTTTCGGTGACCGGCGCGTTGAAGGTCACGCTGATGGCTTATTTAATCGTGTTTGGCTCGGCTACCTTTAGCCAGCTGCTGGGCTTTTCCGGCGCTTCCGGCGGTTTGATCGGCTGGGCAACCGGTTTTGACCTGTCGCCGATCTTGATGCTGCTGGCAATGTTTGCGGTGCTGCTGGTGCTGGGCACGTTTATGGAGCAGATTTCCATCATGATGCTAACGGTGCCGATCTTCTTCCCATTAGCACAGGCGTTAGGATTTGATCTGGTGTGGTTCGGGATCATTGTCCTGCTGGCACTGGAAATCAGCTTCTCAACGCCGCCTTTAGGACTGCTGCTGTTTGTTATGAAAGGGGTGGCGCCTCCCGGCACAACCATGAGTGAGATTTACTCGGCCGCTATTCCTTACATTCTGTGTTCGATGCTGCTAGTGGCCCTGCTGATTGTATTCCCCAGCCTGGCGACCTGGTTGCCCAGCATGCTGCAGTAACGGCGTTACGGTTAATGAAAAAAGAGAGGCGTCTGCCTCTCTTTTTTTATGCGTACCTCGCCGCAGTGGCTTACTCCCAGGCGGGAAAAGGATCGGGCAGTTGCTTCCATGCCGCCATACCTTCCAGCAGTTCTGCCTCGCTTAGCAGGCAGGCATCCAGCGCTTCACGCATTTGGGTTTGATCCAGGTTCTGGCCGATAAACACCAGCTCCTGGCGCATATCGCCAAACGGCTCCTGCCATTTTTCCATAATGAAGTGCCGCGTCTCAGGATCTTCCGGCCAGTTGGCTTCCGGTATGGCTTTCCAAAACATGCCGGCGGGGCCGTGGTGAGCGATGCCGCCTGCCTGGCTCCACTGACCTGCGGCCTGAGGGCGGGTGGCGAGCCAGAAAAAGCCTTTCGAGCGTAATAGCCCTTTGCCGAACCACTCTTGGTTGAGCAGGTCGTGGAATTTCTGAGGATGGAAAGGGCGGCGGGCGTAATAGGCAAAGCTGCCAATCCCGTATTCTTCGGTTTCAGGCACGTGCTCGCCGCGCATTTCTTTTAGCCAGCCGGGGGCCCGCTGAGCGCGCTCAAAGTTGAATTTTCCGGTGTTGAGCACTTTATCGAGCGGTACGCCGCCTTGCGTGATGGGCACCAGCTCGGCATCAGGGTTTAACGAACGTAGTATGGCCTTTAAGGCTTCCAGCTCTCGATCGCTAATCAGGTCGGTCTTGCTGATCAGCAGCACATCGCAGAACTCGATTTGATCGACGAGTAAGTCCGCGACGTTGCGCTCGTCGTCTTCGCCCAGACTTTCGCCAGCGTCAGCGAGGCTTTGCGCTTCGCGATACTGCTCAAGGAAATTAGCGCCATCGACTACGGTGACCAGCGTATCCAGCCGCGCAACGTGGGAAAGGCTCTGGCCGCTTTCATCTTCAAAGGTAAAGGTTTCCGCCACGGGCAGCGGTTCGGAAACACCGGTGGACTCGATGACCAAGTAATCAAATCTGCCTTCCCTTGCCAGCTGGCTGACTTCTTCAAGAAGATCTTCGCGAAGAGTGCAGCAAATGCAGCCGTTGCTCATTTCTATCAAGCGCTCTTCTGACCGGTTAAGCACGACCTCACCATCTAGCGTCGATTCACCAGGGCCGCCGCGCACTAAGGCCGCATCGATATTCACCTCGCTCATATCGTTGACGATCACCGCCACGCGGCGGCCTTCACGGTTGGCAAGAATATGATTGAGCACAGTGGTTTTACCAGCGCCCAGAAAGCCGGAGAGCACGGTGACGGGTAAGGGGGAGAACGCAGTCATTGCTAGATCACCTCTAAACGGGTTTATGTTATGTGATAATATAACAATAAATTCATGATGTCATCGACGTCACATTCTCATTTCTAAAGATGGTGATATTGAAACTGTACTACTGCCGCAATTAACACCGTGAGGTAGGCTCTAGCCATTGGGGCAGTGCATTACTCTGCCTGGATTTAGAGGCAGTTAACGTTTGGTGTAAGTATTTCCTAACGCTTGTAGTCCATTGCCTTCATTACTCAATGTATTGCGTTCATACGTTGTTGTATTGCCATTCCTGGCGATCGGCAATCCAATATAGAGAGCGATTAAAAAAGTAAGCATCTGTTTAATGAGGCGATGTGGTTAAGCCCAAACAAAGTTCCATAGCTGTTTATTAAAAAGTCAGGAGGGGTCAATATGATGCCTTATAACAATTAAATAGATAGCGGCTGTTGTAAGGGGGCGGGTATGCACTGGGGAATGCAGAATAAATACTTGAAGCACATACTGGTCGTCATGTGGGTAACTACGGCATTAGTAATGACGCCAGCATCGGCAAATGAGTTAAGGATTATCACTTCTTATCAATCTGATATGGTCGATCCTATCGTCCAAGCATTTGTTCTTCGCCACCCTGACCTCTCTATTCGTCTCTTGAATAAGAACACTCACGCAGCCGTTGATGAAGTACTAGCCGGAAATGAGCGCCACTTTGATCTTATTTGGGCCTCAGCACCTGAGGCCTTCGTAGTGTTAGATGAAGGCGAGCGGCTTAATGATATAGGGCATGGGGCGTTCGTGGATTTTGCATACTCAGCCGTAGGGTGGACATGGCGTACCCCATATGATGGATATGTACCTCAAGAGTGGAACGATCTGTTAGATCCAGTTCTTGTGCAAGATATTGCCATATCACACCCATTACGCTCCGGCACAACGCACTCATTGCTAGAGACGATTTTACAGGATCGTGGTTGGCAAGCAGGATGGGCCTGGATTCTTGAGCTAGCAGGCCAGCTAAATACTATTTCAGCACGTAGCTATGGCGTATTAGAAGGTATCGAGAACGGTGACTTTTCTATCGGTTTGACTATCGACTTCCTGGCGTTGACGCGCAGTCAACGCGGATTGGTGTTTCGCTATGGTCGCCCCGTTATCGTTATCCCCGCGCGTATTGCTGCTCTTCAAGGGGGCGCGCAGCCCGTTGCAGCGCACGCCTTCATGGAGTTTATTCTATCTCCCGAAGGACAGCGTATTTTGCTGAATCCCGATATCCGCCGCATTCCTGTGAATTCTGAAGTCCGAGCCGAGCTATCGGAATCGTTGGACCCATCCATTCGCGCGGCCCTGAACTTTAGTTGGTCGCGCTATGATCCTGAGCTGGCTGCGCGCCGCTACTGGCAGATTAATCAGCTGTTTGAGGCCTTTGTTGCACGTGATTTACTGCTACGCCGAGAGCTCTGGCGACGGCTGCGCGCGGTAAATAATGTTCCGGCGTTCGAGATTGACCGAGTTCGTCAACTGCTGACATGGATGCCGATAACCGAGCATCAGGCGCGCTCTGCCCCTCAGGATCGCGAGACGCTGTTGGAATGGGCCGAGAGATCTTATGGGATATTACGTGATGTGGAAGCGCTTATCCGTGAACTGGAGCGTCAATGATGGGCTGGCGGTATAGGGGCTCAATCCGTGGACAATTGGTGGCAGTACTCATATTGGTTGTTATTGTCGCGACGGGAGTGCTGGCAGTAGGCATGATGGTGATGCTGCGCGCCGAGCATGACTTTCGTGTGCTGGCGGAGGAGCGCATTCCCGCTGTGGCGTTGGCGGGTGAGCTGGCTGAGGCCACTGGCGAGTTGGCCGCACTAACGATGCAAGTGGTCGCCGCCCCAGAGATGCATGATGAGAGTATGAAGCGGTCCATAGACAATGCTTCTGCAGCGGTAGAGGCGGTACTGGGATCGCCAATTTGGTTGGCAGCATCTGGGCGCTATGCCGTCCGCACCTCCATCGAGACCGCTGAAGGTAATCTACGTCGTGCGCTCGCTGAATTTGGCCGTCTTAGTGCTGAACTTGAAATGCTCCGGCAAGAAGACACCCGGACAGGTGCGGGCTTGCGTTGGGCCCACGCTGATGTGCAGGGCCAGGTGCAAGGAATCCTAAGTGATCTGTCCTTCAACATGGACACGCAGTTAGCGACGTTAGTGGATAACGGTGGGTTGATGGCTCGCGAGGGCGCTAAGCAGGCATTATCTCAAGATTGGCTGCTGCGCGATCGGGTACAGCAAATTGGCTCCGAGGCCGCAACCCTAACGGCTCTGCTATTACAAGCACGTTCAAGTGACCGTCTAGAGGCAATAGAGCAGGCGGCCACACTAGGGCGTGACACATTAGACCGGCTAGAGCTAGCGGAGCTGAACTTGCCACAACGAATTGATGTGGCGTTACTGCTACAAGCGCTAGAACAGCTGAAGGGGCTTGCTTTGGAGCCCAATAGTATTTTCGCGCAGGTACGCCAGCGTCTAGCGCTTCACCACGCTGCTGTAAATGAGTTGCATAGTGCTCAGGCCGCTCTGGCCGACATGCAAGCACGCTTGACCGATTTAGGGCGTGCTGAGCGAATCGGTGCCCAGCGGCGCGCTGACACCGCCGCGACGACGATCATGCAAGGCTCGTTATGGCTGGGAATGGTAACGCTGTTGGGAGCTGTGGCGACGGCCATTATTTTGGCCATCTTTGTTCACAAGCGTATTTTGCTAAGGATTGAAAGGCTCTCCACTGATTTAACGCTTATCGCGCAAGGCGATTATCCCTTGCACGATAAAGCTAGCAATGTGGCAAGGGGAGATGAAATCGCCAATATGGCACGTGCGGTCAAAGTATTTCGCGCTTCAGTTCATGAGCGTCAGCAGGCAATTGAGCGTTTAGAATTGACTCAGCGTGAACTGGTACAAGCGGGTAAAATGGCAGCGCTTGGTCAGATGTCGGCTGCGATCAGCCATGAAATCAATCAGCCACTTGCCGCTATTGGGCATCGCCTGCACAACTTAGGTATGGCCCACCCCGAGACGCATCCCGCTATTGCACGTATTGAAGCGCTGCTGGAACGTATTACCCGCACTATCGGCCATCTGCGTCGTATCGCACGTCGCTCGGCTCATCGGAATGTCCGCGTCATACTGGCTGACCCCATCCAGGCCGCATTGGAGCTGCTGGATCATCGCCTGCGTAGCGAGAGTGTGCATGTAGAGTGTGATGATCTGGCAGGAATAGATGTTTCTGGTGACGATATTTTATTAGAGCAAGTGCTGCTCAATATTTTGGGCAACGCACTAGATGCAATTGAATCGCGGGAAAACGTGGCCGAACCAGGCCTTATCCGTATCGAGCTGACTCAGCACAACCCCGTTCTTCTGGTGATTTGTGACAACGGTGTAGGCCTAGGGGGGCAAAGTGGACTAGCGTTGACCGATCCTTTCGTAACCACCAAAGAACCAGGTAAAGGGCTAGGTTTGGGTCTTTCCATTGCATTCAATGTTATGCAGGACATGGGCGGACACTTGCAAATTGAGCAGAACTCGCAGGGTGGAGCCGAGGTAAAACTACGCCTGAACCGTTGGCAGGATAAAGAAAAAGAGGTGATGAAATGCCCGAAGTGATGCTGGTCGAGGATGACGAGGACCTTCGCCAGGCGACCACCGAAACGTTGGAACGAGCAGGGTTCCAGGTTCATGGATATATGGCTGCCCAAGAGGCGTTGAACGAGCTGACGGCAGATTTTCCAGGTGTGATCCTGTCTGATATGCGCATGCCTGGCTTATCCGGGCTGGATTTTCTCGATTGCGTGCGGGAACTCGCGCCGGAAGTCCCCTTCATTTTGATCACGGCCCATGGCGATGTGCCCGCCGCTATGCGCGCCATGCGCAATGGCGCGCATGATTTTTTGGAAAAGCCTTGCTCTCCAGAGTTGATGCTGGACGTGCTAAAGCGGGCTCAGGCCATGCGTGATTTGTATCTGGAGAACGAACGACTGCGTCAAACGGGCATTGAGGATCGATTAATCGGAGGTTCTGCCATCATACGGCAGTTACGAGAAAAACTGCGACGCCTAGCGTGCCTTGATGTCGACCTGCTGATTGCCGGAGAGACCGGTACCGGCAAAGAGCTGGTTGCACGGGTACTACATCATCTATCGGCGCGGGGCGCTTCTCCCTTTGTAGCCATAAACTGCGGTGCGTTGAGCGAGGCTGATGTAGATCGCGAACTATTCGGTACCAGCGATTCACCTGGGCTCATCGCGCGAGCGCAAGGCGGCGTGCTTTACCTGGACGAGCTTGAGTCAATGCCTGATAACTTGCAGGTGCGTTTGCTGCGCGTGGTTGATACGCGCGAAATTACGCCGCTGGGAGCAGCACCCCGGTCGGTCGATCTGCGTATTTTGGGTAGTGTTAAACACCCAACCGAGCAGCTAGTGGCCGAAGGCAGACTACGTGCTGACCTATTGCATCGCTTTAACGCAGGAACGCTTTTTTTACCGTCACTACGCGAGCGCGAAGATGATGCGTTGTTGCTGGTCAACCATTTTGTTGTAGAGGCTGCGGCCCGCCATAACTTGCCGAAGATGCATATAGATAGTGCCCTAAGTCGCCGCATTGCCTACTACGACTGGCCAGGCAATGTTCGAGAGGCCCGCAATCTGGCTGAGCGGCTAGTCATCGGTCTGGATACTAGCTTGTGTATGACTAGCTATGCCGGTAAGGGAAAGGGCCAGGGGTACGACGCGGCGATGGAAGAGTTTGAGGCCCGTCTACTGCGTTCTACTCTGCTTCAGTCTGGAGGCCGAAAAGCCGAAGCCGCTGCTCTTTTGGATATTCCCCGAAAACGTCTTTATTTGCGCCTGCGCCACCACGATTTGCTGTAATGAAAAATGGGACATTTATGACCCATTTGGTGTGTCGGTTTTGACCCTAAAAATTAAATAAAACAATAGGTTGAAAGGTTTTTTTCTATCTTGCATAGTTCCTGTGTGTTAAAGCACGCCGAGCTTTTACCGGTGCTCGTCTGACGACCATGGGAGTATAAAATGAACAAAACCATGACGATTAGTGCACTTGCACTAATAATGACTTCCTCCGCTGCCTTTGCCGATACGGTGACTGTAGTGACTTCATTCCCGCGCGATTTGACTGATCCCTTCAAGGCTGCCTTTGAATCCGCCTACCCCGACACGACGTTAGAAGTAGTCAGCCGTAATACGAATGCCGCCGTTTCGTATCTACAAGAAACCCGCAGTGCCAATAGTATCGACCTTATGTGGGCGTCGGCGCCTGATGCCTTCGAAGTACTCAAAGAGGAAGGGCTACTGGCTGCCGTAGATGTACAGTATGAAGGTATCCCTGATGAAATCGGTGGCTATCCGATTCATGACCCCGATGGCACCTACTATGGTTTTGCAGCCTCGGGATACGGGATCATGTACAACACTCGTTATATTCAGGCCAACGACTTACCTGTGGCTGAAGAATGGGAAGATCTCAAGCGTGCCGAATACAATGGGCACGTAGCGATGTCTGCCCCCTCGCGTTCTGGCACTACTCACCTGACGGTCGAAACCGTGCTTCAGGGCGAAGGTTGGCAAGAGGGTTGGGCAACATGGAAATGGATCGCGGGTAATATGAATACGGTTACCGAGCGTAGCTTTGGGGTGCCTGATGCAGTTAATTCAGGGGCCACTGGTTTCGGAATCGTCATCGACTTCTTCGGCTTGGCGTCCAAGGCATCTGGCTTCCCCGTCGAATTAGCCTATCCAAGTGTGACAGCCATCGTTCCTGCTAATATCGGTATCATCGAGAATGCTCCCAATCAGGAGGGGGCCAAGCAGTTTGTAGAGTTTCTACTCTCACTTGAGGGGCAGGAAGTCCTACTGAGTCCCGCCATCATGCGCTTGCCGGTCAATCCAGATGCTTATGCTAACGCGCCTGAGGATTTCCCCAATCCGTTCTCGGAAGAGTTTGCTCCTAATGCAATCGAGTTTGATGTCGATGTATCCGGAGAGCGTTATAACCTGGTGAACTCTCTCTTTGATGTGCTAATAACCTACCGCCTCAATGACTTGCGAGCCGCAGTAGCTGCCGTCCAGCAAGCCGAGGCAGCGCATGCAGAAAGTGGTAACGAGGAAGCCCTGGCTCTTATCGCTGAAGCACGTGCATTGATCGAAGCGATGCCAGTGACCGAGGAAGAGGCACTCAACCCTTCCTTAACGAACGTTTTTACTTCCTCAAGTGCCGATGCTGACACTGAAGTTGTAGGGCGTCAGTCCGAGATAGAGCAGTCCTGGGACAGTTTTGCTGTCCAGAACTATCGCCAGGCAAAAGAGCTCGCCGATCAAGCAATCGCGCTGAACTGAGTGCTCTGAAACAAGTAGAGTTCCGCGCTGCCTCGTCAGCGCGGTAATTGACGACACTCCGAGGTTATAATGCCTGATTCATATCAGACCGCTTCACGCGGGTTCACCCTGTTTCCCCGTCTGTCAGGTGCTGCCATCTCAGGAATTCTGATCGCCATTTTCCTTATGGCCTTTCTGATTTTGCCAGTTGCGCAAGTGCTCTATGTGGCCTTTTTGGACTCACGCACTGGGGGCTTTACATTACAGAACTTTCAAGATTTCTTTAATACCAGCCTTTTTCGCGAAAGTTTCGTTAACTCGCTTTACGTTTCGGTCATGTCAGTCGTGTTTGCAACATTGATTGCGCTACCACTGGCCTATATCACCACGCGGTTCAACTTTGCTGGCACTGCGGCGATTCAGGCATTGGGCATTATTCCCTTGATCATGCCACCGTTCGTAGGAGCGGTTGCCATGTCGCTGTTATTTGGCCGCAATGGTTCTGTCAACCTGCTTTTGAACCAGTATTTCGGCTTCCGCATACCGTTTATGGAGGGGCTCAACGGGGTCATACTCGTTCAATCTATACACTATTTCCCTTTCATCTTGATCAACCTGTCGGCGAGCCTTCGAAATATTGACCGCTCGATGGAAGAAGCAGCGCAGAACCTGGGTTCGCACGGAATGCGAATGTTTCGGCGCATTGTGTTCCCGCTGGCAATGCCCGGATATTTGGCCGGTGCAGCGCTGGTATTCATCAAAGTATTCGACGACCTGGGAACGCCATTACTGCTTAACGTCAACAATATGTTGGCGCCGCAGGCTTATCTGCGTATCACCGGAGTAGGGATTAACGACCCGATGGGTTACGTGATCTCGTTCATTTTGGTGGTTTTCTCGATCTTCTCTCTATGGGCATCGTTTTTGTTCATGCGCGGAAAGGACTATGCCACCGTTCAAAAAGGCGGCGGAGGTCTATCGCGCCGCGACCTTAAACCACGTGAGAAATGGCTGGCCTGGGGCGTGATTCTGTTGATTCTGGCATTGGTGCTATCCCCCCACTTAGGGCTGCTGCTACTAGCCTTTGGTACGATTTGGTCGTTCTCTCCGCTGCCTGATGGCTTCACAATGGAGCACTTCGTCACGATCTTTACCCAGTCCTCACAATATGTATGGAACACGCTAATCTATGCTGGGTCAGCAGCCCTGATCGACGTGCTGCTGGGTACTGCGATCGCCTATATTGTGATCCGTACAGGATTGCCGGGCCGCAAATGGCTGGACTACATGGCCACCGCTGCATTGGCGGTACCGGGGGTGGTGCTGGGTATTGGTTACCTGCGTATGTTCCACGGTGTCCAATTACCGTTTGGGCTTGGCCAACTCTCGAGTTTCTGGGGCATTATCATCATCGCGCTTGCAGTACGACGCCTTCCCTATGCGCTACGTGCTTGCATGGCGGCGTTGCAGCAAGTCTCCCTATCGCTAGAGGAGGCGGCTGCCAGTCTTGGCGCCTCGCGTACCAGCACAATCCGGCGCATTGTCGTGCCGCTGATGACTGGAGGCATCCTGGCCGGATTTGTCACTAGCTTTGCCACCGCCGCAGTAGAACTCTCTGCGACGATCATGCTAGTTGGGCGCGCTTCGGATGCACCACTTGCCTATGGAATCTACTTATACATGCAGTCGCCCGCTGGACGTGGAGCAGGTGCCGCGCTTGGTATTCTGGCGGTCGTGATCGTAGCGCTGGGTACCTACCTGTCGCAACGCATCATTGAGCGTGAGCGTGTCCGTCAGACCATGTCCAACGACCAGCATTAAGATTCGGAGAGTATAGATGAGCCAGACCAAAGCCGGTATACAGATCGAGGACTTGCACCTGTCCTTTGGCGAAACCAAGGTGCTGGAAGGTATTAACATGGTGATTGAGCCGGGGGAGTTCTTTGCCTTTTTAGGCCCCTCCGGTTCGGGGAAGTCAACGCTCTTACGCGCGATTGCAGGATTTGGTCCAACGCCGCGTGGCCGCATCCTTATTGGTGGGCACGATATCGCCAGCCTGCCACCATGGAAACGTAACGTGGGGATGGTGTTTCAGTCCTATGCGTTGTGGCCACATATGTCGGTACGCAGAAACGTAGCTTTTGGACTGGAGGAACGCCGTATTCCCAAACGCGAGATTGGTACTAAGGTTGAACAAGCCCTCGAAACTGTAGGCCTATTGCACCTGGCTGACCGTATGCCCGCACAACTGTCGGGTGGGCAGCAGCAGCGCGTCGCACTAGCTCGTACCATCGCCATTGAGCCGCAGGTGTTGCTGCTTGATGAACCGCTCTCGAACCTGGATGCTGCACTACGTGTTCAGATGCGACGTGAATTGCTAGCCCTACAGCGAAAGCTAGGCCTAACTACGATTTTCGTGACACACGACCAGGAGGAAGCCAATACCACTTCTGATCGCATGGCAGTGCTTGATCGAGGCGTGATCCAGCAGATTGGTACGCCCCAGCAGCTTTACGATTACCCTGAAAATGCCTTCGTAGCTGGGTTTCTCGGTACTGCGAATATCCTTAAAGGCACCATGCAGGAGGGCACGTTTGTCACTGAAGCTGGGCAGCGTCTACCTACGAGCGAGAATGTGCTGGGAGCCAACCGCATTGTATTGCGCCCGCAGAACATTCGCTTAGCCGACGCTGGGGCAGATGGTGACATTGTTGGTCAAGTGGCACATCGAGAGTTTCTAGGTAGTCAGATTCGCTATTTAGTCGACACGCCTGATGGTTGTATCGTTATAGACATGCTTCACTCCTTTGGACAGCCACCGTTTGAGCCCGGGGCGTCGATTTCGATGTCTATCGATAGTCGCACCGCACCGCTGCTAGTGGATTAAACTATGGAAGAGCTGTGGTTTATCCGCCATTTTCGTACATCATGGAACAGTGCTGGCCGTTTACAGGGCCAGCGGGACATTGCGCTAGATGACCCTCTAAGCGATCAGGATACAAAGACATTGCAGGGTAACCTTGAAAGAATAATGGGCCAAGAGTTCGCACTGGTAGTGACCTCTCCATTGCAACGGGCGTGGCAAACGGCAGCGTTGCACGGGTTTCCAGAGGCTGAGCCAGATCCCGACTTAGTCGAGATAGCTTTTGGCTCATGGGAAGGTTGTACATGGGATGATCTCGAATCTGAACATCCCGGTATCTGGCAAAGCGCACCGCATAGGTTGGTGCTGGGGGAACCGTTCGAGGCATTCAATGCTCGGATCATGCGGTTTTATGAGCGAGTGCTTGCAACGCCCGGTCCGGTATTGGCCTTTGGCCATGGCGCTTGGCTAGGAGGCTTACAGCGGCTTCTCAACGAAGATTCTGAGAAAGGACTATCGCGGCAACTGTTAGGTAATGGAGCGCTCCTCAGGTTGAATCTGGCATCCAACCAAAAAATGCGGTAGCAATATAAATGTCATCATCATTGTTGAATGTAGCGGTGGTGGTAGGATAATGCCCACATTTTTAGAGGGCTTCAAAAATATAGCTAAGGCCATATAGGCTAGTTTCTGCTAAGGGGTAATCCTTTGTTTGACGATCTTGCCCCCACCGAAACAGAATATCAAAGTGGAAATGCGAATTATGGCCCCACTCACGCCGAGCTGGTTTCCTTACCTATTCGCGATCATGAGATGAGTGCCCGCACTATTGAGGTGCAAACGTTAGCTGGGCGTACGCTGCCTAAAGGAGTGGCCGACTTTCTGGAAGACTTGTATATCGCCTTGGCGTAAGCGTTATGGTGAGAACACTATAGCGACCCAGCGCTCAGCGATTACGCGCATGCCTCTTAGTGGCTATGCACCAGCGCAGCGCATCAATCACGATAAAGACCGCCAGACTCACGCCAAGCACCGGTAGCGCTAAGCCTAGAGCGATAGCGATCACGCTCACACTGAGTTTGGCAGTGAGCGGTAGCATGAGCCAGGGTTCTGCAATGGTGGGAAAGCGCTGGCCGCTCGCTGCGCGCAGCCGTCGCCATGCCGTTACATAGCCCAGTGCGATCAGTGCGACCAGCCCCGCGGCGATTAGCGCTAGCACTAGCTGATTGGCGATACCAAACAGTACCCCCATATGCAGATCAACGCCCCAGC
Source organism: Halomonas sp. JB37 (assembly GCF_002332255.1). Taxonomy (GTDB): domain Bacteria; phylum Pseudomonadota; class Gammaproteobacteria; order Pseudomonadales; family Halomonadaceae; genus Vreelandella; species Vreelandella casei. The sequence continues at coordinate 3,677,150 of NZ_NRGW01000001.1, read as the reverse complement.
GAGTGAGCTTGGCGGCTAAGGGAAAGGTAGAAAAATCAGTTTGATCGGTCACGGCCATGCTGTGTGGATGTAGTGCGATTTGATCGACCTGTGTTGGCCAGCGTCGGTCTATTTCCGCTACCCGCCACGCTTGGTTTTCATTTGTCGGTGGAGAGAGCTGAATACGGTGGGCCTTTAAGCCGGCTGCCCGAGCGGCATTTAGCGCGCGGTCAAAATCCTCGGGCAGCAGCTGTACGCTGGTGGTAACGGGAGCCGAATGACCGTGATGCTCTGCGTGTTCATCGTGTGGCTGGCTATCGGTGTCGATTAGTGCCGTCGAGGCACTTGGCGTGCTCCAGCCCCAGGCATTGCGCAGCTCTCCAATGTTGCCGCCCGCCCATTGGGACCAGGTAAGCCCGGTTGCCGAAAAGAAGAGCAGTCCTAGCGACAAGATCACCCCTAGCGTTGCATGGCGCCGTCGCGTTGACTGGCGTCCGGAAAGCATTTTTAGCGAGCGACGCTGCCAAGCCCATAGCAGAATCCCCCCGAGCGCGGCTAGCCAAAGCCACGAGGCGGCCAGCTCGCTATAAAGACGGCCAACATCGCCCATTAATAGCTGGCGATGAAAGTGATCAATAGCGGTGCGTAACGGTAAGATACCGCTGGTGCCGTAAACCGTAGTGTCACCCGTGACGACCAGCGAAATAGGGTCAACAAAGATCGCACGGTGTTCCGAGGGTCCAAGATCAGGCGCGTTAAACATCAGCCGAGTAGTGTCGCCGAGCTGTGGTGCGGGGCGCACGGCGTTTGGCAATGTCGATTGGTCTAAGTAGCGTTGGGCCGTATCAATCTGGGCGGCCAGCGGCTGAGCCTCGCCCTGGCTGACGCCATATAGCGTGTCGTGATAAAGCCACTCTTCCAGCGGCGGGCTCAGCAGATAAGCAATTCCGGATAGCGCAGCGATGAGGATAAACGGCCCAACGAAGAGGGCAATATATAAGTGCAGGCGACTAAGCAGCGTGAACAGTAGTTTGCTAGTGCGAACAGATGGGCGTTTTGTCATTTTTATTCCGAGCTTAATCGACTAAGTAGCTGATCAGATTATACAGTATCGTTATCGATCACTAGTCAGCAGGCTGCGGTTAAAGGACGCATAATTAAGCAGTTGAGTGCATAGGCTTGGTGGCGAGCAGGGCGCGAAATACCCCGTTCATCAGCACGGGTTCGTCATGACGAATGGAAAAACCTGCCGTCGTGAGTAGCGGCTGCGCTTGGCGGGTGATATCAGTGGCAATGGCCGATGTCAGTTGATTCAGCAAGCGCCGGCCCGCTCCCGAAGGCTGGCTATCCGGTTGGAATTTGTCCATCACGCACAGCTGTCCACCCGTTTTTAACACGCGATGCGCTTCGCTAAGCCCTTGCTGCGGGTTAGGCATCACCGCAATGATCAGGTGCATGATCACGACGTCAAAGTGTTCATCGGGATAGTTGAGCGACTCAGCATTCATAACGCGGCATTCAACGTCGCGGCGAAGTGCTTCAGCGCGTTGGGCTGTACGCTTAACCATAGCGGGTGCCAAGTCGGTGGCGTGCAGCTCAATATCATGCGGTAGAAAGGGCAGGTCCAATCCCGTACCCGCACCGACCATGAGTGCTCGCATGCCTGGCTCCCAGTCCACTTGGCCGAGCGCAATGCGTCGCGGTTTACGAAATGCGCGGTTAGCGACGGTGTCATAAAAGGGGGCGTAGGCGGTATAGCGTAGGCGATTCCATGCGGTAGTATTGAACACGTGAGATACTCCAAGCGAGCCGTTTTGAGTACTCTCTGTTGTACACCACGTCAGGCTGCAGCGCTAAGCGTTTGCGAATAACCCCCACTGCATTGTTTTGTCGTTACAGGTTTATGATGACTGTTTTGTCGAGACTGTTTTATCGAGACTGTCGCTACGGCCCGAAGCTTTAAGAACCACCTAGCCCATAACCAGTCTATAATGTTCTCTTACAAGGATATCGGGGTGGGTAGCTGATTTAAGCTGCTGGCGACTGATGCCTTCGTTGTGCTTGAATACGGCGCATTCAACTGATCGAATGAGCATGATGGTATGCCAATTCGGCACATAAGCGAATTTGAACTTAGTCAAAGGATTGTCCAGGAGCAATACGCTAAATGAGAGGATTTACCCCACGAAACATCTTAAGCCGCAAAGGCTTTCGCTCTGTCGCCGTTCTAGGCGGGCTGCTGATTGGCAGCATTCCTCTTGAAGCTTTCGCCTTCGGTTTTGATGATGTTGCCAGACAAGCCGAGGAATTGGCTCAGCAGGGTTACAGCGCGCCAGAAACGGCCATGCCAAATGAGCTGCAAGAACTCAGCTATGCGGAGTATGCGCAAATCCAATATAAGCGGGATCGCGATGTTTGGAGCGGTACTGGTTCGCCGTTTACGCTTAGCTTTTTCCACGAGGGAATGCATTACAACAGTGCGATCCAGTTAAATAGTATTGATCAGCAGGGCGACGTTCATGGCTTTGCTTACAACGCTGACGATTTTACCTACGGTGATTTAAATATCCCTGACGGCGTTAAAAATAGCGACGACCTGGGTATCGCCGGCTTGAGAATTAACTATGCGATGAATGATGCTGATCGCAAAGATGAAGTCATGGTGTTTCTAGGCGCAAGCTATTTTCGTGCCGTAGGTAGAGGGCAGGTTTACGGTGTTTCAGGGCGCGGGCTTGCGGTTGATACGGGGCTGCCATCGGGTGAGGAGTTCCCACGCTTTAAAGAAATGTGGATTGTCGAACCTAGCCAAGAAAGCCAATATTTAACCATTTTTGCATTGCTCGATTCACCTAGTGTGACCGGTGCCTATCGCTTTGTGCTGCGCCCTGGTGACGAAACCTTGGTCGATGTACAGTCGCGCCTTTATTTGCGCCGCTCGGTCGAAAAACTGGGGATAGCACCGTTAACGAGTATGTACCTTTACGGCCCAGAGCAGCCTTCATCGACGCTTAACTATGTGCCCGCCATCCATGATTCTAATGGCTTGCTCATCAACGATGAGCAGAATGGCCGAACCTGGCGCCCGCTGGTGAATCCGGCCAGGCTGATGATGAATCGACAAGAAACGCCTGAGTTAGGCGGTTATGGGTTGATGCAGCGCGGCCACAACTTTAGCGACTATCAGGATCTTGATGCGCGCTATGACCTGCGTCCAAGCGCCTGGGTCGAGCCGCTTAATGACTGGGGTGCCGGTAGCGTTGAGCTGATTCAAATTCCCACCAGTAATGAAACCAACGACAACATCGTATCGATGTGGTTGCCTAATGAAATGTATGAGCCGGGTACGCCACTGGCCTTTGATTACCGTATGACGACCTCCGTCGATGAAGAGCGTCATCTGGATCCGCAGCTTGCCTGGGTTGATGAAACCAGACGCTCGCGTGGCGAGGTGGTTAGGGATAACCTCGTTCGTGAGGCCGACGGTACGCTCGCGTTCGTTATCGACTTTGTTGGGCCCGCGCTTGATGGTATTGGCAGCAATGCCAACATCAGCGTTCAGGCAAGCGTGGGGGATAATGGCAACTTAGCGTCTAGCCGCGCTGTACCTAATCCGGTTAGCGGTGGCTGGCGCGTGTTTATCAACGTGAAGCGCGAGAATACCAGCCAGCCGCTAGATATAAGGGCGCAGCTAATGCGCGATGGCAAGCCGATCTCTGAAACTTGGTACTATAGGCTGCCTGCGAATGGCTGATATGAGTGCTTCCAGGACGCCTGCGCCGACTAATCGTTACCTTGAGCGCTTGGCGCTCGAGACTCAGGATCGCGATGAGCGGCGTAAGCTATTAGTCGGTGATCTTGATCAACACGACATGGCGTCGTTGCATGCTACGTTAGGCGGGCACAGCGAGGAATATAGCGACGACAGTGATCCGGCCGCGTCATCCGTTGGCCGGCGCTTGGCGCTGGCCTATGCAGAGCCGCCGCTAGCGCCACCTGAGGTGCTTTCAACCGACGCGTCAGGCATTACTCGATTGCGCACGTCGCTTCCCATCAAGCGAACGCCGCTGGCACCGGAGCAGTGGTCGACCAATCCTATTGTGAATACCGGTCGGCGCCTTAAGAACTGGGCTAACCGCGGTTGGAGCCGCCGGCGCAAAAGAGAATATCATTCGCCTGCGGCCTGGCGATGGGTGGCCACCAGGCGTCGCTGGATTTTGCTGGTGCTGATTTTCGGCCAAAGCATCATCGCGGCCAATCAGATGCGTACCGTGCTTCCCTCTCAAGGGCAGCAGTGGCTTGAGATAACTATCCTGTCACTGTTTGTGCTGCTGTTTGCCTGGGTATCCGCAGGGTTTTGGACGGCGCTGATGGGGTTCTTCCAGCTATTACGCGGCAATGATCGCTACGCCATTGATAGCGAAGTCGGTGACGAGCCGATTCACGCCGAAGCGCGCACAGCGCTGCTGGTGCCGATTTGTAATGAAGATGTTGCCCGAGTGTTTGCCGGCGTGCGCGCCACGTTGGAATCGCTACGCAGCACGGGCAATGATCAGCATTTTGACATCTTTATTCTGAGCGATACCTTTGATGCCGACATTGCTATTCAGGAAAGCTACGCTTGGCTTGCGATGTGCCGCGATCTGGAGGCTTTCGGGCAGGTTTTTTACCGCCGCCGACAGCGCCGTGTAAAACGTAAAAGCGGCAATCTTGACGATTTTTGTCGCCGCTGGGGCGCGCTTTACCGCTATATGCTGGTGCTGGATGCTGACAGCGTGATGAGCGGTAAATGCCTGACTCGCTTGGTGCAAATGATGGAGGTGCATTCCAAAGCGGGCATTATTCAAACCGCGCCACGGGCCTCCGGGCGGCTCAATTTGTATGCGCGCATGCAGCAGTTTGCAACACGGGTTTACGGGCCGCTGTTTACCGCGGGGCTGCACTTTTGGCAGCTTGGTGAGTCGCATTATTGGGGCCACAACGCGATCATTCGCTTGGCCCCTTTTATGCGTCATTGCATGCTCGCACCGTTGCCTGGCAAGGGGTCGATGTCGGGCGAGATTTTATCCCACGATTTCGTTGAAGCGGCATTGATGCGCAGCGCCGGCTGGGGGGTGTGGATTGCCTATCGGTTGGAAGGCAGCTATGAAGAAATGCCGCCTAACTTACTCGATGAGCTCAACCGCGACAGGCGCTGGTGCCACGGCAACTTGATGAACTTTCGGCTGTTTTTCTCGAAAGGCATTCATCCCGTACACCGTGCCGTGTTCCTGACGGGCTTAATGTCTTATCTCTCAGCGCCGCTATGGTGTTTGTTCTTAGTGCTGTCTACCGCGCTACTAGCCGTGCATACCTTTGGCACGCCTAACTACTTCCCAGAGCCGGGAATGCTGTTTCCCGTGTGGCCGCAGTGGAATCCAACCTTAGCCGTGGGGCTGTTCGGTGTGACCGCGCTACTGTTGTTCTTGCCTAAGTTTCTTAGCGTGCTGCTGGTGTGGATCAACGGTAGCCGCCAATTTGGTGGGCCGCTCAAAGTGTTGGCCAGCATGGTGCTCGAGTCGCTTTTTTCGATGCTACTAGCGCCGGTAAGAATGCTGTTTCACACCCGCTTTGTACTGGCATCCGTGATGGGCTGGGAGGTTCAGTGGCGATCACCCTCGCGTGAAAATAGCGACACCACCTGGGGCGATGGGATACGCAACCATTGGAGCCAAACGCTGATAGGCGCCGTGTGGGCCGCAGGCGTTTACGTGCTTGAACCGACGTTTCTTTGGTGGCTATCGCCTATAGTGGTTTCCCTGATGGTGTCTATCCCGGTATCGGTACTGTCGAGCCGAGTCTCGCTAGGGCGCTTAAGCTTTCAAAAGCGGCTGTTCAGGATTCCTGAAGAGACGCAGCCGCCGCGGGTGCTGCGGCGTATGGTGAAATTGCTTTCCCAGATGAACGCAGGAATGGCCGCACCGTCCTTTGCCCAGGTGGTGGTGGACCCCGTCCCTAATGCGCTGGCCACTGCGTTAGGCGCTTCACGGCATTCAGATGCTGAGCCCGTGCGCAGGCGTCGAGACGAGCGGGTTTCACGCGCGGTCAGGATGGGCCCGGCGGCAATGAGTCAGTTGGAGCGTTTAGACTTTCTAGATGATCCGGTGATGATGTCGCAGTTGCACTACCACGTGTGGAACGATAGCAACGCGCATCAAAGCTGGTTTGGCTATGGCCTGCCAGGGCGCGACTCCAAACACCTGCCTACGTTTAAATAAGCGTTTTATAACGACTAATCAAGCTGGCTGAAAGGCTGGCTTGATTCTCTTCTCTTCTCTTCTCTTCTCTTCTATTGCCATTCAATGCCGCGCTCGTCGTTTGCCAAAACTTGCTACCCATATTGATTGATAGCGCTATGATTGATGGAGCTATAGTTTATGGAGCGATAGTTTATGGAGCGACAGTTGAAACGCGCCACTTTTCAAATCTCAATGATCTGTCAGTATGATTAAAGTGGCCGCTGCAAGGCCGCATTGAGAAAAAGTAAGAGCGAAAGAAAAAGAAAAAGGAAAGCACTATGGCCCATACCTATCACACCACGGTGGGAAGTCGCAGCTACCGCTTCGCAAACCTAGCTGAGCTAATGGCAAAAGCCACGCCGCCCCGTTCGGGTGACCGCTTGGCTGGAGTGATGGCAGAAAGCGCTGAAGAGCGCGTGGTCGCCCAAATGATGCTGGCTGAGCTTCCTCTCACCACCTTTTTAAATGACGCGTTAATTCCTTACGAAGACGATGAGATCACCCGGCTGATTATGGATGATCATGACGCCGACGCTTTTGCCCCCATTCGACATCTCACGGTGGGTGATTTTCGTAACTGGCTGCTTTCGGATCATGCGTCTAGCGAGGCGCTTACCGCCATACGCGCAGGCGTTACGCCTGAAATGGCCGCCGCGGTGAGTAAGCTAATGCGCAACCAGGATCTCATCTTGGTGGCTAAAAAGTGCCGGGTCATTACCGCCTTTCGCAATACTATTGGCCTACCTGGGCGGCTCTCCACGCGCTTACAGCCTAATCATCCTACCGATGACGTAACCGGCATTGCCGCCAGTATTCTCGACGGCCTGCTCTACGGTAGCGGCGATGCAGTGATTGGCATCAACCCAGCCACTGATAACGTCGCCCAAAGCGTTAAGCTGATGCGCTTAATGGACGATGTGATCCAGAAATATCAAATTCCCACCCAATCGTGCGTGCTCACGCATGTGACCAACACGCTGGAAGCGATAGAGCAGGGCGCCCCTGTGGATTTGGTCTTTCAATCCATCGGTGGAACGGAGGCGACTAACCGCAGCTTCGGCTTTGACTTGAGCACGCTGGCGGAAGCCGAAGCTGCGGCGCAGTCGCTTAATCGCGGCACGGTGGGGCGCAACGTGATGTACTTTGAAACCGGCCAAGGCAGCTCGCTTTCCGCCGATGCTCATCACGGGCTCGACCAGCAAACCTGCGAGGCGCGTGCCTATGCCGTGGCGCGTAAGTTCAACCCTCTGCTGGTGAATACCGTGGTGGGCTTTATCGGCCCCGAGTATTTGTTTGACGGTAAGGAGATCACCCGCGCCGGGCTTGAAGACCACTTCTGCGGCAAGCTGTTGGGCGTGCCCATGGGGTGCGATGTTTGCTACACCAACCACGCTGAAGCCGATCAAAATGATATGGATAATCTGCTGACGCTACTTGGCGTGGCGGGCTGCAACTTCATCATGGGCATCCCCGGTTCTGACGACATCATGCTCAACTATCAAACCACCTCTTTTCACGATGCGCTTTATGCGCGCCGAGTGCTGGGGCTGAAAGCGGCGCCAGAATTTGAGCGATGGCTTGAAGAAATGCAGATTTTCCAGGATGTGAGTACCTATCGGCTTAATGACCAGCTGCCCGCTGCCTTTGCGAATAGTCTGCGTCATCTACCTAAGGAGCCTCGCCATGGCATATAACGGATCATCGCCTATCGTGGTGGAGAACCCCTGGGAGCGCCTCAGTGCCTTTACCGATGCACGCATTGGCTTAGGGAGAGCGGGCATCAGCCTGCCGACCAGCAAGCTGCTGGCATTCCAGCTGGCCCATGCTCAGGCGCAAGATGCGGTCCACTGCCCGCTAGACGTCGAAAAACTGGCCGATGAGCTTGCTCAGGCTCTTGAGTTGTCTCAACTACCCCTGCGCCTGCATAGCCATGCTCAAGACCGTGCGACGTATCTTCAGCGGCCCGATTACGGCCGACGGCTTAACGACGAAACCCGCGAGCAATTGCAGCAAGCCGCCACATCTCAGCAGCGCTTTGACCTGTCGGTGGTGATTGCCGATGGGTTGTCGGCACTGGCTGTGCAGCAGAACAGTGCAGCGTTTCTCAGCGCACTTTATCAACTGTTCAAAAACGATAGAGTCGATTGGCAGCTAGCGCCGCTCACGATTGTTGAGCAGGGGCGGGTCGCGATTGGCGACGAGATAGGCGCACTGCTGAATGCCGATGCCGTGCTGGTTATGATCGGTGAACGGCCCGGGTTGAGCTCGCCAGATAGCCTGGGGCTGTATATGACCTGGGCGCCGCAGCCAGGGCTTAAGGACGATAGCCGCAACTGTATTTCTAACGTGCGCCCGGCAGGCTTGCAGGTCGAAGAAGCCGCCAGGCGCTTTTTTTTACTGTTAAAGGAGGCCCGCCAGCGCAAGTTGTCAGGCGTTACGTTGAAAGACCGCAGCGAAGACGATGTGCTCGAAGGCGATGCCTCTGCAAGCGGCTCCACGCGTAACTTTTTGGTTGCCGATTAAAGCGGTTAATCCATGCAAGTTGCACTCTGAAAAGAGCCTTCTAGATCGATCAAATCAACATCTTCTAACAACAATATGGAACGTCGTAATCAGTACTTGAAACGAGGAACGGCACGCCGCTGACAACTCTTTCGTTCCACATGAAAAGGCCGCAACGATGACACAACCCTCGATTGATCAGGCGTATCTGGCAAAGCGCCAGCTGCGTAAAGGTACTGCTGGGTGGATGCTGCTAGCAGGACTGGGCGTTTCCTACGTGATTTCCGGAGATTTTGCCGGTTGGAACTTTGGTATCGCCGAAGCGGGATGGGGCGGCTTTGCGATTGCCGCCTGCTTAATGGCGCTAATGTACCTAGCTTTGGTGCTATCGCTGGCGGAGATGTCGGCGGCGATACCTGCCGCGGGCGGTGGCTACAGCTTTGCTCGCCAAGCGATGGGGCCGGCAGGCGGGTACTTAACCGGGCTTGCGGTATTGATCGAGTACGCCTTAGCGCCCGCCGCGATTGTGATTTTTATTGGCGCAGCGGTTGAGTCATTGCTAGGCATCAATGGGCCATTGGTTTACCTGATTTTCTACGCGGTGTTTATCGGCATTCATCTGGCTGGCGTGGGTGAAGCGCTTAAAGTCATGATGGTCATTAGCGGCCTGGCGGTATTTGCCATCTTAGCGACCGCTGTGGCGCTGATTGGCAGTTTTGACGCGGCCAATCTATTTGATATAGCCCCCACCGATGCAGCGGGCGCGAGCACGTTTATGCCGTTTGGTTGGTACGGCGTTTGGGCGGCGCTACCGTTTGGGATGTGGCTGTTTCTGGCGGTCGAAGGCGTACCGCTGGCCGCTGAAGAAGCTAAAGACCCCGCACGCGATATGCCTAAAGGTATTATCGCTGCGATGCTGTTTTTGCTGTTCACCGCGCTGCTGGTGGTTGTGCTGTTAGCCGGTGCTGCCGGGGCTGAGATGATCGGCCAAAGCGGCGTGCCGCTGGTTGATGCGCTTAATGCGACCGGCAACCCGATGCTGGCGACCACGGTTAACGTGCTGGGCTTGGCTGGGCTAATTGCCTCGTTCTTTTCGATTATTTATGGCTATAGCCGGTTGGTGTTTGCGCTTTCACGCGGGGGCTATTTGCCTAAGCGCCTATCGCTGACCAGCGGGCGTAAAGTGCCTTATCTGGCGCTGATTGTACCCGGTGTGTTTGGCTTTCTGGCATCGCTAAGCGGGGAAGGCGACCTGATGCTAGCAATGGCCGTGGTAGGGGCCACTATTTCCTATGCGCTGATGGCGCTAAGCCATATTTTACTGCGTTTAAAACAGCCTGATTTGCCACGACCCTATAAAACGCCGGGGGGCATTGTGACCTCATCGATCGCGCTGGTGCTGGCCTTAATAGCCTTAACCGGCGTATACGCGTTTGATCCACGCGCGTTTAACTACACCATCGTGCTGTTTATCGCGGGGGCAGCCTACTTCTTTCTCTACAGCAAACATCATCTGGTGGCGAAAACCGCCGAAGAAGAGTTTGCGCTAGTGTCCGCCTCACCTGAGGATCTGGATAAGAGCGAACCCGTATCAACTGCCGCTAAGCTGTAAGCGAGCCAGCGATTAGGCTACTGTGGTAAGCCCCTGACGGTATGATGTCGGGGGCTTTTTCTTAGTTATTTTGCCTATCTATTTTTTTTCTATCTATGAGCCATGGCGAGGTGGCCTTATGACGCTGACCTTTAATAATCCTGACGAGCAGCAGCGCTGGTATGCAGTGGATGATGGTGTCATGGGCGGTGTTTCCCAAAGCAGGTTTAGCGTCACCGACGGTGAAGGTCGTTTTCAGGGTGAGGTGTCGCTCGAAAACGGCGGCGGCTTTGCCTCTGTGCGCCGTGAGCCTAGTGATTTTGAATCCACGCTAGCGGGAGCCGAGGGCATCGCTGTTACCGTTCTAGGCGATGGCCGCACCTATCAATTACGCCTGAAAAGCACCGCGCTCGGCGATGCATCGGCGTATCGGGTGAAATTTACGCCCTCCATCGACACCTGGAAGACGCTGAGCTTCACGTGGGGCGACTTTGAAGCAGTGCGGCGTGGCACGCTACTCCGCGATGCACCTGCGATAACGCCTAGTGATATTCACATGCTGGGTTTCTTGATTGCTGATCGCACCGCTGGGCCATTCTGCCTACAGGTCCAACGTATTGAGTCCATCGACTAACGCTGATGACCTGTTCTACTCAGGCTAGCTAGCGACTCTATGGGCATGCACTGGAATATAAGTAATGAGGGAATCATGACAGCAAGGCCGCATTTAGTGGTGTTTACCGGATCGGGAATCAGCGCCGAGAGTGGCATCAAAACGTTTCGTGCCAGCGACGGCCTTTGGGAGGACTATCCGATTGAAGACGTCGCCACACCACGGGCGTGGCAGCGTAACCCACAGCAGGTGTTGGATTTTTATAATCAGCGCCGCGAGCAGATCCGCCGAGCTAAGCCCAATGCGGCGCATAAAGCCCTGGCAGCCCTTGAGCAGGATGGGTTTGACGTCAGCATCATTACCCAGAATATCGACGATCTTCACGAGCGGGCAGGTTCGCGTCATGTGCTGCACTTACATGGTGAGATTTTAAAGGCGCGCTCATCGATTGATGACCGCATGCGCTATCCGCAACCTAAAGGGGGCATCGAACTGGGCCAGGTTTGCGACAAAGGCAGCCAGCTACGCCCTGATGTGGTTTGGTTTGGCGAGTCGGTGCCGCTATTTGCCGAGGCCTGTGAACTTGTCAGTAAGGCTGATTTTCTATTGGTGGTGGGTACCTCGCTGGCGGTGATGCCTGCCGCTTCGCTGCTCTCGTACATTGATTACGAGACGCCCTGCGCGCTGGTCGACCCAGAGGCCGATATACTCAGCCCGCCGGGCGTCTTGGCGATCAATGCCACCGCGGGCGAGGGTGTTCCCGCGCTGGTCAATCGCTGGAAGCAGCAAGGTAATTTACGACTGTCTTGAAAATTTGAGACGCAAGTGAATCGGTACAGCCTTTGGCTTTATTAAGCCCTTAAAAACCACGCTTTCATGACGTCGGTAATCTGGGTGATTTCCGCTTCAGAGGTGATATAGGCGGGCATGGTATACAGCCAGCGACCAATAGGGCGCAGCCAAACGCCGCTTGCGCGGGCAAAGTCTCCTACGCCTTTTAGCGTCTCTGCAGAGTGCGCCTCGATCACAGCGGTGGCACCGAGTACTCGAACGTCGGCAACGGCTGGATGTGCGTTTAGCGCTTGGTCTTCCAGTAGTTCATGTTGCAGCTGCTGGCTGAGTCTCGCGATTTTGCCCAGGTAATTCTCTTCCTCAAATACACGCAGACTCTCCAGCGCCACGCGACAGGCGAGCGGATTGCCCATAAACGTGGGGCCGTGCATAAAAGCATGCTGAGGGCTGTCACCGATAAAAGCGTTGTGGACGCGATCCGTCGCCAGAGTGGCGGCGTGACCCAGATAGCCGCCGGTTAAGCCTTTGGAGAGCACCATAATATCCGGCGTGACGTTCGCGTGGTCAGCAGCAAACAGCTTGCCGGTGCGGCCAAAGCCGGTAGCTACCTCATCGAAAATCAGTAGCACGCCAAACTCATCGCACAGTGCCCTGGCGCCAGCAACATAGCCCGGTGACGTCATGTTGAGCCCGCCAGCAGCCTGCAGTAACGGTTCCATCAATAGCGCTGCGATCTCGTGATGATATTGCTCAAGCACACCTCGCAGAGCATGAAGATCGTGTTCAACCTGCTCTGCGGTGGCATCAAAAGGAGCCGTAGGTGCCGGGGCAAAATGATGCTGTGGCAGCAGGCCTGAAAAAAGGCTGTGCATGCCTTCTTCTGGGTCGCAGACCGCCATGCAGCCGGTGGTGTCGCCGTGGTACGCCTTCATCAGCGAAAGCATCTTTGCCTTGCCAGGGTTGCCGGTGAGCACTTGATACTGGAGGGCCATTTTCATCGCCACTTCCATGCCCACCGAACCACTGTCCGAATAGAAAACGTGATTCAGCCCAGCGGGCGTAATGCGCACTAGTTCCCGAGCCAACTGGTCGGCGGGCTCATGGATTAAGCCGCCAAGCATGACATGGCACAGCTCGCCGGCCTGCTCACGAATAGCCGCCACCAAGCGCGGGTGGCCGTAGCCGTGGATCATGCACCACCAGGAACAGGTGGCATCCAGCAGGCGTTCACCGCTTTCAAGCACAAAGTGAGCGCTTTCACCGCCAACCACCTTGGGCGCGGGTGCTTGTGTTTTTAGATGTGAATAAGGATGCCAAACCGGCGTATTCATAACGGCTCCAGGGAGAGATAGGGGGCGGCAGTCGCGGCCTCGGGGGCATCAAGGTGGGGGATAATGCCTAAGCAGGGGGCCGCTAGCCTCGTTTTTAAGTGGGCAATATTGGCCTCAAAGCGAGTTGAGTCGGCGGCAAAGGCGGGGTCGACCACGCTGCCTGCCCAACCTGCGAGCTGCAGGCCATTGGCACGAATGGCTTCTGCCGTTAAGCGGGCATGATTCAAACAGCCTAGCTTCAAGCCGACGACCAGAATCACCGGCAGCTTGAGGGCGATTGCCAGGTCGGCGAAATCTTCCTGGGCGTTTAATGGGACCCGCCAACCGCCTGCGCCTTCAATCAACGTGAAGTCTCTCGGTGTTTGGGTAAACGTTTTGCGCAGTAAGTGAGTAATGGCGCTGGCTTTCAGCGGTTGGCCTGTTTCTATCGCAGCGAGATGAGGCGCTATAGCGGGCGCAAAAGTGATGGTGTTCACCGTGGCGTAGTCGACTGAGGGCACGCTCTGTCGCTGTAGTGCCAAAGCATCATCGTTACGCAAGCCATCGCTTGTCTGCTTACTGCCGGAGGCCACCGGCTTAAGGCCCAGCGTGCTCAATTGCTGCTGGTGGGCGGCATATAGCAACGCGCTGGTCACCAATGTTTTACCCGCATCGGTATCGGTGCCCGTAACAAACCAGACGTTCATAGCGGTTTTTCCAAATGCAGGGTTAAACAGCGATAGCTCACCGGCAGACCCATCCGCTCGCGCAGTTGCTCAAAGCGCGCTTGTGCGGTGGCGATGTCAGCTCGCGTAAGAGGGGTGTGCGATCGGGCAAGCTGTGCTCCCACACCTTTAATGGACGCCATGACGGCCGTTAGGTCGGGATAGTAGAAACGCTCAGTCGACGCAGTCTGCTGAATAATCGTTAAGCGGCTTTTAGCGATGGCCTGCACGACACTTGCCTGATCAGGCGTTTTTAGCAGTGCTTCGGGTCTCTGCCAGGCTTGGGCAACTTCTTTCAACGTTCCTGGCAGTAGTGTCGTGATATGCGCTTGCCCACCAGGCTGTAACACGCGGTAGAGTTCATTCATGACGGCGCCAATATCGGGACACCACTGCACCGCTAGATTGGAAAATACCAGATCAAATGAACGCTCATCAAATGGCTGGGCGGCAGCGTCGCCTGGTTGCCAGTCGATGCTTTCACCGTGGCGCTGGCGGGCCTGTTCCAGCATGCCGGGCGCTAAATCTAATCCAGTGATATGCGCGCGGGAGTAACGGGTTGCCAATCGCTGGGCCCAGTAGCCGGTGCCGCACCCCATATCCAACACGTTAAAAGCATGGGTAGGTAACGAACCCCAAAGTATCTCGCCTATTTGGTGCTGCGCAGTGGCTAGCGCATCGTAGCGAGGAGCGGCTCGGGAGAAAGCGTGGGCGACTCGCGCCTGCCAGTGAACTTCGCTGTTCAGCGTTAGATCTATCATAAAATCGCCATGTTGGCATGAGCTATCTGGGTCGCATGGCGGATAATCGACGCCGCGAGAGCCTGCGGCTGGGAGAGCATAGGGCAATGTCCGACACCGCTTAGCGTTTCGCTTATACGGTGCTGAGCGCGGCTAATGAAGGGATCATATTCGCCGGTGAGGCGTACAGCCGGGCAGGGGGATGCCGCTAAGCGTGAGCGATTATCAATCGACGCCAGCCACTGCAGGCCGGTAGCAAGGGTGGTGTTGTCGGCGGGTGGCGTATCGCCCAGCAAGCCACGTAGTTGCCGATATGCCTGCCGAGGGTTGGGCTCTCCTTGCGCCTGCCAGCGCAAAAAGTGTTGCCACGTCGCGATAGGTTCGCGCTGAAAGGCACGTTGGAACGCATTTAGCTCGCTAGTAGCGACACCGCCGCTGGCACTGTCTTCGCCTCGGGAACAGAAAGTATCGCCCGTACCGAGCAGAATTAGGCCGCGTGGTGGGGGAAGGTGTTCAAGTAGCGCCGTTGCCAGTAGCCCGCCTAATGACCAGCCGACCCATACCGCATTGCTGGATAATGCCGATACCATAGCGTCGGCTAACTGTGTCAGCGTTGCATGATTTTTTATCTCAGGGGTATCGCCATAGCCAGGCCACTCAATAGCCTTAATCTCAAAAGAGTCTGGCCAGTAAGCTTGTAGCGGTCGCCATATACGGCTATCAACTCCCCAGCCTGAAAGCAGTATTAAGCGCAGGCGTTTCATAGCGATTCCTGCTGCTGGCAGTCGTGAAGTGCCGCCAGCAGTCGATCAATATCCTCGTGCTGATGGCGTGCGCTAAGAGTAATACGTAGCCGGGCTTCGCCCTTAGGCACCGTGGGTGGTCGAATCGCACCTACATGTATACCTTGTTCTCGTAACTGAGCGGCCCAACGCAGCGTGCGCGACTCGTCTGCTAATATTAGTGGCTGAATAGGGGTGGACGAATCGCTGAGCGATAGCCCCAAGTGCAACGCCTCATGGCGAAAGTAAGCGATGTTAGCGTTCAGATGGGCACGGTGTTCTGGTTCCTGCTGAACGATCTCCAGCGCTTTGAGGGTTGCGTTGGCAATGGCCGGGGGCTGAGCGGTGGTGTAGATGTAGCTGCGTGAAAACTGAATCAGATGATCGATTAACGCGGCATCCCCGGCCACAAATGCTCCTGCAGTGCCCAATGCTTTGCCTAGCGTGCCGACCAAAACCGGCACATCGTCACTACGCCAGGTGCTGCCCACACAGCCACTTCCTTCGTCGCCGAGTATTCCTACGCCGTGGGCATCGTCGATCATCAGCCAGGCGTTATGGCGTTGGCTTACTGTTACTAGCGCCCCAATATCGGCGATATGGCCGTCCATGCTGAAGACTCCATCGCTGATGACGAGCTTATGCACGCTATCGCTGCGCTTCAGCAGATTTTCCAGGTCGTTCATATTGCGATGATGATAGCGCCTGGAGCGCGCGCCGCTTAAGGTGGCTCCATCCAGTAATGACGCGTGGTTGAGGCGGTCTTGAAAGATAGCCGTGTGGCTATCCGCCAGTGCTTGCAGCACGCCAATATTCGCCATATAGCCAGTGGAAAAAAGCAGCGCCCGCTGCCGCCCCGTCCAGCTTGCCAAGGCTTCTTCCAGCGCATCGTGAACATCCAAGTGACCGCTGACCAAATGGGAGGCACCGGCCCCTGCCCCGAAACGCCGTGCGCCTTCGGCCTGGGCCTCGCTGACACGTGGATCGTGGGCAAGACCCAAGTAGTCGTTACCTGCAAAGTCGAGCGTGTCACGCGCCAGTGCTTGGCGCGTTCGCCAACGGTGTTGCCGCTGACGATCCGTGCGTGCATCGTCTAGCCGTTGTTGCCAGGCATCAAGCACTGACATCCACCGCTAACTCTGCCACGCGTTCGGCGTGCACCTGCTGCTGCGCTTGCTGAGCGAGACGGGCGGCGTGGATAGCGTCGCTTTCACAGGTGTCGCGTGTTTCAGGGTGAAGGCCAAGCTTAGTAAACAGCGCACGATCGCGATTCGCCTGAGGGTTGCTGGTCGTCAGCAGCTTGTCGCCGTAGAAGATCGAGTTGGCCCCGGCCAAAAATGCCAGCGCCTGGGTCGACTCGTTCATCTGCTCACGGCCGGCGGATAGCCGCACGTGGCTTTGCGGCATCATAATGCGGGCGACCGCAATAGCGCGGATAAATACAATGGGATCTAAATCTTCGACGTTTTCCAGCGGCGTGCCGGGCACTTTGACCAACATGTTGATCGGTACGGACTCCGGATGCGGCGACAGCTTGGCCAGCTGTTGCAGCAGGGCGCTGCGGTCGTTGGCCTCTTCGCCCATGCCAAGAATACCGCCGGAGCAAACCTTCATGCCCGCGTCGCGGACGTTAGACAGCGTTTCCAGGCGGTCGCTGTAGGTGCGGGTGGTGATGATTTCAGCGTAGTAATCCGGCGAGGTATCCAGGTTGTGGTTGTAGTAATCAAGGCCCGCCGTGGCAAGCCGGCTAGCTTGCTCACCGTCCACCATTCCCAGCGTCATGCAGGTTTCCAGACCGACCGCCTTGACCTGACGCACCATCTCTTCGACTAACAATAGATCCTTATCGCGCGGGCTTCGCCACGCTGCTCCCATGCAAAAACGGCTCGCACCGGCTTCTTTAGCCGCTTTGGCTTGTTCGACGACTTTCTCGATTTCCAGCAGTTTCTCTTTTTCAAGCTGGGTATTGTAGTGGCCGGACTGGGGGCAGTATTTGCAGTCTTCTGGGCAGGCGCCGGTTTTAATCGATAGTAGCGTCGAAATCTGCACCGCGTTAGCGTCAAAGTGGGCACGATGAACCTGCTGGGCTTGAAACAGTAGGTCGTTAAACGGTAGCGCGAAAAGCGCGTTGATTTCATCCAGCGTCCAGTCGTGACGCTGACTAAGGCGTTTTTCGCGGGCTAATGACATGATGTAAACCTTTTGGGTTTTAATAGTTGACGAGACTTTAGCGGCGTTGCGCTTTATGTGTCAACGTTGGAAAGTTTTTAGGTTTACGGTGGCGATGGAAATATTCGTCAAGATAGCGCGCGCTCCTTTATACTCTGCGCCCTTTTCCACACTTGAGAGCGCGGATGTCTGCTTTTGATCGCCCCGTTGATACTGATTCTTCTGGGCCTGGTTTTTCTGGACATGGCGACGGCTCCGTTGCCGAATATCCGCGTCCACCTCGGCGTGAGTTCAAAGCGCGCGGCAGTTTTGTGACGCGCTGTGAGGCTTGCCAGCTTCCCGTTATGAACTGTTTGTGCCCGTACCAGGTGAAGGCTGAGAGCCACGCGCAGGTATGGCTATTGACCCACCCACTCGAACATTTTAAGCCGACTAACACCGGGCGTTTGATACGCGATGTGCTGACGACGACGCAGGTGTTTACCTGGTATAGGATGGCGCCAGATGCATGCTTGCTGGCACTGCTGGAAGATCCGCGCTATGCGCCTTTTTTGATTTTTCCAGACGATCAGGCAGATTACGCCGATAGAGTAGTGGGGCTGGAGGCGGTTGAAGAAGCTAAAAGCCAGGCGCGCATTCCGGTGTTTATTATTTTAGACGGCACTTGGCGTCAGGCGCGGCGCATGTTTCGCAGAAGCGTCTATTTGGATAAATTGCCGATTCTGCCGTTACATACCGAGCGTGAAACCCGCTATCGGTTAAGAAAGCCCGCGTCTAAAGCGCATCTGTGTACGGCAGAAGTGGCCATCGAGCTGCTGCGCCAGGGCGGTGATATCGCCGCTGCGGATAGGTTAGATGATTATTTTGATGTGTTTAACGATAGCTATGCGGCGAGCCGACTGCATCACAAAATAGACCCGCCGACCGCCGCCATGCGGCGTCTTTCTGCACAGCGAGACGTAGCGCTCACAGAGGAGTGAGCGCTACGAAGAGCGCTTTTACGCACTGCCAAATAACGCACCGGCAATTCTAAAGCCTGCCACCCAGGTGCCTATTGCTGAGCCGAGAGTGGCGAGAATAAAGACTAGCAAGGTGCGCGATACGCGGTTCTTCCACCAGCCTTTTAGCTGCGTGACATCGTGGCGCAACGTTGAGAAGTCGCGCACTTTGGGTTTACGCATGTAAAGCTCAACACCCGCAGCCACGAAGCCTGCGCCAATCGTCGGATTCAGTGATGTCAGCGGGGCGGCGAAGAAGGTGGCGATCACGGTCACCGGGTGTGCTAAAGCGATAATGGTCGCACCGCCCGCAAGAATCCCGTTAATCAAGAACCACTCAAGAACCAGCTGCCAGCCAAGGCCGGTGTTGCGCGAGAAGCCGACGGCAAAGCCTGTTAACACCAGCGCGGTAATCAGCCACGGCAGAATTTTCCAGAGTTTCGTTGGCGCCGGGGTCGCTTCAAGTGATTCGCGCTCAACCTTAGGGTCAGCGGGCAGCGGCGCTTCAAGATGCTCAACGGTACCTTTCAGGTGGCCTGCGCCGATGACCACCAGCACATGCTGGTAGCGCCCCGGAGGGGCATCTTCTGCCAAGCGTAGCGCCATATAGCGGTCACGCTCGCGAATAAGCGGCGCATAAAGCGCTTCAGATTCGGCGGCAAACTCATTGAACGTTGCCTCAAGCATATCGCCTTCTTTGAGCTTTTCGATATCCTCTTTGGAAACATCCTGACGTGATAGCACGCTGCCGATAAGGCCTGAAAATAGCGAGAAGCGCTGCCACCACGGCACGTTGCGATAAATGCGTTTTAGCGTCAGGCCCACATCGCGGTCAACCAGCAGAAGCGGTAGCTGCAGCCGGCTAGCTTCTTCCACCGCCGCGCGCATTTCTGCCCCAGGCTGAATGCCGGACTGATCGGCAATGCGCTGCTGAAAAGCGCCCAGCGCAAGGCTTGCGGCCACCATGCCCGCTTTGCCTTCTTTAAATACTTGGAACAGGTCCTGCTCGCCCATGGCATCTGGGTTGGACATGCTGTGATGGCGGGCATCACAGAGCTCAATAGCCACGGCATCAAACGCGCCGCTGTCCAGCAGCTTGCGCACGTCGTCCGCGCTCTCTGCTGATACGTGGGCAGTGCCCAGCAGCGTATAGCGGGTATCGCCAATGGCAATTGTTTTTAGCGGCCCGCTGGTGGCCGGGAGTGAGGCCGGCGCTGCTTCCAGCGGTGGTGTCTGTGTGTCCGGCGTATCGTTACCAGACGCTTCTTCAGGGAACGTGTCTTCGTGATTCATTAACGGCTCTCAAGTCGATCAAATAAGTAGGCCTGATGTGTGATATTTAACGTCGCCAGAAGGCGGGAGTAAAAAGCACCAGTACCGTAAAAATTTCCAGACGTCCTAGCAGCATGGCCATCACCAATATCCATTTTGCGAGGCTAGGCAAGTCGCCATAGTTAGTGCTGGCTTCACCCAGTGCGGGGCCAAGATTGTTGAGCGCTGACCCAACCGTCGACCAAGCCGTCACTTGATCTACGCCGGTCGCCATTACTCCTACCAGCATTAAAAAGAACAGCAGGACGTAAACGGAAAAGAAACCCCACACGGCTTGGGCAATGCCGTCGGGAACGCTGACTTTACCGACTTTCACCGCAATCACCGCGTTGGGGTGAATCAGCCGCATGATTTCACGCATGCCCTGCTTAAGGATCAAAATAATCCGTATGACTTTCATGCCGCCCGCCGTCGAGCCGGAACAGCCGCCCACAAAGGCTGCGACAAAGAGTAAAAACGGCAGCGCGCCGGGCCACATCGAGAAGTCGGCGACGCTATAACCGGCGGTCGTGGCGACAGACACCACCTGGAAAATCCCGTGCCGTAAACCGCGCTCCGTTTCGTAGGTATTTGTCAGCCAGAGCGACAGCACCGTGATCACCGCCAGGGCGAGCAGGAAGAGCATTAAAAAGCGTGCTTCCGGATCATGGAAGTAGTGCAGCAGGCTTTTTTCACGCCAAGCGATAAAATGCAGGCTAAAGCTAAAGGCTGATATCAGCATAAAGACGACACAGATCATTTCAATCGTTGCGCTATCGAAATAGCCGATACTGGCGTCATGCGTAGAAAAACCACCGTTGGCAACGGTGGAAAAGCTGTGGCTCAGCGCATCAAACCAGCTCATGCCCGCCAGCATATACGCAATCATGCAGGCGATCGTCAGCGTGGCGTAGATGTACCACAGGGCTTTCGCTGTTTCGGTGATGCGGGGGGTGAGTTTGGAGTCTTTGAGCGGCCCCGGGATCTCGGTACGATAAAGCGCCATGCCGCCAATGCCAAGGGTGGGCAAAATAGCCACCGCCAATACCACAATCCCCATGCCGCCTAGCCACTGGAGCTGCTGACGATAATAAAGAATCGATTCGGGTAAGAAGTCGATGCCGGTAATTACCGTTGCCCCGGTGGTGGTTAAGCCGGAGAACGACTCAAACACCGCGTCGGTAATGCTTAACGAGCCATCTCCAAACAGCATCAGCGGCAGCGAGCCAAACAGCGCCAGCACCGTCCAAAACATCACGGCGATAATAAAACCATCACGGATCCGCAGCTCTTTTTGAGAGTGCCGGTTGGGTAAATACAGCAATAGCCCCGTGGCGACCGAAATCGCAATGCCGATGATAAAGGCACTCCACACGCCGTCGCGAAACCATAGTGACATCAGCGTGGGAGGCAGCATGGTAAGGCTGAAGAGCATCAGCAGCAGCCCCAAAATGCGCAAAATAACCCGCAGACTCATGGTTGTCGCATGCTCCTGTTATTCGTTCTGGGTGGCAGTGATGCTGGGGTTATCAAAAGAATGTTAAACCAACTTGGAACAGGCGCTCTACATCGCGGATACGCCGCTTATCGATCACGAACAGAATCACGTGGTCGCCGCTCTCTACCATGACATCGCCGTGGGCAATAATGACCTCTTTGCCGCGTACAATTGCGCCGATGGTGGTGCCATCGGGTAGGTCGATGTCACGAATGGCACGTCCGACTACTTTGGAAGACTGCTTGTCGCCATGGGCGATGGCTTCAATTGCTTCGGCCGCTCCGCGACGCAGCGAGTGCACGTTAACGATGTCGCCGCGACGTACGTGGGTGAGCAGGCTGCCGATGGTGGCCTGCTGAGGGGAGATTGCAATATCGATTTCGCCGCCTTGGACCAAATCCACGTACGCCGCGTTGTTAATCAGCGTGAGCACTTTTTTCGCCCCTAGGCGCTTGGCGAGCAGCGATGACATGATATTGACCTCGTCATCGTTGGTCAGCGCGCAGAAGATATCGCACTCTTCAATGTTCTCTTCTTCCAGCAGGCGCTTGCTGGTGGCGCTGCCGTGCAGTACGACGGTACGGTCCAGACGTTCCGAAAGCGTGGTGCAGCGCTCCAGGTTGTGCTCGATGATCTTGACTTGGTGGCTGTGCTCTAAGTGCTCTGCCAGCCGCTCGCCGATATTGCCGCCACCGGCGATGACGACGCGGCGAAAGTCGCGTTCGACTCGGCGCAGCTCGCTCATTACCGCGCGAATGTCGCGGCGGGCGGCCAGGAAAAACACTTCGTCGTCGGCTTCAATCACGGTATCACCACGCGGAATGATCGGCCGGTTACGTCGGTAAATAGCGGCTACGCGGGTGTCTACATTGGGCATGTGGTGGCGCAGAAAGGCGAGATCCTGACCCACCAGCGGGCCGCCGTAAAAGGCCTTAACCGCCACCAGCTGAACCAACCCACCGGCAAACTCCAGTACCTGCAGCGCCCCTGGATGCTCAATCAAACGGCGTACGTGGTCGGTGACCACCTGCTCTGGGCTGATCAGTACATCAATGGGAATGGCTTCGTGGGCAAAAAGCCCTTTGCGGGTCAAGTACGCCGTGGCCCGTACCCGGGCGATTTTGGTGGGCGTACGAAACAGCGTGTGCGCTACCTGGCAGGCGATCATGTTGATCTCGTCGCTGTTCGTCACGGCGATCAACATATCGGCGTCTTCACAGCCCGCCTGGCGCAGCACTATAGGATAAGAACCCGGCCCCGTGATGGTACGGATGTCGAGTTTGGTATGTAGCTCGCGCAGTTTTTTGGCATCAGTGTCGACGACGGTGATGTCGTTTTCTTCGCGAGCGAGGTGTTCTGCTAAGGTGCCGCCGACCTGGCCGGCGCCAAGAATGATGATTTTCATTGCTGAGCATCGGTTCCGTTAAAAGCACCAGCGCGATGTCGAAAGACCGAGAGGCGGCCTTTTGACTCCTTCCTTCAAAACCCTGGCGTTTATGAACGAGTGCTTTGGGCCAGGGCGTCTATCATGCGCTGCAATAAAGACGGCGGCCAGTGTAAACTAGCCGCCGCTGAAAAGCAGGTGGGTATTACTCTAGCGTGAAGCCGACCTTCACCGTGACCTGCCAGTGCGCTACCTGGCCGTCTTCAATGTGGCCACGGGTATCAATCACTTCTAGCCAGCGCATATGTTCAATCGTCTGCGATGCTTTGGCCAGAGCGTTTTGTACTGCTTCCTCGATGCCTTTCTCGGAAGACCCGGTTAGCTCTACATGCTTGTAGGTATGATGACTCATGATATCTCCTTCCTTGTCATAAATTCACTGCTCAGGCTAGGGCGATAACAACGTAGCCACGGCTAGGCAGTGCGCTTTTCTAGTCTGGCATAAAAAAAGCCATCGTGACTGCTCACGGCAGGAAACAATTGACGACCTGCACCGCTGACAATGCCCCAGGCGACGTCGTTAGGCGTCGTAACGTGGGCATCGGGGGTGCGAGCAAGAAACGCCTCAATCTGTTCAGCGTTTTCTTCCGGCAGCACAGAACAGGTGGCGTACAGCAGCGTGCCGCCTTCGCGCAGCATGGGCCAAAGATTGTCTAGCAGCTGACGCTGAAGCTTGGCCAGCGAGCGGATATCGTCCTTACGGCGCAGTTTTTTGATATCCGGATGGCGTCGGATAACGCCAGTGCCCGAGCAAGGCGCATCGAGCAAAATGGCATCAAACGGTGTGCCGCTCCACCACTCGCGCTCGGTGGCATCGGCATGTTGCAGCACGGCTTCAACGCCTAAACGGCTTAGCGTATCTTCCACGCGCGCTAGGCGCTGGTTATCGCTATCAATTGCGGTCAGCTGAATATCAAACTGCTCAAGCAAATGGGCTGTTTTACCGCCGGGTGCACAGCAAGCATCCAACACGCGAGCGCCGGGGCGTGGCGCAAGCGCGGGCCCCAGTAACGCCGCCGACAGCTGGGCCGCTTCATCTTGAACGCTAACGTGGCCGTCTTCAAAACCGGGCAGTACCGTGACGTCGCAGGGCGTTTCCAGAGTGATAGCGTCGGGGGCATGCAGGCATAGCTGACCCGTCAGGCCTTGTTCGGTCAGTAGGGCTAAATAGGCTTCACGGTCATTGTGATGCTGATTCACCCTTAATGTCATCGGGCCTGCGTGGTTGTTGGCCTCAATGATGTCGCGCCACTGCTCAGGCCATGCCTGACGCAGCGCATTGAGCAGCCAAGGCGGATGTTCTAGCGCGACGTTCTCATCCTGGTCTACCTGCGCCTGGAGCGCTTCGGACTCGCGCTGCAGGCGGCGTAAGCAGCCATTTAAAACGCGAGTGGCCCACTCTTTGTTGAGTAGGCGTGCAGCGCCCGCTGTCTCACCGACGGCCGCATGGGCCGGAATGCGCATGTACAGCAGTTGATAAATACCGATCAGTAGCAGCGCTTGAACATCGCTGTCGCGCTTCTTAAACGGCTGCTTAAGCAGCACGCTGGCTAAGGCTTCCAAACGCGGTAAGCGGCGACAGGTGCCAAAGCAAAGTTCTTTTAGCAGCCCGCGATCGCGAGCCACTACGCTGTGATCATCTAATCCAGCCAGTGAGCCTTGGTCGCTGAGCACCGGGGCCAGCGCGCGCGCTGCAGCGGCGCGTACTTCTTGGCCACTGCCGCCGCTTTGTGGGGAGCGCTTTTGGTTCATCGTGAGTTTCCTTCGCTGGACTGTGCTGCTGGTTTACCAAAACGAGTGTCAATACGAGCGCCGAGGCGAGTGCCGGTGGCAAGACGCGCGTGGCGCGCATTCAATAAGTCGCGTACGGCCATGGCTTTACCGCCGGGCAGCTGCGCGCTGCTCACGCATAGCACCTCGCGACCTTCGACACCGCAGGCAATCCTCAGGTGATCATCGCCGTGGTCTAGCAGGGTGCCTGGGGCATGGGCGGCATGGTCGCCTTCTTCCACGCTCGCCATCAGCAGCCGAAGGCGTTCATCTCCCAGGGCACACCAGGCCACAGGCCAGGGGTTGAACGCGCGGATTTTGCGGGCTAGCAGCTGAGCCGGCTGAGCAAAATCGAGCTCCGCTTCGGCCTTGCTCAGTTTGGCGGCATAGGTGACGCCATCTGCAGGCTGTGGTGTGGCATGAACGCTATCGGTGGTCAGGGAGTCCAGCACGTGCATAAGGGCGTTCGCGCCTTGAGTCGCGAGGCGGTCGTGTAAATCACCACCCGTGGTGTGCGACGTGATAGACGTGCGCACTTCTGACAACATCGCGCCAGTATCCAGGCCAGCATCCATCTGCATGATGGTCACGCCGGAGGCGCTATCACCCGCTTCAATGGCCCGCTGAATGGGCGCCGCGCCGCGCCAGCGGGGGAGCAGCGAAGCGTGCACATTGATGCAGCCTAATCGTGGTATATCCAGCACCGCTTGAGGAAGCAGCAGCCCATAGGCGACCACCACCATGATGTCTGCATTAAGCGCGGCCAGTTCGGTTTGAGGCTCGGGCTCTTTTAGGCTCTGAGGCTGATACACCGGCAGGTCGTGCTCCAACGCCAGCTGTTTCACCGGGCTGGGCGTGAGTTTGCGACCACGCCCGGCAGGGCGGTCGGGCTGCGTATAAACCGCCACCACGTCATGCTGGCTTTCCAGCAGCGTTGCAAGACTTGAAGCGGCGAATTCAGGCGTGCCGGCAAAAACAACGCGCAATCGTGACATAAAGAGGAGGTTACCTAGCTTATGTAAAGTATCAGTAGAAAACGTTAGGCGTCCTGCATTTGCTTATGGCGTTTCTGCATTTTTTTGAGGATGCGATCACGCTTAAGTGGCGACAGGTAGTCAACAAACAGCACGCCTTCAAGATGGTCATATTCGTGCTGAATGCAGTGTGCCAGCAGGCCTTCTGCCTCTAACTCGTAGGCATCGCCGTTGCGATCCAGCGCGTTGAGCTGCACTTTAAGATAGCGCGGCACTTCGGCGTAATATTCCGGGATCGACAGGCAGCCTTCCGACAGCGGCTCTTTCACGTCGCCTATCGGGGTGTAGCGCGGGTTAATGAGCACCAGCGGCTGGGAGTTATCGTCGCTGACATCCATGACAACGACACGGCGGTGGACATCGATCTGAGTGGCGGCTAGACCGATACCACGAGCGTCATACATGGTCTCCAGCATATCGTCGACAAGCGTACGTACCTCATCGTCGACGGTTTCCACCTCAGCGGCCTTGGTGCGCAGGCGCTCATCGGGGAATTCAAGAATAGGAAGTTTGGCCATGGCGTTACAATCACCGTTATGCTGAGTCTAAATTAAGTCAAACTAGGCCGTGAGCAGCGTCGTCCAGCCTAAGTACTTTATGATGGGCCACTATACCATGCTGTCAACGTTTCTGGGCATGCGCGCCCACTGCTCACAGCGTTTCATCATCTACATCATCATCGCACCGGGGAGAGCAGGATGGCGATAAAACAACACCTTTCTCGTCGCGCTTTTGGCGCACTGTCGCTGAGTGCCGCGTTGCTAGTAGGCGTTGCTTGTGCCGCTGAGAATGGCCAGCGGGTAGTGACGCTTTCACCTCAGGTGCCTGTTTCGATAGACGTAGCGCAAGCCTTTTTACGACAGCATCGCGTGGTCAATAGCGCTGAAGACATCAACGAGCTGGCCTACGTTGTCGCCGGTGAGGATCGCCGCTTGATGAGTGGCGCGGGCGATAAGCTCTATGTGAGAGGCGACGTCCCACGCCACGCTCAAGTGGGAATTTACCGCCAGTCAGCGCCTTATCAAACGCTGGATGGCGCGCCCTTAGGCATCGAACTTATTAACGTCGGCATTGCTCGGCATGTGAGCGATGACGGCGACATTGTGCAGCTTGAAGTGCTTAGCTCCCATCAGGAAGTGCGGGTTAACGATCTTGTTTTACCGCTACCAGAGCCTGCGCTGAGTACTGAGCTGATCCCGCGTGCGCCATTAACGTCAGTGGAAGGGCGCATCATTGCCGTGCCTGATGGCGTGCGCTTTATTGGGCGCCTGCAAATCGTTACGCTGGATCTGGGCCGCCTTGATGGTCTGCAGCCAGGCCACGTGCTGCAGGTTGAGCAGCAGGGTGAGCGGGTTAGCGATCCGCGAAGCGAGGAGATGATTCAGCTGCCCAGTACCGAGGCGGGCAGCGTTTTGGTGTTTAAGCCCTTTGATCACGTCAGCTATGGGCTGGTAATGCAGGCATCGCGCGTGCTGGAAGTCGGTGATCACGTCTCTTCATCGGTTCGTTAATTAGGCGGGAAGCAGCAACGTTGGTGAGTAAGGAGGAGGTATGAAAACGCAGCAATGGCTGGTTATCAATGCGCTGCCTGGTATGGGCGCACTGCGGATTGCGCAGTTGGTTGCCCGTCAGCCTCAGTGGCCGGAAGGCTGGCTGGCAGCGCTGCCGAGCCGCGCAGCCAAAGAGCTGCGTGTGTGGCTTGAGCATCCTGCTCGTAGCCCGCTGCAAAAGGTGGTTGATGACACGCTGGCATGGCAGAAAAACACCCCTAATCGGCATGTGCTGCACCGCGACCACCCCGCGTGGCCGGCACTGTTGAATGAAGTCGCCGATCCGCCGGTGGTGCTGTGGGCCCAGGGCGACCTTGACGCACTGGAAGGGCCTAAGCTTGCCATCGTGGGAACCCGCCGCCCGACCGGCGAAGGCAGCCACAATGCACAAACGTTTGCCCGTGACTTAGTGCGTCGTGGCTGGTGCGTGGTCAGCGGCATGGCGCTCGGCGTGGACGGGGTTGCTCAGCGTGCAGCACTGAAGGCGGGCGGCAGCACGATCGCCGTACTGGGCTGCGGCGTTGATGTGATTTATCCCGCCTCACATCGTGACCTGCACGAACAGCTCAG
This sequence comes from Halomonas sp. JB37, assembly GCF_002332255.1. GTDB lineage: Bacteria > Pseudomonadota > Gammaproteobacteria > Pseudomonadales > Halomonadaceae > Vreelandella > Vreelandella casei. The sequence continues at coordinate 3,649,497 of NZ_NRGW01000001.1, read as the reverse complement.
CCAGGTACCTGGCGGGCTGCTGCTGTCGGAACACCCGCCTGGCACGGTAGCGCGGCCAGCGTTCTTTCCTCGTCGCAATAGAATCGTCACCGGCCTTGCCCTCGGCACGCTGGTGGTCGAGGCAACCGAAAAAAGCGGCTCGCTGGTCAGTGCGCGGCTCACGTTAGAGCAGAATCGTGAATTATTCGTGCTACCCGGTTCACTGCATAACGTGCAGGCAAGCGGTTGCCTTGCGCTATTGCGCCAGGGAAGTGCCTCGTTGGCCTGTAGCGTTGACGATATCATCGCTGATCTTGGCCACTGGGCGGGGGCGTTTATCCCTGAGCCGGATGCCATTCAACCGGGCTTGGGGGCGTTGGAAGGTAACCCGACTAGCGCGGAGGCGCTACCGGATACGCTACTAGAGGCGCTGTCGGCTACGCCAACGCCTATTGATTTACTGGTGCACGCAACCGGTGTGACGGTCAGCGATTGCCAGCAAAGGTTGCTGATGCTGGAGTTAGACGGCTGGGTAACCCAGCAAGCCGGAGGCTGGGTACGGCTGCCGCGCCCATGATAGGATAAAGCCATTAAAGGCACGTTAGCCCTGACGGTGAGGAGAGACCATGAGCCTGGCGACCGATCTAACCCCTGCGATTAGCGCGCTGCGTGTCGGGGGCGTGATTGCATGCCCTACGGAAGCTGTCTGGGGGCTTAGCTGCGACCCTGGAAATGACGAAGCCTTGGCGCATCTTATGCGCATGAAAGAGCGCGACCCCGCAAAAGGTCTCATCCTTGTTGCCGCCAGTATCCAACAGTTTCAGCCTTGGTTAAGCCAGCTGCCGCTTACTATGCACGCGCCTCTGGCCGCTAGCTGGCCTGGACCTAATACCTGGTTAGTGCCTGATAGCGGTCGTAGTCATGGGCTCGTGCGTGGCGCCCATACGCGGGTAGCGCTCCGCGTGACCGACCACCCGGTGATGAAAGCGCTGTGCGAAGCCTTTGGTGGCCCGCTGGTGTCAACCTCGGCCAACCGCTCGGGAGAGCCGCCTGCGATGAGCGCCGCTGAGATCACCAGCATCTTTGGTGCTGAAGTGGCCCATTTGGTGCAAGGCGAGCTAGGTGGCAATGCCAAGCCCAGTACCATTAGAGACTTAGCCACCGGTAAAATCATGCGTTCTTAACCGGCGCTCCCACTACTTACTATTCTCCAATCACTATTCACTACCCAGGAGTTACCGTGGCCCACGAGCATCTTGATGACGTTAAACGCTATCTTCTGGATTTGCAGGGTCGGCTCTGTGCAGGCTTAGCTCAAGCCGATGGCGAGGGTCAGTTCAAAGAAGATAGCTGGAATCGTGAAGAGGGCGGCGGTGGCCGTTCCCGGGTGTTAACGAACGGTGGCGTGTTTGAAAAGGGCGGCGTCAATTTCTCGCATGTTTACGGTGCCCAGCTTCCGCCGTCGGCCACCGCCGCGCGGCCTGAGCTTGCCGGGCGCAGCTTTCATGCGCTGGGCGTTTCCTGGGTGCTGCATCCTGAAAACCCACATGTGCCTACTAGCCATGGCAACGTACGCTTTTTTATCGCTGAGAAAGCCGGAGAGCCGCCGGTCTGGTGGTTTGGTGGCGGCTTCGATCTGACGCCCTTTTACCCGGTGGTGGAAGACGTACAGCATTGGCATCGCGTCGCCAAAGCGGCCTGCGACCCGTTCGGAAACGATGTTTATCCACGCTACAAAGCATGGTGCGATGAGTACTTCTACTTGAAGCATCGTGATGAAACGCGCGGCGTGGGCGGGCTGTTTTTCGACGACCTAAACGAAGGCGATTTCGCAGAATGCTTTGCCATTCAGCAAGCGGTGGGTGACAGCTTCCTAGATGCTTATTTGCCTATTGTAGAGCGCCGTAAGCAGGATGCCTGGGGTGAGCGCGAGCGTGATTTTCAGCTCTATCGGCGCGGTCGCTACGTGGAGTTTAACTTAGTGTGGGACCGCGGCACGCTGTTTGGCCTACAAAGCGGTGGGCGCACAGAATCTATTTTGATGTCGATGCCGCCGCTCGCACGCTGGGAATACGCCTTTACGCCCGAGCCAGGCAGCGCTGAAGCTGATCTGCAAAACTTCTTACACCCCCGGGACTGGCTAAACGAAGCCGCCGAGGGCGTGCCTCACCGAAACTCTATTGAAGCGCCGTTATGACCGATTACTACTGCGTGTTTGGAAATCCAGTCAAACACTCCAAGTCGCCGCTGATTCACGCCGAGTTTGCTCACCAAACGCAGCAAGCGGTTGAGTACACTGCCCAAGAGGCGCCAATCGATGGTTTTGCGGGTGCCTGGCAAGCATTTGTTGAGGTGGGAGGGCGCGGTGCCAACGTTACCGTGCCGTTCAAAGGCGATGCTTTTGAACTATGCGATACGCTGAGCCATCGAGCCGCCCGAGCCGGAGCGGTGAATACGCTAATAGTGGAAAACAATGGTCGCACCTACGGCGACACCACCGATGGCATCGGGCTAGTACGTGATCTGGCCTATCACCGGGTGGCGTTAGCGGGAAAGCGGATTTTGGTCATGGGGGCAGGCGGTGCTGTGCGCGGCATACTTGAACCTCTGCTTGCCGAACAGCCCAGCGAAGTCATTGTGGTCAACCGTACCGCCGCCAAGGCTGAACAGTTGGCCCGCGATTTTGCTGATCTGGGACCTATCACTGGCGGTAGTTTTGACACGATTGCCGGGACGTTTGATGTAGTGATTAACGGCACCAGCGCTAGCCTTACAGGCGCTTTACCGCCGCTACCTGATGCGTTGTTTAATACCCATGCCTGGGCCTACGACATGATGTACGGTGCAGAGCCGACGGTATTTTTGCAATGGGCTGGGCCACGTGGCGCTAAGCTGTTAGACGGCTTAGGCATGCTGGTCGAGCAGGCCGCAGAGTCATTTTTTTTGTGGCGAAACGTGCGTCCGGATACGGCTCCCGTGCGTGAAAGGCTGCGCCAATCGCTCAACTATACATAGTTTACGTTACAAGCAGCCCAGGTGATAAATCGTTTCAATAAGGTTTAGCACGCGTCGTTAATGGGCTATAAAAAAAGCGGGGCCGGATAACTAATCCGGCCCCGCTTTTTTAAACGCAGGCTATCAAGGGCGCGGGCAGTTGGGCTTACGGCCATTGCTGCGGGCTTGCTCATAGGTAGCCAGAGCCTGATCCATATTGGCTTGTAGGCCTTCAATCCGATTACCTTGGCCGGGGTGAGTCGACATCCACTCAGGGGGCGCGCCGCCGCCGGTGGCGGCCTGCATGTTTTCCCATAGCGTCACGCTTTGACGTGGGTCAAAGCCCGCTTGCGCCATCAGATCCAAACCAATCACGTCGGCTTCACTTTCATGCGCCCGAGAGAATGGCAGCACGATACCGTACTGGGCACCCATGCCCAGTACGCCCATCAGCTGTTGGCCGCCGGCGGACTGCATGCCTGATGCACTGGAAATAGCCGATAAGCCTAGCGATGTGGCGTTCTGAGTGGAGGCGCGCTCATTAGCGTGGCTTGCCAGCACGTGGCCGACTTCATGCCCAATGACCGATGCCAGTTGATCCTGGCTAGTGGCCACGTCCAGCATGCCTGTATTCACGCCGATATAGCCGCCGGGCAATGCAAAGGCGTTGGGCTGTTCGGATTTAAATACGCGGGTTTGCCAGTCTAACTGCTGCTGCTCGGCGGGGAGTGCAGCGATAACAGCATCGGCAATACACTGCACGTAGCGTTGGCTAGTTTGATTGGCAGCGGGAAGCTCTTGCTGGTACTGAGCAAACGCCTGACTGCCCATTTCGTTAAGTTCGCTGTCAGACATCAATAGCAGCTGCGAACGTCCTGTGGGCGAGGTGGTACAAGCAGCGATAGACACACATAAAGCGGTCATAGTAAAAGGGCGAAGCCAGCGCATAAGACGTTTTCCTTTTAGACGAATGAGTTTCTTGTTCATAAGATAGCCGCTGAAAGCAGTCAATCAATCCTTGCTATCATAACCTACCTAAAGGGTAAGTATTGATGCTGAACGGCATCGCCACGTAAGGCCCTTGACTGAAATAGCTTATCCTTGCGGTATTAGCTGACCATCAGCGCCCACGTTCAGACGAATGGTCGGAGTCAATAACCCTGCGGGAAGCCGCATACCTAGCCCGCGTAGATCCCCTGGCGTAATCGCCAACTGGCTGCCGGCTGGTAGCTCGCCTTGAGTGGCTAATTGGCTGGCAAGCTCAAGCATGGGGGCCATGCGCTGAGTGTCGGTGGCTAGCACGTCAAAGGCAACTGGCAGGCGTAAGTTAGCATCGTCGCCGGAGGTCAGCGTAACGTCTTGCTTATATTGGCCCTGAACAGGGTCAACGCCGGGCATATCTAGCGTCCAGCGAAAGCCTGACATTTCGACCGGTGGCATGCCCGCGGGCAACCCCAGGCCCATGGCAACGGTGGCTTGTATGGGTAGGCTTCCCGCACCGAGACTAGAGGCGATCAGGCTGGTTAGATCACTGGTATCTAGCCCTGCTTTGATGTTGTATGGGCCAATGCGCACATCTTCAATGCCCAGCGAATTTATCGCCAAACGAAACGCAAATAGCCCTGTTTGGGGTAGGGCAAGACAGCCGGCCAGCAGGCTGGCAAGGCCCAGCATGACTAACCAGCGAAAGCGCAGAGCAGCATTAAACATAACATTCCTCGTAAGGCGAGTAAGGCAAAACGCCCGCTTGACGATGCAAGCGGGCGAATGTGAATCACAAGGTAAAACGTTAGCGCATTAGCGACGGCTCTTGCGCGCCTCTTTGGTGCGATTAAGCTCGCGTTTCTTGGCCTTCTCTTTGTCACTGGCCCCCGCCATGTGGTCGAACGGGTTGCTGCCCGAACGAAACTCAAAGCGAATCGGCGTTCCGCGAACCTTCAGCACTTTACGGAAAGTGTTGGTGAGGTAGCGGCGATAGGCTTCTGGCACGGACTCAGTTTGATTGCCATGTACCACGATAATCGGCGGATTACTGCCGCCCTGGTGCGCCATACGAAGTTTAATCCGTCGCCCCTGTACCATCGGGGGTGGGTTTTGGCTTACCGCATCCTGCAGCAGGGTCGTTAGGCGATTGGTCGACCAGTGGGCATTGGCCGCGTCAAAGGCACGGTCAATCGAGGGGTAAAGATCACCCACCGCAGTGCCGTGCAGAGCGGAGATAAAGTGCAGCTCTGCGTAGTCAGCAAAACCTAGGCGGCGCTTGATCTCAACGCGCATTTTCTCCTTGGCTTCGCTCTCTAGACCATCCCACTTATTCACCGCCAGTACCAGCGCGCGCCCGGTGGTCAATACATAGTCGAGTAGGTGCAAATCCTGCTCAACCAAGCCGCTGGAACCGTCCAATACCATGATCACTACATGCGATTCTTTGATCGCATCTAGGGTTTTGATGATAGAAAATTTTTCGGTGATTTCGCGGACGTTCTTGCGCCGCCGAATGCCCGCCGTGTCAATCAATACATAGGGCTTGCCGCGGCGTTCAAAAGGAATTTCGATAGAGTCACGGGTCGTGCCAGCCTCATCAAAAACCACCACCCGGTCTTCACCGAGCAGACGATTGACGAGGGTTGATTTGCCGACGTTAGGTCGGCCAATCACACCAATGCGAACGCCCTTGCTGCCGGTGTCGGCAGGAATGCTGGCATCGCGCTCGGGAAACGGTTCAAGCACCACGTCGATTAACGTAGAAACATTGCGCCCGTGTGCGGCGGCAATCGGCCATGGGTCGCCAAGCCCTAATGACCAGAAGTCGCCCATGGCCGAATGTTCTTCTAGGCCGTCGGTTTTATTCACTACCAGCCAGGTTTTTTTCTGATTAACCCGCAGGTGGTTAGCAATCGCTTGGTCTGCGGGCATGAGGCCGGCGCGCGCGTCGACCATAAACAGCACAATATCGGCTTCATCAATAGCCGCGAGTGACTGCTCCGCCATCGCGGCGTCGATTCCCTCTTCGTCACCGCTGATGCCGCCGGTATCAATCACCGTATAGACTTTATCGCCCAGCATGCCGTTGCCATATTTGCGATCGCGGGTGAGGCCCGGAAAATCGGCCACGAGTGCATCACGCGAACGCGTTAGGCGGTTAAACAACGTCGATTTGCCCACATTGGGGCGACCGACTAAAGCAATGACGGGTGTCATGGAGTGACTTCCAGGGTTTCCAGGCGACCATTGTTGGCCTGGACATGAATGGTGCTGCCTTCAGTGACGGGGCGCACGCTAATGCCTGATTTGTGCACGCGCGTACGTCCGACAATGTCGCCTTCGCGTGCATCGATCAAGTGAAGGTAGCCTTCAAAATCACCGACCACAATGCGGCCACCGGCAAACGCAGGAGCGGTTAGCCAGCGATCTTCTAAATCTTCGTTGCGCCAAACTTCTTGGCCATTGTCTGCATCTAGCGCTACAACGTTGCTGTCATCGGTGACGATATAAAGCAAGTTACCGACCAGCAGCGGCGTATGGCGGCTGGAAAGGTTTGCTTCCCAAAGCAGGTCGCCTTGGGTGGCTTCCAGTGCGACGACGCGGCCGTTATAGCTGGTAACAAACAGGCGACCATCGGGGGTGATAATCGGCTGGCCGGAAAGATCTACCAGACGCTCTACTTCGCTACGCCCACGCGGAGTGGCGACCTGCAGCTCCCAAAGTGGCTGGCCGGTGCGGTTATCCAACGTCGCTAAGCGGCCATTCGCTAAACCGATAAAGCTGACAGGATCAATCACCATCGGCGTACCGGTGCCGCGCAGCGTTAGCGACGGCTGTGAGCTAGTGTATGCCCAGCGCTCTGCGCCCGTGGCGCGGTCCAGCGCGGTGATTTGACCATCAACGCTTTGCACGATCAGCAGCTGCTGGTTAGCCTGTGGCGCGGCCAGCACTTCACTGGATACCCGAGCGCGCCAGCTTTCACTACCATCACGCTGATCCAGCGCGATCACTTCACCGTTGCCGGCTAAATAAACCTGGCCAGCAATCGCCGTTAGCGCGCTGGAAATAGGCGTTTCAATATCTATTTTCCACTCAACGTCGCCGCTGTCTGCATTCATTGCCATCACAACACCGTTGGCGTCAGCGGCAAAGACGCTGTCGCCTTCACGAGCAGGCGCAATAGGGTAGCGTGCATGGCCTAAACCATCGCCAATGTTGCGCCGCCACTGGGTGTCCAGCGACGCGGTTTCATTGAAACTGCGCAGTTCTTTCGGCGTGTAGGCAGGCTCGCCTTTACTGGCACAACCAACTAGCAGGGCCAACGTCAGAGCGCCTAAACCAGCTCGCATCATGTGTTTGGTAATCATTGTGTCGCCTCCTCAGCGCCGAGATCGTCAAGCTTGAACTGCACGCCGTAAAGCGGCTGGTCTTGCGTTTGGGCAAGCTCCATGGCGTTTTCCCATGCATCGCGAGCAGCATCAGTGTCGCCTTTGGCAACGAACGCATCACCGCGCACGTTTGCTCGCTGAGCAGCCAGCGCATCGCTAATCGGCTTTTCTAGCAGCGTGAGCGCTTCATCGGGGTTGCCGTCGGCAAGCTCTACTCGCGCTAAGCGCAGCCAAGCAAGACTCTGCACGTAGCGGCGAGAGGAGTCATTGGCAACGCTTTCTAAGGAGGCTTTGGCGCCCTCCAAATCATCTTGCTGCACGGCTAAACGCGCATCGAGCAACAAGGCAAGTTCGGCATACAGCGTATTGCCATGCTCTTCATTCAGCTCACTGACCATCTCACGTACGCTGGCCACGTCGTCATCGGCAAGCTCATTGTTCGTGGTCATGTTAACGATCTGCTGGTAGAGCATGGATGCGGCTTCTGACTGGCCCTGCTGATAATTTTGCCAAGCATGCCAACCGAATACGCCCGCTCCCGCGAGGACCGCGCCTGCTACCAAGGAGATTCCATTTTCTTTCCACCAGCGCTTGACTGCGTCTAGCTGCTCTTCGTCGCTTCTCAGCTCCGCCACGGGCGGCCTCCTATTTTAGTGGGTATGCACGAACAGGCACCCTGTGCCTGCTGGGCGTTAAGCATTAATGGCTAACAGTTCGCGTAGCGTATCGCCTAGCGCTGCAAAAGACGCTCGCTGCTGTTCGCGGTCATCGCGTAGAAATTTGAGCGTCGCCGACTGCTCAGCAATTTCATCTTCGCCGAGCAGTATGGCCATGGTGGCGTTACTTTTATCGGCTTTCTTCATACGGCTTTTAAAGCTACCGCCGCCGCAGTGAAGCTGCAGGCGAAGTGTGGGAAGCTCACTACGCAGCTGCTCGGCCAGGGTGATTGCCGCCAGAGTGGCGTTATCATCCATTGGCAGTAAGAAGACGTCACAGCCGCCAAGCGCATCGTCGGGAATTAACTGCAGGGTTTCAAGCAGCAGAATTAGCCGCTCAATGCCCATGGCAAAGCCTACCGCGGGGGTCGGTTTGCCGCCTAGCTGTTCGACGAGGCCGTCATAGCGCCCACCTGCACACACGGTGCCCTGGCTGCCCAGCGCTGTGGTGGTCCACTCAAATACGGTGCGGCAGTAGTAATCAAGCCCGCGCACAAGGCGTGGATTGATGACGTAGGGAATGCCCGCCGCCTCAAGTATCTTAGTGAGCTGCTCAAAATGTTCGCGTGATTCAGTATCCAGGTGATCCATCAACTGCGGTGCCGCATTCAGCATGTCGGCCATTGCCGGATTTTTAGAATCCAGAATACGCAGCGGATTACTGGTCAACCGGCGCAAAGAGTCTTCATCCAGAACGTCGCGGTGCTGCTCAAAATAGGCAACCAGCGTGTCTCTATAGGCCGCGCGCGCCTCAGATGAACCCAGCGAGTTGAGCTCTAAGGTGACGTGTTCCATCAGGCCCAGCTCTTGCCATAGGCGGGCAGAGAGAAGAATCACTTCGGCATCTATATCAGGGCCGTCAAAGCCAAAGGTTTCGACGCCAATTTGATGAAATTGACGATAGCGGCCTTTTTGCGGGCGCTCGTAGCGAAACATGGGCCCCTGGTACCACAGCCGCTGGGTTTGGTTATATAGCAGGCCATGTTCCATCGCCGCGCGCACGCAGCTGGCGGTGCCTTCCGGGCGCAGGGTCAAGCTCTCGCTGTTGCGATCGTCGAAGGTGTACATCTCTTTTTCAACGATGTCGGTCACTTCACCGATAGAGCGTGCAAACAGCGCCGTTTGCTCAACAATAGGCGTGCGAATTTCGTTGAAGCCGTAACGCAGCATGAGCTGGCGCACTTTGGTTTCAAAAAATTGCCAGCGCGGGCTATCGCTGGGTAACAGATCGTTCATGCCACGAATGGCTTGAATCTTTTTAACGCCAGTCTTGCTCAATGAAAACTCCTTAGTCTGCCTTTAGGCGCCGCGCGTTCAGAGTCTTGGTGTGAAACTCATTCTGGCGGGCTTGGCAGTACACCCCAGCGCTTAAGTGCTGCGGGCAATCATGTCATCTTGCTGCTGCTGTTTTTCGCGTACTTTGTCGCGAATCAGTCGCTCTAAATCATCTACCAGATGGTCATTGCGTAGCTTGCTGGCCGGTTTTCCATCGATATAAACCAAGTTAGCGGGGCTGCCGCCGGTAAGGCCAATATCGGTCTCTTTGGCCTCGCCTGGGCCATTAACCACACAGCCAATCACCGATACATTGAGCGGCGTCATGACGTCTTCCAGCCGCTCTTCCAGCTGGTTCATGGTGTCGATAACGTCAAAGTTCTGGCGCGAACAGCTGGGGCAGGCAATAAAGTTGATGCCTTTAGCGCGCAGCTTGAGGCTTCTGAGCATGTCAAAGCCGACCTTGATCTCTTCTACCGGGTCGGCCGCCAGCGAGACGCGGATGGTGTCGCCAATGCCATCCATTAACAGCATGCCTAGGCCAATCGATGATTTGACGGTGCCTGAGCGCAGCCCACCCGCTTCGGTAATGCCCAGATGCAGCGGTTGCTCAATGCGTGCAGCAAGGTCGCGATAGGCGGCTACCGCCATAAACACATCCGAGGCTTTTACGCTGACTTTAAATTCTTGAAAGTCGAGACGATCGAGATGATCAATATGGCGCATGGCCGATTCAACCAGCGCGGCCGGCGTCGGTTCGCCGTACTTTTTCTGCAGGTCTTTTTCCAAAGAACCGGCGTTAACGCCAATGCGAATGGGAATGCCGTTATCCCGGGCTGCGCTAACCACTGCCCGCACGCGATCTTCCCGACCAATGTTGCCAGGGTTAATGCGCAGGCAGTCTACGCCAAGCTCAGCAACGCGCAGGGCGATTTTGTAATCAAAGTGAATATCGGCAACAAGCGGCAAGTTGACGAGTTTTTTGATTTGGCCAAAGGTTTCCGCAGCGTCCATGTCAGGCACTGAGACGCGCACAATATCCGCACCGGCTTTTTCCAGCTGCTGGATTTGTGCCACCGTGGCGGCGACATCAAGCGTGTTTGTATTGGTCATGCTCTGGACAGAAATCGGCGCATCACCGCCAACCGCTACGTTACCAACGTGAATCTGGCGGGAAAAACGGCGTTTAATCGGAGAAGGGGCGTGCATAGGGCGGGTCACTCTCCCAGGGTAAATCGGGCTACGTTATTGGCACCGGCTTGGGCGGGAAGGTCAACTTCCTCACCCTGGTAGCGCAGTTCAACACCGGTGGCATTGCCTATCGTTAAACGAAACGGGGGCTGGCCTTCGACGCTGGTGGACGTGCCGGGCGTTTGCAGGCCAACAAAAATGCGCTGATTGGTGGCGTCAAAAATTTCGGTCCACGACTGCTCGTTGAACGTTAGTTCAAGAGCGTTGGCGTTCGTCGTGGCTGTTGCGTCGGCGGTGTCCTCAGGATCACTTTCTACCGCTGCGGTTTCTGCCGGCGGCGCGTCATCGGTATCGACCAGCGTCGGCGGGTCGATAACCGCGACGGTATCGGCGCCGCCCGCTTGCTCTTGGGAAGCCGGTGCTGCGTTTTCATCGCCGCTGGTAATGCTGGGCTCGACGGCGGCACTTTCTGCTTCCGGCGGCTCTGCTGGCGCATTCACCGTCTCTTCTGTGGACGAAGAACCAAGGCCGGGCGGTTCATTGCCACCACGGCTTTGCCACCACATTACCGTTACCGCGATTAGTCCAACAATGACCAGCAGAGTAACGAGTTTGAACAGCCAGGCGCCAATGCGGGAAGGCGGCCGGGTAGTCGACACCGGGATGACCTTGCGCTCAGCATCGATACTGCCATGGCGGGCCTGATAAGCCTCAAGCACGAGACGGTCATCCATGCCGAGATATTTTGCGTAGGCGCGCAGGTAGCCGCGGCGATAGGCGGCTACGGGGATTTCTTGGTAGTTATCTTGCTCTAGCCCGTTGACCACGGCCGGGCGCAGGTTCAGTGCGCGGGCGGCATCGGCGAGCGGCACGCCAAGCTGTTCTCGCTGGCGGGAGAGAAGCTCACCGGGAGAAACGGTGTTGGTGCTATTAATGACGCTTTCTTGTGACTGTGTATCGCTCATGGCTGAGCATCCTTCATTAAATAAGCGGTGATCAGGGCGTCAATCAGTCGGTGCCAAGCTGGCGCTGGTAGTCGGCGGCGACGCTATGGTCGCCGCGGGCATGGGCGATATCAACCGCCATTTCTAGCGCCGCTTGGTCGGGCTCAGCGAGCTGTAAATAAGATTGCAGCGGTGCCCAGGCCTGAGCGTAATTGCCCTGCGAATATTCGAGTTCAGCTAACATTAAATAACCGCGCGCATTGCGCGGATCAATACTTTGCGCACGCTGCAACCTGGCGCGTGCATCATCAAATTCTTCCAGCGCCACATAACACTGCCCCAGGTTGGTAAATAGCTGGGACCGGTTGGCGTACTGGGCATCCTGGGATGCAGTTTCTAGCTGTTCACAGGCGGGGTCAAACTGGCCCTGGCCATACAAGAACGCCGCATAGTTGTTACGGGCGCGTGTAAAGTCAGGTTCAGCGTTAACCGCTTGTTGAAAATAGTCGTTGGCCAGTGCATTTTCGCCCTGGTGCTGGTAAACCAATGCTAGCGCTTGCAACGCTTCTGCATGGTGAGGGGCAATATCGAGCGCCCGGTCCAGTGCATTAAGCGCGCGGGGAAGATTGTCGCGCTCCAGATAAGCGACGCCAAGCTGCGTATAGGCATCGGCTGCTGCTGGGTTAGCTTGGGGTGAAACCGTATTGGATGAAGCACAGCCAGCAAGCCACAGGCTGCCGATAAGCACGGTCAGCAGGTGCACCCGAATTGGGTGTTGGCGCTTGCGGTGAGCGATCATATCAATCCTCTCGTGGTGAACGTCCAACGACTAATAACAGTGCAAATAGAGCATAACGCCGTGACAATAAAAACCGTGACCATCAAAGCGCCGCGCTAGGCGGAAGTCAAGCCAAGCCCTGTTTTGTACCCGTTGCGTTAGTCGGCATCAAGCTGTACCGACTGGATATGGCGCGCGCTGCGTTTAGTACGGTCTTTCACGAGCCCAACTAACTGGCCGCAGGCGGCATCAATATCTTCACCGCGAGTTGTTCTCACCGTTGCATTGTAGCCTTCATCGTAAAGCCACTGCTGAAAGCGCATAACCTGGTTGCGCGACGGTTTTTCGTACCCGGAATTAGGGAACGGATTAAACGGAATCAGGTTAATCTTACACGGCAGCTCTTTAAGCAAAGCGGCGAGCTGCTCTGCGTGCTCCTGCTGATCATTGATGTCTTTGATCAGCGTATACTCTATGGTGATCTGCCGATTGTCTGGGCCTTTGGACAGGTAGCGATGGCAGGCATCCAGCAACGCGCGAATGTTATATTTGCGATTGATGGGTACCAGCGTATTGCGCAGCTCGTCCGTTGAGGCGTGCAGCGAAATGGCCAGACTAACGTCTATTTCATCGCCGAGCTTGTCGATCATCGGCACAACGCCGGAGGTCGACAGTGTCACGCGGCGCTTAGACAGGCCATAGCCGTTATCGTCAAGCATCAGCTTCATGGCCGGCACAACGTTATCAAAGTTGAGCAATGGCTCGCCCATTCCCATCATGACGACGTTGGTTACCGGGCGATTAGCCGTATCACGGCGCGGGCCAACGCTACGCTGAGCGACCCACACCTGGCCAATGATTTCAGCCGCGGTTAAGTTGCGCTGAAACCCTTGCTTGCCGGTGGAGCAGAAGCTGCAATCCAGCGAGCAGCCGACCTGAGAAGAGACGCAGAGCGTACGGCGCTTGCCGTTCTCAGCCGGAATCAATACCGTTTCTACGTAGCTGCCATCTTCTACTTCCAGTACCCACTTGCGGGTGCCGTCGCTGGAAGTGCCTTCATAGACTACCCCAGGGCCACGAATTTCTGCTACCCGCGCCAGTTTTTCACGCAGCGGTTTGGAGAGATTCGTCATGGCAGCAAAATCATCGCTACCCTCTTGATGAATCCACTTCATTAGCTGCGCAGCACGGAATTTCTTTTCGCCAATCGACAAAAAGAACGTTTCCATCTGCTCGCGGGACATGCCGAGCAGGTTGTGGCGTTCAGGTGACGCTTTGACAGCAGGTGTGCTGGCGGCATCAGAACGAGGAGCGGGCGTATGTTGGGCTACAGTGGTGGTCATGGCGGTCAGCGTTAAAGAGAAGGGCGGAGGCGTAGCCTCCGCAAAATGGCCGGCAACGAAAGTCGATACGGCGGCGCTAAAAGTCAGACTTAGCGCGGGCAAATTTCGTCGTTGCCGAAGAAGTAGCTAATTTCGCGCTTAGCGCTTTCTGCAGAATCAGAACCATGGACAGCGTTGGCGTCGATTGTTTCCGCGAAATCGGCGCGAATTGTGCCAGCAGCGGCGTCTTTCGGGTTAGTGGCACCCATCAAGTCGCGATTTTTAGCGATGGCGCCTTCGCCTTCAAGTACTTGAACCACAACCGGGCCAGAGGTCATGAAGCCAACGAGGTCTTTAAAGAAAGGACGCTCTTTGTGCTCGGCGTAAAATCCGCCAGCTTTCTCTTCAGAAAGGTGTACCATTTTGGCCGCTACTACGTTCAGGCCGGCTTTTTCAAAGCGAGCGATGATCTCACCGATAGCATTTTTGGCAACGGCGTCAGGCTTGATAATAGAAAGAGTGCGTTCAGTAGCCATGCGAATGGTCTCCTTGAGTTCTTGAAAAAGAATTAAGCAAAAATTGCCGCCTCAGAAACCCAGGGCGGCCAAGACAAAATGATTTGGCTAATGTGGTTCAGCAGTAAGCGCATTTAAAATGCGCACGGGAATGCCCCGGCTGCCTGAACTCAGATATCCAGGGGCGCGATTATAGCGCTTAAGCCGGGGGATGAATACCGGTGATGAAACCTCGCTGCACATAGCTTAAACGGTAAAGCTCTCGCCGCAGCCGCATTCATCTTTTACGTTAGGGTTATTAAACCGGAAGAAGCGGTTGAGTCCTTCGCTAACGTAATCCACTTCACTGCCGTTGAGCATCTCTACAGCATCGGGCGCAACGTACACGCTGGCGCCGTGGGCTTCAAAATGCACTTCTTCTTCACTGATTGTATCGGCGAAGTCGAGCACGTAGCTAAAGCCTGAGCAGCCGCTAGGTTTGACCGAAACCCGCAGGCCCAGGCCTTGGCCGCGCTCGTCAAGCACATGGCGGATCTGCTGTGCGGCAGCCGGTGTAATGTTAAGTGTTGCCATGGGGCGTCCTCCTTAAAAAGTGTCAGCCGCTTAACGTGGCGGTGCACGTAAACTGCTCACCGCGTGGCGAATGAGCGTTAGCGCATGATCAATGTCGGCTTCGGTGGTGAAGCGGCCAAAGCTAAAGCGCAGCGATGAAAGCGCAAGCGAGCGTGGCGTGCCGATGCCAAGCAATACGTAGGAAGGATCGACGCTGGCCGAGTTGCATGCTGAGCCGGTGGATACAGCGACGTCACGCAGCGCCATCAGCAGCGATTCACCGTCGACCCCTTCAAACGCCAAGTTGAGAATGTTAGGCACAGCGCTATCGAGCGGCGTATTGGCAAAAATGCCCTCTACGCCTTGTAGTCCGGCTAAAAAGCGCTGCTGCAAACGGCGGATATGCGCGTTGTCGTCATCGAACTGTTGCTGCATTAAGGCAAGCGCTTCACCCATTCCCGCAATTTGATGGGTCGGCAGCGTTCCGGAGCGCATGCCGCGCTCGTGGCCGCCGCCGTGAATGAGTGCCTCAATGCGAATATCCGGATGGCGCTTAACATAGAGCGCCCCTACGCCTTTCGGGCCGTAGGTTTTGTGCCCAGAAAGCGACATCAAGTCAATTTGCTGAGCCACCACGTCGAGCGAGATGCGCCCCGTTGCTTGCGCCGCATCGGTATGGAACGCGGCGCCAAATTCATGGGCGACGCCCGCCAGCGCGGCGATATCATTAATGCTGCCCAGCTCGTTATTTACGGCCATTAACGAGACCAGCGTGGTGTCGTCACGCATGGCAGCGCGCAGCTGCTCAGGCTGAATGCAGCCATCGCGCCCTGGCGTTAGCCATGTCACCTCAAAGCCTTCTTTTTCAAGCGCGGCAGCGGTATCAACCACCGCTTTGTGCTCGATTGTAGAGGTTGCTAGGTGCATGCCGCGCTCGCGATTAGCGCGCATAAAGCCAGTCAGCGCTAAATTGTTCGCTTCCGTGGCACCGCTGGTCCAAACAATCTCTCTAGGATCGGCACCAATGGCATCGGCCACCTGGCGGCGCGCCTGCTCGACCACCTGTTCCGCCTGCCAGCCGAGCATGTGGCTGCGCGATGCGGGGTTGGCAAACAGCTGGTCAACCGTTAGGTAGCGCTGCATGACCTCTACCACGCGCACGTCAACCGGCGCGGTGGAGGCATAATCTAAGTAGATTGGCAGCGTAGGCGTGGTCATGGTTAAGGTACCGGCGGTTTATTAATAATAACGACACAAGAAGCGCTAATGAATGGCTGGCGCTAAGGCGATGAGACCAGAATGCCGGCGTCAGCGCGCTGATCCTGTCGCGCTGCTATCTTTATGACATCAGGACGCAGCATCAGTTGTGCCAGGGTCATTTCGTCAAGAAAGTGACGAATCTGAATAGACAGCTCGCACCATAAATGGTGGGTCAGGCAAGTGTCGCCCTGCTGGCAGTCTGAAAGCCCTCGGCAGCGTGTGGCATCAACGCTTTCATTTACCGCGTCAATGACGTTCGATACGCTAATCGCTGTTGGCGGCTGCGACAGCAAGTAGCCGCCGCCCGGCCCGCGCACGCTGTCAACCAAGCCAGCGCGGCGCAAGCGAGCAAACAGCTGCTCTAAATAGGAGAGCGATATTTCTTGGCGTTGGGAAATATCGCTTAGGCTGGTCGGGCCGTTATGGGCATGCAGCGCTAAGTCGAGCATGGCGGTAACGGCGTAACGGCCTTTGGTGGTCAAGCGCATGGCAAGCACCTCGACGCTGAACCCTCAGCGCTAACGGCAAATGTGTCGCCATTATGGGAAAGCCTGAGTGCTTTGGTCAACTATTACTCGGTGGCGGCGCTGTTGGCCCGCTGCCTAAATCGTTAACAGAGGGCGCCGTTGAGCGCTTTTCGACGCTAGAGCAGGCGCTATCATGTTCATCCAGAATGTCGGCAAAATCTTCGTTGCGTAGCGCAGGCAAACGACCTTCGCGGTAGTCGCCGTCTAGTTTGCGCAAGGTCGAACACATATGTTCGATGCGTTCATCCACCGCATGCATATGATCAAGCATCGCCTGCATCGAGCGTGCAACGGGGTCTGGCATGTCCTGGCTAACGCCGTACGCATCAAAGCCAAATTTCTGGCAGATGGCTTCACGGCGAGCCGGGTCGACGTCCAGGGCTTCTTCTACATCGGGGTCGGCGCGCTTAACAATCTTGCCCGGAATGCCGACGACCGTAGCGCCAGGGGGAACTTCTTTGGTGACCACTGCGTTAGAGCCAATCTTGGCCCCGGCACCCACGATAAAGGGGCCGAGTATCTTGGCGCCAGCACCGACAATAACGCCATCCTCAAGCGTTGGATGGCGTTTGCCTTTGTTCCAACTGGTGCCGCCGAGCGTGACGCCTTGATACAGCGTCACGTTATTGCCGACTAGAGCGGTTTCACCAATCACCACGCCCATGCCGTGGTCGATAAAAAAGCGTCGCCCAATGGTAGCGCCTGGATGAATCTCAATGCCGGTCAGCCAGCGCGAGAAGGTTGATAGCGTCCGTGACAGCCATTTGAGATTTTTCTTCCACAGCCAGTGGCTGCAACGATGTAGCAGCAGCGCGTGCAGGCCAGGGTAGTTGGTCAGCACCTCAAGAAAGTTGCGTGCGGCGGGGTCGCGCTCAAATACACTGTTGATGTCTTCACGCAGGCGTTGAAACATAAGAAGTCCTTGGGTGCGACAACGAATTTTAGAGGATACTGCGATGTTGGGGCGTCTGCCGATGACTTCAAGCTACGTCGGTTAGCGCTAACGCCGTGGATTGCCGGCGGCTTTGTCGGTAGCCGATAGGATTCCACGCAAAATATTGATTTCCATGCGCTCAGGGCGAGCGCGCAAGTATAAGCGGCGCAGTCTCGCCATTAGCTGTCGCGGTTGGGCCGGGTCATGAAAATCAATGTCAACTAGCGTACGTTCTAAATGCTCAAAATAGTGCTCAATTTCTGCATGCGTTGCCAGCTCTTCTTCATCGACAGCTGCCGCGGGCGGCGTATCGGCTTGGCCAAGCCACGCCATACGACACTCATAAGCCAGCACTTGAACCGCCGCTGCCAAATTGAGTGAGCTAAAATCAGCATTGGTGGGGATATGCACATGGGCATGGCACCGCTGCAGCTCAGCATTGGTAAGGCCGCTGTCTTCGCGCCCAAAGACCAGCGCGATGCGGGCACCCTCGGGCTGACACTCTGCGGGCAGTCGGCCCGCTAATTCTCGCGGAGAGAGCATTGGCCAGGGCAGCGTACGCGAGCGTGCGCTGGCGCCAACGGCTAAGGTGCAGTCAGCCACCGCTTCTTCTAGCGTTGTATGTACGCGCACTTGATGAAGCAGGTGATCAGCCCCTGATGCGCGGGAAATACTGTCCTGAGTCAGTACCTCACAGCGGGGGGCGACGAGAGCTAAATCTGCTAAGCCCATGTTGTGCATGGCGCGTGCCACGCCGCCGATGTTGCCAGGATGGCTAGTGCCAATTAGAACAATGCGAATGCGCTCAAGCATGATAGGGCCCGGTAAATAGTGCTCGGTGATCAATAAGGTGTAAAACGCGCAGTCTAGCATGAGTCGATGGCATGCCCGAGAACGGTCTGCTAGAATTGCGCCCCAAAGGCGACTATACGCGCCTGCGCTTAGCGCTCTGTTGTTTGCTTTACACCCCGTTCTTTAACATCACTGTCACAAGGCCCGATCATGAATCCTATGGTCCAATTTACGCTGCGTGCTGCACGCGGCGCTGTTGAACATTTTATGCGTGTACGCGAACGTATTGAAAACGCTCACGAAGAATTTAACCTTGATCGCCTGCTCGATGAGACGGCGCGCAAGGCCGAAGCAACGATTGTTCAGCAGTTGGAACGCGGTTATCCCCAGCACGGTGTTACCGGCCGCTTTACACCGCATAGAGCGGGTGAAGGCGAAGGTGCGGATGTCGTCTGGAAAATTGAACCAATGCACGGCTATTCCAATTTAGCCGTTGCCGGTACGGGCTTTGCACTGTCAGTGGTGTGTCTTATCAAAGGTCGTCCCGAGCACGCGGTGATTATTTCCCCGTTCGGCGACGATGAATATATCGCCAGCCGCGGTCGCGGCGCTCAGCACAATGACAAACGCATGCGCGTTAGCAAGCCCACTGCCATTACGGGTACGCGCATGGCGATGAGCCTACCGGAAGCCTGGCTGCGCACTCGTCATTTACCTGCTTACTTAACCGTTAGCCAGCAGCTCGCCCCGCAGGTAGAAACATTGCTGGCGACGGGAAGCGGTCTCTTGGATTTGTGTGAACTCGCCTGTGGCCGCGTTGACAGCGCCTTCGTGCTGGGTCTGGAAGAGCAGGATATGCAGGTGGGTACACTGTTCTTGAAAGAAGCCGGCGCCCTAATGGGTACACCTGACGGCCAGCCGACGGTAAAAGTAGAAGGGCTGCTGATGGCCGCTGGTCCACGCCTTTATAAGGCGCTGGTTAAGCAGTTGACGCCGCACTTTTAAAGCGCACTGCCCAGCTAAGCACTTCGAATAAGTTAAGCACTTCGAATAAGTTAGGCGCTGCGAATCATGTCAGTGCATCGAATAAAAAAGGCCCCTGCTGGGAAACCAGCAGGGGCCTTTTTGTAGGCTCGAGATACTCAGTTAAGAAAGGGTGCCGTTAAGGCAGCTCTTCCTCTTCTTCGTCGGTCTCTTTTTTGGTCGGTATCAGGTCTTCTCGTGACAGCTTCAACGGTAGCAGTAGCGCCGCGGCAATGTAGATAGAAGAGAACGTGCCAACCCCGATGCCAACCAGCAGCGCGATGGCAAAGTTTTCGATCATATCCCCGCCCAGTAGCAGCAGAGCGAGCAGTACCAAAATGGTGGTGCCCGATGTTGCCAGTGTGCGGGAAAGCGTGGCGTTAATCGCTTCGTTAAAGATCTGCGGCATATCATCGATTCGAGAGGTTCGGATCATCTCGCGAATGCGGTCATAAACCACGATCGTGTCGTTCAGCGAGTAACCGATCACCGCCAAAATGGCCGCCAGTACGGTAAGGTCGAACTCGAGCTGAAAGAGGGCAAAAACGCCCACTACGATCACGACATCGTGTAGTAGGGCCAGCAAAGCGCCAATCGCAAACTTATACTGAAAGCGCAGCGCCACGTAGACCATGACGACGCCCAGCGCTACCAGTAGGCCTAGGCCGCTTTGGTCGCGTAGCTGGTCGCCTACCTGTGAGCCAACGAATTCAGCGCGAACAAGGTTCACGCTATCGCCACTCGCTCGCAGTAGGTTAACGACTTCGGCACCTACGTCAGCGTCAAACGCTTGCTGTAGGCGAATCAAAATTTCTGTCGATCCGCCAAACGTCTGCACGGAAACATCTTGAAAGCCGCTTTGTTCGAGCAGCACGCGAATTGCATCGAGTGAGGGCGCTGCGCCGTAGCGCACCTCAATCAGCGTGCCGCCGGTAAAGTCCAATCCCAGGTTGAGCTGCTGGAATAGGATGGCGCCAATCGACACAATTAATAGCAGGGCGGAAACGGCAAACGCGATGTTGCGCCGTCCCATAAAGTCGATTCGCAGGTGTGATAGGGGTTTCATTACCACCTCTTAAGTTCTGGGCTAAGCACACGAATTAAATCCATGCTTTTCAAATCCACAGCTTTTTGACGGGTTTGCTGCCATAAGCCAGGTTGACCATGGCGCGAGTCACCATTAGCGCGGTGAACAGCGATGTCAAAATACCGATAGAAAGCGTGACCGCAAATCCTTTAACCGGGCCGGAGCCAATCGAAAATAGGATGATAGCCACAAGCAGCGTGGTGATGTTGGCGTCCACGATCGAGGTAAACGCGCGTTCATAGCCTGCTTGAATCGCCTGCTGAACCGATAAGCCGTTACGCAGCTCTTCACGTATTCGCTCAAAAATTAGCACGTTGGCATCCACCGCCATGCCCAGCGTCAACACTATGCCGGCAATGCCTGGCAGTGTCAGCGTCGCGCCCAGCATCGACATTACCGCAACCAGCAGCGTTAAGTTCAGCGCCAGGGCAATGTTGGCGAACACGCCAAAGACTTTGTAGCGTACCAGCATAAAGATCACGATCAGCAGCAGGCCGATCTGAACCGACAGCAGGCCTCGCTCAATGTTTTCAGCGCCCAGGCTTGGTCCAATCGTGCGCTCTTGCACAAAGTAGATGGGTGCTGCTAGCGAGCCAGAACGCAACAGCAGCGCAAGCTCGGAAGCTTCCGTTGGTGAGTCTAAGCCGGTGATACGAAAGCTGTTGCCTAGCGCGCTTTGAATCGTGGCTAAGCTAATCAGGCCGCGCTCAACGTAAGGCTCGCGCTCAAGCGTTTCTTCGCCCGTTTCCGGGTCGACCACCACGGTATCTTCGCTTTTATGCTCAATGAACAGCACCGCCATATTGCGACCAATGTTGGTGCGCGTGGCGCGGTTCATCAGCGTGCCGCCGGTGCCGTCTAGGTTGATGTTGACCTGGGGGCGGCCATTTTCATCAAAGCTGTTGCTAGCGCTGGAAACACTGTCACCAGTAATGATGACATCACGCATTAGCTCAGCGCTGCGTGCTGAATCATTCCGAAACGTCAGCGTTTCTGTTTCGTTAACCGGCGTGTCGTTACGCGCCTCTAAGCGAAACTCTAGGTTGGCGGTTGCACCGACAATGCGTTTCGCAGCAACGGTATCCTGAACGCCAGGCAGTTCAACCACAATTTGATTGGGGCCTTGGCGCTGTACCATAGGCTCCGCAACGCCCAGTTCGTTGACCCGATTGCGCAAGGTGGTCAAGTTCTGGTTAATCGCGTAGTCCTGGATGCTGCTGACAGATTGATCGCTTAATGTCATGACTAGGCTAGATGCGCGGCCATCGCCTGCATTGGAATACTCAAAGTCAGGAAAGTCGCGAGTGATCAGTCGGCGTGCCGTATCACGGTCTTCAGCGCTGGCAAAGTCGATCGAGAGTGAGCGATCTTCTACGTCGGTATTGCGGTAGCGGATACGCTCACTGCGCAGCAGCTCGCGCATGGCGCTGGCGTTGACTTCAAGGCGCTGGGTTAGTGCAGCCTCCATGTCCACTTCAAGCAAGAAGTGCACGCCGCCACGTAGATCCAGGCCTAGCGTCATAGGCGAAGCAGAAAATGACTGCAGCCAGCTCGGGGTCGCTTCAGCGAGATTTAATGCCACGGTGGCATCACTGCCGAGTACGTCAGTGGCAATATCGCGAGCGTTGAGCTGGTCATCGTCATGGCGTAGACGAATGAGCCACTGCCCGTTTTCTTCTTCGATCGCCTTGATGTCAATGTCGCTTTCAGTTAACGCGGCTTCAACAAGGTTAATCTGACGTTCGTCCAGCGAGTCGCCTTGGGCGCTGCTGATTTGGACGGCGGGATCTTCGGGGAATAGATTGGGAAGCGAGTAGATAAGGCCGACCGCCAGGACGACGAGTATCAGCAGATACTTCCACAGGGGGTAACGGTTGAGCATGCAAGCCCTGCCTTCAATTACAAACGGAATGCTGTGCACAGACATGCCGTGCACAGCAAAGTTCACCATCATTCATACCATGTCACCCCTGCCGGGGTGGCTGGCACTGTGTCGGCAGGGGTGTTGAAAGCATTAGATGGACTTGATAGTGCCTTTAGGCAGTACGGCAGCAACGGCATTTTTCTGCACGTTAACTTCGGTGCCTTCAGAGATCTCGATGGTCAGGAATTCGTCGCTCACTTTAGAGATACGACCCACCAATCCGCCGCCGATGACAATTTCATCACCTTTGTCCAAATTAGTGACCAGCTGCTTGTGCTGCTTGGCACGTTTGGCTTGCGGGCGCCACAGCAGGAAGTAGAAAATCAGTACGAAGCCGACCAGCATGACGATTTGCGCAATACCACCGCCACCGGCGGCTTCTTGGGCATGGGCTGGTGAGATGAAGAAATCCAGCATTGCAGAGAACTCCTGAGTTAGAAAAGCGTGGTTTAAAAGCTTAGGTTTAGAAAAGCTTAGGTTTAGAAAACATGGGTCTAAAAAACATGGTTTAGAAAAATATAGCCAAACAGTTTAAACCACGCGCCAAGGCACGTGGCGATTAATTCGTTAAATTTACGCTAGGGGAGGCACCGGCAGGCCGCGCCGAGCATAGAAACCTTCCACAAAGGCCGTCAATGTACCCGCTTCAATTGCCGCGCGCAAATCAGCCATTACACGCTGGTAGTAACGTAAGTTGTGAATGGTGTTTAGCATTGAGCCGAGCATTTCATTGCAGCGGTCTAAGTGGTGCAAATAGCCCCGTGAGAAATGCTGGCAGGTATGGCAATCGCACTCTTCATCAAGCGGACGCGTGTCAAAGCGGTGCTTGGCGTTACGAATTTTGACCGTGCCGTCTGACGTGAACAAGTGGCCGTTACGCGCATTGCGGGTAGGCATGACGCAATCGAACATATCCACGCCGCGGCGCACGCCTTCCACGAGGTCTTCAGGCTTGCCGACGCCCATTAAGTAGCGGGGCTTGTCATCGGGCATCCAGGTGGGCAGGTAGTCGAGAACCTTGATCATCTCTTCTTTAGGTTCGCCGACGGAAAGCCCGCCAATCGCTAAACCGTCAAAGCCGATTTCCAGCAACCCTTTCAGCGAACGTTCGCGAAGCTCGGGATGCATGCCGCCTTGAATAATGCCAAACAGAGCAGAAGGTGACTCGCCGTGGGCATCACGTGAACGCTTGGCCCAGCGCAGCGATAGCTCCATGGACTTTTCGGCTTCCTCAAAGGTCGCCGGGTAGGGCGTGCATTCGTCAAAAATCATGACCACATCGGAACCCAGCGAGCGCTGAACAGCCATGGACTCTTCCGGCCCCATAAAGACTTTGCTGCCATCGACCGGCGAGCGGAAGTGCACGCCCTGCTCGGTAATTTTACGCGTTTTGCCCAGCGAAAAGACTTGGAAGCCGCCGGAGTCGGTGAGAATCGGCTTGTCCCACTGGGCGAAATCGTGCAGGTCACCGTGGGCTTCAATCACCTCCGTGCCGGGGCGCAGCCACAGGTGAAAGGTATTGCCCAGGATGATTTCAGCGCCGGTCTCTTTAATCGAGTCGGGCGTCATGCCTTTTACCGTTCCGTAAGTGCCGACCGGCATAAACGCAGGTGTTTCAACCGTGCCGCGGGGGAAGTGCAGGCGACCGCGGCGTGCGCGGCCATCCTCAGCCAGGCGCTCAAAGCGCATAAAACATTCGTTTCGCATAAAAATAACTCGTTAATCTCGTTCGTTTGGCGCGGCTTGTGCAAGGTTGATAAAGCAATTACTAACGGGTCAATAGCATGGCGTCGCCGTAGCTAAAAAATGCATAGCGCTCGGCCACCGCCTGCTGATAGGCGTGCATGATGGTGTCGTAGCCTACAAAGGAAGAGACCAGCATCAGCAGGGTGGATTCAGGCAAATGGAAGTTGGTAATTAAAGCATCCACACAGCGCCATTGATAACCGGGATAGATAAAAATGTCGGTATCGCCGCTGTACGACGCGATCTGCCCATCGCTGCTTTTTTGGCAGGCGCTTTCCAGGCAGCGCACGCTCGTCGTCCCCACGGCCACAACCCGCTTGCCAGCCGCCAGGGTGTCACGCACCTGTTGGCAGGTAGCCTCAGAGACTTCAATCCACTCGCTGTGCATGTGATGCTCAAGGATATTATCCACGCGCACTGGCTGAAACGTACCGGCGCCCACATGCAGCGTCACAAAGGCACGATTAACGCCTTTGTCAGCGAGGGCGTCCAGCAGCGGCTGGTCAAAGTGCAGCCCTGCGGTGGGTGCCGCTACTGCACCGTCACGCCGGGCGTACACGGTCTGGTAGCGCTCACGGTCGCTGATCTCATCTTTCCGGGTAATATACGGCGGCAGCGGCATATGGCCGTGTTTTTCAAGCAGCGCAATCATCGGCGTGTCGCCTAAAAATCGCAGTTCGAACAGCGCGTCGCGGCGGCCTTCTACGATAGCGTGAACATCACCTTCAAAAATCAATTCCGTTCCGGGCTTAGGTGATTTACTAGAGCGAATATGCGCCAAGCCGCGGTGAGCATCCAGCGGGCGTTCAAGCAGCATTTCTATTTTTCCGCCGCTTGCCTTGTGGCCGTGCAGGCGCGCGGGAATCACGCGAGTATCGTTGAACACCAGCAGGTCGCCAGGTTCCAGAAGTGCCAGCAAATCAGGAAAACGACGATGCTCTAGCGCGCTGCTTTGCCCATCCACGCACAGCAGACGGCAGTCGCTACGCTGCTCAGAAGGGTAGCGAGCAATTAACTCGTCGGGTAGCTCGTAATGAAAATCCGCGCGCTGCATGGCGTATGACTCTTAACGTTGATCAAACAGGCGACATAGGATAGCGCTTTGGCTGGATAAAGTCAGTCGATGCGATTGACCTACCTCAATTTTTACGTATAATGCGCATCCATTGCCGGTATGGCGGAATTGGTAGACGCAGCGGATTCAAAATCCGCCGCCTTTACGGGTGTGCCAGTTCGAGTCTGGCTACCGGCACCAAATACTAAGGGCTTAGCGTTCATCGCTAGGCCCTTTTTAGTGGTTTCAATTTGTTAGTGCCCGCCATTTGCGTTTTCTCGTCTGAGACAATGCATTTGTTCGCTTTTTCCTGCCTAGCCGTTTTATAGTGAATGAATCGCATTCGATGAAAGACGGACTCTCGCCATGGCCCTTTTTGAGCTGTATAGCCGCAATCTCGCCCAAGAGCAGGTGGCTCATACTCACGATTTTCATCAGCTTATCCTGGCGACCTGCGGCGTGACTGAGCTTTCGATGGAAGGGCAGGGGGAGCGGGTAACTGCCCGCCGAGGCTGCCTGATTCCCTCTTCGCGCCATCATGAATTTCAAGGCGATGGCAGCAATCGTACGCTTGTGTTGGATATTCCCGTTGCGCACTTGGCGCTAATCGAACAAGGCGGCGAAATTGAGCGCCTTTTCGATAAGCCGCGTTTTTTCAGCGTTCCGCCGGCGCTAAATCAGCTGACCCACGCCTTGGCGCACCAGTTGGAACAGTGCCCTGCATTACAAAATGAAATCGCGATCTTGTTACTGCGCGCGCTTTATATGTATTTGCAGGATGCTACGCCGACGGCCGTCGCGCAGTTGGGGCAGCACTGCATTAGTGAACGCCTGGATCTCGCGCGCTTAGATGCGTGGTTGGACCAGCACTTGGCCGATGACGTCCGTGTGGATCAACTGGCTTCTTTATGCGCTTTGAGTCCGGGGCATTTTCACAGCTGTTTTCGTGAGCTTACCGGCGTCACGCCGCTGGCATACGTGCAGCGTAGGCGTTTAGAGCATGCCCGAAACCTAGTGCGGCATAGCACGCTGAGTCTTGGGCATATCGCCATGCTAGTGGGCTTTCGTGATCAGGGCAGTTTCTCCCGCGCCTATCGCCGCTACTTTGAACTTTCTCCTTCTTCAGATCGTTAGGCCCTTCCTCTGATCGTTAATCCCCACTGCTTGCCGCGTTTTGTCTTGTTTGCATGACTTGCGGGCAAATCTATCGCAGTGTCGGGCAAGTAATTTTCCCAGTAGCGCTTTAGTCTCTTAAGACCTTATTTTACCGGAGAGACCCGATGAGCGTTACTTACCAAGACAGCAATGCGCGCATGAGCCAAGTCGCCATTCATAACGGCACCGTCTACCTTGCTGGCCAGGTTCCCCCCGATGCTACTGCGGATATGCGCGGCCAGACTGAGCAAGTGTTGGCGCGCATCGACCAGCTGCTCGCTCAAGCCGGCACTTCTAAAGAACACTTGATCTCAGCGCAGATCTGGGTGACCAGCATGGCTGAATTCGATCAAATGAATGCCGCGTGGGATGCGTGGGTCGTTCCCGGCCGCCCACCCGTGCGCGCCGCGCTTGAAGCGAACCTCGCTAAGCCTGAGTGGAAGGTCGAAATTATGGTCATTGCCGCACTGCCGGAGGCCTAATATGCGGGTCATCTCTGCCGAGGAGGTCGCCCGCCATCTAACCTGGGATGGCTTGATCAAGCGGCTGCAAACGACGTTTGTAGAGGGCATTGAGTCTCCTCCCCGTCATCATCATGCGATGCACCGTCCTGACGGCGAAGCCACGATGCTACTCATGCCCGCTTGGGAAACAGCGGGCTATATCGGCGTTAAAATGGTCAACGTGTTTCCACAAAACGCCGATCACGGTATTCCTGCTATTTCGGGGCTTTACCTGCTCAGCGAAGGTAAACACGGGCAGCCGTTGGCCTGTATTGATGGTAGCGAGCTAACGCGTCGCCGTACCGCGGCAGCGTCTGCACTGGCGGTTAAAGCGCTGGCGAATGCGTCGGCAGAAACGCTGCTGGTCGTGGGCACCGGCAAGCTGGCACCCATGGTGATTGAGGCCCACACCAGCGTGCGCCCGATCAAGCGCGTGATGATTTGGGGGCGCAACCTTAGCAAGGCGGCGGCGATTGCCGACGAATACGCTGGGCGCTTTGAAACACAGGTAGTTGAAGACTTGGCCTCAGCCGTCGCGCAAGCTGACATCGTGAGCTGCGTCACGCTTTCGACTCAGCCGATTATCAAAGGCGAGTGGCTCACGCCGGGGACGCATCTTGATTTGATCGGCGCTTTTCGCCCACAGATGCGTGAAACCGACGCTGAGTGTGTGCGCCGTGCACAGGTATTTGTGGATACCTATGCCGGTGCTAAAGGCGAGGCGGGCGATATCCTTCAAGCGATAGAAGAAGGCGCTTTTCGCTTTAACGATATTAAGGCTGAACTTGCCGAAGTGCTGTCCGGCACAAAGCCGGGACGCTCTGATCAGGCCGCCATCACGTTATTCAAATCGGTGGGTGCCTCACTTGAAGATTTAGCTGCGGCTATTGAGGTATGGGAATCACTGCCCGAATAACGCTGCATAAATAACGTAACGGGCTGATGCTGATAATAAGACGCTAGATATAACAGCCTGTTACGTCACAACGCCAGTCATAACGAAGACCGACTAATAACCAAAACGAGGTGTGTTATGAAAACGAATCAATCCTTACTAATTGCCGCCCTGGCAGCACTGCCCTTGGCCATTGCCAGCGTCAATGCCCAAGCGCAGTCCTATGAAATGGTGATTGCCACTCAGATTCCGGAAGATATGAGTAACAACGAAATCTATCCGGCACTGATGCATTTTAAAAACCTGGTGGAAGCACGTACCGACGGCGACCTTGAGGTCAATATCTTCGGCGGCGGTCAGCTAGGTTCAGAAGTTGAGAACGGTTCGGAAGTGCAGGGCGGGCGCACACTGCAGTCGACGATTATTACCGCAGGCGCGATGTCATCATTTTACGAAGACTATCAAATGGTCACGGCGCCGTTCCTGTTTACTAACTGGCGCCAAGCATGGACCTTTTTTGACAGCGAGTGGTTCGCTGACTTTATGTCCGGCACGATTGAAGCGGCCAATATGCGTTACCTGGGCACCTTTGATGACGGTGGTGGTTTCGTCGCCTTTACCAATAACGTGCACTTGATTAAGACCGTCGAAGATTTAGAAGGGCTGAATATTCGCACCGAAGAAAACCCCGCCCACGTCGCGATTATGCGCTCGCTAGGCGCCTCTGCAACGCCACTGCCTTGGGGCGAGCTGATCACTGCGCTGGAAACCGGTCTTGCCGATGGCCAGTTCAATGCGCCGGTGCTCAACACCACGTTTAACTTTGATGCCGTCACCGACTACACCACGCTTACCGGGCATGTGTATAACAGCGCCCCGTGGGTCGTCAGCGAGTCCTGGTATCAGTCGTTGCCTGAAGACTACCAGCAGGTGCTGATTAGCTCTGCGCGCGAAGCCATTCAGCTGAGTCACGGTATGTCAGGAGCGCTGGCAACAACGAGCTGGGTGGAATCCTGTGAACGCTTCGTCGAATGCTACTTAATGCCTGATTCAGAGCGTGAACGCATGGCCGATATTGCCCGCCCGGCATGGCAAACGTGGATCGTCGATGACTTTGGTATGGACGAGACCCGCGTGCAGGGCCTGCTTGATGAAGTCGCGCGTGTCGGCCAGCAAGTGGCTGACGATGACTACCGCATTTATGGTCAATAACCGCTGGGTCATTAACGGCTAATTCTTAACCAACGCTGGAGCGGCTGTTATGCGCTCTAGCGTGAGGGATGGTGATGGGTGTATTAAAACCTTTGCGCCGCCTAAGCGATAGCATCAATCAGGTGGCCATTGTGGTCTGTGTGGGCTGTATCCTGGCAATGTTGGGGATCTCGTTTACCGCCTTTCTTTATAAGCTAGCAACGGGCAGCACGCTGAGCTGGACCTACTCGCTGGCACGCCTATTTCTACCGTGGATCGGTTTTCTTTCCATGACCATTTCGCTGCGCTATGGCGAGCATGTGGCCATGACGCTGCTGATACGCAGCCTGCCAAAAATCCTAGTGCAAATTGGAGCGGGGCTTTGCCTGGCGGTGATTGGTTTGTTTGCACTAATGCTGGTTTGGTATGGCTGGGGCTACTTCACTAACGCCACCCAGGTTTACATGGTCTCCGACCAAATCCGTATCCCCAGTAAGGTGACCGCCATTGTGGTGCCGATTAGCGGCGTCATTATGCTGCTCCACTTGGTGCATGGCTTCTCCTTGCTAGAGCACTTTTTGGATGAGAGCGAGATGATTGACGAACTCATTGAAATCAATGACGGGGAGAGCCGCTCATGACGCCCGCGATTTTAGTATTCGTATTGCTGTTATTTATTGGTGCGCCCGTTGCGGTGGTGATGGCGATGTCGGGGCTAGCGGGTGGTTTCGCGCTAGGCGGTGAACGCATGCTGGGCATTATTGCCGACCGTATGTTCTCGGGCGTTTCTGGGTTTCTATTGATTGCCATTCCCTATTTTATCTTTACCGCTGAACTGATGAACCAAGGCGGGCTAACCCATAAGCTGATCGCGTTTAACAATGCCTTATTCGGCCGTGTGCGCGGATCGCTTTCCCATGTGAATATTTCAGTGTCGGTGTTTTTTGCTGGCCTGACCGGCGCCGCCGTCACGGATACCGTGGCGATTGGTAAAATCATGATCCCTGAGATGAAAAAGCAGGGTTACGACGCCGAATATGCTGCTGCCGTCACCGCCTGTTCATCGATCATTGGGCCAATCATTCCCCCCAGCGTTGTTATGGTGGTGTACGCCACGCTGCTGCGGGATATTTCGGTGATTGACCTGTTTGCGGGGGGGATTATTCCTGGGCTGTTAATGGCATTAGCTCTGCTAGGAATGAGCTTTTTTCTAGCCTGGAAACGTAACTATCCTAAGCAGGCCCCGACGCCGTTTAAGGCCGCAATGATCGCTCTATTGGTCGCACTTCCGGCGATGGTAGTGCCGCTGATTATCATGGGCGGTATTCTCTCCGGGCTTACAACGATTACGGAAGCCTCGGGCTTTGCGGCCGTTTATGCGATCATCATTGGCACCGTGTTCTATCGCAATCTTACTTGGCGAAAAATATGGGACTCGCTGGTGACCACCGTGCGCTTTTCAGGCGTAGTGTTTTTTCTATTGGCAACGTCTGCGGTGCTGGGCTGGTTTGTCACGCGCTCGGGTATTGCCCGAGACGCCGCAAGCTTGATTACCACCTTTAGCGATATGGCCTTTGTGCAACTAATGCTGGTATGCCTGCTACTGTTAATCATTGGCACGGTGATGGATGTATTGCCTGCGTTAGTCGTGATCGCCCCGGTGTTAGTCCCAGCGATGATTCAGCTTGGCTTTGATCCGCTGCACTTCGCTATCTTGATGATTGTGGTGCTGAATATCGCCAATGTGACGCCGCCGGTAGGGATGACGCTAATGACCGCCGCGCGAATAGCCGAAGTGCCTTACGAGCGGGCAATTATTGCCTCGCTACCGTTCTACGTCTCGTTTCTGGTGGTGATTGTGCTACTAGCCGCATTTCCAGCGCTTTCCACCTGGATTCCTTCTTTACTCTAATCGGCTACCAGGGGTTGTACGAAGCGTCAGCGAGTTCAGGTCGTTCTCGTCAAGAACCTAAGGATTGCGAACTTAATCATGAAATGCTTTTACCATCCCGACCAAGCCTCTCATGCACCGCCAACGTTTTTACTGCGCGGGCAGCCCGCGCCGTCACCGGAAGGCCCGGTGCGCGCGGAGCTGCTCTCGCAAGGTTTGGCTAGTGTAGGGCTTACGCTGACAACGCCTAGCGCAGCGGATTCTCCTCGGCTGCGTAAGCGCTTAGAGCAGATTCATACGCCGCGCTACCTGCAGTTTTTGGAGACCATTTACACGCGCTGGCAGGCGCTGCCCAATGCAGCGGAGTTTGTTGCGCCGAATATTCACCCCTGCGGGGGCGGCCACCATTACCCGCGCCATCCGATTGGCCAAGCGGGCTGGCATTTGCACGATATGGCCTGCCCGCTCAGTGCCACAAGCTTTCAGGGCGCGCTGGCCTCCGCCGCGACGGCTGAAGCTGCTGCAGAAGAAGTGCTTAACGGCGCGCCTACTGCCTACGCGCTTTGCCGCCCGCCGGGCCATCACGCTGGGCCTGAGCGCGCCGGTGGCTTTTGCCTACTCAATAACGCCGCGCTGGCAGCCACGGTGCTGCGTGAGCGCTTTGCCAAGGTGGCGATCATTGATGTGGATCTTCATCACGGCAACGGTACTCAGGATATTTTTTATGCCCGCAGTGACGTGTGGACCGGTTCGCTGCACGCCGACCCCAGCGATTTCTATCCGTTCTTTTGGGGCGGCGCCGATGAAGAGGGCTGTGGCGAGGGCTTAGACGCCAACGTCAATTTGCCCTTGCCCGTCGGAAGCGATGGCGAGGTCTTTCTAGATGCGTTGGCGGTGTTAATTGATCATCTTCAGAGCTATGCACCCGATGCAGTGGTAGTGGCGCTGGGGTTAGATGCCCATAAAGACGACCCGTTAGCCGGCCTGAACGTGGAAACCGACGCCTTTGTCGATGTGGGCAAGCGCTTAGCCGAACTGTCGCTGCCCACGGTGATTATTCAGGAAGGTGGCTACCCTACCGAGCATTTAAGCGTCAACTTAGCCGCCTTTATGCAGGGCTTTGCGCCATGAAGGCAACCGGCTTTTACTGGCATGAGCGCTGCTTTTGGCATGACCAAGGGGCCATAGGCGTGTTTTCCGCACCCGGTGAGTTTTTACAGCCCCAGGCAGCGTCTGAAAGCCCTGAGAGCAAACGCCGGCTAAAAAATATTCTTGAAGCCAGCGGGCTGATTGACGAACTTCACGTCGTGAAACCACCGGCGGCGACGTTTGACGATCTGCTGCGTTTTCACACCCCGCGCTATTTAAATATGCTTCAGGCGGGCGACAAAAGCCAAGGCGGTAACGGTGGCGACTGTGCGCCCTTTATGCCCGGCAGCTGGGCGGCGGCTACTCAGTCGGCGGGGTTGGCGGTGGCGGCTGTTGAGGCGGTAGCGCTGGGCGACGTAAGCAACGCTTACGCGCTATGCCGCCCGCCTGGCCACCACGCAGAAGCTGATCAAGGCCGCGGTTTTTGCCTGCTGGGCAACATTCCCGTGGCGGTGATGCGCGCCCGCGCCTTAGGGCAGATGAAGCGCGTGGCGATACTTGATTGGGATGTTCACCACGGCAACGGACAGCAGGCCGCCTTTTACAGCGAGCCTGACGTGTTCACGGTGTCGCTCCATCAAGCGGCTAACTACCCGCTGGATACCGGTAGCTTTGACGAGCAGGGCGAAGGCCCCGGCCTCGGCGCCAACCTTAACTTACCGCTGCCGCCGGGCTGTGGCTTGGGCGCCTACGCGCACGCCATGGAAACGCTGGTACTGCCTGCGCTGGAAGCCTTTGCGCCTGAATTGATCGTGGTGGCCTGCGGCTATGACGCCTGCGCCAAAGACCCGCTAGGTAAAATGCTGCTCAATAGCGAAGCGTTCGCCCGCATGACGGCTCAGCTGAAAGCACTGGCCGAGCGCTGCTGCGAAGGCAAGCTTGTCGTGATACACGAAGGCGGCTACTCGGAGGGCTACGTGCCGCTATGCGGTCACGCGGTTATCCAAACCCTGGCGGGCAGTACGACGACCGTACCCGATCCGCAAAACGAAGAAATTGCCGCGTGGGGTTACCAGGCCCTGCAACCGCACCAGCAGGCCTTAATTGAAGGCTGGTGCCAACAGTGGGAGCACGCAAAACGATGACACCGCTTGATGATCGCGATGGCTGGATTTGGCTAGACGGCGAATGGCGTGAGTGGCGCGACGCTAAGGTTCACCTGTTTACTCATACCCTGCACTACGGCATGGGCTGTTTTGAAGGTGTGCGTGCTTATGCAGGCGCTACGGGCACGCATCTGTTTCGCGTCGCTGAACACACGCGCCGCCTGGCAGAAAGCGCGCATGCGTTGGACATTCCCCTGCCGTTTAGCGAGGCAGACATCATCACTGCTCAGCGCGAGTGCCTGAGCAAAAATAGCCTAACTAACGCCTATCTAAAGCCCACCGTGTTTTTAGGCTCAGAAGGCTTGGGTCTGCGTGCTCAGGGGCTCAGCACTCACCTGATGGTGGCAGCGTGGGATTTAGGCCCGTACATTTCACCTCAGGCGGCCACCCATGGGCTGCGGGCGCTTACCTCTTCCTGGGCGCGTCACCACGTCAATATCAGCCTATGCCGGGCCAAGACCAGCGGGCACTACGTTAACTCGATGCTTGCGCTCAATACCGCCGTGAAAGCCGGGTTTGATGAAACTATTATGCTTGACCCAGAAGGCTATGTGGCCGAGGCCTCGGCGGCTAACGTCTTTTTGCTGCGCGATGGCGTACTGCACACGCCGGAAGTGACGTCGTGCCTGCAGGGCATTACTCGGGATAGCGTGATTCAGTTAGCGCAAAAAGTGCTGGGCATTGAAGTGCGTGAGCGGCGGATTACCCGCGATGAGCTATATACCGCTGATGAAGCGTTCTTAACCGGCACCGCCGCTGAGATACTGCCGCTGCGCGAGTTGGATGGGCGGCGTATTGGCGCCCGCGCTGGGGCGCCACCGGCCAATGAACCCATCCATCCAGACAGCGTGACGGCTCAGCTGCAAGGCTTATACCGTCAGGCGGTGCGTGGCGAGCTGGATGAGTTTGGTCATTGGCTAACGCAGGCTTAAGCGTTAATCGCAGCCTCTAATGCCGCTAGTCTCCCTGGTTTCAGCGCTGCTTGCACGGCGGTAATACGAATGATGTTGGCAAGCGCCGGGTGTGCCAATCGAGCCACTAACACGCCTTCGGCGAGTAGCTGCTGGTGCACCTTTGCGGCGAGTTCGGCGCTGGGTAGGCGGATGCCAACAAAGTTCGTGGCGCTGGGCAGTACGTCGGCACCCAGCGCGCGAAAGTGCGCTGCCAACTGCTCGCGGCGCGCTTTCACATCGGCCACGTGGTGGTCGACTTCGTCAGGATGGTCGAGCACCACTTCCGCGGCCACTAGTGTTAACGACGACACCGCATAGTGAATGCGCACTTTCATCATCATCGCCAGCACGTCAGGGTCAGCGATGGCGTAGCCAATGCGCATGCCAGCCAGGCCATGGGCCTTGGAGAGCGTCCGCAGGCGTATCACGCCGGGCAGCGCTTGGGCAGCAAACTCGCTGTTAGCATCGTCGCGAAAATCCCCATAGGCTTCATCTAGCAACAGCCAGCAAGTATCGGGCAGCGCTTCACGCAGCTGCACGATCGCGCTGTCGCTGTGTAAGTGGCCGCTGGGGTTGTCGGGATTGGCTAAGTACACCAGTCGTGCATCTTCTTTATGCGCTGCAGCGACCATCGCTTCGAGGTCGGGCGCCAGCACGCCAGGCGCCTCAACGTAGCTGGGCTCAACCAAACGGCATCCCTGGCCAAGCGCAAAATAGCCAAAGGTGGGGTAGGTGCCGGCGGTGCAGATGACGGCCGCGCCGGGTTCACAGGTCGTGCGCAGGGCCAGGGCAATAAGGCTGTCGGCGCCGGCATCGACCAGCAGCGTTTCAAGTGCCATACCATGCTGGGCACTCAGGCGCTGGCGCACGCCGAGCGCCTCGGCATCGCCGTAGCAGTAAACGTGTTCGGCTAGGGCATCGCCAAAGTGCTCGCGCAGTGCACGGTGTGGCATGTCCAGGCCTTCGTTAGAGCCCAATCGATGAGGAATCTCCTTTCCGATGCGGCGCTCTAACACCTTGATGCCAGGAAACGGGTTAACAG
Source organism: Halomonas sp. JB37 (assembly GCF_002332255.1). Lineage (GTDB taxonomy): Bacteria > Pseudomonadota > Gammaproteobacteria > Pseudomonadales > Halomonadaceae > Vreelandella > Vreelandella casei. The sequence goes on along the minus strand of NZ_NRGW01000001.1, from coordinate 3,614,626 downwards.
GGCCTTCACTGGTTAAGTGTTCGGGATAGCGGGGCATAGCGGTTCCTAAAAGCGGTCTCAAAAACAGTCGTAATGATCAGCGTTGGGCGTGTAGTTAAAGCACTTTACCGCGATTCAATAAATTGAGCGGGTCTAACGCTTGCTTGAGGGTCTGCATCAACTCGATCTCGGCGCTGGCACGGCAGGTGCTTAGCCACGGGCGCTTTTCTAGGCCAATGCCGTGTTCAGCGGACACCGACCCGCCAAGTGCGGTCAGCGGCTCATAAACCATGGCTTCGACTTCACGGCGAATTTCGATGGCATCGTTGCCCGTACTCACGGAAATATGCAGATTGCCATCGCCTAAGTGGCCAAACACCACTAGCCGCGCCTCTGGCCAGCGCTGCGTTAGCTGCGTTTCCAGCGCGAGGGTGTAGCGCTGCATATCGGCAATCGGCAGACTGACATCAAAGGTGAAAACCGGTGACATGCCTTTAACCAGTCCTTCAATATCTTCACGAATGGCCCACAGCCCATCGCGCTGGGCGTGGGATTGCGCGATCACCGCATCGACAATCAATTCACTCTCTAGCGCACTTTCCAGTGCTTCGCTGAACTGGCTGGCATTGCGCTCGGCATCGCTGCCCAGTGACTCAATAATCACATAAAAAGGGTGTTCGGTAGCAATAGGCGGCGTATGGCGCCCCATGGTTTCCGTCAGCAGGCGGTAGTAGTTTTGCCACATGACTTCAAAGGCGCCCAGGCTTCCGCCTAGCGCTTTGCCCATATGGCTGAGCAGGCCGGTTAACGCTTCAAACGAAGGGCAGGCAACCATCGCCGTCTGCTCGCTGGGTGTAGGAGGCTGCAGACGCAGCACGGCGCGCGTCACAATGCCCAGGGTGCCTTCGCTGCCGATAAACAGCTGCTTTAAATCAAAACCGGCATTATTTTTAAGCATGCGATTCATCGAGCTAACCACACGGCCATCGGCCATCACCGCTTCCAGGCCGAGCACCTGCTGGCGCATCATGCCGTAGCGAATCACCCGCACGCCGCCTGCGTTGGTGGCGATATTGCCGCCGATCGTACAGCTGCCTCGGGCGCCTAAATCAAGCGGAAACTGCAGGCCGACTTCTCGCGCTGCTTCTTGAACCCGCTGCAGCGGTGCTCCGGCTTGAACAGTGAGCGTGCCGCCGATCTGGTCGATCTCTTCAATAGCCGTCAGGCGCTCAAGGGAAATGACCAGCTCGTCAGGGCTTGCTTCAGCGCCATGTACTAATCCGGTTAATCCGCCGTGAGTGACTACCGGCTGCTGCACCTCATAACAAGCGCGCATGACCGCCGCTACCTGCTCGGTGTCTGCGGGGCGAATAATCGCTCCCGCCTGGCAGGGCGCGCCGGTCATCCAGTCCACGCGGCGGCCATGCACATCGTCACCCGTTAATACGTGGGCCGGGCCAACAATGGCGCGCAGCGCCTCCAGGGTTATCTGCATGAGGGTTCCTTAGCTCATCTTTTCGGTTTACTACATTAGTGTTTTGAATATTAGTTTTTAACTATTCGATTATGAACGACACCACTTTAAAAACCTACGCCGTAGCCGCTACGGGAGCCACACGCCCTGGAATCGCTTTGAGCAGGGCCTGGGTATATGCCTCGCGGGGAGCAAGAAAGATCTGCTCGGCGCTGCCTTGCTCGACAATGCGGCCATGCTGCATCACCACAATACGATCGCAAATATGCGCCGCCACCCGCAGGTCGTGAGTGATAAAGAGCAGCGACAAAGAGAGGCGTTGCTTCAGTTCTTCCAGCAGCTCCAACACCTGAGCCTGAATGGACACGTCCAACGCTGAGACGGCTTCGTCCGCGACGATCAACTCTGGGTTCAATGCTAGCGCTCTGGCAATGCCAATCCGCTGGCGCTGGCCCCCGGAAAATTCATGCGGATAGCGCTCTGCCGCCCCGGCGCCCAAGCCGACCATCTCCAGCAGTTCACCTGCCTGCTTGAGCGCCGCCGCTTTTGACGTGCCGTTGGCAATCGGCCCCTGGGCAACCGCCATGCCCACTTTGGTGCGCGGATTGAGCGAGGCGTAAGGGTCTTGAAAAATCATCTGCACTCGGTGGCGTTCGCGTCGCAGCGCATCGCCTTTAAGCTGCGAAAGATTCACGCCATCTAGCAGCAGTTCGCCGCTGTCAGGATTCTCAAGTCGCACCACGCAGCGACCCAAGGTAGATTTTCCCGAGCCGGATTCGCCCACAATACCCACCGTTTCACCCCGCGCCAGGGTAAGCGATACATCCTCAAGGGCACGGACTTCTCGGGAGGGTTTAAGCCAGCCGCCCCGGGAACGAAACACTTTATTGAGCTGCTTTATCTCCAGCAGCGGGGCCACTTGGCTGGTCTCGCGGTGAGGCGGTACCGCATTGCTGGGAATCGCTGCGATCAGCGCCTGGGTGTAGGCATCTTGAGGATTCTCCAGCACCGCTTTCGCATCACCTAGCTCCACTATTTTTCCGTGGCGCATCACGCAGACGCGATTGGCTATTTCAGCGACGACGCCAAAGTCGTGGGTGATAAACATCACCGACATACCGCGCTGGCTTTGCAAATCGCGAATCAGTTCCAGAATCTGCGCCTGGGTCGTTACATCCAGCGCCGTGGTGGGCTCATCGGCAATCAGTAGAATCGGTTCCAACGCCAGTGCCATTGCGATCATCACCCGTTGGCGCTGTCCGCCGGAAAGCTCGAACGGATAGGCGCGAATGGCTTTTTCGGGCTGGGGTATGCCGACTTCAATTAATAGCTCCAGCGCTCGCGCCTGGCGCTCTTTTGCGGTGAATTGGCCGTGGGCCTCAAACACTTCGGCAATTTGTGCGCCTACCCGCATCAGCGGATTAAGGGCGGTCATGGGTTCCTGGAAGATCATGCCGATTTTTAGCCCACGTAGGGCACGGTGCTGTTTTTCCGTCAGGGTGAGTAGGTTCAGCCCCTCAAACGTTATCTCGCCTTGAGTGGCGTTGACGCCCTTGGGCAGCAACCCCATCACGGCGTTGGCAGCCATCGATTTGCCTGAGCCGGATTCGCCGACCACGCACATGATTTCGCCGCGCTTTACGTCGTAGCTAACATTCTCAACCGCCAGGGCACGATCCGCACCCTTAGGTAGCGCAATATTGAGATCGCGAATACTAAGTACGGTTTCTGTTGAAGCTTCATTCATAACAAGCTCCTAGCGCTCGCGGGAAAGTTTGGGGTTTAGCGCATCATCTAGCCCTTCACCGACCAGATTTAACGCCAGCACGGTGAGCAATATGGCGACTCCAGGGAAGAAACTTAGCCACCACGCCTGACGAATCACCGTGCGTGCCGCGCCAATCATATAGCCCCAGGACATCACGTTAGGATCGCCCAAACCAAGAAACGACAGCGCCGATTCCAACAAGATAGCGGTGGCCACCATTAATGACGCCAGTACGATAATTGGCGACAGCGTATTGGGCAGAATCTGGCGCAGGATAATAGTGCTATTGGATTGGCCAACTAAGCGCGCGGCTTCGACATATTCACGGTTGCGCAGCGACATAAACTCAGCGCGCACCAAGCGGGCCACCGGTGGCCAGCTGACAATCGCAATCGCCAGCACTATTGAGGTGATGCTGGGCTGCATAATCGCTACCAGCACGATCGCCAGGGCGAAGTTGGGAATCGTCTGAAAAAACTCGGTAAAGCGCATCAGGATGTCGTCAACTAACCCGCCGTAGTAACCGGCAATCGCACCCAGTGGAACGCCAATAAGCAGCGCCACACTAGTCGAAACGAGTCCGATCAATAGCGATACCCAGGCGCCGTGCATTAAGCCGGAAGCCACGTTGCGACCCATGGTGTCGGTGCCTAGCGGAAACCCATCTTGCGAGAGCGGTGGCAGAAAGGGCCGCTGCACCATACGCCAGGGCGATTCAGGAAACAGCAGCGGGGCGAGTATGGCCATCGCGATAATCGCCAGCAGAATAGTCAGCCCGACGAGGGCGCCACGGTTTTGCGCGAAGCGTGCGAAAAAGCTCATGCGGCCCCCTTCTTGATGCGTGGATCAGCCAGGCTGTACACCACATCAGTGATGATATTGAAGACGATGACCAAGGCCGCCGAGAAGAAGAAAATACCCAGCAGCAGGTTGTAGTCGCGCTGCTCTAGCGCTTCAAACATCAACCGCCCAATGCCCGGCCAGGCAAACACGGTTTCGGTCAGAATCGCCCCGCCGACCATTTGCCCCGCTTGAAGGCCTGCTAACGTGATAATCGGCAGCAGCGCATTACGCAGCACATGGCGGCGCTGAATAATGCTCGGTTTTAAGCCCTTGGCCCGGGCGGTTTTAACGTAATCCTGCTGAGCGGCATCAAGCATGGATGTGCGCGTCATTCGGGTATAAATCGCCATAAAGAACAGCGCTAAGGTTGTGGCAGGAAGTACCAGATGCTTAGCGACATCAAGCGCCAGTGCAAAGCCGGTATGGCCTGCGCCAACGGTGTAAAGGCCGTAGGCCGGCAGCCAACCCAAGTAAACCGAAAACACCACCACTGACATCAGCGCGACCCAGAACAGCGGCGTGGCATAAAACACCAGCGCCAGCGCCATAATGATCGAGCCAGAGGGCTTTTTAATCCGCGCTGCCGCCATCGAACCCGCGACAATGCCGAGTACTAACGAAAGCACAAAGGCCGTGCCGGTGAGCAGTAGCGTAGCGGGCAGGCGCGCCATAATCAGGTCAAACACCGGAACGCCCAGGCGGTAGGAGTAGCCGAAATCGAGCATGGCAATGCCCGACACGTAGCGCCAGAGTTGAACATACATCGGCTGGTCGAGGCCGAAGCGCTCGCGCAGCTGATTGAGGAACTCTTGGTCTGCAGCGCCCGCTTGGCCAGCCAGAATGGATGCTGGGTCACCGGGGGCTAGCTGAATCAGTAAAAAATTAAAAATAACGATTAAAAACAGTACAATAACGGCTTTAAAAAGCCGCATGAGTATTAAGCGAGCGTAAACCATGGGCACATTCCTGACGTAGCTGAAACGCCCACCCAGCGCGCAATGCCTGGGTGGGGCTAGGCATTAGCTAAAAACTAGCGGTCTAGCCAGGCATCCTTAAAGCCGTCGTTAACGCCTACGCTAGACGTCACCAGATTTTTCACATCACAGCGGTATAGCGTCGGAAACCCTAGCTCCATCAGCCAGCCAACGGGTACATCTTCATGAAGGATTTCTTGAACTTCGCGGTAAAGCGCCTCGCGTTCTGCGTCAGGAAAAGCAGTGGCTGCTTCATTAAACAGCTCGTCAACGCGTGCATTTTCGTAGCCTTCTACGTTATTCCAGGGCGACCCTTTGGCAATATTGTCAGAAAGATAGGTACGTGAAATGCCCAGCGCCGGGTCACCGTATTGGTACAGGTAAGTGAAGGCCAAGTCATAATCCCAGTCGCCCAAGCGCTGGTTCCAGCCGCCCACGTCGGTGGCTTGAGTGCTGACGTTAATGCCCACTTCGCGTAGGTTTTGCTGCACGGCTTCGGCCCAACGGGTCCAGGTTTCACCGTAAGGCAGTGGCAGAATGGTGATTTCTTCGCCGTCGTAGCCCATTTCCTCTAGCAGCTCACGGGCACGGTCTGGGTCATAGTTGTAAGGTTCTAAATCTTCATTCTGGAAGCGCGCGTTAGAGCCAAAGGCAGAAAGCGGTACTTTGCCCAGGCCGTTCCACAGCACATCGCGGGCGAACTCCCGGTCCATGGCATACATCACCGCTTGGCGGAAGCGTTTATCCGCGGTGGGGCCTTCGCGGTTATTCATCCATAGCATCGAATAGGGGCTGAAGTACTCGTGGCCCTCTTCGGTCATGCAAACATTATCCATTTGCGCTAAGCGAGGAATGTCGAAGTTTTCGACGGTGCCGCTAGGCAGCACATCGATACTCTCATTTTCGAATGAGACTGCGCGGGAAGCGCCGTCAGGAATGATGTGCCAGTTAATGCCGTCCAGGTAGGGCAGGCCGTCTTCGTAATAGTCTTCGTTTTTCACTAGCTCGATAACCGTACCGCGTTCCCAGTTAGCGAACTTAAACGGGCCAGTGCCAATCGGGTGATCGTTGTGCTCGTTATTACGGAAATCAGTGCCGGCGTAAAGGTGCTCGGGCACCATGGTGAACGTGCCCGCTTCAAACGAGAGCAGGAACGGGCCAAAGGGTTGAATCAGGGTAAAGACCACGGTGTGGTCGTCGGTGGCTTCAATGCTTTCAACGTGTTGTAACACGGCCCGCGCGCTGGGGTTTAACTCGCGGTGGAATACATCGGCAGAGAACACCACGTCATCTGCGGTGAAGGCTTCGCCATCGTGCCAGGTAACGCCTTCGCGCAGGTGAAAGGTATAGGTCCGGCCATCCTCACTGACGTCCCATGACTCTGCCAGCTGCGGCATCGGCTCAAGATCAGTGGAGTAGCGTATGAGCCCTTCGTAAATATTGCCCGCTACGGTGCGCGTGGGGGCATTTTGCACCATACCGAGCACCAAGCCTGGCGGCTCTGGCTGAATAATCGTGTTAACGGTTCCCCCTGCTTTGGGGTCTTCGGCCAGGGCGGCAGAGGTAAAGGCGAGTGCTGCAGCGGAAATAGCCAACGCTAAAGTTTTTTTCATGTTTCCTGCTCCTCAGTTATTAGCACGTAATGAGTTTACGTAGTCGTTAGGCGAGCGAGGCGTGGCGTTTAAGGCCCAGTTGTAGTGTTTGTTAGAGACCTTCTTTGAAAATAGCAGCATGTGGTAAAACTGTCGACAGTCGGCAATCGTTCGTCGACAAGGAGTTTTTTTTCGTCATACTGAAGAAAACGCGTCATACCCCATGAGTAACGTTTATGGTCTCATCAACGGTGCCTCCCAAGGCCTTTATTCAACAGCAAAACTTAGCCGAGCAAGTTGCCGACTACTTGACCCAAGCGATTGTTAAGCAGCATTTTTTACCCGGTGAACGGCTTTCAGAAGTGCAGCTTTCCCGCGACTTGGGCGTTAGCCGTGCACCGGTGCGAGAGGCGGCGCGCCTGTTGGAAAGCCGCGGGCTGCTGATATCAAAACCCCGGCGCGGCTTCTTTGTTAGGGCGTTGAATGCCGTTGAACTCGAAGATGTCTTTGATTTTCGCCTGTGCCTGGAGCGTCATGCGATCCATTGCCTAGTCGGCCGCTATACTCCCGATGCCCAGCGCGCGCTAAAGCAACAGGTAGAGGTGCTCTGTGAGGCCGCCATCGGTAACGACGGCACGCGCCGTATTGAAGAGGATCTGCAGTTTCATCGTTTAATGCTGCACTACGCGGGCAACGAGCGGCTGCTGCGCGCCTTTAACGACTTGAGTCACGAGCTGCGCTTATGCATTACCTTAATTACCAAAACGCATGAAGCCCCCGACACCATCGCGACCAGCCACTTCAAACTGCTCGATGCGCTGGATAGCGGCAGCCCTGAGGCTTGCCGCGAGGCAATTGACTACCATATCGGCGTGGCCCGCGACTCCGTAGTAAAGGGTGTGGGCGAAATAGGGGTGGCATACTGATGAAAACATTCTTCCACGCTGAGCAACTGCTCCATCAGCCGCAAACCTACTTCTCCCGCGGGAAAATGCGCACGCCCCAGGAAGTGCCCGAGCGCGCCACGCAGCTACTGGCAGCCGCTAAACGTCTTGGTTTTGATGTCCAGGAACCCCTGGATTACGGCGTGGCGCCGCTAAGGGCGGTCCATTCGTTTGCCTATCTGCGTTTTCTTAAAAGTGCTTATCGGCGCTGGCATGAGCTTGAAGAAGACTGGGGGGAAGAGGTGATCTCCAATATCTTCGTGCGCTCGCCCAACGCCCTGCGCGGCATCTTGGCAGAAGCCGCACGCTACCTGGCAGACGGCAGCGCACCGGTTGGGCAACATACTTGGCAGTCGGCTTACTGGTCAGCGCAAAGCGCGGTGGCCGGTGCCGAGGCCTTGCTGGCGGGCGATCGGTTTGCCTATGCGCTATCGCGCCCGCCGGGTCATCACGCAGGCATCGACTCCGCCGGTGGCTTTTGCTTTCTCAATAATGCCGCCATTGCCGCGCAGCATCTTAAAACGCGCTACCCGCGCATCGTGGTGTTAGACCCTGACATGCATCATGGGCAGGGTATTCAGGAAATCTTCTACCAGCGCGACGATGTGCTGTATATCTCGATTCACGGTGATACCACCAACTTTTACCCCGCAGTAACCGGCTTTGAAGACGAGCGTGGGCAGGGTGCCGGGCTGGGCTACAACCTCAACCTGCCGATGCCCCACGGTTCACCGGAATCGGTGTTTTTTGATCGCCTGGAACAAGCCTGCCAGGCCATTCGGCTATTTGAACCCGATGCGATAGTGCTGGCGCTGGGATTCGACATTTACGCGCTTGACCCCCAAGCCAAGGTGACTGTTTCAACCCCAGGGTTTTGTGAGCTAGGCCGTAAAGTAGCCGGCTTGAATGTACCTACGCTGGTGGTGCAGGAAGGCGGATATTACCTTGAAGGGTTGGAAGCCAACGCGGTGAGTTTTTTTGCAGGGTTGCTGGGTACCGCTTGATACTGGTGGCAATGCCGAATCCAAACGCTCGATAAGAGTAAGACAAGCTATCAATGTGTCTGGCAAGATAGTCGCTTTCTTTGATCAGCAAAACGATTCGATCAGCAAACGAAAGGACACGGCATGGCCCACCTGCTACGCATCGTGATGATTCACGGCCACCTGGAAGGGGTGGTGGAACTGAGTGTGGACGGACACACCAATATTTGTGGCACCAATGCCTCAGGCAAAACCACGCTGCAGCGGTTGGTGCCGGTGTTTTACGGCGAACTGCCTAATAAGGTCGTGCCGAAAACCCGCATGAAGTTCGATGCGTTTTATTTGCCTCATCGCAATAGCTACCTGGTGTACGAATATCGTCGCGAAGCGGGCAATGTTTGCCAGGCGGTGCTCACGCGTAAAGCCGAAGGCGGGGTCGAGTACCGCTTTGTTGGCGGGCCCTATCAGCCGGAAGATTACTTGGTTGAAAGCGAGGCGGGCGTGGCCGCGCTGGATTACAGCCAGTGGGCCAGCGGCCTGCGTCGCAGCGGCACGCCGGTGTCGTCCAAGCTGGGCGCGACCTCTGAATTTCGCTCGGTGATTCAAAACGACTTTACCCAGCTGCATGGCAACAGCCGCGATGGCCTCAAACTGCGCCAAATCGCGGCGCAGTTTAGCCTGGTCAAACCCGAGCGCCGCATTCGCCATATCGAAAAGCTGGTTTCCGCGGTGCATGCCAAAGAGGGCAAGATGGACACCCTCAAAACCATGCTGGCGGCTATTTTTGAAGAAGACGGCGTTGAGCTTCCGGTCACGCGCATTCGCAATACCAAAGCGCGCGAGTGGATTGCCCAGATGCGCCAATCCATGCGGCTAGAGCCGCTGCAGGCATCGCTGGCTCGGTTGGCCGGTATCGACCGCGAGCTAGCCCATTTAGACGCCACGCTATGGCAGCTAAAGCCTCAGCTTGAAGATGACCGCCAGCGGGCAGAGCGGCGTATGGCCGACGTGGACGCTGAACTTACTCGCCATCAGCGCGAGTTTCAGCAGCGTGAAAGCGGCTATGCCCAGGCGCGCGATGAGCTTAACGACCGCCATAGCGAAGTGGTCAGCGATTTACAGCACACCCAGCGCCGTCTCAATGATCTGCAAACCCAGTTTGAGCGCTACTCTGACGCGGACATGCCCGCCCTGGAGCGCGATATCAACGCGCTGCCCCAGTGGCGCGAACAGCGCGATCAGCTGCAGGCCCACTTAAATGAAATGCAGGGCGCGGTGAAAGAGAGCCAGGCGCGACTGGATGGCCGGCTGCGCGAACTCTCAGAGTCGTTAGCTCGCCAAACCCGTGAAGCCCAGGAGCTGATCGACGCCTTGGTGGAAGAAAAAGCCCAGCGCCGCGAACAGCAGTGGGAGGCGGAGCAGAAGCTCAATGAGCGCTATCAGCAGCAGCGCCAGCGCCTTGAGGGCGAGTATCAGGCCCAGCTAGAGCTAGGCGTTGAGCAGCTAGCCGAGCTGAAAGCCCAGCTTTCACTGACCAGCCAAACCACGGAAGAGGCCAACGACGCGGAGCTTGCCCAGGCGCGCTTGGACCAAGCCCAGCAGGAGCGCAGCGGGGCGGCCGCAACCCTAGACGGGCTACGCCGTGAGTTTGAAACCCGCAAGCGCGAACGCGACGCCGCTGAGCAGCAGCTGGTGCAGCTTCGCCAACAGCTTGAACGCGCCGAGCAGCGCAGCTTTGCGCTTTATCAGCAGCGTGACCCCGAGCAGGGCAGCCTGCGCCACTTTCTGCGCTACCATCGCCCCGGCTGGGAGCAGCAGCTAGGCAAGGTCGTTGCCCCAGAGCTATTAGAGCGGCGCGATTTAGCCCCACGGCTTGCCGAAGGCGCTAGCGACGACCTGTTTGGATTGGTATTAGATCTTTCTGCCATTGCCCTGCCGAGCTACGCCCAGGATGAAGCCAGCCTGCTGGCCGCGATTGAAGCGGCGGATACCGCCAAGCGGCGCGTGCAGTCAGAGTGTCAAGCAACCGAAAAAGCGCTTAAGCAGCACAACGAGCGCGTACAGCAGGCCGATGAAGCCCAGGATCAGGCCCGCATGGCGCATCGGCGCGCCGAGCAGGAAGTCGAGTTTGCGCTAGAGGCGCGCCGCCAGCAGCAGGAGCGTCAAACCAAGCACCAGCAGGAGCGCCGCGCCGCCCATCAGGCCGCGTTAGCCAACCAAGAGCAGGCGCAAGCCGCACTGCGTGAAGAAAAACAGCAGGCACTTGCGGCGCTTGGCGAAACGCAGCAAAGCCAGCTGTTAGAGTTAAAAGCTGACGGCCAAAGCCAGGTAGACAGCCTGGATGCCCAGCTGCGTCAGTATAAACAGCAGCTTAGCGATGCTAACGCTGAACACCAGCGCCAGCGCGCTGAGCTTGAGGACGCCTTTAGCCAAGAGCTTGCCGAGCAAGGCGTCGACCCGGCCCAGCTCAAAGCCACCAAAGAGCGCCTGGCGAGCCAGGACGAGCGCATCCGCACGACCGCCGCGCGGCAGGATGAGCTCACCGACTACACGCGCTTTATGCGCGTCGAGTGGGGGCAGCACAAGCCGCAGCTTGTCGCCCAAGAAGCCGAACTTGCGCAGGCCGACCAGCAGTTGGCACGCGATAAAGAGCATCTCAAAAACGACTTTCAGGCCGCGCGTAAAACTCACCAGAGTGCTGTAAGCGGGCTTAAAACCCAGCGTGAAAGCGAACATGCCTGCCTGGAAGCGTTGAAGCCACTGCTCTCGCAGCTAGAAAGCCTGGCTATTGAACCTGACGGCCAAGTGCCAACCCAAGCGCTGGGTGATGTGGAAGAACGCATTGAGCGCGCCCGACAGGCATTAGGCAGCCGCCACCAGCAGATTGAGCAGCTGCGCCGTGGCTGTTTAGACGTCGAAAGCCAGCTGATTAAAGACGCCAGCAGCGGCTTTGCCGAAGCGTTGGAAAGTGAGCGCAGCAAGCTGCAAAGCGACAACCCGCGCCTACAGCTACCGCTACTGCGCGACATGCTCAAACTGCTCGAAGACCAACAGCAGCAACTGATTCAGGAAGGGCGCAATCTCAGCGACGACCTGGATAAGTTCTTTACCGTGTTCCGCGATTTGAACCGCCGCATCAGCGCCCAGAGCCGTCGGCTGTCTGAAGAAGTCGCCGATGACCTGCGCCTGGAAGGCATCAGCAAGGCCGAAGTGCGCATCCAGTCGACTATCGATGAGCTGGGCTTCTGGGAGCCGCTGAAGCTGTTTGCCCAGCGCTATAAAGAATGGCGCGAATCCGGCCAAACGCTGCCTAGCGACGACTACTTAAACACCCTGGCGGACGTGGTCGATCTGCTGCGTAGCGACCAGCAGTACAGCTTTGAAAGCCTGCTGCGCCTGGAGCTGCATCTCAACGAAGGCGGCACGGATCTGGTTATCAAAAACGACCGCCAGCTGTTGGAATCCTCTAGCCACGGCATGGCGTATCTGATTCTGTGTAAATTTCTGCTCGCCTTCACCCGCCTGCTGCGCGGTGATGCGGAAATCGCCATCCATTGGCCGATTGATGAGATTGGCACGCTGGCGTACCACAACGTCGAAAAGCTGTTTGATGCCTGCGACAGCAATCGTATTCACATTGTAGGTGCGTTCCCCAACCCTGAATCGGACGTGCTGCTGCTGTTCGCCAACCGCTACTTGATTGACCGCGATGACACCCAGCCCAACAAGCGGGTGTTAAAGCGCATTGAACCGCGCTTAAGCCGCTTGGCCGAGCGGCTTCAGGAGCGTCAGCAGGAGGTGACGGTATGATCGAACATGGCCCACTGCTTGAGCGCCTGCTGGCCGGTGAGTTTGTCTGCCCGGTGAGCGATGAAAGCGGCTATCGGCACCTAGCCAATGAAGAGACCCGCGAGGCGATTGACGCCTATCTGCGCCCTTTGAACCGCCGCTTGGCCAGTAATGAAGACGGCAGCGTCTATTTTCTGGCTTGGCGGCAGCTTAACGACAGCTCCCGGGATCAGCTCTCGCGCCAGCTCGGCGATACGCTCAATAGCCTGCTGCCGCTGCTGGAGTGGCTGCAACTGGTTCAAGAGGCGCTGGGCCGCGATACCCTGGCCGCCCCCGGCGATGTCCTCAAACCCGCGGAATTCAGCGCCAAGTGTGAAGACAACCAAAGCCTGCGCGAACGCCTGGAACGCCTGGCGACCGACAGCTTTTTTGGCTCGCAAAGTGACCAGTTAGATGCCCAGGTAAAGCAGGTCTTCAAGCGCTTGAAAGAGCACGGCTACCTGCTCCAGCCGCACTCAGAGCGGCAGGTGTTTGTGGTCACCGGCAAGATCGACTACCTGGTGGACTTGGTGCGCTTTATCCGCGATGAAGAGAACCTGCCGATTGATGCCGAAGGTGAAGAGGGCAAGCAGGAGGCGCTGCTTTGAGTGAGCTAGAGAGCCGCCTGCTAAAAACCGGCAGTGAACGGCTGGCGCTGCTGGGCAAGCATTCTGAAGCGCTGATGCAGGCCTACACCCGCGATGAAGTGCCGCTGGAATCACTCAGCGACAGCGCGCTGCGTAAGCTGCTGGCGGCGCGCATTCTATGGCGGCCGGATGAGCAGAGCGGCGTGAAGCTAGCGCCCAAAGTGCGCGAACTGATCGCCGAGATGCTCGCCGACGAAACCCGCCGCCACGTCAACGCCGATGTAGCCGAAACCCTGGAGCTGATTCGCTCCCTGGTACACAGCTATCGCGAAGCGCGCAGCCGTGGCGAGCACTGGTGGTTGGAGCAGCAACTGATGCGCCTGCGCCAGGAAGTCGATGACCTTAACGGCCGCTTCGCCGATGCCATTGATAGCCTATGGCAGCGGCTGAACAGTGATTTCGGTTTCGTCAGCCAGCTCAACGATAAAATCCGTGAAAACGACCGCGCCCAAAAGCAGATCGCCCGCCTGCTGGATGGCCTAGCGCTGATCGACTTCGACGAGCTGATCGAACTGGTGGGCAGCGACGGCAGCCTCCGCAAGCTATTGATCAGCCAGCTTCAGCAGCAGTTAAGTAACCACTACACCGGCCTGCGTGAAGTGCAGCGGCGCTTGATCGAACTCATGGCGCGCTTTCGCAAGCAGCAGGCGCGCAGCCGCCTGATTAGCGGCATGGCGGCGTTTATGCGCGAACATCCCGGCTTTGTACCGAGCAACTATGCAAGACGTAGCGACGTGCCCTCGCTGGTGAATCAAGCCGCACCGCTAAGCGCCGCAGCCGCCCCGGCGCTGGACCGCAACCTCGACAGCCAAGCCCTGGCTGAGCTGCTGCACCAGCTACCCCAGCCGCGCCATACCACCCAGTCAGTAGAAGCCGCGGCCCCTGCTCAAGCCCAGCAAATTAGCATGGCCGCCGCCCGGCAGCAGGCGCTCAAACAGGATGTCGAGCACTTCTACCTAAGCGTGATCGATCAGCCTCAGGCGGAGCCGGTCAGCGCCCTTGAGTATCTGCAAGAAAGCCCGCTGGAGTGGCCGGATGAAATCTGGCTGTTCCAGGTGATTGCCGAATACCAGGGCCTGCCGCGCAACGACCAGCGCGCATTTCGGTTCAAACAGCAGGAAAGCCAGGCGAGTACCTTCAATCACCTGCGCCTGATTCATGACGTTGAACTGCAGTTGGCTGTACCGGTATGAACCTACCCAGCCGCGCGCGCACCGGGCTTAATGAAGTCGCCCGCTTGCTCTGTCAGCAGCCCACGGTAGTGCGCCCGCGCCGCCAGTGGGTAGACGACATGGTAGCCTGGTGCCATCAGCATGATATTGACCTAGCCGCGCGGCTAAGCGGTAAAACGCTGCGCTTTGATGCCGCGCTGTTGGCACAGATTAATGGCGTACTCGAAAGCGCAAAAATAGCGCCACTGGGCCGCTCGCTAAGCGGCCTGGCCAGCGGCGCCCAGGCAAAAGAAGGCGTAGAAGAAGACAAAACCAACCGCGAAAGCCCCCGCGCACGGCGGGTATTAATCAGCCTACCGCCGGAAGCCTCGCCGTTGTTCGTACACGGGCTTGCACAACCGCCGAGCACTATTCGCGATGTGGATATTCAGACGCTAAAACTAAGCGCATTCAGCGCTTTAATTCAAGTCGAAAACCTCGACAGCTTCTATGCGTTTACAGCCGATAGCCCAGTGCTAAGCGACTACGTTAACCCGCTGATAGTTTACCGCGGCGACAGCCACTACGGCGGCGGCTTCGCCTTGCTGGCCGATGCGTGGCATAAAACCGGTAGGCCACATATTTATGCCGGTGACTTCGATGTTAAAGGTGTGACGCTAGCCCTCGACAGCAATGCTACTCACTTGCTCTTGCCCGACATCAAATGGCTCACCCAACATGCTACTCCGCTGCATGTGCCTGCTGAACAGTTTTCTTACCAGCGCAGGCTGCGCAAGCACCTTGCTGCGCTGCCATCTGCTCATCCATTGCGTGAGTATCTGACGTTAATGTTGGAAAAGCAGCGGGGGCTCAAGCAGCAGTGGTTTGGTGGGGAGATGTGGTGTGTCGCACTCTGTTAGGAGCAATTGAGTTTGGGCTGCAAGCGTTCATTCACAAAATTGTCAGTAGCAATTTCTCCATAAAACTAGCTACCTAATGTTTTATTTATTGTGGAGTTACTGTCACCTCGCTCGTTTCAATCGGTCTTTCCTCTGTGTTAGCTAGAGATGGAATTAAAGTATTGCGGGAATTAGAAGCAAGAAACAGAGAGAATTTTGTTTACGCTGCCAAAATATGCTTTGCTTCCTAAGAGCGGAGGGTTAGAGTCAGTTATGAAGGCAGGATAACCTCAATAAATGTATCGGCACTCACTGAGGTTATATCGCTAGATGTATAATCAGTGTTAGCGCCTAAGAACTAAGACGGTAAGATATTCATGAGTCATGACGTACAGCTAGAGGGTAGGGGAAACGGCTACGGAATCATGCTTCCGTGTACTCCTGAGGATTTCGGTGAGTTCGTTTCGGGTCTGCTTGGAAAGCCTCAAACAATTGAAAAAGGTTTTTCTGGGCCTTTCGACGTTTCGCGACAGGATGTGATTAATACCTTTCATCTCGTTGATCAACGGGTTAGGCAGCAGAATGAAGCCTCTTTAGTGCACTTCACGATCCGAATATTATATGAGGATAGCTCGTCAGTGTTATTGAATGGGCTGGATGAAATGGAGCATTACACTGAAGTTAAGCCGCTCGTCTCGACTGGGGTTGTCTTGTCTTGGTCCTACTTGATTAAGTTTCAAAATAAAAAAAACTCCCGAAAAGCAAGACATAGATTTGTCATTTATCAGCGACATGAACAGACGGCGAGGTATCGTGGTTAACTTCGATACTTTAAGTGGGCTGCGCATGCTAGGGCAATTAGGGGTCATGCTTAGAGTGAGGCATACTGACCGCACTTGGGGGATCGACATCGAATCCCTTCTTTCCGGCCATGTAGAATCACTCTTGCGGGTTGAGGGCTTACTTGCTCGTTTTGCTCAGCGACATAGCCGCCGTATCAGTTTCTTTGTAGGAAGTTTTTTCTTTCTTGGGGCTATAGGCGGTGCCTTTGGGGCTTCCTCTCGGTTTGTGAGAGGCCAGACTGAGAATCTTCAGAATGTGCGGACTGTTAATCAAGATAGCACCGAGTACCTGCAATCCCAGATTGACTTTCTTATGGATATTTTGGTATCTGGAGTTTGGACGCGCTTCACCTTCGTTACTCTAGGATTTTTGGTTCTAGCGCTTATTGTATCGATGCTCTTGGCAGGATGGGTCGAGTCATCGGCAAGCAAAAGACCGTATAGTTTTGTTACCCTATCAAAGAAGGCAGAAAAGCACCGGGCAAAGTTCTTAGAGCAGCAGCAACGTGATTGGGTAATGTTTTGCGTCTCCATATTTACTAGTGTCGTTACAGGTATCGTGGCCAATCTTCTATTTGTCCATTTCTTTACTGGAGTGGGATAGCGCTAGCAAGTTTATTGAACGGACGGGGTGACGGCAGGTGTTCACCCCTCCGCTTATGTCCCGCATTAAGTTAAATTGCAGCGGTCAAATCGAAACTTTGCTGACTACCGATAAGCATCTAACGATTATTACACATTACGCCAATGCCGGAAGATACCAGTCTAAGAGTTCGTAGATACTTTATGAACGACTAACAGGCAATCCACCGCCTTGTTCCTAAAGCAAGTCCGAAATAGATTACGAACAAACTATGAATTTGCTGTTCTTAGGCACCTCCGCAGGCGTGCCCACCAAGCAAAGAAACGTCTCTGGGGTCGCTTTGCGAGAGAGCAAAGGGAAGGGCTGGTACCTGATCGATTGTGGTGAGGGCAGCCAGCATCAGGTGTTGCACACGAAGCTGTCGTTCCATTCCTTGAATGCCATCTTTATTACCCACGTACACGGCGACCACTGCTATGGGCTGCCGTCGATTGGATGTAAAACTTCAATAAACGCGCGGCGCATTGATTGAAGTTTTGCAGTGGCGCGCAGAATCACTGTCAGGCGTGATATTGAGATGAGACTTCCAGAAATTACTACCCACTACTATTTACCTGAGATTGGCCCATTTCGGAGTCTCTCCAAACTTCCCGCGGGCTCAGAAGATCCAATCTTCTTAGATCTTCTGACGCGTCATCAGCGTGATCCCGGCTATCGACGTCGCTACGGCAGGAACTAAATTGAAGTTCGCACAAAGGTTGAAGCACGGCTGCGTGAACTTTTCGTTGCGCGAGGAGGTAAGCCGCGCCGTCGTCATCCCTATTATCTCGTGCTTGGAGAATCTCCTTGGTTTCGTAATTTGAACGCTGACCAAAGTGAGCTAAAAATACCTCTATCGAAGCTTGACCCTGAAACAACGTCCTTGACCTATCCGGATAGCTTTATTGCGTTATCCCGAGACGATAAGCCTTACTTCAATCAAGTGTTTCTGCTTAGCGAGATGAGTGAGCTCTTTGACCGGTTTGGAGTTCCTGACAATGACCAGATGGTTCCTTATGAGCGATATTGGGAAACGGACTTTGAACTCTATATTGAGATACAACTTTGGGACATCCCACCTGGATTCAAAACCTAACAATGTAAATAAGGCGACGGTTTTTTGTTTCGGCTTCGTCCACACTACAAAGCCGCGCCAGTAGTAGATGCACTAATACTTTAGTTGCAAGCGGCGTCCCTAAGCTTGGCGGATGTTGGCAGGGCTTAACTGCATTGAGGTACGGCTACTCATCATCGTAAAAGCATGACTGTTTAAATTGAGCTGACTGGCAATCCATCGCCTTGTTCCCAAAGCGAGAGTACAAATAGGATATGAATTTATTGTTCCTAGGCACCTCCGCCGGTGTACCCACCAAAAGCAGAAACGTCTCCGGCATCGCCTTGCGAGAGAGCAAGGGGAAGGGCTGGTATCTGATCGATTGTGGTGAGGGCACCCAGCATCAGGTTTTGCACACGAAGCTGTCGTTTCATTCATTGAAAGCCATCTTTATTACCCACGTGCACGGCGACCACTGCTATGGGCTGCCGGGCATACTGGCGAGTGCGGGAATGGGTGGCCGGAAAGCGCCGCTTACCATTGTGGCGCCCGCAGGTATCAAAGCATGGTTGGAGGCTACCTGTGAGGCAACGCAGCTATGTTTGCCCTTCGCTTTGGAGTTTATCGACTCGGACGGCCTGCCCAGCGTTGAGTTTGAGAGCATGGCGGTGTCCACGTTCAGGCTTTCACACCGAGCGCCGTCCTATGCTTATGGGTTTACGGAGACAAAGGTCGACGCCGATTTAAACATTGAAAAGTTGACCCAAAAGGGTATTCCGAGAGGGCCATTGTGGGGGCAGTTGAAGCAAGGATTTGATGTTGAGTTTGCGGGCGAGCAGTTAAAAAGCCATGACTACCTGATATCCAAGCACAAGCCGAGAAAAGTAGTGATCGCTGGGGACAATGACCAGCCTGACTTGCTGTTTGAGGCGTGTGCGGGCGCGCAGGTGCTGGTGCATGAAGCCACCTACACCGAAGAGATGACCCAGAAGGCCGGTGATGTCGGGCATAGCTACGCCAAACTGATCGCCGCTTTTGCCGAAACCGTACAGCTTCCCAATTTGGTGCTGACGCACTTTAGCCCCCGTTTCCAGCTCAACCCCCATGCATCGCCTTCCATCGAAGATATCCGCAAAGAAACCGAGAATGCCTATTCAGGCTCGCTTTTCCAGGCGCGGGATTTTAGCGAATACACCTTGGATAAAGCGGGCCGCTTTTCTGAAGTGGCAGGCGAGTAGTCTCTTCGTGTTTCGACCTAACGCTGCGGCTGGGAAGGCGGTTACTTAAAGCAATGACGATTTAGTGAGGAAGTGGTGTATGTAGAGTGGGCTTAAATCCAATCCTCGACCCTAAGGCCAGGTACGCGACTAAACTCACCTAGATTATTGGTTACCAGAATCAGGCCTCTTGAACGAGCATGCCCGGCAATCATCTGATCGTATGGGCCGATGGGCGTGCCCGCTTTGGCCAGCTCGCTACTGTGGTAGGCGGCGCTGGGGTCGTAGTCGAGAACGTCCAGTCGCGCTGCTGATGCAGAGCTGGTCGCTATGCTGGTTAAAGGTCTCACGAACATGGGGAGGTTTATGTTTGATGGTGAACATGCAGATATTGGTGTCAAGCAGGTACTTAAGCATCAAAACCCCTCGCGCTCCTGTTCGGTTGGCTGCTCGCGTTCACTCATAAAGTCTGCGGTGACACTTTGGCCATCAAACCAGCTATCCCATGCTTCACTTCGGTTGCTTTTAAACACAGCTGCTTTTTCCATGGTGGCCTCCTTAATCAGTACTGCCGTTACTCACTACATACACGTAACATGCTTTCTTTAGTGTGATCGAATTCTGGGATATGTCGAAGGGATGTAAAAAATGCAGAAGGTAAGAATCGACCTGGTGTCCGATGTGGCATGCCCGTGGTGCGCGATTGGCTATCGGCGCTTAGAGCAAGCATTAGAGACACTCGATGGAGAGATCGACGTTGAGCTGGTCTGGCAGCCTTTTGAGTTGAACCGGGATATGCCGCCCGAAGGCGAGCCGATTTTGGAGCACTTATGCCGCAAGTACGGCAAGGATGCGGCTACCATGGAGCAGTCCCAGCGCGAGATTATGGCGGTGGCCGATGAGCTTGGGCTGAATTTCCGTGGTGCCCTGGAGCGTCGGGCGAACAATACCTTTGCTGCCCACCGCGTGCTGGCGTGGGCCGGAACGCAGCATCAAGAGACGGCGCTGCAGTTGGCACTGTTCGAGGCTTACTTCGGTGAGGCGAAAAACCCTGCCGACCCAGCGGTTTTGCGTGAGAAGGCCATCGAGGTTGGGCTTGACGGTGACACTGCCGAGGCCATCGCCCGCTCCGATCAATACGCGGATGACGTTCGAGCGGCAGAGCAGAAATTCATGGAGGCAGGGGTAAGCGCCGTGCCGGCATTTATCCTCGATGGTCGCTACCTGATCTCCGGTGCCCAGCCAACTGACGTGCTTGTCGATGCGCTTCGTAAGGTGGCCGAGGAAAACGCCAACCGCTAGTTTGAGAGGTTAGCGAATTATGGTCATTTGGCTGCGTCTTGAAGGGCCAGGAGCGGGATATGTCGCTTCATAAGAGCAACATAGCCCTCTTAACTGGCGTTAGGCGCGCACTTTAGTGGCTGAATGCCGATATTAATACTCCCCAGCCAGATTATTGGTAGGGTGAAGAAAATTAGAGAAACAGGCGGTGGAGATGACTCTAAATCAGGTTTTTCTACAGCCTCGTTAGATCTACAACCAAGAAATAAACATGGGGACCCTAATGAATGTTTCATACAGGATAGCAACGCCTGAGGATACGGCCGAATGCATCGCCTTGAGAGGAAAGACGAGAGAAAATGCTTTCTCTATCGAACAATTGGAAGAACTCGGTATTACTTTAGATAGCTGGAAAGCAGGAATTAGCGATGGCTCCTTACCTGGTTACGTTGGTATTAGTGAAGGGAGGATTATTGGCTATTGCTTCGGTGATAGCGAAGCTGGAGAAATTGTTGTCTTGGCACTATTACCAGAGTATGAAAGCAAAGGTATTGGCAAAGTACTGTTAGATAAAATGATGGAGTCTTTCCGCTCTTTAGGGTTTGAAAGACTTTTCCTCGGATGCTCATCCGACCCGAAAGCTCGTTCATATGGCTTTTATCGACACCTAGGCTGGCGTTCCACTGGCCTATTTGATGATGCGGGCGATGAGATACTTGAATACTTCCCTAATAAATAGTGAGGGTTATAATTGGCACCGTCTAACAAGTGGTTCAAGCCGTTCGCTACGCTCACTGGGATGCGCTAAAGCCCGCCCCTTAACCAAACGTTATCGAGGAAGAAATGCGAATTCTAATCGGAATTGCTTCCGGCATAGTGTTGGGAATGATTGGCTACCTGTTTGTTCTAGCTGGTTCATTTGTTTCATCAGTGTATGAAGCAAATGCTATAGGTATGGTATTAGCAATACCGGGGTACATAATTATCGCTCCGGGGCTTCTTGGGGTGGGGCTAATCGACTATTTGCCAATGCATCTTATTTTCCCTAGCGGTGGTGCTTCAGGCGTTTTTGGTAGCATTTTGTTGCTTGCAATAATTTTCTGGTCGATTGTACTTAGTTTTCTATCATCTAAGCGATATTGGCCGTACAAAACCTTAACAAAAAGCTCAAGCAAGGACGCCACAAGCGGCGCCACTTAGCTTGGCATTAGGTGAAAAAATAGAGTATGGATAAGAAAGCGAAGAAAATATTATTCTCCACCTACTGGAAGAATGGATGGATTGACTCCAAAGATAGAGTCCTATCTGGTGACAACTTTGAGTACGCTAAGTCACAAGGTTTAATGTTTGATCCAATTTCAATTTCTCATGATGCGTGCATAGAAGCTATTGAAAACTTGGTTAGTGAAATATCACGAGAGAAAATTGCTAAAGGTTTTTTAAGTAGTCTGACATCTCGCCGTTTGGACTGGAGATCTTCTTTATCTTCATATTCAATTGCCAAAAAAATACCAGTGCATAAATATATACCAGTTATCTCCGGTACTTCATATACTGATGGGAAGCTCACTTCACACTCTTATACCTGCGGGGTGTGCAGGGATTGCCAATACGGGGTAGTGGGTCGTCAGAACTATGATGACACTGATATAAACGTATTGAATTTTGAGCGTATTAAATGGGGTGGTGTCCGCCATGGTGATATCTTGTACACGTACTTTGACTTAAACCAATTTGCAAATACAGATATCCCTGAACCTGATGATGAAGATATTTATTGTTTCAAGGAAATATTGAAAACCATCGAGTTCTCGGAACCATCAGATTATCCTAGTGCTCTGGAAAAAAGATTGGCTGGTGTCGTAAAGTCTAGCAAAGCGGAAAGACAGGTATTAATTGAAATTTTAGCCAGTATTGGTGTGTTAAAGCCTGGCAGCTACGATCGACCCGTTAAAGGTAGGAATGACTGGGTTTTTGTTGAATATTGGCGAGGTGAAGACAAATATTGTCATAAGGCTGTAGGTGAATATTTTGGGAAATATCTGTAGCTACGAGCGTGGCAAATCACCTGACAAGCCCATGTTGTCGGACTGCTTTTCCGCTGCGCTCCAAATCAGCCGCAAATGCGGGCGTTAGGTGACAGAAAGGAACATCAGTAATGGCGGAATGGCCTGAAAAAAATCGCCCCGGGTTTGTGTTGTTTTTTGAAGATACGCGCCCCGAAGGTTTCGGTCTCGGGATGCCGGAAGATCAGTCATATCACGACTTTCCTGAGATAAAGGTGCTAATGAATGGAGTGTTGAACCACCCCGGAAACCATCTCGGGCTAATTGATCAGTTTGATGAAACCTTGCAGTTCTACGTCAATGGGGATGGCTCTGTTCTCATCGACTTTATTGTCAAAGACAAGAGCGGCTCACTTCAAGCAATCTTGTCGCTTAGGGAGTGTATTGCGTTGGTTCAGTCGTCAGTGCCATCCTTGTCCGCATTGCAAATACCTAACGCTGAGTTCAATAAGTGGTAACCCACTCGCCTAACAATTTCGTTGAGAGGTATGGCCACAAGCTGCGCTTGTGGTTCCCTCCGCCTGCGGCTCCGGTCGCCCCTTACGTAAAACGTTATAGCTAATCACACATGAAATTAATAATACTAGCGATTACTCTATTGCTATCAGGCTGTGTTGTTTATCCAATAAACAAAACTCTTCAGCCGGAGGCTGAAGTTCTCGTAACTGATGGTGAAGGAAAGCCCATTCAGAATGCTTGGGTATATTTAATATCGAGCTCTTATCCTTATGGTTTTGAACAAAGCAGGATGATGGATAAAACCAGTTATAGAGGTGAGGCAAGCTTTCCAAAAATTAAGGAGTGGCGCGCTGAATCTCTAATGATTCACGGTTCGGAGGTGTTTTTTTGGAATTGGTGCGTCGTAAAAGTAGGTTTTGAAACACACACTACAATGTGGAATAGCGGCAATGACTTCCAGACTCAATACGAAGTCATTCTTAATCCAGGGGAAAGCACGCCATGTCCAGAATAATTAAATTATAATTAGCCTTTGGCTGTGGAAAGCACATGTTGCCGGACTGGTTTTTAGCTGGGCTCCAAACCAGTCGAAAATGCGGCGAAATTCATCTTGATTACCCATGTGCACAGTGACTACTGCTACGGAAACGTGAAAAATTAGCCCAACAAGTTCTTCTCGTAGCGCTATGCTGCGGCAGCTTAGCCAGTACGTTATGTGCTTTCGGGGAAAAAATGAAAAAGTGTTTACTATTAGTTCTTGCTGCCATGTCGTTATCAGCCGTTGCTGACGACGAGGAGCTTGATTGCAATAATATAATGAATACGCTTGAGACCAATCGGTGCGCGGCTATCGAGTTAGAGGTCGCCGAGGATGACCTCACCCACTATCTGGAAACGAGCGTTGAACATAACGCGGTTGACCCTGTGTTAGTCGATGCTATCAAAGTGGCTCAAAAGCAGTGGCAGGCGTATGCCGCTGCCCATTGCGGCTCTGTCTATACGCAATGGCGCGATGGGACCATTCGAGGCGTCATGGGAATTACGTGCCGTACCCGGTTAACGAAACAGCGAACGCATGACATCTGGGAAGACTTCCTAACGTATATGGACAGTACGCCCCCTGTTTTACCGGAACCAGATGTTGAGTAAAGCTTTGATCATGGACATAACAATCTTTTAAGAGGGATTCAAAGCGCGTGGCATTTTTACTATGCGCTGGTTTATGTGTTTGAGGTGGCTTGTAGCGGCTGGGAAAGTACAACCAGGGCGGAGCGCCGAAGCACTCCGCCTTTCAGGCCTTACTCGCTCAGGCCAACTTTTTCCATAAACGCTCGCGCATGCACATCCACCGCTTTAATAGCGTGGACGATCTGCCGCGGCGTCAGCTCATACGCCAGATTATGGCTTGATTCGCCTTCCTTCAGTGCCGCCTCGGCTACACGATAAAGATCTTCTTCGCTTGCCTGGTCAAGTTTGAGTGCTTTCAAGGTCACCGGCAGGCCCAGCGCGAGGTAGAGATCCAGATACTCTTCAAGTTCCGCCTGTGGCGTTTGGTCGAGAATCAGCTGCGCGAGCGTGCCGTACGCCACTTTTTCGCCGTGGGTTAGGTTGTGAATCTCGCCGTGCAGGGCGGTAAAGCCGTTATGGATAGCGTGTGCTGCGGCCAAGCCGCCGCTTTCAAAGCCTAAACCGCTGAGCAGGGTATTGGCTTCCACCACCGCCTCGAACGAGGGCGTGACGATTTGTGCTTGGTTGGCCTGATAGGCCAGCATGGCGTGCTCGAATAGAATCTCTTCGCACTTCTGGCCAATGGTCGCGCCCAGCAGGGTGGCTTTGCCGCCCGCCATGTTGTTGGCGTTGGCGCGAATGGCGGCGCGCGCCTCGACCCAGGTGCCCATCGCATCGGCAATGCCAGAGGCCAAAAAGCGCGGCGGCGCCTTACAGATGATGCCGGTATCTACCAGCACCAGGTCGGGGTTCTTGCTGTAGAAGCGATAGGATTCGAACTCGCCATCGTCGCTGTAGATGACCGATAGGGCGCTGGTGGGCGCATCGGTGGAGGCGGTCGTGGGCAGTATGGCACAGGCCGCGCCTAGCTTTTCGGCCACGCCTTTAGCGGTGTCGATTGTTTTACCGCCACCAAAGCCAATGATGACTTTCGCCTGCTGCTTGCGGCCAAGCTCAACGAGACGGTCGATTTCGCGGTTAGAAGCCTCACCTTCGAACACCGCGCGCTCGAAACTCACGCCTTCGCCTTCTAGGCTAGCGCTGAGCTCCTTGCCCGCAATTTTCCAGACAACGTCGTCGGCAATAAGCAGCGCCGTTTTCCCGAGTGCCGAGATATAGTGACCGGCGCGTGCGGTTACACCTTCACCCTGAACATAGCGGGCAGGGCTGATAAAGACTTTCTCGTTCGTGGCTTCCATGGCAGATATTTCCTATACATAGAATGAGTTGCATGATCAGTGTAGTCACTTATGCCACTGACGCGACTGCGATGATTTGACGCCTGTGCATGTTAACTTAGCTAACTGGCCCAGCGCCTTGGCCCCACGCGTGTGCACAAGCGATTACGAATAACAGAGTATAAACAAGATATGAACATACTGTTTCTGGGAACCTCCGCCGGTGTACCCACTAAAGCCCGAAACGTCTCCGGCGTCGCTTTGCGAGAGAGTAAAGGGAAGGGCTGGTACTTAATTGATTGTGGCGAAGGCACCCAGCATCAAGTGTTGCACACGAAACTATCGTTCCATTCACTGAAAGCCATCTTGATTACTCATGTGCACGGCGACCACTGCTATGGGCTGCCGGGCATACTGGCGAGTGCGGCCATGGGTGGCCGGGAAGAACCGCTTACCATTGTGGCGCCCGCAGGCATCAAAGCCTGGTTGGAGGCTACCTGTGAGGTCACGCAGCTTTGCTTGCCCTTCGCCGTGGATTTTATCGCCTCGGATGAGCTGCCCAGCGTTGAGTTTGAGAACATGGCGGTGGCCACCTTCAGGCTTTCACACCGGGTGGCGTCCTATGCCTATGGGTTTACGGAGCGAAAGATCGACGCTGCCTTGGATATTGAGAAATTAGCGCAAAAGGGGATTCCGAGAGGGCCGTTGTGGGGGCAGTTGAAGCAAGGGTTTGATGTTGAGTTCGCGGGTGAACGGCTTAAAAGCCATGACTACTTAATCTTCAAGAACAAGCCAAGGAAGGTGGTGATCGCTGGGGACAACGACCGGCCTGAACTGCTTGTAGATGCCTGCGAAGATGCCCAGGTGCTGGTACACGAAGCCACCTACACCGAAGAGATGGCCCAGAAGGCCGGTGATGTCGGGCATAGCTACGCCAAGCTTGTCGCCGCGTTTGCTGAAACGGTACAGCTTCCCAACCTAGTGCTGACGCACTTCAGCCCCCGTTATCAGCCCAGCCCCCATGCGTCGCCTTCCATTGAGGACATCAGAGCGGAGGCTCAGAGCGTCTATTCGGGCTCGCTTTATCTAGCGCAGGATTTTGGCGAGTACACGCTCGATAAATCGGGTCACTTTTCTGAAGTGGCGGGCGAATAATCGATTTCATCGCACCGCCCCTTGAAGAATCGCCGACAGATCAGTCGCGGCAATAGCCTTCACCTGTTGCTACTACCAGGCAGTCTTCTTTTTCCGCTAGCCACTTCATGCCGGTGGCTTCGCCATCCCCCGCGCGGAGCAGCTGTTGACCGTCATCGCGGCTAAAGCTAATGCCTTCGTCTGTAGCTTGGCCTTCAAACGTTCCGCTTTGCTCGGCATCCAGGCCGTACTGCATCTCAAGTAGATAATGGCCGGGGTCTGCAGGCTCGTCCTTGCTGATTTTCAGAAATAGCCCTTCGACCCCAGTCCAACGGCCGACCCATTGATCGGTAGTCTCATAATCGGGCTGGCTTTGCTCGGTTGCAGTATCTGAAGTAGAGGCACTTGATGCAGGGGGTTCGCTCTCACTGCTGCACCCGCTGATGAGTATGATTGTGCTTAGGGCTAACGCTGTTTTGATCATGGGTAGTGGTACCTGCTGTGGTTGAATGGCCGTCTTAAATTCAATTTTCTACTCTAAGCCCTGGTACACGAATAAACTCACCAAGGTTATTGGTTACCATAATCATTCTCCGGATATGACATGGTCTGGAATATGAACGATCGCAATTTAACTAGTCGCCGCTGTCGGACCGTCTCTTCACTGCTTCGTGACTCCTACGTTACCGCAAAGCTTAGCGCTTGCCTTGAGTGTTATCCAAAGCTGATCATCATGTTTAGAATGAGCAGAGATGCTGAGTCTACTGATCCCGATTCAATTGCGAAAAATACCCATGACGCCCTCACTTCATCGCCTGTACTCTTTTCGTCGCTGCCCCTATGCCATGCGTGCCCGTCTCGGCTTATTGTTTGCTGAGTTGCAGGTGGAGCTGCGGGAAATAATATTGAAAAACAAACCGGCCCAGATGCTAGCGATTAGTCCGAAAGGCACTGTGCCTGTTTTACAGCTTTTTGATGGTGCTGTAATCGAGGAAAGCCGAGAAATAATGGTGTGGGCGCTTGAGCAACAAGATCCGCAGGGGCTGTTAGACGCAGAGGTTTTGACTCAGGCCAACGCTTTGATCGAGCAAAACGATAATGAATTTAAACATTGGCTGGATCGTTATAAATATGCCGACCGTCATCTCGAAATGACCCAGACGGAGTACCGGCAACGGGGTGAGGCTTTTTTACAGGTGCTAGAGACGTTGCTGACTCAAAAGCCTTATCTTCTGGGGGATAACGCGACCATTGCCGATATTGGCATCATGCCTTTTGTCCGCCAATTCGCCCATGTGGATCGCGATGTTTTTTACAGCCTACCTTACCCGCACCTACAGCGGTGGTTAGAAAACTGGTTGGAGCACGCATTCTTTCTGCAGGCCATGACCAAGTTTCAGCCATGGCAAGAGGAGGATGACGTGGTGGTTTTCCCTTCTTAAACAAAGTGCCATCTGTTACTTCTTGTCGGCTTTCTCTCTCTTTCTAGCGCGATGCACGGCCGCTTTCATTCTGTTTCCGCAAGACGCCATGCTGCACCAGCGGCGCCGGTGAGATTTTGTTTGATCGTGGAACAGAAGAACGCAGTCCGAGGCTTCGCACTGTTTAACGAGCTGCAAGTCAGCCTCGGTAAGCAGCTGAACCAACGCCCGTGCGACAGGCTGCAACAGGCTCTCGCTTTCCATGTTGCGCTGATAGGTTTTTTTTTGAAATACCGATGCTGTTGACTGCCATTCGATCTTCTCAACGGGGTAGCCCCGCTCCAGTACATGATTTACCACGGCGGGGTCCGCGGCTCGGCCCTGCTGGGCAGAGGTAAGAAGGTCCTGCATGTTGTTGCGTAATTCTCTAGCGAGTTGCGCTATCCCCGATGGTGGGCTTTCACGGTATTCGGCCAACACGCCCGCCTGTTGAAGCCACGCAACGACACTGCTGTCATCGTCCAGGCATTCTTGGCGCTCGTCTGCTACGCCAAATTGCGTGTTCATAAAGTCGAGGGCGAGATTGCTTGCGATAAACGGTGGCGCAATTTCTGACGGCATGTCTAGTAACCTTTAATTTCTATGTTGACAGGTTACTATTATTTTGGATAACCTGCAAAAATAGTTATTAATGGTTATCTAGGGGGTTGTCCATGACATCTGAAAATATGACTAATACGCAGGAAGCACTCACAGCCAAGGCTGGGCAGGTTCACTATCGTTTCGAGAAAGTGGGTGATGTCGACATCTTCTATCGTGAAGCGGGTGATCGGGCGGCACCGACAGTGTTGTTGCTGCACGGATTCGCTGCGTCCTCGTATATGTGGCGCGATGTGATTGAGGCGCTTGCCCATCGATATCACGTAGTGGCACCGGATTTACCCGCCTTTGGCTTCACTCAATCACCACCAAGGGGACAGTACGAGTACACCTTTGCCAACCTAACCAAGACGATTGATCAATTTACTGAGCAGTTGAAGATCGATCGCTACGCTATTGCCGTTCACGATTATGGTGCACCTGTGGGCTGGCGTCTGGCGGTGGCTCATCCGTCAAAAATCACTGCCATCATTTCGCAAAACGGCAATGCTTATGAGGAGGGACTTTCAGAAGGGTGGGAGCCTATCCTGACGTATTGGAAGGATCCTTCTAAGGCGAATCGTGATGCCCTTAGCGACTTTCCGACGCCGGCGTCAATCAAATGGCAGTACGTGGAGGGCGTTAGCGATACAAGTGCTGTAGCACCGGATGCCTATACGCTGGAAGGGGCTCAGATATCCCAGCCGGGGATGGCGGATATTCAGCTCGACTTATTGTTGGATTACGCCACCAATGTTGCCAAGTATCCTGAATTTCAGGCCTACTTCCGCGAGTATCAGCCGCCCTTGCTCGCGGTATGGGGAAAGCATGATCCCTTCTTTCTACCGCCGGGGGCACAAGCCTGGAAGCGAGATATTCCTCAGGCGGACATTCGCTTTTACGACACGGGGCATTTTGCCTTGGAAACCCATGGCAATGTCATTATCCCGGTGATTTGTGCGTTTTTAGATGATCATCTGCAAATACCATCAGATGACAAGTAATCACTGTTCCCCACTGGGCGGCAATGGCCAAGGCGGCGCCCGCACGAAGCCGCCGGAACGTTATTTTCCTAGAACTAAAACAATGAGATAGAGTCCTATCAGCAGCTCAATTAATGCGCATGCTGATACGCTGATTGAGATTATGTTGCCTTGCGTATAATCATTGTTAGCGTCTTTTATATATAGAGAAAAATATGTTCCCTATCCGAACTGCTGCATTCGCTCTGATCGTTTTACTTGCTGGCTGTAATCAATCGACTCCCAACCAGCAAGTCTCCGCACCGGCTGAAGGTGCTCAAGCTGGGGCTGAATCCTCTTCGCCAGCCAACGTCAACGAACTCTATTCCCCACTTCTTAAACCCAAGGGAAAGGTCACGCTGAGTAGTTGTCGAATGGGCGGCTGCGCTTGGAATAAATGGCTTTCCGTTAAGTCCATTAGCACTTCAGAGACAGAGCAAACACTGGAAGTAACGCTGCTTAGCGGTGACTCAAGGCTTAAGGACGGAGAGGATTCCCCCGCGTCACCCGATGGCGTCGCGATCAATTGGAACGTAGAACCCGAGGTTGTCAATGTGACATGCTCACACACGGCACCGTCAGTTTCTGGGGAAGCATTAATCTTAAATTCCGAGACCGCCGTGCCCGGTGCCATGGAAAGCGCCGCTGAGCTGTATTTTGCGGCATGCCACTCCAACTTCGACGGCTATTCGAGTGGCATAGAGACTTTTTCCTACGATGTGAAATAGGCAGGCATTGATGGCTGCGCTTTTAATCTTCCACCATGCGATTTAGCGCATTTTAAACGGATTCAGCCCGTTGGCTTGCTGCATCATCATGCGCTTGGCCAGCGGGAAACGTTCGGCAATCTGCAGGCTTAAATCACCTAGTTGGCGCAGGGGCTTGGCGCCGGTAAACAGGTGATGAAAGCTGTCAGTAGCAGCGATCATGGCTTGATTGGCCACGCGGCGCTGGCACTCAAAGCGGAGCAGGTTGATCGAGTCGCCAGCGTCGCGGCCTTTGATGATGATCTCGGCCAGCGTGTCGGCGTCGTGCAGGCCGATGTTTAAACCTTGCCCCGCTAGTGGATGCACCACGTGCGCCGCATCGCCAATCAGCGCTAAGCGTGTGCCAATATAGCGCTGCGCGTGTTGGCGCTTAATGGGGAAGCTTGCCCGTGCCACGATGCGAGTAATTCCGCCTAGCCGTTTGGGAAAGGCCGTTTCAATCGCCGTTTTTAGCGCGTCATCGTCTAGCTGTTCGCGGGCTTTGGTAGTTTCGTCTCTGTCGTACCACACCAACGAGGCGCGCTGGCCGGGTAAGGGCAGCATCGCGAGCGGGCCGGTGGGGGTGAAAACTTGCCAGCTTACGTCTTGCTGGGGTAGCTCGGTTTCTACGTTAATGATCATCGCGCGCTGATGATAGTCGTAGCTTGTCACGCTAATGCCTGCCAGCGCACGCAGCGTAGAATTCGCACCGTCAGCACCGACAATTAAGCGCGCGCTAAGGGTTGTGCCGTTATCTAGCTCCAGCGTGCGGGCATTGCTGGCCGTTCCTGTGCTAATCGGCGCGCAGTGGGTGTAGCAGCTAACGCTAGGCAGCTGTTCCAGCCGCTGCCATAGCGCGTACTGCAGCGTTTGGTTTTCGATAAAGATGCCGAAGTCTTCCATGCCGCTCTCTTCAGCGGAAAACAGCGAATGGCCGGTGCCGTCCTGATTGGCGACATCAATATGGCGAAAAGGGCAGCTGCGCTCTTGCGGCAGAGCGGTACCGCTTGCCTTGATAAAGGCCAGCGAGCGCGCATTGAGTGATGAGATGCGCAGGTCATAGTCGCCGCTGGGCGCGGTGGGCGCATCGCCTTGCTCCACAAGCCCAACGCTTAGCCCCGTATGGCCTAAGCGTGCTGCCAGTGCCGCGCCCACCATGCCGCCGCCGACAATAATAATGTCATGATCGTGCTGCATAAGAGTCTCTCCTGGGTGCACAATAACTGTTCAAGGGCGAGTTGCGTGGCCCGCTGTTGCTATACAGTATCGTTGAATTTGAGCAACATTGCCTAGAGGTGAAGGATTGACGCAGGCCGTGGACATTGCAGAAAACGTTGCTCAGTCGGGCAAAGAGCTAGCTGACTTTATACAGCAGCACCCCAAGCTGTGGGTGATTACCGGTGCCGGCGTGAGTACCGACAGCGGCATTCCGGACTATCGCGATGCGCTGGGGCAGTGGAAGCGACCGCCGCCGGTACAGCACGGTGACTTTATGACGTTTCACGGCGTGCGTCAGCGCTATTGGGCGCGTGCGCTGATCGGGTTCAGGGCGCTACGTGAAGCGCAAACCAGCGGTGCACACCGGGCGCTAGCCGCGCTGGAAGCGCAAGGGTACATCCAGCAGCTGGTGACGCAAAACGTTGACCGCTTGCATCAGCGTGCAGGCTCGCGCCGCGTCATCGACCTGCATGGCCGCGCGGATATGGTGAAGTGCATGGCGTGTGACTATCAAATGATGCGCCACGCGATGCATGCCGAAATGGCGCGAATGAACCCAACGTTTGCTGATCTGCAGGCGGGTTACGCGCCGGATGGCGATGCTGATCTGGAAACGGACTTCAGCGCTTTTCGTATTTTCGACTGCCCGCGCTGTCGCGGCATCTTAAAGCCTGACGTGGTGTTTTATGGCGACGTGGTGCCCGCCGAACGGCGGCTGGCAGCGCAGGTGGCCATGGCCAAGGCGGATGCCGTGCTGGCCGTGGGCACCTCGTTGATGGTGTTTTCCGGCTACCGCTTCTGCCGTGCCGCCCATGAACGAGGCATGCCGCTGGCGTCGCTGTCACTGGGCGTCACCCGTGCCGATGCGCTGTTAACGCATCAGTGGCGTGCGCCGCTAACGCCGGTGCTTGAACAGGCGGTTCGTTGTTTGCAGCCCACTTTGTCAGCGGGTGCGCGCTAGCGCGCTTTAGACACCCACGGGTTGTCTTCCAACCAGAAACGCCACGGGGCATCGCGGTGCTCGGGCTTGGCGTAATCAATGCCCACGCGTGGGCCGCTAGCAACGGGCTCGTGATGCGACGCGGCGCTAATCCAGAGCTGATCGCGCTGGGTCATATCATGGCCATACAGCGCTTTATTAATGCTGAGCGCGCGCGTGAGCTTGCCAGGGCCATTGCTCAGCTGCTTACCGGTTGCCTGGCGGATAGCGCGCATGGCGTCCTCGTTGGCGGTGGGCTCAACCGCACGAATCAATACCGCGCAGGGCGAGCCGTCTGGCTCCGTTACCACGTTCAGCAGCCAGTGCATGCCATAAACAAGATACACATAGGCGTGGCC
This sequence comes from Halomonas sp. JB37, assembly GCF_002332255.1. Taxonomy (GTDB): domain Bacteria; phylum Pseudomonadota; class Gammaproteobacteria; order Pseudomonadales; family Halomonadaceae; genus Vreelandella; species Vreelandella casei. The sequence continues at coordinate 3,582,080 of NZ_NRGW01000001.1, read as the reverse complement.
GGGTGGCCCGAACATCGCTTCCGTGCGCGGTGAGCGGCGGCGGTGGGCATGGCAGGCGGAGTCCTCAGCCCCACAATAGGCCTCGGTTTCAACAATCCTCGCGGCCATCTGTTCGCCATTAATCTCACGCACCAGCCAGCAGCCGAGCAGGTCTCTTGCGACCTCTAGCGTGTCGCGGTTATAAAAATCCCGTGTGAGCGGCGTTAGCACGTTCTGTTTAGCATTAGGCATTTTCTAACAACTTCATGTCGGCGTTAACTTGAGTAGAGTGCTAGGGTATTAGCAAACCACAGCCACTAAAAGCGGAGCCTATCGTGCTGTCATTCGAACATTTCTATTCTACGTTACCTGAACCCTTGTGGATTGAAAGCCAGGCAACGCCCGTGGCTCACCCTGAACTGATTGCTTTTAATGCCCCACTTGCCCAGATGCTGGGCGCTAAAGAAGTGCCTGAATCTGCCACGTTAGCCCAATGGTTCAGCGGTAATCAGCCCATGCCCGGTGCTAAGCCGGGCGCGTTGGGCTATGCGGGCCATCAGTTCGGCAACTTTGTGCCGCAGCTGGGCGATGGCCGTGCGCTGTTGTTGGGAGAAGTGGTTGATAAGAACGGTGTACGCCGCGATGTACAGCTAAAAGGCAGCGGCCGTACGCCGTTTTCCCGCGGTGGCGACGGCCGTTCGCCGCTAGGCCCCGTGCTGCGTGAATATCTGGTCAGCGAGTTTATGGCGGCGATGAGCGTACCAACCACACGTGCACTGGCAGCGGTAGCTAGCGGCGAGCGAGTGGCGCGGCAGATGTCTGAACCTGGGGCGGTATTTACTCGCGTGGCGAGCAGCCATATTCGCGTGGGCACGTTTCAGTTTGCCGCCTCTCGTCGAGACGGTGCCGTAATAAAAGCGCTGGCGGATCATGTCATTGCCCGCCACTACCCGGATGCCGCCAGTGCGGAAGATCCGTATCTAGCGCTATTAGAGGCGGTGGTCGCCCGCCAAGCGCTGCTGATTGCGCGCTGGATGAGCGTCGGCTTTATCCACGGCGTGATGAATACCGATAACTGCAGCATTGCCGGTGAAACCATCGACTACGGCCCCTGTGCGTTTATGGAGCAGTTTGATCCGCAAAAAGTGTATAGCTCTATCGACCAAGGGCGGCGCTATGCGTTTGCCAATCAGCCCGCGATTGCGCAGTGGAACTTGGCTCGCTTTGCTGAAACGCTGCTGCCGCTCATGAATGAGCAGGGCGATGCGCTGGTAGAGCAGGCCACTGCCGCACTTCGCCATTTCGATACGCTATTTCAACAAGAGCAGCGCCGCTTGGATGCTGACAAACTGGGCCTCTCACCAGAAAGCGAGCAGGCAGTGCCGCTGATGAAAGGCCTCGAAAGCCATATGCATCAGGGGCGCATGGATATGACCGCGACTTTTGATGCGCTTACTCGCTACGCTTGCTCTTTGAGTAATGAGAACCGTGAGGCGCTGCTGGCGCTAACGACTCAGCCTAACGAGTTAACCGCTTGGCTAGAGACATGGCAGGCCGAGCAGAGCGCCAGCCAAGATAGCCAGCGCCTTACCGCGATGCGGCGTGCCAATCCTGTCATTATTCCTCGTAACCACCGAGTTCAGGAAGTGATCAATGCTGCTTACGACGGTGACTTTGCACCGTTCCACACTCTGTTGGCGGTGGTAACGAAGCCGTTTGATGGGTCGGTTGAAGCCCGCCGTTTAGCGGCGCCTGCCACAGAAAACGAGCAGGTTCTCAGGACATTTTGCGGCACCTGAGCTGGCGTTTCTTGTGGTAAACTGTGTTTTTTTACAGTTGGAAGGGTAGCCGGTGCGCAAAATTATTCACTGCGACTGTGACTGCTTTTATGCAGCGGTGGAAATGCGCGATAACCCCGCGCTGCGAGACATTCCGATTGCCATTGGCGGCAGCGTTGAGCAGCGCGGCGTGGTCGCTACCTGTAACTATCCCGCTCGCGTGTTTGGTATCCATTCGGCCATGCCGATGGGGCAGGCGCTCAAGCGCTGCCCGCATCTGACCGTAATTCGCGGCGATATGGCCAAATATAAAGAGGTTGCCCGCCAAGTTTTCGCGATTTATCGCGACGTCACTGAGCTGATTGAGCCGCTGTCTTTGGATGAGGCATTTTTGGATGTTTCAGACATCACCTTGCATCACGGTAGCGCAACGCTCATGGCAGAAGCGATCCGCGAGCGGGTTAGCCGCGAAGTAGGCATTACGGTCTCGGCAGGGGTAGCGCCCAATAAGTTTCTGGCTAAAATCGCCAGCGATTGGAACAAGCCCAACGGGCTATGTGTGATCACGCCGGATGAAGTTGATAGCTTTGTGCAGCAGCTGCCGGTCAAGAAAATTCACGGCGTTGGCCCTCGCACGGCAGAAAAGCTATCCGGGCTTGGTATTCAAACCTGTACCGATTTACGCACGCGCTCACTGACCGAACTTGTCGAACACTTTGGCCGCTTTGGCCGGCGCCTGCATGAGCTAAGCTGGGGGCGAGATGAGCGGCCGGTGAAAACGCACCGTGAGCGTAAATCGGTCAGTACCGAGCAAACCTACGCACAAGACTTGCCTAATCTCGACGCCTGCCGTCGTGAGCTGCCCGCGCTGATCGAGGATTTAGAGCGGCGCTATGCACGTCTTGACCCGCCGTTGGCGGTGCGAGGACTGATCGTTAAAGTAAAATTTAGCGATTTCACTCAAACCACCGTCGAACATGCCGACCCAGCGCCTAATCTTGACCAGTTTGAAACCTTACTGAAGATTGGCTGGGCCCGCGGTGAACGCCCGGTACGCCTGCTGGGCGTGGGGTATCGGCTGGCGGAAAGCAGTCAAGAGCATCAGCTGCCGCTATTTTAATTAGCACGTTAACACTTATGTGGATTGACGCTCTGTGAGGGGCAGGATAAAACAGACATATGATAGATGGCCAAGCCATTGCTGATTTACTCTTATCGACGAGCCATGCCATGCCTGCTGAGACGACTTCACGCCCACGTTTAGTGTTTGCCCATGCCAATGGTTTTCCAGGGCTAAGTTATCGCAGCCTGCTAGACCCGCTGGCAGAAACGTTTGATCTTCATCCCGTAGACCGCCTGGGCCACCATCCGGATTACCCCGTTAATCATAACTGGGGTAATTTGGTGGATGAGCTGCTTAGCTACCTGCCGGAAGGCGATACGCCGCTGCTAGGCGTGGGCCATTCGCTGGGTGGTACCTTGATGGCCATGGCTGCGGATAAGCAGCCTGAGCGCTTTTGCGGTGTGATCATGCTCGACCCTCCGTTGATGCTCGGAACGGATGCTTGGGCCATGAAAGCCGCCAAGCGGTTTGGATTTATTGATCGAGTCACGCCTGCCGGTAAAACCCTGGGGCGGCGCACCGCGTGGCCCAGCCGCGAGATAATGGCCAGCTCACTCGGTCGCCGAGGCTTGTTTCGCCGCTTTACCCCGGAAGCGCTCAACGACTACATTGAAGCAGGGACGCGGTTGTTAGATGACGGCAGCGCGGAGCTGACGTTTAATCCGGAGATTGAGGTGGAAATTTTTCGCCACCTGCCTGACCACCTTTCGCGGCTGCCCAAGCGGCTGGGCGTGCCGATAGAATTAGTGGCGGGCACAGAGTCACACTTGTTAACGGCGTCGCGCATCAAGCGTTTAAAGCGCAAGGGCCTAACGGTAAGCGAGGTTTCGGGTACGCACATGTTCCCGATGGAGCATCCGGATGAAACCCGTGCCGCCATTTTGGCGGCCTGGCAGCGTTTATCCAGCGTCGGGCAAACGTCACATACTATGTAAAGAGCCACGTAAGGAGGCGTTATGTATCTTTCCGTACAGCTTAGCTATTACCCACTGGCCGATGATTTTAAGCCGGTAGTAAAAGAAGTCGTCAAACGCTTGGAAGCGACTGGATTAGAAGTACACCTGAACCGTATGAGCACTCAGGTATTTGGGGAGTTCGATGCTGTGATGACGGCGTTGGGTGAGGTGATGAAGTGGTCGTTTGAGACCCACGGTAAAGCGGTATTTACGGCGAATTTTATTGAAGGCGATCGCCGGCCGCGTTAAAAAATAAATGCCGCCAGATTTGGGCGGCATTTGCTTGTACGCTAATAGCGCTTAGGTCAGCGACTCCAAGCAGGACTCAATAATATCCAGCCCTTCGTTGAGTACGTCGTCTTCAATAGTGACCGGCATCAAAAAGCGGATAGTGTTGCCGTACATGCCGCAGGAAAGCAGAATCAAGCCTTCTTCGCGGGCTTTCTTACACAGCGCTGCGGCCAGCTCGGCATTCGGCGTGTGGTCTGTTTTATTCGATACCAGTTCGAACGCCGCCATTGAGCCCATGTTGCGCACGTGGTCGATGCATTCAAACTTGCCTGCCCACTCGGTGAAGCGCTTTGAAAGCTTCTCGCCCAAGGCTTGGCTCTTCTCAAGAATGTTCTCTTCTTCAAACACTTCCATCACCGCCAGCGCGGCTGCGCAGGCAGTCGGGCTGCCGGTGTAAGTGCCGCCTAGGGAGTTAGGGCCAGAGGCATCCATCACTTTATCGGTACCCACTATGGCAGAGATCGGCATGCCGTCGGCCATACTCTTGGCCATGGTCATGATGTCTGGCTCAACGCCGCTGTGTTCGATGGCAAACATCTTACCGGTGCGGCCAAAGCCCGACTGCACTTCATCGATGATCATTAAAATGCCGTGCTCATCGCAGATTTCACGGATCTTGGTCAAAAAGCTGGTGGATGCCGGATAAAAGCCGCCTTCACCGAGTACCGGTTCAAGCACAATCGCCGCAGTGTCTTTGGGGTTGGCGTCCGTTTTTAGCGTCATCTTTAAGCCGCGAATGGCTTCGTCTTCGCTAACGCCGTGGTAAGGCACTGGATAGGGTGCGCGGAAAACGGTGCCCGGCATTGGGCCGAAGTCGCTCTGATACGGCGCCACCTTGCCGTTCATCGCCATCGTGAAGAAGGTGCGACCATGGTAGCCGCCGTCAAAACAAATCACGTTGGAGCGACCGGTAGCGGCGCGCGCGATTTTAACGGCGTTTTCCAGCGCTTCGGCGCCGGAGTTAGCCAGCATTACTTTGGCATGGCCACGTACCGGAACGAGGTGGCTGAGCTTTTCGGCGACTTTGACGTAGCCTTCATAAGGCATAACCGTCTGGCAGGTGTGCATTAGCTTATCAAGCTGGGCTTTAACCGCGGCGACCACTTTAGGGTGGCGATGGCCTACGTTGAGCACGCCAATGCCGCCTGCAAAGTCGATAAAACGGTTGCCGTCAGCGTCCCAGATTTCAGCATTTTCAGCACGATCGGCAAAGGCCGTCGCCGGGCTCGCGGCGCCCGCGGCAACGTATTTATGTTTTAGCTCGTTGAGTTCGGCATTACTGCTCATAGCTCATTTCCTGTTGATGAGGGTTGTTCTTTCAGCATAGTAGGTAATAGAGCACGTATATAGTATGCAAAAGCGACAGGCTTGCTCTTTGTTCGCCGTTGAGCACGGTTGAGTAGTTGTTCACGCTTTTCGGCGAAAAAGGTTTGCCATGAAAGAGATCGCCCCAGCCATTTGGTCGGGGCGATCTCGTGTTACCGCTAGCGAAGTGAGCGATCAGGAATCGCTTTGCTCCGGCAGAGCGTAGGCGATCACGTAGTCGCCGGTGGGGGTTTCCATGAAGTGGTGGCCCGTCGCCACGATCACCAGATACTGTCGTCCGTTGGCTTCATAAACCATCGGGTTGGCCTGGCCGCCCGCAGGTAGCGCAGCTTGCCACACGGTTTCACCCGTTTCGATATCGATTGCCCGGATAAGATCATCAGTTGCCGCAGCGATGAAGATCAAACCGCCGGCCGTGACCACGGAGCCACCGTTATTGGGCGTGCCTATGTCGATCGGTAGGCCGGAACGGATGCCCCAAGGGCCATTGGCACGCGCGGTACCGAACGGTCGATCCCACAGCGTGTCACCGGTCGCAAGTTCTATAGCGCGGATATGACCATAAGGAGGTTGCTTACACAACATCCCCGTAAAGGGCACGCGCCAGCCAGCGTTCACGTTGATCGCATAGGGCGTGTTGGCCTGCGGATCACCCGCACCTTCGGCGCCGCCGGTATCTTCATCCAGCTCTTCACGCGGAACCCAGCCACGCTCATTGGCAACGTCACGCGGCACCAGCTCGTTATAGTTGGGCATGTCGTTGTAGTTAGCAATGATCACGCCCCGGCGCGGGTCGATCGCAACGCTACCCCAGTCGGAGCCACCGTTATAGCCGGTGTACTGAACCCAAGGCTGGTCAGCAGTCGGCGGGGTGTACATACCTTCCCAGCTTGCCTGGCGATACTGAATGCGGCAGAAAAGCTGATCAAAGGGCGACATGCCCCACATGTCCTTCTCGGTGATATCCGGCTGACGCAACGTAGCATACAGCGAGAAGGGCTGCGTTTCGCTGCGCATCTCGGGCTCGGCACCACCTTGCGGTACCGGGCGCTCTTCCGCACCGCCGCCCAGCAGCTCACCAGTCTCGCGGTTGAAGACGTAGATCTCGCCTTGCTTGGTCGGCATCACCAGCGCTGGCACATTACCATTGTCGGTGGGGAAGTCGATCATTGTAGGCTGGGAGCCTGGGTCATAATCCCAGACATCAACGTGAGACGTTTGGAAATGCCATGCAGGCAGGCCCGTTTCCACGTCAAGAGCGACCATGGACGCTGCCCACTCGTTTTCTTCTTCGGTGCGCGAGCTGCTCCAGTAGTCGCCGGCAGCATTGGCCATCGGCAGATAGACCAACCCTAGGCTGCTATCACCGGCGGCGATCGTCCACATGTTGGGCGAACCGCGCGTATAGATTTCATCACCGGTCAGCGGTTCGCTCTGGTCGGGGCGACCTGCATCCCAGGCCCAGCGCTGCTCGCCGGTCACCACGTCATAGCCCTGAATCACGCCGGAGGGTGGGTAGCGACGCTGGCCATCGAGCACCTGGTGTCCTGTCACAAGGACATCGTTGACGACGACAGGCGGCGAGTTTATGGCAACGTAGCCTGGTGGCGTCTCGCCCATATTGTGCTTTATATCGACCTGGCCGTTGTCACCGAAATCTGTACAGGGCTCGCCGTTAGCGGCATCGACCTGAATCAGGCGACCGTCTAGGGTGCCGGAGATAATGCGCGTGCGGCAGGCCTGATCGTCATTGGTGGCGACGGGAGTCGGCGTTTCGTCCTGTGGCGCGTTGTCTTCGCCATCTTCCTGTTCGCCACCGGCCGCGATCTGCTCACCCTGGCTGGCAGCGTTATCATCGCTCTCCGGAGCAGCGTAGTTTTCGGGCACTTCGTAGTAGGTCACACCCCGGCAAGCGGCGGTGTAGGGGATGGAGTCTTCAGAAACTACCGGATCGTAGCGCCAGTTCTCTTCACCAGTGGCTGCATCAAGAGAAATCAAAATGTTGCGCGAAGTACACAGAAAGACGTTATCACCGATTTTTAGTGGTGTTGTCTCAGCACCCCACCGGTGGTCGAGTAAGTCGCCAGTGCGATATTCCCAGGCCACTTCGAGATCGCCTACGTTATCAGGGTTGATCTGCTCGAGCGGAGAGTAGCGCGTCGCAGCGGAATCACGGCCGTAGGCAACCCAGTCCTCGTCAGCGGGGGCATCTGCAGGTTGGGCATCGCCCATGTCAGTCGCCAGCGAGCCTTCTGCCATTGCGGGTACATCGGCAAAGTGCTGATAACCACGGCCGGGTAGGAATGCCAACGCGCCGGCTATGATCAGTCCCAATACCATCACGCCCGCAACGGAGAAGCTGGATTTGCGCCCGGGACCACCTCTTAGGCAAGGGGCCACTAAGGCAACTAGAATGGCCAGGATCAATACAACATCCAGGCGGGGAATCCAGCGCCAGTAGTTAAGTCCCGATTCCCACGCGGCCCAAAGGAAAGTGCCAATAAAGACAAGCGCGAAAATGTAAGCGCCGGACACGTGCCCTCGGATCAGCTGAGTCCCAGCTACGAGCGTTGCCGCACCGGCGATTAGGTAATACCAGGAGCCGCCGAGTATTGCCAGATAGAGCCCGCCGCCGCCAAGAGCGAGACCGACAAGTGCAACTATAACCCCCACGAATTTGGCGAAAAATCCGCCAGAACCGCGAGAGGGATTGGAATGAGCCAATGTTTTCTCCCTTGCATGATATTACTTGTTTTCCGCCGCCCAAAAATAGGTTCGTCACGGATAGATTGATGAGCACATTACAACACTAATAGGGTAGCGCAAATTGACGGTAAATCTATCTTACGCAGCCACTTCATGACAATAAATCACACCACTCATGCGCTATGTATATGTTTTTTATTAAAGTATAATTAATTTTTTTACCGATAATGGTTGCATGCCCAAATAGACACAAAAAAGGCGCCTGGTGAGGCGCCACAAAGGGGAAGATATTTCATCAGTGCGGGCTAAATAATGCCCGCCTCACGAAGAGCGGTGCGCTGCTCTGGTGTAATGCCGAGCTCATCCAATACGTTTTCGGTATGTTCACCCAGGTGCGGTGGCGCCGTTGAGGCACTCATTTGCTTACCGTTGAAACGAATGGGGTTGGCTACCAAATCTACGTGGCCTGCCTGGGCGTGGGGCAGGGTTTGCTTAAGCCCGCGAGCTTTGACGTGGGGGTCGTCAAATACTCGGTCTAGCGTATTAATCGGGCCGCAGGGTACGCCTACCGCTTCAAAGGCAGCGAGCCATTCATCGGTGCCGCGTTGGGCCAGTGCCGCTTCCAGCTGTGGAACCAGCAATGCGCGCTGGTTAACCCGTGCGCCGTTAGTCGCGAAGCGCGGGTCTTCAGCCAAGCTTGGCAGTGAAAGCACGGTACAAAAGCGCTTGAACTGTTCGTCATTGCCCACAGCGACAATAATATGGCCGTCCTGGGTAGCAAAGGCTTGATAGGGCACGATATTAGGATGAGCGTTACCTAATCGCTGAGGCACATTGCCCGAGGTTAGATAGTTAAGCGCCTGATTGGCGAGCACGCCGACCTGCACATCCATGAGCGCCATATCAATGTGGCAGCCAACGCCGCTATCACGGCGTTGATAAAGCGCCGCAAGCACCGCGTTGGCGGCATAAAGCCCGGTAAAAATGTCGGTAAATGCTACGCCGCTTTTGACCGGGCCGCCGCCGGGTTCATCGTCTGGCTTACCCGTCAGGCTCATTATGCCGCCCATCGCTTGGATCATAAAGTCGTAGCCCGCGCGGTGGGCGTAGGGGCTTTCCTGACCAAAACCGGTAATTGAGCAGTAAATCAGTTTGGGGTTTAATGCCTGCAGGCTCGCGTAATCCAGGCCGTAACGCTTTAAACCGCCCACTTTAAAGTTTTCTATCAGCACATCCGATTGAGCGACAAGTTGCTTAATCACCGCTTGGCCTTCGGGCTTGGCCATATCGACGGTTACTGAGCGCTTGCCACGGTTAGCGCACAGGTAATACGCCGACTCTTCTGTGCCAGCCAGCCAAGGAGGGCCCCAGTGGCGGGTATCATCACCACTGCCCGGGCGCTCAATCTTAATCACATCCGCCCCCATGTCCGCGAGCATTTGTCCGCACCATGGCCCGGCCAGCACCCGAGAGATATCGAGTACTTTAATCCCGGCCAGAGGCTTGGTTGGCTCGCTTAATAGAGGCTTGCTCATAACAGCTGCTTCCTTGGCTAATGACGATTAAAGGCTATTGTTCAGAGTTCTATTAAGCCTAAGTCTATTAAAAGAACGACTGAATGCCCGTCTGCGCACGGCCTAGAATCAAGGCATGCACGTCGTGAGTACCTTCGTACGTATTCACCGACTCTAAGTTGACCATATGCCGAATGACGCCGTACTCGTCGGAAACACCGTTGCCGCCGTGCATGTCACGGGACTGGCGAGCGATATCCAGCGCTTTGCCGCAGTTGTTACGCTTGATCAGCGAGACCATTTCCGGCGCCCAGTTGCCGCTATCCATCAGTCGGCCAACCTGCAGCGCTGCCTGTAGACCCAGGGTAATTTCGGTCTGCATATCGGCCAGTTTTTTCTGGATGAGCTGATTAGCAGCCAGCGGACGGCCAAACTGCTTGCGGTCCAGCGTGTATTGACGCGCGGCGTGCCAGCAGAACTCAGCGGTGCCCATGACGCCCCAAGCGATGCCGTAGCGGGCTTTGTTCAAACAGCCAAACGGGCCTTTCAGACCGCTGACGTTAGGCAGCAGGTTCTCTTCAGGAACGAAGGCGTTGTCTAGTACGATCTCACCGGTAATCGAGGCGCGCAGCGATACTTTGCCTTCAATTTTGGGCGTACTGAAGCCTTCAGTGCCGCGCTCAACGATAAAGCCTTTAATCTGGTTGTCGTGAGCCGCTGACTTGGCCCATACCACCGCGATATCGGCAATAGGGCTGTTGGTGATCCACATTTTGGCGCCGGTTAGGCGATAGCCGCCGTCGACTTTCTCTGCGCGCGTAATCATGCCGCCCGGGTCTGAGCCGTGATCGGGTTCGGTCAGGCCAAAGCAGCCAATCATCTCGCCGCTGGCAAGCTTGGGCAGGAATTTTTGCTTCTGTTCTTCAGAGCCGTAGGTTTCGATGGGGTACATCACCAGCGAAGACTGCACGCTCATGGCTGAGCGGTAGCCAGAGTCAACGCGCTCAACTTCACGAGCAATCAAACCATACGCGACGTGGTTAACGCCCGCGCCGCCGTACTCTGGGGAAACGGTGGCACCAAGCAGGCCAAGTTCGCCCATCTCGCTCATGATTTCACGATCAAAGCGCTCTTCGCGGAAGGCAGTTAGCACGCGGGGCTGAAGATTTTCTTGGCAGTAATCATAGGCTGCATCACGAATCTGGCGCTCTTCGTCCGTCAGCTGTTGTTCCAGTAGCAGCGGGTCGTCCCAGTTAAAATGCGTCATGGCGTAAATTCCTCGATTCGTTATGCAGGCGCTATAAATCGCCCACAGCAATGGATTGGCTGCAAAGTAGCATAAGGCCAATGTATCGCCGTTAATTTAAAATATCTACATTTTTTTAAAACGCAGAATTTATTTTGGAAGTGACACGCTTAAACCGACATGCTTATTCGATGCCGCGCGCTTTGAGAACGCGGGTAATAATCGGAACCGGTGTCATCAGGTGGTCGCGCATCAGGGTGCCGGCCTGAGCGGTGTCGCGGGCTAAGATGACATCCACCAGCGCTGAGTGCTCTTGGCGCTTAAGTTCTAACGCCTGGGGCGACATCACGGTTTCTTGCAGCCACAGGTGGCGGTAGCGCTCTACCTGATCAAACAGCGTGTTGCGCATCTGCAGCAGGTGAGGGGAGTTGCAGCCGCTGGCAATCGCGGTGTGAAAGGCTTTATGGCGCTGGTCCCAGATTTCGAGAAGGTCATCGGGCGTGTTGATGTCGGTGACTTTCGCTAATAGGTGAGCGGTAGCCAGCACCGTGGCTTCCCAGTCGTCGTTGCCGCGCTCTATGGCCAGGCGCAGAATCAGCCCTTCAATCTGGGCACGGGCATCGTAAATATCGTTGAGCTCGGCCAGCGACATCGGAGCCACGCGATAGCCCCGCTGGCTAATCGCCACCACTAGGCGGTCTGCCACCAGTTGGGAGAGCGCTTCGCGCAGCGGCCCGGTGCTCGCGCCGTAATGCTCTTTAAGGTGTGTCATTAACAGCTTTTGTCCCGGCGCATAGCAGCCGCGAATAATGTCATGCTTAAGCTGACGATAAGCGCTGATGGCTAAATTTTGACGGGGACCGCTTGGCGCGCTAATGTTTTTTTCCTTAAAGGTTGGCGTTTGACTATCGGGTTCCATTTCAGTATGGCTCCTGAGCGAGTAGCGGTACATTGTGAAAGATTGTCAGCTATTATCAATAAATATTAACTATTTGGCAGAGGTTAAGAGATTACTAACGTATTTCAGTATTGTTGTCGGCGGATTATTTCTGATGACCATGCTGACATTGCTCGCGGTTGTGGGCGTTGTGATGTCGTTAAACGTTAATAATGGCCAATTAGCATCTAACGCTTAAGCCGTGCTAACTTCTCCTCCACCGCGTTTGCTTAGCCGTTTGATTGCCCGGCAGGCGCTGGGGCTCCAAAACCTCCTTTATCGTCAACCATACCTATAAGTCCAAGCAGGACGGAGGAAATGCTCATGCGAACTCTACGCTCTCTATACACCACAGCAGCTGCCGCATCGTTGCTCGCGGTCGCGCTACCCGCTAGCGCCCAACAACTTTCAATTGCGACCGGTGGCACCGGCGGCGTGTATTACCCTATCGGCGGTGGTTTCGCCGAAATGATCAATAACCATATCGAAGGGGCTCAGGCGACGGCGGAAGTTACTGGCGCGTCGGTTGAGAATATGGGGCTGATCATGCGCGGCGACGCGGATTTAGCGCTGGCGCTGGCTGATACGGTTTATCAGGCGTACACCGGTACCGGTGACTTTGACGGGCGTCAGGTCGAAAATACCCGTGCGCTGGCCTCTGTGTATCCCAATGCCGTGCAGCTGGTTACGCTAGCAGAGTCGGATATTAAATCGATTGCAGATTTGGCCGGTAAGCGCGTTTCTGTGGGCGCACCGGGCAGCGGCACTGAGCTTAATGTGCGTGCGTTGCTTGAATCCAATGGCGTTGACTATGAAGACTTTACGCCTCAGCGCCTTAACTTCAATGAAACCGCCGATGCTATTCGCGATGGCGATATCGACGCTGGTTTCTGGAGCGTAGGGCCGCCCACCAGTTCAATTCTTAATCTAGCCGCCACGCGTGATATTCGTCTTATTGGCTTCTCTGACGAAGAGATCGCTAACGCGCAGGCAGAAGAAGAGGTGTTTGCACCCTATGAGCTAGCCGCTGGTATGTATGACGGCATGGATGAAGCGGTTCAGACGATCGGTATTCCTAACGTATTGGTGGTTAATGCCGATATGGACGAAGAGTTGGCGTATCAGCTTACCCAACTGCTGTTTGAAAACACCGACGAGCTAATTGCTGTTCACCCTGCGGCTAATGACACCACCGTTCAGTTCACTATGGACTCTACGCCGGTGCCGTTACACCCAGGTGCGCTGCGTTATTTCGAAGAAGTTGGCGCTGATATCCCGGATCGCTTGCGTCCGTAACGGCTAAAGGACACCACCATGCAGTGGCAACATCGACTGGTGGCGCTACTGATTGCATGTTTACCATTCGCCGAAGTGGGGGCTTCCCCCGCTTCGGCGACGGCGTTTATGCGATTAGCAGTGACAACCGAACAAGGCGACGTCTTGGTGGATGAAACGGTCCCTCTTGGCGGCCGCTGGTGTATTAAGTGGCAGCACTCTGTTGAGCACTTCACCGTACTTGACTGCTATCGAAATGCGGCAGGCGTGATGCAGTTAGAACGTAGCCATCAACCTGACTTCGCTGCAGGGCTTGGGCATATCTTTGGCCGTGGAGAGCAGGTCTCAGACGGTGAAGGTGGTTACTGGATTAATGCGATTGACGAGCCTGTCGCCAATAATCGCTATCTATTGAGAGTCGGCTCGCCTGCCGTCAATCATCGAGTGGTGTGGCCAGACGGCGAGCATCCTCAGGTAAGCTTGAGCGCCCTCGCCGCTGGGCAGCGCGTGACCATTCAGCTAGCCGCTCCTCACGCCTCCCCGCGTGAATAAAAACGACATTAGTTAACGCTTCCGAGGACTTCATGAACGAATCCAATCAACCGCCGACCGTAATACCAGGCGGTAATGTGATTCAACCCCGCATGGTGCTGTGGTTGATCACCATTGTGGCGGTGGGACTTTCCCTTTTTCAGCTGTATTCCGCAGGTATCCAGCCGTTAGGGTTGTTTTATCAGCGCAGTATTCACCTGGCATTGATCATGATGCTGGCATTTTTAATGTTTCCAGCCTTTGGCCCCACCAGTAAACGTGGCGTCGTTGGGTGGGGAGTTGATCTCGTATTTCTAGCCGGGGCGATCGTCACCGGCGGCTATTTAGTGTTCAACCTGGATGAGATTTTCAGCCGAGCAGGTTTTTGGAGCAGTACCGATATTCTGGTCGCCTGTATTGCGACCGTGACGGTGCTAGAAGCGAGCCGCCGCGCGGTGGGTTTCGGCATGACCGTGATCGGCTTGATTGCCATTGTGTATGCCTTTGCCGGGCCGCGGGGCGAGCTGCCGTGGCTGGGCGAGTGGATGCCGGGCATCCTGGAACATCGCGGCTATAGCATTGACCGCGTGGCTGGCCAGCTTTACTTGGGCCAAGAGGGCATCTTCGGCCTGCCGCTCGGCGTGGCGGCCACCTATATCTTTATCTTTGTACTGTTTGGCGCTTTTTTGGAATGTACCGGTGCGGGTAAGTTCTTTATAGACATGGCGTATGCCGCCACCGGTCGCCAGCGCGGCGGGCCGGCCAAGGCTGCGGTGCTAGCCTCTGCGGGCATGGGGTCTATTTCCGGCAGCGCGATTGCCAACGTTGTTACCACCGGCGCGTTTACTATTCCGCTAATGAAAAAACTGGGCTACAAAGCCAAACAGGCGGGGGGGATTGAAGCCGCGGCCTCAACCGGTGGGCAGATTATGCCGCCGTTGATGGGAGCGGGTGCTTTCTTGATTGCCGAGTACACCAATACGCCGTACTTGGACATTGTGAAAGTCAGTATTTTGCCGGCGATTATGTATTTCTCGACGGTCTATCTGTTTGTCCACATCATTGCTCTTAAGCAAGGCATGCAGGGGCTGCCGAAAGAAGAGCTGCCGCAGATGCGCCAAGTTCTGAAAGATGGCTGGCACTTCTTGCTGCCGCTAGCCGTGCTGGTCTGGCTGCTGGCGCTGAGTATGTCGCCTATGCGCGTGGGCTACTATGCGGTGGTCACCATGGTAGCCGTGGCGGTACTGCGCTATGCGCTGTGGTTTTTCTTTGTGGCGCCGAGCCAGGGTCAGCCGGTAACGTCGACGTCGATTAAAAACGTTATCCGCGCGGGATTTGCCAAGCTTATTGAAGGTTTAGAACTCGGTGCGCGCAACGCGGTGTCCGTCTCAATGGCCTGCGCGGTTGCCGGTATTATCGTTGGCGTTGTGGGTTTAACCGGTTTAGGCCTGAAATTCTCGTCGATGATGCTGGCCTTCTCTGGCGGCAATATCCTGCTCGCGCTGCTGATGGTGCTCTTGGCAAGCTTAGTACTAGGCATGGGCCTGCCGGTAACGGCGAGCTACATCGTGCTGATTGTGCTAGTTGGCCCGGCGCTTACCCAGGAGTTTGGGATCCCGCTGCTGGTCGCTCACCTGGTGGTGTTCTGGTACTCCCAGGACTCTAACGTGACGCCGCCCATCGCCTTGGCAGGTTTTGCCGGGGCGGCGATAGCCGGCAGTAAACCGATGGAAACGAGCTTCCAGGCGTGGAAGTTTGCCAAAGGGCTGTACCTGATTCCGCTGTTTATGGTGTTCAACCCGGAAATCATCATGGGTGGGCCTGTGCCCGTTGTCATCTGGAACGGCATCATCGCCATCCTGGCATTAGGTGCTTTTGCAGCGGCCTTGGAAGGGTATCTGTTTACCCGTATGTCGTGGCTACCTCGCCTGGCGATTACGGCGGCGATTATTGGCGTTTTCTATCCTAACCTGATGACCGAGATTGCCGGTGTTGTGGTGATGATTGTGGTAATTGGCGCTAACTGGCTGGCCAGTAAGCGCCAGCCGCAAGCGCCTGTCGTTAATGGCTAATAACTAATGGCGATAGCCGCAAAGACGCTGAGTAAGTAATAAAAAAAGGCCCGGAGATATTCTCTCCGGGCCTTTTCGCTATTGCGCCGTGGCGTAGGGATTATCCGCTAGCGTTAGAAGATTGACTCTGCTGTGCCTGAGCCTTGCGAGCCACTGGCTTCTTCCAGCTCGCGACTGATGCGGCGCTGCTGGTAGTCCGGCAAGTGATCACGATGGAACAGCTCGGTGAGGCCGCCTGGCTGGTCGTCAGTTAAGCGACGGCCAGTATCCGGATCAACGCGCGCAGTCACAATCGTATCAGGGCGTTCTGGCACGGCAAGCGGCGTGCCTTCCAGCGCATCACCCATGAACTCTACCCAAATCGGTAAGGCGGCACCGGCACCATACTCAGCGAGGGTTTCGTTGCTGTCTTTACCGACCCACACCGTGGTGACGAGATCGCTGTTAAAGCCCGCGAACCATGCGTCGCGCAGGCTGTTCGTGCTGCCCGTTTTGCCCACGATGTCTTCACGGTTCAGGCTTAGTGCACCGCGGCCAGTGCCCGAGGTGATAACGTCACGCAGCATGTCGCGCAGAATATAAACGGCGGCCGGGTCGGCTACCCGTTTGGCGATGGGGTATTCGCGGCCATCAATTTCTACCGTTTCCTGATCCTCTGCACAGCTTGGGCAAGCCACTTGAGGCGTCGCTTCATCAATCAATTCGCGATCATCGTTGCGGGTAACGCGTTCAATAAACCAGGGCGCCACTTGGAAGCCGCCATTGGCAAGAACGGCGTAGGCGTTGGTCATCTCCATGGGCGTTAAGCTCGCGCTGCCTAGCGCTAAAGCCAATCCGTGTGGCAACCGGCCTGGCGCAAAACCGAAGCCTTCCAAGTAGTTAATCGTGTGATCTAAGCCCATCGTCTGCAGGACGCGGATAGTCACTAGGTTGCGTGAACGAGCCAGCGCAGGGCGTAATCGCATCGGCCCTTGGAAGTCTCGGCTAGAGTTCACCGGGCGCCATAAAGAGTTGCTGCCGTCGTCGAGTACTACCGGCGCGTCATTGACCACGCTTGCGGCATTCATTTCGCCATCTTCAAGGGCCGCCAAATAAATGAATGGCTTGAAGATAGAGCCTGACTGGCGCTGAGCCTGTACCGCGCGATTGAACTTGCTGGCGTTAAAGTCAAAGCCACCTTGAAGCGCGAGAATCGCGCCGGTGCGCGGGTCTTGGGCGACCAGCGAGCCTTCGGCATCCGGGCGTTGAGAAAGACGCAGTGAGCCATCTTCATTCTTAATCACGCGAATCATGTCGCCACGGACGGCAATTTGATCCGCCGAGCTGGGTTCTGCCCCACGGCCGCGTGGGCTAAGGTACTTTTGTGCCCAGCTTAAACCCGCCCATGGGACCGTTTGTAGCCCGTCGTTGCGGGTAAGTACTTTCATTTCCCGGCCGCTGCTTTCTACTACGATGGCGGGTTTCAGCAGGCCGTAGTTGGGCGTGCGTTCAAGTACTTGAACCCAGTTACTGACGTCGCCATCAATCCCTTCGACTTCCGTTTGGCTACGCTGGGCGGCCTGGCGGGCGGTTTGACGAATTTCGGGTGACTCAGAAAGCTCCTCTTCAAGGCCTTGAGTTGCGGTTTGCTCTTGCGCTTCGACTAAGCTGGCAGCAATTTCACGCTGCTCTGGCCCGCGCCAGCCATGGCGCAGGTCATAGGCGGTCAGACCATCGGCGAGTGCTTTTTGAGCAAAGGGCTGTAGCTCGCTATTAATAGTGGTGTAGATGCGGTAGCCGCCGGTATAGGCGTCATCGCCAAAGCGCTCAACCGCGTACTGACGCGCCATTTCTGAAACGTAGTCAGCATCAACTTCGGTTTGCGTGTAGTGACGGCGGGCAGTCACCGGATCCTGAACCGACGATTGATAGGTGCTCTCGTCGATATAGCCTAACTCGCGCATGCGAAAGAGAATCCAGTTGCGTCGAATAAGCGAGCGTTCTGAATTCGCCAGAGGGTTGAACGCAGAGGGCGCTTTGGGTAACCCCGCAATCATCGCCGTTTGCGCGAGAGTCAATTCAGCCAGTGGCTTGTCGTAGTAGGTTTCAGAGGCAGCTGCGATGCCATAGGCACGGTTGCCCAAGAAAATCTTGTTAACGTAAAGCTCGAAAATTTCTTCTTTGCTGAGCACTTGCTCCATTTGCAGCGCCAGCAGAATTTCACGAATCTTACGTGTAAAGGTTTGATCCAGTGTCAGCATGTAGTTACGGGCGACCTGCATGGTGATGGTCGAGCCGCCTGACTGGATAGACCCACCACTGCTAACCAGCTCCACTGCGGCCCGGGCTAAGCCACGAGGGTCGACGCCGGCATGATCAAAATAGTTGGTGTCTTCGGCAGCGACCAAGGCATTGACCATATCCTGCGGAATTTCATCGAAGTCGACCGCCACGCGCCGCTCCTCACCAAATTCGCCAATCAGCTTACCGTCTTGCGTAAAGATTCTCAGCGGAGTGTGCAGCTCAAAGTCCTGCAGTTGACGAACGTCGGGTAAGCCCGGCGCAAAATAAATAGCCGCAGCCACCACGGCCAGCACGGTGGCGCCGACCAATGACACGATGAGAAAAAATAGCGACACAATAAGGGTTCGAAGAAACGTCATGAACAAAGAGCACCCTGGAGAGAATAAAAAGATCGGCGTTTGAACGGCCGCATCATGTAATTGGCTGCCATTATAGGAAGCTGAGGCGGCGGCCACCAGTGTTGATATGTTGTAAGTTCGTTCGCGTGAGTCTTAATTAAAAATAAGGTAACCTCGATTCACGTGATCAGCAGGTGGAGCTTGACCTACTATGCGCTTTATGAAATCCGATAAAGGGTTGATCGGTATAGACATTACGTCGGCGAGTGTAAAACTGCTGGAGCTAGCGCAGTGCCGCGGTAGTTACCAAGTAGTCAGTTATGCCGTTAAACCGCTGCGCGAAAGTACGATAATTGAACGTCGTATTCGTGACATTAATGACGTTACCAGTACGCTGAAACGCGCTTTAGACCATGCGCAACCCCATACGCGTCAAGCCGCCGTCGCCATTCCTGCGAGTGCGGCCATCACTAAAACGCTGAGTTTTCCTATCGAGCTGCGTGAAGACGAGATAGAAGAACGCATTATGGCCGAATACGACCGCCATGTTCCTTTTCCGTTCAATGACGTTGCTTTTGATTTTAAATGCCAGGGCCCTGCGCCGCTTGATGAAGGGCAGCAGCAGGTGGGCCTGGTGGCCTGTCGCCAGCGCGACGTTATCCAGCTTGCTGAGACGTTAGAGCGCGTAGGTCTTGAGCCTGCGGTTGTGGACGTTGACACCTTTGCTTTGGCGCGCTCGCTGGGTGAATTGCGTGGCCAAGCGCACGCAGGTGATTCAGCTGGCGATGCTGGTGTGGCCTGTATTGGCGTCGTCGATATTGACGCTGCAACGCATGTTTTTCACGTCTTGCATGGCCAGCATGTTGTCTATAGCCGCAGTACGGCGTTTGACGATAGGCCGCTAACTAGCCCTTTACTCGAAGCCATTGCTCAGCAGGTTATGCGCGCCTTACAGCGCTACCACATAAAGGCGCATCAGCAGCCAATACAACATATCGTTTTGGCCGGTGTATCAAGCGTCATGCCTGGCCTGGCTGAACGTATTGCTAACCATAGCGGTACGCCGGTCACCATCGCTAATCCCTTTCAGCACATGCAGGTCAATAAACGTTTAAATCTTCAAGCCCTGATGAATGATGCGCCGACGATGCTAACCGCCGGTGGCTTAGCGATGAGGGTGAATCAATGAGAGTCTGCCTGTGAAGATGGCTATTAATCTGCTGCCTTGGCGGCAGGCACAGCGTGAGCGGCGAACGCGACAATACTATGTCGCTGTGGCGGTCATGCTGCTAGTAGGCGTGGTGATTGGGCTGCTCATTTCTCAATTTTATCAGCTTAAGCTGGCCGCTCAGCAGCAGCGCAACGCGCTTATTAGCAGCCACATTGAGCGTCTGCATGCGGATATTGACAGCGTATCGCGCGTGGAGCGCGATGCTGCGCGGCTAAACGAGCAAATAGCCGTTTTTCAAGCGCTGCAGTCTACGCGCACCGATACCGTGCACCTGTTTAATAACGTGGCGAATAGCGTCGTGAGCGGCGTGGTCTATCAGCGGCTCTCGAGAAGCGATAATAGCATCAGCGCAACGGCGGTTGCGGGCAGCGCCCGGCAGGTGTCCGAGCAGCTTCGTCGTATTGCCGCACTATCGGGCTTGGGCGTGCCAGTGCTTTCGGCGCTGGAGAGTGAGCAGGACGGCGCGGGCCGCGTGTTTCATTTCGACGTTGAACAGGCGGCGCTATGAGTTTTCAGCGCGACCACTGGGCCATTGAATGGCAACGCTTGCGCGAGATTGACTGGCGAGGGTTAGACGTCAAAGAAGCCGGTAACTGGCCGTGGCTATTAAAGGTTTTGAGCTGCGGTGTAACGCTGCTAGTGGCGTTGGGCGTGATGCTATGGCTAACGGTGAGTGAACAGCGCGATGCCTTCATGGCCGCGCAGCGCCAGGAAGTCCGGCTGTTAAGTGAATACCGCAGCCGAGTGTCTGAAGCCGCCTTCTTGCCGGAACGGCGTGACCAGTTGGCCGTCTTAGAAGCGCAGGTGGCGCACTTTCACACGATGCTTCCCCGCGATGCGGAAATCCCCTCACTGCTCGATAGTATCAGTGATGCCGCGGCGGATAGCCGCCTGATAATTGACACTATCTGGCTGCGCCCTGCGTTGGAGCAGCCGCACTATATAGAGCAGCCGCTGGATATTCAGGTGCGCGGCGGCTATCACCAGCTGGCGCGTTTTATCGCCGATATCGCGTTACTGCCACGCATGGTAACCCAGCATGACTTCACCTTGGCGCCCGTTGAGGGGCACGGCGATATGCTGCAGCTGTCGCTCCTTGCCCGCACCTATCGCTATCCCGAAAACAGTGTTCAGCCACTGGATGAGGGGGCCGAAGTGCTATGACGCCAAGGCAACAGCAGCGACTTGTGAAGCATGCCGCGCCGATGGTGATGTTGTTGAGTTCAGCGGCCTTGCTGATGGGGTGTGTGGAGCCTGATTTAGACCCATTGGCCCAGACGCTGTCTGATATCCGACAGTCGCCGGTAGGCGAGCCGCCATCAATAAGCGTGCTAGAGCCTGAAAGCGCTTCGTTAGACTACTTATATAGCAATCAGCGCAGCCCCTTTTTGGTGCCACAGGCGACAGCTGAGGATGGCAATCAGCGCAGCGGCCGTGTGCAAGCGCCGAACCCACAGCGTGCCTCGCAGCCATTAGAGCAATTTCCTCTGCAAGAGCTTCATCTGGTGGGCACGATGGCAATGGCGGGGCGCCGAGTAGCGTTAATTGCATCGCCCGATGGCGCCGTGACCAGTGTTAAAGAAGGCGACTACATGGGCACTAACGATGGGCGAATTGCACAAATAGACGTGCAAGCACTGTATCTCACCGAACAGGTGCTTACTCAGCAGGAAGGTTGGCAGGAGCGACAGGTATCGCTCGTCATTATCGAAGACGACTTGTAACTGGATAATAGCTTATGACAGTGACCGCTTGGCGACGAAGATTCTTTGCGAAGATAGCCGCACGCTTGCCTCCGCTATTGGCTTCATTATGTATAGCAATAGGCGCATCCGTATCGATGGCGTTGCCTTCATGGGCCGCTGGGTCGGTGTTGACCGATATCGACGTGCTGCCTGCGCAAAGCGGAGGGATTAACGTTGATCTTTATTTCTCCGGCGGCGTGCCCGAGCTGCGCAGCTATCGTTTAACGGCGCCACCTCGGGTCACGCTTGATTTGGCCGCTACGCAAAATGGACTCGCCCATCGGCGTGTTGACGTGAATCGCGCTGGCATTGAGCGGATCGTCGCCCTGGAAGGCAATGGACGAACGCGTCTGGTCGTTAATCTGCGCGAGGCGCAGAGTTTCACTTCGAGCGTGCTGGAAGATCGTCTACGTATTCGCTTTGAGGCTGACCCTCATGGCGCTAATAGCGAAGCTGCCGCGGCGCTTGAAACCGACGAGGGGCCGCATATAGAAAACATTGATTTTCGACGCGGCCAGGACGGTGCCGGTCGGCTCATTGTTACCTTTGATCGTGAAGATGTTGACGCCAGCGTGGTTGAAAATAGCGCACAGGCCGTGCTCGTTGAGCTGCCCGGTGTCTCCCTCCCTGACGCACTGAATCATATCTACGATGTCACTGATTTTACCACTCCAGTCACGCGCATTACGCCTCGATCAGAGCCGCGCAGTACCCAGCTAGTGATCGCAACGGAGGGGGCTTTTGCGATGATCTCCTCGCAAAAGGGGCGCACGTTGACGGTCGATGTACAGCCGGGCAGCCAAGCGCCGCCTTCTGCTCAAACGCAAGAGAAGAGCTTTGACGGCGAACTGCTGAGTCTTAATTTTCAAGATGTTGAGGTTCGCTCAGTGTTAGCGACGCTGGCCCAGTTTACCGGCCTTAATCTGGTCACCAGTGATAGCGTGGCCGGACGCGTGACGCTTAATTTAAATGATGTGCCTTGGGATCAGGCGCTGGCGCTGATTTTACAAACCCAAGGGTTGTCGAGCCGTGAGCAGGGCAATGTGATATTGGTAGCGCCCGCTCATGAGCTGGCTGACTTAGAGCGCCAGGCGCTGGAAGCTCGCCATCAGCGTGAAACGCTGTTGCCACTGGTGACCGAGTTTATCGAAATTAAATATGCGCGGGCCGACGATTTGGCTCAGCTGTTAAGCGGGGGCGGAAGCGACGGCTTCGGGCTGCTGACTGAGCGTGGTCGGGTGAGCGTTGATCATCGAACCAATACGCTGTTAGTGCAGGATACCGCAGCGCAGGTGCGCGATATTGCCCGCACGATTGATCGCTTGGACGTCGCCGTTCGTCAGGTGCAAATAGAAGCGCGCATTGTTATCGCGCGGGACACCGCGTCGCGTGAACTTGGTATTAACTGGGGTATGTCGAGTACGCGAGGCTTTCAACAAGGCGATGATGGCGCATTTCGGCGGCGAAATATTAATCCCAATAACATTAACCGGGCGCAGGGCGGTCTGGCCGTTGACTTAGGGACGGCATCAGGGCGTGGCACCGGCTTTAGCTTTGGCTATTTGTCGGGCGATATTTTGTTGGATCTGGAGCTACGCGCCCTGGAAAGTGAAGGTAAAAGCCAGACTATTTCGCAGCCTAGAATTATTACCGCCAATCAGCGTACTGCCAGGATCAGCCAGGGTGAGGAACGCGCTTTCCAGCGCGTAGATGGCAATGACAATCTGGACACTGAGTTCAAAGAAGCCGAGCTTTCACTGGAAGTCACCCCGCAAATCACGCCGGATAATCGCATTATTATGGATCTGGTGATCAAAAATGATAGCTTTCGTGAATCAGAATTTGGCGGTGAGCCGCCGATTGATACCAATCAAATTGAAACCCAAGTATTGGTAGATAACGGCCAAACGGTGGTGTTAGGCGGTATTTTAACGACAGAAGAGCTTCGCCAAATTGCCAAGACCCCGCTCTTGGGCGACATTCCTTTGCTGGGTAGACTGTTTCGCTATACCGAAGAGAGCAATGAAAAGGTAGAGTTGTTAGTCTTTATTACTCCACGACTCCTTGACGATGGCTTGACGGTTCGCTGATGCAGGATTTACCTAATCTATTTCTTATTGGCCCCATGGGGGCTGGCAAAAGCACTATTGGTCGCCTGCTGGCGGCCGAATTGTCGCGCCAATTTTATGACAGTGACCACGCTATACAGGATCGGTGCGGGGCGGATATCCCGTGGATTTTTGATGTCGAGGGCGAACAGGGCTTTCGCCTGCGAGAAATCCATATGATTGATGAGCTGACCCAGCTTTCTTCCGTGGTTGTCGCCACTGGCGGTGGCGCGGTGCTGCGCGAAGAGAACCGCCGGACACTGCGTGATCGAGGTACGGTCGTTTATCTACTCACGACCGTTGATCAGCAGCTCAAACGCACGGCGAAAGATCGCAATCGGCCGTTGTTGCAGTGCGCTAATCGTGAGCAGGTGCTCATCGATATGTTTGCGCAGCGTGATCCGCTTTACCGAGCGACCTCGGATATTGCCGTGCGCACAGACCGGCGCAGCCCCCGGGCGGTGGTGAATGAAATATTGCGACGGGTATACCGGTTGGTTGATCCCTTGGAGCCATCACCCGTCAATCACACTGCTGAAACGCTTAACCATAAGGTATTTCCATGACCGCTACTGTCGATGCACGGCGTACGCTTCACGTTGACTTAGGTGAACGCAGCTATCCCATTCATATCGATACGGGGCTCATTGGGCGCGCCGATGCTTTGACGCCCTATTTGGCCGGTCAGCAGGTTATGGTTATCACCAATGAGACGATCGCACCGCTGTATCTAGACAAGCTCTGCGCTAGCCTGCCTGATGATGTCGAGGTGCGCACGCTGGTGCTGCCGGATGGCGAACAGTACAAAACCATTGAACACGTCAGCCGGATTTGGGATGCGCTATTGGAGGCAGGCTTTAATCGCCGCTGCACTCTGGTGGCGCTAGGCGGCGGGGTGATTGGCGATATGGTGGGCTATGCTGCCGCTTCCTATCAGCGTGGCGTCGCGTTTATTCAAGTGCCGACCACGCTACTTTCCCAAGTGGATTCGTCGGTAGGGGGCAAAACGGGCGTTAACCATCCGCTGGGCAAAAACATGATTGGCGCTTTCTGGCAGCCTAAAGCGGTGCTGGTAGATATCGAGTCGCTGAAGAGTTTGCCGCGTCGTGAGCTGTCGGCAGGGCTTGCCGAGGTCGTTAAATATGGGTTTATCCGTGACGAAGCCTTTTTAAGCTGGCTGGAAACCAATATGTCGGCGCTGCTGGATGTCACGCCCGATGTCATCGCCGAAGCCATCGCACGCAGCTGCCAAATCAAAGCGGATATCGTTGCCGAAGACGAAACCGAGCAGGGTGTGCGTGCACTACTGAATCTAGGCCACACCTTTGGCCATGCTATTGAGGCGCATCAAGGTTACGGCAACTGGCTTCACGGTGAGGCAGTGGGCACGGGTATGGCCATGGCCGCGACGCTTTCCAAGCAGCTAGGTTGGATTGATGAGGCGATGCTTGCCCGCAGCCTGGCGGTCATTGAACGCGCGGGGCTGCCGTTAACGGCACCGGCGAACATGTCCAGCGAAGACTTTTTAACGCGCATGCGGCTAGATAAGAAAAATATCGATGCCAAGCTGCGCCTGGTGCTGCTCAATAGCCTGGGCGATGCCTGCGTCAGTGACGCCACGCCGATGTCGGTATTACAAGCACTGCTGGATGACTATCCGCGCCGTTAGGTGGCGAAAGTAAGTGCATCAGTAAGTAAACAAGTAAGAACGTAAGCTCGTAAAGCCCGCCTTCCATTGTCGCTCTCTAAGCTAAGCGGCGATGAAAGGCGGGCTTTTTGGTGTTCGCTTCCCAGTCAATTAACGGTTTTTAAGGTAATCGGCATGCCTTATGCGCTATCGGCATGGGCTGAGCAAGCATTTTGAGACTAAAGTCTAATGGTGGTTATTTATCGTTTAAATACCGTTGTACGCACTTGCAAGTATTTGAAGTCTATGTATTTTTTCCTGAAGCGGTGATGCAAGCTCAGGATTTGAAAAGAGTTTTTCTAGCATCGGCTGCAAGTGGCGATTGCGCAAATAGGGTGCGAATCGCTATGCTGGCCGACCATTTTGTTTCAGCAGCGAAGGTGGGAAGCATCTCTTTTGGGGCGGGTAATAAACATTATAAAAAAAGCAAAACCTGCCTTTTTACCACATGCAAGCTGCTAAAAAAAGACCCTGACTAGAGGCGCGCCCATGAATAAAGGTCTTCACCAGCCTGGCGAATTTCGCGATAACTGTGGTTTTGGCCTGATTGCCCATATGGAAGGGCAGGCTAGCCACGACTTGTTGAAAACGGCCATTGAATCGCTGACCTGCATGACCCATCGCGGCGGTATCGCGGCCGATGGAAAAACCGGCGACGGCTGTGGTCTGCTCATTAAAATGCCTACGCCATTTATGCAGGCGCTTGCTAAAGAGGCATTTGATGCTGAGCTGGGCGAGAAATTTGCCGTTGGGGTGATCTTTCTACCTAACGATGACGCCCGTGAAGCGCATGCCCGTGACACGCTAACTCGCGAGTTTGAAGCGCGTGGGCTTAATGTATTGGGTTGGCGCGATGTGCCTACGGACGCCAGCGTTTGTGGGCCGATGGCGCTCGACTGCCTGCCGCGTATTCGTCAGCTATTTGTGCAGCCAGGCCAGGGCGAGCACTTCGACGTTGATCTGTTCATGGCTCGCCGCCGTGCCGAGCAGGCACTGCGCGACGAAGAAGATTTCTATGTTGCTTCGCTCTCGTCGGAAGTTGTCTCTTATAAGGGCTTGGTGATGCCGGAAGATCTGCCGGCGTTTTATCAGGATTTAAATGATCCGCGTTTAGAAACGGCTATTTGCGTGTTTCACCAGCGCTTTTCGACCAACACCGCGCCACGCTGGCCGCTGGCGCAGCCGTTTCGCCTGTTGGCGCACAACGGCGAAATCAACACCATTGAAGCCAACCGTGGCTGGGCAAACTCGCGTAAAGCGAATTTCGCTAACGAGCGCCTTCCTGATATCGCTGAGCTGGATGAAATCGTTAACACCGTCGGCTCTGACTCCTCCAGTATGGACAACATGCTGGAAGTGCTGCTGACCGGCGGCATGGAGCTGCACCGCGCGGTGCGGATGATGGTGCCACCCGCTTGGCAAAACGTAGAGACGATGGACGCCGAGCTGCGCGCCTTCTACGAATATAACTCGATGCACATGGAGCCGTGGGACGGCCCTGCTGGCGTGGTCATGACCGACGGCCGCCAGGCCGTCTGCATGCTTGACCGTAACGGCCTGCGCCCAGCGCGCTGGGTGATTACCAAGAATGGCTATATCACGCTGGCATCGGAAATTGGCACCTACGGCTATAAGCCGGAAGACGTGGTCGCCAAGGGCCGCGTTGGCCCTGGGCAAATGCTGGCGGTGGATACGCAAACCGGCGAAGTGCTGCATACGCAGGATATCGACGACCGGCTGAAGTCGGCCTATCCGTACAAACGTTGGCTTAAACAAGAAGCTAACTATCTAGAGTCGGCGCTGACCGAACTTGCGCGCTTCCAGACCATGGATACCGCCGCGCTTAACGTTCAGCAGAAGCTGTTCCAGATCAGTTTCGAGGAGCGCGATCAGATACTGCGCCCGCTGGCAGAAACTGGCCAGGAAGCGGTGGGTTCAATGGGCGACGATACCCCCATGGCGGTATTGTCGAGCCGTCCTCGCCTGCTGACAGACTTTTTCCGTCAGAAATTTGCCCAGGTCACCAATCCGCCAATCGACCCGCTGCGCGAAGCGATCGTAATGTCGCTGGAAACCTGCTGCGGCGCTGAGCTTAACGTCTTTAAAGCGACGCCCGAGCACGCGCATCGTTTGATTTTGACCACGCCGGTGCTGTCGCCACGTAAATTTACCGCGCTGGTCACCCAGGAAGACCCCGCTTTCGCCAGCCACACGCTTTCGCTGGGTTATGACCCCGAGCAGCAGAGCCTTCATCAGGCGGTTAAAGCGCTGTGTGCAGAAGCAGAAGCGCAGGTACGCGCTGGCAAAGTGATTTTAGTGCTTACCGATGCGGAGCTGGCGCAAGGGTTGATTCCTATCCAGGCCGCTTTGGCGGTCGGTGCCGTGCATTCTCATTTAGGTCATTTGGCGCTACGCCCCAATGCCAACATTGTGGTGGAAACCGGCTACGCCCGCGATGCTCACCAGATGGCGGTGCTGTTTGGTGTGGGCGCCACAGCGGTGTATCCGTGGCTGGCGTATCAGGTGATGGCTGATATGCATCGCACCGGCGAGCTGACTGGGAACCCGGCAGATGGCCGCGAAAACTATCGTAAGGGATTGCAGAAAGGCCTGTTTAAAATTCTTTCCAAGATGGGCATCTCGACGCTGGCTTCCTACCGTGGCTCGATGCTGTTTGAAGCAGTGGGGTTATCTGACGAAGTGATGGACCTGTGCTTTGTGGGCATGGCATCGCGCATTCAGGGCGCTGGTTTTGCTGAGCTTCAGCTGCAGCAGGCGCTGTTGGCGAAAGACGCTTGGATTCCCCGGAAGGGCATTTCTCAAGGCGGCATGTTCAAGTATGTCCATGGTCACGAATATCACGCCTACAACCCTGATGTCGTGATGTCGCTGCAGCAGGCGGTTCAAGAGGGCAGCTACGCTAAGTGGAAGAAATTTGCCCAGCTGGTGAACGAGCGTCCGGTAGCGACTATTCGTGACTTGCTCAAGCTTAAGCCATCAGAAACGCCGATTGCGCTTGATGAAGTAGAACCCGTTGAAGACTTGCTGCCACGCTTTGACAGCGCGGGCATGTCGCTGGGTGCGCTCTCACCAGAGGCGCACGAAGCGCTGGCTCAGGCCATGAACGAAGCCGGCGGCCGCTCTAACTCGGGCGAAGGCGGTGAAGACCCTGAGCGCTATGGCACTATCCGCAGCTCCAAAATCAAGCAGATCGCCTCCGGTCGTTTTGGCGTTACCCCGGCGTATCTTGTGAATGCGGAAGTACTGCAGATCAAAGTTGCCCAGGGCGCGAAACCCGGTGAAGGCGGCCAGCTGCCCGGTGGTAAGGTCAATGCGTTGATCGCTCGCCTGCGCCACGCGGTGCCTGGCGTTACGCTCATTTCACCGCCGCCGCACCACGATATTTACTCGATTGAAGATTTGGCTCAGCTGATTTTCGATCTTAAGCAGGTCAACCCAGAAGCTCAGGTATCGGTGAAGCTGGTATCCGAGCCGGGTATCGGGACTATCGCCACCGGCGTTGCCAAGGCCTACGCCGACCTGATTACCGTATCGGGCTATGACGGTGGCACTGCCGCGAGTCCCTTAACGTCGATCAAGCATGCCGGTTCTCCTTGGGAGCTTGGCCTGCCGGAAGTGCATCAGGCGCTGCGTATCAACGGCTTGCGGGATAAGATTCGCCTGCAAACCGATGGCGGCCTAAAAACGGGGCTGGATGTCGTTAAAGCGGCCATTCTGGGGGCAGAAAGCTTTGGGTTTGGCACCGCGCCGATGGTGGCGCTGGGCTGTAAGTACCTGCGTATTTGTCACCTAAATAACTGTGCGACCGGTGTGGCTACGCAGGATGACTTCCTGCGTGGCGAGCACTTCCGTGGCACCGTGGATATGGTGAAAAACTATTTCCGCTTTATCGCAGAAGAAGCGCGTGAGCTGATGGCCGAGCTAGGCGTGCGCAAGCTTACCGATTTGATTGGGCGCACTGACCTGCTCGAAGTGCTGGAAGGCAATACGGCTTCTCAGCGCAAGCTCGATCTTACCCCGCTGTTGGCGAATGACTTTGTGCCTAAAGATGCGCCGCAGTTCTGCAGGGTAAGCCGTAACGTGCCACATGATCCCGGCGCCAAGAACCAAGAGGTGCTGGCCGCGCTGAAAGACGCCATTGAGAACCGTTCGGGTGGTGATTTTAATTTCACCATTACCAACTGTGATCGCAGCGTAGGCGCGCTGTCATCGGGTGCGATTGCCAAGCGCTACGGCGATGAAGGGTTGGAGTCCGCGCCGGTGACCGCGAATTTCGTCGGTGTAGCGGGGCAGAGCTTTGGGGTGTGGAACGCACGGGGTTTGAATCTCTACCTCGAAGGCGATGCCAATGATTATGTCGGTAAAGGCATGAACGGCGGCAGTATCGTGATTATCCCGCCGAAAGTGAGCCAGTTTGAGAGCCATAAGACGGCCATTATCGGCAATACCTGCTTGTACGGCGCAACCGGCGGCACGCTGTTTGCAGCCGGCACGGCAGGCGAGCGCTTTGCGGTACGTAACTCCGGCGCGTCAGCGGTCATTGAAGGGGCTGGTGACCACTGCTGCGAATACATGACCGGCGGCTTGGTCTGTGTGCTGGGCGAGACCGGGGTGAACTTCGGTGCCGGCATGACCGGTGGGTTTGCCTATGTGCTCGATGAAGATCGCTCCTTCGTCGATAAGTACAACCATGAGCTGGTCGAAATTCATCGCGTCACCACAGAGGTCATGGAAGCGCATCGCCGCCATCTGCGTGAAACGATTGAAGGCTATGTGGCCGCAACCGGTTCCGCACGTGGCGAAGCCATCTTGGAAGACTTCAGTGACTACGCGCGCCACTTCTGGTTAGTGAAACCGAAAGCGGCCAGTTTGGGCAGTTTATTGGATCAGTCTCGGCGTCAGCCGCAATAACCCGATTATGCCGCTCATGCTGACAGGAGAGAGATCATGGCTAACCGTTTAAATAATGATTTTCAGTTTATCGATGTAGGTCGTAAAGACCCGCAGAAGAAAGACGCGCGCGTTCGTGCCAAAGAGTTCGCGGAGATTTACGAGCCGTTCAAGCCTTCCGATGCGGCCAGCCAGGCGCACCGTTGCCTACATTGCGGCAACCCTTACTGCGAGTGGAAGTGCCCGGTGCACAACTACATTCCCAACTGGCTACAGCTGGTGGTAGAAGGCAACATTATTGAGGCTGCGGAGTTGTCGCATAAGACTAACTCGCTGCCTGAAGTGTGTGGGCGCGTATGTCCGCAGGACCGCCTGTGTGAAGGCGACTGCACGCTGAATGATGGTTTCGGTGCGGTGACGATTGGTTCGGTGGAGAAGTACATCACCGATACCGCGTTCGCCATGGGCTGGCGCCCAGATATGTCTAGCGTCACCTGGACCGACAAAAAAGTCGCTATTGTGGGTGCTGGCCCTGCCGGTTTGGGCTGTGCCGATATTTTAGCGCGTAACGGCGTTAAGCCGGTGGTGTTTGATAAGTATCCCGAAATTGGTGGCCTGCTGACCTTTGGTATTCCTGAGTTCAAACTGGAAAAAAGCGTCATGGAGCGCCGTCGCTCGGTATTTGAAGAGATGGGCGTTGAGTTTCGTCTGAATACCGAAATCGGCACCGATATCGAGTTTGAAACGCTGCTGCAGGATTACGATGCGGTCTTCCTTGGTATGGGCACCTATAAGTACATGCAAGGCGGCTTCCCAGGTGAAGATCTGCCGGGCGTGTATAAAGCGCTCGATTTCTTGATTGCTAACGCTAACCGCTGCTTAGGGTTCGAAAAAGATCCGAGCGACTATATCTCGATGGAAGGCAAGCGAGTGGTCGTGCTGGGCGGCGGCGATACGGCGATGGACTGTAACCGCACCTCGATTCGCCAGCGCGCTGATAGCGTTATCTGTGCCTATCGCCGTGACGAAGGCAACATGCCGGGTTCGCGCCGTGAAGTGGCGAATGCCCGAGAAGAGGGCATGGAATTTTTGTTCAACCGCCAGCCGGTGGCTGTGGTGGGCGAGGAGAAGGTCGAGGGCGTAAAGGTTGTGCGCACGCGACTGGGCGAGCCGGATGAAAACGGCCGTCAGCGCCCTGAAGTGGTGCCGGGCTCTGAGGAAATCATTGCCGCCGACGCCGTCGTCATTGCTTTTGGTTTCCAGGCAAGCCCTGCGCCGTGGTTCGGTAGTGCCAATATTAACGTCGATGAGCGTGATCGCGTGACGGCGCCTGAGCACGGCCAGTACGCCTTCCAAACCAGCAATGAGAAAATCTTTGCCGGTGGTGACATGGTGCGCGGCTCTGATTTGGTGGTCACTGCGATTTATGAAGGTCGTCAGGCTGCAGAAGGCATTTTGGATTACCTGGGCGTGTAATTCGTCTTTATCCAGGCTGAGCGGGGCCATATTGGCCTCGCGACTATCCCGGCATCGCTATGTGCAACGATCCATTGGCTATCTTCGGCAGTTCAAATTGAGCCTGGAGGCGTAATCTGCTAGTCTGTCGACCCATCCTGGCGTGGCTTTCTGCCGTGCCTTCTGATCACGTTTCGACAGGTTATCCATGACACGATATATCTTCGTGACCGGCGGCGTTGTGTCCTCTCTTGGCAAGGGCATCGCCTCCGCCTCGCTAGCGGCGATTTTAGAGGCCCGCGGCCTTAAGGTCACCATGCTCAAGCTCGACCCGTACATCAACGTGGACCCGGGCACGATGAGCCCGTTCCAGCACGGTGAGGTGTTCGTCACAGAAGATGGCGCCGAAACCGACCTTGATCTTGGCCATTATGAGCGTTTTATTCGCACCAAGATGACCCAGCGCAACAACTTCACCACGGGGCGTGTTTACGAGCACGTGCTGCGTAAAGAGCGCCGTGGCGATTATTTAGGCGGCACCGTTCAGGTGATTCCGCATATTACCGATGAGATTAAAGCGCGCGTTTATGCCGGCGGTGAAGGCTTTGATGTGGCGCTGGTAGAAATCGGTGGCACGGTAGGCGATATCGAATCGCTGCCTTTCCTTGAATCGATTCGCCAAATTCGTAGTGAACAGGGCGCCAACCGCGCGCTGTTTATGCACCTAACGCTGGTGCCCTACATCAAAACGGCGGGCGAGACTAAAACCAAGCCGACCCAGCACAGCGTTAAAGAGCTGCGTTCTATCGGTATCCAGCCGGATATCCTGATTTGCCGCAGTGAAGTCGAGTTGGAAGAAACCGAGCGCCGCAAGATTGCGCTGTTCACCAACGTCGAAGAGCGTGCGGTAGTGCCGCTGCAGGATGCCGATACGATCTATCGCATTCCGCTGATGCTCCACGAGCACGGTTTGGATGAGATTGTCTGCGACAAGCTACGCCTGGAAGCGCCCGAAGCCGATTTGTCTGAATGGGTGAAGGTGCTGGACGCTAAGCTCAACCCGCTCAAGTCGGTCAGCATCGCCATGGTAGGTAAGTACATGGAGTTGCTGGATGCCTACAAGTCGCTCAACGAAGCGCTGATTCACGCTGGTATCCAGGGGCGCATTAAGGTCAACGTCGATTATATAGATTCTGAAGATATCGAGCGTCACGGCACTGAGCGGTTAGCGGGCAAAGATGCCATTCTCGTGCCGGGTGGCTTTGGCGAGCGCGGCGTTGAAGGCAAAATACTGGCCGCCCAGTTTGCGCGTGAAAATAACGTTCCTTACCTGGGTATCTGTTTGGGTATGCAGGTGGCCGTGATTGAATTCGCGCGTAATGTGGCCGGCTGGAAAGACGCTAACTCCACCGAGTTTACCCACGACACTCAGCACCCTGTGGTGGGGCTGATTACGGAGTGGCTAACCCCGGAAGGAAAAATCGAGCTGCGTGATGCGGCGTCTGATTTAGGCGGCACCATGCGTTTGGGTGGCCAGATATGCCACCTGGCTTCTGGCACGAAAGCACGCGAAGCCTACGGTTCAGACGAAATTGTTGAACGCCACCGCCATCGTTTCGAAGTGAATAATCAGTTTATTGATGAGCTTGAAAAAACAGGCTTAGTGATCTCAGGTAGAAGCGTGGATCAGTCGCTGGTTGAAGTGATTGAGCTGGCGGATCATCCTTGGTACGTTGCCTGTCAGTTCCATCCGGAGTTCACATCTACCCCGCGCGATGGCCACCCGTTATTCTCGGGTTTTGTGAACGCGGCGTTAGAGCATAAAACAGCGCGTAGCCGCGCCCATGCCCATTCTCAGGAATAAGGGAGAGCAGCATGTCTTCTCAGAATCTGTCTAGCGATGGGTTGCAAGAGCGCCATATTAACGTTGCCGGCCTAACCGCCGGCAATTCATTGCCGCTGATGCTGCTGGGCGGCATGAACGTGCTGGAGTCCGCTGAGCTTGCCGACGAGGTGGCCCAAGCCTACGTAACGGTCACCCGGAAACTGGGCATGCCCTACGTTTTTAAGGCCAGCTTTGATAAAGCCAACCGCAGCTCGATTCACTCTTATCGCGGCCCGGGGCTTGAGAAAGGGCTGCAGATTCTGGCCGATATCAAAGCACGTTATAACGTGCCCATTATCACCGATGTGCACGAAGCTTGGCAGGCCGAGGCGGCGGCGGAAGTGGCCGATATTATCCAGCTTCCTGCATTTTTGGCTCGCCAAACCGATTTGGTGGTTGCCATGGCCAAAACCGGCGCGGTGATTAATATTAAAAAGCCGCAGTTTCTGGCGCCCCATGAAATGCGCCATATCCTGAGTAAATTTCAGGAAGCAGGCAACGACCAACTGATGCTCTGCGAGCGTGGCTCAAGCTTTGGTTACAACAACCTGGTTGTTGATATGCTGGGCTTTGGCGATATGAAGCAAACCGGGTACCCGGTGTTTTTTGATGTGACTCACGCGTTGCAGCGCCCCGGTGGCCGTGCCGATAGCGCGGATGGTCGTCGCGCTCAGGTAGCCGAATTAGCTCGGGCAGGCGTGGCTGTCGGCCTTGCTGGGCTGTTTTTGGAAGCACACCCTGATCCTGATAACGCTAAATGCGATGGCCCCTGTGCGCTACCGTTGGATCAGCTAGAGCCGTTCTTAACTCAGCTTGCGCAGTTAGATGCGCTAGTCAAGGGGTTTGAGCCGCTAACGATTCGCTAGCAATCGCTATGCTAGGTAGAACGTCGTTTTAATCATTTTATCTGACTTACAGTAAAGGACACTGCTATGACCAAGATTGTTGCTATCAGTGCGTTGGAAGTGCTTGATTCGCGTGGTAATCCGACCGTACAGGCGCAGGTGCGCCTTGCCAGCGGCGCGGTCGGTGAAGCCTGTGCTCCTAGCGGTGCCTCCACCGGATCACGTGAAGCGCTAGAGCTTCGCGACGGCGATAAATCCCGCTATTTGGGAAAAGGCGTGCTGAAAGCAGTTGACGCGGTCAATAGCAAAATTGGTGATGCGTTGCTGGGTATGGACGCACGCGATCAGCGCGGTCTAGATGACGCCATGCTGGCCTTAGACGGCACTGAAAATAAGGCCAACCTTGGTGCTAACGCGATTCTTGCTGTGTCGCTGGCAGCCGCTAAAGCGGCAGCTAACGCCAAGGGCGTACCGCTGTATGCCCACATTGCCGAGCTTTACGGTCAGCCGGGCCAGTACAGCATGCCGGTGCCGATGATGAATATTATCAACGGCGGCGAGCACGCCGATAATAATGTCGATATTCAAGAGTTTATGGTGCAGCCCGTAGGCGCGCCTAACTTTCGTGAAGGGCTGCGCATGGGCGCGGAAATTTTCCACGCGCTGAAAAAAGTGCTCTCGGCGAAAGGGCTTTCCACAGCCGTTGGCGATGAGGGTGGCTTTGCGCCTAATCTTGCGTCTAACGCCGATGCGCTGGCTATCATTAAGCAGGCAGTGGCGGATGCTGGCTACTCTTTGGGTACTGACGTTACGCTGGCGCTGGACTGTGCGTCGTCTGAGTTCTATAAAGACGGCCAGTACAACCTTTCTGGTGAAGGTAAGAGCTACGACGCCGAAGGTTTTACTAACTATTTGGCCGGCCTGTGCGCCGATTATCCGATCGTTTCTATTGAAGACGGTATGGATGAATCAGACTGGGCTGGTTGGAAAGCGCTGACCGATAAGCTGGGCGATAAAGTGCAGCTGGTGGGCGATGATCTGTTTGTGACCAATACCAAAATCCTCAAACGCGGCATTGATGAAAAGATTGGCAACTCGATTCTGATCAAGTTTAATCAGATTGGCTCGCTTTCCGAGACATTGGATGCCATTAAAATGGCGCAGGATGCGGGTTTCACTGCGGTCATTTCTCACCGTTCAGGTGAAACGGAAGATACCACTATTGCTGATTTGGCGGTGGGAACCTGCGCAGGCCAGATTAAAACGGGTTCGCTATGCCGTTCTGACCGGGTGGCTAAATATAATCGCTTGCTGGTCATCGAGGCTGAGCTTGGCGAGGTTAGCTACCCTGGCCTAAAAGCGATTAAAGGCCAATAAATCGCTGAAATTGAGCGAAATATTAGGGTGTTTGTAAGAGATGTCTCAAAATTTTGTAAGAGATGTCGTACAAATTCCGACGAAAATCGCTCTGGTTAGGGTAAGAAAATACTACATTTGCCGCTAGCTAAAACTTAAGCTATTGTTTTTTAAATTATAATCGTTGAAAGGCGAGTCGATATGACTCGCCTTTTTGCGTTATGGTCATGTTGAGAAGCCGCCGAGATCTGCCACAATGCGATCAGGACAAGGGGAGGCAGGGATGCTTTAGGCAGGATGCAATAGGATGAAAGATCGGAGGCGCCTGGTAATTAGTGGAGTGATTACTGGCAAGGACGTTTTCCGAGAGGGGTGTGACCTAGGGAGTGGTCAGAGGAAGTGCTTGGAGTGGGCGGCCTAAGGGTCGCCTTTTTTTATGCCTGACCCTGCCTATATTGCACTGCCTATATGGGCCCCAGCTCAGAATAAAAAAACCAGCGTAGCCGCTGGTTTAACAAATGCTAGGTTAAGAAAAATGCTGCGCTCAGCGCTCTAGTTTTTCCATCTTGCCTGGCTTGCCGTCCCATTCTTCAGCATCGGGTAGCGCATCTTTTCTTTCGGCTATGTTCGGCCATACATCTGCTAGCTCAGCGTTAATCTCAATAAAGGCCTCTTGCCCTTCAGGCAACTCATCTTCTGAGAATATCGCTTCGGCGGGGCACTCGGGCTCACACAGTGCGCAATCAATACACTCATCCGGATGAATAACCAGAAAGTTCGGGCCTTCATAGAAGCAGTCGACCGGGCAGACTTCCACACAGTCGGTGTATTTGCACTGGATGCAGTTCTCGGTAACGACAAACGTCATCTTGCTATCCCTCTCGCGGGACCGGATATGTCCCGGTCATGATTAATCGTGAATGGTTATAAATCAGCCGTTTTTTATAAGCTAAAAGTTTGATGACATTCTAGAGGTGCGCATACCATGCGGCAAGCGCCGCATGGTCTTCTATTGCAGCTATTAGAGCAAGTCCCGCCATTGATAAAGCAGCGCGAGGGCTTCTCGCGGCGA
Source organism: Halomonas sp. JB37 (assembly GCF_002332255.1). Taxonomy (GTDB): domain Bacteria; phylum Pseudomonadota; class Gammaproteobacteria; order Pseudomonadales; family Halomonadaceae; genus Vreelandella; species Vreelandella casei. Next base: position 3,545,430 of record NZ_NRGW01000001.1, on the reverse strand, counting down.
TAAATCATCCATATCCGTCTTTTCAAGTGCCTCGATCACCGGGTGAGGTGTTGCGGCAAATAAGTCGTTTTGCTGCGGCGCAGTGCTCGGCGCCTTTGTACTGTTGCCCACATCACGATGCTCTAAGCTGACCAGCTTTTCACGGGCGCGTTTAATCACATGATTAGGAACGCCGGCTAACTGAGCCACCTGCAATCCATAGCTCTGGCTTGCAGGGCCTGCCTCTATGCGATGCATAAACACAATGCTGTCGCCATGCTCGGTGGCCGTTAAATGGATGTTGGCCACGCCGTCCATGTGCTCCGGAAGGGCGGTCATCTCAAAGTAATGGGTGGCAAAGAGCGTTAGCGCACGCCCTTTAGCCAAATGTTCGGCGCTGGCCCAGGCAAGTGATAGGCCATCAAAGGTGCTGGTGCCACGGCCAATTTCATCCATCAAAATCAGGCTTTGCTGGGTAGCATTATGCAGAATATTGGCAGTTTCGGTCATTTCGACCATAAAGGTAGAGCGCCCGCCAGCAAGATCATCCGACGAGCCAATGCGGGTGAAAATGCGGTCAAGCGGGCCAATCTCAGCGGCATCGGCGGGCACAAAGCTGCCGCAGTGAGCCAGCAGCGCAATCAGCGCGGTCTGGCGCATATAGGTCGATTTACCGCCCATGTTGGGGCCGGTAATGATCAGCATGTGCTGATCAGGCGTGAGCGTGACGTCGTTAGGTACAAAAGGCGTTTCGCTGACGTGCTCAACGACAGGGTGGCGCCCGGCTTCAATTCGTATGCCGGTGGCCTCGCTGAGCATTGGGCGAACCCAGCCTAGTGCCTCCGCGCGTTCAGCAAAGGCGCACAGTACATCTAGCTCAGCGACGGCTTGAGAGGTGCTTTGTAGCGCATGCAGGCTGGCATTGAGATCACCCAGCAGGCGGTCATAAAGCCATTTTTCACGCGTCAGCGCGCGCGATTTGGCCGACAGCGCTTTATCTTCAAACTCTTTGAGTTCCGGAATGATAAACCGCTCGGCATTTTTCAGCGTTTGGCGACGGATATAGTCGGCTGGCGCCTGCTGTGCCTGGGAGCGAGGTAACTCAATAAAGTAGCCATGCACTCGGTTATAACCGACTTTCAGGTGCGCCAAGCCAGTGCGTTCGCGCTCGCGAAGTTCGAGTTGGATCAGATAGTCGCCAGCGTTTTCGGCCATGCCGCGATGCTCGTCGAGCTCAGCGTCAAAGCCGTCAGCAATCACGCCGCCATCGCGGATCACCACGGGCGGGTTCTCGACCAGCGCACGGCTCAGCATATCGGCCATTTCTGGGTAGGGGCGAATATGCGGGCGCAGGGTGTCCAACGCACTGCCGCTCTCTACCTCACTCAATTGCTGTTCAAGCGTGGGCAGCGTTACTAGTGCGTCTCTAAGGCGTGCTAAATCTCGTGGGCGGGCGCTATACAGTGCCACGCGAGCCAGAATACGCTCGACGTCGCCGACGGCGCTCAAGGTATCGCGAAGCGGCATGTAGGCGGCATCTAAGCTGAGCAGTGCCACGCCTGCATGACGAGCCTGGACAATCTCGCGCTGGCGCAGGGGACGGTTGAGCCAGCGCTTGAGCAGTCGCGAGCCCATGGCAGTGGTGCAGGTATCCAGCACGCTGGCCAGGGTGTTGTCGCTATTGCCGCCGAGGTTGATGTCAATTTCTAAATTGCGCCGGCTGGCCGCGTCAATGACCACCGCATCATCACGATTTTCGACGCTGATCGCAGTGACATGAGGCAGTCGCGAGCGCTGGGTGTCGCGGGCGTAATCGATCAATACGCCTGCGGCAATCAGTGCGGTAGTCAAATGCGCGCAGCCAAAGCCGCGCAAATCCTGGACTTCAAACTGATCACACAGGCTGCGGGTAGCGCTGTCTATATCAAATAGCCATTCACCCTGACGACGCAGGCTGCGTTTTTGTGACCAGGCAGCCGGCAGCGTTAAGCTTTCCGGTACGAGCAGCTCAGCGGGCGATAGGCGCGTAAGCTCGGCGAGCATTTCGGCTTCGCTCTCTACTTCCAGTACGTTGAAGCGGCCGCTGGAAAGCTCAAGCCATGCCAGGCCCCAGCTATCTTTGCCGGGGGAGACGGATACCAGTACGTTGTCGCGGCGCGCATCGAGCAGCGCTTCGTCGTGGAGCGTGCCAGGGGTGACGATGCGAACCACCTGGCGATCAACGGGGCCTTTGCTGGTCGCTGGGTCGCCAATTTGCTCGCAGATAGCCACCGACTCGCCGCCAGCAACTAAGCGTGCCAGGTAGCCTTCAGCGCTGTGGTAGGGTACGCCAGCCATCGGAATAGGTTTGCCGCCTGACTGCCCGCGCTGGGTAAGCGTGATATCCAGTAACGCGGAGGCGCGTTTAGCATCGTCGAAAAATAGCTCGTAAAAATCCCCCATTCGGTAGAACAGCAGTACCTCGGGATGTTCACGTTTGATCTTTAAGTATTGCGTGATCATTGGCGTATTAGCGGGGATGGCCTGTGACATGGGCGTCCTGGTTAAGCGTAGCGTAAGCCGTCTCGACCGACGGCATGTTCTTTGAGCGGTTTCTTTACGTCAGTTCTTTAAGAAAGCTAAACGCAGTATTCTACGCTGAACTGACGACTCACTTGAAGGAGCGACGATAGTGACCAGCGTATCTAGCCTAAAAAATCTTGATTTAACACTGCTTGCTCAACGGCTGGGGCGGCTTTGCCAGCAGTTAAAGGTAGAAGTCACCGCCGCTGAGTCGTGCACGGGCGGCGGCGTTGCCAGCGCGATTACCGCGGTTGCGGGTAGCTCGGCCTATTTTACGACCGGCTATGTAGCGTATGCGAATCCGGTGAAGAGCCGATTATTGGGCGTGCCCGACGCTATGCTGGCAGCGCATGGTGCGGTGAGTGAAGAAGTGGTGAACGCCATGGTGCTTGGTGCCTGCCGGGAAAGTGGTGCAGGCTTGGGCGTTGCGGTCAGCGGTATCGCCGGGCCAGACGGTGGCAGTGAGGACAAGCCAGTAGGTACAGTATGGCTGGCGTGGGGCGATGCCAATGCCCAGCAGGCGGAATGTTTTCATTTTCCAGGCGACCGCTCAGCAGTGCGTGAACAGGCCGTGCGTCAGGCGCTAGCCGGGCTAGTGGCGCGCTTGGATGCTCAGGTAAATGCGGGCGATACGAAATAATTGTGAGAAAGTGTCGTCGAGGATTTGTTTACGACGGAATCTTTGGCATACTACTGGCTAATTATACAGCTTGTTATGAGGAATCACTGAATGGCTCAGGATGACAACCGCACTAAAGCGCTAAACGCTGCACTCAGCCAAATCGACCGTCAGTTCGGCAAAGGCACCGTCATGCGTCTAGGCGACGCTCCGCGTGTAGTCATGCCGTCGGTTTCCACCGGTTCATTGGGGCTGGATATCGCGCTCGGCATCGGTGGTCTGCCGTACGGACGAGTATGCGAAATCTTTGGTCCAGAATCGTCGGGTAAAACCACGCTGACCCTTTCAGTGATTGCTCAGGCGCAAAAGCAGGGCAAAGTGTGTGCCTTTGTAGATGCCGAGCACGCGCTTGATCCAAGCTACGCTGAAAAACTGGGCGTTAATCTGGATGACCTGCTGGTTTCCCAGCCGGACACCGGCGAGCAAGCGCTAGAAATTACCGACATGCTGGTGCGTTCTGGCGGTGTTGACGTGATTGTTATCGACTCGGTCGCAGCGCTGACGCCGCGTGCGGAAATCGAAGGCGAGATGGGCGATACGCACGTTGGCCTACAGGCGCGGTTGATGTCACAGGCGCTGCGTAAAATCACCGGTAATATCAAAAATGCCAACTGCTTAGTTATCTTCATTAACCAGATTCGTATGAAGATCGGCGTTATGTTTGGTAGCCCTGAAACGACGACCGGCGGTAATGCGCTCAAGTTTTACGCTAGTGTGCGCCTCGACATTCGCCGTACGGGCTCGGTTAAGGTTGGTGATGAAGTCACCGGTAACGAAACCCGCGTCAAAGTGGTCAAGAACAAAGTGGCGCCGCCGTTCCGTCAGGCTGAATTCCAGATTCTTTACGGCAAGGGTATCTATCACGCGGGCGAAGTTATTGATCTGGGCGTGCAGTGTAACCTCGTCGATAAAGCCGGTGCTTGGTACAGCTACAAGGGTAAGAAAATAGGCCAGGGTAAAGCTAATTCAGCGCTGTATCTGGAAGAGCATCCTGAGATTATGATTGAAATCGAAACGCAAATCCGCGAGCAGTTACTGGCCAAGCCGGACCCCAAGAAGGAAAAGGAAGAGGCGTCTGTAGAGGCAGCGGTTGACACAGATGCGGGTGATGACGATCTGCTATAAGGCACCCTAATGGCGTTTGCCTCGCAGCGTGATGCTACGCCACGAGTGATCGCCATCGGCTTGCTGGCTCGGCGCGAATATTCGCGCGCTGAGCTGGCACAGCGATTGGCGAAAAAATCCTTTGAGCCCTCTGCTATCGATGAGTGTCTGGATACGCTGATCGAGCAAGGGTTCCAGTCGGACGAACGCTTTGCTGCAAGCTTTGTGCGCTCACGTATTTTGCGTGGTCAGGGCGTTATCCGTATTAAGGGTGAGCTACGCCAGCGCGGCGTCGACCAAGAAACGCTTAGCGCTGCGTTTGAGTCGGTGGTGGCGAACGAACAGGTTGACTGGTTTGAATTGGCGCGCGAAACCTTGGCTCGGCGCTTTACGTCTGCTGGCGAAACACCCAAAGAGCGCGCCAGGCGAGAGCGCTTTTTAGCCAGCCGTGGCTTCGATTTTGAACAAATACGTTACGCACTTTCCTGCCTTTAACGCCTTCTTAGGCGCCTGAAATATCTTCGTTTCTGCGTATAACCACATCGTCTCTTACATTTCTAATGGCGCTCTAATAGGCTTGTGCATCTTTTTGATTGCATTTCTGCCACTAAGTGCGGCTTTAGTCGTTTGACAACTGCGCTATAATGGCTTCTTTGCGACCCCTGAGGGTAGCGGTGACAGCGCCCTGGGACACCACGCTTTCTTGTTACGGATACCCTATGAAAAGCGCAGAGATAAGACAGGCCTTTCTTTCCTTCTTTGCAGAGCAGGGGCACACCATTGTGCCAACCAGCTCGCTAGTGCCGGGTAATGACCCTACGCTGCTGTTTACCAATGCCGGTATGGTGCCGTTTAAAGATGTGTTTCTGGGTCGCGACCCGCGCCCGTATGTACGCGCCACTTCTGCGCAACGCTGCGTGCGCGCGGGCGGCAAGCATAATGATTTAGATAACGTCGGTTATACCGCCCGTCATCATACTTTCTTCGAAATGATGGGTAACTTCAGTTTCGGTGACTACTTCAAGCGTGATGCTATTCGCTTTGCCTGGGTGTTTCTAACCGAAACGCTGGGGCTGCCTAAAGAAAAACTGTGGGTAACGGTGCACATCAGTGACGACGAAGCTGAGCGTATCTGGAAGGATGAAGTGGGCATTGACCCTGAACGCTTTTCCAAGCTGGATGAGGACAATTTCTGGCAGATGGGTGATACCGGCCCCTGCGGGCCCAGCTCAGAAATCTTCTATGATCACGGCCCAGAGGTCTGGGGCGGCCCTCCCGGTAGTCCGGAAGAAGATGGCGACCGCTATATTGAAATCTGGAATTTAGTGTTCATGCAGTTTGATCGCGATGCTCAGGGAACGCTCAATCCGCTGCCTAAACCTTCTATTGATACCGGCATGGGCCTGGAGCGAGTGGCTGCTGTCATGCAGGGCGTTCACTCCAACTATGAGATCGATCTGTTTCAGCGCCTGCTGCAAGCAGCTTCACAGGCAACCGGCCATGTGGACACGGCGACGCCTTCATTGCGCGTGATTGCCGATCACATTCGCTCCTGCGCCTTTTTAATTGCCGATGGGGTGCTGCCTTCCAACGAAGGGCGCGGCTACGTGCTGCGGCGTATTATTCGCCGCGCGATTCGCCACGGCCATAAGCTAGGTGCGGTCGACCCGTTCTTCCACAAGCTGGTCGGTGCGCTTGACGCTGAAATGGGCGATGCCTATCCAGAGTTGCGCGAAGCCTGTGGTCAAATCGAGCGCGTGCTATTGAAAGAAGAAGAGCAGTTTGCCCGTACGCTGGATCACGGTATGGGGCTATTGAATGCAGCGCTGGCTGAGCTGAATGGTAACGTGCTGTCGGGTGAAACTGTGTTTAAGCTTTATGACACTTATGGTTTCCCCTTTGACCTGACGGCGGATGTTTGCCGGGAGCGTGGTGTCACCCTCGATGAAGACGGTTTTCAGCGTGAGCTGGAAGCGCAGCGCGAACGCGCCCGAGCGGCCAGTCAGTTTGGTGCCGACTACAGTGCATCCATTGAATTGGATGGCGAGACAGCCTTTACCGGGTACGACCGCTTAGAAGATCAGGCCAAAGTGACGGCGCTGGTCGACAGTGAAGGCAATGCACTGTCTGCACTCGAGGCCGGCCAAAAAGGCACGATAGTGTTGGATCGTACGCCATTTTACGGCGAGTCGGGCGGACAGGTAGGCGACACTGGCTATCTGTACGTAGACGGCGGGCGCTTCCAGGTAATGGATACCCAAAAGCAGAGCGGCCATCATCTGCATCAAGGTGTGATGGTGGAAGGCGCGTTGAGCGTCGGTGCCAGCGTGCGTGGCGAAGTAGACGCCAGCCTGCGCGCTGCAACTATTCGCAACCATTCGGCCACTCACCTGCTGCATAAAGCGCTGCGCATGGTGCTGGGTGATCACGTGCAGCAGAAAGGGTCGCTGGTTAACGCTGAACGCCTGCGCTTTGACTTTAGCCACTTTGAACCGATGACGGCTGAACAGTTGGCGGAAGTAGAGCGGCTGGTCAACGAGCAGATTCTGGCTAACGCTGCGACCAAAACCGAGCAGATGAGCTTGGATCAGGCCAAAGCCAAAGGCGCAGCGGCACTGTTTGAAGCCAAGTATGCAGAGAACGTGCGCGTACTGACTATCGGTTCTGACGACTTTTCTATTGAGCTTTGTGGCGGTACCCACGTGGCGCGCAGTGGCGATATAGGCTGCTGTCACGTGATGAGCGAAGTGGGCATTGCTTCGGGCGTACGCCGTATTGAAGCGATTACCGGCGAAAACGCGCTGGCCTACTTCCGTGAGCAGGAAGCCTGCCTGGGGCGCTTGGGTGATCGCTTAAAAACCAAGCCAGAGCAGGTCGAAGCGCGGGTAGAGTCGCTGGTTGAGCGTAACCGCAGCCTTGAGAAAGAGCTTGAGCAGCTCAAAGCTAAGCTTGCCAGCGCCGCGGGCAGCGATATGCTTAGCCAGGTCCAAGAGATCAAAGGGATTAAGCTGTTGGCGACCCAGCTAGACGGTGTGTCCGGAAAAGATCTGCGTGGCATGCTTGATCAGATTAAGAACAAGCTAGGTTCCGGCGTGGTTATTCTTGGCGTTGCCGATCAGGCAGCCGGCAAAGTAAGTCTCATTGCCGGCGTGACCCAAGACCTGACTGGTCGCGTGAAAGCCGGTGAGCTGGTCAATCATGTTGCCTCGCTTGTGGGTGGAAAGGGCGGTGGTCGCCCCGATATGGCTCAGGCTGGAGGTAGCCAGCCCGACGCGCTGCCGGATGCGCTGAAGAGCGTACCTCTATGGCTAGAAAACACGCTTAACTAAACACCAGGGCCGGTAGCATGAATTGCTACCGGCCTTGTCGTTAGATATGTACGACAAATTTCATCCTCCATTTCCGAACGCATAGGAAAAACGGCATATGGCACTATACGTACAGAAGTTCGGCGGCACCTCGGTGGGCTCTGTCGAGCGCATCAAGGCCGTGGCTGAAAAGGTCAAAGGTTTCCGTGATCAAGGCCACCAGGTGGTGGTCGTGGTTTCTGCCATGAGTGGCGAAACGAATCGACTAACGGACATGGCCCAGGCACTGAATGAAGAGCCCGCCCCGCGCGAGATGGACATGCTGCTGTCTACCGGCGAGCAGGTGACGATTTCACTACTCGCGATGGCGCTTCAGCAGATTGGCGTGCCAGCAACGTCGCATACCGGCGCGCAAGTGGGTATTTATACGGATAGCGCCTATACCAAGGCCCGTATTCAGCGCATTGAGACCGACGACCTAAAAGCGGACTTAGATGCCGGCCAGGTCGTTGTGGTTGCTGGTTTTCAAGGTGTTGATGAAAACGGCAATATTACCACTCTAGGGCGTGGTGGCTCCGATACCACTGGGGTTGCATTAGCCGCAGCGCTAGGTGCCGATGAGTGTCAAATTTACACCGATGTCGATGGGGTATACACCACCGACCCACGTGTATGCTCAAAGGCTCAGCGCTTAGAACGTATTACCGTTGAAGAAATGCTTGAGCTAGCCAGCCTGGGCTCAAAAATACTGCAGATTCGCGCAGTAGAGTTTGCCGGTAAGTACAACGTACCCCTGCGGGTGCTGTCGAGCTTTGAAGACGGCCCCGGTACCCTAATTGTTGCAGAAGCAGACAAAGACGAGGACGCAATGGAAGAACCCCTAATCTCCGGTATCGCCTTCACCAAAAATGAAGCCAAACTGACCCTGCTGAACACGCCTGATGTGCCCGGCGTAGCATCGCGTATTCTTGGTCCTATTGCCGATGCCAATATCGAAGTCGATATGATCGTGCAGAACGTGGCCCCCGCCGGTGACTATACCGATTTCACCTTTACGGTCGCGAAAGGTGACTACAAGGCTACCAAAAAGCTGCTCGAAGAGACGGTGATTCCTGATTTGGGAGGCGGTGAGCTGCGCGGCGATGATAATATCGCTAAAGTATCGCTCGTCGGTGTCGGTATGCGCTCCCATGCGGGCGTGGCATCGAAAATGTTCCGCGTGCTGGCCGATGAAAACGTCAATATTCGCATGGTCTCAACCTCCGAGATTAAAATTTCGGTAGTGATTGATGAGAAACATATGGAACTTGCCGTCAATGCGCTACACAAAGCGTTTGGCTTAGATAAAGCAGATGTCGAGTCTGAGTAACACTAATCTCTTAACTCTTCTACGCTAAAGAAGTACTTACTGCCGTGTGGTGGTGAGCTTTCTTTCAGCGGGAGATTTAAGGTATCAAGGAGCCGATGCTTTTTGTGGTAGGCAATACCGTGTAGCTATCGTGGTATTGCCTTCGGCTGATATGCCCCGCAGTAAAACGTCTGAAAAGGAGATCAGCCATGCTCATCCTAACTCGCCGTGTTGGCGAAACCCTGATGATCGGTGATGAAATGACCGTCACGGTGCTAGGTGTGAAAGGTAATCAAGTGCGTATCGGCGTTAATGCGCCGAAAGATGTATCGGTTCACCGTGAAGAGATTTATCAGCGCATTCAGCGTGAAAAGAATAGCGAAAACGAAGTGGAGTGACGCTTACGCCCGCACATCATTATGTGATGTTTTGAGCGTAAGGTAAGGCCAGCGCGAAAAAAAATCGGCCAAGGGCTGGACAGAAGTAACCTAAATCGGTAATATTCGCGCCGTGCCGTTAAGGAGAGGTGGCCGAGTGGCTGAAGGCGCTCCCCTGCTAAGGGAGTATAGGGTTTATAGCCCTATCGAGGGTTCGAATCCCTCCTTCTCCGCCAATGCACACTAAGTATGCGCCCGTAGCTCAGCTGGATAGAGTACCTGACTACGAATCAGGGGGTCGGAGGTTCGAATCCTCCCGGGCGCACCACTTTTTAGTTAGCAACATGCAGTAAAGATAAGTGCAGTTATTACGCGCCCGTAGCTCAGCTGGATAGAGTACCTGACTACGAATCAGGGGGTCGGAGGTTCGAATCCTCCCGGGCGCACCAGATTCTAAACCCGCTCTCTCTTGAGGGCGGGTTTTCTGTTTCAAGCCTGTTTGTAGCCTGGCCGGAAATGGCTCGCGCCCCGGTCTTGCGATCGTGTGTAGCGCCCACCGCTTTTGCGGCTGGGCGCTTTTTTTGGCCATTCGTTTTGTTTAAGCATCGACCACAAGGCTGTCGAGCAAATGGTCTAAGTCGGTGAGACGTTTAACGCGTTGAAAGTTCTGGTTAGCTTCGTTGCTGCCTTGACGCATTTGGGCAAGCCACTGCTTCACTAAAGAGACGACGACGCGGTCCGGCAGGTGCTGGCGCTGTAGGGCGGCATACTCTTGAAGTACGCTTGCGCGCATCGCCCAGCTGCTTTCAGGCAGCCGCTCACCGGTTGTCTGCCAATGGCGAATGCGCGGTGCAAGCCAGGGGTCTGCCAGCGCACTGCGTCCAAGCATGACGTCATCACATCCCGAGAGCGTGCGCGCTTTCCAGTAATCTTCAAGCGTCCATATATCGCCGTTGGCGACCACCGGGATGCTGACATGTCGACGAATCTTGCCTATCCATTCCCAGTGCGCCGGTGGGCGGTAGCCTTCGTCACGGGTGCGTGCATGCACCACCAAATGCGTCGCACCGCCTGCTTCAGTCGCTTGCGCGCAGGCCACCGCTAAGCGCCGATTAGAGAAGCCTAGGCGAATCTTGGCAGTCACCGGGATCTCGCCGTCCAGCGCGTCAGCAACGGCTTTAACCGCTTGGTAGACACGTTCCGGTTGGCGTAACAGTGCAGCGCCACCGTCGTGTCGATTGACCAGCTTGGCGGGGCAGCCGAAATTAAGATCAACGCTCACTGCGCCTAAATGGAGCGCTTGGCGCGCGTTGGCTGCCAGAGCGCGAGGGTCAGAGCCGAGCAGCTGTAGATGTACCGGAATACCGCTTGGGGTTGCCACTGGCGGTTGAGCAAGCTCTGGGCAGTGCTTATAAAACACCCGCGGCGGCAAGCATGCATCAACCACGCGCACGAACTCCGTCACGGTCCAATCAAATCCTGCTTGACGGGTTAAGAGATCGCGGGTGAGCGCATCGATTACCCCCTCCATGGGGGCTAGGCCAATTCTTCCGTTATGTAGTAAATTAACAACCATGACTTCCACTATCGCGCCATTGCATTCTATTCTGGGTGTGGCAGGTTAGTGTATTCCCCTTACTGCGCCAAGCGCCTTTCATTGCAGTGGCGTAATCATATGTCTGTGAGCAGCATTTATAAACGAAGGAGAGCGTCTTATGCAGGATCAAGAGCTATTGCAGGACGGGCTAGCGTTGATGGCGCTCGGAATGGGGGTAGTGTTTGTTTTTCTTGCTATTTTAGTGGTCAGCGTCACGTTGATGTCAAAGCTGATTGACCGCTTTCAACCGGTGCCTGCCGCTGCGGATATGGGTAGAAAGTCACTAAGTTCTTCTGCATCTTCCTCGCCGGATGACGAGGTCATGGCCGTCATCAGTGCTGCAGTGCACCGTTATCGCTCCACACGACGTAGTTAACTTTCTAGTTTTTTTTCATTAAAGCTACTTTTTGGCTATTTTTTTGTTATTTTTACTACAAACTTACAATTCTCAACTGTGAGCCAAGACCATGAACGAAACAAAACGCTCTCTAGGCATTACCGATGTCGTGCTGCGCGATGCCCATCAATCGCTGTTTGCAACGCGCATGCGTTTGGACGATATGCTGCCGATCGCTGAAAAGCTTGATCAGGTTGGCTACTGGTCGTTGGAAACATGGGGCGGTGCCACCTATGACGCCTGTATTCGTTACCTGGGCGAAGACCCGTGGGAGCGTATCCGTGCGTTAAAAGAGGCGATGCCGAATACTCCCCAAGCCATGTTATTGCGTGGGCAGAACCTGCTGGGCTACCGTCACTATGCGGATGATGTCGTCGATAAGTTTGTCGAGCGGGCGAGAACCAACGGTGTGGATGTTTTTCGTGTCTTCGATGCGATGAATGATCCGCGCAACCTTGAGCGTGCCATCCAGGCGGTGCGTAATGTCGAAGGCCATGCTCAGGGCACCATTTCTTATACCGTGAGCCCGGTACATACCCTGGATAGCTGGGTCGATCTCGCTAAAACCATTGCCGGTTTGGGTGCAGATTCATTGGCTATCAAGGATATGGCGGGGCTGCTTACGCCCTACACGGCGTTTGATCTTGTCACTCGGCTGAAGAAAGAGCTGTCGATCCCGATACACCTGCATTGCCATGCCACGACCGGCCTCTCAACCTCGACCATTCTAAAAGCAGTCGAGGCGGGCATTGATAACGTTGATACGTCTATCTCTTCGATGTCGATGACTTACGGCCATAGCCCTACCGAGTCGGTGGTCGCGATGCTAAAAGACACCGACCGCGATACCGGTTTAGATCTTGAACTGCTGGAAGACATTGCCGGTTATTTCCGCGAAGTACGTAAAAAATATACCGCCTTTGAGGGCTCTCTACGGGGGATCGATTCGCGTATTCTGATTGCCCAGGTGCCGGGTGGCATGCTGACCAACATGGAAGCCCAGCTTAAAGAACAGGGCGCTGGAGACAAGCTCGACGACGTACTGAGCGAGATTCCACGTGTGCGTGAAGACCTGGGGTTTATTCCCTTGGTTACGCCAACCTCACAAATTGTCGGTACGCAGGCCGTCATGAACGTGATGATGGGTGAGCGCTACAAATCTATCTCCAAAGAAGTGCAGGCACTGCTTAAAGGTGAGTACGGCGCGGCACCTGCGCCCTTTAACGCTGAGCTGCAAAAGCGCGTGTTAGAGGGCGGTGAGCCGATTACCTGCCGCCCGGCAGATAATCTTGCGCCTGAAATGGACAGGCTGGCTACGGAGCTCAAAGAGAAGGCCAGTGCGGACGGTATCCGGCTTGCAGAGGGTAAGCAGGCCACCGACGATGTGCTGACCTATGCGCTATTTCCGCAGATTGGTTTGAAGTTTTTGAAGAATCGCGACAATCCGAATGCTTTTGAACCCGTGCCTCAAGCGGCCCAAGCGAGCGCCAATAAAGAGTCTGCCCCGGTGGAAAGTAAGCCCTCAGCCGCGAACAGTGGCCCAGAAACCTATACCGTTAAGCTCAATGGCAAAGCCTACGTGGTGGAAGTCTCTGAAGGGGGCGAGCTAGGCGAGGTGCAGGAGCAAGCGGTAAGCGCAACGACCGCCGCTGCTCAGGTTTCACCTGCGCCTAGCGGGGAAAGCATCGATGCGCCGCTGGCAGGCAATATTTTCAAAGTGAATGTGCGTCCTGGCGATCAGGTCGCTGATGGTGATGTCGTCATTATCCTGGAAGCGATGAAAATGGAAACCGAAGTGCGTGCTAGCAGCGCAGGCACTGTGTCTAAGGTTAACGTCAGCGAAGGCGATAGCGTCGCCGTAGGCGATACGCTGATCGAACTCTAAGGGCGCTCGGTAATGGATAAACTAGTAACCTTATGGGAAGGCTCGGGGCTGTATAACCTTGAGCTTGGCCAGGCGGCAATGATCTTAGTGGGACTATTGCTGCTCTATCTGGCCATTTATAAGAAGTTTGAGCCGCTGCTGTTAGTGCCGATTGGCTTTGGTGGCATTCTTGCCAACATACCCGAAGCAGGGCTGGCGCTTTCAGCGTTAGATCAGGCCATTGACGTTGCTAAACCTGTGGTGCTGCAGCAGATAGCAGCAGCGCTAGGCGCAACGCTGGATCCTGTTAGCGGTCTTGAAACATGGCGAGAATCGCTGAAAGTGATCGCCCACGATGGCGTTGCGCCAGACCAGCTACGTGCCGCGCGAGACATTGCCACGAGCGTCGGCTACAGCGACGGTATGCTGTATAACTTCTATAAAGTGGCGATTGGCTCGGGTATTGCGCCGCTGATTATCTTTATGGGCGTGGGTGCCATGACCGATTTTGGCCCCTTGCTGGCCAATCCGCGCACGCTTTTTTTAGGTGCGGCCGCTCAGTTTGGTATTTTTGCCACGCTGTTTGGCGCCGTGGTGCTCACCTCCATGGGGGTGATGGATTTCTCGCTTAATCAGGCGGCCGCTATTGGTATTATCGGTGGCGCGGATGGCCCGACGTCTATCTACGTATCAAGCGTGCTAGCGCCGGAGCTGCTGGGTGCGATCGCCGTGGCAGCCTATGCATATATGGCATTGGTGCCCTTGATTCAGCCGCCGATCATGCGTCTTTTAACCACTCAAAAAGAGCGTCAAATCAAAATGACGCAGCTACGGGCGGTGTCTAGGCTGGAAAAAGTCATCTTCCCGCTGATGCTGTTGATCTTGGTTGCGCTGTTTTTACCCGATGCCGCACCGCTTCTGGGAATGTTTTGCTTTGGTAATCTGATGCGTGAATGTGGGGTGGTCGAACGCTTGTCGGATACCGCGCAAAATGCGCTGATCAATATCGTAACGATTATTCTAGGTTTGTCCGTGGGCTCTAAGCTCATGGCCGAGAGCTTTCTGGCATTTGAGACGCTGGGGATACTCGGGCTGGGTATTGTCGCCTTTGGTATTGGTACGGCTGCCGGGGTATTAATGGCCAAGCTCATGAACCTGGTGAGTAAAATGCCCATCAACCCGCTCATTGGCGCCGCCGGCGTTTCCGCTGTGCCTATGGCGGCCCGGGTGGCTAATAAAGTAGGGCTTGAGGCCAATCCGCATAATTTTTTATTGATGCACGCCATGGGGCCCAACGTGGCCGGGGTGATTGGATCAGCGGTAGCTGCCGGGGTAATGATTAAATACCTGGGCTAATCAACCCACGCGTATCAAGGTGCGTCATCAGGCCGTTTTTAGCGCAGAGTTGAAGCGCTAGCGATTAGAGCGCGGCATGCTGAAAATTTCAGCTGTCGCGTTTTTTATGGAGGGGCGGTATGAAACTCAATCGTGCTCTTTAAGCGGTTTTCCAGCGGGGAAAAGTCGAGCGGGCAGTCGCGTGGCCAGCCAACGGCTAAGCGGACGCCGTTTCCATCGTAATTGGCTTGCTCAATAGGAACATCACGTTCTTCGCACCAGGCGCGAGCAATCGCTTCATGGGCAAAGCTCAGCCGTAGAGTGTAAATATCGCGTTCAATGACCTCGCAGGTGGGCAGTGTCTCAAGCGCATGGCTGACTGCCTGGGCGTAGGCGCGAGCTAATCCACCGGTACCTAGCTTTGTACCACCAAAATAACGAATGACGACACAGCCAATGTGGCCAAGTTGGCTGCCTTGCAGCACCTGATACATCGGCCTGCCGGCTGTGCCGCCAGGCTCACCATCGTCAGAAAAGCCAATGAAGTTCTGCTCGCCCGGTGGTCCTGCAATGTAGGCGGTGCAGTGATGGCTCGCATTGGGGTGTGCCGTTTTAGCGGCATTGAATAGAGTGCTGAACGCACCAATGTCAGGGGCGCAACATATCCAGGTTATAAATTGGCTCTTTTCTACGTCAATGTCAGCCGTATGCCATATTGATGCAGGCAGTTTGGGAACCCGGTAACGCATTAATGCTCCGTAATAGCAGACTTGCTCACATGAGGTTCAACACCCATCACCATACCAAGCACCTGAATATCCCGATTATGCAAAAAAAGCGCTGGCTGAAGCGCATCTTCTGGCCATAGCTGTACGCCAGAACGGCTTATGGAGAGCTGCTTCAGCGCTATTTTCTGCTGATTGATTTCGGCAACGGCGGTTTCTGTTTGGGTATCGTGCTGGTAGCGCCGAATAATAATGACATCGCCATCGAATAAGTTGCAATCGCGCATCGCATTGCCGCGTACTTTAAGTGCATAGGTATTGTGCCGCGTAACGTTAGACGTCAATGCATAAGGGCGCGGTAGTGGTTGCCTATGAGTGAGCGTAGCGGTAGATGCTGCCATTGATATCGTCATTTGGGAATCTCCATTGCTACGCCGGCTGGTTAGGCTTCGTTCATGCGTAGTGAACTTGAAAATAGCGACCTTAAACATTGACTGCAGGCAATCGCTTTAGCGGTGCAGGCGACGCTGAATCGCACAAAACATGTCTTTCCATACAGTGGTTTTAGTATAGGCCTGTTTTTGCATACAGTGCTAGTGGTAATTCGTCTTATTGATCATTGGAGTCCGTTGTCCACTGGTTGATGGCCGGTTGTGCAAGTGGCGAGAAAGGAGCTTTCCGTGTAGAGTTCGATGCGAAATCAATGTGCCTGGAGTGACGCTTGAGCCTGCATCTACAAGCCCGAGGACTTGGCTGTGAACGTGATGACCGCTGGCTATTTAAAGGGCTGGATCTGGATATTCATAGCGGTGAAGTCGTGCGTATTGAAGGGCCTAATGGCTGCGGCAAGACAACGCTGCTCAAGATCCTCTCTGGGCAGCTCAGCGACTATCAGGGCGCGCTTTTCTGGAATGGCACGGTAATGAGCAAGGCTCGTGACCACTTTCTTGCTAACCTGCTTTATTTGGGGCATGCCCCCGGCATAAAGTTGGGGCTTTCGCCGCTAGAAAATTTAGCGTGGTATCAGGCGCTGAGCGGTGAAAAAGACGACGAGGAACAGCGCTTGAATGCGCTTGAAAGCATCGGGCTGGCAGGTTTTGAAGAAGTGCCTACCGGGCAGCTGTCGGCGGGTCAGCAGCGGCGAGTGGCATTGGCGCGGTTAACGCTGACGCCGCGAGCCCTGTGGGTATTGGATGAGCCCTTTACCGCGATTGATCGTAACGGCATTGCTGATCTTGAAAGACAGCTTGTTGCGCATGCAAAGGCAGGTGGCTGCGTACTCGTCACCACACACCACGATCTGCCCGCCTCGCCGCTGCTGAGGCAGGTAGCGCTGGGGTAGAAGGAGACCGCGTTGCATAGCACGTCCAATGGCTCTTCAGAAAGTCCTTCAAGCCGCCCGCTGAGCTACGCTTCCAGCAGCGCTTCACAGCCTTCAGCGCTTGGCTGTTTGGATAGTTCGGCGATCGGCCCAGTAGCGCCATTGCTCGACCATAAGGGCGGGCTAATGATCGCGGTAAAAGCCACGCTGCTGCGTGATTTAACGCTATTGCTTCGCCGTCGCGGTGAAATTCTTAATCCTTTAGTGTTCTTTGCGCTCGTGATTACCTTGTTTCCAATGGCTATTTCGCCCGACCCTGCGCTGTTGGCAATTATTGCACCGGGCTTGCTCTGGGTGGCGGCGCTATTAGCCGCGCTGCTGTCACTCGATAGCCTGTTTCGCAGCGACTATGACGACGGTAGTCTTGAGCAGCTGTTGCTGGCCCCGCACTCGTTGGCCGCGCTAAGCCTAGCAAAAGTGGCCGTTCACTGGCTGCTAACTGGCTTGCCCTTAGCGCTGATAGCGCCGCTATTAGGCGTTATGCTGTCGTTGCCCACCGGCAGCTACGCCGTGCTAGCGCTGTCGCTTGCGCTGGGGTCGGCCAGCCTGAGTTTGATTGGCGCGATTGGCGCCGCGTTAACCGTCGGCCTGGCGCGCGGCGGCGTGCTGCTCTCGCTGCTGGTGCTGCCGCTGACGATCCCGGTATTGATTTTTGGGGTGGGCGCGGTGCAGGCGGCTATTGTCGGTAGCGGTGTTGCCGCACATTTAGCTATTTTGGGCGCGCTGCTTGCCGCCTCGCTTATGCTGGCGCCGTGGGCGATTGCCGCATCACTGCGCATTAGTATTAACGGTTGAGGATAGAACACGCTATGTGGGCCTTTATACATAAGCTGGGATCACCTCGGTGGTTCTATGGCATGAGTGCCAAGATGCAGCCGTGGTTTTGGGCTGCAGCGGTGCTGCTGTTGGTCGTTGGTTCACTATGGGGGCTGGCATTTGCGCCTGCGGATTATCAGCAGGGCAACAGCTTTCGGATTATTTATGTACACGTGCCGGCTGCTTTTTTAGCCCAATCTATTTTTATCGCTATGGCCGTGTCGGGCCTGGTGTTTATGGTTTGGAAAATTAAAGTGGCCGACATGGCGGCGACAGTGATGGCGCCGTTCGGGGCGGTGATGACCTTTGTGGCGCTGTTTTCCGGTGCTGTGTGGGGCGTGCCTACCTGGGGTACCTGGTGGATGTGGGATGCGCGGCTCACCTCTATGCTGATTTTGCTGTTTCTGTATATCGGGGTCATCGCCTTACGCAGCGCGTTTACCCGGCGCGACAGCGGGTCCCGTGCAGCCTCGGTGCTGACGATGGTGGGTGTCATCAATATTCCCATCATTAAGTATTCGGTTGATTGGTGGTATACCCTGCACCAGACGGCTTCATTTACGTTAACCTCGCGCCCGACCATGCCTACACAAATGTGGCTGCCGTTGGTCATTATGCTGTTGGGTTTTTACTGCTTCTTTATTGCGATAACGCTAATGCGCACGCGTAGCGAGATTCTACGGCGAGAAGCCAGTAAACGCTGGGTGCAAGAGTTGCTGACAGACCCGATGTTGAGCACTGCAACGAAGAAGGCGCGCTAATGGCATTTACTTCCTTTTCTGACTTTCTCGCCATGGGTGGCCATGCACCTTACGTTTGGTCTGCTTGGGGTGTCACGGCGCTGCTGCTGCTCGCCAGCGCTTGGCATGCGCGCCTTGAACAGCGTCAATTGCTTAGGGTCTTGAGACGGCGCGCCAGGCGCTCGAAAGGAGTACGTCATGACGCCTAAACGAAAACAGAAGCTGTGGGTTATCCTAGGCTTGGTGTCGCTGGCGGCGATCGCCGTGGGGCTAACGCTTTACGCGCTGCGCGCTAATATTAATCTGTTTTTTAGTCCGGTACAGATCGCCCAGGGTGATGCCCCCATGGCGCGACAAATTCGTGCCGGTGGGATGGTCAAAGAAGGTTCGGTGGCCCGCGATCCTGACAGCCTGGACGTCGAATTTACCGTTACGGACTATGTCGATGATCTTCAGGTCGTTTACAGCGGAATTTTGCCCGACCTTTTTCGTGAAGGCCAAGGCGTGGTAGTGGTGGGTGAGCTTCAGGCCGACGGCCATTTGTACGCCGATAAAGTCCTCGCTCGCCATGATGAAAATTACATGCCGCCGGAAGTGGCCCAGGCGTTGAAAGAGGCGGGTTATTCGCCTGCCGACTATCAGACCAGTGCCGCCGACAAGTAATGGTGCGATTGCGCCTGCTTGCCAACCAGCCAGTGCCAATTCGGAGTGCACATGTTCATCACAATGATTCCTGAAATTGGCCACTTTGCGCTGATTATTGCGCTGCTCATGGCGGTGGTGCAGGCAGTGATGCCGCTTGCCGGCGCGGCGACGCGGCGGCCTCTATGGATGGCCTACGGCCAATCGATGGCGGCGGGGCAGTTTTTGTTTGTCGCCATTGCCTACGGCTGTTTAACCGCAAGCTATATGCTCGACGATTTTAGCGTGGCGAACGTGGCCAATAACGCCAACTCGCTGCTGCCCTGGTATTACAAATTCAGTGCGGTATGGGGCAATCATGAGGGCTCGGTGCTGATGTGGAGCTTGATGCTGGCAGGCTGGGGGTTTGCTGCGAGTAGGTTCACCGGTAGCCTGCCGCGGGATATGGTCGCCCGAGTGATGGGCGTAATGGGCATGGTTTGCGGTGGGTTTTTATTGTTTATTCTGATCACCTCTAATCCCTTCGAACGATTGCTGCCCAATATGCCGCCCGATGGCGCTGATCTGAATCCGCTGCTGCAGGACATTGGGCTTATCGTTCATCCGCCAATGCTTTATATGGGCTATGTGGGCTTTTCTGTGGTGTTCGCCTTTGCCATCGCGGCGCTGCTGGGCGGTCGACTAGATGCGGCCTGGGCTCGCTGGGCGCGGCCTTGGACCAATGTAGCGTGGGCATTTTTGACCGTAGGAATCGCGCTGGGCAGCTGGTGGGCTTATTACGAGCTTGGTTGGGGTGGCTGGTGGTTTTGGGACCCCGTTGAAAATGCCTCACTGCTGCCTTGGCTAACCGGTACCGCGCTGGTCCATTCGCTGGCGGTGACCGAGAAACGCGGCTCCTTTAAAAGCTGGACTGTGCTGCTGGCGATTGCGACCTTTTCGCTGTCGCTGATGGGGACTTTTCTAGTGCGCTCCGGCGTATTAACCTCCGTGCACGCTTTCGCCAACGACCCCGACCGTGGGCTCTTTATTTTGATTCTGTTAGCCATTACGGTAACGCTGTCACTGCTGCTGTTCGCTCTGCGCGCACCGCGTGTGAGCCATAGCATCGGCTTCAACTGGCTCTCCCGAGATGCGCTGCTGCTGATCAATAACGTGTTTCTCGTCATTATGACCGTGACTGTTTTACTCGGCACCGTTTACCCGTTGATTCTAGATTCTCTCAACCTTGGAAAAATCAGCGTGGGGCCGCCTTACTTTAACGCGCTGTTTGTGCCATTAACCGTGATGATGTGTGTGTTTATGGGCCTTGGCTCGGCCGCCCGTTGGAAAGGTATGGCGGCTAAAGACCTTATCCATAAGCTTTGGTGGGCGGGCGCTGCGGCGCTGATCATTGGGGCAGTAATGCCGCTGCTATATCGCGGCGAGTGGAATCTTTTGGTCTCTCTAGGCATTGTCTCTGCGCTGTGGGTTGTGCTGCCGATACTGCGCGATATTGTTGATAAAACCCGTCATGCCCGCTCGTTTTCTGCGGGGCTACGCAAGCTTTCACTGTCCTACTGGGGCATGGTGCTGGGCCACGTGGGCGTAGCTGTCACCATTGTTGGTGTGACCGTTGTTTCTAACTACAACATTGAACGCAACGTGCGCATGTCGCCAGGCACCACGGTAGAAGTAGCGGGCTATCAGTTCACCATGAGCGAACTGACCGAGCGTCGCGGTGCTAACTTTTTGGCCGATACTGCGATAATTCAGGTGCAGCGCGGCGAGTCAGGGCGCCGCTTCACTATGCGCCCTGAAAAGCGTCTTTATCTAGCGACGGGTATGCCGATGACCCAGGTCGCCCTGCGGCCGGGGCTATTTCGCGACCTATACGTGGCAATGGGCGAAGACCTGGGCGACGGTAGCTGGGCAGTGCGTGTTCAGTACAAGCCGTTTGTGCGCTGGCTCTGGCTGGGCGCCTTATTGATGGCCTTTGGCGGAGTGCTTGCAGTGCTCGATAAGCGCTATCGCCGTGTCGCCATAGCGCGTGATATACCCGCTTCGACCGCCCAGCGCTATGCTGCGCAGAAGGTCACACTATGAAACGACGGTTACTGCTATTACTGCTGCCGCTGTGTTTTTTAGGCTTAGCCCTGTTCTTTTACAAAGGTTTGTCGCTGGACCCTTCGCAGCGCGATTCAGCGCTCATGGAGCGGCCGTTCCCAAGCTTTGAGGCAGTCACGCTGCGCGATGAACATCAGCGCGTTGACCAAACGCTGCTGGAAGGCGAGGTGACGTTGGTGAACGTCTGGGGCGAGTGGTGCCCCGCGTGCAAGCAAGAGATGCCGCAGCTTTTAGAGTTGGCGGATCACGATGTTCGTATGATGGGCGTCAACTATCGTGATATCCGCGAGAAGGGCTTAGCGTTTCTCAACGAATTTGGCGACCCGTTTGAGGCCAATATTTTTGATCCCCAGGGCGAGCTAGGCTTTGATCTTGGCGTTTACGGTGCGCCGGAAACGTTTATTGTCGATGCCAACGGTGTGATTCGCTATCACCACAAAGGCTATATATCACCGGATGACGTGCGCGAGCGGATTCTTCCGGAGGTGGAAAAATGGCGTTAATGCGTGCCGTTGCAGCAATGCTGATAATGATCGTCGCCTCTAGTGCGGCGGCGGGTGGAATTGAGCTGCGTCAATTTGATGACCCGGTGATGCAGGCGCGTTATCACGATTTAACCGCCGCCATGCGCTGCCCGCTGTGTGAAAACCAGGCCATCGGTGACTCTAACGCGCCGATTGCCGCAGACATGCGCGATCGCGTTTACCAGCTGCTGCAAGAAGGCCGGTCGGATATCGAAATTGTTGATTATATGGTGCAGCGGTTTGGTGAGTATATTCTGTACAATCCGCGCTTAGAGAACCGCACGTATCTGCTTTGGGGGTTGCCCATTGCGCTGGTAATGCTGGGAGCGCTGGTGGTTTTACTGATGATCCGCGCCCGCCGTAATGCCTCTTCCAAAGCGCTAAGTGCGGAAGAGCGCCAGCGTGTTGAAGCGCTGATTAACCGTAAGAGGCCTTCATGACGCTGCTTTGGATTGCGATTGCCGTTTTATTGCTACCTGCGCTATGGCTGTTAGTATCGCCGCTCAGGAATGCGCGTGCACTGCATGAGCAGCAGCGCCAGTTTGAAGCCAACGACGTCTCCGACGAACAGAATGTCGCTATTTTCAAGCGTCGTCTTGCCTCGCTAGAAGCTGCACATGAGCGTGGCGACATTGATGTCGAACGCTTTGAAGAAGACCGTTTGGAGCTAGAGCGTAGCCTGCTGGAAGACACTGCCGTGCGCGAGCAGCGCCCGCTTAAACCTGCCCACGCCGGGCGTTTAGCGGTGCCGCTGATAATGGTAGCGGTGGTGGCGGTTAGCGTGGTGTGGTATCAGCAAAAGGGCGCTGAAGGCGATCTAATACTTCTGGCGGTGCGGCAAGCCGTGCAGCAAGACCCGGAAGGGTCGCTTGATATGTATATTGAGCGTATGCAATTGCAGGCGGAACGCCAGCCGAACAATCCCAATGTGTGGGGCACGCTGTTTCCGCTTTATCGCGAAACGGGGCAGATGCCTCAGGCCGTTGGTGCCTTGGAGCGCCTGATTGAGATTGAAGGGCGTCTTCCGCCGCTGCTGGCTCAGCTCGCACAGATTCGTTTTTTTATGGCCGGGCGAGAGCTTACCGATGAGGTACAGGCGCTGGTCGATGAAACGCTGGCCAAAGACCCGAATGAGCCCACCGTGCTAGGGATGTTGGGTCTGCACGCCTTTGATAATGGCGATTACGAACAAGCGACTGACCGCTGGCGCCGCGCGGTCGCTAATAGTGCCGATACGGATACCGCCGCCTCGCTGCGAGAGGCTATTCGCATCGCCCAAGAGCGCATGAGTGCGGCTTCCGAAGGGCCTGAAGAAAACGTCGACGAAGTAGTGAACAGCCATGCACTTAAATAGCCGTTTGTTGAGCAGCTCTGTTTTGAATAACCAAGGCGTGGCCTTGCTATGCGCTTAACCTCCATACGCTTAGTCGGCTTTAAGTCCTTTGTCGACCCTGTGACGGTGCCTTTTGATGGCAATATGACCGCCATCGTAGGGCCCAACGGCTGTGGAAAATCCAATATTATTGACGCCGTGCGCTGGGTGATGGGCGAATCTTCGGCGAAAACGCTGCGCGGCGAATCCATGGCCGACGTCATTTTTAACGGCTCGACCGGCCGTAAACCTATCAGCCAAGCATCCATCGAGCTCAAATTTGATAATCGCGACGGCGGCATGGGCGGTATCTATGCCCAGTATGCTGAAATTGTCGTTAGACGACTCGTAACCCGCGATGGTCAGTCCAACTATTTCTTCAACGGCCAAAAGTGCCGGCGTCGGGATATCGCCGACCTGTTTATGGGCACCGGCCTGGGGCCGCGCTCCTATGCGATTATCGGCCAGGGCATGATTTCGCGCCTGATTGAAGCTCGCCCCGATGATCTACGTTCGACGCTAGAAGAAGCCGCGGGCATCTCCAAGTACAAAGAGCGCCGCCGGGAAACCGAAAACCGCATGCGGCGGACCCAGGAGAATTTGGAACGTCTTAACGATATTCGCGAAGAGCTGGATAAACAGTTAGATCGGCTTAAGCGCCAGGCTGAAGCCGCCAAGCGTTATCAAGAGTTGAAACAGCTGGAGTATCGTCTCAAAGGTGAGCTTGCGCTATTACGCGGCCGAACTCTGCGCGTCGAACAGTCACATCAAGAAAATCGCGTTCGCGAGCTGGAAATCGCCGTTGAAAAAGATGTCTTTGGCGTTCGCCAATGCGAAACACGGCTGGAACAAGCCCGCGAGCAACATGACGAGCTATCTGAGGTACTCGATCGTCATCAGCAGCAGTTCTTTGAAACTACCACGCGCATTGCTCGGCTGGAGCAAGACCAGGCCCACCGCCGCAGCCGTGAAGCGCAGCTGGCCAGCGATATCGCCACCGCCCGCGGTGAGTTAGACGAGCAGCGGCGCGTTAGCGAAGGTGATCAGATTCGCTTAGCCGCGATTGATGAACGCTTTGACGATTTGCAGCCTGAACACGACGCATTGGAAGAGCAGCTTGAGCGCCTGGAGCAATCGCTGGCCGATGCCTCTCCAGCGCTGGAAGCGGTCGAGCAGCAGTGGGCCGACGCTGAAACGCGCTGGCGCGATGCCAGCCGCGATGCTGAGCGAAGCCAGGATCAACTGCGGGATCTTGAGCAACGGATCCAGCGTTTGCAGGCTGAAAACCAGCGCCGCCGTCAGCAGCGTAGCGAGGTGGCTGATCTCACCGAGCTGCGCGATGAGCACGCTTTGTGCCACACGCAGCTAGCGGATGCTCAGCAGCAGGCCGACAACTTTCACGTCGGGCGCGACCAGTGGCAGCAGCGCTACAGCGATGCTAAAGCAGCGTATCAGCAGGCCTCCCAATCACGGGATCAACAGCGTGCCGCGTTAAGCCAGCAGCAGGGAGAGCTTGCCTCCCTTCAAGCGCTGATGGATGCGGCCCTGGCGGACCATGACCCTGAGATTGGGGCTCGCCTGGAAGCGCTGGGTCTCGAACAGGCGCCTCAGCTGGGCGAGGTACTTCAAGTGACACCCGGTTGGGAAGCGCTTACTTCTTGGCTTCTAGCGCCGTGGCTTAATGCTCGCCTGGTTGCTAGCCATCAGCTCGCCGCCTTGCCTAATGCGCTGGCTACCGACTGGTGTTTGATTGATCAAGCGTCGCCAGCACCATCAGCCGCGGGCCAGCGGCTGGATAGCCTAGTGAAAGGCGCGGGGGCGCTGAGTGAATGGTTAGCAAGTATTCACTACACGGAAACGGCTGCCGAGGCGCAGCAGCAGGTCGCGCACCTAGCACCCGGCGAAAGCGTGGTGAGCCGCGACGGCGTTTGGCTAGGCCGTGGCTGGCTGCATCAACAGGCCAACGGCGAGGGTATTGATGGGTTGCTGCTTATCCGTCGACGCTACGCTGAGCTCAATGAGCGTCGTGAGAGCGAAGAAGAAGCGCTAGCGCTGGCCGAAGAGCAGTGTGAAGCCGTCAGTGAGACTATTGAGGCGCTAGATCAAGCCCGCGATCAGCAGGCTGAGCAAGAACGCAACCACGCCGCGAGCCTACAGCAGCTAGCGGTAAAAGAGCGCAGCCTCGCTCAGCGCCTTGAGCATTTAGCCGGCCGCGCGACGGAGCTGGATGAAGAGCTTGCCCAGCTGCAAGAGGATGAGGCGGAGTTAGTACTTACCTTAGATGAGCAGCGCGCACGCTGGGACGAGGCGATGGCGCAGTTGGAAAGCACCGCAGAAGGACGCGAGCAGGCCTCGGAGAAGCGCCGCTTTTTGCGCAAACAGCGTGACCAGCTGACTCAGCAGCATTCGCCGCTTAAAGCGCAGCAGCAGGCGCTGGCGCTTGAGCGCGAACGCTTGAATGCCGAGCGCGCTAGCCTGCGCTCGCAGCAGTCGCGTTCCAGCGACTCTGAAGAACGTCTATCGCTGCGCATTGCCGAGTTGGAAGAGTCTCGTGAAATGCTGGTTGAGCCCGATGAGCTGGCAGGCGAAGAGCTTGAAGAGCTGCTGCATCAGCGTGAGCAGCAGGAAGGGCGCTTAAATGCAACTCGCCAGCAGGCTCAAGCGCTGGCAGAACAGCTGCGCAATGATGAGCTTGCCCGTCAGCAACATGAGCGCAATCTGGAGCAGAGTCGCGAGCAGCTTCAGCAGCGGCGCATGGATGTGCAGGCGCTGGCCTTGAAAGCCGCCACTCAGGATGAGCAGTTGGCAGAATTAGGCCATAACGCCGAAACGCTTGCCGAACAGCTGCCACAGGAGGCCACTGAAACGAGTTGGCAAGAGCGTCTGGAAAGTACCACCGATAAGATACGCCGCTTAGGGGCAATCAACCTTGCCGCTATTGAAGAGTACGATCAGCAGGCTGAGCGACGTAATTATTTAGAGGCGCAGCACGCTGAGTTGACTGAAGCGCTGGAAACGCTAGAAAGAGCGATTAAGCGTATTGATCAAGAAACGCGCATACGCTTTCGGGAGACCTTTGATCAGGTGAATGCCGGGCTGCAAGTTTTGTTTCCGCGCGTGTTTGGCGGCGGTGCAGCATGGTTAACGCTGACGGGCGATGATTTGTTGGAAACGGGGGTGGCGATCATGGCACGCCCGCCGGGCAAGAAGAACAGCACCATTCATCTACTCTCAGGCGGAGAAAAAGCGCTGACGGCATTGTCGCTGGTGTTTGCAATCTTTCAGCTTAATCCTGCGCCTTTTTGTATGCTAGATGAAGTGGATGCGCCGCTGGATGACGCTAACGTTGGACGTTACGCCAAGCTGGTGAAAGAGATGTCTGAGAACGTTCAGTTTATTTACATCACCCACAATAAAATTGCCATGGAAGCCGCCGAGCGCTTGATGGGGGTGACCATGCAAGAGCCCGGCGTATCGAGACTCGTCTCGGTAGGTATTGAAGAGGCGGCCGCGCTGGTTGATTAAGCGCCTTCGCGCTTAGCCCTAACCCTTAGCCCTCACCTAGTTCACGCATGACCGCGTAAAGTTTAGACTTCGCTTCAAAGCCTACGCCTGGGATATCCGGCAGGCCGACATAGCCATTCTCAACTTGAATGCCGTCAGCGAAACCACCAAAGGGTTGGAAAACATCCGGATACGACTCGTTGCCACCTAAATGCAGGCCGGCCGCAATGTTCAATGACATCTGGTGGCCGCCATGGGGAACGACGCGGCGCGATGACCAGCCGAGATCTTCCATTACCTTCAGCGTGCGCATGTATTCAACTAAGCCGTAAGAGAGTGCACAGTCAAACTGAACAAAGTCGCGGTCAGGGCGCATGCCGCCGTGGCGTAACAAGTTGCGTGCATCTTGATGCGAGAAAAGGTTTTCGCCGGTCGCCATAGGCAGCTCGTAATGGTTAGCAAGCTCTGCCTGAAGAGCGTAATCAAGCGGATCGCCAGCTTCTTCATACCAAAATAGATTATAAGGCTTTAGCGCTTCGGCATAGGCGATAGCGGTGGCTTGGTCAAAGCGACCGTTAGCATCAACGGCAACGCGGCTGCCGTCACCCACAACCTTAATCACCGCCTCAATGCGGCGTAAATCTTCTTCAAGCGGTGCTGCGCCAATCTTCATTTTGACGACGTTATAACCGCGGTCTAAATAGCTGCGCATTTCATCTTGTAGTTTGCTGTGGTCTTTACCGGGATAGTAATAACCGCCCGCTGCATATACCCAAACTTTATCGTCGGCAACGCCGTTACGGTAACGTTCGGCCAACAGCTTATAGAGTGGTTTGCCTTCGATTTTAGCCACGGCGTCCCAAACGGCCATGTCGATTGTGCCTACCGCTACGGATCGCTCACCGTGGCCGCCGGGCTTTTCGTTGGTCATTAAGGTTTTCCAGATAGCAAACGGATCAAGGTTGTTATTTTCTTGATCGATAAGGCTTTCTGGGTCAGCTTCGCTAATGCGATCCAAAAAACGGTCGCGCATCAGCGCTCCCTGCCCATAGCGTCCATTCGAGTTAAACCCGTAGCCAATCACGGGTTTACCATCACGTACTACGTCGGTCACTACAGCGACCACGGAGCACGTCATTTTAGAAAAGTCGATATAAGCGTTGGCGATGGGCGACGCAATGGAAACAGTTTTTTCGCGGATTTCAACGATGCGCATAGGGCATTCCTCTATCGGTTTAGTGCTTAACAATAACCGTGGTAATTCAAGGCAACCAATGCTATTACTGCGCAACCCCATGCTGAAATGGCATTGCCTATGGAACTTGTTTGGCTTGAAGATTTCATCGCCCTAGCGGAGCACGGTAGTTTCGTACGTGCTGCAGACGCTCGTCATATTACCCAGCCAGCGTTTAGCCGCAGGATACGTTCACTTGAGCAGTGGATGGGGGTGGGCCTGTTCGTGCGAACGCCGCAAGGCACCACGCTGACAGAAGCCGGGCGGCATATTTTAACCGACGCGTCTGAAGCCATGAGCCGCCTTTATCGGCTGCGCACCGAGGCGCAGGAAGTGGCTGGGCATATGGCCAAAACGCTTCCGTTTGCCGCGACTCACTCGCTTTCGTTTACGTTTTTCCCGCGCTGGATTCGCCAGGTCGATAATGGCGCTCCGATTGAGGCCATTCGTCTTCATTCCGATAGCATGGCAGGGTGTGAAAAGTTGCTGGTGCACGGGGACGTGCCTTTTTTGCTCTGCCACCGACATCCTGCCGTGCCTTCACCCTTGGCACCGGGGCTGTTTAGTAGCAAGCAGGTGGGGGAAGACACCCTGCTAGCGTTGATGAGTAGTCACATAAGTCAAGAAATTCCCTCTCATCAGCTGCCTTATTTGGCTTACACCGAAGCATCGGGCCTAGGCCGTATTGTGGCCCATCGTTTATATGGCAAAGCCGCTGTTTTAGCCGTTAAGCCCCATTTTAGTAGCCACTTAGCCGCGGTGTTAATGTCCATGGCGCTGGAGGGGAAAGGGGTGGCGTGGTTGCCAAAAAGCCTTGCAGAGCAAGAGATTAGCGATGGTCGCTTAGTCCGGGCGCTGGATGAAAGTTGGGATATTACCTTACAAATACATCTTACCCGGCCCGTTGCCCCATTAAGTGCGGCGGCCGAAGTATTTTGGAATAAACTGTAATTTTAAACAGTTGTTTGTTAATCGTAGACTCATAAACATTAACTTAGATGTGTAAAAAAATGTCCTAAAGTGCTCAACTTAACTATATTACCTCTATTAAAGTTGATCTTGCGGCCCTTAAGCAGCCTAAAGATAGAAGCTGAAGCTTGAAGTGATAAGCATGTTTAATGAGGAAGTGGCAGTGCAATTTCCTAAGATTAATTCATCCTTTCTTGCTTCTATGGGTTCTATATAAAGCGGCTTAAAAAGCCTAGATCAAATGCTCGTTGCACTTTTGTTTGAAGTTAAGGCCTGTTTTTTTGCTTTTAACCGTGTCAATGCTTTGCTAATGTGCAAAAATTGTGCGAAATAGAGTAAAAAGTGGCCCTTTTCATAGCATTCGCGCTATGCTTGGTGGTATTAATGGCAAGTATTTATTTAATAGCCGTTACCTTTATTTAGGCATGAATTTTTAGACACAGTGCCTTAGCAACCGGCAAGATGACCATGGAACGTTCGACATGGAACTAAGAGAGTGGCTAATTATTTTAGGGCTGGCGTTGGTATCGCTCATCGTTATAGACGGTGTGCGAAGACTTCAACGACAGCGTCGTGTACCCCGCCTTGATCTGGCAGAGAAGGATCTTTCAGCTAGTCAGCTAGAAGACCCTGATGATGCTGCTAAAGCAGCCGAGATTAATTGGGAGCTTCCTAACGGTGGCGCCCGAGTTGTTAAACCTGCAGATTATAGCGGGTTAGGAAGTAAGCCAAAGTTAGAACGTCAAGAGCATCCAGGTGCCTCACGAGTACTTGCTGAGTTTAGGCGTTCTGCCACGGCTAAGGTCGCTAAGCGTAAAGCTGAAAAAGCCGAGAAAGCGGAAGCGATAGCGGTTGCTAAAGCGTCGCCCGCAGCACCTCAGGTCAATACGCCGACAACTAGTCATCGAGTCAATATTACCGACACAGCGCCTGAACATGAGCGCCGCGAGCCAAGTGTTTCTTTTGCTGCACCGCAGGCTGTGCAACCAGCGACTGCTTCTATTGCCGATACATCAGTGGCTACCGAGACTCCGCCTTCTGTTCAAGCATCGGCGGCAGAACCGGTTGCTTCAGAATCCGTCGCGCCAGAAGTAGCAACGACGCCTGCTGCGGCTACTATAAGCGCAAGCGAATCAGTCGAAGCGCCGGTGCAGCCCGAACGCGAGAACGTGCTGCGTGCTGAGCCGGAAGATGCCGCGTTTGCAAAACATGCTTCCAGCGACGCTGCACCAAAGCGCCGCAAGCTGCGCTCCGACACAGTGGGCGAGCATGAAGAGTTAGACGATGATCAGGTCGACGAATATCGTCTTGTTGATTTTGAAGGTATGGGCCGATCGTTTAAACGTCGTCTCATTGAGCGTCGTTTAGACCGACAGCGTAAAAAAGCTGAGAAAGCCATTCGCGATAAAGCGCTGGCAAAACAGAAAGCCGAGCGTAAGGCACTAGAAGCCGAGCAGCGTCGTGAGGCTAAAGAGGCCGCTGATGCTGAACGTGCTCGATTAGCTCAAGAGCAAGCGCAGGCACGCGAAGTGGCTGCCAACGCCGCGGCAGCTGATCGACTGGCAGCACAGCAGCGTATCGCTGAAGAAGAGGCGCGTCGCGAGACGGAAAGCTATTCCGACAATTATTCAGAAAGCTCTTTCGCTTATGAAGAAAACTATGACCACGCTGATGCGCGCGACGAGTACGCCAGCGACGAGTCTTTTGATGAACAGGCCGCTAGTGAGCGTGAGTCAAGCCAGCGGGTTCGCGTTCATCCCACGTTAGAAAAAGCCTTACGTCACGACGTCAATGGCGAGCACGCGAAAGAAACGCTCTCCAGCGCTGAAGAAGTCGTGGTTATCAGCGTGCTGTCGCGTGATCCCGATGGCTTTGATGGCAGTAAACTGCTCGAGCTCATGATGGTATGCGGTTTGCGCTACAGCAGTGGGATGGGTATTTTCCACCGCTTTGAGACTGAAAGCGAAGACAGCGAGCTGCAGTTCTCGATGGTTAACGTTGTTAAGCCGGGCACTTTCCCCATTCAAGAAATGGGTGAGTTCATGACCCCCGGCGTAACGCTGCTAATGCCGCTGCCTGGCGCTGTTGACAGCTCCGCTGCATTTGAGGCAATGGTCGAGACGGCCATGGTACTGGTTCGTCACATGGGCGGTGAGCTGAAAGATGAAAATCGCAGCGTTATGACCGCACAAACGATTGAATTCGCCCGCCAGCGTGTGCGTGAATTTGAACGCCGACATCGATTGCATCGGCACATGCAAGCACGTTAATTCGCGCTAGCTGTCTAACACCCGCCTTCTTTGCAGAAGGCGGGTGTTTTTGTTTATGCACCTGCTTTTATAATGGGTGCTGTTTTCAATATCTGTTTTCAATATCTGTTTTAAATATCTATTTTGCATTTTCGCTGCCGCTTTTAGCTAGTACTGGAACCCATTCTAATGAGTCAGTCTGATTCTCAGCCACGAGAAGAGATAAACCAACTGCGCGCCGCCTTGGATGAGGCCAATCACCGTTACTACATCCTGGATGAACCGACGCTGACGGATGCCGACTACGACCGCAAACTGCAGCGTTTGCAGCAGTTGGAAACCAGTTATCCAAATCTAATTACCAGCGATTCGCCGACCCAGCGAGTGGGTGCCGCCCCGTCGGACGGCTTTTTGTCTGTGGCGCATGCTATTCCCATGCTGTCGTTGGATAACGCCTTTAGCCGCGAAGATATACACACCTTTGCCGAGCGGGTGGCTGATCGCCTGGAATGCGCTGCTGATGAGATTACCTTTAGCTGCGAACCTAAGCTTGACGGCGCCGCCGTGTCGCTCGTTTACGAACAAGGCAGGTTAGTGAGCGGTGCGACTAGAGGTGATGGCCGCAGCGGTGAAGGCATTACCTCTAACCTGCGCACGCTGCGCTCGGTGCCGCTTAAGCTGCTGGGCAACAGCGTGCCTGCGCTGCTGGAAGTACGTGGTGAAGTGATTATGCGCCATACGGGTTTTGAAGCGCTTAACGAGCGCGCGCGCGAAGAAGGCAGCAAGGTGTTTGCTAACCCTCGTAATGCCGCTGCCGGCAGCTTACGCCAGCTAGATCCGCGGATTACCGCAAAACGTCCGCTAGAGTTTCACGCTTATCAAGCCGCGCGTTTAGAACCCGAGCTAGGTGATACTACCCATAGTGAACTGATGGCACGCCTATCTACGCTAGGGTTTCGCGCAAGCGCCGCGTTAGCCGTGGTCAAAGGCCCGCAAGCGGTCGCCGACTACTGTGAGAAACTAGGCGAGCAGCGCGACAGCCTCGGTTTTGATATCGACGGCGTGGTGATCAAGGTTGATGACCTGCGCCATCAGCGTGAGCTGGGCTTTGTCGCCCGGGCACCGCGCTGGGCAGTGGCGTTTAAGTTTCCAGCCCAGGAAGAAGTCACCACGCTCAACGATGTGGAGTTTCAGGTGGGGCGCACCGGGGCAATTACGCCCGTCGCACGCCTTGAGCCTGTGAGCGTGGCGGGCGTGACGGTATCGAATGCAACGCTGCATAACGCAGATGAAATCACCCGCTTAGACGTGATGATCGGGGATACGGTGTCGATTCGCCGCGCTGGCGATGTGATTCCCCAGGTGGTTAGAGTACATACGGAGCTGCGGCCGGCGGATGCTAGAGCCATTATCTTTCCTGAGCACTGCCCGGTGTGCGATTCACAAATTGAGCGGCTTGAAGGTGAGGCGGTGGCGCGCTGCTCGGGCGGCCTATACTGCGCTGCCCAGCGTAAAGAGGCGCTGAAACACTTTTCCAGCCGCAAAGCGCTGGATATTGATGGCTTAGGTGAAAAGCTGATTGTGCAGCTAGTGGATCTTGACTGGGTCAAAACTCCGGCGGATCTGTTTCACTTAACGGTTGAAAAGCTGCAAAGCCTGCCGCGCATGGGTGAAAAATCCGCGACCAACCTGGCCGGTGCGCTTGAAAACGCTAAGTCGACCACGCTTGCGCGGTTTATTTACTCGCTGGGCATTCGCGAAGTGGGCGAGGCAACCGCGGCTAATCTAGCCAATCATTTTGGTACGCTTGAAACTATTCAAGCAGCAGAGCTGACGGCGCTGGAAGCCGTGGGCGATGTTGGCCCCATTGTCGCCGCCCATGTGCATACTTTTTTCCGGCAACCCCATAACCAGGAAACCATTGCGGCGCTGCGCGACGCTGGCATTACGTGGCAAGAGGCGGTCGTCACCCAAGGCCCTAAGCCGCTGGAGGGCCAAACCTGGGTGCTGACCGGCTCGCTGGAAAGCATGACCCGCGACGAAGGTAAAGCACGCTTGCAGGCCCTGGGGGCAAAAGTGGCAGGCAGTGTTTCGAAAAAAACCACGTGCCTGGTCGCTGGCGAAGCCGCAGGCAGCAAACTAACGAAAGCTGAACAGATGGGCGTTGACGTCATCGATGAGGCTACTTTTATTGAACGCTTGGCAGAGTGGGAACAGCGCTAATGGGCCGATTTATTGAAGTACCCGCACGAATGCTGCCAGAAGAAACGTTGAAAGCGCTGTTGGAGGCCTTCGTTACCCGCCAGGGCTACGATACGACCGACACGACAGGTGAGGGCATGCACGGCTGGGTAGCCGAACTGAAAACGCAGCTGTCGCGCAATGAACTCATCATTGCGCATGATCTGGAGCTAGAGATGACTGAAGTCATGACCCTAGCTCAATGGCGCTCCTTTGGCCGCGACGTGGCCGACGATGAAGAGGAAGGCGACTACTGAGCGCGGATAATCGCGCTAATAATGCGTCGACCTGGGTGCAGGTGATCAACCAGCGGTACTTCTAAAGGCATAGGCTCATCGCACAGCCGTGAAGCAATCAGCTCGGCACATAGCGGCGCGCTGGCCAAGCCCCGCGAGCCATGCGCGGTGGTTATCCACAGCCCTGTATGATGCTCGCCACGCTTGTCCGGCACGCGAGTGGCATCTTTGCTAAGAACTGAATAGTCAGCCCGCCACGTATCTGCTACCGGCACTGGCCCTGCGTAGGGGCTTTTGTCGGGGCTCGCGGCACGCACCGCAGCCCGGCCCTTTAGGTTTTCAGGGCTCAGGATGATGCCCGCCTGTTCTAGCTCTTCAGCCAGGGCGGGCAGCGTTTGGCGCAGCTCGTCAATGTTGCGCTGGTGGTCGGCCGCTGACACATCGGTGGTGGCGTCATTGGGCACAAAGCTTGCGCCAAAGGTTAATATGCCATCCAAGGCCGGCGCGACATAGCCACCGGCACATATTACGCGGGTAGGCCCTGCCACCTGTTCGGGTAGATTGATTTCACTGACCTGGCCACGTACAGACTGCAGCGGCAGCTCTAGCGTTTGCGCAAAGCGGTTGGCTAAATGG
Organism: Halomonas sp. JB37; assembly: GCF_002332255.1. GTDB lineage: Bacteria > Pseudomonadota > Gammaproteobacteria > Pseudomonadales > Halomonadaceae > Vreelandella > Vreelandella casei. The sequence goes on along the minus strand of NZ_NRGW01000001.1, from coordinate 3,511,508 downwards.
GCGCTGGCAACCACGACCTGGTCCGCCTCCACAATGCGGTCATCGGCTAAGTGAAGCTGCCAGCCCTGGCCAGAAGCGCCATCAGCATCTTTGCGGTCAAACGATGTGACGTCGCCCTGCAGCAGCGTGATGTTCGGATGGCTCAGTAAGTGCTCACATAGCGCCTTAGGCCGTGCCCAGCCCGCCTGCGAATAAAATAGTCCGTGAGACGCGTCAATAGTCAGCGCCGCCGCATCGGTTAGCGCAGGATTTTGCATCGCAGACACGACCTCGCTAGGCAGCGGGTGTTGCTCAATAAAACGTTGCTGGCGAAGCGCCTCTTTATCGCTACTAGCGAGTTGAATGACGCCACAAGGTTGCCATAAAGAAGGCGAGGATAACGGCTGGCTGCAACGTTGCTGCGCCAGCCAGCGTTGGCTATAGAGCAGCCCGGAGAGGTAGACCCGACTTTGATGGTTTGTCTCTGCGGCAAGCTTCACATATAGCGCGCCCTGACGGTTGCCAGAGCCGCCCGCACCAGGGGCCTCACGCTCAATGACCGTCACCTGCACGCCGCGCCGCGCTAGCGCTGCCGCCACGCTACTGCCCGCAAGCCCCGCGCCGATTATGGCAACGTGCTTAGCCACTTCAACTGAGGGCGGCGTAAACCAGGGAGTTTTCTCACGCCGCTGATCGCAGGGTGGCGACTCGATGCTGCCCGCCAGCATTTCTCGTTTACGGCCATAGCCCGGTACTTTTTGCCAGTGAAAGCCTGCCGCTTTTAAGCCACGCTTCACAATGCCCGCGCAGGTAAATGTCGCAAAGGTAGCCCCGGGGCGCGAACGTGCGGCCATGGCGTCAAACAGTGCCGGATGCCACATGTCAGGGTTTTTGGACGGCGCAAAGCCGTCCAAAAACCAGGCATCTACCTGGCCGTCCAGCTGTTCTAAACGCTCTGTGGTATCGCCAAAATGCAGGTCGAGGGTTACACGCTCGGTTAAGTGTAGTCGATGAATGCCGCTGACGGCGGCCGGCCACTGGGCACACAGCACCTGTGTGTAAGCCGCCAGTGAGGGCCAAACGGACAAGGCACGCTCAAGTGCCAGGCGATCAAAAGGATATTTTTCGGTGGATAACAAATGCAGCCGAGCATTAGAAGGCGCGTGTTGTTCAAAGCACGCCCAGGCGCAGAGCATATTTAACCCTGTGCCAAAGCCCGTCTCGCCAATGACAAAAGGGCGCGCCAACGTCCAGCTGGAAAAACGCTCAGGAAGATGATTGGCACCGAGAAACACGTGTTCCGTCTCAGCGCGGCCATCGCCACGGGTGAAATAGATATCATCAAACGCTGCTGAGCGGGGCGCACCCTCTTCATTCCAAGTAAGTGTGGGCGTGGTTAGCGCCGCGAGGAGGGGCAAAGCGGTTGGACGTTGGGCCACGCAGGCATCCTTCGTAGTGATGGTCGTAATAAATAGTAGTGATATCAGCGGTGATGTCGTCGATGATGTAGCGATCAACCGATGGTTAAAAAATGATCAAAGTGTTGATAGCAGCGCTATCTCTGGCTTAGCGAAAAGCGTCCGCCGGGTTTGCACAGAGTTTTCCACAGGCACTGTGAAGAACTTTGTGCCAGTCTGACGAACACCCATAGTGGTCTATTAAAATCAAGGCAGCACTTTTTTGAAGGGCTTCACAACGACCTTGGCATAGACCCCGGCTATCATGTAAGGGTCGGCATCGGCCCAGGTTTTAGCCGATTCCAGGCCGTCAAATTCCGCCACGACCAAGCTGCCTGAAAACCCTGCATCACCCGGGTTTTCAGCATCAATGGCAGGGTGAGGGCCCGCCAGCACAAGGCGGCCTTCATCGCGCAGCGCTTCTAGCCGGGCTAAATGATCAGGGCGAGCCGCCAGTCGGCGCTCTAGGCTATTATCGACATCTTCACTAAGAATGGCATACAGCATTGAGTATAACTCCTTGATTAGGCGAGGTTGCGAGGGTAGCGCTAATTGACCATGTGATTATAAGCGCGCACCATATCTGACGCACCGTTCTCGCCTGCGTGAGCGGTTAAGTAACGACTAAACAGCATTTCAGTTTTTCCAATGCTCATTCTGACAAACTGGCCACACGGCGTCATCTTATGCCTCAACTTCCGTATACCTTTGATGCCGATCAGCGCTATCCGGTTGATTTGCACATGCACTCCACCGCTTCTGATGGCGCGCTAACGCCCACTGAGCTTGTAACGCTGTGTGCGGAGCGTGGATTAACGCATATGTCGCTGACTGACCACGATACCATGGACGGCATCGACGAAGCGGCTCGCGCGGCTGAGCAAGCGGGGCTGTGCCTTATCGCTGGGTGTGAGTTATCCACACGCTGGCAGGGTATTAATATTCATGTCGTGGCACTAATGCCCGGCGGCCTGCAGGGGGCGATGGTCGAAGGCTTGATTCAGCAACGTGATGCGCGCATTCAACGTGCAGAAGTGATTGCCGAACGTCTGGAAAAAGTGGGTTTAAGCAACGCGCTGGAAAAAGCGCGTGTGCAAGCGGGCAGCGACCGCCCCTTGGGACGCCCAGACTTTGCCCGTGCGCTGGTCGCTGATGGCTTAGTGCCCGATTGGTCAAGCGCCTTTAAGCGCTACCTGGGCAGCGGCAAGAAGGGCGATGTCAAAGCTCACTGGCCGGAAATTAGCCAGGTGGTGGCATGGGTGGTGGCATCTGGCGGCGTCGCTGTGATTGCGCATCCACTGCGCTATGGCTTAACGCGGCGTAAGCGTGGCTTGTTGATGGACACATTTCAAGCGGCAGGCGGGCAAGCGGTTGAACTTGTCAGCGGCCAGCAGAACTCAGACAGCACCCGCGATTTAGCCCGCCAGCTTGCTGAGCGTGAGCTTTACGCCTCTCTCGGCAGCGACTTTCACTTCCCCGGCAGCCATGCGGCGCCCGGGAGTATGAGCCTAGTACCGCGCACCGCAGCCCCTCCCATATGGCAGCACCCGCGGTTACTGCATTTACGTGACGCGCAGCCCGGCCTATTGGCGAACGCCTAGCCCGGTGTTTGTCGGCCGATAGTGATGTGCTTTTAAAGGCGTGCTTGTTAAAGACATGCTGGTAAAGACCTACTTGTAAAGACTGGGCCACGTCACCGCAAGGTCAGCTATGCTGTATGAACAGGGTTGAAGATAGGATTTTAAGATAGGATTTTAGGACAGGAGCAGTTTCATGAGCCAGTATTTTCAGATTCACCCAGAAAATCCCCAGAAGCGTCTAATCGACCAGGCCATTGCGATTATTCGCAAGGGCGGCGTTGTGGCGTATCCCACCGACTCAGGCTATGCCTTGGGCTGTCATTTGGGCGAGAAAAAAGCGGTTGAGAAAATCAAATGGCTGCGCTCGCTGGACGACAAGCACAACTTTACGCTGGTGTGCTCTGATTTGTCAGAAATCGGCACTTACGCCAAAGTCGACAACGACGTTTTTAGACTGCTGAAAGCCCACACGCCAGGGCCTTACACGTATATTTTGGATGCCACTTCTGAGGTGCCTCGCCTGTTGCTGCATCCTAAGCGGCGCTCTATTGGCGTGCGCGTGCCGGATCACCGCATCACCCATGCGCTTTTAGCTGCGCTGGGTGAACCGTTGATGAGCGTGACGCTAATTCCGGTGGGCGAGACGTTGCCCATGAATGACCCGGAAGAGATCCGCGAGCGTTTTGGCGCCCATTTGGACGCCATTATTGACGGCGGCGCCTGCCATTTAGACCCAACAAGCGTTATTGATCTACGCGAGCTGCCGCCCAAAATCATTCGTGAAGGGCGGGGCGATATTGCTCCTTTCGTAGGCTAAAAGCTCTCTTCAAGGCAAATCCCCGGCTCGTAGCATGATCGAGGTGGCGGTTTGTCTTTTTTTAGTTATTTGATTGTTCAATGAAAATAAAATATGATCCTAATGATTCTTTTCGATAATAAATCGTGATCCTTTAAGGCGCGGAGTCGCCTCGTCTTTTTGAGATCACCTAGCCCAGGAGATCATTCAATGAAGATGCTTTTCACTTCTCGCCTCTGCACCTTTGCTGCCTTAGCCAGCCTTACTGCTCTACCGCTGACCAGCCACGCGGACAGCGATGACGCAGAAATGTGTGCCCAGGAAGCTTATGCGATGGGCCTACGCTATCAACAGCAGTCTGCTGAAGCCGCAGCCCTTCAGCGTCAGGGTTTTGCTCTCGCCACCTACCGACTCAAAGATCAAATTGAAGCTCATGGTGGCAGCGACGGCTTAGCCATCATGACCGACCTGGATGAAACGGTGCTGGACAATAGCGCGCTGCTGGTTCGCGACATGCAGGCGTGCCACGACTACACCGCTTGGGATACTTGGAAGCACTGGGAGCGTGAAGGTGAGCCGCGTTTAATGCCGGGCGCCAAAGCGTTCCTGGATTACGCGGATGAGCAGGGCGTGGCTATTTTTTACGTTTCTGATCGCTACCAGGAGAATGAGGCCGACACAATCGCCACGCTAGACGCGTTAGCGCTGCCCCAAGTATCTGAGCAGAGCGTGATGCTGCTGGGGCCTGCTAAAGAAGAACGGCGCGCGGAGGTGGTTGAGAGTCACACGCTGGTCATGCAGTTAGGCGATTCGTTGCACGATTTTGCGGATGATTTTGCAGGTGCCGACCTTGCCCAACAGCACGAGCTTGTAAACGATAATGCAGAGCGCTTTGGCAAGGATTGGATTGTATTCCCCAATGCGACCTACGGTGCTTGGAGTGAGGCCGAGTTAGATGCCTGGGACGCGCCGCTCGAAGCGGAGTGATCCTTAATACTCCAGCCCCTTGATCTCTTGTTACCTCAGTAAAAGAGAACTGCGCGTCCCAGGTTTCGTTATCCTGGGGCGCGTTTTAGTCTTCATCTTGTTTTTCTTCGTCTTTCTTGCGCGGGTCTTCGCTGTCCTCGTCTAACCAGGTACCACAGCGCATGCAGTAGCGTGCGCGTTTGTCATGCTGCTCATGCCCGCATCCGGGGCAGGTTTCTTCCGAGTGGCGATCTTCACGTATCGAGCGAATCACCTGTGCCGAGAAAATACCGGTGGGCACGGCGATAATCGAGTAGCCGAGTAACATCAGCACCATGGTGATCGCCTTGCCTAACGGTGTCGCAGGAACGATGTCGCCATAACCCACCGTCGTCATGCTAACGATAGCCCAGTACATCGACATGGGAATGCTAGTGAAGCCTGCCTCCGGCGATTCGATGGTGTACATCAAGGCCGCAAATAGCGTCACCACCATCAAAATAGAGAAGAAGAACAGCAGAATCTGGTGCAAGCTGCGCTTCAGGGCATCGATTAGTAGGTTGGCTTCACCGACAAACGCCATCAAGCGAAAAATACGGAAAATACGTAGTACTCGTAGTAGCCGCACAATCACCAGTGCGTGGGCGCCGGGTACTAAAAGAACGAGCCAAGTAGGTAAAATCGCAATTAAATCGACGATTCCATAAAAGCTTTTGAGGTAGAGAAGAGGACGTTCCAGGCAATAGATGCGAACGAGCAGCTCAATGCTGAACAGCAGCGTCAGGACCCATTCCGTGTAGAAAAATATGTCCCCGTAGCGCTCAGCATAAATTTCAATGCTGCCCAGCAGAATTACCGCGACGCTCACCAAAATGGCCACAATCAAGGCGATATCAAATGCTTTCGCCCCCGGTGTGTCGGACTCGAATATGATATGAAACAGGCGGCTACGCAGGCCTTCCGTGGCTGGCGTTAGGTGAAAATTCATTGCGTCATCCTGAAGTGGGCACTCATTCAGCGCTAGCGTAGCGCGGTTTAGTACGCCAAGCGATAGGCGAGTGCTAACGCCGCGCTGCCGTAAGCGGCCTGTGGCTGGCCTTGGGCGTCCAGGGCGCTCGGCAGTGCCAGGGCATAAGTGCGTGCAAGGGCATCTAACTCAGGATGTTCCGCCAGCGTGTTGATAGCCTGATGGGCTTTTGCTAGAAAGCTTGCTTGCTGGCTGTCATGGTAGGCATCTAGCGCCAGCGTGGCGCGGTGCAGCCATTGCGCCGGGGTTTGCGCGTCGGGTAACGGCCAGTGCTGGGCACTTAGCATATTACCGCGCGCTGCTTTGCTGCTGTCTGATGGGCGCAGAGGAACCTGCTCAGCAAGCGCTAGTGCTAATGTCCACAGCGCCTCTGGTTCGCCCCTTTTTAACTCAAGCTCTATTTCACAGATAGGTGTGCGGTAGCTACCGCTAATAATCTCGCCTTGATCCAATACCAGCTCAATATGGTTGTCAGTCTCGGTTGCAGCGATGCTTGAAAGGCCGCTGGTTAACTGCCAGCAGCGCCGCGTGAAGTCAGTGCGTAACGTCGGAACGAGTGAGGGCAGCGCCTGCGCAAGCTCGCCTTGAAAAGGGGGCAGCTTGGCAAGCGCCGTGAGGTCTAACTGCGGGCCGGGAGCTTGCCACTCCCACTCTTGGCGTTGAGAAAGCCCGCCGCTACCTTGGCCTGCTGTTTTGACAGTGTGCAGCACGTTACCATCGATTTCGCGCAGGCGAACGGCAATGCGCGCTTTGGCTAGATCGTTTGTCGGGGTATCGAAATAGATGTTGGCCAATGCGTGTTGAGATACGGGAACTGAAGCGAGAAGCGGGTGTTGGCTTAGCGCAGCCGGCCCCGTGGGGGGGAGCGCCAGCTTAATCTCTACTTCTAGAGGAATGGGGGGTTTCATGGCAATCGCCACCTCGCTATCGTGACATATAGATGAATATTTGATTACATTTATGAACTTTTCATGACGGCGGCGAGCGCACTCTTTATACTGGCGCCGCCATTTCCAGGCTTTCCGAAAACAGGCTAAAAGGCATTATGGTTACCTCCAATCCTTTTTCTTCGATGTTTGGCCGCTCGCCATTCCAGCCGTTATTGGCCCATATCGTCAAGGCAAACGAATGTGCCGACCAGCTGTTGCCGTTTTTCGAAGCAACCCTGGCAGACGACTGGATCAAAGCGGCTGAGCTGCGCGAAAACGTCACCCGCTTAGAGCATGACGCTGATACGCTGAAAACTGAGTTGCGATTGAACCTGCCCAACACCATGTTTTTACCGGTGTCGCGGTCTGATCTGCTTGATCTCATTAGCGTACAGGACAAAATCGCCAATAAGGTGCGCGACATTACCGGCATTATGATGGGCCGTAAAATGCGTGTGCCGGATGAGCTGGCTGAACCGATGCGCGATTATATCCGCACAAGCGTTGCTTGTGTTGCGCAAGCCCGTCAGGCATTGGAAGAGCTCAAAGATCTGCTTGAGTCAGGCTTTGGACGTAACGTCGCTGATGTCATGCATCGAATGATCCGTGAACTGCATATTCTCGAACACCAGGCCGATGACCAGCAGGTGACTATTCGTCGCCAACTGTTCGCGCTTGAAAGTCAGCTGCCACCCGTCGATGTGATTTTTCTTTATAAAATCATTGAATGGGTGGGTGAATTATCTGACCGCGCCGAGCGCGTGGGTAGCCGCTTACAGATTCTGACAGCCCGCTAAGGGGACTTGTATGCTGATTATTGCCCAGCACGGTGAAATCTTCATTATCCTGGCCTGTTTGTTCGGCTTCTTTATGGCTTGGGGCGTTGGTGCGAACGATGTAGCCAATGCCATGGGAACCTCGGTGGGGTCGAAAGCGATCACCATCAAGCAAGCCATCCTTATTGCCGTTATCTTTGAGTTTCTAGGCGCATGGCTCGCCGGTGGTGAAGTCACCGCCACCATTCGCGGTGGGATACTTGACCCCGAACTATTGGAAGCCAATCCTCAGCTATTAGTTTACGGCATGTTGTCGGCACTGTTAGCTGCCGCCATTTGGTTGTTGATTGCTTCAGCACGCGGCTGGCCGGTGTCTACCACGCACTCTATTGTGGGCGCTATCGTCGGTTTTGGCGCGGTGGGTCTGGGGGTTGATGCGGTGGCGTGGGGCAAGGTAGGTCAAATTGCCTCTAGCTGGCTCATTTCGCCGCTGCTCGCGGGTACCATCGCCTATGTCCTCTTTAAGTCTGTTCAGCATCTGATTTTTGAAAGCAGCGACCCGCTTGCAGCGGCTAAGCGCTACGTACCCGGTTACGTTTTCCTGGTGGGCTTTATTGTCTCGATGGTCACGCTGACCAAAGGCTTGTCGCACGTAGGTTTAAACCTCAGTTTTGGGCAAAGCTTGTTGCTTTCGATTGTGCTCGGCATCGCCATTATGGGCCTGGGCATCGTTATGCAGCGACGCATTAAGTTCGAGCAAAATGCGAACGACCACTTTGGCTACGCTAACGTTGAACGCGTGTTTGGCGTGCTGATGATCTTCACCGCTTGTGCAATGGCGTTTGCGCACGGCTCGAATGACGTAGCGAACGCAGTGGGCCCTCTCGCCGCGGTCATTAGCGTTGTACGTAGCGATGGCGTGATCGACAGCGCTGCGTTAGTGCCCTGGTGGGTGCTTATGCTGGGCGGCGCGGGGATCGTGGTAGGCCTTGTGACCTACGGTCACAGAGTGATTGCGACAGTGGGTACCGGCATTACCGAACTCACCCCAAGCCGAGGTTTTGCCGCCACTCTGGCTGCCGCAAGCACCGTCGTCTTGGCCTCGGGTACCGGCTTGCCTATCTCAACGACGCATACCCTGGTTGGCGCTGTGCTGGGGGTTGGTTTAGCGCGCGGCATGGCCGCCCTTAACCTGCGCGTGATTGGCACCATTGCTATTTCGTGGCTGATTACGCTGCCCGCGGGCGCAGGCCTGGCTATTTTGTTCTTCTTTATGTTTAAAGGCATGTTCGGCTAGGCCGGCTCTACTAGCTTGGTCTTATTAACTTGGTTCTGGTAAATCGGCTCGGCTAAATCAGCCAAGCAGGCATGAAAATAACGGCGGCACTCTTCATCGCGATCTGCATGAGAATTAGCAGATATGCAATTGAAGGTGCCGCTGTTTTTTATGCTCTGTTAAAGTAGCCCAGTTGAACGTGATAACAGCCTGTTTCTTTCACCTGCTGCCGGAGAGCGGCCCTTGGATACGCGCTTCCCCTTTGTCGATTGGTTTCGTAACGCTTCCCCCTACATTAATGCGCACCGGGGGCGAACCTTTGTCATCTTAATTGAAGGCGAAGCGATGGCCTCTGGCCGCGGGGAGCAGCTGATTCAAGATTTAGCGCTACTGCATACGCTGGGCGTGCGCTTGGTCGTGGTGTTTGGCACTCGCCCTCAGGTGCAGGAAGCCTTAACGACGGCGGGCGTTGAGCCCACGCGTATTGATGGCCGCTGGGTCGCCGACCGCGCCGTGATGATGCACGTGGAGCAAGTCGCCGCGCACCAACGGCTGTGGTTAGAAGCGCGGCTTTCCCTTGGGCTGCCCAGTACGCCGCTGCACGGCGTTGAGCTTAGCGTGATCTCTGGCAATCTCGTGACCGCCAAGCCGCTCGGCGTAAGAGAAGGTGTGGACTTTGACCATGGCGGGGAAGTGCGTCGCGTGCGGGCCAGCGCCATTGAAGGCCTGCTGGAGAAGGGCTCGTTAGTGCTGCTGCCACCGCTGGGCTTTTCAAGTACGGGCGAGGTGTTTGATCTGGATGCCGCCGAAGTCGCCCAGCACGCCGCCGTGGCGCTAAAGGCCGATAAGCTGATTCTGCTCGGTGAATCCGAAGGCTTAGATGATGAGTGTGGGGCACTGCTGCGCCAGCTTTCTCCGGCAGAAGCGGAACCGCGTTTAAACGCCGCATTGCCAGGCAGTGAATTAGCCCGCCATTTACAGGCCGCCTGCACGGCGGCACGGCAGGGTGTAGCGCGCACGCATCTCCTTTCCTGGCGCAACCATGACGCTTTGCTGGGCGAGCTTTTCACTCGCGACGGCGTGGGCACCATGATTACTCAGCATCGCTACGAACAGCTGCGCCCGGCCACGCTCAACGATGTGACGGGCTTACTGGAGCTGCTAGAGCCATTAGAGCGCCGCGGTATGCTGGTTGCGCGCTCAAGAGAACGCCTAGAGCACGACATTGATGATTACATGGTCATTGAGCGCGACGGCATGGTGATTGGCTGCGCGGCGCTACATGTGTTTCCCGATACGCGCATTGCCGAACTGGCCTGTGTTGCGGTACACGACAGCTACCGTGGCGGCGAGCGCGGCGAAAGCTTGGTGGAAGCCTTAGAGCGTCGCGCCCGCCAGCGGGGGCTTAGCGAGATATTCGTGCTCACTACGCATACCGCGCACTGGTTTGTTGAACGCGGATTTCACGCTGCCAGCCTAGATGATTTGCCACCGCTTAAACGTGAGGCCTACAACCACGCGCGCAAATCGAAAGTGTTGGTGAAAGCACTGGCTTAGCCCATGAGTAGCCGGCTGAGCAAGCCGCCGCCGACCAATAACAGCACAAATAGTATGAGTCCTAGAATAAAGGGACGAATACCTAATTCGACGAGCGTTGCTATTCGTGTACCGAAACCTAAGGCGGCCATGGCCATCGCTAATGCCATCTGCCCAGCGAGCGCCAGCGTCTGACTCAAGGCGCTGGGTAGCGCTACGAGGCTATTAACGCCAACTGCAGCCATAAAGCCGAAGGCAAACCAGGGCACAACCAGTGTCCCGGTTTTAATGCCCGCTTCAGAGGCATGCTGTTTACTCCACCATTGTCCGATAATCAGCAGAAAGGGAATGAGCAACATCACTCTGACGAGTTTGACGATAACGGCATTGGTGAGCGCTGCTTGGCCCACTGCATCGGCTGCGGCGACGACTTGAGCCACTTCATGAACGGTTGCCCCAATATAAACGCCATAGAGCCCTTCACTCATCCCCGTCAGTGGATACAGCAAGGGGTAGATAAACATTGCTAGCGTACCAAACAGCACTACCGTTGCTACTGCGATAGACGCTGCAGCGGGCTTAGAACGAATGGTAGTTTCAGTGGCCAGGACTGCGGCGGCACCACAGATAGCACTGCCGGCACAGGTCAGTAGCGTCGTTTCGCGGTCCATCCCCAGCAGCCGAGTGCCGATTTGATAGCCGGCGACTAAGACAGTGCAGACCACGACTATATCCAGCAGCAACGCCCACGGCCCGAGTGCAAAGACTTGTTGTACCGTCAATGAAAAACCGAAAAGTACGACCCCGCCTCGAAGCAACCAGCGGGTGGCAAAGTCCAGCCCTGGCTGAGTACGCGTAAAATGACGTGCCAGCGGCAGGTTGCCTGCTATCAGCCCCAGGAGCAATGCGGTCACTAATGGGCTGATGCCGCTGGATGCTAGCCAGGGCAGGTAGGTCAGTACAAAGCCTGCAAACGTTAATGCGCTACAGAGAAGTAGGCCTTGCCACATGAGTTAATGCCTTTAATATGGATTTATAGTTAGTCTATTAAGAAATAAGTTTATGCATTAACATTTAATAATAATATAGCTATTCGGTAGAGCCGATGTATGACACCGCATGTAACGTTTCGCCAGCTCCAGGTTTTTGTTTGTGTCGCTCAGGATGGCACTGTGATTGCCGCGGCTCGGCGCTTAAGCTTGTCTCAATCAGCCACCAGCCAATCACTGGCTGATTTCGAGCGGCAATTAGGGGTTGATCTCTTTGAGCGGCTGGGTCGCCGGTTACGGCTCAACGATTTAGGACGATCCCTTTTGCCTAGAGCCGAGCGTCTGCTTGATGGTATGGCTGAATTCATCGCCGCTGCTGAGGAGCCTGAAGGTGGGTTGCGAGGGACGCTTATGGTGTCGGCAAGCACGACTATCGGTACTTACCTACTGCCTCCTCTGGCAGGTAATTTTTGTAATGAGCACTCAGAAGTGGACCTGCGCTTAAGACTTCGTAATACGAGTGATGTCATTACAGATTTGCTGCATTTTGATGCAGATATCGGTTTGATAGAAGGGGTGTGCCACGAATCACGTTTAGTCAGCCAGGCGTGGCATAAAGATAAGATGGTGATCATCTGCTCTCCTGGGCACGCTTTGGCGCAGAAAAAACAGTTGGATGACGCCGACTTGGACCAGGCTGCATGGATTCTCCGTGAGCCCGGCTCCGGGACTCGAGATGTGTTTGAATCCGCAGTATTGCATCACGTTGAGCGGCTGCAGGTGCGTATGGAACTCAGTCAGAGCGAAGCTATCAAGCAATCGGTAAAGGCAGGCTTTGGACTGGGTTGTTTGTCATATCTTAGCGTGGTGGGCGAGCTTCAGCGCGGCGAGTTAGTGGCACTTGAGAGTAAACTGACACTCTCCAGATCTTTTTCTTTGGTCTGGCATCCGGAGCGATATCGAAGCCCGCTATGGCAGGCATTCAAAGTGTTCTTGCTGGACGACGGCAATTTCCCCTACGCTAATATTCACTATTAGCCAATAGTGTCAGGATTTTAAGCGCCGCTTAACTTCGACATTTAATCTGCCTTCCGCAAGCTTCACGGTGAGCTTTTGACCTGGCTGGGTATCCGACGCGCGTCGAACCACCTGGCCCTGTTCATCCTGGGCAATCGCATAGCCTCGCCCCAATACGGCCAGTGGGCTGACTGCATTGAGCTCCCGCGCAGCGCTGGTTAGTCTTGCCTGTCTACTCTCGAGCTGGCGCTGCATCGCCGTACCCAGGCGGCGCTGCAGCTGGCTGACGCGTTCCTTTTCTGCACGGTGCAGGCGCGTCATATCCTGGCTGGTTAACCGTCTGCTCAGCTGTGTTACTTGCGCTTTTTGCTGGTCGAGCGTTTGCTGCATGGCGCGATTCAAACGCTGATTAAGGCCAGTTAAATGCTGGCGCTGGCGGTTAAGCTGCTCGCCGGGGTGGCGCAGCTTGGCGCGCAGGGTATCTAGGCGTTGGCTATCGCGTTCCAGGCGTGCCTGCATGGCTCGCTGCAAACGGCTGTGTTGATGCTCAAGCTGGCGCTTAAGAGTGTTTTGATCCGGCACCAGGCGCTCAGCAGCGGCAGAAGGGGTGGGAGCGCGCATATCGGCGGCAAAATCTGCCAGGGTAATATCCACTTCGTGGCCCACCGCCGACATCACCGGTAGCCGGGAATGGAAAATCGCCCGCGCCAAATGCTCGCTATTAAACGCCCACAGGTCTTCAAGGCTCCCACCGCCGCGGGTCATGAGAATCACATCGCGCTCGGGGTCTAATCGCGCCTGTCGGTTGAGTAACGCTAGTGCCGATATCATTGCCGGGGCTGCTTCAGCTCCCTGTACCGGCACGGGAATCAGCGTGACATCCGCCAGCGGCCAACGGGCTTCCAGCACCGCCAGCACATCGCGAATGGCGGCTCCGGTCGCGGAGCTTAAAATCAACAGCTTGCGGGGCGGAAAGGGCAGTGGGCGGGTATTGGCAAACACGCCTTCGCCTTCCAGCTGCGCTTTTAAGCGTTCAAACGCCGCCAACAGCTCACCCAGGCCCGCCGCCTGCACCGCGTCGGCAATCAGCTGATAATCGCCGCGCGGTTCGAACAGCGACACCCGCCCACGCAGCTTCACCTGATCACCATCGCGCATGGGTGCCGAGACAAACCGCGCCCGCTGACGAAACAGCGCGCAGCGAATCTGCGCCCGGTCATCTTTCAACGTGAAATAGACATGGCCCGATGCCGGGCGAGAGACGTTAGAAAGCTCGCCTTCCACCCACACTTCGCCCACATCGCGCTCAAGGGTTTGCTTGGCACGCTGGTTGAGTTGGCTAACGGAAAGCGCCTGGGGAAGCTCTGGCATGATTTAATCTCAAAAAGCCGAATCGTAAATAAATAACAGCGGGTTAAGCCTATCATTAAGCCGTCATAAAAAAACGGATTAGCCATTGGTCGCAGTTTGCTAGCGTCTCCGCATTGCTGGGGCGGCCTTCAAAACGCTATAATAGGCGATTAACCTTTCACGCCCCACTTCTCCTCTTCCATCAGGGTGTTGCCGCTATGCTACGTATGGCCCAAGAAGCGCTTACGTTCGATGACGTACTCCTCATTCCTGGCTTCTCCGACGTTCTACCCAAGGATGTCAGCCTCAAAACTCGCCTTACCCGCAATCTCTCGCTCAATATTCCCCTTGTTTCTGCCGCGATGGACACCGTTACCGAAGCCCGCCTGGCGATTGCCATGGCTCAGGAAGGCGGTATCGGCATTATTCATAAGAGCATGGCAGTCGCTCAGCAAGCAGCCGAAGTGCGTAAGGTCAAAAAGCACGAAAGCGTCATTGTTAAAGACCCGGTCACCGTTAGCCCCAAAGCGAAGCTGGAAGACCTGCTCAGCATGGCGAAAGAGTACGGCTTTTCGGGCTTCCCGGTGGTTGAAGGCGAAACGCTGGTTGGTATTGTGACTGAACGCGACATGCGCTTTCAGCCCAACGTAGGCGACAGCGTGGCCGATATCATGACCCCGCGTGAGCGTCTGATTACCGTGGCCGAAGGCACCGAGCTTGAAGTCAGTAAAGCCAAAATGCGCGAACACCGCATCGAAAAAATGCTGATCGTCGACGACGAGTTTCACCTGCGCGGTTTGGTGACCTTCCAAGATATCGAAAAAGCCCGCACCTACCCGATGGCCGCTAAAGATAGCGATGGCCGTTTGTTGGTAGGTGCCGCGGTGGGCACCGGCCCTGAAACGCCGGACCGCATTGCTGCATTGGTTGAAGCAGGCGTTGACGTGCTGGTTGTCGATACAGCACACGGCCACTCCAAAGGCGTTATCGATCGTGTGCGCTGGGTGAAAGAACATTATCCTGACCTGCAGGTGATTGGCGGCAACATCGCCACCGCCGCAGCTGCTGTCGCGCTGGCTGAAGCCGGTGCAGACGCCGTTAAGGTCGGTATCGGCCCGGGCTCTATCTGCACCACGCGCGTTGTGACCGGCGTTGGCGTGCTGCAAATCACCGCGGTTGCCAACGTTGCGGAAGCGCTTAAGCCGTTTAATATCCCGCTGATTGCCGATGGCGGCGTACGTTATTCTGGCGATATCGCCAAGGCGATCGTCGCTGGCGCCAGCACGGTGATGCTGGGCAGCATGTTTGCGGGTACGGAAGAGGCGCCCGGTGAAGTTGAGCTGTTCCAAGGGCGTACGTATAAAGCCTACCGTGGCATGGGTTCCATGGGCGCGATGTCCCAAACGCAAGGCTCTTCGGACCGCTACTTCCAGAGCAAAGATGAAGGTGTTGAGAAGCTGGTGCCGGAAGGTATTGAAGGTCGCGTACCTTACAAGGGCCAGATGACCGCCATCGTGCACCAAATGCTGGGCGGCTTGCGTGCCTCCATGGGTTACACCGGCTGTCACGACATCGAAGAAATGCGTACCAAGCCAGAGTTCGTCAAAATTACCGGCGCTGGTATGGCCGAATCTCACGTTCACGACGTGCAGATCACCAAAGAAGCTCCCAATTACCGGGTGAGCTAACCAGCACGTTTAGATAGATGGCGCGGCGGGCTTTGCCCCGCCGCTTGCTTTTTGGCCTTACCAGCGGCACCCACACCGCTTAACCGAGACCCCGCCATGAGTGACATTCACGCCCACAAGATCCTGATTCTCGACTTCGGCTCACAGTACACCCAGCTGATCGCCCGCCGCGTTCGCGAGATCGGCGTATTTTCCGAAGTCCGCGCGTTTGATATCACCGAAGAAGAGATCCGCGAGTACAACCCTAACGGCATTATCTTAGCCGGTGGGCCGGAGTCCGTGACCGAATTGGACTCCCCGCGGGCGCCCCAGTGCGTGTTTGAAATGGGCCTGCCGGTATTTGGTATCTGCTACGGCATGCAGACCATGGCCGAGCAGCTGGGCGGTAAAGTGGAAGGCTCCAACCAAAGCGAGTTCGGTTACGCGCAGATCCAGATCGACGTCGATAATGCGCTGTTTAACGGCATTAAAGACCACGTAGACACCGCTTCCGGCAAGACTCTGTTAGACGTGTGGATGAGCCACGGCGACAAGGTGGCCAAAGCGCCGGATACCTTCACCGTAACGGCTTCCACTCCCAGCTGCCCCATCGCCGCGATGGCCTGGGAAGAGAAGCAGTTCTACGGCGTACAGTTCCACCCGGAAGTGACCCACACGCTGCAAGGCCAGCGCATTCTTGAGCACTTCGTGCTGAATATCTGTAAAGCCGAGAAGCTGTGGACGCCTGCGCAAATCATCGAAGACCAGGTACAGCGCGTACGTGACCAAGTCGGCGACCGCCACGTACTGCTCGGCCTTTCCGGCGGTGTCGATTCCTCTGTTGTGGCGGCACTGCTGCACAAAGCGATTGGCACCCAGCTGACCTGCGTATTCGTCGACAACGGCCTACTGCGTAAGCAGGAGGGCGACCAGGTCATGGAAACCTTCGCCAAGCACATGGGCGTGAAGGTGATCCGCGTTGACGCTGAAGACCTGTTCCTGGGTAAGCTGAAAGGCGAAAGCGATCCCGAAGCCAAGCGCAAAATCATCGGCAACACCTTTATCGACGTGTTCGATGAAGAAGCCAATAAAATCGACGGCGTCGAGTTCCTGGCCCAGGGCACCATCTACCCGGACGTGATCGAATCCGCCGCCTCTAAAACCGGCAAATCGCACGTGATTAAATCCCACCACAACGTGGGTGGCCTGCCGGACACCATGAAGCTCAAGCTGGTCGAGCCGTTGCGCGAACTGTTTAAAGATGAAGTGCGCAAACTCGGCCTGGAACTCGGCCTGCCCTACGATATGGTCTACCGCCACCCATTCCCCGGCCCCGGCCTGGGCGTGCGTATCCTGGGTGAAGTCAAAAAAGAGTACGCCGACATCCTCCGCGATGCCGACGCCATCTTCATCGAAGAGCTACGCGCCTCCGGCTGGTACGAAAAAACCAGCCAAGCGTTTGCCGTTTTCCTGCCGGTGAAATCCGTAGGTGTAGTAGGCGACGGCCGCCGCTACGAATGGGTCATCGCGCTACGCGCGGTAGAAACCATCGACTTCATGACCGCCCGCTGGGCGCACCTGCCCTATGAGCTGCTGGAGAAGGTATCCAATAGGATTATCAATGAGTTGGCAGGGGTTTCTCGGGTGACTTATGATGTGAGTAGTAAGCCGCCTGCTACTATTGAGTGGGAGTGATTTTCGCGAGGTGATGTAGCCTGAAGGAAAGCAAAGCCATCCAGTGTTCGGGTGGCTTTTTCTTTGCACAGCTGTTTAGGCTGCCGAGAAGCTAGTACGATTGCGGCAACGCAAAAACTAGCAAAGTTTTCAGGCTCTACAACTATTTTGTAAGGCCTGCTTGGTATGCGCTGGGTGTAGATAATGAAGCAGCATGGCGAATATTGAATTAATATAAATATTTGAATTTTATTGTTTTTGTTCTGGGGTTATAGTTATGAACATGTTGGTACATGATCAACTGAAAGGCCACATCTGGGAAATCGCCAATCGACTGCGTGGCCCTTATCGTCCACCGCAATACCGGTTAGTCATGCTGCCCATGGTGGTGCTACGCCGTCTGGATTGTGTGCTTGAGCCGACTAAGGATAAGGTTTTAGCAGAGCACGAGAAACTGCTTGCCCGCAATACGCCCGAAAACGCCATGGAGAAGCTGCTGGGTAAAGCCGCTGACCCGAATCGATCACATCCGCTATATAACACCAGCCCCTTCACCTTCGAAAAGCTATTGGGTGACCCTGAAAATATTGCCCCCAACTTGGTTGCTTACATCAACGGGTTTTCACCTACTGCGCGCGCTATTTTTGAGCGTTTTAAGTTTACGGATCAAATTGAAAAGCTCGATGCCAGCAACCGCTTGTTCACTATTGTGAAGGCGATGGCCGAGGTGGATCTGCACCCGAAACGTATCGACAATCTGCAAATGGGCTATTTGTTTGAGCATCTGGTGATGCGCTTTAACGAACAGGCCAATGAGGAAGCAGGGGATCACTTTACTCCACGTGAGGTCATCCGACTGATGGCCAATCTCGTTTATACTGGCGAACAGGATGTCTACAAGCCCGGCATCTTTCGTACCATTTATGACCCGACCTGTGGTACGGGCGGGATGTTGTCGGAATCTGAAAAATTCATTCTTGATCAGAATGATCAAGCGAATCTGGCTCTATACGGACAGGAGTATAACGACGAATCCTGGGCGATCTGCTGCTCGGATATGCTGATCAAGGATGAAGACACCAGTAGTATCGTATTAGGTGACACCCTGGGGGATGGCAAAACCCGCGACGGTTTTCAGGGCCACAGCTTTCACTACATGCTCGCTAATCCACCCTTTGGCGTGGAATGGAAAGATCAGAAAACCGTTGTCGAGAAGGAACAGAAGGAGATGGGGTTTGCCGGCCGCTTTGGTGCCGGGCTACCCGCCATCAACGATGGCTCGCTGCTGTTTTTGCAGCATATGATCGAAAAGATGCATCCCTATGCCGAAGACAACGAAGACGCGACTGGCTCTAAGATAGCCATCGTCTTCAACGGCTCGCCGCTGTTTTCCGGTGATGCAGGTTCTGGCCCCTCTAATATTCGCCGCTGGATTATCGAAAACGACTGGCTGGATACCATCGTTGCGCTGCCTGATCAGCTGTTCTACAACACCGGTATTTTCACTTATGTCTGGCTGGTCACCAATCGTAAAGCGCCCGAACGTCGTGGCAAGGTGCAGTTGATTGATGGCACGCGTTTTTCCCAACGTATGGGTAAAAGCCTTAATAACAAGCGTAACGAAATCACCGAAGAGCAAATCCGCGAACTAACGCGCCTTTACGGCAACTACCAGGATGGTGAACAGGCAGAAGTGATCACCGATCATAAAACCGGCGAGCGCGAAATCCGTGTGGTATCGCGTGTTTTCGAAAACCGCGAATTTGGCTTCCTAAAAGTGACCGTAGAGCGCCCGCTGCGCATGAACTTCGAGGCCACACCGGAACGCATTGCCCGGCTGGACGAACTGACCGCCTTTGCCAACCTGGCTACTTCCAAAAAGCGCAAGAACGAAGCAGCGGCAGAACGAGAGATTGAAGACGGGCGAGCACTACAAGCGGCGATTAAAAACGTGTTGGCGACCCTAGAAGCCAAAGGCCAATACAGTGACCGCGCCATCTTCGATGCTGACCTGACGGCTGCAGGCAACAAAATTGGGCTAAAAATTCCGGGAACGATCAAAAAAGCCATCTTTAATGCCCTGGGTGAACGCGACGCTAACGCTGAAATTTGCCGCGACAGCAAGGGCCGCCCAGAGCCGGATAGCGAACTACGCGACACGGAAAACATACCATTACCCCCAGGCACACGACTGCCTCTGCCCATGCAAATGGGGCCAGATAAGCCCAACGACGAGTTAGTGGAGGCTTTCCGCGCTCATATCGACGAATATATGGCGAACGAAGTGTTACCGCACGTGCTGGATGCCTGGGTGGACTACAGCAAAACCAAGGTCGGGTATGAGATTCCGATCAACCGGCATTTCTACACTTATAAGCCACCACGTCCACTGGAGGAGATCGAGTCGGAGATCAACGAGTTGGAAGGTGAGATTGCCGGGCTATTGAAGGGGTTGGTGGGATGAGCTATTTCGCCAGAAGCGATGAACTGCCCGCTTGGGTGGGGGCCTTACCAAGTGGCTGGAAAAGCGATTGGCTCAAGTGGAGCGTTCGGCTATCAACTGAGAGGCCCACGGCTGAGGAGCAGGCGGGTCAGCCATATATATCTAACGAAGATATCGCCTCGTGGACTGGAAAACTGTTGAACGATCAACCACGGCCTGCGGAGGCGTATGGACGGAAGTTTCAGGTTGATGATGTACTGCTCAACAAACTTCGACCTTATCTTGCCAAGGTTTATCACGCCGGTTTTAACGGCGTGAGCTCTGGTGAACTGCTTTGCCTCCGGCCCTCGGATATCGTTCTTCCCCGTTTTCTTTTCTATGTCCTCGTGTCCAAAGGATTCATCGACAGCATTGATGCGGAAACCTTTGGGTCAAAAATGCCTCGGGCTGATTGGGAAATTGTAGGTCACCAACCACTCCCTTTGCCTTCCCTCGAAGCCCAACAACGCATCGCGCAATTTCTGGATAAAAAAACCGCCCAGATTGACGGTTTGATCAAAAAGAAGCGCGCCTTACGAAATCGGCTGGCTGAAAAGCGCCAGGCCCTGATCACTCGTGCCGTTACCAAGGGGCTAAATCCCGACGTTCCTATGAGACCCTCCGGCAGTGATTGGCTAGGGAGTATTCCAGAGCATTGGGAGGTGAGACGACTCAAATTTGTCACCTCGGCACCTCTTTCTTATGGAGCAAATGCTGCTGCAGAATTTGATGAACCTTCATGGCCACGTTTTGTCAGGATTACTGATGTTGATAAGTTGGGACGACTGCGCGACGAAACTTACTGTACCCTGCCTCCTGAAGTTGCGAAAGGGTATTTGCTACAACCTAATGACATCCTTTTAGCGCGTAGTGGTGCAACCGTTGGGAAGAGTTTTATCTACAAGGAATCGTGGGGTATCGCCTGTTATGCTGGTTACTTGATTCGCGCTCGAATTAGCGCGAAGTATGATGCTAGGTTCTTCTACTGGTTTCTTAACTCTAAGCACTATTGGGAATGGGTACAGTCAACTTTCATACAAAGCACGATTCAAAACATTAGTGCTGACAGGTATGCAAATCTTCTAATCCCACATCCCACGGATAGAATCGAACAACAGCGAATCGTCAACTTTATCGAAAGTACCTGTGCAAAGCTTGATGGCCATGTTGAAAAAGTAAGGTGCTCTGTCGAACGGCTCGAAGAATACCGCTCAGCCCTAATAACAGCCGCCGTGACTGGCCAATTGGAGGTTGCTTGATTCTTGATCATACCGGGCTTGGCGGATGCATTACTAACGTCGGCTTAACCGGCGCTGACTGGCTAGCTATACTGGTGCCAGAGGTGATGTTATGAATCGTGTGGCGGTTAATCCTGAGCTGGTGCAATGGGCGCGCCAGCGCGCACATCTGGCGATAGAAGATCTTACCGGTAGATTTCCCAAGTTGGGTGACTGGGAGCGGGGTGAAGTGTTGCCCACGTTCAAGCAACTGGAAGATTTTGCCAGAGCAACGCACGTGCCCTTTGGCTATTTGTTTCTGCCAGAACCGCCGCTTATCCCCATGCCGATTACTGACTTTCGCACCTTGGGCAATCAGTACGTGGGTTCTATCAGCCCCGACCTGTTGGACACTATTTATGCGATGCAGCAGCGGCAAGCCTGGCTGCGTGAAACCCGTATTGAATGCGAGGTATCAGGGTTTGATTTTGTGGGTAGCGCTCGTCTGACTGATGACCCAGCGGCCATTGGCCGTGAAATGAGAAGGTTGCTGGACTTAGAAGATGGCTGGGCGAATCAAGCGCGAACCTGGCAAGAGGCTATTAGTGCCTTGCGAACCGCGATTGAAGCGCAGGGGATCTTAGCGATTATCAACGGTGTGGTAGGCAATAATACTCATCGTGTTCTGAATGTTGATGAATTTCGGGGATTTGCTCTCAGCGATGAGTTCGCACCGTTAATTTTCGTCAACGGCGCAGACGCAAAATCTGCCCAAATGTTTACGCTGGCACATGAGTTGGCACATATCTGGCTCGGAAGTCAGGGATCTGGACTATCGGGTTTCCCCGGTATCTTTCCAGATGGGGGCGAGATCGAAAACTTTTGCGACCGTGCGGCAGCGGAGTTTCTGGTGCCAGAGGCAGAGCTCCGCCAATCCTGGCCGAATGTTCGCCGGGAGGAAGCGCCTTTCAGTTTGCTGGCACGCCAGTTTAAGGTTAGTCCTATTGTTGTAGGTCGCCGAGCGATAGACTTGCGTCTAGTCGAACGTCAGTACTTCTTTGAATTTTATGCGGCCTATGTGCAGCAGGAGCGTCAGCAAAAGCAGGCGGCTAGCAGTGGTGGTGATTTCTACAATAACCAGAATGCGCGTGTGGGCAAAAAGTTTGCGTTGCAGGTAATTCGCGCTGCTAAAGAGGGGCGCATTGGCTTTCGACAAGCTTACGAACTGACGGGGCTAAAAGGCGGTGCGTTCCAGGAGTATGCCCAGCGGCTTGGTGTGGAGCTTCCCCGATGAGCTATATCATTGACTCGGATGTACTGATTACCGCTAAAAATAGCTATTACGCATTTGATCTATGCCCTGGTTTTTGGAATAGCTTGTTGACTCAACATCTTGCCGGACGCGTAAATAGCTTAGACCGCAATCGGCAGGAGCTATTGCAAGGGCGTGATGACGACGAACTGGTTAAGTGGGTTCATGATTCGGTGCCTGCTGGTTTCTTTTTAAGTTGCAATAATGCCGCTGTGGTCTCTGCCTATACCGAGGTCATGCTTTGGGTTCAGCGTAACCCCCAGTTTTTTGATGCCGCCAAGGCGAAATTCGCGACTGGCGCGGATGGCTGGCTGGTGGCGTATGCCGTGGTGAACGGATCCACTGTCGTTACGTTAGAGGAGTCGCGCCCGGAGTCACGTAATCAAATTAAACTGCCGGATGTGTGTCTTCAGTTTGGAGTGATTTACCAAGACATATTCACTATGCTTAGAGCCTTGCAGGTGCAATATAACTAAATGATTAAAGGACTAAGATGGCCGGCCATACCGAACTCGATTTTGAAATCGCCATTGAAACAGGTCTGACCGGTGCAGGTGGCTATACCAAACGCGATGCCTCTGCATATGATGAGGCATTGGCTTTATTCCCCGATGACGTTATAGGTTTTCTACAAGCCAGCCAGCCCAGCAAATGGGCTCAGCTAGAAGCGCTGCTGGGCGATAAAACCGGCGCTACAGTGCTCGGTAGTCTGGCCAAAGAACTGGAGATTAAAGGCACGTTGCACGTGCTGCGCTACGGCTTTAAGTGCTACGGAAAAACCTTTCGTCTGGCAAACTTTCGCCCCAACTCGACTATGAACCCTGAGGCGGCAGCTGCCTACCGCCAAAATCGCCTGACCATTACTCGGCAGGTGGCGTTTACTTCGGTGATAAAGAAGGCAGATGGTAAAAATCGCCGATGCATTATCGATGTGACCCTGAGCCTGAACGGCTTACCGGTAGCCACAATAGAGCTAAAAAATCCGCTGACTGGCCAGCGCGCGGCGGATGCGGTGACTCAATATCAAAGCGATCGAGATGAGCGCGATCTGCTATTCGCTTTCAAAAAGCGCGCACTGGTGCATTTTGCTGTAGACCCTGACGAAGTGTGGATGACTACTAGGCTCAAGGGTAAAGAAACCACGTTTCTACCCTTTAATCGCGGTAATAACCTGGGGGCGGGTAATCCACCGGTAGAGGATGACTGGAAGACACATTATTTATGGGATGAGGTGCTGCAAGGCGATAGCCTGATGGATATTTTGCAGCGCTTTATGCACTTAGAGGTAAAAGAGCGACAGGTTAAAACCGATAAGGGCATGCGCACCATCCGTAAGGAAACCATGATTTTCCCGCGATACCATCAGTTGGATGTGGTGCGCAAGCTGGTAGGCCATGCACAGGTGAATGGATCGGGGCGTAACTACCTGATTCAGCATTCGGCGGGTTCCGGCAAGTCTAATTCGATTGCCTGGCTGGCGCACCGGTTGGCCAGTCTGCACGACGGTAACGACGAAAAAGTATTTCATTCTGTCGTGGTGGTCACTGATAGACGTGTACTCGACCAACAGCTACAAAACACCATCTATCAGTTTGAGCATAAAACAGGTGTGGTAGAGAAAATCGACGAGAACACCCAGCAGCTCGCCGCTGCACTGTCTAACGGCACACCGATTATTATCACTACCTTGCAGAAATTCCCGTTCATTTCCCAAGCGCTAGCGACGCTGGAGAGCAAAGGCAGTGGTATCAAGATCAATACGGCAGGTAAGCGCTTTGCCGTGATCGTCGATGAGGCGCACTCCTCCCAGAGTGGAGAAACCGCCACCGCACTGCGTGGCATGCTCAACAAGGATGGCATCGAATCTGCCATTGGGGCGCAAATGTCGGAAGAAGAGGATGATGCGCTGTCTGACGATGCCAAGGCGGCTATTCTGCGCGATTCACTGCGCCGGGCACGGCAACCCAATCTAAGTTTTTTTGCCTTTACCGCTACCCCCAAGTTCAAGACAAAAGTCTTGTTCGATGAGCCAGGCCCCTCAGGCACTTCTCCATTTCATGAGTACTCCATGCGGCAGGCCATCGAAGAAGGCTTCATCATGGATGTGTTGCAGAACTATACTACTTACAAGCGCTTCTTCGGCCTGATCAAGCAGGTGGAAAACGACCCCGAAGTGCCGCGCAAGAAGGCGGCCAAAGCCTTGAGCCGCTATCTGGAGCTGCATCCCGTTAACATCGATCAGGTGGTCTCGGTCATTGTCGAGCACTTCCGACTCTATGTGATGAGCGAAATGGCTGGACGGGCCAAGGCGATGGTGGTCACTGGATCGCGCTTGGCAGCCGTAAAATACAAGCTGGCGTTTGATCGTTACATTAAAGACCATGGCTACAGCGGTATTCGCTCGCTGGTGGCTTTCTCAGGCAGCGTGGAAGACCCCGACGACCCCGGCGCATCCTACACCGAAGTGGCGATGAATGAGGGCTTGGCCGAGAGCGAATTGCCGGAAGCCTTCGAGCGCGACGATTACCGTGTGCTATTAGTGGCAGAAAAATACCAGACGGGTTTCGATCAGCCTTTGCTACAAACCATGTATGTGGTCAAACGTCTATCTGGGGTGCAGGCAGTACAAACACTCTCGCGCCTTAATCGCATGGCACCTGGCAAGGCACGTACCTTCGTGCTGGATTTTGCCAATGAAGAAGACGATATCTATCAAGCCTTCAAACCCTACTATGAAGCCACTTCTATTGGCGAAAATGCCGATGCGCACCAGCTATCGGAGCTGCAACATAAGTTACTAGCTTGGGCGATATTTGCGCCAGACGATATCAATGCGTTTGCCGAGGTCTGGTACAAAAGCAAACGCGACCATTCCGCAGCAGACCATCGGGTAATGAATGCGGTTCTGGACGCGGTGATTGCGCGTTTTGGTGAAAAAGATGAGGCCGAGCAAGAAGAGTTTCGCGGACAATTGACCGCTTTCCGTAACCTTTATGCGTTTTTGTCCCAGATTATTCCGTATCAGGATAGTGAGCTAGAAAAGCTTTACGCCTTCGTGCGTAACATAATGGCGAAATTGCCTCCACCAAGCGATGGCCAAGCCTTCACACTGGATAACGAGATTGCTTTACGTTATTTCCGTTTACAGCAGATGACCGAAGGTTCCATTGATCTTGGTCAAGGCGAAGCTTACCCCTTGAAAGGGCCAACCGATGTGGGCACTAGCGGAGTTCGAGAAGAGCCTGTGACGCTCTCTTCGTTAGTAGAAAAGCTTAATGAGCGTTTTGGCACCGACTTTACAGAAGCCGATCAGCTGTTCTTTGACCAAATTACCGCCAGTGCGGAGAACAATGAAAACATCGTCGAAGCGGCTAAAGCTAATAACCTACCAAATTTTTCGGCTTACCTTGAGCGCATGTTGGATGAATTATTCATTGACCGCATGGAAAACAATGAAGAGATCTTCTCTCGCGTGATGAGTGACAAAGAGTTCAGAGGCGCTGCCCATGAACATCTAGCCTTAGAAATATTCAAGAAAATACGACAATAATCACGCGTACGCTAAATAAAAGGTAGGTTTATTAGCATGCATCAAGTTCAACCCCGCCCAACCTCTATTCGCATCTTTCTCGCTGATGGCACGCCAGAAGGCCTGCGCGTGATCGAGAAATCCAACTGGACGGGCAGGGCGGTGGTGGCTAACCGCTCCCAGTTTGAGCGCGCATTGGCCCGCAGCGAAATGGCCCAGCCGGGCGTGTATGTGCTCACAGGACTAACGGAAGAGGGCGCGTCCAAGCTATATGTGGGTGAAGCCGATGTGCTGGGGGAACGTATTAAGCAGCATGTGTCGGGTAAGGAGTTTTGGACGCGGACTGTGGCGTTTACCAGCACTAACGAAGGTTTGAACAAAGCTAATGTCCGCTATCTAGAATCACGCTTATTGACCCTGGCGAAAACGGCTAACCAGTGGGCTTTAGATAACGGCACCTTTCCCGCGCCGCCCCCGCTTTCTGAAGCCGACCGTGCCGATGCCGAGTGGTTTTTAGCTGAGATGCTGGTGATTTTTCCTCTGCTAGGCATTGATGCGTTTGAATCTGCCACCAATCAGGCCGCTACCACGCAAACAGAAAAGGCTGAGGCGCCGTTAGCGCTTTATCTGAATGAGCGTGGAGCTGAAGGCACCGGTAAAGAAGTAGCCGATGGCTTTGTGGTGTTAAAAGGCTCCCAGGCTCGCGCCGAAGAGACGGTTTCTATTCACGATTACATGCGCGAGCAGCGTCAGCTTCTGCAAGAGCGGGGCGTATTGGCGCCGCTAGATGGAAAACTGGTTTTCACCCAAGATTTTCGTTTTTCGTCGCCATCAACCGCGGCGGGTGTGTTGGTCGGTGGCGCTTCAAACGGGCGGATTGCCTGGAAAGATGCGAGCGGTAAAACACTGAAGGCTATTCAAGATGCACGCTTGGCAAAGGTTTAGCAAGTGCCCACTGTGACCAGCATCGCCGCTAGATAAAGCTATCTCCACTATGGCGCATCCGCTGATGGGCTCGCGAACCATCGAGTCCAATATCACCGGTATCAGCGGATACAGCGACATCACTACGATGCTGATCATAGCCAAATGTTCTTCGCTCAACTAGCCGGTTATGACACGAGTTTACGGTGCAGTTCAGCAAAGAAAATTGCTTCGCCACTTTAGATAGCTTATTTGTGATCCGTTAATTAGCAATAGATCTCGACATTACTTCTACTATAACGACACCCGCCAGAACCCCATAAACGGCAGCTGAAATGTAGCTTAACAAGACACCGGCACGCTCCGAGCTCCTGAAGCGAGAATGGAAAACGCCCGCCAGCACGCCTATAGTTCCGTAAACAAGAACTTCCATCAAGACGTTCACGACACCCAACATCGCTAGTTGTAACCCCGCGTTCTGTGCACCGCCCATAAACAGAGGAAGGACTGAAAGAAAGAACAGAATTACTTTCGGATTGGTTAGGCTGACCAATACGCCTCTGAGGTAATGTCGTCCGGTTGAAACTTTACTAGGACCTCTGGCCATGCGGCGCGCATTATGGGTCGTTACATATGCCAGCCACAATAGGTAGGCAGCGCCGAATACCTTCACTGCTTCAAGCAGTAGAGGGTACGACTGAGCAATTTTTCCCACTCCAATGACCACCGTTGCGGCATATACGCTCATGCCGGTTCCTATGCCGAAAATCGCTTTCAGGGCTGACCGGCGTCCACTTTCGAGACCAACGGCAAGCATGTATGCCATATCAGGGCCAGGAGGGAGGAGGAAAAGCAAAATCACTGCAATGAAGGCTGGTAGAACACTGACATCAACCATCATTACATTCCTTCAGCATCGTTATAGTGCTTGCCTGATCTGCATTACTGGTATCGGTCGACCCATGTCGAGTCCTGAAACACTGAGTCAACAATGGGTACCCTCCCCATGCTGGAAGCAAGAGCTGCGTGCAGCCACAGAACGGGGGTGCAAGTCTGACTCTCG
Source organism: Halomonas sp. JB37 (assembly GCF_002332255.1). Lineage (GTDB taxonomy): Bacteria > Pseudomonadota > Gammaproteobacteria > Pseudomonadales > Halomonadaceae > Vreelandella > Vreelandella casei. The sequence continues at coordinate 3,483,962 of NZ_NRGW01000001.1, read as the reverse complement.
AACGGGTGGCGAGGCAGAGACAAGACAAGCGCAAAGAGTCGAAGTGATACGGCAGATTACCGCTCCCGCGAATTTCTTTGACAAACCGGTCTTGATCTCTGTTGCCGGGGTGTCTTGCAGCATTCACTGATTGGCTGCCAATACTGCTGCGAGGCCTTCTTGCAGATCCTTGACGAAATACTCAGGAACCTCCAGCGACGGGAAATGGCCCCCGTTGTCAGACGTCCTCCATCGAACAATTTGTCGGTACCGTTCCTGCGCCCAAGGGCGCGGACATTTCTCAATATCGCAAGGATAGATAGTGATGGCTGAGGGGACATTGACCCGAAGCTCAGGATCGAGCCTGTTAACACCACCGTGGCTTTCATAGTAAATGCGGGCTGCCGATGCACCTGTACGTGTCAGCCAATAAAGAGTGACGTCGTCCAGAATTCTGTCTGGGGAAATTGTCTCGAAAGGACTATCTACGGTATCTGTCCACTCAGAGAACTTGTCGAGAATCCAGGCAAGAAGCCCCACAGGGGAATCGACAAGCGAGTAGCCGATGGTTTGCGGCCGGGTCGCCTGCTGCTTCGCATAAGCTGCTCGGTAGTGCCAGAAGTCGTGTGTGTCCTCGGCCCATTTACGTTCGGTTGCTGTCAGCCCGTCCATGGTGAGCCCAGCCGGTGCCTCCGCCAATGTAGTGTGGATGCCGATTACGTGCTCCGGGAACCTACCGCCGAGAACAGTGGTGATAACGCCGCCCCAGTCGCCGCCGTGAGCTACGAACCTGCTGTAGCCGAGCCTTCCCATCAGTTCCACCCAAGCGGCCGCAATCTTTCCGGCTCCCCAACCGGTGGTGGATGGCTTATCGCTGTAACCAAAGCCTGGGAGCGATGGGATGACTACGTGGAAAGCGGGTGCGTTTGCATCTTTCGGCTCTGCTAACTCGTCTACCACATCAATGAACTCGGCGATGCTGCCTGGCCAGCCGTGGGTCAAAATCAGAGGCGTGGCATTGGCGCGCGACGAACGACAGTGCAGGAAATGGATTTTGAGACCATCAATGGTTGTCCGGAACTGGCCGATGTCGTTAAGCCGGGTCTCGAATGACCGCCAGTCATACTCAGTGCGCCAGTAGTTCACGAGTTCGACGAGGTCAGCGAGAGGAACGCCCTGTTCCCATCGGCGAGGATCGGGCGCGGCTTGATAGACCGTTTCGGCCTCTGGTAAACGCGCTGCGGATAATCGAGCGCGCAGATCATCTAGGTCAGCGTCAGTGGCGTGAGTTTCAAATGCTTCAATTTTGCTAGTTAGACGGTTCATAAGATGCCCCCGCTGGAGTGGGCGGACGCGGTGTCGGTTATGTACCAAAGTGTAGGCATGCGACCTCCTAGTAATCTTGGCACCGGCTTTGGCACAATGCGAACCGGCTAAGACGGTTCTATCATGTCTCGATATTAGCGTGCAACCCGCTATTGCCAGCAGCGGAGCAAAATACGACCACTTGGTCGATTTCACTGCCGCAGGGGGCATGCTAAGGTGGTTCCATGAAAGATCAATTCCCTGACTTCCGCCTTGGTAGTGTGCTAGCGACTAGCTTTACGGCGACTCTTAAAGAGCGCCAAGGCGACTCTGTGGAGCTCATTCCAACGCCGCAGCGACTCGTCGATTGGTTAGTAATCAACGGACTAGCCGTGAACGCCTGCACCTCAGCGCAGCTTGAACTCGCTTGGGAGTTGCGGGAATCAATTCACGCTGCTGCGACAGCGACTGCTATCGGAAACGCTTTACCTGCTACTGCGATCCAAGTCATCAATGACTGCAGCATTAAAGGTCAGGCCGCCGCTATTCTATCGCTCGATGGCAAACGTCAATGGCATCTTAGGTCAGCTTCCTGCGTGGAAGATGCCCTAAGCGTAATTGCCGCTGATGCGATCAGCATCATTGCAGGCGAACGAGATGGGAAATTGGCCTTGTGTGCATCGCCAACCTGCCAAGCCGCCTTCTTCGATACCAGTCAAAGTCGTACCCGCAAATGGTGTGATATGAACACCTGCGGGAATCGCCAGAAGAAAGCACGCTTTAATGCCAACCATCGTAAGAACGGGAATTCTGCCATTTAGTAAGGAAGGGATGCAGAGGATTTAGGAAAGGCACTCCTTTTCTAATTTTTTGCGGCTGCTAGCTCTTTCCATTTTGTGGTTTACGGTTTTTCGCAGTGTAGTTCTCAAGTATTTTGTTTACGAGAAATGCCAATCTGGACGGTATTTTTCCTTGCTCGCGATTGAACTTGCCGAGCGAGGCCATTAGTTTTTCATTATGAGCACGCTTCTCATCACGGATCGGCTCAGAAAACAACTCTACTTGATCAGCCTTATAGCCAAGAATTTGAGGGTATGACCAGAACGCCTGTTAGCCTTGGAGAACTGTTGAGCATACTCGAGTGATTGATTACGGGTATTCAGTCAAGCTTTGATGTAAATACCAAACGCTTCTTACTGAGTCTGTATGAAGGTACACCGGATTTTGGTGCTATTGACTGCCCAGAGGCAGCCAAGCTGCCTGCTGTACTTTGGAAACTTATCAACTTGGAAAAACTGAAAAGCGAAAACGCCTCGAAATATGCTGAGCAACGCCATGAGCTGGAGAAGTTGCTGAAATAAGGTGTGCAGATCGGGATGCAAAAGAGCTCACCCGCAAAGCCCACCGTGTGCTCTACTATCTGCAACTGTTATTCACGGAGGAAGCATCCATGGCCATAGGCGGCTTAATAGGATTACTGGATGACATTGCCGCACTGGCGAAGTTGTCCGCAGCATCACTGGACGATGTGAGTGCCGCCGCTGGGCGTGCGACGGCGAAGGCGGCCGGGGTGGTGGTGGATGATACGGCGTTGACGCCGCAATATTTGCAAGGGGTGACAGCGGAGCGTGAACTGTCGATCGTGAAGCAGATCGCGCTGGGGTCGATTTGCAACAAGCTGATTTTTATCCTGCCGGTGGCGCTGCTGCTGAATTACTTTTTGCCTGCGCTATTGCCGATCATCCTGATGGTGGGCGGCACCTACCTAGCCTTTGAGGGCGCAGAGAAAGTCTGGCACAAGCTTTCCGGCCAGCATGAAGACGACAAGCCTGCGGTTGAGAAGGGGCCGGAGGCTGAGAAAAAGATCGTGAGTGGCGCCGTTCGCATCGATCTCATTCTGTTTGCTGAAATCATGGTGATCGCCCTCGCCACCGTCTCCCATCAGGGATTCTGGTCACAGCTGGCGAGCCTGGTGGTGGTCGCGTTTGTCATCACTATTCTGGTGTATGGCGTGGTCGCGCTGTTGATCAGGATGGATGATATCGGCCTGAAGCTCGCCCAGCGGGATAGTACGGGCATGCAGACCCTGGGCCGTGGGCTGGTGACGGCCATGCCCAAGGTGCTAGCGACCATCTCGGTCGTGGGCACCATCGCCATGCTATGGGTGGGTGGGCATATCCTGATGGTCAATCTGGGAGCCGATGGCACGGGTGGTTCAACGCACCCTATGAGTGGGTACACCATATTGAGTTAGGCATTAGCGAGGCAACCGGTGCCTTGGGGGCATGCTGGGCTGGAGCTTCAATACGCTGTGCTCTGCGGTGATTGGCTTTTTGGTCGGTGGTGGGACTGCTGAACCTCATATACACCAAGAAAGCGCACGCTGAATAATTTTTAGCCGAGACGCTGGTGATTTTTCCTCCGCTGATCATTGATGCATCTGTGTGCAGTCAAGACACTACCGCACAAACAGCACCACCGTTCAAGCTTTATCTAAATGAATCTAGAACCGGAGACGCTGGCAGAGACATGGCCGAGGGCTTCGTGGTGTTTAAATGATCACTCACTTTCGCAGATGGAACGGTATCTACTCATTACTATATGCGCGAGCAGCGACAGCTTTTAAAAGAGACCATTGTGCTAGGTGTGTTGGAAGGCAACAGCTCAAATGGTTAGTTCGATTAGAGCTGTTACCAATGGAAGAGGTGATAATAAAATTATAAGTGCGTTTAGCAAAGTGTTGAAGCAAGCCTTACGCACTCTATAAAAGCTAATTTTTAATAATTAAAAGTGGTTAAGTGAAAGTTTGCTTATAGCCAGGGTTTTCGAATAGTTGGTTAATAGTCTTCTTTTAGTTTTTTTATAAAGTTTCTAATCATTAATAGAATTATTAGTGTAAGTGGTAAGGCGGCAATAATAGATGCTGATTGTAAGCCGTGCAAGCCTCCAAAGGATAGTAATATCCAGCAAGTTATAGATATCAATATTCCCCAAGTGATTCGTTTATAAATAGCCGGAGATTGAGAGCCATTGTCAGATATTTGTGAAACAACATAAGTGGCAGAGTCTACTGAAGTGACCAGAAAGAAAAAAAGCAGTAGGAGTGTGGCTGTAGATAAAATAGCTGGATGTGGCATTGAATTGTACATTTCGAAAATAGTAGCAGAAGAATCGATAAGTACTAATTCAGCAAGGCCTGCTTCAGAGTAAAAGTCTAGGTGCAGAGCTGAACTACCCATTACGCCTATCCAAAGGCATGCGACTAATGAAGGAATAAATAAAACACCAAATACAAACTCCCTAATTGTCCTGCCCCTTGATATTCTGGCAATAAATGTGCCGACGAAAGGAGACCATGCGATAGTCCATGCCCAGTAAAAAATTGTCCATGATCCTGCCCAACTGTTCTCTGTAAAAGGAGAGGTGCGCAAACTCATTCCGATAAAGTTTTGAAAATAGTCAGCTAGCCCTAATAAAATAGTGTTAATAATGAAAAGTGTAGGGCCGGAAAATAAAATGTATATCATTAAAGTGATGCAAGAAAGCATGCATATAATAGATAAATACCTTATTCCTCTATCTATGCCGGAGTATGTGGAAATCATATAAGAAAAAAATATTACCCCTAGAGTAACTACACTCCACATATCCTTATTAGCTAATCCTGTTAGCTTTTGTGCTTCTCCACTTATTTGAATAACACCAAGACCTAATGATGTGGCGACACCTACAATGGTTACTAAGATGGAAATTATGTCCAAGAGGTATAAATGATTTGATTTAGAGTTTGATGTGGTTAGAGTTGATGAAATAAGACCCTTTTTTTCGTGATTGTACTGAAAATATGCGATGATTAATCCTACGACAGCGGATGCCGCCCATTGGTGTATCCCCCAGTTAAAAAAGCTATATTGCATGGCGTGACGAGCTGCCTCAGTGGTTTTAGGAGACATATCGTCAAATGGTGGTTGTATATAATGAAACATTGGTTCGGCAACTCCATAGAAAACTAGCCCTACGCCAAAACCAGTAGCTAGGAGCATGCATAACCAAGTCAGTATGTTATATTGTGCTACTGACTCACTTCCTCCCAGTGTCATTTTACCGTATTTTGAAATAGCGATTACGAATAAAAAGATACAAAAAATAAAAACAGACAATAGGTAAAGCCAGCCAAAGAGATTGCTGACTATAAGTAGTATTTTACCACTTATTTCATTGATTTTGGTTGAGAAGATAGCGCCAGATAATGCTAAACTCAAAGCAATAACTAATGAAGGTATATATACCTTGTTGGTTTTTTGTCTGTTCATTTTGCATCCCAGTTGGTAAGTTTTTAAGATTTATTTTATGTGATGAATTTCCTGGCTAAGATTGCATAAAAGGCTAGCACCTAGATTTGTTACTTGGAATGTTTCACTGACTTCAGCTCCCCACTTGTTTTTCCAAATTCCAGCAATGAGATGAAATGTCATATTTGGTTCTAGAATTGTTTTATCTTCGGCACGAATTGAAGCTGTCCGCTCTAACCAAGATGGTGGAAATGAGCAACCAACAGAATATCCAAGCCGTGACGTTTTTCCTAAATTTCGTTTTTTATTTACTTTATCCCATGCCATATGGACTTCAGATAAAGACATTCCAGGTGCAATAGCTTCTAATGTTTCGTGAATACCTTCAATTGCATATTTGGTGGCATCAACCAAATCTTTTGGTGGAGTCTTTCCAATATATACTGTACGTGCAAGCGGGCAATGGTAACGGTGTCTAGCTCCTGAAAGTTCAAGAGTTAAATTCTGATCTTTAATTAATGCTTCGTCACTCCAAGTCAAATGTGGAGTGGCGCTTCTATTGCCGGTTGGCATAACTGGGGGGTTTGATGGATAGTCACCACCATACTCTTCTGTTCCAGCAATAAAAGCATGGTATATTTTTGCAATTACGTCGCTTTCCCTCCCCCCCTCTGACATTGCACTAAATCCAGCTTGCATGGCAGATTCTGTAATCTTACCCGCTTGACGCATATATTTAATTTCATTGTCTGACTTCACTATGCGCACAAAATTTATTAATCTACGGCATTCAGTGATTTTGTTTTTTAGATGCTTTTTTAGAAAATTAATATCATCAAAGGTTGTCATTCCAGCATCAATTTCAATGCCTATTTGGCATTGTTTTAGCTCTAGCTCAATAATTAATTCAACTGCTTTCTCGAAAGGGTGGCTAGTTTCATTGTCAACAAAACTGTCATTCCAACCATGTATGCTATCACTGCTTAGCTCAGTTCTTATTTTAACAGCGAGAACATCTATATCTCTGACCAGAAGAATTGGTTCAAAATGATAAATGGATATAATCATTATCTGTGGAGTGTAATAAGATACAGCATCGTAGCCCGTAGTGTAGTAAATGTTAGCAGGGTCTGAGTCAAGTAAAACCTCGATATTCTTTAGGGTCATTTCTTTTTTTATTTTATTTAACCTATTGTCATGCTCGCTCTTGCTAAAGGGTGAGTTGTTACTTTTATCGCTAATCATCGTCTTTTATCCTTTTTTCTGAGAGTTTAAGAATTCTTCAGCAGCTGAAATGATAAGCTTTAGCCCTAAGATCATGTCTTGATCCGCCACACCAAATTTTGAGGTGTGTAACGGATGAATATGTCCGTATTGAAGATTGTGAGTGCCATAAAAAAAGTAGAGACTTTTAGTTTTTTGTGAATAAAATCCAAAGTCATCGCTTCCCATGAGGGGAGGTAATTGCTTAACTTTATTTTTTCCAATAATTTTCTCTGTACTTTTTTTGAAACTCTCTAACAATTTTGGATCATTAAAAACCGCAGGTTCACCCTCGAGTAATGTAAATGTTGACTTAGCACCGTGTGATTTTGCTAAATCGTTAGCTAAGTTTTTAATTTTATTTTGTAATCTATACCTTCCTTGAGTTGAGTGGGTACGTATAGTTCCTTTGATTTCTGTACGATCACATACAATATTCTCAGCTGTACCTCCTGAAATTACTCCGATACTAACAATTGAGTTTTCATTAGCATCAGTTTGCCTAGTCACTAACCCTTGAAGGAGTTGGATAAAGGCTGAGGCTATAAAAATAGTGTCGGTTCCTTCATGAGGGAATGCACCATGAGCGCTTTGTCCTGAAAATATAATGCTGAAAGTATCGGCTGAAGCAGTTACGTGGTTGTTAATTATACCTACCGTTCCCGATGGCAAAGATGGGTAGGCATGAATGCCAAGCATTATATCCACATTGTCAATCCAACCTTCTTTAACAACTTCTCGACCTCCAAGTGGCTCACACTCCTCTGAAGGCTGAAAGATTATACGGATAGCACCATTTAAATCCTTTTTATTATTAAAATATGCAGCTACACCAGCTGCAATTGCTGTATGCGTATCATGCCCACAAGCATGCATAACCCCTTTGTTTTGTGACTGGTATGAAAGGTCATCACGCTCTTCGTTAATAGGTAATGCGTCCATATCACCCCGAATACCGATGACCAGGGCAGATGAGTCATTGTGTGAGGAAGTTATGTCAACTATTAAAGATCCTGCATGGCCTTTTTTTATTTCATATATTTCAAAAGTTTCAAAAAAGCGAATTATTTTTTTTCTTGTTTCATTCTCTTCTCCTGATAATTCAGGCTCTTTATGGATTGCATGACGTAACTCTATAACCTCGCGCTCTATTTTTTTTAATATTTCTATACTCATTCTTAACCTTCAATGTTTGATATGTAGGAATTTAATTGTTTTTCTGCTAACTTTGATCGTTTGTTTTTTTAATGATAGAAGCTTTTATTTAGAGTATTTTTAAATAGCATCGACGTAAAATCTATCTGACTCATATGGTTCATGAGGTAATTTGATGATCAAAGGTTCGGACATCTCTATTGCCCAACTGCGTGTGCTGCTTGCGGTAGCTGAAGAGCAATCCTATACCCGTGCGGCGGCGCGACTTGGCGTTAGCCAATCTGGCGTAAGTCACTCAATGCAGGCGTTGGAAAAGCTGGCGGGTGGCCCACTTATCACAAAAGCGGCGGAAGGGTGGGTACTGACTGTTTTAGGTGAGTTAGTGCTTACTAGTGCTAAGAAGGTTGTGGGAGAACTTCAGATATTGAGCCAGCAGATGGCCCAGTTCCATAATGAAGTAGAAGAAACGTTGAAAATAGGCGTTATTCCTAGCGCGTTATCTGGCTGGTTGTCGCCCCTACTTGCGAGCTTTACGAGCCGCTATCCGGATGCCATCAGCCTTGTGCTGGAAGGCATGGAGGAGGAGATAAAGGATTGGGTGGAAAGTGGCGTTATCGATATGGGAGTCACAACCGATATCACGCAACTCAATCTCACCTACTGGCGTGAGCACTTTGATTGGCAGCTATTAAAGAAGGATGAGATTGTTGCCGTACTGTCCGCAAGCCATCCACTCAGCAAACAAGCCAGTATCACGCTGGCGGAGCTAGCGATGCACCCGCTTATTATGTCATCAGGCGGTTGTGAGGCGCTGATCCAGCAAATATTTGCTCACTCGTTAGAAGAGGTTGATACCTTCCAGGTCGATTTTTGGGTGCGCGATACGCGTACGCTATTGCAGATGGTCGCTGGCGATGTGGGGGTTAGCCTAGTGCCCACATTGGCGTTAAACAATCAGCAAAAGGCTAACGTGGTAACGCTGCCGTTATCCCCTCGCTGTGACCGGAATTTGATTGCCTTTTGGCCTAAACGGCAGCCGCTTAATCCCGTGGGTAAGCAGCTCTTGAAGGAGTGCTGATGATCAATCAGGCAGAAAATAAGAGATGATATCCATCTCTTGGCGAATAAAAAATCACGGAGCTAGGACGCAGCCACTTTACTGCTTAAAAGACCGTGAACAGGCGCTAAGAGGTCAGTCAGAGACGCCCTCGCAGTTGTCGTGATACAGCGGGGCATCGGTGCCCAACGCCAGGTGCTTGGTAGCGCTGTTGTAGTAAAAGCGACCATGCTCGGCGCGTGAAAGTATATAATCGCCGCATACTCCATAGTCCTTGTTGATGCGCTTTTTTAAATGCGGGATGTCGGCCTGTATCTGGTTTCCGAGCCGTTCCGATATACTCGCGGCGATGTGCGCACCACGCTGGGCCTCGGAGTAGGCTTGGCCACCGAATATCAGGCCCGCAACGGCTAAAATGGCGACGACGGGTATCCATAGGTTATGCATAGCGTGTCCAGTGAGTAGGTATGGTTGTGCATGATGCCAATAGGAAAAGTATTTAGCAGGATAATCACGGGTTGCTGGTTCAGCTTTACTGATTGTTGTGGGCTGAATTGCTGTTGAACGCGTCTCGCAGATTAAATAAGATGCCTACCGCCCAAAAGCCTTATTTAACCTCCGCATCATCCCGAATCACGATAGAGATGGCGTTTATATGGCGCCCACGGTTCCGGGGTAACTTTATGGATGAACGCAAATGACGCTTGACCATTTTGTGGCCGATTATGGCAGCTTCGGCCTGTTCGTGGGGGCGAGCTTGGAGGGCGAAGGCGTCGCGATGCTTGGCGGCATCATGTCTCATCAGCACCTGATCGGATTTTGGCCCGCTATCATCTCCCTTGCGTTGGGCTCTTTCCTTGCGGACCAATTATTCTTCCTGCTGGGACATGGGTGGCGCAATAGCGCTATCGTTCGTTCGGTTCAGGGGAGCGCGGCAGGTGGGCGTGTACTGACGACGTTCAACGCCCACCCGAACGTTTTCGCGTTCTCCTTGCGATTCCTTTACGGACTACGCATGGTCGGTGCGGTGACCATCGGCACGACCAACTTTCCTTGGCCACGATTTATCCTGCTCAATGCTATTTCGGCGTTGATCTGGTCAACGGCCTGGGTCACGCTCGGTTATGTGTGTGGTCAGGCAATCGCGCCACTTTTTGAGCGGCTGAGCAGTCTTTCCCATTTTGTGCTGGCGGGTGTTGCCGCCATCCTTTGCGTCGCGGTAGTGGCCGTGGTGGCTGCCCAGCGGAGACGAGCTCAACGCTTGACGACGCGCGATTGAACTCGCTGCATCCACAAGAGCGCGACATTACTCTATCGTTTGCGCCTCAGCACGAGATAGACAGGCGAGCTGCGAGGCGTTCACTCGGTGCAAGTGGTGTCGGGGCGGCTTGATCGGCCTACTGTCCATTTTGAAGCGCCGCCCCGTGAACAGTTGGAAGCTGAACTGCGTGGTTTAACCAACCACCACAGAGACTGGATGGGCTGATTCGCGCTGGCTCAGTCAGAGCGGCAATCAGTGCGGTTCTATTCCCTAAGCGCGGCCATTATGGCGCGACGTTTACCGCTCAAAAGATCGTGAAAAGGTTCTAAGAGACCCTCAGAGACGCCCCCCGCAGTTGTCTTGATACAGCGGGGCATCGGTGCCTAATGCCAGGCGCTTGGTGGCGCTGTTGTAGTAGAAGTGGCCGGACTCGGCGCCTGAGAGCTCGTAGTCACCGCATACCCCATAGCCCTTGTTGACTCGCGCCAAGTGGGAAATCTCGGTCGGTGCCTGGCTGTCGAGGCGTTCCGATATGATCGCGGCGATGTGGGCATCACGCTGGGCCTCGGAGTAGGCCTGGCTGCCGAATATCAGGCCCGCAACGGCTAAAATGGCAACGACGGGAATCCATAGATTATGCATAGCGTGTCCAGTCAGAGAAGATGAAAGTGCATGAGGTCGGCAAGAAAAGTATTTAGCTGGATAATAACTTTTTGCCCATACCATCGTCCATGAGCTGACTATCAACCTTAATCGGCTCACATTTTGAGCCGAAAGGGCGCCATAATCGGCTCATTTCCTCCTCTGTGTAGGGCACGCTCTATTCGATGAACGCATCTTTATCGGCCGCCAGCGTTAGCGGCTTGTTGGCCTCCAGTTCATTCATCCTTTGCGTCAGCGCTTGGCTAATGGAGTGATAGGCCGTGCTGCCCAATGCCAGCCTAAACGGGGCGGAGGGTAGGTCGGCGGTGTCGATGAGGCGGCTCACGGTTTTAACCGCATCGCCTTTAATGGCGAAAGCCCCCGACGCCAACGCACGGCGCGTTTCGCCCGCGGGTGTTTCTTCATATACGGGCATGGGGTGCGTGCGGTCCAGCGCCTCGCTGAATTGGGTGGCGGTGGGGCCGGGTTCGGCAAGGATGAAGTCGATTCCAAAGGGTGCGACTTCTTGCGCGACCGACTCGACGAACCCTTCGATGCCCCATTTGCTGGCGTGGTAAAGGCTGAAACACGGGTAGGCGATTTGACCGCCTTCCGACGATACCTGCACGATACGCCCACCTCCTTGCTCGCGCAGGTGGGGTAGCACCGCCCGAATCAATTGAATCGAGCCGGTGAGATTGGTCGCTATCTGCCGCTCAATCTGTTCATCCGTGGCTTCTTCGGCGGCGCCAAACACGCCATAGCCCGCGTTGCTGACCACCACATCGATTCGACCGAAGGCAGCAAAGGCGTGCGCTACGCCCTTTCTCATTGCCTGCGTATCGGTCACGTCGAAGTTCACCACGTAAAGGCGCTCCCCATGCTTGGCCAGCAGGTCGTCCAGCGAACCGTGTCGGCGTAGCGTGGCGACCACGCGGTCGCCGCGTTCGAGCAGGCGTTCGGTAAGCAGGCGGCCAAGGCCGGTCGAGGTGCCTGTAATCAGCCAGGTTTTAGCCATTTATTATCTCCCGTGAAGTGATTAAGTGTTGCGAGAGATAGGCTAGGCCAGTATTACTGTTAATAAAATACTCAACAATTGAGACAAGTTAGTGAGGGATGTTCACCAATGAGCAAGCCGACGTTAGCGGACCTTAAGGCGTTTAAAGCGGTGGCTGAACACCAGAGCTTTCGCCGTGCGGCTGATCTAATGGGCGTTAGTCGGTCGTCGCTAAGCCATACCCTGCGAACCCTTGAGCGCAGATTGGGTACGCGGCTACTACATCGAACTACGCGGAGTGTCTCGTTGACCGAGAGTGGTGAGCGTTTACTCTTGCGTTTGGGCCCGCTCTTGGGCGAGCTGGACACTCTGCTGGAAGAAGCCTCAAGCCTTGAAGGTAAGATCACGGGGAGGTTAAGGATTAACGCTAGCGAAGCGGCGATTCGCCTGTTGCTTGAGCGTGTCGTGCCCCGCTTCCTAACGCTTTACCAGGATGTCGAGCTTGATCTGGTGGCAGAAGGGCGGCTGGTCGATATTGTCGAGGAAGGGTTCGATGCCGGGATAAGGCTAAGGGAAGCTGTTCCCAAGGATATGATTGCCGTGCCTGTCGGCGGAGAGCTGCGGTTTCTTGCCGTTGCCTCGCCTGGTTATTTACAGGGCAAGCCGATACCTAAGACGCCCGATCAGCTCGCCCTGCATCAATGCATCAGGCAGAGGCTGCCCAGTGGCAAACGTTACCGCTGGGAATTCCAGCAGCACGGCCAAGAGGTGGTGGTCGATGTGCCGGGAGCCATGACGCTGGATAGCAGCCAGCTGATGGTAGAGGCGGCCGTGGCGGGGTTGGGCATCGCTTATGTGCCTGAACCTTATGCACACGTAGCGCTTCGCGATGAGACGTTAGTAACGGTGCTTGAGGATTGGTGCCCTTACATAGCTGGCCTGTATCTTTACTACCCCAATAACCGCCATGTACCGCCCAGCTTGCGGGCCTTTATTGATCTGTTGCGAGAGTGACCTACTGCAAGCGGTGGCCGCATACAAAAGCGCCCCGTGATGCTTGCGGCAATCCATACAGTGGCAAATACCTACCCGGAGCGGCTCGCCATTGGCCACGATTCGGATCTTACCGCAGAGACAGCCACCCGTTAGTTGAACCATTGTTAATCTCCAGAAGATTCATACATTTAAAGTAGGTGGCACTTTTGGTTTTGTCTTGCTGCCGTATCGTATGTATTTGATGCCGGCAAACTGACGTAAATTGAACTGTTGGATGAGTCGGGTTTTCTCTGCGCTCCTGGAATCCAGTCGTATCGCGACTACAAGCAGGCGCGGGCCTTAAGCTGGTAAATCGCCTTCCTGTGGTTCTTTAAAAGATAGATAATTGGTGAGCTAAAAGTACACAAAATTTGATTTTATTAAAGATACTAATGACAGATTATTTAGTTAAGTGCTAATTTGTGAACCATGAGTACACTTAAAGAAGAAAAGCTAAAGAAAGTGCTTGAAGCCATACCTTCAGGATTCATGGTCGACACCGCATGGCTTGAACGCCACGGTGTAAGCCGTTTCCTTGCTCGTAAATACGTCGATAACGGCTGGCTGGAGCGCGTTAACCGCGGCGTCTTCCGACGCCCCGCGCCGAATGCAACAACGTCGGCCACAATCGATTGGAAAACCTGCCTGCTCTCCATGCAGCATATGATGCGCTATGACATCTATGTCGGTGGCACAACGGCACTTACCCAACAGGGCTTCGATCACTATCTGCGGCTGGGTAGCAGTGCGCCTATCTGGGTATATGGCAACGTCACACCCAACTGGCTCAGCAAACTGCCACTAAACGCACCCATCGTCACCCGCAGCACCTTACTGTTCGCCGATCCGTCACTTGGGCTTGCCAGAAACAATATCAACGACGAAGACACGCTGCCATGGGACTGGACGCTTAATATGTCGGCACCTGAACGGGCGATTATGGAAGCCATGGACGAGTTGCCCGACCAAGAGAGTTTTCATAACCTTGATATGGTGTTCGAGAGCTTGACGACACTGCGGCCGAAACTACTGTCGGCGTTGCTGCACAGTTGCAAGAAGATCAAGGTAAAGCGGCTGTTCTTTGTCTTTGCCGATCGCCACGACCATCCCTGGCGCAAGCGCCTTGATCCAGCAGCATTCAATCTTGGGAGTGGCGACCGTGCACTGGTAAAAGGGGGCAAGATACATCCACTTTATCGGATTATGGTGCCTGAAGCGTTTGTAAAGGCGGAGGCAGAAGATGGCGCGTGAAACCTATGAAGCGCAGGTCGCACTCCTTGTGCGCATTCTTCCGCATGTGGCGAAGGAAGATGTATTCGCGCTGAAGGGAGGCACAGCGATCAACCTGTTCTATCGTGATCTTCCGCGTTTGTCGGTCGATATCGACCTGACCTACCTTCCGGTTAAAGATAGGAATGACAGCCTTTCCGAAATCAACGACGCTATGGATCGCATTGCGTGTGCCATTGAAGGCGGTATCGTTGGTGCCAAAACACAACGTATCAAGGGCGGCGGCGGTGGCGCCACTCGTCTTCTTGCCCGCATGGGTGGCGTAGAGATCAAGATCGAAACCTCTCCAGTTACACGCGGCGTCGTTCATGATCCTGAAACGCTTTCCGTCTCTGAAGCTGTTGAGGATGAGTTCGGCTATGCAGAGATGCAGATTGTCTCCTTCGAAGATTTGTTCGGCGGTAAGTTGAACGCAGCCGTTGACCGTCAGCATCCGCGCGACCTTTATGATGTGAAGCTGCTTTACGATAACGAAGGCCTAACGGATGATCTATTTCGCACTTTTCTGATCTATATTGCGAGCTCGCCGCGCCCCGCGCATGAGTTGCTGAATCCGAATCTCATCAAACTTGATCAGCCTTATACTCAAGAATTTGAGGGAATGACCAGAGCTTCTGTCAGTCTCCAAGAGCTCTTGGACACCCGTAACCGATTGATTGCAGATATTCAATCCCGCTTCGATGAGAACACCAAGCGATTCCTAATGAGCCTGCATGACGGTACGCCCGATTTTGATGCTATTGATCGCCCTCGAGCGGCGGATCTGCCTGCCGTACGCTGGAAACTTATCAACCTGGAAAAGCTGAAAAACGAAAATGCCGACAAGCATGCTCAGCAACGTCATGAGCTGGAAGGGCTGCTAGGGTAAGGTGAACAGATCGGAATCTTGAAGCAAACGAGGCAACTTGCCCCACCCGCTATGTGCTTTACTATCTTTAACTGTTATTCACGGAGGAAGCGTCCATGGCCATAGGCGGCTTGATAGGATTACTGGACGACATTGCCGCATTGGCGAAGTTGTCCGCAGCATCACTGGATGATGTGAGTGCCGCTGCTGGGCGTGCGACGGCGAAGGCGGCCGGGGTGGTGGTCGATGATACGGCCGTGACGCCGCAATATTTGCAGGGGGTGGCAGCGGAGCGTGAACTGGCGATTGTGAAGCAGATCGCGCTGGGGTCGATCCGCAATAAGCTGGTTTTCATCCTGCCAGTGGCGCTACTGCTGAACCACTTTTTGCCCGTGCTATTGCCGATCATTCTGATGGTGGGGGGCACCTACCTGGCCTTTGAAGGCGCGGAGAAGGTCTGGCATAAGCTCTCTGGGGGCCATGATGAAGAAAAACCTTCGGTGGAAAAGGGGCCGGAAGCCGAGAAGAAGATCGTGAGTGGTGCCGTGCGGACTGACCTGATTCTATCCGCCGAAATTATGGTGATCGCGCTTTCTTCTGTTGCGCATCAAGGGTTCTGGTCACAGATGGTGAGCCTGATCGTGGTTGCGTTTGTTATCACTATTCTGGTGTATGGCGTGGTGGCGCTGTTGGTCAGAATGGATGATTTCGGCCTGAAACTCGCTAAGCGGGATAGCTCGGGCGTGCAGAAGCTGGGCCGTGGTCTGGTGACTGCTATGCCCAAGGTGCTGGCGACTATCGCAGTGGTGGGCACCGTCGCCATGCTATGGGTGGGCGGGCATATCCTGATGGCCAACCTGGGCGCCGATGGAACGGGTTGGTTTAACGCACCCTATGATTGGGTACACCATATTGAGCATAGCATTAGCGAGGCAACCGGTGCGTTGGGCGGCATACTGGGCTGGAGCTTCAATACGCTGTGCTCTGCGGTGATTGGCTTTTTGGTGGGCTCGATTGTTGTGGGTATTCTGCACTTCATTCCTTCCAAGAAGGCGCATTCCGAATAGGTGCGGGCCGTGACGTGTGTATCAGGCATCTGAATGCCCGCCATATTGTACTCACTCGCGTATCGGTTCACTCATATCACTCTAGAAAATGATCTTGAGCCGAATACAAAGCCTAATCGGCTCAATATGTGATCCGAATGGGCCGTGGGCAGAGCTTGGCTCTCTAAGAGCCCTTTCCCCAAAGTGATGCCAGTGGCCCGCCTACCGGGGATTCTTTTGGTAAGGCTACGCAAGCCACCCGCGCCTGTGCTGTCGCAAGCCGCGCGGGGTCGCCGCGCTTTATTTCTGGATATTGTTCCGGTGGATCCGGTGGCTAAGCGCCGACCATGTAGGAGTCGTCGTCCGACGCTACGCTGGAATGCACAATTCCTGCTGGAAGCACCAGCACATCTCGCTAACCTCTGAACAAACTATGCTTGCTACTCCTCCCGTTGGCGGCTAGTCGCTTGGACGAAAGCGGTAGGGGATTGGCCAAGCACCTTGCGAAACATGCTGGAGAAAGCGGCTGGGCTGTCGTAGCCAAGTTCCAGTGCGGTTCGGGTAACGGAGCTGCCGGATAGCAGCCTGGGAATAGCCGCCATCAGGCAGGCCTGCTGGCGCCATACGCCAAAGGAGAGTCCGGTTTGCTGGCGGAACAGGCGATTGAAAGTGCGTTGACTGCAATGCAACTGCTGAGCCCACTTTTCGGGAAGGGAGTGAATGTTCGGCTGGCCGAGGAATGCTCTGCACAGGCTGGCGAGCGGAAGGTCATGAGGCAGGGGCGCAAACAGTGGCAGGGCCTGAGCCTGTTCCAGTTCGTAGAGAAGTAGTTGCGCCAGGGCGCCGTCGCGGCCGTTTTCCTCATAGAGTGCGGGGATGTGGGCGGAAGCCAGCAGCAAGTGATGTAGGAGGGGTGTCGCGACCAGCACCTCGCAGCTGGGCGAAGCGCGTGGTGCGACGTGGGGCTCGATATACAGACTTCGGGTGCTCACCTCGTTCATGCGCACTTGATGGCGCTTGCCCGCCGGTAGCCAGACGCCGCTGTAAGGCGGCACCATCCAGGTGCCGTCATCCGTATTGACTTCCATCACGCCGGTCATGCCATAGAGAAACTGGGCGCGGCGGTGGGTATGAAAGTCGAGGAGGGTGCCGGAACAGTAGTCAGTACCGATGGCCACCACGGGTCTTGCTACATGATCCACCTCTGACAGCGGCGTATTGAGCATAAGCGTGAACCTGGCTGAAACGCGTTGATGGTTGTCCGAATGACGAATGTCGGCCAAACCTCGCCAGCATATAGTGCCTGCTGTTTCGTTTCATCAGGAGAGTGCCGGTGTATAGCGTATTGCTAGTTTGTGGCGGGTTGGCGGGAGTGACCACCGTGTTGTTCGGTTTTGGTGGTGGGTTCGTGGTGGTTCCTTTGCTGTATATCCAGCTGATTACCGTCCATGGGCCGGATAGTGGTATCGGTCAGGCGGCCATGCATATTGCAGTGGCTACCTCGACGGCGTTGATGGTGTTTGCTGCTTCCCTGTCCACATGGCGCCACCATCAACGGAAGACCGTGCGATGGCACCTGGTGCGACCGCTGGTCGGCTATATCGCCGTGGGCGCTGTGCTTGGCGCGGCGGCTGCCGTGTCGTTAAGTGGCGAGTGGGTGCGCTGGGCATTCATCGGCTATCTGAGCATCACGATTGCGGATGCCGTTCTGCGGCCTGGTTTTCTGCATCAGTCGGAGAGTGATGTGCGTCCTATGGGGCGTGGGGTAACGGCGATGACGGGGACATTGATTGGTGCAGTGGCTGCCTTGCTAGGCGTGGGCGGTAGTGTAATGACCGTACCGCTCATGCGTCGTAGAGGCGCGAGTATGACGGCGGCCACTGCCATGGCCAATCCGTTGTCGTTGCCCATGGCGGTGAGTGGCAGCGCGACGTATGTGTTGCTGTCGGCAAATCACCCCGCGTGGGGGGGCTGGTATGCCGGTTATGTGGATCTGGGCGCCTTGTTGGTACTGGCGGTGGGCTCGTGGCTCGGTATCCGCTTAGCATCGACCTGGATCGGGCGCATTCCTGATCGTATTCATTCCAGGGTGTATCTGCTACTGCTGACCATGGTGCTTGTAGTGATGGTTTGCGTGCGTTGAGCGGTGCTTACTTGGGAGATGCCTGTTTTGTGGGTCGGGTCTTTATAGGGCGCAGGGCTTAAAAGATGAGAAGCTGGTTCATTCAAAAATCACGCACTATGTGATGGGGTGGGCCAGCGCAATTCGAAACAAGATCCACCTTCATCAGAGGGGTAGCATCTGGCCTCGCCATGGTGGGCTCTTGCAATCGCCGCGACTACCGCCAATCCGAGTCCACTTCCTTGCTTGTCTCTTGGCATACCACTGTCAACGTCTCGCGCATGCCGAAATGCCTTGAAAATCTGAGAAGCATATTCCTGCGGTATGCCTGGGCCGGTATCTATAACACGTAAAACACACCACCCATCATCCTGGCGCGTTTCGATGATAAGCGACCCTGGTGATGCATGCTGGCGAACGTTTTCCAGCAACGCAAGCAACGCCTGACGGATACGAACTGGGTCGCAGTACACGGTGCCCGATTGCAGATCAAAGATTGGATAATGTTTTGATGCATTCAGAGCATGCCTACAAAACTCAACGACTGATTCAATTTCAGCAGAAAGGTCACATTGCTTGATCTCAAGGTTCAGATGACCGCTTTCGGCTAAGCTTACGGCGCGAAGGTCTTCAATCAATTGTGCCATGCCATCGATTTGGGTAAGGAGACTCAGAAACTGGGATTTTTCGGGGGGAAATACGCCTTCTGCCAAGCCTTGCAGGCGTCCGCGTAAAATAGTAACCGGTGTACGCAGCTCATGAGCAATAGCTGCGTTCCAGAAAGTCATTTCCTTGGACATACGCTGTAATTGATCTGCCAAGGCATTGAAGTCGTTGGCTAACACAGCGGCCTCACCTAACGAGCGATCACCCGTAGTGGCGCGTGCGTCCAGGTCGCCTTGCGCGACGCGACGGATGCTTGCTGTTACGGAGTTTAGGGGTACCAGAATGCGACGCGCCAAGTGAATACCTACTATCACGGCGAACGTCAAACCAATCAACGTTGTGATAATGAGCCAAGCCCACTCTGGCCCAGCCGGAAACATGCTTGGATCGTTAATCGACCCCTGCCAAAAATGGAAGGCAATGAAATAGAACACATAAGAGGTCACCACGACTAGCAGCGTTATCCCAAAAGCCATCGCTGCCATGGTTAACGCGATTGTGCGGCTCAATCCGATGAGTTTCATTCTGTTCCCCACAGCCGATACCCAACGCCACGTATACCAACGGGTATGCCTCTCACATCGACGTCTTCCAGTTTTTTACGCAGCTTACTTATATGGCTGTCGACAGTGCGCTCAAGCGCCTCGCCCTCGGGTAGGCAGGTGGCTAACAGCTCAGCGCGGGTGCACACTTTTTTGGGCGCGCGTGCAAGGTGCGTCAGCAATCTGAATTCTGTGAGCGTCAACGCAAGGCTGTGCGAGTCTCCATCCACTTGGACGAAGGCTTCGTGTTGTTCCAGGTCGATCTCAAAGGGGAAAACCCTAAGTACATGGGATTGGTGGCTGGCATCAGCCATGGTGCGCCTTAACACTGCCTGAGTGCGTGCGACGACCTCGGCAGGGTTAAACGGCTTGACGACGTAGTCATCGGCACCAAAACGCAAACCCATCAGTTTATCGATATCCTGATCCATGGCGGTCAACATGATGACGGGTGTCTCACCACGATGGCGAACCTCTGACAGCACCTGCCAACCATCCATTTTAGGCATCATTACATCAAGTAAGACGAGATCGGGTTTCATCGACAAGTGCATTTCCAATGCTTTGCGTCCATCTTCTGCGTAGATGGTTCGGAGGCCTGCTCGTTTCAGATAAGCCTGAAGAATATCAGCGATCTCAGGCTCGTCTTCGACTATGAGAACCAGTGCTTGTAGGGCAGGAGAAGAGCTGGGCGACTGATGAGTCTTGGACATGTAAGTGCCTAATGAAACATTCATTGTATTCTCCATCATATCTACACATACCGTCGACGTGAATACCACGCTACAGCGATATAGTCCCCTTCAATTCTATTAGTAGGCAAATATTTGCCTATTTCTGCAAGAACTATGCATGAAGAGCTATTCATGAAGAGCTATGCATGAAGGACTATGCCTGAAGGAACTATCCATGACGATCGGCCCCTTTTACCGTAACGGTGGCTTCTGTGCCTTGCTGCTAACCGTGCTAACCGCCTGCGGTCCAGTTGAGCAAGCAGTCGCGCCGCCTCCTGCCCGAGTCTCTGTTGTGACTTTGGAGCCTGTTAGATTGGAGCTGACCGAAGACTTGCCGGCTCGGGTCGTGCCTTTTCAAGTGGCGGAAATTCGTCCGCAGATCAGCGGGATTGTCCAACGCCGCCTTTTCGAACAAGGAACCGACGTGAGTGCAGGGCAGCCACTATTCGAAATCAACCCAGCGCCGTTTCGCGCGGAGGTGGAAACGGCAGAAGCCGCTTTGCAGAAGGCTGAAGCCGAGCTTGCGCATGCCCGTTCGCAGTCAGCCCGGTTGGAGTCGCTGGTCAGGGGGCAGTCGGTGAGTCGCCAGGCGTATGACGATGCCGTCTCCAACAGTCAGCAAGCCGCCGCTGAGGTGGCCCAAGCGCGTGCCACGCTGTCGCGCCGCCGCCTTGACTTGGAATTCTCCACGGTGGTGTCCCCCATTGCAGGCCGAATTGATCAGGCGTTGGTAACGGAGGGAGCGCTGGTGGCCAGCAGCGATAGTACGCCCATGGCCCGTGTTCAGCAGATCGATAAAGTCTATGTTGATGTTCAGCGCTCGGCTTCCTCGCTCGACTCGCTTCAAGACGCGATGGCGGCGCAACCCTCCCTCGACAGTGGCTTACCGGTCACTATCCTCGGCAGCAACGGCACACCCTACGATGTGACTGGACACCTTCTTTTTTCGGGAATCAATGTGGACACCAGTACAGGTGACATTTTGCTGCGAGTCCTCGCAGACAACCCCGAACGGCGCCTGTTGCCCGGTATGTTTGTACGTGCCCGCGTGCCGTATGCAAGCTATGGCGCTGCGTTGACGGTGCCGCAACAGTCCGTGGTGCGCATTGGCGGTAAGCCTTACGTGTGGTTGATTGGTGCCGGCGACAAGGCGGTGATGGTCTCAGTTGAGCTTGGTGAATTGGCGAACGGTCGTTATCGGGTGAAAACGGGAGTGACAGAAGGGCAGAAGGTCGTCGTCGAGGGTATAGAGCGACTGGCGGATGGGGGCGAGGTCAGCGCGACTGATTGGAACATGCCTATGCCTCTCAACGCCTCAGCGGCATCCTCTCACTAAGTTCTAGGAGTATCCGCAATGCCCCAGTTCTTCATCCAGCGCCCAGTCTTCGCATGGGTGGTCGCGCTGTTTATCATCCTGTTGGGCGTGCTCGCCATTCCGCAGTTGCCGGTTGCTCACTACCCCTCGGTAGCACCCCCTTCGGTGACCATCACCGCAACGTATCCCGGCGCCACACCGCAGACCATGAACGATGCGGTGCTCAGTCTCATCGAACGCGAACTATCCAGCGTCAAGAACCTGCTGTACTTCGAGTCGTCGGCCGACGCTTCTGGATCGGCTTCTGTCATCGCCACATTCAAGCCCGGGACGAATCCAGAGCTGGCCCAAGTGGATGTGCAGAATAGACTCAAGGCAGTCGAGCCTCGGTTACCACAGGTGGTGCGTCAGGATGGGCTGAGCGTAGAGTCAGCGTCATCCAGTTTTCTGATGATCGTGGGGCTGAATTCTGAGGATGGGCGCTTTGATGAGCTTGCCCTGAACGATTATATGGCGCGCAATATCGTCGAAGAGCTGCGCCGCATTGACGGTGTCGGTCGTGTTCAGTTGTTCGGTGCTGAGCAGGCGATGCGAATCTGGATAGAGCCGGAGATGCTGATGGCTTTCGGCTTGTCGGTGAATGATCTCTCGACCGCGATCATGGAGCAGAACACACAGATTGTGCCGGGTAGCATCGGTGCATCTCCGGCGCTACCCGGCCAAAAGGTGTCCTCGCTGTTGACCGCGCAGGGGCAGTTGAGCACGCCGGAAGCGTTCGCCGCTATCGTACTTCGCGCTAATGTCGACGGCTCCAACGTGGTGTTGGGCGACGTGGCGCGCGTTGAGTTGGGTGCCCAATCCTACGGCTTCTCCAATCGTGAGAATGGCCAGCCAGCAACGGCAGCGGCGATACAGCTGGCACCTGGGGCCAATGCGGTGCGCACGGCGGAAGGCGTGCAGGCGCGTTTGGCTGAGTTAAACCAGGCGCTGCCTGCGGGCATGAGCTCATCGATCCCCTTTAATACCGCCCCGTTCGTAAAGATGTCTATCGAGAAGGTCATCCATACGCTGATTGAGGCAATGGCATTGGTCTTTCTGGTGATGCTGTTGTTTCTACAGAACATCCGTTACACGCTGATTCCCGCACTGGTTGCGCCGATTGCGTTGTTGGGAACTTTCACGGTGATGCTGCTGGCAGGTTTCTCCATCAACGTGCTGACGATGTTCGGCATGGTGTTGGCGATTGGCATCATCGTCGATGACGCTATCGTGGTGGTCGAGAACGTTGAGCGCATCATGGCGAAAGAGGGGTTATCGCCAAAGGACGCCACCATCAAAGCGATGAAGGAAATCACGGGCGCGGTGGTGGGCATCACTCTGGTATTGACGGTGGTGTTTATTCCGATGGCCTTCTCAAGTGGCTCGGTCGGTGTGATCTACAAGCAATTCGCGCTGGCGATGGTGGTCTCGATTCTGTTCTCGGCGTTTCTGGCGTTGACGCTGACACCAGCGCTATGCGCCACCCTTCTCAAACCCATTAAGCCGGGTCACCACGACAAAAGGGGCTTCTTCGGCTGGTTCAACCGGGCGCTTAACCGTATGACCACCCGTTACGAGTCGCGAGTAGGGCGGCTCGTCGCCCGCAGCGGTCGGTTCATGCTGGTGTTTGTGGTCATCGCAGGCGTGCTGGTGTTCGCTTTTCGCCAGTTACCTTCGGCTTTTTTGCCGGAAGAGGATCAAGGCTATTTCATGACCAGTATCCAGCTACCCGCCAATGCGACGACTGAGCGCACTTTGGATGTGGTCAAGGCGTATGAGTCGTTCGTCATGGCGCGCCCTGCAGTGGACGGCAATATGTCTATTTTGGGTTTCGGGTTCTCAGGGTCCGGCGCGAATACGGCGCTAACCTTCACCACCCTAAAGGAGTGGGGGCAGCGCGACGGCGCTACGGCGGCTAGTGAAGCGGAAGGGGCTCAGGAAGCCATGAGCCAACTGAACGAGGGGACGGTGATGAGCATGTTGCCTCCGGCCATTGATGAGTTGGGAACCAAGTCCGGCTTTACGATGTTCTTGCAGGATCGACGCAACCAGGGGCCGGCCGCCCTCAAGGCTGCCGAGACATCGCTGCTGGAGCTGTCGGCGCAGAGCAAGGTAGTCAGTGACGTCTATTCCGACGGCCTGCCGGAAGGTGCGAGCATTCGTCTTGATATTGATCGTCAAAAAGCCGAAGCGCTCGGGGTATCGTTCGCCAACATTAGCGAAATTCTGTCGACTGCGATGGGGTCGTCATACATTAACGATTTCCCGAATGAGGGGCGGATGCAGCAGGTGATTATGCAAGCGGATGCGTCGGCACGCATGCAGGTCGGCGACGTGCTCAAGCTTCACGTGCGTAATAGCAGGGGAGGCATGGTGTCCATGTCAGAGGTAGTTACCCCAGTGTGGGACGAAACACCGCTACAAATGGTGCGCTATCTGGGCTATCCCGCCACCAGCATTTCCGGGAGTGCGGCTGCGGGCGCCTCCACCGGTGACGCGATGGCTGAAATGGAGCGTCTGGCGCAGCAACTTACGCCCGGCTTCGCCGTGGCCTGGACGGGGCAGTCCCTTCAGGAGCGCCAGTCCGCTGCCCAGGCACCCATGCTTGTTGCGCTGTCAATCCTGGCGGTGTTTCTGGTGTTAGCCGCTCTCTACGAAAGCTGGACCATTCCACTATCGGTCATACTGGTTGTCCCGCTGGGGTTGCTGGGGGCGGTGGCCGCCATGTTGCTGCGTGACCTGCCTAACGATGTCTTCTTCAAAGTCGGTATGGTCACCGTGATCGGGTTGTCTGCGAAAAATGCGATTCTGATCGTTGAGTTCGCAAAACAGTTGCGTGGGCAAGGTAAGGGGCTGATGGAGGCCGCGGTGGAAGCCGCCAGCCTGCGCCTGCGTCCGATTCTTATGACCTCACTCGCTTTCGGTTTGGGGGTAGTGCCGTTGATGGTCGCGTTTGGCGCCAGCGCCAAAACTCAGCATGCGATAGGTACGGGGGTGTTCGGCGGTATGGTCAGTGGGACGCTGCTGGTCATCCTCTTCGTCCCGGTGTTCTTCGTTTTCGTAATGGGCCTTCAGGAGCGAGTTAGTGGCTGGAGAGCTCATAACGGCAAGGCACCTTAATGCCATGCGGTGACAGGCTTTTGCCTGTCGTGCTAACGCTGTCGGCGCTCTCTGTGCCAGCCGTCCTGCCAGTGGCAGCGTTGGAAGTTACATCCATTATTTAGGAGTTAAGTGTCTAATGCTTTCTGCTATCCCACAACGTTGGCTAGTGCTGTTTGCCGTCATGCTGGCGTTCCTGCCTGTTGTCATCGACATGACGATTCTGCACGTCGCGGTACCTGTGCTGACGCCAGCGCTGGGTGCCACTGGTACTGAGGTGCTGTGGATCATCGATATTTATCCGTTGTTGATGGCGGGCATGCTGGTGCCGATGGGCACCCTGGCTGACCGCGTCGGTACACGCCGTGTGTTGCTGACCGGGCTTTTCGTGTTCGGGGTGGCGTCACTCTTGGCGGCTTTCTCGACGACATCCGCCCAGTTGATTGGTGCCCGAGTGCTGCTCGCCATTGGCGGATCGATGATCATGCCCTGTGTTCTGGGCGTCATACGCAAAACCTTCGAAGACGAGCGCGAGCGTGCGATGGCGCTTGGCTTATGGGGAACGGTGGGGGCCGCAGGCGCAGCAGTGGGCCCATTGATTGGTGGCGCCTTGCTGGAAAATTACTGGTGGGGTTCGGTATTCCTCATCAATGTGCCCATCATGTTAGTGGTTGCGCCGGTCGCCTATGCACTGCTGCCGCGCCGCGAGGCTACGACACCCGGCAAATGGGCGTTCGGTCAGGCCCTGATCCTGCTTGTTGGCATCATCGCGGTGGTCTATGGCACCAAGTCTGGGATGGGAGCGGGACAGCCGCTGTGGCGGGCTGGATTAGTGCTCTCCCTGGGATTAGTGATGCTGGCTTGGTTTACACGTATCCAGTTGCGCTCGCCGGTGCCGATGCTGGACTTATCGCTATTTCGCCATCCGGCCATCGTCGCTGGCATGGTGATGGCGTTAGTGGCTTCTGGCGCACTGGCAGGCGTCGAGCTGACGCTGGCGCAAGAGCTCCAATATGTGCTGGGCAAGACGCCGCTGCAGGCTGGCCTTTTCATGGTGCCTATCATGGCGGCCGCAGCAGTAGGTGGGCCCGTTGCCGGTTACTTGTCCAACCGGTTTGGCTTGCGGCTGGTTGCTAGTATGTCGATGGCGTTCGCGGCAGCTGCTTTGGCCTATATGGCACATGCTGACTTCCACGCACCTGACTGGACCGTACCAACAGCGTTGGCCGTGCTGGGGTTAACTCTTAGCATCGGTCTGACCGCTTCTTCGATTGCTATTATGGGGGCAGTGGACGCCAGTAAAGGAGGGGCTGCAGGCTCTTTGGAAGCCACTGGCTATGAATTGGGCAGCGGGCTCGGCATCACCCTGTTCGGGGTTTTCATGGCCAGCGTGTACACCAACACCATCGCGCTGCCGTCACCCTTGGATCCAGCCCTCGGTGCACAGGCCGCACGCTCAATCAGCGACAGCATCGTTGTGGCACAAGGGCTGGCCGCAGATCAGGCGGAGGCACTCATCAATGCCGCGAAGGCGGCATTCTCCACCACGCACTCTATCTTGCTAACCACTGCTGCAATTCTCATCGCTTTGCTGTCGGTGGTGGTGTTTCTAATGCTGGGTGGCTACCAAGACAAGCCAGGAGCGCACGAGTGATGGTGGTCGGATTCCGGCATATCCATGCGTTACTAGCCACGGCATTAGCTGCTAAAGTAAATGTTGCGGGCTGCCATGGTGGCCCCATCTATGTGTCCCGCCCATCGAACAGTTGATCAACAGTCGCCTTACCTTCGCAGCCCTGCTAGTGAGCCGCCTACCGGTGATTGAGACTGCCGGCGTGTTTTGTCGATTACCGTCCAGTAGCGTATACCTCATGATTGCCTTGATAGCGACACTCGGTATCATATACCTAAGGTTGTCTATCATTACGCCCTTTGACCGCGAGCTTCTATGACCCAATCTAAAACGCCCTTCATTGTGGTGCTGAGCCTGGCAATGACCATGATGCTGGGCCCGTTTTCCATGGATACGTATCTGCCGGCCTTTCCGGTCATCGGCGAATCGCTGGGTATTTCTCAGCAGGCGGTATCGCTAAGCGTTTCCGTGTATGTATTCGCGATGGCGGTGGGGCAGTTGATCGGCGGTGCGCTTTCAGACCGTTTCGGGCGACAGCGGGTGCTGATGAGCGGGCTGGCGATTTTTGCGCTTTCAAGCATCGTCATCGGCATGTCGGATTCCTTGAACATGCTGCTCGTCGGGCGGGCCGTTCAGGCTCTTGGCGCCGGTTTTACTTTGGTATCTGTGCCGGCACTGGTGCGCGACCGGGTGGCGGGCCGCGACGCCGCGAAACTGTTCTCGATGATGGGCTTTATCATGGTGTTGGCACCGGGCATTGCCCCGAGCGTGGGCAGCGCGATTCTATCAATAGGCTCCTGGCACACTATTTTTTTCGCCTTGGCGGTATACGCGGTGCTGCTGGTGCCGTTGCTGGTGCGGGTGCTGTTTACCGGCACGGGCAAGGTGTCTCGAGTGAAAAGCCCTAAGATGAGCCTGCTGGCGCGTTACAAGCTGGTACTGTCGACAAAGCAGGCGCTACCGTTCATCGTTTGGCAGGCCGCATCTTTTTCTACCCTAATGATGTTCATCACCTATGCGTCATTTATCTATCAGGGGCATTTCGAACAGTCGCCCTCAAGCTTTTCGGTGCTGTTTGCGGCGAACATCGTCGCGATGCTTATCTTCAATATTCTCAATCGTGTTCTGCTTTCCAGGCTGCCGTCGCTGCGCATTCTTCAGTTGGCGACGGGCTGTCAGGCGGTCGGCATACTCTTGCTGCTGATGGCTGCCTTCATGGACTGGTCAATGTACGCTTTCCTGGCCGCCATGATGCTGACCATCGGCACGGTGGGGGCGATCTCACCGAATATCCAAGCCTGCTTTTTGGAGTACTTTCCCACCAGTGGTGGAACGGCCGCCGCGCTTCTGGGGGCCGCCCAGTTCGGTGTTGCCGGGCTGCTGAGCGCATTGTCCGCCATGTTGCCGCATTCGCTTGAAGCGGTCATTCTGGCCATGGCCGCCTGTGGTTTGGTGGCGTATCTGATGCTTGGCCGCTCTATCATCAAAGGGCGTGCCGCCGTCGAGGCGCCCTAGAGCAGGCGGCAAGCCCTTACGTGTTTGGCCATTAAGGCTGCAAATGCAAACACCCCGCTTTTAAAGGCGGGGTGTTTGCTCTTTACGCTTCTTCAATACCATCAACAATAAACACGCGGTAATCTTTAGCCTTGAGTAAGCGCGCGGCGTGCTTTAAGCGTGGAAAAAAAGCTCCATAGCATGATAAAGGCAGCAATGGAGAGGATGGTTGCGCTAATAGGCCTATTAATGAAGGTCGCAAAATCACCCGATGAGAGCAGCATGGCGCGGCGGAAGTTGTCCTCCATCATCGGCCCTAGTACAAAACCCAAAATGAGGGGCGCTGCAGGGAAAGCCAGTTTGCGCATTAAAACGCCCAGGGCACCGAAGATCATCACCAGTAGCACATCAAAGGCACTGTTATTGACGCTGTAGGTGCCCAGACAAATGAACATCAATACGACTGGAAAAAGAAGATGATAAGGAACGGCAAGCAGGCGCACCCATACTCCAATAAGGGGGACGTTAAGAATGACCAGCATAATATTGCCGATCCAGAAGCTCATGACCAGCCCCCAAAAAAGGCTGGGCTCCTCTGTCATCAAGGCGGGCCCTGGCGTAACGCCATGGATGATGAGCGCACCTAACATTAATGCCATTGTCGGGCTGCCGGGTATACCCAAGGCCAGAGTTGGGATGAAAGACGTTTGGTCAGCTGCGTTATTGGCGGATTCTGGAGCCATGATGCCTTCAATTGCCCCTTTACCAAATCGGCTTGGATCTTTGGATGAGCGCTTTTCCACCGCATAAGCGATGAAGGCAGCGAGTGAGGGGCCTGTTCCCGGTAGGGCGCCAAAGAATGAGCCGATGCTTGAGCCACGCAGCATCGGGAGCCACGAACGTCGCATGTCATCCCGTGTAGGTTTCATGGCGCGTAGCGTCAAGTCAGACGATTTAAAGCGGTTTGCCTTAACACTGCCAACGCTAATAATGAGTTCCGCGACCCCAAACACTCCCATGGCAAGCGCTACAAGGCTAATGCCGTCACCGAGTTCCGGGATACCAAAAGCAAAGCGTTGTGTGCCTGTGTAAACGTCGGTACCGATACTACCCAGGAAAATGCCTAGCATGACCATGACGAACCCTTTGACTGCCGAGCCATCAGCAATACCGGTCGCCGCAATTAGCCCAAGCAGCATTAATGAGAAGTACTCAGCGGGGCCCATGCTCAGTGCATATTGTGCTATCACTGGTGCGAATAGCGTCAGGATGACGATGCCGATGGAGCCGCCAACGAAAGAGGCCACTGTAGTCATAAAGAGGGCTACGGCACCACGACCTTTTTGCGCCATAGGGTAGCCATCCAAACAGACCACCGCATTGGCAGGCGTGCCTGGCACGTTAAGCAGGATAGACGCCGTGCTGCCACCGTAACTCGTGCCGTACCATATTCCCGCCAGCATTATGAGTGCTGATGTCACTTCCATATGAAACGTTATGGGAAACAACATGGAAATGGCTGCTAAAACGCCAACACCAGGTATAACGCCAAGTAATGTTCCTAGAAACACGCCAACAAAGCAGTAAAACAGATTGCTAAGTGAAAGCGCTGTATGCAGGCCAAGCGAAAGATTGCCAAAAAAGTCCATTAGAATGCCCACCTGAAGATCGGTATGTTCATGCCAAGTGCCAAGCGGAAGATCAAAATGGCTGCCAGGATGAGAAAGGCGATGAGTGCCAAAACCGTCTTAATTCGCAGCTGCTTATCGGCAAGCGAAGTGATCAGTGTTAACAGGAAAATTGCAGGCACTAAGCCAACACGTGGTACGGCGAGAGAGAAGAGCAAGATTCCGCCGAGGATTGCAGTCAGTGGACGCCATTCAATGCTAGGCATCGGAAAACGCGGGCGCGATGCGCCTCCAATGGAAAGCATTATTCCCAGTAGGGCAATAATCAATCCTATGCCCATAGGAACCATGCCAGGCCCCATGCGCTGAAGTGTCCCCAGGTTATAATGCGTAGAAGCATAGGCGGCAATGATAAGGCCAAGGGCTGCCAGTGCCATTCCCGTAATAATGTCAACAATATCGCGATTTAGCATAATGATGTCTCCCATAAGGCCGAGCAAATAAGTAAATGCCCGGCCTTAAATGATCACTCCACTGTCGCGCCCGAGGTGCTGACGGCTTCAGCCCAACGCTCATACTCGGCCTGCAGATAAGCCTCAAGTTCATCAGCAGAGCCGCCCTCTACCGTACTGCCTTCGCTCTCTATCGTTTCGATCAGGCGCTCATCCTGAAGGGCCTGATTGATAGCGGCGTTAAACGTTGCGACTACATCGTCAGGAAGACCGGCAGGACCGACCACCGCTTTCCAATCGGAGGCTTCAAAACCTTCATAGCCTAATTCGGCTATCGAGGGAACATCGGGTAGCGCCGCGTTACGCTCAGCCGAGGTAACCGCTAACGCTTTTAATGAGCCTGATCGGATATGCGACAATAAGCTGGGAAGGCTGGCAGTAACAAAGTCCACATGCCCGCCAATGGCGTCCGTTACTGCTTGGGCCGCACCGGGGTAGGGTACATGCATGAACTCTACGTCTGCTTGGTCGCTAAATACTTCCATTGACAGGTGACTTACCGTGCCAGAGCCGGGCGTACTCATGGACACTTTGCCGGGGTTTTCTCTGGCGGCGGCGACTAAAGATTCAAAATCTTCGTAGGCCGAGTTCTGGTTAACGGCTAGAACCATGGGTTGAGAACTAATTAGCGCAATAGGCGTAAAATCATTCAATGAGTCATAGGGAATGCTGGCGTAAAGTGTCGGGTTAATCGCCATGTTAGACGTTTGCCCCATGCCCATCACCTGCCCATCATTTTTAGCACGAGCGAGTTGTGAAAGGCCGATGTTGCCGCCCGCTCCGCCTCGGTTCTCAATAACGAAGTTCCATCCTTGCTGCTCGGAGAGCTTCTCCGTTAGTACGCGTGAGGCAAAATCGGTACCTCCACCGGCGGAGAAGGGCACAATAAAGTCGATGGATCCTTTGGGATAGGATTGGGCCATTCCTACAGCCGGAAGTATAAGCAATGCAGCGCAGGCGATAGATTTTAAGGCGTTGTTTTTCATAGCGTGTTCCTTGTTTATGTTGTCGTACGGCTTATTGTTGTGTGCTGAAGTAACGTTGTATGCTGACGTAGTAGCTAAAGCGGACAGCCTTTCTTACGCAGGATGGAATCGAAGCGCTCGCGGTCGATCTTGCCGGTTTCATTCTGCGCACGTATGCGCGCTTCTTGCTCTGCCTGGGACTGACACAGGCTTAAAATCGCCTCGGCTTCACTAGCGGGGATAGCGATAACGCCGTCAGCGTCACCCAGAATTAAGTCGCCAGGCATCACTGTCATGCCCGCACATGAAATGGGCGTATTTATCTGGCCAGGGCCGTCCTTGCTGGGGCCACGGTGAACATGGCCGCGGGCGTAAACGGGTAAAATGCCTTCGGCCCATTCAGCGACGTCGCGCAGCGCGCCATCAATTACGAAGCCACCCAGTTGGCGGGCAATCGCTGTTGTGCGCATCAGGCCACCGATCACTGCGGTGGAAAGGTCGCCGCCCCCGTCGATAACGATAATGTCGCCTGGTTGGGCGCGTTGTATTGCGACGTGCACCATGAGGTTGTCACCTGGGCGGGTGCGTACCGTAATAGCCGTACCACACATGGTGAGCCCAAGGTCGTTGTGATAAGCGCTAAGTCCTACTGCGCCCGTATGGCGCCCCATCACATCGCCTGCATGAGCGACTGGCACTTGCTTAAAGGCGGTCAGCAGCTTTTGCGTTAGCGTGGTTTGACGTGGTTGAACAGCAAAGCCAGCAGGCCAGTTTTCGCCATCAAGAGTCGTGCTCATTGAGTTATCTCCAGTAAGTGTTCGTTGACGATGCGTCCATGCGCAGGGGGATGCCCTGCCAGCAGTGCCAAGGCATTTTCGGCAGCGGCACGGGCAGTCAGTGCTAGCGCTGCATCGCTATTGCCGCCTACATGTGGAGTGAGTACCACTTGGGGTAAGCGCAGAAGAGGATGGTTTTCGGGAGGAGGCTCAATGTTCAAGGTGTCCAGTCCTGCGCCCTTTAGACGGCCAGCCATGATGGCGTCGGCCAGGGCATTCTCATCAATGAGCCCACCGCGTGCGGTATTGATCACAATGGCACCCGAGTGGAGCTTCGCGAGTGCTGCGGCATCAATTAGGTTTTGGGTAGAGGGCAGCAGCGGGCAGTGCAGAGAGAGCACATCGCTACTGGTTAGCAAGTCGTCTAGGCTAGCCGCCTTAAAAATACCTTCTGGCATGGCTTCAAGAGCGGGGTCATAGGCGATGACGCGCATACCAATGGCATTGGCCATTCGGGCGACATGGCGTGCGATGGTGCCGCAACCCACCAGTCCCAGCACGCGGCCTGAAAGCTGTAAGCCAGGAGTTTGTCGCGGCCATTCTCCGGCACTGATACGTTGGCCTAGATCCGAGACATTACGCGCCACGGTGATCATCAGGCCTATGGCTAGCTCAGCGACTGATTGCGCGTTGGTATCACCGACGACTGTCACAGGAATGCCCAGCTCAGCCGCTGCTTGAATATCTACCGCGTCATGGCCTACGCCATGGCGGGATATCGTGCGCAGCCCTTGGCAGGATGCAATGGTTGCTTTGTTCAGCGTGAGCGTGCGTGCGATGACGGCGTCAATGGGCTGGCTGGCCATTATCTCACCCAGGCTATCTTCCTCCCCTTTGGGGATGAATAGCAGGCGGCAGCCTGCTTGCTCCAGCACATCCCTGCCTTCATCAGCCAGGCGTGGGGCTGTCACCAGAATCGTATAACTCATGGCTGGTCGCCTTCCTGCTCAACACTACGGGGAGCATGGCCGGTATAGGTCCAGGTTTCGGTGCGGGGGAGTGGGCCTTTATTGCGCTCAGGTCGCTGCATCTGTTCCCAGGCATGGCTCATGATGCCTACCGAACGAGATAGCACGAACAGACCACGACATAGCGCTGGTGGAAATCCTAGTGCTGCATAAATAGCGCCGGTTGCACCATCCACATTCATTGGAATTACGCGACTGCGGCCTTGGGATATCTGGCGCTCAACTTCTTCTGCAATATCGGCAAAATGCGTATTGATGCTGTTGTCGGCAGTGGCGCGTAGAACCTCCATCAATTTTGGAGCACGCGGGTCTTTGGGATGGAAGCGATGCCCGAATCCTGGGATATAGCGCACGCCACGTTCTTTAAGCTTGGCAAGCTCGGTATGAGTGGCGGAGGTAATATCCTCACCAGCTTCACAGCGTGCCTGGATAGCGTTATATAGCGCCACGCACTGCTCGCCCGCCCCGCCATGTACATCGCCTAGTACGTTGGCTGCAGAAGCCATGGCGTTGTTGATGCCTACACCACAGGTGGAGGCTATGCGCGCAATGGCGATAGATGGCGCTTGTGGCCCGTGGTCAATGGCGCTCATCAGTACCGTGCTTAACAGAGAGGCTTGGGCTGCACTGGGTAGATCGCCACGTAGCATCAACCAGATCATTTCCGGGAAGCCGACCTTGCCAATCAGATCCTCAATAGCGTAGCCGTGGTAGCGGATTATGCCGGGGTGCATTTCTATGATATCGGTAGACCACCAGTCTTCACCGGCGGTACGGCGGTTCTCTTCATTCATTTTTCCGTCTCTTTGGTTGTTATGTCTGGATGAGTGAAGGCGGCGCGTGCGGCAGCGTCATAGCCGAGCTCTGCAAGAATCGCATCGGTGTCCTGACCCAATGTGGGAGGCGGAGTTTTGGGTTCAGGGTCGCCGCTGCCCAGGCGAAAACCTGAGCGCACGACTGAAAGGTTTGTCTGGCCGATAACATTTGGGAAAGTGCGTGTTAATTCGCGCTCTTTTACTTGGGGGTGGCGAAGCGCCTGGGGAACGGTGAGCACTTCTCCTGCGGGTATGCCATGGGCATTCATGCGTGTTGCCCACTGCTCCGCAGAGGCGGTTTGTAAGGCGGTTTCCAGCTCGGCGGTTAGAGCGTTACGATGACGCTTGCGTTCTTCGCGCAGTTGAAAACGTGGGTCGGAGATCAAGTCCACGCGCTCAATCAACTGACACAGAATCTCGAACTGTTCTTGCTTATTCGCTGCGATGTTCAACAAACCATCACCAGTGCGGAAGGTGCCGGATGGTGCCGCCGTTGTATTTTGGTTTCCCATAGGCATTGGCTCAATGCCACACGTCAGCCAGTTGGACACCACCCAGCCCATAGTGCCCATCATCGATTCCAGCATGGATACATCAATGACCTCACCGTGCCCGGTTTTATGCCGTCCGACCAAAGCGCTTGAAATGGCGAAAGCTGCGGTCATACCACCGATGGTGTCGCAAACGGGGTAGCCAACGCGCAGTGGTGCAGACGTTTCATCGCCTGTCACACTCATTACTCCGGAAAGACCCTGGATGATCTGATCGTAAGCAGGGTTTTTCGCCAGTGGACCGGTTTGTCCAAAACCTGAAATAGCACAGTAGATCAGGCGTGGATTAAGCGCTTGCAGGCTCTCATGGCCAAGGCCAAGCCGGTCCATTACGCCAGGGCGAAAGTTTTCGACCAGTACATCGGCGGTCTGTACCAGTTTGCGAAAAGCCTGCTTACCTTGGTCGGATTTTAAGTTGAGTTCGATCGAGCGCTTGCCGGCATTTTGGGCGAGAAATGAAACCCCCATCAGCTGGGCATTTAGTTCGGGGTCGGCTCCTAGCTGGCGGGCCAAATCTCCACTGCCGGGCTGCTCAACTTTGATGACATCGGCACCTTGCTGAGCTAACTGATAGCAGCAGTAAGGACCAGCAAGTACATTGGTTAGATCCAGTACCCGAATCCCTTCTAACAAATCAGACATGGGGGCTTGCCGAATGCTGTAATTTTGATGAGCACCATAATGGTTCCTTTTTGTTCTGTCAGGCATAATGGTGTTCTTTATGGCAGAACGTTTTTGGCATGTCAAATCTGTTCTATTTTAAAATTTATTCGTTCTGTCAGGTAGAACTAAGTGCAAATGGAGGTGTAGCTTGGTCCAAAAGCAAAATCGAGTAGAAGCTGTTGAGCGTGCTTTAACGATCCTGGAAGCGTTTACGGATCAGGAGAGATCGCTATCGCTCGTTACGTTAGCGGAGCGTACCGGGCTGTATAAAAGCACTATCCTTCGGCTGATAGGATCTTTGGAGCGCTTTGGCTATATCGTGCGTGAAGGCGATGGCACCTATGCTTTAGGCCCCAGCCTGTGGCGGCTAGGGAATCTATTCCGCCATACCGGCGATATGGGTGAGCTGATTCGCCCACAGCTGGCTCACTTGGTAGAGCAAACTCAGGAAACGGCATCGTTCTTTATCCGCTTGGGTAGCCAGCGCATGTGCCTTTATCGGCTTAACTCGCCAAAGCCTGCTCGGCATCATCTGGATGAAGGCGCGCTACTACCTATCGACCGGGG
Organism: Halomonas sp. JB37; assembly: GCF_002332255.1. Classification (GTDB taxonomy): domain Bacteria; phylum Pseudomonadota; class Gammaproteobacteria; order Pseudomonadales; family Halomonadaceae; genus Vreelandella; species Vreelandella casei. The sequence continues at coordinate 3,448,644 of NZ_NRGW01000001.1, read as the reverse complement.
TGCGACAGGCCGCGTTCTTTTGGCGTTTAATGGGGAAGAAGGCGCGTTTTATGACGATATCCGTGCTAAAGGCTATGCCTTCTCGAAGGGCGAGCGGGACCCGGATGTTGCTGCCATAGCACTACCTGTACTTGATCGGCATGGAGTAATGCGAGGCTCAATATCCGTTTCTGCGTTAATTACCCGGCTAACCGATGAAAAGGTCGAATCAACAGTTGCACTACTCCAAGCGAGCTGTGACGCCTTGCGTGAGACCATGCCTTAGATAGTGAAGGGGGCCTGCTCTTTGGCTTCTTGCTGTGATAGAAAAAAGGATATTCAGGCTATCGTTTGAAGCGAAATTTTTTGGATGGAAAGTAAAGAAAATAGTAACGTAGGAAACAGAAAGGGCCATTCGTTAAACGACGAATGGCCCTTTCTGTTTCTAAGCGCTACTGCAAAAAGGCTTTACGCTTCTTCAATACCATCAACAATAAACACGCGGTAATCAGCCCCAAGGAAGCGGTGCTTGCGGGCTTCCTGGTAGGCGGGGCTTTGGTACCAGGCGCGGGCGGCGGCCATATCGGGAAAGCGTAGAATCACAGCGCCTTCCATCGAGCTGCCTTCCATTACTTCAACGTCGCCGTAGAAGGCGAGTGGTTGCGGGTCGTGGCCTTCGCGGGCCGCTTTGGCCTTTGTGGCGTATTGCTCCATTTCCTGGGCGTCGTGAGTGTGTTCTCGGGTGAGTACGACATAAGCGGGCATTACATTATCCTTACGTAGCGGTTAGTGCTGCTCGGTTTCAGGCTCGATCACGATTTCTTGCTCTAGCCGCTTTTCTTCTAGCGTTGCTAAAGCAATTTGGTAGCAATCTTCGATATGGCGGTTGCCTATGTACTTCATGGACGTGAAGCTAATGCCGCCAGCCACAGCGCTACCGATGAAGGGTACGAACTTGGTCGTCCCTTTTGCGACCATCTTGACGCCCATCTTTTGAAGCAGCGATAGAACCAGTTTTTTCGTGATGTACTTCCCGGCCATCTTGCTGCCTACATTGGAGATCGCCGTCATGACCATTATCTTGGATTCTGTATCCAAGTTTTCAATCTGCTCAGGCGTTAAGCCAAATTTATCATTAATCTTCGGAATGAGCCTTAGCAGCAGGGTCACGTCCGACCCCAAATCCAGGCCTGGGATGGGAATGACGGCAGCGCCCGCTGAAAGCGTTGAGCTCTTTGTTACCATTGAGTAACAGGACTTTTTAACTTTTTCGAGCTCTTCTAATGATTCGATCATATAAGTCCCTCTGTAGAGAAACAGCGTTGTTGATCACCCGCTACTGTGATTTTTCCAGCGGGAAAAGCGGCAGCCATATTGGCTGCCACCTTACTCATCGCGCTAGAGAATAGCGTTACTCATTACCGTCGTACGTCACGCGCCAAATGGCATTCGTTAGGTCATCAGCGATAATAAGGGCGCCTGCCGGGTCAATAGTGACACCCACCGGCCTACCGCGGGTTTGGCCATCTTCGGTGAGAAAGCCGGAAACAAAATCAATCGGGTCGCCGGAAGGGCTGCCGTCACTGAAGGGCACAAAGACCACCTTGTAGCCAACCGGGTCTGAGCTGTTCCAGCTGCCGTGTTCGCCGACAAACGCGCCCTCAGCGAACGCATCACCCATTTCAGGCGTTGAGAAAGTAACGCCAAGTGGCGCTCTGTGCGAGCCAAGGCTGTAGTCCGGCGCAATCGCGGATGCGACTTTGTCAGGGGCTTGCGGCTGAACGCGCGTATCGACGTTCTGCCCCCAATAGCTGTAAGGCCAGCCATAGAAGCCGCCGTCCTGAATGGAGGTGAGATAGTCAGGCACTAAGTCTGGGCCGAGTTCATCGCGCTCGTTCGCCACTGCCCAAAGCTGATTGGTCTCTGGCTGAATGGTCAGCGCCGTGGGGTTGCGCACGCCAGTAGCGTAAGCACGATGAGCGCCGGTTCGCGCGTTAATTTCCCAGATTTCAGCGCGGTCGACCTCGGCTTCCATGCCTCGCTCGGTGATATTGCTATTGGAGCCAATACCAACATAAAGAAAGCGCCCGTTAGCGCTAGCGGTCAGTGATTTGGTCCAGTGGTGATTAATCGCCGACGGAAGCAGTGTCACGACTTCTGGTGGGCCGCTGGCTTCGGTCTGACCTTCCTCATAGTCGAAACGGACAAGCGCATCTTGGTTGGCGACGTAAATGTTGTCATCCACCAATGCTAGCCCGTAAGGCGCGTTGAGATTCTCGGCAAACACCGTTTGCTCTTCATAGGTGCCGTCACCATCAGCGTCACGCAGCAGCGTTAGCCGATTACCACTCTCAACCGAGGTGGTGCCGCGTGCCTGAATTAATCCAGCGATAAAATCCTTCGGTCTTGATTTTGGCGCTTCACCGCCGCCTTTGCCTTCTGCCACCAGAATGTCGCCATTAGGGAGCACGATAGTCTGGCGCGGTACTTTCAGATCGGTGGCGATCGCCGTGATCGAATAGCCTTCGGGTACGATGGGCTGTTGATCGCCCCATTCTGCTTGTTCAGGCACGGTCATGTTAGGCAACAGCCCGCGCTGCGGCTCGGGCAGCGTCGGGTTAGCGCCATACGGCTGTTCCGATTGAGCGACGCTGCTGCCACTGGCTCCCAGTAACACCGAAAGCGTGCTGACATAAACGAGATTAGACACTTTCATGGCTTACCCTCGGCGCTGAGACGTGAGAAACCGACCCAAGTCGCCGCGCAAGCCAGCACGGTAACAACGATCGAAAGAATTAAGCCGGTCGGCATCATGGCCCAGGCATCTCGTGCATGAACCAGCGCGTTAATAAAACCAACGAACCACGTGATCAGCAGCAGGGCAACGTAAATCAGCGAAAGGCCACGACGGCCGTCAGCGCTGAACAGGCCAATAAGGGCGGCGAGCAACGCCAAGCCGTTGAAAACGAGCCCTCCTGCAATAAGCCAGGAAGAAAAGGTGCTCCACTGTATATGGAAGTTCGATGAGTAGGCGTAATCGCTCAGCGCGGCGCCCAGGAAAAGGGGAATCATTCCGGCAAGCAGTACGGCATGAAGCGGATGTAACCCGCGTCGATAAGTGCGGTCGGCGGTGGCTATCACGGCAATCTCCTTATGCTGATCAAGCTAATGGATGTACCTGAAATGTTAGCTGCTCGTGCCAAAACACGTCAGGGAACGACGTCATATTCGTTAGTGCGCAGTATAGTTGACGCATGGCATTCTGACCAAAGTGAAGCTGGGGGGGCGGCGGCCTACCTCCATTCATCGTCGATAAATCACGGAGGTAGTCTAACAGGGAACCAAACGCAACTATCTTTGATATCTAAAAGATATCGAGCGACATTAACTTAGTATTTTACCCCTACTGGAAGGCGCTGATAGCTTCTTGAAGTGACTTTCTCAGGAGCTTGAGCATGATTTTGGAAATTTCCGTTTCAGAAATTAAAGGTAGACAAGAAACTTTTTTAACTAATTTAAAGAATAAGGGCTGTGATGCTGCCTTGCTCTTTAGCGTTACCGATATTTTCTATCTCACTGGGTTTAACTTTCGTCCTTCAGAAAGGCCCATGGCTCTTATTGTGGATGGGAAGGGCGCGTTTAGTCTGTTTGTTCCTAAAATGGAAGTTGAGCATGCGCGAGAATACGCCGTTATTACCGATACGTTCGATTATCCTGAGTACCCGGGTATTACGCATCCGATGGAGTATCTCAAGCAGGTGCTGCAAGATAAAAATTTCAGCGCTTTAAGCGTTGGCGTCGATGCTGAAGGTTATGGTTCTGCCAAGGGATACGCTGGCCCCGCCATTACGGCGTTAGTGTCGTTTGCTAAGAAGGTATCTATTAAGGGCGTCGTCGAAGAACAGCGTTATATCAAGTCGACGACTGAAATCGAGTTAATTAAAGAGTCGGCGCGCTGGGGGAATCTCGCTCATAGCTTGCTTGCTAAATATACCCTGGCAGGCGGGCGGGAAATGGAAGCGGAAAGCCGCGCCACGCAGGAGGCAACCAAGGCGATGTTTGAAACCTTGGGCGCTGGGTACCGGCCCTACGGTTCGCCTGCGCATGCGTTCTACCGTGGACAGATTGGCCCGCACTCCGCTTTTCCTCATTCGCAAAACCAGAACGCCCTGTTTAAGAAAGGCTATAACGTCGTTTCTCAGGCAGCCTGTGATGTGTGGGGCTACAAGAGTGAACTGGAACGCACCATGTTCATTGAAGAGGCGTCTAAGGTGCAGGAGGAGTTCTTCCAGCACATGTATGAGGCGCAGGAAGTGGCTTTCAAAAACATCAAGCCGGGCATTCCTGCTTCAACCGTGGAGCAAGAAGTGCAACGGTACTTTAAAGATAATGGACTAACGCAATACGTTAAACATCATACCGGTCACAATATGGGGCTTTTAAACCATGAAGCGCCGTTTTTTGATCTAGGCGATCACACTCTTCTGCAAGCTGGCATGGTCTTTTCGGTTGAGCCTGGGCTGTATGTTGAAGGCTTGGGTGCTTTTAGACACTCCGATACTATCGTGGTAACGGAAGATGGCATGGATATGATTACTTATTTCCCCAGAGATTTTGAGTCGTTAATTATCGGTTAACAAATAGGGCAAGGCTATTTACCTTGCCCTTATAATTTTTAGGGAGATAAAAATGAAAAAAATAGAACCTGATACGCAGGCACTTAAAAAGAAGAAAAGCTTACCTGATTCTTATGTGATTCTTTTTGCGATGTTGGTGGTAGCGTCTATCTCGACGTGGTTTATTCCTGCAGGAAGCTTTGAACGTACCACCGAAGGCAGCGTTGCGATGGTGGTGCCAGACAGCTATGTATCGCTTCCATCTACCCCGACCACGCTTTACGATTTTTTTCTTTCGATACAGTCAGGCCTAACCGACTCGGCGGGCATCATATTTCTTGTGCTGACGATAGGCGGCGCTTTTGCCATCTTGGATTATACTGGCGCCATTCAAGCGGGAATAATGCAACTGATCAAAAAAACACGTGATAGGAAGTATGCGTTGATCGTTGTTGTATCGATCGCCTTTTCAGCTGCGGGCTTTATTGGGGCGTTACAAACCGCAGTTATCGCCTTTATTCCTATTGGCATCATTATTGCGAAAGCATTCAAACTCGACGCGATAGCGGGCGTCGCTATTATCTACCTAGGGGCTTATGCAGGCTATACGATTGGGGGGCTGGACCCTATCACGACCGGGTTTGGGCAAGAGATAGCAGGACTCCCGGTTTTTAGCGGCCTTTGGTTCCGTTTTCTCGTTTATCTTTGTATTTTAGCGTCTACTGTCCTGTACTTATGTCATTACATTTCGAAAATTTCAAAAGATCCCAGCCGGTCTGTGCTTGGAGCTATCCCGTTTCCTGCGGAAGTTGAAAATACCAATACAATTCCAGATGAATTCAACAGCAAACATAAGGTGGTACTGGGTTATTTCACGACCTGTATGGTCGGTTACATTGTGGGTGTGTTTAATCTAGGTTGGGGCCTTAATGAAATGGCGGCGCTGTTCCTGGTAATAAGCCTGGGGACCGCTGTCATCGACAAGATATCGGCTAATCAGTATGTGACGCTTTTTGTAAAAGGAGCGCAGGGCATGCTGTATGCGGCCTTGATTGTGGGTCTGGCCCGAGCCATTGTCGTCGTGCTTAGTGACGCCAATGTGTTGGATACTATCGTCAACTCAATGGCTATTTTACTGCAGCCATTATCAAGCATATTTGCGGCGTGGGGGATGTATGCCTTTAACTTGGCGTTCAATCTGATTATTAGCTCTGCAAGTGGCCAGGCAGCTATTGTGATGCCTGTTATGGCACCGTTGGCAGATACGATTGGCTTGACTCGGCAAGTGGCTGTGTTGGCCTATAATTTTGGTGATGGGTTTACCAATATCATTACGCCTACTTCGGGTATTTTGATGGCCAGTATAGCGATTGGCGGAGTGCCTTGGGTCAAGTGGCTCAAGTTCGTATTTCCCTTGCTGTTAATTTGGATGGCCATTGGTGCTATAGCGCTTGGCATCGCAGTCGCGATCAATCTCGGTCCATTTTAACGTCGGTAGGCACGCTCGGTTATTCGATCGTGCCTGCTTTGAGTCCCTGCTTTATATACTGAATAAAAAAGCCTGCTGTATCGGTTAATAGGTTGGGATTCCAGGCCATCGAACTGATTTTTTTGACATCTGAGCTGATGTCCTTATACACCACGTGTTCGTTTTTAATGTATTTGGCGGAATGGGGGAGTAGCGTAATGCCCATTTCAGCGGCGACCAAGGCGACCAATGTTTGCTGCTCTTGGGCGGTTTGAATGACGTTGGGCATAAAGCCATGGTCTTTGCAGAGTGACATGATGGCATCGTAGTAACCATGCCCCGCGCTTCTAGGTGTCATAACCCAGTTTTCATCGCAAAGTACGCTCACGTCGATAACGTGATCGGCATCCGCCAAGTGGTGGCTTTTGGGTAGGCAGGCAATGAAACGCTCCTCCAATATGACGAGACTCTCGATTCTTTTATCGGCTACAGGGGAAACCAGGAAACCGATATCGATTGTGCCATGGATAAGCCCTACGATCTGGTCATAGGTGGTTAATTGCTGCAAGCGTATATCGACCCCAGGGTGGTGTCGCTTGAAATCTTTCACAATGATGGGGATAAGGTGAAACGACATGGTGCCACTAAATCCGATTGAAATGGCACCTTCTTTTCCTTGAGCGATTCTTTGAGTGAACTCGATTTCTTTATCTAAATTGGCAATGCATGCTCTAGCAGCTTCTAAAAAATGTTGACCTGCCGGTGTAATCTTAACTTCTTTATTATTCCTAATGAGCAACTGAACGCCAATCTCTTCTTCAAGATATTTTATTTGATTACTTAACGGCGGCTGAGAAATATTGAGTAACTTAGCGGCGCGCCTGAAATGCAGCTGCTCCGCTACCACGATAAAGTATCGTAAGTGTCTCAGTTCCATGATGTTCTCTCGGTTGTCGTTCAACGCTAGCCTGGTTGCTGATTATAATACCTTCATCGGTCGGGTAGCGCAGTGACACTAGCGACGTCTTGCTGCCCGCATGTTTATAGAGTGTACGGCTCGATATGCCAGCTGAGTGTGTTAACCGGTTCATGCCGGTGGCAGTGAATCCGTGCCAATCAAATAGGTGTTCTGCTGTAGAAATTAGATTAATCGTAGTATCTATGTTTGTGGTTTAAATCGGTCACTGTACATCGTCAAGCAGCACTACCACGCCTGCCGTTAATATCATGCCCATTCCCAGCCAGGTCATGGCGTCAGGTATTTCGTTAAACAGCAGATACCCCCACGCACTGGCGAAGATGAGGTAGGCGTAATCGAAGGTTCCTATTAACGCCAGCGGTGCGATTTGATAGGCCCTGGCTACACCGCTATTAACGATGATGAGCAGGAGCGTATAGGCCGCTATCAGTAAAAAGTCTGAGATATCGAGTGGTTGCCAGTGAGCAAAGAGAAAAGGAGTGCGTTCTTCGAGCTGGGCAGTTGCGCCGGTAGCCACTAAGGCACTGAAGACAATGCCTGCCGTTAGGAAGGCTAGGTTTAGCCCGAGGGTGAGGATAAGAGGGTGTTCTCTTTGGCAGTGACGACGAGTGATCATCATCGCCAGGGCATAGAAGATAGCCGCAAGTACGGGCAAAAGGGTGGCGGGTGTAAAGGTGTCCTCACCAGGCCGTAAGACGACTAGCACGCCTAGAAACCCGCAGATAATTCCCACCCAAGCCTGCCATGACAGGCGCTCGCCTGCACTAAAGGCAGCCAGCAGGGCAATAAATAAGGGCGTGGTATAAATAGCGACAGCCGCTACCGACAGTGGAATAAGCGGTAGCGCGGCGTAATACGCAATCCACATAAACAGCAAAAGCAGGCTTCTGATCGCGACCCATCGCAGTGATTTAACGCGGGGTCTCGGCCCAGAAGTGCCAATCAACAACCCTCCTAATACCGGTAGCGAGAGCAACGATGCGATGACATAAAGCTGCCATAACGACATACTGTCACTGAGATACTTAACCAGCGCGTCGGTTAACGCGAGCAGAAAAACCGCCCCCACAATCAGCATGATTCCTTGTGAAATATTATCTTCTTTGGTTGTAGCAGGCTTCATTGCAGCGTTCCGAGTATGAGTTCTATACTAGAATGCGCCTGCCGCTATCAGTGCTTCAAACGACTTTTGAATTACAATACATAAGCTCAGGTTATGGATAAATATATCAAGTCTCTTCCGCCGCTTGCGACCCTTCGACCCTTTGAGGCCGCCGCGCGGCTTGAAAGCTTTTCGCGAGCCGCCGATGAACTTCATCTAACCCAAGCGGCTATCAGCCGACAGATTCGTGCGCTTGAAGACGACCTTGGCGTCATGCTTTTTGAGCGCCGTAATCGCGGTGTGTTTGTTACCCGAGAGGGACGTGAATTTGGTCGCACGGTGTCCCAGGCACTGGAAAGCATTGCTAGCAGCGCTCAAACACTGCGCGGCGACCCTGACGATCAGCGCGTAATACTGTTCTGCCAGCTATGCGAAGCCTTTTATTGGCTAATGCCTCAGCTGGCTGACTTTAATCGCCGCCATCCTGAGATTGAGATTCAGCTGGCCACCTCGACACGCCCAATAACTGAATTTACCGGTCGCTTTGATGTTGCGCTGCAAACCAACGGCAGGCCGAGTGGCGGTCATCGCCTAATGTTTACCGCTTACGATGAGATATTTCCGGTCTGCAGCCCGGCTTATGTGAGCGATGTCATGACACCGTTGAACTTGGCATCGTTGCCTACGCATCGGTTGCTGCACCATCGTGCTGAACCGGCAGATTGGCTGGAGTGGGAAGGTTGGTTAAGCGTTATGGGTATCGCCAATAGCTCGCTAGATCACAGTGCTGCCTTTGATAGCTACCCGTTATTGCTACAAGCCGCGGTCGCCGGGCACGGTATCGCCTTAGGCTGGCGGCGCACGACGCAGCGGCTGATTGATAATGGCGAACTGATACGGCCTGTCGTTGAGAGTTTGCCTCAGCATGATGCTATCGCTCTATATACGCGTCAGGGGGCGTCTCGTCACGCGGCTAGCGACGCGTTATTAGGCTGTCTACGTGACGTGACGTGCTAAGCGATGCTAGCGTTGCTTAAACTGGCTAATAAGTCTGGATGCGTGGCCACTATCGGCGCGGCGTGATTAACCGGGTAACCGTGCAATGACTTTGATTTCAAAGTCGAACCCTGCCAGCCAGGTCACGCCAACGGCCGTCCAGTTTGGGTAGGGTTTGTCTGGAAATGCACGCGCTTTGACTTCCAACCAGGTGGCGAACTGAGCTTCGGGGTCGGTATGAAAGCTCGTCACATCGACGATATCCTCAAAGCTTGCACCGGCCGCTTCCAGGATACTCTGTAGGTTATCGAAAGCGAGTTGTACCTGAGTGGCAAAGTCCGGCTCGGGCGAGCCGTCTTCACGGCTGCCGACCTGGCCGGATACGAATAGAAGATCACCAGAGCGGACGGCGGCGGAATAGGCATTCTGTTCATAAAGCGCCTGGCGGCCAAGGGGGAAAACAGCGTCACGTTTAGCCATGTGTATCTCCATCAATAGGTCGACACCGACCTTTTGTTTACAGTGAAATCACTTTAAACCTGCTTTCGTGCTGGATAAACGGCGAATTCTGTTCAACATTGTTTGTATATTTCAAACAATCACGAGGTGGTTGGCACAGCTATGGATCGTTTCAACGCAATGCAGGCATTTGCTCGGGTCGTGGAGACAGGCAGCTTTACTAAGGCCGCTGAAACACTTCACATGAGTAAGACCAGCGTGACGCAACTCGTGCAGGCCTTGGAGGCACGGCTGCGAGTAACGCTGCTTAACCGGACCACACGCAAGGTGAACGTCACTGCGGATGGCGCGGCCTACTACGAGCGCGTCATCAAGCTGCTGGGCGATATGGATGATGCCGAAACCAGCCTTTCCAACGCCTCGGTGTTGCCTCGTGGCCGGCTTAGAGTCGATGTTCCCGCCCCTCTGGCCCGCATGATCCTCATTCCGGCCCTGCCTGCGTTCCATGCTCGATATCCCGATATTCAGCTCGATATGGGGGTGAGTGATCGCATGGTGGATTTAATTGGTGAAAGTGTGGACTGCGTGGTGCGTGGTGGGGAGCTTACCGATTTATCGTTAATGGCACGTCGCGTGGGCGACCTGAGCCTTGGTGTTTACGCTGCGCCGAGCTATCTGGAGCGTGCTGGGATACCTGTACACCCACAAGAACTATCGCTTCCGCCTCACTACATCGTCGGTTTCAGGTGGTCGCGCGCGGGCTTGGACTTTCCTTATGCCATGTACCGCCACGGTGAGCATCTCTCAGTGAAAGGGCGTTATGTGATTTCGGTCGACGACGGGAATGCTGGACTTGCCGCGGGGCTGGCGGGGCTCGGCGTGCTTTGGCTCCCGGATTACATGGCCAAGGAGCACGTATCCCGCGGGGAGCTGGTTCGCTTGTTTGATGAGTGGCACCTGGCACCGATGCCGATGTATGTCGCATTTCCACTGAATCGTCACGTCAGCGCTAAGCTGCGCGTATTCATCGATTGGGTGGTGGAGTTAATGGATCAGCATGCGCCTATCGTGAATCGTCTGGCTACGTGAGCTGCCAGCCGTTATTCGCGCCAAATTGACTGAGACTGCATCGAGTTAACCAGGACTTTCCAAAGATGCTCCGCCGCAGGTGTGAATCTGCGCCCTTGGCTACGGACAAGGTGACAGGTCGCGGTATAGGAGAGCGGGTGGTCAATTGGAATTGCCACAATGTCACCGCGCTCAACTAAATGCCGAGCTAACGGCCGCGTCATAAAAGCAATGCCTAACCCTGACATCACTAAAGCCGCTGCCGTCGAAAAATGATTACATTGATAGGCAGGCAGTGGCGCCAGCTGCTGTTCACGAAACATCTCATTGATGTAAAGCTGAATGCCGAACTGCTCTGCCATAAAAACTAACCGTTGGGCTGCCAACGTTTCAAGCGTGATTGTTTCCAGCGTTGCAAGCGCATGATCCGGCGGGAGGATCGCGCAAATAGGCCCACGGTTAAAGCTGCGAACCATGACCGGCGGGTCGCCTAGCGGCCCAAAGCTAATCGCCATGTCAACTTTTCCGCGCAATATCATGTTGATGGTTTCACTCATGTTGCCCGAGTGAATATCGACAAACACATCAGGGTAATCCGCACTAAATTGCGCTAGTGGCCCTTTCACGAACTCACTGATCATGCCTTGTCCAACGCGAAGGCTGACGCTGCCACGGCGCAAGTGGCGCATATCTTGTAACGTCTCGGCTAGCTGGCGCCGACGGTAGAGCATCTCTCTGTGATGCTCTATCAAAAGCTTACCCGCTTGGGTAACCACTACGTTTCTGCCCTGTTTTTCAAGTAATGGAATTTGTAAGTAGCGCTCAAGTATCGACACCTGACGACTAACCGCGGATGGATTGACGCCTATCGCTTCAGCGGCAGCTCTAATGCCACCCTGCATGGCGACCTCATAAAGATAGGCCAGCCTGTTTTCGGTGATTTGCTGGCCTATTAGTTGCTCTCTCATTGGCGTTGCCCTTGTTGGCGCTAATGTATAACAGTTGCTTTCAAGGCAACGATTATGTTGCTTGCTTCTTATTCTTTCTACTGTGGGGCGACCACATACTGATGATTACCAATAGAGCAGCGCACCGTACTTAAGGCTTTTAACGACGCGTCGGCTTGTTATCAACAGCGATGAGGTTGTATGAAAACTATCCACGATTATTTGCATGCAAATCAACGATTCATTTTGGACGATATTGAAAAACTGGTAAGAGCTGAGTCGCCCTCGAATGATAAAGCGGCTGTCGATGCGTGCGGACAAACGTTGAGCCAGTTATTTCTGGATAGGCTCAACTGCCAACCGGATGTTTATCCACAGGCCGAGAAAGGCGATCACCTCGGCTTTACCATAGGTGAGGGCAAGCGCCAGATACTCATTCTTGGGCATTTTGACACGGTCTGGGATATCGGGCGGCTTTCTATTCGACGTGAAGAAGACAAGTTTTACGGCCCGGGAATTCTCGATATGAAGGCTGGCCTTGTGCAGGCGGTTTGGGCTGTTAAAGCACTAAACGAGCTAAACCAGTTACCCAGTGCGCGCATTCGCTTTCTCTGCACCAGCGATGAAGAGTTGGGAAGTCCCACGTCCCGTGAGCGTATCGAACAGGAATCTGTCGCTAGTGATGTCGTGCTTGTCGTTGAGCCGGCCACCGCTAAAGGCAGCGCGTTGAAGACTGCTCGTAAAGGCTCGGGACGCTTTTACATGCATATTACGGGTAGAGCGGCCCATGCAGGTAATAACCCAGAAGACGGTGTGAACGCGATTGAAGAGCTTGCTCATCAAGTTCAGTACCTGCATAGCTTAGCCGATACTTCCCGCGGGACGACGGTTAATGTCGGCATGATTCAGGGCGGCGGGCCACTCAACGTAGTGCCGGAGACCGCAGAACTGGGTGTTGACGTGAGAGTGTCTGCTTTAGATGAAGCGGAACGACTGCAGAAGGCGATTTATAACAGCCAGCCTCACCACTCTGAAGCAACGTTAAAGGTGACAGGTGACATGACGCGCCCACCGATGGAACGTACGCAAGCAACGGAAAAGCTATTTTTGATAGCCCAAAAGGCAGCGGGTGAGCTTGGCTTTGAGCTAACAGAAGCCTCGGTAGGCGGCGGTAGCGATGGCAATTTTGCGGCCGCTAAAGGTATTCCTACCCTGGATGGTTTGGGGGCTACAGGAGCCGCTCCGCATGCTGAATATGAGCATATCGAAATCGAGACGGTGGTGCCGCGTACCTGCATGCTAGCCGAGCTGATACGTCAAGTTTAACGACGAGAGAACTCTCGGCGTTCGCTTAATAACGTACTGAACATACTTAGAAAAACAGTCAGGAAACGAATACGTGAAGACTAAATCATTACAAAAGTTCACTATGCCCGATGCCTTTGTCATTCTGTTTGGGCTTTTACTAATCGCTTGGTTGTTAAGTTTTTTCATTCCTGCCGGGGCATTCGAACGAACGACGGAAGGCCGTCCAACCGTTATCCCCGGCAGCTTTCATATGGTCGAATCCAGCGGCCTGAATTTTTTTGATATCTTTCTTTCGATTCAGAACGGTTTTGTCAGCTCAGCGAACTTAATTGCGCTCGTATTGGTGATGGGGGGTGCCATTGCGGTTGTCGAGTCTACCGGGGCTATCAATGCGGGTATCAAAAGGCTGGTTGATAAAACTAGAGGCCACAAGTACTTGCTGGCTATCGTCGTGTCGTTTGTATTTGGCGTGGTATCAGCGATTGGCGTTGGATCGAATGCGGTTATCGCTTTTATACCTCTCGGTATCGTCTTAGCGCGAGCGCTTAAGTTAGATGCTATTGCGGGCATCGCGATTGTCTATCTTGGCTATTTCTCAGGTTCCGCAGCCGCTGTTTTCGACCCCATCACGTTGGGTATTGCTCAGTCTATTGCAGGGCTCCCGCTCTTTTCGGGGGCGCCATTGAGAGTTGTCCTTTTCTTTGTCCTGCTCACAGTCACCATTACCTATGTTTGCCGCTATATCAAACGAATTAGCGACGACCCAAGCCGAAGCTTGATGGGTAGCCAGCCGTTTAGCACGGAGGCGGTAGGTGCTGATGATGAAAATCTAACTTTTACACGCCTGCATATCGTAATTTTAAGCTTCTTTGTCGCCTGTTTGGGCGTATTTATTTACGGCTCTTTGCGGCTGGGCTGGGGCGTTAATGAGCTTTCCGCTATTTTCATGATTAACGGTATCGGTAGCGCGGTACTTGCTCGGTTTTCGCCCAATCAGTTTGTGCGGATGTTCATGAAAGGTGCCCAGGGAATGCTGTATGGCGCTTTTATTATTGGCATCGCTAAAGGCATCACGGTACTGATGGAAGAGGGGATGATTCTGGACACGGTGGTCAATTCCATCTTTGTACCGCTCAGCACCTTGCCATCCATGTTAGGGGCGTTGGCGATATTCGTGTTCAATCTGTTCTTTAACTTTTTAGTCCCCTCAGGAAGTGGGCAGGCAGCGGTGGTAATGCCTATTCTTACTCCGTTGGCAGACATGCTCGACATTACACGCCAAACGGCTGTTATCGCGTTCAAACTTGGCGATGGCATTACCAATATCATTACGCCTACGTCGGGTGTTTTGATGTCCGTACTGGCCGTCGGCGGTGTTCCGTGGAGTAACTGGGTACGTTTTGCGTTCCCTTTAGTATGCCTCTGGACGTTAGTCGGTATCGCCTTTGTGATCATCGCAGTATTGATTAATTACGGCCCCTTTTAAATATTCAAAGCGAGATCATCTGGCGTCGCGCACCTTACCGTGGCGCCCTAGTGGAATCATCATGGGCTTGCCGCTGACCGGGTCTTCAATGACCCGGCTCTCTAGGCCAAACACCTCCCGCACCATCTGCTCGGTGAGTATCTGCTCCGGCGGCCCCACCGCGTAAACCTGCCCCTTGGCCATCGCTACAAGTCTGTCGGCGTAGCGGGCAGCTAGGTTGAGTTCATGCAGCACCATCACCACGGTGGTACCTCGCGCCTGATTGAGATCAGTCAACAGATCGAGCACTTCAATTTGATGATTGATGTCGAGAAAGGTGGTCGGCTCATCGAGTAGCAGTACATTCGTTTGCTGCGCAAGCGCCATGGCGATCCAGGCCCGCTGGCGCTGCCCGCCCGAAAGTTCTTCTACTGGGGCATCGGCAAGCGCGGTCATGTGGGTGGCCCTCAAGGCCTCCGCGACGGCGGCATCATCGTTCGCATTCCAGCGTTTAAACAGCCCTTGATGGGGGTGACGGCCGCGGCTGACCAGATCCAGCACGGTAATGCCTTCTGGTGCGATAGGGGATTGCGGCAAAAAGCCCAGCTGTTGCGCCAGGCGTCGCGTGGGTAGCTTATGAATAGCATTGCCATCGAGCAATACGTCACCCTGGGTAGGAGCTAGCAGCCGCGAGAGCACGCGTAACAGGGTCGATTTCCCGCAGGCGTTGGCACCAACAATGGCCGTGGTATGGCCGGCACAAACGGTGAGGCTGACATTATTGAGCACGGGGCGCTCCCCGTAGCCGGCCACCAAGCCCTGGGCGAGTAACGAGGAAGCGTTCATAAAGAGCCTCTGCTTTTATTGTCGCGAATAATTAAATAAATAAGGTAAGGGGCGCCCAACACCCCGGTGACAATGCCGACCGGGTAGCGTGCGGGCAGCAGAAACTGACCTGCGTAATCGCCTAGCAATACTAATAGGGCGCCCACCAGCGCAGAGGGGATCAGCAGTGAGCCGTTTCGACCAAACAGGCGCGCGGCAATGGGGCCGGAAAGAAAGGCGACGAACGCGATGGGGCCGGAAACTGACGTCGCGAAAGCCACCAGGGCCACGGCACAAACGACGATAGTGATACGCGTAACGGCTAAACGAACCCCTAAACCTGCCGCTATATCATCCCCCATGCGCATGGTTTCAAGGTCACGGCTACGGCTTAGCAGCAGCCCGCCGAAGAGAACAAGCGCGATGAATAGCGGTAGCGCCTGGTCAAGCTGCGCGCCGTTGACACTGCCGGTCATCCAGCGCAGTGCTTCTTGCAGCGTCCAGCTGGGTGCGCGCATTAGCAGGTAGGCAGTGACGCTTTGCAGCATGGCGGCAAGGCCAATGCCGATGAGAATCAAGCGTCCGCCGGTGACGCCCTGTTGCCAAGAGAGCGCATAGATCAACAGGGCAACGCCCAGCCCAGCGCCAATTGCCACCATGGAAACGGCCGGGCCGCTCATTGATAGCACCACGATAGCGAAAACGGCGCCGGTACTGGCCCCCGTGCTGATGCCAATAATGTCGGGACTGGCGAGCGGGTTGCGTAGCATCGTTTGAAAGGCGACGCCGCCGAGGCCAAAGCAAGCCCCGGTCAGTACCGAAATGACCGCCCGCGGTAGGCGTAATTCACGCACGGTAAAGCCTGCTCCAGGGATTTCCGCACCGCCAAGAACACGCAGTACGGTCATCAGCGGGGTAAAGGACTGCCCCAGCGTTAGCGTCAACGCCACGCCTGCTAGTAACAAAACGACCAGAACCGCCATCATGCGCCGGCGGTGTTTGGCCTGTGCTTGGCGCATTCGACCGAACTCAGCCGTTACGGGAAGCGTCTGGCCGGTCATAGCGACCCTACTTTTCGGTTACGTACAATCCAGATAAACACGGGGGCGCCAATAAACGCCGTCACAATACCTACATCTAGCTCCGATGGTTGCACTATTAAGCGCCCAACGACATCAGACAGCGTGAGGAGTACGGCACCGGCCAGAGCAGAGAAGGGCAGCAGCCAGCGATAATCACCGCCGACCAGCAGTCGGCAGGCGTGCGGCACGACTAGGCCGACGAAGCCAATCGGGCCGCAGACCGCCGTAATAGCGCCGCAGAGCAGTACCGCACCGATCGCGGACATAGCCCGAGCGACGGCGATTTTTTCACCCAGCCCTGCGGCCGTATCATCCCCAAGCGCTAGTAGGTTGAGCTTGCGTGCCGCCAGCAGGGTGATCACAAATCCTACTAGTAAAAAGGGCAGCACTGGCACTATTTGATCATGAGTGGCGCCGCCGACTCCCCCCACCAGCCAAGACTGCACCAGTCCGGCAATATCGTTACGCGGCAAGATGACCGCTGTGGCCAGCGAGCTCAACGCCGCCGTGGTGGCAGCGCCGGCAAGCGCTAGCCGCAGCGGCGTGGCGCCACCGCGGGAGAGGCTCGCAATGGCGTAAACCGCAACGGCCGTTAGCCCGGCGCCCGCAATCGCGGTCCAGATATAGGCAGTCGTTTCATCAATCCCAAACCAGGCGATGCCAATCACAATGGCCAGCGCCGCTCCGGCGTTCACGCCTAACAGGCCGGGGTCAGCAAGCGGGTTGCGCGTCAGGCCCTGCATAACGCCGCCCGAAACGCCCAGCGCGGCCCCGGCAAGCATTGCCAGCAGCGTGCGCGGAATGCGATTGGCCACGGCGGCATCTCCGATGCTTTCGACCTGTCCGCTCAACGCCGCCGCTATTTCTGGCCAGCCAACATCACGGGTGCCAAAGGCCACGGAAAGCATCACCGCCAGGGCCAGTAACGCTAGCAACGCTATACCCGCCGCTAACCGCTTACTCAGTTGGCGCTGCCTAAGGAGCGTACTGTCATCCGTCGCCATCCTATCGCCAGGCGCCGTGACACCGTTAGTCTGACTGACGTGCGGCTTCTGAGAGTAGGTCAGCATAATCGTCTAATAACCAAGGGATCGACATCGGGGTAGGGTTGGCCGCAGCGCCCAGCGGTGTATTGCCCAGCAGCACAATGGCGCCGTTTTCAACGGCCGGGAGTCGGGACGTTAGCGGGTGGGCTTCGAGCTGATCAACCAGCGCTTGGCCACCGTAGGTGACGAGAATATCCACATCGTTGAGCTCATCAATCAGCTCAGAACTGATTTCGCCTGAGTATTTGCCGGGCGGTGAGTTCTGTTTGACGATCGCTGGCGAGACCATCCCTAAATCATGAAAAAACTGCACGCGCGCATCGTTGTCGTTGTAAAAAGAGATACGCCCAAGGTTAGTGGGATCAAGGTGGGTCACGAACATCGCCGTTTTACCTTCAAGCTCGGTATGGGCGGCGGCGGTATCGGCAATGGTTGTCTCAAGACGTTCGACCAGCGCCTCACCTTCTTCAGCCATGCCCATGCCCGCGCTATTGAGCAGAATCATATCGCGCCAATCGGTGGCCCAGGGGCCTTCGGTGTAGGCGACGACCGGCGCTATCTGACTCAAGGTGTCATAGTCGGATTGGCTGAGCCCTGAGTACGCGGCAAGAATGACATCGGGCTGGCTGGCGGCAACGGCTTCGAAATCAATTCCGTCACCTTCGTCGAACAGCGCCGGAAGCGGAGCATCAATCTCTGCAAAATGTGCTTCTACCCAAGGAAGCAGGCCAGAGTTGTCATCGTCACCAAAGCCTGCGGCAGCAAAGCCAACCGGCACAACGCCAAGAGAAAGCGGTATCTCATGGTTTGCCCAGGCCACCGTCGCGATCCGCTCAGGCTTTTGGGTCAGCACGGTTGTGCCCAGGGCGTGCTCAATTTCAAGCGGATATTCTTGGGCGGTAGCCAGTGTTGAGTTCAAAGCGAGTGTTGCAATCATCGCAAGGCCGAGCGTTTTACTACTCAGTAACCAGGTCATCATGACGCTCCAAATGAATAAGATGGCCGCCTCAAACGGTGTTCAAGGCGGCCATGTAGCCATCAGTGGCTGACAGCGCGTGCGTCAATTAGAACGCGTAGCGCAGTGTTGAGGAGATGCTTGCGGGTTCGCCGTAAACGCCGTAGCCACCCACATTGCTGTAGTACTTCTCATCGAACAGATTCTTGACGTTAACCTGAAGCGACAGGTCCGGCGTGAACTGGTAGCGGCCAAACAGGTTGGCCAGCGTATAGCTACTCTGCTCGAACTCGTTGGGTATTCCGGGCGGGGTAGTAAGGTCACCGGCGAAGAGGCTGCTCTGCCAGTTAACGCCACCGCCGAGGGTCAGCTCGCGTAGTTGCGGTACGTTATAGCTGGCGAAGAGGTTGAACAGCGAACGCGGCTGATTAATGTTGAACGAGTCATCGTCGGACGTTGCAGTGAAGTGGGAGTAGCCGACGGTCATATTAAGGTCCTCGGTCACCGCGCCGCTCAGCTCCATTTCAAACCCTTCACTCACTACGCCGTCAGCGGCAGAATAAAACGTCTCGGTTTGGCCAGGGCCCACCATTGGCAGGGCCGCAGCAACGTTGTCCTGCTCGATACGAAACACGGAGAAAGAGCCGTTGAGCAGACCATTGAACCACGCAGCCTTGAGGCCGGTTTCGTAGTTTTTGCCCACGACCGGATCTAGGTAGGTACCGTCAGCATCGCGATAGTTCTGGGGCTCAAAAATTTCGGTGTAGCTGGCAAAGGCCGAGTAGGTATCATTAAAATCAAACACTAAGCCGCCATACGGCGTGACTTCGTACTTGCTCTGGCTATCCAGGCTGCGGAATAGCGTCATCCCATCCCACTCTGTATAGCGTGCGCCCACAATCAGCGTTAGCGGATCAGCTAGCGAAAAGCGCGAGGCAGTATAAACGGCTTTCTGACGGGTGCTGGAAGCTTCAGAAGGGGTGAATTCAGGCCAACCTTCGTTCGGGGCCGAGCCATCCCAATGGTTTAAATCATCAACGTCAAAGCCAGAGATGAAGGTGCTTTCGTAGTCGTTGGTTTGGTCGCTGTAGCTGCCGCCGATGACAAGTTCATGCTCACGACCTAATAGTGCAAACGGGCCGCTGGCCTGGACGTCTACAGAGTCGACTTCACGGTGCCCACGGTTCCATCCGGTAAAGAAGTCCACTCCGCTACCATCCATTTGATCCGGCAGCGTTGCCTCTACGTAAGGGTAAGCCTTCTTGCCATCCATATCGGTTTTTTCATGCGTGCCCACGACGCGCACTTGCCAGTCGTTGTCGAAACGGTGGCTGATTTCAGCGAAGACTTTCTCAGACTCGAAATCGTAGTAGGACCAGTCTGGTGCGACGCTAAATGAACGTGAGTAGTTGGTGGGCGTACCGTTGCTGAACCATAGCGGTAAACCGCCCCAGGTGGGCGAGGAGGTATGGCTATCCTGGTAATCAAAGCCTATCGAAAGCGTGGTGGCATCGGTCACATCGGCGTCGATAATCCCGTAACCGAACGTGCGGCGCTTGTCCTGGCGATCAAGGTGGGCGCCGCCCTCCTCGTAACCGCCGATAAACCGCGCACGCACATTGCCTGAAGCCGTTAGCGGTGTGGTGAGATCAACGGTGGTACCTTGCTGATCCCAACTGCCCAGCGTGCCGGAAACCGAACCAGTAAACTCGCGGCTGTCAGCGTGCTTACGCACAAAGTTAACCGATGCCCCCGGGTTTCCCGAACCGCTAACGAGCCCGTTAGCGCCGCGAATCACCTCAACGCGGTCGTAGATCGCCGTATTCAGCCGGCCTTCGCCGAAGTACCAGCGGTTATCGGTATTGAGCGTCGGAATGCCGTCGTACTGAAAGCTATTGATGCGAAAGCCGCGCGCTGCAAAGCTGACGCGGTCACTATCAACATTGCGCACTGAAATGCCGGTGGTGTTTCTCAAGACGTCTTCGATGGTGGCCAGATTTTGATCCTGAATACGCTGCTCGGTGACGATGCTGATGGCTTGTGGCAGCTCTTTCTGACTCAGCGTTAAGCCTGTGCCTGCGCTAGTGGTGCGCCGCGTATAGCCAACGTTCTCATATAAATTGGTGCCGGTCACTGTCACGGTGCCTAGCGATTCGGCATCGTTGGCGGAACCCGACTGAGCCAATGCGCTGCTCGAAGCAAATAGAGAGCCCGCGATAAGTGCGGTGAAGGTAGCGCTTCGCAAGGAGAAAGAGGCCGTTAAATGGCTAGGCACAGAATGTTGCATGCAATCTAAAACATGAAGTGACGACGTTTTCATATGATCCCTTTAGTCACGCCTTGGCGGCGCTCGCTCATTAGTTTTATATCGTTCAATAACGGGGTGATCATATAAAAATGATTCGTAAATGTAAATGTGTATGAGAATTCTTAGTATTTGATGCTGACGGTAGGCTATTAGCCATTCCTGCAGGATATTAGCTATCAATTGCGCCTATAAATTACGTGGGCTTAACGGTAACGAGCCGGAAACAACTGCATCATAAAATGTTCGTTATTTGACAGGATTTGCTGCCTATGTGAATTAATGATGACTATTAACAATGTAAACTCCATATTAAACTAATGTCTATCGCTCTTTGTATTCCTTTAAAATCAACTGCATATGTGGTTATTTGAAAGGCGTTGTTTTTTTTATATTGTTTTTTTTAATACCCGCTATAGGATGCCAAAAAGAAAAATATTTTCGAAATACAACATTGGCTGCTTTCAATAAAAGCGAGCTGGGGCAAAAAGGGCGGCGGGGTGACAATGCTTGGAACAATTTTTCTACATGAAATAGCCGGTACAGCGGTATTAACGCTCTTGGGGTGTGGGGTGGTGGCTAACGTGCTGTTGAACAAAACCAACGGTAATGGCAGCGATGGTATCGTTATCTTCTTTGGTTGGGGGTTGGCGGTTTTTTGCGCGGTTTACGTCGCCTTTGACACCGGTGCCCATATTAACCCTGCCGTTACCCTTGGACTGCTTGTAGGCCCGGCAACTGAATACGCGCCCGGCATTCCTATCAACGTTGCTACCACCGCCGCCTATTTTACGGCTGAAATCATCGGTGCCTGGCTGGGCGCAGTCGTTTGTTACCTAGCCTATAAAAAGCATTACGATGACACTGAGGATGCTTCAAGCATATTAGCAACGTTCTCTACAGGCCCGGCAATTCCCTCCTACGGGTGGAATCTGGTGACCGAGATCATTGGTACCTTTGTGCTTATATTTGTCATTATCATGTTTGGCCATACGCCGTCAGGGCTTGGCCCGCTGGCCGTAGCACTGCTGGTAGTGTCGATTGGCGCTTCGCTAGGCGGGCCAACAGGCTATGCAATCAACCCCGCCCGAGATTTGGGGCCGCGTATTGCTCACGCGCTACTTCCCATTAAACATAAAGGGACAAGCAACTGGTCCTACGCATGGGTGCCAATCCTAGGGCCCGCTATCGGCAGTGTCCTTGCTGGGCTTGCCGCCTATGTTTATTAAGTCAGAGTTTATTAAGTCAGCATTTATTAAGGCAGCCTGCTGATTTTTTAAAACAATCACTTAACGTTAACGATTGAGAGGCATTTCATGAGCCAGAAAAACTACGTTCTCGCTATTGATCAAGGCACCACTAGCTCGCGGGCGATGCTATTTGACCATGACGGCCGGATAGTCAGCGTGGCGCAGCACGAGTTTGAGCAGATTTTTACGCGCCCTGGCTGGGTTGAACACTGTCCTCGCGAGATCATGACCAGCGTGCTGACCACCTTAACGGAGGTGATTAACAACAGTGGTATTGATGTTGCCGAGATCGCCTCCATCGGTATTACCAATCAGCGTGAAACCACCGTGGTGTGGGACAAAAACACCGGGCAGGCCGTCCATAACGCCATTGTTTGGCAGTCGCGCCACTCTGCCGAGATCTGCGATGAGCTGCGTGAAGCAGGCCACGCCGATATGATTCGCGATAAAACCGGGCTGGTCATTGACGCTTATTTCTCTGCCACTAAGTTGAAGTGGTTATTTGAGAACGTGGCGGGTGTTAAGGAGAAAGCGGAGAAGGGCGATCTGCTTTTCGGCACCATAGATTCATGGTTGGTGTGGAACCTGACGGGCGGTGCCGTGCATGTCACCGATGTCAGTAACGCTTCGCGTACGATGCTGTTTAATATTCGTGATCGGCAGTGGGACCCGGAGCTTCTTGAACTGTTCGGTGTCCCGGAGTCGATGCTTCCCGAGGTTAAGTCCAGCAGTGAGATCTACGGCAACATACTGCCTAAGTTCCTGATGGGCCAAGAGGTGCCGATTGCGGGTATCGCCGGCGACCAGAATGCGGCTCTGTTTGGTCAGGCCTGTTTTGAGCCAGGTATGGCAAAAAATACGTATGGCACCGGCTGCTTTACGCTAATGAATACCGGCACCCACGCCACGCCCTCTAAAAACGGTCTGCTTACCACCGTGGCGTGGGAAGTGGATGGCACGCTGGAGTACGCCTTGGAAGGCAGCGTGTTTGTGGCGGGCTCAGTGATTCAGTGGCTGCGTGATGGCCTGAGAATGCTGGGAAAAGCTTCGGATTCAGAAGCGTATGCCACACGCGCTAAAGATAATGACGGCGTTTATATGGTGCCTGCCTTTACCGGTTTAGGGGCACCTTACTGGAACTCCAACGTGCGCGGTGCCATGTTTGGGCTCTCTCGGGGAACCCAGAAAGAGCACTTTGTGCGTGCGGCGGTGGAGTCGCTTGCGTATCAAAGTGCCGATGTCCTCAAAGCCATGCAGGCTGATGCTGACATTGCGCTGACTGAGCTTCGCACCGATGGCGGGGCGATCTCCAATGATTTTCTTGCCCAGTTCCAGGCCGATATCCTGGGGGTCGACGTACTGCGTTGCGAGGTAAACGAGACCACTGCGCTGGGGGCGGCTTATCTCGCCGGACTCGCCGTAGGATTTTGGAAATCACGCGATGAGATCGTCAAGCAGTGGGCGCTAGAGCGGCGCTTTACGCCGCAGATGAAAGACGAAAAGCGCGATGAGCTCTATGCAGGTTGGAAGAAGGCGGTAAACGCCACCATGGCGTTTCACGTAGACTCCTAAGCTTAACGCGTTAGGCTCAAGTGTTTTACAAGCCCCCGGCCCAGGCTGGGGGCTTTTGCGAAAAAGGTATTCAATATTGTATTAATAATGATCTATAAAGAGTCCGGCTGGAGGCGCCGATAGCATAATTCACATATCACGTAGCGAGAACAGCATAAGAACCATTCAAACTGCGCTGGCCTCCATTGGTGATCTACGCCTTGTATCCAAGGAATAAGCGTCCGAACATGCATGCTAAGGTGGTCATCTCTCGATTGATTTACGTCAACCGACGACTGTTGGAGCGAAGGTATGAATAGAGCTATTTTATACCGTCAGTTGGCGGCGGAAGCCCGTCAGCAGCTTGGGCTGTCGCTGCTCAATAAGGTGATTTGCGCGCTGATTTTGGTTGCCTCTTTCGCGGCCATTTTAGAGACCGAACCCACACTTCGCCAACGAGCACCGGGGCTATTCTCTGTACTTGAGACCGCGTTTGTTGTGATCTTTACGGTTGAGTATCTGTTACGGCTTTATGCCATGGGTGAAGACCCGCGCTATCGCGGATTCGGTGGTCGGCTTCGCTATATGTTTACGTTCTGGGCGCTGGTGGACCTAATCGCCATCTTGCCTTACTTCTTGGGTTTTACGCCTTCCTGCTGCGGCTCTTACGCTTAGCGCGCATGCTGCGTCTCGCCCGGCTGGGGCGGTTTAGCCAGGCTTGGGTGTCATTGGCTGACGCGTTAAAGTCCCGTTCTCATGAGCTTTTGCTAAGCGCGGGCGTGGCGGGGTTGCTGCTACTATTTTCATCCTGCTGTCTTTACGTGGTGGAAGCCGCCGCGCAGCCCGAGGCGTTTGGCAGCGTGCCGCGCGCATTGTGGTGGAGCATCGCCACGCTAACCACCGTTGGCTATGGCGACGTAACGCCTATCACGGCGCTTGGGAAGTTCTTTGCGGGCCTAACCGCCGTGGCAGGCATCGGTATCATCGCCATGCCTACCGGTATTCTAGCCGCCGCATTTAGCGATGCGCTGCAGAAAAAGCGCAAACAGTAACGCATGCCAATCCTGCGCAGATAGTTTGGAGTGGCGCACAGCAAATGCGGTGTTAGGGCATTGAGCGCTGCTACAACCTCAGTCGAAGAATTGGCTAGGTTCATTGTGGGTTGTGGTCATAGCCATTCTTGGGTTTTAAAACCAGCCTACTTCGCCTTAAGGCATCTAAGATTTTATAGAATGCTTGCCAGTAGCAGCAGTATTAATAGTGAGCACAACGTTACGTATACCCAGGTAGTATTTTTTATGGCGACAGTGCCGAAGCGATTTTCGCCTCGTGTTCCTGGCCTAAAAATCATTATCAGCAGCATTATGGGTAAAACAGCGAAGAAGATTAGCATCCACCATCCCGAACTATTGAAGTCGTTTAATCGTCGGGTACAAAAAATAATTCCCATAATCGATGCAAAAATAGATATGAAAATCATCATCAAGCTTAAGGCGTCATGCCATTGATTATAATATAACTGCCATAGAACATTGCTAATGGCGCTGATTGCTGCCCATAAGGTAAAAATAAGTAAGGAGTAGGTTATGAAGCGAAGCCTGCCAAGTCGTCCTCTGCTATTGAAAATATCGGGTTTAAATCCTAATAATTTACTTTTTTTAGTGTCATTATCATCCGGTAATGAGTGGCAAGACATCGGCTTCCTCAATAAATACAGTAAGTTAAATGTTTTTTAATATTAATTAATAATAGCTTAGTTTGGCGCCAATGGATATTGTCAGGCAGGTCAATGAAATAAATTTTTGATAGACTTCAGGCGAAAATGCGCATCAAAACACATAATGATACGAAGCGCCTGCTTGCACTGGATGGTTGCTACTCTTCTATATTAAAAGGGCTCATCTATTAAAGGCCTAAGATGAGCTTATCCAAGTGTCGCGTTATGTCCTGCAATGGGTGAAATATGGATGCTGTTTAAGCCATTAAACGGGTCTGCAGCGAAGTAAGCCGATGGTTCCGATAGGAGTGCTTTATTTATTCGGACCACCTTCAAGCTTAAGATGCGGCCGCTCTGCCATGATGCGCGCCAGACGCTCAAGCGAGAGCTCCAACCGTTCAATCAGGCCTTCCAGCAGGATGCGGCGGTCGGCGGGTACATTGCCGTAGGTTGTAATCGCTGCATCCAGCTCTTTTCCTGCCTCGCGAATGCCTTGTGGCTGGTGGCCGGTAGCGCTGTGCTCAAAACCGGTAGCGAGTGTGCGCAGAAGGTTTTGATGCGCTTGGCGGATCTGCGGATGCGGGGCATCGTCTAGCCGGTCGCGCAGCCTTAGCGTGGCGGTGCCGAGATCGAGCCCGGTAAGGCCAAGAATGAACAGGTGGCGCTGCTCATCGGGCAGCATGTCATCGTGCTGTGCTAGATGCAGTAGACGGTCCGCCATGTGGCCGCTGAAGCGGGTTTCGGCGTCGCGAATGGAGTTTCGTCTCAGCGCATGGATATCTTTGGAGATCGCTTTTATCAGGCGTCGTCGTCTCAGCTGAGTGCCCAGGCCTGGGAGCAGACGAAAGGCCATGACGACGCAGCTAAGGCCGATAATCACCGAGATGGCTCGGTTGGCAAAACTATCAAACGAGAAGTCCATACCATTGCCGGGCATCGTCAATAGGATGTTGAAAATAGTAAAGGCGAGGCAGTACCCCATGGTCGCCATACTCGTGGCCCCTAACAGGCCTAAAAATAGCGGTGTTCCGAAAATGAGTGCGAGTAACGGAAAGCTATTGGCCTGAGAAAGCAGCACATGGCCAAATAGAAAAGCGCTGGGAATGGCGGCCAGCATGCCCTTATAAAACATCATGGTAATCGCTATCGGGTTGTCACGACTGGCGAAGAAAGCCGAAAACAGAGTGCCTAGCATCATCGCAATCATCGCGCTCTGCCAAGCAGTGACAATCCAAAAGGTCGCCAGCAGCGAAAACACCAGCCCTGAGCGTATGGCATTAATGCTAGCGGCAAGGTGATCGCGGTGCCAGGCTAGCTGCGATGAACGTAATTTATAGCGTCCTGGCGAGGCTATGGCTTCACGGGCATCGAGCATGACCATAGCGTGGCCAATTGATTCACGTAGCCCTAATCGAAGGCGGCGGTCTAGCGGTGCTAAGCTGCTTTCATCATCGCTTTCATGGACCTCATGACGCAGCGCTTGAAGCGCTTTTCTGGCCTCAATGACGCCTTTGACGTGTTCTGCATCACGAAAACCCTGCGCAACGCGACATGCCAACTGAAGGCTTTGTGGGTCAAGCCGGTCGGCGTGGTCGTGCATAAGTTGATGGAGTGCCTGTAAATTGGCGAAAAAGCGCAGGGTGCGGCGCGTTAGCACATGGGTCGCGCGTACCCGCCCCGGGCCAATAGGGCCTTCAAAACGCGCAGCTTGGCTATCGGTTTCTAGTAAGGTTAACGGGCCTAAGCTACCTCGAAGAGCCTTCTGCATGGCGGAAATATCGTCGCTAGCTTCCAGGCGCAGGGCGGCATGCTCAAAGGCTTCGTTGATCACGCTGTCGGCCTGGGTGGCAAGATGCGTTCCCACATGGGATGGCCATAGCAGCGAGCTAACTAACATGGCGCAGACCGCGCCCAGCCCTAGCTCGGATAGGCGCGCCACCGCGATATCGAAAATTCCCGCGGGCGTGCTACCGCTGGAAATAACTACGATCAGCATCGCGGTGACGGCCGCCATCAGGCAGCCATAGGTATAGTTATTACGCCATAGCGAGCCAACATAGGTGCATAGCATAATCCAGCTAGTCAACGTGATAAGTGCGGGTATGCGGGCTTGAGCGAAGAATGCCATGATTACAATGCCCGCTACAGCACCAATAAAAGTGCCGACAAGCTGGCAGATGCCTTTTTCGACCACCATGCCGCTCATCGGACGAATTTGCAGAAAGGCCGCGGAAATTAGCGCCCAGTAGGGGCGTTCTAAATCGAACAATAGCGCAATGTAGAGCGCAAGCATCATTGCAAGCGTGGTCTTGATGGCGAACTTCACCGCCGTGGCGTTGGGCGTCAGGTAGGTTTGCAGAAACGGCGACATGACTTACTCAGGCTGCGCGGCAGGGCGAACGCGCACGGTTGCCGTCATACCCACGCTCAGCAGCATCTCATCAGGCACTTCGTTTAACGTAATGCGAACGGGGATACGCTGCGCCAGGCGCACCCAGTTAAACGTCGGCGCTACCTGGGGTAGCAACTGCGGGTTAAGGCTGGTGTTGCTATCGGCAATGCCGCGGCCAATGCCCGCAACCCGACCGTCTAAATGAGTATCACCGTTCATCAGGATGACATTGACCGGATCGCCAACGTTGATCGATGTCATTTTGGTTTCTTCGAAGTAACCGACGACGTAGTAAGAGTTGTCGGCTATCAGTGCCATCACCGGCGTGCCGCGATTCACGTAGTTGCCTGTGGTGAGATGTACGTTAAGTACGTGCCCGCTGACGGGGGCTGTAAGCTTTGTGCGTGCTAAATCAAGCTGGGCGCTGGCTAATTGCGCCTGGGCTTGTTCTAAGTCAGCGGCGGCAATACGCGAATTAATTTGTGCAATCTGCTGATTTTCGGCACTAATCGCCCGGCTATT
Organism: Halomonas sp. JB37; assembly: GCF_002332255.1. Classification (GTDB taxonomy): domain Bacteria; phylum Pseudomonadota; class Gammaproteobacteria; order Pseudomonadales; family Halomonadaceae; genus Vreelandella; species Vreelandella casei. Next base: position 3,420,612 of record NZ_NRGW01000001.1, on the reverse strand, counting down.
GCTTAATTGGTTGCGTCGGCCCTCTTCCGCGCGGTTTAACTCAAGCGTTGCCTGGCGATGGTCCACCGTGGCTTGGGCGCTGTCGACGGCAGACTGATAGCGCGTTTCATCGATATCAAACAGCGCATCGCCTTGCGCTACGTAATCGGTGTCCGCAACGTCAAGGGTACGCACCCAGCCGGAAACATCGGGGGCAATGGTGATCACTTCGGCGTGTACGCGGGCGTCGCGGGTCCAGGGAGTGTACAGATAGTAGCGCCATAGCCAGGCACCGGCGGCAATGGCAATCGCGACAATAATAAGGGTCAGCAGAATACGAAGCGAAGGGCGCATTAAGGGCTCTCAAGCAAAATGGTAAAAATGAAGGTGGTGGCTGCCGTAAAGATGACAAAAAGCGAGATATCGAACCAGGCCTCGTACCACAGCGCATACTGCCCGACTGCCCAGTGGAGCAGGGAGCGTGTCACTAGCGTTGCGACAAACCCAATCAATGCGTAAATCAGCAGTGGGCTGAGGTAAATGCCACCAAAAGCGATTTCTTGAAGACCCATAACATCCTTAAATGGCCTGGAAGCAACATAAATAGCGATGAGTGTAGCGAGGTGAATCACGCACGTTGGGCGGTTTTTCCACCTGCCAGTATAGAAAGATTACACCAATTTTTCCCTTAGCGTGATAGAGCATAAGCTGAGTTTTCCACTGCACGCTTGGGAAGCACAATAACCATCAGCGTAGGGCGTTAGAGAATCGTTCAAGTTTCATTAACGTTTTAAGAGTTATGCTTTAGTCTTAACGTCTTATTTTGTCTACTTCAAAATGGTGGAAAAGATTTGTGCTGATTAAAAAGAAGAAAGCTCGATCCCATACCGAAGATCGTTATCTGGCACTGGTGTTAGCGACGGCCGCCGGTATTCTCAACGCCATGGCCTTGGGCGCCTTTGGTTTTCTCCCTTCGCATATGAGTGGCAATGCCTCGCAAATATCGAGTGAGGTGGCTAGCTCAGATACGTATGGCTTTTTGTTTCTAGCCGCTCTGCTTCTGGCATTTGTGATAGGCGGTGGCCTTGCGCGGGTTGCCGTGATTGCTGGGCAAAAATTCAGAACAATCTTTTGCTTGATTCTCCTGGCGGAAGGTGTGGCATTAACCGCAGTGTCGGTGTTTGAAATTTTGTTTTACTCGGTACGCTTCAATGGGGAAATACTGATAACCCTGGGCTTTCTGATGGGAGTACACAACTCCACCTCAACTCAGCTGTCGAATGGGCGAGTGAGATCCACTCACGTGACCGGCACGTTGACGGATGTTGGCATTGCACTAGGCTCGTTCTTGTCGTCATTTGTTTCACGCGATAAGGGGCTCGACCGGCGTTTTTTTCAAAAGCAGCTGCACACGCATTTAACGACGATTTTTTCATTCCTTAGCGGGTGTCTGGCCGGATTAGTGTTGTTTGATTTATTCGGCTTCCACGCGATGTTGGCGCTAGGTGTTTTTTTGATCGTCGTTGCCTTGAGCGCCATTGTTATGACGGTGCGTATGGCCAGCAAGCTGATGGTCGCCAGAAAAGCTTAACGTTAAATGGCATCGCAATTGTTGCGTTCAGCGCTGTAAATACGTCCCCGGTAATTGCTCTGCTAAGAAGTCCATAAACAGCCGCGTACGCTGTGAAAGCGTGGCTTGGCGGTAGTAAACGGCATTGACGGTTTGGGTCTGTAGCTCAATGTGGTTGGGAAGCACTTCAACGAGGGTGCCTTTCTGGCGCGGCGTAATGGTCATAAAGTCGGCTAAACACACGATGCCTTCGCCCGCTACGGCCAGCTCCACTAACGTGCTGCCGCTAGAGGCCGCAAGCGTTGGGGTAATAGCCAAGAGTGCCCCATCGGCGTGACGCAGCGGCCAGCGATTGAGATGATCGAGCTGATTGAAGCCCAGCAGGCTGTGCTGTTTGAGATCATCAATGCTTTGCGGTGCGCCATGGTATTCAAGGTAGGCGGGGCTTGCCAGAATGCGCAGTGGGCTGTAGCCGAGTAAGCGTGCATGAAGCGAGGAATCTTCCAACTCGCCGATACGGATGGCCAGATCAACCCGTTGTTCTAGCAGGTCGACAAACCGGTCATGAGTGTCGAGCGCTAGTGTAATACCAGGATAGCGAGCACGAAACTTGCCAATCACCGGCACAATCACGAACTGCATAAAGCTAGGGGCTGCGTTGATCCTCAGCCTGCCCTTGGGCTGGCTATGGCGATCCAGCATTGCTTCTTCAGCCTCGTCCACGGCCGCCAGAATGTGGCGGCAGTGCCCCAAGAACGTCTCGCCTTCCTCTGTGAGCTCCAAACGACGCGTGGTTCGGCGCAGCAAGGTAGTGCCGAGCTTTCGCTCTAGGCGATTAAGCGCACGGCTAACGCCAGAGACCGTAATGCCGAGCCGTTCCGCGGCGTTAGTGATTGAGCCGCTTTCGACCACTGTGACAAATGCCTGCTGTTCTTCAAGGGTGCTTTTCATATGGGAGGCTCATTAATCAGGCATCTCGATCTTTATCTGTTGTTTTGAGATGAGTCGATAACGTTATCAGTATTGTTGATTTTAAATCAAAAGTATTTTGACCCAGCACGGCTTCTTTTCCATCTCTTTTGATCTCACAATACGCGCCATATGCAGCTCTAGCTATGCTGCTTAGCTATATTATATAGCCAAGTTGCTAGGTAATTATTTAGGAATTCAAGCAATGAAGATTTTACTGATTAATGGCGGAAAAGCGTTCGCTCACTCTGGCGGTGAACTCAATAATACGCTGCAAAGCGTGGCAGTGAGTACATTGCAGGCGTTGGGGCATGAGGTGCGCGAGACAGTGATTGACCAAGGTTATAATGCAGATGCCGAGGTGCAGAGCTATTTGTGGGCCGATACGATTGTGTATCAAATGCCTGGCTGGTGGATGGGCGCCCCCTGGATCGTCAAGCGCTATATTGATGAAGTGTTTACTGCGGGGCACGGTTCACTCTACGCCAGCGATGGCCGTTCGCGCCAAGATCCTAGCAAGCAGTACGGCAGCGGAGGCTTACTGCAGGGGCGCCGCTATATGCTGTCGTTGACCTGGAACGCGCCTTTGGAAGCATTCGAAGCGCCGGGTAACTTCTTTGAAGGGCGAGGAGTGGATGGGGTGTACTTTCCGTTTCATAAATCGCAGGAGTTTATCGGCTTAGCGGCGCTGCCGACGTTTATTGCCAACGATGTGATGAAAGTGCCTAACGTTGAGCGTGATACCGATGCTTATCGCCGCCATCTGCGCACAGTTTTTGGCTAAACATAAGTTAAAGCCCACCTCGTAAGGTGGGCTTGTCTGGATCGTGTGGCTTGTCTTGCCTCCTCTTGACTAGCTCAGCTCAGCGCTCTCGGTCCAAGCTCTGAACGGTGAGGTCTAGCGCTTTGTACATGTCTAACCTGGCTGACAGGCCGATATCCGGGTGATCGAGTTCATTAGCACGTTCCGATGGCAGTATCGGCGCGGTGAGGTCATCGGCATCGGTCGGTTCGAAATCGTACTCTTCACCGATGGTCATAGCGCTACGACGCAATAGCATGCGCAATTGCGCCGGTGTAAGAGCGGGGTCTATCGACATCATGGCTGCCAATAAACCGGCCACCAGGGGCGTTGCGTAAGAGGTGCCGCAATGGGCAGGGCCTTGCTCTCCCTCTATCAGAGAAGAGCCTCTAACGCAGGCGGCTGCCGTTATGTCGACGCGCATATCAATATTCGACGCGTCGCGTTTGACCACGTAACCAGGGTCGTCAACCTGCAGTTCTTGATCGCCTTGCTGATGACCACCCACCACAAACAGCTGGTCGGTCACGAAAGAGGACGGTAGACGATAATCATCACTTCCAGAAAACGACGAGGCGTTACCCGCTGAGTTGACGACTACCACGTCGGGATGTTCGCGGCGTAGCCATAAGAAGAATTCTTCGAGTAGCTCCTCATAGCCGCTCATGGCGATACCGGAACGCACCAGCGAGTCGACTTCTTCTCCGTCAATATCGATGGCCCCCACTCGATGAATGCCCCAGCTCCAGTTGAGTACGCGTACACCGTCTTCCACCAGATTGACCGACGCGGCGATATTGGCGGTAATGCCCGCATCCGAATTGCGGTCAACAATCACATCGAAGCCTGGGCCTACCGAGTCTAGCCCGCGTAGAAAGCCGCTATTGCCGCCTTCATTCCAGGCGGCGGCAAATACGCCGGCAACCGTTGTGCCATGCCCGTCGGGCGCGACGGCATCGCGTGCATAGACACAGGTTCTAAGAGAGTCCGTGCGACAGTCGCCCAGGTAGTCGGCAAAATCCGGTGCGTCGAAGTCTACTTCCCGCTCGATGACGCCAATGCGAATGGGCTGAGTCTCGATATCGCCGCCCTGACGTGGCAGGCGCCGCTTATAATAATTTACCGCGTCTAAAAAGCGATTTGACGCCCAGTCCTGGTCGTCGGCTGCGGGCAGCTCATCGGTCTCGCTCTCAACGCTTTCTTCTGCGCCTGATTCTTCGACCACCACCGCATCGACGCTGACTTCACTGCCTAGCCTGAGTACTAGCGCATCGCGTGCATCTAAGTTGCTGACCGGAAGGCGCAGCTGGTAGGTGTTAAGCGGCGGGATTATACCGACCACCTCTGCACCGTACTTTTCTGCTAATCGCTGGGCTTCTTCGGCACCTTCGTAGCTTTCTTCAATAATCACGCTGACCAGATCCACGTAGGTGGTCAGGCCATCCATGTTCTCCGCCAGCTCTTGGTCCGTGGCCGCTACCACGTGACTGCCTTTGAGGCTTATCCATACCGGGTTGCTCGCTTGGTCGTGTTGCTCAAACCACAGCGGGCCGCTTTGTGTGTCGGCGCTGGTGATGCGGACACGTATATTTTCATCCGTGTGATCAAGGTTTTCGGCCTGAAGCGGTATTCCGTTCAGCTTTACCTGAAAATCGCTGTTATCAAGCCCGCTGACGTTCAGGCAGAACTCTTGAATATCTTGCTGTAAAAGATCGCCACAGCGCTGCAGTTGTTCAACGCGCAAAGGTTGTTCATCACCTATAGACTGCTCCGCGCTTGCGTCAGCTGCGAGCAATAGCGATCCTAACGCTATTACCCGACGGGTAGCGCCTAAATATTTTACGGCCATTATTACTACTCCAATACGGTATTAGACTGTCTGCCCATAGCATAACGGCATTAGGTGAACTGAACATGAACCCAGCCTGCAAGAGCTTACCTTGTCAAGGGTATTTAACGGCTAAACCGCTGACGAAACTTAGGCAGGGTGCGAGCAACAGGCGGTAGGCGGGTGGCCATTATCAATGCAGCAACGGCGGCATAGATGGCCCATTCGCGCAGATCGGCGCGCACTATCCAAAAGAAGTGCAGCAGTGCCAATGCTAAAATAGCGTAAGAGAATTTGTGCAATGGTTTCCAGCGCTTGCCTAGGCGTTTCATCGCCCAGCGGTTGGAAGTCGCACCCAGCACGGCAAGGCCGGTTAGCGCGATCATGCCCACAATAATGTAGGGCCGTTTGACAATTTCGCTGCCTAGCAGCGCCCAGTTAAGCCCCAGAATAAATAGCGCATAGCTGAGCAAATGCAGCGTGGCGTAGGCCAGTGTCCATAAACCTAGCTGGCGCCGAATGAGTGCAAAGCCTTTCCAACGGGTCAGCTTGGTGAGAGGCGTGAGGCTTAGCGTGAGCAGCAGCATCCACAGTGCGCCAATGCCGATGTTGAGTAGCAGGTAACGCCCGGGCTCAGGGCCAGCAGCGTTATTGGCGACTTGCCAGCCCCAAAACAGTAGCGGTGTTAATGCCGCCAAGAAAACGCCAATGCGCCAAACAAGCCATATGCGCGGTGCTGCCATCAGTAATTAGCCCTTAAATCCAATCCCGCATACATCTCGGCAACTTCGTCCGCGTAGCCGTTAAACATAAGCGTATCAATATGGTTCGGGCTGAACAGGCTGTTGGGCAGCCGCCGTTCGGAGGCTTGGCTCCAGCGTGGGTGGTCAACCTGTGGGTTCACGTTAGCGTAGAAGCCGTATTCGTTGGCGGCAATCTCCTGCCAGGAGTTGACCGGCTGCTCTTCAACTAACGAAATGCGCACAATCGATTTGATGCTCTTAAAGCCATATTTCCATGGCACCACTAATCGTAAGGGGGCGCCGTTTTGATTAGGCAGTTCGCGGCCATACATGCCCATCGCCAGTAACGTGAGCGGGTTCATGGCCTCGTCTAAACGCAGACCTTCCACGTAGGGCCAGTCAATCAGCGAGAACGACGAGCGCTGCCCTGGCATCTGATCCGGGTCTACCAGCGTTTCAAAACGCACGTATTTTGCTTTGCTGGTAGGATCGGCGCGCTTGATTATCTCGGCTAGGGGAATGCCTAACCAGGGAATGACCATCGACCACGCCTCGACGCAGCGCAGGCGGTAAATACGCTCTTCAAACTGCGACGGCTTGGCGAAGTCTTCAAGCGTAAAGCGCCCGCCGTTGTTAACTTCACCGTCGACCACCACGCTCCAGGGCTGAGTTTCTAAGCTGCCTGCATGACGGGCTGGGTCACTTTTTCCCGAACCGAATTCGAAAAAATTGTTATAGCTGCTGACATCCTCAAAGGGGGCGATAATGTCTTTTTCAGGATCGCTTGGGGTGACTGCGCGCCACTCAGTTTGGCTAATCTTTTCGCTTAACCAGGGCGGTGCACTGCCGTCGGGCACATCAGAATAGTCAGCGGCATTGGCGTAAGCTTTTTGTCCCGCCAGAGCAATCCCCGCGCCTAGGCCCGCCATGCCACCCATAAAGCGACGACGTGAAAGGTAAATAGACTCCGGCGTTACATCGGATTCGTGTAAATCACTGGGTTTGGCAATTTTTATAAGCATATGATGCCTCCGCTAGGAAAAGCTTGCGCACAGCGTGGGTAGTGAATGCTGCATTGGATATTACTTAGAGTGGTAAGTTCACCAAAACTTATACTAATCCTCTCCATTAAATAGAGCGAATTGGGCTGGTGAGCCGCTACCTTGCTCCGATATGCTACCTAGGCCGTCATACCCTTTTGCAGACGGTTGATAAGGAGTTTGTGTTCTCATGATAGAAGCTCGGGGATTAACCCGCATTCCTTTGCGCAATGCCGCCTTTGTTGCCTGCGTGATCCTACTGGTCATCTCGCTTATTGGCTTAGTGTTTTCGCTTGTATGGCTAGTGGGCGTGGCACTTTTTGGCCTTCTTGCTTGGCTAGGCTTGCACGACATGCGCCAAACGCGGCGAACGGTCAGCCGTAATTACCCAATCTTGGCCCACATTCGATATACCTTGGAATCCATTGGCCCTGAAATACGCCAGTACTTTATTCAGTCGGATTTGGACGAGCGCCCGTTCTCCCGCGAGCAGCGTGCCGTGGTGTATCAGCGCTCTAAAAATGAGAGCGATAAGAAGCCTTTCGGCTCACTGTTGGATATGTATAAACCGGGCCATGAGTGGATCAATCATTCGCTGCTGCCCTATGCAATTGAAGACGCTGACTTTCGGGTTCGAGTAGGCGGTAGCCGCTGTAGTCAGCCTTATTTTGCTAGCGTGCTTAATATTTCGGCGATGAGCTTTGGCTCGCTTTCAGGCAATGCCATCGAAGCGCTGAATGCGGGCGCCTGCAAAGGGGGCTTCTATCACGACACCGGTGAAGGGTCGATTTCCCGCTATCATCGCATTCACGGTGGCGATTTAGTCTGGGAAATCGGCTCCGGCTATTTCGGCTGCCGCCACGACGATGGCTCGTTTAACGAGGAACGGTTTGCCGCCAACGCCAGCGATGATCAGGTCAAAATGATCGAAATAAAGCTGTCGCAGGGAGCCAAGCCCGGCCATGGTGGCATACTGCCGGCGGCTAAAGTGACCGCAGAAATTGCCGAGGCCAGGGAAGTGCCCATGGGCCAGGATGTGATTTCTCCCGCCGCTCACACCGCCTTCTCTTCACCGCTAGAGCTGATGGAATTTATTGCCCGCCTACGTGCGCTTTCCGGCGGCAAGCCGGTTGGGTTTAAGCTGGCAATTGGCCACCCCTGGGAGTGGTTTGCGATTGTAAAGGCCATGCTGGAGACCGGTGAGCGGCCTGATTTTATTGTGGTGGATGGCGGCGAAGGGGGAACCGGTGCCGCGCCGTTAGAATTTATTAACCGTATGGGCGTGCCGCTCACCGAAGCCGTGACGCTAGTGCACAACACGCTTGTTGGGGCTGGGCTGCGCGAGGAAATTCGCATCGGTGCTGCTGGCAAAATCACATCGGGTTTTAATATTGCCCGCACGTTGGCGCTGGGGGCCGACTGGTGCAATGCCGCCAGGGGCTTTATGTTTTCACTGGGCTGTATTCAGGCGCTCAACTGTCACTCCGATAAGTGCCCAAGCGGCGTGGCAACCCAGGATCCTAAGCGCAGCCGTCATTTGGATATTGCTGACAAAACGGAGCGGGTATATCACTTCCACCGCAATACGCTAAAAGCGCTGGCGGAAATGCTAGGGGCGGCAGGGCTCACCCACCCGAGTGAGCTGGGGCCAGAACATATCATCCGCCGCGTATCGGAAAATGAGATTCAGTCCTACGATCAGGTCTTTACGTTCTTGAAACCCAATGAGCTACTGCATTCTAAATGTGAGCACACCGTGTTTAAGCACTATTGGGAAGATGCCCGAGCGGACTCTTTCTTGCCGCCCCCGGCGATAGAGCGGCTGCGCTTTACTAAGTTGGAGTGACAGCTATGGCTACTGGGTTTCCGAGTGCTCACCTGCGTTTAGCGTTGGGAGTGAGGATTTAGTCGCCGGTAGCGATAGCCCGTTGAGGGTCGGTGATCCATTCGCTCCAGGAACCTGCGTACAGGCTGGCCAGAGGGTAACCTGCCAGGCAAAGGGCAAACAGGTTATGGCAGGCGGTTACGCCAGAGCCGCAATAGGCCACCAACGCTTCCGGTGAGCGCCCGCCAAGCTTCTCGGCAAAACGCTGCTTGAGCTGCGGCACGGGCAAAAAACGTCCGTCGCTGCCCAGGTTGTCGGTAAACGCCGCGCATTGCGCGCCGGGGATATGCCCGGCTACCGGGTCGATAGGCTCTACATCACCTCGAAAGCGTGGCAAGCCTCGGGCATCCAGTAAGGTGAGGTTCGGCTGGCCAAGGCGCTGCTGTAGTTGCTTGGCCTCCAGCAGCAGGCGGTTATCTGGCTGACCGCTGAAATGCCCGGGAACACTCTGCGGTGAATCCTGGCTCAAGGGCAGGCCGACGGCGAGCCAGGCGTTCAAGCCGCCATCAAGAATGAACACGCCATCTCGCTTACCCAGCCACGCCAGCAGCCACCACGCCCGGGCGGCATAGGCACCGGTGCCATCGTCATAAAGCACGATGGTAGCGTCGTTATCAATGCCCCAGTCTCGCAGGCGATCAACCAGCTGTGCGGGGTCCGGTAAGGGATGACGGCCGGTCACTCCCGGGATAACCGGCGAGCTCAGGTCGCGGTTCAGGTCAGCGAAATGCGCCCCGGCGATATGCCCCGCGGCATAACTTTGCTGCCCATAGCCCGGGTTTTCCAAAGCAAAGCGGCAATCCAGAATCACCAGGCCGGGCTGCTGTTGCTTTTGGCCTAGAGCAAGTGGGCTAATTAGCTGTGCGAGGGACATAGCGGGCTCCTGAAAAATAAGTCGAACATTGATCCTACTGCATTTCTTATAAGGCGTGGGCCTGGAAGACGTAAAACCTTATAGTGCTTCCTTCTTTCATTGTTAATCCTAAGTACGCATCAATGGCACTGACGGCCTCTTTCGCTCGCGCGCGTTAGCGTCTATGGTCAGGCTATGCTGACCGATCGGCATTGTTGAGTGCTAACTTCTCTACCTTCCCAAGGAATGCCATGGCTTCTTCACGCCGTGAACTGGTGTCGTTAATTGAGCAAAGCGTCATACCGCCAGAGCAGGTGACACACGCTATTGAGGCTGCTGGGTTGAGGCCATCGCCCCGTGACTGGGCGATCTTTGTTGATCGATTACTGCTGTGGCTAGGCGGGCTGGCGCTAGCCTTTGCGGTGTTGTTTTTTATTGCTTATAACTGGCTCGAGATGGAGCGTTGGCTGCGCTTTGGCGTGGTGCAAGCCGCGGTGTTGCTGGCGGTAGGTATCGCCGTGTGGGCCAAGACTCGCCTGACCTTACAGCGTGTGGCGCTAACGTCGGCCACTTTGTTAGTGGGTGTACTGCTAGCGCTGTTTGGTCAGGTGTACCAAACCGGTGCTGACCCCTGGCAGCTGTTCTTTATCTGGGCGTTGCTAACGTTGCCCTGGGTCTGGGTGGCACGTTTTGAGCTACTTTGGGTTCTGTGGTTAGGGCTGCTCAATCTTGCAATCGGGCTTTATTTTCGTACTTGGGGTGGACCGTTTGGCGCCCTGGCAAACAGTGACGCTGCGCTGTGGGGGTTGTTGGGGATCAATACCCTTGCATTGATCTTCTGGGAGTGGGGCGCTTATTCCGGGCGTTGGGGTGAAGGTCGTTGGGCCGCTCGCTTGCTCGCGGTGGGCAGCGGGGTACCGGTCACGCTGCTATTGATGTCCCTGATTGCCGAGATGCAGCCGATGTGGTCGTCAGTGCTGGTGATTTATCCTCTCTGGCTTGTGGCGCTGTATACCGGTTATCGCCACTGGCAGCCGGATCTGTTCATGATCGCAGGTGGCTGCGTCTCAGTGATTGCCGTGGCCACGTGGCTGCTTGCTCGATACTGGCTATGGGAAGGTGAGTGGCAGGCAGGAAGTTTGTTGTTTATGGCCATCGCGGTGCTAGCGATGGGCGCCGGGGCTGTCATATGGCTGAAACGGCTACACCGGGAGACATGGCAATGATGCGCAGAGCCGACGATGCTCAAACAAATAGTTTAAAAGCCAAGCTGACCCAGTCAGGCATTGTGTTAAACGCTTCTACGCTGCCGGCGACGCTAGAAACACCGTGGTTTGTGCGCGTGTTGCAGGCTTTTTCCGGTTGGCTGGCGGCGTTTTTTTTACTGGGCTTTATCGCCATTGGCGGAGTGTTTGTTGTCGAGAGCGCCGCTGCATCGTTGGGTCTGGGGCTCGTTTTGATCGGCGCTGCTTTTGCGCTACTGCGGGCAGCTCACAGTGATGTGCTCGAACATCTGGCGCTCGCCATTAGCTTAGCCGGGCAGCTACTAGTGGGCTGGGCCGCCATCGAGCATTGGAATAACGCTGCCTATGTATGGTGGTCGATGCTGGGTTTGCAGAGCGCACTGGCGCTGGTGATGCCAAGCGTAACGCATCGTGGCTTTTCTGCCTTTGCTGCCAGCGTAGCGCTGTATCTGGCGTGGGTAACAGCGGCAACGGGGATGGCCGCCAGTGGCATTGTGCTGTGTGCACTAACCGCACTTTGGTTAAACGAATTTCGCTGGCCACGTCGCATTAAAGAGATGCAGGCGTGGGGCTATGGACTAGCGTTGGGCCTGCTGGTCACTCAGGGGCTAGCGCATGCGGGTCATCCGCTGCCGTTTCTTTATGAAGCGCTGGATAGCAATTTAGTGCGGCTAGGGGTTTGGATGAGCGTTGGGCTCGTTGCGCTGGCACAGCTGATTCTTTTCCAGGCGCTGTTTAACAAACAGCCTTTAGCTAGCGTGCGCTGGGTGACCTACGCTGCCGGTGCGGTGCTGTTGGGGGTGACGTTTTATGTCCCTAGCGTAGGCCAGGGCGTGGTGGTCATGCTGTTAGGCTTTGCTATTGGCAATCGCGTGCTGACGGGGTTGGGGATGCTTTCGCTGATGCTGGCGATCGGCAGCTATTACTACTGGCTGGACGCAACGCTTCTGACGAAGTCGATAGCGCTTTTGGTGATGGGAACCCTGCTGCTAGGGCTGCGTTTTGGGCTACACCGGAGGTGGGAAGCTAGGATTGCTCACTCGAGCGATGGGAGCGTAGACAATGATGCCTAACGCGAAAGCAAGCAGGCTGGTGATTCTCGTGGGCATGTTTCTGGTGTTGGCCGTGATTAATGGGGCAATTTGGCAGAAAGAGCGTCATTTGGCGCTGGGTGAGATTGTCTACCTTGAGCTCGCGCCTGTCGACCCGCGCTCATTGATGCAGGGCGACTACATGTCTTTGAACTTTGCTATCACCAGCCGCATTCAAACGACGTTGGACCAAGAGAGTAACTCCCCGAATGCCCGCAATGGCAACGTCGTTGTGCGCTTAGATGATCAGTATATCGCCCACTTCCAGCGATTAGATGATGGCAGCCCGATCGGTGATCAGGAGCGGCGCCTACAGTATCGACTGCGCAATGGCTATGTGCGTTTTGCTACCAATGCTTTCTTCTTCCAGGAAGGTCATGCCGAACGCTATCAATCCGCCCGCTACGGGCAGTTTCGCATTAACGACCAGGGCGCGCCGCTGCTGGTTGCTTTATACGATAGCGAGTTGAAGTCGCTAGGCAGCCTGGTTAGATAGCGTGCTGTGAAACACATATTCGCATTGCGGATGCCCATGTTTGCTAAACCGAATAGAGAAAAGGAGTGCATGATTGATGAGAACGGTGCTGCTCCTTGCGTCATCAAATAAGATAGGCTGTACTTTACGCTTACTCCTTTTACCACACTGACATGGATGGCCCTGTGATGATCACAAGGCTGGCTACGTAATTGGTCTGTCGATGGTCGGTAAGCTGGTTCATCTCACTTAATAAAGGCATGTATGAAAGCAAATGGCTTATGGCCCGCATGGATGGTGCTGATCGCAGCACTGCTATTTTCCAGCGTGTGTGTGGCGCAAACTCAGGGAGAAGAGAGCGAAGATAATCGGTGGTTTGCTGTTGATGAAGTAAATACGGGACTTGAAGAAGCGCCGGAGGACGTCAACTTAATTACCCCACGCGAGGCTATTCGAAGTTTTCAAACGCTGGCGGACAACGAAGAGTTTGCGGCGGCGGCGCATGTTCTCAATTTGTCTGATTTATCGCCTGCCGAGCAGCGCGAACAAGGCCCGGAGCTAGCCAAACAGTTGGCTGAAGTATTCAAGCGTGGTGAGTTGCTGAACGTTGCCAACCTTCCTGGCCGCCGAGACGCGCTCATTGAGAATACGGCTGGGCAGGAGCCTAATCCTCAAGCAGGCCAGCCGCGTCGAGACTTGGAAATAACGTCGCTGAAAGTGGGCAGTGATACTTACGATATACGGCTGGGCCGTTACCGAGCCGGTGATCAGGATCCCGTTTGGCTGATTATGTCAGACAGCGTGTCGTCGATTCCGCTACTTTATAAAGAATATGGCCCTTCCATGCTGGAGGAGCATATTCCGGAACGCTTTAAGGAATCGCTTGGCGTGCTGATGATTTGGGAGTGGATCGCCATTCCCATTTTCCTGATATTGGTTGCGCTCATGGGGTGGGGGGTTTATCGCTTTGTTGGGTTGCTGGCGGAGCTAATTCCTTCCGGCGCAAAAAGCATCTTTGTGGGCAGAATAAAAGGCCCCATGGCACTCATCATGATGTCTCTGGTGACGCAGATGGTGCTGGACTATGTGGTCTCTTTCTCTGCTATCGCTATGGGTACCTTCCGCGTTGTGTTAACCGCCATTCTGGCGTGGGGCGCGGCAACCATTGCACTGCGCTTGGTCGATACCATTATGCTGCGTATGACGCGGCGTTTAGTGGGCGAGATTGATGACACAAAATCTCGTGATGAGCGCCGGCTGCTGACATCGCTCTACGCGTTACGCCGCGTCATCATTCTGATCACGGTCATTGCAGTATCGGTTTACGTACTCAGCCAGGTTCAGATCTTCGAAACACTAGGCTTGTCTATTCTCGCCTCCGCAAGCGTTCTTGCGGTACTGGTCGGTATTGCTGGCCAGGCCATGCTGGGGAACATTCTGTCATCTTTTCAGCTGTCGCTGGCCAAGCCGATCCGAATCGGTGACTTGGTTATGTTTGAAGGGCAGTGGTGCTATGTGGAGGGGATTTTTTATACGTTTATTCGATTGCGCTCATGGGACGAGCGGCGGTTGATCGTACCCGTCACCTATTTTGTGTCTAAACCGTTTGAGAATCTTTCGGTCAAAAGTACCAAGATGTATCGGTTTTTGGAATTGACGCTGCACTTAAGCGCTGACGTTGAGCTCTTAAGGCAAACGTTTTTAGACGTTGCTAAGGATGAAGAGAATGTTATCGAGCACCATAAGCTGCTGTGCTATGTGACAGGGCAAACCGCAACGGCGCAGATCATTACTTTTTACCTGATGACGTCCGACCCGCTAGCAGGCTGGGTGGCAGAAATGAACGTGCGTGAGAAACTGCTGGCCTTTATTCGCGATAACCATCCGGATTGGTGGCCACGCGATGTCATGGTCATTAGCCATAACGATATTGCGCGGGGTGAGCCGGGCAAGCGCTCTACGCCATTGGATAGCGCTGACGTAAAGCCTTCTGAATAGGCACCACAAGCGCTCTTGATGAAGGTCGGCCTCTAAAAGGCATCGCCCGCTGTCGCTGAATAATCAGTGGCGGCGGGCGAAAACAAGTTCGTGATGGGCGCTTACTTAGGACATGTCCTAAGCCGTGGCTTAAGAAAATACGCGGAAGCGTTGCTCATCGTCCATGAACGTTTTTTCGCCAAACGGTGCTTCATTAGAACCGAAGGGCATTTGCGCGCGTAGTGTCCAGGAAGCCGGTAGATCCCAGGCATCAAATACGGCATCGTCGATAATGGGGTTGTAGTGCTGCAGGCTGGCGCCAATGTCGGCCTGTGAAAGGGCCGTCCATACGGCAAACTGGGCAATGCCGGTAGCATGCTCTGACCAAACAGGGAAGTTGTCGGCGTAGAGCGGAAATTTCTCTTGCAGCCCTTTGATGACCTCTTGATCTTCAAAAAACAGCACGGTGCCAGCACCAGCAGCAAAGCTGCTGACCTTCTGCTCAGTAGGCTCAAAAGAGTCCGCAGGTACGATTTTACGCAGCGTTTCCATGACTATCTGCCAGAACTTGTCGTGCTGTTCGTTGAACAGAATAACCGCACGCGAGCTTTGTGAGTTGAACGACGTGGGTGCCTGCTTAACGGCTTCTTTGATCAATGCCGCTGTATCGTCTTGGCTGATGGCAATGTCTTTGCCAATGACATACTGGCTACGACGCTTCTTGAAGATTTCAATAGCTGGATTAGACATTTAACGCTCCTTCTTTGTTTATCCGAATTTTTGAGGGGGAAGATAACCTCAAAACATTGGAAATGAATTTAATACACATCCGGATTAGAAACCATGGAGAAAAGTCAGCGGTTTCAGTGAAAAAAATCCTTTTATTCATCTCTCTAATGATGCCCGCAGGTATCGGTGGCCGAGTAGAGCACTCTATTTCGCGCTTTCGGCCAATCTTTTCTGTGCCAGACGCTTGGCGCCCGCAATATCCTGCTTGCCTGACCCCAAGCGAGGAAGGGCATCCACGGTAAGCCAGTCACTGGGTACCATCATTGATTTCGTGCCGTTAGCGAGCATAGCGGCTTTTACGGTGCTGGCATCTACAGGTGTTTCCGATAGCATTACAATGCGTTCGCCTTTACGACTATCGGGGATGTTGACCGCCATTAGCGCGGTGTCAGGCTCCTCAAGTGCGGCTTTAACGGCCTGTTCTACGGCGCCTAGCGCGACCATCTCGCCGCCAATTTTGGCAAAGCGTGCGTAGCGGTCGATCAGCGTTAAAAAGCCGTCTTCGTCGAGAAATCCTTTGTCCCCAGTGACGTACCAGCGCTGGCCATCAATGTCGCGTAGCGCCTTGGTCGTGCGTTCAGCATCGTTAAGATAGCCCTGCATGACCTGTGGGCCACTGATCAAAATCATACCCGCTTCGCCAGTGGGTAGTTCTTCGAAGCTTTCAGGCGAAACGACTTTGAAACCAGTGCCAGGCAGCGGCATGCCAACGCTGCCAATTTTGCTACCGCGCTGCACCTGCTGGTAATGAATGCTGAGGGCATCCGGTAAGTTGACCGAGGCAACCGGTGACGTCTCCGTCGCGCCATAGCCTTCATAAATCGGTTTGTGGAATTTCAGTGCAAAGCTTGTACGTACGCTGTCATCAAGCTTTTCTGCGCCGGCCACGATCACCCTCAGGCTATCCAGCATTAGCGGATGCACCTTTTGGCTGCGTACGAACAGGCGTAGAAGGCTGGAGGTACCAAACATAATGGTCGCTTTATGCTTGGCAACCGTGCCGGCTATGCCGGGGGCATCGGTTGGGTCGGCGTGACACACTAACGGTACTCCTTCAATGAGCGGTAGCAGCTGCGTGACGGTGAGGCCAAAGGCATGAAACAGCGGCAGCGACCCCATCACAACGTCGTTGCTTTGTGTATTAAGAACGTCAGAGGTCTGTTTGATGTTGGCCATGAGGTTGCGGTGGCTCAACATCACGCCCTTAGGCTGACCTTCGCTACCGCTAGAGAACAGGATCGCGGCCGTTGCATCCGCATCATGGCTACGGCTAAAGCAGCGCTGTAATAGCCACGTGGGCAGTAGGCGTACGGCAAGCCAGGTACTGGCACGCTCGGCGCGGCTGATCGTTGCCTGTAGGGTTTCCAGATACATTACTTGCTGCTGGCCAAATAGCTGGTCAACCGCTAACCCGCGCTGGGCTAGCGTTGCTACAAAGCGCTTTGAAGTGAACACCGTTGTAATCTCTGCCTGGGTGAGCGCCGACGCCAGCGTCTCTTGGCTCGCCGTGTAGTTGAGGTTCACAACGGTTTTTCCCGCCAGCAGTGTGGCCATGTTGGTGATCACTCCAGCGCTGCTGGTGGGCAGCAATAGGCCAACGTTTTGCCCAGGGCAATGCTTACGGATGCGTTTAGATAGCAGTACGCTGGCAGTTAACGCTTGGCTGGCACTGAGCGGACGCCCAAGGATATCGGCCAGCGCAAGCTTGCCTGGGCGGCGCTTAACGCTTTGAATCCAGGCATTAGCAAGCGTGGGTAGTTCGCCCATGGCCCTCTGCCAGGAACGGCTAGCCTGTTCAAAAATACGTCGTTTGAGCACATCGGCGGGCGTGTCTTTGGGCAGTGGTTTTCCAAAAGCGACCACCACCGAACGGTGCAGTGGGGCATTGCGCAGCTCTTTGAGTTTGCTTGATGAATGTGAGAACTGGCTGCCCCATAGTCCACGCAGGTAGAACGGGATTATTTTGACGTCAGGATTGGCCATTTTACAGGCGCGTTCATAGCCGCGCCGAAATTCGCCAAGCTGGCCATTGCGACTAATCGCTCCTTCAGGAAACAAACACACCACTTCTCCGGCATTGAGCAGTTCGGCTACATCGCTTAGCGCCTGTTCGGCAGCGGCGCCGCGTTCGATAGGAATACAGCCCAGCGCTTTAAAGAACCAGCGTAGATACCAGCGCTGGTAAATGCTTTTTAGCATGACAAAACGTACGGGCCGCGGGCTGGCAATTTGCACCATGGCCCAATCCAACCAGCTGATATGGTTGCCCAGTAGCAGCACGCCGCCTTGTGCCGGTAGGTTTTCCAAGCCGTGAACATCCACGCGATAGTGTCGTGTGAGCAGAAAGCTTAGCAGAAGGCGCACTAGGCTTTGGGGTAGCTTGAAGATAGTGTAACCGCCGCCGACCATGGCCACAGCCGCGATGAGAAGCAGCAGATAGTGACTATCCACACCGGCCAGCGCGAATAGCGCCGTGAGCATCAAAAAGCCCAGCATGGCGATATTTTGAATCCAATTGTTGGCAGCCAGCACGGTACCTAATTCGTGATCGGCCGCGTGAAACTGGATCAGCGCATTCAGCGGTACGATAAACAGCCCGCCCATGATGCCAATAAACACGAAATTGAGCGCTTGGCTAAGCGGCGTTGATAACAGGGGAAGGCACCATAGCCCCGCGGCCACGCCGATAGCGCCCAAGGGAATAAGGCCGGTTTCAATACGGTTGCGGGAAAGCTTACTCGCCAGCAGCGACCCGGCTGCAATGCCAATGCCGCTCGCGGCGAGAATTCCTTGAAGCACAAGCGTGTTATCGATACTTAGCGCATCTTTCGCATAGGCGGGGAAGGCTGCCAGCAGCACTTGGCCAACGGACCAAAACGTCGCAAGGCCGATAATCGACAGCCTGAGAACAGGCTGGCGCGCCACGATACGCAGGTTGTCTTTTAGCGCGCGGCCCTTAATGTAGCGCTGCCAGGTAAGCGGTGTTTGGGAGCGTGGCGTGTTGTCCAATGGCAGGCGATAAAGCGTGACCACTTGGAGAGCGCTATTGAGCACGAGCAGCCAGCCCAGCGGTGCAATGTGACGTAACAGCTGCGCTGGTGTCTGGTCATCAGGCGATACCCAGGTTTCAAACAGTGCGGTAAAGGCCACGGTGCCCGCTAAAATAGCGCCGATAGTGACCGCCTGAATCAGCCCGTTGGCTTCCGCCAGACGTGGCTTGCCGAACAGCCCCTTTACCAAGCCGTATTTAGCCGGGGAGTAAAAAGCCGATTGAATGGCAAGCAGTAGCGTCATCGCGAACGCTAACCAGAACCATCCCTGGTAGTACGCGGCGGTGATGCCGAGTGAAATAGCCACCGCCGCCCAGGCAGAAACACGCATGACGCGCACCTTGGGGTAGCTATCTGCCACATGGCCAGCGGGGCTAAACATTAAAATAAATGGCAGCAAAATTAAGCCATTTACCAGGGCCGTGAGTACGACCTGGGTGGTGCCGTCATAGCTTTTGAAGATCGTATTCTGAATAACGATCTTGTGACCCAAATCCACAAACGCATTGAGAAAGATAGCGATCAAGTAGGGCCAGGCGCCCCTCATGTGCAGTACGTTTCGCATGTATAGGTTGCCTTATCAATTCCTAGAAGTAGCAGCAATGTGTGCAAGAGGCGATATTTTTGCAACTCTAATGCGCTAAGTTGTAGCATGCAGGCTTTAGAGTATCTTTATTTGCTACTTTTGGTGCTAGGAGGCGCTTGTGTCCCAGGCCAGTTCACTCATTAAGACCTTGA
This sequence comes from Halomonas sp. JB37, assembly GCF_002332255.1. GTDB lineage: Bacteria > Pseudomonadota > Gammaproteobacteria > Pseudomonadales > Halomonadaceae > Vreelandella > Vreelandella casei. Next base: position 3,401,579 of record NZ_NRGW01000001.1, on the reverse strand, counting down.
AACGCCAGCTTCGTGCTCAGGGTAAAACCTACGCTGATGTCGCCCAGTGGCTAGCCTTAAGCGAAGCCTCTGTTAAGCGCCTGTTCGCAGAACAGCACTTCACGCTAGCGCGGCTTGAGTGCATTTGTGATCAGCTTAATATCGAGTTCGTCGAGCTGGTACAGGCCATGCAGAATGACGAACAGCGTTTACAGCAGCTGACCCAGGCTCAAGAGCAAAGTATTGCCGATGATCGCGAGCTGTTTCTGGTCGCTGTGTGCGTCATTAATGGCTATAGCTTCAACGAAATCCATCATCAATACCAGTTGAGCGAGGCCGAATGCACACAGCAACTGGTTAAACTTGAACGGCTTAAGTTGATCGACCTGTTGCCAGGTAACCGGATAAGGCGCCGGGTAGCCGCGAATTTTCGCTGGCGCCCGGGTGGGCCGATCCAGTGCTTTTTCCAGCAATATCTAGCCAGCGAGTTTTTTCGCTCCCGCTTTGATAGTGACAGCGAAAAGCTAATGGTGCTGAACGGCTTGTTGTCCCCCGCGGGTAATGAAGAGTGGCAGCAGACGATGCAGCGCCTCGCAAAAGAGTTTCATGCCCTGTGTGAGCGGGAAAGTAGCCTGCCTATCCATAAGCGCTTTGGCACCACGTCTGTGCTGGCCGTTCGCCAGTGGCAATCGGTGTTGTTTAAAGAGTACGCCCGGGTAGATCGTTAACGTCGCTAAGCAGCCACTATATTGTGCGGAAGTTGGTGGCTTCCTGCTGCAGCCAAGTGACGAAGCGAGCTACCGCCGGTGGCATATCTCCTTCGATAGGCAGAAGTAGATCGTAGGTTAAGGGAGACGCCAGCGAGTATCTGTCTGCAAAAGGGCGTACCAAAACACCGCTAGCGAGCCGATCAGCGACCAAAGGGTAGCTAGCAAGTACCACACCTTGCCCGGCAATGGCCTGATCGAGTGCCAGGCTGTATAGCGAGTATTGCCGCTGATTGGGTTTTTTGTGCATCGCTACCCCAGTGCTTTTAAACCAGTCATGCCAGTTTGGTATTGGGGGACCCGCATGACGACACCAGTCCACGGTGAGCAATGTCTGGGTTAGCAAGTCGCTAGGGGCTTGCAAGTTTGCCTGCTTGAGTAGGGATGGTGAACACACGGGAAAGAGGGTGTCTTCAAACAGTCGCAGACTGGTAACACCCGGCCAGGGGCCTTGGCCATAGCGCAACGCTAAGCGTGCTCTGTTAGGCAACCATAACGGTGAGATTAAGCGCGCTTCGGCATCCAGAGATATTTCAGCTTGCCGTTCGCTAGCTTCAAAGTGGGGTAAGCGAGGGAGTAGCCACAGCTGTAGAAAAGAAGGCGGTGCACTCAGTAGCAATTGAAAGGCATCTTCGGAGCGCTCGGTGACATGCTGTACGCCGTTGGCGATACGCAACAGGCCGGCTTGCACATCTTCAGCCAGCATATGGCCCGCTTCAGTGGCACAAACCCCATTAGCATGGCGTTCAAATAGCTTCACGCCCAAGCGGTCTTCTAACAGTTTAACCTGTCGGCTAACTGCACCCGGGGTAACATCTAGGCGATGTGCAGCGGCTTTGAAGCTATTTTCTCGCACCGCTTCGGCAAACGCACGCAGTGCATTCAGCGGTAGTCTTTCAATTCGCATAGCATGAGTTTTCCTGAGCCTAGGCCTGAAAAGTAATCGTTTGTAGAAAATTGAGCGCCCTGCTGAAATGGCCACCTTGATCTTACAGGAGTACGTAATGAACCATCAAAGGACGGCCTCATTCACTTCTGCTGCCATTTCTCAGCGTAAGTCGATGGATGCTACGGCAGCATCGCTGATGCTGTTGTTTTGTCTGGTGTTGGGATTTCAGCAAGTGGCAATTAAAGGCGTGGCTGAAGATATCTCACCCGTTGTACAAATAGCATTGCGCTCCGCTATCGCAGGATGCCTGGTAGGGTTGCTCGCCTATTGGCGAGGAATTCGTTGGAAAGAGGTGGGCCATCACTGGGGCCCTGGGTTGCTGGTTGGACTCGGATTTGCTGCCGAGTTCGGTTTTGTTGCATGGGGGCTTAACTATACGCTTGCATCACACATGTCGGTCTTTCTTTATACGGCCCCCATCTTTGCGGCGTTGGGATTACATCTTTGGGTGCCTGGTGAGCAGCTTTCAGCCCGCCAATGGTGGGGTGTCGGTCTAGCGTTTTTAGGAATGGTGATAGCGATGGCGCCAAGCGGTGCTTATGGCATCCATATTATTATTGGCGATGCTCTGGGCTTGCTGGCTGGCCTTTCGTGGGCGGCCACGACCGTCGTGATCCGCAGGACCTCGCTTTCCGAGGCGCCGGCAGAGCTTACTCTAAGCTATCAACTAAGCATTACGGCCCTATTGTTACTGCCAGTGGCCGCTCTATCGGGCCAGTTAGTGAATGCACAGTTTACGTCCATGGCTGTCGCTAGCCTTGGCTTTCAGGCGCTAATTATTTCGTTTGCCGCACTGATGCTGTGGTTCACATTGTTGCGTCGTTATCGCGCTTCGCAGTTGGGCGTGTTCTCTTTTCTCGGCCCGCTTTTCGGCGTGCTTTTTGGTACCCTATTGCTCAATGAACCGTTAAGCACCAATTTTCTAATGGGCGGCGGCGTTATCTTAGTCGGCATTGTCCTGGTGACGCGCTAAACCCATAACCTGCGAAGAAATAGCGATGAGCATAACCCCTTTTCAATCACTGGCATGCCCGCTGGATGGCGAGCCCCTTTATCTGGAAGGCAGCACCTGGCGATGTAGCGCTGGGCGTAGCCCTTCAAAGCATGATTTTTCAAAACATGATCCTTCAAAACCTAGTCCTTCAAAACCTAGTCCTTCAAAACACAGCTTTGATATCGCCAAGAAGGGCTATGTGAACTTGCTTCCGGTGCAGCAAAAGCGCTCAAGCGACCCAGGCGATAGTAAAGCCATGGTGGCTGCTCGTCAGCGCTTTCTTGACGCTGGCTACTATCGGCCAATTGCAGATGCGGTGAGTCGTGCCGTGTTGAGCCAGGCGAAGCGTCAGTCGATACGCGATACGCCGTTTAGCTGTTTGGATGCAGGCTGTGGTGAAGGTTACTACCTGCGCCAGTTAGCTAGCGCGGCGCAGGATGCGTTGCCGCTGGCGCTAATGGGTCTGGATATCTCAAAGTGGGCGGTGCTGGCCGCGGCTAAGCAGGATAGTCGGCGGGGGGGGCAGCAAGAACATAGTCAAACACCGCAAAGCCAATGGGTGGTCGGCAGCAACGCGCATTTGCCGGTGCAATCACAAACATTAGACAGTGTGCTGTGCATGTTTGGCTTTCCCGTCATGGGCGAATTTGCGCGCGTGTTGAAACCGGGCGGCATGCTGTTACAGATTGAGGCGGGGCCAAGCCATTTGCGCGAGCTGCGGGAAATTATCTACCCCACCTTAAAGCCCGAGCGTTCAAGTGAGTCAAAGGTGCCGGAGGGTTTTATACATCACCATACTGAGCGCCTCTGCTATTCACTCGCACTTGAAGGCGCTGAAGACATTTCGGATCTGCTGGCGATGACACCGCACCTTTATCGAGCTAGTGCCGAAGGCCGTGCTCGCGCTGGGGCACTTGAAGCACTGTCGATTACGGTAGAAGTGCGCCTGGTGCAGTGGTTGCGAAGTGAGTAGGGCTCAAACGCAATTGTTAACTAGCAAACGCAACAAGGCCCGCATAAGCGGGCCTTGTTATTCGAACCTCGAAAGGTTCGAGCAAACTCAAAAGCGCTATGTTTTAAAAACGTAGACTTAAGAGATTTGCTTGATGTTTGAAGCCTGAAGGCCTTTCTTACCCTGGGTAACGTCAAAAGAAACGTTAGCGCCTTCTTGCAGGGTTTTGAAGCCGTCTGACTGAATTTCAGAGAAATGAGCGAACAGGTCATCGCCGCCGTCAGAAGGAGCAATAAAACCGAAGCCTTTAGTATCGTTGAACCACTTAACTGTGCCAGTAGACATAGTAAAAATCCTTTCGCGCAAAGCGCTTAATAAAGTTCCTGGTATCACCCAGATTAATAGCGGATAAAACAAGGAATACAATTACAGGCTTGCCGAAAGATTTCGTACATATCAATCTCGTACACTTCTGAAACCATGCTGCTTGCTAACCAACTGGCGACACAGTGTCATTAATATTTAGATGTGTCAATGCCTTTCTTGGCTTTTGCCTCTATGGCAGGGTCAGATTCATTACTGCCAGCCCATTTTCCATACGCTGGCATCTTTTAGACGTTGCCACGGCACAACGACTTCGCGATGCGAGTGGATGGCTTCAATCACGACATCGACGACGTTGTCGTCTTCATCGCGCAGCAGCTTGGTCACCAAGAAGTGTTTCTCTTTATTGCTGGGTTGCACCGCCGTCCATTTGCTGTGGTGCAGCTTGCGGGGATTAATAGCGTGCATGGGTACTCCTCGGTGACGATTTTGCATGCTTGTCATCATGGCTAGCCATGCGTTTACTGCTGCACCCACTGTTCAATGTTCAGCTCTTTATTGAGGCTTCTGAGGGTGTTGGTCAGCTCACGGCCACTGTCAGAGTGACAGCCCGTATCGTGTTCCAGTACCGCCTGTTCGCCCTCGCCGTTAATCCAGGTGACGGTATATTGAGGCAGGTCAGTCGCGCGGGGTTCACAATCAAGCGTTTGTTGCGTGGTGCCCATATTCGGCTGCCAAGATGCTAGGCGTGTTTGTAGTGCACTAAACGTCGTCGCATCGCCAGCCAGCGTGCGTTCACCTTCAGTGGCCGTGTGGCGCTCGCCCGTGAAGCGCGTGGTGCCATCTGCCTCAACCGCTACGCTGTAAACAGGGCAGGTGCCGTAGCAAGGGCCTACTTGATAACGAATTTCAGCCAAAGTATCTGAACTGCTCGCGGGCTGATGCTGTGCACAGCCGCTCATCAAAAGTGCCAGTGCCGTTGCCGCTAAACAGATGGTGGGTACGCGCATGCAGAAATTCCTTTTTTGGCTCTATGACGATTGATTGAAAGCAGCTCACAATAGCGGCTGCCATGCTAATGGCAAAACATCATGTGTCCCAAACCTGCTGATTATCATGAGTTTTAACGCCTAATGATACTTGATGTTCATAAGTTTCAGGGCAATAAAAACCTTCGATGAACTCAACCGGTTGCTGATGTTCATCGAAAACGATGCGACTTATGCATAGTAGCGCGTCACCTGGCTCCATCTTAAGCAGATTTGCTTGCTTTGGGGTCGCTAGTTTGGCGGTGATTGTTTGCTTTGCGTGGGAAATCGTTACATTAGCTCGTGCAAATAGAAGTAGCAGGGGCTGAGTAGTTAGGTCGTCTTGCGAAAATGAGCGGCCTATATGTTCAGGAACATAGGTGGTTAATAGCGAGAACGGGGTGCCATGATGACTTCTTATACGAGTTGCTTTTTGTACCAAGCTACCGGCAGTCAATTGCAGCTGATGGGCAATGATGCTGGTGGCAGATACGTAGCCAAAATCTAGCACGTCCACATCCGTAGTCAGTCCCATCGCAATTAGGTTTTCTAGAACTCCAGAGATACTTGCCTGTATCGGCGAGGCTTCGTTGGCAGCGATGGGGAACGTGCCCTTACCGCGGTGTCGTTCAACCAATCCTTCTCGATTAAGGCGCTCCATTGCCTTACGCATTGTGATGCGTGAAACACCAAACTGTTGGGCCAATAATACTTCGTTGGGCATTGATTGATCTGGAGGATAGTTTCCTTCCAGGATCTCCTGACGCAATACCAGATAAACCCGATGATGTTTGGGCCAGGGATCGTTAGAGCTCTCAAATGAGGGCGAGTAAGATAGTTCTCGCACATCGCCTCCTAGGTAAGGTGGGTGTTTTGTTTGTTCTATTGACATAACAAAGATACCATGCATCAATAGCGCATGTTAGCTCGACCAATAACACAAAGCTCTCTGACATGTCTGCTAGATGATCAATAACGAAATATTTAATAACGAGATATTCAATAACAATCCGATAATCGGAGAAGTGATATGCCATATCAACTGCGATTCAAGAAAGCTTCAGTTATTTCTCATGTTCTTTGTCGCTCCCTTTGGGTGCTCCCCTTGCTCACGTTAAGTGTATCTTCCTTAGCGCTTGCAGACGACTGGCCTGATAGCCCTCTGGAAATTGTGGTGCCTTTCGATGCGGGCGGCAGCGCAGACCGGTTGGCTCGCGGGTTGGCCGAGCATATGTCCCCTCGCTTTGGCGTGCCTATTACCGTCGTGAATCGACCGGGTGGTGCTGGCGCTTTAGGCGCTACCTACTTTCAACAACAATCAGCTGACGGAGAAACCTTGCTTGTCATGCAGGCGACGCCCTACTTAGCAAGTGCCATTGAGGTAAGTGGTGCGCCGGTTGAGTGGCAGGATTTTTCGCTCTTGAGTGCGCAGTGGAATGATTATGGTGTGCTTGCCGTGCACAACAGCAGCCCCTACGAAAATCTTGAGCAATTAATTGAGGCCATGCGCGAACCCGGTGAGGTCAGCTCCGGCATTATTGTGGGTAACGGGGGGCATATCCAAACGCTCGTCATGATGGATGCGCTGGGTATCGATCATGAAAATGTGCGCTTTGTGACCTATAGCGGCGGTGCTCCATTACGTACGGCGCTGGCTGGCAACCAAGTGGATTTTGAGATTCTTGCCGCCGAGGCTGCGCTGACGATAAATGAAGAGGTGCGAGCACTGGCTGTTGTACACGATCAGCCAAGCGATAGCTGGGATGCACCACTCCTAAACGATGAACTGGCTGAGTTCGGCGTTGAGCCTTTACTGCTGATTGGTGGGAATGTCTCAGGCCTTATGGTGCATTCTTCTCTGCAGGAGGAATATCCCGAACGTTACGATCGCATCGTGCAGGTGTACCAAGAAACGTTAGAAAGTGACGAGTTTCAAGAGTGGGCGAAAAACGCACGAATGGGTGCTGATTGGCTAACGCCTGAAGAGAGTCAGGCGCTTATTGATGCTACCTATGAAGCTATTCAACAGTACGCACCTTTAGTCAAGTAGCCGCGTACGGTGTTTTGATCGTTTTACAAAAGGCAGTAGGAGTTATGACGTCTTCAACTTTTAGCCGCTCCTTCCCATGGGGAAATGTACTTTTTTCGTTAACGCTAGCGGGGGCGTTTTTCTACTACGCTCACGGCGTTCATGCCGCTGCTCGTGGGGCTACCGACTGGGTGTTGGTAGTCCCCGTCGCCGGTATCGGCATTGCATCTCTATTGGTTATTACAGGTACGAAAATTGTGGATTGGTACCGGGAGCATGCGCATGATTCAGGCCGCACTGTTCCAGTCAAAACCCTTCTTTTCATGGCGCTGTTGGTTCTTTACGTGGGTGCACTGCCATTCATTGGTTTTGATATAGGCAGCTTCGTGTTTCTTGCTTTGACGCTTTACGTGCAAGGAGAAAAGCGCTGGTGGGTGTTGCTAGGAAGTGGCGTGCTGGTCTCTTTCGTTGTGGTGTTGGTATTTGTCCAGCTTCTTAACGTACGCCTTCCGACTATCCTGCTTTAACGACAAAGGTGCTGAAATTCATGATTGATACGGATGCATTCCAGGCCGCGATTGAGCTGCTCGCAAGCACGCCAGCAGCGTGGTGGGTGGTCGTCCCTGGCTTGATAATCGGATTGTTCTTTGGCTCGATACCGGGGCTGTCGATTTCTATTGCCATGGCGGTGTTTCTCCCTGCTACGCTGTATATGGATTTTCTACCCGCTATTCTATTTCTGACTGCCATTTTTACAGGCGGCGGTTTCGGCGGTGCGATACCCGCTATCATGATGAATATACCCGGCACATCCTCCTCGGTAGCCACGGCCTTTGACGGCTATCCTATGGCGCGCAAAGGGCAGCATGCTCAAGCGCTCGGCATTGGGTTAATGGCTTCCGTGCTAGGCACGTTAGTCGGATACTTGCTGCTACTGCTGACAGTTCAATCAGTATCCCATTGGGTTCTTAAGTTAGGGCCAACGGAGATGTTGGTTATTGCTCTATGGGGGGTCACGCTGATTGCCGTGTTGAATGACGCTAGCATTTCTAAAGGGCTAGCAGCGGGCGCGCTGGGCATTCTGATTAGCACTGTCGGCTACAGCGATGCAGGACAGATGCGAGGAACCTTTGGCAGTATGTACTTGCTGGATGGTATTCCGGCCATACCTGCGCTCATCGGCTTTTTCGCGGCGTCTGAGTTGTTTAATCTGGTTGGTAAAAACTACATCGTGGATGCACAGGAGAACCGTGTTGTCCGGTTTCGCAGTATTTTGGAAGGAATGGCGTTTGCGGCAAGCAGGCCACTACAGGTCCTGCGGGGAGGGGGGATGGGTGCGGTTATAGGCGCCATTCCTGGCGTAGGGGCAAGTATCGCTAACCTTGCCGCTTATGCAACGGCGAAAAAACAGTCGAAAGAGCCAGAGTCTTTTGGCAAAGGCCATCCTTCCGGGCTCATTGCGGCAGAGTCGGCTAACAGCAGTTCTGAAGGGGGTTCAATGATTACCCTTCTGGCGCTGGGGTTGCCGGGCGGCGCGGGTACCGCTGTATTGCTCAGCGCGTTTGCTTTGCATAATGTGACGGGAGGCCCACGGTTCATCCGCGAAAATACCGACATTGTCTATGCCCTGATTCTTGGCAATATGGCTCAGGCCGCCTTATTGTTGGTGGTTGGGCTGGGCTTTATTTTTTTGGCGGGATATATCGTCAAAATTTCGCTTAAATTCATGATTCCCGTGGTAATGGTGCTTTCTGTCGCAGGTTCTTACACCATTACAGGAAATATGGTGGGCCCGATTACCGTTGTGGTTACGGGTATCCTGGGATGGCTGATGCGTTTGTATGGCTTTCCAGTGGCCGCTACGGTGGTAGGTCTATTAGTCGGTAGTATGGCTGAAGGTGAGCTGGTAAGAAGTATGCAGATCAGCGGAGGTAGCTTAGGGTTTATATTGGAACGGCCTATTACGCTGATTTTTCTGGCTTTACTACTGTTGTCTATACTGCCTCGCATTGTAGGAAGCGTCTCTAAGTGGAAGAAATCTTAAACTGCTCCACTGTATTGCTGTGCCTCTAAAGCCACTGGCTTTTAGTAAGCCGGTGGCTGTTGCCGTTACTGAATAATAGCGCTGTAAAGAATGGCATTGCTTACTTTTTACGATATAGCACCATACCTGCGTGATAGAGCACGCCATCGATGAACTCACCATCAGCGGTAAAACCGGTGTCATCCCAGTATTCTATGTAGTTATTCGTTACTCGATAGCGGCCCTGGTAAGCACTTTTATGCTCACCACGGGCCTCGTCGTAGCGATTGTTGGGTAAAAGATCATGACGAATACGTCCATCTTCAGTTGCCCACATACCAACATACGGATGGTCTGCCATAGCCTCGATTTACTGCCGCCTACTCACCTTGTCGATCTTGCTGTGCCACACTAATAAGGTGGTGTGCAGGCTTATCAAAATAGGCCCATCAACGTATTCAAACCTGTAGGGACTCAAATGACACGCATATGGAAGGCCTATTTGAACGCGTCGTTGATTTTACGCGTCACCATCGCGCTGGTATTGGGCGTGTTAGTCGGGCTTGTTGGCGGGGATACAGTGGCCGTTTGGCTGGCGCCGCTGGGTGATTTACTGCTGCGGCTACTGACCTTTTTGATTGTGCCCATCGTGCTGTTCACGCTGATGGTGGGGGTTAACCAGTCGCGCGAGGGTAGCGCGGGGCGTATAGGCGGAAAGGTCTTTGGCTATTATCTGGCGTCTTCAGCGCTGGCCATTATGGTGGGCTTAACGGTTGCTACGCTGTTTAGCCCAGGAAGTGGCATGACGCTCAACGACGAAGCCAGTTTTTCGGTGCCTGAAAACCCTGGCGTTGTCGAGGCGCTGCTTAACATCGTGCCGGATAATATTATCGGGGCTTTTGCCGAGCTTAATATGCTGGGCATTATTTTTACGGCATTAGTGTTTGGTATTGCGCTGCTAAAAATGCGCCAATCACCGCGCCAGCATGCGATGGGCGAGCGGTTGTACGAGGTGATTGAGGCACTAAACGATGTCACGCTAAAAGTTATGTCAGGGGTGTTGCACTATGTGCCCATCGGCGTCTTTGCAATTGTCGCCGAAACGGTGAGCCGTCAAGGCTTGGAAACGCTGCTATCGTTGGGTGATATGGTGGTTGTGCTGTATATCGCGCTGGGCGTTCATGTGCTGCTTTATTGCGGCATCATGCGTTTATTTGGTGTGAAACTACGCACCTTCTTCCGTGAGGCACGCACGCCCATGCTCACGGCATTTGCCACTCAAAGTAGCTCTGGCACGCTGCCGTTAACGGTCAACGCGGCCCGCCGTTTAGGAATTTCTAAGAGTATTTATGGCTTCAGCCTGCCGCTAGGGGCCACTTTGAATATGGATGGGGCGGCGATTCGTATCGCTATCTCGGCAGTCTTTGCCGCCAACGTGATTGGCGCGCCGCTGGATTTCATCAGCATGGTACAGATTGTGCTGATTGGTACGCTGGTCTCGGTGGGCACTGCCGGGGTGCCGGGTGCCGGTATCCTTATGATTGCCACGGTGTTTGCCCAGGTCGGGCTGCCGATTGAAACCGTTGCGTTGCTCGCCGCTATTGATGCACTGGTAGGCATGGGCGCCACGGCCTTGAACGTGACCGGCGATTTAGTCGGCACATCGGTGATTGCGCGTAGCGAAGGCGAGCAGTTAAGTGAGACGCCTGTAGAAGAAGCGTCAGAGGTTGCAAAGGGGTAGCTTAAAAGCGCTTGCCCTGTAGTCCCGTGAGAATGCATTCACTCCTGGCATCGGCGCCTCCATGGCCACGTTGACTAGGCATAAAAAAGCCGCCTAAGTGTGACCTTAGGCGGCGTTGCATTTATCAAGCGATGAGAACTAAATGTTAGTGCTTTAATATCACATAAAACGCATGGATGATGCCGGGTATAAATCCAAACAGCGTTAGAATAATGTTCAGCCAGAAATGTCCTTTAAATCCGACTTCAAGAAATACGCCGAGTGGCGGAAATAGAACCGCAAAAATCATTTTGATTGGATCTGTCGCTGTAAACGCCATGAAGCCTCCTTTGCTTTCAGGGGTGTAGCCTGTACAAGTTTAAGCATTACCAAACAATTTATCTATGCCTCAATTAACTACTAGAGACTAGCCAGATCAGGAAATCGTTCAATCCTGCCATGCATTTTCACGTTGAGGTATCTGGGAGGGACCCCGTGTTGAGAAGAGTAGCGACCACGTCTTTTTGTTTATTAAGCTGTCTGACGGCTAGCCAAAGCTGGAGCCAAAATATGCCAGTGACTTCCAGCGCGATGGACACGCTAGAGGTCACGGCACCGCGCCTGGCGCGCGAACTGTACGCAACGCCTGCCGCGGTCTCAACGCTTGACCGTGACGCCATTGCACAGGGGCAGCAGCGTGCTCGCCTGGATGAGGCATTAGTGCGCGTACCGGGCGTGTTTGTGCAAAACCGCGATAACTTTGCCCAGGGCCAGCGAATCTCTATTCGAGGTTTTGGCGCGCGGGCACCGTTTGGCGTGCGTGGCATTACCGTGATGGTCGATGGCATTCCCTACACGCTGCCCGACGGTCAAGCGCAGCTTGATGCCATCGATTTAGACAGCGCCGAGCGTATCGAGGTCATCCGCGGGCCCTCTTCGGTGCTTTACGGCAACGCGGCTGGCGGAGTGATCGCGGTGACTACCGCCGACGGTCGCGATAACCCAGGAACGCGCCTGCGCGCGGAGGTTGGGAGTGACGGCTATCGAAAAACGTCGCTGCAAACCGGCGGTTCTCAAGGAGACTGGTCGCATCATGTAAGTCTTTCGGCGCTCAATGTTGATGGCTATCGTGAGCAGAGCTCGACTGAAAAGTATTTGCTAAATGCCAAACTGCGCCGTGAGTTAGGCAGCGGAAGGGCGATAACGGCCATTATCAATTTGCTTGAAAACCCGCGCTCCGAAGATCCTGGTGCGCTAAATGCACGCGAAGTCGCGAACGGGCGTGATCAGGCCGCCCCAAACTCCATAGCATTGGATGCTAGGCAAAACGTTGATCAGCAGCTGCTCGGCTTACAGTACGAAGATCTGTCCGCAGGCCCTGGCGAGCTCTATGTAAAGGGTTTTGTTGCGCAGCGTGATTTTGAGCAGCAGCTGCCGTTCGTGGGCAGTAGCCGGTTGGGCTATCAGCGTGATTACCTGGGCGCGAGCGCTGAGTATCATCATGAAATTAATGTAGGCAGCCTGCCGCTGAGCTATATCACCGGTGTGGATGTGGCGCGTCAAAACGATGAGCGCTTTCGTAATGATGTAAACGCTCAGGGCGTGGTGGGTGAGCAATTGGCGGAAGAGACGCAAACGGCAACCTCGGCCGGGGTCTTTGCTCAGGGGGATTTGGCGCTTTCCGAGCAGGTAACACTCTCGCTGGGTGCCCGCTTTGACCGAGTAGAGTTAGAGGTCGACGACCGCTACCTGGACGATGGCGATCAAAGCGGTGAGCAAACCTTCAACGAATGGAGTGGCTCAGCGGGTTTGAGCTACCGCTATCGCCCACAGCATCAGGCATATGTGAATACCGGTACCGCGTTTGAAACGCCCACCTTCTCAGAGTTTGCTAACCCCTCGGGTGGCGGTTTCAACCCTTCAATTTCGCCGCAAAAGGCCTGGAATCGTGAGATAGGTCTGCGCGGTTACGTTGAACCGCTGGCGATGGATTACGACTTGGCACTGTTTTCGGTGCGTGTGCGCGATGAGTTAGTGCCGTATGACGAGGGTGCTCGCACCTTCTATCAAAACGCGGGCGATACCGACCGTGATGGGATTGAGCTGGCGCTAGGTTGGCAGTTAGCCAGCCAGTGGCGATTGGACAGCGCCTTAACGTTGGCGCGCTACGAATTTGATGGTTTTGCAACGCCAGCTGAGCGTTTTGATGGTAATCGTATTCCCGGTTTGCCCGAGCAAACATGGGTCAATCAGCTAAGTTGGCAAGGCCTTGATGAACGCTTTGCAACGCTGGAAACCCAGTACGTGGGCGATATGGTCGCAGACAACGCCAACGACACAGAGGTTGATAGCTACTGGCTGGTCAATTTTCGGGTGGGGGATGGCTGGGCGCTGGGCAGCGACACCAGGCTGAATGCTTATGTCGGCATACGTAATCTACTTGATGAGGAGCATTTCGCTAACGTGCGCCTGAACGGCACCTTTGGGCGCTTTTACGAGCCCGCGCCAGGACGCAGTGTGTATGGCGGAGTGGAAGTAAGGTTCTAACCCTGCAATTGAGGTACTAATAAGCGCTGCGCTGAGAATGGCCTAGGCGCTTATTCTCCACTTCCCATCAACAGAACGGGCGGCCCTGAGGCCGCCCGTTGTGTTTGTCGTTACCAATGCGGGCCGCTAAAAAATAGCGTAGCTGAGCATAGTTAACGTTTTACTTGGCTCACATTATTCCGGTAGCGCGTAGCCAATGACATAGTCACCCATTTTTGTACCAAAAGTGCCGTGGCCTCCCGCCGTAACGACCACGTACTGACGCCCATCTGTGCCGGTATAGGTCATTGGGGTAGCCTGGCCGCCGGCCGGCAGACGCGCTTTATATAGCTCTTCGCCAGTGGTGACGTTGTAACCACGCAGATACTGATCCAGCGTGCCGCTTAAGAACGAAACGCCGCCCGCCGTGGTTAATGGGCCGCCAAGCGCAGGCACCCCCACGTTCAAGCCAATCGGTAGGCCAAACGGCATGCTGTCGCGAGTTGTGCCATTGCGGTGTTGCCAAACGACCTCTGCGCTTTGTAGGTCAATTCCAACCACGTTACCCCAAGAGGGCGCTTGGCAGGGAAGGCCTAGCACGGAAAGCAGCGGGCCGAGTTCAACCGCGTAGGGCGCGCCTTCATTGGGCTGTAAGCCCTGTTCGCTGGCAGAACCTTGGCCTTCCTCCACCTCGTCACGCGGGATCAGCGTGGACACAAACGCTAGGTACTTAGCCCCGGTGAACAGCGCTTGACGCTCAGGGTCAACCGCAACCCCGCCCCAGTTCATCACACCCACATTGCCGGGATAGATGATGCTGCCTTCCAGCGACGGCGGGGTGTATTGGCCTTCATAGCGTAATGAGTTGAATTGAATGCGGCACATCATTTGATCAAACGGTGACGCGCCCCACATATCACGTTCGGTGAGTGGCGGAGGCAGTAGGTTCAGCGCCGATTGAGTCTGGGTTTCAGCAGTCCAGTCGCCGTCTACAGCGCCTTGAGGCACGGGCACTTCTTCGATGGGTACAATCGGCTCGCCGGTTTGGCGATTTAATATATACAGGCTGCCCTGCTTGGTTGGCTGGATTACCGCAGGCTGTGTGCCGTCGTTGGTGGCTAGATCTATCAGCACCGGCTGGGCGGGGGTATCCATATCCCATAAGTCATGGTGTACAAACTGATAAGCCCATTCAACTTGGCCATCGTCCAGATTGAGTGCTACTAAGCCCGCACCATAGATTTCGTCATTTTCTGTGCGGTCGGCGCCATACTGATCGGGGGTGGCATTGCCCATGGGTAGGTAAACCATGCCAAGTTCTTCGTCAACGCTGATCGGCGCCCATACGTTGGGTGAGTTGCGGGTGTAGGTTTCGCCTTCAGCCAATGGGTCGGTATTGTCTGGATTGCCGCTATCCCAGTTCCATACCAGCTCGCCGGTGTGCACATCAAAGGCACGAATAACCCCAGATGGCTCATCGGTGGAGCTATTGTCGGTGACATGACCGCCCAGGATTATCAGGTTCTCGGTCACCGTGGCAGGGGAGGTTGAATAGTAGCCGCCCGGTGCAAAATCGCCAATATTATTAGTCAGATCAATTTCGCCGTTATCGCCAAAGTTAGCGCAGCGTTCGCCGTTATCGGCATTCAAGGCGATCAAGCGAGCATCCGCCGTTGGCAGGTAGAGCCTGCGTGGGCACATGACATCCGTGGCGCTCAGCATTGCGGGCGTAGTGCTATCGTCTGCAACGCCAAACAGCAGCGACAGAAAAGAAAGATCCAGGCTGAAAATATCGTTGTTATCGAAGATATCAAAAGACATTGCCGTGTCGCTTGCCGGTGCGCTGTCTGTCGCTATGTTAGTTGCGTCGTCGTTAGGCGTGGCGTCAGAAGAATAGCTGGCTGCATCGTAGTAGGCGAGGCCGCGGCAGGTCATGTGCGCCCAGCTGGAAAAGTCATCTGCCCCCTGAGTGCTGATTTCCGGGTCGAACTCCCAAAGGGTTTCACCCGTTTCAGGAGAGAGTGCCATGGCACGGCTGTGCGAGGTGCAGATATACAGGCTGTCGTTAACTTTTAGCGGCGTATTTTGATTGGTAATTTCGGGTGGTGCATTAGAGCCCGCCTGATCGCCGGTTTGAATGCGCCACACCTCTTCAAGCTCGCTAATGTTGTCAGGCGTTATCTGATTAAGCGAGGAGTAGTGAGTGCCAGCGTTGGTGCCGCCGTAGGCAGGCCAGTCGTCACCTGCCACCTGGGCGGGGTTAACGGCGCCGGCACCGGGTATGTTGTTTGTGGCTAGGGTACCTTTAATAGTGCCGGGGTCGCTGAACTGACTGGCGATGGCCACGATCATCGCCGCGCTAATGCTGGCCATCAGTGCCAAGCTGCCGCCGCGTGAATGGAGCGGCTTACGCCACCAGGGAAGCAGTAGCAAAATGCCTATTAAGCAGAGAATCGCGACCCGAGGAACCAACTGCCACCAGTCCAGGCCCACTTCCCAAAGTGCCCAGCCCAGGGTGGCTAAAAGTACCAGTGCGTAGAGCCAGAGAGCGGCGCCTCGGCGCAAGATGAATAAAATGCCGCACGCGATAATGCTCAATCCGGCGATTAAGTAGTAGGCGCTGCCGCCCAGGCTGATTAGCTTTCCGCCGCCAACGGCGAGCACTAAACCCACTATTAATAAAACAAGGCCCGCGATGATAGCTGGCCATTTGCAGTGGTCACGCGTGCTTTCTTTCATGAGATGTCCCCTTATGAAAACGTACTAACGTTGTTTGATTTAGATAGACAAGCAACATGCCAACAACGCGCTTTAACCCATCGACAGCGCCGATGGGTTAAGACACACCTTTTCAGTGGCTATTTTAGTAATCAAGCCGCTATTGGTCTAACGGTTTGATTTTTTTCTGAGGCGAGCACGTTACCGCAACGTCGCAGTCGTTGCGGTAACGTGGGACAGCAGGTGAGAGCGTTATAGCTTAACCAGCATTTTGCCGGTGTTGCCACCTTCAAACAGCGCAAGGAAGGCATCAGGCGTACTCTCCAGGCCTTCTTTGACGGTTTCTTTATAAGCCAGCTTGCCTGCCGCTACCTGGGGAGTCACTTCGTTTAGGAAATAGGGGTAGCTTGACCAGTGATCAGCAACGATAAAGCCCTGCATCTTCGCTTTGCGAATCACCAGCTGAGAAAGATTGCTGGGGCCGGGCGAGGGCGCTTCAGCATTGTAGCTATCGATCATGCCGCATACGGCGATGCGCGCGCCTTCATTTAGCTGGCTGAGCGCTGCTTCAAGGCAGATGCCGCCCACATTTTCGTAATACACGTCGATGCCGTTAGGGCTGGCAAGTTTGATCGCATCGCTTAATTCTTGCGCGGTCCGGTTTTGATAGCTGACAGGCTCGACGCCTAATGATTCAAGCCATGCGAGCTTATGAGCCGCGCCCGCAATGCCAACGACATGGCAGCCCTTTGCTTTCGCTAGCTGAACAGCCAGCGAGCCAACCGCGCCGCTGGCGGCACTCACTAAAACGTTGTCGCCCGGCTTGCATTCGGCTATCAGATTGAGGCCGGTCCAGGCAGTCATGCCGGGCATTCCTAGAACACCCAGGTACGCTTGTTCAGGCACGTCATTTTCCGGTAAGGGCGTGAGGCCTTCTGCGGGAAGCTGAGCAATATCACGCCAACCACCCATGTGACTGACGTTATCACCGACCTTAAGACGTGAATCATTGGACTCGATAACCTCGCCAATCGCACCGCCTTCCATCGGTTTACCAATTCCAAACGGTTCTACATAGGTGCGCAAGCCACTCATGCGGCCACGCATGTAGGGGTCCACAGACAGCCAGTGGTTGCGAATACGCACTTCGCCTTCGGCAAGGTCAGGTAACGTTTGCGTCTCAAGCGCGAACAGAGAGCGGTCGGGTAGGCCGTTGGGATAAGCGGTAAGCGTGTAAAAGCGCGACTGCATAAATGTCTCCTGCGAATACGTTACATGATGAACATTACGCGTTGTACGACGCGTGCGGTGTCCCTTGTAGCATAGAGACCATTAGCCTGCTGGCAAGTTCGTCAATGTAGGTTAATCGCGCGTTTAGACACAGGGCGCACAAAAAAAAAAACAGGGCGATCCATTGCTGGTCGCCCTGTCTATATGCTGCTGTTACGATACTACGTGTGCTGTCGCATTGATTAGGCTAAGGGGTATCACACACCAACCAAGAATGTGTTATCCGTTAATCCAACAGCGTTACCATCACCGGTGCCGTACCGCGTCGGAGCATGCCAAGCTTAACCGCCGCGCGTTTAGATAAATCAATGATTCGCCCTTGCACAAAAGGGCCGCGGTCATTGATCAACACTTCTACTTCTTGCCCAGTATCCGGGCGTGTCACCAGTACTTTCGTTCCAAAAGGCAGGCTTGGATGAGCCGCCGTTAATGCCTGTTGGTCAAAGGGTTCCCCACTAGCAGTGGTGGCTCCCTGAAAGCGGTCGCTGTAAAACGATGCGACGCCTTCCTGTATTTCTGTTTCGTGTGCAAAGGCACTATTGGCAGCGCTACATGTTACGATCGCTGCCAAGCAAATCGTTCGGATCAGTCTTTTTCGGGCTCCCATGGGAGTACCTCAGTTTTGCGTGTCACGAATCCCGCACTCTTGATGAGGTGCCTTATAGGCCAAACGATAGTACCCGTGTCGCTTAAGCTCAGCAAGCTTTAAGAAGATCGGTGCAATTAGGTTCATATTCGAGATTTTTACACTTGCCTTATGCGACCTTGAATTTCAGCTACTTACCGAATTGTGCAGGAACTGTGTCAATAATAGCGTGACTGAAATACAGTGTTTTTCATGAAACGCTCACTTGAATAGCGTAAGCATCTTATACTTACGATTGACGCATTAATTAATCATTTTCATTGCAACTTAATAGGAAATCATTCATGGCTAAATCTTCTTCCTTGGGTTTTGTACTTGTCGCTGTTGGCGGAGCTGTCGTTGGCTTTTTGGCCGCTCAAGTTATTCCTTTACAGGGGCTGTCAACCGACGCGACGCCCGTCGAAAACGTTGATGGGACTGGTAAACAGCCTTCTTCTGCTGTTGCGGGATTGAAGAAATTTACACTCAACGAGCGTATGAATGGTGAAATAACGTCGGCTAGCGAGCTCAACGGTAAAGATGGCAGCCGTTTTTTGCGCTATGCCATGACGTTGGAAGCAGAAGATTTAGTCGAAATTTCTCTGCGTGGCGCATTGCAGGGCATAGTGGCTCTGTATGATGATCAGCTGCAGCTGCTGGCAAGTGCGCCAACGGTACGCCAGCGCATTGAAGAGAGCGGTGATTATGTAGTGGTAGTGAGCGGAGCTGATGCGCATAGCTACGGCCCGTTTAGCGTCAATGGCCGTACTATCGAGCTCAGTGATTCCGATACGCTAACCGTTGATGCGCCTATCGATAGTTGGCTCAATAACGAAGCCCGTGAATTTACCCTAACGATCGCAGAAGCCGGTATGTATCAAATAGAGATGCGTGCCGATGACTTCGATGCCTATCTAGTGTTGGAAGGCCCCAATGGCTATCTGCGTGAAGATGACGATAGTGCTGGTGATTTAAACGCACGCATTTCGGATTTTCTTGCCCCGGGTGATTACACGCTGCGCGCACGCACGGCCTATGGCGATGCCAATGGCCTGTTCTCGCTAACGGCAGAACCGCGAGAGCTGCCAGGTGATGGTGAGCTGCGCAATGATGGCCCTATTTCGCCCAATGAGTCCTTCAATGGCTGGTACAGCGGTCAAGATCTTGGCTATGAGCTAGAGATTGAAGAAGCTGGCATGTACCAAATTGAGATGAGCTCCAGCGAAGTCGACTCCTATCTGGTATTGGAAGGCCCCAATGGCTATTACCGTGAAGATGATGATAGCGCAGGTAATTTGGATGCGCGCGTTGCTGACTTCTTGGCACCCGGCACCTATCAGCTAACGGCACGCACGGCTTATGGTTCCGAGAGCGGCCTGTTCACGCTTGCCGTTGAGCCGCGTGAATTGCCCAATGACGTTGAGTTGCAAAACGAAGGCGCGCTCACGTCTGGTGAGACGTTGAATGGCTGGTACAGCGGTGAGCCGCTTACTTACGAGCTTACGATCGAGGAAAGCTCGCTGGTGACGATTGCCATGCGTTCTTCAGATTTCGACACCTTTTTAGAAATTAGCGGCCCAGGCGTTGCTGTAAGTGACGATGATGGCGCAGGCGGTACCAATTCGCAGTTGCAGGAACAGTTGCTGCCGGGCACTTACACCGTGAGTGCACGCGGATATAGCACCGCTGGCAGCGGTTTGTTTGAGCTGAACGTTGAGACTGAAGCCGCGGATATTGCGCCAGATATGTAACTTCCCACGCTTTTGACGCAGTCCATAACGCCCTTGCCGCTGATAGCGACAAGGGCGTTTGTATTTGTTTTGGAACATAGCGCCTAGCGGCCTGCTTTGATGCATCCAGCGATGACCAGTACCGCCGCTGCGGGTAGGCGCCAGTCAAGAACGCTCATCCCTGCCAAGACCAGCAGCAGGGCGGCTAAAATGGGTACGCCGTAAGCAAGGCTGCCTACCAAGCTGGTGTGCCCCCAGCGAAGGGCTTTATCCCAAGCCACCATCGCTATCCCGTACGGACCTAGCCCCAGGGCGATACCTGCCAAAAGTGCCTCGCCACTGGGCAGCGCAATGCGCCCTTCTAATAGCAGACTAGCACCTGAAGCGATAGCGCTAGCAACAAGCAGCAGCCTAGGTAATATCGGCGTAAGTGCCACCGGAGCTGCTTGGCTCAACCATGAATAGATAGCCCAGCAAAAAGCCGCTAAAAGTGCCAAGGCGTAGCCAGTAGTAGCGCCACCTAGGCCGCCACTGATCGCTTGGGGCACGAGTAGCAGCGCCGCGCCTGAAAACGCAATCAGTGCGCCTAAAGCCCCGGCTAAGCGTAAGCGGCCAAAGCGACTCCACTGGGTGAGTAATACAAACAGCACGGGCCAGGTATAAGTAATCAGCGCTGCTTCAGCGGCAGGCGCTAAACGCATGCCAATAAAGTACGTGCTCACAGCACCAAAAATGAGCAACGGAACGCCTACCCAGATGCTGAACTGCCAGCCGAAGCCGCTGGCCGCGACGTTGACGCGGCGGCTTAAGGGGAGCGTTGCTAGTGCCCCAGCTAATAGCGTTACCGCCGTTAGCTGCAGGGGTGGCGTGGCCTTGGCGAATTCAGCCAGCAGCGGCGCCGCACTCCAAAGCATCACGGCCACCAGCGCCGCGCCAATGCTGTACCAGCGTGGAAATATGACGGGGGCGTGAACGGGATGCATGTGCGATCTCCTTGATTTAAGCTTGTGCAGAGCAGCATACTTATTGCCAATGCATCACAATATCAATCTTTATTGATAGTATTCATCAAGGCTTATGATATATGCGTGCACCGACGTTGGATCTCACCTTATTGCGTACGCTAGTGGCCATTTCTGATACTGGTAGCGTGACCGCGGCGGCTAAGCGCTTGGATTACACGCAGTCGACGGTCAGCATGCAGTTGCAGCGATTAGAGGCGCAGTTAACGCTTACCCTGCATGAGCGAGAAGGGCGGCGAATACGCTTTACATCGGAAGGAGAGCGTTTGCTTAGCCACGCGCGCCGCCTGTTAGCACTTAACGACGAAGCGTGGAGCGACATGCAGGCGCGCCAAGTCACCGGTGATCTTACCCTGGGGATTCCTGAAGATTACGCGTCGTTATTGCCCTCCGTGTTTGCTTACTTTCATCAGCTTTATCCGTCGGTTGGCTTGCGGGTTATTTGTGGCACCAGCGCACTGCTTGTTGAGCAAGTTAAGGCCAAAGAGTTAGATTTGGCCTTAGTCACGCGCCAGCGCAATTCACCCGGTGGCGATGTCATCCGTCGCGAGCCGTTGGTGTGGGCGGTGGGCGTGAATCAGCAGCCGTTGCTCAGTGACCCACTGCCGCTGGCGCTCTATTCTCCCGGCGCTGATGTGTTTCGTGAAGTGGCTGAACAGGCGCTGCAGGCGGCGGGGCGCAGTTGGCGAGTTGCCTATACCAGCCAGTCTATGGCGGGGTTAGCGCCTATCGTGACGGCTGGGCTTGCGGTGGTGGTGGTCACACGCAGTATGCTGACACCCTCCTTACGGCCTTTAGATGAAAGTAGCGGGCTGCCCGCGCTACCAATGATTGAGTTGGCACTTCACCGTGCGCCGCATCGCCCCTCAGAGCCGGCGCGCCGTTTAGGAGAGTTGATTCGCGAGCAGCTAGCCGCACCTGAACAAGCGCTATAAGGTAAGTAACGTTTAGCGTTGAACGTGGCGCAATGCTTTAATCAGCGTGAGGGAGCGTTACTGACTAGAATGATAAGCAAATAAATTGGCGGTTAGGAGCATGGCATGCACGAACTGGATCACTATATTTACCCGCATCGGGTACTACACTGGCTAGTCGCTGGGGCGCTACTGCTCTCATTGGCCAGTGGCTTAACATTAGGATTGGTAGGTTTTGACCGTATTCTCGACTTGGTGGGGAGTGCGCTTACCAATTTACTATATACCAGTCATAAAACGCTCGGCGTGTTGATCTTACTGCTGATGACGCTACGTATCATTACGCGCCTAGCCTTTGTGGTGCCGGACCATTCACCGCCGCTGAGCGCCTTTGAGCGTATCGCCAGCACTAGCGTGCATCATTTGCTGTATTTGGCGCTGATTATTATGCCAATAGTGGGCTGGGCCGCGACGGCAAGCGGTGGGTTTCCGGTGGAGTTTTTCAAGTGGCAGCTTCCTGGGTTAATCGGCCGTAATGAGCAGCTATCCGAGCAGCTGTTTATATGGCATGGATGGCTAGCCTGGATCATTTTAGGGCTGGTGGTTCTGCACGTCGCGGGGGCGCTGTTCCATTGGCGAATCAAGCGCGACAATGTGATGACGCGGATGAGCTTATTTGATTGAGTCGGGCGAGCGTGCCGTTGCGATAGCCGCCCGCTGAGCGGCACCGTAACGGCGGGAAAAGCGGGAGTCGGGGCTGTTTCTGGCCCTGCTCCTGCTTTTGCGTCGGTTTCAATGCTCTACCTGAAATACCCGCTTAAGGTATTTGACGAAGCCCTGGTCTCGTGACGAAGTTTTGCCGGGTTCATCGGAGATCTTGGCCACCGGCTGGCCGTTGCAGGCCACCATTTTAATCACCATGTTCATCGGTTTTAGGCCGGGCACGTCGCAGGTAAGCGTAGTGCCAATCCCAAAGCTTGTTTTGATTCTGCCTTCAAGCGTTGTCTTAAGCGCCATTGCCTTATCGAACGTTAGCGAATCGCTAAAAATCAGCGTCTTGCTGCGGGGGTCGATGCCCAATGTTTTATAGTGCTGGATGCATTTTTCCGCGAAGTGCAGTGGGTCGCCGCTATCGTGGCGAAGTCCATCGAAAAGCTTGGCAAAATACAGATCGAAATCTCGCAGGAAGGCGTCCAGCGTGATGGTGTCGGTGAGTGCGATACCAAGATGTCCGCGGTATTCCTGAACCCAGGCTTCCAGCGCCGCGCGCTGGCTATCGACTAGACGACTACCTAGCTGCTGGTGTGCCATGACCCATTCGTGGGCCATCGTACCCATGGGAGCGAGCCCGTGGCGCCTGGCGATATCGACATTGCTGGTACCCACGAAATTGCCTGGGAACTCCTGATTCAACACCGTAATGATGGCTTCCTGCACCGGCTGAGAAAGCCGACGGCGGGTGCCAAAGTCTGCAAGGTTCAGACCTGCCAGCTGTTCGGACGTGTAGTTATCACGCAGCGTATCGAGCTTATAGCGCAGCTGATTCACCGCCTGCTCAATAGTAATATCAGGGTAGAGTACGCGGTTACGTACTTCGCTAATGATCGCCAATAACACGATTTCGAACAGTATGCTGTGCGACCAGGGACCGTCGATGACGATACATAGCTCCTGGTCTTCCATAAACACGTCAACGTACTCGGGACGGAAGCGAAACAGTTCTAGGAAACGTATAAAGTCCGGCGTGAGGTAGTTAATCGTGCTGAGATAAGCCGATTCCTTGACGCTGAGCTTGAGAGTGCCTAACTGATCGATCTGATCGCGAATCTCGCTCAGGTACGGCGCCAAATCTTCCGAATTACGGCACCGGAATTCCCAGGTAACACTGGCATTGGGGTATTTGTGGTGTACCCCCTGCATCATGGTGATCTTGTACCAGTCGGTATCCAGCAGCGAGGTGATGATAGGCCCGTCGCGGTAAGTGGCTGTCATGAAACATTCCTAATGTAGCGCTGGTGCTTGGTAAACGGGGCCCTCACTGAGTGCATGGGGTCTCCTTGGTTATTGTAACGACTAGCTGAGGGTGTAGCCGCGGCGGTTATGCGCCTTTTATACACCGCTTTTATGCATTGCCCGTTATGAATGGGAATCATGCCATCCGCCTAGTTTACAGGTAAGCGCGATTTGATGCCTTTATTGACATCGCCGGGCAGTACGTCAAACTTCAGCGCTCTTTTATCTACAAGGTGAAAATTCCCATGGAGCTGGTGCGCTTAGTACTTCACCACTATCGCTGGCCATTTTTGGGCGCGATAGGTTTGAGCCTGTTAAGTGCTGGCTTAGGGGTGGGCGTTATTGCGTTTATTAATCAGCGGCTGATTGAAGTAGGCAGCTTGGCCGCGTTACCGCAATTTTTGGGCTTATTGGCCCTGCTACTCGCCATCACGCTGGCGACACAGCTGGCGCTGACCGTGCTTGGGCATCACTTTGTATTTGACCTGCGCTCACGCTTGGTGAAGCGCATCCTGGATAGCGATATCGAGCGCCTGGAGCAACTGGGCAATGCCACGTTGCTTGCCAGTTTATCGAGCGATGTGCGAAATATCACCATTGGCTTTGTGCGCCTGCCAGAGCTGATTCAAGGGGTGGCCTTAACGCTGGCTTCAATCGCTTACCTGGCTTGGCTATCGCCGCAAATGGTGGTGATTACCGTGCTGTGGATCGCATTCACCATGGGGGTGGGCTGGGTGTTGGTGTCGCGGGTCTATCGCCATTTTCGCTTAGTGCGTGAAAGTGAAGACCGCTTATATAAAGACTATCAATCGGCTATTGAAGGGCGTAAAGAGCTTGCGCTCAACCGCGATCGTGCGCAGCGCTTTTTCGACGAAACTTATACTGCTAATGCCCGTGATTATCTCTATCACATTATTCGTGCCGATACCTATCACCTAAGCGCCGGCAACTGGTCCAATATTATGATGCTTGGAGCCATTGGCGTGGTTTTCTTTATGGCTAACGGGCTGGGCTGGGCAACGCCTGCCGTCGCCGCTACGTTTGCGCTAGCGCTGCTGTTTTTACGCACTCCCTTGATTCAGGCCATCGGCGCGTGGCCTACCTTGATTAGCGCGCAGGTAGCCTTTGATAAGCTGGCAAGCCTGGAGCTTGCCGACTACCAACCAGGCTTTAGCGTCGACGATTCGCTGCACGACTGGCAACGGCTTGAGCTGGTCGACGTCAGCTATCATTACCCGGCCAGTGCACAGGGTGAAGGGTTTCAAGTCGGCCCTGTTAGCCTGACGCTAGAGCGCGGAGAGCAGGTGTTTCTTATTGGGGGCAACGGTAGTGGTAAGTCGACGTTGGCGCGCCTATTAACGGGGCTCTATCGGCCCCAAAGTGGCCAAATAAAGGTGGATGGCCAGGTGCTGACGTCGGCCCAATGGCATGCCTTTAGAGCGCGTTTTGCGAGCGTGTTTACCGATTTTCACCAGTTTGATCAAGCCATGGGCCCAGGTGGGCTGCCGGCTGATCCACAAACGGTGGCGACGTGGCTAGAACGGCTGCAAATGCAGCATAAATTGCAGTGGGAAGGGGATCGAGTCACTAATACGCAGCTTTCACAAGGACAGCGTAAGCGTCTGGCGCTGCTGCTTGCGATTGCTGAAAAGCGGGAAATTTTATTGTTGGATGAGTGGGCCGCCGATCAGGACCCGCAGTTTCGTCGTTTATTCTATCGTGAGCTGCTGCCACATTTGCGCGATATGGGCATCACGGTGTTTGCTATCAGCCATGACGATAGCTATTTCGAACATGCTGACAGGCTGTTGGAAATGTCGAAAGGGCAGTTAAGCGAGCTTAAGGGCGAGCAGCGGGCGCTGGCTAGCGCCGATGCGGTGGCGCAAATTAATATCTAGATCAACTATCGCCTGCCTGTTTTTCTGAGCAAGTCGCTCAATTAGCAAGCGGCTTGGTTGGTTCGGGCGTGCTTGCTTGCCTCGATATTGCAGGCTTCAAGTGGGCAGGTGCCGCAGGTGCCTAATTCATCCAGTAGGTAGCGCAGGCAGCACAGCTTGCGCACCCGCTTTACCTCTTCGCTGCCTTTAGGCTGAACGTAACGAACCGGTTGAAAGAGCGGATTGCGTTTGCCGTTCGCCAAGGTACGTGTTTCTAGCAGTGCTTTGGCCGCTTCAAGGGCGCCCTCGTTGACGAGGGGATGCTCAGCCAACACATTGATGAAATGATCGATGTAGCTCCCTGCATTACTCCAAAATACCCGCGTTGCCGCGCCGGAAATAGCCGCTAGTTGTTCAATTAGCGGTGTCCAGTGCTGCTCGATTAACGTCGCAAAGCGTTCATATGGGGAGTGGGTAGTTAATGGCGTGCCTTCGTGAGGCAGCCACAGCCGTGAGGTACAGCCCTTGTCGTTAAGGACGACCTGGAGATCATTCAATCCCACCGGCAGTTTGCGATTAAGCAGCAGGTTGGCCACAAGCGTCGGCAGTGCCAGCGCGCTGAAATGCCACTTCGACCAAATAGAGGCAACGGCTCGCAGGTCCCCACCTGGGTATTGCTCCGCCATGAGGGCGATATCTTCTTTCAGCCAATGGGCATCGAGCCAGCGGGCAGCGTTCAAGGCTTCCAGCGGGGGCATGCTGCCAATAAGGGGCGGCGTAAAGTTGGCTAACGGCCCTGTGTAGCAGGCAGCTAAAGAGGGTTCGAAGGTTTGCGGTTGACGTAGGGCAAGGGACATAAACGAACTCCAACACAGGGCGCTGGGTGAATAATAAGGCATTCACTTTAAACGGTAATGCATCTCAGTTAAATAGTGGCGCGCCTGTTAAATGCGTTTTAATATCAAATGAAAATAATTTTGCTTTGCTGTAGCATTTGCATTCCCGCTATGTTTTCAGCACCCGCTGCTCGCTATTAATCGATACTGAGGAACCCGCTTCATGTCGCTGTCTTCCCCTTCCTGGCGCACGCTCCCCTTTGTGTTACTGGGAGCGCTGCCGATGCCTACGATTGTTTGGGCGCAAGCATCTTCCGGCAATAATGCCCCGCTTGATACGGTCACGGTGATCGGTGAAGCGACCGCGCACGGTGATACACCGTCGCCCGCGTTTGCCGGGGGGCAGGTGGCTACCGGAGCGCGCATTGGCGCCTGGGGGCAGCGTAATGCTGCCGATGTGCCGTTCAACGTCATTGGGTTTACCGCTGAGCTTATTGATAATCAGCAGGCGGACACGTTGGCCGATGTGCTTATTAACGATGCGTCGGTGCAAAGTGGTTTTGGCTACGGTAACTATGCTGAGAAGTTTCAGATTCGTGGCTTTGAACTGGATGGCGAAGATATCTCTTACGGTGGGCTTTATGGGGTATTACCTCGCCAGGTAGTCGCGACCAATATCGCCGAGCGCGTCGAGCTATTTAAAGGCGCGAATGCCTTCGCTAACGGGGTTTCGCCCAGTGGCTCGGGTGTGGGTGGGGCGATCAACATTGAGCCAAAACGCGCTGCGGATGCGCCGTTGACGCGACTAACCACCGGGGTGACGGGCAGCGGCTATGTGGAAAGTGGTATAGACGTTGGGCGACGCTTTGGTGATGAGAATCGATTTGGCGTGCGCGTTAACGTTGTGCGCGGTCGCGGCGACACCGCGATCAACGATGAAGAGCGGCGGGCAACCTCTGCCGTGGTTGGGCTCGATTATCGCGGTGACCGTGGTCGGGCTTCGTTAGATATTGGCCATCAAACGCATAACGTCAACGGTGGCCGTTCGGTCGTCTATGCTGGCGCGGGGCTAACGGCGGTTCCCAATGCACCCTCAGCGGATGCCAACTATTCGCCAGAGTGGGCGAATACCGATTTGCGCACCAATTTCGCGATGCTGCGTGGAGAGTACGATATCACCGGCAGCTGGACCGCGTATGCCGCGCTCGGTGGCAATAACACGCGAGAAAGCGGGCTTTATGCATCGTCAACGGTTAACAATGCGCAAGGTGATTCAACCATTGGTCAGATGCGCGTGCCTTACCGTGCGGAAAGTGTCGGTGGCCAAGCGGGGCTGCGTGGAACGTTTGACACCGGCGCGGTGAGTCACCAGCTGGATCTTGGCTATTCAAGCGTCTATCGCACGACGCGCTCGGCCTATGAGCTAGCCTCACCCGGTCAGCCGTCCAATATTTACCGACCGGCTGACATTGCCGTACGCGAGCCTGCGTTTGCAGGTGGCGATATGAATGACCCCAGTTTACGTAGCCGTACCCGCAACAACGGCGTATCGCTGTCCGATACGTTGGGCTTTATGGACGATCGCCTGCTTTTCACGCTAGGGGCGCGCTACCAAGAGGTCGAGGTCACCAACTATGACTATGATGGCGACTTTGATACTCGCTTTAGCGATACGCGCCTTTCGCCCGTGTATGGCATCGTGGTGAAACCGACGGATAGCTTATCGCTTTACGCCAATCATATTGAAGCGCTCCAGCCGGGCGACACCGCGCCAACAAGAGCGGTAAACGCGGGCCAGAGCATTGGTTTGGTCGAGGCCGAGCAAAACGAGGTGGGTGCTAAGCTGGACTTTGGGACTATCGGCGGCAGTTTGAGCCTGTTTGAAATCGAGCAACCCAATGCCTTTATTGACGCTGAGACCGGTATTTTTGGCTATTACGGCGAGCAGCGTAATCGTGGCGTGGAGCTCAGCGTTTACGGTGAGCCGATGGAGGGGCTGCGTTTGCTAAGCAGCGCTATGTGGATTGATCCTGAGTTGGTTCGCACCGATGATGGCGCTAATCAAGGTAACGATGCGGTGGGCGTGCCCAACTACCGCTTAGTGGTTGGCAGCGAGTGGGATATTCCTCAGGCGCCGGGCTGGACATTGAGCGGTCGCGCGGTGCGTAACGGCAGTCAGTATCTAGACCCCGCGAACCAGCTTGAGGTGGATGCCTGGACCCGCTGGGATCTCGGCGTTCGCTACGCTATGCCGCTAAATACAAACACGCTCACCCTGCGTGCCAATATCGAAAACCTCACCGATGAAAACTACTGGGCCTCTGCGACCGGCGGTTATTTGACGCAAGGCGAGCCTCGTACGGTTAAACTCTCTGCTGCATTAGACTTTTAATCTTCCTGCAAAGGGCTCTGATCAACGAGCTAATAGCGCTTCGCTGAGTAACTCAGCGAAGCGTGCTGCTGATGGAAATCCGCCAAAACTCCACACCGCCGGTAGGCGAATAACGCGGCCTGCCTGTACGGCAGGCAGGTGCTGCCACAGTGCATTGTTCGAAAAACGGTCGCTCATCCCCGCGGGCAGTGGCTCGACGACGACAATGGCCGCATCGGGATAGGACAGTAATTCCTCTAGCGCCACCGTTGAAAATCCCCACTGGTTGGTCGGATGCTGCCAAACATTGCTCAGCCCCAAGCGTTCAAGTACCGCCTGAAAAAGGCTGTGCTCGCCAAACACGCGTAGATGGCGCGCATCGATGAACTGCACAACGAGTAGCGATGGCTGCTCTTCTAACTGCGTTTTTTTCTGATCCAAATACGTTTCTAAGGCATTGATCATCGCGACCGCTGCATCCTTGCTGCCGCTCAGCGCAGCCAAGGTGTGGGTTGTGCGCTCAAGGCGTTGCCACAAGGGCTCGCCGAGCTGGTAGGTGTCTAGCGCGGTCACGGGGGCAACGGTACTAAGCTGTTCGCTTAAGCGCATATACAGTGGCGAAAGCAAAATATGATCTGGCGCTAGTTGAGCCATTAACTCGCGGTTGGGCTGTGCCCGAAGACCAACGTCAACAACGCCTGTCGGTAGCTGCTCGGCGCCGGCCCAGCGTTGATACTGGGGAATCTCTGCTAACCCTACGGGCGGATTGTCTAGGGCGATCAATGTTTCGGCAATCGTCCAGTCCAGCGTCACAATAGCGGTTGATGCGATGGCCTGACTAAAGAGAGAGATCAGGCAGATCAACGCGAATAGCCCGTTGCGAAGGCGACGTGTCATTGGGCAACGGCGATGTTGTGTTCTCCGTTAGGATGTTTCATGACCTGCATGGGCAATCCATAAATAGCTTCTAATGTACTACTGCACATCATCTCGCTAGGCGTGCCGTGAGCGAGCAGGCGCCCACTGTGCAGGGCCATCAGCTCATCGCAGTAGCGCGACGCCATATTGATGTCGTGCAGCACGATAATAACGCCAAGATTTAGTTCATCACACAGCTTACGAATCAGCGCCAGCACTTCGATTTGGTGAGCGATATCCAGCGCCGCTAGCGGCTCATCCAGCAGCAGGAATCGGCTACCCTGGGCGAGTAGCATGGCCAGCCATACGCGCTGGCGTTCACCGCCGGAGAGCGTGTCGACCAAACGGTCGGCAAAATCTTCAGTGTGGGTTAACGCAATGGCGCGCTCCACGGCGTCAGCATCTTTCTGGCTATGGCGACCCAGTAGCCCATGCCATGGGTAGCGGCCAAAGGCGATGAGCTCACGCCCGGTCAGGTTTTCGGCACTTGGCAAGTGCTGGGGTAAATAAGCCACTTGGCGAGCAAACTCGCGATTACCCCAGTCGCTTAACGGACGTTGATCAAAATGGATGTCACCTTGACTAGTGGGCTGCTGCTGCGCCATTAGCTTGATCAGCGTCGATTTTCCTGAACCGTTATGCCCAATCAGACCGTAAACCTTACCTTGCTCAAACGTATGCTTAATGGGTTGTAGCAACGGTTTGCCATTGATTTCAAAGGTAGCGCCCTTAACCTCGAACATGAATGACTCCTGACGATGGGGTGCATATAAAGGGTTGCATTCTAGTGCTAATGGTTCTCATTTTTAACCTTGTGACGACAATAAAAATTTCTATGCACTCGAGTGGATTAACCCATCATGCGCACCACTACCTTGTCCTTAACCCAAAAACGATGAGTCAGTGCCATCGTTACGTGGCCCATGATTAGCGCCAACAGTAGCCATGATAGCGGACTGTGAAGCAAGCCCGCGGGGGCCATCATCCAGGCGATGTCGCGCTCTGCTTCTGGCAGTATCTGCATGCCGTAGAACTGTAATACGCCGCCACGGCCATACTGGCGTAGTAGGGCAATAGCAGGCAGTACAATCAGCAGTGCGTAGAAGGCGCAATGAACACTTCGGGAGAGTACGCCGCTTATTCCCGGTAGCGGGGGCGGGCGCTGCTGTCGGTTATGCCATGCCCAGCCTATGCGCACTAAGGTCACGAGAAGTATTAAAATGCCTAAAGACCCGTGCGGCCCGATACCCGCTAGCATCAGCGTCAGGGCGTTTTCGCCCAGCCCTTTCCAGGCAAGCACAATAGTAAACTGTAGCGTCACCAGCGCAGCGGTGACCCAATGAAGCGTTCGGCTTACGTGTCCAAAGCTTGCGGTGCTATCTCGCCAGCGCGGGGCGTTGCCCTTCACGGTGCTGAGGGAATCAATATTCAGCGTCATGGTTCTCTGCGATCCTTTAACCGTTGGCCTTGCCCAGGCGCCAATAGCCCATGCTGGTAACGTATTTTTTGGGCAGGCCGCGCTCGTTGATTAAGTAACGACGCAGCCGCATAGCGACCTTGGTTTCGGCAGCAATCCAAACGTATAAAGGCGCGCTGTTGTCGACGACGGCGGGCTCCCAAAGCGGTTCATCATCGTCCTCGCTGCGTTCATCTACGCTGCTATCAGTGGCTGTCGCTGTACAGGGTGTTCCACCCAGGGCAACAATCTCTTGATGCAAATCGATATCGTGCAGCGCTCCTATCAGCAGTTCGCCGTGTTGGCACCCAGGTTCAGCATCGCGGGCTAGCCAGCGCAGTTCGGTGGCGTGAGGCAGCGGCTGAACATCGTCACTGCGAGGTACTTCAAACAGCGCCTCGACTCTGGGTTTCAACGGCAGGTCGTCAAGGCTTTCAAGGATACCCGCCGCCGCTGGCAAGGCCGTTTCGTCAGCAATGATCAGAATGCGGCGCACGCCCTGAGGCGGCTTCCATTCGTAACCTAGTTTTGGGCCTTCCGCATCGGCAGCCGGGGCGGTCATCGCGAGGCGGTCGCCTGGACGTGCGTGGGTTGCCCAACGCGATGCGGGGCCGGTGTCACCGTGAAGTACGAACTCAACATCCACCTCGGCACATTCAGGGCGAAGGGCGCGAATAGTGTACGTGCGTGCAGTAGGGCGCTGATCATCCGGCAGGGCGCGATAGGCGCTGTACCAGTCATGCTCTGCGAGCTTGGCGATCTCAAACAACGGATCGAGTGTGGCACCACCTTCGGGAAAGAACAGCTTGATACGCTGATCCGGTGCGTAGGTGGTCATTTGGCTGACGTCTGGGCCGCTAAACGTGAACCTGACGAGCGATGCGCTGACGTGAGTGCGGCGCAAGAGCGTAATATCGAAAATGCGGTAGCTTTGTTTTGCGGCCATAACGTGTACTCACGGGATAAAGGGTATTAATTGTAGCGCTAATCGTTATCATTTAGAATTATGTATTGTATTTCAAATGTTAGCGTTTAGAGAACGCTAGGGCTCAGAAAATACTTTTTCCATTAGTAGTGCGGATATTCCCGCTGCTTTCCGCACGGCTCACTGCCATGTGTTTGGCTGTTACACGAGATAAACCACTATGTTAGGCGTTACATCCAGTACCTATATTAAGCGCGGTTTATCGCCTGCCAAAACCTGCCTGTTACTGAGCCTGCCACTAGTCGTACTGCTATATATGGCGTTGCAAGATCAGGGCGGTTTTATAGTGGGGATACGTGCGCTGGTAGCACCTTCCTTTGAGCAGGTTAACGAGCTGCTGCTTTACTATGCGTGGTGGCCGCGTCTCTCGGTCGCTCTTCTGGCCGGTGGCGGTTTGGGGTTGGCTGGGGTGTTGATGCAGCAAGTATTGCGCAATCCGCTGGCATCGCCGACCACCTTGGGGGTGGCGTCAGGCGCTAACCTTGCGCTGATGACGGCAACATTGCTGGCACCTGGGCTGTTGGTGATCGGGCGCGAATGGGTCGCCTTGCTAGGCGGCGGGCTGGCGGTTGGCCTGGTATTTCTGCTTTCTTGGCGCCGTGGACTAGCGCCTATGGTGGTCGTACTTTCTGGGCTGGTGGTCAATCTGTATCTCGGCGCCCTGGCGACCGCACTGCTGTTGTTTAACCACGAGGCGCTTTCCGGGCTGCTTATTTGGGGTGCGGGTTCACTGGCGCAAAACGGTTGGGACGGCGCCGCGATGCTCTGGCCTCGGCTGGCTATCAGCTGCGTGGTCGCGTGGTTTTTACTGCGCCCACTGGCGGTGCTGGAGTTAGATGATGCCAGCGCTAAAAGCCTGGGTGTGTCGCTTGCCTATTTGCGCTTTGCGGCGATGGGGTTGGCCGTTTTTATCACCGGTAGCATTGTGAGCGTGGTAGGTATCATTGGTTTTATCGGTTTGGCCGCACCTAACATTGTGCGCATGGCGGGGGCGCGCAAATTAGGTTCACGCTTGCTTTGGTCGACGCTTTTAGGGGCGGTACTTCTAGCCACTACGGATCTGGTTCTTCAGCAGTTCTCTGGCATGGCCGCGACATTGATTCCTACTGGCGCCATCACCGGTGCTTTAGGCGCACCGCTGCTTATGTGGCTAATTCCACGTTTAAAACTTCAGGGCGACCGGCCGCCGAAAAGCGCGTGTGTGTTTGTCCATCGTCATCCCGCTCCCTCACGGTTGGCAACGGGCTTACTGTTAGCGCTATTGGGGGCAACGCTGCTTGGGCTGCTCGTTGGCCAGGGCGTGGATGGCTGGTACTTGCTGGCGCCGGACAACTGGAACGTGATGCAGTGGCGCCTGCCGCGAGTCATGGCGGCAGCGGCTAGCGGCTTAATGTTGGCGATTGCGGGGACGATTCTCCAGCGTCTTTCTGCCAATCCCATGGCCAGCCCTGAAGTCTTGGGTATCAGTGGCGGCTGTGCTATTGCGCTGATTCTGGGGATTTTCCTGCTGCCTGCACCCACCAATATGATGCTGATTGGTGTTGGCACCCTGGGTGCTTTTGCGACGCTGCTGGTACTGGTAGGCATCAATCGCAAGAGCGGCTTTCTGCCTGAACGTTTGCTGCTGACGGGCGTTGCGATCAGTGCTCTTTTCGATGCGGTGCGTAGCGTAATGCTGGCAGGCGGTGACCCGCGTGGCCAGCAGGTGATCGCCTGGCTGGCGGGCTCTACCTACTACGTAGATATCACCAATGCTGTTGTGGTGGGCGGCATTGCGGCCGTATTGGCGCTGGTCACGCTGCCGTTTACTCGCTGGTTGGATATCATGCCCTTGGGAGCATCAACGGCGCGCGCGCTAGGAGTAACGCTTAATCGTGCTCGCTTGGCGCTGTTGCTACTGGTGGCACTGCTCACCGCCTGCGCCACGCTGGTAGTGGGGCCGCTTTCGTTTATTGGCCTGCTGGCGCCACATATGGCGCGTTTAGTCGGCTTCTCACGAGCAGGGCAGCACCTGTTGGGCGCTGCGTTGATCGGTATGCTGTTGATGGTGCTGGCCGACTGGGTGGGTCGTCAGCTAATTTTTCCCTATGAGCTACCGGCGGGCTTGGTTGCCTCCCTGATTGGCGGCGCATACTTTATGTGGGGGCTAAGGCGGTTATGACAGCCACTCGTTTATCCGAATCGATGGTTTACGACACGAGCTGTCGAGACTCACTCGGCCAGCTCTATCATCACCATCAACCCTGGTTACAACAGTTGCTAAGACGACGATTGGGCTGTGGTGAGTCCGCATCTGACCTAGCCCAGGACGCCTTTGTACGTCTGCTGAAAACACCCCGCCATCTGGATAGTTTCGATGGTGCCAGGGCCTATCTGAGCCGCATGGCCAAGGGGTTGTGCGTGGATTATTGGCGACGCCAGGATATCGAACGGGCTTGGCAAGAAGCGCTGGCCGCCCGCACTGAGGTGCACTTGCCCTCCGTCGAGCACCAGCAGATTGTCATTGAAACGCTATGTGAGATCGACCGTATGCTGGCGCGGCTGCCTGAAAAAGTGGCCACGGCCTTTCTGGGGTCGCAACTCCAGGGCAAGCCCTATCGTCAGATTGCCGAGGAGATAGGAGTTTCCGAACGCATGGTCAAAAAATATATGGCACAGGCCATGTTGCAGTGCGCATTGATTGAGTCAGGCTTTGAGGTAAGCCTCTAAATGGAGCCAACTGGCTGCTCGGAAAAAGCTGCTAAGCGCCTTGCGCTGGCGGAGGCCGCCGAGTGGTTTGCGGAGTGGCAGGCGGGAGATTTGTCGGCTGCGAAGCGTCAGCGCTGGCAAACTTGGCGTGATACCAACGGTACCCATCGATGGGCTTGGCAGCAGGTGGAAGGCGTAAGTCGCCGCTTCACGGACACTTTGGGCGAAGATGAGCGTCAAACCGCTGATAGAGTGATCAGTTTGGCGCGACATCGGCGGCGGGGGCGGCGCCATCTGCTGGGCGGTTTGGCTAGCCTTGCATTAGTCGCCGTGCTAACCACCGCGCTCTGGCAGAACACGCCGCTGCCAAGGCTGGTACTGCCATGGGGGGCTGATTATCATACCGGCACCGGCGAAATTGCCCGCATCGTGCTGGAGGATGGTACCCAGGTCTGGCTGAGCAGCGCCTCGGCACTCAATGTCGATTACGATCATCACCAGCGTCGCTTGTCGCTTGTCGCTGGCGAGGTGCTGATTGCGACTGGCGATGACGCCGAAAGACCGTTTTATCTTGATACTCGCCATGCCCGTCTAACGCCGTTGGGCACTCGTTTTAGCGTGAGTGAACAAGAATCAGGCGAACTTCTGGCAGTGTTTGACGGTGCCGTGGCTATCCATACCCTTGGCAATGCTAAGCATGCTGGTCGGCACCAGGTGATCCATGCCGGAAAACAGATCCATTTCGCCGTTGATCAAATCGGTGAACTCACGCCAGCTGAAGGCCGCCGGGAAGCGTGGGCCAACGGTATTCTGTTGGCAGAGCGTATGCCGCTTAAGACGTTCGCTGCAGAGCTTGATCGCCACCACCGTGGCCGCCTTGATGTTGACCCCGCGGTAGCTGATCTGACACTGCTAGGCGCTTTCCCACTCAATGACCTGAATCGCACTCTAGATATGATTGAGACCACACTACCGGTGAAGGTGCGCCAGGTAATGCCCTGGTGGATCAAGATTGAGGCAGAAGATGCAATAGAGGCAGACCCTAGCCACAAATAAAAAACGCCTTTTCAGTTCCCCTTTTTACTGCTGGTTCGATTCCCCTATATAAGCAGCAAAAATATAACCAACAGGGAATCGATATGCCGCAACAACACACTGCGTTAAATCCATCGTCTACCGCGATCCGTCCCTTTCCACGGCGTCGCCGCGCCCTCGCGCTGGCGGTTCATCTCTCCGCCGCCGGTTTGCTAGCCACACCTCTGCTGGCGCTACCCGCCATGGCGCAAACCACCCAGCAGCAAACACGCCAATACGATATCCCCGCGGGCCCGGTCAGCACGGTGCTTAATCGCTTTGCCGCTGAATCAGGTGTTTTTATCAGCGGCGCCGGCGAACTAGGAGAAGGGCGCCAAAGCCTTGGCCTGGTGGGTCAGTACCGCGTTGGGGAAGGGCTGGAGCAGTTGTTGAATGGAACTAGACTTAAGGCTGTAAGGCAGGGAGATGGCAGTTACCGGCTGGAGGAGCTGCTAAATGACATGTCGTTGTCAACGATTGAGGTGACGGGAGAGCGTCTGCCCTTTGGTATGACTGAAAACAGTCATTCCTACACAAGTGAAAGCGCTAGCATCGGCTTGGTTTCACAGTCGGTACAGGAAACGCCTCAGTCCGTTAGTATCGTAACGCGGGAGCGGCTGGATGATCAAAATATTACTTCACTGGCTGAGGCGATGCGAAATGTCACAGGTATGACAGTGCGTGAGTACGGGCCAAATCAGTACGAACTCAAGGCCCGCGGCTATAATATTACCTCCTTCCTTATTGATGGTAGTCCTGCTCAGAGTCCAGAAAGCGCCTGGGAAAGCGCCGGATTATTTGATACAGCCCTACTTGATCGTATTGAGGTACTACGTGGACCTGCGGGCATTCTCCATGGGGCTGGTGAGCCCAGCGGTACCATCAACCTGGTGCGCAAACGTGCTTTAGCTGAAAACCAAACCTCGGTTACCCTTTCTGCCGGTACAGATGATGCTTATCGAGGGGTAGTCGACGTAACGGGCGCGCTAGATAGTGATGGGCGTGTCCGAGGCCGTTTCGTCGGTGTCTATGATGATCGAGGCTCCTTCATTGACAATGTTTATTCAGAGAACAGAGTCGGTTATGGAACCTTGGAATTCGACCTAACTCCGGATACGACATTGTCCTTGGGAGCAACCATACAAGACGAAGAGTTCCGCCCTAATTCGGGACTGCCGACCTACAGCGACGGGTCATTGCTTAATGTAAGTCGCTCTACTTATCTAGGTTCAGACTGGGAAAAACAAGTTGGCGATGCTCAGCGGTATTTCATGGAACTGGAGCATCGGTTGAACAATGGTGCTGAAATCACTTTTAAAGCTAATCATCTGAATCGAGATTCTAACCTTCAAAAGAGTGAAAGCCATTCGCCTGTTTCACCCGATACCGGTGAATTCTTGATGCGCCGAATCCATTGGGATCAAGAACGCCAGGATGAGTATCTCGAATTGCAGGCACGTACTCCCTTTGAACTGGCGGGTAACGCTCACGAAGCCGTACTCGGTGCCAGCTATTTGAATAGGGAAGTTACGCGTGAATTTGCATCTGGTAACCCGGTCACTGTTCCAGCAAGCATTTTCTCTTCAGACCATAGAACGTCAGAGCCTCCTGCTTTCGATCAAAACCCAGTCCGCTCTGATCAAGCTAGCGAGCAATATGCGATCTATAGCCAAGCTAACTTCAACCTATTCGACCCTGTTACCCTTGCGTTAGGAGGGCGTATCAGTTGGTGGGAAGCTGAGACTTCTGTCAATGCAAGAGGAGCAGTGAGCGAAAATGACGGTAGTGGAACCGAATTCATTCCTTATGCGGGCCTGATATACCAGCTCAATCCCGAGATCAATCTCTACGCCAGCTACACCGGCTTTTTTGAACCGCAGCTGACAACAGACCACAACGATAATTTTATCGACCCACGTGAAGGTAACCAAATAGAGATGGGGGTCAAAGGATCCAATCTTGAGGGGAATTTAAACTGGCATGCCGCTGTTTTTCGCATAGAAGATACCAACCGCGCCTACGCCGATCCTGTCAATCCTGGCTTCTCAATTCCTATCGGTAAAGCAAGAAGTGAGGGTTTCGAGCTGGAAGTTAGCGGCCAGTTATTGCCTCGTTGGGACCTAACCGCTGGTTATGCTTATACGCAAACAGAGTTCATGAGGGACGCTAACTCAGAAGGCCTAACGCTCTCACCGGACACGCCTGAACATAACGCCAACCTATGGTCACGCTATCGCTTTAGTGATAACCCAAATCAGGGATGGCGCATTGGTGCAGGTGTAAATGTCGTTAGTGGCATTTATGCCGGAAGTGGAGATGTTCAAACTGAACA
This sequence comes from Halomonas sp. JB37, assembly GCF_002332255.1. Taxonomy (GTDB): domain Bacteria; phylum Pseudomonadota; class Gammaproteobacteria; order Pseudomonadales; family Halomonadaceae; genus Vreelandella; species Vreelandella casei. The sequence goes on along the minus strand of NZ_NRGW01000001.1, from coordinate 3,363,439 downwards.
AGGCGGCTATACCACTGTTTCAGCACTACTCGGCTATCAAGTCAATGACAATCTGGACATCTCATTGAATGGTAATAATCTAACCGATAAAGAGTACTACTCTACAGTTAGAGGAGGAAATAGGCATAACTATTATGGTGCGCCACGAAGCTTCATGCTCACCATGGATTACAGTTTCTAATATTTCATGGGTTGGGTGATATACCTACCATTCTAAAGCTTATTAACTTGGCGGAAGTTTAAAGGTTGTTGAAATGAAGAATGATGAAAACTGCCGCCAAGTAAATAACGCACAAATCACTTCTTATAAGCCTAGCAGTATATTGAGAAACAGCATGAGTAATCTCCCTCAATCACAGATAAGTAGAAAATGCGCTCTGCACGCCTTTACTTTGTGCCTTTCTTTTTTTATTGCCGTCATCAGTCATGCTTCATCTCATCCTTCTACAATAGCGCTAAGTTGGACTACTGCCGAAACACTCGTTGCTATTGGTGCTCCGCCAGAAGGCATGTCAATGATAGATAATTATCAACAATGGGGGAGTATAAGATCACTTTCGGAAGACATAGTTGAGGTTGGCGTCTCTTTTCAACCAAACCTTGAACTCATTACATCAATGCATCCAGACATCATAATGTCAGACAGTGTTTTCGTAGTATTCGATGAGAAATTATCAGATAGATTTAACACATATCGCTTCACCCTTTATCAAGAAGAAGTAGACCGTTGGAATGAACTTACAGAGTTCACAAGACAAGTAGCCACCGCTATTATGCAGCCAGATTCTGGTGAGGTTTATATAGCCGACGTTGAAAATAACATTGAACACCTAAAAAATAGAATCAGGGAATGGAACGAACCATTGCTGATTATTCGCGCTCTAGATGCCCAGCATGTGAGAGTTTATGGAGAAAACAGCCTGGTTCAAGCCGTGCTTGACCGTTTGGGTCTGTCCAACGCTTGGCAAGAACCAACAAGTCAGAAAGGATTTTCGATTGTCGGTGTAGAAGCGCTAGTCGACATTAAGGCGCGACTAGTCATCGTGGAAGGCCCGCAACTTTCCGGGAATATAGCCGATCAACTTGCCGGCCGTGGCCTATGGCAGTATGTGCCCAGCATTCGAGAAAACAATTTAATAACTGTTCCTCCATTCTGGGTATTTGGCGCTCTCCCCTCAGCCCTTCGCTTTGCCGAATCTCTTGTTGAGGCACTGGATGAATCAGCTATCCCCTAGCAGCTTCCTGTTATTTATGTGTGCTTTACGCCACAGCATATGGTGTGCTTAGTCAGCTTCTCTGAGCGGGGCGCTTACTTTATGTGGGGGTGATGTCGTGGGAACTAAGGCGGTTGTAGTGGTTTACCAGCACGCTAGCCCCACGAGATGCTATTTAGTGCTGGCTAAAGTAGGCTTTCATGACCGCAATGACCTTATCAATATCCGCATCGTTGATATCGCGATGGACAACGAAGCGCGTGGCGTAAAGCATCTCAATAAGCACGCCATGTTCTTTGAGCCAGGCGGAAAGTGGCTGGATATGGGCGTCAGGGAAGCGTGCGAATACCATGTTGGTAGCCTGGGAAGTGATTTCAACGCCGGGCAGTTTCGCTAGACCTTCCGCTAGGCGTGCGGCGCGGCGGTGGTCATGGCTGAGATCAGCTACGTGATGGTCCAACGCGTGCTGGCAAGCGGCGGCGATAATGCCTGCTTGGCGCATGCCCCCCCCGACCATTTTGCGTAAACGGCGTGCCTTATCGATTAACGCCTGTGAGCCGACCAAGGCTGAGCCTATCGGTGCTCCAAGGCCTTTTGAAAAGCATAGAGACACGCTGTCGAAGGGCTCGCAAAGCTGTTTCAGCGAGGTGTTCGTGGCGACAGCGGCATTAAACAGTCGCGCGCCGTCTAAATGTGTCGCCAGCCCGCGTTCACGCGCCAAATTCGTTGCTGCGATGATGTAATCGGCCGATAGCACTTTGCCGGCTATCGTGTTTTCCAAGGTCAGAAGTTTACTGCGTGCAAAGTGAAAATCGTCAGCTTTGATGGCAGCGCTTATTTTCTCAAGCGGCAGCGTGCCATCGGCGGCGTTCTCAATCGGCTGCGGTTGAATGCTGCCTAAGACCGCGGCACCCCCGCCTTCATAGCGATAGGTATGGGCTGACTGCCCCACGATATACTCATCGCCGCGTTCGCAGTGCGCCATTAACCCGACGAGGTTACTTTGCGTGCCGCTAGGAAATAGCAGGGCGGCCTCTGCCCCAGCCAGCTCGGCTAGAGTTGCTTGAAAGGCGTTGACTGTTGGGTCATCGCCCCACACGTCATCGCCCACCGGCGCCGCCATCATGGCCTCTTTCATAGCGGTCGTTGGGCGGGTCACCGTATCACTGCGTAAATCAATCATGCGCCTCTCCTTTTTTTGTGGTGGCAGTTACTTAGGCATGTTTTCTCAAGCACGTTTTGAAGGATGCATCTATGGTTAACAGCATACTGCAAGTCTCTCCAGCATAGGCAACCCGATGGATCTAAAAAGTGGCTATCCCTATTGGGCGATCAAAAATGGCCTGCTGACAGCGTTTCCCAAGCTTATCCACCATCATGCGTGTGACGTTGTGGTGATTGGCGGCGGTATTACCGGCGCCTTAATCGCTGATGAGCTTAGTCGACACGGCCATCACGTGGTGGTCATTGAGCAGCGTGATGTGGGGTGGGGTAGCTCTGCGGCGAGCACGGCGTTGCTACAATACGAAATAGATACGCACATGACCGATTTGGCCAAACGCTACGGAGAAGCCGATGCAGTACTCGCTTATCGCGCCTGTGCTCAAGCGATTGGCGAGATTGAAGCACTGGCGGTGGCGCTAGGCGACGTAGATTTTGAGCGCCAGAAGAGCCTCTACTATGCCAGTCACGAAGAGGATGTGGCAGCCCTCAAAGAGGAGCTGGCGCTGCGCCAAAAGCACGGATTTGATGCCACATGGCTGAACAGTGACGACATTTTAGCGGAATACGGCTTTGAAGCGCCTGGGGCTATTCTTACCCAGCTGGCAGCCAGTATTGATCCTTACCGTATGGCCTATCGGCTATTTAATGCCGTTGTCGAGCGTGGAGGGGAGGTATACGACCGCACGCAAATGGCGTCCATGTCGCCTGACGAGCAGGGCGTGACGTTAACGCTTACTAACGGGGCTACGCTGCGCTGTCAGCACTTAATTATGGCGGCGGGGTATGAGTCACAGGCCTGGCTACCTGAGAAAGTGGCGATCAATCGCAGCAGCTACGCTTTTATCACCGACCCGCTTGCACCTGAGGCGTTAGGGGCATTACGCCACACGATGGTGTGGGAGTCAGCGCGCCCGTACCTTTATATGCGTTGCACCGGTGACGGCCGCTTATTAGTAGGCGGTGATGACGACGATGAAGATATTCCTAAGCGTCGCGATGCTCGGGTTGAGGAGAAAGCCGCTGGTTTGGCGCGTAAGATAGAAGCGCTATGGCCGAGGCTTGATATGAATCCCACCTTCTCATGGGGCGGCACTTTTGCTGAAACGGAGGATGGCCTGCCTTTTTTTGGCCCTCACGAGGCGTTTGGCTCGCGCGTACACTTTGCCATGGCATATGGCGGTAATGGCATAAGCTATAGCATGATTGGCGCAACGTTGTTGCGCGCGCTTATAGAGGGTAGAGAACACCCGTTGGAAGCGCTGTTTTCGTTTCAGCGTCTGGCTAAATTAGCTGCGCGGCAAGACGACCCTTAACACAAGCTTCAAGATGCGCATGATTGAGCGATATCGATAAGGATGGAAAATGATGGGCCACGCACTTTATTTACGCGCACTGGAGCGCAACGACCTGCGTTTTGTGCATGAGCTAAATAATAACCAGAGCATTATGTCGTACTGGTTTGAAGAGCCTTACGAGTCATTTGACGAGCTAGAGGAGCTTTATAACAAGCATATTCACGACAACGCTGAACGACGATTTGTAGCAGAGGATGGCAATAGTGACGCGATTGGTTTGGTAGAGCTGATTGAGATTGACTACATCCACCGCAGCGGTGAGTTTCAAATTATCATTGCGCCCGATTATCAGGGTAAAGGCTTTGCCCGATCATTAATTCAACAGGCGCTGCACTACTCTTTCACCATCTTAAACCTACATAAGGTGTACCTGATTGTGGCGGTGGAAAACGTCAAAGCAATCCATCTTTACGAAGAGAGCGGGTTTATTGAGGAGGGAAAGCTGGTTCAAGAGTTCTTTATTAACGGAAAATATCGCGATGTAAAACGAATGTATATTCTACAAGATACCTTCCTAGCCCAGCTCGACAGTGCCGACGCTCCAGAAACTAACTGGCTATAAAAAAGCGCCTCGTTCATACGAGGCGCTGGGGGTCTGAAACAGATCTTGAGCAATTGCTTTAGCGCAGGAAATCCTTAATAGCATCAAGGGCAGCTAGCTGCTGCCTTGCGCGCTGTGCCCATACTTCCATGACATCGTCGTTTAATGTTTGAGCTTGGGCGTTTGAATATTGCATGGCGTTCACTCCTTTATTTAAAGGGACATTAGTCAGAGGTGCATGACAGAAATGCATGCAACATTTTGTTATAGAGCCTGTATTGTGCGCAGCAGCATTTTCGCTATTGGTCACGATAGTAAGGGCTTTCAGAGGCTTGTGATAGTCCAAACGGTGTAGGTAATCGGCTATTTTATGTAAGCCTGGGCTTACATAAGGTGCGTTAGCGCTATTATATCTTTGAATGGAAAAGGTTTTCATAAAATTTAAAAAGCCGGAAATTATTCCGGCTGCATGGCTTATCTTTTGGTCTTGGGGTAGCAAAAGCAGCTGAATTAACCTAAATAGGCTGTCAGTGCTTCGGCGGCGGCACGATGCCACTGGGCGTTTAAGCTCCAGAACGCTAGAACTTCACTATCGCGCGCAGGGTGTAACGTTAGAAATGTCATTTTGTGGCCCTCCTAGTGGGACAACATCTCTAGTATAGCTGTTTTTTGCTGCATCGCAGCATTTTGCGTAAGAAGCATTCCTGACAATCTAGCCGGCACACATTGGCAATCATTGGAGCCACCGCGCTGGCGTGCTATGTTCATCGTCAACTAATAAAAATCACGTAGCTGCTAATGACGAACTCAGCCTTATCCTCTTTCGAACAGCATGACCAGTGGGTCGATGTGCCCGATGGCCGCCTGTTTACGCGCACCTGGCAGCCAAGTAATACACAAATGCCTGAAAGCCCCATCGTCTTGCTGCACGACTCTTTAGGTTGCGTTGCGCTATGGCGCAGCTTTTCCGCGGCGCTATGCGTCGCCACCCAGCGTCGCGTGATTGCCTATGACCGCGTTGGTTTTGGCCTATCTGCCGCGCGTAACGATATTCTGCCGTTAAGTTTTATCGATGATGAACCCAGCCAAGGGTTTGCAGCGCTTCGCGATGCTTTGGGCGTAGAGCGTTTTATCGCGATGGGGCACAGCGTGGGTGGCTGTATGGCCGTTCAGTGTGCGGGGGCTTACGCCGATGATTGCGATGGTTTAGTCACTATTTCTGCGCAGGCCTTTAATGAACAGCGCACGCGAAGCGGCATCGTAGAAGCCCAGGCCGCATTTCAGGCACCAGAGCAGCTTGCTAAGCTAACCAAATACCACGGCGATAAAGCCCGCTGGGTGCTCAATGCCTGGACAGAAACATGGCTGAATCCAGCGTTTGAAAACTGGTCATTAGTGCCTGCGCTTGAGCGCGTCAAGTGCCCCAGCTTGATCATTCATGGGGCAAACGATGAGTATGGTTCTCGTCGGCAGCCGGAAAGCATTGTGCGCCATCTTAACGGCCCCGCACATTGCGAAATACTGGCAAATATCCATCATGTACCTCACCGTGAATGTGAAGCCGATGTGGTGAGCTTGGTAAGCCAATTTGTTGAGCAGATTTCGCGCTAAATTTCGCTCTGAGTGACGAGTAAGAGGAGAGCCAATGCGCCTGCGTATTTTGTCTGATTTACACTTGGAGTACTTTGATGGATACCGCGAATTGCCTGAGGTTGAGGCTGACGTGGTCATCCTGGCGGGCGATATTCACCGCCAGTGTGAGGGGCTTGCCTGGGCTCGCCGGAGCTTTCCAAACACACCCATTATCTACGTGCCCGGTAATCACGAGTTCTATAATACCTGCCTGCCATTGCTGCGCGAGGGGCTGGCAGAAGAAGCCGAGCGGCTCGAGATTGAGCTACTGGATAGTCGTAGCATTACGCTGAACGGCGTGCGTTTTTACGGCACCACGCTATGGACCGATTTTGCGCTTTACGCCGGTGATCCAACAAAAAATCCGGCTGATACCCTGTCTAAAGCACTACGCTATATGCCTGATTTTCGCATCGTCCAAACCGCGCCAGAGCGCATTTTTACGCCTGAAGAAAGCTGCCAGCTGCATAGTGAGGCGCGTCATTGGCTCGAAGGGGAGCTCGCACAGCCGTTTGATGGCCCCAAGGTGGTGATCAGCCATCATGCACCGCTTCACGACTGCATTCCCGGTCAATATTTAGGCGATGACCTTTCCCCTGCGTTTGCCTCTCATCTTCCTCATTTAATGGGCAAAATGGATGTATGGATTCATGGGCACGTTCATGAGCCGGTCGATATTTTGCGTAACGGCACTCGGATTCTTGCCAATCCCGGTGGTTATCCGGATGAATTCAACCCAGCGTTGTTTAGGCCAGATTGGGTCGTTAATATCTAATTATAATGATCATTGCCAGTTTTGGCCTACTACTTTGGTTTAGATTTCGCGGGTTCTGCTTGCTTCCCCAGCGTGAGGTACTTATCTTCATGGTTGTATGATGTATTACATTAGGCGTTGGGCGGCTCGATGGTACTAGCTCACCCAGGGATCAACGCATTTATAAAAGAGGGTGCAACTTGAAATTTTCAAAAGAAGCAGTAACAAATGCCATTGGCGATGGCCTGCTATCATTTCCTATTACCGATTTTGATAGCCAAGGCCGCTTTGATGAGGCGAGCTATCGTGAGCGTTTAGAGTGGTTTATCAGCCATGAAATCTCAGCCGTTTTCGTAGCTGGCGGCACGGGTGAGTTTTTTAGTCTTTCGCTTGATGAGTACCGTGAGATTGTTCGCGTTGCGGTTGAGGTCATTGATGGCCGACTGCCCGTTATTGCTAGCGCTGGGTTGAGCGTTGAAGCAAGCGTGGCGTTTGCAAAGGCGGCAGAAGAGGCGGGCGCTGATGGCATTCTCTTAATGCCTCCATACCTTACCGAGTGCCCACAGGATGGGTTGGTCGAGTATGCACGCCAAGTGTGTGACTCTACTGAGCTAAACGTGATTTATTACAATCGCGGCAACGGTATTATGACGGCTCCTTCCGTTCAGCGGCTTGCCGATCTTTGCCCCAATCTGATTGGTTTGAAAGATGGCAAAGGTGACATTCAGGCGTTAAACAAAATTATCAAAACGGTTGGCGATCGTCTGTCCTATATCGGCGGTGTTCCTACGGCTGAAATCTTTGCCGAAGCCTATCTCTCTATTGGCGTGAATACTTACTCCTCGGCGGTATTCAACTTCGTTCCTGATATGGCGGTTACCTTCTACAAGGAACTGCGTAAAGGAAATAAAGACGTTGTTAAACAAATTACCAACGACTTTTTCATTCCGTTTGTAGACCTACGTGATCAAAAATCCGGCTATGCCGTCAGCTTGATTAAAGCCGGCGCTGAAATTGTTGGCCGCCCGGCAGGTAGAGTACGTGCTCCGTTAGTTATGCCAACCAAAGACGAGTGTCAACAGCTTGAAAGGCTGATTGAGAAGGCAAAATCTCTTTAAGTGTTAGCTATTGGTCATAGCGAGTAATTGGTTTGTGCAAAAATCATCATGAGAATGATGGCAAGCGTACTAAAAACATCTAATGGAGGCATATTTATGCCGAGCCACGGTACTCCCACGATAACCGAAATGCTGGTTATCCCAGTTGCTGGTCGCGATAGCATGCTGCTCAATATCGGTGGAGCGCATTCGCCTTTTTTTACGCGCAACCTGGTTATTCTTAAGGATAACGCTGGGAACGTGGGGGTCGGTGAAGCGCCAGGTGGTGAAACGATCCAGCAGTCACTTGAACGATCTCGAGAGCGTGTGGTGGGCCAGCCAATCAGTAAGTTGCGCTCTATGATTTCCTCGCTACATAACGTGGGGCTCAGCGCTGACTCCGAGGATTTCGGTAAGGGCTCATGGACCTTCGAGCTGCGTATTAATGCGGTCGCTGCACTTGAGGCCGCACTGCTAGATCTCATGGGTAAATTTCTTGGTGTGCCGGTGGCAGAGCTTCTGGGCAATGGTAAGCAACGTGATAGCGTTGATGTGCTGGGGTATCTATTTTTCATTGGCGACGGCCATAAGACTCCATTAGATTTTCGCCGTGGTTCCGAAGGGCTAAGCCACGATTGGTACCGTCAGCGGGATGAAGTCGCGATGACGCCGCAGCGGATTGTGGAGCTAGCGCAAGCCGCTCATGATCGTTACGGTTTTAAAGACTTCAAGCTTAAGGGCGGCGCGTTACCCGGTGAGCAAGAGATTGAGGCCGTCACCGAGTTACATAATGCTTTTCCAAATGCACGTACCACTATTGATCCTAACGGCGCATGGTCACTTGATGAAGCAATTCGTTTATGTAAAGACCTGCATGGTGTGATCGCCTACGCTGAAGACCCTTGTGGTGCAGAGCAAGGATTTTCCGGGCGAGAAATTCTAGCTGAGTTCCGCCATGCGACGGGCCTGCCTGTTGCTACCAATATGGTTGCTACCAACTGGCGCGAAATGGCCCATGCGCTGATGTTACGTTCAGTTGATATCCCTCTCGCCGACCCGCATTTCTGGACTCTATCGGGGGCGGTGCGTGTTTCTCAGCTCTGCCAAGACCACGGCATGACGTGGGGGTCGCACTCGAATAATCATTTCGATATTTCACTTGCCATGTTTGCTCAAGTCGGTGCTGCGGCTGTAGGGCGCACAACCGCATTGGATACTCATTGGATATGGCAGGAAGGTGATGCGCGCCTAACCCGCAATCCGCCGGAAATCGTCGATGGCAAGATAGCTGTGACCGACGCTCCAGGGCTGGGTGTAGAGGTCGACATGAGCGAAATTGAGAAAGCCAATGCGCTTTATCGTAGCCTGCCCTCAGGTGGACGAAGCGACGCTACAGCCATGCAGTATTTGATTGATGGTTGGGCCTTCGATCCCAACCGACCGGCACTGGTTCGCTAGGCTTTCTCGCACGACCCGATGTACTGGATCCATCTAATAAACAATTGGGCTTTTCAATATCAATAAAAGGTAAACAAATAATGAAAAATTTATTGAGCACGCTAACACTCGCCATAGGTATGGTTGCCGGAGGCCAGGCACTAGCTAACGATTATCCGAATAAGAGTATCGAAGTGATCGTGCCGTTCTCAGCTGGAGGGGGTAATGACACCTTCGTTCGAGCGCTGCAGCCGCTGCTAGAAGAGCAGCTAGGTGAGACGTTGGTCATTCGTAATATTGCAGGTGGCGGCGGTGCCGTTGGTTTGTCCCGGGGTGTAGCCTCTGCTGCTGATGGCTATACGATGATGGCGGCAAGTACCGGTATGCTCTCGCTTGAAGCCATGGGTAATGTTCCTTTTACTCACGAAGATTTTGACTTTATTGCAAAAGTTGTCGAAGAGCCATATTTGCTTGCCGTTAGCAGCGAAAGCCCTTACCAAACTGTCGACAGTTTGATCGAAGCCGCTTCTTCTGGTTCAGTTCGCGTCGGTGTTTCCGGTATCGGCTCGTCAGCGCATATCACCGCTAATGCTATTGCTAACATCACTAGCTCAAATTTTAATTTGATTCCCTATCCTGGAGGCTCTGAAGCTATCTCAGCGGTAATGGGTGGTCACGTTGAGGCCGTGGTGCTTGGTGGTGCTGAACTACGTTCAGGACTTGAAGCTGGCCGCCTAAATGCTCTCGCGACAACCTATGCTGAGCGCAGTGATAATCTGCCTGACGTACCGACTTTTCAAGAGTCTGGCTATGATTTGACGATTAGCGTATGGCGCGGTCTCGTTGGGCCTCAAGGTCTGCCCGACGACGTTAAAGAACAGTGGGTTGCTGCAATTCAGCAAATCGTTGAAGACGGCTCTTATGAAGAAACCGCTAATAACCTGGGAACTGAGCTAGCTCCTCTTTATGGCGATGAACTTGATGTTTTCATCGATGAATCAGCCGCAATTATGCTGGAGGCTGCCGGAGACTTGGCAAAATAATAGCGCTCCTGCGTGCTGCCAGAATTTTTGGCAGCACGACCACTAAAACCGACTTTCATAAAAATCGTCGTTAATATAGTTGCTAGTGTCGCCACTAAGGAGTGGTTGGAGTTTTATTTATGGAACGTGATATTGGAAAGCCACTCTTCAATCTGTTTTTGATGATTACATCGGCAATTGCCTTTGTAGTCGCCTCAGGTATACCCGACTTCGAGATTGTTGGCGATCTTTCTCCTGCCTTTTTCCCTCAGCTTTTATCAGGGCTGATCTTTTTGTTAGCGCTTCCCTGTTTGGTGAAGGACGTTAACGAATGGCGGATGGCTGCAGGTGCGAGATCACAATCGGCTGGTGTTTCGCGCAAACGCAGTATTGCGCAGTGGCTATTTATTATCTTATTGCTCATTGGCTACATTGTGAGCTTTGAGCCTCTTGGCTATATCGCCAGCACTGCGCTTTTTACTTTTGTCTGCGTTGTAGGGCTCGCTTTTGTAAGTGGAGTATGGGCGTCGCTTTCGGCTATCGAGCGTGGGAAGTCGCTAATTGCCACATTGGTCTTCGCCCTCTTACTAACGCTGGGTATCTTCTATGTATTCACCGAGCTTTTTAATATCCCACTCCCCACGTGACCGGATATATCTTTCACCTGAGCTTTAGGAGGCTTTTATTATGTCCGGTTATATAGACGGCCTAGGTATGGTGTTGCAGTGGGGCACATTGCTGGCTATAGCTGGCGGCACTTTGCTCGGTATCATCATGGGATCGCTCCCCGGATTAACATCAGCGATGGCCATTGCTTTACTCTTGCCGGTAACCTTTGGTATGCCGCCTGTGGCTGGAATAGGTATGCTGCTTGGCGCGCTTTGTGGTGCCGGTGCGAGCGGATCCATTCCTGCTATTTTATTAAATATACCTGGTACTCCCTCATCGGTTGCGACTACCTTTGATGGTTTTCCAATGGCGCAGAAGGGCGAAGCAGGTCGTGCGCTTGGTTTGGCAATTGTTGCTTCGTTCTTTGGCGGCGTGGCGAGCATGGTTATTCTTAGTTTGCTGGCCCCGCCAATTGCGGAGTTTGCGCTGCGATTTGGCCCAGCCGAGTATTTTTCCCTAAGTATATTCGGCTTAGTGATTATTGCTTCAGTAGCGGGTAAATCGTTACTTAAAGGACTGATTGCCGGACTGATCGGTTTTTTCATTTCAACTATTGGCACCGATCCGATTACAGGGGTAGGGCGTTTTACCTTCGACGAACTATCGCTATTAACCGGTGTTAATTTACTCCCTGCGTTAATCGGTCTTTTTGCGATCTCTCAAGTGCTCAAAGATGCCTTTGAATATGATCCGTATGAGCGGATGAAAGAAAGTGCGCACCGAATTGATAACGCACGACCGCTCTTTGTTGAGACGCTGAAACACTGGAAGGCTCTATTGATAGGCATCGCATCTGGCTCAGTCGTTGGGCCGATACCAGGAGCGGGCGGTAGCATTGCTTCGCTAGTGGCTTATGATCAAACTCGGCGTTTCTCTAAAACTCCCGAGAAATTTGGAAAGGGCTACGCGCCAGGTGTTGTGTCGGTTGAGAGTGCTAATAACGCACTACTCGGTGGTGCGCTGATTCCTACCTTGGCCTTGGGTATCCCAGGCGAAGCTGCTACCGCCGTACTGCTAGGCGGCTTGATGATTCAAGGCATCACGCCTGGTCCGCTTCTTTTCGCTGATCAAAGCGGTACGATTTATGGCATCTTCTTGGCTTATCTTGTCGCCAACTTCTTCATGCTGTTAATCATGTGCCTGGGTATCAAGTTATTCATTCGTGTACTTATGGTTCCTAGAAAGCAGCTGCTGGCCGCGATTTTAGTGTTCTGTTTCATTGGCGTGTACGGTGTGGATGGAGACGTATTTAATCTTTATTTGATGCTGGGCTTCGGCGTTTTAGGCTATTTCCTTAATCGTTACGATTTTGGGACAGCGCCGGTCATTCTAGGACTCATTCTAGGACCTATCGCTGAATCAAATCTGCGCCGAGGGCTGCAGTCGTTCGAGGGCGATTGGACGCCATTCTTCACGCGACCTATCAGCGTTACCTTCTTAGTTATAGCCGCAGGATTATTGGCTTTGACTCTATGGCAGAACTACCGTAGCAAACATCCGCGCGCTACTTAGATACCGTCTGAAATCCTTTTCAATGTCTAAGATGGCTTGCTGCACGCTATTGATCCACAGCCGTCATGTGTGGCAATTAGGGTGCCGATGTCCACTCGCAGTAGTGGCCTTTTTTTAAGCTGGAGTAAGTTATGGCTAATGTCGATTTTGAAACGCTTCGGAATACTATTGAAAGGTCTTTATTAAAGGCAGGACTAAATCCTGATGCTGCTGCGACTTGCGCGAGAATTCATGCTGAAAGCACTCGCGACGGCGTACCTTCTCATGGCATCGGTCGGATTCCCCGGTTCATTGAATATGTCGGGCGCGGCTGGGTCGATATCGACGCTCAGCCAAGCCTTGTGCAACGAATGGGGGCGATTGAGGTACTTGATGGTGGTTTTGGAATCGGTGTGATTAACGCACTTCATGCGACAGAAAGAGCTATTGCGTTGGCACGTGAGCACGGTATGGGACTGGTCGCGCTACGCGACACAACGCACTGGATGCGTGGAGGAAGCTACGGCTGGCACGCGGTTGAGCAAGGTTTCGCTACGATTATGTGGACTAACACCGAATCCTGCATGCCTGCTTGGGGTGGGGCATCTCAGTCGATTGGCAATAACCCCCTGGTGATGGCTGTGCCGCATAGCACAGGGCCTCTTGTGTTAGATATGGCGATGTCTCAGTTTTCATACGGTAAGCTTCAGACGACTCAATTGAAGGGAGAGCAGTTAACCATCGACGGAGGTTTTGACGAGCATGGGCAGTTGAGTCGTGACCCTGCAGTGATAGCAGCCACGCGTCGTTTACTGCCAACAGGCTATTGGAAAGGCTCTGGATTAGCGGTTCTGCTTGATGCGTTGGCTGCCCTGCTATCTCAAGGGCGCCCTAGCCATGAAATTGATAACGTTCAGCGTGGTAGCGGCGGCGGAAGTAGCCAAATTTTTATGATTTTTGACCCTGAACAACTTGGTGGGCGTGACGCTTGCGATAACATTGTTGAGGGTATCCAGTCTCATCTGGCCGCTACCACGCCTGCTGAGCCGGGTAGCCCCGTACGCTGGCCAGGCGAGTCTACTTCTCGCCAGCGATACGGAGAAGAGCCGGTTGTTATCGACGACATGCTGTGGCGTTCTGTGTGTGAACTCGCGGGTTAGTAGCCAAGGACGTTTAAATTAAGAAGAGCCAGTTGTAAGCAGCTTAATCTTCGGCTGAGTATCAATAGCAGCTTCGCCTTGTTTATTCGGTACTCGTAATCTGATTCCGAAAACGATCGCTCTATTGAGGTCTATAATAAAAGGGGTGTGCGTCATATGTTTCCTAAGATTAAATCAATGAAAGTGGTTCCTGTTGCAGGATACGATGGTTTTTTACTTAATTTGAGCGGCGGGCATGCGCCCTATTTTATCCGCTGTGTGGTTATCCTCGAAGATACGGCAGGCAATAAAGGGGTGGGTGAAATTCCTTCCAGCGCAGGCATCCTGAGTGGGCTAGCCAAGTGCCGTGTGTTAGTGGAAGGCTCACCTATCAATAATGTTAAGCAAACGCTTAATCAAGTACGTCTGATGCTCGCTAAAAATGGGCGTGAAGAGCGAGGCCGTCAAACCTTCGACTTACGGGTTGCGGTGCATGTTATTACCGGTATCGAGTCTGCCCTGTTGGATCTCTATGGCCAGGCGCTCCAGCTGCCCGTGGCAGATTTGCTTGGCCAGTATGGGCGCCAGCGTGACCAAGTCGATGTGCTAGGCTATCTATTCTTGTTAGGCGACCCCGGTAAGACAGACTTACCCTATATTCAGGCAAAGAATCCCCAAGACCGTTGGGATGAAATACGCTACCAGGAAGCGCTGACGCCAGATGCCGTTGTCGATTTAGCCAAAGCAGCCTATGAACGCTACGGCTTTAAAGATTTCAAACTAAAGGGCGGGGTGTTAAGCGGTGAAGACGAAGCCGATTGCATCCGCGCTTTGCACGACGCCTTCCCTGATGCGCGTCTGACGCTTGACCCTAACGGCGCTTGGAAGCTTGATGACGCGGTTCGAATTCTAGAGCCGATTAAGCACTTGCTGAGCTATGCAGAAGACCCCTGTGGCCAGGAAGAAAGCTATTCGGGACGCGAAACCATGGCCGAGTTTAAAAAGCGTACTGGTTTAGCAACGGCCACCAACATGATCGCGACTGATTTCAAGCAGCTCCAATACGCCGTTCAATTGAATGCAGTGGATATCCCTTTGGCGGATTGTCACTTTTGGACGATGCAAGGTGCTGTCAAAGTTGGCGAACTGTGCCACGAGTGGGGCATGACGTGGGGGTCACATAGTAACAACCACTTTGATATTTCATTAGCGATGATGACGCACGTTGCCGCGGCTTGCCCTGGTGACATTACGGCGATTGATACTCACTGGATTTGGCAAGATGGCCAGCGTATTACTAAAGCCCCCTTACGTATTAGCGATGGCAAGTTAACGGTTCCAACGACGCCCGGGCTAGGCGTTGTGCTCGATGAAGATAGACTCCAGGCGGCGCACAACCTTTACAATTCGTTAGGTGCCACACAGAGAAATGATTCAATGGCGATGCAGTTTCTGATTCCTGGATGGGAGTTTGATCCTAAACGGCCAGCATTAATGCGCTAGCGATGTATTTAACTAAACCTGTTGCTACATCAGGTTTGCATTATTAAAGGTGTCTAATATGCCGTCGGATAACATGCATTTAAGTTTTCATAAAATTGCTAAACAGGGAAGCTTGTCCGTGCACGTGGCCGATCAATTGGAAGCTTTGATCACTCAAGGCAAGGTCAGCGTGGGGGAAAAGCTACCTACAGAGAACAGCCTTTGCGATTCCTTTGGGGTGAGTCGCACCGTCATCCGTGAGGCAATTACCCATCTTAAATCCCTGGGGCTGGTAGCAACACGACGTGGCGTAGGTACCACGGTGCTGCGTTCTTCTAGTTTAGAAGCACGGCCTGCTGAGCGTATCAATCCGACTACGGTGGAAGATATTTTACATCTTCTGGAGCTGCGTTTGACGCTAGAGCCCGCAGCAGCTGAGCTGGCAGCTTTGCGCCATGATGATGAAGACCGTCAGCGATTAGAGACCCAACATTTAGCATTTAGCAATGCATTTGCCCAGAAAAGCCAGGCGCGGGAAGAGGATTATCTTTTTCACTTTGCCATCGCAACGGCAACTAAAAACCCTTTTTTCCAATCTTTTTACAAGCAGTGGAGCCAGAGCGTGATTCCGCGCGCCAAGCTGCTGAGTACCGATATTAACCCGATTTCTTCCGAACGTTACTTGGAAAGGGTTCAAGAAGAGCACTCGTACATTATTGAAGCCATTCTTTCCCGCGATGCCCAAGCCGCCCGTGAAACGATGTTTCAGCACCTTAACCGGGCGCGCAACATGTACGCAAAATATCGCGACCAGTGATATCACTGAACCATATGAGGAGCAACGTATGACGATTCAAGGCGAAATGCTAATTGGCCAAAAATCAGTAACCGGTACACAGGCCAATATCCAAGCGGTAAACCCCGCAACCGGCGAATCCTTAGAGCCAGTATATGCAGGCGGCAGTCGAGCACACGTTGAGCAAGCTTGCGAGCTGGCCGAAGCAGCGTATAACACCTATCGAGAAACATCGCTTGAAGAGCGCGCTACGTTTCTTGAAACGATCGCTAGTGAAATTGAAGCTATTGGCAGCGAATTAATTGAGCGTGCGATGGCGGAATCTGGGCTTCCTCAGGCGCGTCTTGAGGGTGAGCGTGGCAGAACCTGCGGCCAACTACGTTTATTCGCCTCCGTTGTACGTGCAGGAGAGTGGTTGGATGTTCGTATTGATCCTGCCATGCCAGATCGCCAGCCGCTTCCGCGCGCTGACTTGCGCCAGCGCCATATAGCACTAGGCCCAGTGGCTGTGTTTGGGGCCAGCAACTTCCCGCTTGCATTTTCGGTTGCCGGTGGCGACACGGCGTCTGCATTAGCCGCGGGCTGCCCAGTGGTCGTAAAAGGTCACTCTGCGCACCCAGGTACCTCTGAGCTGGTGGGGCGGGCGATTCAAAAAGCCGTTAAAGCTTGTGGCTTGCCTGAAGGTGTCTTTTCATTGCTGTTCGGCTCCGGTCGAGAAATCGGTCAGGCGCTGGTCGACGATCCGCGCATTCAAGCGGTGGGTTTCACCGGTTCACGCAGTGGCGGTACGGCGCTAATGAAAACCGCTCAGGCGCGGCCGCAGCCGATTCCGGTTTATGCCGAGATGAGCAGCATTAACCCTGTGTTCTTATTGCCCGCGGCGCTGAAATCGCGTGGCAAGGCGCTAGGCGAAGCCTTTATTGGTTCGCTCAACATGGGCGCTGGCCAGTTCTGTACTAGCCCCGGCCTCGTCATCGCGGTGAAAGGCCCTGAGTTGGACGCCTTCATTGACGCTGCGAAAGGCGCAGTAGAAGCCAGCGGTCCACAGACCATGCTCACTCCAGGCATCCATAGCGCTTATCAAGAGGGTGTTGCTAGCTGGAGCAGTGCGGATAAAGTGCGTGAAGTTGCTCGCGGTAAAACAGGTGGTGATTACCAATGCCAGACAGCCCTTTTTGCCGCTTCAGCGAACGACTTTCTTGCTTCAGAAGCGCTGCAGGCTGAAGTGTTTGGTGCCAGCTCTTTAGTGATCGAATGCGCTGATGACGCCGAAGTAAAACGTGTGGCTGAACAGCTTGAAGGTCAGCTAACCGCTACGCTACACATGGATGACGCAGACCTGGATGCTGCCAAAGCACTGCTACCTACGCTTGAGCGCAAGGCTGGCCGTATTCTTGCCAATGCCTGGCCCACTGGCGTTGAAGTGTGCCATGCCATGGTACACGGCGGTCCGTTCCCGGCAACGTCTGATTCCCGCACTACGTCAGTAGGCACGGCGGCTATCCACCGTTTCCTACGCCCCGTTTGCTATCAGTCATTGCCAGCAGGCCTGCTACCCGAGGCGCTGAAAGATGGTAATCCTCTGAGTACTACACGCTTAGTTGACGGTAAGCGCGAACTGTAAAAACGCTCGAACGCTAGGCGAATAGAAAGCAGGTACTCGGTACCTGCTTTTTTATTGCGTAATAGAAATGCCAATAAAGATAATTAGTTAGGTGATGCTATGAGTGATGATATTACGATTTCTCTGCAGGAAGCCGAAACGCTGAGTAAAAAGGTGCTCATTAAAAACGGCTTCAGTCAGGCCCATGCCGATGCGATTACCAAAAGCGTCTTGGCGGCACAGCGTGATGAGTGCCACTCGCATGGCTTATATCGGCTGATTGGGTGTGTCCAAACTGCCTTAAATGGTGGTGTTGATACCGATGCTGAACCAAGCATTACGGATCAGGCGGCGAGCGTTGTTAAGGTCAATGCGAATAAGGGTTGCTCACTGCTATCGTTTGAGCTTGGTAAGCCTATGCTGATAGAAAAAGCTAAAGCGAATGGGATTGCGGCTCTCGCGATTAATAATAGCTTTCATTTTTCGGCGCTGTGGTCTGAGGTTGAAGCGCTTTCTGCAGAAGGGCTGGTGGCGCTAGCAATGACGCCAAGTCACGCGTTTGTAGCGCCGGCAGGCGGCACTTTGCCTCTTTTGGGTACCAATCCCATCGCGTTTTCCTGGCCGCGCCCTGATGGAACGCCCTATACGTTTGATTTTGCCACCAGCGTGGTCGCTCGCGGTGAGATAGAGCTTCATCGGCGCGCGGGTAAGTCGATTCCCCACGGGTGGGCGATCAATGATGAAGGCAAAGCCACTACCGATCCGGTGGCTGCACTAGCGGGTGCCATGCTGCCCTTTGGAAGCTATAAAGGGTCTGCGCTTTCTACTATGGTGGAGCTGTTAGCCGGCCCGCTAATCGGTGACTTGCTTGGCCACGAAACCCAAGCGGCGAATGCCGAGAAAACCGGCAAGCCCTTTCATGGTGAGCTGATTATTGCGATGTCACCTGAGGCTTTTCTCGGCAGCCAGGCCGAAAGCCATCTCAAACATGCCGAAGTTCTTTTCGACAGTATTCTTGGCCAAGGCGCACGCTTGCCTTCACAGCGGCGCTTTGAAGCTCGGGAAAGAAGTCATGCTAATGGCGTCACGTTCCCCAAAGCGCTGTATGACGAACTCAATGCATTAGCGAGTTAATTGCTTCGCTAGCCGGTGAGGTGACGGCGCTAATAGTCTGTTGTGCAAGACTCGCTTAGCAGAATGCTGTTAGCTCACCGCTTCAATAAACGCTTTTGCCCTTGGGTCCTGCATATAAGCAACGTTAAGGCGTAGCCACGGTGTGGGCTGGTGATCAGCAAAGAATAAATGCCCCGGCGATAGCGTGATTTCCCACTGCTTAGCCAGTTCAGACACCCTCTCGGGCGAGATGTCAGAGGGTGGCCTCGCCCAAATAAACATTCCTCCCGCGGGCTCGGTATAAATCTCCCAGCCCGCTTTTTTGAGCATCGTGAGTGCCATCGCCATTTGATTGGATAGCTTCGTTCTTAGCCGTTCGGTGAGCTTTCGGTAGCTACCGTTTTGCAGCATGATAATGACGACCTGTTCGGCAAAGCGTGATGCAGAGATGCTGGTCAACATCTTGATATCGACCAAGCGCTGTACCAGCGTTGGCGGGGTGGCGATAAAGCCTACGCGTAACGAAGAAGAAAGACTTTTTGAAAAGCTGCCAAGGTAGAAAACCCGGTTTAAACCGTCTAACGCTGCTAAGCGCGAGGTGGGTGTATGCTGGAAATCTGCGTAGATATCGTCTTCGATAATTTGAAAATCGTGCTGTTCCGCCAGCTGTAATACCCGATGCGCAATGGCGGGCGTTAGGGTGCTGCCGGTAGGGTTATGAAAAACGCTGTTGATGTAGAAAAGCTTAGGGCGATGCTCGGCTAATAATTGCTCTAAACGCTCGATATCGGGCCCGTCGGCAAGGCGAGGCACGCCTATGACGCGAATGCGCTGTAAGTGCAGTAGGCCAAACAGATTATAATAGCCTGGCGACTCTACAAACATCACGTCACCGGGCTCCAAAAGCATCCTTATTATCAGGTCGAGCGAGTGGCTACCTCCGCCGGTCATCACGATTTGCTGTGCGTCCACACCCACGGCGAGCATACGCAAACGCTCTTGAATCAACTCGCGCAGTGCTAAGGGCCCTTGAGGCGTACTGTATTCGAAAATTCCTGCGCGACTGCTGCGTGCTACGTGGCGAATAGCATGGGTTAGGTCGTCTCCTTCTCGCCAATGGCTGGGCAGCCAGCCACAGCCTAACTTGAGCGTGTGCTCATTGGCATTGAAAAGCCCCCACAAGCCGTTTGTGACCTCTTCCAATGCGCCATTAATGGATGGCTGTGAGACTAGCGATGCAGTGCTATCCGCGACATAAAATCCTGAACCACGTCGGGAACACACCAATCCCGCTGCAACCAAACGTTCATAGGCTTCGATTACCGCATTACGGCTAATGTCATGCGTGGCCGCTAAACGGCGAATAGAAGGTAAACGACGGCCACCTCCCGAACCCTGCGTTTCAATCCAATCTCGAATGCTCGCTTCGACCTGCTGCGCAATGGGCGTACCGCCATGCCGATTGATGGATAGTTCCATGAGTGGTCCTGTGGCTTTCAACGGTTCTTAGAAACGGTTCTTAAAAACAATTCTTAGAAACGGTTATTTAAACTGTTCTTTAAAAGAGTGGAACAGTGCTTGGATAATGGTGCTTAAGTGTACCTTATCCAGCGTTGGTGAAAATGCGAGCTTAGCGGTTCACAAAATGATCCGTTAGGAACCGCTCATGAAACGATGTAACGCCATCCGCTTGGCGTTTGCGCTGTGTATGATAACTGCCGGGGTTAATTTACAGGCTCCCCTTTATGACGCGCTAGCGGCTCGCAATGGCTTGGGCGTAGGGGCTACGACCATCGCCTTTGCTTGTTACGTGGCGGGCATTGTGCCGGTATTGCTCGGTTTGAACGGTTTGGCAGGCCGAGTGGGGCGCAAGCCATTAATCGTAATTGCCTTGCTGCTAAGCCTGCTCGCAACCGCTATTACTCTGATGGCGCCTAGTTTATTAGGGTTGGGCATTGCTCGCTTTTTACTGGGTGTCGGAATGGGGCTAACGTCAGCGGTAGCGCCCGCTTACATGCAAATGCTTTTTGAAGATCAAAAGAGCGATACCACTAACAGTGCCACGAACGATGCCACGAACGATGCCACGAGCTACGTAACGGCCAGTACGGCGCTTGGGTTTGGGTTGGGAGCTGCCGTTACCAGCCTGTTTATCTTCCATGCGCCCAGCGTATCGCCGCCAAGCCTATGGCTTTACCTGGCGGCGGCCTCGCTGGCGTTGCTGATGATTATCACACTCGATGATTACGCGCCAAATTCGGTTAACAACGCCATGTTGCGCCTTCCAAGCTATCCGCCGGGAACATTGGCGTATGGGCTAGCGATTTTACTAGCCTGGGCAACGGTGGGGTTGGTGATCGCGATACTGCCATCGACATTGCAGAAACACGGCTTATCGGCGTGGAGTGGGTTTGCCATCTTTGGCATTTGCAGCTGCGGCGTGCTTTTTCAACCTTGGGCGAGAAAACTGGCACCCCGTACCGCAACCGTATTGGGGCTGGTTATTCTACCGCTGGCCTATAGCTTGATTGCTTGGGGTGCGATTCAAGGTTATCTCTTCGTAGTGCTGCTCGGCACGGTTGCCGCTAGCAGCGCATGCTATGGATTTATTTATCTCGGGGGATTAAGCGGCGTATTAGAAATTGCCGGTATGTTGTCTACTCAAGCGAGCGCGGGCTATTTTCTGATGGCTTATATGGGTTTCAGTATTCCCGTGATAAGTACGGGAATACTGATTGATGCGGTGGGCCATACGCTCGCGTTAACGCTGTTTGGGCTCGCATTGGTTGGCGGAGTCGTCGTCACCATTGGTTTGTTGCGAAGGGCGCAGTAGTTAGTGCGTCATCGGTACTTAAACGTCCGTTTTGACCAATAGCCCACAAGAGGGTGCAGCCCAGCGGGTATCGGCAGTAAACACGACATCGCATACCACCGGCGCGTAATAACGGCGTACTTCGTTATCAATACGGCCGCGCAGTTCGTCTTGGCTTGCGATTGAAACATCAGCTGTTTCGGGCAGCACTACGTGCACCATGACATACAGCATGCGGCCGGGGCGAACCATGCGCACGCGCACCTCTACGGTATCAATGTCAACGAGGCCACGCGCTACGGCTTGGCGTACAGGCTCTGCGATAGCTTCTTCAGGCGTTTTGTTGAGTAATTCTCTTAATGCTTGGGAAGCCATACGTACCGGCACACCTAAGCACAGAATAACGACGGCAATCACCAACACTGAATCCACATAGGGCAGCACGGTGTACCAGCCCATCTGCTCAAAAAGCACCACGAGGCAAAACGCCATCAAGATCGCGGCAGAGATTAAGCTATTCACCATCCAGTTGAGCTTATCGGCGCTAACCAGCGGGCTATTAACATGACGCTGGCTGCGATGCATCACCCAGGCGGTTAGCGAGCAGGCGGCGGTGGCAAAGAGCGCATACAGGACGGCGATTCCCGCCGATATTTCACGCCCACCGGTAAGTAGCGCAGCGACAGCATCCACCAAGGCAAAAATAGAAACGCCTAAAATCAGCAGCCCTTTGCATAGATTTACCAGCGACTCAAAATAGTTATACCCGAACGGATAGGATTCACTATCGGGACGACTCGCCAGCTTGCTTACCTTAATCGTCACCAGTGCTATGCTGAAATAGATAAGGTTGAACAACCCATCCAACAAGATCGCCTGAGAGTTAGACGCCAGCGTGGCGGTAATGCCAGCACAGCCGATCAGTAGTGCCATAAAGGCAGAGAACGCTAACGTACTTGATTCTGTCTTCACGAACTTTTTTGCTCCAATGCACACAGAGATAATAGAGTCGGTAAGCATAGCAACTTTGCTAGATACATACCGAATGCTTGTTAGCGCAGAGGCGGTGCATGCTCAATCTTCAATATGCGGCCTCACATTAACGGTCAAGCCGGATCGTAAGTTCTAACATAAGTTCTCACATCTGATGATGTGTTTGTTTGATTCACTTGACGCCCAATAGGAGAGTTAAACGATGCCAATGCTGAGCGTAGGAACGGAGAAAGGCACGCCGGTAGAGCTTTACTACGAAGTTCGCGGAGCGGGTAAGCCCGTTGTGCTCATCCACGGATGGCCGTTAAGCGGCCGTTCCTGGGAAAAGCAGGTTCCTGCGCTGGTGGAGGCGGGCTATAAAGTGATCACCTATGATCGTCGAGGTTTTGGCAAGTCTACTCAGCCCGACGGTGGTTACGACTACAACACACTAGCGTCAGATCTAAAGAAGCTTATCGAGATCCTTGATCTGAATGATGTCTCCTTGGTGGGCTTTTCAATGGGCGGCGGCGAAGTGGCACGCTATCTCTCCTGCTATGGCACAGGGCGTGTCAGTAAAGCGATATTTGCATCGGCGGTGCCGCCTTATTTGTATAAGTCAGACGACAACCCGGACGGTGGACTGGACGATGCCACGATCAACCAGTTTTTAGACGGAGTAACCGGTGATCGTCTCGCGTTTCTAGACGGGTTTACCAAAGACTTTTTTACCGCGGGTGAGCGTAGCGATTTAGTCAGTGAGCCTAACCGTCTTTATCACCGCGATATTGCTGCCTTTGCCTCACCGCAAGCGACTTACGACTGCATCAAAGCGTTCAGCTATACCGATTTCCGTAAGGACTTGCCGAGTATTGATATCCCCACGCTAGTGCTGCACGGCGATTCAGACGGCATCGTGCCATTGGAGGTCAGCGGTAAGCGGGCGCAAGAGATGTTGCCTAATGCCACGCTAGAAGTCATCAAAGGCGGGCCCCACGGCGTCAATGCTACCCATCCGAAGGAGTTTAATCAGGCGCTGATTACGTTTCTGAATAGCTAAGTTGGTGCTTTATAGGCGCCTACACAGCCAAGATCGCCGCCTCCTAGAGGCGGCGATTCTGTTGTAACGACCTTCTCAGCTTACACAGAGGCGGCAGTCGGGTTTATCGAAAATAACGCGGGTCTTTTCTCTGCTTCTTTTTGAATATTGTTATCAAGGGGTGTGTCGTAGGTCTTGAGCAGATAGCCCAGCACCGAATAAAAACCCACCATCGCAATTAGATCGATCACTGCCTTGCGTCCAATGGCAGCTGCTAGTGCGGACTCCTGCTCCGGCGCTAGCATGCGTGCGTCAAATAGCGCATCTACGGCTTGAACGATAAGGCCGTCAACGCCTTCTGGGATCCCTCGAATGGCCGTGATCCGCGCCTCCGAGAAACCCAGCGCGAGCGCTCGGCTAACGTGATGCGCCCATTCATAGGCCGCCTCCATACGCAGGCCCGCGCGCAAAATCACCACTTCGGTGAGCTCGGGCCCTAGCGCATTTTCTTTCACTACATGCTGGCGCAGCGGTGCCCACGCCTTAAGCAGGGCCGGGTGGTGCGCCATGGTGCGATAAACATTCAGTGCACCGGCAAAACCTTCGCGTTGATCGGCAATGTCGCTCGGCCAGTCAGCGTCAGCAATAGGTGGGCAGGGGGATGGCGTCATGAGAGGCTCCGTTCAAGTAGTGCGTGATCGCCGTTATTCTGCGATCGCGGCGTTGATAGCATCGGCAATGCGTTCAATGATCAGATCGATATCGCTGGGCTCAATAATATATGGCGGCGCCAATAAAATATGGTCACCGTAAGTGCCATCAATGGTGCCGCCCATTGGATAGCTGATAAGGCCCCGTGCCATGGCCTGGCGCTTGATCTTGGCATGAATCTTTTTAGTCGGATCGAAAGGTGTTTTATGCTCTCGGTCGGCGACTATTTCGATACCGCGGAACAGGCCTCTACCGCGTATATCGCCCACGTGGGGGGAGGCCGCGAGAGCCGTCTCAAGTCCGCTCTGCAACCTCGCGCCCATGGTATTAACGTTGGCCAGTGTCTCCGGCCGAGCAATGATCTCAACCACTTTATTGGCAGCGGCAGCCGCAACGGGATGGCCAATGTACGTATGCCCGTGCTGAAACTGGCCGGAACCGTTGACAAAGCTTGCGTAGATTTTATCTGACAGCATTACCGCGCCGATGGGCTGATAGCCTCCACCCAGGCCTTTGGCGATGGTGACGATATCCGGTATGACGCCGTCCTGTTCGCAGGCAAACACGGTGCCGGTGCGCCCCATGCCGCACATGACTTCATCAAGAATTAGCAGGACGCCGTACTTATCGCAAATGGCGCGAACGCGTTTAAAGTAATCAGCAACCGAGCCGACCGCACCCAGCGTAGCACCCACCACGGGCTCGGCAACGAAGGCCATGACTTCCTCAGGACCAAGTGCCAGAATCTTGGCTTCGAGTTCGTCTGCAAGGCGCGCGGCGTAAGCTTCGAATGACTCATCAATGCCCTTATCGCGATAAGCATAGCAGGGCGAGACGTGATGAGTTTCTGGCAGGATGGGCTGAAACTGTTGGCGGCGCATCGCGTTGCCGCCCGTTGCCAAAGCACCGATGGTATTGCCGTGATAGCTCTGGCGCCTGGCGATGATATGACGCCGCTGGGGAGCGCCAACTTCTACAAAGTATTGCCGCGCCATCTTCAAAGCGGCTTCAACCGCCTCTGAACCCCCTGAGACCAGGTAGACATAATTCAGCCCCTCGGGCGCTAAATCGACGAGCTTCTCCGCAAGCGCTTCAGCGGCATCCGTGGTGAAAAAGGCCGTGTGCGCATAGCAAAGGTGATCAATCTGCGCGCGCATGGCGGTCAACACTTCTGGGTGGGCATGGCCGACACTGGTAACCGCAGCGCCACCCGACCCATCAAGATAGCGGCGTCCACTGGTATCAGTGATGTAGACGCCCTGCGCCGACGCAGCATGAGGCAGCGTTCCGACGATGCCGCGATGAAGAATACGTGTCATAGAGTCTGCTCCTTATTACCCTGCCCTGAGTACTCGGCGGTGTGGGCTTGAGATGATAAGAAGATTGGCACAACTTTACAGATTAACGCAACAAATGGATCATTTTATTTATAATAAAACGTTTAGATCATTGTTTTTTTAGATCAGTAACGTTTAAATCATGGGCTGCTTAGCGGTGAGGACCCCATGGCCCAGCGGCTTGGCTACGAATGATGAATCACTGACACGAGCTGGATAAGAGGCAACACGAATGGCGCAAAGCGACCCCGTGAGAGAGCAGATTATTGCCCAGTACGATGCCATGTCGGGGCAGCTCCAGCAGGCCGCTCGCTACGTGCTTGAGTATCCGGACGAAGTGGCCCTGGTGTCCATGCGTGAGCTGGCGCGTCATGCGGCGGTGCAACCCGCGACGATGACACGGCTTGCAAAGTTCTTAGGCATGCAGGGATACGATGAACTTCGGGCACATTATGCCGCGGCGATGCGCCGGGGGAGTGACGGCTTTGCTGCGCAGGTTCGCCTGCGCGAAAGCGAAGATACCGAGCAGCCCAAAAGCGATATTGCCTCTCATATGCTGCAGGGGCTGAGCGCCCAGATTGCTAGGCTCAGCGAACCTGATTCGCTGCAGCGGCTTGCAGCCGTTGCCGATAGGCTGGGGTCGGCGAGGAAGGTATACGTGTTAGGTTTGCGCTCGTGCCATTCCGTTGCATGGCATTTCCATTACGTTATGTCACTGTTAAGCGATCGTTCGATCCATCTGGATGGGCCTGCGGGAACCGGTGGAGACGCGCTCATCCGCGCGACGGCGGATGACGTGGTGCTCGTCGTCTCCATCAAACCCTATGCGACTGAGACGCTAGCGCTTTCGAAGCTGGCTAAAGGCAAGGGGCTGGACATTCTTTCGATCACCGACAGCGAGGTTTCACCGCTAGTCGGGATGTCCACGCACACCATTTTTTGCGCTACGGAAAGCTACAGCTTCTTCCATACTCTCACTCCTGCCTTAGCCGTCTCCGAAGTGCTGTGCACCTTATTGGCTGAGCATGATCGAGCCAAATCGTTAGACGCCTTGCAGCGTGCCGATGATCATTTTGCGCATCTTAAAACGTACGCCACCGCTACCCCTCAATCCAAACCGCGTCGCCCTTAAAAGCGATTGGCCATGTGCGTAGCGTGACGCTTTCGTCCTCTAAGCACTGGCCGTCTGCTAAGCGAAAATGCTGCTTGTAGATAGGCGAAGCGACGACGGCCGCGCCTTTTATATCGCCGACGATGCCGCGGGCGATCACATTGGCCTTGGAGAATGGGTCAAAGTGGTCGAGGGCGTAAAGTTCAGTGGCGCGGCCAGGCAACGTCGCGGCGTTTGGGTCGACCGGCAAATAGAAAATGGCCACTTGGGCCGGGCCGCTTGCGGTTTCAAACCAAGCGGCAACGCCAGAGAAGGCCACTAGATCGGCCTTAGTACAGATTTTTTGCCACGTCTTTGTGTGGTTGAAGCCTGTCGTATCCATTTCGTTTTTCAATGCAGCTGCGGTCATGGGGTGCCTCGTTTTATTCAGTGTCAGGGACAGTGCACAGAATCGCTTACGCTGGGCGTAGCTGGCCGCGCTCGGAGGTCATAATGATCGATGGGTCTGGGCGGTCATCGTTGACGAAGCTACGGAAACGCTTGAGCTTTTCAGGGTCGCTGATAGCCTCTGCCCATTCGCATTGATAGGTATCTACCACCGTTTGCATCTGGCGTTCGAGCTCGGCGTTGATGCCTAAGCTATCGTCCAAAATCACCTCTTTAAGATACGCCAAGCCGCCGTCTAAATTTTCGCGCCACACGGAAGTGCGCTGTAGGCGATCAGCCGTGCGGACGTAAAACATCAAGAAGCGGTCGATAGTGCGGTAGAGCTGTTCATCGTCAAGATCGGTGGCGAACAGTTCGGCATGGCGCGGGCGCATGCCGCCGTTGCCACAGACGAAGAGGTTCCAGCCGTTCTCGGTGGCTATGATGCCGATATCTTTGCTCTGTGCTTCAGCGCATTCGCGGGTGCAGCCGGAAACGCCAAACTTGATCTTGTGAGGAGAGCGCAGACCTTTGTAGCGATTCTCTAACCAGATCGCCATGCCGACGCTGTCCTGCACGCCGTAGCGACACCAGGTGCTGCCCACGCAGGATTTGACCGTGCGCAGCGATTTCCCGTAGGCGTGGCCGGTCTCAAAACCGGCGGCAATCAGTTCGCTCCAAATATCCGGCAGGTCTTCCAGGCGTGCACCGAACAAATCGATTCGCTGACCGCCGGTGACTTTTGAGTAGAGGCTGTATTTTTTAGCGACCTCACCCAGGGTAATCAGTTTGTCAGGCGTGATTTCACCACCGGCTACGCGGGGCACGACCGAGTAGGTGCCGTTCTTTTGCATGTTGGCCATGAACGTATCATTGGTATCCTGCAAAGGAATATGCGCGGCATCGGTGATGGGCTCGTTAAAGCAGGAGGCCAGAATGGAACCTACGGCGGGTTTGCAAATATCGCATCCTAGGCGGTGAGTATCGGGGTTGCCGTGCTTTTCAATTAAATCAGTGAAGGTTTTAATGCCTTCAACGCGGACAATATCGTAGAGCCCTTGACGGGTATGGGCGAAATGTTCGCAAATCGATTTATCGACATCGACGCCGCGTGCTTCCAGCTCATAGTCGACCACGCTTTTGAGCAGCGCGGTACAGCCACCACAGCCGGTGCTAGCTTTCGTGGCGATTTTTACGCCAGCAAGATCCTCCGCGCCGCCGTCAATCGTGGCGCAAATATCGGCTTTGCTGACGTTATGGCAGGAGCAAATCATCGCCGTTTCCGGCAGCGCGCCGGGGCCAAGGGTAGGGGCCGCGCCGCTCTGGGGAAGAATCAGCGACGCGGGCTCAGCAGGTAGCTCAATGCCGTTTGAATAATACTGTAATAGCGTGTCATAAACGCCGTTGTTGCCGACCAGCATAGCGCCTAATAGCTTTTTACCGTCGCTGGAAACGACCAGCTTGCGGTATTCCTGCTTGATCGGGTCCAGGTAGCGGAACATTCGAGCGCCAGGGTTCTGGTTGCCATGGGCGTCCCCAATCGAACCGACATCCACGCCCAGGAGTTTGAGCTTGGTACTCATGTCGGCGCCAGCAAAGCGCGTGTCGCCGCCCACCAGTGTGGAAAATGCAGCTTTGGCCATTTGATAGCCGGGCGCGACAAGACCGAAAATACTTTGGTTCCATAGCGCCACCTCGCCAATCGCGAGAATGGCAGGGTCGCTGGTGAGGCACTGATTATCCACCACGATACCGCCACGTTCGCCAATTTCCAGGCCGCAGTCTCGCGCCAACTGATCGCGAGGCCGAATGCCGGCTGAAAAAACAATCAGGTCGGTTTCAAGGATCTTTTCGTCCTGGAAAACCATGCGATGGCGGCTTGCCTCACCATCTTCAATACGCTGCGTCGCACACTCGGTGAGCACCTGTACGCCTAGCGCTTCAATTTTTTCGCGCAGCAGCTCGCCGCCTTCGTTGTCCACCTGCATCGGCATTAGGCGCGGCGCGAACTCGATAACGGCGGTGTCTAAGTTCAAACCACGCAGGGCATTGGCTGCTTCTAAACCCAGCAAACCACCCCCGACGATTACGCCGGTGGTGGCCGTTTCAGCGACAGCGCGAATGGCATCAAGATCGTCCAGCGTGCGATAGACCAGGCAGCCTTCACGATCATTGCCGGGAATCGGTGGTACAAACGGATAGGAGCCGGTGGCCAGCACGAGACGGTCGTAGGGGTAGCGGCCCTGGTCGGTAATAACTTCTTTAGCCGCGCGATCAATCTCGATCACCGCTTCACCGCTGCGCAGCTCCACGTTGCTAAGGGCGTAGTAATCCTCTTCGCAAAGCGCCAGAGCATCTGCATCGCGGCCGCTAAAATACTCAGAAAGATGTACTCGGTCATAGGCCCGGTGGCGCTCTTCGCCAAACACGGTGACCTGATAGCGTTCTAGTGCACCGTTCTCGACTAACTGCTCGACCAGGTGATGGCCGACCATGCCGTTACCAATAATAATAAGCTGCTGTTGGGTAGACGTTGTTTGCATAGATAATTTTTTAGCAGGCAAGTTTTTAGCAGACCCGCTTTTAGCAGACAAGTTTTTAGCAGACATAGCTAAGCCGCCTCCGGCGTTGGGTGAGATGAGTTTGCGTAAGAGACAGACGAATTTTCCGACGCCGCGCTAAGCAGCACTTCAGCATCTGCGGCGCCAAACAGCAGCGCCTGGCGGCAGTCATTAAGATTGCTACCTGCGAGTGCTTGCTTGAAGTACCAAGGGCCCAGCGCGGTATCGCCGTAAAGCACCGCGCCTTCAATCTCCCCGTTGCGTAGCAGCACCCGGCGATAGTCGCCGCGTTCGATGTCGCGGTAGCTCAGCACCTCGTGCTCAGCGCTGGGCTGTGTGGGGCCAAATGCATATAGCGTAATGCCGCTGACCTTGAGTTTGGTTGCGCTGGGGGCATCCTTGTATCCAGGCGTCGCGATACCGCATATCGTAGCGGCGAGCACTTCTACCTGCCGCCAAATCGGCTCCACTAGGCCGTAAGTAGCACCATTAAACTGACAGCACTCGCCCAGCGCTGAAATGGCTGGATCACTGGTCGTGAGGTATTCATCGACTAAAACGCCACGCTCTGTGGTTAGGCCCGCGTGATGGCCAAGCGCTGCATTGGGTGTAATGCCGGCGGCGATAATCACGCTGGTCGCTGCCAGCTTGCGGCCATCAGCAAGATGGATGCTGGTGACTTGGCCCTGGGCGTCGCCTTCTAGCCTTACTAGCTGGGCGCCGGTAACGATATTCAAACCGCGCTGAGTCAGAGTGTTTTGCAGCAGGTGCGAGGCGGTCGTATCCAGCTGCCGGTTCATTAGCCGCTCGCTACGCTGGAGCACGCTAACGTGGATATTATTGCCGCGTTTACGTAGCCCCTCGGCGGCTTCTAATCCCAGCAGACCGCCTCCGATGACCACGCTATTGCCTCCTTGAAGGGCAATGGCCTCAAGCGCGGCGGCGTCCTGTAAGTCGCGAAAGCCATGCACCCCGTCAAGCTCAATGCCTGGAATGTTAGGCATTGCCGGGCGCGAGCCGGTGGCTAATACCACGTGATCGTAAGTAAGCGTGCGGCCGCTATCGGTGGTGAGCGTTTGATGGGCGCGATCAAGCGTGTCGACTTTTTCGCCAAGTATGAGCGTGATGCCTTGATCTGCGTACCACGCAGCGTTGCGCAGCGTCAGTGCGTCGGGCTGCATTTCACCAGCGAGCAGCGGCGAGAGCAAAATACGGTTATACGCAGGGGTCGGCTCTGCACCGATGACCGTGATGCACTGTGGGCGAGTAGGCTGTTTCACCAACGCCTCAATCAGACGATGACTCGCCATGCCGTTTCCGATAATCACCAGATGGCGAATGGATGAGCACTGGGATGTGGTTTCCATGGGCGGCTCCTCTGTGTCTTTGCGGCTTCTTGAGCACCAAGCAAAAAAAACGCCCCTGCCACACCTTCTTAGCAGAAGAGGTAGCAGGGGCGCCGTTGCCCGATAGCATTTTTTAAAATCTTGATATCTAATTAAAAAGCAATTATCTAGCCAACTGTTTTTAAATTGTGTTTTTTTTAATTATGTCAGTTGCTTAGAGGGGTTTTTAAGGTGGCTAGCTTAGCTGCTCGAATGTAAGCCTGCACGGCAATGGTGCGTTAAGTGCTTGGTATGCACTCCCAGGCATCATTTAGCATGGACTGAGCGGATTTGAGATGATCAGCTATGATTTTTTTAATTTATAAGCTTCTGTTTTTAAATATTTAATTTCTAAAATAGCGAAGGGCGGACTGTCTTTTGCAATTGTCTAATCAATAAGCGAGACAATAAATGAGTTAATAAGCAGCAAGCGCATTGATAGGCGATGGCAGCGAATAACTCCAAAGCCGTTAGAAAAATAAGTAGCCGTTAAAATGTGTCACTGTCAGGAAATAGGCAGGTGTTAGTGAATTAGTCTGCACCGACGAAGATACGCTGTGGCAACGACGTCCAGCCCTCTTCTCCCAATGCGTTTATATAGCGCATTAGAGAAAAGGACTGGGCGTTTTTTTATGCGTGGCGTTAATGAGCAACCCGAGGAGTAGCTATGACTCAGGTGAAAACGACATGCCCCTATTGTGGCGTCGGCTGTGGCGTAACGGCAACCGTGAAAGCGGGTACGCTGTGCGCCGTAGAGGGCGATCTTGAGCACCCAGCCAACTACGGACGGCTGTGTGTCAAAGGGTCGGCGTTGCATGAAACGCTGGGTCATCATGGGCGCCTAACCCATCCCCGAGTGGATGGTGTCAACGTTACCTGGGACGCCGCGCTGAGCACCGTCGCGCAGCGCTTAAACTCGGTGCGCTCAGCGCATGGCAATCACAGCGTGGCAGCGTACCTTTCTGGGCAGCTGTTAACCGAAGATTACTACGTGGCTAATAAGCTATTTAAAGGCTTTTTAGGCACCCCTCATTTAGATACCAACTCACGACTTTGTATGGCGTCAGCGGTGGCCGGTTACAAGCGCGCCTTCGGTGCGGATGCGGTTCCCTGTAACTACGAGGATTTGGAAGAGGCCGAGCTAGTAGTGCTAGTGGGGTCCAACCTTGCCTGGAATCATCCAGTGCTTTACCAGCGCATTAAAGTCGCTAAAGAGCGCAACCCGCTGATGCGCTTGGTGGTGATTGACCCGCGGGTGACCGACAGCTGTGAAATTGCCGACCTCTACCTAGGTATTAAACCGGGTAGCGATGCGTATTTGTTTAACGGCTTACTGGTATGGATGGCACAGCATCGCAGGCTCGATACTGTTTATATTGAGCGCCACACCGAGGGCTTTGACGATGCTTTGGCGGCTGCACAGCAGTCAGCAGGGTCGGTGGCTGATGTCGCGGCCGCCTGCGATGTGGATCCCGAGCGGCTAGAAACCTTCTTTTATTGGTTTGCCAGCCAGCTGCACGTGGTCACGCTTTATTCTCAAGGCGTTAATCAATCGTCCAGTGGCACCGATAAATGCAACGCGATTATTAACTGTCACTTAGCGGGCGGAAAAGTTGGCTTGCCGGGAGCCGGGCCGTTTTCAATTACCGGCCAGCCCAATGCGATGGGCGGGCGCGAAGTCGGCGGGCTTGCCAATCAGCTAGCCGCTCACATGGATTATCACACCCCCGGTGCGATTGATCTGGTCAGCCGCTTTTGGGCAACCGAGAACCTTACGCCAACGTTACCCGAAAGCCCCGGCTATAAAGCCGTTGAGCTATTTGAGGCCATTGAGCGCGGCGAGATTAAAGCACTTTGGGTCATGGCCACCAATCCTGTGATTAGCCTGCCCGACGCGGCGCGGGTGCGCGCCGCGCTGGAAAAATGCCCGCTGGTGATTGTATCCGAATGCGCGGCCCACACCGACCTGCTGCCCTATGCCGATATCGTGCTACCTGCATCAGGCTGGTCGGAAAAAGATGGCACCGTGACCAACTCCGAGCGACGTATTTCACGTCAGCGGGGCATGTTGGCACCCCCGGGTGAGGCACGCCACGACTGGTGGATTATCTGTGAAGTCGCCAAACAGCTGGGGTTTGTTGAGGCGTTTAACTATGCGCACCCCTGGGAAATTTTTGATGAGCACGCAAGGCTGTCAGGGTTTGAGAACGACGCCATACACGCCACTCCTAAGCGGCTATTTGATATCTCGGGCCTGGTCGGGCTGGGTCGCGCAGGCTACGACGCCTTAGCGCCGATTCAATGGCCGGTCACCAAGGCCGCACCAAATGGCACTGCTCGGCTGTTTGAAGAGGGTGAATTTGCCACTGCGAATGGCCGCGCCAAGCTGCTGGCGATTGTTCCGCAGTGGCCCGAGCAAGCGCTTAGCGCCGCTTACCCGCTGCGTTTAAATACCGGTCGGATTCGCGACCAGTGGCACACCATGACGCGTACTGCTCGCGCGCCGCGCTTAATGAATCACCGCGCGGAGCCCTTTATGGACGTGCACCCCGATGATGCCCACGCCGCCGGTGTTACCGATCAAGGCTTGGCAGTATTAACCGCTGCGAAGGGGGAGTTTCGTGCCCGTGTGCGGATTGCCAATGCCCAGCGGCGTGGCGAGGTGTTTGTGCCCATTCACTGGACCGACTGTTTCACTCAGCAGGCTAGAAGCAGTGCGCTGATCGATAGCATTACGGACCCGCTCTCCGGTCAGCCGGAGTCCAAACACGGTGCCGTAGCGCTGGCCCCGCTAAGGGTGGAGTGGCAGGCCACGCTGCTTATTGCTGATACAGCTGTTGAATCAACGCCGTGGTGCACTAGCGCCTACTGGACACGCATCCCTATGCACGGCTTACAGCGCTGGCAACTTGCCGATATCCAGCCGGTCGGCGACTGGTTAGCACAGCTTAGCGCGTGGTTGCCAGGGCCTGTGTCGGTACTCAGCCAAGATGCCGCCAGCGGGCGACTGCGGGCGGCGAGTGTTGAAAATGGCCAGCTTCGCTGGTGGCTAATGGTCGGCCTGCCCAGCGAGCTGCCGGGGCTGGCGTGGCTTGAATCCCGCTTTAACGAGACGACGCTGAGCGATACCCACCGGCGGCGCTTATTAGCGGGCTGTGACGATGGTGCCGTCGATACCGGCCCGGTGGTGTGCAGCTGTCATCAAGTAGGCCAAACCACGATTACTAACGCCATTCGCGCGGGCGATATCAGTATCGAAGCACTGGGTGCCAGGCTCGCCTGCGGCACTCAGTGCGGCAGCTGTATTCCCGAATTGAAGTCACTTATTGAAGAGGAGCGGCCCCATGCGCGCGCTAAGCAGACCCCTAATACTGAACTGGCTTAACGCCTTTATGCGCATGTTGGCCCGTGGGTGCTCGTCATCAGCTCGCCCTGCTGAGGAGTTACATGTGCCGCTGCGGGGAGGTTTGGGTCAGTGCCGTGGCGGGCAGGTTTACTTAGTCGGCGCGGGAAGCGGCGATGCGGAGCTATTAACGCTCAAGGCTGTTCGGCTGCTCATGCAGGCGGATGCCGTTGTCTATGACCGCTTGGTCGGCGATGACGTGCTGGCACTGATTCCTCACCACACCGAGCGCTACTACGTGGGCAAAGCACGTGGCCATCACAGCGTTCCTCAGGATGAAATCGGCGCGCTGATGGTCGCACTTGCTCAACAAGGAAAGTCGGTAGTGCGCCTGAAAGGCGGTGACCCAGCGGTGTTTGGGCGCATGGGTGAAGAGCTGGATGCTCTGGCAGCCGCCCAGGTGCCTGCCACTATTGTGCCGGGAATTACCGCCGCCTCAGCCGCTGCTGCCTGCATGGGTATTCCGTTGACCGATCGCGGCCACGCGCAGCAGCTGCGCTTTGTGACCGCCCAGCTATGTCGCGAAGAGGGCACGCCGGATTGGGCGTCGCTGGCACGTAAAGATGAAACCCTGGTGTTTTATATGGGCCTCTCCAAAGTAGCCGCTATTTGCCAAGGCTTACGCCAGGCAGGTCTGCCCGATGAATGGCCGATCATGCTAGTGGCCAACGCCAGCCAGCCGAGCCAGCAGTCGCTCGTGGGCAGCTTAGCCAGCATGCCAGACATGCTGGCTAAGAATCCTCTGCCGTCACCGTGCTTGATTGTGGTGGGTAGCGTGGTACAGCGGGTTGCCACCTCGCCGGCTGGCAAGTCTATCGACGTTTGTGCTGCATCACTTCTCTGACCCTTAAGACCACTCTTCCCATCATGCTCACTGTGCACAATTATCGCTTTTAGAGCG
The DNA here is from genome assembly GCF_002332255.1 of Halomonas sp. JB37. Classification (GTDB taxonomy): domain Bacteria; phylum Pseudomonadota; class Gammaproteobacteria; order Pseudomonadales; family Halomonadaceae; genus Vreelandella; species Vreelandella casei. The sequence goes on along the minus strand of NZ_NRGW01000001.1, from coordinate 3,328,212 downwards.
CGCCCCGCTACCGCTATCACGCTGCTGGCGCGTTAATATGTGCTTTGTATCAACGAGCGTCGTCAAAGCGGTCGACCTGGCGCAGGGTGGGGAAAATCTTCACCCATGCGCCAACGACCGCTAATGTGCCTACGCTGCCAATGATGGCTGCCGGTACGGCGCCAAACCATGCCGCCATACTGCCTGCGCGAAACTCACCTAGCTCATTACTGGAGCCAATAAACAGCATATTAACTGCGTTGACGCGCCCGCGCATTTCATCGGGAGTCGCGAGCTGAATCAGGGTGGTACGTACATAAACGCTAATCATATCGGCAGCGCCAGCCACTAACATGGCCGCCATCGAAAGCCAAAAAAACGTCGAGAAAGCGAACACCAGATTGGCAATGCCGAAAACAGTGACCGCCACAAACATAACCAGCCCTGCGCGACGCTTGATGCCGCGTATGCCTAAGTACAGCCCCATAAGCAGTGCGCCGACAGCAATCGCGCTTCGCAGTGCGCCTAATCCTTCGGGCCCCACGTGCAGCACCTCTTGTGCATAGATAGGCAGCAGTGCCACCACTCCGCCTAGTAGCACGGCAAACAAATCCAGCGAAATCGCTCCTAAAATAATCGGCTGATAGCGTATGTAGCGAATGCCTGCGGTAAAACGCTTGATGGCGGTACTCTCCAGCGTTTTAGCCGCTTCAATATAGCGAATGGGCACCGGCAGCAGTAGAAATAATGCGGCTATAAAGCATCCTAAGCAGACGCTATACGCCAGGCTGCCACCCCCTAGCCCGTACAGAATGCCGCCTAATAGCGGGCCAAGAATTACCGCCACTTTCATGATAGAGCTGTTTAACGCGATCGCAGAGGCAAGCTGCGCGCGGGGAACGATATTGGGCAGCAGGCTTTGTAAGGCCGGGCCGGTAAAAGCCCGCGCGGCACCGAACAATGCTAATACCGCGTAAAAGCCGCTAACGCTTTGACTTCCATTTAGCGAAAGCGTCAGCAGCAGCGCGCTACACAGGCCCTGAACGACCCAGCTAAGTTGCAAGATACGTTTGCGCGAAAAGCGGTCGACAAAATCGCCGGCAGGCAGTAGCAATAGCACCATGGGTAGAAACTGAGCCAGGCCCACATAGGCCAGGGCCATCGGGTCTCGGGTTATGTCATACACCTGCCAGGCCACCACAATGGCCTGAATCTGCATGGCAAATACCGCCGCTAATCGCGATAGCAAAAAGCTTAAAAAGCCGGACTGGCGATGCAGCGGTACTAATGGTTCCGAAGAGCTGGGCAGTGAATGGGTAGCAGAGGTCATAGCATCATCATGGTAGGCGAAGATTTGGGTGCATGGGTTGAAGTGCGCGGGTGACTGCCCCATGTTAGTTAACACGCTATCAATAGAAAAGGATGTTAATGATGCAAAATGTAATTCCTAATCCCGGATTCGGTACTTTTCGCCTGGAGGGCGAAACGCTCAAGCAGAGCATTCATGCAGCGCTTGAGGCCGGGTATCGGCACATCGACACGGCGCAGTTTTATGGCAATGAAGCGGAAGTTGGCGAGGCTATTCATGACAGTGACGTGCACCGCAGCGATATTTTCCTCACCACCAAGGTGTGGTTTGACAATTTGGAGCCCTCAAGGCTGAAGGTCAGCGTAGACGAAAGTCTCCAGAAACTGGGCACAGGGTACGTTGACCTGCTGTTGATCCACTGGCCATCACCAGAGGGTGACGTGCCTATGGCCGATTATTTGACGGCTCTGAAGGAAATCAAAGCGGAGGGTAAAGCCCGCCATATTGGTATTTCTAACTTTACCTGCAATCAGGTGGACGAGGCGGTTAGCATCCTGGGTAAAGATGAAATTCTGACCAATCAGATCGAGGTTCACCCCTTCCTGCAGAACCGTAAGCTAGCAGAGCACTGCGAGCACCTGGGCATTCAGGTGACTGCATTTATGCCGCTGGCGGTAGGTAAGGTGATGGACGATCCGATCCTCAAGCAAATTGCCGACGCGCATAAAGTAACTCCTGCGCAAGTTGCCCTGGCCTGGGTCAATCAGCGTAAGATGATTACAATTCCTTCTTCCACTAAGGCGCGTAATATTCAAAGCAATATTGCTGCTTTTGATTTAGTGTTAAGCGACAGTGAGATGGACGATATTGCCATGTTGGATCGCCAAGAGCGTATTGCTAATCCCGGCTTTGCACCGGCATGGGATGAGTAAGCGGGTGCTTGGACACTAAAAGATAGCCGATGTCTGATGGGATGCCTGTTTTGAGCAGGCATCTTTTAACGTAAGGATAAAACGATGAAACAGCGCAAGGTCCAAGACAACGCATTAAAAGCGCAGCTGCGAACGCCCATGTTTAAAATGCAGCAGCAGGCACCGAAAAAAGGCAAAGGAAGCTACTCGCGTAAAGATCAAAAGGGTCTGAGGGGATATCGCCAAGCCGCTTAAGCGAAGTGTTTAAGCTCAGCGTTTTGGCAATATCTCCTCTGGCATCTCCAAAAGCTCTTCTGGCACCTCCAAACCTTACCTCATCGCCAGTCTGGCGCGTTGTATTAAGCAGCGGTTTGATGTGTTGTTACCGTGATCTATCTAGCGATAGCCTTCTGCCTGTAGTTGAAACAGCATTGCATAGCGACCCTGTGCTTTTAATAACTCTTCATGTGTGCCGCGCTCAATAATATGGCCTTGATCGATGACTAAAATGAGATCAGCGCTGCGAACGGTTGAGAAGCGGTGGGAGATCAGAATCGTCATTTTCTGCTGACTATGCTCGCGAAAGCGGGCGAATATGTCGGCCTCTGCGGCGGCGTCCATGGCCGCCGTGGGCTCATCTAGCACTAAAATATCGGCGTTTTGGCGCATGTAAGCACGCGATAACGCAATTTTTTGCCACTGCCCGCCAGAGAGCTCCCGCCCATTCTTAAACCAACGACCAAGCTGAGTGTGGTAGCCGCTGGCCATGCGGCCAATAAAGTCATCGGCCATGCCATGGCGCGCGGCCTGCTGCCAGCGCTGTTCGTCGTCAAACGCGCGAGTATCGCCGACGCCAAGATTTTCACCCACCCTGAGCTGATAGCGTACGAAGTCCTGAAAAATGACGCCGGTACGTTCACGTAGCGCCTGGGTACTCCACTCCTGCAGGTGGCTACCATCGAGCAGAATACGCCCTTGCGTGGGGCGATAAAGCCGCGTTAGCAGTTTGATAAGCGTGGTTTTCCCCGACCCGTTTTCACCTACTAAGGCTAGGCTTTGGCCAGGGGCAAGATGCAATGAAATATCGTGTAAAACATCGGCGCTGCCAGGATAAGAGAAACTGACTTGTTCAAAGCGCAGGCCATCTCCGGGGGCAACACCCTGGGTTAGCGTGCCGTTTTCGGGCTCAACCGGCTGCTCCAAATATTCATAAAGATTGGAGAGGTAGAGGTTGTCTTCGTACATGCCGCTGATGGCGGTGAGGCTCGCCGAGAGGGCTGTTTGCCCCTGTTTGAAGACCATTAAATACATGGTCATTTGGCCCAGCGTCAGCGCGCCGATAATTGTTTCAACCACGACCCAGCCGTAGGCAAGGTAAAACGTCAGAGTGCCCAGCAAACCTAACAAAAATCCCCAGCTTTCCCGGCGTAGCGTTAAGCGGCGATCTTCGGCGAATAGCTGGGTGAAAATAGCGCGGTAGCGTTTAAGAAATAATCCTTCAAGGCCAAACAATTTGACCTCTTTAATGCTGTCTTCCCGGGTAAGCAGCGTCTCTAAATAGATCTGCATACGGTTTTGCGGCGAACGCCAGCGAAACAGCCGGAAAGCATCGCCCGAAAACTTAGCTTCCGAGATAAACACCGGCAGTGCGCCCACCACTAAAATCAGTAGCGCCCAGGGGGAAAACTGCACTAACAGGACACTGAAGCTACCAAGCGAGATTGCATTTTGCAGCAGTCCAAAGGTTTTGTTGACCAGCGCCAGCGGGCGCGTAGATGCTTCACGCCGCGCACGCGTCAGCTGGTCGTATAGCTCGGAGTCTTCAAACTGGCTGAGTGACAGCGTGCCCGCTTTCTCCAGAATCATGACGTTCACTTTTTGCCCCAGCATGGCACGCAAAAGTGACTGCTGAGCCGAAAGGCCGCGCTGGGCCAGCGCGATTAAACCAATGATGAGCGCCTCTATCCCCACTAGCGTGAGTACCGGCGCAATGGATGCCAGCAGGTTGGGATTTGACGCTGCCTGATGGGCGTCCATAGCACTAACGACGCCATCCACGATCAATTGGCCAATCCATGCCGCCACGGCTGGTAAGACGCCCGCGACCAGCGTGCATAGTGCTAATCCCAGCATCATCCAGCGCGAGGTTTGCCATACCAAACCAAGCGCGCGACGGCTATAGCGAAAGACGCCCAAAAAGCCGCTTAGCGGTGAAGTGGCCGCTGAAGAAGAGGGCACAGATGAAGAAGATGAAGGCTGACGTGATGACGGCATAGCTGAAGAGGCAAAACACTGAGTAAAAAAAGTAGTGCCATGATGCGGGGGTTAAGCGTGGATAGCTAGTTCAACCGCCGGTTGCCTGAAACGGCAACGCGACGGAGAGCATGTGAGCAGGAAAGCGATCTACCAGGGTAATACGGCCCCATCGGTGCGCGGCTCGGTGCCACCTTGCAGTACACCGGTTTCAGGATCGCGCAGGATAATTTGACCACGGCCAAAGCTGATTGAATCGGCCACCTTAACGATGTCGTGCCCACGGCGGGCCAGCGCTAAGGCTAAATGGTTGGGGAAATCAGCCTCGACTTCGATGGTTTTGCCTTTGGTCCATTTCCAGCGCGGCATATCGAGCGCTGCCTGAGGATTGAGTTGATCTTCAAGCATGGCCGTCACCACCTGTACATGACCCTGCGGCTGCATATAGCCGCCCATAACGCCAAATGGTCCAACGGCTTGATTATCTTTGGTGATAAAGCCCGGAATGATGGTGTGATAGGTGCGTTTGCCAGGCGCTAAGGCATTAGGGTGCGTAGGATCGAGTGAGAACGACCAGCCGCGGTTCTGCAGGCTAATGCCGGTACCCGGTACGACTATTCCAGAGCCAAAGCCTTCAAAATTGCTTTGAATGAAAGACACCATATTGCCTTCATCGTCCGCCGTTGCCAGATAGACGGTGCCGCCCTTTATTGGGTTGCCATGGACAGGGTCAATCGCATTTTTACCAATAAGATCAGCACGCTGTGAAAGATAGTCACTCGATAGCATTTGCTCAACGCTTGGTTTCATCGCCGAGCGCTCAGTAATGTAGTTCAAGCCATCCACATAACCAAGCTTGGTTGCTTCGATACGACGGTGAAGAACTTCTACCTGATCCGCTGGTTCGCTACCTAATGACTCAAGTATGCCTAATGCTTCAAGAACAATTAACCCGCTGCCATTGGGAGGAATTTCCCAAATGTCGTGGCCGCGATATCGGACGCTTATAGGTTTGACCCACTCTGGTTTGAATGCTTGTAAATCTTCTTTACGCAGGAAGCCCCCGTGCTGGCGTGAGAAAGCATCTATTTCATCCGCTAAGCTTCCCTGATAAAACGCAGTGCCATTGCTAGAGGCAATGGCACGTAGCGTCCTAGCCATGTCTGGCGAGCGCCAAATCTCACCTGCCTTTGGCGCATGTCCATTGGGAGTGAAATGCGCAAACCAAGGTGAAAATTCTTTTGTCCCATACTGGCCATAGCGCTTTTCAGCTTTTTCCCAGAGCTGGCTTACCAGAGGTGATACGGCGAAGCCCTGCTCCGCTAACTCTATTGCTGGGGCCAATAGCTGCTCGAAAGGCAGTTTGCCGAATCGCTCTGATAGTGCGGCCCAGGCGCCAGGAGCGCCAGGCACGGTAACCGGGACTAAGCCATGGGCAGGCATTTCATCGTAGCCAAGTGCTTTGATAGCGTCGCATGAAATACTTTTGGGAGCCGGGCCGCTAGCGTTTAGCCCATGCAATTCACCCTTTACCCATACTAAAGCAAACGCATCACTACCAATCCCGTTAGATGTTGGCTCTACTACGGTTAAGGCTGCTGCCGTTGCAATCGCTGCATCAATGGCATTACCACCGTTGCGTAGAATATCGATGCCTACTTGTGCGGCAAGAGACTGAGATGTCGCAACCATGCCACGCTTACCGAAGGTAACCATACGGCGTGAGGCAGAAGGATAATGATGTGGATTAGTTTGCATTAGTCTTCCTAATTAGATGTGGCAGCTAGACGCTGAGCGATTAGACGACGCTGTTTTACATAGCTATAAATACTGTAAACCACGGAAACAACCGCTAGAGTGAGGAGTAGCGCAGATATGGGGCGTGTAAAAAATAGCGTCCAGTCAGTGCTAGTCTGAAAAGCTCGTCTTAAGTTAGTTTCTGCGATAGGGCCCAATACAACGCCCAGAACGAGGGGGGCAAGAGGATAATCCAGTTTCTTTAGGATATAACCCACAGCGCCAATGCAGGCCAGTAAATAAAGATCAGACAAGCGGTTGTTGAGAGTGTAAGTGCCGATTGCACAGCAAGTGAGTACTACCGGCACTATGATGTACTTGGGAACATTCAATAAGCGTAAAAAAACGCGCATCAAAATAATACCAATCAACAGCATAAATACAGATGCTATCGCCATGGCAATAAACATACTGTAAACCAAATCAGGATGATCAAGAATTAGGCGTGGGCCAATGCTGATGCCATGTACCATGATCGCGGCCATCAACACGGCATCAGCGGGTGATCCTGGGATACCTAACGCAATCAGCGGTATAAGGCTGCCGCCTACCGTAGAAGAGTTGCCTGACTCAGAGGCAACTACGCCTTGAGGCTCCCCCTTACCGAACGTTTCAGGATGTTTGGAAGCACGCTTCGCTTGATCATAAGCCAGTAGGTTTGAAATTGAGCTGCCCGCACCGGGAACTGCGCCAATAAACACGCCGAGTAAAGACGAGCGAATGACATTGGCAGGTTTTAATACGATATCTTTTACTGTCTGCCAGAGATGAGGCCGCATATCACCGCTAATTAATGAGCCTGAAGAGTGCTGACCGCTGCTTTTTGTGGGTTCTAATTCCGACAATAGTTGGCTCATAGCGTACATGCCTATTAATACAACGAGGAAGGGTATCCCCGCCGTTAGAATCTCAAAGCCAAACGTAAACCGCTCGCGGCCCATTAATGGGTCGGGCCCGATAGTTGCAATGGCAATACCGATAAGACCTGCAATTAGTCCTCTAATGAGAGAATCTCCCACAAGGCTAGCAATAACGGTCAACGCAAAGATAATAAGCGCGAAGTATTCCCAAGGGCCTAGTTTGACGGCCAGAAGAGCCAGAGGAGGTGCTGCGACAATCAGCACTGCAATAGAAATGATTGATCCTACGAAGGAGGCGAACAACCCCAAAGACAGTGCTTTCCCAGGGTTGCCTTGCCTGGCCATGGGAAAGGCATCAAATGTTGTCGCCACTGATGAAGGCGTTCCCGGAATGCCCAAGAGAGCAGCGCTAAATAACCCTCCACTCAAGCCACCTACGTAAACAGAGAGCATGATCGATATGCCCTGCATGGGGGGCATGGCGAACGTGAGTGGCAACGTGAGGACAATGGCCATTGTGATTGTGAAACCAGGAATTGCAGCGGCAACAATACCTGCAAACGTCGCTACTGCCATTAGCAATAGCGTATAGGGTTCTGTTACGCCCCCTAACGCTATGAGAAAAGCATCAGTCATGAATCACCTTACCATTGGGCACGGGGAAGATAGATATTGAAGACCTCAGAAAATAAATAGTAAGGCCCAGCAGAAAAAAGAGCGGCAACAAAAATAGCAATTAATAACGTAATAGGCTTTTTAGGTGCCAAGTAAAGTTGAGCGATGGCTAGGTATAAAAACGTACTGACAATAAATCCAGCGACAGGCATAAACATCATGTAAATAATAAATAATGCCAAGTTTATGATAACTGCCTTTAATGCAATTAATCTTCTCCAGGCAACATTAAACGATGTGCGAGGGAAGCCCTGTTTAGATATTTCAACAACGGCGGCTACTCCACATAACAAGGCAACGCCAAAAAAAATGATTTGTGGAAAGGTACCTGCACTCATGGGCTCCCAACGAGAGGCCGGCAATGAGCCGGCCTTGAAGGCCATAAATACAGCGCCAAGGGCGATAATGAAATAAGACAGCACCTGCAAAGCAGGTATTAGTGCTGTCTCTGAATTTCTGCGCTCCATGAAAGCCTCCTAAAACGCAACATTAAATTAGTTAAGAAGATGTGCGTTATTTTTAATGAATTCGTCATTGCGCTCTAAATAAGCGGTGTAATCTTCTCGATTCATATAGCGCACAGTACCGCCAACGTTTTCAATATCGGTTTTAAAGCCTTCGCTATTAGCAACATTTTCAAGTGCGCTTTCTAACGTAACAATCACTTCCTCAGGCGTGCCTTTGGGTACAACTATTCCACGCGTGACCAAAAACTCAAGGTCATGGCCTAGCTCTTTCAGCGTGGGCGTATCGGGCAACTCCGCAATGCGCTCGGAGGTAGCTGCCGCTAATACATTCAAATCACCATTCTCAACGAATGCGCGTGCTGAAAAGTAATCTTCGATCGCCACAGTGATATGCCCGCCCGCAAGTGCGCGAAGCCTTTCCCCTGTTCCTTCATAGCCTACATAGCCAAACTCGGTGCCGGTGGATTCTTCAAATTGCACGGCCCACAAATGTGGAATACCACCCAGCGTAACGCCCATGCGGTACTCGCCCGGGCTGGCGGTAACATCTTCAAGCATATCGTCGAGCGTTTCCCAGCCAGTGTCTGCATTTACCACGATGACGGAATTATCACTCGTCATCATTGAAACGATGTCGAAATCATCCCAGTTGAGATCAGTCACGCCTGAATAATGCGCGATGAGTAAGCCTTCATGTATTTGGGAAATAGTATATCCATCGTTATTGCGGCGTGAGGCTTCGCGTAAACCAACAGTGCCGCTTGCGCCAGGCATATTAATAACGGGTACTGCTTGATCTAACTCTTCTTCAAGATGTTTGCTAACTATCCGCATTAGCAAGTCACTGCCTCCACCTGGCCCCCAGGGCACTATAAACTCAACGGGTTTTTCAGGGTACTGGTCAGCTGCGTTAGCAAATGCTGGAATCGAGAATGCAGCCGCTAAAACGGAAGTAGTGAATAGCGATTTAAATGTCATGGGTTGTCCCTTTAATTATGATTAAATTTTGTGAGTTGTGGCGTTAACGTCGACTGGCTGTTTTTGTAAAAAGGAGGTTATCCTTTACGGAATAATAAGCGCCCCATAAATCAAGGCGCCCATGACGACAAAGGCTGGGTGCGTTTTAAAGCGAATCAGGGCTATGGCAGCGACGATTCCGATAATCAGTGTGTGAATGACGCCGCTGGTGTTAATACCTTCAAGCAGAAAACCCAAGGTCAACCATGCCATCATCATAGCGATGACTGGGCGAACCCATTGGCTCATACGCTTCACGCGTGGCGATTCGCGGTGCCGATACAGCAACCCCAATGCGCCAAGCATTAACAGTAAGGAAGGAATGACGGTGGCCGCGATCGAAACGAAAGCGCCTCCAACGCCAGCGACTTCATAACCAACGTAGCCCGCCATTTTGGTCGCGATAGGGCTGGGTAAAGCGTTGCCTAAGGCAAGCGTTTCAGCAAAGGCTTGAGACGTCATCCAGCCGTAGCGGCCGACGACCTCGGCTTCAATTAAAGGAATAATCGCCGGGCCGCCGCCGTAGCCGATAATATTGGGAATAAAAAAAGCTAAGAAGAGATCCCAGTAAATCACGCGGTCTCCTCCGTTTTTTTCTTGCTGGAGGGTCGAAGCAGGGCAGCCAGTAAGATGGCACCAATGACCCAGCCAGGATGAATGCCGAGCCAATAGATGAGTCCAGCAGAAATAATCACCATGGCTATGCTGACTAGCCAGCCAAGCGACGCCTTGGATTTATCAAAAAAGTCCCAGGTTAGCTGCGCCATCATTACCATCACCACTGGAACCACTGCTTGGCCCATGCCTCGAATCCAAGCAACATCGTGATATCGGCTAAAAATGCCTAACATGACTATCATTGCCACTATCATAGGAAAAATGACGGCAATAACTGAGGCAATACAGCCCATTGTGCCGCCTACTCGGTAGCCAATGTAGCCGGGCATTTTGGTGGCGATGGGGCCTGGCAAGGTATTGCCGATCGCTAATACGTCGGCGAATTCTTCATCGGTGAGCCATTGGTAACGGGTGACAACCTCGGCACGTACAAGCGGTATCATGGAAGGGCCACCGCCAAAGCCGAAGATGCCTACGCGGAAAAATGCCCAAAACAATTGCCAGGGGACGGATTGCACTTTCATGCCCCGTGTTTTCATGGACAGTGGCCCTGCAGGGCTGACAATGAGATAGAAAGCATATCCGACCTTATTTATCGTTCGTAGGTTAAAAAAATCGATTATTTTATATAAAATAGACTATAGATAGTGCTCGGTGTGGCGTCAATACTGAAGCGAAGAATGATCACGAGCGCGAAATAATAAAGGGACAGCATTATGAGTGATTCTTTACCTAAATTAGCTGCAACAGCATCAAGCCGCGTATTTGATCACTTGCGTAAAGACTTAGTGGGGGGGCGTTTTATTGCGGGCGAAAAGCTTGCCATTAATGCGCTCAAAGAGCGCTATGACGTAGGCTTGAGCCCGTTACGAGAAGCACTCAATAAGTTGGCGGCCTATGGTCTGTTGATACAGGAAAATCAGCGTGGTTTTCGGGTTCCAAAGCTGTCGCGTGAGGAATTGGAAGATATTGTCCAGATGCGTCTGGAAATGGAGGGCATGGCGTTGGAGCGGGCAATCAGCCATGGCGATTCGCTGTGGGAGGCCGATTTGCTGGCCGCCGCGCACCGCCTGAAACGCGCGGATATCAGTTTGGATAAAGGCGAGCCGTGGGAGCACTTGCATACGCAATTTCATCGTACGCTGGTGGCGCCCTGTGGTTCCGTTTGGCTATTGCGCTTTATTGAGCAGTTGCACGACCAGTTTGATCGCTATCGTCGCTTGGGTCCGAAAATGCCAACGATTCGTCAAGAGCTTGACGAGCAGCATCACCAGCTCGTTGAGCTAGCGTTACAGCGCGATGTCAGGGCGGCGCGAGAACTAATGAACGACCATATTCATAAATCCTATGAAGTCGCTTTAAAGCGCTACCAAGAGCACGCCTGATAGGGCCACGTAGTGGCAACTGACGGCAACTGATAAACTGCCGCGATCTGTCCATCGGCCATTGTCGGGCTAATGCTAAAGAGGGTGCTATGCACGCGGATAATCAAATAGTGGCGCAAACGCTAAGCTGGGTGCGCACCTTCATTGTGGCGCAGGATATTTGCCCATTTGCGCAGCGGGAGTTAGAGCGTGAATCCATTCGCGTCGAGGTCGTACGTTCCAAGAAAATGGAAGTGGCGCTTGAAGAGCTGATGGTTGAAGTGCAGTGGTTAGACGAGCACCCGGAGACGGAAACAACCTTGCTGGTATTTCCAACGTTGTTTAAAAGCTTTGACCATTATCTCGACTTTGTTGAGCTGGCTGAGCATATTTTGGTCGATCAGGGCTATGAAGGCATCTATCAACTCGCAACCTTTCATCCTGATTACTGCTTTGATGGCGCTGAGCCTGAGGATGCTTCTAATTATACCAACCGCTCCCCCTACGCGATGGTCCACTTGTTGCGTGAAGAGAGCGTCGAGAAGGCGATTGAGTTTTACGGCGATACCGATGCTATCCCCGAGCGCAATATTGCCAAATTGACGGCTATGGGCAGCGATGCCGCTGAGCAGCAGCTGCAGCGCTGCTTTGGAGTGGATGTTTAAGGGGTGTGAATTACCAACTGATGTTTGCCTTGGCTTTTGGCTGTGTAAAGCGCGACATCGGCAAGTTTCATAACCGTGTTTATATGGTGACCGTGCTGAGGCCACCAAGCCGCGCCTAAACTGCAGCCGACGGTGGCCTGCTCGTTTTCAGGTAATAAGATGGGGTCGGCAATGGCGTTTAGTAAACGCTTACTTACCTCATGGGTGAGCATTTCAAGATTCTCAGGTTTCGTTTTAAGCACCATGACAAACTCATCGCCACCCAAGCGGGCCACGACATCACCACTGCGCAGTGCGTTTTTCAGCCGCTGTGTGATCTCAATCAGCAGTAAATCGCCGGCATGATGGCCCAGCTCGTCATTAACCTGCTTGAAGCCATCTAGATCGATGAAAATAACCGCCATACTTTGCAGATTTCTTTCTGCTTCGGGAATCGCTAGCTGCAGATACTGATTGAGGAACGCGCGGTTAGGCAGGCCGGTGAGCGGGTCAGTATTCGCTAAATCTTCCAGACGGTTGATGGTGTAGTTCTGGACCAATAGACGATCGACCATATTACGCATTGAAGTAGATAGGCGTTTAAGCTCTGGAGAGCCGCTTTCAAGCGGGATAGTGTCGCCATTCTCGCCCTCTTTTATACGATCAGCAGCCCTTGCTAAGCGGGTGAGGGGAGCAACCATGCGTGATGCAATGATCCAACCAATCAACGCGAACACCAAGGCTAGCAATACCCCTGTGCCCATAATGGCCGCTTGAAGCTGCTTTACGGGAGCAAAGGCAGTAGCAATGGGTTGGCGGCTAACCGCTACCCAGCCTAGACCTGGGAAGTCTTCAAAGCCGCTGCTGCGTGTATAGCCTGTCACAAACCGCTCACCGCTAGGCCATGTTTCGATTGCCCACTGAGGCGTTGGGTTGTCGCGACTGGGTAAATGTTTCAGCGTATTGAGTGGCTGGCCAATCATCTCTGCAGGCCCTAGTAGCACTGTGTTATCAGCCGACAGCAGCAGCATTTCAGTGTCTTGCTGGTGTACCGACGGTGATAGCATGGAGTTTTCAACGTACCGCGCCCACTCCCAGCTTAAATGCACGGCAAGCACACCGCGTAGCTCGCCGTTTTGGTCGGTCACCGGTGTGGCGATGTCAACAAACTTAAGGGCTTCGCCACTCGGGTTAGGCAGTAACTTGGCAAGCAGCAATGCTTCATGAACATCCCCCACCCAAAGTGCTTGCCGACCCTCGATAAATACCGGGCGCGCCGCGATAGATTCTCCTTCTAGAGTGCCATCCGTTGCAACCTGGATGATGCCTTCTGGATTGGTAAAACCAATCCAGGAAACGACATTATGATTGCTCTGCAATAGCTCTAACTGCTCGCGCAGTACGCTCAAATCATTGTCATTAGTGAGCGCCTGAATCCCTAGTAGTAGCTTGACCTCTTTAACACGCGCATCCATGCTGCGGTCAAGCTTGTCTACCATTTGGTAGGCGGATTCTGACGCCGCGTAGCCAATGTTTGATTCCAACTGGTGGGCTGTTTCCCGAGCGGCCACCCACCCAAGCAGCAGCGTGGTCGCGAAGATTAAGGTAGCAATCAGGGCAATAAAACGTGAGCGCAGAGAGAGGCGTGAAATAAAAGCCGGTTTAAACATTCTGAAATGCTTTCCCGTGAAAAGTGTAAGGTTCAGGTGGTCGGTGCAATCAATCGTTGATTGACGGCTAGGCCGACTTAACTTATGCACTGAACCTTACCGGAAAACCGCTTAATGTGCGCGGCCTTTGCTTAGATCTCATCATTACTTTTGACTGGGTAAAGAATCGCCAAGAATCGCCAAGAATCGCCAAGAATCGCCAAGAATCGCCAAGAAGCGGCAGACCTTAGTGGCCTGGCAGCACTTTATACATCACGTGGGTATCGACAAAACCAAGCTGCGCATGGCGAAAGGCATTGGGAACCGTGCCGACAATGCTAAATCCGAGTTTTTGCCATAACGCGACGGCAACCTCATTAGTCGCCACCACCGCGTTGTATTGCATCGCTAGAAAACCTAGCTGATGTGCCTGCTGCTGGGAATGCTCGCACATGGCCCGTGCAACGCCTTTGCCCCGCGCGGCGGGGGCCACCATGTAACCACAGTTACATACGTGATCACCGGGGCCTGCAGCATTGGCTTTTAGGTAGTACGCGCCTAATAGTTGGCCGCTGGCATCCTTGGCGACCACGCTGGCTTTAGGTGCTTTAAGCCATAGCTGGCGCGCCGCCTCGATACTGATGCTGGGCTCAATCGCGTAAGTTTCTTGTGCCGCGACAATCGCTTGAAACGTTGGCCAAAAGACGGCGAAATCATCTTCTGTCATCGGCGTGAAGGTGAGTGTTGTCATAAGCTTTCTAGCGGTGCCCTCTGGTTTAAAGCCTATTGGTTATCGAATGTCTAGCGAATACCTAAGCAACGGCTAAGCGATCAGCGAGCGACCTCGGCGACAATTTCATAGCTGCGCAAGCGATCTGAATGATTAAAAAAGTCACTATTAATCATTAACTCATCAGCGCCGGTGCGTGCTTGAAACTCTTCCAGCTCGGCTTTCACTGTCTCAGGCCCACCAATAATCGCCGCGCCTAAAAACTGGCTAACTTGAGCCTGCTCAGCCGGTGACCAATCTAGTTGTTCAACCGGTGGCAGCGACTGAGTAGGCTTGCCTCGAATTAGATTAAGAAACTTCTGCTGTGCGGTGGTGGCTAGGTAGTGGGCCATCGCATCACTTTCAGCCGCCATCACGGGTAAGCCAACCATCGCATGGGGCTTGGCAAGATGTTCGGAAGGGCGGAAGTTGTCGCGATATAGCCGCAAAGCCTCAAATAAATAGCCCGGTGCAAACTGGGCGGCAAACGCAAAAGGTAAGCCAAGCTTGGCTGCCAGCTGCGCACTGTAACCGCTAGATCCTAGCAGCCATATCGGCACATGTGTTCCCTGGCCGGGAACGGCTTTAACGCGCTGATGAGGTTCGGCGTCAGCTAAGTAGCTACTTAACTCATTGAGTAACTGAGGAAAGTCATCGACGCCGGCATGGGCATTGCGGCGCATGGCCTGCATGGTGGCGCCATCAGAGCCAGGGGCACGCCCTAAACCTAGGTCAATACGGCCAGGATACAGCGTTTCCAGCGTGCCAAACTGCTCGGCAATCACCAGCGGTGGATGATTCGGCAGCATGATGCCGCCGCTGCCTACGCGGATCGTCGAGGTTTGCCCGGCGACGTGGCCGATTAACACAGCGGTGGCGGCACTGGCGATGCCAGCAATGTTGTGATGCTCGGCTAGCCAGTAACGGGTATAGCCCAGCCGCTCGGCTAATTGTGCTAGCGCCGCGCTGTCGCGAAAAGTCTCAGCGGCGCTACCGCCTTGGCGTATCGGGGCTAAGTCCAGCACGGAGAGGGCGGTATTGGCGAGTTGGCTCATGGTTCACCTGCATATGACGTCGTGGGCGCGTGGAGTGCAAAATTACTTAGCGCGCTTGGTAATATCACGTTATGCGGTCAGTGCCGGCTAATTGCAAGGTATGACCCCTTGCTGAACCACGATAAGCACGCTATTGACTACGTTGCTAGACGAATAGTGCTTACGCGACGGGTGGCGTCGGCCGAATGAGTATTTCATTAACATCCACATGAGCAGGCTGTGACAGCGCATAGATGACGGCGTTGGCGACATCGCGATCTTCAAGGGCATGCTCCGGCGGCTCGTCAAAAAACGGCGTGTCGACCATCCCTGGCTCAATCAGCGTGACGCGCATGCCGGTGCCACGAAGTTCTTCGCGCAGATTATAGCCAATGCCTGTTATCGCCCACTTGGTCGCACTGTACATCGAACCGGGAATGGTGGTGCGACCGGCTGAGGAGCCTGTTAAAACTACCTGTCCTTTACTACGTTTTAGGGCCGGTAAGCAGGCCTGAATGGTGAGGCCTGCGCCATAGACATTGGTCAGGATCATCTCTCGCCAAGCGGTATGGTCAGCGTCACTAAAGCCACCAGGCGAGCCGCCGCGGCCAGCGTTGACAAAAACGGCATCTAACCGACCGAAGGTTTCGATAGCCTGTTCGACCATCGCCTGCTGTTGCTCCATGTTGGTGACATCAAGTGAATAGGGCAGCACATTTTCTGGCCCTAGCTCTTGGGCGAGTGCGCTGAGCTTGTCACTAGAGCGAGCCGCTAATACCAGTTTGTAACCTTCCCTGGCGGCGGCACGAGCAGTCGCTGCTCCGATGCCGCTTGATGCGCCGGTAATCAATAGCACGCCGTGATGCATAGGATTGCACTCCTTGCTGGATTAAACAGGTGGCCTTTAGCATGGCCAAGGAGCGGTCATCCTGCAAACATAAGCTTATTCCACGTGATGCGATGCCAGCTTATGTCGGCCTAACGGGAGCGGTGCTCTTCTTTGCGTTTAAGCATGGCCGAGAGATCCAAAATGGCTTGGGCCATGTCCGCCATACTTTTGCTTTGGTCCATCGAGGTTTTACGCAAAAACCGATAGGCCTCCTCTTCGCTCATGTCTTGATGTGCCATGATCAGGCCTTTAGCGCGTTCAATCAGTTTACGCTCACGCAGGGCTTTACGGGTATTTTCCAACTCGTCGCTAAGCCCTTGCAGGCGGCTCGCCTGGGCTTGGGTCAGTTCAATCAGCGAGCGTCCTAGCGGTGACGTTAGCGCGTCGGCCGTCAAATGACCGAGCGGCTGGGCGTCATTTAGCGCTAGCAGCTGTTCGTAGGGGGCGGGCATGTAGCGAAAGGGCATGACGTTAGCCTTCGCTAACGCAGCGTTGGCCTGAGCTATTTTGCGATGACAAAGGGTGCTTAACTGATCGATAAGCGCTTCTTCGACCGTTTTCATTGAATCAATGCGTAGCGTCATGAGTTCGTACCAGGTTTCGCTCAGCGTATTAGCATTGTCGCTAGGTGGATGCTGCGCGCTGGGTGAGGGGCGGCAGGCGATGTCGCGTAGATGGCAGATGCCCGATAGCGTACGTGGCGAGCATTCGGTATGCCAAGCCTGCTGAGCTTCGGGCGTGGCAAATTCCAAAAAGGTATCAAAACAACGCGTTTGATCAGCCACTAGCTGATTTAATAAGTCGCGGTGTGCTTCATCAAAGTGGCCATGGGTAAAACCAAACGCACCGCAGGCGCGCTCTTGGCCAGCCAGCTCTTTGCCTTGCATTAAGTGGAAAATAGCCACCAGGCTGCGGGTAATGTCGGGATCAATGGAGGTGTCCGCGCCTTCAAAGACAATCGCTAGCAGCCCACTGGTCAACTGATTAAACGCTTGGGTCGCGGCATCGGGAGAGATCAAAAACGTATCAATGGCTTGGCGCAGCGTGCCAAGTTCATCAAGGGCATGCCAAACGGCGGCGATACGGCGCAATAGGCGAGCAGCAGCCTGTGGACGAGCCTCTTGACTAAGCGCTTCCAACCGCTGACGCATTAGCGTTTCAGCCTGCTCGCTGTGCTGGCGGTAGCTATCGCGACGTGCTTTGAAGCGCTGTCCTTGAGAGGCAAGATAGACCGTGGAGGCGCCACGCTCACGCTGTAGCATATGAATAAAGCGGCTAATGTCACCGACAATATCAGCGGTAGTGGCAAGGTGGGAGAGGCTATCGATATCGCAACGGATGGCGGTTAGTAGCAGCTGCTGCGCTGAAGACATAGAGTTTTCCCTGGTAGCGTACCGCTTAAAGTCATGACTCCCTCATCGCTGTGAAGCGCAGGGGTGTATTTAAAAGCGCTTAACGCAATGATAGCGCGCCTGCGCCTACTTCATCGCCCACCGCATCGCGGTAGGCTTTAGCCTCTTCGGCTTCGGTGGCATCGCTAAAGCGTACCAGCAATACACAGGATGCCAGCGCCAACACCGTAAGCCCTAAATAGAACAGGCCCTGCTGATAGCTCAAGCTCTCGCTTCGAAACAGGAACGCTGCACCCACTGCGCCTACGTTACCGCCCGCGCCGACAATGCCCGCTACCGCACCCAGCGCTTTTTTATTGATAAAGGGCACCACGCCGTAGGTGGCACCTTCGGCCATTTGTACAAACAGGCTAAACACCAACATGATGCCAATGGCGAGGCTCAATACATGCATTTGTGAGAACGCCACCAGCGCAATGCCTTCGAAAATGAGGGCGATAAACAGCCAGCGTACGCGTCCTTTTAAACCGTTTTGCTTGGCGAAAAGATCCGAGAAGACGCCGCCTAGCGTGCGGGCAAAAATATTCATCAGCCCGAATAAGCCAGCGATCAGGCCCGCAGTGGCTAAAGTGAGATCAAATTTATCAAAGAAGTAGATCGCCGCAATATTGTTAATCGTCAGTTCGACGCCGAAGCAGAGACCATAGACAACGAATAGCGCCCATACACGTATATCCTTAGCCGCGGCTAGAAAGCTTTGCTTGGCGCCGTTTTCACCGGTGGCTTCCGGTAGCTCGCCTCGTGCGCGCAGCTCACTGAAGTTGCCGTTGGGAGCATCCTGGGTGAACAGCCAGTAACCGATGCCGGTAAACAGCATGACCACGCCGGGCACCATCATCGCCAATCGCCAGCCGAAGGCTTCGTTAGCACCTAGCATCAGCAGGCCTGAGAAGATGAGAGGCATCAAAATCTGTGTGGTGCCACCTCCCAAGTTGCCCCAGCCCGCGCTGGTGGCATTAGCGGTTCCCACTACGTTAGGCGCGAACATCATCGTGGTGTGGTATTGCGTGATCACAAACGAAGCGCCGATGGCACCAATGGCTAAGCGTGCCAGCAGAAATGTCTCAAAACTATTGGCGAAGCCAATGCCCATCACGGGGATGGCGCCTAACAGCAGCAGGCCGGTATAGGTTTTACGTGGACCGATTCGATCACAAAGGATGCCAATTGCTAGCCGAACAATCACCGTAATGGCGACCGAGGCAATAATCGTATTACCAATTTGTGTTTGGGTGAGTGACAGATCTTCACGCACAATCGCCATTAGGGGGGCGATGCCGAACCAGCCGAAAAAGCAGATATGGAACGCGAACCATGAGAAGTGAAAAGCGCGCATTTGCGGTGTGGAAAAATTAAACAGTCGAATGCGGTTGGCTTTATTGCGAATGTCCATGATGGCCTCACAGGGCATAAAACGAGTTTTTTGTTACACAACGCTGATCAAAACCGCGCCGCGCAAACAATTGACGAGAACATGCCTTCATCATTGAAGGTCAGTTTCGACGCACTCGTACCCTGTTGGGCCTGGTCCACGCCTACCACCACTGGTAGGAGTTATGCAGGTAGTTTGCCAGTTGCCTATTTATTTTTAAAAATCATAATCTTATTTTTTTAGAAAGGTGTTTGAAGCGGATCAATCCCATCACTATGCTGCATGATTGGGCACGCGATATCAGCTCTGCGGCATCTTGGTGCTTAGCAGTAGGGGCAAGTTGAAAATATATGAGCGAGCCTATTCGTGGCGTTGCTTATTCATTCAGATAAACCGTATCTATATCCAGCGTGGAGTGGTCGCCAATAGCGTCGAAATTCTCGCTCAACCAGCGTTCGGCGGCGGCCTGGCCGTGTTCAAAGAGGTGGCATAAAAAAGCCCACTCAGAATTGGATTAACTGGAAACGGAGAGCTCTTCAAGCGCTTGTTCACCGCTGATGCGATGAAACAGTGCCTGCTGATAGCAGTTTGTAATACCTTGCTCTTCAAGGGCATGCTTAAGCAGCGCGATCATTCGGATCTCTTTTATCAGCGCTGAGTTAAACGTGATTTCGTTAAGGCGATTCATAATCGCCGAGGCGGAGGTGGGTATCTCATCGCGGCTAATGGGATTAATTTGTATGAGAAGGATATCCCGCGCACCGCACTCTTCCATTAACGGAAACAGGGCGGGATTGCCCATATAGCCGCCGTCCCAGTAGGCCTCACCATCGATTTCTACGGCTTGGAACATAAAGGGCAGGCAGGCCGAGGCCATTACCGCATCAACGCTCATTTCTTCGCGGCGAAACACGCGCTGTTTTCCCGTGCGCACGTTGGTCGCCGTGATAAATAGCTTGAGCTGCTGGCATTGTCGAACCCGCTCAAAATCAATATGGCTGGCCACTATGTCGCGCAGCGGATTAACGTTCAGCGGATTAAGCTGGTAGGGCGACAATACGCGACTTAATAAGTCCATGGCGACAAAGCCGGGCGATTGGTCAAGGCTCCAGTTGCCGGTCAGCATATCCATGGGGGAGCGGCGAATGGGGCTGGCCATACCTGCGCGGCTGACCGCTTGCCAGAAGTCGTGCAGCGCTTGTCGGGCGGTTTGTTTATCGCCTCGGGTCAGCGCATCGGCCATGACTACGCCGTTCATTGCCCCGGCGCTGGTGCCGCTGATGCCCTCTATTTCAATGCGATCATCCGCCAGCAGGCGATCAATCACTCCCCAGGTATAAGCGCCGTGGGCGCCACCACCTTGTAAGGCGAGGTCTAGCTTTTTGACGTTGGTCATATGCTGTTTCCCATTGCGACGGATGAAGAAATAGAACTGATAAAAAATAGAGTTGCTGTGGGGGCAGCATGGCATAGGCCGTGCGTGAAAACGAAATGCTATTGGTGCGCACATGCCGCGAGCTTAGCGGCGAGCAATCTGATCGTTGGCCGCTGTGCAGCCTAGAAAGGCAGAGGTGGCCAGCCACTCGGCATCGGGATAATAGGCGAAAACATACTGATCCTCTTTAAGGCTGTCGATGAGCGGATACGTCACATCTTCACGAACGGCCGGGCAGCCATGACTGCGTCCTAACCGGCCCGTTTGAGTGATAAAGGCATCGCTCACGTAGTCCGCGCCGTGAATGACAATGGCGCGTTCATACGCTAGATCATTGACGTTGGGCTCAAGGCCTTCTAAACGCAGTGAATAGCCGTTGCTGCCGTAGTAACTGTTCATCGTACGAAATAGCCCCAGGCTCGACTGGTGGCTGTCAGGCGTATTGGAGAAAGTTTCCGCCTGCATGTCGCCGGAGCCCTGACCATGTGAAACCAGCTCTTCAAAGAGCAGTTGATGCTGGCGCAAATCAAATACCCACAGACGTGGCTCGGTAGACGGCAGCGAGTAGTCGATCACCGCCAGACGCTCGGCATTCGGTGCCGCGCAGTTAAGTGCTTGGGCAGCCAAGCGCAGCGCCTGATGCGTTGCCTGAGGAGCCAGCTGCAGCAACTGATGCTGTAACGGTGGCACGCCGGGAGGCGGCGTTGAGGCAACCTGAGCAAAGAAGCCGGCGGCGTATAGCGGTAATGTAAATAATGCTAAAAAAGGAAAACATAGCAGCATGATAAGTTTTAAACGAAGCGCCATATAAATCGATCCTGCAAACAATATCAGTCATGATGACCACAGCCGACTAAGATAAAAAGACGGGGCGGCTAGTGTGGAACGCGATAGTAACGCAAGGAGAGAGCGATGAACGAGATGCAGCCACTAAAACGATGGGCGCTGGGAACCGCCCTGTGCCTAACGCTTACCCACAGTGCTTTAGGTATTAACAGTGCATATGCAGACTCAGCGCCATTGCAGCAAGCGTTAGCGCAGCAGCTAATCACTGCCGAAGAGCAGCATCTACCCATTGCCGAGTTTTATCAACTGCGTGACGGTCAGCCGGTTTGGCAGGCTGTCTTAACGGTTGAGTCGTTGGTGGCTGCGTTGAATGGCTTGGAAAGTGACGGCTTGGCGCCAATGGATTATCACGCCGACACGTTGCTCAATGAATTTCATCGTAGCCAGACCTTAGGAGTGTCGGCGCAGGCGGCATTTGATATCAAGGCAACCCAGTCGCTGCTGCTGGCGCTGGATCATGTAGAGCGTGGCAAGGTCGACCCGCGGGATGTTGAGCCCCATTGGGACGCGCCGCGCGCCGCGCGCGGATACTCACTGCTGCGCGTTGTGCATGCCATTGAGGATAATAAGCTGGAAGACGCTATCGCGCTGGCCCGTCCCTCATCGGCTGAATATCAGCAGTTGCGCGATGCCTTAAAGCAACATTACCAGTTGGCTGATCTGAGCAGCACGCCTTACTTGGCCGCGCGGGAGGAGTCACTCCGCCCAGGCGACGAAACAGATGATGTCGTTGTACTTCGCCAGCGCTTAGCTCTCTGGGGCGATACCGATTTATTGGTAGCCGACAGCGGTGCTTATCCACTGATTGGAGTGAAGGGCACGGCAACCAATCGGCGCCTTTTTGATGCGTCACTGGAAACGGCCGTGAGACGCTTTCAGCGGCGTCACTTATTGCAAGCTGATGGGGTGGTCGGTGAGCAAACGCGCTTGGCGTTAAATACATCGGTTGCCACGCGTATTGATCAGCTGCGTGTCAACTTAGAGCGCGCGCGCTGGATACGTCCAATGCAGTTTGCCGAGCCGCGTGTGTGGGTCGACATTGCGGGCTACCGAATGCACTACGTGCGTCCTAATGGTCAGCAGTGGGATGCGCGCGTGGTGGTAGGGTCGCCAAGCCGTGAAACGCCCATTATCCACTCGGCGATCAGTCATCTAACCATTAATCCTTCTTGGACAATACCGCCCACTATTATGCGTGAGGACGTATTGCCTCGCGTGCGGGCGGATATCGGTTATTTGGCGCGTCAAAATATTCAGGTGATTAGCCCAGCGGGCGTGCCGCTGATTGCTGAGGAGATTGACTGGCAGCGCCCAGGCGGCGTTATGTTGCGCCAGGTGGCCGGTGTGGGTAACCCGCTAGGGCGCGTGGTCGTGCGCTTTCCTAATAACGACATGATCTATTTACACGACACGCCTGCCCGCGGCCTGTTTCAGCGCGACCAGCGTGCGTTAAGCTCCGGCTGCATTCGCGTCGAGGGGGTGGCCGAGCTTGCGCAGATGCTGCTGCAAGATACCGGCAGCCGTTATCAAATGAGCAGCCTGCTAAGTGGGGGCAGTGATCGCAATGTGAGCCTGACTCAGCGGATACCCGTGGCGCTGCATTATTTAACCGCCTGGCCGAATGAGCAGGGAGAGGTAGAGTTTAGGCCTGATATCTATCGACGCGATGCGACACTGCTGACGGCGTTACAGCGTGCGCTACCCTCAAGCTAACTATGGCCTCAGCAATATCTGGGTATCCAGTACAATACAAAACACCGCCTCAATTGGGCGGTGTTTTGTATTGTCAGCGTTAGTAAGTTAGTGGCTAGCAAGGCCCTTGCTGTTCATCTAGGCCTTGTTAGTCAATATAAACATTAATCATCGTTTTGCTGGTAGTTCGCAACGCTAACCGGGCCGGTTTCGCCGCTTTCCAACGTGGCCAGCATTGGCTCTGCCTGGCTCTGGAAGGCGACCAGTGTATCGCCGCTTAAGCTGCTGTTCTCGGGAAGACTAACGGTCAGGGCGTCTACCGGTGCATTATTAACGATGACTTCATAATGCAGGTGCGGGCCGGTGCTGCGGCCTGTATTGCCGGAAAGCGCGATACGCTCACCCATGGTCACGCGGTCGCCCTGGTTAACCAGCTGGCTAGAAAGGTGTAGGTAGCGCGTGCGGTATCCGTTGTCGTGTCGAACTACAATATATCGCCCGGCAGCAGGGTGGTTGCTAACGCGCTCAACGCGACCGTTCGCGGGGGCGAGAACCGCGGTGCCAATGGGCATAGCAAAATCGGTGCCGTTATGTGGGCTGACTCGCCCCGTGATGGGATGCTTTCTGTTGGGGTTGAAGTTAGAGCTTAAGCGGTAGCTGCCATCAAAGGGATGGCGCGCGAACGCAGGATCCAGACTTCCACCTTCGGGCGTATAGAAGTTGTTGTCGTTCAGATTGCGTACCACGGTCAAATCCATGCGTTCGCCGTCATACTTAACGGCTAATACGCGAGATTCCAGGGTTTCGCCATCAATCATGTCTGACTCAACCAGTACTTGGAAACGGTCACCACGACGGCTATCACGTCGGAAATCGAGTTTTTTCTCAAGTATCTTGGTTAATTCAGTCACTGAGCCGCTATTTAAGCCGGTGGCCTGGGCCGAACGTGCAAAACTGCCGCTGACGCTACCCGCATAAAGGCGTTGAACAGGTTCACCCTGACGCTCAATAGCGGTAATCGCGTACTGGTCGGCATCACGCTCTAACATGACACCTTCGCGGGTGTTTTTCATCATGCGTAGCGACAGTAAACGGCCGTCTTCATCCAACTGGTAATCAAAGCTATGCCCGGCGCGCCAGTTGGTTAACAAGCGCTGATCGGGTAAGTCTTCAAGCAGGGTGAGCACTTCACTATAGCCAAGGCCTAGCTGATCTTGCGCCAGCACGGCGAATGTTTCGCCGGATTCAACAATATGCGTTTTCCATACGGGCACAAACGGCTCTTCTGCCGCTAGTTCTAAATTCAGAAACGAAACGTCATCGAATAGCTCAATGCCATAGTCTTCATACGAGGTGGCATCGGCAATTTCCATTGAAGATGCGCTATCTACGTCCAACATGCCGCTCGTTAACGTGCCAACGACCACTGCCATGTGCAGGGCACCGCTATCAAGCGAAGATACACCCAGCGCTACTGTGTTGGGTGTAATGGTGCTAACGGCGGCTAGATTACTGCCCAGCGTCGGCTGACTAGCTATATCAGCTTCGGCCTTGGAAATGACGTCAAGATCAACGACCTCAGTAACCGCTAGATCGCTGAGAGGGATGTTTCCGCGGGTGGCGTCGAGGGCGCGTGAGGCACGATCGATCGCTTCAGCCACCGGGGTGCGTTCTTGACTTAATGAAGGAACGCCCGGTGCCGAATCGCTAGGCAGCGGCACTAGCACGCTTTCTAACGGTGTATATGACTGGTTTAGATCATGATAAGTAGTGACTAACTTCTGTGTGCCTAGCACTGTGACCATAGTAGCCACGGGTAACAGTAATAATTTGTGCGTGCGAGGCAGCGAATGGAGGATTCGCAACATGGGTAAATGGACCGCCGAGTTCGTGATTAAAAGATGACAAAAAAATATATATACCCGGAACCATACCCCATGCAGAGGGAGGTGCATAGACTGTATGCCTATACATAAAACGTACTTAAATATAAAAATGCAAACAATGTGCACGAAAAGTCTATTAGTGAACGCTGTTTGCAAATAAATGTAACTGAGAAAAGCTAATTAAATAGCGTTATCCGATCATATACGAAAATATTTTTTTTAAAAGTATTAATACAACAAATGTATAGTATTCATCCTTTAGTCTAGTGCCGATAGGTCAGTAAAAGGATGACCGCGTTAGCGCCAGCCAGCACTACAAGGCGGGTTTATGCGGGCAAGTATGAGTGTTTAAAAGATGGCCGGGTGCCAAACGGTGGCCATGATTAGCCAGCCTTTTATATAGGTTGCAGAACTGCGGAGCGTTTACTGGCATTCTAGTCATATTTTTCGAATATTAAACGCAGTGTTTCGCTATTTTGCGTCGAGGAAATCGAAATGTCCCGGGTAACGCTTTCACAATGGCAAATGTTGGCTGCCGTGGTTGATCATGGTGGGTTCGCGCGTGCGGCAGAAGCCGTGCACAAGAGCCCTTCCACGTTGAATCATGCCGTCCATAAGTTAGAAGAGCAGTTAGGGGTTCAAGTGTTAGAGCCCATTGGTCGCCAAGTGCGCTTAACCGAAGCCGGTGAGCTGCTTCTTCGGCGCGCACGTCAATTGATTGAAAGCGCGGCCTCGCTTGAGGATGTTGCCATTCGCCTCGCTGCTGGTTTAGAGGCGGAGATCGTCGTCGCTATCGACCAGGTGTTTCCCGCCGATGCCCAAGCCAAAGCGCTAGAGCGCTTTTCTGAAACCTACCCTCAAGTGCGTGTTCAGTTGCACGAAAGCGTGCTCAATGGCGGCGTAGAAATGCTCTACGATGGCCGGGCTGATCTTGTGGTCTCGGGCATTGATGCCCAGGGTTTTTTGGGTGAACCACTGGTAACCGTGCGCTTTATCGCAGTGGCACATCCCCAGCATGCGCTTCATCAGCTAGGCCGTTTGCTTGACTTGCGCGATCTAGCTCAGTATCGCCAACTTGTAGTGCGCGACTCAGCGCTGCGCCAATCGACGAACGCTGGCTGGTTGAAAGCCGAGCAGCGCTGGACGGTCACCCACCTAAATACGTCGCTGGATATGCTCCGGCGTGGTTTGGGTTTTGCGTGGATGCCTGAAACGCGTATCGCTGACGAGTTGCGCAGCGGTCAGTTGAAGCCGCTGCCGCTGCCCGCAGGTGGAGTGCGCGAGGTGCCGGTTCAGCTCATTTTCCGTGACCGAGATCGTGCCGGGCCTGCTGCCCATGCGATGGCCACTGCGTTAAAGCAAGCGGTGATCAGTGAGTGCGCCGTGCAGGATTCGACTCAGTCGAATGAAAAGCCCTAAAACATCCGCTTGAGCATCCCTGATGCGGGCGTATGCTGAATAGATGCAAGGTAATGTGTCCATTACCTGAAGACACTTTCAGGAGGCGCCCCATGGGACTATTAGTCAATGGCGAGTGGCACGACCAGTGGTACGACACCAAAAAGAATAACGGGGAATTCGTGCGCGAATCAGCCCAGCTGCGCGACTGGGTGGGCGACCAGCCGGAAACGGATGGTCGCTGCTATCCAGCAGCTAAAGATCGCTATCATTTATATGTGTCCCTGGCGTGTCCCTGGGCGCACCGCGCTTTAATTATGCGCACGCTAAAAGGGTTGAAGCCACTTATTGGCACGTCGCATGTTAGCCCGCTGATGCTTAAGGATGGCTGGACTTATCGTCAGGATGAAGGGGCCAGCGGCGACCCAATCAATGGCGTCGACTTTCACCGCCAGCTCTATACGATGACCGACCCGCACTACACTGGCCGAGTCACCGTTCCTGTGCTGTGGGATAAGCAGCGCAGCGCTATCATCAATAATGAGTCTGCGGATTTGCTGCGCATGTTTAATCATGCCTTTGATGAGCTAACGGGCAACGATTTAGATTTTTATCCACTGGACCTGCGTAGCGTTATAGATGAAGTTAACGCCGATGTGTACGACCACATCAATAATGGGGTTTATAAATCAGGCTTTGCCACCGAGCAGAACGTTTATGAAAAGCACGTGAAAGCGTTATTTGAAGCGCTGGAACGGATGGAGGCACGCTTAAGCACGCAGCGTTATTTGGCGGGGGAGTGGTTAACAGAGGCTGACATTCGCCTTTTTACCACCCTGGTGCGTTTTGATGCAGTCTATTACGGCCACTTCAAGTGCAATGTTAAGCGCATCGCAGATTATCCCAACCTTGCCAACTATGTGCGGGAAATCTATCAATGGCCGGGCGTGGCCGAGACGGTCAATATGGATCATATCAAGCGCCACTACTATTACAGCCACGATAAGATTAATCCAACCCGTATTGTCCCCGCTGGCCCGCTGCTCGATTTTCAGCAGCCCCATGATCGAGAGCGTTTGCCAGGGCAGGGCGTCAGGCACAAATAGCTTGGTAATGTGACGACGGGCGCAGTAATAGAAAAGGGCCGCCCCAATGAAGTGGGACGGCCCTTTTAACGAGCTAGTGTTAACGAGCTGCTATCACTACGGTTTTTACTGGAGGCTCAAGGCGTATTTTGCTTGCTCAAATTCAATGAAAAACCGTGCTGGTGTGATTACTCGTCAGGATTGACTGCTTCACGAGTGCTCTGCCAAGCGCTTTGTGCACCTTCCTGGGTAGTTTCCCAAGCATCGCGGGCGCTAGCTTTGGTCTGCTCCCACCAGTCATGGTTGTAGGCAGGAAATGCTTCTACTTCTTCCTGGCTGGCGCTGATCATGACGCGGTGTTCCGTATCACCATCGTTTTCCATATCGGTTTCAAGAGTGAAGTAGTCGGTATCGACGACGATTTCACGACCACCTAGCCCGAGTACGGAACCGCTTTCAATGACCAGTGCGGTGATGCGCATTTCTTCGTCAAACAGAATGTCTTCAACGTCGCCGATTTCTTCACCGGAACCGCCGGCAAAATAAACCTCTGCATCAAGAATATTGTCGGCAGAATACATGCCCTGTGGCTCACTTGACGCGTGGGCGCTCATAGCAACGCTTCCCAGTAGGGCGGTACCGATAACGGTTGTCAGGATAGTTTTACGCATAGCATCTCTCCATGTGGCTACGATAAATAATAAGCTGCTGTGCTTATTAGTATTCTAAATGGTGTTGCAAAAATTTGACTGTCTTAACGTACTGCTCTTAGGTGCTGGCAGGTTTGTTCGGGTGACTATTGCTTCTCAGCCCACTCATCGGCTCTACGTTCTGCGTCTTCTCTCGCTAGGCCATATTTTTGCTGAAGCTTGCCGACCAGCTGATCTTTCTTGCCACCAATCTGATCAAGCTCATCGTCGGTAAGGTCGCCCCAGCTTGAACGAGCCTTGCCCTTCATTTCTGTCCATTTGCCTTCAATCTGATCCCAGTTCATCGCCTCACTCCTTGATAGTCTTGAACTTGACTGAACACTTAATATGTTAGACGAAATGTACACAAGTGCAAGTGGTTGATTCAATGTGGTGCAAGTTAAAAGTGCTGGTCAGGAGCAAAATGCGGTGTTAGGATGCGCGCTCCTCGCATGTGTTGACCCCTCCATCACGACGATAAGCGTTTACCTGCTTAGCTACTTAGCAGTATCGCTTGCGGGAACATTTAGCCAATTGCTTGATGTTCATTGCTGTGTAGATGGCGCGCCTCCAGTATTTCACCACACGGGTGAAATCGGCGCAGAAGGTCGCCACAACGGTTGGCCCGCAAACGCGGTGTTTGCTAACCGGATGCTAGGTGCGACCGGCGTCTCCGACTCCATTGATGGCTACGACCGCTACGGCGGTGCCTGTTTTCGACAACGACTATTTTGTTAAGGTCGTTGCGCGATGACAGAGTCAGAGACGCTTATGATGTTTTTTGCCGGTACTTACCGGCCTACCAAGGTGTGATTAATGACCTCGACTTCTGTCGCCTCGCCGAGCTTCGGTGATCTGGCTCTATTGCCTGCCGTTCTGTCTGCTGTTGAATCACAGGGCTATTTAGTACCCTCGCCGATTCAGGCACAAACCATTCCTGCGCTGCTTGAAGGCCGCGACATGCTGGGCCAAGCTCAGACAGGTACGGGTAAAACGGCTGCGTTTGCTTTACCCCTATTATCGCGCCTGGAACTCCAGCGTCGCGAGCCACAGGTGCTGGTCATGGCACCGACCCGCGAGTTGGCTCAGCAAGTAGCTGCCTCGTTTAGTAAGTACGGCCAAAACCTGAAAGGCCTCGAAGTGGCTACCCTGTGTGGCGGCCAAGAGTATCGTGAGCAGCTAGGCGCTCTTAAGCGTGGCGCACAAGTCGTTGTGGGTACACCGGGTCGTATTATCGATCACCTGGATCGCGGCAGCCTGAAACTGGATGGCCTATCCGCGCTAGTGCTGGACGAAGCCGACGAAATGCTGCGCATGGGCTTTATCGACGACGTAAAACGCGTGGTTGCCGATACCCCTAAAGATGCACAGCGCGTGTTCTTCTCGGCTACGCTGCCGGCAGAAATAGAGCGCATCGTTAACCGCTACCTGGTTAACCCCGTGAAAGTGGCGATTGAATCTGGCACCACGACTGGCGAAAACATCGAGCAGCGCATTGTGCGCGTTGATGGCGGCGCCAAGCTAGAAGCCCTGTCACGTATTCTTGAAGTCGAGCCGGTCGATGGGGCCATCGTCTTTGTTCGTACTCGTGCAGCCTGTACTACCCTGGTTGAGCAACTGACTGCACGCGGTGTTAACGCTGCTGGGCTTTCGGGCGACCTTGATCAAAGCCTGCGTGAGCGTACTATTACTCGCTTGAAGCGTGGCAAAGTTGATGTGTTGATTGCTACCGACGTTGCGGCTCGTGGCCTAGACGTATCGCGTATCACTCACGTCATCAACTACGACCTGCCCCAAGATGCGGAAGCCTATACGCACCGTATCGGCCGTACCGGTCGCGCTGGTCGTAGCGGTATCGCGATTACCTTTGCTGGCTTCCGTGAAGGCCGCAAAGTCGGTTGGATGGAGCAGGCAACCGGTCAGAAAATGGCTGAAATGCCGCTGCCTGATGAGTCGGCTATCCGCGCTCATCGTGATGACGTCTTCCATCATCGCGTTATCGCCTCTTTAACCAAAGGCGCCGCAGAACAGCGTGCTTTGATTGAGCGTCTTATTGAAGAAGGCCATGATCCGATCGAGCTGACCTGTGCGTTTGCCGCTATGGCGCGTGCTGATGAAGCGCCAATTGGTCGTCTTCAGGCGCCGCGCAAAGAGCGTCCGACGCGTGACGGCGCACCTGCCGGTAAGCCGGGTGCTCGCCGTGAGCGTACTAGCAACAGCGCCCCGACCGAAGGCATGACGCGCTACCGCGTCTCCGTTGGTCATAAAGATGGCGTTAAGCCGGGCCAGCTAGTTGGCGCTTTGGCTAACGAAGGTGGCATTGAAGGCGCGCGTATCGGCCGTATCGATATTCGCAACGCGTTCTCTGTGGTTGAGCTGCCAAGCGGCCTGCCTGCAACGATTCTTACTAAGATGGCACGTGCTCGTGTAGCCGGTCGTCCGCTAGAAATCAGCGAAGACAGCGCACCGGCTGAGCGCGCACCGCGCCGCCGTCGTGATGAAGGTGATGCGCCGGTTCGTCGTCGCGAACGCGCCTAAGTCTTTATTAGCGTGAGTCTTTATTAGCGTGAGTCTTAATTAACGTAAGGCTTAATCAGCGGCTGCTAAGCGGCAATTGAGACGCTCATAACGCCCCCGCACCTTTCCTGGTGCGGGGGCGTTTTTTTTGCTGCTTTAGCTATTTCTCACTACGATATCTCACACCACGATCTCTCTCACTACGCTGTCCTGCATCACGCTATTCTTTACCACGTTAGGAGGACGCCATGCTGGCACCGCTTCATGATTGGAACCTTGTGCCAAGTGAGGCGAGGGCGCTGCAGTCACAGCTGGCTGAGCGGCTAGAAACGTCAGATCGGCTAGCGCCGGTTTCGCACATTGCCGGAGTTGACATCGGTTTTGAAGACGGCGGCGAAACGACGCGCGCGGCGGTGGTCGTGCTGAAATGGAACCCGGCCACTGCGCCAGATTTAAGCGTGGTTGAGCAAGTGGTTTATCGCGAGCCCACGCGCATGCCGTATATTCCTGGCTTGCTGTCGTTTCGTGAGGTTCCAGCGGCGCTAGGGGCCTTTGCAATGCTCAGCGTGCAGCCTGAGTTAGTGATGGTGGATGGCCAGGGAATTGCTCATCCCCGCCGCTTAGGCGTGGCGGCGCATTTAGGGCTGTGGCTTGATTTGCCCACGATTGGTATTGCCAAGTCACGCCTGTGTGGAAAGCATGCGGAGGTGGGCGAGCAGCGCGGCGACTGGGTGCCGCTTTACGCGGGAGCCGAGACGATCGGTGCCGTCGTGCGCTCCCGCGCCAAGGTCAAGCCCGTCTATGTGTCGCCAGGGCACCGGGTGACGCTGGAAACCTCGCTTGCCTGGGTAATGCGCTGCTTAGGCCGCACTAAGCTACCGGAGCCAACGCGCCTGGCGGATCGTTTAGCTTCCCGGCGCGATGAGCGTCAGTCGTGAGTCGTGCTGCGGAGTTATACGAAGGTTAAAAACCGCTGGAGAAGGCTTGAAGATGCCTGGCAGTCAACCACGTTCGCTAGTAGTACTTCGGGTTCTTCGCCCTGGTCGCGCAGCGCCTCGCGCTGGCGTTCAAGATAGGCGCGCATCACGGGGGCGGTGAATTCAGGGTGAAACTGCACGCTCCACTGGCGTGGGCCGTAGCGTAGCGCCTGGTGAGCATCGTGGTGGTTATGGGCTAGCACGGTAGATCCAGGTGGCGCCTGTATAACCGACTGCGCGTGAGTAAGGTGCGCCGCAAAGCGTTCCGGAAGCTGGCGAAACAAGGGGTCGATTTGACCTGCCTGGGTGAGCCGCACGGTGCGCGTGCCGGACTCTCGGCCAGCCGGATGATAGTCACTCACGCCACCAAACGCGGCAGCCATCAGCTGATGGCCATAGCAAACGCCGAGCATGGGCGTATCGTTGGCGAGCGCTTCTTCAAGCCATGGCTTGAGTGCTTCACTCCAGGGCTCGGCGTCACTCACCATGCTGTGCGAGCCGGTAATAACGATGGCGGCCAGCGTACCCACCGAGGGCGCGGGTGTGTTGGCCCGTGCGTCCCAAACCCGCAGCGTCAAATGCTCTGGCAGGGCGGTGCTGAGCTGTTTTTCAAACAGCGTTTCAAAGTCACCGTGTTGGTCGATCACTTCTGGAAAAGCGTCGCCAGTTTTAACAATTAGTACACAGGCCATGCCAAAACCTCAGTAAGATAAACCGGCAGCGTTGAACAAATACGCTAACGGCAAGTCTGCAAAGGCGTGACGATAGCGCTTATCATCAATGCTTTCTAGTGGGTTTGTCAGTGAGGCCCGAGACATTCTCACCCTATTTAGCTGAATAACCCAAGGAGTAGGCAATGCAACAGATTACCCGCGCAGGCGAACCTATGGATGTCGCTGGCACGCTGCCCGCTGAAGGCCAAGTGGCACCTGTGATGACGCTTACCAATACTGACATGCAGGATGTCACGCTCGAGACTTACGCCGGCAAGCGTAAAGTGCTCAACATTATTCCCAGCGTAGACACCCCCACCTGCGCAATGTCCACACGCCGCTTTAATGAGCTGGCCTCTAATCTTGCTGACACCGTGGTGTTGGTTGTGTCTGCCGACTTACCTTTTGCGGCGAAGCGCTTTTGCGGTGCTGAAGGATTAGATAACGTCGAAACACTGTCTACTTTCCGCCACGGCGAATTTCTTGAGGCCTGGGGCGTTGCACTGCGCAATAGTCCGATGGAAGGGCTGTGCGCCCGAGCGGTAGTTGTGCTGGATGCCGATAACCGGGTGCTACACAGCGAGCTGGTGAGTGAGTTGAAAAACGAGCCTGACTACAGCGCTGCGCTAGCGGTTCTCAAGTAGTAACGCTACTCGCACTGTTTTCCGCACCGGCTAGAATGGCGCTTTGATGCCGCCACCAGTGCGCGAATTAAGCGCTGCTGGGGGCGGTTGAAAATCAGCCATTCGGGGTGCCATTGCACGCCAATCAAAAAGTCATGCTCACGAGACTCGATGCCTTGCACTAGGCCATCGCGGTCGCGAGCGACGATATCAATGCCCCGTCCAGCTTGGTAAACGGCTTGATGATGCAGGCTATTGACGCGGCACCACGTTACTCCCAGCAAGCGGTGTAGCTTGCTTGCGCCGACAATGTCGACGGTTTTGCGGGGTAGCACGGTACGGCGCCGCTTTAAGCCTTCATGGGTGGTGTAGATGTCAGGATCAAGCGTGCCGCCAAGATGCACGTTGATTAATTGCGCCCCCCTGCAGATGCCTAGTACCGGCGTTTGTAACGGAATAAAACGTTCCAGTAGCATAAGCTCTAGCTCATCGCGCGCGGGGTCAAGGCGCACATCCAGCTGTACCTCTGCGCCGTAGAGGTAGGCCTGTATGTCGTCGCCGCCGCCAATGATCAAGCCATCCAGGCTCTTCGGTAAAGCGCGCGCGGGCGATAGGCGCAGCGGCTTACCACCATGGCGCCAGACGGCAAACCAATCAAACCACCAGGCTAGCTGGCTTTTTTGATCAGACGTTGTGATTCCGATAAGCGGTCGAGACATGCCGATAGTTACTCGCTATTTTTTAAATTAAAGAAGGTGCGCTCTAACGTTTACGGCGAAGCCAGTGGCCCAGTTTTTTTGATCCTCGGGCCAGCTTTGCTTTTACACGCGTTAGCAGCGGCCGGTTTTGATCGGCGATATATTCGGCGCACCGTGCCAGCAGTACCTCGGCATTGGCGGCGAGTTTTTCTACCTCGACCCAGCGGTTCCATTCAACGACCGAGCCCCAGCCGGGCTGTGAAAGCTGTGCATTAGGCAGCCGGTAATGAAAGGTAGGGCGCGATTTAGTGAGCTTGGCATGCAGCAATGCATGCGGATGCGCTGGGCGTAAATAGGCGAATAGTGGCAGCATATCCAATTCGCGATTACGCGTAGGGTTGTAGTGCAGATAGTCATTGATCAGCGTGTCAAGATCGGGTGAATAGTGGCTATCGAGCACTTTCAGCACGTATTCTTTAGGGAAAGGGTTGGCGTGAGGCAGTATTTCCCGGGTAATGTCGATTTTGATGTCGTCGCGCAACCAGCTGGCAAGTAGCATATAGGCCCGCAGCATGGCGAGCAGGTAGCCGACGTCAAAATGCGCCACTTCCGGATTAAGATGCAGCCCGAACCCATACATTAGGCTTGCATCGGTGCCTTTCGCACCGTGCTTGCGCAGAGTTTCAAATAGCGTGTCTAGCGCTTCGAGTTCATTCCAGGGCACGGGTGGCACAACGATCTCTGTCGGTACTAGGCCCGTGACCATGTCGCCAATCAGCTCACGGGTTTTCTGGTGAAACTCAATGCGGCGTTGCTGCCGGTGGCGCGTCCACTCGTTGTCGAGAGCGCTAGGGTCTTCAAACAAGGATTGGTCAGGGTGAGCGTACTGAGTGTCTAGCTCGATACCAAATTGGCCCCAGCGAGTAGCCTCTACTAGTAGCCGGTGAGGGCTTACCACGTTAAGCTCCCCGCCAAATAGATCGCGTACGATCAGCGCTGTGTCGCTGGGCGGTAGGCCAGCAAATTCAATTTCGACGCCAACATGCCGGTTTTTTCCATGGCTGTTTAAGCGGTTGGGCGGAGCTTGTAGCGTCATCTCAGCATCCTTGAGGTGAACGTTTAGGTGCTCAGCCTATCATAGACACGCGTCGAGGCTGCGCGTACTCAATGCGCATGAAGAAGGTCAGCAGGACGCTATTCAGACTAATTTTCAGGAGTAAAGCGTGCGACAGCACCGGTTAACCCACACGATAATAAGCATCGTCTTCTTTGTGCTGATCAGCGTGACTGCCATGCAGGCTCAGGCGCAGATGGTGTCCCTGCCAAGTTTGGGCGGCGGCGCTGATGAGGAAAAAGCCGACGTTAGCGGGAGCGAGTTTCAGAGCTCGTTAAACGATGTTATCGGCATGCTCGAAAACGAGGAGCAGCGGACCCAACTGTTGGCGTCGCTGCGCGAGCTGCAGATCACCACGGATGCTGCCAATGAGGAAGACAGTATTTTGCGGCAAGGCCTGCTTGGCGCGCTTGCAGATACGCTCAGCGATCTTGGTGATCAAGCTCAAGCCGGCAATTCTCCCCTTGATGAGTGGTCGCGCCAATTGTCGCAGGGCGCTGACGATTTACGCGCGCTTAACGATGATGCTGATCAGGGTGAGATCATTCGAGCCGTGGCTGAGGGCGCGGTGCTGGCGCTTGTCTGGACAGGGCTTCTGGTGGTGATGATAGCTTTTGGGCGGATGCTGGCAACTCGCCGCCATTGGCCGTTGGATCTACCTCGTGACCCGAAAGGCAGGCTACTGGCGATACATTTTTTCCGGCGCATGCTGCCCTGGGCGCTAGCCTTTGCCATCACGCTAGGGATTGGTCAGGTGCTGCCTGATAGTCCAGGGCGAACGATGGTATTAGTCGTGGCGTATATTTGCCTGTGCGGTCGAGCGCTGTCGGTGGTGTTTGAAACGGTGGTGGCATTTTTCAGCCGCGGTCATCGTTTTACCGCTGTTCAGCTTCTCCAGCAGCAGGCCCTGCGTGGCCTGTTTGTGATTGGGGCATTGATTGCTCTCGGTGACGCGGTTAACTCTACACGCTTGGTAGAGCTGCTTGGGAGTGAGCTGTCGAGCCTGGTATCGGTGCTTGCCAATATGCTGGCGGCGCTACTATCCGTGCGGTTTATTTTTAAATTTAAACGTCCCGT
The DNA here is from genome assembly GCF_002332255.1 of Halomonas sp. JB37. Classification (GTDB taxonomy): domain Bacteria; phylum Pseudomonadota; class Gammaproteobacteria; order Pseudomonadales; family Halomonadaceae; genus Vreelandella; species Vreelandella casei. The sequence continues at coordinate 3,292,443 of NZ_NRGW01000001.1, read as the reverse complement.
GCGCCATCTGATTTGCAATCGTCCGTTTAAACAGCGCCGCGATGCCAGTACGGCCGTTGAAATGATTCGCTCGCTGGGCGGCCTGTGGCATATTCCCGCGCTGCTGCTGGTGAGCGGTTCTCTGCTGGCTATTTTTATTACCGTTGGCGATGTGGGTACCGCGCTGGCTCGTTCGATTATTTCAGCCAGCCTGCTGGTGCTCACATTAGTCATTACGGGGCTACTGCGACGCCAGTCGGAACGGATGGGGAAACGCCGTCATCGCCATCGCTACAGCCAGTACCGTAAGCGCCTAGAGCGGTTTGGTTTTGTGTTGGCGCATATCTGTTCGTGGATGGTGTTTGCCGAACTTTCCATGCAGGTGTGGGGTGGGTCATTGTTTGGTCTTGGCCAGCAAGCCGTTGCCAGCGCCCGAATTGGTCAAGCGCTGGTCAGCCTGGGTGCCACCGTACTGCTTGCGTGGCTGGTATGGATTCTGGCTGACACGGCAATTCAGCGCGCGCTTACCTCCTCTGCGCGTTCGCGCGGGCGGCGCGTTAATCAGGCGCGGGCGCAAACCATCACGCCGATGATTCGCAACGTCATTTTTGTCATCATTTTAATTATTGCGGTAATTTCTGGATTGGCCAACTTAGGCGTCAATGTGACGCCGCTACTGGCCGGTGCGGGTGTGATCGGTTTGGCCATTGGTTTTGGTGCCCAAACCCTCGTTCAGGATTTGATTACCGGTATTTTTATCTTGATCGAAGATTCGCTAGCGGTAGATGACTTCGTTAAGATCAATAATCATATGGGAACGGTCGAAGGGCTAACGCTGCGCACCGTGCGTTTACGCGATCTAGACGGTGTCGTGCATATCATCACCTTTAGCCGTATCGAATCGATTCACAATATGTCGCGCCAGTTCGGTATCGCATTAATGCGTATCCGAATTCCCTACGATATGAAGATCGACGATGCGATTACGCTGATGCAGGAGACCGCCCAAGAGCTGCGTAAAGATCCGATGATGCGCCATTACATCTGGTCGCCGCTTGAGATGCAGGGGGTTCAGGGCTTCGAAGATGGCTGTCCTATTCTGCGTATGCGTTTTCGTACGGCGCCAGAAATGCAGTGGGATGTTTCCCGGGCATTTAACCTGCTGCTAAAACAGCGCATGGAATCTCAGGCGATTGACCTGGGCATCCCGCGTCTTAGCGTCAGTATGGAAGCGCGCTCTGAAGACCGTCGTCAGGATGAAACCGGTACTGACTTTGCCATCGAGCCCAGCGGCGAAGAGGACACAGATAGCTCGCGTAAAAAGCCCGCGCCGCCCCAGCCCGCACCGCTGCCTACTACGGCAGAAACGCAAATAGATGAACGGGAGCGGGCAAACGATAAGACGTCTGAGCGAGCGGCGTCACATCGTCACAAACCCCAGGCTCAAGGCGAGCCCCAGAGCAATACCTATACCAGCGCCAGTGGCGAACACGGCGATGAGTAACCACGGCGATAGCGGGTATCTGTTATGCAAAGGTGCAGTGGCGCCCGTTCGCCAAATGCAGAGGATCCTGGAGATGTGGCTTTAGCTTCTCAATATTATCGTAGTGAGCATTGACGTCGGGGGGGAGCGCAAGTGATCAACGTTGAGCGTAAAAATAGCTTTCAGCTGCGCCTTACTCGGCGGCTTAAGGAAGAGACATCGCATAACCTCGATGTTTATCTTTTCATACCTGGCGAGCTGGGATTAAGTACCCAGCTCATCTCCGAGGAAGCGTTTTACCACTCGGCAATTAATGTGTCGCGCACCTACTATAGTGACGAATATCTGCTGCCGCTGGTGCATAGCCGTCTCGCCAGCCGAAACCGTTTGGGCAGTGACTCTTACCGGCTGAGTTTGAGTTTATATGCTTATCAGTACGTGGTGGCGATGGAGCGCACCACTCAGATGATGTTGGTCAGTGCCAATAAGCTGCGCCATGCCCGCCAAGAGGAGCGAGAAGAGAACAGTGAGGTGCACGAAAGCGCCAACGCTTTACGCGACCAGCTGAATGAAATGATCGATTTAAGCGATGGCATACTTAAGCGGCTGCGGCGCAATCAGCCCAGCGATGAAAGCTTATATAAGTACTTTGCTAATATTGATAATTATCTCTCTTGGTTTACTGAGCAGCAGCTGTTGGCGTTGGTAGCGCACATGCCTCGTGGCGGTGAGTTTACCGAAAGCCGTCGGCGCTTTATTAGCGTATGCCATCGTGAGGATGAGTATCGTCGCGAGCAGGAGTATAACGCTGAGCGAGTGATGGCTGATCCCACTCGAATGTCGAATAAAATGCGCCTGCTGCGCCGCCTAATCGAGCATCCCATCACGCTTAAACAGCAGGCGTTAGAGCTGGGTGGCGGTGAGCAAAAAGCGGTTAAGGCGCTGGCGACGGCCGTGGTGATGGCATGCGTAACGTTGGGTGTATTACGCGTGCGTGAGGTGGTAGGCGATATTACGGCGCTGTTTGTGCTGGCCATGGCGCTTCTTTACGCCATGCGGGAAGTGTTCAAAGACGATTTGCGCAACACCCTCTGGCGGCTGCTGCGCAAAGGACGGCCTAAGTGGCGCCGTCAGTATCTCGACCCTACTCGTAATGCCTTGGTAGGCCGCCAGCTAGAGTGGTTTGATTACAAACGCTTCGCCTCGTTAAGCGACGACATTCAGCAGATGCGCCGCCGCACGGTCGCCCAGCGTGAAGAAATGGTGCTGCACTATCGTTCAAGTTCGCGTATGTCGCCCACTCGTTTTTTAAGCGGCTACGAACATACCCGTGAAACGCTGAATCTCGATATATCAATGCTTACTCGATTAATGAATAAGGGAAAGCACCACATATACCGCCTGAAAGATGGCCAAGCGGTTCGTGAAAGCGTTGAGCGTCGCCATTTATTTAACCTCGTCGTTCGAGAAACCGGCAGCGAAGACTCGCCCTATCTTGCCCGCTGGAAGGTTGTGGTCAGTCGCTCAGGGATTGTTGATGTTGAAAAAGTCGAAGAGAATACTGTCATTAAGAACGAGGTCATCAAGAACGAGGTCATCAAGAACGAGGTCATGAAGGGCAGCAACTAACAGCGTGAACCACAGCGAATGCATGGCTAAATCGCGAGGAGCGAACTAGGCTCAAATAATGGGTAGGTTAACCTGCGTTTGCGGCGCAGCCTTTAAGGTTCATCTTAGAGCTGTCGCAAGGAGAAAAGCCATGCAAGCTATTGATATTATGACGCCAAAAGTCATCAGTGTGAGCCCCGATGCCGAGGTGCGTGACATTGCCCAGCTACTGATCAATAACCGCATTAGCGCCGTTCCTGTTATTGACGCCGAGCAACGGGTGATCGGAATTGTCAGCGAAGGCGATTTGATGCGCCAACTGAAAAATGACGATGACGGTCCTCAATCCTGGTGGTTATCGCTGGTCAGCGGGGGCAAAGATCCCGGCGACTACGTTAAGCAGCATGGCCGTAAAGCGCATGAGGTGATGACCCCGAATCCGATCACGGTGGAAGAGAACACACCCCTTCACGATATTGCTCGATTGCTAGAAAAAAATCACATTAAACGCGTACCCGTCGTGCGCGACGATAAGCTGATAGGCATTGTCAGTCGTGCCAACTTGCTACAAGGGGTTGCTAATGCGGCAGTGGCACCGACCCAATCACCGACCGATGATCGACACATTCGAGACGCTATTTTAAAAGAAGTTGAGCATAACGCCGGTGTGCAGACGGGAAACATTAGCGTGATTGTCAACGGCGGTGCGGTAGAGCTTTGGGGGCTAGTTGAGTCGCTAGAGCAGAAGCAAGCAGCAGCTGTTGCAGCAGAAAACATTGCAGGGGTGACTCGGGTCGACAATCACCTGGGCATGATGCCGCGCGGCTTTGGCTATTCGTAGCACATTTCGCCAAGATATCACTGGCCGTAGAACATGCCCGCCGTCTTTAATGGCGGGCATTGTCGTATTAGGCCACTGATTTAATTGCTTGCTCTAAGCTATCGACGCTACGCTGGGTGTGATGGAGTTTATCAAGCCCAAACAGGCCAATGCGGAAGGTCTGAAAATTGTCGCCTTCATCACACATCAGCGGCACGCCGCCGGCTACTTGGATGCCCGCCTGGGCCAGTTTGCCCACTAAGCCGCTATCGTTGTTATAGCAGACCACGACGCCCGGTGCCTCAAAGCCTTCAGCGGCAACGCTAACAAAGCCGTGGCGTTTCAGCATGGCGCGGACGTCATGCCCAATCGCTTGCTGCTCCTCTTTTACCTTGGCAAAGCCATAATCGCGGGTCTCCTGCATGATGCCACGCAGCTGTCGCAAGGCATCGGTCGGCATGGTGGCGTGATAAGCGTGGCCGCCGTTTTCATAGGCCTGCATGATGCTGTGCCACTTCGCTAAGTCGCAGGCAAAGCTGTTGCTCTGCGTCTCACTTAATCGCTGTGTGGCGCGCTCTGAGAGCATCACCATCGCGCAGCAGGGTGAGCCGCTCCAGCCTTTCTGCGGGGCGCTTACCACCACGTCAATGCCGAGCGTCTGCATATTTACCCATAGCGTGCCAGCGGCGATGGCGTCTAACACAAACAAACCGCCCACTTCGTGAGTGGCCTCTGCAAGCGCCTGGATATAGTCGTCCGGCAGCAACAAGCCAGCCGAGGTTTCCACCTGCGGGGCGAATACGACAGCAGGTTTTTCACTAAGAATCTGCGCTACGGCTTCATCAATGGGCACCGGCTGAAAAGGCGCAGTCGCATCATCTGCATTAAGTCGCCGCGCTTTAAGCACCGTGTGCTGATCAGTTAAGCAACCCATCTCAATAATTTGCGTCCAGCGATAGCTAAACCAGCCGTTGCGGATGACCAGGGTTTTCTGATCGAGCGCAAACTGACGCGCTACCGCCTCCATGCCAAAGGTTCCGCTACCGGGCACAATGGCCACTGAGTGAGCGCTGTAGACTTCTTTCAGCGTGGCAGAAATGTCGCGCATCACGCCTTGAAACTGCTGCGACATATGATTTAGCGAGCGGTCTGTGTAGACCACTGAGTACTCAAGCAAGCCGTCGGGATCGACGTTGGGCAGTAAACCAGCCATGGCGTTCTCCAAGGGGAATGTGCTCTAAGCGGCACACTTCATCATCGATAAGTCGTCATCACTAAGGGTACGAGCAATAAACGCACAAAACCAGCCCGCGAAGGGGCTGGTTCTTAATGCCGTGCAGGTGGGATTAACGCGGTGGCAACTGCTCGGGGCCGAAGGCGTCGGGCAGTAGGGTTTCCATGGTGTAGGTTTTCATCAGCTCGCCGCGAGCGGAAAGTACCTTGATTTGCGTTGCTGGCGTTGCGAACTCGCGAATACGCTGGCGGCAATCGCCGCAAGGCGTGCAAAGATGATCGCCTGGTCCCATCACGTACACGGTCGCGAGCTGGCGCTGCCCTGCAGTGACCATCGCAGAGATAGCCGATGCTTCGGCACACAGGCCTTTATAGTGCGCTACTTCCACGTTGGTGCCCGCAAACTGCTGGCCATCCGACGTCACCATCACTGAAGCTACCGGGTGGTTCGAGTAGGGTGCATAGGCATTGGCTTGCGCACTTAGCAGCTGTTGAACGATTTCTTCTGAAACGATCTCTGCTGTAATTAACTCATCAGAACGTTGACTCATGAGCACTGTCTCCTAAGCGCGCGCTGCGTCGTCGCGCAGCACGGTGTCTAGCGCAATCAGCATCATATCGTCGAAGGTCGATTGACGGTCGGCGCTGGAGAGCGATTCACCCTTCAAAATATGATCCGACACGGTGCATATCGTCATGGCGCGAGCGCCGAACTCGGCGGCGACGCCGTACAGGCCAGCAGCTTCCATCTCAACACCGACAATACCGTAGCGCTTCAGCATTTCGGCCATCTCGGTCTGAGGGTTGTAGAACAGGTCAGCTGAGAATATATTGCCGACTTTTACCGGAACGTTCTGAGCCTTTGCTGCGGCCACCGCGTGCAGCGTCAGGTCAAAGTCCGCAATCGCTGCAAAATCGTGGTCGTTAAAGCGCATGCGGTTGACCTTAGAGTCGGTGCTGGCGCCCATGCCAATGACCACATCGCGCACGTTAACATCGTCACGAACCGCGCCGCAAGAGCCCACGCGAATCAGCGATTTCACACCGTAGTCGGTGATCAGCTCTTTGGCATAAATGGAGACCGACGGAATGCCCATGCCGTGGCCCATCACAGAAATTTTGCGGCCTTTATAAGTACCGGTGTAGCCAAACATGTTGCGAACATCATTAACCTGGCGAACGTCTTCTAGATAGGTGTCGGCGATGTATTTGGCGCGCAGCGGATCGCCGGGCATTAATACAGTATCGGCGAAGTCACCGGGGGCGGCGTTAATGTGTGGGGTTGCCATAAAAGTCTCCTTTAAGCGGCGCTAGGCGCTAGCTAGCGTTAGGAAGAAAGCTTTCGCCATCGGCCATGGCCGGTAGCAGGAAAAAGTCGGCCAGGGTTTGGCCAATGTCTGCAAAGGTGTCGCGCTCGCCCAGCGGGCCGGGGGTGAAACCGGGGCCGTGTACCAAAATGGGGATGTACTCGCGAGTGTGCTCGGTGCCATGCCAGCTGGGGTCGCAGCCGTGATCGGCAGTTAGAATCAGCAGGTCGTCGTCACTGAGTGCCGCCAGCAGGGTGGGCAGCTTGGCATCAAAGTCTTCAAGCGCCGCGGCGTAGCCGGGCACGTCGCGGCGATGGCCGTACACCGAGTCAAAATCGACAAAGTTGGCCATGATCATGGCGCGCTCACCGACGTCACTCTGACTCGTGCGCTTGATCTCGCTGAGCGTGGCATCCATCAGCGCATCGTGGCCGCTGGCTTTTACTTTGTGGGTAATGCCGCAGTGAGCGTAAATGTCGGCGATTTTACCAATAGACACCACTTCGCCGCCGGCATCGGCGAGCTTTTGCAGCACCGTGGGGGCCGGCGGCTCAACGCTGTAGTCGCGGCGATTGCCAGTGCGGGCGAAGGTGTTGCTGTCTTCGCCCACAAACGGGCGGGCGATGACGCGGCCAATGTTGTAGGGCTCAAGCAGTTTGCGCACGGTCTCGCAGAGCTTATACAGCCGTTCCAGGCCAAAATGTTCTTCGTGAGCGGCGATCTGAAACACCGAATCAGCGGAGGTATAAACGATCGGTTTGTCCGTCGCGATATGTTCTTCACCCAAGCGAGCGATGATCTCGGTGCCCGAGGCGTGGCAATTGCCAATCACGCCGGTCAAATCGGCTTCCTGGACAATAGCGTCGAGCAGCTCAAGGGGGAAGCTGTCGGTTTTATCGAGAAAGTAGCCCCAGTCAAAGCGCACCGGCACGCCGGCGATTTCCCAGTGGCCGGAAGGGGTGTCTTTACCGCTGGAAATTTCCTTAGCGTGGGCGTAAGCGCCTTCCAGGCTTTCCGGTAGCGTTACGCCTTCGGCCACGCTGCCGGTGGCATCGCGGTGGGCATGAAACAGGCCAAGCTTGGCCATGTTGGGCAGCTTGAGTGGCCCTGCCCGGTGGGCGTTATCGGCTTCGCCACGGGCGCAGGCGGCGGCTATGTGGCCGAGAGTGTCAGCCCCTACATCGCCAAAGGTGGCGGCATCCGGGGCAGCGCCAATTCCAAAAGAATCAAGGACGATTACAATCGCGCGGCTCATGAGGCTTCTCCACGAAACGTGTCTTGCAGCAGGGTATCGGCGCTGGCCGTACTCTCGCCAATCGTAAACGCTGCACGCAGTTGCTCTGCGGCACGCTCTGCGGCGGCGTTATCGCGGGCGTGAACCATGGCGATGGGGCGCTGACTATCCACGCTATCGCCAGTTTCTACGATCTCTGTGAAGCCTACGCTGTGGTCAACGCTTGCGTCGTTACGCAGGCGACCACCACCCAGTTCCACCACGCTCATGCCCACGGCGCGGGTATCAATACGCTGTACGATGCCTGCTTGCTCGGCGTATACCGGTTTAATCACCTCGGCCTTGGCCAGGTAGTGATCAGAGCGTTCCATAAAGTCGCTGGGGCCGCCAAGCTCGCGCACCATACGGGCAAATACTTCGGCGGCAGCGCCGGAGGTTAGCGCTTTTTCAAGCTGTTTAAGCGCATCTTCACGGGAACCTGCGAGTTTGCCAGCAATCAGCATTTCCACCGCCAACTCACGCGTTACCTGCATCACGCGGCTACCCGCGCGGTCGCCGCGCAGCAGCGCCAGTGTTTCAACAATCTCGACAGCGTTACCGGCACAGGGCGCCAGCGGCTGGCTCATGTCGGTAAGCAGGGCCGTGGTGGGGGTGCCCGCCTGCGTTGCTACGTTCGCGATACTTTTGGCAAGCTCGCGGGATTTTTCCGGCGTGGGCATAAAAGCGCCACTGCCGACTTTGACATCCATGACTAGCGCATCCAGCCCTGACGCCAGCTTTTTACCCAGGATAGAGGCGGTAATCAGCGGAATAGATTCCACTGTAGCGGTCACATCACGCACGCCGTAAATACGTTTGTCCGCGGGGGCCAAGTCGCCCGTTTGGCCGATAATAGCCACGCCGGTGGATTTCACCACCTCGCGAAAGCGTTCTGGCGCAGGGTAAGGGTCGTAGCCGGGGATTGATTCAAGCTTATCCAGCGTGCCGCCGGTATGACCCAGGCCACGCCCAGAAATCATCGGCACAAAGGCACCGCAAGCAGCGACCCACGGGCCGAGTACTAGCGAGACTAAATCGCCTACGCCGCCGGTGGAGTGCTTATCAACAATCGGGCCGGGCAGGTTTAGGTCGCTCCACTGCATCACATGGCCGGAGTCGCGGGTGGCGGTAGTCAGTGCGACCACTTCTTCACGGCTCATACCGTTGAGAAACACGGCCATGGTGAAGGCGCCAATTTGGGCATCGCTAATGCGGTCATCGGCAATGCCCTGCACGAAACCTTTAATCTCTTCAGCAGGCAGCGGTTGGCCGTCACGCTTAAGGCGAATCAGCTCTTGAGGAAGTAGGGCATGTTTGGTTGCGTTGGCTGACATTAATAACCTCCGTCAATGGGGGCGGCGTTGGTGTTGCCGGTCAATGTGTCTAATAAGTTGCCTAACAGGCTAGAGGCGCCGAAGCGAAAGTGCGCCGGCGTCACCCAGGCGGCCCCCATGATATCGCTGGCGAGAGCCAAATATTCGGCCGCATCTTCAGCGGTTTTAACGCCACCCGCCGCTTTGAATCCAACGTCTTTACCGCTGGCTTTAATCGCGTTGAGCATAATTTCAGCGGCTTCTAACGTGGCGTTGACGGCCACTTTGCCGGTCGACGTTTTAATAAAGTCGGCGCCACCTTCAATGGCAATTTCACTGGCGCGTTTGATCAACGCAGGCTCTTTGAGTTCGCCAGACTCAATAATCACTTTGAGTAGCGCCTGGCCAGCACAGGCGGCTTTGCACATCTCAACCAGTTCAAGTCCTGTTTCTTCGTCGCCTGCCATTAGCGCGCGGTAGGGAAATACTACATCCACTTCATGCGCACCTGAGGCAACGGCATCGCGGGTTTCACGAGCAGCACCCATGATGTCGTCACCGCCATGGGGAAAGTTGGTAACAGTGGCAATCTTGACCTGATCATTGAGCGTGTGGGCAGTGAGCGCGCGCTGCGCAGTGACAATAAACTGCGGATAAACGCATACCGCGGCCGGGTGTCCGAAAGGCGTTTTCACCTGCTGGCACAGCGATTCGATCGTGCTGTCGGTGTCATTGTCATTCAGGCTTGTCAAATCCATCATCGTCAGCGCTTGGCGGGCGGCTTGAGCGATTTGTGGGGAGGCAGTCGCGGTCATAGAATTCTCGCAAATTGGTAAAAGAAAAAACGGACACTGCGATCTAAAACAACAGCGTCCGTTAAAGGGTGTCGTGCTTGCTGCTGTTAGCTTGCGGCACTACTCAGCGCAATAAAGAAGCCGGCAATAGTGGCCGACATTAAGTTGGAAAGCGTACCGGCCAAAACGGCTTTGACACCAAAGCGAGCAATTTCTTTGCGACGGGTGGGTGCAATGCTGCCCAAGCCGCCCAGCAGAATCGCAATGGAGGATAGGTTGGCAAAGCCACATAGCGCAAAGGAGAGAATCGCCATGGTGTGCGGCGTCATTAGTTGGCCCGTGGCCGCAACGACCTGTTCCCCATCAATGTACGGCGCTAAGTTGATGTAGGCGACAAACTCATTGACCACCAGCTTTTGGCCGATGAATGAACCTGCCAACGTCGCTTCTTCCCAAGGCACGCCGAGCAAAAAAGCCAGCGGCGCGAACAGCCAGCCTAAGATCATTTCTAGGCTAAGTGATTCAAAGCCAACCCAGCCGCCAATGCCACCAAGGATGCCGTTAATTAAGGCAATTAGCGCGATAAAGGCTAACAGCATAGCACCCACGTTAGCGGCCAGCATAAGGCCAGAGGTGGCGCCGGAGGCGGCGGCGTCTAACACGTTGGCAGGCTTGTCTTCCTGAGCCTCAATTTCTTCTTCCACTTTGGAGACGCTGTCGCTATCCGTTACGTCTTGCGTTTCCGGCATGATCAGCTTGGCAAACAGCAGCCCGCCCGGGGCGGCCATGAACGATGCTGCTACCAAGTACTCCATAGGAATGCCCAGCGCGGCGTAACCCGCCAGTACTGAGCCAGCCACCGAGGCTAGGCCGCCACACATCACTGCAAACAGCTGTGAAGGCGTCATGCGGGCGATAAACGGGCGTACCACAAGCGGCGCTTCCGTTTGGCCAACAAAAATATTCGCGGTGGCGGAAAGGGATTCGGTGCGTGAGGTGCCAAGCGCTTTTTGTAGCGCGCCACCCAAGATGCGGATGACCCACTGCATAATGCCGATGTAGTACAGCACGGCAATCAGTGATGAGAAGAAGATAATCACCGGCAGCACTTTAATGGCAAACACAAAGCCGACGTTATCAACGTCGGCTAAGCCACCAAACAGAAAGCCAATACCGTCGTTGGCATAGACCAATATTTGGCTAACGCCGCTCGATATAGCTTGTAGCACCGCCTGGCCGAAGGGTACATACAGTACAAAGGCACCAATGCCGGCTTGAATAGCGAACGCGCCCAATACGGTGCGCAGGCGGATAGATTTACGGTCGTAAGAAAAGATCAGAGCAATGGCCACCAGCGTGACCATGCCTACCAAGCTCATAAGGAGTGTCATAGGGGGATCCTTCAAGTACGCGAGGGTTAGGCGCGCGGGTTACAAAAGCTTACTGGTTGCAAATGCTTATAGTAAGTTGAGCTTGACGGAGTAAATCATCGCATTTTGATAATCGTTGGGAGTGCCCAACTTATTTTCTGAGTAGCGATACTGAATGCCGGTGGTGATCAAGTCACTCGGGTGCCACCAGAGGCTTAAGGCGCCGTTGGTGCCTACGCTGCCTGCGGAAGCGCCCACATAGTTCTGCTCCAGATACTCGTCATCACGGCCAAACGTTTGCTCGTGCCAGTTGGTCACGCTGAAGTTCTGATTGAGTGCAGTGAAATCATAACCCGCCACCCAGCCTGCCATGTAGCCGTTCATGCCGGTGTAACCATCGCTTTGCACGCGAGCAGCGCCAATAAACGGTTTAAACCATAGGCCGTTATCAAACGTAGTGAGGTAGCCTAAGCCCAGCACCTGGTCCTGCTCACGGCTTTCAAAACCATAGTCGCGAAAGTCGTAAAGGTGGGCGTAAATTGACAGCGGGCTGTCGCCTAAATAAATGTGCGACGTGAGCTTGCCCGCAGTGCGAAAGTTGTCTTTACCACCGCTGGACTCATCAAACTGGTCGTTGGTAGGGTTCTCGAAATCAAAAAAACCGTAAAATTCGCCCCAGCTAAAGCCAGCGCCGCCTTCGATTTCGAGAAACATAAAGTCGCTTTTTGCCGCGTTAGAGGCCGTGCGGGCTTCGGTGCCGTTCGACCAGTCCAAGTAGTTAACGGAGACGTTAGCAAAGGACCAGAGCGGATTAAGAGAGTTAGGCTGAGCGGGGGCTGCCAGTAGCGGCGTGGCAAAGGTGGCTCCTAATATTCCAGCTACGCCAGCGCCCAGCGGAATCAGAGGCAAGGTGCGAGAGGGTGTACAAGAGCGTGTACGAGTAGTCATGAAAGCCTCAACAAAAGTTAGTGCGGAGCCAAAGAGGGTGGCTATCCGAGGTTAGAATCGTGCGGGCTGGCGTTAATGTTAAAATTATAACATTTAGTGTTATTTTTATAACGCGGATTTGCAAGCGTTCTACTACCTGCTTTTGGTATTTCTTTTGCTTAGGGCGTCGGAGCATAAAAAGTCGTCGTGTCCGTGAAAATAAGTCAGTGGCAATGACGCCGACGTTCGCTCAACATAGAATCAAAAGCCGTCAGTGAAGAATGAGTGCGATAAGGATGTCGCAGTCATCATAAGAAGAGGGGTCGTAAGAGGATGCCCACTATTAATGGCCGTAGCGCGTTGCGCATTAGCAGGCTTCAGGAAGCGCTTGCCTGTGGCGGCACCCTGCATTTGCGCGATGCCGCAGAGCTGTGCAGTGTCTCGGAAATGACTATTCGCCGCGATCTCACTACCCAGCCCTCTGCTATTAGTTTGCTGGGTGGGCGCCTCTTTATGGCGAACTACGCTAGCGCAATCCCTAAATATGATTTAACCGAGCAGCAGGATAGCCATTACCAAGCCAAATATCGGCTTTGCCAGCACGCGCTTACGTTTATCGAGGAGGGCGACACGCTGTTCATTGACTGCGGCTCGACGCTTATCCCGCTATTAAGTCAGTTAAGCCATTTTCAAGAACTGACGGTGGTGACCTATGCGCTCAATGTGGCCAATGCGGTCGCTGCATTGCCCAACGTGCGCTTAGTGCTATTGGGTGGGCTATTCTATGCAGTTTCCCAGTCGTTTGGCAGCGATACGATGGCCGCGGCTATTGAGCGTTTGGGTATTAACAAAGCGCTCATTTCGGCAGCGGGAGTGGACCTTGCGCGCGGAGTGAGCTGCTTCCACTTTCATGAGGTGGCGCCCAAACAGGCGGCCATTTCGACGGCGATGCAGCGCTTATTAGTGGTGGATGCCAGCAAGTTTGGCGTGATTCGGCCGGCCTACTTCGCCTCGCTGGAAGATTTTGATGTAATCGTTACCGATGAGAAGGGCGCGCCGCAGTTACTAACCAATCCCGGCGGTGATGTGCCCACTGTTAGCATCGCATAAGCGCTTTGGCAATAGCATCAAACAGCAACTACTTGGGGTGCGTCAAAGCGCCACTTCTTGCATGACCCAGACCAGTAGAGAATGCTACAATCTTGATCGTTTGACGAAAGAGACCCGCCGCCATTCCCATTCGACGGCGCATATTTTTCCCGGAGCAATGCTACCGATGCCGCCTGCTACGCGCCTTAGTTGCAAACGTAGCGGTTAAAGCAGCAGTTAACGTACTAATTAGCGCGGATTGACATAGCGCTGATTGACATCGTACGGCCTTTTTAAATCGCAGCGGTAGGGCGTTTTTTGAGGATAATGCTTTGGGAAAAGTATGGGGTGATAGTTAGCCTACTTTGTAGTTGGCTAGTGTTTATTGAACCTCTGATGAGATCACACCATGCAACGACACTCACTGTGGCGTAGGCGAGGCACTTTGGTGCTACTTGCGCTGTGCCTTTTTCTAGCAGGCTGTAGCTCGGCGCTGTTAGACCCAAAAGGCCAAGTTGGCGCTGAGCAGCGCACGCTGATCCTCACATCGTTTGGTCTGATGTTGATTGTGGTCATTCCAGTTATTGCAATGACGATGCTGTTCGGTTGGCGTTATCGGCGCAGTAATAGCGTCGCGAAATATACGCCTGACTGGGCGCACTCCAATTTGATTGAGGCGGTAATTTGGATCGTGCCCTGCGCGATTATCGTTGTGCTTGCCCTATTAACCTGGAAAACGTCTCACAGTCTTGATCCTCATAAGCCGCTGGAAAGCGACGTTGAGCCCATGGAAATTCAGGCCATAGCGCTGGATTGGAAATGGCTGTTCGTCTATCCAGAACAGGGCATCGCCAGCGTTAATGAATTGGCTTTCCCGGTCGATACGCCCGTGCGTTTTCGGGTGAGCTCTGGGACAGTGATGAACGCGTTTTTCATTCCCCGCCTAGGCAGCCAGATCTACGCCATGGCCGGTATGGATAACGATGTCCACTTGATCGCCAATGAAGTCGGTGTTTATCCAGGTCGTTCGACCAACTACAGCGGTGCTGGATTTTCGGGCATGACCTTCGACGCGCACGTGACGTCAAACGAAGATTTCGATGCCTGGGTTGCTGAAGTCGCGCAATCACCCAATACGCTGAGTTATCCAGAAGGCTACGAAGCGTTAGCGGAGCAGTCTGAGTTTAATCCCGTCGAGTACTTCTCAAGCGTTACGCCAGAGTTTTACGAGCGTCTGGTGTCGAGCTTTCATTCAGGTACCGACCCAAACCCATCACATGATGAAAATCGTGCGCCAGCCATCGATAGCCACGAAGCTCGTCAATCTTTGAGCAACGAGGCGGGAGAGTAAACCGTGTTCGGTAAACTAACCTTAGAAGCAATTCCGTATCACGAACCCATTTTGTTGATATCGGGAATTATCGCGATTTTAGGTGGCGCAGCGCTATTGGGCGCGCTGACCTATTTCCGTAAATGGGGCTGGCTATGGCACGAATGGTTCACCTCCATCGACCATAAAAAGCTAGGTATCATGTACTTCATCGTGGCGCTGATCATGCTGCTGCGTGGCTTTGCCGACGCGATCATGATGCGTACACAGCTCGCCATTGCGGCCGGCGGGTCGTCGGGCATTCTGCCGCCTGATCACTACGACCAGATCTTTACCGCGCATGGCGTCATCATGATCTTCTTCGTCGCGATGCCGATGGTGATTGGTCTGATGAACCTGGTGGTGCCGCTGCAAATTGGTGCGCGCGACGTAGCGTTCCCATTCCTGAACAACCTGAGTTTCTGGCTTTTTGCCGTGTCGGCGCTGCTGGTTAACATCTCACTGTTCGTCGGTGAGTTTGCCACAACGGGGTGGTTAGCTTACGCGCCGTTATCGGGGATAGAGTTTAGCCCCGGGGTCGGGGTAGATTATTGGATATGGGCGTTGCAGATATCCGGGGTGGGTACGACGCTCACCGGTATCAACTTCTTCGTCACTATTATTAAAATGCGCACTAAAGGCATGACCATGTTCCGCCTGCCGATCTTTACTTGGACATCGCTGTGCGCCAACGTATTGATCATTGCCTCTTTCCCGATCCTAACGGCAACGATTGCGATGCTGACGTTGGATCGCTATCTGGGCATGCACTTCTTTACCAATGATTTTGGCGGCAACATGATGATGTACGTCAACCTCATTTGGGCATGGGGCCACCCAGAAGTTTACATCTTGATTCTGCCTGCCTTTGGCGTGTTCTCTGAAGTTATAGCCACCTTCGCCCGTAAACGGTTGTTTGGCTACATGACGATGGTATGGGCAACGATCGCCATTACCTTGCTATCGTTCATTGTCTGGCTGCACCACTTCTTCACCATGGGGGCGGGTGCGAACGTCAATGCTTTCTTCGGCATAATGACGATGATTATCGCCATCCCCACCGGTGTGAAAGTGTTCAACTGGCTGTTTACTATGTTCCGTGGCAGCCTGGAGCTTACTTCACCGGTACTTTGGACGCTGGGCTTTATTATTACCTTCACCATCGGTGGTATGACCGGTGTGATGCTGGCGGTACCTGCGGCCAACTTCGTACTGCATAACAGCCTGTTCGTTATTGCTCACTTCCACAACGTTATCGTTGGTGGTGTGGTGTTCGGTATGATGGCGGGTCTGACCTATTGGTTCCCGAAAGCGTTCGGCTTCACGCTGGACGAGAAGTGGGGCAAACGCTCTTTTTGGTGCTGGTTTGTCGGCTTCTATGTTGCCTTTATGCCGCTTTACGTACTGAGCTTCTTCGGTGCTGTACGCCGGATGAACTCATACCCGAATGCCGAATGGCAGCCGTGGATGATTCTTGCATGGGTGGGTGCGGTTATCATTGCACTAGGCATTCTATGCACCATTATCCAGTTCGTTGTCAGTATTCGTGACCGTAAGAAGAACGCTGATGTTACTGGTGATCCGTGGCATGGCCGTACGCTTGAGTGGTCTACTTCATCACCTGCGCCGTTTTATAACTTTGCACGGTTACCTGAAGTCGGCGATATCGATAGCTTCTGGTCGCAAAAGCAGCGTAGCAACGAGCAGCTAGAGGAAGCGCCTTACACCGATATTCATATGCCGAAAAACACGGCCGCTGGCCCGATTATCAGTTTGTTTGCGATGATCTTCGGTTTTGCGATGGTATGGCATATCTGGTGGCTGGCAGGGTTTGGTGCCATCGGCATGTTGGTTAGCTTCTTGATGCGGGTATTCAACGACGATATCGATTACTACGTACCGGCAGCAGAGGTCGAGCGGATCGAGCGTGCCCATCAACAACGTGTGGAGGCCCAAGCGTAATGGCTACTGAAACACAACATCTCGATGCCCATGCTGAAGAGCATGAGCACCACGATGCCGCTGGTACCAAAGTGTTTGGTTTCTGGGTTTACCTAATGAGCGATCTAGTGATCTTCGGGTCACTGTTCGCAGCGTACGCCGTACTAATGAAGGGCACGGCGGGTGGACCAACCGGCGCAGACATTTTTGAGCTGCCTTTGATTCTTGGCGGTACGTTTGCGCTGTTGATCAGTAGTTTCACCTTCGGCATGGGCGTGTTGGCAATGAATGCCAACCGCGTTGGCCAGGTGAAAATGTGGCTGGTCATCACCTTTATCCTAGGCCTTGGCTTTTTGGGTATGGAGCTTTACGAATTCCATCACCTAATCAACGAAGGCTATGGGCCGGATCGTAGTGGCTTTCTTTCTGCCTTCTTCACGCTAGTCGGTACGCACGGGTTACACGTTACGTTCGGTATGATCTGGATTTTGGTCATGCTGGTTCAGCTGTCGACCAAAGGGCTGACTGACAAAACGCGTCCGCGTATCCTGTGTTTGAGCCTGTTCTGGCACTTCCTGGATATCGTTTGGATCTGTGTATTTTCCTTCGTCTACTTGATGGGAGTGCTGTGATATGAGCTCTTCTAGCCATTCGTCTGATCACGGCTCCGTAAAGTCCTATGTTACGGGTCTTGTACTGTCGTTAGTGCTGACTGTTATCCCTTTTGGCGCCATTATGCTGGGATCTTTCAGCATGCCAATGAACGTCGGTATTATCGTGGTGACTGCCGTTCTGCAAGTATTGGTACAGCTTGTTATGTTCATGCATTTGAACTTCAAGTCTGAGGACGGCTGGAACATGCTGTCCTTCGTCTTCACAATATCGATACTTGTCCTAGTGATAGGAGGCTCGTTGTGGATCATGCAGCATCTGCATCTCAACATGATGATCGGCTGATCACAACGCCTAGCCGCTGGAGCGATCTGCTCGAGCTGACCAAGCCGGGCATTATTGGCGGCAACTTGATTGCCACCCTAGGCGGCTATTTTCTAGCCGTAGAGGGGCAGTTTGAGTGGCTTAGCCTTATCTCAGTCATGGTGGGGATTGCATTAATCATTGCTTCAGGCTGTGCGTGTAACAACGTCATTGACCGCGATATTGATGCATTGATGGCGCGCACGCGCCATCGCCCCCTGGTGAGAGGAAGCATTTCAATTACCCAGGCATTGGGCGTTTCGGCGTTGCTAGGCGTGTTGGGTGTGGTATGTCTGGCGCTGGGTACCAACGGATTAACCGTTGCTTTAGCGGTGATTGGCTGGGGTGTGTATGTAGGGCTTTATAGTCTCTATATGAAGCGTCGCTCGGAATACGGCACCTTAGTTGGTAGCCTTTCCGGAGCCATGCCGCCGGTCGTAGGTTACTGTGCGGTCACGGGGCAGTTCGACAGCGGTGCGATGATGCTGCTGGTGATCTTCTGCCTTTGGCAGATGCCGCACTCCTATGCGATTGCGATTTTTCGCTATGCTGACTACCGTCGTGCATCTATTCCGGTATTGCCGGTAGTACGCGGTATCAAAATGGCGAAACACCATATCCTCGGCTACATCGTGGCCTTTATTCCTGCTTCGCTGGCATTAGGTTTAGCCAGCCAGGCAGGCGCTGGATATTTGTGTGTGGCACTCACCATGGGCGGGTACTGGCTTTACTTGGCGTTGCGTGGCTATCGTTTAGACGACGACGTGCGCTGGGCCAAACGTGTCTTTGGTGTTTCTATTCTGACCATTACGGCAATGAGCATTGTAATGGTACTAGAAGCGATGGTGCCCATGCTGGTGTAGCTAAGTTCAGCGCTAAGCCACTTGCCGTCACTAGCGCCCCGAGTAGATATCTGCTCGGGGCGTTTTATTGATATCTGCTGCTCAATCTCGCTTCTGTGCCCTCCAAATGGTTAATTTGGGGATTAAGTCGCGCACTAATATAGACTTTAGTTTAATGTGCTGCGGTGCGGAAAATAGCCGCTAGATTTCGTTAGCCTTGGCTATAAAAGCTAGGCATGCTGAACCTAGATGCTCGTTTCTCGCTATTTTTCTTCTTACATCGCCACTATCATCGCCACTATGAGCCGTTTTGTTCTTATGCCTGCGTCCCCTTTACCCAATCTGTTGCCGCGTCGTTTAGCCATTCTGCTGATGGTGACAGTGGCGACAATGTTTGCCGCTAATCATGTCTCTGCACGGCTGGCATTTGATAATGGTGCTGGGCTATTGCTCGCGGTATTAACGCGTTCGGGTGTGGCGTGCCTCATCCTGCTGGCGCTGGTGATTGTGCAGAAAAAGCGCCTGTGGCTGCCCGCGGGTAGTTGGCCGTGGCAGTTAACCGTAGGGCTGCTAATTGCGATTCAGAGCGTTAGCCTATACTCGGCGGTAGCAAGGCTGCCCGTGGTAATTGCACTGTTGCTGGTCAATACATTTCCCATTCAACTGGCGCTGCTGAGCTGGGCATTTGGCGGCCCGCGACCAACGCTGCGTAGCTGCCTCATTATGGGCACTATCTTAATTGGGCTGCTGGTGGTGCTGGATATTCCTGCTTGGTTAGCTAATACCGATGACATGGGGCCAGGCTGGGTCGCAGGGATTTGTTTTGGCCTCGTGGCCGCATTTGTGTTTGCCTGTGCGCTGTGGGTTACCGAGCACCGTTTAGCCGGCGTAGGTAGTACGCTGCGCAGCCTGCTGACCATGCAGACGGTTTTTACCGCGATGGTCATTGGCGGTATCGCGGGTGTCGTTCCGGGAGGCATGAGCCTGCCTGAAAATAGCGCGGGTTGGTTAGGGCTTGCGCTACTTGCTCTGCTGTACGGGTCGGCATTTTCAGTTCTATTTATTTTTGTACCTCGGCTTGATATGGCGCGTAATGCGCCGGTAATGAACATCGAACCAGTAGCGTCGCTGGTGCTCGGTTATTTTGTTTTAGATCAAATGCTTAGCCCTGGTCAGCTAGTCGGTGGTGCGGTCGTTGTCGGGGGGATTGTGGTGCTTAGCTTATCCAAGGGACGGTAAATATTTGCGTTATTGATAGGAATGGACCACAATGCAGTGGAGTAAGGAAACGCTGTTTTTTAACTGAGGTACAACCTATGAAGATGTCCGTATTATCACTAGCATCCGCGGCACTCCTGGTTGGCGCAGGTACGTTCGCAGCATCTGCTCAAGCACAGCAATCCTTCAACTATCCACAAGGATACGTAGGTGGTGATGCGATGTTCTGGAGTCTTGATCCAGACAATGGCTCTTCGCGTGATTCCGTGGGCCTACGCCTTCGCGGCGGCGCGCAGTTTAACGATTACTTCGCACTAGAAGGGCACTTAGGTACGGGCGGCTCCGACGGTGGCGCTGAGCTGGATTATTTAGCGGGTGCCTATGCCAAAGGTATTTTCCCCGTCTCGCCTGACGTTCGCATTTACGGCTTAGCGGGCGTGACAGACGTAGACTTTAATAGTGATCGTGAAAGTGGCTTCTCGTATGGCGGCGGCGCAGAATTTGACGTCGCACCGAATTTAGCCGTCGGCGCTGACTATATGCGCTACCTCGATAAGTCTGCTTACACGTTCGATGCAGCCAGCGTAGGTCTGCGCTATCGTTTTTAATCGTTAGTGATCTGCGTTAATCGTCAAGCCCATGGCCTTTATGCCATGGGTTTTTTGGTTTTTACAGCCCGCCATTATCAAAGCATATGTGCTCACTGGGTTAGTTATATTGTTAGCTAGCTAATTAGTTGTTAGACTAAAGTATCTTATACAATGCGCGCCCCTCGGCGGCGCTGGCCAGGGCTACCCTGGCGGCTAACAAGTGAGCCCTGCATGACCCCCGATCAAACGTTTGCCCGCTGGGTGAAGGTCGCTATTGTCGCCTTCATAGTGTTATTTATTTATTTTTTAGTGGCCGACAGCTTTATGCCAATGACGCCGGAAGCGCGGGTAATGCGGCCGGTTACTCGCATTGCGCCTGAGCTTAGTGGCCCGGTAGACGCACTCTTAGTGCGCGATCATCAGCGTGTTGCAAAGGGCGATGTGCTGTTTCAGATAGAGGCAGCGCCCTTTGCGTTAGCGGTCGATCAGGCGCGTCTTAATCGTGAGCAGGCCGAGCGGGAGAATGCCCGCTTAGAGGCAGACTTAGCCTCCGCACAGGCAGATTTGGCCTCGGCAGAGGCAACGGCCAGTGAAAGTCAGAGTGAGCGTCGGCGTGCTGAAACGCTGCTATCTCGCCAAAGCGTATCGCGTCAGCAGTACGATCAGCAGGTGGCCGCTGAACGAACGGCGCAAGCTAGCGTCGCCGCCGCCAGGGCGAAAATCGTCAGTCTTGAAGTGCAGCTAGGCGATTCAGGTAATGCGAATCTGCGCGTTCGTCAGGCAGAAAACGCGCTATCACAGGCTCAGCTGGACCTTGCTCATACGCAGGTGCGCGCCGCCCAGTCAGGCAATGTGACTAACCTGCAGCTAGGCGTTGGCGACTATGTTCAAGCCGGCCAGCCGGCCGTCGCAGTGGTGGCTGAAGAAGTAGATATCATTGCCGATTTTCGTGAAAAAAGTTTGCGTCATGTTGTGCTGGGCGACCCGGCGAAAGTCATTTTCGATGCATGGCCGGGCCAAGTATTTGACGCGAGGGTCATTGCCGTGGATGCCGGTGTACGTGAAGGGCAGCTAGCGGCCGATGGTCAATTAGCCGATATTCCCACATCCGACCGCTGGATTCGCGATGCCCAGCGTATGCGTGTGCACATTGCTCTCCAGCAGCCGGTTATAAACGCGCTACCGAGCGGCGCGCGCGCTACCGTGCAGCTCCAGCCGAGCGACTTTGTACTGGCAAAACCCTTTGGCTGGCTGCAGGCGCACCTGATTAGTTTGCTGCACTATGTATATTAAGCCGCTTAGCCGGTGGTGGGCTAAGCGCGATGGTTCTAATGTGCAGCGTGCCTCTCGCCCTGGGCTAACCCAAAATGGTCTGCGCCAGTGCTTGCGGGTGGCGGGCGGCGGTACGCTGGGGTTTGTGGTCAGTCAGCTAATGGGCTGGAACTACGGGGTATTTTTTACCGTTTTCCCGATGTTCTTGCTGGGCATGGTGCCTATTCTCAATGGCAGTATTATTCGCCAGTTTTTAACCAATGTTTCCCTCAACGTGCTGGAAGTTAGCCTAGTGGTTGGGCTGCTCAAACATATGCCGGTGGTAATGACGCTGGTGGTGCTGGGCATATTTTTATTTAGATTTAACTTGATGGCGAAGGGGCCGCTGTTTTTATTCGGCGCCAATGGTGTGCTCACACTCAGTATCCTGCTCCATTTTGCCAGCTACCCCGGCACCGACTTAAGCGATTTATTGGCCTGTAATTTAGCCGCGAGCGGCCTAGCGGTATTTATTGCCATGCTGATGCATACCCTGTTTCCTGACGTCGAGGCTCGCAAACCTCCGCCGAAAGGCGTTAAGTCACCGGCGCAAATTCGCCATGAAACGTTGATTGGGGGAATAACCGCGACGCTTTCTTTTGTTGTGTTTCAAGCCTTTGACTTAAAAGACTCGCTTTCGGCGCAGATGGCGACCATTTTGATTTTGTTTGCCTTGGGATACTCCGGCGCACGCCTTTCTGCCGCGAAGCGGGCGGTAGGCACGTTGCTGGGGTGCAATTTAGCGCTTCTAATGCAGCTGCTGCTGTATACCCAAAGCCATCATTTCCTGCTGGTGGTGATTATTTATTGGCTGGGATTTGAATCGCCCCGGATATTCTAGACACCCGTTAGGCTCTTGAAGTAACGCCTTTCATACTCAACCGGTGACAAGTTATCACTTGTGCCGTGTCGGCGCTTTGGGTTGTAAAACATTTCAATGTAATTGAACACGTCACATCTAGCCGCTTCGCGTGTTGAATAAATCTGTCGCTTGATTCGCTCTCGCTTGAGAAGTTGAAAGAAGCTTTCAGCAACGGCGTTGTCATGACAGTTACCACGTCGGCTCATGCTGCCTACCAAGTGATTCGCTTTCAGAAAGCTTTGCCAGTCTCCACTGCTAAACTGGCTTCCTTGATCCGAATGCACCATCACCGTTCCTTGTGGCTTGCGTCGCCAGACTGCTGATAACAAAGCATCCAGTACCAACTCCGTGGTCATGCGAGACTTCATCGACCAGCCAACCACTTGACGAGAAAACAGGTCGATAACTACCGCTAAGTAAAGCCAGCCTTCGTAAGTGCGGATGTACGTGATGTCCGTCACCCAAGCAATATTTGGCGCTGTTACTTCAAACTGACGGGCTAAATGGTTAGGGGATACAACAGCCGCTTTTCCACCGCCATAGCCGCCAGGGCGTCGTCGATAGCCCGTCTGAGAGCGTAAACCTTCCCTACTCATAAGACGCGCCACACGGTGCTTCCCGCAAGTTTCGCCAGCTTCACGCAAGTCCTGGTAGACCTTGCGATAGCCATATACACCGCCACTTTCAAGCCAGGAGTGCTTGATCAATCCCAGTAGGCGCTCATCTTCCCGAGCTCGATTAGAGAGCGCTTTTTTACACCATGCGTAGTAACCGCTGGGATGCACGGCCATCATCTGACACAAGCGACGTACCGCGTATTGGCTCGCATAATTTTGAATAAACGCGTACCTCAGTCGGACTCCCTGGCGAAGTACGCGGTGGCCTTTTTTAATATGTCTCGCTCTTCTGATACGCGTTTGAGTTCGGCCTTCAAACGACGGTTTTCAGCTTGGAGATCATCATCTTCTTGCCGTTGTTCTACCGGCTTATCGTAGCGCTTGATCCAGTTGTACAAGCTGTGCCCTGACACGCCTAGCCGCTCAGCGACCTCGGCCACGCGATGGCCGCGCTCTACCACCTGTTTGACGGCTTCGATTTTGAATTCTTCAGTGTAGCGGGGATGGCTCATGGTTCCTCCTAAATACCTTTAGTATAAGGCCTGGAGGTGTCTACGAAACCTGGGGCGATTCAATTAATGCTTTTTGGGCGTGAACATATTCACGAAGGGGGCGGCTCAGGGATTGGTTTTGGTGGGCTAACGACCTTGGGTATCCTCTTTGGGCAGTCACTTGGGCCTAATCAAGACCTTGTTTATAGTGCGCTTTATCGGTTTTCTTCCATGAGCGTGGCGCTGGTGTCAACGCTGCTTGTGATGTCATGTTTGCACTATTTATTGAATTACTGGGAGCCCACGCGCTTGCCCGAAGTAAAATGATCATAAATAAATTAGCGCAACTTTTTTAATAAAGACTACTCTGATGATATGTCGATGTGTGATTCGCAGTGCAATTCACACTTTCACATACGGCGTTTTCCCTACTAACGGATTAGAGGTGCTCGTCATGTCAACAGGTAAAGAAGATAAAGCGAAAGGTACTGCCAACAAGGCTGCTGGTAAAGTGAAAGAAGCAGCGGGTAAAGTAACCGGCAGCGAAAAGACTGAAGCTAAAGGCAAAGTCCAGCAAGCGAAGGGTGAACTGCAAAAAGGCAAAGGTGAAGCCAAGGAAGCGCTGAAGAAAAAGCACTAATTCTTATGCTGATAGTCATTACTGTCTAATAGTAATGATCGATTACAACAGGGGGCCTCCGGCCCCCTGTTTGCGTTCACGGTGGCATCACATCAATCGTGATGTGAAACGCCGCTTCCGCCTACCGCCACAATATTGAACGGTTTCCCTTCTAGCGGCATGTCATCCACTTGTTCAAAGCTATTAGCATCGACGAAATGCAGTGTTTCCGCTGCAGGGTCGGTCACCACAATGTTGTCTCCAGCGACGGCAATGCGTGGCCGCGGGTCGTTCCAATGGCCGTCCATGGAGTAGGGGTCTGTTAAGCGCAGCGATTGCGTCAGCTCTCCACTGAGCACATCTACCTTATGCAGCTGGCCATCTTCGGTAAATACATAGGCGAACCGCGGACGAATAGGGTCAGTGGCAAAGTGGACGCGGCGAGTAGGCAGCTGCACTAGCTGAAAGCCTTCTTCCCCTTGAGAGGGGTCGATAATCACAAGACGGTCAGCGCCAAAGTTGCCGATGAAGTATTGCAGCCCTTTACCGCCGAGTAGCGTTGAAGCACTGCCTTCTGGCAGCGAAGCAGGGTAGGTCAGGTGCTCGATCTCAGGCGTGCCGTCTTGAGTTGAAATAATCAGCAGGCCTGTTTGGCACGCCAAGGCATAAAGGCTGCCCGAGCCCGCCGAACCATGCAGCCCTGGGCAAGCGACGTCTTCTCCAACATGATTACCTTCAAAGTCTACTACCCGGGCACCAATGGGGCGTTGGGAAGCATCGTCAGGGTTAGCAATCGATACAACGGCGTGATGTTGATAGGGCACTGCAACGCCGTGATGGGCAGCTTCAATGTTAGCTGTACGAATCTCTGGCTTACCCTCAAGCACACTGTTTTCGGTAAAGAAACGCGCCTCATCTTCGCCGTCAAACCATTGGGCGATATAGCCCTGCTGTTCAACAAAATGGGCCGGACGCTCACCCGCTAGCTCCATATCCAGGCGCTCGGGCGCATCGACATCAATATCGGCATGGTCGCCGTGGTCATGAAACGCGATCCCGGTATTGATCGCCGAGACGCGGCCTTCCGAGCCTTGAACGGCAAATACCGTTTGGCCGCTGCTGGTACGATGCAGCGCCGCCGGCCCGCTGAGCTCATAAGTGTCGATTAGCGCTTTGTCAGTGGCATCAATAACACTAACCGTTGGGGACGCTTGGTCAGCGACGAAAAGCCGCCACTCGGTGACACCCTCATCGTGGGCATAAGCGCTGGTGCTGCCAATAGCGACCGCTAACGCCGCGATTGAGCGGGCCAAAATACGTTTCTTCATAAACATCTCCTGAAAACAGAACGTTCGTAGTGCCTTGCTGGGTATAAGTCACAGTAAGAAAGAATTAAGGCGGCGTAAGCGCCGACATTAGCGTGGCAACGTTGTAGCGCATCATGGCTTCATACGTTGACGCGGGCCCCGCTGCGTTGGAAAGCGCATCCGAGTAAAGGGTGCCGCCCATGGGTAGGCCCGCTTCAGTGGCAATCTGCTCGACCAAGCGTGGGTTGGAAATGTTCTCGGCAAACACCGCCGAGACCTGCTGTGATTGAAGTTCATCGATTAGGCCCGCAACATTCGCAGCGCTGGCTTCAGATTCCGTTGACATGCCTTGAGGGGCGAAAAAGGTGAGGCCGTAGGCGTTTTCGAAGTAGCGAAAGGCATGATGAGCGACTACCGCTGTGCGCCGCGACTCGGGAAGGGTGCTTAGCTGCTCGCGGATATCGTCATCGAGTGCTGTTAGTGTGGTCGAGTAGCGCTGTTGATTGGCTTCATACGCACGGCAGCCAGCCGGATCTGCTGCGCAGAACGCCTGGGCGATATTGCTGACATACACCTGCGCGTTGCTAACCGATTGCCAGGCGTGAGGGTCTTCCGGTGCCGCGTGGAACACAGCCTTATCGCCAATAAAATGGTAGTGGCCACCCTGGGGGTCTTGAAGAATCTCAGCGTTATCCGTCAGCGTGACTATCTCGGCATCGCTGCCGCTGGCCTCAATTAGGCGTGCCAAGAACCCCTCGAACATCAGGCCATTGATCAGCACGATATCTGCCTGTGCCACGGCCTTTACGTCGGCCGGCGTTGGCTCGTACATATGCGCATCTGAATCTGGCCCGACAATACTCGTAAGGGCGATCCGGTCACCGCCTATTTGCTGAGCAAAATCGTTAATAATGGAAAACGAAGCCACCACCTTTAGTGCGGGCTCGCTGGCCCCAGCAGTGCCTGCGCTGAATGCAACCATGCTTACCAGCAGTGGTGTAACTACGGCTCTTAACAATCCCATGACGCTTATCTCGTAAAACGGCTTTATTTAAATATGTTATATCATAACAATATAGAGATTGGGAAGATTGATCTGTTTATAACGTCAGTTTGTATTTCAGCAATGAGTGGGTAATAAAAAGCCCTCGCTTGCATCGCGAGGGCTAACAAACACCCAGCGCAGGGTGTGCTTAAACCTCTTGATACAGCGCGCTGCCTTTCTGTCGAAACTTCTCCGCCTGCTCTTCCATGCCTTTCATGATGGCTTCCTGGTCGCCGTTAAGGCCGTGCTCTTCAGCATATTCGCGCACTTCATGGCTGATTTTCATAGAGCAAAATTTCGGCCCGCACATGGAGCAGAAGTGAGCCACCTTAGCGGAATCTTTGGGTAGGGTTTCATCGTGGTATTCGCGGGCGGTATCCGGGTCGAGCCCCAGGTTGAACTGGTCTTCCCAGCGAAATTCAAAGCGGGCCTTGGAAAGCGCGTTATCACGCCGCTGCGCCGCCGGGTGGCCCTTGGCTAAATCCGCTGCGTGGGCGGCAATTTTGTAGGTAATGATGCCGGTTTTCACATCGTCTTTATTAGGCAGGCCCAGGTGCTCTTTGGGCGTGACGTAGCAAAGCATCGCGCAGCCAAACCAGCCAATCATCGCCGCCCCAATACCCGAGGTAATATGATCGTAGCCAGGGGCGATATCGGTCACTAGCGGGCCAAGCGTGTAGAAGGGCGCTTCGTCGCAGTACTCTAGCTGTTTATCCATGTTCTCTTTCACAAGATGCATGGGCACGTGGCCGGGGCCTTCAATCATCACCTGCACATCGTGCTTCCAGGCGATATGGGTCAGCTCGCCCAGGGTTTTAAGCTCGGCCATTTGCGCTTCGTCGTTGGCATCCGCGATTGAGCCGGGGCGCAGGCCGTCACCGAGTGAGAACGCCACATCGTACTGCTTACAAATCTCGCAGATTTCCTCGAAGTGGGTGTACAGAAAGCTTTCCTGGTGATGGAACAGGCACCACTTGGCCATAATCGAGCCGCCGCGGCTGACAATGCCGGTGACCCGCTTGGCGGTCAGCGGCACATAGCGCAGCAGCACGCCCGCGTGAATGGTGAAGTAGTCCACCCCCTGTTCAGCCTGCTCAATCAGCGTATCGCGGAAGACTTCCCAGGTGAGGTCTTCGGCAACGCCTTTGACCTTTTCCAGCGCCTGATAGATAGGCACCGTGCCAATGGGCACCGGCGAGTTACGAATGATCCATTCGCGGGTTTCGTGAATATTCTGGCCGGTGGAAAGATCCATAATGGTGTCCGCACCCCAGCGGATACCCCAGGTCATCTTGTCCACTTCTTCCTCAATCGAAGACGTTACCGCCGAGTTACCCAGGTTGCCGTTAATCTTGACCAGAAAGTTACGGCCAATAATCATCGGTTCAGATTCTGGGTGGTTGATATTATTAGGAATAATAGCCCGCCCACGGGCGACCTCATCGCGTACAAACTCAGGCGTAATCTGATCCGGCAGGCTGGCGCCAAAGCTCTGACCTCGGTGCTGGTGGCCCAGAATACGCTCCACTTCTGTGGTTCCCAGCGCTTGGCGTCGCTGATTTTCTCGCAGGGCAATGAACTCCATTTCCGGGGTGACAATGCCCAGGCGGGCGTAGTAAAGCTGGGTGACGTTCTTACCCGCTTTAGCGCGGCGCGGCGTGCGGGTTAAATCAAAGCGCAGTTGGGCAAGGGTGGGGTCGTTGGCGCGTCGCTTGCCGTAATCAGAGGTATGACCTGACAGGAACTCGGTGTCGTTACGCTCTTCAATCCAGGCGCGGCGAAGGGCGGGCAAACCTTTGCGCAAATCGTTACTGGCAGCAGGGTCGGTGTAAGGGCCGGAAGTGTCGTACACCAGCAGCGGCGGGTTCTCTTCATCAATGCCGCTGGTTTTAGTCGGCGAGAGAGAAATTTCCCGAAACGGCACGCGGATATCTGCACGCGAGCCTTCAATATACACCTTGCGCGAGCCGGGCAGCGGCGCAATGGCTGCGGCATCGACCTGGGCGGTTTCGGCTAAAAAGTGGCTGGTTTTACTGGTGGCGGACTCAGTCGTTAAGGTATTAGTCATTGCGGTCTCTTCGATTGTTGTTGGGAAGGATTAGTGAGGCAGGTCTTCGTCTGTTAGCGACAGGCCCATCTGCCAGAAGTCGATTTCCAGGCGGGTAGCATCGCGGAAGATTTTGCTCAGCTCTTTAAAGCGGGCGGGCGACACATCGGCAAGGCGGGCGTTGAGCCATTCAAGCTCCGACTGCATAGCTGCCTGGAACTCCTCGCCTTCATACATGGCAATCCACGCATCAAACGGGTTTTGCGCGCCGCGCAGGGTGGAAGGCTTGGCGTTCAGCCAGTTGGCGATTTCGCCATAGCCCACTAAGCACGGGGCCAGCGCTACGTGCAGGTCAAGCAGGTCGCCGCGGTTGCCGGTATCCAATACATAGCGAGTGTAGGCCAGCGTCGCCCTGGCTTCGGGAAGCTCCGCCAGTTCTTGCTCAGAAATGCCCCACTCCTGACAAAAGCCCACGTGCAGGCCCAGCTCAACATCAACAATGGCTTTTAAGCCTTCGTGGGCTTGGCGAAGGTCGGCAAGGGTGGGGCTTTTATAAGCGGCCAGCGCATAGGCGCGGGCGAAGTGAATCAGAAACAGGTAATCCTGTTTCAGGTAGTGGCGAAACGACGCCTCGGCCAATGTGGCATTGCCCAGCTGGCGCACAAAATCGTGCTCAATATAGGCGCGCCAGTCTTGCTGGCAGGAGTTGGTAAGATCAGTAAAGCGGTAGCCCATGATGCCTCCGGTAATGGTGATCCGGAGGGTAGGCGAAAAAGATCGAGGAAATGGCGCGGAAAGGTGGCGTGCGATCGTAAGAGAGCTAGCCATGGCCATCGCTTGATCCCTACGCCGGTACCCGCGTCGCATCTCATATGAAATACAGCGCATTAGCCGGATCAGGTTCAGCGGGACCAGCGCTCGGCATCCTTAAAAAGGACATACCCTGCGCCATCTCAGCCGGATTTCACCGGCACCCCGTCAAGCTGTTCGTTAGCGGAGTGTATGAGGTAGATGGGAGTGATGCAAGGGAGTGAACGGTGGTGTTACGTGTTAATTTGAATCAATTATGACTATTACAACTCATCATCACGGCATGATGCGATCAGGAAGCACCGACATTGACCACTGTTAACAATACGAGCTGGGAAGCCTTTTATTGCGCCAATCAAACGCGAGCCGCCTCGCCGCTGTTACGGCGCGCTTTGGGGGATGAGTGCTTACCCATAGGCAACCGCCATGCTATCGATTTAGGATGTGGAGGCGGCATCGAAACCGCGCTGTTGCTGACGTCCGGTTGGAAGGTATTGGCAATAGACAATGAGCCCAATGCTATTGCGCGAGTCGAAACACTGAAAGCTGAATTACCCAGCGCTAAACTGAAGGTGATGACTTCGCGCTTCGAGGATTTGAAAGGCTTTCCATCGTCTGCCCTGGTCCACGCCGGGCTAAGCCTGCCGTTTTGCGAGCCAACGCACTTTCCCATACTGTGGGACATGATCCTTTCAGCGCTTGAGCCGGGAGGCTTATTTGTCGGGCACCTCTTTGGTAATCGGCACGATTGGGCCAAGCATCCAGGTATGAGCTTTCACTCGACGCAAGAAGTAGAAGCCCTTTGCGGCGGTTTAGAGATCAAGCTTTTTCGCGATAGTGAGGGAGAGGGCGGGCTGGTAAAGCACCACTGGCATCGATTTGATCTTATCTTGAGAAAGCCAGCAGTTTAGATGAAATGCCTGATTGATCCAGAAGCTGCCACATGCCTTTCAATTGCAAGGTGCTCCAGGAATTGCCTGACCTCTTCACCCGCCATCGTGGCAGGGTGGCGTATTCCATGAAAACGAATGAAGAAGCGAATCCAATAGCAATACGTCTTCTCAGTACGAAGGCTATAGCGTTTTACCCGCAAGGTAGCCCGGACCCTATCCATTAGCTTCATGGGGTATCCCTTTTTATTAATTTTAACGTGTATTTGTATACAGTATTATTGAGAATGGCAAATCGTGCCAGCACGCGAATTTTGGATAGGTAGCCAAAATTTTCTTTGCTCGCAATAGAATCAATGAGGTAGATTTGATCAGAGCGGCTAGATAACCTCAATGAACGCGCCAGCGCGTTCATTGAGGTTATCTAGCCGGGTATATAATCACTGTTAAATTTTCAATCGGGTTTAGTGATGAATATCGAGATCGTAGAAAAAGAAGATCACCTTAAGCTGATAGAAGTCTGGGAAGCATCTGTCAGAGCAACGCATGATTTTCTGGCTGAGGATGATCTACAAGAGTTAAAGCCACTAATTCTTGAGCATTATTTTGACGCCGTTGACTTAAGGTGCGCGAAGAATGCGCATGGTGAAATTCAGGGATTTTGCGGCGTCCATGACGGTAATATTGAGATGTTGTTCATCTCCCCTGATGCTCGAGGAAAAGGTATTGGAGCTTTACTGTCAGCTCATGCTATCAAGGAGCAAGGCGCATCAAAGGTCGATGTAAATGAGCAAAATGAGCAGGCGCTGGGTTTTTACCAACATATTGGCTTTAAAGTGATAGGTCGCTCACCAGTTGATGGTCAGGGTAAGCCATATCCACTGTTGCATATGGCGCTATAAAAATTTAACAAGGCCAGACACGGCGACGTCTTTTCCGTTGCGGCTTTGCCTTCACTACAAAGCCGCGCGTGCTGGCGGCGTTATGTTTTCAGGAGGGTTGTTTGACGCATCAAATATTTGAGTCGTTTTTAAGCGACCTAGAAACTCATAGAAATGACTCAGAAAAGACGGAAGTTGAGCAATATCACGTGGATTGCTGGGCTACGTGCAAGGCTGTAAAAACTTCATTGAAGAAGTTAGAGGTGGCAGAAGAATGCATAAGGCAATCGTATCGTTTTAGTCCAAACGAGCATGAAATAGCAGAGTATATAGAGTTCCACATTGAGAACTACTTGATTAGAAGTCGTTCTGTTTATGATCGCGCATTGATCTTTACAAACTATTTATGTGACATTCAAATGGCTAAAGACTCCGTTAGCCACGTATCGATCACTACCAATCGAAAAGTTGAGAAGCTCGGCCTGAATAGCGCATTGAAGAAAATCAATAAAGCTTGCGCAGTATATCGGCTCGAAAGGAATGGGGTTGTCCATCATGACAGATATTCCAATCAGGAGTTAGAGTGGGTAGACACAGCAAGGAAGGCTAAATTTATTTTGAATGGCGAAATTGAAAGTATCGGACTATCTGAAGAAGTAATAGAGCAAAACACTGCTGTCGTAATAATAAAGCACCTCGATAAGTTTTCTGAAAGCACAAGAAAAATTATCGAATCGGTCAACAGATTTTTAGACCTGGCCCTTCCTGTATATGAGGCGCATGCCAGGAAAACATAACAAACGGCTGCACCGGACAAATTTCCGCTGTCACCTTTTGTGCAAAGATACGCACAAAAGCCGCCATCAAAAATTTGCACGGTGAGCCGGGCGTTATGCCTAAATCAAGAACGGAGGCCCATGAGAAAAATAATCATTTTTGGAAACTCTGGTTCCGGGAAATCTACGTTAGCCCGAAAATTTAAAAACCAAGGACTAACCCATCTCGATTTAGATGCTTTAGCGTGGCTGCCTTCGAACCCGCCAGAACGACGACCGATAGGTCAGGTGTATGAGCAGATTCAGTCTTTCATTGGTGACAATAGAGAGTGGGTCGTAGAAGGCTGTTACGCTGACTTGCTTGAACTGGCAAAACCGTTTGCAAGCGAAGCAATATTTATGAATTTGCCAGTCCATCTTTGCCAGGAAAATGCGAGAAAAAGACCGTGGGAGCCTCATAAATACGAATCAAGAAAAGCACAAGATGACAATCTTCCCATGCTCCTTGATTGGATTGCGGGATATATGGAAAGAGATGACCCTCTTTCATACAGTGCGCATAACGCTCTTTTTAAAGGCTTTCAAGGCAGTAAGAAAGAGCTAACCTACAATGAAAATGCATAATAATAGGCTCAAAAAAGATGCTGAAAAGTGCACGTTTTAAAGCGACGTTAAAGATAAGAAGGGAGATCATCCGGTGGGGTTGAAAGGAAGCTGTTTGTGCAGCGAGATTGGTTACGAAATAGATTCCTTGGATATGCCGATCGTTCATTGTCATTGTCAGACGTGTCGCAAGGCGCACGCGGCCCCATATGCCTCAACGGCGGGTGTAAAACGTGAACATTTCCGCTGGCTCAAAGGTCTTGAGTCTCTTTCAACCTATGAATCATCACCTGGGAAGCTTCGTCATTTCTGTAGGCACTGTGGTTCTCACTTGGTGGCGGAAAGAATCGCGCAGCCACATGTTATTGTTCGAGTGGCCACGTTGGATGATGACCCTGAATTGAAGCCTGAAGCGCATATTTGGGTTTCACACGATGTGCCATGGCTTGAATACGACAATGTATGTAAGTACTTAGAATGGCAGAATAATGTGTAACAAGTTGATGTCTATGGCCGCCGGACGCAGCTGACGTGTCGCCACTATGCTCAGCGTCATGGTTCATGAAATAGCCAGGAGCGGCAACCGGCCGATTTCTCGCTGCCGCTCCAAACCAGTGACTAAGCCCAAGTATTAAGCTATTCAGAGGATACGATGACAGCATTAAAAAATAGCGAGCATTATTTCGACGTTTCTTTTGAGAAGCTTTCGTTACCTGATAAACACTATATCAGCATCGAATTCGAAGGTTGCCGGTTCTCCGATTGTGATTTCTCAGCATCTAAATTTCAGAACTGTAAGTTCACTAGCTGTACATTTGATCGTTGTAATCTCAGCTTGGTTGATTTTTCAAATACAAAGCTATTTGAGCTTGATTTTCAAGATAGTAAGCTGGTTGGAGTTGATTGGACAAAAGCGACGTGGTCAGCTTTCCACTTAGATTTTGAGCTGAGTTTTAAGCGCTGTATTTTAAATGACTCGTCTTTCTTTGGTCTTACCTTGAGTGAGTTGGTTTTTGATGATTGTAAGTTACATGATGTGGATTTTCGTGAAGGTAGTTTTGTTAGTTCGAAAATGACAGATAGTGATTTCAGTCGTAGTGTGTTTATGAGAACAAATTTGCAAGAAGTCGATTTTAGCGAGTCCACGGCGTATACCATTAATATACTAGAAAATAATGTCAAAAAGGCTAAGTTTTCACGATATGAAGCGTTAAGCTTGTTAGAAGTCTTAGGTGTTGAGTTGGTTGATTAATAGTCTAAAGCTGTTTTAGTAGAAGCGGTCTGAATTGCCCCAGCTTTCTTAAACTTGGCGTTATGCCCTAAGGCCATACTATGGATGAATTCAAGATCAGTGTATTAACGCCAGAAGATTGGGTTTTATACAAAACAGTCAGGTTGAAGTCTTTAAGGGATTCGCCGGACTCGTTTGGGGCCACTTATGAGCAGGAAGCCGTATTATCAGATGCGCAGTGGCAGTTACGCCTAGACCTTCAATCGCGAGCTCTAAATGCGCTTCCACTTATCGTACAGATTGGCGACCTGCCCGTCGGTCTTGCTTGGGGCGTGATACATAAGCCTGATGTGGCAACGGCGCATATCTATCAAATGTGGGTTTCGCCAGCGCTAAGAGGAAAGGGCATCGCAACATCTCTTCTGCGGGCAATTAAAGCGTGGGCAATTGACCAAGGGTGTCATCTATTAGCGCTTGCCGTGACGATAGGCAACGAAGACGCCGTTAACTTATATGAATCGTCTGGTTTTATCGCAACAGGGCAGCTTGAAGCGTTGAGAGTCGGTTCGGCGCTTTGCGTACAGCCAATGGTGATGCAGCTGGGTAGCGCGGTATAGCCTAACGCTGGGGACTATAAACAACATGATGAGAGTGCTGCTATCGATATGCCTAATGCTGGCCACTCCCGCCGTTTTAGCGCAGGAAACGGACCTTTCCCCCAAAACAAAGCCAGTGCCGGCCATTGCGCAGGCTGATTGGGAAGCGTATCGGGATGACTATCAGCAAAGCCCTTTGTGCGATCAGGAAGAGGCCACGCTGTGGAGCTGTGAAGCGGATAA
Source organism: Halomonas sp. JB37 (assembly GCF_002332255.1). GTDB lineage: Bacteria > Pseudomonadota > Gammaproteobacteria > Pseudomonadales > Halomonadaceae > Vreelandella > Vreelandella casei. Next base: position 3,257,983 of record NZ_NRGW01000001.1, on the reverse strand, counting down.
GCGTATATTTTCGCTCTGCTCGTCGCCTGTGGTAAACCGGACGTCTGGCTATATGCAGTACCGCGCGTCACGCAACGGCCAAGTTGAGTTTGTTTATCCATCTGAAAAAAGGCCGCCGCTGGGATTTTTCAGCTACTACGCCGCGAGTAACGGTGACGCCTCCATCGAGTTTTCAAATGGCGGCTACGATTACAGGCTGCTTGACCCGCTCAGAACATATTCTTCCATATCGGTAACGGGGCCTCCTCCAGCAGGGCGAGGTAGCGAGATTGAGTGCGACGGTAACCAAACTCTTCAGCTCAACTACACTATGCGCCTCATGTATGATTCAGGCCTTTGGGAACGCTAAATGTTTAGTGTTTAATAGCGCGAATCACGCCACACACCAGCTGAGCGACGTTAGTCGCCCAGGTTTCAATCGTTATATATCGGGTACATGTCATGTCGAAGAAAGTAGTGATGTTTGAATACGAAAAAGAAACCAAAAATAGCGTGCGCTACAAGGAAGTGCCTGATGAAGGAACGGCGCCTATCGTGGGTACGCTGTACGTTCAGAAATGGTTTGCTGGCGACAGTAAAACTATTGAGATAACGATAGATAAAAAAGACTAATAGAGCATCCAACGATGGCTGTGGAGCAGGTTAAGAAAGCGGTGGACGTCACAACATTTCCAGAGGACGCAATGTCAATTGCCAACACCCCCAGCCCACCTTATTACGCGGTCATTTTCAGCTCTGTGCGCACCGAGCAAGATAATGGCTACGGGGCAATGGCTGACAGAATGCTCGCGCTTGCCTCCCAGCAGAAAGGGTTTCTGGGCATTGAGTCTGCGCGTGAGGCGGTGGGTATCACCGTCTCGTACTGGGCAAGCGAGGAAGCCATCAAGCGCTGGAAGCAGAACGCTGAGCATCTTGAAGCCCAGCGCTTGGGCCACAAAGCGTGGTACTCAACGTTTAAAGTTCGGGTGGCCAAGGTGGAGCGGGATTATGGCATTTAAGCGCTCAATCATGAGCGCTGTTGCTGGTGCGCATCGCTTAACTCTGCGCTAGTGATTCTTTTCCAAGCCTAAGTAATGCTCTATGCCCGTTATCTGGTCTTCCGCGTGGTGGTTGACGTAAAGCACCGTGGTTTCGAAGCCTTGGCAGATTTTTTCGATCAGAGCCAGGACGAGTTGGCGGTTCATTTCGTCCAGGCCAAGGCAGGGTTCGTCTAGAATCAGCAGGGGCGGATGTTTGACCATCGCGCGGGCGATGAGTAGCAGGCGCTGGTCGCCGTAAGAAAGCTTGTTAAACGGCTGGTCGGCGCGCTCTGTCATGCCCAGTAGCGCAAGCCACTGGTCGGCAATTTTTTTCTGGCTGTCGGTGGGCTTGGTGTACATGCCGATGCTGTCGTAGAAGCCAGAAATAATCACGTTTTTGCAGCTGGTGCTAACTCGGTATTCCCATTGCAGGTTAGTGGATACATAGCCGATAAACTGTTTAATCTGCCAGATGCTTTCGCCGTTACCGCGCTGGAATCCAAACACAAAAATATCGTTGGTATAGCACTGCGGATGATCGCCGGTGATCAACGACAACACACAGGTTTTGCCGCTACCGTTAGGCCCACTCAACTGCCAATGCTGGCCCCGTTCTATGGTCCAATCGAGCTTATCAACAATCACGGTGTCGCCGTATTGGATCGTCGCCTGCGTAAGCTTTACCAATGGCTGGCTTGGATCGAGAGCCGGTAGCTTATGGGTAGGGTCGGCCTCTGGCACGCTTAGGTCGGTGGTTTTCAAATGCAGCAACTGGTAGAGCTCATTAAAGGCGGCTTCGTCTTGACGATCTACCGTGAGCGCTAGGCGCCCTTGGTCGCCAGTCTTTTTACCTTTTCTATTGTCCGCGCTTTTTTTATCTAGATAGGCCACGTGCGTGATGAAATCCGGCATTTCATCAAAGCGATTCAGCACCATGACCATAGGAACGGTGTCGATAATAGAGGCGAGATGTGCTTGCAGCATGGCCAGCGTGGCCACATCTAGGCCATCGAACGGCTCGTCTAAAATAAGTAAATCCGGCTTGTTGGCCAGTGCACGAATCAGCATGACTTTACGCGTTTCGCCGGTGGAAAGTTTGCGAAACGCGCGATCGAGTAGCGTTGTCAGCCCGAACTTTTCTACCAGTTCGCTGGCGATTTGATGATCTTGGCAATGGTCGAAAATCATTTCACTGACGGGCGTGCCGAGTGAAATGACGTCCATAATATCGGCGTCGTCTTTTTTGAGCTCTTGAGCGATAAGTTCCGCCTGGGCTTCAAAAGAGACGATGCCCACGTTGCTGGGAAGCCCTTGAATACTTCCTCCCGTAATGTCGCCAATGCCCGCTAGCGCAGCCGCCAGGGCAGACTTTCCCGCGCCATTGGTGCCCGTAATCACCCAGTGTTGATCTGGCGTAATGGTCCAATCAATCTCGCTTAGCGTGAAGCGATCATCAAAGCTAACCGTCGCTTTTGTTAAGCGGATAGTGCCTGGGCGGATTAATGGATCCATTACTGTCTTCCTTACACTGTTCGATAGAAGTTGTTTAAGCACAGAAGAGTCAAAAAAGCCGAGCATATCGTGATGATAGCTCGGCTTTTTTTTGGCGGTTTAGATTTTGATAACCTGAACGCCTATCGCTTAATCAGGCGATTAAACGATTTTTTTCATGTCAGCCATGTAGCCACGCAGAACCGAGCCAACGGCTTCGACGGGATGTGAACGAAGGGCAGCGTTAACTTCGATCAAGCGAGCGTTATCCACACCGTTGTCGTCTAAAGAAAGTCCTTTACCGATCACGTCGGATTTAATGCCTTTCATAAAGTCTGCCAACAGCGGTACGCAGGCGTGGTTGTAGAGGTAGCAGCCGTATTCTGCGGTATCAGAGATCGTCGCGTTCATTTCGTAGAGCTTCTTACGCGCGATGGTGTTGGCGATGAGCGGCGTTTCGTGCAGAGACTCATAGTAAGCCGATTCAGCAACGATGCCCGCCGCTGTCATGGTTTCGAACGCAAGCTCAACGCCGGCTTTAACCATGGCGACCATCAAAATACCGTTGTCGAAGAACTCTTGTTCAGAGATTTCTACATCGCCAGCCGGGGTTTTCTCGAAGTTCGTTTCAGCGGTATCGGCACGCCACTGCAGTAGATTTTTGTCATCATTGCCCCAGTCTTCCATCATTGTATGAGAGAAGTGGCCACTGATGATGTCGTCTTGATGCTTGTTGTACAGCGGGCGCATGATGTCTTTTAACTCTTCAGAAAGATCAAACGCTTTGATCTTCGCTGGGTTAGAAAGACGATCTAGCATGTTCGTCACGCCGCCGTACTTCAGCGCTTCGGTGACGGTTTCCCAGCCGAATTGGATCAAGCGAGACGCGTAGCCTGCATCGATACCTTCTTCGATCATTTTGTCGAAGCACAGCAGAGAGCCCGTTTGCAGCATGCCGCAAAGGATCGTTTGCTCGCCCATCAAGTCGGATTTAACTTCCGCGATGAAAGACGACATCAACACGCCCGCCTTGTGGCCGCCAGTACCTACCGCGTAGGCTTTTGCCAGCGCCAGGCCTTCACCTTTAGGGTCGTTGGCTTCGTGAACAGCGATCAGGGTAGGAACACCGAAACCACGCACGTATTCAGCGCGAACTTCAGAGCCTGGGCACTTCGGTGCCACCATGATGACGGTTAAGTCTTCGCGCACTTTCATGCCTTCTTCTACGATGTTGAAACCGTGAGAGTAAGACAGGCAGGCGTCTTTCTTCATCAGCGGCATCACCGCTGTCACAACCGACGTGTGCTGCTTGTCGGGTGTCAGGTTCAAAACAACGTCTGCGGTGGGGATTAACTCTTCATAAGTGCCCACCACAAAACCGTTTTCAGAGGCGTTTTTCCAAGACTGACGCTTTTGCTCAATGGCTTCAGGGCGCAGTGCGTAAGAAACGTCTAGGCCGCTGTCGCGCAAGTTCAAACCTTGGTTAAGGCCCTGTGCACCACAGCCGATCACTACCATTTTTTTGCCTTTTAGTGCTTCGACGCCATCAGCAAACTCAGCGCTGTGCATGAAGCGGCATTGCGCTAGCTGAGCCAATTGCTCGCGTAGCGGTAAGGTATTGAAATAGTTAGCCATCGTTAACATCCTAATGTTTGGTGAGCATAATATTGATATAAAAAATCGCTGTAAGACACGCCGATACTTTGAATTCGGTATTAAAAATGCATGACATGGCCGCTCAAGATGGAGCTCAGCGCCATGTGAATAAGGCTAATCTATACAAAAGTGACTATTTCTTAAATTGATATATTTGCAATAACACGTCCCGTTTTATGCAATGACGAGATAGAATGACACCTATGAATTTTAAAACCTTAAAACAATTCCTCGCCTTGGCAGAAACACTGCATTTCGGGCGCGCCAGCGATGAGTGCCATATCAGCATTTCTGCGCTGTCGCGTAACATTCGTCATTTAGAAGACGAGCTGGGGGTGTCGCTGTTTAATCGCGACAATCGAACCGTGGCGTTGACCCAGGAAGGCCAAAAATTTCTTAAATACGCGCGCGATACCAGCAGCCAGTGGAACTTGATCCGCCATGAGTTAACCGATAATTCTGATCAGTTAAGCGGTGAAATCAGCTTGTATGGTTCCGTCACCGCTAGCTACAGCTTTCTTTATGAGCTGCTGCGCCGCTTTCGTATTGCCTATCCTGCGATTGAAATAAAGCTGCGTACGGGGGATCCAGAGCACGCGATTGCGCATGTTTTAGATGGTAAAGAGGATCTCAGTATTGCGGCTCAGCCTGCAAACTTAGCGCGAGGCCTGGCATTTAAACCTATTGCGACGTCGCCATTGCTGTTTATTGCGCCGCTTGAGCAGCAGGTGCCAAATGTGCCCATGAATTCCCCAACGGCAACGGAGGAGTGGGCAAGCATCCCGATGATTTTATCTGAAAGCGGTGTTTCAAGAGCGCGTGTAGACGAATGGTTTCGCCAACGAGATATCGCCCCGCGCATTTATGCACAGGTCACCGGTAATGAGGCGATTGTGAGTATGGTGAGCTTGGGCTTTGGGATTGGCGTGGTGCCAAAAATTGTGCTTGATAACAGCCCATTGATGGATCGTATCCGGGTGCTCGACGTGACGCCTGAGCTGGAACCCTACGATATTGGCTTGTTTACGTTAAAGAAAAACTTAAAGAACCCGCTGGTTGATGCATTTTGGAGCTTGATGTAGACCTAGTCATGGACCTGAAGTAGAGACAGACCTATAAGACGCGGCAGTCCCTTGCCGTGCCTTGCCCCCTTACTGCTTAAAACGGTGCTAACCGTTTTTTAATCGTTATTTCACACCAGTTCGCGTTTATCGCGTCGCGCTACGCGAATGTCGTTAACGGTGGCAATGCCGATGATCGCGAAAATGGCGAGGGAGATTAACGGCCAGATGAGTACATATAGCGCCAATACTAAGGTTTGCATATTCACTCCTATTGTCTAGCGGGTGCGCTATTGCACACCCGTTAATGAAAGTGGTTCTTGCGATGCGAAGGCCTTAAGCCTGAACAGCAGGCTTGACCGGATCGTAGTTAATGACGTCCTGGTTAATCTGCGCGAAGTCGAACTTGCTGGAGCTCAGCAGGCTGACGCCGATACACACAAGGGTGCTGACGCCATAAGCCATTAACGAGGCTAGTAATACCGTGTAGTCGCGCAGGAAGCCGAAACAGAAGTAGGCGAGCACGATGGTGCAGAGGGCACCGAAGACCACACCGACCCGACGACCGCAGAAGCCAAAGGCCATCAGACCCAGCACCACACCACCGCCCACGGCGGCCAGTAACTCAAACAGCCCAGCGGTGACGCCGACCATTGGCACTAGTTCAAAGCGGGCGACGCAGAACATCACCAGGCCCGCGATGACCGCGGAGGTGAAGGCCTTATTAGTCACTCGGTCCCAGAAACAGCTGGCGATAACGGGAAATACAATGGCACCCCAGAGCGCGCCGACAAACACCAGCATGATCAGAATATCCATCGAGAAGCTGGCCAGAATCACGCCGATCAACGTGGCAATGATCATCGTCAGCCTGCCAATAAACAGCATCTTGGTGGGATCAGGTTTGTTTTTGGCGATATTCTTGCCGTACACATCGGCCATCACAATGGCGGACATGGCGGAAAGGTCAGAGTCGGCGGTGGAAGAGAGCGAACCGATAACGAGAATAAAGAACAGCCCAATAAATACCGGTGACAGATACATCGACACCATTTGCGGTATCAGGTTGTTCATATCGCCATCGATGGGCTCCATGCCGGTCATCAGTGCCATCAAACCAATCATGCCCAGGCCGATAACGATCGCGCCGTAGCCAATCGTCGCGGTGATAAAGGTCGGTTTGATATGGTCTTCACGCACCGCGAATAGCCGCTGGGAAATAGTCTGGTTGCCAATAGCGTAGGCCAACACGGCGACGAAGAAGGGCGCACCCTGATTGAGAATCGCGTCCATCGAGAACAGATTTGCCTGCTCTGGCGTCAGTAGGCTCATTCCATCGGATAGCGTTTGCGGGCCACCGAGTGCGAACATGACTGCTGGAATGATCAGGATGGCGACGGCCATCATCGCCATTAGCTGGGCAAAGTCGGTGAGCACCGATGCGCGAAACCCGGACCATAGCGTGTAAGAAAGTACGCCGACACCGGCAATCACAACGCCTGCTTGGAACGACAGCGGCGAGAGTACTGAGACCAGCGCACCCGACGCCGTGAAATTGACCATCAGACTAATGATACTGCCCAGAATATTAGAAGAGGCGAGGATTAGCTGGCTGGAAGAACCATGCCGTGCATGAATCAGCTCGCCTAAGGTGTGCGCATTGGGAGCCAGCTTGCGAAAGCGACGCCCAAACGGGTAGATGAACAGAATCATCAGCGCGCCCCATAGCCCGTAATGCAAGGGGCCTGAAATGCCGTAGGTATAGCCCGAGGTAGCGGCACCATAGAAGGATGCTGCCCATATCCAAGTGGCGGTCATACTGGCGGCGCCTAGGCCAAAACCGATTTGATGGTTGGACACCATGAAGGCGTCGGTATTTTCCTTTTTCTTTTTGATTAGCAAGGTCAGCAGATAAGTGCCGCCATAAAAGGCCGCCAATAAGGCGAGCACGGTCAGTGTAGAGAACTGATAGAAACTTTCTTCGTTCATTGAATACCCATAGGCTTTGCAGCCTTAGCATCCTTTATAGCAACCCACACTCCATTCACGGAGCGGTCGCCACAGGAAGTAAGCAAAAAACAGAACATCTTTCTAGTTATGTCTGTAGCGAGATGAGACTGCGGTTAGCCGTCTGGTAAAGCAATATCCGACGTTGGAGACGCCGTCGTAAGGGGGCCAGATCAATACCATCATTAAGCCGCCATAAGGCGCAGGAGGTATCGAGCAGGTGGCATACCCTACTCCTTAAAGCCTGAACAGTACAGGTTGGCGCCCTGGTGGGGCCGGTGTTTAAGGGGCGGGAGTGATGGGGGGGTGGTCGCGCAGATGCCTATCTAAAGGCTGGTTAGGTCGGCTATCGTTGGCGATAGCTGACCTTTATGTGGCGTGCAATGCAGGGTCTAGGCGTGCTGAAAAGATCTAAAAAATGGCGGTGTGCTGTGCCAGTACCGCCAGCCCAATCCCAATCAATACAATACCGCCGATTAACTCTGCCCAATGGCCAACAAACTTACCAAGCCGGTGGCCCAGCAGCGTGCCCATTGAAGCCATGATTGTTGTGGCCAGACCAATGGCAAAGCTAGTAGCGATAATGTTGGCATCGATAAAGGCAAGGCTTGCGCCGACCGCCATCGCATCAATGCTGGTCGCGGTGGCGGTGATGACTAATAGCCAGAGTGTTTGCTTGCGATGCTCTACTTTGCCGTCCTTTTTGAGCCCGGCGTAAATCATATGCAGGCCAATCACCGAAAGCAGGGTGAATGCCACCCAGTGATCCCAGGCTTGCACATACTGCTGCGATGCCTTTCCCGCCGCCCAGCCGAGCACCGGCGTGATGGCTTCAATGATGCCAAAGACTAAGCCAATACCGATCGCATGGCGAAAAGTGGGCTTCTTAAGTTCTGTGCCTTTGCTGATGGAGGCAGCGAAAGCATCCGCTGACATTGATACGGCCAGGAACAGCAGGGTGATCGGTGTCATAACTTAAAAACTCTTTCTGAGTAGGCGCTTTAGCAATAGAAACTCAAGCAATAGAAACGCTAGCTGAAACAAATGACTGCGTATATCTACTGACGAGTATGGCGATAGAGCCATACCTGAGTGCAAAAGTCGGGTATTCAATAGCGATGAATCCTAGCATGCTTTAATGATTAAAAAAGTGTAATGATTAAAAATAAAGTTTGTAATGGCGAACTAACATAGCCTTTGCTAACAATGTATGTGGTAGCTGATTATGTTGTATTTTTAAAGCTAAAGGGTGGGGTTGCCTATTCAATAGATTTTTTTGGTTAGCTTATACTATTTTATGATTTTGAGTTTGGCTGATTTTTAGTGTTTTATTAACGCTGGTTTTTAACGCTTATATTCAATTGGTGAGAAGCATTGATAATATGCTGTCTACAAAGTTTTCCTGATTTTATAAAGAGTGTGATTGCCCCACCAGACTTTATATAATTCCATTATTTGCTTTTTTATCGACGGGATGGCAGAGGAATTTATTTTCCTTGACGGAGCAATATTTTGAATATATAAAAAATTATTCTAATAATTTTATCTGAAGGGAAATAAATTGCTTATTGATCGCTTTGATTTAAAAATTCTTGAACAGCTTCAGCATGATGATAGTCTTTCTATTGCCCAGCTAGCAGAAGGGATTGGGTTGTCGGTAACCCCGTGCTGGCGAAGAATACAGCGGTTAGAGAAAGACGGGTTTATAGAAAAAAGAATTGCCGTTCTCAATCCTGAGAAGCTAAATCTTCGCCTTGTTGTGTTTGTCATGATTAAAACAGACAAACATAACCAAGCCTGGCTAGATACATTTCAGGAAGCTGTTCAGTCTTTTCCTGAAATTATGGAAGTTAATCGTTTGGCCGGTGAGTATGATTATTTGCTTAAGGTCATTACACGCGATAATCAGTCTTTCGACGCCTTTTATAAAAGGCTAATTTCGACAGTAGAGTTAAGCAATGTCACATCATGTTTTTCAATGGAACAAGTCAAAAAAACCACCGAGCTGCCTCTCGGGCAATTCTAGTGAGTGGGTAGCGTTTCTTCGCGATGACGTGATAGGCGAAGGCATGTCTATTCCTACCGCGTTTGGCATGCGCCCGCTGCTTTATGCTGATTACACGGCTTCAGGGCGTGCGTTAGGCTTTGTTGAAAACGCCGTTTACCAGCAGCTGCTGCCGTTTTATGCCAATACGCACACCGAAACTTCTTATACCGGAAAAGTCACCACCCGCTATCGCGAGTCAGCCCGCCAAGCGGTGGCCCAAGCTGTTGGGGCTAATGACAACTATGCGGTGCTGTTTGCAGGTGCCGGGGCAACGGCAGCGATTGATCGCTGCTGTGAAATTTTAGAGTTACAGCAGCGGGGGGATACGTCGAGTGACGTTAGGCCGGTGATTTTTATCGGGCCTTACGAGCATCATTCCAACGATCTTATCTGGCGAGAATGCGATGCCGACTTGGTACGTATTTCGCTAGGCCAAGATGGCCTTATACGCCTGGACGAACTAGAGGCGCAGCTAAAACGCTACGTTGACCGGCCGCTAAAAATTGCCGCGTTTTCGGCAGCCTCTAACGTAACCGGCATCAAAACGGACGTTTCGGCTATCGCCACGCTGGTGCATCGTTACGATGGGCTGGCGCTTTTTGACTATGCCGCCAGCGGCCCTTACGTCGATATTAATGTGGCGGGCACCGGCAAAAATGATCACTTAGACGCGGTTTTTGTCTCGCCGCATAAGTTCGTAGGTGGGCCGGGTAGTTCCGGCGTCTTGGTGATTAGAAAGGCGCTGTGCCGTAATGCCATCCCCTCGGTTGCAGGCGGCGGCACGGTGTCTTATGTCACCGCGACGGAACACCGCTATGTGAGCGATATTCAACGCCGGGAGGAGGGCGGCACCCCGGATATATTAGGCAACATCCGAGCGGGCCTTGCCTTTCGCGTTAAATCGCTGGTTGGTGTGGATTACATTGAAGCGCAGGAAAAAGCCATGATAGCGATGGCCATGGCGCGCTGGTCAACGCTTGATAACTTAACGCTTTTGGGGCCGGTGGATGCGCCGCGGCTGTCTATTTTCTCTTTTAACGTTCGCGCCGGGCAGCGTGACATTCACCACAATCTCATTGTTGCCATGCTCAATGACCTGTTTGGCATTCAGGCAAGAGGCGGCTGTTCGTGTGCAGGCCCTTATGGTCATGAGCTGCTTTCAATTGATGCGGACACGGCGTTAGAGCACGAACGCTTAGTCCAAAAAGGTCGAAGCTTATATCGTCCAGGCTGGGTAAGACTCGGATTTCATTTCTTTTTTAGCAATGAGTCGGCTAACTATGTAATATCTGCCGTCGAGTTTATTACACGTTACGCGGCGGTATTAATGAAGCTCTACACCGTCGATGAAAAATCCGGTGTTTGGAGCGTTCGCCAACACTTGGTGGAAAATCAGCCCAGCATGCCAGCGATATGTCTGGACGCGCTTTTCACCCAGGCGAGCCCTGCATCAGACGCCACGTTCGAAGAAGGCGAGGATTACTTCGCTAAGGCACGGGATATTGTTGCGTTGGCAGAACAGGCCGACCTGCCCGCAAGCACTGCTAGCTCAGATGTACCTATCCGTTGGTTTTGGTGGCCTCATGAAGCAGACAAGGCTAGGCAGTCCCAGATTGAGATGACGCAATGACAGTAACTTCTTCCCCCTCACAGGTTGGCGCTGGTCTTGAAGCGCTTAATGAACGCGTCCGCTATGACTTGGCGTGTTTAAACCTGCCCCGTGAAAACTGGGTGCCTAGCCGAGCCGCTCACGATGGCCGACATATTTATGATGTCGTCATCATAGGCGGCGGGCAGTGCGGTATGGTCGCAGCGTTTGCACTGTTAGCTGCGGGTATTCGCAATATTCGTGTCTTCGATCGAAATGCTGCGGGTCTTGAAGGACCATGGATGAACTATGCGCGGATGGAAACGCTACGTTCGCCTAAAACGCTACCTGGCCCTAGCTATGGATTCGCGTCGCTGACATTTCGCGCCTGGCATGAAGCTCAGTTCGGTAACGAGGCATGGGAAGCACTGGATAAAATCCCCCGCCCCATGTGGATGGACTATTTATGCTGGTATCGTCAGGTGCTGGCACTGCCGATCGATAATAACGTTAACGTTGAGCATGTTAAGCCAGAAGGCGATTTATTAAGCCTTGAACTTTCGGGTACCGGTGCCCGCAGCGGGTCGGTGCTGACCCGTAAACTCATCATGGCGACCGGGCGTGAAGGCACCGGCGCACCCAAAATTCCGGGTTTTGTGGCCACCTTGCCTGAGCGGGTGTGGGCGCATACCGCAGATGATATCGACTTTACTGCGTTAAAAGGCAAGCGGGTTATTGTCGTAGGCGTGGGCGCGTCGGCCATTGATAATGCCGCCGAAGCGCTGGAGAACGGCGCGCAATCGGTGCGCTTTCTGATTCGCCGTCCGCAAATGCCCACCGTCAATAAAATGATGGGTATCGGTTCGTTTGGCTTCACTCAAGGCTATGCCGGCTTGAGCGACGACTGGCGCTGGCGCTTTATGCACTACTCCTTTATTACCCAGACCCCGCCACCGCGTGGCTCTACCTTGCGCGTTAGCCGCCATGACAACGCCTATTTTCATTTTGACTGCGGTGTCCGTTCAACGCGAATAGACGGCGATGACGTTGTGCTCGAAACACAGCAGGGCGAGGTTCGCGGCGACTTTCTGATTATGGGAACTGGGTTTGAAGTCGACCCTTTGGCACGCACTGAATTAGCGGGTTACGCCGACCGTATTCTGCTATGGCGCGACTGCTATCAGCCGCCGCGCGAGCTTGAGGATGACGAGCTGGGTAAATTCCCGTATGTCGGGCGCGACTTCGCTTTTCAAGAACGTGAGCCTGGTTCAGCGCCATGGTTACGCCACATACACTGCTTCAACTACGGTGCGTCCGTCAGTCTTGGCAAAGTAAGTGGCGATATCCCGGGCATTAGCGAGGGAGCCAGCTGGCTGGTTAACGCCATCGCTGCGTGTTTTTACCAGCAAGACGTTGAGCGCCACTGGCAGCAGTTTCAGGACTATGACACCCCGGAACTCCTGGGCGACGAGTGGCAGGCATCGCCGCTGCCGTCACCGTTATAAAGCGGTTCCCTTTGATAAGAAGCGCTTGGCTGATCCGTTTAAGGACATAAAAATGACAAATGTAATAGAAGCAGCGGCCAATGTGCCGAGTACCGGCCCCCTCGCTGACGCGTTAGGGATGCGTAGCAAGCTGATGGACTTGACGCAGGCCTCTTATAAAGCCGCCCTGTTGCCCAGCGACCCAGGTGGGCTGGCGCTTGAAACCAGGGCAGTGTTTGCCTGCCGGATGGCGAAAGTGTGCCAGCAAGAGGGGCTAACGCGCCACTATGCCGAGCTGCTGTCCAGCTACGGCAGCGAAGCCGACCCGCTGAGCTTGGCAACGACGGACAGCCACCCACCGGCAAGTGAGCCGCGTCTCGCTGCCATGGTGAGCTATGTAGATTTAGTCACTCGCTCACCCAAAGATGCCAGCGAAAGCGATATTGAACGGCTGCGTAAAGCGGATATCAATGAATCGGACATTGTGCGCTTAGCCGGGCTGGTCGCCTTTGTTAATTATCAGCTGCGAGTTGCCGCTGTGTTAAGTGTCATGGGAGAAGCGCAATGAGCCGCGTTATTCATAAGTTTACGACGCGTGTCCCTACGTGGCGCCCCCATGTCACGCCGATTGATTATGAGCAGGCGACGCCCGCCCAGCGCGAAGCGCTGAAGGAAACGCCCTCTAATACCAAGATATCCGATTACGTGCTGGTGTTGGCACACGACCCGGAGTCGCTGCGCATTCGCACCTCGCTGTTCAACGGCATTATGTACGACAAGGGTGGCCTTGCCCGCGAAGAGCGTGAACTGGGCGCGGTGGCTGCGTCTGTGGTCAATCGCTGCATATATTGTGCTGCTGTTCATGCCCAGCGTTACAATAATATTGTCGGCGATGATCGGGTCATGGGGGATATCTTCCTGCGTGGCAAAGAGGCCGATCTTGACCCGCGCACGCGCGCTATTTTGAAATTCGGTATGCGTCTTTCCGAATGTCCTCCCAACGTCACCCAAGAAGATATTGGAAGTCTGAAAGAGGTGGGTTTAAACGATCAAGAAATCTTGGATTTAACGCTTTCAACGACGCTGTTTGGATGGGCCAACCGCCTAATGCACACGCTCGGCGAGCCGGTATCGGGCAAGTAGCCATACGGCCTTTTTGCTAACCATATATCGACAAAGGAATCTCCACGATGACCCGCACTCTCTCAAGCATTGCCCTATTAAGCGCGGCGGCCCTGTTGACCGCAACGCCAGCATTGGCAGAAACGCTGCGCCTTGGTACCGTCGTCACCGCGCCCCATCCCTGGGTTGATGCGGCGGAAGCCTTTAAAACAGAAGTCGAAGAAGCTACCGATGGCCGTGTGAAAGTACAAATTTTTCAAGGTGGGCAGCTGGGCAACGACCAAACCATGGTCGACGAAATACGCATTGGCACGACCGACATGATTATTGGCGGGGTCATGAATGTTTCGCCCTATATTCCTGATTTCGAGATCTTCAGCCTCAACTATTTGTTTGATGATATGGACGACTTTCGCGCAGCCACATCGTCTGATTCTCCTGTCTATGCGTATTTCGACAATGCCATGAGCGAGTCTGGCGTTGGTTTGAAACTGCTTAGCTTAACCGGCGGCGGTACGCGCAACTTAAGCAGCAATGTGGGGCCGATTGTTGAGCCTTCCGACCTTGAAGGCGTCAAAATGCGCGTTACCGGCTCACGCCTTGACGCAGAAATGTGGCAAGCGGCGGGGGCGTTGACTACCTCGCTCCCCTGGACAGAAATCTACACGGGTATGCAAACCGGCGTCGTCGGTGCCTTTGAAAGCACTATCAGCGGCTACTTCTCAAGCCGACTCTACGAAGTCGCCCCGTATCATGCCAAAACCGAGCATCAGATCATGATGAGCCACATCTCTATCAGCGAGAACCGCTTTAATCGTTTCTCAGAAGAAGATCAGGCCATTATTCTCGACGCGGCGCAGCACGCGGGTGAGTACGGAACGGAAAAAGGCGTTGAGTATGATGCCGAAGTCATTCAGCAGTTTGCAGACCTGGGTGTAACGGTAACGGAGGTCGACAAGCAGGCCTTTATTGATCAAATCGTTCCTCTTCATGACCAGTTTGCTCAAGAGCGCGATTTGACCGAACTGCTTGAAACGATTCGTAATCTTTAAGCCGTCACCGATAAGTCACTTGGTTAGCTGACCGCTCCCCGTTAACGGGGAGCGTTACCGCGAAGGAAAGGGCGCACGCATGCGACGAATAAACAATGTAATAGAGAAGGCGCTGACGTTTGTGGCGAGCAGTTTGTTTGCGGGCTTTATTCTTACGGTTCTCTATCAGGTTGTGGCGCGCAACTACTTGAAAATTTCGGTTTCCTGGACCGATGAAGTAGCCATGGCGTTTTTCGTATGGTCAGTGTTTCTGGGTGCCGCTATTGCGGTGCGCAGGCGCAGTCACTATGTGGTTGATGTCTTTCCATCGCGTTTTGTGATCACCCAGCGGGCGCTGCGTCTGTTTGGCAACGTCGCCTGCTTGCCGGTGATCTATGTGTTAATTGTCCACGGCAATGTGCTGGTTGATATGGGCTGGAGCCGGCGTTCGGTCGCGCTAGGAACGCCCATGGCCTATATGTTTGCCGCGATTCCAGTAGCGGGATTAGCGATGTTGCTATTTTCCTTTGAAATCATAATGGATGATATTGCGATGCTCAAAAAAGCTAACAGCGTGGATAGCGCGCGTGAGGCAACCAAAATATGAACCCTTTGTTGGTCTTGATTGGCAGCTTCTTGCTTCTTATTGCGCTTAGCGTACCCATTGCGTTTGCCATTGGCTTAGCATCTATTATTACGATCACCCAGCTAGGGCTACCGTTGACCTCGGTCGTCAACCAGATGTTTGCCAGCATCAATTCATTT
The DNA here is from genome assembly GCF_002332255.1 of Halomonas sp. JB37. GTDB lineage: Bacteria > Pseudomonadota > Gammaproteobacteria > Pseudomonadales > Halomonadaceae > Vreelandella > Vreelandella casei. The sequence continues at coordinate 3,242,712 of NZ_NRGW01000001.1, read as the reverse complement.
CCGCTGCTGGCCGTGCCGTTCTTTCTATTGTTAGGCCGGCTGATGAACGACGGCGGCATTACCGATCGCCTGTTGAACTTTGCTGACAGTACGGTCGGGCACGTTCGCGGTGGGCTTGGGCACATCAACGTCATGGTGTCGATGATGTTTGCCAGCCTGTCGGGCTCCGCCGCTGCTGATACGGCCAGCGTCGGCGCCGTACTTATTCCCGCGATGAAGAAGTCCGGATACCCCGCGCCTTTTGCTGTTGCCTTAACGGCGGCGTCTTCAGTACTGGGCGGTATTATTCCACCCTCGATCTTGATGGTGATTTACGGTGCTTTCGGCAATGTGTCTGTCGGGGCGTTGTTCATGGGCGGCGTATTGCCTGGTGTGCTGGTAGGTTTGATGCAGATGGGCTACGTCTATTACGTTGCCAAGCGTCACGGTATCAAGGCAACGGGCAAGTTTTCGTTCTCAAAAGTGGGCCGCACCGCCCTGACGGCGGCACCTCCCATGATGTTACCGCTGGTCGTGCTAGGCGGTATTACCGCCGGTGTGTTTACTGCGACCGAAGCGGCCTCGGTAGCCGTTCTGGTCGGTGGGCTTCTAGCCTTTGTGTTTTATCGTGCGATTCATATTAAGCAATTGCCGGGTATTTTAGCCGATTCCGTGGTGAGCTTTTCGCTGCCGATGTTCGCCGTTGCGTCAGCGGGGATCATGGGGTGGCTGATCTCGTACCTGGGGATTGCTCAGGAGGTTGCCGACTTTATCCTGTCTGTTACCCAGGCCCGAGTCGGTATCATGCTGCTGGTGATGTTTTTCATGCTCGTCATCGGCACAGTGCTTAGCCCGGTGACGGCGGTGATCATCTTCCTGCCTATCATTCAAGGGCTTTGCGTGTCGGCAGATATCAACCAGATCCATATGGGCCTGGTGGTGATTTTGTCGCTGACGTTGGGACTGATCACGCCGCCATACGGTATTTGTCTGCTGATAGCCACACAGATAGGCGAGGTGTCGATGGGGCGCGCTTTCGTGGCTGTCATGCCGCTCATCGTGCTTATTATGCTAGTGATTATTGCCATGATATTGCTGCCGAGCGTGTTTTTATACCTGCCGCAAATGATGTTCCCCAAAACGTTCTAACGATGCCTTTCTATCGCTCACGCAGCACTTAACGTTGGCCCGACAAGATGGTTGTCGGGCCAACTGTTTTAGGGAGCTTTTTGTACTGAACTGGTTTTTATTGTTAGGGCCTGTTGACGTTTGGACGAAAAGGATTTGGCAGGATAAGAGCAAGCTCGCAGAATAGAGGTTCTCACACCCAAAAACTGCGAGCCTACGATGCCTCGATGAATGCTCACGGATGAAAACTGACCGAAGCTAAAACCTATCCTGCTTCAACAAGGTATCTATGACAAGGCCAACCTACTACTTACTGTGGAAGGTATTCTGCACCGGATGCGCACGGGGTGTCAGTGGCGGGACTTACCCGAAGCATTTGGGCTTTGGAGTACTCCCTACAAGCGCTTCAACGCCTGGTCAGCAGCTGAAAAACTGATGATGCTTTCCGGCACTCTGGTGGATGATCCTGATATCGAGTGGCTACCCTTGTGTCAAAGCACACCAGGACATTACCGGGCCGCCACAGAGGAGACAGAAACCATTGGTAAAAACCGTGCAGGCAACGCCAGCAACATTCATTTGGCCTTCGACGCTTACGGACTTCCCGATGGATTCAGGATAATGAGCGGTGAGGTGCATAACAGAAGTCCAGGAATTAATTAACGACTTGCCGTCAGATGATGCACTGGCCGCTGACAAAGGCTAAGACAACGAGTGTCCCCGTGAGCAGACTGAAGCAAAGACTATGAAGGCCGTAATTCTACGCAAGCGTAATTCGAAATAGAGAAATGCTAGTTTGGACCGAGGGTTATATCGCTATCGGCATATCGTGGAGAATGCCTTTGCGCGATTGAAGCCGTATCGCGCAATAGCGATGCGTTACGATAAGCTCAAGCGAAACTATGAAAGCAGGGTAGTCTTGGCCTGCGGATTTTTGTGGCTACCCATGTGAAAGGTCAACAGGCCCTAGCCTTGCTGAATTTGTTTTCCTAGCCAACTGGCGATCAGAGGAAGCATCGCTAGGATCAAGAAAACACGAAGTACATGATGGGCTGCCACCATGGCAGGATCTATGGATAACGCAAGCGCTACGACGCCAAGTTCCGGTGCCCCTCCAGGCAAATAGGATAAGAATAAAGGTGTGTCGTTTAAGCCTATAATAGGTGCAAGCAACAGGGCTGCAACGAAGGAGCCGAGGGTGAGGAGTACGCCAATCATTGCGGCTAGCCAGCCATCTTTTAAAATTTGTGGAAGGGAGTAATGCGTGAATCGCGCTCCTACTCCTGCGCCAATAATAATCTGTGCTGCGCTGGAAAGTATGGGGGGAACATGGACCGTCAAAATATCAGTAGCGTGCAGTAATCCTGAGCTGAGCAATGGAATCAATAGCATCGCTGAGGGGAAGTTCAATCGCCAGGCTAGCCAGCCGCTGGCTATCGCCACCAGTGCCAGGATTCCATGTTTAAAAGGATCTATTGCTTCCGCGTGAGTAAAGCTTGCAAGGCTGGCGTCAGCGAGGTTAATGCCGGAAATAGCCTGGATGATAATGGGCGCAGCAATTAGCAATACCACTAATCGCGCTGTATGACAGAGGGCAACGCGGCTGACTTCGGCTCGATAATTTTCTGCCAAAACAGACACTATTGAGAGCCCGCCTGGTATGGCGGCGAATAAGGCAGTAACTCGATCCATTCTCCCTAAGCGATAAAATATTTGATAAGCGATAAAACAAAATGCCAGCGATAACAAACTCATGACAATCAGGCTTATGGTCCAGTCTCCGGCCTGGCGTACGACTTCTGGCGTAAAACTGGTGCCTAGCATGGTGCCGATAGCAACCATGGCGTAACTGCGCCATGGGCCAGGAAAACGAGGCTGAAAAGATGTCGTCTGAGTACATAGAAGTGAGGCCGTTAGACTGCCAAGTACCCATGGTAACGGTAGGGAGAGTGCAAAAAAAGCGAATCCGCCTAAGGCGCCGATGCAAAAAGTAATGCCTCCTCGAAGTTGAGGAGGCATTTGTTTAATTAGATTCATGGCTAGCACGGCGAGAACGAAGTGCTTTCAATGCTGGGGCACCCATCAAAACAAGCAGCATTATGATGAAAAGAGCAAGAGCAATGGGTCGCTCCAGCATGTATTCAAAAGGTCGGCCACCGGACACCTGTAAGGTGCGCACAACTTCTCCTTCCATCATGCGGCCAAGCAGTAAACCGATGACCGCGGCTGCGACGGGATAGTTGTTTTGTCGCATGAGCCAGCCGAGCCCTGCAAAGGCGGCAACCGTTAGCGGTCCAGCGATAGTGCCGGTTATGCCATAGCCACCCCAGGCACACATTGCTAATACGCTTGGCACTAGATAAGCCAGTGGAACGCGCACCACCATGCCCAGTAAGCGAAGGCTAAGTAATCCCATAAACGCTAGAAGTACTACTTGACCCAAATTGCCGAGAATAATCGAATACACGATATCGGTCTGGTCTCTTATAAACGATGGCCCACCAATAATATTGTGGAAAGAGAACGCGGCCAGAAGTACAGCAGTCGCAGCCCCACCAGGAATGCCAAGAGCTAGTAGTGCTGTCATTGAGCCGCCCTCCGAGCTGGAGTTTGCTGATTCGGCCGCCACAACACCCTCGGGTGCTCCCTTGCCGAATACTTCAGGTGTCTTCGACGTTCGCTTGGCCTCGCCATAAGAGACAAGGTTGGCTACCGACGAGCCCACGCCCGGAATGGCGCCGATCAGTGCGCCAATGAGGCTGCCGCGTAGTAAGATGCCGGGATGGCGAAACGTCTGCTTGACGCCTTTGAGAATAAGAGAAAACGAAATATTACGCTGGGCCTCATTTTGTACTAGAAATGAGCCTCCTCTCAGGCGTAATAACTCAGAAGCGGCGAATATGCCGATCATGGCGGGCACAACCGGGATGCCATCAAGAAGATAGGGGTTGCCTATTGTAGTACGCATAATGCCCGTCGTGGACATGCCAATTTGGCTGAGCATGAGACCCAGAAAGCCGGCCAGCAGACCCTTGGCCATACTGCTGTCATTGAGTGTCGCGATAAGGGTTAGTCCCCACAGTACCACCACGACCATTTCCAGCGGACCTACTTTAAGTACAAAAGCAGCCAATGGGTTGATTAATAACATCAGAAGGCTGTAACCCACGAAAGCGCCCACCACGGAAGCACAAAGGCCAAGGCCGAGTGCTTCATTGTGTTGACCCTTTCGCGCCATCGGGTATCCGTCAAATGCCGTTGCAATTGATGAAGATGACCCGGGGATATTCATAAGAATAGCGGTTACCCCGCCACCGTAGGCACCGCCAGTAAATATGGCGGTTAAAAACAGCATGGCTTGAAGAAAATCCATGCCAAAGGTCACTGGCAGGAAAACGGCCATGGCCATTGAAATTTGTAGCCCGGGAATCGCACCGAAAACTAGGCCGATAAATAAGCCAGGGATAACCCAAAGCCAAGGGCTTAGATCAGTAAAAAGAAGAGTAAACGCCTGAGATAATGCGAGTTGATCAATCATGTTAAAGCACTAGTGTGGTCATTGGATAAGGGAATAGAGAGCCAAAACCCTTGACAAGAAAAACAGTAAACACGAGTGCATATAGAGGCGGTTGCCATTTGCCTTTGCTCCCACACATAAGAACGCCGACCCAGACAAAAACGAAAGTAGCAACGTCAAAGCCGACGTTGGTTAACGCAAAGCAAAAGGCGGCAAATCCTGTAAGAAGCAGTATGTCGCTCCATATAGATGATTTATCAATACTGCTGGGCGAAGGCTCTGACACTGGCTTCAATAAGGCTTTAGTGGCAATCCCAATGGACAAAAGCCCAATGATTATTGCGCTGGGAGCCACTATCACTAGATTGTTCAGCGTTGTGGAAGCCTGAGTGGCGCTCCAGGTAATAAAGCCCGCTATAGCCAGTATGAGGCCTAACAAAAAGGCATGCGTTGCAGAAATCTTTCCTGTTACCATTTTATAGTGTCTCCACATTGAAATAATAATGGGACCAAACGTAAGTTGATCCCGTGGTGATTATGTGCAAAGCACCAGTGCTTATGCGCCAGCAGTGACGTTATTCATTCTGCTTCTGGTGAGTATTGCTTCAAAATTTCAAAGTTGGATTCGATGATCTCTGTCGTGCGCTCAGGCCCCAGCCACTCTGCACCAATATCTTGGGCTTCTAGCCGACTAACGAATGTCTCATCTTGCAGCGCATTGTGATAGGCATCGACCATTTGTTGAAATGCTTCTGGGTTACTCTCTTTAAAGGCAGCATGCGCGGCGAGGCCTCGCATTGATCCTGCCAGTACCGGGACTGGCTCGTATCCGCTCTCTTCAAGCGCTGCATTCAGCGTTGGAGCATCCCAGTCTTCTGATGCGGTATCAGCCGCTAAGGCAAGAGGGCGTATGTACTCCTGGATTGATAGCGTGCCGTCTGCAGCCAATACGGTCATGTCTACCTGCCCACCGGCGACCGCCGTACGCGCAGCACCGCCAGACTGGTAGGTGACAATATTGACGGCTGTTTTATCGAGTCCAAAGGCTTCAAGAGCCAGTTCAAGGTTGATAGCGCCGGTCGAGCCAGGTACGACAGAAACGCTTAGCCTTCCTGGATTGTCCTTGGCTGCCGCCATGAAGTCCGCCAGCGTTTCATAAGGCGTGTCCGCATTGACGGCGAAAAGATCGTAATCATTCCACTGTCCGTTGATAAATGCGAAGTCTGACAAATCATAAGTGGCATCAAAGCCAAGAATCGCATTCGAGATGTAGGGATGTATTGAGGACGCAAGGAAATAGCTCCCATCAGCAGGCATATTGTGGAAGTAGGTATGGCCGACATGCCCCCCCCCTCCATTTTGATTTACGACTGAAATTGGCGTGCCTAGATCTTCCTGAAGCCGCTGAGCCAACGCGCGAGCGGTGCGGTCAGCGGATCCGCCAGGGCCAAGCGCAACAACGAAAGTGATTTTTTGTGTTGGCCAGCTTTCCTGGGCTGTGGCGGTGAGGGGGGTAATCGCAGCCGTCAGGGAGAAACCCAGCATAGCTGTAGCAATGACTTTTTTCTTATTAATCATGGTGGCCACTCCGCTTTTCTTTAGATAATTGTATGACAATCATTTGTGAGTAAATATAGAAGTACATATAGTAGTTTCTGTAGATCCTCGGATATGTAGGCAAAAGGTCTAATTTTTAAGATATTTTTTGAAAATTATTGAAAATTATTGAAAATTATTGAAAGTTATATAAAGCTGTATGCATTCGAGGAGAATTGCTTTGTCTACAATAAAAGAAGAAGCGAATGGTTTGGCTGCTGAACGAGTAGCTAGTGGTTTATACGGTGAAATACTTAAAGGTCTGTTGCAGGCTGGTGCTCGTCTTGGCGAGGTTGCGTTGGCTGAGCGCTTTTCTGTCAGCCGAGGGCCTGTGCGTATGGCGCTCAAAAGCCTTAGCGAGTGTGGGCTTGTAACCATCGTGCCGAACAGTGGAGCGCATGTGCGTGAAATGCGGTACGAAGACGCTCGGGCGATCTACCAGGTTAGAACTGCTCTTGAAACTGAGGCCGCTATGTTAGCAGCCGGTCGTGCCAATGCATCCACTGGCGATGAGTACCTGGCGTTACTGCAGTTACATGCCAGCCAAGTGACATCTCATCCTGAGGGGGCCTATCTCCAGGAGTCCGAGGAGTATGACTTTCATTTAGTTACCGCACGCATGTCCGGTAACCTACTCATTGAGCGTTATTTAACACACGAGCTTCGTCCGCAGCTAACCCTGCTAAGGAACAAGCATCGGCATGTTACGGGGCGCGGAAAAATCGCACTTTATGAACATGAGCGCATAGCCTCAGCTATCTCGGAAGGTGATGTAGAGGTGGCGGGCTTATTGATGCGGCGGCATATACAGAGCAGTTGGGAAACACTTGAAGAACAGCTACTCAAGAGAGACGCCCTTAATTAAACAGTAATTGAGTGATAATCGCGGAGTCCAGACAAGGTTTTGTTTGGCTTTAGCCTGCACTAGGGAGTGAGTGTGTATGAAAACTGTAATTCTTGATGATTGGGAAGGCTGTATGAAGGAGCATTCTGCCGTATCTCGCCTGCGTGAATTCTCTGAGGTGGAGATCTATGGTGACATGCCTACCTTTGATGCCCTGGTGAGTCGACTTCAAGGAGCCGATGCGATCATCCCGCTGAGAGAGCGCACCTTGATTGGCCGGGACCTTATCGCGGCTTTGCCCGACCTAAAGTTAATCGCTCAAACCGGTACGGGCCTTGCGCATATGGATAAAGACGCAGTGGCACAGGCGGGGATTTCGGTTGCAACGACGCCGGGTGGGTCTACGGCGGCGGTAACCGAAATGACTTTTGCCTTTTTGCTTAACCTCACCAAGCGAGTTGTTGAGGTGGATCGTCGGATGTCCGCTGGGGAGTGGCCAACGATCGTGACCAGCAATTTGAGCGGTAAAACCATTGGTCTGATTGGTCTGGGCAAGATTGGATGTTCCGTGGCGAAAATGGCACAGGCCTTTGGCATGCGGGTAGTTGCATGGGGCCCCAGGTTGACTCAGGAGCGAGCAGCCCAAATGGGAGTAGAGTACGTTTCATTGGAAGGCCTACTCACCCAAGCGGACGCCGTTAGTATCCATGTAAGGCTGATACCTGAAACGGAGGGGTTATTGACGACGGAGCATTTTAAACTAATGAAGCCAGGTGCGATTCTGATCAATACCTCACGCGGAGCCATCATTGACGAAGCGGCGCTCATTGATGCTTTGCAGAGTAAGAAGATTGGTGGGGCGGGGCTAGATGTTTTCTGCGAAGAGCCGCTACCGCAGTATAATGCTTTTTCGGCACTGGATAATGTCATAACAACGCCACATATGGCATGGAAAACTGAAGAAACCTTTTCGCGTTTTCTCAATGGATCGGTTGATAATATCCAGGCATTTTTTGTAAAAAAAGAGCCCCGAAATATCATTAACATTTCCGATGGAAAAACATGAGGCGATCCTGCCCAGTAATAGTGGACACGGGTTAAGCGATCATTCGGGCTTCAGAAATCTCGGGACTGATTATTCCAATAGCACTGTGCCGCCGTTGCTTGTTGTAGTCCAGTTCAATGTACTCAAATACCTGCCTTCGCATCGCATGGCGTGTATCAAACCGTTCACCATGAATCGCTTCTACTTTAAGACTATGAAAAAGGCTCTCGGCGCAAGCATTGTCGTAGTAGTTGCCTTTAGCACTCAAGCTGCATGTCGGCTCGTACTTGATCAGCAGCGACTGATAAAGGGTTGAACAGTACTGACTTGCTCGATACGTGACCAGTCAATGAGATTATTGATGCTATCCAGCTCTTTCAAAGCATCATGATCAATCTGCGTTGTTTGATATCCTCCTAAGCCATCCTGAGATCCCGTTGTGATAGCGCTGGTTCGCTATTATCTGATTTATTACAGGGAGAGGTGACTCGTGCAAAGGTCTCGTAGACTATTAATATAAGAAATATCAATAGTGAGCAACCGATACGCTGCGAATGAGTGCCGTGATCTGTTTGCCGATATGTAGCCCCATTTCATCCCAGGACTTTCGCGTTAGCCTTGCCCTTAGGCGGATATCGCCAACGTTCAAAAGTAGCTCTACGGAGTGCGGGCTTGTCGATAGTGAGGTCATGTCTTCAATAGTGGCGCTGAGCTGGTTGCGGTAGCTGGTTGACTGTAATGGCGTCAGCGCTAAGGCAATATCGCGTGCGAGGATACGCACCCGTAATGGGCTGCCGATAGGAGCCGACGTGCCCGGTATGACTAATCGATGGGTGTCATTAAGGGCGAGGTGAGTCAGATTGTACGTCGCGTCGTGCTCATCTACGCGGCCTTCAAGAATCGATGCAGCGTCAAACCCACCGAGTTCGTGAGTCAAATCAAAGCGCTGTAGCAAATGATTCAATCGGTTGCTGGCCACGACACGGCCCGCCTTCATCAGCACCAGATGATCGGCGATAGCTGAAATCTCCTCCGCATCATGGCTGACGTAAATTACCGGAATGTCTACCTGCTTGGTCAGTTGAGCAATAAAGCGTAGTAGCTCGTCTTTGCGTGCGCCATCTAGCCCTGTCAGTGGCTCATCCATCAGCAGCAGTTGAGGGTCGCTGAGCAGTGCGCGGCCAATGGCAACCCGCCTGGCTTCCCCGCCCGATAGCGTGCCGGGCATACGTTCGAGCAACGCTTTAATACCCAGGAGCTCGACGATTTCATCAAAGCGGGCTGATGCATGTGCTGGCATGCCATAGGTGAGATTGCCGCGTACTCGGTAGTGAGGAAACAGCCGGGCTTCCTGAAACACGACACCGATTCTACGTTTATGGGCGGCAACGCTAATGCGGCGCCGGGTATCCAGCAGCACTTGGTCACCCAGCTGAATAACCCCGCTATCGGGATATTCAAGACCTGCAATAAGGCGCAGCAGGCTGGTTTTGCCGCTTCCTGACGTGCCAAAAATGCCGGTCACGCCGTGGGCGGGGAGTACCAGCTCGGTTTGAAGATGAAAACTACCGAGCCGTTGGTCGATAGACAATGACAGCGAAGAGGAGTCCACAGGCAATGCGGGATGACGAAGGTTACTAGGATTAGTAGGATTAGTAGGCATCGCGTTCCTGCAGTCTTTGTTTAGTACGTCGAGCTAGCCACTCAGAGGCGATCAATGAGAACAGGGCGATGATGATAGCGATAACACAGAGCCGCGCTGCCGCTGATTCCTGGCCGGGCGTCTGAATTAGCGTATACAGCGCCAGCGGCAAGGTACGTGTTTCGCTTGGGATATTAGAGGCAAACGTGATGGTGGCACCAAACTCGGAAAGCGCGCGGGCAAAGGCCAAGACGGTGCCCGTCAGCAGGCCTGGAATGGCCAATGGTAGCGTAATGGTGGTAAACACTCGCCAGCGATTGGCGCCTAGCGTTCGCGCTGCGGCTTCAAGCTTGGGGTCCACCGCTTCCAATGATAGGCGTAGTGCGCGTACCAATAATGGAAATGCCATCACGCCGCTGGCAACGGCGGCGCCTTGCCATGTGAAGGGTAGTGATACGCCGAGAGTGGCATATAACCACTGGCCGACCACCCCTTGTCGACCGAGCGATACTAAGAGTAAATAGCCCACTACCACGGGTGGCAGCACCAGCGGTAGATGAATAAAACCATCGACGATGGATTTGCCTCTGAAGTCGTGTCGGGCTAACCACCAGGCAACCGCAATGCCCGGTGGTAAAATCCAGGCCACTGCCGCTAAGCCAATGAGGAGACTAAGGCGGATAGCCTCCCATTCGGCTGGCGACAGTATCACGGGCTGCTAATGTCGGTGTCGAAGCCATAGTCAGCAAAAATAGTCAGCGCTTCTTCGCTCGCTAACCACTCGCGCAGCGCCACGGCCGCGTCGTTTTGCTCTGCCCCTATTAGTGCAATGGGGTAGGTGATGGGTTCATGGCTGGAGGTGGGAAATAGCCCGAGTACCCGCACGCGGTCACTGGCAAAGGCATCAGTTTGATACACAACGCCAAGCGGCGTTTCCTGTCGTTCTACCAGTGTTAACGCCGCGCGGACGTCGTTGCCACGTGCAAGCTTTGGCTCCAGCTCTTCCCACTCACCGAGAAATTCCAGCGCTTGCTGGGTGTAGATACCGGCCGGCACGTGATCCGGGTCGCCGACGGAAAGACGATCACGCTCTTCTAGCAGCGTTGCAATGCGTGCCTCGTCGCCTGGGACGAACTGTTCTGGCAGGTCAGGGCTCGCTGATACCAGCGCCAAACGGTTCTGGAGTAAGTCGCTGCGCTGTTGGATGTTGACGCCTTGCTCTTCGAGCCAGTCCATCCACTGCACGTTGGCGGACAGGAAGAGATCCGTGGGGCTGCCATTGGCGATTTGCCGAGCAAGCGTCGAGGACGATGCATAAATGGGCGTCACGTCAACATCATGCTGAGCTTCATAGACGGCAATGGCGTCATTGAGCGCATCGGTAAGCGAGGCGGCGGCGGCGACTTGAATGTTGTCAGTGGCAAAGGCTGAGGTTGGAAGTGCTAGTGTCAGCGCAGTGGCTAATAAACGGCGATTCATTGCATGTGTAAGCATTGTATTAATTCCGTTATTTCCATATGGATATAGCGGAGATTACACAAAACGGCTCACTAGCTCAATACGATAATAAGCACGTTCAGGGATTGGGATGGCTGGCCGGGGCCAATAGCGAAAGCAGCGCCTGAGCGTCAGTCGAGTCCTCCAGCGAGAGCTGGCGTTCCAACGCACGGTAGTGAGTCAGCACCTGCTTGCCAAGCTCCGTGAGATGAGCACCGCCGCGCTCGTTACCGCCAGAGCTGGTCGATACAAGAGGGGATGGAAAGTGGTTGTTCATAGTATCGATGAGCTGCCAGGCTTTTTTGTAGCTCATCTTGAGTGCGCGGCCAGCGGCTGAAATTGAACCTGTCTGGCTAACCATTTCTAGCAGTTCTGCTTTGCCCGGCCCAATAATCACGTCACGATGCAGCACCAAGCGTAATTGAAACGTTGGCTTTAAATGGTGGGTCCGTGTCATTAAGTGTCTCCAGCGATTGGGCAGCGTTGGGCTAGTTTAGCAGCGACCGATCGTTCAAGGTCCATCCTTCAGCCTTATGTAGGTGTACTAGCATTTATATTTTTGGTAAGCGGCAAAGCAATACTCGTTACCCGACGAGTCCCCATTCGATTTCAGCAGCGGTTTCACTGACATAAGGTCGGTCGCCTTTAACGGTAACGCGTTCACCACGGCGGGCTTGGCCCGCATAGTCAAAAATGGCGCGGTGCTGGGTGCATCGGTTGTCCCTGATAGCCAAAGTATTTAGGCGTACGGTGAATTCCGGTGCTTCCTGATGGCGATACAGAAACTCAAGCAGTGCCTGGCTTTCAGTATGGGAAAGCTCGATCGCGGGTAAAACCGCGGTTTACAAACAGGCTTTTGCGGCCCGTTTCCGGGAGGTGTTGGGGGGGTTGCTCCGCGACGCTTGTTTGTCATCATGTTTCCTCGTTAGCACTACGCTGAAGATACTACTCCAGCGCCTTGGTGAAGCTATGCTCTTTCCCCAAAACTTTTTCTGAATGGATTGGGTGCCTACCTTAATTAAGAGTTAGAAACATTGGCCTACCTGTTTTTTAAAAGGTAAACATAGCGGTCACCGGCATACTGGATGATGGCAACAATGGCAATAAGAATGGCAATAACGGCAAGCATTACGGTGGTATCGTAGCGCTGGTAGCCATAACGAATAGCTAAGTCGCCTAACCCGCCTGCACCGATGGCACCTGCCATGGCAGAGGCAGAAATCATGGCTACAAGCGTGATGGTGAAGCCGCCGATAATCCCCGGTAAGGCCTCAGGCAGAAGAACGTTGAAAATGATATGGCGCTTTTGGCAACCCATCGCCTGGGCAGCCTCAATCACCCCTGAGCTGACTTCGCGCAGACTGACTTCAGCAATGCGAGCAAAGAAAGGCGTCGCGCTCACAGTAATAGGCACAACGGCTGCCCAAATGCCAATGGTTGTACCAGTAATCAAGCGGGTAAGCGGGATCAGCGCAACCAGTAAAATGATAAAGGGTGTGGCGCGGAAGCCGTTGACAATGCTGCCTAGCACTTTATTAACCAGCGGGGCTTCAAAAATTTGCCCCCTGGCGGTGGTCACCAAAATAATGGCCAGTGGAATACCCACAAACCATACAATCGCCGCTGATACACCCACCATATAAAGCGTATCGAGAAAGGCTTGCCAAAGTGCATCAAGCATTCGCTGGGACAGCATAGCCGAGTACCTCCACGGTTGAGATAAGGTCATTAATAGTTTCGAGGCGTTGTGCTAGCTCGTGTTGCTGGTAGGGCAGGCTGACAAGCAGCTCGCCTTGTGGATGGCCTTGAAGTCGACCAATGCCACTCTGCAGCAGCCTGAGGTCGCCGCCTAAACGCTGGCTAAGGATGCCCAGGGGCAGGTAGGTGGCGGCGGTTCCATCGAAAAACAACTTAACAATCGCTCTGGAAGTGCTATTCGCCGGCGTAGCAGATATCGCCTGAGCAATATCGTCAGCTACTTTAGGTTTTAATGGCGCCAGTAACGCCTGAGTGGCTTCGTGTTCAGGGCGCCCGAACACGCGCCAAACAGGCCCTAGTTCAGCCAGCGCGCCATCTTCAAGTACCGCCACACGGTCACATATTTGACTAATCACTGACATCTCGTGAGTAATCAGTACGACGGTCAATTTTAGCGTTTTATTAATCTCTTTGATGAGGCTCAAAATGGATTGCGTCGTTTCAGGGTCGAGTGCCGAGGTCGCTTCGTCGCATAGCAGAATTTCTGGGTCTAGCATCAGCGCACGGGCAATGCCAACGCGCTGTTTTTGTCCACCGGAAAGGCGAGAGGGGTAAACATCTTCTTTTCCCTCTAGGCCCACTAAGCGCAGAAGCTCTTGTGCCCGTTGCCGGATGCGCTTCTTATCACGAATGCCCGCCGCTTTAAGCGGAAGCGCTAAATTTTCAAATACTGTCGCTGAAGAGAGCAGATTAAAGTGCTGAAAAATCATCCCAATGCGGCGGCGTAGTATAACGAGACCACCTGTATCGAGGGATTGGATATCGACGCCATTAATCAGCACTTTACCGGTAGTGGCATCTTCAAGGCGATTCAGCGTGCGTATCAGGCTTGATTTACCCGCACCACTCCTCCCTATAATGCCGAAGATCTCTCCCTGGTAAATATCCAAATTGATATCTTTAAGCGCCTCCACACGCCGCTGACCAGATACATAGGTTTTACTGACACCTTCAAGTCTCAGATGCAGAGGGGGGCGGGGAGACGTTTTTTGGCTATAAGCAGCCTCCGAAGGGGCTATCTTACGATAGGGGGCAACGGCAATATTCATTCACTCAGCTCCAAGGGAGGAAAGTATTCCCATGCCAATTGATACAGCGAGCTATCGCCGAAGGCTTCTTCAAGAGAGGCCTTTACTTCAGGTGCCTGCTGGTAGATTGAAATGAACTGATGAATAGCGGGAGCATCTTCGTTATCAGGATGCACAACGAAACGCAGCGCGAAAGTATGCGTATCGTCAATATGAAATAGCAGTGCATCTGCAGGATCAGTCACCCCGGAAGATTTTATGTAATGTGGGTAGCTAAGAATAGCGGCAACATCTTCAAACGCGCGAGGTAACTGTGGCCCTGGTAGCTCTACAAAAGACAGATCCAACGGATTGTCTTCAATATCGTACAGACTGGCATGGTAGCCAATGCCTTCAGGCAAGGTTATTAATCCAGCTTGCTCTAAAAGCAGCAATCCTCGGCCCTGATTAACTGGGTCATCGGCTACTGCAATGGTGCTACCCGCCGGTATGTCTTCTGCTTTATCAAATTCCTTTGAGTAAATGCCCATTAAGCCCTCAACCCCGTAGGCAAGAGGGATTAAATCAAAGCCGCGCTCCTCCTCGGCATTGGTCAGAAAAGGTTCATGCTGAAAGTAGTTGATATCGATATCTTTATTTAGCACGGCGGTATTAGGAAGAACCCAGTCGCTAAATTCAATCACTTCAACGTTGATACCTTGTTCTTTTGCAAGATCAGCCGCGACATAGATCGAATCGACAATCAGTCCATTTGAAACAACACCAATTTTAACGTCTTCAGCTTTGACCTGTGAAATAGCGGTAAAGGACAATAAAAGGCTGGTTAGCCAGTATTTTCTAGCTTGGGCAAAAGAGAAAAAGCGAGTGAGAGGGGGTGTTCGCATAATGATGTACTCAGTCATGGTTAGTAATGCAAGACCATAAATCACTATGCCGATGCTTAAAAATAGTTATGGATGCTTTGTAATTCATGATTAGCAAATTGTTTTTAGTGATAGGTTTTTTAGTTAAATGTATTTTTCATAAGAGATTGGTTGGTTTTTTTATTGATAAGGTGGGGTTTAGTAGCGGAGGCTATATAGCCTGAGAAGGCTTGTGATGCGAATAGTTAAAATAAAAGTGGCCGGAAAGTTGATGGCGTTAGACTGGCTTTTTGTGTTCTGAATATTTATATCTAATAAAGTGATTTGTGTGGCTTTTATCCATTTCTTTATGCTGTTGGTAATCAGTGCTTAATGCCCTTTGCAACCTGGCTACAGGTTATTGACAGGATGATGACGCGATGAGTTTAGATATTTTCTGGTTTTTGCCTACGTCTGGCGATACGCGTTATTTGGGTAAAGGTAGTGGGCGGCCACCCAGCAACGCTTATTTGCAGCAAATAGCGGTTGCCGCAGAACACCATGGTTATGATGGCTTACTCATTCCTACGGGATCCAGCTGCCTAGACCCTTGGGTGGTGGCTTCAAGTTTAGTACCCGTCACTCAGCGGATTAAATTATTGGTGGCTTTGCGCACCTCTATTTCAGGCCCTACTGCCTCCGCTCGCCAGGCGGCAACGCTGGATCAGGCGTTAAAAGGCAGGTTGTTGCTCAATGTAGTGCCGGGTGGCGATGCCGCTGAGCTGGCGGCCGAAGGGGTTCACTTGACCCATGACGAGCGCTATGAAGTGGCCGATGAATTTCTAACGGTTTGGAAGCGCCTGTTGGAAGGCGAAAGTGTTGATCATCAGGGCAAATACTTTCAGATTGAAGGAGCCAAGAATTTTTTTGATCCTGTCCAGAAGCCTTATCCACCGCTTTATTTTGGCGGATCTTCCCCCGCCGCTCATCAATTAGCCGCAAAGCATGTTGATGCCTATCTAACTTGGGGCGAACCCCCTGCCGCTGTCGCGGAAAAAATCGCTGAGGTACGTGCAGCCGCAGCCAAGTACGGGCGCGAGGTAAAATTTGGCGTGCGCCTCCATGTGATTGTGAGAGAAACCCGCGAAGAGGCGTGGCAGGCGGCAGATAAGCTGATTGCCAGTCTCGATGACGAAACCATTCAAAAAGCTCAAGAGAATTTTTCCCGCATGGATTCCGTTGGGCAGCGGCGCATGGCCGAGCTGCACGGTGGAAGGCGCGATAAGCTCGAGATAAGCCCTGATCTTTGGGCAGGTGTCGGGCTGGTAAGAGGCGGAGCAGGTACGGCGTTGGTGGGTGACCCGGAAACGGTGGCGCAGCGTTTGAAAGAGTACGCGGATTTGGGCGTGGATACGTTTGTGCTCTCGGGTTATCCGCATCTTGAAGAGGCGATCCGCTTCGCTGAACTCGTCTTCCCTTTGTTGCCCGGTAAACAGGCGGTGACAGAAGAGGGCGTATTTACAGGCGGTGCTTTTGATGCGAGAGCTACGCGCACGCCTCAGGAATCAGCCTCTTAAATCACTGTTTCTATCCATGACATCTTAGCTATTTGTTGAATAAGGAGCTTGTTATGAGTGTTGTACTAATTGCAGGAAGCCCAGGCCGTTTGTCACGTACCGCAGCGTTAATCGACTTTATTAACAGCGAGCTACAAGAAAAAGGGATCGAAACAGACGTATTCAACGTTAATGAGTTTGACGGTAATGAAGTGTTTTTTGCTGATTTTACAGCCCCTCAAATTGTTCGCTACCGAGAGGCGATCGCCAAGGCAGATGCGGTTGTGTTGGCAACGCCCGTTTACCAGGCCTGCTTTTCAGGGGCACTTAAGCTGCTGCTGGATTTAATACCTGAGCGTGGGCTGAAAGGCAAAGTAGTGTTGCCTCTTGCCAACGGCGGCTCTGACAGTCATCTACTGGTGATCGATTACGCGTTAAAGCCGGTGTTGTCAGCGTTAGGGGCCAGCAATGTGTTGGGCGGTGTCTACGTCAACGCGAAACAGCTCACGCTTGATGGTGAAAAGCGCTATCAGGTGGGGGAGGAGGCAAGCGCTCGGATCAGTCGCTCTATTGAAGAGCTGATTGAAACGCTCCCCAGTCAGAGTTCGGCATCAGCGAGTGCCTACCAGCGCTCTGTTGCCTACGCTTAATTTTCTTGGATGGGCTCTATTATGATCAAACAATCGGCCTTATCTGCCGCCGTACTGTCGGGAGTGTTGGCCTTCTTGCCTCACTCATTATTGGCTGCCGATGACCCTGAAACCTTGCGTATTGGTTTCCAAAAGTATGGCACGTTGGTACTGCTCAAAGAGCGTCAAGCGCTGGAAGAACGATTTTCTGATCGTAATATCAATGTCACCTGGACGGAGTTTCCTGCTGGCCCACAAATGCTGGAAGCCCTTAATGTAGGCAGCATTGATTTTGGCACGGTAGGTGAAACACCGCCGGTCTTTGCCCAAGCTGCCGGGGCGGATCTTGTTTATGTGGCCCACCAGCCCCCAGCGCCTCAAGCAGAAGCGATTCTTGTGCACGAAGATTCGCCTATCCAAAGTGTGACCGAGCTGGAAGGCAAGCGCGTTGCGCTAAACCGTGGTTCTAATGTCCATTACCTGTTGGTACGTGCGCTACAGGATGCCGGGCTATCGATCCACGATATTCGCACTGCCTTTTTAACCCCTTCGGATGCGCGCGCAGCATTTGAGCGAGGCAGCGTCGATGCCTGGGTCATTTGGGAACCCTACTTGGCTGCTGCCGAAGATGCATTAGGAACACGTATTCTGACCGACGGTACCGATTTAGTCAGTAACCATGAGTTTTATATTGCCGCAGGGCCATTGGTAGAGCAGTACCCGCATGTTGTTGAAGAGATTGTACAAGAGCTACAGGAACTAGATAGCTGGGCAGCTGATAACCTGCGTGAAGTGGCTGAGCTGCTAGCCCCTTCCATCGGCCTTGATCCGGATGTGGTGTATGTAGCCGCGAATCGCGCAAGCTACGGTGCTCAATATCTGTCTGATGAAGTGATTGCTCAGCAGCAGGATATCGCCGATACCTTCTTTGAATTGGAGCTTATTCCCCACGAGTTGGATATCGCTTCTGTGGTATGGCGGCCTAGCGATGAGTAATACACCGTATCCTTACCCACTAACGGCGATTGAGCCTCAGGGTGCCTGGGCCTGCGTTTTACCGTTTGATGGTTCTTTTTTCTGGTTTTTGCATTAATGCATTGAGGAGAGTGGCCGCATGAGCATTGGAAATGCCTATCCAGATCAGTCTGAACGATTGAGAGCGGTGGATCCCAAGCGAGACGTTCTGTCGAGCGATGATCAGCAGCATTGGCTGACCATTGCTGATCAGTTGGCAGCGCGCCTAGCCGAAAGTGCCGTTGAGCGTGATCGCCTGGGTGGGCATGCCTCTTTTGAGCGCGAGCTGATTCGTGACAGCGGTTTGTTGACGCTTGCTGTACCCACTGAGTATGGCGGTCAGGGGCAGCCATGGTCACTTGTTTATCAAGTGGTCAGACGCTTAGCCAGGGTGGATTCAGCACTTGCCCATGTGTTTGCTTTCCACCACCTGCAAGTGGGGTCGGTATTACTTTACGGCAATCAACACCAGCAGCAGCGACTTTTAGCCGCCACTGCTCAAGAACATCTTTTCTGGGGCAATACCCTTAACCCGCTGGATAAGCGCACAGTCGCTACCGAACGCGATGGTGGCGGCTTTATCCTGCAAGGCAAGAAGGGGTTCTGCTCGGGAGCAAAAGGATCAGACTATCTGACCGTCTCAGCGTGGCATGAGCCGACCCAAAGTCTAGTGATTGCGGCGTTGCCCACTCACCGCCCTGGCATTACCGTGCATGATGATTAGGACGCTATCGGTCAGCGGCAAACCGATAGCGGTACCGTGAGTTTCGAGCAGGTGGAAGTGCTAGAGCGCGAAGTCCTGCTACCGCCTGGTTTTGCGTGGTCCCCGCCGGCTCAGTTTCGCGCCTGTTTAGCCCAGTTAGTGTTAGTCAATCTATACGTCGGCATTGCCGAAGGGGCGTTTGAGGAGGCTAAGCGCTTTACGCTTGAGCATGGGCGACCTTGGTTAGCCTCTGACGCAGCTCAAGCGCAAGATGACCCCTACCTTCAGCGCCACTTTGGTGAACTATGGGTCAAGCTGCGTAGTGCTCAAGTATTGGCCGATATAGCAGGCGATATAGCCCAGCGCCACTTTGTGAAACGTACCGCTATTAGTGCCGAAAACCGGGGTGAGGCCGCGATTGCCATTGCAGAGGCGAAAGTCGTGGCGCACCAAGCGGCTTTGGATGCTAGCAGCCGGTTGTTTGATATTGCAGGTGCGAGGGCGACTGCGCGGCCTTTGGGACTGGATCGTTTTTGGCGCAATGCACGCACCCATACACTCCATGATCCGGTGGATTATAAAATACGCGATCTAGGCCGGTGGGCACTGCTGGACCAGTATCCAGTGCCGACGTCTTATTCGTAGTCAGGGCAAACTATCAAGGCTTGAAACAGAAGAGGCCCACGCTGAGATGAGTGAAAAAGACCACAATGAGCCATCTCCTTGGCCATTAGACAGTGTGGTGACAGAGTTACGCCAGGTTAAGGCACGAGTGGCGCGAGCGCCAAGGCCGGGAGACCGACCTGGGCACCCGGGAGCTTCCTGCTCACCGCCATATACATGAGGTGATTGATGCCTTATGCGGCATCTTATTTCCCATGCGTTTAGGACCCTTCGATCTCAAACAGGAGAGTGAAGATTTTTATGTGGGGCATCAGCTTGGTCACGCGTTGAATATTCTGGTTACCCAGGTGCGTTTAGAACTGAGTTGCCAGCAGCCGCGCCTGGAACCCCAGGCTCAAGATTGCAAAGCGAACGAATTTGTCCGGCGTTGCCACCATGCTGCCTGCACTGCGTCGGCAATTGGATCAGGACGTGATAGCTGCCTATCGCGGCGACCCGGCAGCGTCCTCGGTAGACGAAATTTTGCTTTGTTACCCAGGGCTATTGGCAATTATTCATCATCGCATAGCAAATGTGTTCTATGTGGAAGGGCTGAGGATCCTCGCCAGAATCATTGCCGAAAAGCCCACTCGGTGACAGGTATTGATATTCATCCTGGCGCAACAATTGGCAGCCATTTCTTTATCGACCACGGCACGGGGGTTGTGGTTGGTGAAACGGCGGTCATTGGTGAGCGGGTACGCCTTTATCAGGCGGTGACGCTAGTAGCGGTAAGATTCGATGAAGACGATCAGGGTGCACTCACCAACGGCGAGCCACGCCACCCCATTGTGGAAGACGACGTGGTGACCTATGCCGGTGCCACCATTCTTGGCCGTATCACCATTGGTCGCGGCGCTGTGATTGGCGGCAACGTTTGGCTAACCCGCGATGTACCTCCAGGTAGCAGGATTACTCAGGCGGTACTGCGGCAGTCGGTAGATACTTAGAATACCTAAATTCACAATCCTATCATTGCTAGGCTAAGCGATAGCACTTCTTATTATGACTTACCCAGGCTCGTATTAAATATCGCTACGAGCTTGGGTTTTGCTTCGCTATCTATTATTCCTCTTGTTTAACCCAGTGCTCTTCGGTGATCGTTTCCTCTGAAACCTGAATCGCCCCGGATATTCTAGACACCCGTTAGGCTCTTGAAGTAACGCCTTTCATACTCAACCGGTGACAAGTTATCACTTGTGCCGTGTCGGCGCTTTGGGTTGTAAAACATTTCAATGTAATTGAACACGTCACATCTAGCCGCTTCGCGTGTTGAATAAATCTGTCGCTTGATTCGCTCTCGCTTGAGAAGTTGAAAGAAGCTTTCAGCAACGGCGTTGTCATGACAGTTACCACGTCGGCTCATGCTGCCTACCAAGTGATTCGCTTTCAGAAAGCTTTGCCAGTCTCCACTGCTAAACTGGCTTCCTTGATCCGAATGCACCATCACCGTTCCTTGTGGCTTGCGTCGCCAGACTGCTGATAACAAAGCATCCAGTACCAACTCCGTGGTCATGCGAGACTTCATCGACCAGCCAACCACTTGACGAGAAAACAGGTCGATAACTACCGCTAAGTAAAGCCAGCCTTCGTAAGTGCGGATGTACGTGATGTCCGTCACCCAAGCAATATTTGGCGCTGTTACTTCAAACTGACGGGCTAAATGGTTAGGGGATACAACAGCCGCTTTTCCACCGCCATAGCCGCCAGGGCGTCGTCGATAGCCCGTCTGAGAGCGTAAACCTTCCCTACTCATAAGACGCGCCACACGGTGCTTCCCGCAAGTTTCGCCAGCTTCACGCAAGTCCTGGTAGACCTTGCGATAGCCATATACACCGCCACTTTCAAGCCAGGAGTGCTTGATCAATCCCAGTAGGCGCTCATCTTCCCGAGCTCGATTAGAGAGCGCTTTTTTACACCATGCGTAGTAACCGCTGGGATGCACGGCCATCATCTGACACAAGCGACGTACCGCGTATTGGCTCGCATAATTTTGAATAAACGCGTACCTCAGTCGGACTCCCTGGCGAAGTACGCGGTGGCCTTTTTTAATATGTCTCGCTCTTCTGATACGCGTTTGAGTTCGGCCTTCAAACGACGGTTTTCAGCTTGGAGATCATCATCTTCTTGCCGTTGTTCTACCGGCTTATCGTAGCGCTTGATCCAGTTGTACAAGCTGTGCCCTGACACGCCTAGCCGCTCAGCGACCTCGGCCACGCGATGGCCGCGCTCTACCACCTGTTTGACGGCTTCGATTTTGAATTCTTCAGTGTAGCGGGGATGGCTCATGGTTCCTCCTAAATACCTTTAGTATAAGGCCTGGAGGTGTCTACGAAACCTGGGGCGATTCAGTTCGCCATCACGGAAAGTGAGGCTGACATTATCTACCGCCACAAAGTCGCGAAAGTGTTTGTTAACGTGATCAATTTCGATGCTCATGAAGGCTCTCTCTTATCTCTGTGAAGAGCTAAAGGGGGTCATGCGGCGGCAATGCGCTGACGGCGCTCTTCGTTCCACTCAACGGCGCTTTTAATCGCGATGGTGACCAGCGCTAGGCCTGTCAATAGCGAAGAGACGGCAAAGGCGGCGGTGAACATGTATTCGTTGTAAAGCACTTCGATATGCAGCGGCATGGTGTTGGTTTCACCACGAATGCGGCCAGACACAACGGCCACCGCGCCAAACTCGCCCATTGCGCGGGCATTACACAGAATGACGCCGTAAATCAGCCCCCATTTGATATTGGGCAGCGTGACGTACCAGAACGTTTTCCAGCCGTTGGCACCCAGCGTTAAAGAAGCCTCTTCTTCCTCTTTACCCTGCTGCTGCATAAGCGGGATAAGCTCGCGTGCAACAAACGGCAGAGTGCCAAAAGCGATCACGATGACGATGCCAGGAATGGCGAAAATAATCCGCATATCGTGAGCCGAGAGCCAAGGCCCAAGCCAACCCTGTGAGCCGAACAAAATGACGAAGATTAGGCCCACCACCACGGGAGATATCGCAAAGGGCATGTCGATGAGCGAAATTAAAATCGACTTGCCGCGAAACTCAAACTTGGCGATAGACCAAGCGGCCGCCACGCCGAACAGCGTATTGAGCGGTACAACAATGACCACGATGAGAAACGTTAAGCGAATCGCCGATAGCGCATCAGGGTCGCTTACCGCGCCGTACCAGACGCCAATACCTTGTTCAAAGGCACCGTAAAGCACGACCGTTAACGGCAGCACTAAAAAAAGACCCAGGAAGATTAAGGCGATGGTGATGAGGATGATTCGCAGCCAAGCGGGCTCTTCGGTCGCGCGTCGCCAGCGTTTAGCGATAGTGTCATGGGTCTCAATGACCGTTGATGACGTTGTCACGGCGTACTCCTGTTATCCATGGCGCCGACTGGCCCACCACTGCAGGCCGTTAATGACCAGCAGCATTAAAAATGCAGCGACAAGCATGACCGTGCCGATAGCGGCTGCGCCGTGATAGTCGTATTGTTCAGCCTTGGCGACGATCAATAGCGGGGTAATTTCGGTACGAAATGGCAGATTGCCAGAGATAAACACCACCGAGCCGTACTCGCCCAACGCCCGTGCGAAGGCCAGTGCGTAGCCGGTGAGCAGGGCGGGGAATAGCGCGGGGAAAATAACCCGACGTATGGTGGTGAGGCGGTCAGCACCCAGGCTTGCGGAGGCTTCTTCCAGCTCGGCTTCTAAGTCTTCCAACACCGGTTGTACGGTACGCACCACAAACGGTAAACCGATATAAGTAAGGGCAATCACCACGCCCAGCTGTGTGTAGGCGATGCGAATGCCAAACACATCCAAGTATTGCCCCACCCAGCCGGTGCTCGCGTAGAGCGTTACTAGGGCGATACCGGCTACCGCCGTTGGCAGGGCAAACGGTAGATCAACCAGCGCATCGACCAAACGCTTACCAGGAAACCGGTAACGCACCAATACCCAGGCAACCAATGCCCCAAACACCAAGTTGATCGTTGCGGCAATTAAGGAACCGCCAAAAGACAGTTTGTAGGAAGCGACGACCTGACGCTGAGTGACCGCACTCCAAAATGTGTCCCAGCTCATGGTGGTGGTATAGAGCAAAAAGGCGCCCACCGGGATCAGAAACACCAACCCCATATACAGCAGGGTGAACCCCATGGTGAGACCAAACCCTGGGATGACGCGACGCTTGGCAGGGGTGATCGACATAGTGGCTTCTCGTTAAAATACCGGGAGGCGATAGCCCCCTGGCAGGTTGGTTACACGCGATTTACTGGGTGTTGATCGCTTCGAGAATGTCGTCAAATACACCGCCATCATTGAAGAAGCGCTGCTGGGCTTCTTGCCAGCCGCCGAAGACCTCATCGATGGTAAAAAGATCGAGTGCTGGAAACTCATCACTATACTCAGCCAAGATTTCCTGATTGCTTGGCCGGTAGTAGTGTTTAGCTGCTAAGTGCTGGGCTTCATCGGTATAGAGATGTTCTAAATAAGCTTCTGCTACTTCGCGGGTGCCCTTACGATCAACGTTGGCATCCAGCACGGTCACGGGTGGCTCAGCAAGAATGCTCTGAGACGGCACAATGATTTCGTACTCACCCTGTCCTAGCTGCTCCACTGACAAGAACGCTTCGTTTTCCCAAGCGATAAACACATCGCCAATGCGGCGCTGGACAAAGGTGTTGGTCGCGCCGCGGGCACCTGAGTCGAGCACCGGCACGTTTTCATATACCTGGCGCACGAAATCATAGGTCTGCTGTTCATCACCATCGAACTGCTCTAAGCCGTAGCCCCACAGCGCCAGGAAGTTCCAGCGTGCTCCGCCTGATGTTTTCGGGTTGGGCGTAATGACGTCAATGCCTTCTTGGGCTAAGTCATCCCAATCCTGAATGTTTTTAGGGTTACCTTCTCTCACCAGTAGAACGATGGTGGACGTGTAAGGAGAGCTGTTATTAGGAAGGCGCGACTGCCAGTCTTGCGGAATTAAGTCAGCACGTTCATGAATTGCGTCAATATCGTAAGCGAGTGCCAGTGTCGCCACATCTGCATCAATACCGTCGATGATGGCGCGGCCTTGCGAGCCTGAGCCACCATGAGACTGGCGAGCGGTCACAGATTGGCCGTGCTCAGCTTGCCAAAATTCGTCAAACAGTTCGTTGTATTCGCGATAGAACTCACGGGTGGGGTCGTAAGAGACGTTGAGAAGCTCAACGCTTTCACTTTGAGCCTGGGCGGTGGTGCTAAAGGTAACCGCCAGCACGGCGCCGGCCAGCAGAACGGCGCCTGTGAGTTTGGAGAGTTGCCAAATACTGGAAGAAGAGCTGGTTGATGAAGAGATAGTTCGCATAGTTAGGCTGCTCCAGAGTCGGATCTTGAACGATCGTTTATTGATGTGATGGGAGCAGCCTAACGGGGTTCTATATGCTAATTAACGAATAAAAAATGGATTGCTTATGTTTTTTTGTGATTAAGAGGTGGATTAATCCTGACGGCCCGCTAGCACCTTCTGGACGGTCTCTTCGTCTAAGTTTTCACGGCAAAGCTTCAAAAACTGATAGGCATAGCCGCGTAAAAAGTGGCCGCGCCTCAGCGCAAGATAGGTGGTGTTGCGCGGAAATAAGCTGCTGGCATCCAGCAGTTTTAAGCCCTGGTCGCGCTGCTCGTGATAAGCCATCGATGCGATCAAACCAACGCTCATGCCTAGCTCAACGTAAGTTTTGATGACATCCGCATCAAGCGCGGTTAGCACAATGTCAGGGTAGACATCGGCTGTCGAAAACGCGGTATCGATTCGCTTTCGACCCGTATATCCTTCGTGGTACGTCACAATAGGATGCTCGGTAATGCGTTCAAGCGTCAGTGGTAATCCATCATTAAGCGGGTGTTCTTGAGGCACTACTACGCCGTGATACCAATGGTAGAAGGGGAAGCAGGCAAATAGCGGCCCTTCCTCGTTAAGCGCTTCCGTGGCAATGCCGATATCGACCTTGCCCGCTTTTAATAACGAGACAATTTCCTCCGGGCTGCACTGATGCAGCTCCAAGTGCACGTTGGGAAAGATTTTTTTAAAACGGGCGATAATCGGTGGCAGGGCGTAGCGGGCCTGGGTATGCGTCGTCGCAATGGCCAGGCTGCCTTGATCCTCATGGGTAAGCTGATGCGCCGAGCGTTTGAGGTTTTCGACATCCAACAAAATACGCTCAATACAATCAATTAGCGTACTGCCCGCCACGGTCAGCCCTAGAATACGCTTGCCGCGCCGTTCGAATAGCTCAACGCCCAGCTCTTGTTCTAAATCACGGATATGCTTGCTGGCCCCAGACTGTGACGTGAACAGCGCGTTGGAGGCTTCTGTCAGATTAAAGTGTTGACGCACGGTCTCGCGTACGATGCGTAACTGCTGAATGTTCATAGCGAGCGGTGTCCAATGCTTTGAAGAGATTTTGCTTTGAAGAGATTCTATATTCTTATAAAGAATATAGAATATTTCTTTTATGCAATAAATTGTATTTTGTGATAACTATATCGCATTTGCGCCGTAAGGCAGTGCTGTAAAATGACTAGCCAGGAAAATTCGTAAAACAGGCAGGAGAGAGCTATGCAAAAGCAATCATTAACCATGCTCGGGTTCATCATGATGGCAGGCGTTGTCACCATGCCGTTGGCACATGCCACGGACATGTTGTGTGAGGACAAGACAGCTGACGTTCAAGAACAGCTTGAATACGCCCGTGAGCATGGTAATCAACATCGTATTGACGGTTTGCAGCGTGCGTTAGACGCTATAGAAGCCCAATGCACCAACGAAGGCGTGCTAGACGATGCTGCAAAGGACGTGCGGGAAAGCCAGGAGGAGGTTCAAGAGCGTCAGGCTGATCTTGAAGAGGCTCTCAGTGAAGGCGATGCCGGCGATATTGAAACAAGACGTGCCAAGCTAGAAGACGCAACCCGCGAGCTAGAGGCCGATACTAACGCGTTAAATGCGCTTCAGAATCGGCTGGCCGATTAGCTCTGCTTAGGGTTTAGATCTTGCGTAGAGCCAACGTACATCGACCCCGAATGAATAAGCTAACGAAACTAACGCGCTGAGCGCTAGTAAATTAGCCATTAGCGGCGAGTTGAGCGGCGTCAGTGCTAGGAGTAGCGCCGCCACTTGCCATACGCATACTGCTTTGCGGCGAAAGCTGGCAAACAGAGGGGCGGTTAGCCACTTGAATCGCCAGCCCGCCATCACAAACAGATAGCGCATGCCGCCAATGAGCAATACCCAGGCGCCCAGCGATTCAAACTCCCACAGCCCGACGCATAGCAGCATAATCAGCAGGGCGTCTAGCTCCATGTCAAAGCGCGCGCCAAAGGTTGAGTGGCTGTACGTGTATCGCGCGATCCAACCGTCCACGCCGTCAAGCAGCAACGCTATTACCGCAATCAACAGCCACTGCCAAATAGCGTTTTTAAAAGCGCCTGCGAGCAAGCCAGCAGCCACTATGGCCACCAGCACCGCGCGTATCAGCGTGACGCGATTTGCCCATCCGAGCGCCCCGTGGGGCCAGAAAATTAGAATCAGTATAGAAATAAACGCGTAGAAACCACCGGCCACCCACCAGTTGCTGGAGCCCAGCATAAGTAACGGCAAAGCATTGCCAAGGATGATTAATATCAGACTGCCTAAAAGCAGTTCAAAAGCGGTATAAAGCGACTTGTGCGGAGTGCAGGAAGACGCGTTTGAGAAAAGCGGCATGTTGGCTCACGAAGCGGCGTCGCTGTCCGCAGTTAAAGTAAGTGATGCAACTATTTTTATATGTACCATTCTTGTAGAAGAAGGTAGGGTTGTACATAGAGCAACTTAACGTTGAAGGCAGTGATAGTATCAAGTGTTTAAAAATTGTTAATCGAATATTTTCTTTCCAAGCGCTACGCTGAATTAGGTGAGCCATTGAACACTATTCTGAAGGTGGCCACTGGCTATGTGACAACGCTAACGGGCTTATGGTGCAAGACGTTGTTAGTTCGCAGACTAGCTAGTTCGCAGCCTAGCGATAAAACGTAGCATTCAATGGAATGAGCATGGGCTCGGGTTGGTTGAGCTCGCAACGAAAAGGAATGGCTATGCTGGCGCCTGACTACGCCACTGCCTTTTGGGTGACCAACCCCCAGCAAGGCGAGATGCGGCGTGAAATACTCAAGCCCCCTGGGCAAGATGAAGTGCTTGTACGCACCTTGTACAGTGGGGTTAGCCGGGGTACCGAATCGTTGGTATTCAATGGCCGCGTACCGGCGAGCGAGTTTGCGCGCATGCAGGCTCCTTTTCAAAAAGGGGAGTTTCCTGGCCCGGTAAAATACGGCTACTGCAGCGTTGGGCGTGTCGAGCATGGCCCCGATGAACTGCTGAATAAATCCGTTTTTTGTCTGTTTCCCCATCAAGATCACTATGTGGTGCCCGCCTCGGCGGTCGTTGCCATTCCTGCAAATGTGCCTGCTCAACGCGCGGTGCTGACTGCCAATATGGAAACGGCGATTAACGGCGTGTGGGACGCAGAGCCCATGCTGGGCGAGCAGGTGTGCGTCATCGGCGCGGGCGTAGTAGGCGCTTTAGTGGCGTATTTGTGCATCCAAATTCCCGGGGTGAATGTACACCTAATCGATATTAACCCTGAGCGCGAGACCGTTGCCGCCCACCTAGGGGTGGCGTTTAGTACTCCCGACCAGGCCCCTCACAATCAAGACTGCGTTATTCACGCCAGCGGGCACCCTGACGGGCTGCGTCAGGGGCTTGACCTACTGGGTAACGCGGGCCGACTCATTGAGATGAGCTGGTTCGGCGAAGATGACGTGACATTGCCTTTGGGCGGCGCCTTTCATTCCCAGCGCTTGACGCTTCGCGCTAGCCAAGTCGGCCAACTGCCTACGAAACTGCTTTCCCGCTGGGACTATCGCCGCCGCTTAGCGTTAGCGCTAAATTTGCTGGACGACGATCGGCTGGACATTTTAGTGAGTGGTGAAAGCGACTTTCACGATTTCCCCGCGCTTGCACCGCATCTATTGGGGTCAGGAAGCACCGCGCTGTGCCACCGATTACGCTATTCGTAACTTTTTTTATAGCTGTTTTTTATAACTATTTTTTCATAGCTATTTTTCAGAACGACATTTCAGAACTAATTATTGATGACAAGGAGTCTCTATGTACCGTTTATGCGTCCGTGACCA
This sequence comes from Halomonas sp. JB37, assembly GCF_002332255.1. Classification (GTDB taxonomy): domain Bacteria; phylum Pseudomonadota; class Gammaproteobacteria; order Pseudomonadales; family Halomonadaceae; genus Vreelandella; species Vreelandella casei. The sequence continues at coordinate 3,214,065 of NZ_NRGW01000001.1, read as the reverse complement.
TTTTATGATTGCGCATAGCTTTAAAGGCGAGATTTTTGGCCCTGCCCAGCGTACGCATGGGGCGACCTATGTCGTGGATGTGGTTTTTCAACGCCCTGAGCTAGATGAAGATGGCCTCGTGATCGATATTGGCCTGGCGAGTGAAACGGTAAAAGAGGTGCTTGCGGGCTACAACTTTCGCAATTTGGACGAAGAAACCGAGTTCTCAGGCAAAAACACCACCACTGAGTTTATGGCCAAGGCGATTTTTGACAAGCTCGCCGGCGCGATTGGCGAGGGGGAAATGGGCCAGACGGCCCGTGGTATTACGCATATGGAAATCAAACTCCACGAGTCTCATGTGGCCTGGGCAAGCTTCGAAGGCGCGCTATGAGTCGGCATTTCACGTTAATCGTTGCTGGCGACCCTGCGCAACGCACCGGTGGCTATCTTTACGATGCGCACATCGTCGCAGCCTTGCGTGAGCAGGGCTGGGAGATCGACGTGATCGGCCTTTCTGGTGCGTTTCCTGATCCCGATAGCGAGGCAACACAGCAGCTCACCCAAGCGCTTGAGTCGTTGCCACAAGGGGCGTCGGTGGTGATTGATGGGCTGGCCATGGGGGCATTGCCAGAGGTGATCGCTCTACACGGGCAGCGCTTGGATATTACCTCTCTGCTGCATCATCCGTTAGGTGATGAGCTGGGTCTGAGCGAAGCGGATCAGCAGCGCTTTCATCGCAGTGAACTTGCGGCCCTTGCAGGCGTGGCACGCATTATCGTCACTAGTCATTTTACCGCTCGGCGTGTGCTGGAACTGGCAACGAACTACGCCATGCCGCTCAATGCCGATGTTTCGGTCGTTGAGCCGGGAGTCGCTCAAGCGCCGGTAAGTCGCGCCGACGAGCCAGGCGAGCCGCTGAGGCTGCTGTGTGTGGCGACGGTAACGCCCCGCAAAGGGCAGGACATTTTAGTTCAGGCGTTGGCAGACGTAGCGGGGGATAACTGGCAGTGCGACTGCTATGGCGGTGCGCGTGACGCAGGGTTTGCCCAGCGCGTTCAGCAGCTTATCGAGCAACATCAGCTTACCGGTCGAGTAATCTTGCACGGTGAGTGCGATGATGAAACGCTTGAAGCAGCATACCAGCGTGCCCACGCCCTCGTGTTGCCGTCTTGGTATGAAGGGTACGGCATGGTGATTACTGAGGCGCTGGCCCACGGCCTGCCGGTGATTACCACTACCGGTGGTGCGCTGCGCGATACGCTGCCGCCGGGGGCGGGTTTGAGCGTTCCGCCGGGTGATAGCGAGGCGCTGCAAGATGCCCTTAATCGATTTTGCGGTGACCCCGATTTACGTCATCAGCTTCGTCAAGGCGCTGTGCAAGCACGCCATAGCCTTAATGACTGGCAGGCGGCAGGCGCTGACTTTGCTGCTGCGTTAACCACGCCGAGGGCTCCGCTTGGCTTTAGTGCCGGCAGCCAGTTTGCAGCAGACTGGTTGACGCTGCGCGAAGAGGCTGACATTGCCTCGCGCAGCCAACCGCTGGCCATGCAGGCGTCTGAGTGGCTCAGTGCGCGTGCAGCATCACCCCGCATAGCGGATCTCGGCTGCGGCCGAGGCAGCAATATGCGCTTTCTTGCCCCGCATCTGGGCAGCTACCAGCGCTGGAAATTAATCGATCATGACGCTGGGCTGTTAGAGCAGGCCCAGCAGCGAGTGGTGGAGTTTAGCGATTGTCAGGGGTTGCCCGTAACGGTTGAAACACACTGCGTATCGCTTGAGCCGCTGAGCGATGTGCCGATCAACGACTCACACCTAGTGACCGCGTCAGCGCTGCTTGATTTGGTTTCACAGCAGTGGATTGATGAACTGGTCACTCGCTGTGCTCATCAGCATCAGGCCCTATTGATTGCCTTAAGCGTGACCGGCGAGTGGTACTTTACGGATGTCCTCGACGCCCCGGTAGTAGACGATGAAGATCACTGGATGCTGGCGATGTTTATGGCTCACCAGCAGCGCGATAAAGGACTAGGTGCCGCGCTGGGTGGCCAGGCCCATGACGCGTTAGTCGCCGCCTTAGAAAAGGCGCAGTACCGCATTGAGCAAGCTGAAACGCCTTGGCATCTAAGCGCTGGCAATCGCGAGCAGCTGCCGTTGATGTCGGCGCTGTTGGAAGGCTGGGCGCTGGCCGTAACAGAACAAGTGCCTGAATCATCGGCACGTATTGCCGCCTGGTTGCAGCATCGTCAGCAGGCGGTTGCTGGCGGTGAATTAGGTATCTGGGTGGGGCATCGTGATCTGTTCGCCATGCCCCAGGAAGAGGCGTAAACCAATGGCCCAGGCGCCGAGAGTCCGCACGCAGCTGCACGCGATGTTAGGCAGCCCATGGCTTCACCGTGGCGTTGTCAGCGTCGCCCTGCTGGGAGCAGTCGCACTGTGGGTTGACCCTAGGGCGATCGTTGATGAGGTGCAGCGTTTCTCTGTCGGCTGGGTAGTCCTGGCGTTTGTTATCAGTACGCTACAGATCATGCTCAGCGCTTGGCGTTGGCAGTTCACCGCGGGGCTAATTAACGTGCCGCTGAGATTCGGCTATGCGCTGCGCGAGTATTATCTCGCACTGTTAGTCAATCAGCTGTTGCCAGGAGGAGTGCTAGGCGATGCAGGCCGCGCTCATCGTCATGCCCGCCAAGCACAGTCCCGGGGCAAGGCCTGGCGGGCGGTGATTATTGAACGTGCGTCGGGCCAGCTAGCGTTAGTGCTATTAACGCTAACGGCGCTGCTGTTTTCGCCGCTTTGGCATGCCGCCTTGGGTATGCCCGTGATCACGGTGGTTGGCCTCAGCATAGTGATAGGGCCAGCCTTAGCGATCGCCGGCGGGCTGTTGCTGAGCCATCGCTTTAGCGCCTGGTCTGGGCGGCTGCCAGACTGGAGCCAAGCCTTAGCACGCGATATTAAGCGTGGCTTATTGCAACGCGGCGTATGGCCTCGGCAACTGCTCTCGTCGCTGATGATTGTCTTGAGCTATGGCTTAGTGATGGTCTGCGCAGCCCGTGCGATTGGCGTTGAGCTACCCGTGTTGCGGCTGCTCGCGCTCACTCCGGTATTACTCTTAGCGATGGTGATCCCTTTCTCGGTCGCGGGCTGGGGGCTACGTGAAGGTGCCGCGGCCGGTGTTTGGGCGCTGGTGGGCTTGCCGGCAGCCCAGGGCGTGGCGGTATCGCTGGCTTACGGTGTGTTAGTGCTGCTGGCCAGTTTGCCGGGTATCTGGGTTGCGCTGAGCCGTCGTGAAAAGGTGTCGCCCTCAGGGAGCAGCCTCCCTCAGCAGCATGTCGAACAAGGTGTCCTCACCGCAGCGGAAGGTTCGCGTGGGCGGACGCAGCGCTTTATCAAGCGTGTCGATGGGCGTCATTTTCAGCCCCGGCCTGCCGGAGCCAATCAGCAGCGGGGCGATGAGCAGATGCAAGCGGTCAACGGCGTGCGCTTCGATGAACTGAGAAACGGTAATGCCGCCACCTTCCACCAGCACGCGATGCAAGCCTCTCTCTGCCAGCAGTGCAATGACATCTTGAGGGTTGAACTGGCTGCTAGCGTTCAGCGGCAGCACGCAGCGCTCAACGTGAGAATGAGGCGTCGTCGCCGGCACCTCCGGCCCCACAATATGCAGCGTCGGTGCGGTATCGGTTTGCATCAGGGCAAGACTGCTGGGTACCCGCCCGCGAGGGTCCAGCACGACGCGGGCCGGGTGCTCGCCGCTAACGTGGCGCACGGTCAACTGCGGGTTGTCGGCACAGGCAGTGCCCGCACCGATCACCACGGCGTCGACCATGGCGCGCAGCCGATGCAGATGCACCAAGCTTTCGTGGCCGTTGATATAGTGCGAATGACCGCTTTCCGTTGCGATGCGGCCATCAAGGCTTTGGCCCAACTGAGCGACAACCCATTGAGATTGGCTGGCCAGCGGCGCCAGGCAGTCCAGCAGCTCGCGGGCGTCAGCGCTAACGGCCAGAGACGTTGCCCATTCGCCGCTAGGCGTGAGCTTAATCATCACCGAGCAGGCGCGACAGTAGCGCAGCGCCAGCAGCCACTCCCAGGCATCAGCCGCCTCAATACGGCTATCTTGATGGATGGTTGGCGAGGTAGCGTCCGTGTTGACGTTGGGGTCGGGCATGACGTCTCCGTAATGAAAAGTCCGCTTAATCATGCGGGCGCTGCTTGGTTAAGAGCAAGCACTTCGAGTCAGCACTTCGCAGCAAGCAGCGCCCAGCGCAAGCTATAACAACTCCCACGCCAGGAAGCCAGGAGGCCAACATGTATCAGATTGAACGCGCTATTTTCGATATTCGTCGTGGTTTTCCCGTGGTGATTAATGCCGGCAAACAGCGTTTATTAGTGCAGGCGCTGGAAGGCAGCGAGTCGATAGATGCCCTTGCGCAGCTGGCCGGTAGCCCCCCTTCACTAGTGCTTACCCGCCACCGCTTAGCGGCTATCGGTGTGGCGGTCACCGCTGAGGCGGCAAGCTTACCGCTAGCAGCGAACATTGGCGCTGGTGAACTGCATCGTTTAGCCACCTCAGAAGATCAGCCGTCAGCGGGCAGCGAGCGATTAAAGGGCTTAAAGCCAGCGGCGCTAGCGGAAGTAGGTGCGGTGACGCTCATGCGTCGCGCCCTGCTCATACCCGCAGCACTCTGCGCGTTTGTGAGTGAAAAAGCCGCCGCGGATATTGAGCAGCAGCTTGCCGAAGGGCGGCTGTTAGCCGTTAATGCCAAGGATGCTCAGCAGTGCTTGTCCGGTGTGCCGGGCATGCTTAAGCGGGTGAGCGAAGCGCATATTCCGTTGGAAGAAGCGGCCGACAGCCGCTTCGTGCTCTTTCGTGAGCCCGACGGCCTGCGCGAGCATGTGGCCGTGGTCATTGGCAAGCCGGAAGAATGGGAAGCAGCGGTGCCGCTGCGTATGCATTCGGCCTGCTTAACGGGAGATCTCTTCGCCAGCCTGCGCTGTGACTGCGGTGAACAGCTGCGCAATGCCGTAAAGGATATTCAGGCCATGGGGGGCGGTGTGCTGCTCTATTTGGCTCAAGAAGGGCGTGGCATTGGTTTAGCTAACAAGCTGCGTGCCTATACGTTGCAAGACGGTGGGCTGGATACGGTCGATGCTGATCAAGTGCTGGGTTTCGGCGATGATGAGCGCCAGTATAGCGTCGCGGTGGACATGCTCAGCGCCCTTAAAATCGACCAGGTGCAACTGCTGACCAATAATCCGCTGAAAATGGACGCCCTGCGCCAAGGCGGCATCGAAGTGGTGTCGCGCCAAGCGCTCTACGGCAGCGTTACCGATCACAATCAGCGCTACCTAAACGCTAAGGCAACCCGTGGCGGGCATCTCTTGGACGATGTGTTAAGCAGCCAGCGCTAATCGCAACCGCCGCTCGTCAGAGCGTTATTCTTGCTCTGCTAACGGTGGCAATTGAGCGGTTTCTGTTACTACCATGGCAAGTTGGCTTGCGTAGTGGCGTACTAACCGCTCGCCTAATTCAATGCTAGCGTGAGTGGCATCACCTGCTACGCCTTGAGCGCTTAAATCTTCTGCTAGCCATGCAAACGCCGCGGCGCCCTCTGCACTGACTAATGCGTTGCCCTGTGGTGCCGCGGTGGGGGCGGCTTGGTAATGATCAAGCTGCACAAGCGATGGTGCTAAGTGCCGCATCATCGCAGTCTCCAGCAGTCCGCCGTGTAATCCATAGCGTAGTTCTTCAGCATCAATGCCGTCTTCAAGAGGAGGTAGCCGTGTATAGGTCGCTTTTACCACACGCATGGCATATCGCCGCCGCAGCGTTAGCCCGGCGATGTCCATCACCGCTTTGTTACCGCCATGGCTGTTTAGCAGTACCAGGCGGCGAATGCCCGTCTGGGCTAGGCTATCGCCATAGGCTTCCAGAGTGGCAATAGCAAGCGGCGCGGGTAAGCTCAGCGTGCCGGGAAAGTTTGCATGCTCATCGCTGGCGCCCACGGAAATTGGCGGTAGGCAAATGACATTAAGCGATTCATTCAACTGCTCCAGCATGGCCGCCTGAAGGCCTAGGCCAATAGTGAGATCAGTGGCTAAAGGCAGGTGAGTGCCATGCTGCTCTATGGCACCGAGCACCAGTACCGCCACCGGGTCGCGCTGGGCGATATCGGCGAGTTGTGAAGAGGTAAGCGCTTGCCAGTGGTAAATCATAGCGTGAACGACCTATAGCGGATGATGAGCCAGATAAGGGATAGCGTTGTGTTGCTTGGGTCAGACATCCGGATACCACACGTAATTCCAGGTTTCGCTAACCGGTTCGCCATTTAAGGTCAGTCTGAGGCTAACATCGCTAGGCTGATCGCTGGCGGGGAGTCTGAAGCTAGCGCGCCAGCCCTTATTAGGTAGGGCGGTGACTTGAGGCAACAGCACCTCACCGTCTTGGATACTGATATCTAGCTCAACCGGTTGGTCGGCCGTTAGCTCATCTAGCGCGCCACCCTGGAAGTCGATAATAAACTGGCGCTGCCCTGACGAGGCTGAATCTTCCTGCTCGATAATGCCGACACGGCCATGACGGGTGCGAATGACTTGCCCAAGCATTGCGTCTTCTGGCTGAGCATTGAGGGTGTAGGTGCGGTAGTGCAGGCGGCGAGACTCACCGGCCTTCAGCGCGTCATCGGCGACCCAGAAGGCAACAATGTTGTCGTGAGTTTCATCGGCAGTGGGGATCTCAATCAGCTCAACGTGACCAGGGCCCCAGTCGTCTAAAGGCTCCACCCACTGGCTGGGACGGCGATGATACTGGGCCTCCGTATCTAAGTAGCGGTTAAAGTCGCGCTCGCGCTGCATGAGGCCAAACCCCTGTGGCGATGCGTCAATAAACACCGAGGTGTGAAGATCATCAGGGTTATTCAGCGGGCGCCAAATCCACTCATCGCTACCGGTATGCATCAGTAGCCCATCCGAGTCGTGTACCTGCGGGCGAAAATCGTCCGGGCGCTCGCGGCTCGCTTCGCCATAAGTAAACATGCTGGTGAGTGGGGCAACGCCTAGCTTGGCAATATCGTCTCGCGCAAATAGCTCGGCTTCTACTTCCACCTGCGTATCGTCACCGGGCCGGATAATAAAGCGATAGGCGCCGCTGACAGAAGGGCTATCCAACAGTGCCAATAGCTCAAGGTGATCGGCATCAGCAGTGGGCTTATAAAACCAAAATTCGCGGAATGCTGGAAACTCTTCGCCGTCGGGGGACGCCGTATCGATTGCCAGCCCCCGCGTCGAAAGCCCATACACTTGGTCGCGTCCTACGATGCGAAAATAGCTCGCGCCAAGGAAAACCGCTACTTCGTCTGCGTATTCTTCGTTATTGAGTGGATAATGCAGGCGGAATCCCGCATGGCCGCTACCCGATAAATCCTGTTCCTTCAGCGCTTCAGCATTTCCTTCGTAGTTGTAATCCTCGGGCGCAAACGGCAGAGAGGTTACGCTGTCGTTTTCAATAACATTGAGCGCAATGGGGGTTTGGAAAAGGAAGCCGCTGTGAAATAGCTGTAAGTTAAACGGGCTTTCTTCTTTCCAATAAGCATTTTCTGGATCAAAGCGAATTTGCCGATAGGTATCGTAACTAATATCACGCAGCGCATCAGGCAGCGTTTCTTCAGGGGCTTGATACGTATTCTCAGCAAGCTGTTGCGCACGTTCAATCACCGCGCTGAAGTGCTGGTCATCGTCGGCAAACGCAGTCGATGCGATCGTGCAGCCGAGTAACACTGTCAATTTGCCAGCCCGCACTCTCCTAGCTCTGTCTTTGCGAGCCCTGTCTTTGCGAGCCCTGTCTTTGCCAACCCGGTCTTTACCAACTTTGTTTTTATCAACCTTGCCTCTATTAACGCTGCTAACACACATGGGCGAAATCCTTTCGACATACATTATTATGGTGTTTTTCAGCAGCCCTATGCCTTGCGCCTGTCTATTGCCTTTCAATAAGGTAGGACACTGATAGCTCTTATCTTAGGTATCTTAAGCTAAAGCAGACACACACGAGAATGCGATGACCCGATTATTATCAACGGTACTGCTGCTCAATCTACTGCTCATCGCGCCGCTGTGGTGGCGTTTTAGTGATATCAGCTCACATCTGATTGCCTGGGAAGCGTTGGTCATCGCGCCTTTAATGCTGCTGCTTCCTCGTGGCAGGGCTCGCCTCATCGTGGCAGTGGGGCTGGTGAGCTGGGTGGTATTGGCAACGGCAAGCAACCTGGGAACTGCCGCGACGCATATGGCCTTTGCCAGGCCACTCAACCTCTATCTCGATTTGCCTTTAATGAGCGCGGTTTATAACTTGCTGGAAGGTAATCTCGGGCAGTTTTTGGCCGTGTGCGCAATGCTGGCCGGCGCCGGCTTGCTGCTGGGTATTGCTGCGGGCTTGGCATGGCTGCTACTGCCACCAGCGTCTTACGTTACTAAGCGCATACCCAGAGTGGTTGCATTAGCGCTGCTGGTGATGGCGACCAGCGGTGCCGCGCTTGAGCTTAACGGTATGCGATTAGTGGATAGCGCCCGCCTGCCTTTGGTCAACATCACGCGTTTTCAATGGCAGCAAGTAACTGATACCCATGCTGCTCGCCGTGAATTTATCGCGCAGTTGGAAGACGCGCCTATGCAGGCCCAGGCCCTGCCAGGGCTTGAGGGACATAATGTGCTGCTGACTTTCATTGAGTCTTACGGCATCTCGGCGCTGAATGACCCGCGCTATGCTGACGTGTTGCTGCCCACCCTTGCCGAGATGCAGCAGCGCTTAGAAAAGCGAGATATTCACGTCGTGTCGGGTATGTTAGAAGCCCCGATTCGCGGAGGGCAGTCGTGGCTGGCGCACGCGACCACGCTCAGCGGCCGGTGGATCGACAACCAGTTGTGGTATCGGCTGATGTTAGACAGCGGCCATTCCACGTTGATTGATGATTTTCGTGCCACCGGGCAGCGCACGCTAGCCGTCATGCCCGCTATTACCATGGCGTGGCCGGAAGGCAAGATTTACGGTTTCGATGAAATAGCCGCCGCCAACGATATCGACTACGCCGGCCCTGCCCTTAACTGGGTGACTATGCCCGACCAGTTCACTCTCGATTACACCCAAAAATACCTGCTAGGCGACTCGCCGTTGTTTGCCCAGCAGGCGTTGATTTCTAGCCATGCGCCCTGGACACCGATACTGCCGGTCATTGAAGACTGGTCGTTAATCGAGGATGGCCGCATTTTTGCACCGTGGGAAAACGCCGGCGACCCGCCAGAAGTGCTGTGGCAAGACATCGAACGTATTCGCGATCACTATGCTTGGTCGGTGGACTACGCTGTAAAAGTCACCGGGCGCTGGGCGGAGCGGGTGGTGGACGACAAAACGCTGATGATCGTTCTTGGTGATCATCAGGCTGCGCCGTTAATTACCGGTGATAATGCTAGCGCGGCGGTGCCGGTGCATATCATCAGTGCAGACCCCGCGCTTCTGGCGCCGTTTATCGCCCGCGGATTTGTACCCGGCACGCTGCCTGCGCTCGAACAGGCTGAAAATGCGCCTAGAATGAGCGAGCTGCGTCACTGGTTACAGGCCGATTTCGGTGAGCCTATTCGCTAAAACGCGTGCTCTGATGCAAGGATGACCACAAGGATGGAACCATGATTCAGCCGGTAATTTTAAGCGGTGGTAGCGGCACTCGGCTTTGGCCGCTATCAAGAGAGCAAATGCCTAAACAATTTTTGCGCTTAACGTCGCCGCAGAGTTTGTTGCAGCAAACGCTGAGGCGCTTAGTCGGGCTGACCGATAAAGCCCCGATGCTGATGGGGCATCAGAGCCACCGGTTCTTAATGGCCGAACAGCTGCGCGAAATGAATCAAGCGGCCACGCTGGTGCTTGAGCCCGAAGGGCGTAATACCGCACCCGCGATTGCCTGTGCGGCATTGCTGGCGCGGCAAGCCGGCGATGATCCGCTACTCCTGGTGCTGCCGGCGGATCATGAAATAGGCGATGTTGGCGCATTTCAGCACAGCGTTGCGCTTGCCACGCCGCTCGCCGAAGCAGGCTACCTGGTGACGTTTGGCGTCGTGCCGACCCAGCCTGAAACTGGCTATGGCTACATTGCCTGCGGTGCGCCTTTAGACGGGGGGCATCATCTTGCCGCATTTATCGAAAAGCCTGACGCCGAGCGCGCCGCTAAGCTGGTAGCAAGCGGCGACTACCTGTGGAACAGCGGCATGTTTTTGCTGCGTGCTTCAAGCTATTTAGAGCAGTTAGAGCGCCTGCAGCCGACGATGCTTGCGGCCTGCGTGGAGGCGGTTAGCTCGGCCCATCGCGACTTAGATTTTCTGCGCCTGGGCGAAGAGGCATTTTGCCGCTGCCCGGCGGACTCTATCGACTATGCGGTCATGGAACACTGCGAGCGCGCCGCGGTGGTGCCGCTGAGGGCGCAGTGGAGCGACATCGGTAGTTTTGATGCGCTGTGGGCAACGGTAGTGCCCGATGAAGCTGGTAACGCTGCCAAAGGCGATACCTGGCTAACCGATACCCAGGACTCGCTGGTAATTGCCGAACACCGCTTGGTGGCAACGCTGGGTGTGCAAAATCTGATTGTCGTGGAAACATCTGACAGCGTATTAATCGCTCACCGTGAGCAGGCGCAGCAGGTCAAACAGCTGGTGGCGGCACTCTCTCTGGCGGGGCGTCGCGAGCCTGAATGCGCGCCTCAGGTTCAGCGTCCTTGGGGAAGCTTTCAAGCGATGGATAGCGGCGAGCGTTATCAGGTGAAGCACATTACCGTGAAACCCGGTGGGCGGCTGTCGTTGCAGCGCCACCATCACCGCGCTGAACACTGGGTAGTGGTGAGCGGCACGGCACGGGTGACGATTGAAGAGCGGAGTTTCTTAGTCTGTGAAAATCAGTCGACCTATATTCCCATCGGGGCGCTTCACCGGCTGGAAAACACTGGCAAGATTCCTCTTGAATTGATCGAAGTGCAGTCGGGAAGCTACCTGGGCGAGGACGATATAGAGCGCTTAGACGATGTGTATGCCCGTGACAATAACGAGTAATCTGCCGTAAGAATGAGGCGTTATCAATACGGTCGAAAGTCGCGAAAGTTGGGCAATTGCTGCTGTTCTTGCACCACTTTACGGTAGCGTTTGTACTCCCACTGATACTGCGCGGGGTCCAGGGCAATGGCGCTTTCTACGCAAGCGTTGACCCCCGTGGCAGACTCCACGTCATCGGCGCTATAAACGCGCTCGTCGGCATCTAGAAAGTGGATCTCAAAGCCTTTGCCAGGAACGCGCAGCGCCACGCCGGTGACGACTCTTGCTTGGGTACGCGCCACTAGTTTCGGCAGCAGCGTGGCGGTGTAGGCATCGCGACCAAAAAAAGGCGCGAACACACCGCTGCCCCAGTCGGGTTCTTGGTCGGGCAATATGCCAATAGCTTCGCTACGCTTAAGCGCTTTGAGCAGTGCCGCGACGCCGCGAGGATTCGTCGGCACCAGGCTTGCTCCCATACGCTCTCGGCCATGGCGAATTATGGGGTCTAAGGCGGTAATTTTGGGTGGTTCGTACATGGCGGTAAAGGGGAAGTGGCCCGACAGCCAGAAGTTGAGCACTTCCCAGTTACCAAAGTGCGGGGCTAGCACGATCACTCCGCGGCCTTGCGCCCGGGCACTATCGAGCTTGTCGCGCCCATAGACCGCCAAAATCCCCGCTTCTACGTTATCCGGCTCCGCCATCCAGGCATGCCCAAGCTCTAACATGGTCGCCGTTGAGTGGCGCAGGCTATGCCGGGCAAGCGTCTTGCGTTCGGCAGCTGAAAAATGGGGGTAAACAACGCCCAAGTTGCGCTCTGTGATAAAGCGTTCACGCTTGCTAAAGCGGTAAACCTGAGGCCCTAGCGCTGAGGAAACCCGCCACAGGCGCGAGAGCGACCAGCCTGACAAATGACGCCAAAGCCCGCTGATCGCACTGGCTTTTGAGAAACGCCCATCGGATTCAGACCTGTGCTGAGTCATTATTAGAGCAGCCAAGTATCTACGTTGGTGGGTGCACGCTTCTCTTGCAGCCCTTTAAAGCCCTTAACGCAGCGGATAATCAGCCATACGCCGAGCGCCAGCAGTAATGGAAAGCCGATCAGTATGAAGGTCAAGAGCGAAAACACGATGCCGTACACCAGCCCTATCCAGAAGGTACGAATCTGGTAGCGATAGTGCTCTTCTAGCCAAGCAGGGCCTTTGCCTTTATACACATAGGCGATGACCACCCCGATAACTGACGTAAAACCGAGAAAAAAACTGGCCAGATAAAGCGCATAAATAACCATCGCCAGCGTGGTGTCGGGCTGGTGGCGCTGTTCTTCGCTGATTATTTCGCCTTCAAGCGGCGCATAGGCATTATCACGCATAGCGTTTCCTTTCGATCAATCTGTATAAGTGCATAGAGCTTGCTGCTCATTAGCTGCGAATTATCCAGCTCAGCGGGTGCTGTTCAAGGGCCGTATGATACCTTGCGATCCCCGGTTTAGCATTAACGCGGGCCAAAGCTTAGCGCGAAGAAGCTCGGCAAATCTCCAGCAGGTTGCCGTCCGGGTCGCGCAGATAAATTGACTCAATCGGCCCGTTGGCGCCCTGGCGAGCCACAGGCCCAAGCTCCACGTCAATCGCCAAGGCATCCAGGTGCTGCTTAAATTCGTCCAGCGGCAGCTGGCAGCGCAGGCATAAATCCAGGCTGCCGGGAGTAGGCGTTGCGGAGACGGGGGCGATATCGGTGTCTGTTTGATGCAGACGTAGTGCGGTATCCCCAAGCATTAGATCGACCCGCTGGGCATCGCGATAGCGTACGTCTAAGCCTAGCACGCGGGAGTAAAAATCCACCGCGCGCCCCATGTCCGTGACGGTAACAACAAGATGATCCAGACCTGTTAGCATGCCTCTTTCCTTAAACCATAGCGATAAGCCAGAGAATACGATGATGCGCCGCTGCCCGCTATGCGCGGAAACTTACACTGCGCTTTACCACAGGGACCGGCGCCGTGACTATTACCAGTGTGCCACGTGCGCGCTGGTATGTGTTCCCCCCGGAGCAGCATTTGAGCGCCGCCGCTGCCAAAGCCGAATACGATAAACATCAAAACTCGCCGCATGATACGGGATGCCGACGCTTTTTAGGGCGTTTATTTACCCCACTGGCACTATATTAACGACCCCACGCACGTTAGCTTTTTTAGTGAAGCGACCTTTCGCTGGTGGGCACAAGAGAATAATTTGGTAGTGGAATTTGCTGGCCCCGACACGGTTATTGTTTAGAAACCGCCAGCGCGAGTGAGCGAAGCATTCGAAAAGCATTGACTTTGCACCATTGAGGGCAATAATTGCGCGCCGATACCCCAGCCTGACTAGGTGTGCCAGGTGAGATGACGGTGGTTTTGAGCACATTTGGCAACATGTTTCATGCGTGTTTTTCACTCCTGTAGGCAAGGTGAGGTTTTCATGTCGCGGCAACTATTAGCCATGGCGCTGGCGCCCCTGTTAGGGCTATTCATTCTCGGGATTGGCAACGGTTTTCTTGCCACCTTAATTACCGTGCGTCTGGACGCCGCCGGTGAGTCGGCCACGGTGATCGGTATTGTGTCGTCGGCTTACTTTATCGGCTTAGCGCTGGGTGCGCTGGTGAATGACCGCCTGTTGCTGCGCATTGGCCACATTCGTGCCTACGGTAGTTTCGCCTCACTCGTCGCGGTTACGGTGCTGCTGCAGGGCTTGTTTTTCGACCCATGGGCTTGGTTTGGCCTACGCCTGATTGGCGGCTGGGCGACGGTGGGCGTTTATCTGGTCATTGAAAGCTGGCTGCTGACCGCCGGGGATCAAAAGGTCCGCGGCCGCCTGCTGGCGCTGTATATGATTTCGCTATATGGCGCCGGGGTCTTGGGCCAGCTACTGCTAGGCGTGACTAACGCCATGGGCGTCACCGCGCCCTTTATGGTGATTGGTTTGCTGGCCTCGCTATCCGTCCTGCCAATGGCAATGATTCCCCGTGTCTCGCCGATCATGGAACATGCCGAACCGCTGCCTCCCCATCGTTTGATTATGCTGACACCCACCGGGGTGATGGGTAGTTTGGGCTCGGGCATGGTAGTGGCGGCGGCCTATACACTGCTACCGCTCTATTTGCAGCGTAACGGTATGAGCGTTAGTCAGGTAGGGCAGATGATGGCCGTGGTGATTATGGGCGCCATGCTGCTGCAGTATCCGATTGGCCGCTGGTCGGACCGCCACGACCGTCAGATGGTGTTGATTGGGATTAGCGGTTTCTGTGTATTGATCTCGGCGGCGATCCTCTGGCTGCCGCTCTCAACACCGCTGTTAGCAGGGCTGCTGTTCTTGCTCGGCGGCGGGGTGTTTGCCCTTTACCCTGTCGCCGTTAGCCATGCCGCTGACCGTGCACCCGCGGGCGCCTTAGTGCGTATGAGCCAGGGGTTGCTGTTGATCAATTCGATTGGCGCCACGCTAAGCCCGCTAATGATTTCACCGGTCATGACGGCGATAGGCGACGCAGGTCTATTCTGGGCTTTTGGTTCGCTCAGCCTGTTCCTCGTCATGTTCTTTTCCTGGCGTCGCCATGTTCGCCCAGCGCCGGTGCCCGTGGCTCCATTTACGCCAACAACGCCAATGACCGCAGCGGGTGCCGAGCTAGTGGTGACCGAAGAATTAATGCAGGGCGCGCTAGAGCACGAGCACCTGGAAGATTTGTCCGACGCGGTATGGGATGTTGACGCCGTTGAGCCCGTGGTAGGGCCGCCTGCCGAAGATGAAAGTCATATCACCTATTATGATGACGTGGAGCAGATGGGCGTGCGCAAGTAGCGCAATATAGAGGCATTATTGGCGGCGGCTGATACCTTGGGCTAATGGTGTCTGGGCGAGAGTATTACTACTATCGTAGCGCTACTTTCAAACAATTGTTTAAGAACGCCCAGATTCACTCTCTGCCGAGGTTCGCCATGAATGTTTACGCTGCGCCCGTACGCGACTTGCGCTTTGTGCTCGAAGAGCTGCTCGCGCATCGCTCGCTAAGCCTGCCAGGCTTTGAAGAAGCTACGCCCGATTTAGTTGAGGCAGTGCTTGAAGAAGCGGCAAAGCTTGCGGGCGATGTCTGGGGGCCGCTAAATGCTAGCGGTGATCGACAGGGTGCCAAGCGTCATACCGACGGCAGCGTGACGTCACCGGATGGCTTTGCAGCGGCTTA
Source organism: Halomonas sp. JB37 (assembly GCF_002332255.1). Classification (GTDB taxonomy): domain Bacteria; phylum Pseudomonadota; class Gammaproteobacteria; order Pseudomonadales; family Halomonadaceae; genus Vreelandella; species Vreelandella casei. The sequence continues at coordinate 3,198,810 of NZ_NRGW01000001.1, read as the reverse complement.
TCAGGCGTATGTAGAGGGTGGCTGGAACGGTATTGGCGTGTCCGAAGCGTTAGGTGGGCAGAATTTGCCAGAAGTGGTGGCCAGCGCGGTGCAGGAAATGCTTCACGGTGCCAATATGGCGCTAGGTCTTTGCCCCATGCTAACCGCTGGCGCTATCGAGGCGCTGGCGCACCACGGCAGCGATGCCCTCCAATCCACTTACTTGCCCAAATTAGTGGAAGGTAGTTGGACGGGCACGATGAACCTTACCGAATCCCAAGCGGGGTCGGACCTTTCCCAAGTGCGCACTCGCGCCGTGCCCGAAAACGATCACTACCGCATTAGCGGCCAGAAAATCTATATCACCTGGGGCGAGCACGACGCCGCTGACAATATCATTCATCTAGTCCTGGCCCGAAAGCCCGATGCGCCACAAGGCAATAAAGGCATTTCACTGTTTTTAGTGCCCAAGTTTTTGGTCAATGACGACGGCTCGCTTGGAGAGCGCAACGACGTCACCTGTGCATCCATTGAGCATAAGCTGGGCATTCACGGTTCCCCCACCTGCACGCTAAGCTTTGGTGAAAATGGCGGTGCGATTGGCTACTTGGTCGGCCAGGAAGGGCGTGGTCTGAATCATATGTTTACCATGATGAACGAGGCTCGCCACAAAGTAGGTGTCCAGGGCATTGGCGTGGCTGAGCGTGCCTGCCAGCATGCCTTCGCCTACGCGCTTGAGCGTCGTCAGGGGCGAGCGCCGGCATCGCGTGGCGGTGCTGAATGCAGTATTAGCGATCATTTCGACGTGCGCCGTATGCTGCTTTCAATGCGCTCGCGTACCGATGCATTGCGGGCACTGGCGCTGTATTGCGCCGCCGAGCTGGATACAGCCCGTCATGCAGACAGCCGCGATACGCGCAGCGCTGCACAGGCCCGCGCCGATATTCTTATTCCGGTGATTAAAAGTTTTTCCACTGACCAGGCGGTCGATATCGCGTCCATGGGCATTCAGGTGCACGGAGGGATGGGCTACGTGGAAGAGACCGGCGCAGCTCAGCTGCTGCGCGATGCGCGGATTGCTCCGATTTACGAAGGTACTAATGGCATTCAGGCGCTTGATTTGGCAGGGCGTAAGCTTCAACGCGATGGTGGCGAGGCGCTAACTGCGCTGCTAGATGACGTTGCCACTACCGTCGAACAGCTCAACGCGAACCCTGCGCTTGCTGCGTTAGGCAGTGGCTTAGCCGCCGGCTTAGACGATCTAAAAACCGCCCAAGCGATAGTGCTCAAGCAGGGCGCCGACCCTGAAAAAGGGGCGGACGCGGTGCAGGCCTACGCCACGCCGTTTCTCAGCTTAGCGGGGCACGTGCTGTGCGCCTGGCAAATGGGGCAAGCGGCGCTCAGTGCTCAAGTTGCGCTTGATAACGGCAGCGACGACCCTTTCTACGCTGCCAAGCTGCGCAGCGCAGAGTTTGCTATCACTCAATGGCTGCCGGTTGGCCGTGCCCAGCGCGCGGTCATTGAGGCGGGCATGCAATGCCTTAGCGACTTTGAGATTCATTGACGCGAATCACATAGCTACGCGCCGCCGCCTTAAAGGCGGCGGCGCTGTTTGTAGGCTATCAAAACATGCATTTAAAACGATCGCTTTTAATAACAATAGGTAGGAGTCGACTATGAGCGCTATCTTCGAGCAAGGCTTACCCAAAACCGTTGCCAATCACGTGCCGCTTTCGCCGCTGACCTTTATCGAGCGCTCGGCGTCGATTTACCCCGATTATCCCGCCATCGTGCATGGCAGCACTCGCCGCACCTGGGGCGAAACCTGGACGCGCTGCCGCCAGCTTGCCTCTGCGCTCAAACAGCGTGGTATTCAGCCGGGTCAAACGGTGGCGGCCATGCTGCCTAATATTCCGGCTATGTTTGAAGCGCATTTTGGCGTGCCGCTAGCGGGCTGTGTGCTCAATACCTTAAATATTCGCCTGGATGCTGAGGCGATCAGCTACATGCTTGCGCATGGCGAAGCCAAGGCGATTCTGGTGGACCCCGAGTTTGCTGACGTTATCCAGCAGGCCGTTGTCACGCTTGAACATAAGCCGCTGATCATCGATGTGGCCGACGTGGCGTTTCTGGGTGAAATAGACGGTATTGGGGAGATTGAGTACGAAGCGCTACTCAATGAAGGTGACGCCGATTTCGCTTATCAGCTACCTGAGGATGAATGGAATGCGATCTCACTCAACTACACCTCTGGCACAACGGGAAAACCCAAGGGCGTGGTTTATCACCACCGTGGCGCTTACCTGAACGCGGTGAGCAATATTATGGAGTGGGCGATGCCCCACCACCCGATCTATCTGTGGACGCTGCCTATGTTCCACTGCAATGGCTGGTGTTTTCCATGGACGATTGCCGCCAATGCAGGCGTCAACGTGTGCCTGCGCCGTGTCGAGCCTAAAAAGGTTATGCAACTGATTGCTGATGAAAAGGTTAGCCACTTCAGCGGCGCACCGATTATTCTCAATGGCTTAGTCAATTTGCCCGCTGAAGCTAAGCGCCAGTTCGATCATTCGGTGAAAGTTACCACCGCCGGTGCTGCGCCGCCTGCCGCGGTGATTGCTGGCGTTGAAACTCTAGGCATCGAGGTTACCCACGTTTACGGCTTAACCGAGGTGTACGGGCCGGTGACCGTTTGTGCCTGGCGTGAGGCGTGGGATGAGTTGCCGCTTGAGGCGCGGGCGAAAATAAAAGCTCGCCAGGGTGTGCGCTATCACATGCTCGAAGCACTATGCGTGGCCGACCCGCTCACGATGGAACCTGTCTCCAAAGACGGTCAAACCATGGGTGAGATACTGATGCGCGGTAATAACGTGATGAAGGGCTACTTAAAAAACCCTGAGGCAACCGAGCAGGTGCTGGCGGGTGGTTGGTATCACACCGGCGATTTGGCTGTGTGGCACCCGGATGGCTATATCGAGATCAAAGACCGCTCTAAAGACATCATTATTTCCGGTGGTGAAAACATCTCGACCATCGAAGTAGAAGACGCTATTTACGGCCATCCTGCCGTTGAAGAGGCGGCGGTGGTGGCTAAGCCCGACGAGAAGTGGGGCGAAACGCCCTGTGCATTTGTGAAGCTGAAAGTCGGCTACGGGGAAGTCACTGAGGCCGATATTATCGCCCACTGTCGCGAACGTTTGGCGGGCTACAAAGTGCCTAAGACGGTGATTTTCAGCGAACTGCCGAAAACCTCAACGGGTAAGATACAAAAATTCGTATTGCGTGAAGAAGCTAAAAATCATTGATAGTGGATTAAGGAGAAAGTGAATGAGTGACCAACTAATTGGCATCGTCGGCGCGGGTACGATGGGGCAGGGGATTGCCCAGGTAGTGGCCGCCAGCGGGTTTACGGTACGTCTTTTTGATGTGGCCGAAGAGCAGCTGGGTCGCGCCGAAGCGAACGTCGACAAAGGCTTAGCCAAGCTGGTTGCTAAAGAAAAGATCACGGAGGCAGATAAAAAGGCCGCTTTGGCGCGCCTCTCGACCACGACCTCGTTACAGGCGCTTAGCGACTGTGCGGTGATTATTGAGGCAGCGCCTGAGCAGCCAGCACTCAAAGAGACGCTTTTTCGCGATCTAAGCCAATTGAACAGCACGGCTATTTTGGCCTCCAATACCTCATCGCTGTCGCTCACCCGCTTGGCGGCGGTGTGCGAACATCCCGAACGCGTGGTAGGCATGCACTTCTTTAACCCCGTGCCGGTGCTCAAATTGGTAGAAGTGATTCGCGCCGAGCAGACCTCTGACGCTACCGTTGAGCGTATCGAGCAGCTTGCCAAGGCATTAGGCAAAACCGCCGTGCCGGTGGGCGATGCGCCGGGCTTTGCAGTGAACCGCTTACTAGTGCCGATGATCAACGAGGCGGCGTTTATTGTTCAAGAGGGTACCGCCACCCCAGAAGCAGTTGATGACGCCATGAAGCTAGGTGCCGCACATCCCATGGGGCCGCTAGCGCTGGCAGACCTGATTGGCCTAGATGTCTGTTTAGCGATTATGAACGTGCTTCAAGAAGGCTTTGGCGACCCCAAATATCGCCCGTGCCCGCTGCTTAAACGCATGGTAGCCGCAGGCTATCTCGGTCGAAAAACCGGCCGCGGCTTTTACCACTACGATTAATTGAGAGCTGGATGGTCTCAATGCTAAGCCGGGAAAGGCTGCATAAATAAGTCATTGCCACTCAACCAAGCGTTCGCTAGGGTTGAGTGGTATTTTTCTGGCTACGATATAACAGCGTATGCCCATAACAATTAAGGAGCCCGCCATGAGTGAGTCAGTGATTGAGAAAGTTGATAACGATGGAATGGTGCGATTAACCATTAATCGTCCTAAGGCGCTCAATGCGCTAAACAGCGAAGTGCTCGCCGCATTAGAAGCCCATTTAGTGGCGCTGGAAGCTCACCCGGGTTTACGCGCGGTGCTGATTACGGGGGCGGGCGAGAAATCCTTCGTGGCGGGAGCCGATATTACCGAGATGCGTGAAAAAACGCCTGAAGAGGCGCGAGCATTTGCCAGCCAAGCGCTGCGCACGATTAAACGCTTAGAGACATTGCCAGTGCCGGTGGTCGCGCTGGTAAACGGGTTTTGCCTTGGCGGCGGCTGCGAATTGGCACTGGCCTGCGACTGGGCCGTAGCCAGCGATAACGCCGTGTTTGGGCAGCCAGAAGTGCTGCTGGGTGTGATCCCCGGCTTTGGTGGCACCCAGCGCTTGCCGCGTCGCGTTGGCCCCGCCATGGCGATTGACCTTGTCACCACGGGTCGTAAGATTGATGCCCAAGAAGCACTGCGTATCGGGCTCGTTAACCGAGTAATGCCGCAGGCTGAGCTGGAGAGCTACGTCGAAGAACTCACCAAGCAGCTTAAAGGCAATGGCCCGCAGTCCGTGCGCGGCGCTAAACAAGCGGTTCACGATGGATTAGACCAAGACCTTGATAGCGCGCTGGCGCTGGAAACGAGCCTGTTTGCCCTCTGTTTCGCCGGTGAAGAACAGAAAGAAGGTATGAGCGCCTTTGTAGAAAAGCGCAAAGCTAACTTTTAACATCTCGCTTTAAGGTCTGCTTATAAGCATTTGGTTAATAAATTTTGACTGGGAGTGGGGGTGACGCCGGCGTCACCCCCGTTTTATTTCTAACGTTATTGGGATGCCATTTATGCAGTGGGCCGCATTTTTAATCGCCACGCTTGGTTTTGCCTACCTTCCTGGTCCTGCGATGCTGTATACCGCAGCGCAAACGCTTGGGCGAGGCCGACGCGCAGGGTGGTCAGCTGTCATCGGCGTGCATATGGGGTGTTATATCCACGTAATCGCTGCCGCTCTTGGCTTGGCACTTTTATTTGCGGCAGTTCCTCCTGCTTACATAGCCATGAAGGTGATTGGCGGGCTCTACTTGCTGTGGATGGGGTTACGGTTATGGAAACAGGGGATTGGGGCCCATGACGTTGAGGTGCCGCTGGCAAAGACAAGGCGCGTGCTGCGCGATAGTTTTTTGGTTGAAGTGCTCAACCCTAAAACTGCGCTCTTCTTTGTGGCGTTTTTGCCTCAGTTTGTGCAGCCTGAAAGCGTTATGCCGGTGGCATGGCAACTGCTCTGGTTAGGCATTGCTACCAATCTGCTGTTTTCTTCTGCAGATATCATGGTAGTGCTGCTTGCTAGCCCGCTACGGGCATGGCTGCAGCACTCTAAAGGTTCTTCTACGCTCATTCAGCGGGTCGGTGGCGGCATATTGATGGGGTTGGGGGGTAATACGTTAGCTCAAGCGGCGCGTTAGCCGGCAAGCCATCAAGGCTTGCCTTGCCTGATCATTGCTCTGTTACTTCCAAAGCTCGATCAACACCTTGCCGGATACTTGCGCATTTTTAGCAATTGAAAATGCGTGCTGGGCATCTTTGGCAGGCAGCACGTGAGTGATGACGCTATCGAAGCGGGCATCGGCAGCGAGCAGCCTGATGGCTTCATCAATTTCATCGTTGAAACGGAAGCAGCCCCTCAGCTGAGCCTCTTTTGAAATCAATGACGCTAGCGCAATCGGCTGTGGCGTTGCAGGCATCATGCCTATTTGAACGATAACGCCTGCACGACGTACGGCGAGAATAGCGCTGTTGATCGATGCGGGAACGCCGGTGCACTCAAGCACCACATCAAAAGCTTCTTGAGGCAGCTCATCCGTGCCTACCTGAATAGTGCTATGCACCCCCAGTTTGCGGGCGCGGGATAGCGGGCCATCCAGAACGTCGGTAATGCAAACTTCGCGGGCCCCTTTGGCAAGCGCTGCCGCTGCGGCGAGCAAGCCAATGGGCCCCGCACCGCATACCAATACGCGCTTTTGATCGACCCCGCCGGCTACCTGGATGCCATGCAAGCCCACGGATAAGGGCTCTGCTAGGGCGGCGCGCGCCAGAGGCAAGGTATCAGGCAGTGCCCTTAGCATACTGATATCGGCATCTAAAAACTGGCTCATGCCACCCTGCGTATGCGGCCAGGTAGAGGCAGAGCCTAGATAAGCACCATTGGGCCACAGGTGCGGCTTGTCTTCGATGCCGGGCTGGCTGTTGCCAAATGTTGCAGGGTGCAGCGTGACCGGGGTTCCCTGCGGCCATTGCCCGCTAGGGTCTTCCTCGACGATTCCCGACATCTCGTGGCCGGGAATCATTGGTTCACGAATCACAAAAGCGCCATTGGCTCCCTCATGATAGTAGTGAAGATCTGAGCCGCAGATGCCGCCGAAAGACATACGCAAACGTACTTTTCCAGAGGCTAATGCGGGCAGTGTAATGCTTTCTTCCCGTAGATCTTGCTTACCGTGAATGACTAATGCTTGCATGGCGCTGCTTCCTAAAGGGAAGGTCTGGGCAGTTATACGACCGAGGTCATCCCGCCATCGACGAAAATATTTTGCCCCGAAACGAAACTTGAGGCGCCCGAGCAGAGATAGATAAGCGTGCCCACCAGCTCGTCGAAATGCCCCCAGCGCTGGGCTGGCGTACGCTTTTCGACCCATTGGTTAAAGGCTGGGTCTTGCCACAAAGCGGTATTCATTTCGGTCTTGAAATAGCCGGGAGAAATACAGTTGACCTGGATATTGAAACGGGCCAAATCCGCGGCCATGCCCTGTGTCAGTAGCGCAACGCCGCCTTTTGTGGCGGAGTAAGGCGCGATGGTTTCTCTGGCAAGTTTAGACTGCACGGAGCCGATGTTAATGATTTTGCCGGAGCCGCGTTCGCTCATAGCAGGCGTTAAGGCGCGGGAAACATAAAATAAACTCGACAGATTGGTCGCGATAAGAGCATCCCAATCAGCAGTGTCAAACTCATTGAACGGTGCGCGGCGCTGAAGCCCGGCATTATTGATCAGAATATCCGGCGTTCCGTAGTTATCAATCAGTGTTTCAAGCGCCTGCTTGGTAGCATTAGCATCGGTGACATCGAAACTGATCGCTTCAACGGTGGCTCCTGTGTCTTGCGCCACTTTATCTGCTTCTGCCTTCACTTTGTCTAGATCACGCCCGTGTAGGATGACCCGCGCGCCCTGGTGTGCCAATCCTCTTGCGAGAGCATTGCCAAGCCCTCTAGAAGAGCCGGTGACCAGCGCTAAGCGGTCGCTAATATCGAAAAGTGCCTGCTTCATAGTGGTCACCTAAAACATCATGAAAATGATATACGCGAAGATAAAGCCGACCACTGACTCAAGGGCCTGCTGGACGGTCCACGTTTTCAGCGTTGTTTTGACATCCATACCGAGCAGCCGACCCACTAGCCAGAAGCCTGAATCATTCACGTGGCCTGCAAACACGGAGCCTGCGGCCGTGGCTAACGTAATCGCCACTACTTGCATTGAGGTGAAATCACCGCCAATCACGGCGGGCGCCATTAGCCCCGCCGCCGTTACCAGTGCGACCGTTGCCGACCCTTGGGCGAGACGCATAATCACTGCAATTACATAGGCCGCCAGGATGATAGGCAGGCCAATATCGCTTAACGAGCTGGATAGCGCATCGCCAATGCCCGATGCGCGCAGCACGCCACCGAACATGCCGCCAGCGCCGGTAATCAGCACCACCGAGCAAATCGGCCCGAGCGAGGAATCGAGCACTTTTTCTAACGCATTGCCTTCCATTCCTTGGCGACGGCCCAGCACTAACATGGCTACTAACGTTGAAATGAGCAGTGCGATAGGCGTATTGCCGAGCGCTGAAAGCAGCTGAAACCACAGTTGGTCGCTGTCAACCGCGCCGATGGAGCGCAGCGAGTTAAGGCCGGTGTTCATAAAGATCAGTACAAGTGGCAGCATCAGCATGCTGATCACCACACCAACGGAAGGCGGATTGGTCACTTCGTCGTCGCTAATGTCGCCAAACAGTCCCTTACTCAGCGGGAACGGATGGCGTTTCGCGACAACTTTTCCCCACATGTAGCCTGAGATCCACCAGAGTGGGAAGGCAATTATCACGCCGGTTAGCAGAAGGAGGCCTAGGTTGGCATTGTACAGTTCCGACGCGCTCACCGGGCCTGGATGAGGGGGCAAGAAAACATGCATAACCGAGAATGCCGCGGCCGCAGGCATGGCGTAAAGCAGTATCGGGCCGCCTAAACGGCGCGATACCGCAAAGATAATCGGCAGCATGACGATTAAGCCAGCGTCAAAGAAAATGGGAAAACCCATTAGCAGCGAGGCGATACCCAGTGCAAACGGCGCGCGCTTTTCGCCAAAGACCTCAATCATTTTGTCAGAAAGCGCCTTCGCGCCCCCCGAATGCTCGACAAGCTTGCCAAGCATCGCACCCAGGCCGACAAGCAGCGCAACGGCCCCTAGCGTGCCACCGAAACTATTCACCAGCGTGGGCACAATGGCGTCAATAGGTATTTGGGTAGCTAGTGCGGTGAGCAGGCTCACCAGCATCAACGCCAAGAAGGCGTGCATTTTAAACCTGATGATTAACACCAAAAGGGATAAGACAGCCACTGCGGCAATGCTTAGCAGTGGTCCTGCGGACATCGTCTGAGTCCATCCATTCATGCGAGCGCTCCGAAAAAGTAAGGCTAATGACTGTCGATGTTATCGGTAACATTTTACAGCTTGAATGCTGGCTGGATACACGACCTTGGTTTAAATGGACGGGCAACGGCGTTGAGATAATCACTAGTCCGGCGACAGCAATTCTGCTAAACAGATAGACATAGGATGTGCGCCGATACGGCTGTTTTTACTAGATTTGTGTTTGCTAGGTTTATTTTTACTAGGTTTGTGCGTGTTTATGGCATCAATTGTCGTTCAGTCTCTATATAAACTGAGGTGTGCATGTTTGATCTTTATATCGCCAATAAGAATTACTCGTCCTGGTCGCTGCGCCCATGGGTATTGATGAAGGTTCTAGACATTCCGTTTAATGAACATCTCATGCCGTTTGAAGGTGGCTTGGGTGAAAGTCGTGACACCTTCCTGCGTTTTTCACCCTCAGGCTTAGTGCCTTGCTTAGTCGATATGACGGCCAGTGGCGAGCTGGCGATATGGGATTCGCTCGCTATTATTGAGTACTTAGCCGAGCACCATAAAGCGGTGTGGCCATCGGATAAGCTCGCACGTGCCTGGGCGCGCTCTGCTGCCGCTGAAATGCACAGCGGTTTTGGTGCCCTGCGTGACGATTGTTCAATGAATTGCGGCGTGCGCGTTGAGCTAAAGGGATTGTCGGACAACCTTAAAGCCGATGTTGCTCGCTTGGATACGCTTTGGCAGCAGGGGCTTGAGCGCTTTGGCGGGCCTTATTTGGCGGGCGCAAACTTCACCGCGGTGGATGCTTTTTATGCCCCGGTGGCGTTTCGCGTTCAGACGTTTAATCTGCCGGTTAGTGAAGACGCTAAGGCTTATGTCGAGCATTTACTTGCGCTGCCTGCCATGCGGGCGTGGTATCAGTCTGCGCTTGAAGAGCAGTGGCGTGAGCCTATGCACGAGACTGAAACGCTGAAGAATGGCGCGCTAATAGCGGATTACCGACAGCCTTAACTCGCCCAGTTCACTCGATGCGTCATGCATCAGGTACACTGGCGCAAATTTTCGTTTGGAAACATCCATGGCCCTTAGTGCAACGCCCTATAAAGTTGATATTAATCTGACCGATCTGGATCGCAGCGTGTACGAGACGCTGCGCTTTACCGTGGCGCGTCACCCCTCGGAAACTGAAGAGCGCATGACCGCGCGCCTGCTTGCCTATGTCCTGTGGTACAGCGAGACGCTAGCTTTTGGCCGCGGGCTTTCCGATGTGGACGAACCCGCGCTATGGGAGAAAAGCCTGGATGGTCGTTTGCTGCACTGGATTGAAGTCGGGCTGCCCGATGCCGAGCGTCTTACCTGGTGCTCGCGCCGGGCAGAGCGGGTTTCGCTGCTTGCATACGGCCGGGTCGACTTATGGGAAAGCAAAGTACTGCCTAGCGTATCCTCGTTGAAAAATGTGCATGTGGCGAGGCTTCCGCAAGAGGCGCTAGCGGTGATTGCTAAAGATCTGCCAAGGGCTATCAACTGGGCCATTATGATCAGCGAAGAATCGCTGTTTATTACCGATGAGAACGGCCAGCATGAAATCACCCCTCAATGGCTGCTGCGCGAGCGTTAATCTTTATTGTTGGGTTTATTCGCCTAAGCTATAAATATGAAAAGGGATGACCCATTGGTCATCCCTATTGTTTCAACTGCTTAGTCTTTTCCACATAAGGAAAAGAAAAACTATAGCTTGCTATCTTTTTGCACAACTACATACAATCAACAATGTTTGTTGGCGATCGCAAAAAGCTGCCTCAAAAAACTGTCTCAAGGCCTCTCTCAAGGAACGAGCAATGCGCGGATACCCCTCTTTACGATGGCAGCTGCTCCCGCTAGTAGCAGCCATTAGCCTGCTGCCAGCACTAGCACACGCCGACAACAGTGTGTTCACGATTAAGCATGAAAATGACGCCATCGCTAGCGGTGACGATGGTCACTTCACTAGCGGTTTTGAGCTTAATTGGATGTTTGAGCCTGAGGCACAAAGCTGGACCCAGCGTCTAGCCACCGCGTTACCCGATAGCATTATCGGCAGTGCAGACATGGCTGCTTATCGTTTGGTGCATCAGATTTATACGCCCAACGATATTATGCAGTCGGGACTGATCGAAGATGATCGGCCGTATGCTGGGCTTGTTTATGGTGGCGTATCGCTTTACGAAGATGTGCCCATGGGTAGCTGGGTTCAGTCGACTGACCTGCATCTAGATATTGGGTTGGCAGGGCCGTCGTCACTTGCCGATAGTATTCAGCGTGAAGTACACCGTATCACCGGCAGCGACCGTCCTAACGGCTGGGATAATCAAATTGGCGATGAGCCAATCGTCAATGCTGCTATGCGTCGCCAGTGGTGGAACAGCACGCCGTTTATCGGTAAAGAGTTTGCCCATGGGCCGAGTGTCAGTGCCGCACTAGGTAACCTGTATACCTACGCTGGCGCGGGCTACAGCGTGCGTTGGGGCGATGAGGCTGCTGGCATTCCTACACTGACGCCTAGCCCCGGTAGCAGCTACTATATGACGGGAAGGCAAGGCTTGCAGTGGTATCTGTTTGCGAGCGTAGACGGCTACTACATGGCGCAAAACCTAACGCTTGATGGCAATACTTTCAAAGACAGCCACTCGGTTGATCGTAAAGAGTGGGTGGGCGATGTCTCGGCAGGGCTGGCGCTTGCCTGGGAAGATTGGCAGGTCACCTACGCGGTTGTGCAGCGCTCGCGTGAATTCGACGGCCAGGAAGAGCAGGATAAGTTTGGTTCTATTGCGCTATCGAAGCGTTTCTAAGCAGCTTAATGCGTGAAATATTGTTAAGTGTCTTTCGATAGAAAGAGGGGTGCATGGCCAATAAATATCCTCACACGCCTGATGGGCGCTACTTTATCGCTAAGAATCGACTATGGCGCTGTACTGATCCGCGTTTAAGTGAAGACGAAAAGCGCGAACACATTAAAGCCTTGATGAAAGCTCGACGTGCGGTGAGAACCACCCAGCAACAGGACGATGAAGCGGGATTAGGCCGTGCCCGCGAGGCGGTGCAAGCCGCTAAAGAAGCATTGGGTGAGCGGGGCTCAGTATGGTGGGAGGATGATGCGCCCGATGAAACGGGATTCGCCCCGCATAATAGTTCTTATGCCAAGTGGTGGGAGAATCTGGCGTAGGCTGCAGCTTTGCTGATTTAACTGCATGTTTGCATTTTGTGATGATATTCTGCGCCGCTCTTATTCTTTAAGGATGCAGCGTGAACATTAAAGCGGATCTCTCCATTATCGACATCATTGGCCATCTGGTTCTTTGGCTAATACTGAGTGTGATTACCTTCGGTATAGCGTTATTTTTCTTTCCATACTCGTTTGCAAGATTTGTTATTAACCGCACTTCCGTTATCGACACAGCGACAGGCGTGGAGCGGAAAATGGTGTGTGATATCAGCCTCTTCAGCAATATTGGCCACATTATCCTGTGGGTGATCATTTCACTATTAACGTTCGGGCTTGGGTATATTTTTTACTTTTATCGAGTATGGAACTATGCACTTAATAATTCGCGCACTCAATAACTCACGCATTCAAGAGCGCTTAGCGTAAAACAGCCAAGCGATATGTGTCAGGCACGGGCACCTTTAGTGATGTTAAAGGCGCCCGTGCTGTATGCCGTCAGCTTACTTATCGCCAGTCAACTTGTCTTGCGTTTTAAGCGTGAAATCGCTGGTGTCATGGCGCTCATGCAGCTGCTCGCTAGGCTCACCCCAGGTGCGGTTCACCATGCGCCCACGCTTGACGGCGGGGCGTTCATCAATTTCCTCGGTCCAGCGCAATAGATTCTTGTAAGTGTGTGCTTCCAAGAACTCAGCCGCTTCGTAAACACGGTTTTTGACCAGTGCGCCGTACCAAGGGTGAATCGTCATATCGGCAATGGTGTACTCATCCCCGGCCATAAAGCGGTTTTCTGCTAAATGGCGATCAAGTACATCAAGCTGGCGCTTCACTTCCATCGTGTAGCGATCAATCGGGTACTGATATTTTTCTGGCGCGTAGGCGTAAAAATGCCCGAAGCCGCCGCCTAACATTGGTGCACTGCCCATTTGCCAGAACAGCCAAGAGAGGCATTCTGTGCGCTTCATTGGGTTAGTCGGCAAGAAGGCATTAAATTTCTCTGCCAGATAGAGCAGGATGGCGCCGGATTCAAACACCCGCTGTGGCGGCTGCGTGCTGTGATCCATCAGTGCCGGGATTTTGGAGTTGGGATTTACCTCAACAAAACCGCTGCTGAACTGATCGCCTTCGCCAATTTGAATCAGATGGGCGTCGTACTCTGCGTCTTTAATTCCCTGCTCCAGCAGCTCTTCGAGCATCACGGTAACTTTTACACCGTTAGGTGTAGCTAGGGAGTAAAGCTGAAGGGAATGCTTGCCCACGGGCAGCGCTTTATCGTGGGTAGGGCCTGCTATGGGGCGGTTGATATTGGCAAATTTACCGCCGTTGCCAGGTTCCCATTTCCAAACGTTGGGAGGCGTATAGGTGTTATCGCTCATCGTTTCCTCGCTATTAACCGATATCGGTAACTGCTGGGCACAGAGGTAAACCTATCCTTTGCGCGGCGATGCTAACGCTTTTAGGGGGTGGCTCTTAGGACACCACCGCTTTGCATGCGCAGAAAGCGGTGGTGTGGGCGCTAGCAGATTAAGCTAATAGCTCGGTTATACCAGCGTCAAGGTGACGTTAATATTGCCACGGGTGGCATTGGAGTAGGGGCACACGATATGGGCTTTATCAACTAGCTGCTGCGCGACGTCTTGCTCAAGGCCGGGCAGGCTGATTTTTAGCTCAACTTCGATGCCAAAACCGGTAGGAATTGCGCCGATGCCTACGTTGCCTTCAATTTGAGTGTCTTCGGGAAGCGTTACTTTTTCTTGACTCGCTACATGCTTAAGCGCACCTAGAAAACAGGCTGAGTAGCCAGCCGCGAACAGCTGCTCGGGATTGGTGCCTTCACCGCCAGCGCCGCCCAGCTCTTTAGGCGTACTGAGTTTAACCTCTAGCGCGCCATCCGATGATTTAGCTTGGCCTTCACGGCCACCAGTAGCGGTAGCCTGGGCGCGGTAAGCAACTTTTTCGATAGTAGTGGTCGTCATATTGAATCTCCTGTCAGCGTTATTAGTTATGTTAACCGCCTTAATCTAGCGCAGCTTTATTTTGCGCACAAGATAAATGATAAATAAAAACTACCCTTTTGCCGTGGCCATCGGGTCACTGGTTTTTTTGCAGGCTGTCGCGTAGCCGCACCAGGTCCTCTTTCAGCTCAGTCAGCGTTTCTATTGACTGCTCGCTCGCGTGCACGACGCAGCTAGGAATGTGGCAGGCCTGCTCACGCAGCGCTTTGCCTTTTTCGGTAAGGTATAGCTCTACCACGCGCTCGTCTTGATGGCTGCGCTTACGATTAAGCAGTTGATCGGCTTCAAGTCGCTTAAGTAACGGCGTCAACGAACCGGGGTCGGTTAGTAGGCGCTTACTCATGGTGCCAACGGTCATGCCATCGTTTTGCCACAGTACCAGCATGGCAAGGTATTGCGGGTAGGTAAGCCCCAGCTCTTTAAGCAGCGGTTTATAAACCTTCGTCATCATCAACGAGGTTGAGTAGAGCGCAAAGCAAAGCTGGTGATCCAGTTCTAACGCGCTGCAAGATGGTTGCACAGACATGGGTGCTCCGAAACGAAAGACGTAGGCTAATGTAGCTTGATGGAGCGCCAGTGGCTAGATCTAGACGTTGGTCGCAGGTTAACAGTTTTGTTTTGACAAGCAATGAGCGCACCGTTAGCCTTTTCTTTTGATTGTTACCGGTAACAATTGCAAAGCCCTTGTTTATATCGATTTCTTACCCCACTGCATTTTGAGCGTCATGTACACTGTCGTTTCAACCTTTTGCACCGTAGGCTTCACATTTGGAGAGCTAGCCCAATGATTCCCTCGTCTTATCGTATCTTAGTTATGGGCGCATCCGGGTGTGGAAAATCGTTGATTGGCGAAAATCTGGCACAGGCGCTAGGCGCCACCTTTATTGATGGTGATGATTACCACTCGCCAGAGAACGTGGCCAAAATGGCGAGCGGAACGCCGCTTAATGATAATGATCGCCATGGCTGGTTGGACACGCTGGCAGCGCTATTTGCCAATTATAAAGCGCAAAACGAGACAGTAGTGATTGCTTGTTCGGGGCTTAAACGCCGCTACAGAGATCGCTTAAGAAACGGCGATTCTGAACTGCGCATTTTATACCTGGAAGGCACGCGCGAGCTGCTGCGAGAGCGGTTGGAAACCCGGGCGGGGCATTTCTTTAAGGGCGATAGCATGCTGGCAAGCCAGCTAGCGGACCTAGAGCCACCGGGCAGCGATGAGGCAAGGACGGCCTCCATAGCGCTTCCTCCCTCAACGATTGTTGGCCAATTTACCGCAACGCTAGCGCCGCCGCTTAGCCAAACCTTCGGCTAAAGAGGGGATAGGCATGGGGGCTCATTGTTGGTTAGGGTAGACCCCAACGCTCCCTCGCTTCATAAGGCCGCAACACTTTGAAGAAAAAACGCCCCACTCTGCAGGATATTGCCAACCATGTAGGGGCTACCAAAATGACGGTAAGCCGCTGCCTGCGCGATCCTGAAACGGTTTCTGAAGCACTACGCGCGCGCATCTTCTCAGTGGCTGAACAGGTCGGCTACATACCTAATCGAGCCCCGGATTTACTCTCCCGAGCGACCAGCCACTCTATCGGTGTGCTGGTGCCGTCATTGACCAACCAGGTCTTCGCCGATGTGATTGTCGGCATCGAATCGCTGACGGAACCCGCGGGCTATCATCTGATGCTTGCTCATTATGGCTATAGCCCTGAGCTTGAAGAACGTAGCTTGGCCTCGCTGCTCTCTTATAACGTCGACGGGGTGATTCTTTCTGACCGCGATCACACCCCGCGCAGCCTGCGTATGCTGGAAACCGCCGGTATACCGGTAGTTGAAATTATGGATACTTACCGGCCCGCGCTGCAGCAGGCGGTGGGCTATAACAACGTTCAAGCCGCTTATGACATGGTCAGTGCCATGATTCAGCGGGGTCGACGTCAGGTGATTTACCTGGGCGTACGGCTAGATGAGCGTACTCGACAGCGCGAGCAGGGCTATCGCCTTGCTATGGAAGAGCACGAGCTAACGCCGATTGCGCTGAAAAGCACACAGCGTTCCTCTTATAGCGTGGGGGCGGCACTGCTAAAGCAGGTGCTAGCTGACTATCCAGACGCCGATGGCGTGTTCTGCACCAATGATGACGTTGCTGTGGGCGCTTATTTTGAGTGCCAGCGATGTGAGATTGACGTGCCTGGGCGCATGGCCTTGGCGGGGTTTCACGGCCATGACGTAGGGCAAGTGATGGCACCTAGGCTTGCTAGCGTGGTTACGCCGCGTCAGGCCATCGGCGAAGCAGCGGCGCGCGAGCTTTTAGCCCGTATACGGGGTGAGCCGTTAACGCAGAGCGTGATCGACTTAGGTTATCGAATCGAAGCAGGCATGACGCTATAGCGTGACGGCGGCTGTGGGACTGGCTAAAGTAGCATTTTTCCCTTGCTATGAGGCCACCCGTGGAAATTGCTCAGCTCAATATCTACCCCGTTAAGTCATTACAAGGCATCAGCTTGAGCCAAAGTGTGTTGCAGGAGCACGGGCTAGCCTGGGACCGCCGCTGGATGCTGGTTGATGCCCAGCAACGTTTTGTGACGCAGCGTCAGTTGCCTGCGCTGGCCACAATCGGCGTTGAATTGACCGACGAGCACCTTGTGCTTTCACACCCCGCCGTTGACCCGCTGCGCCTGCCATTAGCTGAGCCGGAGGGAAACCTGCGCCTTGTTAATGTGTGGAATGATCACTGCAAAGCGCGGCCTGAAAGCGAGGAAGTAACGCGATGGTTAGAAGCTGCCCTGGGCGAACAGGCTCAAGGGCTGAGCTTGGTACGCTTTGCCACGGAGTTTAGCCGTGCGGTTGAAGAAGATTTTCTCGACGGCGGGTCGGCCCATACTTATTTCGCCGATGGCTATCCCTTTTTGATTACCACTACCGGCTCCTTAAATGCCCTGAATCAAGCCCTGGTCGATGGCGGGCAATCGCCGGTGCCGATGAATCGTTTTCGACCTAATATCGTTATTAAGTGCGACCAGGCATGGGCTGAAGATCACTGGGTGACGCTTTCAGCGCAGAGCGGTAACTTTCAACTAACGCTGCGTAAGGCCTGCAAACGGTGCAAAATTATCACGATTGATCAGCAGTCGGCGGCGGTGCCTGCGCCTGCAGAACCGCTGAAAACGCTGGTTGTGCTTAATACTCAGCCTACCTTGAAAGGCGCGCACTTCGGCCAAAATGCCACCCTGCTTGTCGGTGCGGGCAGCGTTATTCGCGTGGGGGATGCGTTGGCGGCAGTGGTCCGCGAGATTTAAGGCGCAGCAGGTTGGTAGCAATGGCCGTACCTATCAGCGTAATTACCATACCGGCGATAATCTGAAGGCTTAGTGTTTCGTCCAGCAATAGATAGCCCCATACCAGTGCGCTCACCGGCACTAAGAAAGTGACCGTCGAGGTTGCTGTAGCCCCGGCATTGGCGAGTAAGCCAAAATACAGCAGGAATGCCAGCGTGGTGCTAAGTGTGGCGAGCGAAATAGCGTTGCCCCAAGCCAGAAGGCTGATGGGGGAGCTTGGCCATAACCAAATGCCGGGGATCAATAGCACCAGCGCCGACATCGCGCAGCTGCCCGCGGCCAGAACGCGGGTAGGAAGGTGGCCTAGGCGCGTTTTAGAGTAGTTGCTCGCAATGCCATAGCAAAACGTAGCCCCGAGTGCCGCCACAATAAACCAGCCGTCGCCACCTAGCGCAAAGTCGAGTCGATTTGCTGAGAGCACATAAACCCCCAGCAGCGCCAGGGCGAGGCCCCAGTACTGTTGGCGCTGTATAGCGGTGGCGAAGAAGCACACGCCTATCAATGCAGTGAAAATAGGCGTAGTAGCGTTAATCAGTGACGTGAAACCTGCTTCAAGGCGAGTGGTAGCGAGTGCCAGCAGTGAAAAAGGCAGTACGTGATTGACGATTCCCAGCAGTAATAGCGGGCCTTTATGCTGCCAAATTAGGCGTAGATAGTGCAGGCTGATAAGCAGCGGCATTAATAGCAGCGCGCCTATTCCCATACGTATCAGCACCAGTGGGACCGGCCCGAACTCGGGGGCGGCTACGCGCATGAAGATGAAGGACAGACCCCAGAGCGAGGAAAGCAGTAGCAGACGCAGCGCATCAGCGGATGACATGGGATGCCCTTAGTATTCAAAATGATGTAGTTAGATGGCTAGCTAGCTTACGACTGAACAGAGGCTGATGGAAGTTATTGGAGGCGCTTGCTGGGCAGAGCATGTAAAAATCAGCTACGCTGTTTAGGTAGCCTAGGTGGCATCTGCCGCTTGGGCTCAGAGCGACATATTTTTCTGCCTATTAGCACGTACAAGGAGTTGTTCATGGATCGCAAAGCTAGCGCACGTTGGGAAGGTGGATTGAAAGATGGTAAAGGCACCGTTTCAACCGAAAGTGGCGTATTAGATGCCAAGTACTCCTTTAAGCAGCGCTTTGAAGATGAAAAAGGCACGAATCCTGAAGAGCTGATCGGCGCAGCGCATGCCAGCTGCTTTTCGATGGCGCTTTCAATGATTCTGGGTGAGAAGGGTTATACCGCCGATTCTATCGAAACCAGTGCGAAAGTGACTCTTTCCCAAAGCGATGCCGGATTCGATATTTCTAAGATTCACTTAGACGTTGTCGCCGCCATCAGTGGCGCAGACGATGCAGCTTTCCAGGAAGCAGCGGAAACCGCTAAAGCCAATTGCCCGGTTTCTAAAGTCCTTAATGCCGACATTAGCATGACTGCTAAATTAAAAGGCTAATGTTGATCTATGTTATGGCGTCTTTTTTCTATGGGCTTTTAAGTATTAGGCCCATTTCTTAATCAAGACGTCATGCCGCTTAAGTCTCTAATAAAAGGTATATGAGTCGAGTCTTTTTTAAATAGCACTAATGCCTTTTAAGTAAAGCGCGGTAAAATATAAAAGCCTTGGCGGTTGCCAAGGCTTTTATATTGGCTATTAGTGCCAATTCATTAGTCACGCGTATACTCTTCAGCGTCTTTGAGAGCATCTTCAGATGCATTAACGCTAATGACGTAGCCTTCGCCATCTTCTTCTTTGGTGAGTTCAAGCGAATCCCACTCGATAGCAACGCTTTTTTCACCCATACCTAGAAAGCCACCGACACCGACAACCACCGCGGTGACTTGGCCATCTTCATTGATCACGAGATCGGTAATGGTACCAATATCTTGATCATCCTCTACCGTGCTTTGAACCTGATTGCCGGTCAAAGCATCCGCATGGAAAGTGTTTTCTGGCGTAGTAGTGAGGTAGGTCGCTTCCATTGTTTCGGTCGTTTCTTCAGCGCTTGCCATACCTGCGGCAAGAATGAAGGCCGGAGCGACGAGAGTACCTAGAATAGCGGGTTTAATCATTTTCATGTTTGCTTGCTCCTTGCGTTATTATCGGGACTGAACGGCTCCGCGTTGCAGTCCTAGGGAACTAATAACGGCTGATAACCTTCCGAGCTGCCTTGCGCTGGAAATCTTCTTGCCGCTACTATTCCTAGTTTTATTAATCATCAAATCAAGCTAGATATTAAGCTGTACTAACTGCGTAAGATGATTAACGCCGCCTTGTGCTTAGTTGCACTAAGGCAATTAACAGTTTAGTCGCTGTGTTCAGAAATACAATCGTTTCATTAAAACTTTTAGCAGGCTATGTGAGTGTTTAGGGCCGCCGTGCCGCTGCCATGCGACAATCTACCGAGTTGACCTACTCTTTGACAATGCTCATATTGCCGGGTCAAATGACCGCTTTCAGCTTACCTGCCGTGAATGTCAGGCCAAGGCCGCATAAAAAGGAAAACCCATGATATCGACTGCTAGGCGCTACCCCTTAACGCGTGTTAAGCAACTGTGGCTCGGCAGTATAACGCTGGGTGCATGGCTGTTGGCGTCGTCTGCTGCTGCCAGCGGCAGTGACTCTCCTCGAGGGCATTATCCGCTGCCTGAAAACGGCAATATGGTCGGCGAGGTCTCCACCGTCGCAGCCACAGAAGAAGATACGCTGATGGATATTGCCCGTGCTCACAACGTGGGCTACGAAGAAATTCGTATGGCTAATCCTGATGTCAGCCTTTGGGTGCCGGGGGAGGGAACCGAGGTGACGATCCCCGGTCAGTTCATTCTTCCCGATGAGGAGCGTACGGGCATTGTGATTAACGTGGCCGAGCTGCGCCTTTATTACTATCCCGATGTTAAGGCTGGCGAAACGCCGCGTGTCGAAACGTATCCGATCGGCATCGGGCGTGACGCCTTTAATACGCCGCTGGGAATTACGAAAACGACCATGCGCCTTGAGAATCCGGCCTGGTATCCGCCTGAATCAATTCGTCGTGAGGCGACCGAACGTGGCGACCCAGCACCCGCCGTGGTACCTCCTGGTGCTGAGAATCCTTTAGGCCGCTTCACCATGCTGCTGGATATCCCAGGCTATATGATCCACAGCACTAACCAGCCAGATGGTGTTGGTATGCGCGCCAGCAGAGGCTGCATCCGCATGTATCCTGAAGATATTGAATCTGTGTTCTGGCGCGTGCCGGTGGGTACCCAGGTCAATATTATCGATGCACCAATCAAGCTAGGCTGGGGCGCCAACGATGAAAGCTTTGTGCAGGCCTTTACCTCGACAGACGAAAAGGCCTATGGCATGGAAACGCTATTAAATGTCGTTGGTTTAATTGAGCAATACGAAGGCGGCAATCCGCGTAGCGTCGACTATGAGCAGGTGCGGGAGGTGCTAGATCAATCCAACGGCCAGATCGTTCCTCTCAGCTAGTTCAGCGTTTTCCCCGCTAGCGTGCGGGGTCAAGTACGCCGCCTAGCGAGGCATTGCGTCGAAACCAGCCTGCAATGCTGGTGCGCGACTGGCGGGTGGGAAGCACTTCGTGGGCGATAGTTTCAGACAAGAAGCAGGCGAAGGTGCCTGCTTCGGGCACTACCCGGGCGATCTCAAGACTGGAGTCGTCCGGGTGGTAGATCACCATTTCACCACCGGCATCGCTTGGCCAGTCGGGCGTTAAGTAACTGACAGTGGAAATCACGCGATTGGCGCGGCCACGAAAACTATCTACGTGGCGTTGATAAAAAGCGCCGGGGGGGTAGTGGGAAAAATGCGCTTCGTACTCGAACAGACCTAAAAACAGTGCATGATTAAGCGCCTGCTGTAGCTCGCTCATGGCATCTAAGTAACGCCGCTGAGCGGCGCTTCCACGATCCAGCCAGTGAATAGCGTCCCCGCGAATATCTTTACGCAGCAGATGCTGCTTGCCTCGGCCAATCCCCGCTTCATCTAATTTATTATAGGCCGCGCGGTGCAAAAGCTCGTGATTCAGCGCATCACATAGCTCAAGGTCAATAACCTCGCGGCCCACATACCAGCCCTGCTCGACCAGTGCATCCACCAGGGCATTTTGCGTTGCTGTTTGCAGCACGGGTGACGACGTTGTGGCGATCGGGGTCATTTGTTGGGTCTCGGTGGCGCCGGGCGAGAAGGCGTGGCAGATGACTTAGGAAGCCGGCTTTTGCGTTCAGGATAATGCTGTAGCGGGCCCTGCGGGCGTTGATATAAATCAATGGGCATGCCAAAGCCCTCTGCCAGTAATTCCACCAGCATCATTGCCGACAGCCCCCAGATGACATGGCCATCGACGTGATAGCTGGGTACATAGTGAGCAACGCCATCGACGGTAATGACATCGGTATGGGTGCGGTAGTCATCCAAAAAGTGGCTAAGTGGAACCTCAAAAATAGCGTCAAGCTCACCTGGGTCAGCAACCAGCGGTAAATCAGGCGGAATAATGCCAACCCAAGGGGTAACGCGAATCCCATGTAGTGAAATGACATCCGACAGCCTTCCCAGCGGCTCGACTAGGCTAGGGTCAAGGGCAATTTCCTCTTCAGCTTCGCGCAGGGCCGTTGCGTAGAGGTCGCTGTCAAAAGGTTCACGCTTACCCCCTGGAAAGGCCACCTGGCCGCTGTGAGTGCTTAAGTGGCTTGCGCGGCGGGTAAATAGTAAGGTTGGCTCTGGACGTTCGACAATGGGTAAAAGCACGGCGGCTTCGGGCATCACGATGTGATCCAAACGCCGAGGAGTCAGTTGTTGCAGCTGTTGACGCAGTTTCTCTAACATAGGGTATCCAGTGACTTTGTTCTCTTTTACCCAGCAGCGGCCATTGACGTCAAGCGCGTCGAGGCTTCTATTCACTAGCCGTTGAGAATACGCGATGAATTTTTGTAGCCAGTGTGGTGATAAAGTACGTTTTGCCGTCCCTGAAGGCGATGATCGCCCACGCTACCTGTGTGATGCCTGCGGTACGATCCATTATCAAAACCCACGCATCGTGGCCGGCACGCTGCCGGTCAGCGGTAGCAAAGTATTGCTCTGTAAACGCGCGATTGCCCCGCGCAAGGGCTATTGGACATTGCCTGCTGGCTTTATGGAAAATGCTGAATCTACCCCGCAGGCGGCTACCAGGGAAACGCGGGAAGAGGCCTGTGCCGAGGTCGATCTGGCTAATCTGTATACGCTCATTGATCTGCCCCATATCAATCAGGTATTTATGATTTTTCGTGCCGAATTAGTCGGCGGCTTTAGTGCCGGGCCAGAAAGCCTCGACGTTGCCTTGTTTGAAGAGCATGAAATCCCTTGGGATGAGCTTGCTTTCATTACGATTGAACGTACGTTACGTCACTTTTACGCGGATCGCCCACATGATGAATTCCCGCTGCACATCAGCATGGTGACACCGGAAGACCGCGAGCGTTATTTAGGCAGCGCCTAGACGGCTAAAAATAAGCGGGCGCACGTGTTACAAATCGGCGAGTAGCCACACATCATAAGCGACTTCTTCATAGGGGTGGGCAAGTTTCAAGGCCGCAATAGCGCCGTGAATATGGGCCTCGTCGCATATCATCTCGATTTTGAACTCTTCAACGCTTGCCAAACTGCCGACCGTGCCGATATGCGGATTGGTGCCTTTCGTTGGCCGAAACTGGCCCGTGCCGCGGGTTTGAAAGCAGACATTCTCATACAAGCCAATATGCCCAGCGCCGGACTCAAATACGGCCTGTTTAACGCTTTCGGCATCGTCGATGGGTACGTAAAAAGCCAGTTTATACATGCATGGTCTCCAAGTAGTGTGAGCGTGGTGAAGCGATATACCATTTGCCCATTAGCGCCGCTTTTCTATTAACGAATAGGTGACTTCTGATCTCGGCATTACCTTTGTATGATGACACGTAAATTAACATTGAGAGAGCAGCGTATGGATAAATTCGAGGTTAAGCTGGATCAGGCCGCCAGGGCCGCCTGGATGTCCTTCGTGGGCGGAATGACGCAGGATGAAATTGCCTACCAGCTAGGCGTCTCCAGGCCGGGAGTACAGCGGTTATTGGCCCTGGCGCGACAGGAAGGATTGGTCAAAGTCCATATTGATCATCCTATTTCCACCTGTATGGCGCTAGGCCGCACGCTGCGTGATCGTTTTAGCTTAGACTACTGCGAAGTGGTACCTGCTGATAATCACGCACCTGACAGCGCACTTTCCTATCTAGCGGTAGCCGCCGCAGAACGTATTGCCAAACTCGTTGAACGCAGTGAGCCGTTAACGCTTTCGTTAGGCTCTGGGCGTTCGGTGCGCGCCGCAGTGGAGTCGCTCAGGCGCGTTGAACGTCCACAGCATCGCTTTGTGTCGCTGGTGGGTAATGTCGCTAGGGACGGCTCGACGAACCGTTACGACGCCGTCATGTTGATGGCTGATAAAACCGGCGGAGAACGCTTTTTGCTGCCCACGCCGATAGTGGCTGGGTCGCTGGGCGAGAAAGAGGCGATGCTCACGCAGCGACTGTTCAAGGCGATTGCTGACGTGGCTACAGAATCAGAAGCCGCCTTCATTGGCATAGGGCGTATCGACCGGCAGGCCACGCTGTTTCGAGACCACTTCATTAGCGAAAGCGAGCTGGATGAGCTGTTGGGCTTAAAAGCGGTGGGCGAGCTATTAGGGTGGCCGCTTAACAGTGATGGCGACGTCATTGACTGTTCGATTACACGCCGCGTTACTAGCCTTCCCTTAGAGCGCTTTGGTAAACATCTCATGGTCGCCATTGCAGGTGGGCGTGAAAAAGCGCCGGCCATTCGCGCAGCGCTGCGCGGTGGTTGGCTCAAAGGATTGGTGACCGATGAGGTCGCCGCAAGGCAGATTGTAGAAGCGTTATAACGCGTCAGTGCGCGTAGCAGACACTAGGTTAGCGTAAAGTCTAAGCCCATGGGCTTTGCTTTTTTTTGGCTTACGTACGATCATTTGTTTGGTTGATGATCAATAAGATCAAGGCGACAACAATGCCAATACATGCCCATAGGAGTGCTTTATGCGACTCGCACGTCACTTGCCCGTCACCACGCTAGCCGCCGCCATTGCTATAGCGGGAAACGCCCAGGCGCAAACAGAACTTACCGTGGCGACGGTAAACAACAACGATATGGTGATCATGCAAAGCCTCACGGAGGCTTTCGAGGAAGCGCATCCCGACATTACCCTAGACTGGGTAGTGCTTGAGGAAAACGTGTTGCGCCAGCGTATGACCACCGATATTGCCACCGGTGGCGGTCAGTTTGACGTGATGACGATCGGTACTTACGAAGTGCCGATCTGGGCTGAGCGAGAATGGCTGGAGCCGCTGAATAACTTGCCAGACGAGTACGCTGAGGACGACTTGCTAGCCTCGGTGCGCGATGGCTTGAGCTTGGATGGCACGCTTCACGCGCTGCCTTTCTACGCTGAAAGCTCGATGATGTATTACCGCAAAGACCTGTTTGAGCAAGCCGGTATAGAAATGCCGGAGCAGCCGACGTGGGCGCAGGTGCGTGACTGGGCCGAAGAGCTTCACGGCAGCGAAGAGGGTTTGGCTGGGATCTGCCTGCGCGGCAAGCCAGGCTG
The DNA here is from genome assembly GCF_002332255.1 of Halomonas sp. JB37. GTDB lineage: Bacteria > Pseudomonadota > Gammaproteobacteria > Pseudomonadales > Halomonadaceae > Vreelandella > Vreelandella casei. Next base: position 3,173,611 of record NZ_NRGW01000001.1, on the reverse strand, counting down.
GGGTGAGAACATGGCGCTCATCACAACGCTGGTGAACACCTATGGCGGGCGCTGGTTTGATGAGCAGTGGAACCCAGAACTCAACTCCGAGGCGTGGGTCAATGCCATTCAGTTCTATGTTGACCTACTGGGTAACTACGGCCCGCCAGGCGCTAGCTCTAACGGCTTCAATGAAAACCTAGCGCTGTTCTCACGAGGCAATTGCGCCATGTGGGTGGATGCCACGTCAGCGGCAGGCAAGCTTTACGATGCTAACGAGTCTGACGTCGCGGATAGTCTTGGCTTTGCGCCAGCCCCCATCGCTGAAACGCCTAAGGGCTCGCACTGGTTGTGGTCTTGGGCGCTGGCTATCCCTGCCTCCTCTGAGCATAAAGAGGCTGCGCTTGAGTTTATTACCTGGGCAACGTCGCAGGAATACATTGAGCTAGTCGGCGAAACCAATGGCTGGACCAGCGTACCGCCGGGAACCCGAGAGTCTACCTATGCCAATGAGCAGTACACCGACGCGGCTCCGTTTGCTGATTTCGTACTTAACGCTATCAAAGAAACGAACCCTAACGACTCAACCCTTGAGCCAAACCCTTATGTTGGCGTACAGACCGTCAATATTCCTGAATTTCAGTCGATTGGCACTCAGGTTGGGCAAAGCATTGCAGCGGCTTTAATCGGTGATACCACGGTTGAGCAGGCATTAGACGGTGCCCAGCGCGCTACCGAGCGCACCATGCAGCGAGCTGGCTACATCGAACGATAAATAGCCAACGCCTGCCCTTACTTGGCCGTTAGCATATAAGGGCAGGCGTTTTGTCGGTGTTTTCGCAAGTCTGTTGTCTCGCAGGTATTTCCATGAATAAAAAACGTGCTTCTGGCCGTACGGTCGGCGGGTTAAGAACGCTTTCCCTTCAGGCGCCCGCTGTAACGCTGCTGCTGCTGTGGATGATTGTGCCATTAGGCATGACGCTCTGGTTCTCCTTTCAGCATTACAACCTGCTAATGCCCAGCATGACGGGCTTTGCCGGGGTAGAAAACTATGAGTATTTGTTAACTGACCCTGCGCTGTGGCGCTCGATGATCAATACCCTACTGCTAGTGGGGTGGGTGCTGACGATTACCGTAGTGGGCGGCACGCTTCTGGCTGTGCTGTTTCAGCAGGAGTTCGCGGGTCGTGGTATTGCTCGCGTATTGGCTATTTCACCTTTCTTCATCATGCCCACTGTCAGTGCGCTGGTGTGGAAAAACATGATGATGCATCCGTCTAACGGGGTGCTGGCATGGCTCTTTGAATCCGTTGGACTGCCGGCGGTCGACTGGTTTTCGGCATTACCGCTAACGTCCATCGTGATTATTGTCGCGTGGCAGTGGCTGCCCTTTGCGCTGTTGATTTTGCTCACCGCCATGCAGTCACTGGATGAGGATCAAGTTGAAGCTGCGCGCATGGATGGCGCGGGGCCGCTGGCTATCTTCTTCTTTATTACGCTACCGCACTTAAGGCGCGCGATCAGCGTGGTGATCATGATTGAAATGATCTTCCTGCTGACTATTTTTGCGGAAATTTTTGTGACGACCTCGGGCGGGCCTGGTTTAGCGACCACCAACTTGGCCTACCTGATTTATATCCGTGCGCTACTGGATTTTGACGTGGGCACTGCGTCCGCCGGTGGGGTGATTGCCATCATCCTTGCCAATATCGTGGCGATCTTCCTGGTCCGTATGGTGGCCAAAAACTTGGAAGACTAGACCGGCACTTGTGTCTTGGGAGCATTGCAATGACAACATTACGTTCCAAAACGGCTGCGCCACACTCGATGACGGGGTGGCGGTCAGCACAGGCAAAGCGGGCTTTTATAACCGTGCTGGGCTGGTCAATTGCCCTGGTGATCTTTTTTCCGATCTTCTGGATGATACTGACCGGATTCAAAACAGAAACAGCGGCGATTGCCGACCCGACGCTGATTTTTTCCCCGACGCTTGAAAGCTATCAGGCCGTACACGAGCGCTCTGGGTATGCACGCTTTGCGCTTAACAGCGTAGCGGTAGCCTTTGGCTCTACCTTCTTGGCACTGCTGATTGCGATACCGTGTGCCTACGCCATGGCTTTTTTGCCGACGAAGCGCACCAAAGGCACCTTGCTGTGGATGCTCTCCACTAAAATGCTGCCATCAGTGGGCGTGCTAGTGCCCATTTATCTGATCTTTCGCGATGTCGGCCTGCTCGATACGCGCACTGGGCTGATCATCATTTATACGCTGATGAACCTGCCGATTGTGGTGTGGATGCTCTACACCTTCTTTAAAGATATGCCCAAAGACATTCTAGAAGCAGGGCGGATGGACGGCGCTTCTACGCTGCAGGAAGTGTTCTTTTTGCTATTGCCGCTGACCCTTCCAGGCATTGCCTCAACGGGGCTGCTATCGGTGATTTTAAGCTGGAATGAGGCATTTTGGAGCCTCAATCTTACCACTTCAAAAGCGGCCCCCTTAACGGCGTATATTGCCTCGTTCTCAAGTCCTGAGGGTCTGTTCTGGGCCAAACTGTCAGCGGCATCCACTATGGCGATCGCTCCCATTTTAATACTGGGCTGGATGACTCAAAAACAAATGGTACGTGGCCTGACCTTTGGTGCCGTCAAGTAAAGGAGCTTCTCATGGCAACACTACAACTGCGCAATATTACCAAGCACTTCGGCGACACCCAGGTAATCAAAGGTATCGACCTTGAGGTGAATGATCGCGAATTCGTGGTCTTCGTGGGCCCCTCCGGCTGCGGTAAGTCGACCCTGATGCGCATGATCGCCGGGCTGGAAAGTGCCAGCGATGGCGATATTTTAATCGATGGCCAGCGTATCAATGACGTTGGGCCAGCGGATCGCGGCCTTGCGATGGTTTTCCAAAGCTATGCGCTTTATCCGCATATGACGGTGGAAGGCAATATGGGCTTCAGCATGAAGCTTGCGGGCGTGCCTAAAGAGGAGCGGCGTGCCAAGGTGCTGGAAGCGGCCAAAATCCTGCAGCTCGAACCACTGTTGGATCGCAAACCGAAGGCGCTTTCGGGCGGTCAGCGCCAGCGGGTGGCGATTGGCCGCGCCATTGTGCGCAACCCCAGTATCTTCCTGTTCGATGAGCCGCTTTCTAACTTAGACGCCGCGCTGCGTGTGCAGATGCGAATTGAGCTAGCACGGCTGCACGATGAGCTAGATGCGACCATGATCTACGTCACCCATGACCAGATCGAAGCCATGACCATGGCAGATAAAATCGTTGTGCTTCACGACGGCGTGGTGGAGCAGGTGGGTTCGCCTATGACGCTCTATCACCATCCACGCAACCGCTTTGTGGCGGGGTTTATCGGCTCCCCCAAAATGAATTTTCTACCGGTAACGCTGACCGGCGTAACGCCTGAAGGAGTGGGTATTCGATTACCCGGTGGCGGTGAGCGCAGCGTACCGGCTGACGGCCAGCACTTGGTCGCCAACGCTACGCTTGAGCTAGGCGTTCGCCCGGAACATCTGGTACTTGATGAGCAAGGGCCGCTGAGTGGCGAGATTAAAGTGCTGGAGCGCCTGGGCGGCCAAACCTCGCTCTACGTTCAAATGGATGATGAGCTGGTCACGATTATGGCCGATGGTGACGTCGCCTATAGAGTGCACGACACGGTGCATTTTGGTTTTGCCCCTGAGCGTGCTCACTTGTTCGATGCGGATGGTCTAGCGTTATCCAGCTTGCAGCAGCACCCTCTGGCCGCGCTGACCCGCCATGATAACCGCGCCCCATCGCCTGCAGAGGACCCTGCATGAAGACGCTCATCTTTGACTGCGACGGAGTGCTGGTCGACAGTGAGGCGCTTGCTGAAGATACCCTCGTTGAGTACCTGTCGCGCTGGTTGCCTGATCTTAACGTCACCCAGGTGCTCAGTCAGGCACTCGGCATGACCACCGCCAATATTTTACGTCACCTTGAACAGCTAAGTACCCATACCTTGCCGCTCGATGCCACCGAACAAATGGATACGGCCATTGAGGCGCGTTTGGCAAGCGAGCTTCGAGCGATTGAGGGTGTAGATGAAGCCGTCCGGCGTATACCGCTTGCCAAGGCCATTGTCTCCAACAGCCGCCGTAGCCGCGTGCTGGCCTCGCTTGCCGGCACGCAGTTGGCGGATGCCTTTGGCGCAGTACCGATTTTTACCGCTGAACAGGTCGCTAAACCCAAGCCTGACCCAGCGCTTTATCGGCTCGCAGCGCATCAGCTGGGTCAATTGCCTAAAGACTGTTTAGTGGTAGAAGACAGCGTTTCCGGCGTGACCGCTGCCCACGCTGCCGGCATGTGTGTGATTGGCTTCGTTGGCGCCAGCCATGTGGATGCTGAACAGTCAGCACGACTGACTAACGCCGGTGCGTGGCGCATTTTAGACCATATGCGTGGTTTGGAAGCCTTGGTTAACGAGTGGCAGACCAACGCCAAGTGAGCCTTGACTGGAGAAATACCGATGACCCAACTTAACAACCTCAATCTAGCCAAGCTCAGTGCCGATGTTGCCACGCCTGGCTATGACCGCCGTTCACTGACGCCCGGTATTGTGCATATTGGGGTAGGTGGCTTTCATCGCGCTCATCAGGCGATGTACCTAGATGCACTGATGAATCAGGGAGAGGCGCTGGACTGGGGGATTGTTGGCGTTGGCGTGATGGCTGGCGACAAACGCATGCAGCAGGCGCTGGCGGCGCAGGATTATCTGTATACGCTGGTGATCAAGCATCCTGATGGCCAATATGAGCCGCGTGTGATCGGCAGCATGGTGAATTACCTGTTTGCACTGGAAGACGGTGACGCAGTGGTTGAGCAGATGGCGGACCCGGCTATTCGTATCGTGTCGCTAACGGTTACCGAAGGGGGCTATAACTTTCATCCGGTGAGCGGCGAATTCGATGTTGATAATCCGCAAATACGCGCTGATCTTGCCAATCCTACTCAGCCGTCCAGCAGCTTTGGCCTGGTCGTCGAAGCGCTTGCTCGCCGGCGTGCGCGGGGTGTGGCTCCCTTTACCGTGATGTCCTGCGATAATATTCAGGGCAATGGTGATGTGGCCAAATGCATGTTTGCTGCCTATGCTCAGGCGCGTGATCCTGAATTAGGCGCTTGGCTAACGACTGAGGTGGTGTTTCCCAATGCCATGGTAGATCGCATCACTCCGGTCACGTCGCCTGTCGATATTGACGAGCTGGCTCAACGCTTCGCGGTTGAGGATGCTTGGCCGGTGGTTTGCGAACCCTTTACCCAGTGGGTATTGGAGGACGATTTCCCCCTGGGGCGCCCCGCATTTGAGAAGGTGGGTGTTCAGCTAGTGGACGATGTTGAACCCTATGAGCTGATGAAGCTGCGCTTGCTTAACGCAAGCCATCAGGCACTGACCTACTTTGGCTATTTGGCGGGCTATCGCTATGCCCATGAAGTGTGTCAGGACCCGCTGTTCGTCAATTTTTTAATGGGTTATATGTGCGAAGAAGGCACCCCGACGTTATCGCCAGTGCCGGGCGTTGACCTTGAAGCCTATCGATTAACGCTGATTGAGCGTTTCGCCAACCCGCAAATTAAAGATACGCTGGCAAGGCTGTGCGCCGAAAGCTCTGATCGTATTCCCAAATGGCTCGTGCCGGTAATTCGCCAACAGTTGGCTCAGGGCGGTGATATAGCACGCAGTGCCGCTGTTGTTGCCAGCTGGGCGCGCTATGCTGAGGGTGTGGATGAGCAGGGCCAAGCTATTGAAATTATTGATCGCTTAAAGGCGCCCTTGATGGCCATTGCCGCGCAGAACCGCACGCGACCCACGGCCTTTATTGAGAACCGTGAGCTGTTTGGCGATCTAAGCGACAGCCCTCGATTTGTTGACGCTTATCTAGCGGCGCTAACAGCGCTGCACGAACGCGGCGCACGCGCTACTCTAGAGGGGCTGGCCGTGTCCAAAGGAACGTTGTGATGTATATCGGGGTAGATTGCGGTACCCAAAGCACCAAGGTGGTCGTGGTAGACGTTGAGCGGGGAGGGATTCTGGCTGAGGCGAGCTGCCCCCATCGCCTTGATGAAGGCGAAAATGGCCGACGCGAGCAGGCACCCGCTGAGTGGTTAGCGGCCCTTAAAGGCGCTTTCTTTGCCGCGCTGGAGCGCGCAGGAGTTCCCGCGAGTGACGTGCGGGGGATTGGTGTATCCGGCCAGCAGCATGGGATGGTGGCACTGGATGCCGACGGTGCGCCGGTTTACCCGGCCAAGCTGTGGTGCGATACCGAAACCAATGCGCAGAACATTGACCTAGTGGCGCGCTTGGGGGGCGAAGTAGGCTGTTTGGATAAGCTGGGACTGGTGCTGCAAACTGGCTACACAGCGTCTAAACTCGCTTGGCTTCGTGAGCAGCACCCCAATGCCTATCGACGAATTGACAGCCTGCTACTGCCTCACGATTACCTGAATTACTGGTTAACCGGTGAGCGCGTTACGGAGGCAGGCGATGCGTCAGGCACTGGCTATTTCGATACTCGCAACCGTTGCTGGCAGTTGGATGTGTTTGCTGAAATCGCCCCCGAACTCGACCCGGCGAAGGTATTGCCCCGCGTGCTAGAAGCCCATGAGCCAGCCGGGTTTGTGCGCCCAGCGGTTGCCCGAGAGCTTGGGCTGAGCGATCAGGTCGTCGTCTCTTCTGGCGGTGGCGACAACATGCTGGGCGCCATTGGTACCGGCAATATCACCCCAGGGCTGATTACGCTCAGCCTAGGTACGTCCGGCACCGTCTGCGCCTATTCGGCGACGCCTGTCGAATGTGACAGCGCCATGGTTGCTAACTTCTGTTCGAGTACCGGCGGCTGGCTGCCGCTTATTTGCACCATGAACGTTACTTCAGCCACCACGCGAGTGCGCGAACTGTTCGGTTTAGATCTGGCGGCATTTAGTGAGAAAGTAGCCAGCGCGCCAATGGGCGCTGAAGGCGTTACCGTATTGCCGTTTTTTAATGGCGAGCGGGTGCCGATGCTGCCTGATGCGTCGGCGGACTTTCTCAGTCTAACTAGTTTAAATACCACCCAGGCTAATTTATGCCGGGGCGTGGTAGAAGGGGCCACGTTCGGGCTACGCTATGGGCTAGAGTTACTGGGTGATATCACCGCTGGCGCGAGCCAGATCAGGCTAATCGGTGGCGGTGCCAATAGCCCCATATGGCGGCAGATGGTGGCCGATATTACCGGCACCCAGGTGATTTGCCCCGAGATAACCGATGCGGCAGCGCTAGGCGCTGCGCTCCAGGTGGCTTGGTGCGATCAGCGTGCAAACGGCGTAACGCTAGAGATGCTGTGTGAACGCTTAGTGCATTTGGATGCGCAGTCGCTGGCTGACCCACATCCAGAGAGAGTGGCCGCTTACCAACCCATTTATGCCCGCTATTGCGCGGCACTTGAACAACGCCATGGCGGCGCCTAACAGCCTATTAAGGAGATTGTATGACGAGTCAGTTGCAACAGTTGAAGCAACATTCGCTGGTAGTCGCCGATACCGGTGATCTTGACGCTATCCGCCGCTATCAGCCCCAGGATGCCACCACCAACCCGTCATTACTGCTTAAAGCCTTTAGCCTGGCAGGTTATCAAGGATTGATTGATGAAGAGCTGGGCAGCGTAAAAGCCTCAGGTAGCAGTCGTGAAGAGCAGGTTAGCCATGCCGTTGATCGGCTTGCAGTCGCCATGGGCAGTGAAATTTCAGCCGTGGTGCCGGGGCGTGTTTCTACCGAAGTTGCCGCGCGTCTTTCTTTCGATACCCAGGCCAGCATTGCCAAAGCCCATGAGCTGATCGAGCTTTATAGCGCCCGCGGTGTCGCCCGCGATCGTGTGCTGATTAAACTGGCATCTACCTGGGAAGGCATTCGTGCCGCCGAGGCGCTTGAGCGCGAAGGTATCCAGTGCAACCTAACGCTACTGTTTAGCGATGCTCAGGCCCAGGCGTGCTTCGATGCGGGCGTATTCCTGATCTCTCCTTTTGTGGGCCGTGTCACCGACTGGTACAAAAAAGAGACGGGCAATGATTACGCCCCTGCAAACGACCCAGGCGTTCAGTTTGTGCAGGGCGTGTGTGAGCGAGCCAATCAGGGTGGCTACGACACCGTGGTAATGGGCGCGAGCTTTCGTACTACGGGCCAGGTGTTAGCGCTGGCAGGCTGTCCGCGGTTAACCATTTCGCCCGCCTTGCTTGAAGAGCTGGAAGCCACTGAGGGCAGCGTCAGTGCGCAGATCAATGCTAGCGAAAGCAGTGGCAAGTCCGCGACAGCGTTAAGCGAATCAGCTTTCCGCTGGGGGCATAATCAGGATGCCATGGCGAACGACAAGCTGGCTGAGGGGATTCGTCGCTTCCACGAAGATCAGCTTGAGTTAGAAGCGTTAATCGATAAACGGCTTGGTTAACCGGATAGCTTAGTCGCGTTTAGGAAAGCAGTATTAGCACAACGCCGCCCCAGCCAATTGGCTGGGGCGGCGTTGTTTTGTAAGTGGGGTATCGATTCGCGTGAGTTTCGCCAGCAAAAAAACCTATTTATCGTTAACCTATAATGCTTTGGACTAAGGTAAGCTTGACAATAGTGTGTACACACAAATTTCGATAGTTCAAGGCTAGCATACATACATGAATGTAACTATAATGCTCATCTTTCTGAATGGCCCAGTACGTTGAGTGACTTAGTTTGTTGATGACCTAGTACGTTGATGACTTAGTACGCTCGCCATCCCGACGCTAATACTTAGAGGCAATACCCATGCGACTGGCACACTGGGCAGTCAATGCCCCTTTACGACCCTTGCTGTTAGCGGTATTCACCGCTTCTTTTGTGCTGCCTGTTCAGGCGGCTGATCTCATCACGATTACCCGTGATGCGTTAGATAATAACGCAGCACTTTCCTCTGCGCGCTCTGAGTATCTGGGCGTTGAAGCAGGCCGAGACGTTGCACGGGGTGCACTGTTACCTCAAGTTAATGCGACGGGTAATGTGGCGCATAACCAACAGTACGAAAGTCACGGAAGGTCTGGAATAGGTTCGGGCGCTGGTGATGTTGGATCGGGGGGGGCACAGCTTGGTAACGTCGGTGCGAGTGATGACCGTTACAACACGGTGTCGCTTCAGCTTGAAGCCACTCAGGCGCTATTTGATGAAGTGACTCGCCAACAGTTTACTCAGGCCGAACGACAAATTGATCAGCAGGTTTATCTGCTGGCAGCCACTGAACAACAGCTGTTGATTGATGTGGCTAGTGCCTATTTCGAAATTCTGCGCGCTTACGAAGTATTAGAGGCGCGTTTTGCTCAAGAGCGGGCGATTGGGCGTCAGTTGGAGCAAGCCGGTGAGCAGTTCGAAGTGGGCTTGATTGCGATTACCGAAGTAGAAGAGGCGCGCGCTACATTCGATCAGTCACGTGCGGATCGCATTGCCGCAGAAAGCAGTCTGCAGGTGGCTTTTGAAGCGTTAGAGCAGCTTACCGGCCAGCGCTATGCCAGTATCGACGCGCTGGGAGACAGTATGCCGATTGCGCTTCCTGAGCCCAGCAGTCGCGACTATTGGGTAGAGCAAGCCATTGAGCGCAACCCGCAAGTATTAGCGCAGCAGGCAGGCATTGAAATTTCACGCAGTGGTGTGGACATTGCCCGGGCTGGACGTTTGCCAACTGTTCAGGCGTTTGGTAACTATCAATTCGCTGATAACGATATTGACGGCACTACCGGCTACGATTCGTCTAGCCAGGTGGGGGTGAGTGCCAACCTACCTCTTTATACCGGCGGCAGCACGAGCGCCAGGATTCGCCAAGGGACCTACCAACTGGAGAGCAGCCAGTATGATTTCGAGTCCCAGCGTCGGATGTCTATCCAGCAAGTGCGCTCGCTCTATACCCAAGTCAGTAATGATGTAGAAACGGTTGAAGCGCGTCAGCAGGCCATTGTGTCGAACCAAAGCGCGCTAGAAGCAACCCGCGCGGGCTATGAGGTGGGCACTCGTAATATTGTGGATGTGCTGAATGCTGAGCAGAACTTGTACAACGCTATCGCTAATTATGCTGAATCTCGCTACAGCTATGTGGTGAATTTGCTCTCGCTGCGTCAGCAGTCGGGGCTATTGGATGTGGATGCCATTGAAGACCTCAATAATTGGCTAACGGGCGATGAAGTGAACTTTACCTTGCCCGAAAGCGGCGGTGATGACCGCTACCAGCGCGCACTCGACATTGGTGCACCGCCCCAGCCTGGCCGGTAATAACGCCAGGTCGAACGTGAATTAGGCGCGAACCTGCTATCAGTCGATCTTAAAAAGATACATGGGAATTGAAACGTATGAAGAAAATGATTCACTCAAACAGAGCGAGTCTGGTGACGCTGGTAGCCGCGCTGGCACTTGCTGCCTGTGGTCAAGAACAGGCTGAGGCCCCGGAGCAGAGTCAGCAAGAGGCGCCTGCGCATAAAGTGGCAGTGGCAGAGATGGCTCGTCAAGATATAGCGCTGAATAAATCGTATCCTTCGCTGTTACGCAGCGATAACGAAGTCACTCTCGTCGCGCGAGTGAATGGTTCTCTGGAAGAGCGTCATTTCGAACCCGGGCAAATGGTAGAAAAAGGCGACCGTCTTTATACCATTGAGCCGGATCTTTATCAGGCCACCGTCAATCAGCGCGAAGCCGATTTACAAAGTGCGCAGGCTCAACTGTCTCGCGCTCAGCGTGATGCCCAGCGTTTTGAGCAACTGCTGAGCCAAAACTCGGTGAGTCGTCAGCAGTATGACCAAGCGTTAGCCGACCAGCGCGTTGCCCAGGCAAGCGTGGCACAAGCAGAAGCGGTATTGACCAGCGCCAATCTAGACCTAGGCTATTCCCAGGTGACCGCGCCCGTCTCGGGCATGATCGGCTTGAGTCAGATCAACGTGGGCAATGTGGTGACGTCTGGCACGGAGCTTGCCACCATCACACCCCTGGACCCGCTAGAGGTGCGCTTTCAACTGCCCCAGCGCGATGCTTTTGAGCTGCGTCGGCAGTTGAGCCAGGGCGGTGATCCTTCTGATATCCGCGCCCGGTTAAGCATTCCCGGTGTGAGCGGTGGCACTGACTCTGAGCTTGAAGGGCACTTAGACTTTCTTGGTTCGCGAGTGGATAGCGGTACGAGCACGGTACAAGCATCCGCCACGTTCGAGAATCCTGAGGCTACCGTACTACCAGGTCAGTTTGTACGCGTTAGCATTGAGGGCTTAAAGCGCTTTGATGTTATGGCCGTGCCTGAAATTGCCGTTACTCAGGGCTTAATGGGCCCGCAGGTACTGGTGTTGGATGACGAGAACAAGGCTCGCGCACAAACGATCTCCTTAGGTGAAGTGGCAGGCCCGTGGCAGCTGATTCGCGAAGGGGTTGAGCCAGGTGATCGAGTGATTGTCGGTGATCCTGCCGGTTTATCACCGGGTATGGCGATTGACCCGCAGCCGTTCGATGGTGATGCGGCAGCCGTTGTTGAAGATGTTGAGCAGCAAGAAGCACAAGAGCAGGCTGAAGCAGCACAAGCAATGGAAGCGGGTGCTGCCGATGGACAGCCCGCTGAAGGAGAAGAGGGTGCGCAATAATGAACTTCTCTAACTTCTTCATCAGCCGCCCGATATTTGCCACGGTACTGGCAATTATCGTGACGCTGGTAGGCGTTATGTCCATGCGAGTGCTGCCTATTGAGCAGTACCCTAGCGTGGTGCCGCCTACCGTGTCGGTGCAGGCGCAGTTTCCTGGTGCCGACGCAGAAACCGTTGCCCAAACGGTCGCGGCACCGCTAGCAGAGGCTATAAACGGCGTTGAGGACATGCTGTACATGACCTCAAACAGCGCTGATAACGGCATTATGAGCCTGAGTATTGCGTTCAATATCGGCACCGATGGCGACATTAATACCATTAACGTCAATAACCGTGTGCAGGGTGCGCTGTCGCAATTACCCGAGGCCGTGCAGCAGCAAGGCGTTACCGTCGAGCTGCGTTCAGACTCTATTTTGATGTTTATTGCGTTGACCTCACCCAATGGGGACTATAACAACGTCTATATGCAGAACTACGCCACGCTCAATATTCTGGATGAACTGCGCCAAGTGCCGGGTGTGGGTAATGCGGAAGTGCTGGGTGGCGGTGAGTTTGCCATGCGTATTTGGATGGACCCAGACAAGCTGGCTCAGTACGACATGACGCCTAGTGAAGTGGCCAGCGCTATTAGGTCGCAAAATACAGAAATCCCAGCGGGTAGCTTGGCATCCACGCCCCAAGGCGAGCCGCGTGCTTATACGTATACGATTACCGCAGGCGGCCGACTGAATAATGTGGACGACTTCCGCAATATTTACTTGCGCACCAATAGCGATGGTTCGTCACTGCGCTTGGAAGACGTGGCACGTATCGAACTCGGGGCGTCTTTCTACGGTATTGACGCGCGCCTGAACGGCTCTACGATGACGCCGATTATCATCAACCAGCAGCCTGGAGCCAATGCATTAGCGACAGCTAATGGTGTGCGCACCACTATGGATGAGCTCGAGAGCCGTTTCCCACCAGGGCTTGAGTATGTCGCGCCTTATGACACTACGCTGTTTATTGATGCCTCGGTCGAGACGGTTCTACACACGTTTATTGAAGCCTTTCTGATCGTTATCGTCATTCTGTTTATATTCTTACAGAACTGGCGCTTTACCGTGATTGCGATGTCGGTGGTGCCGGTCGCCGTGGTAGGTACTTTTGCCGGTTTCTATCTACTTGGTTTCTCAATCAATCTACTGACGCTGTTCGCGCTGGTGCTATCGATAGGTATCGTGGTTGATGACGCCATCTTGGTGGTTGAAAACGTCGAACGTGTACTCAGTGAAGAAGAAGATATAAGCGTTCGCGATGCTACCATCCGAGCAATGAGAGAGGTCGGAGGGCCGGTCATTGCGACATCGCTGATTATGGCTGCCGTGTTTATCCCCGTTGCTTTCCTGGGCGGATTTACCGGGCAGATTTATCAGCAGTTTGCGATTACCGTGGCCATTTCCGTCGCGCTATCGGCAGTCATGGCGCTGACCTTTACGCCGGCGCTCTCCGCGATCTTTATCAAGCACAAAATCGCAGGGGCGGGTGAGTCTAAATTTAAACGTGCCTTGAATACGCCTTTGCGCCTGTTTGATCGCATGTTCGCCGGTATCACTGCCGCCTACATGTGGGTGGTGAAAGGTTTGGTGCGTCTATGGGTGTTGGCATTAGCGCTCACAGTGCTGGTCGGCGTTGGCTCTTACTGGCTTTACGCCAATACGCCTTCAACGCTGGTGCCAGAAACCGATCAGGGTATCGTGTTGGTGAGCGTGTCGCTGCCGGATGCCGCGTCGCTTGATCGTACCCAGCGTTACATGGAAAAGCTCAGTGCTGAAATTGAAGCGATTCCGGGCGTTGAGTATTCCTCAGCTATTGCGGGTTACGACATTCTGTCGAGCGCAGTGAATACGGCTCGAGGGATCATTTTCGTCAACATGAGCACTTGGTCTGAGCGTGATCTGACGGCCAGTGGCCTTGTCGGGCAAATCATGCAGCTGGGGGCGAGTATTGACGGTGGCTCTGCCATGGCGTTTAACGTGCCGCCGATTATGGGTCTCTCGACGACCGGCGGTTTTACCGGTTACCTGCAGTCGTTTGATGGTGCATCAACGCGGGAGTTGTATGATGCATCGCTGCAAATTATGCAGAAGGCCAATGAACATCCTGCTTTAAACCAAGTGTTTTCAACGTTCAACGTTAACGTGCCTTCGTACCGCGCGAACATTGATCAGCAGAAGGCCTTGAGTTACGGCGTGTCACTGGGGGATATTAACTCAGCACTAGGCAATACGTTTGGTAACGGTTTTGTGAACTACTTTAGCTATCAAAACCGTAATTTCCAGGTGTACCTGCAAAACGAAGATGACTTCCGTAAGACGCCAGATGACGTTAGCAGCGTGTATGTGCGCGGCGGTAACGGCGAGCGTATACCGCTTTCCGAATTCGTCGAACTTGAGCGCCAAACGGGGGCTGCCGTGGTATCTCGCTTCGGTGTTTATGCAGGCGCCCAGTTCCAGGGTAATCCTGCGCCCGGCTACAGTTCTGCTCAAGCGATTGAAGCGATGGATTCAATCGTACAAGAGACGCTAGGCACTAACTGGGGGATGGGCTGGACCGGTACTGCTTATCAGGAGGCCAATCTAGGTAATGCGGCTACTATGGCGATCGTGTTTGGTATGCTGATGGTGTTCTTGATACTCGCGGCCCAGTATGAAAGCTGGTCACTGCCGCTGGCGGTACTAACGGCGACGCCTTTTGCTTTCCTTGGCAGTATCGGGGGCATTGTACTGCGTGGCCTAGACACCAGCGTGTATGTGCAAATAGGTATGCTGGTGGTCATAGGGCTGGCGGCGAAGAACGCTATCTTGATCGTCGAGTTCGCTGAACTTCAGCGTAAAGAGCATGGTAAATCAATCCGTGAAGCGGCGATTATTGCGGCAGAACTGCGTTTCCGCCCGATCGTTATGACCTCGCTAGCGTTCATCTTTGGTACTCTGCCGCTGGCGCTAGCCACCGGCGCCAGCGATGTGAGCAGTCATCACATTGGTACCACAGTTGCGATGGGTATGCTTTCTGTCGCTACGCTGGGCAGCCTGTTTATTCCGAGCTTTTACGCCATGATTGCGACAGCGTCGGATTGGCTAGGCCGTAAGACGCGAGGGCATAAGCACGAACCCTCCAAGCCAGCGCTTGAGCACAATCAAGACTAATTAGCCCCCTGAACGATGGGTAAGCAATAAACGGGCGTCACTTTCGGGTGATGCCCGTTTTTTTATCTGACGAAAATAGCCTGAAAAGTGGTACTAAAAAGCTAATGTAGACTAAGCTTTAAATAATAATACATCGCCGGCTAAGTATCGGAGGAGCGCCACTATGGAACATGTACTGCACGCTGCCATGCAATTTCCGAGCATTGTGCTCGTTGTCTTACTCGGGTTACTGGCGTTCTACTGGCTATTAGTGCTGATTCGAGTAGCCCCGCTAGATTTATTTGAACGTGATAGCTTAAAAGAAGACCACCTCGCCAGCACGCTGGTCTCGCTAGGCTTTGCCGGTGTGCCTGCCATACTGGCATTGAGCGTTATTTTGGCTATTTCAGCGGCGCTCACGTTGACGATAGAGCTATTAGTCTTGCGCTGGCTGCCACTTGGCTTAATACGTATTCCGGTGGGCGTACTGGTGTTGTGGTTGTCAATGGTCGCTGCTTCCCCTATCGCCGCATCGATTTGCCACGCGCTACACCGTGGGTTGCACCGCTATCGTCCGTTTACTCGCCGGTGCTTGTTGGGAGAAACCGTGGTGGTGACTGAGCGCCAAGGCCGCGGTGAGTTGGCATTTGCAGTGATTGATAATGAGCCGAACAGCGCAGTAACGCTGCATAGCAAAGAGGGGACGTTGCCACTTCAAGGCGAGCGTCGTGTGCTGGTGAAGTACCTGCCCTCAGAGGGCGCTTATCGGAGCGTGTCAGAGCAAGACTACCTAGAAACACGCGTTCATTTGAACAAGCTGCGGCTCAACCGAAAAAAACGCCACTCGGCGCCGTACTCTACTTCGCATTGATAGCAAGCAGCTGGGCGCATTGCCTACAAGCGTCGCTCAGCTATTGCCACCACTTCCGCCACTGCTGGGTTAGCCACTGAGTGATAGTAGGGCTAACCTTGGTCGCTTGAGTTTGCTTGTTGGGTACTACATCAGCCTTTGCAGCCCGTATTAAAAAGCGCTCAATGGGCATGACCTGTTCAGGTCGGTCTAGCATGGGGGCGTGCCCGCAGTTAGGTACGCTGAGTGTCACAAGCTGCATTAAGAGTGGCGTTAAATAATTAGCGCTGCATCATGCGGATGGAAGTATCGATCATTTCTCCACCGCGTTCCCGAATCGAATAAGCACCGGGGTTGCGTAGCCAGTCGTGGAAGAGACCACCTAGCATTGACTGCATCATCCGCGTGGCAACGGCCGGCGAGAGGTCTTCACGCAACAGCTGCTGCTGTTGCGCGATTTCAAACACTGACAGCATTTCATCGAAACACTCATTACCAATTTTATCCTGCATTTCGAGCGGGTTGATATCACTGAAGAACTCGCAGCGATGCAGCAAGATTGACAGTATGCGCTGATATGAGGGCTGTTCAATACGAGCCAAGCCGGCATGGCAGGCTAAGCGGATGGACTCAAGGGGCGATTTTCCCGCCTCGGTTTTCTCCACTTCTTCCATGAGCGATTGAAAGGGCATGCGGACTTGTTCGACAAGCGCCATGAACAAATCGCCCTTATTTTTAAAATGCCAATAAACAGCGCCTCGAGTAAGGCCTGCATGGCGAGCAATTTGTTCTAGTGATGTGCGTGCCACGCCTTTGGCAAAAAACACCTCTTCGGCAGCCTCTAGCAGTGCTTCCCGAGTGGCAGCAGCTTCAGCTTTAGTTTTTCTTGCCATGGCGCGCAACCTTATGATCGAAACGTAATGGTCACATTTTAACCTAAGCTGGCTGATATTTACATTCAAAACTGTATGGATAATTCAGCTATCGCATAGAGAGAAGGGTTAGGCTCGTTATTTTGCAGCGTCAGGCGTATAAAAAGGCAATGGAATGGATCCGTATTCACTGAGACAGCGTGAAGCATCATCGTTAAAACAGGACTTTAAGCATGCCGCGAGCACCTTTTCAACTGGGCGAGCACACCATTATGCCCGGCCAGCGTTTACAAATAGATGTGCCAGTCGCGCGTTTATATACCCATACGCCGCTTCATATCCCTGTGGAGGTCGTGCACGGGCGCAAGGATGGCCCTGTTTTGCTGGTTTGCGGTGGTATTCATGGCGACGAAATCAACGGCGTGGAAATTGTTCGCCGGGTACTGCGCGCCAAAGCGATTAATGGCATTCGTGGCACACTGATCGCAGTGCCGGTGGTCAATGTATTTGGTTTCTTACAGCAAACGCGCTATTTGCCTGATCGGCGTGATCTTAACCGCTGCTTTCCGGGCAGTGAGTCAGGCTCGTTAGGTGGTCGGATTGCCGCTTTATTTCGCGAACAAATTGTTGATCACGCCACGCATATTATTGATCTGCATACCGGGGCGATTCACCGTACGAACCTGCCGCAAATTCGTGCACAGCTGCGCCCAGGCAGTGAAACCGAGCGCATGGCAGATGCTTTTGGCGCTCCCGTGGTGCTTAACGCTGAGCTGCGCGAAGGTAGCCTGCGCCACTACGCGCAGAGCCGTGGTATTCCAGTATTAACCTATGAAGCCGGTGAAGCGCTGCGCTTTGATGAGTGGGCGATTGCACCCGGTGCCCGCGGTGTACTGCGCGTTATGCGGCGTTTAGGCATGTTGGCCGGTGAGCAGCGCCGCCGCACGCCAGCGCCTGCTGAACTGGCCAACGGCTCAAGCTGGGCAAGGGCGCCTATCGACGGTATTTTGCGCCCCAAGGTGCGCCTAGGCGCGCGCGTTGCCAAAGGTGAGGTGCTGGGCAAAGTGGCCGACCCTTTTGGCAATGAAGAGGGCGAAGTACGCGCGGTGGCAGATGGAATTGTGATTGGGATGAGCCGCTTGCCGCTGGCTAACGAAGGTGAAGCGCTATTTCATATTGCCCGTTTCGATGAAATTGAGGAGGCTGAAACGGCCATCGAAAGCTTTAACTCAAGCTTGGTACCGCCCACGGATTCTTTTTCTTTTTAGCTGCCTATACATAAAAGCTATTGGTTTGATAGAGAAGTGATAGCCGCCATACATGGAAAGTTGGCGGCTGATTGGCTATACCTAAGGGTGGGCTTTGTTAGCGGCTACATTGATAACAATGAAAATTAATAGCCAAGCTTTCATCGTACTCGAACGAGTGGCGGTCAAACGCCACGTCTACCGTGACATGGAGGAAAAGCGATGACGAGCGATAAACCTAAGCACACCACAACGGATGCGGGCATACCGGTTAGCAGTGACGAACATTCGCTCTCAGTCGGGCAAGATGGCCCTATTGTGATGCACGACCACGCCCTGATGGAGCAAATGGCGGCGTTTAACCGTGAAATGATCCCTGACCGTCAGCCGCATGCCAAGGGCAGTGGTGCTTTTGGGCATTTTGAAGTCACCCACGATGTTAGCAAATACACCAAAGCCAAGTTTCTGCAGAAAGGCACTAAAACCGATGTGCTGATCCGCTTTTCGACGGTAGCAGGTGAAAGCGGTAGCCCTGATACATGGCGTGATCCACGCGGTTTTTCGGTGAAGTTTTATACCGAGGAAGGCAATTTCGACATGGTGGGTAATAACACCCCAGTGTTTTTTGTGCGTGATCCCATGAAGTTTCAGCACTTCATTCACTCACAAAAACGTCGCGCCGATAACGGCCTGCGTGACCATGATATGCAGTGGGATTTTTGGACGTTGTCACCTGAATCGGCTCACCAGGTAGCTTGGTTAATGGGAGACCGTGGCGTGCCGGCGACATGGCGGCATATGAATGGCTACTCTAGCCATACCTATATGTGGGTTAATAATGAAAGTGAGCGGTTCTGGGTGAAGTATCACTTCAAAACCGACCAGGGCATCAAGTGCATGACTCAGGAACAAGCGGATAAAATGGCCGGCACCGACGCCGACTATCATCGCCGTGATCTATTTGAAGCCATTCAGCGTGGCGAGCACCCCACCTGGACACTGCAAATGCAGATCATGCCCTTTGAGGATGCCAAAACCTATCGCTATAACCCCTTTGATCTCACCAAGGTGTGGCCCCACGACGACTATCCATTGATGGAAGTGGGTAAGTTAACCCTTAACCAAAACCCCACCGACTTCCATACCCAAATCAATCAGGCCGCGTTCGAGCCTAACAACATGGTGCCGGGCACCGGCCTTTCACCCGACAAGATGTTGCTGGCGCGTTCTATCTCGTATGCCGATGCACATCGGGCGCGTTTGGGCGTTAACTACAAGCATATCCCCGTCAATATGCCCATAAGCCCAGTCAATAGCTATACCCAGGGTGGTGCCATGCGTATGCATCACGCGACAGACCCTGTCTATGCGCCGAACAGCAAAGGTGGCCCTAAAGCCGATGTTGAGCGTTTTCCAGAAGATGCCGTATGGGCCACCAGCGGTGAGTTGGTACGTGCAGCTTATACGCTGCGCAAAGACGATGATGACTGGGGTCAGCCCGGTACGTTAGTTCGCGATGTAATGGATGATGCCGCGCGTGATCGTTTAGTGTCCAACGTCGTTGGGCATCTTTCAGGCGGCGTCAGCGAGCCAGTGCTTGAGCGTGCGTTTGAGTATTGGCGCAATATCGACCAAGACGTAGGTGATCGCATCGCTAAAGGCGTGAAAGGCGGCCAGCCGTAATGCTGTAAATACTCGGCCCGCCGCCTGAACGTTGGTCGCTAAACAGGCATGGGGGCGGGCTGGGTGTCTTCGGTCTCTGGCTCACGCACTAAGCTTAATGCTTCATCAAATAGGCGCAATCCTGCGCCTTCTTTATGCGCGTGTTCTGACAAATGACGCCGAAACCGCCTTCCGCCTGGGCAACCTTGAAACAGGCCCAGCAGGTGGCGGGTAATATGATTCAGCTTGGCGCCTTCGTCTAAGCGCTGCTGAATATAAGGCCGGAAAGCGTTCGCGGCATCCAAGCGGCTCTCCGCCGGGCCTTTCTCACCAAACAGCTGCTCATCAACACCGGCCAGTAGCCACGGGTTTTGATACGCCTCGCGGCCCACCATAACGCTGTCCACAAGGGTGAGCTGCTCTTGGCATTCGGCGAGTGTTTTAATCCCGCCGTTAATACCGATATGCAGTTCAGGGCGGCTCTGCTTTAAACGATGAACTCGGGGGTAGTTAAGCGGCGGTACATCACGGTTCTGCTTAGGTGATAAACCTTGTAGCCACGCCTTACGGGCGTGAACGGTAAATACCTCGCAGCCAGCGTCAGCGACAATCGCAATAAACCGCTCAAGATCTGCGTCTTCATCCTGATCATCAATGCCAATACGGCACTTCACCGTGACCGGAATAGACACCGCCGCCTGCATTGCCCGCACGGCGTCCGCTACCTTTTCGGGGTAGCCCATCAAGCACGCGCCAATCATGTTGTTCTGCACGCGATCGCTTGGGCAACCCACGTTCAGGTTCACCTCATCATAACCCCACGCCTCAGCAACCGCCGTGCACTCCGCCAGCTCACCGGCATCGCTGCCGCCTAGCTGCAGCGCAAGCGGGTGCTCCACCTCGTTATAGCCTAAGAAGCGCTCACGGGGCGTCCCGTGCAAAATCGCACCAGTCGTGACCATCTCGGTATACAGCAGCGCACGCTTGGTTAGTGTGCGGGCAAATGCTCTGTAGTCGCGGGTCGTCCAATCCATCATGGGGGCCACAGAAAAAAGCCGGCCCCGATCTGCACTGTTTTCTTTAATTAAATTAGTCATTTAGTAATGCTTTGGCCGCACGGAATGCAGCATTATTGCCTCTTTAAGCCGTAATTAACGCATTGGGTGTGTCTACAGTGTACCAAGTAAGGATACTGGGCGAGGTCCCAAAAAAACTGGGTACATTTTGAGATCTTTTCAGCAATGGCGCTTTGTATACGCGCCATTGTACGTAAGAAAGGGTGCCCAGCACAGAGCAAGGGATACCGTTAATCTAGGGCGTTGAGGAGGGCTAATTGATCTTCAAAGGGTATTGGGCTTGCTGTTTTGCGGCAAGCCCGCTTTACGCATTATCTTGTAGAACAAAGTATTTGTCGTTGAGGTGGGTTATCCACCAGCAAACGACATTGCTTGGTCTGCTGCCATGCCGCAGGCGCGTTCGCCGACTTGGTCGCCTAAGGCGCTTAAGTTGAAGGATTCACCGTCGCCTTGAAGCATACCAGACAGGCCCTCTTGGTAGCTTTGGTTTTCTTCCGGCTCAGATTCAAGACCTAGACGTGACATAACCTGACTTTTGGCGATATCTGCATTACTACCTAAATACCCGTTTTCCTGACAATAGCTTAAAACGCCGGTGAGGTTCTCAAGATTAGCGAAATTGAACGAGCCACTTGAAAGTGAACTTAATAGGTTGCTGCTGCCTCCGCTGGAAGCCATATTGCTTGCGCGATCAGTTACGCTATTGATATCGAAAGCGTATGCTTGGCCCGCTAGAAGTATGCTTACTAATCCTGTGGTTGCGATAGATTTAATGCGCATAGCCATATAGTTCTCCGATCATATTGAAAATTCTAAGGTTGGTTATGTTTGATGGACATTTCGAACCGAGGAACAGTTCCATCATGCTAACCTACTGGTGACCCATGATGGTGTGATTCGACTGCTTTGTCGTGAAGTGCTGACCATGGAGAATGTTGATGTGGGCGGCTATGGTTATCTGGTACTGCGAATTGAGGCGGGCCAATATCAAACCCTGGAGAAGCATGACATCGCTTTTTAGACACGCTAATAACAAAAAAACGATGCCGGTAAGTTCTTCCTCTGCTTGAGTGAGCTAGTGGTTAGTGGTTAGTGGTTAGTGGTTAGGGGTTAGTGGTTAGTGTAGGCATCTGTACTAAACGTCGCATTATGTGCATTAAGCCGTAAACACCGCATATACCATCTGCAGGGCCAGCCCCATCAGCAGGAAGGCGAATACTCGTTTGAGTAGCGCCACGGGCAGCTTGTGGGCGAGCTTTGCGCCGATAGGTGCCATGAGGATGCTGAAGGGCGCCATTAATAGAAAGGCGGGCAGATAAACAAAGCCTAGCGTTGCGTCGGGTAGGCCCGAAACGCCCCAGCCATTGATGATGTAGCCAAGAGCACCCGCCAGCGCGATGGGTAAGCCTACGGCTGCCGAGGTACCTATGGCGCGGGGAAGCGTGACGTTGCACCAGGTGAGGAAGGGGACCGTCAGCGAGCCGCCGCCGATGGCGACCAGCGCCGAAATGCCGCCGATACCTAACCCCACTCCGCTTACGCCAACGGGGCTAGGCAGGCTGCGGCTGGGTTTAGGCTTAACGTTTATCAGCATTTGAATCGACATCAATACCATAAAGCAGGCGAAAAAAATCGCCAGGCTGCGAGTAGGAATAAGTGCGGCAACAAAGGTTGCAAAAAAAGTACCCGCTAATATGCCTGGGGTAATAAAACGCACGATATCCCAGCGAACCGCCCCGTGCCGATGGTGGGAAAGTAAGCTTGCGGTGGAGGCTGGGATAATAGCCGCCATAGCGGTGCCTAGGGCTAAGTGGGCAAGGTGCTCATGAGGCACGCCTTGAAGCACGAATAACGAGGTGAGAATCGGCACCATAATGCCGCCGCCACCGATGCCTAATAAGCCAGCCATGAGGCCAACAAAACCGCCCAAAGCCACATATGCCACCCACCAAATGATATCCAAAGCTGCTGCTCCTGAAAGTGTCTTGTTAGCACGATAAGCACATTGTACCGGAAGTAGAGCGTGCCGCGGATTCAAAAAGGCGTATTCCGCTGTGGCGGCCGCTATGCAGTGGTAAGCTGCAGGCTAGGTAACGTTTTGGGAGTTCGTATGGGCAATATAATAAATCGCGCTGGCGTATTGATCGTGTCTGCTGCGCTACTGGCTGGCTGTGGAGAAACTGAGCCGCCGGCCAGTGACACGGTAGCGACTGCGCAGCCTGAGCAAGCACCCCCTGAGTCATCCGCGGTAGAAGAAGACGTTGCGCCGCTTATTGTCGAGCTATCTACACATGTATCGCTGCGCACCGATCGGCGCTTAATGGTCGAGGGTGAAAGCAATTTGCCTGACGGTACTCAGGTACGAATTATTGTCGAACGTGAGATCAGCCGAGTGCGCTGGCAAGCACGCACCCAGGTAGAAGGCGGGCTATTTTCAGCGGGGCCATTTGGTTCAGGTAGCGGATTACCCGATGGTGGTTACGACGTGCGTGTTGATGTTTCAGAGGGCAGTGTTCAACCCGTCGCGGTACAAGCAATCATTGGTCACAATGGCCAGCACCTGGCGGGAGAGCTTGTCAGTCAA
Source organism: Halomonas sp. JB37 (assembly GCF_002332255.1). Taxonomy (GTDB): domain Bacteria; phylum Pseudomonadota; class Gammaproteobacteria; order Pseudomonadales; family Halomonadaceae; genus Vreelandella; species Vreelandella casei. Next base: position 3,150,541 of record NZ_NRGW01000001.1, on the reverse strand, counting down.
TCCCGCCATGGGCTGGGCCAAGTGGCCACCTACTCACGGCGCTTTTTGGTAGGGAGTGAACCAAGACGCACGCGTGACCAGGTGGAGGTGCTAGAGAGTCCGGGGAGGTAGACGCTTTAGGCAGGATGCCAGTGGGCTAACAGTACTGCGTGGATGGCAGTATCGCTTGGAGCCTTGGCGAAGTGCTCGATCACGAAACGATCGTCGCGCTGTACAACGTAATGACCCGCTTTGTGGAATACATGCGTTGGGCCAAGCAACAGTAAATCACCCGGGGTGGCCGGTGAAAAATCTGTATCAGGACCCGGCGTGGTCATAACGCACGGTGCTTTCCAATCAATCGTCATGGGCAGGTGATTGGGGACTCTTATTTTCGTTGCTTGTACCTGTTCCCAGGGGAGTGGGCCGGTATGCGTCAACGTTAAAAGCTCAGGAGCACTATCACCTTCTAAGAGCGTTGCCAGGGAACAGTCAAGGGCATCAGCAAGCGCAACTAAGCGTTCGTGACCGATCTGTTTGATCGCCCCGGATTCCCAATAAGAAATGGTGACATCTGACACGCCAACTTTGCGTGCCAGCGCTGCTTTGTTGAGCTTGGCTCGAAGCCGCAATTGCTTTATTCGTGAGCCTAGCGATTCCATTTCATCTTCCTGTTGAATGAGCTAACAAGCTCGTTGAGTTCCATCCACTAAGAATAGTGGCACTATAACCAAGCGTTATATCTTAACTCACTCTTGAGATGCTCACTCAAGATGTTGCTGCAGTGCCGTATTAATCGATCTTTACTTAGCACGTATTAAGGGACATGCAACATTGAGCCCACCTTATGACGCTTTTGGACGCCAATTGTTCCCTGCGCGACGCTGTAGGTTGTGGCTAAGGTGGGTATAATATGGCCATGCATATTTGCCATAGGACGTTTTCATGACCGTACGTACTCGTATCGCACCTTCTCCCACCGGGGATCCACACGTTGGTACGGCATACATAGCGCTTTTTAATCTATGTTTTGCGCGTCAGCATGGCGGCCAATTTATTTTACGTATTGAAGACACGGATCAAGTGCGCTCCACGCCTGAGTCGGAGCAGATGATTCTCGACTCCTTGCACTGGCTGGGCCTTGAATGGGACGAAGGCCCTGATGTCGGTGGCCCTCATGGCCCGTATCGGCAGAGCGAGCGTGGCGAAATTTACGCGCAGCATGTTCAGCAGCTCTTAGACGCGGGGCATGCGTTTAAGTGCTACCGCACCAGTGAAGAGTTAGATGACCTGCGTGAGGCACGCAAAGCGGCGGGTATGCACTTGGCATTGAAATCCGCTGACTTAGCGCTCGATGAGAGTGAGCTAGCGCGCCGCCGGCAAGAGAACTGGCCTTTTGTGGTGCGTATGAACGTGCCTGCTGAAGGTGTTTGCGTCGTCAATGACATGCTGCGTGGCACTATTGAAGTGGATTGGGCCCAGGTCGATGCACAGATACTGCTTAAGTCAGATGGCATGCCGACCTATCATTTGGCTAACGTTGTCGACGACCATTTGATGGGCATTACTCACGTACTGCGCGGTGAGGAGTGGATTAATTCCGCACCTAAGCATCAGTTGCTGTATGAGTATTTTGATTGGGAAATGCCGGTGCTGTGTCATATGCCGCTGCTACGCAACCCTGACAAATCTAAGCTTTCTAAACGTAAAAATCCGACGTCGATTAATTATTATCGCCGTATGGGCTTTTTGCCCCAGGCCGTTACCAATTATTTAGGTCGTATGGGATGGTCAATGCCTGACGAGCGTGAAAAATTCAGCTTGTCAGAAATGATCGCTGATTTCGATGTGACGCGTGTGTCGCTGGGTGGTCCGGTCTTTGATTTAGAAAAATTGACGTGGCTGAACGGTGTTTATATCCGTGAAGACTTGGATGACGATGCATTGTTGAAAGCGCTGCGCGAATGGGCCTTCAACGAAGCGTACGTGAAGCAAATCCTGCCTCAGTTGCGGCCCCGGGTCGAAACGCTTTCCGAAGTAATGCCGCTCGCCGGTCATTTCTTTGCAGGCCAGCCAGCGTTAACAAAGCATTCATTTGATAGCGTGAAGCTTGATGAAGAAGAGCTGGTTAAGCTGCTTCAGTTCCTTGTTTGGCGCTTTGAGGGCGTTTCAGCATGGGATAAAGAGGCGTTGCTTGACGAGGTAAAAACGCTGGCCGAGCATTTTGAGTTGAAAATGAAGGTGTTCCTCGCGCCGGTATTTATTGCTATCACTGGCAGTACTTCCAGTACCTCGGTGATGGATGCGATGGCGATTCTCGGCTCTGACATTACTCGAGCCCGCTTGCGTGGTGCCATTGACGTGCTAGGCGGCGTTTCGAAAAAGCAGGCCAAGCGTTTTGAAAAAGAGTTTCGTGATATTGCGTAACAACTCATTAAGATAGCCATGGCGAAAGCGCCTGTTTTTGTCACTGATCTTGTCAGAACTAAATAGACGTTTTCGCTGTTGACCAAGATGATCATAATCAGTATTATACGCTCCGTCTTCGCGACATGTGGGGCCTTAGCTCAGCTGGGAGAGCGCAACACTGGCAGTGTTGAGGTCAGCGGTTCGATCCCGCTAGGCTCCACCATCTTGATTCGTGAATTCACGTAGTAATGTCCCATTCGTCTAGTGGTCTAGGACACCGCCCTTTCACGGCGGTAACAGGGGTTCGAACCCCCTATGGGACGCCATCAAATCGATATCCCCTGATTCCTGTTTGTTTTTTCTAGCAATGAGTCTCCTCATTTGCTGGTTTTTGGCATCTCTGTCGTTCACAGAAAAGCTACAAATCGATCTTTTTTAGACGATTTTATGCTTGACTTGTCCACTTTTTCTGATCCCTTCTAAAAGTTGTGCACAACTCGTTGTTGTTGACGCAAAAAACTTGAACATAACTTTAAAATGTTAAAAAACAACAACTTACAATAGGTCAAAAAATGACCAATTTAAGGTTGGCCCACTGTTCATGGCGATTTCGGGACGTTTTGTAGTGGTTGTGAACAGGGTTATCCACAGATAGTGTGGAAAACATTTTTCTGGATGCTAGCCCTCAAAAGTCAAGCGCTATTGATGCTTAAAAGTGCCTTAATCGCGTGGCCCAATAGTCTAATGCCGCTGGCTGAAAAAGATGATGGACTATGCTGCTTAGCAGTCGCAATGGCTGTTGCGTTAACGGGCGAAAGGCGGGCTCTAAGAGGCGATCGTGTTAAAGGCGTTAGCCGGTAGCGATTCATCCTGCATAGCCTCTGGTGAAAAGAAGGGCTTGAATGTCGGGTGGTGGGATCAGCTCATGCGAAAAAGGCCACCCGTAGGTGGCCTTTTTCGCATTGCTATCAACCTAGCAGAGGTCGATTTATTTTTGCTGGCTTATTTCGTTGGGTAGTCACGCTTATCGTGGCCGATATACAGCTGGCGCGGACGACCGATTTTGTAGCTTTCACTGAGCATCTCGTGCCAGTGTGAGATCCAGCCAACGGTGCGGGATACCGCAAAAATCACGGTAAACATATTGGTTGGAATGCCCATCGCTTTCAAAATGATGCCAGAATAGAAATCAACGTTCGGATACAGCTTTCGCTCAATGAAGTATTCATCTTCCAGGGCGATCTGTTCCAGGCGCTTGGCGATTTTGAGCTGTGGGTCGTCAGCCATGCCTAGCTCGGCGAGTACCTCGTCACAGGTTTCTTTCATCACCTTGGCGCGCGGATCGAAGTTGCGATAAACGCGGTGACCGAAGCCCATTAGCTTGAAGGGGTCTTCTTTATCCTTGGCCTTATCAACAAAGCGCTGGATATTCTCTTCGGAATCGTCACCAATTTCGTCAAGCATTGCTAGTACGGCTTCGTTGGCACCGCCGTGAGCAGGGCCCCACAGTGCAGCGATGCCGGCGCTAATGCAGGCGAACGGGTTGGCGCCTGTGGAGCCTGCAAGGCGTACTGTCGAGGTAGAGGCATTTTGCTCGTGGTCCGCATGCAGCATGAAGATGCGGTCCATGGCTTTCGCGTATACCGGATTGATCTTGTACTCTTCGCACGGGTTGCTGAACATCATGTAGAGGAAGTTCTCTGCATAGCTCAGGTCATTGCGCGGATAGTTGAACGGTTGGCCAACGTTATACTTGTGTGACATGGCCGCCAGCGTCGGCATTTTCGCAATGAGACGGATGGCACTAATCTCGCGGTCTTCTTGCTGAGTGATGTCCATATGGTCATGGTAGAAGGCCGCTAAGCCGCCTACAACGCCGCACATAATAGACATCGGGTGCGCGTCACGGCGAAACCCTTTGAAGAAGTTATTAATCTGGTCATGAACCATGGTGTGATTGCGAATACGTGATTCAAAATCTGCGTACTGCTCTTCACTGGGCAGCTCGCCAAATAGCAGGGTGTAGCTAAGCTCAACAAAATTGGATTCTTTGGCCAGTTGATCAATGGGGTAGCCGCGATGCAGCAGTACGCCCTGACCACCATCAATATAGGTAATGGCAGACTGGCAGGAAGAGGTGGCCATAAAGCCGGGGTCGTAGGTGAACAGGCCTTCAGCACCGAGCTCACGTACGTCGATGACGTCGGGGCCAAGTGTGCCGGAGTACATAGGTAGCTCGATCGGTTTGTCGATGCCGTCTACCGTCAGTGTCGCTTTCCTGTCAGCCATGCAGGCCTCCTTTCGAATTCGGGTTGGGACGTAAAGTCATTGCTGCGCATGCCGCGCCGGCGAAAAGGCCTGCCCACTATAGAAGTGTGCGACATTTTGTCAATTATCCGATGCGCTAGGCGTAAGCTGTGCAGATATAATTGTTGTGAATGGTTTTTGTATAAGATTGAAAAAAGCCTACAATATGTGAAGGCGTCAAAAATCACGAATAGATTATCATAGTACGTTAACAAGCTTATCAATCTGCTAATCTATGGACACTATAACCATGCTGCAGCGCAAAATCGACTCGGTCTAAACGGATTTTTTTCCTACAGAGTCGACTTATGCCTGAGTTCGGTTTGTAAGCGAGGGCGAAGGTTCTTATAATCCACGGCGCGCGACCGGCAGGTAGGTGGTCGTGCCCGACTTGGCAACGGCCGAGCCCCTTCCAGCAACCACTGCCCGCTCGGGCCATGCCCGACCTGTCGCAGAGCGGGCCAAGAGAGTGTGTATAAAGCCGTGAATAGCAAACGACCCGTAAACCTAGATCTATCTACAATACATTTCCCACTACCGGCATTGACGTCGATCACACACCGCATCACGGGTGTCATCCTGTTCGTTGGCCTGATTTTCGCTTTTTGGGCGCTAGGTAAGTCATTGTCATCTCCGGCGGGTTTTGACGCCGTTAGCAATGCGTTAGCCAATAATTTCTTGGCTAAGTTCATTGCTTGGGGGCTGTTGTCCGCCTTGGCATTCCATTTTGTCGCCGGTATTAAACACCTGCTGATGGATGCCGACATTGGTGTGACCCTTGAGGGTGGCGTGAAAAAGGCCCAGATCACCGTCGTGGTCAGTGCCGTTCTGATTATTTTGGCAGGAGTTTGGGTATGGTAACTAACATCACTAGCTTTGGCCGTAGTGGGCTTTCTGACTGGCTGATGCAGCGCGTATCCGCAGTGATTCTGGCTCTTTATACGGTCTTTATCGTCGGCTTCTTGCTGTTTAATCCGAACCTTGATTATTACGCATGGAGCGGCCTGTTCAACCAAACGTGGATGCGAATTTTCTCGCTATTGGCCTTTATCGCCATCGCGGCACACGCCTGGATCGGCCTGTGGACCGTAACCACTGACTATCTTAAGTCTACTTGCCTGCGCATGGGTGCCCAAGCTGTCATTATTTTGGGTATTTTCGTGTATTTGGTGTGGGGCATTCAAATTCTGTGGGGAGCTTGATACATGTCTAATCTGCGTAGCCTGACGTTTGACGCCATTATTATTGGTGGCGGTGGCGCTGGCCTGCGAGCCGCTCTAGAGCTTGCGAAGTCCGGCAAAAAGACGGCCGTGTTATCAAAAGTTTTCCCGACGCGCTCTCACACCGTTTCTGCCCAGGGCGGCATTACTTGCGCGATTGCATCTGATGATCCGAACGATGATTGGCGCTGGCACATGTACGATACCGTTAAAGGCGGCGACTATATTGCTGACCAAGACGCGGCTGAATATATGTGTTCCGAAGGCCCGAAGGCGGTGTTTGAGCTTGAGCACATGGGGCTGCCGTTCTCGCGCTTAGATAACGGCCGCATTTATCAGCGTCCGTTTGGCGGCCAGTCTAAAAACTTTGGTGAAGGTGGCCAGGCTGCACGCACCTGTGCCGCGGCTGACCGTACCGGCCACGCGTTGTTGCACACCCTGTATCAGAACAACTTGAAGAACAACACAGTGTTCCTCAATGAGTGGTACGCGGTAGATTTGGTTAAAAATGCTGACGGTGATGTGGTTGGCTGCATCGCTATGTGCATCGAAACCGGTGAAGTGGTTCACGTTAAATCGAAAGCCACCGTACTGGCGACCGGTGGTGCGGGTCGTATTTACGCCTCCACGACCAATGCCTTGATCAATACGGGTGATGGCATTGGCATGGCAATGCGCGCCGGTTTTCCGATGCAAGACATGGAAATGTGGCAGTTCCACCCGACCGGTATTTACGGCGCGGGTACGCTGGTCACAGAAGGTTGTCGTGGTGAAGGTGGCTACCTGATCAATAAAGACGGCGAGCGCTTTATGGAGCGTTATGCACCGAACGCCAAAGATTTGGCCGGCCGTGACGTGGTTGCTCGTTCGATGGTCATGGAAATTTTGGAAGGTCGTGGCTGTGGTGAGAAGGGCGATCACGTCTTCTTGAAGCTTGACCACTTGGGCGAAGACGTTCTTGGTAAGCGCTTGCCGGGTATCGTTGAGCTTTCTAAGACCTTTGCTCATGTCGATCCTGCTACCGACCCGATTCCGGTCGTACCGACCTGCCACTATATGATGGGCGGTATTCCCACCAACATTCATGGCCAGGCGATTACACAAGACGAAAGCGGTAACGATCATATCGTTAACGGCCTATTCGCTTGTGGTGAGGCAGCGTGTGTATCTGTTCACGGTGCTAACCGTCTGGGCGGCAACTCACTGCTTGATTTGGTGGTCTTTGGCCGTGCCGCGGGCATGTTCATCGAAGGTGCACTGAACGAAGGGGTCGACTACCTGGATGCCTCTGAGTCTGACGTTGAGTTGGCAATGAAGCGCATCAATCGCTGGAATGAGTCGGAAGGCGGCGAAAGCATTCCTGAGCTAAAAGCTGAGCTTCAGGAAATCATGCAGACCTCCTTCGGCGTATTCCGCGAAGAGAAAAACATGCTGGAAGGCGTCGAGAAGCTAGCGCAGCTGCGTGGACGGATCGGTAATGCCTACCTGCCGGATAAGTCCAATGCCTTCAACACTGCACGTGTGGAAGCGCTGGAGCTTGATAACTTAATGGAAGTGGCAGAAGCGACGGCGATCGCTGCCCTTGAACGTAAAGAAAGCCGTGGCGCCCACTCGCGCTATGACTATCCAGACCGTGATGATGTCAACTGGCTGAAGCACTCGCTTTACTTCCCGCTGACTAAGCAAATGAAGCAGCGCGACGTTAACTTCAAGCCGAAAACTGTTGATACGTTCGAACCGAAGGTTCGTACCTACTAAACTCCGCATTGACGAGAGGGAGTCACTATGTCCAATCTTCAGGTATCCGTATACCGCTATAATCCGGAAACCGACTCCGCACCTTATATGCAGGAGTTTCAGGTCGATACCAAAGGCCGCGATGTAATGGTGCTGGATGTTCTTCATCTAATGAAGGAGCAAGACAGCGGTCTGGCGTTTCGTCGCAGCTGCCGTGAAGGCGTTTGTGGTTCAGACGGCATGAACATGAACGGCAAAAACGGCTTGGCTTGTATCACGCCGCTGTCAGACGTTGTGAAAAACAACAAGCTGACCCTGCGCCCACTGCCTGGCTTGCCAGTTATCCGCGACATGGTCGTTGATATGGGCTTGTTCTATAAGCAGTACGAGCGTATTCAGCCTTACCTGCAAAATGATACGCCGGCGCCGGCTATTGAACGTCTACAGTCTCCGGAAGAGCGCGACAAGCTAGATGGCCTGTATGAGTGTATTCTGTGTGCATGCTGTTCTACGTCGTGCCCGTCATTTTGGTGGAATCCTGAGAAGTTTGTGGGTCCTGCTGGTCTGCTGCAGTCATATCGCTTCCTGGCCGATTCTCGTGATACGGCCACCAGTGAGCGCCTGAGCAACCTGGAAGATCCGTTCTCGGTTTTTCGGTGCCGTGGCATCATGAACTGTGTGGCGGTATGCCCAAAAGGCCTGAATCCTACTCGTGCGATTGGTAAAATCCGCGAAATGCTACTCGCCGATGCTACCTAAACGTATGACATTTGAGTAAAAAAGCGGGCGGCGCTTAAGTTGAGCAACAATGCCACTTAAATCATCGCGCTTCGCTTGTTATCATAGGGTTCGTCACGTGGTGCGGCGTCGCGTCGCACTACTGACCAGGCAAGTTTGAAAGCCGGTGCCTTGGGTACCGGCTTTCGAGCATGAACTGAAGATTAAAAGCCTTATGAACCGTTAGGTGATGAATTGCTAGACGACGAATTGCTTGATGAAGAATTGCTTGATGAGAAATCGTTAGATGAATAGGGTTTCCGGCCGCTGGCCGGCGCCGCCGGTAAATGTATCGCCCCGCCGGCAGGGCAACAGCGATGTCGCCGCACGCTTGCGACGATACCGATACCACCCCATCAGTGCAGGGTGACCGAGAGATGCAACAAGGCATAATGGAGTTGATGTGGCGTTCCTCTCACGTTAGTGGCGGCAATGTTCACTACGTGGAAGCGCTTTACGAGCAGTACCTCGCAGATCCTGAGTCTGTCCTTGACGAATGGCGCAGCTATTTTGATCAGCTGCCTCGTCCCGAGGGCGGCGCCTCCCACGATGTCCCACTAAGCCCAGTACGTGATCAGTTCTACCAGCTGGGGCGTGAAAATCGCCCGGGCCGCGTAGTTGCCGCTGCCGATAGCGGAGAGAACAAAAAGCAGGTGAAAGTCCTGCAGCTGATTAACGCCTATCGCTTCCGTGGTCATCAAAAGGCCAATATTGACCCGCTAGGGCTGCGTAATCCCACCCCCGTACCGGACCTCGATCTGTCGTTTCATCAGCTTTCAAAAGCTGATTTGGATACCGAGTTCCAAACCGGTTCTTTCTTTCTGGGCATCGACAAAGCACCGCTGCGCGATATCGTGGATGCGCTGGAGCGCACGTATTGCCGCTCCATCGGCTGCGAAATCATGCACATTGTCGATACAGAAGAAAAACGCTGGTTACAGCGGCGTTTTGAGTCGGTTCGCAGTGCGCCCGAATTCAGTGCTGACGTGCGCAAGCACGTTTTAGAGCGCTTGACGGCGGCTGAAGGTTTGGAGAATTACCTAGCATCCAAATATCCAGGTACCAAGCGTTTTGGCCTTGAAGGCGGTGAAGCGTTTGTGCCAATGATGGATGAGCTCATCCAGCGTGCCGGGGGTTATGGCACCAAGGAAGTGGTCATCGGTATGGCACACCGCGGGCGACTCAACCTGTTGGTCAATATTTTGGGTAAAAACCCAACTGATTTGATCGATGAGTTTGATGGTAAAAAAGTCATCGAGCGTGGTTCAGGCGACGTTAAGTACCATCAGGGCTTTAGTTCTAACGTCATGTCTCCGGGTGGCGAAGTTCACTTGGCCATGTCGTTTAACCCATCGCACCTAGAAATCGTGGCGCCGGTGGTAGAAGGCTCGGTTCGCGCTCGTCAAGATCGCCGCAAGGATGAAGATGGTAGTAAAGTGCTGCCTATCAACGTCCACGGTGACGCTTCCTTTGCTGGTCAGGGCGTAGTGATGGAGACATTCCAGATGTCCCAGACCCGTGCTTATAAGACCGGCGGTACCGTCCACGTTGTGATTAATAACCAAGTGGGCTTTACCACGTCACATCCGCTGGATGCACGTTCTACCGAATACTGCACTGATATTGCAAAGATGGTTCAAGCGCCTATTTTTCATGTTAATGGCGATGATCCGGATGCAGTACTGCATGCTACACAGGTCGCTCTCGACTATCGCCAGCAGTTCAAAAAGGACGTGGTGATCGATCTGGTTTGTTACCGCCGTCGCGGTCACAACGAAGCTGACGAGCCGTCCGGCACGCAGCCAATGATGTATGCAAAAATCAAAGGCCATCCCTCTGCACGCACGCTGTATGCCCAGCGCTTAGTTGATCAGGGCGTGCTGTCAGAAGAATCCGCCAAAGAAATGGTGGAAACGTATCGCAACGATTTGGTTGCCGGTAACCATGTTGCCAATGCGTTAGTGCAAGAGCCCAATGAGTCTCTGTTTGTTGACTGGGCACCCTACCTGGGTCATGAGTGGTCGGGCGATGCAGACACTACCTTCGAGATGAAGCGTCTGCAGCAGCTAGCCGCACGCATGTGTGAGGTTCCAGACGGTGTCGAAGTCCAGCGCCAGGTTGCTAAGATTTATGAAGATCGGCGCAAGATGCAGGCCGGTGGGCTGGCACTTAACTGGGGGTTTGCAGAAACTCTCGCTTACGCCACGTTGCTAGAACAAGGTCACCCGATTCGTATTACCGGGCAGGACGTAGGACGCGGTACTTTCTCTCATCGCCATGCGGTGGTGCACAACCAGAAAGACGGCTCGACCTATGTTCCGCTGCAGAATATGACCGATGGGCAGCCGTGTTTCACCATTCACGACTCCTTCCTGTCGGAAGAAGCGGTGCTGGCATTTGAGTATGGCTACTCAACGACCGCGCCGAATGACTTGGTGATCTGGGAAGCTCAGTTTGGTGACTTCTTTAACGGTGCCCAGGTGGTAGTGGACCAGTTCATCTCCTCAGGTGAGACGAAGTGGGGCCGTGTGTGTGGTTTAACCATGCTGCTACCCCATGGCTATGAAGGCCAGGGCCCGGAGCACTCCTCAGCACGCTTAGAGCGTTTCTTGCAGATGTGTGCCGAGCACAATATGCAAGTATGTGTGCCGACGACGCCTGCGCAGATTTATCATTTGCTGCGTCGTCAGGTGATCCGTCCGCTGCGTAAGCCTCTTGTGGTGATGACACCTAAATCGCTGCTGCGTCATAAAGAAGCGATCTCGAGCCTTGAAGATCTTGCCCACGGCAAGTTCCACATGGTGCTTGCTGATCAAGCGGACCTGGCACCGGAAAAGGTCACACGTGTTGTACTGTGCGCTGGCAAGGTTTATTACGACTTGGCAGCTTCGCGCGCGGAGAATGAGCGTGAGGACACGGCGATTCTACGCCTTGAGCAGCTTTATCCCTTCCCGAAAGAAGAGCTTCTGGAAGCGCTTAAGGACTATACCAACGTAGAACACATTGTGTGGTGTCAGGAAGAGCCGCTGAACCAAGGCGCCTGGTACTCTAGTCAGCACAATATACGTGCGGTGGCCGATATGTTGAAAGATGGCTTCGGGCGCGATTTGAAATTCGCAGGACGTCCTGCCTCTGCTGCTCCGGCAGCCGGCTATATGTCCGTCCATACTGAGCAGCAGCGCCAGCTGGTGGAAGACGCTTTTAATCTATAAGCGGCCACTGGATTTAGAGAACACATAAGGGAAACGACATGGCTACTGAGATCAAAGCGCCAACCTTTCCGGAATCCGTTGCCGAAGGCAGTGTGGCGGCGTGGCATAAAAAGCCGGGTGATCGCGTTGAGCGTGACGAACTGATTGTTGAAATTGAAACTGACAAAGTGGTGTTGGAAGTCGTCGCCCCAGAAGCTGGCGTTCTGACTGACGTAATGGCCGAAGAGGGCGATACCGTTCAGTCAGAGCAGGTGCTTGGCAAAATTGGCGAAGGCAGTGCGTCTGGTGACAGCGATAAAAAAGAAGAGAAATCTTCTGACGATGACAGTGCTGAAAAGCCCGCCGAGAAATCTGACGACAAGTCGTCTGAAGAGAAGCAAGACAAGCCTGCCAGTAGCGGTAACGGTGGTGGCAAAAAGCACGATGTAAAAGCTCCCAGCTTTCCTGAGTCGATTCAGGAAGGCACCGTGGCGACGTGGCACAAAAAAGTAGGCGAAGCGGTTAAGCGCGATGAAGTGCTTGCCGACATCGAAACCGACAAAGTAGTGCTGGAAGTCGTTGCACCGGCAGACGGCGCCCTGGCTGAAATTAAAGCCGAAGAGGGTAGCCAGGTAGAGTCCGAAGCGATTCTGGCCGTGTTTACTGAAGGTGCTGGCGGCGATAGCAGTGGTGCTGATGAAGCGCCTGCTAAAGCAGACAGCAGCAGCAGCGATGATGATGGCGCCGATGAGAAAGTGGGCGACAAAATCCTTGCTCCGTCTGCCCGTAAGATGGTTGCTGAGCACGACCTGGATGTCGCCAAGATTGAGGGCACCGGTAAAGGTGGTCGTATCTTGAAAGAAGACGTTCAGAAAGCAGTGAAAGACGGCTCCGCTAAGAAGGCTGCTAAGGCTGCTGCACCGGCGAAAGCGGCCGCTGCACCGGTGGCTGAAGGCGAGCGCGTTGAGAAGCGCGTACCCATGACCCGCCTACGCAAGACGATTGCTAAGCGTTTGGTTGAGGCGCAGCAAACCGCGGCCATGCTGACCACTTATAACGAAGTGGACATGACCGCAATCATGGCCCTGCGTGCGCAGTACAAAGATACCTTCTTAAAAGCCCACGATATCAAGCTGGGTTTTATGGGCTTCTTTGTAAAAGCCGCTTCAGAAGGGCTTAAGCGTTTCCCTGACGTGAACGCGTCTATCGACGGCACCGATATCGTTTATCACGGCTACCAAGATATCGGCGTTGCGGTATCCACTGACCGTGGCTTGGTTGTGCCGGTACTGCGTGATACCGACAGCATGAAAATTGCTGACGTTGAGCGCTCGATTGTCGACTTCGGTAAGCGTGGTCGTGATGGCAAGCTGGGCATGGACGACATGATCGGCGGCACCTTTACCATCACCAATGGCGGCACCTTTGGCTCTTTGATGTCGACACCGATTATCAATCCGCCACAAACGGCCATTCTGGGTATGCATAAAATCCAGGATCGCCCAATGGCCATCAACGGTAAGGTTGAAATTCGTCCGATGATGTATCTGGCGCTTTCCTACGACCACCGTATGATCGACGGCAAAGACGCCGTTCGCTTCTTGGTTACGTTGAAAGAATTGCTGGAAGATCCCGCACGTCTGCTGCTGGATGTCTAATAAGTCTTTGCGCCGTTGTTAACGCCGGCGCTTAAGCTTAATCAGGATGTATTTGCAATCGCACACTGCCTCTCGCCCGATTTAAGTCAATAGCTGGTGAGAGGCTAGCAAGCTAAAGGAGCCAACATGGCTGATAAGTTTGATGTGATCGTCATCGGTGCCGGCCCTGGTGGTTATGTTGCCGCTATCCGCGCAGCCCAGATGGGCTTGAAAGCGGCTTGTGTCGAAAAATGGATCGGCAAAGAAGGCAATGTCGTTCACGGCGGCACGTGCTTGAACGTAGGCTGTATTCCGTCTAAAGCGTTGCTTGAAGCCTCGCACAAGTTTGCCGAAGCCAAGCACGATTTTGATGATATGGGTATTCAGGCAGGTGACGTCACGATGGACGTTGCCAAGATGGTTGCGCGCAAGGACAAGATCGTTAAGAACTTGACCAGCGGCATCTCTGGCCTCTTCAAAGCCAACGGTGTAACGGCTCTCGAAGGCACCGCTAAAGTGATTTCTGGCAAGCAGGTTGAAGTCACCGATGCTGAGGGCAACACCTCTACTTACGACGCCGATAACATCGTTATTGCCGCAGGCTCTGTGCCGGTTGAAATTCCGCCGACGCCGTTGACTGAAGGCCTGATTGTTGATTCTACCGGCGCATTGGAATTCACCGAAACACCTAAGCGTTTAGGCGTTATTGGTGCAGGCATTATCGGCCTTGAGCTGGGCAGCGTATGGAACCGTTTAGGTTCTGAAGTGACCGTGCTTGAAGCGATGGACTCCTTCTTGCCAATGGTGGATGCCACCGTTGCCAAAGAAACTCAGAAACTGCTCAAGAAGCAGGGCCTGGATATTAAGCTTGGCGCGCGCGTGACCGGCTCTGAAGTTAAAGGCGAAGAAGTCGTTGTGACATATAGCGATGCCAACGGCGAGCAGGAAATGACGTTTGATAAGCTCATCGTTTGCGTGGGTCGTCGCCCGTACACCAAAGGCGTGATTGCCGATGGCGTTAGCATTGAGCTTGACGAGCGTGGCTTCATTTTTGTCGATGACCAGTGCCGTACTAATGTGCCGGGCGTTTACGCTATCGGTGACTGCGTACGTGGCCCGATGTTGGCACACAAAGCGTCTGAAGAAGGCATTATGGTCGCCGATATTATCGCGGGCCATAAAGCCGAGATGAACTACGACACTATTCCTAGCGTCATCTATACCTACCCGGAAGTGGCGTGGGTCGGCATCACTGAGCAAGATGCCAAAGCTAAGGGTATCGAAGTCAAAACCGGTACCTTCCCCTTCGCGGCCAGCGGCCGTGCGATGGCTAATAACGCCACCGAAGGTAGCGCCAAGATCATCGCTGATGCAGAAACCGACCGTATTCTCGGTATGCACATCGTGGGTCAGCACGCCGGTGAAATGATAGCCCAGGGCGTGATTGCAATGGAATTCGGCTCTAGCGCTGAAGACCTGGCCCTAACCTGCTATGCACACCCGACTATGTCGGAAGCTGTGCACGAAGCAGCGCTTGCAGTAGACGGCCATGCGATCCATATGGCCAATCGCAAGAAGCGTAAATAATTCAGTAAGCAACAACGAAGCGCCACCTATGGGTGGCGCAACACTTTCGGCTTTGTCGTCATACGCAAAGATCGAAAGAACGGGGATGACCAGTTCTTTTAAGACCGTTCTTGTAAGACTGCTCTTAAAAGAAAACTGATCATCGTTCGAGTCACATGCAACCAATGGCATGAATCGATGAATCTTCACGAGTATCAAGGTAAACAGCTGTTTGCCGACTATGGTCTACCAGTGTCTAAAGGCTTTGCTGTCGACACCCCCGAAGAAGCGGAAGAAGCTTGCAAAAAAATCGGCGGAGACATGTGGGTTGTTAAAGCCCAGGTTCACGCTGGTGGCCGCGGTAAAGCGGGTGGCGTTAAGCTGATCAAAGATCCGGCTGAAGCCAAAGCATTCGCAGAAAAATGGTTAGGCAAGAACTTAGTAACCTTCCAAACTGACGAAAAAGGTCAGCCGGTTGCCAAGATTCTGGTTGAAACCTGCACTGACATTGCTGACGAGCTGTACCTCGGCGCTGTTGTTGATCGGACTACCCGTCGCGTTGTCTTCATGGCTTCTACCGAAGGTGGTGTAGAGATCGAGACAGTGGCAGAAGAAACGCCGGAAAAAATTCTTAAAGCAGAAATCGATCCGCTGGTCGGCGCACAGCCGTACCAAGCGCGTGAACTAGCGTTTGCACTGGGCCTGAAAGGCGACCAGATCAAACAGTTCACCAAGATTTTCCTGGGTCTGTCGCAGTTGTTCCACGACAAAGACTTGGCGCTGTTGGAAATTAACCCGCTGGTTGTCACCGAAGAAGGCAATCTGCACTGCCTCGACGCCAAACTGGGCCTCGACAGCAATGCGCTGTACCGCCACCCAGACCTGCAAGCTATGCGCGACCCGTCTCAAGAAGACCAGCGCGAAGCCGATGCGGCGAAGTGGGAGCTTAACTATGTGGCGCTTGATGGCAACATCGGCTGCATGGTAAATGGCGCAGGCCTGGCCATGGGTACGATGGATATCGTTAACCTGAGCGGCGGCAAGCCAGCAAACTTCTTGGACGTCGGCGGCGGCGCAACCAAGGAGCGCGTAGCTGAAGCGTTCAAAATCATCCTGTCTGACGACAATGTTAAAGCCGTACTGGTTAACATCTTCGGCGGTATCGTACGTTGCGATATGATTGCTGAAGGCATTATCGGTGCCGTTGAGCAAGTCGGCGTCAATGTGCCGGTTGTCGTACGTCTAGAAGGTAACAACGCCGAGCTGGGTGCTGAAAAATTAGCGTCTAGCGGTCTGAATATCATCGCGGCTACCAGTCTGACCGACGCGGCTCAGCAGGTCGTTAAAGCGGCGGAGGGCAAGTAATGAGCATCCTGATCGATAAGAACACCAAGGTCATCTGCCAGGGCTTTACCGGTGGCCAGGGCACGTTCCACTCCGAGCAGGCGATTGCCTACGGTACGCAAATGGTCGGTGGTGTTACGCCGGGCAAAGGCGGCCAAACGCACCTCGGTCTGCCCGTGTTTAACACCGTTAAAGAAGCGGTAGAGAAAACCGGCGCGGAAGCTAGCGTTATCTACGTACCGGCGCCATTCTGTAAAGACTCAATCCTTGAAGCGGCGAATGCCGGTATCAAGCTGATTGTGTGTATCACTGAAGGCATCGCTACGCTAGATATGCTCGAAGCAAAAGTTAAATGCGACGAGCTGGGCGTACGTCTGATCGGCCCTAACTGCCCAGGTGTTATTACACCGGGTGAATGCAAAATCGGCATTATGCCAGGGCACATTCACCTGCCAGGCCGCGTCGGCATCGTATCGCGTTCAGGTACCTTGACCTATGAAGCCGTTAAGCAGACAACTGATCACGGTTTTGGTCAGTCTACCTGTGTTGGCATCGGTGGCGACCCGATTCCTGGTTCTAACTTCATCGACATCCTTGAGATGTTCGAGAAAGACCCGAAAACCGAAGCCATCGTTATGATCGGTGAAATCGGCGGTACGGCTGAAGAAGAAGCGGCGGCTTACATTAAAGACCACGTTTCTAAGCCAGTGGTTTCTTACATTGCCGGTGTTACTGCACCTCCTGGCAAGCGTATGGGCCATGCGGGCGCGATCATCTCTGGCGGTAAAGGCACCGCTGACGAGAAGTTTGCGGCCCTTGAAGACGCCGGTGTTAAAACCGTGCGCTCTTTGGCTGAAATTGGCGATGCGCTAAAAGAAGTCACTGGCTGGTAAGTGCCGGTCGGTTAGCGTTGACGCTTCAAAAGAGCACCTTCGGGTGCTCTTTTTTTTTTGCCTATAAAAAAACGACGCTTAAATAAGCGCCGTTTTGACTAACGTCGTGTTTTGTCGTTAAACAGCAGGCTTAGCGACCAGTGAGCGCGTCTCTTCGCGGGCTTCGGTCAGCACGACGCGAAGCGGATCGCCCAGCTTATAGCGTTCTTCTCCTTCGATCTGAATACGGCCCTCTTTATCATCAATCACCACTTTGCTGCGATCACTGTGCATTAAGGGGGCGGGCACAAACGCCGTTGCGCCATTTTCAAGCAGACGAACGCGCATGCCGCCACGATTGATGGCCATAACTTCGGCTTCAAACGTGTCTTGATTCTGCGCGGCAGGCGTTAGATAGCGGACGTAAAGCCAGTCTTTAACATCGCGCTCGGCCATACGATTCAAGCGACGGCGCTCCGTCAACTGCTCGGTGAGCTGCTGAGTAGCTTCGGCGGGGGCCTGTTCGCCTTTAAGCACAAGTTTGATGAGGCGGTGGTTGACCATGTCGCCGTACTTACGGATTGGCGAGGTCCAGGTGGCGTAGGCCGCAAGACCCAGGCCAAAGTGCGGGCCAGGCTGTGCCGACATCATCGTGAAGCCTTGAAAGCGGCGCAGGCGAGCGTCTAGCCAAGCGTCATCGCGGCTTTCCAGTGCGCGCTTAAGCTCGGTGTAGCGGGCAAGCTCGGTTAACGCTTCGCGATCTACCACGATCTCCTGGCCTGCCAGGAATTCCTGGGCGGCTTCGGCTTTTTCCGGTTCAAACGCGCGGTGCACGTTAAAGATCCCGTGGCCGATGTTGTTTGCCAAGAAGTCGGCGCAGCAGGCATTGGCCACAATCATCGATTCTTCGATCATGCGGTTGGCAATGCGGCGCTCTTCGGTGCGCACTGCCAATACGTTACCGGCCGCATCCAAATCAAAGACGTAGTCCGGGCGGTCTTTAAACACCAGTGCGTGTTCGTTGCGCCAAGCGGTACGCGCTTCGGTTAAGTCGCGCAGCGCTGAGAGCTGCTCGGCGATATCGTCCGCCGGTGCCCAGTCGCCTTGGCCTTCAATCCAGTCAGAAACGTTGTCATAAACAAGCTTGGCGTGGGACTTAACATTGGCTGCAAAGAAGCGATACTCGCCCAGGCTGCCGTCGGCATTGATGTCCAGCGTGCAGGCTAGCGCGGGGCGATCTTGGTTTTCCCACAGCGAGCAGAGGTCGTCGGCCAGCTGTTCAGGCAGCATGGTGACATTCTGGCCAGGCAGGTAAACGGTAAAGGCGCGAACGCGGGCTTCTAAATCAGCGGCATGGCCTTCTTCCACGTAGGCGGTGGGGTCGGCAATGGCCACGCTTAAACGCCAGCCGCCTTCGGCACGGATGGCGACGTGCAAAGCATCATCCATATCGCGGGTTTTCTCACCATCAATGGTGAAGAAGGGCGTGGACGTTAAATCTTCGCGGGTAAGGCCTTCATCATGCAAAGGCCATTCGCTGCCTGCATCGGGGCATTCTTGCTCCAGCGCGTGGCGGGCCAGGGTAACGCGCCATGGCACGGCCGGGTTATCACTTTTAGCAACCAGCTCATCAATCTGGGCAAAGAAGGCGCGGTCATCGGCTTTGAGTGGATGACGCACCAGGCGCGCAACGACCCAGTCACCGTCGGCAATGCTGTTTTCATCAAGGCTGTTTTTAATCCGCGCCTTGATCACATTTTTAATCGACGGATGATCGGGTACCACGGCAAGCCGACCTTCACGCTTTTGCACGCGGGCCACAAATCGATCCAGCCCAGCCTCAATCAGCTTTTCGGGCTCAACGGATTTTTTGTCACCGTTCTCGTGGATAACCGCTTCCACGCGATCACCGTGAAGCACTTGCTTCATGGCCGGCGGCGGCACGAAATAAGATTCACCGTCGTCGGTTTCGAGAAAACCGAAGCCTTTGTCGGTGGCTTTGATCACCCCTTCAGCGCGGGGGGTGGTTTGACGAATCTGTTGCTTGAGCTGGGCAAGCATGGAGTTATTCTGAAGCATGAGCTCAATCAGTTGGCGAGAGTTAGGGTGCCACTATACGGATTCCCGCAGGCCGCGCCAATTGTCGCCATGCGAAGTTGGCGCTGATGACGGCGAGTCAAAGGCTTACAAGCGCTCAGCCGAATCGGTTAAGCTAAACAGCCACGCCCATGGAGCGCGCTATGACACCTCGCCTGATTGTTTCTGACCTGGATGGAACCCTGTTAGGGGGCGACCACACGCTACACCCCAGCACGGTTGAGGTACTGCGATCGCTGGTCAAGCAAGGCCATCATGTGGCGCTTGCCTCGGGCCGTCACTATGATGATATGAAGGTGTTTCGCGATCAGCTAGCGATCCCTGCGCATCTGATCAGTACCAACGGTGCCTATGTTCACGATCCGGCAGGCAGGCTGCTGGCGTCATCTCACTTGGCGGCTGAGCACGCGCAGGCGCTGATCAATCTGCCGCGTCCGCCGGAAGTGCGGCTTAATCTGTACCGCGAAAGCGGCTGGCATATTGACCAGGATGCTCCGCAGTTGCTCACCCTGCACGCGTCCACCGGTTTTCGCTATCAGGTAGTTCCCCCCGCACAGATGGATAGCAGTGGCGTCGGCAAAGTGCTCTATTTAGGTGATCCTAATGCGCTAAAACGCCTTGAAGCTCAGGTTCAAGAGGCCTATGGCGACGCGCTGCACATTACCTATTCAACAGATTATTCGCTGGAAATTATGGCGGGTGGGGTCAACAAAGGCGTAGCGTTAGCAGCGCTGCTTGAACGATTAGATTTAACCCCGGCGGCGTGCCTAGCCTTTGGAGATAATCTCAACGATACCGAAATGCTCAACTTGGCAGGGGAGGCACAGGTAATGGCTAATGCCCACCCGGCACTATTTGATCGCGTAAAGGGTGCCGAGCGTATCGGCCATCATGGGGACGCCGCTGTTGCCAAGTGGCTGCAACAGCGGTTTAAGCTTTAAGCGTTGAGGAACACATTAAACATCCCTGCTGATCTCTCCGCAGGGATGTTCTTTTCAGGAGCGTATCAGACGCAGTTCGCTATTAAGCGCTTTGATGATTGAATAACACATCAGCAGCATCACGATCGAGAACGGAATGGCCGTCGCGGTGACGCCTGCCTGAAGTGCGGTCAGGCCACCGCCGATAAGCAGCACAATCGCTATCAGACCTTCAATGATTGCCCAGAACATCCGCTGTGGGCGGGGGGCATCAATTTTCCCACCGGCAGTGATGGTATCAATTACCAGAGAGCCTGAATCTGACGATGTGATAAAGAAAATCAGCGCCAGAATAATGCCAAGCGTCGACATCAGGCCTGTCAGTGGTAACTCATTCAGCATGCCGAACAGCGAAAGCTCGGGTCTGTAATTGTCGATCACGTACTCTTTGACCAGGCTGGTTGTCGGGTCAGCATAGAGCTGTTCAAGCGCCGTTGAGCCAAATACGCCCATCCAGATAAAGATAAACAGGCTGGGAACCAGCAATACACAAAGTATGAATTCACGCACCGTACGGCCCTTTGATACACGGGCGATAAACATACCGACGAAAGGTGCCCAACTGATCCACCAAGCCCAGTAGAAAATTGTCCAGGCCTGGCGATAGGCATCGTCGTCACGACCAAAGGGCGCTGATAACGGCAGAAACTCAGTGACATAGGTGGTGAGTCCCGACCAGAATCCGGTTAAGGCTAGCAAGGTCGGACCAGCAAGCAGTACGAAGAAGAAGAACAGGACCGCCAGCACCATATTAATTTCGGAGAGCTTTTTAACGCCCCCCTCTAGTCCACGCCAGACCGAGACCAGAGCCGCCGCCGTGACCAGTACGATCACGATGACCTGGGTCGTGGTGTTTACTTCCATACCGAAGACGAAGTTCATCCCCGCATTGGCCTGCTGTGCCCCTAACCCAAGCGATGTAGCCAACCCAAATAAGGTGGAAAATACCGCCAGGATATCGATCACATGGCCCCACCAGCCCCAGACACGATCACCCAGTATCGGAAAAAATACCGAGCGAATCGAGAAGGGTAGACCCTTATTATAGGTAAACAGACCTAGCCCTAATGCCATGACTACATAAACTGCCCAGCCATGTATACCCCAGTGAAGATAGGTGCCTGCAAGGCCCATCGCACTGGCGTTAGCAACAGCTTCAGGGTTCAGCTCGCCATTGGCACCGAACGGTGACTCAATGCCCAGTGGCAGCGAAACGTTGGCATGATAAACCGGCTCCAGTACGCCAAAGAACAGTAGGCCAATGCCAATACCTGCGGTAAATAGCAGCGCGAACCAGGAGAGGTAGCTATAGTCGGGTCGTGCATCGGCACCGCCCAGCCTGACTGATCCATAAGGCAGAACAACCAGCGCTAAGCAAAACAGAATAAAGAAATCGACCAAAATCATGAAATACCAGTCCAGCGTGCCCGTTGAGAAAGCGACAATGGACTGGAAAATACTTTCCGCTCGTTCGGGAAACAGCAGTGTGAGTATGATGAATGTGGCCGAGGCCAGTGCCGATACCATAAAGACGCGGTTGTGGATATCGAAGCCGATGGGGCCAAACTGCCCCTTAATATTGTCCTGGCCGACGACGTAGTCGGTTTGCATGTCATCTGCAACCGAGTGCGGCTCCGACTCATTGGGAGTGCTCATAACCAATTATTCCTCATTGGAGCATGCTAACTAAAACCCCATCATGAAGTTACGCAGCGTTGAATCCCAGCCTGTTGGCGAAAAAAGTTGGCTGTTGTTTACCTTCTCAGCGGCTCTGCGCAACGGTTTCTTTATCTAAGCGCTTGATCTGACGCCACAGGTCTTGGCGTAGATCAGCCAGCCTGGGTTGCTCTTCGGTCGTGAAAGGTATCGGGCGGCAAAGGCGCTGGGCACGTAGTCCTAAGCGAGCACTCAGCAGCCCGGTGGCGAGCCCTTGCCCTGCACGGGCAGAAAGGCGGCCGGCTAAATCGAGCGAAAGCATATCCATGCTGGCCTCGGTGGCCAATTCACTAGCACCGGCGAAGGCCATATTGTGTAGTACGTTGCGAAACAGCCGCAGGCGGCTGGCGTAGCCTAGTTCAAGCCCGTAAAGACGGCATAATCGATCGACCATCGCTAAGCTGCGCCAGGCCACTAGCGCCATATCAACAAGTGTTAGCGGGCTGATCGCCACCATAATCGCGGTTTCACTCGACATGCGGGTAATCAGTCGCTGGGCCTCACGATCACGCGGTGCCAGAAGGTGATAGCGCAGCAGCGTTTGAATTTCTTCCCCACTATGATGAGGCTGGCTGGCGCCTTGAAAAGCCAGCCAGTGGGGATCATCATCGGCGAGCTTGAGCTGGCGTTTAAGCTGCTCAGCCATGGCGAGCGCTTGGCGGGGGGAGCGTAAGGGCAGCTCAGTAAGATCACCGCGCAGTTTGTCGTGGCGTTTTAAGCGACGCAAACGGCCCAGTTCTTTGAGCAGTGAAAGGCTGCCTAAACCAATCAGGCTAATGCCAAATAGCTGCCACGCAATGGCGAGCCACTGAGACTGGGCCAGCGCGTCTGGAATGCCGGTGACCAGCTCTGCCGTACCCAGTCCAGCACTGCCTACTAAGGCAAACAGCATCCCCCAGCGGCGCTTGCGCGGAGCGCCTAGGCTGGCGGCAGGCAGTGCTTTCTCTTCCGCAACCGGTGCCAGCGGATGATGCTCACTGGTGCCCGCAAAGGCTTCGCGCTGACGCAGAGCGGGGTCTACTTCCGGGGTGTTATCTGGCCTGTCATCCAGCGTGAAGTGACGGCGTGGCTGAGGGGTGGTCATGTCAATTTGTCTCCAATCAGCCAGTCGATGGCGGCGTCCATGCGAATATGATCTAGCGCTTCTGAGTGGCTCTGCATTGGGCGAAAACCTGGAAAATCAAAGCCCTGCTGTTGCCAGAAATCAGCGGAGGGTAGTCTAGCGGGCACATCGCCGGGATAAACCAGCACGTCTTCGCCTTCAAGCGTCGTGCCGCGAAGTGCAGGCGATCGCTTACCTTCGTGAGTCACTTCACGTGCTTCTGTGGCGCGTATCGACGCTAGCGAAAGTGCTTTGACAGGCACGTTGGCGAAGCGCAGATCTTTCAGCGGCTCTGCCAAAAGGGCTTCAAGCAGCTGTATCACGTGACCATGTTGGTCGGGTGTGACGTGATCGGCCTTGGTCGCCGCAATCGCTAGGCGATCAATTCTTGGTGCGAATAGGCGCGTGAGCAGGCTACGCTTGCCGTAATCAAAACTGTGCATTAGTTGGCGCAGCGCGCGGGAAAGGTCTTCAAACCGTTCAGGCCCCGCGTTGAGCGCACCGAGCACATCCACCAGTACGATTTGACGATCAAAGCGGCGAAAGTGATCGCGGTAAAAGGGCTTTACTACCTGCTGTTGATAGTAGCGAAAACGCGCGGCCAGCGTGGCGTAGAGGCTGTTAGCCGGCAATGCTTCTAGCGCCTCTTTTGAGGCGCTTAGCTGCGGCAGAGGGAAAAATTGCAGCACCGGGGCACCTTCTAACTCACCCGGCAGCAAGAAGCGGCCTGGCTGAAGATCAGAAAAGCCGGCCTGTTTGGCACGGAGTAATCCTTGCGCATATTCCTCGGCTAGCGCGGCGAGCTGGGCTTCATCGGCTTCGCTGGCCGGGTCGAGCGATGCCACGGCTGTCAGCCACTCGCTAAATAGGCCGCGGCGTTGTTCGCCCTCATGCATTGCCTGCGCTTGGCTCCAGCTGTAAAAGTCGTGCTGTAATAACGGTAGATCGAGCAGCCATTCGCCGGGGTAGTCAAAAAGATCCAGGGTAAGGTGAGCAATCTCAGGCGTAAGCCAGCCGCTGCGGGCAGGGCGGTAGCGCAGCTGTAAGCGTAATTCACTGATGCCACGGGTGGGTTCTGGCCAGCGTGGTGGCGTATCGCGCAGTGCGGCCATGCCCGGATCATAGGGGAAGCGGGGCACGCCCAGGTCGGGCTGATTAAGCCGCTGTGCGCCGAGCAGACGGCCTTCGCGGGCGGCAGGTAGCAAGTCAAGCCGTGCTTCGATGCCGGCATGGCGTAGCTGATTGACCAGCGAGGTCAAAAAAGCAGTTTTGCCCGCTTGAGAGAGGCCCGTGACCGCTAAGCGCAGCTGGCGATCGCGCCCTCGCTCTAGCAAATTGCTTAGTTCGCGACTTAACGGTTGGCGCATCCTATCGATCCCTTTTATGTTGCTTTCCTACGTTGGCTCTGCCACTCATCGTCAAAGCCGCTATCTATTGTGGCATTCACTAGTCGCAGTATGCGCTATGTGGTCAATCATAGCGCTGGCACAGATTAGCCATGTGTAGAGTAGCCCTGTCTGGATTAACGGTGTCTAGGTTAATAGCGTCGAGATTAACAGCGTATAGCGTAGCAACACATTGATGAACGGACGATTAACCGCGGCTCAAGGTGGTGCCTAGCAGGTGCTGGGCAGCGGGCACGAGCCAAACAGGGTCCAGGCGCGTATTGGCGGCTTCGACACAGATAAAATGACGTGCTGCCTCGGCGGGGGTATCGCTAGGGAGGTCGTTGTTGGGATGCCATACTACGGTTGAGTCGCTCGACTGCTTGCTGATGCGCAGGCTGCGCTCGCCGTCGCTTAGCAGCACTGCTGCGTTGGTATGATAGATGCGGTCTACCGCCCCCTGAACCGCCAGCGTGCCTTGCTGTTCGCTTTCGGCAAAGTCGCGCAGCTTGTCGAGATAGCGCGCTCCGGAAAGGCCTTCCAGACGGCACTGATGGACATCGGCAACGGCTAGGTAAGTGTGCAGTGCGGCGCTCGTTTTGACCGGCGTTTCGCCAATATTCTCACTAATGAGCTCAACGTTGAGCCGCTGAGCATTCGCTTGAACGACCAGCCGCGCAGTCAACTGAGTATGCAGGCGCTGCTCTGGAGAAAGATGCACTTCAATGCCTTCGGCATGCTCGTCCACGACGTCTAAGCGCCAGTCGGCGTGGCGTGCGAGGCCATGAAAAGGGCCATCATGATTAGGGCTTTCATCGGCATAGCGTTCGTCGGCAAACCACGGCCAGCAGACCGGAATGCCGCCCCGTATAGCGCCTGGTAACGCCTGCGGCGTGGGCGTCAACCATAGCCAATCAGTGTCTCCCATGGGGCGAAAATGCAGTACATGAGCCCCCTGTAGGCTGATCACCAATTCGCCCCAAGGCATATTGAAAAGTACCACGTCGCGGCCTTCCCACTGGGCCGTTTGTTGGCCCTGTGTGCTGTTAAGCAGCTGTTTGAGCGAGTCGGGGATCATGAGTTTTCCTTTAAAAGTTGCCAAGCATCTATACTGACTAGGCGCAGAACAGTAGCGCTGTGTGCTATGGTAGAACAAGCGCGACGGCTAGGTAAAACGCGTAACTAAAACCTGTAATTGAAATAGTAAGGAGACTATATGGGCTTTATTGCATGGTTAATCATTGGTGGTTTAGCTGGTTGGATTGCTGGCAACATCATGCGTGGTGGCGGCTTTGGCATCCTCGGTAACATTGGTGTGGGTATTGTTGGCGCGGTCATTGGCGGTTTTCTGTTTAGCCTGATAGGCCTTTCCTCAGGTGGCTTCATCGGTTCACTGGTTACCGCAATAGTTGGTGCCGTGGTGCTACTGTGGGTCATTAGTAAGGTCAGAAAAGCGTAGCCATTTAACGGCTCGCTGCATGACAACCGCCTGGCCCTGTGCCGGGCGGTGTTGTTTTACGCCTACCTCTACCCGCGGGCGCCTCTGACTCTCGGTGTTTGCGCCACTTTCCGTTACACTAAGCGGCTTTATTCCAGCTCCTTGCTGGCGACATTGTGTTTTCTCGAGGTGCCTCTTGACCGACGCGTTAAATGCCTGGTGGGCCCAGCAGCTTTTGCTGTGCGATTGGGCGGTTACTTCTCATCCGCTGGCGGTCGACGCAGGAGCGGCGGAGCAGCGCCTGCTGCAATTAGGGATTACCGGGCGTGGAGAGCTGGCTGAACAGCTGTTTCACGGCCTGGGTGCCCCTGCAGGTCGCGCTGACCGTTTACTTGGCGGCCTGGAGTGGGCAGCCCTAGCAGGCGCCGCAGGCTGGCTTGAACCCAGCCAAGCGCAAGCCTGGGCGCACCATTTAACGCGTCGCATCACCAGTGACTACAACGATTTGCGTGCTTGGCTGGCCGACCTGCGTCGTTCGCTAGGTGCACGAGGCTGGGAATTTGGCGCCGACGATCGCTTTATGGATGCCTGCCAGACATTGGCGAACCTTGAAACTAACGGCGAAGGCATTACGTGGGGCTCGCTTGAACGTGCTTTAAGCCAATGCTCGGCTCCGTCGCCGCTATGGCCCCAGCAGCCTCAGGCGCAAAGCTGGCGGCTATGCGCGCTATTTCGGCCGATCATTGCCTATCCTGCTAGTCAAACGGACTGGCCTGATGCCACCGAGTGGCTGGCCCACGTGTGGGATGTGCGTGATCGTGACGCACTGCTCGGTGCGATGCTTTGGCTCGGCGCGCAGGGCGAGCGTCAGCGCTGGGATATCGAAGCGCGTGAGCTATTGGGTATGGATAATGCGCAGCGCATGGAATGGCAGCGTAGCGTGGTAGAAGAGTCACCCTATGCGCCGGTGTTGAATCAGTTTGTTACCCAAGTCGAGCCATTAGAGTGGGCGGCCTGGGACTGGATGCGTTTGGTGGAACTCGCTTGGGCGGGCGCCTGCTGTGGCTGGCTTAGTCAAGAGGAAGCCGATGACCTGGCGGGCCACGCCGCCGATTTAATTAGTGTCCGCTACCCTGACTGGCAGGCGCTTGTTGATGCCTACGGGCGAGGGCAGAGCCTGTTTGATGGTATTGATCGGCGTGATAAAACGCCCAGCGAACGGCATCAGCTGCTGCTTCATAGCGACCATAGTCCGTGGCAGACTGCACCCAACAAATTGTTAGATGAGACGACGCGCAAGGCCTCGCAAGCTCGTATTCGTCAGTGGCGTAATACCTCTCATCACTGGCTTTTAGCGCTGGCAGGCGTTCGCGAACCCGATGTCATGCTGCGTCAGATAGATCCTTCCGCCGCGCTTGCCGAAGAGCAGCGCGCCGATGCGGCGCTGTATCTGCAGGAGTCTTTAGATCTTTATGCCGATGAGGGGGCCGGTGCGTTAGCGCGCTACTGGCTACCGGCGCAGGCGCATCACCTCAATCAGCTAGCCGCCGATGCCGTCCACGGCGTGCTGCCACCGTCGCAAAGCTGGTTTGGGCAGCCGACCCCTGAAGAGCTTAAGCAGCGCAATGCGGTTAAGGGTGTCAGCCGCCATGCGGCGACTATTCACATGGCCGAGAAATTCGCTTTCTACCTGCACATGTCGCTGGATAGCGGGCTGTTAGAGCGTGACCCATTAATGGCGTACGCCAGCGAATTGCGCAGCTGCCTGTGTCGTTTTTATCCCAATGCAAAGCGTCTGCTAGAGGCATGGTTTGCCTGGGAAAGCTGCCTGCCAGAGCCTGAGCACGCCTCGCTAATCAATGAAATTATTTGGCACATTGAAGACCCCGGCAGCCTGTTTCACTGGCTGGACTGGCGCCACGATGCATGGTGCGAGCCGGGCAGCCGGCCCACCTTAAGCCACTTCACTGCCATGTCGTTGGTAGGGCCGTTGAATAGCGCCGTATGGAGCGAGCCTCAGCCTGAGAGCATCCGCGAGTGCGCTGAAATCCGCGAGTGGGTGGACAGCCATTACCATTTGAACAGCGCTGACGATATGCAAGAGTTCCTGGCCTATATGCTGGAGTCTGGCGATCGTCAGGAATATCAGATTAACTACGCGCCCTACACGCTGAACCCCGAGCGGTTGGATGCCGAAATCGCCATTTTGGAGTCCGGCGACTGCGCTGAAGATGAGCGCCATCATTTGCTGCGCTTACGCCGCGTTCGCGACAATGAAGATAGCTGTAATGATGTCGATATGGCGGCGTGGGATATTGCTCAGCTGGTTGACTTGGCGATTGCCGCCCGACAGCTTGGTTGGCTAGACGGTCAAGCCTTTGCGACGGTGCTGGACAGCGCCTACCAGCTGGCCGCGAACCATTACGCGGGCTGGCAGGAATATGCGAAGGGTATGTACGCAGGCTTCTCGTTTTTTATGGGCGAAACCCCTGAACGCGAAAGCTTTTTAGCCGGTTTTCGTCAGGCGTTAGTGGCCTGGGTCTGCGGTGCGCCCGTTTTGGCAGGGCCGTGGGTGAGCCTGGATTTTCCAGGTAATAAACCGCGCCATTTTGCACCCTTGCATATCGATACGTTGCCGGGCGATCAACGTACCTTACATTGATGCTCGCCAAACACATGATAACTAGCTTATAGTCGTGCGTTGAAAAAATTAGTTTTGTCATATCATACTCCTATACATGTCTTGAGGTTAATCGCATGGTTGCGTTGCCACGCCCCGCTGTGACCGCTGTCCGTGTTGCAAGTGTCTGTTTTTTAGTTACATTGGTGGCTGGCTGTGCGGGATCTTCTCGACAGAGCAACATGCAAGCCCCTGAGAACTACTTCTCTATGTCGTTGCCGGGAATAGGGGCCAATCCGCAAATGTCGCCGATTGATCCCATCAATGCTCAACTGCTTAGTCAGCAAGTTCCGCCACCAACGGTTGTTCGCGAGGCACTTCTGGCACAGCACCAGCGATGGGCAGGAACGCCCTACCGAATTGGCGGCACGTCAGAAAGAGGCATTGACTGCTCGGCCCTGGTTCGCAATGTTTACCGAGACACTTTCAATTTAGAGTTGCCGCGCTCCACCCGTGGTCAAGTACACGAGGGACGCTCGATCGACCGCCAAGAGCTACAGGCGGGCGATCTGGTGTTCTTCAGTCCCCCGGGCCGCTATAACCACGTGGGCATTTACGTAGGCGATGGCTATTTTCTCCATGCCTCAACGTCAAAAGGGGTAATTATTTCCAGCTTGGATAATAGTTACTGGCAGCGCTACTACTGGCAGGCACGCCGGGCGCTGGAGCCAACCCATTTGGCTCAGTTAGGCAGTAATTTCTAGTAGCCAAACGCCGCTTACTTTAGGAATGGCATGATTGAAGCCAAAACGCGCGCCTGGTGGCGCGCTACCTTGGCGCTTTGCCTGGGTTCATTTCTCGTTTTTATCAATTTATACGCGCCCCAACCGCTGTTGCCAGGGCTAAAAGAGACCTACGATGTCTCTACCCTCGGCGTTAGTCTACTCATGTCGGTCTCGACGCTTTCTCTTGCCTTGGCACTGCTGGTCTTCGGGCCGCTTTCAGATGCTATTGGCCGCGAAAGCATTATGCGTATTACCCTGCTGCTGGCAGGCGGCTGCTCTCTTGCTTTGGCCTTCGCGCCTACTTTTGAAAGCTTGTTACTGCTGCGCTTAGTGCAGGGGTTTGTGCTGGGCGGGCTACCGGCCGTCGCGATTGCCTGGATGGGTGATGAGTTTGAAAAGCCCGCACTGCTAAGTGCCGTGGGGCTTTATATCGGCGCTAATTCGCTCGGCGGTATTAGCGGGCGAATTGTGGGCGGTGCCGCCGCCGAGATAGGCGGCCCTACCGCTGCTTTTTTAGCCGTAGGCATCATTACCCTGGTTGGCTGCATGGTGTTTTGGCGCCTGCTGCCTAACAGCCGCGCGTTTGTACCCCAGCGTTTTGAGCTGCGTAAAGCGGCCAGTGATCTACTGGGGCATTTGCGTAGTCCGATACTGCTCGCCGCCTATTGCTTGGGTGGCATCAACTTTTTAATCTTTATTAATCAATACAGCTATATCACCTTCCGGCTGGCCGACGAGCCCTACACGCTGGCGGCCAGCGGCCTGGGGCTGATTTTCTTGACCTATCTGGGAGGCACCTTTGGTTCCATGATGTCAGGACGTTTAGCCGGACGTTTTTCACCCGCGACGTGCATGATGGTAGGGGTGATGATCTTGATGCTGGGTACTGCCATCACGTTGTCGGAATCGCTGGTGCTGATTATCGTTGGACTAAGCGTTAACGCCTTTGGCTTTTTCTTAACCCACTCACTGGCCTCTAGCTGGGTGGGACGCTACGCCCAGGGAGCCCGCGGCAGTGCTTCAGCGCTGTATCTGGTGTTCTATTATACGGGGGCAAGCCTTGGGGGTTTCTGGCTAGAGCCATTCTGGCGCTGGGCCGGTTGGTCAGGCGTTGCCGTAGGGTCATGGCTATTGCTGAGCATTACGCTAACGATTGCTTTTGGACTATGGCGTTTCGAACGCCGTCAGGCCGCTAGCTGATAGGCGTAAGCTGAGCATTGCTTAAGTGATAGCGCTGTGTGCATAGCCGTTTCAGTAGCGCGGTATCGTGGCTAATCACCAGCACACCCAGGCGGCGTTGTTCCGCCTTCTGCTTTAAAGCCTGCCAAAGCTCAACCTGAGTGATGGGGTCGAGCATGGTCGAGATTTCATCGGCAACCAAAAAACGCACCCCTGGTGCCAGGGCGCGTAGCACGCAAACCCGCTGTAACTCGCCTCCCGAAAGCGCGTGGGGAAAGCGCGATAGCCAGTGGGGCTGCACGCCAAACGCTTGGCACTGCGCCTCAGAGGGCGTCCAGGCTTCACGTAATATTTTAGCCACCCGCCAGCGCGGATTAACCGCAAGCTCCGGCGACTGCGGTAGCCACTGTACGGGCTGCACGCCGCTTGTGGGAAGTGTCGCATTGTCCAGGATGACATTGCCCTTGTGCGGGGTTAAATAGCCTGCCAGCAGTTTTCCTAGCGTTGATTTTCCCGCCCCAGAATCGCCGCTTAGTCCTACCCACTGCCCAGCCTCTATCGCTAGGGAAACGTTCTGCAGCAGCGGCACCCCGG
The DNA here is from genome assembly GCF_002332255.1 of Halomonas sp. JB37. Taxonomy (GTDB): domain Bacteria; phylum Pseudomonadota; class Gammaproteobacteria; order Pseudomonadales; family Halomonadaceae; genus Vreelandella; species Vreelandella casei. The sequence goes on along the minus strand of NZ_NRGW01000001.1, from coordinate 3,119,606 downwards.
CTGTAAATTGAAAACTAAGCTGATGCGCATTAAGCAACGCTGATCTCCTGCTGTGCCTTGATGCCGGCGGCTTTATCGGCGATAGATGCCGCGCAAGGTTTGGGGAGCGTAAACGCATTGTCGGGTAGCGCTAGCCACAGCGCCTGGGAATAGGCGTTGGTGAGCGAGCGGCCGGTGCCCTGAAAGGCGTGAGCCGGAGCGGTTTCAATCAGCTTGCCGCTGCGCATAATAGTGACGCGGTCGGCAATCGGTAGAGCGTGGCGAAGATCATGCGTGATTAAAATGACGGTTTTGCCTTGGTCTGCCAAGTCTCTTAGCGCTGCCAGCACGCGCTGGCGCTGATGTGGATCAAGGCCCACGGTAGGCTCATCGGCAATCACTAGCTGCGCCTGGCTAACGTGCGCCATGGCTGTTAGAACGCGGCGTGCCATGCCACCTGAAAGCTCATGAGCGTAGGCCTGCTGGGCGCGAGTATCTAGCCGGTAGTGGTCCAACGCTTGCCGAGCGGATTGCCGGGCGCTTCCCGAAGACTGGCCTGCGCGCTCGGCTGCCCAGGCCACTTGACGCTGGGTGCGTACCAGCGGGTCCAGAGCGTTCAACGATTGCGGGATAAGCGCTAGTTCACGGCCACGCAGCGTTTTCTGGCTTCGTTTGTCGAGAAGTTGCCCTTGATAGCACAGCTGGCCGTTGAGCCGTGCCGATGCTGGCAGCAGCCCCATGATGGCATATGCCAGTAGGCTCTTTCCGGCGCCCGAAGCGCCTACCAATGCATGTACCTCGCCTGTCAAAAAGTGCAGCGATAAGTTATCTAAGCAGGTCGCCCAGCTACGCTTCCACCAGGCGGCATACCCCGTTCCGTAGTGGGGCAGGCGTAGCGATAGCTGTTCAATGGTTAACATGGCAAGCCTCTTATCAGCCGTTGCTTAAAAAGCGCTATAGCGCTCGCCTTAGATTGCTGCCCAGGCGCGCAAAACACAGCACCATGATGAGTAGACCTAACCCAGGAAATACCCCGAGCCACCAATAGCCGCCCGTTAGGTAACGCATGGCTTCAGCCAGCAGTACGCCAACAGCGGGTTGGCTAGGGCTTAGGCCAAAGCCTAAAAACGTTAACGCCGCTTCGTGCAAGATTGCGTGAGGAAATAGCAGTAAAGCGCCGATCAGACAGTGGGGAAGCAGGTGAGGTAGTAAATGGCTATGCAGCACAAACCAGCGTGACTTGCCTAGCGCACGGGAAATGCGTACGTAGGGAGCCTGGCGTAAGTGCAGTAGCTCAGCGCGCAGCACGCGGGCTAAGCTAGGCCAGTGGGTGGCGGCAACTGCGATAATCACTGCCTGAGTGCCTCCGCCAAGGGCAAAGGCGATGAGCATTAATAGAATAAGATGCGGCACGCTAAGCAGCGTATCTATCAGCAGGCTAACCAGGGCATCCAGCCGCCTAGACAGCGCGGCCAATGCCGCCAGGCTTAATGCAATCAGCGTGCTCAGCAGAGCGGCCAGGCAGCCTACCCAAAAGCTAATGGAAAGCCCCGCCAAAGTGCGCGCCCACAGCTCTCGCCCTAGCGCATCGGTACCAAACCAATGAGCAAGGCTCGGCGGTGCTAGCCGTGCATCAAACTGCATCTGCTGCGGAGTGTCTCCCAGCAGCCACTGGCTGGCGATGAGCCCCATAATGAGCAGTAGGGTGATGCCAGCGCTGAGCAGGGCGCGCAGGCGCGGCTGATGGCGGATCATAGGTCACCCAGCTTGATTCGCGGATCGATAACGCCGTAAAGGCTATCGGCCATTAGATTGCCAATGCTGACAAATAGGGCGGTAAAAAGCGCAATGCCTAGTAGGAGCGGAATATCGCTGCGCAGGCCAGCGGCCACCGTGGCCTGACCCAGGCCAGGATAGGCGAATACTTGCTCAATTAAGATAGAGCCGCCAAACAGCTCGCCCAGGGATGCAAACGCTAGCGTCATTGCCGGTAAGCATGCATGGCGTATGCCGTGTCGCCACGCCACATCAAGTCGGCTAGCGCCTTGGGCGAAGGCGTGGGTGGCCACCTCTGAGCGCATAAATTCAAGCATGCGGTGGCGCGTGTGCAGCGTTATATTGGCGATGCCCAGCAGTGCCAGCGTGGCAATTGGCAGCACGAGATGATGCAAGCGCTGAGCGAGCGACACCTGCTGACTCAAGATCCCGGTCGGGCCTGCGCAACAAGTGGGCGTCCAGCCCAAAAATACCGAAAACAACAGCACTGCGAGTATCGCCAGCCAAAAAGCGGGGGTAGAGGCGGTGATATAGGCGTATGTGCTGATGATCTTATCCAGCGTTGAGCCCTCCTTGGCGCCTGCCACAACGCCCAGGCTAAAGCCTAGCAGTGCTGACAATAGCCAGGCGCCGCCGAGTAGGGCAATGGAGCGCTGAAAGCGCTGGCCGATGACTTCGCTGACCGGCTGGTTATACACATGGCTCCAGCCTAGGTCGCCGCTCAATAGTTGGCGCAGCCAGTGGCTAAACTGTACGACAGGCGGCGCGTCAAACCCCCAGCGCTGGGCAATTAGCTCGCGCTGTTCAGGGCTAACCTGAGCCATTTGGGGGCCTAAGTAGGCATCAATGGGATCAATTGGCGAAGCCATCATCAGTCCAAATGACACCAATGCCACGCAGAGTAATACCAGTGTTAGGCGCGCTAAACGCTTGGCTATTCCCTGCGCTAATTCCTGCGTTATGAAATTAATCAGTCGCACGTCCAGCGCCATTCAAGCAGATTGCTAGTGATCGGCCAGCCGTGCCCATGCGGGGCGATGCCCAGCTCACCCACATCCAAGCAGCTGTTGGTAAAGTAGACATGCTCAAGATTGACTAGCCAAGCCCAGCTAGCATCACCGCGAACGCCGTAGCCTGTTGTGCCGCCCCACTGGGCTGCGCGCCAGTAGTCGTTGGCTTGTGCAACGCTTTCTGCCGCTTGGGCGGCGTCAAGGTTCGCATCAACCTCAGCATTGGCGTAGAAACCGCTGTTATAGAAACCGTTGCCCGCGTGCTGGCTGTGGAAAAGGTAGTAAATCTCTTGAGGGCTGTGGCTGCCAAAGCCAAGCATGATGGCATCCTGGTGCAGCGCCTCACGCTTAATTTCATCCCAATGACGGCCGGTGGGCTGCATGTCTATGCCCAAAGGGCGAACCATCTCGGCACTGACTTCCGAGAGTAGCTGCCGGGTGGTGTCACTTGACGGATAGGTGAGGCGAAAACGTGCAGGCAGGCCATCTTTATAGCGCACGCCGTCATCACGCAGCTTCCAGCCTGCGCCGTCAAGAATCTCGGCGGCGAGGCCAAGGTTTGGTGCTGCTATTTGCTCTTCTTCCGCGCTCCAAGGCAGGCCGTCGGCTGGGCCAAATGCCGGCCGACCAAACCCATGAAGCGCCACGTCGACCAATGTGTCGCGGTCAACGGCTAAATTGATCGCCTGGCGAATGGCAATGTCAGCGGTTACGTCATTGCCAATGGGCGCCCCAGAGGCCGCTTGCTCGCCACTCGCTGGCTGCATGGGAAACAGAATGCCGCGGTTATCGACGCTTTGCATGATGGTTCGATTCATATGCGCCGGCAGGTTGGAGGCCAGTGCGGCAGGGGCGGAGGCGATATCTACCTGGCCCGCATGGGCGGTGCTTAGCGTGGTATCCTCACCGGTAAATAGAAATACCAGTCGTTCAAAGGTGGGTTCGGGGCCGTAGAAATAAGGATTGCGTTCAACAATCAGCTGCTCGCCTTCCTGCCATTCAACCAGTTGATAAGGTCCAGAGCCGATAGGATGCCGACCATAGCGCTCGCTGTATCCGTTGTCGCGCTCGGCACTGGGCACAATGCCGAGTGTCAGCAGCTGGTCGATAAACGTTATACGCGGAGCCTGCAGGCGTAGCGTCACGGTATGGTCGTCAAGCGCCGTGGCTACTTCAAGGGCGCTGAGGTCAGCCCGGCCACCTGCGCGTGCCGCTGTGTTGAAGGTATAGGCAACGTCTTCAGCGGTGAGCGGCGTGCCGTCAGAAAAGCGGGCATCGTCGCGCAGTATGAGTGTCCAGGTCAGTCGATCGTCTGAAAGTGACCACTCGGTGGCAAGCTCCGCCTGTGGCGATAGATCCTTGCCGCGCGAGAGTAGCGTTGACTGAAACAGTGGATTGCCGTACTGCCCCCAGCCCAACAGCGGGTCGAAGCCTTGCTCGGGCTCTCCACCAATCGCCAGGATTAACTGCTCTTTTGCCTGTACGCCACTGGCGACAGCTAAACAACTTAGCGTAATGCCCAGTAAGATAGGCCTAAATGGTTTAGCCATCGCTTGATCCTTTATGTCGTCAGTATGATGTTTTTACAATAACATCATACTGGCGACACCGTCAGGATGTGAACAGCCAATCAGCAAAGGGGGCGTGAATGCAGCGTGTAACGGTAACGCTTGACCAGGAGCTTCTCGCAGAAGTGGATACGCTAATGCATGAGCGTGGTTACCAGAACCGCTCTGAAGCGATTCGCGACTTAACGCGCAGCGGTTTAAAGCAGGTGAGGGAAGAGGCTGCGCCCGACGCGCCTTGTATGGGTGCGCTGGTGTATGTTTATGACCATGCAGCCCGGGAGCTGTCTAAGCGTTTAACGCGTCATTCTCACGACCATCATCACCTGATGCTTTCAACGTTGCATGTGCATATTAACCATGACAGCTGCCTCGAAGTTGCTCTGCTCAAGGGCCAGGGGAGCGCGTTAAAACAGTTTGCGGCCGAAGTGATTTCATCAAGAAGCGTTCGTCACGGGCAGCTAATGCTGATCCCCAGTGATGAAGACGCTTAATCGGGGGTTCCTAAATCATAGGCATAAAAAAAGGTGACCCGAGGGTCACCTTTTTTCTGATCGGTATCGCGAGGCACTTAGTGCTCAACGCCACCTTCACCGTGCACGTGGCCGTGCTCAACTTCATCAGCGCTTGCATCGCGGACTTCAGCGATTTCAACGTCAAAGTTGAGATTCTGCCCAGCCAGTGGGTGATTGCCATCAACAACCACCGTATCGCCTTCAATTTTCTTGACGGTAACCATTAGTGGTCCGCCTTGAGTCTGGGCTTGGAACTGCATGCCCGGCTCAATGCTCTCAACGCCTTGGAAGGCATCGCGAGGCACTTCTTGCATCAGCTCTTCTTGCAGCTCGCCGTAGCCTTCGGCTGGAGATACTGCAACATTAAGTTTCTCGCCCGCTGCACGACCTTCAAGCTCCTTCTCAAGGCCCGGAATGATGTTGCCAGCGCCATGGAGGTAGGTTAGCGGCTCACGGCCTTCGGAACTGTCAAGCACTTCACCTGCATCGTTGGTCAGTGTGTAGTGGAACGCGACAACCGAGTTTTGTGCAATTTGCATGGAATAACCTTTAGCTGAGTGCATGTCCCAATATGGTAACGCGTGTGTGCTGGCTTGTCAGGGGGTAAGGGTGCTTTTTCCTATCCAAGCCTTTAGGCGGTGTTGCGCGTTAGGGTGACCAGGGATACCCTACGACCATCACTTTTTCCTTTGCCCTATTATTTTGGAGCACTCAATGACGATTTTTTTTATTTGGCTTATCGCGTTTTGCCTGATTGCATATTTTGTCAATCAGCGCTGGAGCAACGGCGTTAGCCAGGGGCTAGATAAGGTACTGCCCGGCTTTTTGAAAAGTGACGGTGATAACCGTTACCTGTGGGTAATCACGCTAGCGGTACTAGGCGCAACGACCCTGGTGCAGCCAGTTGAAATGCTGCTGGTGGCGATACTGCTATGTCTTATCGGCTGGGGCGTCTCGGCGCTAGTAAGCTGGGCCGGCAACAAGGCTAACTTTTAAGCATCGCTTGGTAGCACTCGATAAAAAAGCCCGGCCATCATTGATGGCCGGGCTTTTTGCTAACGTTTAACTGCTAGTGAAAAATCGCCTTCAATAGCCGTCACTATTCGTTAGTAGGGCGCAACTAGTTAGTAGGGCGCAACGCTCATGCTGCCGCCATTACCAATCAAACGTACACGCTGCCCCGCTTGGAAAGGATGATCCGCGCGCTGTACAACGACAACGTCAGTGCCATCGTCGCGGCGAATTTCCATTTCTAACGCGGCTACGCGGTTAGCACCGCCTTCCGCTGCAGTACCTGCTACTGAGCCACCCAGTGCGCCGGCAACGGTGGCTAGCTGGCGTCCTGAACCGCCACCAATTTGGCTGCCCAGAAGGCCACCGATGATAGCGCCACCACCTGTGCCCAGCAGCCCGCCCGCACGGCTTTCAGCCTGAATCTGTACCTGACGAACCGCCGAGATCGTGCCGTAAGTCACGTTTTGGCCCGTTTGCGCTTGGCTTCCGCGATAGACATCGCCAGAATAACCAGACGTATTGGCACAGCCCGCTAGCGTAAGAATGCTCATTGCGGCAACAGGAAGAAGAAGACGTTTCATTAAAACCTCCAAGGTATATCTATTTGAATAACTATTTTGAATGACTATCTTGAATAGCTGTCTTGAGTAACTGTCGCCCGTATAGCTGCTACCAACAGGTAGGCAAAAGGTGGATTGCAGTTATAGAACAGTGTTCGTTAAAGATAGCCGATACTACCACCTTTGACCAGCTATCATCTAAAAAGATCAATGCGTAAAAATAATAGCCCCTAAATAGCTTAGTCAAGAGTGTAACAGCGTATTAAGAAAGCAGTGTGCAAATACTACACGATAACTATAACAGGAGACCACAAGGCCTCCTGTTATAAGCTCCGATAAGCGTATGAATGCATCAAACGTCTATATTAGCCAAACTGATTCATGGTGTTGTCTTTGCCACCGGCTTTGAGCGCGGCATCGCCGTGGAAAAACTCTTTGTGATCATCGCCAATGTTGGAGCCGGCCATATCCTGATGGCGAACCGTGGCAATGCCTTGGCGGATTTCTTGACGCTGCACGCCCTTTACGTATGCCAGCATGCCTTCATCACCGAAGTAACCTTTTGCCAGATTGTCAGTCGACAGGGCGGCGGTGTGGTAGGTGGGCAGCGTGATTAAGTGGTGGAAAATACCCGCATCGCGAGAAGAGTCACGCTGGAAATTGCGGGTCCATTCATCGGCTAGTTGGCCAAGCTCGGTGTCGTCGTACTCGGCGCTCATCAGTTTTTCACGCTGATACGCCGCTACGTTTTTACCTTCCTCTTGCCAAGCATCAAACACCTGCTGGCGGAAGTTGAGCGTCCAATTAAACGAAGGTGAGTTGTTGTAAACCAACTTGGCATCCGGCACGACATCACGGATACGATTCACCATGCTAGCAATTTGCCCAACGTGGGGCTTTTCGGTTTCGATCCACAGCAGGTCCGCACCATTTTGCAGGCTGGTGATGCAGTCCAGAATAACGCGATCCTCGCCAGAGCCTGGCTTGAACTGATAGAGGCCTGAGGCGAGCCGCTTAGGTTTAACCAGCTTGCCGTTCTGTTTGATGACGACATCGCCGTTGTTGATGTCGGCAGCATTTTCAATCACATCACCGTCTATGAAGCAGTTGTACTGGTCGCCGAGATCACCGGGTTCACGCGTAACGGCAATTTTTTGTGTCAAACCGGCGCCCAGTGAGTCGGTGCGCGCCACGATCACGCCGTCGTCGATACCCAGCTCTAAAAAGGCGTAACGCACGGCGTTTATTTTGGCTAGGAAGTCTTCATGGGGGACGGTGACTTTGCCGTCCTGATGACCACACTGCTTCTCATCAGAGACCTGGTTTTCTAGCTGGATACAGCAGGCGCCCGCTTGGATGAATTTTTTGGCCAGCAGATAGGTGGCTTCCGCATTGCCAAAGCCTGCATCGATATCGGCGATGATCGGCACGATATGCGTTTCATAATTGTCGATTTTGCTGATCAGGCGCTGTTCTTCCTCACGACTGCCCGCGTCTTTAGCATCGCCCAAGGCGCGAAAAAGATGGTTCAGTTCCCAGGCATCGGCTTGTTTCAAGAACGTATAAAGTTCTGCAATGAGATCTGCGACCGAGGTCTTTTCGTGCATCGACTGATCAGGCAGTGGGCCGAACTCGGAGCGCAGTGCGGCGACCATCCAACCAGAAAGGTAGAGGTAGCTACGTTTAGTGGTACCAAAGTGTTTTTTGATCGAAATAAGCTTCTGCTGGCCAATAAAGCCGTGCCAGCAGCCAAGCGATTGAGTGTACTGCGCAGTGTCCGCGTCATAGGCGGCCATATCCTCACGCATGATTTTAGCGGTGTAGCGAGCAATGTCGATGCCGGTATGAAAGCGGTTTTGAGCCCGCATTCGGGCGGCGTACTCAGGTTTAATGGCTTCCCATTTGCCGCCCTGTGCTTCGCGTAGTTGGGCCATGGCTTTGATATCGTCGAGTAGTCCTGACATGAGCATACCCTCTTTAATGATGGCTTGAGTCGTAATGGTCTTGCGCAAATTAGCAACGCATTGCCTTAACGCTGCAGTGCAACAACTATCGGTGAGTATGCTCAATTCAACAATTGACACTTGGGTGCACAGGGCGTTGTAACCCGACAACAGGGGGGTAGCGGAAGGGAGGGTTTGTGGCGGGTTTAGGTAGTTGTTTTTCGCCAAACAGGCATAAAAAAGCACTGCCGAGGCAGTGCTAAAGATTGATTACGGCGGCTTGTTACGTCAGTGAGAGCGTCATATCGAGATGTGGGATGCCCGCATCCATATACTCATCACCGTGAGCGACGAAACCTAGCCGCTCATAAAACGCCAGCGCATGAACCTGGGCACTAAGCGCTACCTGAGAGTGGCCCGCATGGCGTGCCGCCTCAATCGCCGCCTTCATCAGCAGTACGCCAATGCCGGTGCCTCGGGCGTTAGCGAGCACGGCAACGCGACCAATATGCGCATCTGGCAGCAGCCGGGCAGTGCCTGCTGGCTGCCCGTCAAGCATGGCTAGAAAGTGCCGGCACTCAGGGTCAAGGCCGTCCCATTCCTCTTCCTGTGGCACGCTTTGCTCGTCAATAAAGACTCGGCGGCGGATCTCACTGGCAGCCGGGCCGAGTGTTTCCCAATCGCCAGAGTTAACGTGGGCAATCGCCATTAATACTCCTCGTCGTCGCCTTCATCGCTCATAAAGCCGAGGCTGCCGGTGTTTACCAGCTGTGTAATCAGCGCTGCTGCAGCGTCAATTTCAAGGTCTTCGGCGTAGATCGGGGTTGCGTCAGCTAAGCGCTGGGCTAGCTCAGCAGAACACGCGTGGCTGTCGCCATCGACAAACAGCGTGGTGCCGCCTGCTTCGCTGCGCCAAGCAAAGCGCGAGCCGGGCATGTGATAAAGCGGTTCGCCGTCTTGTAGTTGAGCAACAAGCGCCGCCTCGGTCAGCGGTGTTTCAAGCGGTACAACTTGATCAACATATTTTGGCTGGGTCATGACGCGGCCAAACCATTGCGCTAACTGCACCGGGTTATCGAGTGTCGACACAATCAGCTGACGCATACGCTCAATGGCTGCATCGTCTAGCTCGCCGGTCAAATTTGCAGGCGCCATGCCCGCATCGCTATAGCGCTGGGATGCGGGAAGCTGTTCGCCCAAAAAATCCGCATAAGAAGTGATGGCTTCGTCGGCAGAGGGCGCGCGAAAGCCGAGCGAAATAGTCATGCAGTCATCGCTTTGGCTGACACCGTGGTGCGCCCAGCCGGGGGGAAGGTACAGCATGTCGCCCGGTTCAAGCACCCAGTCTGAGTCGGGCTCGATGGTGAATTCTTGCAGGATGCGCAGATCAATACCGGCGATGATCGGGGCATCTTCGGTTAATTTGCCACCTAGCTGCCAACGACGGTGCCCGCTGGCCTGAAGCAAAAAGACATCGTATTGGTCAATATGCGCGCCCACGTTGCCGCCAGGAGGTGCATAGCTGATCATGACGTCATCAAGGCGCCAGCGCGGTAAAAAATCAAACTCATCCATTAGCGCTGCAACGGCGGGCACGTAGTGGTCAACCGCTTGAACCAGCAGGCTCCAGTTAGTTTCCGGCAGCCGTGCAAAGGTGGCTTCATCAAAGGGGCCGTGAGATACCTGCCAAGGGCCGTCCGGACCTTCTTCCTCGACTAGGCGAGCCTCTACGCCAGGCTCACAGGCAAGCCCTGCCAGTTCGTCGGCCTCGATGGGGCTGATAAAGTCTGGCATGGCGCCACGAATCAGCAGCGGTTTTTGCTGCCAATAATTGGCTAAGAAATCTGCGGCGGTAAGATCGCCCAGAAGGGTTAGCGGCTTATCGTGATGGTTCATGGCGTATCCTGTCGTGCTGGAGAAAGAGGTGGTCGCAGCAAAGGGTGTTACAAGCAACCGAGCTGTTTTGTCAGCGCTTCGGCCTGTGCCTGAGCGTTGCCAATGTAGCTTGCCGGTGACAGCGCTTTCAGTTCGGTTTTGACATCATCAGGTAGCTCAAGGGAGTCAATGAACGCGGCAAAACCGGCCTGGTCGATGCGTTTGCCACGCGTTAACTGCTTAAGTTTTTCATAGGGCTTTTCGATGCCGTAGCGGCGCATGACTGTTTGGATCGGTTCTGCGAGCACTTCCCAGCTGTTATCCAGGTCAGTGTCTAGGCGCTCCGGGTTGGCTTCAAGCTTGCTGATGCCTTTTAGGCTGGCGTGATAAGCAATTAAACCATACGCCAGACCCACGCCCAGGTTACGCAGTACGGTGGAGTCCGTCAGGTCGCGCTGCCAGCGAGAAATAGGCAGTTTTTGAGAAAGGTGGCCAAGTATCGCATTGGCGAGACCCAGGTTGCCTTCAGAGTTTTCAAAATCAATCGGGTTAACTTTATGCGGCATGGTGGAAGAGCCAATTTCGCCTTCAACCGTGCGCTGCTTAAAGTAGCCCAGTGAGATATAGCCCCATACGTCGCGATCAAAGTCGATCAGGATCGTGTTGAAGCGGCAGATGGCATCAAACAGCTCGGCAATGTAGTCGTGTGGCTCGATCTGAGTGGTGTAGGGATTGAACGTCAGTCCTAAACCTTCCACAAAGGTGCGCGCGTTGGCTTCCCAGTCGACTTCAGGATAGGTCGTCAGGTGGGCGTTATAGTTACCCACGGCACCGTTGATCTTACCCAGCATTTCCACTGCTTCAATCTGCTTTAGCTGGCGCTTAAGACGGTACGCCACGTTCGCCATTTCTTTACCCAGCGTTGTGGGCGTAGCGGTTTGACCATGGGTGCGCGACAGCATCGGCTGGGCGGCATGGGCAATGGCCAATTTGGCAATGTCGTCAGCCACTTCATGCATGGTGGGTAGCATGGCCTTAAGGCCGTCGCTGAGCATCACGCCGTAGGAAAGGTTATTGATGTCTTCGCTGGTGCAGGCGAAGTGGATGAACTCGGTAACCGCATGCAGCTCGGCCTGATCCGCAATCTTCTCTTTAAGGAAGTACTCAACCGCTTTGACATCGTGATTGGTGGTGCGCTCGATTTCTTTGATGCGCTCGGCATCCTGGAGCGAGAATTCGGTAATCAGCTGCTCAAGAAACGCCGTCGCATCAGTGGAAAGAGGAGGCACTTCAGTGATTTGAGCTTGCTCGGCCAAGCGCTGTAGCCAGCGAACCTCCACAATCACACGGGCGCGGATCAGGCCGAATTCGCTGAAGTGTTCGCGCAGTGCGGCAGCTTTAGAAGCGTAGCGGCCGTCAACGGGGGAGAGAGCGGTCAAAGCGGAGAGTTGCATGGCATCGTTTCCAGGTGGTTCGAGAGCAGGTTATTCAAAAACAAACAGTTCAAAAACAAACGGTTCAAAAACAGGTTAGCTAATGGCATCAGCAGCCTAACTAAGGCTGTCCAGAGCGCGGCGAAGCGCCTTGCGTTGGAACACAAGCTTCCAGCGCCGCCCGCCTTGCTGATGCCATAATAGCCCAAAACGGATGCCGCCCATTAAGCAGGCGCGTACGCGTTCGGGCATCATGCGGCTTTGCAGCAGCGACGGGTCGCCCTGCACCACAATGCGGGTTTTAAAGGTCGAGAGCGTCTCTTGATACGCTTCGCCTAGGCTGGCAACGACGTTTTCATGGGTAGAGCCGAAGTGCTCGGCCTGCCCCTGAATGCGCGTTAATTTTTGGCCGAGCGAATCCATCATCGCGTTATTGGTGCGCAGCTTATTCATCAGCATTAGCAGTGAAAAACCGTAGCGCAGCACCACAGGGTTGGCCTGTTTGCGGCCCACCAAGGCTTCTAAGGTTTCTAGGCCACGGCGAAGATTGTTGGGATGCCCGCCATAAATGGCTTCGAAGCTCGGTGGGTTAGTATCCACAGTGGCTTCAATGAGCGTGTCCCAGGCGCGCGTGTCGACCTGGCCGGTGCGAGCAAGTTCGTCCACCAGGCTGGCGGCTTGAAATACGCCCGCCAGGGCTAGCGCTTGGCGCACGGCGGGAGAGTCGGGCGCACGATGAATCGGCGTAGTGGAACTCATGCCGCAACCTCCGCGTCTTTTTTCCAGATAGCGCAAATAACGCCACCGCCTAAACAGATATCGCCATCATAAAGCACCAGGGACTGGCCTGGCGTTACCGCCCATTGCGGGTCATCGAAGGTAACCTCGACGCCGCCGCTGGGTAGAACGCGCATTTCACAGCCACAGTCACTTTGCCGATAGCGCGTTTTGGCGGTAAAACGGCCTTGTTGAACCGGCGGCTCGCCCGCCACCCAGTCCATGGCCTCGGTAGCTAGCGAATCAGAGGAGAGCAAAGAATGATGCTTGCCCTGCACCGCGATCAGTACGTTGCGTTCCAAATCTTTAGCCGCCACGTACCAGGGTTCTTCCGAGTAGTTGGCAAGCCCGCCAATACCTAGCCCCTGGCGCTGACCAAGGGTGTAGTACATCAGCCCCATGTGCTCACCAATCACATCACCTTCCGGCGTTTCTATGAGACCGGGCTGCGCGGGAAGATACTGCTGCAGAAAATCGCGAAAGCGACGCTCGCCGATAAAGCAGATGCCGGTGGAGTCTTTTTTCTTGGCGGTAATCAGGCCGTGCTGTTCAGCGATAGCGCGCACTGCGGGCTTTTCAAGTTCCCCAACGGGAAACAGCGTGCGCGCAATGGCGGCTTCTGGCACCGCATGTAGAAAGTAGCTTTGATCTTTGTTGCCATCCAGGCCTTTTAGCAAGCGAGGACGGCCGTTGCGCTGCGCTTCGCGCACATAGTGGCCGGTGGCGATTTTGTCGGCCCCCAGCATTTCGGCGTACTCAAGAAACACCTTAAACTTGATTTCTCGGTTGCACAGAATGTCAGGATTGGGCGTGCGGCCTGCTTTGTACTCGGCTAAAAAGTGCTCAAATACGTTATCCCAGTACTCGGCCGCAAAATTCGCGGTATGCAGCTTAATACCCAGCTTTTCGCACACCGCCTCAGCGTCAGCAAGATCCTCTTTAGCCGTGCAGTAATCGGTGCCGTCGTCCTCATCCCAGTTTTTCATAAACAAGCCTTCCACCTCATAGCCTTGCTGCATGAGGAGAACGGCCGAAACAGAAGAGTCGACGCCGCCGGACATGCCAACAATGACTTTGCCGCGAGTGGCTGGCTCAGACTCGGGCAGCGCCGACGTTGTGGAATCAGTGGATGACCCGGTTTTAAATGACATAGGTATCCTTCAGGAGCAGTGGTGTGCAACAAAAATAGGCGTAGGTAAATAATGAGCTGCAATTGGGCGGCGATTATACACGATGGGGAAGGGCTTTGAGTGCTTCACTCACGAATCACTGCCAGCGGATAACAGCACCCGCTTAAAGCGTCCTCAATACGCTGCAGCACTAGCGGGCTACGCAGTCGTTGCTGCTGGTCTAGCGCACGTATTTGCTCAAGCGTCAGCCAGTGAGCGGCGATAATGTCAGGGTCTAGGGCGAGGTCGAGCTTATCAAGTGGCTCGGCCGTAAAGCCGTGGCTGTGAAACGTTTGCCCGCCATCGGCATGAAAAACGTAGAGCCCCAGGTAGCCGGTGAGCGATACCTGCCAGGCCGTCTCTTCCTGCACTTCTCGCAAAATAGCCGCGATGGGGCCTTCGCCGGCTTCGATATGCCCAGCAGGCTGATTAAAAACGCTGGCGGGGCCGCCACGCTGTTCTTCCACCATCAAGAAATGCTCGCCGCGCTGAATCACGCAGGCCGCTGTACTGTGAATTGCACTCACGTTGGTTTTCGACGCTTTGCAGCGGGCTGTACGCGTTTTCGCTGAGGCGAATTGGCTGGGCGGGGCGCGTGTAGCATTTCTTTACGCCACTCGCCGGGGGCAAGGTCGCCTAGCCGCCAGGGGCCAATCGCCGAGCGAATTAGGCGCAGCGTCGGAAAGCCGACGTGAGCGGTCATGCGCCGCACTTGGCGGTTACGGCCTTCGCTAATGATGAGTTCCAGCCAACTGGTCGACGGATGGCGTTTGGGGTCAATGGCCGGCTGGCGAGGCGCGGTCGTTGGGGGCTCAATACGGCGTGCCTTGGCAGGCTGAGTAGGGCCATCTTTAAGCGTGATGCCCTGACGTAGCGCTTTAAGAGCAGCATCGTCTATTTGCCCCTCAACCTGAGCCCAGTAAGTTTTAGGCTGTTTGTGGCGCGGGTGCGAGATGTGGTGGATGAGTTCGCCATCGCTGCTGAGCAGTAGCAATCCTTCGGAGTCGTAATCCAGCCGCCCAGCCGGGTAAATGTCTTTCACATCAATATATTGTGCCAATGTTTGGCGTCCTTCGCGGTCGCTAAACTGGCTCAATACTTGAAAAGGCTTGTGCAATAAATAGAGGTTGCTCATGACATCTCTTTATCCATTTCTTGATTCGCTGCCCTGGCGTCTTGGTGTATCACTCATGCGTAAAAAGTGCAGCGCTGGTATACTCCGGCTACTTGCTGGGGCGCCCATCATTAAGCGCGCGCTCCGCTCAAGATTTCTTGCAATCGTAGTGACAAGAGAGGTTAACGCAAAAATGACCAAAACGCCGAAGATCATCTACACGCTCACCGACGAAGCCCCAGCGCTTGCGACCCACTCCCTGCTGCCGATTATCGACGCTTTTACCGATTCTGCGGGCATCAAAGTAGAGACGCGCGATATCTCCCTGGCCGCGCGGATTATCTCTCAGTTTCCTGATTACCTGAGTGACGAGCAGCAGATCGACGATCATCTGGCGGAACTTGGCGAGCTGACCAAGACCCCTGAAGCTAACATTATTAAACTGCCTAACATCAGCGCGTCTTTGCCGCAGTTGAAGGCCGTTATCAAAGAGCTACAGCAGCAGGGCTATAAGCTTCCTGATTACCCGGAAGCGCCGCAGAGTGATGAAGACAAAGATATTCAAACGCGTTACGACAAAACCAAAGGTAGCGCCGTTAACCCCGTGCTGCGTGAAGGTAACTCTGATCGCCGTGCGCCGCTGTCAGTTAAAAACTATGCCCGTAAATACCCGCACCGCATGGGTGAGTGGAGCAGCGACTCTAAGTCCCACGTTTCTCACATGCGTGATGGCGACTTTTATGGCAGCGAAAAATCAGCGCTAATTGAGCAAGCCAGCGATCTTAAGATCGAGCTAGTGGCAAAAGATGGCACCACGACGGTGCTCAAGCAGAAAACAGCCGTGCTTGCCGGTGAAGTTGTTGACGGTGCCGTCATGAGCCGCAACGCGCTGCGTCGCTTTGTGGCCGAAGAAGTCGCGGACGCAAAAGCGAAAGATGTGCTGTTCTCGCTACACCTTAAAGCGACCATGATGAAGGTCTCTGATCCCATCATGTTCGGCATGGTGGTAACTGAGTTCTATCAGGACGTGCTGAGCAAGCACGCGGACGTTCTCAAACAGGCCGGTTTTGATCCCAATAACGGTATCGGCGACCTGTATTCAGCAATTAAAACGCTGCCTGAAGAGCGTCAGACGCAAATTCAGGATGAGATCCAGGCGCTTTATGCCGAGCGTCCACGCTTGGCCATGGTGAACTCGCATAAAGGTATCACCAACCTGCACGTGCCTAGCGATGTGATTATCGATGCGTCGATGCCTGCGATGATTCGCGACTCCGGTAAAATGTGGGGCGCCGATGACCAGCTTCACGACGTGAAAGCGGTGATTCCTGATCGCTGCTATGCCGGTATCTATCAGAGCGTGATTGAAGACTGCAAGCAGCATGGCGCGTTTGACCCGACCACTATGGGTAGCGTGCCTAACGTAGGTCTGATGGCGCAAAAAGCCGAAGAGTACGGTTCTCACGATAAAACGTTCCAAATCGCCGTAGACGGCACGGTGCGTGTCACCGATTCCAGCGGCAGCGTAGTGCTTGAGCACAGCGTTGAGCAGGGCGATATCTGGCGTATGTGCCAAACCAAAGATGCGCCTGTGCGCGATTGGGTCAAACTGGCCGTTAACCGCGCCCGCGAAAGCGGCACGCCCGCTATTTTCTGGCTGGATGCCCAGCGTGCCCACGATGCTCAGTTGATCAAGAAAGTAGAAAGCTACTTGAAAGATCATGATACCGATGGCCTGGACATTCGTATCATGACGCCGGAAGAGGCGATGAGCTTCTCTCTGGCGCGCATCCGTAAAGGCGAAGACACTATCTCCGTCACCGGTAACGTATTGCGTGACTACCTGACCGACCTGTTCCCGATTATGGAGCTGGGTACCAGCGCGAAGATGCTCTCGATCGTACCGCTAATGAACGGCGGCGGCTTGTTTGAGACAGGCGCGGGTGGTTCTGCACCTAAGCATGTGCAGCAGCTTCTCGAAGAAAACCATTTGCGCTGGGATTCACTGGGCGAGTTCTTGGCCTTGGCCGCGTCTTTGGAACATCTGGGCAGCACCTTCGATAACGCTCGTGCAACCGTATTGGCGAAAGCGCTTGATCAAGCTAACGGTCAATTCCTGGACAGCAATAAATCGCCTTCACGTAAGGTGGGTGAGCTCGACAACCGTGGCAGTCACTTCTACCTGGCGCTTTATTGGGCACAGGCGCTGGCTGAGCAGAATGACGACGCTGAGCTAAAAGAGCTGTTTGGCCGTTTGGCAGAAGCACTGACGTCTAAAGAAACTGCTATTTTGGATGAGCTGAACAGTGTTCAGGGCCAGCCTGCCGATATCCGTGGCTACTACCACCCTGACCACGCATTGACTGAGCAAGTGATGCGCCCCAGCAAAACGCTAAATGAAGCGTTAGCCATGGTCGCTAAGGGCTAATTTTACGCTTTAATTTAGCCTGTGAACCCCCGTCCGCTTGGCGGACGGGGGTTTTTGCATTGCACCCTCTGTTACACCCTGTGATATTTTAATTTTTCATGAACCCTTGCTGGTCGGCAGCGTCTGAGAAGTATTATTAATATTTCTCAGGTTCTTCCATCGGTCAGCGTCGAGACAACTCATTGTGCTGCTTATGTCCAACCTAGAAAGCCCATGCTTGGCCTCTTTCTCCGTGAAAGCGGGAGCATCGCGGCCAAATATGCCTGATGAAGACGGTGATATAGCGGTTCAGTCAGCGGAACCCGCGCTGGCACAGCCGCCGCTTTATAAAGTGGTGCTTCATAACGACGACTACACACCGATGGAGTTCGTTATTGAAGTGCTGCAAGATTTTTTCAACATGGATAGCGAGAAGGCCGTTCAAGTCATGCTCGCGGTACATACCCAAGGAAAGGGCACCTGTGGCGTGTTTACTCGTGATATAGCTGAAACCAAAAGCTATCAGGTAAACGAGTACGCCCGGGAGTGTGAGCACCCGTTGATAAGTGATATTGAGGCCGCCAGTTAAAAAGCGTGAGAAAAAATTGGCGGTGAGGCTTGCAACCGTGCCATTTGTACCCGATGTTGAGAGTACTGGTCGATTACACTGATCCGACGCAAGCCCTAGGTGGCGACATACCCTAGGAAGTAGCGAAAAGGGGACTGCCATGCTGAGCAAAGAACTTGAAATGACCCTGAACACGGCCTTTACCGTGGCGCGCTCTAAACGCCATGAGTTTATGACCGTTGAGCACCTGCTGCTCGCGTTGCTGGATAATGCCTCCGCGGTTGACGTACTGAAGGCTTGCGGAGCTAATCTCGACAAGCTGCGCTCCGATCTGCAGGATTTTATCAACTCGACCACGCCGCTTATTCCTGAAGGGCAGGGTGATCGCGAAACCCAGCCTACGCTCGGTTTCCAACGTGTTTTACAGCGCTCCGTTTTTCATGTTCAGTCATCTGGTAAAAGCGAAGTGACTGGCGCTAATGTGCTGGTAGCGATCTTCTCTGAGCAAGAAAGTCAGGCGGTATACTTCCTTAAGCAGCAAAGCGTTGCTCGTGTCGATGCGGTGAATTACATCGCGCACGGAATTTCAAAAGTTGCTGGCCACGGCCCTTCGCCTTCTCCTTCTTCGGAAAACGATGATGTGGAAGAGGGCGGTAGCGAAGGTGCGTCACACCCACTCCATGGCTATGCCACCAACCTTAACGAACAGGCGCGGCTAGGCAAAATTGACCCGCTGATTGGTCGTGACCATGAGCTTGAGCGCGTCGTGCAGATTTTGGCGCGCCGGCGTAAGAATAACCCGCTGCTGGTAGGCGAGGCGGGCGTGGGGAAAACGGCGATCGCAGAAGGCTTGGCGAAGCGTATCGTTGAAGAAGACGTGCCCGATGTTATTGCCGATGCGGTTGTTTACTCATTGGACATGGGCGCTCTGCTCGCGGGCACCAAATACCGCGGCGATTTTGAGAAACGTCTCAAAAGTCTGCTGAGCGAGCTTCGCAAGCAACCCAACGCCGTGCTGTTCATTGATGAGATTCACACGGTTATCGGTGCTGGCGCTGCCTCCGGTGGTGTGATGGATGCATCGAACCTGCTCAAGCCGCTGCTTTCTTCCGGCGAGCTGCGCTGCATTGGCTCGACGACGTTCCAAGAATTCCGCGGCATCTTTGAGAAAGATCGTGCTCTGGCGCGGCGCTTCCAAAAAGTGGATGTAATGGCGCCATCGGTAGATGACACTATCAAAATCCTTAAAGGGCTACGGTCGCGCTTTGAAGAACACCATGAATTGAAGTACACCGACGCGGCGCTGGAAAGTGCGGCGCGCCTGGCAGACCGCTATATCAACGATCGCTACCTGCCTGATAAAGCGATTGATGTTATTGATGAGGCGGGTGCTCATCAGCGGCTGCTGCCGCCAGAAGTGCGTGCTAAAACGATCGACGTTGAGCAAGTGGAAGCCGTGGTTGCTTCAATTGCACGCATTCCGCCGAAGAGTGTTTCAAGCTCAGACCGCAAGCAGCTTGAAAAGCTGGATCGTGATTTGAAAATGTTGGTTTTCGGCCAGGATGAGGCGATTGATAGCCTTTCTGCGGCCATTAAGCTCTCGCGAGCCGGTTTAAAATCACCTGACAAGCCCGTGGGTAGCTTCCTGTTTGCAGGGCCGACAGGCGTTGGTAAAACCGAAGTGGCCAAACAGCTTGCACATATTATGGGCATTGAGCTGGTGCGCTTTGATATGTCCGAGTACATGGAGCGCCATACCGTATCGCGGTTGATTGGTGCGCCTCCTGGTTATGTGGGCTATGACCAAGGCGGTTTGTTAACCGAAGCCGTGACCAAGCAGCCGCACTGCGTACTGCTGTTAGATGAGATTGAGAAAGCGCACCCGGAAGTCTTTAATCTGTTGCTGCAGGTTATGGATCATGGCCGCTTGACCGATAACAACGGACGCCAGGCTGACTTCCGCCACGTTATTCTGATCATGACGTCTAACGCAGGGGCCGAGCAGGCCTCACGTCGTTCGATTGGTTTCCAGCATCAGGATCACTCGACCGATGCCATGGAAGTTATTCGGCGCACGTTCTCTCCCGAGTTCCGCAATCGTTTAGATGGCATTATCCAGTTCCATGCGCTGCCCGTTTCCGTGGTGCGTAACGTGGTCGATAAGTTCTTGATCGAACTGCAGGCACAGTTGGATGAGAAGCGCGTGCAGATGGATGTGGACGACACGGCGAGGGATTGGTTGGCGGATAAAGGCTACGATCCTGATATGGGCGCACGCCCGATGGCGCGTCTCATTCAAGAGAAGCTGAAGAAACCATTAGCCGAGATGATTCTGTTTGGCGAGTTGGCAGAGAGCGGCGGAATTGTTCACGTCAGCTTGGAAGATGGCGAATTGCATATTTCCACCGAGATTGAAATGGCTGATGCGCCCTGAAAAGGGCGCTAAGTCCGCCTAGCCAATCATCAATGTGTATGCGTAAAAGCACAGCGCCCTGTCACTGACGGGGCGTTGTCGTTTACAGTGAACGGCGCAGGAATCGTTACCGCCGAACGCGGTCAGCTATCAAACGCTAGCGACAGCGACTTAGCGCGAACGGTAAACGATACGGCCTTTGGAGAGATCGTAAGGCGTTAGCTCTACTTTTACTTTATCGCCGGTCAAAATGCGGATGTAGTTTTTGCGCATTTTTCCAGAGATGTGAGCAGTAACAACGTGACCGTTTTCCAGCTCAACACGAAACATGGTGTTCGGAAGGGTATCGACGATAACGCCTTCCATTTCAATATGATCTTCGCGTGCCATATAGGCATTTCCCCACTTATGAGTTAGTAATGTACAGGTTCTTCATGTACGAATTAATCAGGTAACAATACATCAGCACTTGAGTGCTTCTGTGTGAGCACTCAAGAATCAGCGCTATATTGTGCCGCAAGCCCGCCGCCAAGGCAAAAAAGCTGACGTGTTTAACGAATTAACTGTCGCCAATGGCGCCCGTCGAGCATTTCTAGCGGTGCAAAAGCCTGCTTGTAGCGCATCTTACGGCACTCTTCGATCCAATACCCTAAATACAGGTGCGGCAGCGCTTTTTCTCGGCTGAGTTCAATTAGCTGAAGAATAGCGAATGTTCCCAGCGAGCGCTTGTCTAGCGTATCGCTAACGGCAAAGAAGGTATAAATCGCTGAGAGGCCGTGCTCTAACTGATCAAATGCCGCCACGCCGACCAGCTCGTTGCCCAGATACATCTCCATAAGATGGGCGTAGGGCTCCTCAAGCGTTAAAAAGGTGCGGTACTGCTCACGACTGGGCGGATACATATCGCCGTCAGCGTGGCGCTGACGAATGTAGTCAGCGTAAAGCGTGTAATGTTGAGCCGAATAGCGGGCCGGTGCCACGCGCACGCTAATGTCGGCATTGCGATGCCAGATCTTGCGCTGAGTGCGATTGGCGGCAAACTGCTCAATGGGAATGCGCACCGAGCGACATGCGTTACATCCTTCGCAGTGGGGGCGGTAGAGGTGGCGCCCGCTGCGCCGAAAACCTAGCAGCGCCAGCGAGTCATATACACCCGGTACCGGTGACTCCTGCGGGTCGAGAAATAGCGTGGTCGCTTCTTTGCCCGGTAGGTAGCTACAGGCATGAGGCACGGTAAGGAAGAAGCGCAAATCCCGCACCGGGCGGGGCGGAGTGTTACTGCTCACGGTTTGCCTCCTTTTCGAAAATAAATCGTTGAAACAGTATGAGTTCGTCAATATGCGTTATTCTCGGCGCCAAGTGCGTGAAGCCAAGGTGACGATGGAACTATCGGTGCTTCAGCGGAGGATGATGCTTGCGTAAACGCGTCATCGGGCAGCCAGTTTTTAAGATAGTTGATGAATGACGCGCGAGCGACTGTAATAGCGCCCAGGCTTGCCAAGTGGGGTGTGTGCATTTGGCAATCGATTAGGCGTCCGCCGTGGTCGCGCATCGCTTTAGCCAAATGTGCCAGAGCCACTTTTGAGGCATCGGGGGCGCGGGAAAACATCGACTCGCCAAAAAAGACGGGGCCCATAGCAA
The DNA here is from genome assembly GCF_002332255.1 of Halomonas sp. JB37. GTDB lineage: Bacteria > Pseudomonadota > Gammaproteobacteria > Pseudomonadales > Halomonadaceae > Vreelandella > Vreelandella casei. The sequence continues at coordinate 3,097,847 of NZ_NRGW01000001.1, read as the reverse complement.
TGCCGTATAGGCCACCGACGAGTTTTTCGTCTTGATGGACTTCAATGCTATGTGCAATGCCTTGAAAATGAAGCAAGTTATAGGCGTCGCGCATTTCGTCCGTGATCCAAGTGCCGGCCTCTTCATCGCGTGGGGCCGCGCAGGCTTGAATAACTTGCTCAAAGTGTTGATCCACGGTGACATGAAAGCCACCATGGCGTAATCGTTTAGTAAGACTTCGGCGCTGCTTAAATTGCTCCGGTAGGAGTATCATGCGCGGGTCTGGGCTCCACCATAGAATAGGATCGTCGTCGCTGAACCACGGAAAAATGCCGCGTCGATAGGCTTCTATGAGCCAAGCAGGGGAGAGTTCACCCCCGGCCGCCAGCAGGCCGTTGGGGGAGTCCAACGCTGTATCAGTAGATGGAAATGTAGGAAGTGGCGAGGAAAGCCAGGGTAGCATTGCTTGCTCCTGTTACAACGCGCTTGAGCGGCGTATTTGTACTGGGCGCTTAGTTTGACTGATCGCTTAGTTTTTACTGGTCGCATAGCTAGCACCTCTGTGACGGGGGAAGGATGCTCGGTATGATGCAAACTCGCAAGTGGATTAAAGACGCCATTGAGGTGTAAAGGGAGAGTCGCTTGAAAGTGAATAAAGCAGCAAGCAAGCGAACGCAGCGTAACGCGCGTCAAACGCCATCGTCAGCTTCTTCTGCGCGTGTTAATGCCGCGAAAGATAAAGCTCGACGTTTTGGGCTGCGCCTACAGGGCTCAGTGCGCGAATGCGTGGTGGTAGTACTGCTTGCGCTATGTGTTTTCTTATTATTAGCACTGTTTAGTTATCAGCCGTCTGACCCTGGCTGGTCGTATCAGGGGCCAGAAACGGATATTCGTAACTGGATGGGACAAGTCGGTGCGTGGTTAGCCGATGTGCTCTACTCGCTGCTGGGCGCTAGTGCGCTGTGGTGGCCGGGTATGTTTGGTTTTGCCGCCTGGTGGTTGATTCGCTCACGTCAGGTACGCTTTGAACTCGACCCGGTGGCTATTGCGGTGCATGCGGGCGGCTTGGTCCTGCTGATGTTTGGCACCACCATGCTGGGAGCGCTGCATTTTTATCATCCTAATAGCATGTTGCCCTACGCCTCAGGCGGTATTTTAGGTGAAGGCTTCGTGGCTGCACTGAAACCGCTGGTGGGCAGTGGTGGCGTTGGTTTAATTGCCGCAGCGCTGATTTTAAGCGGTTTTCCGCTGTTTAGTGGCATGTCATGGCTGCAGGTTGCCGATGAGCTTGGTAAGCGAATCTGCCGCTTGGGCGGCTGGTTCTCGGCCCGTCGACAGGCGCGGCGTATGCGCGCAGCTCAGCGCGCGGCGGCTAAACCGGCCCCCGCGCCCAAGCCTCAAGCGCGTACAGAGACACCACCGCCTGCCGAGGTAGAAACAGTGGCTACCAGGCCCGCGGTAAAAGCACCTGCTGGCCGTGAGCGGCGCGAGCCGGGTTTGTCGAGTGCCTTCTCCGCGTATGAACCAACGGCAGATAAGACACCTGATGCCAGTCCCTCCATCGGTAATACCACCGATACCTCGATTCCGTGGGAAGCGGCTTCTCTATCGAGCAACAAACATGTGCCTGTTCAGTCAAGTGCTCCAGCGCCTGTAGAACCCATGGCTGACGCCACGCCGCCGAGTACGCCTAAAGCGCCGCGCGAAAATGCCTTCGCGCCTGTGAAACCCCGTGCTGCAGAACCTACGTTCCAGATATCTGATAGTGATGAGCCTTCAGCCGCTGAACCTGTGGTCGATGAGCCAGCAGTAGAAGAGCCAGAGATAGATAAGCCAGCAGTAGACGAGCCTTCGAACACAGCCGCCGCCTTCCCGCTGCGGGCGTCGCGTCAAGACGCATCATCGATGCCTGCGACGACCAGCTACTTTGTGAATGATGAAGCGCCCGTCGAAAAGCAGCCAATCGAGACTCCGCGAGTTGAGCCGAGCCGCGCGTCAGTGGAGCCGCCTGTCAGCGAGCCTGAACAGCGTGTGTCAGTATCAGAACCCACGCCCGCCTCTGAGCGTGCTGCTGCCATCGTGCCCGAGCGGACGCCTGCTTTTGAGCGTGTTGCTGAGGTCGTGCCTGAGCCTGTTTGGGACGATGAAGATATGGATGATGAGCTGGAAGAGGCGCCAATGCCGCTCACACCGCCCGCTGCCTCTATGCAGCCTGCATCATCTACGTCAGCAGTGCCGCCGGTACAGCCTGTACAACCCCAGCCCTCCACTATGCGTCGGGAGCCCACCTTTGCTCCTGAAGAAAGTGCGCCGGAGACGGATGAAGGCCCCACGCTATGGACTGTGGAGCATTTGCAAAGCCAGCGTCCGGCGTTTGAAACCATGGACGAGCCAGAGGGCGATGTGCCCAGTTTCCAGCTGCTCACGCCAGCAGAGCCTCACCAGCCCAACTATACCGAAGAGCAATTAACCGATATGGCGGAGCTGCTTGAAGTACGGCTGCGTGAGTATGGGGTTAAGGCTGAAGTCGTTGATACGTGGCCGGGGCCGGTCATCACACGCTTTGAAATTAAGCCTGCGGCCGGCGTGAAAGTGTCGAAAATCAGTAACCTTGCCAAAGATTTGGCGCGCTCGCTGATGGTGAAAAGCGTACGCGTTGTCGAGGTTATACCGGGGCGCCCGACGGTGGGTATTGAAATACCCAACCCCAATCGCGCCATGATTCGGCTGCGAGAAGTTATTGACTCAGACCGTTACCAGCAAGAGACCTCGCCGCTGACAATGGCATTAGGCCAAGATATTGGCGGCAGCCCGGTGGTCGCTAACCTTGGCAAGATGCCGCACTTACTGGTTGCCGGTACCACAGGCTCGGGTAAGTCAGTGGGTGTCAATGCCATGCTGATCTCGATGCTGCTGAAAGCTAAACCCAGCGAGCTAAAGCTGATCATGGTTGACCCCAAAATGCTCGAACTGTCGGTATATGACGGCATTCCTCATTTGCTGGCGCCGGTCGTTACGGACATGAAAGAAGCTGCCAACAGCCTGCGCTGGTGTGTCGCTGAAATGGAACGCCGCTATAAGCTTATGGCGGCCATGGGCGTGCGTAATATCGCCGGCTTTAACGGTCGTTTAGATGAAGCTGAACGTGCCGGAGCCCAGGTTGCAGACCCGCTGTGGGAACCGCAGCCGTGGGAGATTCATCAGCCGCATCCTGTGTTAGAGAAACTGCCCTACATCGTCGTGGTGATCGACGAATTTGCCGATATGTTTATGATCGTCGGTAAAAAGGTCGAAGAGCTGATTGCACGGCTTGCGCAAAAAGCGCGTGCCGCCGGTATCCATTTGATTTTGGCGACTCAGCGCCCCTCGGTTGACGTGGTCACCGGCCTGATTAAAGCCAACATTCCCTCACGGATGGCTTTTCAGGTTTCATCAAGAATTGATTCGCGCACCATTCTTGACCAGGGCGGTGCTGAAAGCCTGCTGGGTCACGGCGATATGCTTTATTTACCCGCCGGGTCAGGGCCGCCTAATCGCATTCATGGTGCCTTCGTTGATGATGATGAAGTGCACCGTGTCGTGGATGACTGGAAGCGCCGTGGCGCGCCTCAATATATCGAGGAAATTCTCTCGGGCGGCGTCACGGCGGATGCGTTAACTGGCCTTGAAGCCGATGGCGTAGACGGTGACGATGCGGAGCAGGATGCGCTTTATGATGAGGCCGTGCAGTTTGTTACCGAAACGCGCAAGGCATCTATTTCTGCCGTTCAGCGTCGCTTTAAAATTGGCTATAACCGGGCTGCTCGTTTGGTTGATGCGATGGAAAGCGCAGGTGTGGTAACGGCGATGGGGTCTAACGGTGCACGCGATGTTCTCGCACCGCCGCCGGTAGGTCACTAATCGTTTGGTGTTATTCATCATTATGCAATAAGCGTGAAAATTGCGTCGCTGGTGAAACCCGGCGGCGTTTTTCACGTCTTAATCACACACGGGCAATTAAGTCAGCCTTACGAACTATTATTTGGCAACGAAGATCCGGCAACGGTTGCCTAGGGAGATCATATGCGCGATACCCAAACACGACGACATTCATCGCTGGCATTTGCGGCTAGCGCCTTGGGTTTAACGTTCGCTGCGCCAGTATTGGCGGACGATGCAGCAGAGCGCCTGACCGAGCGCCTAGAGCCGCTAGAAAGCTATCAAGCCTCTTTTGAACAGCAGATTTTAGATGGTAGCGGTGACCGCCTGCAGAGCGCGCGCGGTGAGATGTGGCTTTCTCGTCCAGGTTTGCTGCGTTGGGAAGTGGATGCGCCATACTCTCAGATCGTTGTTTCAGACGGTGATGATGTGTATTTGTATGATCCTGACCTTGAGCAGGTGACGATTCAGGCGATGGATGATCGCGTCACGCACACACCTGCTTTACTGTTATCGGGCAGCGTCAGCGACCTAACTGAAAGCTATGAAGTATTTTACGAGCAGGACGACGGCGACGATGTGTTTACCCTCGTGCCGATTTCTGCCGATACGCTGTTTGAAGAACTAAGCATGGTGTTCGATGCCGATACGTTAACCGAGCTGTGGATGATGGATAGCACCGGGCAGCGCACCTCGATTACCTTTAGCGATATCACCAATAATGGCAATATCGATCGGAGCCAGTTCGACTTTGATATTCCTGAAGGCACCGACGTCATTCGTGAGGAGCTATAAGTTAGTAGCAGACCAGTTAGTAGTAGATGAGTTAGCAGTAGAATAGATCCCACCGACAAGGCGCCCTAGGGCGCCTTGTCGGCTTCTTGGTCAAGGCTTTCACGCCATGCCATTATCTCGCCAAAACGTTTCTCCTGACCCAGTAAGCTAGGTTTAAAGAAGGTTGCTTTAGGCAGCTCTGCGGGCCAGCAGCTGTGCGCGGTGCCCGCCGGGTAGCCGTCGGGCTCATTGTGCGCGTAACGGTATCCTTCACCATGGCCCAGCTGCTCCATCAGCTTGGTCGGGGCGTTGCGCAAATACGTGGGTACCTCAACCTGCGGCTGTTGGCGCACATACTGCTTGGCCTCATTCCAGGCGCGGTCGATGCGGTTACTTTTAGGGGCGACTGCCAGGTGAATCGCCGCATGGGCAATCGCCCGCTGGCCCTCATAATCACCCAGGCGCAGGTAAGCATCCCAGGCGGCAATCACGAGCGGCAGGGCGCGTGGGTCGGCATTGCCGACATCCTCGGACGCAATGGCAGTCAGCCGGCGTACCACGTCGAGCGGGTCGCCGCCGCCCTGCATGAAGCGCGCCATATACAGCAGTGCGGCATCGGGGCGTGAAGAGCGGATCGATTTATGAATCGCTGACAGCAGGTCGTAATAGGCGTCGCCCTGCTTATCGAACGCGCTTGCCTGATGGCCAATGACATCGGCGAGTACGTCTTTGTGCAGTACCTCTGCCCCCGCTTCTAGACGGGTGAAATCGCAGGCCGTTTCTAATAGTCCCAATGCTCTGCGTGCATCACCGGCGCTTGCGTGTGCGAGGGCGATGAGAACATCGTCATTGACCTGAATAGTGCGCTTGCCAAGGCCGCGCTCAGCGTCGTTAAGCGCCTGGTGCATCACCGTGATCAGCTCTTCTTGAGTCAGTGATTTGAGCACATAAACCCGCGCGCGCGAGAGCAGCGCAGAATTGACTTCAAACGATGGGTTTTCGGTAGTCGCACCAATCAGTGTCAACAGGCCCGACTCGACGTGAGGCAGCAGGGCGTCTTGTTGGCTCTTGTTGAGACGATGAATCTCATCTAAAAAAAGAATTACCGTCGAAGACATTTGCTGGGCGCGATCAACGACCGCACGAATCTCTTTGACTCCCGCCATTACCGCGCTGAGATGCTCAAGATGGGCTTGGGAGGCTCTGGCCAACAGTTCAGCAAGCGTCGTTTTGCCAACGCCTGGCGGGCCCCAGAGAATCATCGAGCGCACTATGCCTGACTCCGCCATGCGGCGTAAGGGTTTGCCTGGCCCTACCAGCGCTGGCTGGCCAACGTAATCATCCAAATGACGTGGACGCATACGAAAGGCCAGCGGAGCATCCTCGGCAGGCGCGGCGTGGGCGCTATTAAACAGATCCATGTCAATGTCCGTTGTTTATGTAGGCAGAGAATCGAGGCGTTGAACAACAAAGTGCCAGCGAATGTCGATGGTAAACCACGGCTTAGCAGGCTACCTTTGGCATATTCTACTCGCAATATACACTTGCTAGGACAGCGCCTGAAGGGCATTGTGGTTGATAGTCGTTATTGATAATAATTGGTGATAGCCCTCGCAAGTTGTTATGTGTCCGCATTAGGGGCTATGTGTTTTAGTAGCTTTACGTTTAATAATGGCGCGCTGGTGAAGGCGCGCTCATGATCGCATGTCGTCACCCCGCAAGGTGCGATGGCAGGCATGACTCAATAAAGGAGACGGTTCGATGTTAAACCAACTGCGTCTAGATCATGCCAACATGGCGAGATTGCTCCACGTGCTGCAGCTCAAGCAAAAAACGCTAGCACTGGGTGAGCGCCCCAACTTCAAGTTAATGCGCGAAGTCGTTGATTACATTTTATCTTACATGGATGGCTTTGCCGCCCCGCTTGAGCGCGTCTGCGTTGAACGGCTTCAGACGCAAGCCCCAGAGCATCTTGCGCTTACCGAACAAATGGCGATTGATTATCGAGAGTTAAAGCCACGTTTACAGCGTCTATCCAACGATATCGATATGATTCTGATGGACAATGTGCTCCCCATGGATCGCTTTGCCGAGGATCTAAAGGACTATTTAGAAGCGCATCGTGCCTATCTGCGCCATGAGCGCGAGGGGTTATTCCCGTTGATTGACGAACACTTCAGCCCAGAAGATATGGAAGAGCTGCGACAAGCATTGCCCGAAGGCGCTGAGCAGGAGCTTGAGCGGTTGCAGGAAGCCTATCCTGAACTTTACGCAGAGTTGCGCGGTGCCGACGTGCCCGAAGTATAGCCCAGCGATTACTCTTTTCTTCTTAACGCCAGTCGATAATCTCACTCGCGGGGCATGCTAAACTAGCGGCCCCGTTTTTATGCTGCGCAAGACTCAGCGATAACTTTTCTCGGCGCTGAAAAAAATCAGCGTCAGCAGAGCTATGCAAAGAGCGCCATGAGTAAAACGTCATGCAGAGAGAGTCATGCAAGCCCCTGTATTAATTTTTGATTCCGGCGTCGGCGGCCTGTCAGTGGCGCAGTCGCTACGCCAACACTATCCTGATGTCGCTATGTGCTATGCCTGTGACAATGCGTGGCTACCCTATGGCTTGCGCGATGACGTTGCGCTGGCTGAGCGCATTGTGGCGGTGTGCCAGGCCGCCGTTGGCGCCTGCCAGCCCAGCGTGCTGGTGGTAGCTTGCAATACTGCAAGCACCTTAGCGTTGGAGACTTTGCGCGAGCAGCTGACCATCCCCGTGGTGGGAACGGTGCCCGCCATTAAGCCTGCCGCCGCGATGAGTCAGACACGCCATATTGGGCTGCTAGCCACTAAAGCAACGGTGGGGCGCCCCTACACCCAGCGCTTGATTGATAGTTTTGCCAGCGATTGTGTTATTACGCGGGTTGCTGCCGACGCGCTGGTGATCGAAGCAGAAGCGTACTTGGCCGGTGGGGCGCCCAGCGTTGCTCGTATGCAGGCGGCGCTGGCCCCGCTGTGGCAGGCCGTGTTGCCTACGCCTTCAACGCAGCCGGCGCTAGACACCGTGGTGCTGGGGTGCACCCATTTTCCGCTACTGAAGCCGTGGCTGACGCAGCTTGCCCCGATGCCGCTGTATTGGATTGACTCCGGCGATGCTATTGCTCGGCGGGTCGCGCAAGTCGTTGATCCGCTCACGAGCAGGCATCACGATGGTCGCTGCTTTACCACCGCGCCCGCCACTAACCTGACCGTGGGTTTTGCGCGCTATGGGTTTAAAGCGCCCCAGCTGCTAAAAGGCATGGCTGATTAAGACTAATGCCGAACGACGCTAACCCCCATCACTGTTATCGAACTGATTAAATCCATGAGGAGCAGCCTTGGCTATCCCCGTTGTAGAACCTGAACGTTATGCTGAGCAGCTAGCCGCTAAACGTGATTATCTGGAAACTACGTTTGCCGCTTTTCAGCCGCCAGCGTTAGAGGTCTTTGAGTCACCGCCTGGCTACTATCGCCAGCGCTGTGAGTTTCGTATCTGGCATGAAGGTGACGATCTTTTTTACGCCATGTTTGAGGTGGATGCTGCAAATCCAAAAAATAAGCGTGTCGTTCGGCTTGACCAATATGCCGTTGCCAGTACGCGCATCAACCAGCTCATGCCACAGCTGCGTGAAGCATGCCTTCAATCAGATGAGCTGCGTCGTCGCCTTTTTCAGGTCGAGTTTTTAACCACCTTGTCGGGCGAGGCGCTGGTAACGCTGGTTTACCATCGGCCGCTAGGGGACGAGTGGGAGCAAGAGGCGCGCGCCTTAGAAGCAGCGCTGGGCATCATGATTATTGGCCGCTCACGTAAGCAGCGTATTGTCTTAACGCGCGACCATGTCTGGGAGCGTCTGGAGGTAGATGGCCGCACGTTGCACTATCAGCAGGTCGAAAATAGCTTCACCCAACCCAATGCACATATTTGCCAGAAAATGCTCAGCTGGGCGCGAGAAGTGACAGGCAAACAGCAGGAAGGCGCCCAGAACGATTTAGTGGAGCTTTACTGCGGTAACGGCAATTTCACTATTGCCTTGGCGGATAACTTTCGGCGGGTGCTGGCCACCGAAATTTCCCGCACGTCGGTGGCTAGTGCCAACGTCAATTTAGATGCCAACGGCGTGGCCAACGCCCATATTGCGCGGATGTCAGCGGAGGAGTTTTCACTGGCGCTTAAAGGCGAGAAAGCCGGACGGCGCGTGGCGGAAATGGCCCTGGAGGACTACGATTTTTCCACCGTTCTGGTCGACCCACCGCGTGCAGGCTTAGATGAGCAAAGCTGTGAACAGCTCAGTGAATATGCTCAGATCGTCTATATTTCATGTAACCCCGCTACGTTGGCGGAAAACTTGACCATACTGACCAAAACCCATCGGATTGAGCGCTTTGCGCTGTTTGATCAATTCCCTTTTACAGATCACTGTGAATGCGGGGTATTGCTGCAGCGGCGCGACGGCTAGGTTGTACCCATAGCCTAATGCATAAGTGGCATGTGCCATGATTAACCTGTCAGGTGATTAGTGAGGTGGCCACAGGTAGCGTAAGCTAGACGATATGTTGGCCTAAAGGCCTATTGTCCTTCGTTTTTTGGCCGAAAAAAGGCCTAAGTAGTCGAGGTGATGGATGCACTACGTTGCGATTGAAGAGAGCCGGCAAGATCTTTTGAAACAGCTGCAGGAACGACTAAGTGCGCGGTTAGAGCCTGCCCGTGCGGCAACTGTGGATGCCTTCGCTCGACACTTTTATGCCACCGTGCCGGTGGAAGACCTAGTGGATCGTCGCCTAGACGACCTGTATGGCGCCACGCTATCGATCTGGCAGTTCTTGCAGCACCACGACCCGCAAAGCCCCAAGGTGCGGGTGTTTAATCCCGACTTTGAAGAGCACGGCTGGCAGTCAACACATACCTTTGTGGCCGTTCTGCATGAGGATATGCCGTTCCTGGTTGACTCGGTGCGTATCGAGCTCAACCGTCGTGGTTTGACGGTGCATGCTATTCAAAACGCCGTGCTGGCAGTGGCGCGTGATGAGCGCCATCAGCTGCAGTCGCTGACGTCGCCACGCGATGAGAACGCGCCTGAAGCGCGTGAATCGCTGATCGTGATTGAGGTCGATCGCCACACCGACATGGCGCTGCTGGAAAAAATTGAACGTAATTTGCACGAAGTGCTGCGCGATGTACGTACCGCCGTGGGCGATTACGACGCTATGTGCTCGCAAATTACCGAGTCGATTCAAGAGCTAGAAAAAAACTGTCCGCCGCAAATTGATCCCGATGACCACGAAGAGGCGATCGCCTTTTTAGAGTGGCTGCTCAAGGATAACTTTACCTTCCTGGGCTACGATGAATATCGCTTGGAAGACGGCGAGCTAGGTGATCAATTACAGCGCGATAACGAGAGCGTGCTGGGCGTTTTCCGCCTAGATCAGCCGCGCTACTGTGAGCGTATTCGCACCGAAGAGGGTGTGGATGAGCACAATGGCTACGTGCTGGTGCCCCAGCTGCTTTCTTTCGCGAAAAGCGCGCACCATTCGCGGATACATCGTCCTACTTATCCCGATTACATCACCGTTGACCGCTATGACGATGACGGTAACGTTATTGGCGAGCGGCGTTTCTTCGGTTTATTCACCTCGACGGTTTATAACGAATCACCGCGAAATATTCCGCTGCTGCGCCGTCGGTTGAAAGCAGTGATGGATATCGCCGGCTTCAATCCCCAGGGGCATAACGGTAAGCAGCTGCTGCAGGTATTGGAAGTCTATCCCCGTGATGACCTGTTCCAGATTGACACCGAGTCGCTTGCCAGCACCTCGCTTGGCATTCTGAACATTCGTGAGCGCCGTCAGGTACGGCTGTTTATCCGCGCCGATATCAGTGGCAAGTTCTACTCCTGCCTGGTTTTTGTGCCCCGCGATGTGTTCACGACGGACCTGCGTCAGCGAATTCAAAACGTGCTGTGCGATGAGTTAGACGCCCACTTTGGCGATTTCAATACCTATCTCTCCGAGTCGGTACTGGCGCGTATTCAGCTGATTCTACGCTTTAACGGCGATGCGCCGAGCGACTACGATCTTAAGCGTCTTGAAAGCAAAGTGGCGCGGCTGGCACGCAGCTGGCGGGATGAGCTGCAAAGCGCGATGATTGAAGGGTTTGGTGAAGAGCACGCGAATCATCTGATGGATCAGTTCCGCGAAGCGTTTTCAGCCAGCTATCGCGAAGACTTCTCGGCCCGTACGGCCGTGTTTGATGTTCAGCATCTGTTAACGCTGGACAACGGCGATGACCTATCGCTGTCGCTTTATCGCCCGCTGGAAGAGCAGGGCGGCGGTGTGAACCTGAAGTTGTTCCACCGCGAATCGCAAATTCCGCTCTCAGACGTACTGCCGATGATGGAAAATCTCGGCCTGCGGGTAATCGGTGAGCGCCCCTACGACATTAACGCCCCCGACCAGCGCTACTGGATTCACGATTTCGAGCTTGAACACAGCGGTACGGATGTCAATCTAAGCGATATGCGCGATGTGTTTAGTGAAGCCTTCAAGCGCATATGGGCCGGCGAAGCTGATAACGATGCCTTCAACCGCCTGATTATTGGCGCGGGGCTCGACTGGCGTGAAGTAGCGATGCTGCGAGGCTACGCGCGCTATCTCAAGCAAATCCGTTTTGGTATGTCTCAGGATTACATTGCCGCTACGTTGGCGAATTATCCGGCTATCACCAAAGAGTTGGTGGCGTTATTTGGCCTACGCTTTGATCCTGAGCAGCAGAGCCATGCAACCGATGAGTCCATTGCGCGTTTGAACGAGCACTTGGAGAGCGTTGCTAGCCTTAACGATGACCAACTGTTACGCCGCTTTATGGAGCTGATTCTCGCCACGCTGCGGACTAACTATTATCAGCTGACCGAAGATGGCCGCTTTAAAGACTATATCGCCTATAAGCTTGAGCCCTCTAAAGTTACCGGCATGCCTAAGCCGCGGCCGATGTTCGAGATTTTTGTCTGCTCGCCCCGGGTTGAGGGCGTGCATCTGCGCGGCGGTAAAGTGGCGCGCGGCGGTCTGCGCTGGTCTGATCGTTTTGAAGACTACCGCACCGAAGTATTAGGGCTAGTGAAAGCGCAGCAGGTGAAGAATGCGGTGATCGTACCGGTAGGCGCCAAGGGCGGCTTCGTTTGCAAGCGCATGCCCGAGAATGCCAGCCGTGAAGTGGTGCAAAAAGAAGGTATTGCCTGCTATCAGATCTTTATCCGCGCGCTGTTGGACATCACTGATAACTTAGTCGGCAGCGACGTTGTGCCGCCTTTAAATGTTGTCCGCCATGATGAAGACGATGCGTACTTGGTCGTCGCTGCAGATAAAGGCACCGCGACGTTCTCTGATATCGCTAACGCCATTTCTATTGAGTACGGCCATTGGCTGGGCGATGCGTTTGCATCGGGCGGCGAAAATGGTTACGACCATAAGAAAATGGCGATTACCGCACGCGGTGCTTGGGAATCCGTGAAGCGGCACTTCAAAAACCTGGATTTGGATACCCAGCGCGAGCTGTTCAGCGTGGTCGGGATCGGCGACATGGCCGGTGATGTGTTCGGCAACGGCATGCTGCTTTCCGACAAAATTCAGCTGGTGGGTGCGTTTAACCATCTGCATATCTTTGTTGATCCCAATCCGGATGCCGACGCCGCTTTTGCTGAGCGCAAACGGTTGTTTACATTGCCGCGATCCAGTTGGGAAGACTACAGCCAGGAGCTGATATCTGCCGGTGGCGGTATCTTTAGCCGCAGCGCTAAGTCGATCAGCATCACGCCTGAAATGCAGCAGGTATTTGGCATTGAAGAGGAGCGCCTGTCGCCTAATGAACTGATTCGCGCCATGCTCAAATCCCAGGTGGATTTGATCTGGAACGGCGGTATCGGCACCTATGTGAAAAGCTCCGACGAAACCGATGCCGATGTGGGTGACAAAGCCAACGACACCCTAAGGATCAACGGCGTTGAGCTGAACTGCCGCGTGGTCGGTGAAGGCGGTAACCTCGGGTTGACCCAGCGCGGGCGTATGGAAGCCGCCGCCAAAGGAATCCGTGTTTACACTGACTTCATTGATAACGCAGGCGGTGTGAACTGTTCCGACCACGAGGTCAATATCAAAATCTTGATTGATGAAGTGGTCAAGCGTGGCGATATGACTGAAAAACAGCGCAATCAGCTTTTAGCGGAAATGACAGGCGAAGTGGCCGACCTGGTCATCCTGGATAACTACCGCCAAAGTCAGGCGCTAGACCTATCGGCGATTCTTTCCAATCAATCACTGGGGCCCTATCGCCGCTTTATCAGCGAGCTGGAGGCCGCAGGGCAGATTGACCGCGAGCTTGAGTTCCTACCCACCGATGAAGCGTTAAAAGAGCGCGCCAGCAATGCGCAAGGTATGCGCTTACCGGAACTCTCGGTACTGATTTCTTATGCCAAGAGCACGCTGAAGGGCGATTTGATCACGTCCGATGTGCCTGACGACAGCTATATTCATCGCCATCTTGAGCGGCTGTTCCCAGCGGTGCTGGTTGAGCGCTTTAAAGACGAAATGTATGAGCACCGTCTTAAGCGTGAAATCGTGGCGACCCAAGTTGCCAACGACTTGGTGGATCACATGGGCATCGTGTTTGTGCGCCGCCTTATTGATTCAACCGGGGCGGGCCGTGCCGATGTTGCGCGCGCCTACGTGGTAGCGCGCGATAGCTTCAACTTGGCCGGGCTGTGGGCGCAAATTGAGGCCTTGGATAATCAGGTGCCTAACCGCATCCAGTATTCAATGATGCTCGATTTAATGCGTTTAATCCGCCGCGCTACGCGCTGGTTCGTGCGCCAGCACTTGGGGCTTTCCACTCAAGATACTATTGAGTATTTCGCTCCGCGCCTGGCGCAGCTGCAAGAAGGCATCGGCGAGCTGCTGAGTGGTGAAGAGCTCAGCGGCTGGAGTGCGCGCCGTGACGAGCTTTTAGACGCTGGTGTGCCTGAAGCCTTGGCTTCTACCGTTGCGGCGTCATCGAGCTTGTACGCCGGGCTAGGCATTATCCAAGCCGCTCGGATAACCAATGAAAAACCCCAGCGAGTGGCCGAGGTGCTTTACGAGGTCGGTAGCCGGTTAGAACTACCTTGGATGATTCAGCAGGTGAACCAACTGGAAGTGCGCGATGCCTGGCAGGCGCAGGCACGGGAAACCTTCCGTGATGACATAGAGCGTCAACAGCTTGCGCTTACCACCAGCGTGCTGAAGCTGGATGCGGGTAGTCGCGATATCGAAGAGCGAGTGGCACAGTGGTTGGATCAGCACGCTGATCTACATCGTCGCTGGTGTCGTCTTATCGAAGAAGTGCGCAGCGGGAATGAAGGTGGCTTTGCGCTCTTTGCCGTGGCGGTGCGCGAACTGGTGGATTTGGCCGAGAGCGATAACGAAGCCTAAAATCGTAGCTTTTATTTTTGGTAATGTGTTCTTGGTAGGTTAAAGCGCGCCCTGGTTCTCCACCAGGGCGCGCTTTATTGCGTTATACTGGCGCCCGTTTTCGATTCGCTTCAAGAGACTCGCCATGTACGCGCTTGCCCGCTCGCTGTTCTTTCGCATCGATCCAGAAACCTCCCACGGGATGGCGCTAAGTGCGCTCGAGTCACTGCATCGTATCGGTGGCGTAGCACGATTGTTTGGTCAGCCGGTCAATGATCCTATCGAGTTGATGGGGCTAAGGTTTGCTAATCGGGTTGGCTTGGCCGCCGGGCTGGACAAAAACGCAGACCATCTTGATGCACTGGGGTCGCTGGGGTTTGGATTTGTCGAGGTCGGGACGGTCACTCCACAGCCACAGCCAGGCAACCCCAAGCCACGGCTATTTCGCTTGGCGCAGCATGACGCGATCATCAACCGCTTTGGTTTTAATAACAAAGGGGTTGAGCATCTGATTCAGCAGGTTAAAAAACGCCACTATGGCGGCATTGTGGGCATAAATATTGGTAAAAACCTAACCACCGCGGTAGAGCACGCACTGGACGATTACCTGTTGTGCCTAGATGCCGTGCATTCTTGTGCGGATTACATTGCCGTTAATGTCTCCTCGCCTAATACGCCTGGCCTGCGCAGCCTACAGTTTGGTGAACAGCTAGATGCACTGTTGGGGCCCATTCGCGCACGCGCCACAGCGTTAAATACGCAAGCGGGTCGCCACGTACCTCTGCTGATCAAAATAGCTCCGGACATGAGCGAAGAAGAAGTCGCGCTAATGGCGGGAAGCATTGAGCGCAATGCGTTGGATGGCGTCATCGCTACCAACACCACTGTTTCCCGCGAGGCAGTGCAGGGCGACCCTCAGGCCGAGGAGGCCGGCGGGCTGTCAGGACGGCCGGTCTTTGAGGCGTCTAATCGTGTGATTCGACAGCTGCGTGAACACTTGCCAACGCTGCCCATTATAGGCGTCGGGGGGATCGACAGTGCTGCCGCCGCTGAGGCAAAAATGGCCGCTGGTGCGGATTTAGTGCAGCTTTATTCAGGCTTGATTTATCAAGGCCCCAGGCTCGTGGGCGAGTGTGCCAAGGCATTGAAGACGTCAGGCACTAAAAAAGCCCACTGAGTAGGGTGGGCTTATTAAAAACATTTCGTTTAAACGTTAGAAAATATAAAACGCTAGGTCATGACCAGAGGGTTTTTGTGGATGCCGGAAACGCCGGTCATCCCGTCCCACTGGTCGCCGCGACCTTCACGCCAACCGCTCATCCAGTATTCGCGTAAATTGATATCTTGACTGGGACAATCATCGCGAGAGCGACCCGATACACCTGCTTTATAGCCGTGGACATATGCCCGCTGGAAGCGATCACGCTTTTGTCGTTTCATTGGCTAACCTCTTTTCACGAAAGCCTTTAAGAAGAAATAGGATGTTATCGAAGCTATCCATAAAATATGCCCGACAGCATCTGCTATTCCGAGAGCTTGCTTCAAGAGCGAGCTGCCGCATCAACTCAACTGCCTAGCCCTCACGAGCTGAACGGGTCGAGCGGCGAACTCTTATCCATCATAGGCCTCTTTCAAACTACCTTCTTAAGAGATCCTGACAGGTAACGCATGCGTTTTTCAGTAGCTACTCTCTTATTGTTAGACCATGATGGGGTCATCTGTCGACTATAAATTGTCACAAAACGTAAACTCATTTGCTATATATAGGAATATCGCGCCTTTCCGCGCAGCTATTATCATGACCAATATCATGACTGAGCCGAGTCAAAACGCCCCCTTAAGTCTGCTAGCCACCTGCCCGAAAGGCATTGAAGGCCTGCTGCACGATGAACTCATGGCGCTAGGCGCCACGCCGGGTAAAACAACGGTGGCAGGTGTTTATTTTACTGCCAGCCAAGCGATTGCCTATCGCGTATGCCTATGGTCGAGATTAGCTAACCGCGTCATTTTAACGCTGGTGCGCGAGCCGATGATCGATACCGCCGAACAGGTGCGCGATGTGGTTGCACGCATTGCCTGGACAAACCACTTGGCGCCTGGAAACACGCTGGCGGTGGATTTTCATGGCCGCAGTGAACATATACGGCATACCCGCTTTGGCGCACAAACGGTTAAAGACGGCGTGGTCGATGCGCTGCAGCTGGCAGGGCAGGAGCGCCCTAACGTCGATATCAAAACGCCGCATCTGCGTATTTATGCTCACCTGCACCGGATGAACTTGACTATTGGCCTCGATCTTTCAGGTGAAAGTTTGCACCGCCGTGGCTATCGACGCGACGTTGGGCATGCACCGCTGAAAGAAAATTTAGCCGCCGCATTGTTGGTGCGTGCAGGGTGGCCTGAGCGCCTTAAAGCCGGTGAGCCGCTGATTGACCCACTATGTGGCGCGGGAACGCTGCTTATCGAAGCCGCTATGATGGCCGCCGATCAAGCGCCTAACCTCAATCGCGAGCGGTTTGGTTTTCACGGCTGGGCGGGTCACGATGATTCCGTATGGCGTGAGCAAAAGCGTGAAGCCGAAGCGCGTGCATCGATTGGCCGTAAACGTTGCAAAGCCCAGCTGATAGGTTTTGATCAGAGCCCAGCGGCCCTAACGGCTGCGAAAGCCAACGCTATGCGGGCCGGTATCCCCGCATTAATGACGCTGCATGGGCAGGGTCTTGCCCAGCTTACCAGGCCCGATACGCTGACCGCGCAAAGCGGCCTGTTGATTACTAATCCGCCTTATGGCGAGCGTCTGGGTGAGCTGCCCGAGCTTGTGCGCCTATACGCGCAGCTGGGCGAGAAAGCCAAAGCACTGTTCCCTGGCTGGACGCTGGCAGTCTTTACCGGCAACCCTGATTTGGGCCATCGGCTAGGAATGCGGGCGCACAAACAGTACGCGCTTAAAAACGGTGCCCTGGATGCCAAGCTGCTGCTGATGGATGTGGGTGGAGCGGCGCATGGCACTGATGCCGAGAGCGCGGCTCCCGCGGGTAATGGCGAGGTAGTGTCAGCGGCTAGCGCAGAACGTCGTGAGGCCACGAGTGAAGCCTCGGCTGGCTTTGATACGCAAGCGGTTCCAAACGATTCACCTGCGCCAAAAGCTCAAGACAATGCGCAGATGTTTGCCAACCGCCTAATCAAAAATCAAAAGCGCCTGAAGAAGTGGCTGAAACAGAGCGGCGAAACGAGCTACCGCGTATACGACGCCGATATGCCCGAGTATGCCCTTGCGGTGGATCGTTACGGTGATCGAGTGCATGTGCAGGAATATGCAGCGCCCAGCTCAATCAATCCTTCTCAGGCGCAAAAGCGCTTGTACGACGCCTTGGAAGTAATGCCAGAGGCGCTGAACGTTGACGCCAGTAAGATCTATATTAAACGCCGCGAGCGGCAGGCTGGCAGCGCCCAGTATCAAAAGCGTGGCGCGAGCGGTGAGCGTTTTGAAGTGCAGGAAGGTAGCGCGCGGCTATGGGTGAACCTGCGTGACTATCTCGACACCGGGTTATTTCTGGATCATCGTCCGGTGCGTCGCATGCTAGGTGAGATGGCCAGCGGCAAGCGCTTCTTAAACTTGTTCTGTTATACCGCTACGGCAACGGTGCAAGCGGCATTAGGCGGTGCTAGTGACAGCGTCAGTGTGGATATGTCTAACACCTATCTTGAATGGGCTAAAGACAACTTCGCGCTGAATAAGCTTGATACGCGCCTACACCGGGTCGTACGCGATGACTGTTTCCGCTGGTTAGAAACCGCGAGTACCGAGTTTGATCTGATCTTCATGGATCCGCCGACGTTTTCTAACTCGAAGAAGATGCGCGACACGCTAGATGTGCAGCGTGACCATCCGCGTCTTGTGGATCTCGCTATGGCGCGATTAGCACCCGGCGGCACGCTAGTGTTTTCTAATAACCAGCGGCGATTTAAGTTGGATGAAGCACTCAGCGAACGTTACGCGGTAGAAGACATCACCGGGCGTAGCTTTGACCCCGACTTCCAACGGCGTACTAATTTGCACCATGTGTTTCTACTCCGTCATCCAGCGGCTCACTAAGCCTGCCAGAGGAGAGCATTGGAATGATCCGGCTATCGCTTTATACAACCCAGGGCTGCCATCTATGCACTCAGCTAGAGACATTGGTAGCCACGCTGGCGAATCAAAGAGTGTGGCTGCATCATATTGAGATTATTGATGATGCTGAGCTGGTTGAGCGCTACGGTACGCGCATACCGGTGCTGGTGGATAGCCAAGGGGAGGAGCTGGAGCGTGGCTTCGAATTAGCGCGCTTGAGCGCTTGGCTACGCGAACACGGCTGGTTGAATGAAACGGCGCTGGCGGCGCTTGCAACGCCTCCAGATGCCGCGGCACCTACCGGTGTTCATGAGCGTAGCGGGCGGCGCTTTTTAGGCTAGCGAATGAGCTGCTTAAATCAAATCCAGTAGTGAGAGCTGACGCATGGCCTCCTGGCCTTCAGGCGTATGGTCGGCCACTTCCAGTATCTTACGAAAACCCCGTGAGGACTGAATCGTGGCCTCGTCCTCAAGCCACATCTGGGCTTGGTCCAAGGTGTCGGCTAGCTGATGTTTCAGGCCACCAAACTGAGTGCCGATTTGGCCCCAGGCGCGACTGAAAATCCAATCACCAAACATATCCTGGTGAATATGAACCAACACATAGTCATGGTTGGTTTCCCAGCGTACGATCACAACACTCTCCTTAAATGCCCTTTAAACACGCCTGCACATCAAACTTTCGCGGGCGTATTGTAAAGCCCGGATACCCAAACGCCTATGAAACTTATAATCGACGCCAATATCCCCGCTGCTGATGCCTGCTTTGGCTCGTTTGGTGCCATCAACCGCGTGCCCGGCCGTGAGATAACGGCCGCTCACCTGCACGATGCCGATGCGCTGATTGTGCGCTCTATTACGCAGGTTAACGGTAAGTTGCTTACTGACAGCCCCGTGCGCTTTATTGGCACCTGCACGATCGGCACTGATCATATCGATCATGCTGCGCTAGCGCAGCGCAATATCACTTTTGCTAGCGCTCCGGGCTGCAATGCTGAGGCGGTGGTCGATTACGTGTTGAGCAGTTTATTGACGCTAGCCGAGCGCGATGGCTGGCTGCTTAGCGAACGCAGTGTCGGCATTGTGGGGGTGGGGAATGTGGGCCGGCGGCTGGAAGCACGGTTAACGGCCATGGGCGTGGCTACGCTTGCCTGTGACCCGCCCAGAGCAGAGGCTGAGGGTGCGCAAGGGTTTCACTCGCTAGATGCTGTTATCAAGCACTGTGACGTGATTTGCCTGCATACGCCGCTGACTCGTGACGGCCCGCATGCCAGCTATCATCTGCTCAATGCTCAGCGTGTCGATGAAATCGCGCCGGGTAGCGTGTTGCTTAATGCCGGGCGGGGTGACTGTGTGGATGGCTTGGCACTGCGTAGTCGTTTAGCCAGTCAGGGTGATATCCGCGCGGTGCTAGATGTATGGGAAGACGAGCCGGCAATCGACGCTGGCTTGCGTGATTTGGTCTCACTAGCGACACCGCATATTGCCGGGCATAGCCTGGATGGCAAACTGCGGGGTACCTGGATGATTCAGCAGGCGCTAGCTCGTCACTGCGAAAAGCCTAGTGGACTCTCGTTTGTCGATATCTGCCCGCCGCCTGCGCTTGCATCGCTGCATATACAGCATCCGCTGGCGCCAGAAGACGCCCTGCGTCTATGCATGCGAGCCGTTTATGACGTGCGCCGCGATCACGATACGTTTCAGCGCCAAGCGCTGCTCCAGGGAGGGGCAAAAGGTTTTGATGATTGTCGTGCTAACTACCCATTGCGGCGTGAGTTCGCCACGCTCAATGTGCAGCTGTCAGGGGATGCGGTGGCGCTAGAGGGCATGCTGCGCGGGGCGGGATTCGGTGTAACGCTGACGGTGTAGCGGAGGATGGAAGCAGCGGTAGTTGAAACAACAAAAGCTGAAACAACAAAAGTTGAAACAATGAGGCCCGCATCTGCGGGCCTGAAGTGTGTAGGACTAGTGCCCATACTTACTGACGATAGGCGGCTTCTTTCAGTGCGCGAATGCGTTCATCTAACGGCGGGTGGCTGGCAAACATCTTCTCAAGTAATGAGCGTGTTTGGCCTTTGGTGATCGCCATGGCGCGCAGCGTATCGGGCATTTGGTCGGGCATTTCGGTTTCGGTCTTCAAGCGCGCGAGGGCGCTGACCATTGCATTAGTGCCTGCCAAGCGCGCACCGGCTTCATCGGCGCGATATTCACGATAACGCGAGAACCAGGCAACGATGGCGGAGGCCAAAATACCAAACACGATCTCTGCCACAATCACTACGGCAAAGTAGCCCATAAAGCCTAAACCGCCTTCACCACCGCTGCGGCTTTTCAGGAAGTTATCGACTAAGTGCGCTACCACGCGGGCAAAAAACATGACGAAGGTATTCACTACCCCTTGGATCAGCGCCAGCGTGACCATGTCGCCGTTGGCCACGTGGCCAATTTCGTGGGCCAAAACCGCGCGGACTTCTTCAGGGCGCATGCGATTCATTAAGCCCGCCGATACCGCGACGAGCGCATCGTTTTTATTCCAGCCAGTTGCAAAGGCGTTGGACTGTTGGGCCGGGAATATGCCCACTTCGGGCGTTTTGATGCCGGCCTCGCGGGAAAGCTCCGCGACGGTGTCCAGCAACCACTGTTCGGTGGCATTGGAGGGCGTTTCAATAATCACCGTGCCCGTGCTGCGCTTAGCCATCCATTTGGAAATGAATAGCGAGATGATGGAGCCTGCCATGCCGAATATGAAGCAGAAAATTAGCAGGCTGGTAAAGTTGATGCCTTGACCACGTAAATAGCCTTCAACGCCTAGTAGGCGCAAGGTAATGCTGGCGACCAGCAACACCGCTATGTTGGTGCCTAGAAACAGCAGAATTCGCATCATTATGCAGGTCCTCCCTTAGCGTTTATGGAAACGGTTTATACACACAGCCAATAAAATGAGTCGTGATCTAGAGACTTAACTACGTGCTCTTCATGGCAATTTCAAGTCAAAGCAACGTCAGCGTATGCCGGTGCCCGATGACGGTGCTATGCCATCGCTAGCGACTCGCCCGGCTTCACTGCCGATAGCGGGATAAGAAGTTGGCAAAACGATCCAAAGCATCGCCTAGCTGGTCTGCCCAAGGCAGCGTCACAATGCGGACATGGTCAGGCTCGGGCCAGTTAAAGGCTGTGCCTTGCACCAGCAATATTTTTTCCTGCAGCAGCAGATCCAGTACCAACTGCTGGTCATCTTTGATATTGAATACCTTAGGATCGAGCCGCGGAAACGCGTAGAGCGCACCTTTTGGCATCACGCAGGAGACGCCGGGGATGGCATTTAGCTTCTCAATAGTAATGTCACGCTGCGCCAGCAGCCGCCCGCCAGGCAGGATTAAATCATTAATTGATTGATAGCCCCCTAACGCGGTTTGAATCGCATGTTGTGCTGGCACGTTGGCACATAGCCGCATGGAGGCCAGCATATTGAGCCCCTGGATATAATCTTTGGCGTTTAATTTAGCCAGGGTGCCGGAGAGAATCATCCATCCCGATCGAAAGCCTGCACAGCGGTAGCTTTTAGATAGCCCATTCATGGTAATGACCAGCTGATCATCGTCGGCCAGCGCACCGGTGGCGGTATGCTCTACGCCGTCATACAGAATTTTGTCGTAGATCTCGTCGGAGAACACCACCAGGTTGTGCTGTTTAGCAATCGCCAACACGTCTTTAACCACCTCCGGCGGATATACCGCGCCGGTAGGGTTGTTGGGGTTAATCAGAACAATGGCGCGGGTTTGGCTGGTGATCTTGGCGCGAATGTCTGCCATGTCGGGCGTCCAGTCGGCCTGTTCATCGCATAGGTAATGCACTGCGTGGCCGCCTGAAAGGTGTGCGGCGGCTGTCCAAAGCGGGTAGTCAGGCGCGGGAATCAATACTTCATCGCCGTCATTAAGCAGCGCCTGCATCGCCATCACAATCAGCTCAGAGACGCCGTTGCCGATGAATATGTCCTCAATGCCCACTCCGGGAATCTGATTGCGCTGGCACTCCTGCATAATCGCTTTGCGTGCGGAGTAAAGTCCTTTGGAGTCGCAGTAGCCCTGTGCCGTAGGCAAGTTGCTCATCACATCCTGAAGAATCTCTTCCGGTGCTTCAAAGCCAAAAGGCGCAGGGTTTCCGATGTTCAGCTTAAGTATTCGATGGCCTTCTTCCTCCAGGCGTTTGGCGTGGTCGAGTACCGGGCCGCGAATGTCATAGCAGACATTATGCAGCTTATGAGATTTTTTCAGCGGTTGTGTTTCATGCGACTGCGGAGTAGTCATGAGATGTCTGTCCAAAAGTGGCTAGAGGCCCAAAAGTGTCCAAAAGCATGTGTATCTAAAAACATGAGTTTAAAACAGTGCCCGCAAGCTGCCGTTAGCTATGGGGCTATTGGCCATTATGCGTCGGAAAGCACTTGATTGTCTTCGTCGTTTTGCACCGGTGGCGGTGGAATATCCGCAGGTGTCTCCAGCGTCATTCGCCCTAACTTACCGTCGCGCAGTTCGTGGAGCAGAACTTCCGCGCCACGGTGCAGATCGACTGCGCCACCGGCACGCAGCCCGCCGCGCCGGGCGGCGATGTCTTTTAAAATGGCATGACCATCGAAGCCTGCAATAGCAAGGAAATCGGGTTTTTTCGGGCCGTCGGCATCAATGTCGTGGGGAATGTCTGGCGCGGCGTAAGGCGGCAGCTCTTTGAGCTTATAGCGCGCAGTCAGCGCCTCAGGATAGCGTTTGGCAAGCTCTGCACTAGCGACAATTCCTACATCGATGTACTCAATGGCCGTATCGCGGATAGCGCCGGTGGCCGCGAGGCGATAGGCGCTGGCCTGATCTTCTATTTTGGGCCACAGCACTCCCGGCGTGTCGGTAAGCGCTACACGCCCATCAATGCGCACCTTTTGCTGGCGCTTAGTCACGGCAGGTTCGTTGCCCGTTTTAGCAATTTTACGCCCGGCCAGGCCGTTAATCAGCGTGGATTTGCCCACGTTGGGAATGCCCATCACCATCACGCGAACATCTCGGTCGGCGCGTACCGCACCGGCCAACTCATGGCAAAGTTTGGGGATTTGCTTTAGCTCACGGGTGTTGGTGGTGGTGACCGCGAAGGCGCGCATGTTCTCTTGGGCATCGAAAAAAGCGACCCATTCGGCGGTCTTCTCTGGGTCGGCAAGGTCGGCGCGGGAAAGAATTTTTAGCACCGGCTTATGGCGCGTCAGCTCGGCCAGCATTGGGTTGGCGCTGGAGTAGGGCAGACGTGCATCAAGTACTTCAATGACGACGTCGATTTCAGGCAGCACCTCTTTGATCTGGCGGCGGGCCTTGTTCATATGTCCGGGGAACCAGCCGAGCATGAGTCTCTCCTACAAGCACAAAAAAGCGGGCTGCCATTCTAGCAGATGGCGCCCGCCTTGCTGGGTTTCCTTTTAGCCGCGATTACTCGTCGGGGTGAAATTCCAGCGACACTGAGTTAATGCAGTAGCGTAAACCGGTCGTTTCTGGCGGTCCGTCTGGAAAAACGTGGCCTAGGTGGGCATCGCAGTGTGAACAAACGACCTCCGTGCGCTGCATGCCATGGGTGCCATCTTGATGCTCTTCCACACAGCGGGTACCTAACGGCCGATCAAAGCTAGGCCAACCGCACCCGGCATCAAATTTATGCTCGTTCTCAAACAGCGGTGCATTGCAGCACACACAGTGATAAATGCCCTGGGCATCCACCACCTGATAATCGCCGCTGAACGGGCGTTCTGTGCCTTTTTCACGCGCTACGCGGTACTGTTCTGGCGTCAGCTGTTTTTGCCACTCTTCGGGCTTTTTTTCAATTTTAGCCATGCTGTTTACTCTCCCTTATGTAGTGCTTGGACTAAAAACCGTCAAAGCTTTCTAACCTAGTGACAGCGCTTAGTCACCTTGAGTTTCAGCATGGGCGATTATGCCGCGCTCTGCCAGCGGCAGGCTGAATATCAATGTGACAGGCTTGCGGCGCCGTCAAGTGCACTATCCCCCAGTAAGTGCGTTATACACGGGTGCTGCTACGGTAGAATGCTTGACAGCTAAGTAAGGTCTGAGTAATATACGCGCCACCTCAACGAGGTAATGAAACGTCCCATTCGTCTAGTGGTCTAGGACACCGCCCTTTCACGGCGGTAACAGGGGTTCGAACCCCCTATGGGACGCCATCTCCGATAGCAAGAATTCTATTAAGCGGGAATAGCTCAGTGGTAGAGCATCGCCTTGCCAAGGCGAGGGTCGGGAGTTCGAATCTCCTTTCCCGCTCCAAGCATTTGTAGTGCTTACAGTGTCCCATTCGTCTAGTGGTCTAGGACACCGCCCTTTCACGGCGGTAACAGGGGTTCGAACCCCCTATGGGACGCCATCTCCGATAGCAAGAATTCTATTAAGCGGGAATAGCTCAGTGGTAGAGCATCGCCTTGCCAAGGCGAGGGTCGGGAGTTCGAATCTCCTTTCCCGCTCCAAGCATTTGTAGTGCTTACAGTGTCCCATTCGTCTAGTGGTCTAGGACACCGCCCTTTCACGGCGGTAACAGGGGTTCGAACCCCCTATGGGACGCCATCTTGCGCTTATGTGCAGTTTTTTGCGTTGCGGGAATAGCTCAGTGGTAGAGCATCGCCTTGCCAAGGCGAGGGTCGGGAGTTCGAATCTCCTTTCCCGCTCCAAGCGCATTTAGTGTTATTTTCCCCTATTTCTATGATGCATCAGCTATCTGCTGAGCGTCATTTTTTGTGTGTCTGGCGCTTGGTGAGTGGTCTCTCGCCTTGAAAAATTAGTTTGCGCCCTAATCATTTACTTTATCTTCTTATATTTGCTGACAGGACATTTTCATGGCCGAACCGGCATTGTCGATCCGTGGCCTTACCAAAGTGTACGCCAACGGCTTTCAAGCGCTTAAAGGTATTGATCTCGACGTCCAGCAGGGCGATTTTTTTGCGCTTTTGGGTCCCAATGGGGCCGGAAAATCCACTACTCTTGGTGTGGTTTGCTCACTGGTGCAAAAAACGGCGGGCAGCGTTTCTATCTTTGGCATCGATATTGATAAAGATTTTGCCAAAGCCAAGTATCAGCTAGGCGTTGTGCCCCAAGAGTTCAACTTTAATCAGTTTGAGAAGGTGCTCGATATCGTACTGGCTCAGGCAGGCTATTACGGTATGAGCACTCGCGAGGCATTGCCACGTGCCCAGCAGCTTCTTACTGACCTGGGCCTTTGGGAGAAGCGCGACGGCAACGCACGTATGCTCTCAGGTGGGATGAAGCGACGGCTAATGATTGCCCGGGCGTTAATGCACCGCCCTCGACTGCTGATCCTGGATGAGCCCACTGCCGGTGTCGATATTGAGCTTCGGCGCAGTATGTGGGAATACATGCGGCGCATTAACCAAGATGAAGGCACGACGATCATCCTGACAACGCACTACCTGGAAGAAGCTGAGAGCCTGTGTCGCAATGTCGCTATTATTAATGATGGCGACATTGTGCGTAATACCAGCGTGCGTCAGCTGCTGGCTGAGCTTGATACAGAGACCTTCCTCATTGATTTAGCTGAGCCGGTCGCAGAGACACCGCATGTTGAGGGCTTTGAGCTTCATCAGCTAGAGCCCACCCAGCTTTCACTGTTGGTGCATCGCGGCCAGCGTTTGAATGATGTGTTCAATGCGCTAAGTGAGCAGGGTGTGCAGGTGGTGTCTATGCGTAACCGGGCCAATCGCTTAGAGGAGATGTTCGTGTCGATGGTAAAAGGCAGTAACCAGGGGGCGATAGATCAGCGTGCTGACGCTTCTAGCGGTGAGAGTTCTGATGCCGAAAACAGGGAGTCTCGCTCATGAATGCAGGCCAAACATTGATTGCTCTATGGACCTTAGTGCTGAAAGAAATTAAGCGCTTTACGCGCATTTGGCCGCAAACGCTGCTGCCGCCCTCTATCACGATGGCGATGTATTTCATTATTTTTGGCAATCTAATCGGCTCGCGAATTGGCGACATGGATGGCTTCAGCTACATGGACTTTATTGTTCCAGGGTTGATCATGATGTCCGTGATTACCAACAGCTATTCCAACGTGGCATCGAGCTTCTTTTCGAACAAATTTCAGCGTTCAATTGAAGAGATGATGGTATCGCCGATGCCTAACTGGGTAATTTTATCCGGCTTTATTTTAGGCGGCATGGCCCGAGGCCTGGGTGTGGGGATCATTGTGACCATGGTTTCGCTGTTCTTTACCCGCTTAACCATGGAGCATCCCTTGCTTACGATATTAGTGGTGGTGCTTACGTCTGCGCTGTTTTCCATTGGCGGTTTTATCAACGCCTTGCTGGCCAACAAGTTTGACGACATTTCCATTGTACCGACCTTCATACTGACACCGCTGACTTACTTGGGCGGTGTCTTTTATTCTATTTCGATGCTGCCAGACTTCTGGCAGGGCGTTTCCATGCTCAATCCTATCTTGTACATGGTTAACGTGTTTCGTTATGGATTCTTAGGCGTCTCGGATATTCCCGTTGGCTGGGCGCTCGCTGCGATCTTTGCCTTTATTGTCGTGCTATTCAGCGTTGCGTTGGTAATGTTGGAGCGCGGTAAAGGCATTCGTAGTTAATTGCATAACGGCATTAAGCAGAGGGTGACAGATAATGGCACATCGACCAGATACCTTGGAGCACGCGCCGCTAGGGCGCGATTCCGCTTACCCCGAAAAGTATGACGCGGCGCTGCTTTATCCTATTGTTCGTGCGGCCAACCGAGTGCCGTTAGGGATCGAAGAGGGGGCTTTACCCTTTGTCGGTGAAGACGAATGGCACGCGTTTGAAGTGTCCTGGCTGAATTCACGCGGTAAGCCCGTGGTAGCCGTGGCACGTTTTCGCCTGCCCGCCAGCTCGCCCAATTTGATTGAATCGAAGTCGTGGAAGCTCTACCTCAATAGCTTTAATCAAACCCGCTTCTATAGTCGTGAAGACGTAATGCAAACGCTTGCCAATGACCTCGCTATCGCAGCGGGTGCCGAGGTGAGCGTTGAGTTATTTGATGTGGATGCCCCTGAGCTTACCGTGCAGTGCTTGCCGGGCGAATGTTTGGACGACTTAGATATCGCAGTAAGCGATTACACGCCTAGCAGCGCTCATTTAATGGTAAGCGATGAGGTCGTCGAAGAGACGCTGTATTCCCACTTGCTCAAATCTAACTGCCCCGTTACCGGCCAGCCGGACTGGGGCAGCGTGTTGATTCGCTATAAAGGGCCAAAGATTGATCGCGAAGGGCTGTTACGCTATCTGATCGGGTTTCGACAGCATCAGGATTTTCACGAGCATTGCGTTGAACATATCTTCACCGACCTAATGGCTTATGCACAGCCCAGCCAGCTACTAGTACTTGCCCGCTACGTGCGTCGTGGCGGGTTGGATATTAGTCCTTGGCGCGCAACGCCTGGGCTGATGCCGCCGACACCGCTGAGGCTGGCAAGGCAGTAAACGGCAGTGTTATAAATGACGATGCTACCGTAGTCACATACGATTGAACCTGGACTGGAGTCATTAATGGACGCACTCACGCTTCTTCACGAACGCAGCTCAATGGGCAAGCTGGCTGAGCCGGCGCCCAGTGCCGAACAGCTCAGTGTTATTTATCAGGCAGCACTGCGCGCACCCGACCATAAAGAGCTGCGCCCTTGGCGCTTCATTGAATTCAGTGGGGAAGGGCGCGAGCGCCTAGGCGAGCTATTTGCTGAAGCAGAGTTCCAGGAAGACCCGCATGCCGATGACGATACGCTGAACTCAGCGCGTAAAAAGCCGCTGCGCGCGCCGATGGTGATCGCCGTTATCGCAAAGGTTACGCCAGAGCTCGATAAAGTGCCCAAAATGGAGCAGGTGATTTCCGCAGGCTGCGCCGCCCACGGTATCTTGCTGGCCGCCCACGCACAGGGCTTAGGCGCTATGTGGCGCAGTGGAAAGTACGCGTTCGATTCGGTGGTACGTAAAGGCCTGAGCCTGAGTGAAAACGACGAGGTTGTCGCATTCATCTATGTAGGTGCGCTAGGCGGTCGCCATAAGCCAGTGGCGGAGCATAGCGTTGCTGATTTTGTTGAGCGCTGGGAGTAGGCAGGCGACCCTATGAAACTATCTCGTAAACCGGGCATGCCGCATCCACGCTTGCCGCTGCCCAAAGGTCAGCAGGAAGATCTTGCTGTCTTTCAGCAGTGGCTAGGCGAGGCGATTCCTATGGTGGGCGCGCTAGGCATTAGCGAAATGGTGCGCGAGGGTGATGCGCTCACCTGGCAGTTAGCGCTAGAGCCTAACCTTAACGATAAAGGCACGGGCTTTGGCGGTGCGCTGACGGCGCAAACCACTCTGCAAGGTTGGTGCTGGGTCACGCTATGGCTGCGTGAGCAAGGCTTGGCACGCGATGTGGTGGTTGCAGAGGCTAGTCAGCGCTTTCTTGCCCCGGTCGCGGATAACTACCGCTTAATATGCACACCGCTTGAGCCTGCGGGACTCGCTCAGCTTGCCAATATGCTCGCCGAACGTGATAAAGGACGTATTGCACTGACTCATCAGCTCTACTGTGGAGAAACACTCTGCCTGGAAGCCAGCGGCAGCTACGCCGTGTTGCCGCAACGCTAGCCGATACGCGCGAGAAGCCTGAAAAGGCTTGCTATTTCGCAGCTTAGACCATAGTATGTGCGCCGTTCTGTTGCGAAAGGTTCATCCTTTGAACAGAGCACAAAATGTGGAGAGGTGTCCGAGTGGTCGAAGGAGCACGCCTGGAAAGTGTGTAAGTCGTAAGGCTTCGAGGGTTCGAATCCCTCCCTCTCCGCCACAGAATTTAAAAAGCCCGCTGATTTTTCAGCGGGCTTTTTTTATGGCTCGTTATTAGAACGGTAGGCGGCCGCTGAAACCAACGCCTAGCACGGCAACGAGAACAACAACGATAACGACGATAGTGGTAGTAGACATTTTCTCTTCCTCTGAGTAGTGAGCGTTGCTACAGCTTAGTCACAATTGCGCCATTTCGCACGTTGGCGAAAGGGGCTGAGCAGCTTTTCCATATTGACAGCCTGAGCCGCAAAAACGCCCGGCAGTGGGACTGTCGGGCGCGGTTACAGTAGCAGAAAATGCGAAGTAGAAGGACTATTTCCCACACTTACAGTTGTGACCACAGTCTTGGGAGCCGTCTGCGTGGCCGGTGGCGCAGGACTCGCAGCAGTATAATTTTCCCTCTTTCTCAACGGGTTTGCTATCGACAGAACACGTACATTTCGGGCATGCGCACACTTGTTCAGACATAATGATTCTCCTCGGTGGACGTTATAAGCGTAGACCATTCCATCGATATATCACCACGCATTATGCTAACTCTCAGGGCGTACTTTAAGTGCTAAGTGCGTTGCCGAGCCTGCCAAAATATTCGCCGAATGCGGCATTAATGCGAACCCGTTGTTCACCCTGGGGATAAAGCCCTTTGTCTGCTTCCGGCGAGGCTTTTGTGCCTTTGACTAAGAAGTGATTGGTGATGGCTGCGTCCTGTATAAAAGCCTCAAAAGCACGCGCACAGAGTTCCTCGGGCTTACTGTAATAGAGCTGGCCAAGTTGTTTGTCTATGCGCACCGAGTGTTTAAACAATGTGCTTGGCTGGTCGCCTTCTGGTTGCAAAAGTACGGCCTTGAAGCAACGCATTAGCCGCTGATTAAGTGAGTGAGGGACTGGCGTGGCTTCGGCTAACCAGGCAGTAGAGGCGAACATGTGGGCGGGCGCGCCTTGAAAACATTTCTGGGCAATGTAGTGGTCGAAGGCATGAAACCATTCGTGAGCAATGCTGCCGGGGCCAGCATTTTTAGCGAGTGCAAAGCTGCGCTGACTGGGGTCGTAATGCGCAGCAACCCCGGGCCGGCCGCCACAGCCATACTGTAAGGCTATGGAGCCGCGCAGCGAAATCAGTGTTTCTGGGCCCTGTAGAATCAACATAAGATCGCACAAGGCATCGTGAAAAAGCCCGGAGGCACGGTCGCGCTCCGCGCTTGTGACCCAGCGGCCAATCTCAATGGAGCGGAAATCGAACTGGCGCCGGATTAAGGCAAAACTGCTGGCGCATTCAGGGCGGTGGGCTGGCCCATTGCGATAAAAATCTCTCGCTTCAATGCTCACGGCGTGCTCGCTGCTAGAAAAAGATAATCACCGCCCTATGTTATCGCATTGGAGCATGGAAGCGCTAAGTGGCTATACGCTTGTCGCTATTGATAAGGCTTGTAACTCAGGTATGTGCCCCCAGTAATTGAGGTAGCAAGCAACGCTGTTTGTCTATTCACTGTCAGGAGAGCATGTATGAGCAAACGTATTTTGGTGGTGCTGACATCTCACGATCAGTTAGGCGATACCGGCAAGAAAACCGGCTTCTGGCTAGAAGAATTTGCTGCCCCTTATTATGTGTTTAAAGACGCGGGTGCTGAGGTAACCTTGGCTTCGCCTAAAGGTGGACAGCCGCCGCTGGACCCCACCAGTGATGCAGACGATAGCCAAACCGATGACACGCGCCGCTTCAAGCAGGATGAAAAGGCCCAGGCTGAGCTTGCCGCTACCCATCGTTTAAGCGATATGAATGCCGGTGACTTTGATGCGGTTTTCTATCCAGGCGGCCACGGCCCGCTATGGGATCTCGTCGATGATCCTACTTCTATTCGTATGATCGAAACCTTTATTGCCCAAGGCAAGCCGGTGGCATCGGTGTGCCATGCGCCGATTGTGCTTGTGAATGCGAAAAACAGCGCAGGCGAGCCGCTGGTTAAAGGCCGTCAGGTAACGGGCTTTACGAACGGCGAAGAAGAGGCCGTTGGCTTAACCAATGTCGTGCCGCACCTCGTCGAAGACGCCCTGCAAAAATGCGGAGGCATTTACAGCAAGGCGGATGATTTCACCCCCTACGTGCGTGAAGATGGCCAACTGATCACGGGCCAAAACCCACCGTCTTCTGCGCTCACGGCTGAGTCACTGATGGCGTGGCTGGAGCTGGAGCGTTAATCAGCACAATACGTATATAAAGCGGAAACAGCGGCGGGCATTGCCCGCCGCTTTTTTAACTACCGGTTGGCTGTTCGGGAAAAGGGATGAACTCTCGCTCATCGCCAACCGGCAAGCGAAAGCGGCCATGCTCGAAGCCGCCTTGTACCCAGGCCTCCTTGGCAGCGTCTAATCGCTCGCGAGATGACGCGACGAAGTTTCACGGAATATAGCGAGGGCCTGTTAAAAATTATAATTGAGGGATACGCCGGTCACCGTTTGCCAATCGCTGCCTAGCTCATCCACGATGGGGCTGTCCGATGCGTTGCCCGTTAGGTAGCTTGTCCCCACAAAGCCTGTTGCTGACCATTCTGGCGTTAGCGCGTAAGTCAGGCTGCTGCTTACGCCTAGCCGCCAGTATCCGCCGTCAGGATTGTATTGAGCAATTCCGCTACGCAGGCTGTCGCGTGCTGAAACGCCGAACATTGATTCTGTCCACTTTTCGTTTGAGTAATGAGCGCTTGGCGATAAAGAGAAAAATAAGCGCTCACTAAGCGGTGTACGCCAAGCCGCTGCTACTTCAAACTCTGCGCCATCCACATCGCCGGTTACCGGTGTGCTAGCCGCCACGCTGTAGAGCCACTCTCTTTGCTCGTAGCCAACGCGTAGCCCTAGCGTTGCACCGCCATCTACTTCTTCGAAGGCGCTTATGTCACCTTTATTGTCACGCCCAAAGGTGTAGCCAACAAAGGGCGATACGGTCCAGCCGCCATCACGAATAGCGTGCCATTCAATGCCAGAGCGCGGATTGATGGTGAAGGTCTCGCCATAGGTGAGATTGATCGATGGCCATAGTTTTGTGTCGTAGTCGTCGCTGCCT
This sequence comes from Halomonas sp. JB37, assembly GCF_002332255.1. GTDB lineage: Bacteria > Pseudomonadota > Gammaproteobacteria > Pseudomonadales > Halomonadaceae > Vreelandella > Vreelandella casei. Next base: position 3,065,694 of record NZ_NRGW01000001.1, on the reverse strand, counting down.
AAGTAATCAGGCGCGTAGAGCACGCCAGCGCCAATGCTTCCTTCCCAACTATCTGCCCAGGTAAGCGGGGAAATAGCCAAACCAATCACGGCGGCAGACCACCAAGTATACTGAGTCACGGGTATCATCCTTGTGGGTAGCGAAACGTGCATGATTGTATGTTTTTGTTTGGAAAGTTGGCAAGTTGCTTGTTTCAATTTTAAATCGTTCAAACGTCATTTATTTGCGACTGCATATCACAGGTTAGATAAATCCATGGATATAAGGCGCATTGTGCCCTTCAAGCACAGGGAAGTGGTAACAGGGAAGGCAAAGCTAGGAATGCTTTAAGTACTCAGGGAAGCACGAACAGGACGTTTGTGAAGAAGCATCATGGAAGGTTTAATAAAGCCCCAGCCAAGGAATGGCCGGGGCTTCTTTTTGCGTGCAATCTTAAACCACTTTATTTGCTAAGACGGCATAGGAAGTAGTAATGGCATAATAAAGTAAACAAATAGCGTGATGATAATGGCGCTAACAATATTCATCGCAAAGCCTGCTTTTGCCATCTCCTTAATTGAGATGCGCCCGCTGGAGAAAACGGCAGCATTAGGTGGCGTGGAAATAGGCATCATGAAAGCGCAGGTAGTTGCCAGAGCAACGGCCACCATTAGGCCCAGTGGATTACCTGTCGTAATCGCGGCAGCCATTCCCGCCGTAATAGGCAGTGCCATATTGGCCGTTGCGGTGTTAGAGATAATCTCGGTTAAGAACAGCATCAGCAGCACCATAAAGAGAATTAGCACAAAGTAATTAACGCCGTCTAAGAGCTGCAGCTGCTGGCTGATCCAGCCCGTTAAGTCGCTCGCACTGAAGGCGGCGGCGAGCGTCATGCCGCCGCCCCAAAGTATAAACAGCCCCCACGGCAGGCGTGCCATATCATCCCACACTAACAGGCTACGTTTTTCGCTGTGAGCTGGGATAATAAATAGTGCCACCGCCGCAATAACCGCAATTAATGTATCGTTTAGCGGTAGATCAAAGAAAGGCGCTAACCAACCCCTTAACGCCCATGCGAGTGCGGTAGTGACAAACACTATCAGTACGCGCTTTTCTTCAGGCCCCATGGGGCCAAGTGCTTTCAACTCTTCGGCAACGAAGTTAACTTCTAAGCGAGTGTTGGGCACCTTGGCATAAATATGGGTGAGATAGACGTACAAGATGACGAGCATGATCAGAGTCAGAGGCAGTGCAAACATCATCCAATCTAAAAAGCTAATTTCAACCCCGTCAAAAAATTGCGGAATCATAGCCACCACTATGGCATTGGGCACCGAGCCAATAATCGTAGCCAAGCCACCAATGGAAGCTGAGTAAGCAACAGTGAGTAGCAGCACGCGTGCAAACGCATCGCGCTGCTTACCATCGAACTGGTCACGCTCATCCAGCTCTCCGAGCAGGGCAATGGCTATGGGTAGCATCATCAGCGCCGTGGCGGCATTTGAAATCCACATGGAAAGAAAGGCTGAGGCGATCATTACGCCAAGCACAATGCTGCGTAGGCTATTGCCGATACGGCTAACAATATTCAGTGCAATACGGCGATGTAAGTTCCAACGCTCAATGGCAATGGCCAGTATAAAACCGCCCATATACATATAAATAACCGGGTTTGCGTAGCCGACCACGGTGTCATCTAGTGTCATTACGCCGCTTAGCGGCAAAATAATCATGGGTAAAAGCGAGGTGACTGGAATGGGTACGGGTTCAGTTACCCACCACACGGCCATCCAGGCGGTTAGGCCAAGTACCAGGCGCGGTGCAGGGTCGAGCAGTGTGGCGGGCATGAGAATCTGTACCAGTATGCACAGCAGCGGCCCGGCCAGCAGGGGCGTCCAATGGCGCCATCCTTGCGATGAAACTCCCATTTATTAACTCCATTGATAAGCAATAACGTGTAAGTACTGGCTAATTAACGGGAGGGATCCTACCACTTTGGTTTATTGAACGTTGGTTGTAGGAGTGCAACTTTAGTAGTGGTAGAGGGTGCGAGGGAAAGGTTTCGTATTAATAAGGGGGGAGGCGAGTTGAATCAAACATGGCCCGCTAGAAGCTATCTAGCGGGCCATTTTCAAGGGATGTAAAAAAGCACTTAGCGTGGGCGCTGTTTACGCAGGCTTAATCTCTTCGCTTTCATCATCTTCACTGGCAGGCTTATCACTACCCTGATGAGTTAGCGGGCTTGCTTGATCCAAACGCGGGTGGTTATCCAGGAATTCACGCTGTAAATCCGGCAAGGCATCAAGGGCTTGCAGTGTGTGCGTCAGCGCATGAATAGCGGCCAGTACGTCTTGCGTATGACCGGTTTCCGAGATGGTATGCATGTTGCGTATCGGGAAACCAATGGAGGTAGCAGCGCTATCGATAGAGGCCAATACTCCCGCCATGCCATCGGTTCCAGTATCCACACCGACAATGTCACGCTGCAGCGGAATATCATGCTCTTTCGCGGCGCTGGCAATAATACGGTTCAGCTGTTCGCTGGCAATCGAGCCAACGGCCATGGTAAAGCCTTTACCCATTTCTAGCGGCTGCATGCGTTTGTCACCGATACCCGGCGCGCCTACATAGTCGTGGTTAACGTCTACGCCAATTAGTGCATCAGGCTTCATTTCACCGGCCATTACGCGGCTGCCAAAGCGGCCAATTTCTTCATAGCTGGCAATCGCAAACAGTACGCGTACATTTTTCGTGCCGCCGGCTTCGGCGATCAGGCGTGCTACTTCTGCGGCCACAAAACAACCCAGGCCGTTATCTAAGTAGGCGCCATAAAAGGTGTCGGGGCTAAAGCCGGGGCGAATAGGGCGATCAAAAATAATCGAATCGCCTGGGCGCACGCCCAAATTCAAGACCTGCTGCTTCTTATTCTGGCCATGAATCTGCAGATCCAGATAGATCTGTTCTTTCTTAATGCCCTTACTGCCATCGCGCTGTGCAGGGTCGGAGAAATGAATGGCCCCGAGCGCTTCTACCGTACCGCCCTCGATGCTGCGATAGCTGCCGGGTTTTTCCGGGTCTTCGCTAAAGAGCTTCACTTCATGACCGATCAGCACAGAAGGTAAGAAGGAGTCGGTGTTAATCCAGATCTTGCCGTCTTCGCCAATGGAGCGCACCTGCATACGGATTTTGTCCGCATGGCCGATGATCATCACTTTGAACATGTCATCGCGGTCAGGGTGAGTATCTAGCACAACGCCCGCATTGCCCTTGAACTGATGCAGATGCCAGCCTTTAGGCGCAAAACTTTCAAAATGGGGCTTGAGTACGCCGTACGTCATTGCGGCTTCCAGGCCCACTGGGCTTGGCGCGGCAAGAATATCGCGCATTAATTTAAACTGCGCCTCGGGCATCGGTTGCGTCCAGGGTTTTGCCGTATCGCTCATCGTTTTTCGCTCACTCATTAAGGTGGGTGTTTATCGCCTCTAGTCTGCCAGATTCCGGCCCGGCGTGTAGAAAAAGCCGAGGTGAAAGGCAGAGGAGACGCCGCCAGTTCGTGCTCAGCCCGTTAGGCGTCATGACGCGCTGCCTAAAACGCCTTAGTATGTCTATAAGTACATATCTATAAGTGCATGTCTGGTGTGAGTATATGCATTCATAACGACATTCATGCTCATTAACACAACAATAAGCGACGTTGTTTCAGGAGCCGTTCGATGACCGTAGCAACGCTAAGTTCCCGGCGCTTTAAAGTGCTGCTGGCAGGCGTTTGTAGCCAGATATTGTGCATGGGAATAGCGCGCTTTGCCTATACGCCTTTATTGCCGGTGATGCAGCAGCAGAGTTGGATGGGGGATGCTGATGGTGGCTGGCTAGCGGCGATCAACTACGCAGGCTATATGCTCGGGGCCGTGCTGGCAGCGTCCGTGCGTAGTATTTATACCAAGGATACGTTGTACCGAACTGGGCTGGTGCTGGCCGTGCTGACCACCGCGGGTATGGCCTTGACCGACCACTTTTGGCTCTGGGCAGGATTACGCTTTCTATCAGGTCTTTCCACCAGTAGCTCGATGCTATTAGCCTCGGGTCTGATTCTGCATTGGTTGATTCAGCATCGTCAGCGCGGCGAGTTAGGCATTCATTTTGCCGGAGCGGGACTGGGGATTGTAGTGGCCGCCTTAGCGGTGGAATACATGCTGTCACTGTCACTTGGCTGGCGGGCCCAGTGGTGGGGCTTTGGTTTGCTAGGCGCAATACTGTTAGTACCCGCATGGCGTTGGCTACCGCGCCCGGTGAAATCGCTACCTGGTGCAAGCGAAGCAAGTGCGACTCCTGTTATGCCCCCTTCGCGCACGTTTATGCGTTTAATGTTGCCTGCCTATTTCTGTGCAGGGTATGGCTATGTCATCAGCGCCACGTTCATTGTCACGATTGTGGAGCGCGAGCCGCTTCTGGTGGGGGCGGGCAACTGGGCGTTTGCCCTGGTGGGCTTGGCGGCAGCCCCGGCGGTGATGCTTTGGGATTTGATCGCCCGGCGGATTGGCTATTTGGGTGCTTTGATTGTTGCGATGCTGATACAAGCCGTCGGCATCGTGCTGCCCGCTATAACATCAAGCTTAGCCGGCGTACTCCTGAGCGCCGTGCTTTATGGCGGTACCTTCCTAGGCTGTGTCAGCCTTGTGTTGACCATGGCCGGCAGGCTGTATCCATCAAGCCCTGCACGCTTAATGGGCCAGATGACGCTGGCTTATGGCGCGGCACAAATTTGTGCGCCGGCGTTAACTGGCATGCTGGCAGAGGCTTCAGGGCATTATAGCGTTGGACTTTGGTTGGCCGGTGGTTTTGTGATAATTGGCGCGGTGCTGCTGGCCTGGTTGCGCCAAGTGGATCAAACCGCTCAGCGTTTGGATGCCGCGGCCAAAGCCTCCGTGTATGCCTGATGAATGAAATCGATCGCTTGAAGAGGATTGAGAGACCGGTGTTTGCAGTAGATCTGCGTTAAGTCCGGCAGGCTGCTAGAATAGGCGCCTTTTTATGACAGGGTAAATGCGCTAATGACCTCTTCTGGGCAACCTCGCACTCAGTGGCTAGGCCGCTGGGGGTTTATGTTGGCAGCAACCGGCTCGGCGGTTGGGCTAGGCAATATCTGGAAATTCCCTTATATCACCGGGGAATTTGGTGGCGGTGCGTTCGTCTTGGTTTATCTAGCGTGCATCTTTGCCGTTGGTGTGCCGGTAATGATGGCGGAGATTGCCTTTGGGCGCCGCGGGCGCGGCAGCCCCGTGGACGCTATTCGTCGCGTCGTCAATGAGTCTGGCCGCTCCTCTGCGTGGTCATTGATTGGCTGGATGGCGATGCTGTGCGGCTTTATGGTGTTATCGTTTTACGTGGTCGTGGCCGGTTGGTCATTTGCCTATTTGTGGAAGATGCTAACTGGCGGGCTTGCAGCCAGCAGCGTTGATGAGATGGCGGCGGTGTTCGGCGCTAATAATGCGAACCCGCTCAACCTTGGTTTCTGGAGCACCTTTGTCACGCTGATCACGATGCTCATTGTGGGCAAAGGCGTGCAGCGAGGCATTGAAAAAAGCGTCAGTTGGATGATGCCAGGGCTGGTTATCATGCTGGTCGTGCTGATTGGCTTTGGTATGTTTTCCGGTGGCTTTGGCGCGGCGGTGAGCTTTCTATTCTCATTCAATGCCGGCAGCCTCTCTAGTGAGGGCATGTTGGCAGCGCTCGGCCACGCCTTTTTCACACTCTCACTTGCCTCTGGCGCGATTCTGACCTACGGCAGCTACCTGCCTAAAGACGCTTCAATTGGCCGTACCACGGTGAGCGTTGCCGTCGCCGATACGGTTGTTGCCTTGATGGCGGGTCTGGCGATTTTCCCCGTCATTTTTGCCAATGGTATGAATCCTGGTGAAGGCCCAGGGTTGATCTTTATGAGCCTGCCGCTGGCCTTCCAAGCGATGCCTCTGGGCACGCTATTTGGCATCTTATTCTTCTTAATGCTCTCTATGGCGGCGTTGACCTCCGCTATTTCCATGGTTGAAGCCACGGTCTCTTGGCTATGCGATAACAAAGGGTTGTCGCGCCCGGCCGCTGCTTGGCTAACGGGTATCGTGCTGTGGCTGATCAGTACCCTGGCAATGCTGTCGTTTAATCTAGGCGCTGACTGGACGCTGGCGGGAAAAACCTTTTTCGACTGGCTGGACTACCTGACGTCACGCTGGATGATGCCGCTGGGTGGATTGGGCATCGTGGTGCTGGCGGGCTATGTATTAAAAAGCGAGACTTTCCGTGATGAGCTGGGGCTGGCGCCGCTACCCTATGCGCTGTGGCTGACCATGGTGCGCTATGTGAGCCCGCTCGGTATCGTGGTGACTTTCATCGACGCCTTGGGCGTTTATCAGGTTTCGTTTGCCGCGCACTGGCCGTGGCTCCTGGCACTCTTGGTTGCTATGGCGATGCTCGGTGAGATCCTCAGCCCACGGCTACGTCACGCCCTCAAGTCCGTTTAAGCCGTTACGGCACCTCGCCTGATAACAAGCGCTGCTGCTGGGTCTTCACATCCTTCTCTAGCAGCGGCGTTTGACACGTCGCAAAGACTTCTTTTAAAAATCGCTTCCTCGCACCACGGTAGGTGCCGCTGAGCAGTACCGTCTGGGTAAGTGCGCTGAGCAGCGTATGCCGTGACGGGCCCGTTAGCTGCGCGTAGTCGTGGAGCGTCGCTGGCCAATCAACGTCAATAGCCTGCGGTTTGTCGGGCAGGCTGTCTAGCAGACGGGCCAGAAGCAGTACTAAATTCGGATGCGGGTGCTGGTTGCGCATAATGACCTCACCCACCCCTTGTGCCACTAAGCTGCGAATCGGAGCGTCGCTGTCAGCTAGCGTTGCCATTAACTGCTTCACTAGCGCTGGTCCGCGGGCCTGTAAATAGGCTTCTTGAATAATGCGTGCAGCAATCCAGGCGTTCCAAACAGCATACAGGGGCCCTGTTAACACGGGCAGAAAACCGCGCAACGTCAGGCGGCCTAATAAGCGGCGTAGTAGTAAACGAAGCAGGAAGCTGCTTAAGCTGACTTTTAAGCGATAAAGTAGGGCTTTAGCGGTTATTCTCCAGCCACCCAGGTAGGCATGTGGGTCAACGCCATAGATAAGACTGCCCGGGGTTGGGTACTCCAAGGCGGCGCGTGAAACGCCGTGCACCGTCAGTTGGATATCCGGCTCTAGTGGCTCGGTTTGGCCATAGTGCAAGCCTGCCAGGCGCGTAATGCTCGCGACGCCGCGTAGCGCGTTCCAGTACAAAAAGCCAATCTCTAGCGCGGTAATGCTGCCTGCCACGACCATATAGCTGGCCCAGTAGGGAAGCTGCTCGCGAAGACTCAGCGCATTCCAATTGTCGGTGGCAAATTCCCGCATCCACCATTCTGCTCCACCAATCAGCGTGCCAGATATCATTCCGGCAACCGCCGCCCAAGTGATAATCCAGCGTCGTGCGCGTTCCAGCGCCTGCGGATTGGGGGCTGCCAGTGCCGGATGGCGGCGAAAGTAGCCTTGTATATAGCGGTTTGCCCACCGTTGCGCTAGGCCAGGTGCTGGAGCGTACTCTTGATCGGGACGAGAGAGAGGCATTAAGGCAACGTTATTCGGGCAAAGGATGCCCTAGGGTAGCGGTTACGTCCGTGAAGTACACGCATCGATAGCGCCAGGATGAGTGCCTGCCAGCATTAACTCATCCCAGCGCGTAGTGAAGCGCGGGGAGCGATGGGCGCAGCGCAGTTGCCAGGCGGCCGGCGCATTGGTCATGCCAAAACTAATCGTTCCTCGCCCCATTTGCTGATTGATCTGGTCCACCGCTGCCATCAGTAATGGGTGATGATGGTGGGGTGTTGGCCCTAGTAATGACAGCTGGTGTCGCTCGGCATCGACTAAGTCGAGGAGCATTACACCGGCCTTCATAAAGTGGTGGTGAGGGCGGTACATTTGCTCCAGCCCTTGGCGAACCGTATCAAGGATAACGCGGGTATCGTCGCTGGGTGACGGCAGCGCGATTAGCGCTTGCGGGAAGCATTGTGGCTGATCACGACGGTGGCGGTTGGTATTAAGAAATACCATCACGGCGCGGGCTAAACTACGCTGCTCGCGCAGTTTTTCAGCGCTACGTTGGGCGTGTCGGCGTAGAGCATTATGCACCTGCGTAAAGTCGCCTGTCGGTTGGCCAAACGAGCGCGATGTCATAATGCGCTGGCGTGGTAGATCCAATGCGTTCATTGTTAAACATGGCGTTCCGCGTAGCTCAAGCGCCGTGCGCGCGAGCACTACTGAGAAACGCTTACGCAGCTGTTTTTCATCGCTTTCTCTTAATTCCCAGGCGGTCCTCACGCCGCCAATGGCTAAGCGCTCGGCCAGCCGATGCCCAACGCCCCACACGCTGCTTACCGGCGTGCGTTTGAGCAGGGCCTCGGTGGTGTGATCCTGCCCACCGAGTAGGCAAACGCCTTGGTAGTAAGGGTCTTGCTTAGCAACGTGGTTAGCCAGCTTGGCGAGTGTGTGAGTGGGGGCTAGCCCAACGCACACCGGCAGGCCTAAATGACGCCGAATGCGCTGGCGTAGCTTCCGCCCTAGAGCCTCACACTGCTCTGCGGTGAAATCTTCTAAATAGACGAACATTTCATCGATTGAGTAGGGGGCAACGTCCGGGCAGGCATTGCGCAGTAGCTGGGTCAGTCGTGCCGACATATCACCGTACAGTTCGTAGTTAGACGACAGTAGGTGGATGTCGCCACGCTGACGCAGCTCTTCAAGTTTAAACGCCGGCGTCCCCATGGGAATATCCAGCGCTTTAAGCTCGGCCGAGCGGGCGATAATGCACCCATCGTTATTCGACATAACACCGACAGGCCGGCCTTCAAGCTTAGGTTGAAAGATACGCTCGCAGCTGACATAGAAATTATTGCCATCGACTAAGCCAATCATCTTAAGCCCTCATTTCATCGCAAATATTCATGCACGACGGCGCGCACCACGCCCCATAGCTGGCAGTCGGTGCCTTCAAGCGGCAGGGGCGGGTAATGCGGATGGGCAGAGCAAAGGTGCGGTGTGCCTTGATAGAGCGCGTAGCGTTTAATCAATACTTCGCCGTCAAACATCGCCACCAATATATGTCCTAAGCGAGGTTTTACGCCGCGGTCGACAATCAGTAAATCGCTGTCAAAAATACCCCAGCCCTCCATGCTGTCGCCCGCGGCAGTGATATAAAACGTCTCGGTAGGGTTTTTTATCAATCGTGTATTGAGATCTAGCGTGCGTGGTTCGTAATCCTGCGCAGGCGAAGGAAAACCGCTAAAGCCCGCTCGTCCCGTCAACGTTAGATAAGGCTGCGGCTGAGATATTAACGGCAAGGCGGGGGTAAGTGGAGTGTGCTGACCTAGCATTGTCGACACCCTGGCTGATATGGCGCATGTATGAATATACAGTATTCGGTCTTGGCGACGAAAATGCAAGTCAGCAGGGGTGGGGTGGATAGCAACCTAAAGATTCGCGAGCTAAAACGGTGTCTCACAAATACTGCTACCAAGCCTTAAAGATGAATGCTGTTCATTAACAACCTGATGCGGATGCGATGAAAGTCGTGTCAGGCTGCGTTATGATAGCGCCCTCGCTTCTTCCATGATGACTCTTTCTCGTTACGAGGTGCCTGCCGATGTTCAGCCGCGATATGACAATTGCCGGATTTGATGATGTGCTTTTTGATGCCATGCAGAAAGAAGTAGCACGCCAAGAAGCTCACATCGAACTGATTGCTTCTGAAAACTACGCCAGCCCCCGCGTACTGGAAGCGCAAGGCAGCCAGCTAACCAATAAATACGCCGAAGGCTATCCCGGTAAGCGCTACTACGGTGGCTGTGAATTCGTCGATATTGCTGAAAATCTGGCCATTGATTACGCCAAAGAGCTGTTTGGCGCAACCTATGTCAACGTTCAGCCGCATTCTGGCTCCCAGGCCAATAGCGCCGTCTTTTTAGCGCTTGTTAAGCCTGGCGATACTATTTTAGGCATGAGCTTGGATGCAGGTGGCCACCTGACCCATGGCGCCAAGCCAAGCTTTTCGGGCAGGCACTTCAATGCCATTCAGTACGGTTTGAATGAGCAAGGCTTGATCGACTATGACCAAGTGGCCGAGCTTGCTCGCGAGCACAAGCCGAAAATGATCATCGCCGGTTTTTCCGCGTATTCTCAGATCGTTGATTGGGCCAAGTTCCGCGAGATCGCCGATGAAGTGGGCGCTTACCTATTGGTGGATATGGCCCACGTGGCAGGTCTTGTCGCGGCGGGTGTCTATCCAAGCCCGTTGCCCCATGCCCACGTAGTGACGTCTACCACGCATAAAACGCTACGCGGCCCGCGCAGTGGTGTGATTCTCTCGGCGGAAAACGACGCTGATATTGAGAAGAAGCTGCAGTCAGCGGTATTCCCGGGTGGCCAGGGTGGTCCTTTGATGCACGTGATTGCGGCAAAAGCGATCTGTTTCAAAGAAGCCATGGAGCCTGCATTCAAAACGTATCAACAGCAGGTGGTCAAAAATGCTCAAGCAATGGCCAGCGTATTCATTGACCGCGGTTACGACATCGTTTCTGGCGGTACCGAAGACCACTTATTCCTGCTGTCGCTGATCAAGCAAGGCGTTACCGGTAAAGACGCGGACGCCGCTTTAGGCCGCGCCCACATTACCGTTAATAAAAATGCCGTACCCAACGACCCGCAAAGCCCGTTTGTAACCTCAGGTTTGCGTATTGGTACGCCTGCGGTGACCACGCGCGGTTTCGGTGAGCAAGAGTGCAGCACGTTGGCCGGCTGGATCTGCGATATTCTGGATGTGTTAGCCAGCGGCGAAGACACCAGCGCCACTGAAGCGCAGGTGTTGGATAAAGTAGCTGAGGTTTGCGCGCGACTGCCTGTTTATAAGTAAACGTCACGTTAGTGCGTATGTGAAAATAGGCCCTGTTAATTCAGGGCCTCTTGCTTAGATATTTACGGTTCTTCTTGGCGAACAATACTCACTTTTTGTTGCTCTTTGGTCCACTTTCCCGCTGCTTTATCGATGTACTGGAAGTGCTCGTTAGTAAAGCTGCCTTGATTGCAGGCATGGCGGTAAGAAACCGTGGGCACCTCTTGTATGTTTAGCAATTGATTGAACACGCCTGGCCCGGTTAGCTCAAATACGTTAGTGAGCTGATTGTCTTTAATATTGTTATTAACCTGATTGATTAATTTGTCGAGATTCGGGTTTTGAGGCTTGCTGGCAATAAAGTAATTACTGAAATCCCCGCGCCGCGTGACGACATATAACTCATCGGTATTCCTGGTTAACGTGTCGCTTAACGGCCAAATAGCATGCGCATCGATATCTAAATAAACGCCGCCATATTCTTGTAGCACCAGCAGCCGCCAGAAATCAGCCTGTGCAGCACCTATCTGTAATTTCAAATAGTTTTGAGTGATTTCACTGTCATAGTGATCCGCAATAAATAGGTGCCTTGCTTCCGTCACCATAAAACGATATTCAAAACGTGGGGCCATCAGGCGATTAAATAAATAGTTTAGATAGACAGGCAGCGTCACTTTGTCCGTGAAGTTGGTCTGCCAAATAATCCGCGGGATTGCCACTTTCTTGGCGGAGGGCTGAAGCAACGGTGGCGCATAGGCTGGCAGGGTAAAGCGCTTGTTAGGAAAGGCGGCGTGGAAAGGATAGCAAAGCACTTTGGTGATATTGGCGGTCAGTTTGATGACGCGGCTAGCAATAACAATAATATGTTGCTTAACAGTCTGTCGTTGACGACCCATAGGAAACCTTTACATATTTGACGATTGGGATAGATGGCTTTACCAGCCCCCTTTGCCCTCTAACACGCTGCGAGCGTGCTATTTAGATCAAAGGCCTGAAATCACCAATTACGCTGGCCGTTGGCTAGCGCCTGGTGGGAAAGGGCTCACTCTGCGGTCATTTCTTCGATGAGTATGCTAGCGCGCATTTTGCTTTAATGCATCACTTTAGAAAGGTTTAGCCTACACGCAGCGGACAGGGTATTAGCACCACTGTGCATCAGCCACACAGCCGTTGGAAGACAGCAGCGTGCGCCGATTGTTTTATGCGCCTTTTGGGTGCGCTATCAACGCTGCTTTTTGGTGCTGCCATTGGCTTGAGCGCAATGCCACTACACAAGTGATATGTAACTCACTGCGAAACCAGCATTTATCGTTTTTGGCGCATTATTTGCCTTATAAGCTTGGTAATCCAGACACGACGTCTTAACTGTGCGTTAAGGCTGAAACGAGGTAGTGCCATGCTTGAAGCCAATCGTCTCCCAGCGCCAATCTTTTCCATAGATCCTGCTTTGCAGCCTCGCTTAGTCGTCACCGACTTAGATGGCTCGCTATTAGACCACCATAGCTATGACTCCAGTCCCGCTGCGCCGTGGCTTGCCCGATTAAAACAGATGGGAGTGCCGGTAATCCCCGTCACCAGTAAAACCCGTGCCGAGCTAATCCCTTTACGCGAAGCGCTGGGTCTTACCGCAACGCCTTTTATTGCTGAAAATGGCGCGGTCATTGGCCTGCCGCCTGGCTGGTGTCATGCACGTTTAGATCGCCCGGGCAGTGGGCGCGATGGTGTGGTGATCAAGCATCCGGGGGTCGATATTGGCTTTATTCGTGCTCGTCTCAAGGTGTGGCGAGAACGGCTAAAATGCCGCTTTACGCGTATGAGTGAGATGAGCGTCTTAGAGGTAGTGAAACTCACCGGGCTTGACGAAGCGCGTGCCCGGGATGCACGTCAGCGAGAAGGCAGCGAGCCACTGTTATGGCAAGACAATGCGGCTGCCTTGGATACCTTCCGTGCTGCCTTGGAAGGCGATGGATTGGCGTTGACTCAAGGCGGACGTTTTTGGCATGTCATGGGGCGCACTGCCGACAAAGGTAGCGCGGTGGAGTGGTTAATTAAGCGGTTTACCACCTTAAGAGGGCGTACGCCGCTTTCACTTGGCCTGGGGGACGGGCCCAACGATGTCACGATGCTGGAAGCCGTCGATCAAGCTGTGGTCATTCGTGGCTGTCATGATTTGATCGTTGAGCCCAATAGCCTGTCGTTATATCGCACGCAAGCAGCAGGGCCGACTGGCTGGGCTGAGGGGGTGGCCCATTTTTGGGGGCGAGACGAACGCCGTTTAGTCGCGGCAACAGCATGTGATGCCGTTATTTAACCTACTCAGGAAGGCAAACATATGAGCGACTTTCATCAAAATGGCATTATTACTGATTTTCACAACCTCACTCGACGCCCAGTAGAGGCGTTAGAGCAGGAGCTATGCCAATTTTCACGTCGACGCCCAATGGGATTAATCCTGCCTTCATTATTTTCGGAATTGGAAGGAACCGCATTATCGGCGATTGTTGATGAGTTAGTGAAAGTGCCTTATCTCAATGAGATCATAATCGGCCTGGATCGGGCTGATCGTGAGCAGTTTTTACATGCCAAGGAGTTTTTCTCTCGCCTGCCTCAACATACGCGTATTTTGTGGAATGATGGCCCACGATTACGTGCCTTAGATGCGGAGCTAGAAGAGCACGGATTGGGTGCGTTAGAGCCAGGCAAAGGGCGCAATGTATGGTACTGCGCCGGTTATGTGCTGGCGTCCGGGCGTTCAAAGGTCGTTGGGCTTCACGACTGCGATATCTTGACCTATGAGCGCGGGTTGCTGGCGCGATTGATGTATCCCGTCGCTCACCCGAATTTTAACTACAGTTTCTGTAAAGGCTATTACCCGCGCATTGCCGAAGGGAAGCTCAATGGTCGCGTGTCACGACTATTAGTAACGCCGTTACTGCGAGCGCTGAAAACGGTATGTGGCCCGCTGCCTTATCTCGATTATTTAGACAGCTTTCGATACCCGCTCTCGGGCGAGTTTGCGATGCGCAGCGACGTGCTTGAAGGAATCCGTATCCCCGCGGATTGGGGCTTAGAGATTGGTGTGTTGTCAGAGCTGCAGCGCAACTACTCGCTACGACAGCTGTGCCAAGTCGATATTGCCGATGCGTATGACCATAAACATCAGCCGGTCAGCGAAGATGATCCAGACGGCGGCTTGAATCGCATGAGTTTGGATATTTCTAAAGCGCTGTATCGTAAATTGGCGACGCAGGGCATTACCTTTAGCAGTGAAGACTTTCGTACCCTCAAAGCAACCTATTACCGATTCGCATTAGATTTAATTGAGGCCTACGATCACGATGCGACGATGAATGGATTAAGCCTAGATCGGCATACGGAAGAGCAGGCCGTTGAGCTGTTCGCCAGCAATCTACTCGAAGCGGGCAATCTGTTTATGGATAACCCGCGTGAGCGACCCTTTATTCCTAGCTGGAACCGTGTTCAGGCGGCTGTGCCTGACCTGCTGGCGCGCATGCACGAAGCGGTAGAGCTGGATAATCAGGGAAAAGTATAGTCTCTGGCCAAGTGCCACGTTCATCATGAACGTGGCACTTAAGGCGTTTCGCTGCCCATCATGTCAATCAGCTGTTCATCGTTAGGCAGGCCTTGAATACGATCAATGCGAATAGAGCCGCTCTCCGTTTCACGCTGAAAGGCACTGGTTGGCGTTGCGTATAATCCTAGCTCTTCAAACAGCTGATTATTGGCATATACCTGTTCTTCGATATTCCGTGGCTGGGCGCTTGCTTCAACGCTTTGCTGACCACTTTCATGTGCCTTCAGCGTGGCAGCGGGATCGTCGGCACCTAAAATAGCGGCGGCTTTACCCGGGCTGTCAGCGGCTAAAATGCCCACCATAATATGGCGCAACTGCACATCACCGGCCTCTACCCAGGGGCGAGCGTTTTGCCAGAACTGGCGGCAGTAGGGGCAGTTGGCATCGGTGAAAACGTAAATCACGCGGGGGGCGTTAGTGTCACCGTCTTGAATCCAGTGGCTCTGTGCTAATAACTGCCAAGTTTGTGCTTCTAGCGGTGCTCGTACATATTCATCCAGCTGCGCATCAGTGAGGTCATTGCCTTCACTATCCATCAGCGTACCCACAATGACGTGTTCCCCATCAGGGGTTAAGTAGGCGGCCATCTCCTGGCCCTGCCTCATCATGCCATAGCCGCGTAAATCGCCGGGTGAATCAAACTGTCCATGGATTTCAAAGCCTTGGTCAGCGAGAGACTGTATCGGTGCAGGAAGATCGTCGGCATAGCCGATAGCTGTGCTTCCCAGTCCTGCAAGTAATAACATGCCACTGATGATGGGTTGGTAATGTAAGCGCACGTTTGGTTATATCCTTAGTTGTAGGCTATTAGCCAGCGTACCGCATAAGGAGAAAGAGCGCCCTCAACATTCCAGGGATTATCGGAATCAAGTGCTTGCCAAGTGTGCCTACCTAGCGTCTGTATGATGGCCTCACCGCCATTTTCTAGCGCAAACGGCGTATCGGTAACGTTATACAGCGCTAGCAGACGCCGGCCATCCGCAAGTGGGCCGCGTTCCACGGCGAGCAGCTCAGGGGCTGATGCCAAGGTCCGCTGTGCGGCATTAGGGTGAAAGCAAGGCTCTTGGCGGCGCTGGTCCAGCAGCCGATTTAAGGTGTGAAAAACATCGTGGGTGGGCGTGGAGGGGCTGTCTAGCAATAGATCAAGTTCGCTACGTTGCCAGCGACGACGGTTAATCGAGCGCAGACGGCCGCTGCGTTCAACGCCTTCTACATCGTTGAGCGTGCCCGTTAGTGTGTGGATATACAGCGCAGGAATCCCTTGTAAGCTCAGCATAATCGCTTGGCTACATATAAACCGGGCAATCTGCCAAGGGTCAGGGCCACGGCGGGTGCCGCGCATGGCTTCGAACCAGGTAATATTAATCTCATAGGGCGTATCGCTGCCATCCGGGTTGCTGCGCATGCTGACAAAGCCACCAAAACGATGCATGAGCTCCAACAGTGCATCACGTTCATGATCAGGCAGTAGCCCTTCCAGCGGACGTACGCCAATGCCGTCGTGGCTAGCGGTAAAGTTCAGGTAAGTACAGTGATCGGGGAGGATGGGTAGGCTAGCGAGCCATGTTTGCAGCGTATGGGTCTCGCCCCGGGTTAAGGTGTGTAGCAATAGCGGCGGCAGAGCAAATTGATACACCATGTGCGCCTCATCGGGCTCGCCGTCGGGGAGTCGTTCCAGCCCGAAATAGCTGATGTTCTCCTGATGAGGAACGTTGGTTTCGGTAATAAGTAGTGTGCCGGGGGCGATGTGATCCACTATGGCCCGTAGTAGGCGCACCACGGTATGCGTTTCTGGCAAGTGAATACACGAGGTACCCAGCCGCTTCCATAAGAAGGCCACCGCATCCAAGCGCACAATCCGCGTGCCTTGCTCCAGGTAGAACAGCAAAATACCCACAAACTCTAACAGTACGTCGGGATTTTCAAAATTCAGATCAAGCTGGTCTTCGGAAAATGTTGCCCACAGATAGCGCGTGCCGCGACGGGTTGATATCGGCACTAGCAGAGGGCTGCTACGAGGGCGCACTACTTGAGAAACATCGGTACTGGGATCAACTTCGATAAAGTAGTCGCGGCCGGGCAGGCTACCGCTAAGATAATCTACGCACCACAGCGATTCTCGTGAGACGTGATTGAGCACTAAATCGGCCATCAAATCATAATGGCTGGCGAGCTCGCGAATATGTGACCAGTCGCCCAGATCGGTATTGACTTCCCGGTAGTGGATGACGGAGAAACCGTCGTCACTGCTCCACGGGAAAAAGGGCAATACGTGCACTCCACTGATACGCTCGCCTAACCTCGCCTGGAGAAAGTCGCTGAGCACGGCCAACGGTGGTAGGTCTTCCTCAACAATGGAGTCGCCGTAGCTGATCACCCACTGATCTTTCTCGCTCCAAAACGGTGCATTCTTAGGTTGAATATCGATGCCCGTAGACGAAAATGGGGCAAGTGACAGGAAGTGCGTAATATGCTGGTTTAAACGACGCTGGACCTCGCAAGCTCGAGGGCCGTAAAGATGGCTGAGGTAGCCGTGGACGGTCTGCTCAAAGGTGGGCATGACGGACTCCTGATAAACAATCTGCTACAAACGCTGCAGCTTGTGTGCCAAATCGCTACAATGCGAGGTAGATACCGCGTTTAAACGCTAACTCGTGGGCCCGCTGACACGAGCTGACAACAGGTTGACCGCCATGCATTGCCCTTTTTGTGGTGCAAACGATACTCGAGTGACCGATTCGCGGTTAGTAGCCGATGGCGACCAAGTACGCCGTCGACGCCAGTGTGCGAGTTGCCAAGAGCGATTTACCACCTACGAAACGGCTGAACTCGTTATGCCGCGGGTAGTGAAATCCGACGGTTCGCGAGAAAGCTTTAATGAGGCCAAATTGCGTGCCGGTATACTGCGTGCGCTAGAGAAGCGCCCAGTCAGCGCAGAAGCCATTGAAGCGGCGGTGGAGCGCATCCGTCAAACCCTGCGCGCGCGGGGTGATCGCGAAGTCAACGCCCGCGATATCGGTGAGTCAGTCATGCTGGCGCTGAAAACGCTGGATCATGTGGCCTATATCCGGTTCGCCTCGGTATACCGTAAGTTTCAGGATTTGGACGAGTTTCGCGCGGAGATTGATCGATTGTCTCAAGAGCCATCTCAAGAGCCCGGCGACGGCAGCGAGCTGTTGAAATGAGTGCCGTCTTTAGTCAAGCCGATCACAGCTATATGGCGCGGGCGCTACAGCTGGCAAATAAAGGGCTTTACACGACCGATCCTAATCCGCGGGTTGGCTGTGTGATCGTTAAAGATGAACTGGTCGTTGGCGAAGGTTTTCATCTGCGTGCCGGGGAACCACACGCGGAAGTCCACGCCTTAAACGCCGCAGGTGAACGTGCCCAAGGCGCGACGGCATATGTGACGTTGGAGCCCTGTTCGCACACCGGTCGCACTGGGCCCTGCGCTCAGGCGCTCGTGGTGGCCAACGTGGCCCGCGTCGTTGTTGCGATGGTCGATCCCAACCCTCAGGTCAGTGGCCAAGGTCTACAGCGGTTAGAAGCGGCAGGCATTGACGTCGCGGTGGGTTTGCTAGAGAGCGAAGCGCGCGCGTTGAATCCTGGTTTTATTGCCCGAATGACAGCTCAGCGGCCCTTTGTGCGCTTGAAGATGGCGATGAGTTTAGATGGTCGTACGGCGATGGGGTCAGGGGAGTCACAGTGGATTACCGGGCCAGAGGCGCGCTGCCAAGTGCAGCGACTGCGTGCACGGTCTAGCGCGATATTGAGCGGCGTTGAGTCGATGATTATGGACGATCCGCGACTTACGCTTCGCGCTGAACAGCTCCAGCTCGATAATGCTGACGACGTGGTTCGTCGTCAGCCTCTGCGGGTTATTTTAGACACTCGGCTACGCTTGCCATTAGCCGCAGCCTGTTTGAACGAACCTGGGCGTACCCTGGTGATTACCACGCCAGAGCACTTGGCTGAAAAGCGCGAACGGCTAACTCAGGCGGGCGCTGAAGTCCCCGTACTGCCAGCCGGTAGCGACGGGCGTATCGACCTCGCTTTAATGCTGCAGTGGCTAGCTGAAAATGAACAGATTAATGAGCTGCTGGTAGAAACTGGCGCAACGCTCGCGGGCGCCATGCTTGATGCTGAACTGGTCGACGAGCTGCAGCTGTTCGTGGCGCCGACGCTGTTAGGAGGTGAAGCGCGGCCACTATTTGCGCTGCCCGGGCTTTCCCGTATGGCCGATCAGCGACGTTTAATCATTCTTGATATGCGGGCGGTGGGGCGCGACTGGCGCATTATCGCTTCCCCTCAGCCGACTAGCGCCAGTGACGATACCAAGGTACCCTGACGCGCGAAATCGCAGCAAACGCGAGCACCTTTCGCGACAACATTTTTTGGAGATTCCATGGCGCACTCCTCCTCTAGGGGGCTATCCCCTATCGCTGAGCTGGTGGACGATATCCGCCAAGGCAAAATGGTGATTCTCATGGACGATGAGGATCGCGAAAACGAAGGTGATATCATTATGGCCGCCGAAAAGGTGCAGGCCGAGCATATCAACTTCATGGCCCGTTTTGCCTGCGGTCTTATCTGTATGCCAATGACGCGAGCCCGCTGCGAGCAACTTAATTTGCCGCTAATGGTGCGCGATAACGGCTCTGGCTTTGGCACCAAGTTTACGCTTTCGATTGAAGCGACTGAAGGCGTCACTACCGGCATTTCCGCTGCCGACCGTGCGCGTACCGTACAGGCCGCCGTGGCTGTGCATGCCAAACCGTCCGATATTGTTCAGCCGGGGCATATTTTCCCGCTGATGGCCGAACCGGGAGGCGTGCTGCGTCGTGCAGGGCACACAGAAGCCGCCTGTGACTTAGCGGCGCTGGCGGGATTTGACCCCAGCGGCGTCATCTGTGAAATCATGAATGATGACGGCAGTATGGCGCGCCGCCCAGAGCTTGAAGCGTTTGCTGAGAAACACGATATTAAAATCGGTACGATTGCAGACTTGATTCATTATCGTATCGTCAATGAGCAGACCGTCGATCATATTGAAGCGTCTTCTGTGACGACTTCTCATGGTGAGCTTGAGCTGCATGTGTTCCGTGATCGCATTCAGGGCGCTCATCATTTGGCGCTAGTGAATGGCCAGCCTACCGCCGAGGAGGTCACCACGGTTCGCGTGCATCTGACCGATACGCTACGCGATGTGATGGGATTGATGAAGGGTGAGCAGTGCCGCTGGGATGCGCACGGCGCACTGGAAGAGATTGCCGGCTCAGCACCCGGCGTATTTGTGTTGATCGATGACGGAAGGCCGCATCAGGATTTAAAAGATCAGCTGGATATTTTCCTTGATCGCGTTCGCCAGCCGCGTACCAGCGACTCCGATGGCGCCGGCAATTATTTAACTATCGGCACTGGCTCGCAAATACTGCGCTATTTAGGCGTGGGTAAAATGCGATTACTTAGTTCACCGTGGAAGTTTTCCGCGCTTTCCGGCTTTGATCTCGAAGTCGTTGAGCGTCTTGGCCCTAATGACACGGCGTATGAGCCAACTTCTCAGCAGGAATAAATTGATGCACTCCCTCTCTCAAGTTGAAGGTACTTTTGTTGATGTCGATGGCCGTTACGTCATCGTGGTCGGCCGTTTTAACCACCATATCGTCGATAGCTTAGTAGAAGGTGCTATCGATAGCTTGACGCGTCATGGCGTCGACGCTGAGCATATTCACATTGTTCACGTGCCGGGCGCTTGGGAACTGCCGCTAGCGGTTAAGCGCGTGCTGACAGTGATGAAGCCTGATGCGGTGATTGCGCTAGGGGCGGTGATTCGCGGCGGAACCCCTCACTTCGAATACGTAGCCGGCGGCTGCAACACGGCGATCAACCACCTGCAGCTTGAATTTGATACCCCGATTGCCAACGGCGTGCTAACTGTTGAAAGCATCGAGCAAGCGATTGAACGCGCGGGCACGAAAGCGGGCAATAAAGGTACCGAGGCGGCGATGGCGGCAATGGAAATGGTGTCTTTGCTACGGGCGCTTTCGCCAGGAGATTCTAAATGAGCGAGCGCAAACCGTCTGCCGCTCAGCAGAGTCGTCACGCCGCGCGTGAGTTAACCGTGCAAGGGCTTTATCAGTGGCACATGACGGGCAAATCCATCACTACCATTGAAGCGGAGTTTCGAAGCCAGGTTGCCGATGATGACTTGGAAGATCACGAAAACTGGGTGAAAGTGATGGAAATCGCCGATAAGGCGCTGTTCCATGAGCTGCTTCACAACACGGTGCGTTATAAAGCAGAGCTGGATCGTGATATCTCGCCGTTGCTAGATCGCCGCTTGGAAGATCTTGATGCAGTGGAGCTGGCGATTTTAAGGCTGGGGGCTTACGAGCTGTCCCGCCGTATGGAAGTGCCTTATCGCGTCGTGATTAATGAAGGCGTTGAGCTGGCTAAGTCATTTGGCGCCACTGATGGCCATAAATACGTGAACGGCATTCTGGACAAGCTGGCAATTCGCTTGCGCAGTGCCGAAGTCAGCGCTCGTCGTCTCTGAACGTGAGCGGTATGACAATGCGTTTAAGGGGCCTTTGTGCTTGCCGAATTTGATTTGATTCAACGCTACTTCATGCCGTCGCAGGAGGCTTCGGTGTCTGATGGCGTCGCATTAGGATGTGGCGACGATGCCACGCTACTGGTGCCGCAAGAAGGCCAGCGGTTGGCCGTTAGCGTTGATACCTCGGTAGTGGATGTGCACTTTCCCCGCGAAGCTCCGGCATTTGCGGTGGGCCACCGTGCATTGGCCGTAGCGCTTAGCGACTTAGCGGCCATGGGCGCTAAGTCGCGCTGGTGCTTAATGGCGCTGACTTTTGATCAGCGCTCGTTTGCTGACGACGACGCGACCCAGGCATGGCTAGCCGACTATGCGCGCGGCTTTCACGCGCTTAGCGAGCAACATGCCACTACGTTGGTAGGAGGCGATGTTACGTCAGGCGCTCTTTCTATTGGCGTTACCGTGATGGGTGAGGTGCCAGTAGGTGAGGCACTCACTCGAGGTGGTGCTCAGGCGGGCGATTTAATTGCGGTGACCGGTGTGCTAGGCGGTGGAGCCGGCGGCCTGGCACTCTGGAAGCAGGGTGAGCGTGATTTAAGGCATCCGCTGTTAAAGCGTTACTTATTGCCTGAACCGCGCTTGAGCGCAGGCATTGCGCTGCGTGGTTTAGCTACCGCGGCTCTGGATATTTCCGACGGGCTGCTGGCTGATTTAGCGCACTTGCGCGCGGCCTCTCACGTCGGGGCAGTGATCGATATAGACGCCTTACCTCTAGCAGACGGCCTGGAAAACGCGCTAGGCCTGAAAGCCGCGAGGCAGTCAGCGCTCTGCGGTGGTGACGACTATGAGCTGCTAGTAACATTAAGTAGTGACAATATTGCTAAAGCGCAGCAGCGCTTGGCGCCATTGGGGTTAACGCTAACCGTCATAGGCCGCTGTCAGGAAGTGCTAGGTATTAGTGCTACTGATCAGGCAGATATCAGTGGCTATGCTGGTTGGCAGCATTTTAGTGGGGAAGCGCCATGAATCGTGCACCGAAAAGTGTCTGGCGTCGTCCAACGCATTTTTTTGCCTTTGGCTTAGGCAGCGGCACAGTGCCTTGGGCACCCGGTACGTTTGGCACCCTAGCTGCGATTCCTTTTTATTGGATGATGGCGGATTTGCCCCTAGGGTGGTATTTAGGTATCTGCTTTGTCGCTTTTATTGTGGGCGTTTGGCTATGCGATAAAACATCGCATGATTTAGGTGTGCATGACCATTCAGGCATTGTGTGGGATGAATTTGTCGGCTATTGGTTGACCATGGCGGCGGTGCCTTTTTCGTGGGAGGCTGCGCTATGGGGATTTGTGGTGTTCCGCATATTTGATGTTTTCAAGCCTTGGCCAATTCGCTGGGCAGACCGCCGCGTCGCCGGTGGTTTTGGCATTATGATTGATGATGTTATGGCGGGGGTTTACGCCTGGAGTACGATGCACCTTTGGTTCTGGCTGCACTAAGCAAGATGCTTAGTCAGCGGTTAGTAGCAAAGTGAGCAGGCCGTCGTCAGAAGTACAAATTCTGTAGATCGGTTTTTCGGGTGCATTGGCTTCAACTATTTGCTTTAACTACGTTTGCGTCGAGTGCGTTGGTTTCAAGGAGAGAGTATGCGCAAGGAACGTTTGATTGTCCCCACGCTGGCGGTAATCGCCGTGGTATGGGTGGCAGCGCAGCTTCTCTCAAGCATTCTTTTTGAACGTAGCCTGCATCAAGCCTTAGAGGATTTAGAAGCGCGTGGCGAGTGGCGTGTTAGCCGCACTGAGAGCCGCCAAGGCTGGCTAAGCTCCCATGGTAGGCTCATTCTCTCACCGCTTTTAGGCCGCCCTTGGCGGCTCGAGCTTAACTACAACGCCCGGCACGGTATTCTCAGTACCGACGTTGAAGGTTCCCTTTTACCCCGCTTAGATACCGTGTTGCAGCAAGCTGTGGGTGAAGTGACCGCGCCTTCTGTGCCGCGCTGGCAAGGTCGCTATCATACCCTGAGCGGCCACAGCGAGCTGCGCCTTGCCCTGGCTCCCTTCGTCATTCAACAAAATGGCCGTGAACTATCCGTTCGCGGCGCTCGGCTGCGCTTAGAAGGCGTGTTTGGCGACTGGCGCTTGCGTGCAATGCTAGATCAGCTCACGTTGACCGATGGCATGTCTCAGCTGGCGGTTGGGCCCACCGTTCTTGAGAGTCGCTATACCTACACCGACGGTGCCTACCACTTTTCGCAGCGCGATCATTTAAATATTGAAACGCTGCAGTTGAGCTATCCCGCGTTTGTGATGCAGCTTTCGCCCTTGGATTTAAGTAGCCATATGATATTGGATGAAGGCGAGCTGCGTATTAAAGGTGAGCTAGAGGTGGGCGACGTACTGGTGCCTTCAGAGGCGCCTGATACGCCGCTGATGAATGGCCGAATCGAGATGGAACTTTCTCGCTTGAACGCCGACGCGGTGCGCCATGGCATTCGCCGTTTACGCCAGGAAGCCGCTTGGGGAGACTCAAGCCTGCCGATGGCAGAGGGTTTGTTAGCCCGCCTTGAACCAGATTTGCGCAATATGCTCAGTGACTCACCGCGCCTGGATGTCATGACCGTCGCCATTGACAGCCCATTATTGGGCATTCGCTTAGACGCGGACGGCGCGCTCTTTTTCGATGCCCGCAAGTTAGATGAGTTAAGTGTCGTCGATTTGGACAAAGACAAAGAGCAGGCTAAATGGCTTGAACGCATTGATGGCGATTTCACCTGGCGCGAAGCCCCCACCGTAGCCGCGCTATGGCTAGGGCTACCGCTAGGCACTCGTGAACTGCAGTTTGACGTTATACGTGGCGTATGGCGGGTTAACGGTCGCCCAATGCCTGAACTTTGGCCGTAATCATTGATGAGTGCTTAGCTTACCGCATGATTTAAACACCCGGTTATAGGCGTGAAGGGTTGAAGTTTCGGCTATGTGCCCGCATTCCATTGGCAACGTTAGGCGGTTCTCACCGCCGATATCGGTTCATTGGAGGGCGCATGAGCGACCAAGATTACGACCGCGATGATGAGCATCTTGACTGGCAAGTAGACGACGAGTCTTCTTCAGCCACTGACAAAGCTTCTCACCAGGGCCATGACGAACGCTCTCAGAAAGCGAATGAAGAGCAGGGCAGCCAAGACTACCGTTCAGACGGCGAGCGGGTAAATTCTATAATGCCCGCCAGCGAAATGCTGCCGGAGCGCATCTATCTTCTTCCCATTCATAATCGTCCTTTCTTCCCCGCCCAGGTTCAGCCTTTAGTAATTAACCGTGAGCGCTGGGAAGAGACCATGCGCCGCGTTGGCAACACGCCACACCACATGATTGGCGTTGCGTTTGTAGGTGAGCAGGGCGTCAGCTCTATCGACCACGAAAGTTTTCCTGAGATCGGTACTGCCGTCAAAGTCCATAAGTTAAAAAGTGAAGATGAGCAAATTCAGTTTATTGCTCAGGGCAGGCAGCGCTTTAAAATTACCCGCTGGCTCTCCAAAGAGCCGCCGTATTTGGTGGAGGTCACTTATCCAAAAGAGCCGGTTGATGCGGAGAATGAAGAAACTCGCGCCTACGCTATGGCGATTATCAACGGGATTAAAGAGCTGCTGCCGATAAACCCGTTATATGGCGAAGAGCTTAAGCATTACCTCAATCGCTTTAGCCCCCATCAGCCAGGCCCGTTAACCGATTTTGCAGCGGCGATTACCTCTGCCAAAGGCCCCGAGCTGCAGGATGTGCTTGCCACGTTAGCGGTCGGCGAACGCATGCAAAAAGTGCTGCCGTTGCTGCGTAAAGAAATCGACGTGGCGCTGCTACAGGGTGAAATTAGCGAGCAGGTTAATGCGCAGATGCAGGACCGTCAGCGCGAATTTTTCCTGCGTGAACAGCTTAAAGTGATCCAGCGCGAGCTAGGTATTTCCAAAGATGATCGTGAAAACGATGTGGATACTTTCAGGGGGCGCCTGGATGCGCTAGTGGTGCCTGAACGCGTTCAAACACGAATTGATGATGAGCTTACCAAGCTCAGCGTCCTGGAAACCGGGTCGCCAGAGTATGGCACCACGCGTAATTATCTCGACTGGCTAACTTCGTTGCCTTGGGGCGTGACCAGCCAAGACCAGCTGGATCTTCCGCATGCCCGTCAAGTTCTGAATCGAGATCACGACGGTCTCAACGACGTTAAAGAACGCATTATCGAATTCCTGGCCGAAGGTACTTTCAAGGGCGATGTTGGCGGTTCGATTATACTGCTAGTTGGCCCGCCAGGGGTGGGTAAAACATCGATCGGGCGATCGATCGCTGAGGCGCTAGGCCGTCAGTTTTACCGGTTTTCGGTCGGCGGAATGCGCGATGAGGCGGAAATCAAAGGCCATCGACGCACCTATGTAGGCGCTATGCCTGGCAAGCTCGTGCAGGCCTTTAAAGAGGTAGAGGTCGAAAACCCCGTCATCATGCTGGACGAAATTGACAAGCTGGGGCAGTCCTTCCAGGGGGACCCCGCTTCGGCGCTGCTGGAAGTTCTTGATCCCGAGCAGAACGTCGATTTTCTCGACCACTATCTTGATGTCCGGATGGACCTTTCTAAGGTGTTGTTTATTTGCACGGCGAACACCTTGGATTCGATCCCCGGGCCATTACTTGATCGCATGGAGCAAATTCGCCTTTCTGGCTATATCGCGGAAGAAAAATTGGCGATTGCCAAGAATCATCTGTGGCCGAAATTGCTTAAACGCGACAATTTACCTAAAAAGCGCATTAATTTAACCGATGCGGCTTTAAAACAGGTGATTGAAGGCTACGCTCGTGAAGCCGGGGTAAGACAGCTGGAGAAGCAGCTGCACCGTATTGTGCGTAAATCAGCCGTGAAACTGCTGGAAGACGATATTGAAACGGTCAAAATTTCAGTTAAGAACTTAGAAGAGTTTTTAGGGGCGCCGATCTTCCGTAAGGAAAAAGTGTTAACCGGTGAAGGCGTTGTAACCGGGCTTGCGTGGACGTCCATGGGCGGTGCAACGCTGCCGATTGAGGCAGGCAAGGTGCACTCCTTGGATCGCGGTTTCAAACTCACCGGAAAGCTGGGTGAGGTGATGCAGGAGTCGGCTAATATCGCGTACAGCTATACGCTTGGCCACCTGCAAGAATATGGCGCCGATGCCGATTTCTTTGACTCAGCGTTTGTGCACCTGCACGTGCCGGAAGGAGCGACGCCAAAAGATGGCCCTTCGGCAGGCGTTACGATGACGACGGCGCTAATGTCTCTTGCCAAGCACCACGCCATTGATAGGCCGCTGGCAATGACCGGTGAGCTGACGTTAACCGGTCAGGTGCTGCCGGTCGGAGGTATTCGCGAGAAAGTGATTGCCGCCCGGCGTAGCGATATATTCGAGCTAATTCTTCCCGACGCTAATCGGCGTGATTACGAAGAATTGCCTGACTATCTGAAAGAGGGCATGACGGTGCACTTCGCCAAGCGCTATCGCGACGTCGCTGATGTCGTATTTGGCCGTGGCTAAGGTTAAGCTAAGTTTAAACTACGCTTAGAGATTAAAGCGATGCCAATAGCCCGGCCCGCTTCTTACAAGGCTACTGTACTCGTATTGATAGAACAGTACTGGTAGAGCAGTGTTGATAGAGCAAGCCGGGTAATAAATCGCAATAATACATGTGAAGGAATGCAATGAAGGCGACCATTAACGTTGGATTAGTTGGTTTCGGTTTCGCTAGCCAAACCTTCCACGCACCGCTGATCCAGGCCACAGACGGCCTGGATTTGGTGGCTGTATCATCGAGTGACGCTGCCAAGGTACGGGGATCTTTACCTAACGTCGAGGTGGAGAGTCAGGCACTAGCGCTGTGCCAGCGTAGCGATATTGACCTCATCGTTATCCCTACCCCCAACGACACGCACTTTTCACTGGCTAAAGCGGCGCTTTCTGCGGGTAAGCACGTGGTGGTCGATAAACCGTTCACGGTCACGGTGTCAGAGGGCAAACTGCTCAAAAAACTAGCTGATGATAAGGAGCGGCTACTATCGGTATTTCATAACCGCCGCTGGGATAGCGATTTTCTAACCGTAAAAGCGCTGCTAGAAGCGGGCACCCTAGGACGCGTTGTCAGCGTCGAATCACGCTTTGATCGCTTTCGCCCGCAAGTAATTGATCGCTGGCGTGAGAAGGCCGCGCCAGGGGGCGGTATTTGGTACGACCTGGGGCCGCATCTGCTAGACCAGACCTGCGAGCTGTTTGGCATGCCGCACGCCATTTTGCTGGAAGTAACCGCTCGGCGTGATGGTGCACAGGCTGATGATGACTTTCTTGCCGTGCTGGATTATGAAAGCTTTCGCGTTACCCTGGCAGCGAGCACGTTAGCGGCCGACCCAACGCCACGCTTTCGAATTCACGGCACCGATGGCAGCTATGTTAAGTATGGTTTAGATCCGCAGGAAGAGCGTTTGAAAGCCGGTGAGGTGCCCGGAGCACACTGGGGGAATGATACTCAGCACGGTACGCTAACGTTACGCGAAGGGAAGGGGGAAAGTACGCCGCTAATACAGCGCGAATATGCCACTTTGCCCGGTGATTATCTTGCCTATTATCAAGGCATTGCTGCCGCTATTCGCGAGCAGGCGCCGCTGCCGGTTAGCGTAGATGACGCACTGCGCTCAATGACGTTGCTAGAAGCAGGGCTAGATAGCCACCGTCAACGGCGCTGGATTTCTTTGAAGCATCATTTCTGAAGCATCGCGTCTGAAGTCAAAGCAGCGTTGGGTAAACGCCAACGCTGCTCTCATTCATTTGTGATTAGAGTAAATCAGTGGCGTTGTGACGCTTTTGTTCCCGCATTCTATCCCTGGCGATATAAAGAGCGGCAATGGTGCGCCCTTCATGGAAGTCATCGCGCATTAAGAGCGCAGGCAGCTCTTCTAAAGCATGCGTTTCCACAATCAATGGTTCGGGTTCATCACCCGGCAGCCGCTTGGGATAAAGGTCGGTGGCGAGCAGTACCTGCATGCGATGGCGCATATAGTTAGGGGCCAACGAAAGCTCGACCAGCGGTTCAATGCAGTGGGCACCAAAGCCACACTCTTCCATCAGCTCACGGTTGGCCGCGGTGATGATGTCTTCACCGGGGTCGACCAGGCCTTTCGGTAGCGTCAGTACGTAATCCTCAAATCCCGCGGCGTATTCTCGGATTAGCAATACGTGATCAGGATCTGGCATTGCCACAATCATCACCGCACCGCGATCAGCGCCGGTTAAACGCTCGAACTGACGCTCTTCGCCGTTAGAAAAACGCAGTGATAATGACTCCACTTGAAATAAGCGACTTTGCGCCACACATTCACGCGATAAAATTTGCGGTTTGCGCAGGTAATCAGTACTGCTGCGGGTGTCGGGATCATGAGGGGCTGAGGGGGAGTTGGGCATAAAGGAGTCGGACATAAAAGCGTGCCTCCATGGCTGGTAAAAGGCGGTTAAGCTACAATAGCACGCTTACTCCTTACGCGACCGGAGCGACAATGATTGATTGGCGCGAGATAGACACCGTCCTTCTCGATATGGACGGTACGCTGCTAGATTTACATTTCGATAGCCATTTTTGGCTTGAGCATTTACCGCGGCGCTACCGTGAGTTGCACCAGTTAGATGAAGCCTCTCAAGAGGCGCTAAAGGCTCGCATTGTGGGTGAGCAGGGCACTCTGAACTGGTACAGCCTAGCGTACTGGAGCCGCGAGCTAGGGGTCGATATTGTTGCCTTAAAGCGCGAAGTACAGCACTTAATTGGCCTACGCAGCGACGCGCTGGATTTTCTTAAATGGTTAAAGCAGGCGCATCCTCGCGTCATCCTGGCCACTAATGCCGATCGTGCGAGCCTTGCCTTGAAGCTCCCGCTGACTGGTTTGGAAAGCTACCTGGATGCAATCGTTTCTTCTGAAGACGTAGGCGCTGCCAAAGAAGAGCAGGCATTTTGGTTCGCGCTACAGGAAATCGAAGCCTTTGATCCTGCCCGTACGCTATTTATCGATGACAACGCCAGCGTGTTAGAGAGTGCCCGTGAGTTTGGCATTAAGCATTTATTGGGCATTAAACAGCCGGATAGTCAGCGGCCTGAAAAAGAGCTGCAGGAATTTATTGCTCTGGATCGATTTGCCCAGCTGCTGCCTGAACAGCTGCCGATGTCGTCGTAACGACAAGGAGAGCATGCATGAGTGAAAGCGTACGCTTAGATAAATGGCTGTGGGCTGCGCGTTTTTTTAAAACCCGTGCGCTTGCCAAAAAAGCGATCGAAGGCGGCAAGGTGCATTACGATGGCGCCCGCGTTAAGACCAGTAAAAACGTCGAAGTGGGAGCCAATATTCGCGTGCCGCAAGGATGGGAAGTTCTTGAGGTAGACGTGATATCGCTTTCTAACCAGCGCCGCGGTGCGCCGGAAGCACGCATGCTCTATGCAGAGACCGACGAAAGCATACAGCGCCGTGCACGGGAAGCCGAGGCTCGGCGACTCACCAATGAAGCGATGCAGCATCCGCTCAAGCGTCCCGATAAAAAGCAGCGTCGCGATATCCAGCGCTTCCAGCGTCATCAGGGAGAGTAATTCCCACGCTTTTAGTCACCACCGCTAAACATCAGCTGCACTTTAAACAGTAGGTAGTTAAATCATGTCCGATCAAATTCAACGCTTTATATTCGATCAAACCAATGTGCGCGGTGAAATCGTCACCCTGTCTGCCGCCTATCACGAAGTGTTGGATCGCCACGCCTACCCACCCGCTGTTAATGAGCTGCTGGGCGAGCTGCTGGCAGCGGTGGCGCTGCTTACTGATACGGTTAAGCTGGATGGCACGCTGAGCATTGAAGTGCGCGGGCGAGGCGCGCTGGCATTATTAATGGCAGAGTCCAATCCTGGCGGTGAGCTGCGCGCGATTGCCCGTATTGCAGAAGATGCCGCGCTGCCAAGTGAGCATGCAAGCTTTCGCGAACTGGTGGGCGAAGGCCAGATTGTAATAACGCTCGATCCTCGTGAAGGCAATCGTTATCAAGGTATTGTGGCGTTAGATCAAGACACGCTGAGCGGCTGCCTAGAGGACTATTTCAGCCAGTCAGAGCAGTTGCCGACTCGCCTATGGCTGGCGGCGAATGAGGAGCGCGCCGGTGGTTTACTGTTGCAGCGCCTGCCGGAAGCATCGCAAAACCAAGATATCGATGCCTGGAGCCGCAGCGTGCAGCTGGCCGATACTATCAAAACAGAAGAGCTGCTGGGGCTTGAGCAGCGCGAAGTGCTGTACCGTCTTTATCATGAAGAAACGGTGCGCGTCTTCGATCCGAAAGATTTACGCTTTGGCTGCACGTGCTCTCGCGAGCGAATGACGTCCGCGCTGTACTCGTTAGGCCAAGACGAGCTGCGCGATATTCTTCAAGAACAGGGCGCAATTGACACGCAATGCCACTTTTGTCACACGAAATATCACTACACGGCAGCGGATATTGAAACTTTGTTGGATGACCCTGAAGCGCCATCACCGACAATTCACTAATTATGTAGTCAGATGCAGCAGGCAATGGATCTGCCCTTCGTCGCGGGAGGGCCAGTAGATTCAATCAATTCGGCGCCTCTTGCAAACGGCCGTTTTATTATTTACTGCGCTGCAACACAAAATGTAGTGTCTATGTAGTAGTTTAACTACACGATCTTTGATCTTCGCCCCCGTTTCCCGGGGGCTTTCTTTTTGCCATAATGCGCCCGACTTCAGCGCACCCAGCCGGTTTAGCCATGGTTGGGATGAACTTTAAGGCGATGGTAATGAAGATGCTTGCACGTTAGACGCGTCACGTCGTGGTAAGCAGCTCCTTTCGCCCGGTAAACGAGACACAACGGCCTTAAGGCCAGGAATCGACATGACCACGACTCAAGCTGCTCCCCAAGCCCACGTCAACCTCAGCAGCGCCGAACTGATCGAGCGCGCAGTGGCACGTGGCGAAGGCCGCCTGTCGGCCAACGGTGCTCTGGTAGTAAATACGGGCCTGCGTACTGGTCGTTCTCCGAAAGATCGTTTTATCGTCGATGAGCCCTCTACGCGCAGTCAAATCGATTGGGGCGGTGTCAATCTGCCTTTCGATTCCGACAAATTCAGCGCCTTGTGGAACCGGGTTGATGAGTATCTAGTTGGCCAAGAACATTTCGTGACTGAACTTCACGTCGGCAGTGATTCCGCTCACTACTTGCCGGTTCGCGTCACCACCCAAACCGCTTGGCAAAATCTGTTTGGCCGTACCATGTTGGTGCGTCCTCAGGCTTATAACCAAGCCGCTAAAGACGAATGGACAATCCTTAATGCCGCGGGCTTTGAGTGTGATCCCTCGCGCGACGGCACTAACTCTGATGGTTGTGTAATCATCAATTTCGCTGAGAAGAAAGTGCTAATCGCCGGCATGCGTTACGCCGGTGAAATGAAAAAAGCCATGTTCTCCGTGCAAAACTTCCTGCTCCCAGCTGCCGACGTGCTGCCCATGCACTGCTCGGCTAACGTTGGTGAAGATGGCGAAACGTGCCTGTTCTTCGGCCTCTCTGGCACCGGTAAAACCACGCTTTCCGCTGACCAGGCGCGCTTTTTGATTGGCGATGACGAGCACGCTTGGGGCGACGGCATCGTCTTCAATATGGAAGGCGGCTGCTACGCCAAGTGCATCGATCTTTCTGAAAAGAACGAGCCGGTTATCTGGAACGCCATCAAATTCGGCACCGTGCTTGAAAATGTTGTGTTGGATGACCGCCGTGAGCCCGATTACGCTGACGACAGTTTGACTCAGAACTCCCGTGCCGCCTACCCGCTAGAGCACGTCGAGAAGCGTGTGCCGGAAAACCTCGCGGGCGAGCCGAACGCTATTGTGTTCCTGACTTGCGATATGTCTGGCGTGCTGCCACCGGTGTCCGTGCTGTCTAAGGAAGCGGCGGCTTATCACTTTCTGTCAGGCTACACCGCCAAAGTCGGCTCAACCGAAATGGGCTCGTCTGAAGGTTTGGCCGCGACGTTCTCTACCTGCTTCGGCGCGCCGTTCTTCCCGCGGCCTGCGCGTGAATACGCTGATCTTTTGATCAAGCGTGTCGACAAAAAAGACGCTCAGGTGTACCTGGTCAATACTGGCTGGACCGGCGGCGCTTACGGTGAAGGCGGCTCACGCTTCTCCATCCCGACGACTCGCGCCATCATCAGTGCGATTCAGTCCGGCGTGCTGCGCGATATCGAAACCAAGCATATTGATGGCCTTAATTTGCAGGTGCCTGTTTCCGTGCCGGGCGTTGATTCTAGCCTGCTTGATCCGCGTGAAACCTGGCAAGACCGTGATGCATACGATCGTCACCTCAAAGAACTGGCGACGAAGTTTGTTGATAATTTCAAGAAATTCGAAGGCGTCAGCGACGCTATCGTCAAAGCGGGCCCTCAGGGCTGAAAATAGGCTTGCCTGTCAGTGTTATCAAAATGGGACAGTGCTTCGGCACTGTCCCATTTTTTATGGGTGGCTGCGGATCATTGTGATGTCGTCTGATCATGGCTTTTGTTTATGACCGATGATGAGGCGCCGAAAGGGGGGCGGTCCGGTTACGCTGCAAGTCATGCCAGCCGTGGTAGGTTTGTGGTACCTTGGCAACATATCAAATGCTGCATGAGTTAGTTGTAATTTATGGATGTCAATCAGCGTATTATTTCGCGCTTAGCCACTGAGTTAAGCGTACGTCCCGAACAAGTCTCTGCCACGGTGGAATTGCTGGATGGCGGCGCCACCGTGCCGTTTATTGCCCGTTATCGTAAAGAAGTCACCGGCGCCCTAGACGATATTCAGCTACGTCAGTTAGATGAGCGCCTGCGCTATCTGCGCGAGCTTGAAGAACGCCGTGCCGCAGTGCTAACCGCCATTGATGAACAGGGCAAGCTGGACGGCCCGCTGAAGGCAAGCATTGATGCCGCTGAGACCAAGCAGCGGCTGGAAGATCTGTACCTGCCCTTTAAGAAAAAGCGCCGTACCAAAGCACAAATCGCCCGCGAAGCAGGGCTTGAGCCATTGGCGGATGCACTGCTGGCTGATCCTACGCTAAGCCCTGAAAGCGAAGCCGCTCATTATTTACGCCCGGCGGAAGGCGATATTCCCGCCATCGAAGATGCCAAGGCTGCGCTGGATGGCGCCAAGCAGATTTTGATGGAGCGCTTTGCCGAAGACCCCGAGCTGATTGGCCAATTACGCGAACGGCTGTGGCAAGAGGGCGAACTTAATGCCCGTGTGCTTGAGGGCAAGCAGCAGGAGGGCGCTAAGTTCTCCGACTACTTTGAGCACGACGAGAAGCTGGCCAAAGCGCCTTCGCACCGCGCGTTGGCAATGTTTCGCGCGCGCAACGAAGGTATCTTAAGCCTGTCGATTCGTTTGCCTGGTGAAGACGATGCCCCGGTTCATCCTGCCCAGGTGACGATTGCCAAGCAGTTCGGCATTAGTGATCAAGGCCGTGCGGCGGATAAGTGGCTCGCTGAAGTGGTTCGCTGGACTTGGCGCGTAAAACTTTATACCGCGCTGGAAACAGAGCTGCTGGGCCGCCTACGCGAAGCCGCTGAATTAACGGCTATCGAGGTATTTGCAGCCAACCTGAAAGACCTGCTGCTAGCGGCACCGGCGGGCCAGAAAATTACCCTCGCGATTGATCCAGGCCAGCGGACGGGCTGTAAAGTTGCGGTGATTGATGCCACCGGCCAGTTTATTGACCAGGCGACTATTTACCCTCATGCGCCGCAGAATCGCTGGGATGAGTCGTTAGGCGTGCTAACCAAGCTGATTAAACAGCACGGCGTTGAGCTGATTGCTGTTGGTAACGGCACCGCTAGTCGTGAAACCGACAAGCTGGCAGGCGAGCTGGTCAAGGCGCTGGCGCCCGCGCACCGGTTAAGCAAGGTGATGGTCTCAGAAGCCGGCGCCTCGGTGTATTCTGCCTCTGAATACGCCTCTCGTGAACTGCCTGATTTAGACGTCACTATCCGTGGCGCGGTGTCCATTGGCCGTCGCCTGCAGGACCCGCTCGCCGAACTGGTCAAAATTGAGCCCAAGTCGATCGGGGTGGGGCAATATCAGCAC
The DNA here is from genome assembly GCF_002332255.1 of Halomonas sp. JB37. GTDB lineage: Bacteria > Pseudomonadota > Gammaproteobacteria > Pseudomonadales > Halomonadaceae > Vreelandella > Vreelandella casei. The sequence goes on along the minus strand of NZ_NRGW01000001.1, from coordinate 3,031,472 downwards.
GATGTTTCTCAGGTGCAGCTGTCGCGAAGCCTGGAGGTTGTGATCGAGGACTGTGTTAATGCGGTCGGTGTCGATCTCAATACCGCCTCCAGCGCGCTCCTGTCACGGGTTGCTGGGCTGAGTGCGGCGCTGGCTGAAAATATTGTTGCTCAACGCAATGTAAAGGGCGCTTTTAAAAGTCGTAAAGAGCTATTAGAGGTGAGCCGCTTAGGCGCGAAAACCTTTGAGCAGTGCGCCGGCTTTCTGCGCATTCATAATGCGAATAACCCGTTGGATACTAGTGCCGTTCACCCTGAAGCCTATTCTTTGGTGGAGCGTATCGCCAAGCAGGGTGGTCGTGAGGTGAAAGGCTTGATTGGCGATAGCGCGGCGCTAAAAGCGTTCAAACCTGCCGACTTTGCCGATGAGCGTTTTGGTGTGCCTACGGTCAGCGATATTCTTAAAGAGCTAGATAAACCTGGCCGTGACCCGCGCCCTGAGTTTAAAGCTGCCGAGTTTCGTGAAGGGGTCGAAACGCTGAAAGATCTCAAGCTCGCCATGGTGCTGGAAGGTACCGTTACCAACGTCACGCACTTTGGTGCGTTTGTTGATATTGGCGTCCATCAGGATGGCCTGGTGCACATCTCGGCGTTATCCGACCGGTTTATCGACGATCCGCGCAGCGTTGTAAAGGCAGGGGATATCGTGACGGTTAAAGTAATGAGCGTTGATATTGCGCGTAAGCGAGTAGGGCTTTCCATGCGCTTGGATGATCAGCCTGAGGCTGAAAACGATGTTAAGAACGGTGCTGAACAGCAGAACGCTCAGCGAAAGCCTGCGCGGGGGCAGCGTAGTGCTTCGAAGCCCTCTGAACAGGCGGCACCTATGGGTGCACTTGGCGCCGCTTTGTTAAAAGCGCGTGGCGGGGAATAGTCATAGGCAGCGGTAACGTATCGCGCGCCTTGAAAAAGCGATGTCTTGATAAGCGATGCCTTGAAAAATACATGGTTGCCGCCATATCCTGCCTTTTACTGCGCTAAGCAGAGATGCTGACGATGCCATCTGATTTCACCAAGGCCCGCCGTCGGCGGGCTTTACTGACAAGGAGTGTTCACCTTGACTGAACCACTCACTGTGCCATCCGCGCTGACTGCGCAAGTTGAACGCCTGCTTCCCAGTGCGCGCCTTGGCCGGTTGGGCCGCTTGCGTCGTGGGCTTGAAAAAGAAGGATTGCGAGTTGACGCCAATGGCCAAATTGCGCAAACCCCGCACCCGCACGCGCTGGGCTCTAAGCTAACCCACCCGCATATCACCACCGACTACTCCGAGTCGCTGCTTGAGTACATTACGCCGGTTTACTCACAGCCGGGTGAGGCGTTGTGCTTTTTATCTGACCTGCATACGTTTACCTATCATCACTTAGAAAATGAGTGGATTTGGCCTGGCAGCATGCCGTCTAGGCTGTCTGGCAACGACAGTGTGCCGATTGCCGACTACGGCAGCTCCAATGTTGGCACCATGAAACATGTTTACCGCAAAGGGTTAGACATGCGCTATGGGCGCATCATGCAGGCGATTGCGGGCGTTCATTACAACGTGTCGTTGCCGGATGATATGTGGCACGCGCTGCGTGAAATGGAAAAAGCCACCAATATCCCCTTCAACGATTATCGCTCCACCCGCTATTTCGGCATGATTCGTCATTTTCGCCGTCATAGCTGGTTATTGCTGTATTTATTTGGTGCGTCACCGGCCATCGATAAAAGCTTTCTGCCTGCAGGCAATGTGCCTGATAAGCTGCAGTCGCTCAGTGACGACACGTATTTTGCGCCTTACGCGACGACCCTGCGTATGTCGGATCTTGGGTACCAAAACAAAGTGCAGTCGCAGCTTAAAATCTGTTTTAACTCGCTGTCGAATTACGTTAATACGCTGCGTCACGCGATCTCATCGCCATGGCCCGACTATGAAGCAATGGGTGTTAACGTAGATGGCGAGTGGCGCCAGTTAAACGCTAACATTCTGCAAATTGAGAACGAATATTACAGCGATATTCGTCCCAAACGTGTCGCTAAGCACAACGAAACGCCAAGTCAGGCGCTGGAAGCCCGCGGCGTGGAATACATCGAAGTGCGCTGCTTAGATCTCAATCCCTTCGATCCGCTTGGCGTGAATGAAGTCCAAATGCGCTTTGTGGACACGTTCTTGATGTGGTGTCTGCTCAGCGATAGCCCATGGATTTCCGACGAGGAATGTGACCGCTTAGACGACAATCGTCGTTGGGTCGTCGAGCGCGGTCGCGATCCTGAACTTAAGCTATTTAATCATGGTAAGCCCACTTCGGTGAGCGAGTGGGGCGAACAGATCTTTGCGGAAATGGGCGAAGTGGCCCGTCTGCTTGACGGTGTAGAAGAAGGTACACCTCACGCAGAGGCATTGGCGAGTCTTGCTCCCAGGCTGAGTGACCCCTCACTTACGCCTTCCGCTCAGGTGCTCGAACGGCTGAAGGAAAATGGCGGCTCGTTAAGTGATTTGATGCTGAGTTTGGCTCAAGAGCAGGCGGAGCAGCTGAAGGCGGCGCCGATGCAGCGCTGTCGTGAAGCGTTGTTAGCCCAGCTAATTGAAACATCTCACCAGCAGCAGCACGATATTGAAGCCGCTGACCAAGAGACGTTCTCTGAGTTTCTTCAGGTTTACTTTACTAAAGCACGCGAATCCCGCGCTTTGTCGGCGCTACCTTTTGAGGCTCATCAATGATCCTGCACTCTTTTCGCTCAATAGCTCTGGCCGGCTTAGCTTTCTGTGTATTGATGATGGCGGTCGCTCTTGGCCTTGAGCATATCGGCGGCTATGAACCCTGCCCGCTGTGTATTTTTCAGCGCGTCGCAGTGATTGCAGCAGGGGTTGTGTTCGCCATTGCAGCCATACATAACCCTGCAGGCCGCGTCGGCAAAGTCATTTACGGGCTTTTATCGCTGGCGGCCGTTGGAGCCGGTGCCTTTGTCGCCGGGCGCCACGTGTGGTTACAGTCGCTGCCGGCTGACGAGGTTCCTTCATGCGGGCCTGGGCTCGAATACATGATGGATATCCTGCCCATGCGGGACGTCGTGTCCATGGTGTTAAACAGCTCGGGTGAGTGTGCCAATATAGATTTCGCGTTGCTAGGGCTTTCACTACCTGCCTGGACGTTGATCGGTTTTGCCATCTTGGCTATCGCCGTGCTGCGTATGCTAGTGCTCGCCGTGCGTCAACGTTAAGGCTAGGTGACAAGGAGTGCGGCGTGCTTTACAAACACTTTGCCAGCCAAGAAGAGATTGATCGTGCCTACGACCCGATGCTGGGTCGGGACCCGATGGTGTTGGTAAATGATTGGCGCAAGCGTAGCGAGGCATCGCGGGAAAACCATCGCGTCACCTTGGATCTTGCTTATGGCCCTTCGCTTGCTGAACGTATGGATATCTTCCATGCCGATAGCCCTAAAGCGCCCGTACATGTGTTCTTTCACGGCGGCTACTGGCGCTCGCTTAGTCATCGTGAATTTAGCTTTATCGTCGATGATCTCGTTAAATCCGGTATCACGGTGGCGGTGGTTAACTATGCGCTGTGCCCTCAGGTGCGCTTTAGCGAGCTGGTGCGGCAGAGTCAAGCGGCGGTGGCCTACGTTTCTTGTCATGCCAACGAGCTGGGCGTTGATCCATATCAGCTGAGTATTTCAGGGCACTCAGCGGGCGGGCACCTGTGTGCCATGCTGATGTCGACCGATTGGCAGGGCACGTTTGGCTTGCCGAACGAACTGATTCGTGGCGCCCTGTGTGTGAGCGGTTTATACGACCTGCGGCCGTTTCCGTGGTCGTGGCTGCAGCCTAAGCTTCAGCTGACGGGTCGTGATGTGCACGAATTCAGCCCGTTAGGGCTAGCGTGTCGAGTGCCTTCGCCTATGCATCTCGTGTCAGGTGAGCTGGAGCTGGATGGATTTCAAAGCCAAATGAACGACTATAGCGAGCATTTGCGTCAGCACGGCCAGCACGTTACCCAGCAGCTAGTCCCCAGCGTGGATCACTTCACGATTCTTGAGCACTATCTTAACGGTGGATGCTTTGTTGAATGGATTAAAGCGTTTCACGACTAAGCTAGCGCCCGCTGGGGGCGCTGTTTATGGCTCTGAGGTGGAAGTTAGGCGGAAGGTATCACCGCGGTTGCTTCGATCTCTACTTTAGCCTGGTCTTCGACAAGCCCCGCCACTTGCACCATCGTCATCGCTGGAAAATGCTTACCGAGCACTTCGCGATAGGCGGCGCCTACGTCTTTAAGGCGGGCTAAATACTCCTTCTTGTCAGTGACGTACCAGGTTAAACGTACCAAGTGCTCAGGGCCTGCTCCCGCCTCTTTTAGTACCGCCACAATGTTTTGCAGCGCTTGGTTAACCTGCACAGCAAAGTCGTCGCTTTCAAAGACATGCTCGGCATTCCAGCCAATCTGCCCGCCAACAAAAACAGTCTGGCCGGAGGCAAGCACGCCATTGGCATAGCCTACGGCTGCCTTCCAGTGAGAAGGATGAAGAAGCTGATGAAAGGTGGCGTCACTCATTAGGGCTATCCTTATAGGTTATCAACGGTAATGTGCTGGCGTATCGCGTCGGTCCATGGCATAGACTTACCGCTCGTTAAATCCATAAATACTAGAGTAGAACAACTTGTTAGGCGTTTTTGTTCGCCGCAGTAAGCAACAATTTTAAGGTCCAGACTACTGCGCCCAATGGCCTGAACGGTTAATTCAAAGTTAAGCAGCTCGCCGAGCCGGCTAGGCGCGTGAAACTGTGTGTCGATAGCGGCGGTGGGCACTCCGGTGCCGCTTTCAATATGCAACTGATTAAAATCGTGCTGCACGATTTCCTCAAACCAGTCCTCGACGACCGAGTTGATCAGCTCAAAATAGCGAGGGTAAAAAACGATCCCCGCCGGATCGCAGTGCTGAAAGCGGACTTTTCGCTGGCTTGTAAACGTCATGGCGCTTTCCCCTGTTTTTATTCTCAACGACGTGTCAGAAATCTCAACTACACGCCCAGATAACGGTCGCGAACAGCGCTGTCCAGTGCCGCCGGCTTGCCATCCCAGACAGTGCTGCCTTTTTCAAGAATGGTGCAGCGGTCAGCGATGGGGAGAATCTCGCTTAATGATTTATCCACGAGCAGCGTTGCCTGGCCTTGCTCTTTGAGCAGACGAATCGCCCGCCATATTTCCTGACGAATCACCGGAGCCAGGCCTTCTGTGGCTTCATCCAACACCAGCAAGCGCGGGTTAGTCATCAGCGTGCGGCCAATCGCCAGCATTTGCTGTTCACCGCCAGACAGCGTTTTGGCCATTTGTGTCCGGCGCTCTTCCAAGCGCGGAAATAATCTTTCCACCCGCTCTAATGTCCACTCGCCCGGGCGGGCGGTGACCAGCAGGTTTTCGCGTACGGAAAGATTGGGAAAGCAGCGGCGCCCCTCCGGTACTAAGCCCAAACCCGCTTTGGCAATTCGATAAGCAGGCAAGCGGCGCAGGTTCTGAGATTCAAACTCTATCGTACCGCGGCTGGCTGGCGTGAGGCCGAATATAGAGCGAATGGTGGTGGTTTTTCCCATTCCATTGCGCCCCATCAATGCGACCATCTCACCCGCATTGACTTCGAGATTAACGCCAAACAGCGCCTGGGAAGGGCCATAAAAGGTTTCAATATTCGCAATCTTAAGCATCTGAATCTCCCAGGTACGCTTCACGGACGAGTGGGTCCTGTTTAATCGCCTCGCTGTCGCCATGGGCAATGACGCTTCCGGAGACCAGCACTGAAATGCGATCAGCAAGGCGAAACACTGCTTCCATATCGTGTTCAATCAGCAGAATCGGGACTTCAAGTTTCAGCGCTTCAAGCAGCTCAGTGAGCTTGGCAGAGCCCTCTGGGCCCAAACCCGCCATGGGTTCGTCTAACAGCAGGGCGCGCGGCTTCAGTGCCAGAGCGCAGGCTACTTCTACTTGGCGACGCTCGCCGTGAGAAAGCTCAAATACCGGCGTCCAAGCGCGGTGGCTTAGCTGCATGCGTTCCAGCGCCTCATAAGCGGGTTCAAGCAGGCGCTGGTCGCTGGCAACCGGGCGCCAGAAACGAAAGCTGTGACTTTGTAGCGCTTGAACGCCCATCATCACGTTACGCATTACTGATAGCGGCTCAGCCAGTGAAGATACCTGAAAGCTACGCCCTAACCCTAAACGAGCGCGCTGGGCAATGCTCATGCCGGTAATCTCGGTGTCGGCCAAATAAACGTGACCTTCGTCCGGGCGTATATTGCCGGCGATTTGCCCAATCAGCGTTGATTTTCCCGCGCCGTTAGGGCCAATCAGCGCATGAATTTCCCCACGCTTAAGATCCAGCGAGACATCGTTCGTCGCCTGCAGAGCGCCAAAGCGTTTATGCAGATTTTGCAGTGAAAGGACGCTATCACTCATTACGCTCTCTCCCTGCCAGCCAGCCCATGATTCCGTGCTTGGCAAATAGCACGACGCCCAGTAGCACTAGCCCTAGAAAAAGCTGCCAGTACTGCGTGATACCGCCCAGAAAGGTTTCCATCATCACAAACAGAATCGCCCCGGCCAAGGGGCCGTAAAGGCGCCCTACGCCGCCTAGAATGACAATCACCATTAGCTCTCCCGAGAAATGCCAGCTCAGCACTGACGGGCTAACAAAGCCATTGAGATCGGCATAGAGTGCGCCGGCCAGCCCGGTAATTGCGGCAGAAATTACAAACGCCACCAGTCGAACCGGGTAGGGGCTGACGCCTGCAGTAGCTAGGCGCACGTCGTTTAAGCGCGCCATGGTGAGCGCCGCGCCAAAGCGCGACTTCATCAGCCGCGAGGTAACTGCCATTGCCATGACCAGGCCACCAAAGCAGATCAGAAAATAGGTCAACGCATTGGTGGTATCGACCAGAGGAAGGCTATTGCGTATATAAATGGGCAGGCCGTCTTCACCGCCGTAAGTTGGCCAGGAGTTAGCAAAGTAATAAATCATCTGAGCAAAGGCGAGGGTGATCATAATGAAGTACACCCCGGTCGTACGCAGGGATATAGCGCCGATCGCCAGTGCCAGCAGCGCGCACAGCAGGGCAGCGGCTAGCCACACCACTAATAAGCTGTCGCTGCCCGGAATGCTTATCGGCCAGGTCATAAACGGCGTGAAATCAAACGCATGATAAGCGCTGATGCCAGCCACATACCCCCCAAGGCCGAAATACGCCGCATGGCCAAAGCTGACCATGCCGCCATAGCCAATCGCCAGATTAAGCCCGACCGCCGCCATGGCAATAATGGTGATGCGCGAGGCTAAATTAACGTAGTAGAGGTGGCCAAAAAAATACGCCGCCACGGGCAATAACAACAGCAGCCCAAGCAGCGCAATTTGCACCAGCCCTTTGCGGCCAAAATGGCTGTCTGCCTGATTAGCTGGCGCAGCGCCTGAGCCGCCTGAGTGGGAGTGCTTGGGCATAGAAGCACGAGCGCTGTTAGACGTAGGTTTAGACGATACGGCTGACGTAGGAATGTTATTAGTCATGGGCGGCAAACAGTCCTTTTGGCTTGAAGGCGAGTATCACGGCCATGAGGATATAGATCAGCATTGCCGCTAGCGCCGCGCCAACTCCGCTGGCCTCAGAAGGAGGCATGAACGCGCGAAAGAAAATCGGCAAATAGACGCGCCCAAGCGTATCCACAAGCCCGACTAGCAGCGCACCGAGTAGCGCGCCTTTTATCGAGCCGATACCGCCAATCACGATGACCACAAAGGCCAGAATAAGCACCGGCTCGCCCATGCCCACCTGCACCGACTGCAGCGCGCCCACCAGCGCTCCGGCTAAACCTGCTAGCGCGGCGCCTAAGGCAAACACGACGGTATACAGCTTTGAAATATTAACGCCGAGTGCACCAATCATTTCGCGGTCGCTTTCACCAGCCCGAATGCGCATGCCTAAGCGTGTCTTAGAGATCAGAAAGTAAAGTGCGATTGAAATAACAATGCCGACGCCAATCAGCATCAGCCTATAAAGCGGGTAGCGGGTGTCTCCCGGCAGGGTGACGAATCCGGTTAGCCAAGATGGCGGGCTTAGTCGCATGGGCGACGAGCCAAAAATCCAACGTGTCCCTTCCGAAAAAATCAAAATAAGCGCAAACGTTGCCAATACCTGGTCGAGGTGAGGGCGATGATAAAGCCTGCGTATGACCAACAGTTCAACCAGCGCGCCAACCAAGGCTGCTGCCGTCATGCCCGCTGCCAGCCCCATCAGAAATGAGCCCGTTGATGCCGTCACCGCCGCAGTGGCGTAGGCGCCCACCATGTAAAAGGAACCGTGGGCAAGATTGATCAGCCCCATTACCCCGAATACCAGAGTGAGGCCGCTGGCCATCAGAAACAGCATCGTGCCAAGCTGTACGCCGTTGAGTATTTGCTCGATTAGCAGTGTCACGGACACGTTAGTTAACCTTTGCGAAGGAAGAGAGTAAAGGCTGGGTGATAGCACCCAGCCGCGGCGATATTACATCTGGCACTCTTCAAAATAGACGTCTTGAATATCTTCAATGGCGATACCCAGCAAGCGATTGGTGGGCTGGCCATCGTCACCTTCTACGACTTCGCGAACGTAAATGTCTTGGATCGGATGTTGGTTAGGGCCAAAGCGGAAATCTCCGCGCACGCTGTCAAAGTCTGCTGCGCGCAGCGCTTCGCGGAAGGCGTCTTTATCATCAGGATGAGCGACCTCAAGCGCGCTAAGGATTAAATTAGCCGTGTCATACCCTTGAGCTGCGTAGAGCGTTGGCGTGCGGTCATAGGCTTCTCGGAAGCCTTCAACAAAGCGCTCATTGGCGTCATTTTCTAAGTCGTACGCCCACAGTGACGTATTGCGTGCACCAATCGCCGCACTGCCTACCGCTTTGATTAGGATTTCATCAAACGAGAACGCCGCGCCAAAGATCGGCATGTCGACTCCAGAGCCTTCCCACTGCTTCATGAACGAAATGCCCATTCCGCCGGGTAAGAAGAAGAACAGGCTGTCGGCATCGCTGGCACGAATTTGGGCAATTTCAGCGGCGTAGTCGGTTTGGCCCATTTGGGTGTAAAGCTCGTCGACAACCTCGCCTTCATAAAGATGTTTAAAGCCCGCTAACGCATCGGTGCCTGCCGGGTAGTTGGGCGCCATGATAATTGGCCGCTCATAGCCTTGTTCGCGCATATAAGCGCCCATGGCGCCATGCAGGTTGTCATTCTGATACGCGACGTTGAAGTAGTTCTCGTGGCACATGCGCCCCGCTAAATCGGAAGGGCCGGCGTTGGGGGAAAGGTAGAAAGTGCCTTGGCGCACGACGGCGGGAACCACGGCCATTGCCAAATTAGACCAGATGATGCCGGTCAGAATGTCGACCTCATCACGCTGCATAAACTCATTGGCTAAGCTGCGCGCGAGGTCCGGGCGATTAGCATCGTCCTGAATTAAGACCTCAACATCGTCACGGCCCGACTGTTCAAGCGCCAGCATAAAGCCATCGCGAACATCCACACCTAAGTGCGAGCCGCCCCCAGACAGAGTCGTGATCATGCCAATTTTGACGTCATCAGCGTGCGCTGTCGCCAAGCTTGAAGAGAGCAGTAAACCAAGGCCCAAGCGAGTTATCTGTTTCATAGCAATTCCCTCATTATTAAATCGTTTTGTTGCTTGTGTTAGTGCAAGGAGAGTCAGCGCTGGGGTAATGCTCTTGGCTCAAGCGAAAACGCTGAACCTTTCCCGTTGTTGTTTTTGGCAGAGCTTCAATGAAACGTATGGAACGAGGATACTTATACGGCGCAATGGTCTGCTTCACGAAGTCTTGTAGCATTTGCTGACAAGCTTCATCTTGCTGAAATCCATCGTTTAAAACCACAAAAGCTTCGACAATTTGGCCGCGGGCCTGGTTAGGTGCCCCGATCACCGCACATTCTTTCACCGCGGGATGGGCGAGCAATGCCGCTTCGACCTCTGGGCCGGCAATGTTATAGCCTGCCGAGATAATCATGTCGTCGTTGCGAGCGGCGAAATGGAAGTAGCCATCTTCATCCTGATAAAACGCATCGCCGGTGATATTCCAACCATCAGTGACATACCTGCGCTGGCGCTGGTCGGCTAAATAGCGGCAGCCGGTCGGGCCGCGAACCGCTAGTTTGCCGACCGTGCCGCGGGGTACATCGTGCATTGCATCATCCACGATGCGTGCCTCGTAGCCAGTTACCGGTTTGCCCGTGCAGTTAGGGCGATGGTCGTCCAGCCGATTCGAGATGAAGATGTGCAGCATTTCCGTCGCGCCGATACCATCAAGAATCGGTGTGCCCGTTTGCTTTATCCAGTCATGATAAATCGGTGCAGGCAGCGTTTCGCCCGCCGAAATAGCCACCCGCAGGCTGCTTAGGTCCGCTTGGGTAGTGGGTGCTGAGAGCATTGCCCGGTAAGCCGTTGGCGCTGTAAAGACCACCGTGGCCCGATACTCGCGGATAATATCCATCATATTAGGCGGCGAGGCGTGCTCAAGTAACACGGCCGTAGCGCCAAAGCGGAGTGGGAATATTGCCAGCCCACCCAGGCCGAAAGTGAAGGCCAGCGGAGGGGAGCCGACAAAGACATCCTCTGGCGTGACCTGCAGGACTTCTTTGGCGTAGCCGTCAGCAACCGCCAGCAGGTCGCGATGAAAATGCATGGTGGCTTTAGGTGGGCCGGTGGTGCCGGAAGTAAAGCCTAGCAGCGCGACGTCGTCGGCTGCGGTATCTATCGCGTCAAACGTGGCGGGTTTGCCTAGTGCTAAACGGTCAAGTTCCGCATCATGATTGGCGGTGCCATCAAAGCCCACGATGCGTTGCAGAACCGGGCACTGCTGCTGGCATTCTAGCAGTTCGTCGAGCAGGCGCGTATCGCATAAGGCCAGGCTAATGTCTGCCTTATCAATCACCTGGCTCAGCTCTTTCGTGCGCAGCATGGGCATCGTGTTAACCACTACGGCACCGGCCTTGGTGGCGGCTAGCCAGCAGGCGACCATGGCCGGGTTATTCGCTGAGCGAATCAGCACTCGCTGGCCGGGCTTGACGCCTAAGTCTTCCACCAATACGTGCGCCAGGCGGTTGGTCCACTCGGTGAGCTCGCGATAGGTGCGGCGACGGCCGTTGCCCGCTAAGGCAATGCGTTCGCCAAAGCCTTGGGATAGCAGCCGGTCGCAGAGTTCCACGCCTGCATTGAGTCGTTGAGGATAATCGCAGCCTGCGAGCAAAAACGCGGGTTGGCAATCAATGGGTGGCAGGTTATCCCGCGCAAAAGTATCAGCATGGGCTGACTGGATGTACATGACCAACCTCCGTATTCGGTGTCATTGTTTATTCCTGCCCACGTCTTGGCTCTGTCTTAAGTACGTCTTAAATACGTCTTAAATACGTCTTAAGTGCGCCGTGGGCAGGGATACGGTGTCTGGCGTAATGTTTTATTGTTTTGGATAAAACTTACTCAAGCGGTGTGGCTTCTGGCTGTTTATTTGTCTGCTTATTCCTCGGCGAGCATGCTGCGGGCGATCACTATTTTTTGTACGTCGGACGCACCTTCATAAATACGCAGCGCGCGGATTTCCCGGTAGAGGCTTTCGATAATATGGCCTTTACGTACGCCGTCACCGCCATGCAGCTGAACCGCCTGATCAATAACGAGCTGTGCTTGATCGGTGGCAAAAAGCTTGGCCATCGCCGCTTCACGGGTAACACGTTCAGCGCCTTGGTCTTTAGCCCAGGCAGCGCGATACACCAATAGGGCGGCGGCATCGACGTTCAGTGCCATATCGGCTAAGTGGCCTTGCACCATCTGCAGATCAGAAAGCGTGGCGCCGAACAGCTCGCGAGAGCGGCTGCGAGATAACGACTCATCGAGCGCCCGGCGTGCGAAGCCGAGGGCCGCGGCACCTACCGTTGAGCGGAAAACATCCAGTACCGACATGGCAATGCGAAAACCTTGCCCAGCTTGGCCGATTAGCGCGCTAGCCGGTAGCACCATATCGTTAAAGCCTAGCCGCGCTAACGGATGAGGCGCTACAGACTCCAAGCGCTCACGAATTTCCAGCCCGAGGGTATCTGCAGGCACTAGAAAGGCGGAAAGCCCTTTGGCGCCAGGGCCTTCACCGGTGCGAGCGAAGACCGTGTAAATATCAGCAATGCCGCCGTTGGAAATCCAGGTCTTTTCGCCATTGAGGCGGTAGCTGTCGCCGTCGCGCTCAGCCGTGGTGTCCAGCTGAGCCACGTCTGAGCCAGAACGAGGCTCGCTGAGAGCAAACGCCGAAAGCGCTTCGCCGCGGCGGGTTTTATCCAGCCACTTTTTCTGCTCATCGCTGCCGTATAGATTGATTGCGCCGGTGCCCAGACCCTGCATGGCAAAGGCAAAGTCGGCCAATCCATCGTGGCGGGCCAGCGTTTCGCGAATCAGGCACAGGCTGCGCACGTCGATATGCTCGCCTGAGGTACCTTGTAAGAAGCCCGCCGCGCCCAGGTCGCGCACAAGCTGCACGCAGGTCGCATCCACATCGCTATGATCGCGGGGCAGCTGTGCTTGGCACCATGCTTCAAGCTGCTCAGCAAGATCGCGGTGCTTAGCCTCAAAGAAGGGCCATGCTAGGAAGCTCTTGTCGCTCATCAGTCCCCCTTGAACTCAGGTTTTTGTTTGGCTACAAAAGCGTGGTAGGCGCGTTCAAAGTCATTGGTTTGCATGCAGATAGCCTGCGCCTGCGCTTCTGATTCAATGGCCTGCTCTAGGCTCATCGACCACTCCTGGTTAAGCTGTGTTTTGGTAATGCTGTGGCCAAAGGTAGGCCCTTGAGCCAGGCGGGTGGCGTAGGCAAGGGCGTCGTCAATAAGCGACTCAGGGGTCACTACGCGGTTATAAAAGCCCCATTGCAGGCCTTCCTCGGCGCTCATGCTGCGCCCGCTGTAGAGCAAATCCGCCGCTCGGCCTTGACCGATAATGCGCGGTAGTATCGCGCAGGCACCCATGTCGCAACCCGCCAGCCCCACACGAGTAAACAGAAATGCGGTGCTGGCGCGGGGGGTGGCAAAGCGGATATCCGAGGCCATGGCGATAATCGCCCCGGCACCGACGCAAATGCCGTCGACGGCGGCGATAATCGGTTTGCCGCAGTTCAGCATCGCCTTGACCAAGTCGCCGGTCATGCGGGTGAATTCGAGCAGGCCTTTCATGTCGCGGCCTACCAGAGGGCCGATAATTTCATGCACATCGCCGCCCGAGCAGAAGTTATCGCCGTTAGCGGTAAACACCACCGCGTGAACATCCGAAGCGTAGGCAAGGTCGCGAAAGGTATCGCGAAGCTCAGCGTAGCTTTCGAAGGTCAGCGGGTTTTTACGTTCCGGACGATTCAGTCGAATAACCGCGACGTCACCTTTCATTTCCCAGATAAAGTGCTCGGGGACTAATTCCTTCATGCTTTGCATTTTATTGTTCTCGTATCGGTAGGTAAGCGGTGAAGCAGCTCGCCTATATGATGAGCATCCGCTTCGGTGACTTCTTCAAACAGTGCATTCACCCAGCGCTCATGGGCAGCGGCCATGCCGTTAAAGCTTTCCTGGCCGGCCTTAGTAAGGCACACGCGGGTGGCACGACGGTCGCCTTCAATCGCAATGCGCTGCACGAAGCCATCTTCCACCAAACGATCAATAATGCCGGTGACGTTGCCGTTGGAAACCCGCAGGCGGCGAGATAGCTCGTTCATTTTCAGGCCTTCTGCATTGGCAGATAAAGCGGCCATGACGTCAAAGCGCGGTAGCGTAGAGTCATATTCCGTGCGCAGGCGCTCACGCAGCGCGGACTCTACCTGGCGGGTAACGCGCAGCATGCGCAGCCACAAGCGCAGGCGTTCTTTGGTTAAACGTTCGTCCGTCATACTTCACCGCCTGAAATAGAGATTGCCTGCCCGGTTATCGCGCTGCTGTTGAGGCCACATAGCCAAAGGGCCGTAGCACTGACTTCCGCCGGCGTGACCAGCCGCCCGGTCGGGTTAGTCGCTTCAAAGTGCGAGGTTGCCTGCTCGGCTGACTGCCCCGTTTTGGCCACAATGGTGTCAACGCTGGCAGCCAATAACGGCGTGTCGGTAAAACCGGGGCACAGTGCATTTACGGTAATGTTACGCGTGGCCGTTTCGATAGCCAGGGCTCGTACCAGACCGACCACGCCATGCTTGGCTGCGCAGTAAGCGCCCACATAGGCATAGCCTTTAAGGCCTGCGGTGGACGCGACGGCAATCAGGCGGCCGCCGTCATTCAACTGTTTAAGGCCTTCGCGTAGCGTCAGAAACACGCCGCTAAGATTAACGTTTAGCATGCGCTGCCACTGTTCAAGCGACGTTTTGGCGAAGGGCGCGCTTTCCGCCGCACCCGCGTTGGCAACCACAATGTCGACCCTGCCAAACTGGGCAAAAAAAGCCACCATGGCGGCCTCGTCGGTGACATCAACGACCGAAAATTGAATACCACGATGCTGGTCAGCGACGGATTTCAGAGCCGCTTTGCGACGCCCGATAATCGTCACCTCAGCCCCTGCACTGGCAAAAGTCAGCGCCATGTCGGCGCCGATACCGCTACCGCCGCCGGTAATTACCGCTCGCTTGCCGGTCAGGCTCATACCCAGCCCTCGCCACGTTCTGCCAAACGCTGTAGCTGATCGGCGCCTGCGCGGTAAGGGGCGGGCCACTCAACGTCGCTGTCGCCTAACCCTGCCGCTACGTGAAGAAGCCAGTAAGGGTCAGCAAGATGAGGGCGGGCGATACAGACTAAGTCGGCGCGACCGGCCATCAGAATCGAGTTCACGTGGTCGGCTTGGTAAATATTGCCCACGGCCATAGTGGCAATCGGTGTCTCGTTGCGTATACGGTCAGAAAACGGCGTTTGGAACATGCGCCCATACACCGGCTTGGCCTGTGGCGACGTTTGCCCGGCTGAAACATCGATGATATCGACCTGGGCATCGCGCAGACGCTTGGCAATCTCAACGGCATCATCGGGAGTAATGCCTTCTTCGCCGCACCAGTCGTTGGCGGAAATACGGACCGATAGCGGCTTATGGGCCGGCCAAACGCTGCGCACGGCGTTAATTACTTCCAGCGGGTAGCGGAGGCGGTTATCAAGGCTACCGCCGTACTCATCGTCGCGGTGGTTGGTCAGCGGGGTAATAAATGAAGAGAGCAAATAGCCGTGTGCTGCATGAATCTCAATCATGTCAAAGCCCGCACGATCAGCCATCTGCGCGGCACGGACAAACGCATCGCGCACGCGGTCCATATCGTCGCGGTCCATCGCTTTGGGCACTTGGTTACTCGCGGCCCACGGCACCGCGGAGGCTGAAAGCAGTGGCCAGTTGCCGTCGGCAAGCGGGGCATCCATCTCTTCCCAGCCCAACTGAGTGGAGCCTTTAGCGCCGGAGTGGCCCAGCTGCGCGCATAATTTGGCCTTGGTTTCTGCGTGTACAAAATCACATAGCCTACGCCACGCCGCTTCGTGTTCAGGTGCATACAGCCCCGGGCAGCCTGGGGTAATCCGGCCGGTGGGGCTAACGCAGGTCATTTCGGTATACACCAAACCAGCGCCGCCTTTAGCGCGCTCAGCGTAATGACTAAAATGCCAATCGGTAGGGCAGCCATCAATGGCCTTGTACTGCGCCATGGGTGAGACCACGACGCGATTGATCAACGTCATATCACGTAGCTGGTAAGGCGCGAACATCGGCGCGCGAGCGCTGCCAGGGTTGCCTGCTTGGGTTTGAAACCAGCGCTCAGCGCTTTCTAGCCACTGCGGGTCGCGCACGCGCAGGTTTTCATGGCTAATGCGCTGGGAGCGCGTCAATAGCGAATAGTTGAACTGAACCGGGTCGAGGTCCAAGTAGCGCTCTACTTCTTCAAACCATTCGGTAGAGTTGCGGGCGGCTGACTGTAAGCGCAGCACCTCGAAACGACGCTCTTCTTCATAGCGGGCAACCGCCGTGGCGATGCTGCTCTCGCTGTGCAGGCAGTTAGCCAGGGCAATAGCACTTTCTAGCGCGAGTTTGGAGCCTGAGCCAATCGAGAAATGCGCCGTCGCGGCGGCATCGCCCATGAGCACGACGTTTTCATAGCGCCACTGTTCACACAGCACGCGCGGGAAATTGATCCACGCCGAGCCGCGCACATGGTGGGCATTGGTCATCAGCGGGTGCCCACCTAAGTGCTTGGCAAAAATGCGTTCGCAGACGTCAATAGACGCCTGTTGGCTCAGCTCGCCGAAGCCAAATGCCTGCCAGGTGGCTTCACTGCATTCGACAATAAAGGTCGCTGTGTCGTTATCAAACTGATAGGCGTGCGCCCAGACCCAGCCATGTTCGGTCTTTTCGAAAATAAAGGTAAATGCATCGTTAAAGGTTTGGTGCGTTCCTAGCCAGACAAACTTACACGCTCGTACGTCAATATCAGGTTTGAAATGTTCCGCGTAGGTTTGGCGCGTACGAGAGTTAAGGCCATCGGCGGCCAGTACCAAATCGTACTCATGCCGATAACGGTCAATGCTGGTTTCCGTGGCATCGGTTTCAAAGCGCATCTCGACGCCCAGTTCACGTGCGCGGGCCTGTAAGAGAATCAATAGCTGACGCCGGCCAATGCCACAAAAACCGTGGCCGGTGGAAACGGTTTTAACGCCTTTATGGACGACCGCTACATCATCCCAATAAGCGAAATGTTCGCGAATACGCGCTGCACTCACCGGGTCATTGGCTGCAAGGTTATCTAAGGTTTCGTCTGATAAAACCACGCCCCAGCCGAACGTATCGTCTGCACGGTTGCGCTCGATGACTACGATGTCATGGGAAGGGTCCTGCAGTTTCATGCTGATGGCAAAATAAAGGCCGGCTGGCCCTCCGCCGAGGCAGGCGATTCTCATTTTTGTTCTCCACAGGGAAACACACTCTTTTCTGAAGATAGAAAAAGAAGTAATAAAATTCAAGCATAAAATGTTTAGGTTTAAAATATATTTGCAAAAGGCCTGCTGCTACGCACTTTACTGCTTTGCTCGCAAAAGACACCGGAAGGTGAGAGCATAAAAAAGTTAGCACCACGCCATGGCCTGCTGCTTGGGGGCGCTTGCCATCGGCTATAGAAGAAAGTGTTATGGTGGGTGAGTTTTTAGTGCTACGGAAACCGTACTGGCTGGGATTGACAGGGGTAGGAAGAGAAGAGAATCTAAGCCTATTCAATGCTAGTCGCGGCTAAACGAGTCGTTAAGTAAATACTTATGTATAGGATTATGCAGATCGCCACGCATAATTATGGCGAGTTATGCATCGTTAAGGAGATAGCTCCATGCTCGAAGATTGCAAAAATGCCCTGGAGCGCTGGGGGGGCGTGCACGCCTTGATTGACCGCTGGCTAGATCAGCGTCGCCAGCTGTTAATTAGCTTCATTGAGCTAAAAGAGGCGTGTGATGCTGAGCTAGAAGCGGTGAGCAAAGCGCCTATCGATACCTTCAGTGAGCAGTTGATGGACTACATCAGCGCCGGTCATTTTGAAATTTACCCTCAGCTTTCGGAAGAAGCGCAAGCCTTTGGCGATGAGGCTGCGTTAGTTATCGCGGCTAAATTACTAGAGCGCTTAGAGATGTCGACCGAAATGGTGCTGGAGTTTGATGCTGACTTTGGCTCTACGCTCAGCTGCGAGCAGAATATTGCCCGTTTGCCCGCCTGGATTGACCGTCTGGCCCGAGGCCTGACGGAGCGCTTCGCGCTCGAAGACCAGCTGATTGCGCGCCTGCATGCCGCTAACAGCCCGCAGAACGCCAAAGCACCTGCTTAATTTTCCTTATATAAGCTAACGCAGACAGTTTAATAGGCGCCGCCATGCGGCGCTTTTGTCGTCGTGGCATCTTGTTGCTTGCTTATCGTTCGCTGCTGGCTACTCGTGATTCACGACGCAATTGGCCGCCAATCACCAGCATACAAGGAGTGAGCAGTAGCGTGAGCGCGGTGGCGAAGGTGAGGCCACCCGCAATCGCGCTGGACATCTGTGTCCACCACTGAGCAGAAGGCGCATTAAAGCCGAGCGCAGGGGTAAATAGGTCGACGTTGATACCCAGTACCATCGGCATCAGCCCCAGCACCGTGGTGATCGCCGTTAGCAGTACCGGGCGTAAGCGCAAGCAGCCTGCTTCCAGGGCCGCCTCGCTCGGCGTCATGCCTTCGTCACGCAGCTCGTTATAGGTGTCAATCAAGACAATATTGTTGTTGACGACGATGCCCGCCAGGGCAATGACGCCCATGCCCACCATCACAATGCCAAACGCCTGGCCGGTTATTAGCAGGCCCATCAGTACACCGGCGGTAGAGAAAACGATCGCCGACAGCACCAGGCCCGCCTGATAGAAACTGTTAAACTGGGTCACCAAAATAATCGCCATCAGGCCGATAGCGATTAGGAACGCGCTGACCAGAAACTGCATCGACTCCTGCTGATCTTCCTGCTCGCCAGCAACGTTTACCATTAGCCCATCGGGTAGGCTGTCGCGGCTGGCGTCGAGCAGGGCGCGCAGGCGTTCGTCGGCGAGATAGCCCGGGGCTAGGTCAGCGTCAACCGTAATGGCGCGGCGGCCATCAATACGGCTAAGTGTGCCCACTTTAGGCGCGGGCTCTAGCGTCACGAAATGCGAGATCGGCACCTGCCCACGCTGAGTGTTGATGGTCAGGCGCTCTAACTGATCTAACGAGCGCCAGTGTTGCGGTAGGCGCACGCGAATATCGACCTCATCGCTGACTTCCGGCGGCCGGTAGCTCGCTACCTGAAGGCCCGTGGTGAGCAGCTGCACCGCGCTACCAATCGTGGTGATGTCGGTGCCCATGCGTGCGGCGGCCTCGCGATCCACGTTCACCTGCCACTCCACGCCCGGCAAGCTGCGATTGTCCTGAATATCGACAAAGCCACCCAGCTCGCGCATTAGCTGGGTGAGTTGGCCAACGCCTGCATCGGCAACATCGGGGTTGATGGCGCTCACTTCTAGCACAATCGGCTTGCCGCCGCCGGGGCCCGATTCTTGTTCCTGAAATTCAAGCGTAATGCCGGGAATATCGCGAGTGCGATCGGCCATGTCGGCTAATATTTCCCGAGCAGGGCGACGCTTATGCCAGTCGATAAACTGGAATTGGAGCATGCCAATCACATCATTGCCCATCTGCTCGTTGGGTAGCGCAAAGGAGCGCGCATAGAGCGCTCTCACTTCGCTCAGGCCGGAGAGCTTAGCTTCCACTCGCTGGACAATGGCATCGGTCTCTTCTGCGGAGAAATCACCACGAGCGCGAACAAGCACCTGGGCACTATCTGGCTCAACGTTAGGGAAAAAATCGATGCCGTGATTAAAGCGTGCATAGCCGGTATACAGCAGCACCATTAGCAACACGGTGACGAGCAACACCCACGCCGGATGTTTGAGTAAGCGGGCAAGCACATGCCGATAGCCGCGGCCTAATGAGGTGGCGGCGGGCTCAAGGCTAGCATCTGTTTGGTTCGTCGCGGTGCGGGTAAACAGTCGGCCCAGCGTTGGTAAAAATATCAGCGCCATGGCCAGCGACGCCAGTAGGCACAGAATCACCGTAGCGGGCAGGTACTTCATAAATTGACCCACCACGCCGGGCCAGAACAGTAAGGGGATAAAGACGGCGAGCGTGGTAGCGGTAGAGGCGATTACCGGCCAGCTCATGCGTGACGCGGCGTTTAGCCACGCTTGGTGAGGCGTTTGGCCATCCCGTAAGTAGCGGTCAGCTAGCTCGCTCACCACGATCGCACCGTCCACCAGCATGCCGGCCACTAAAATCAGCGCGAACAGCACCACAATGTTGAGCGTAAAGCCAAACGCCCACACCAGCAGTATGCCGGTTAAAAAAGCGCCTGGTATCGTCAGGCCGACTAGCAGCGCCATGCGCCATCCCATCACCGCGACCACCACAATCAGCACCAGCACCACGGCGGTCAATACGTTGTTTAATAGCTCTGAAAGCATATTGGCAACGGTGGTCGACTCATCCAAAATAGTGGTGAAGCTCAGCTGCTCGGGCAGTAAATCACCGGCTTGTGCTAAACGCTCACGTACCGCGCTAATCGTTGCGATGATGTTCGCCCCGGCGCGCTTGGAAACTTCTAGCACCACCGCTGGCTGGCCATCTATACGGGCAAAACCCTCAGGAGATTTATAGGTAGGCTGAATCCATGCTACGTCGCCAAAGGTGACGACTTTGTCATCCTCGACTTTGACCGGCATATTCATGACGTCTTCAAGGGACTCAATGATGCCAGGCACTTTGAGCGCTAAACGCCCGGCGCCGGTATCGATACTACCCGCAGCGACCAAGCGATTATTGCGAGACACCTGATTAAACAGGGCATCAAAATCGACGCCGTAGCTTTCGAGCACTAGCGGATCAACGACTATTTCCAGCAGGTCTTCACGGTCGCCGGCAATATCGACCTCTAGCACATCGGCGATGCCTTCAATTTCCTCTTGCAAGCGTCTGGCAACGGTAATGCGCTCGCGGGTATCCAGCTGCCCGGAAAGGCCAATTGTTAACACCGGGAACTCTGAAACGTTGACCTCCATGACTCGCGGCTCATCGGCTTCTGAAGGCAGCTCGCTACGGGCAATATCTACCCGGTCGCGAACGTCAGTCAGCGCGGTGTCCGGGTCAAAGCCGGGATCAAACTCCAGAGTGATGGAACCATGCCCTTCGCTGGATTGAGCGGTGAACTTGCGTAGCCCTTCAATGCCGCGAAGCTCTTGCTCCATGGGCCGAATGAGCAGCCGTTCTCCGTCTTCTGGGCTAACGCCTTCCAGCGACAGCGAGACATAAATCATCGGGATCGTAACGTCAGGGTTGGCTTCTTTAGGAATCATCTGCCAAGCGACGGTACCCGCCAAAAGCAGGCTCACCAATAACAGTAGCGTGGTGCGGGTGTGCTCTAACGCCGCATTAATCAACTGGCGCATGAACGCTATCCTGCCCGACTTGCGGTTGCGAAATGATGGGGTCTTCAGCAGGTACCGGCGTAACCGTTTCGCCGATGTCCACCATGCCAGCGCCAAGCGTAATCAGGCGCAGCGGATCCGGTAAACCCGCAACGTAAGCACGCTGTATGTCGGCGCTGACCAACTGCACAGCGGTTTGCTGCACTTGGTCGTTAGCATCTAAATGTTTAACGGCCAGTTGGCCTTCGCCGTTTAGGCTAAGTAGCGCAGGCGAGAGCGTGTGAACTTGGCGAGGCGGCAGAATAATGGTGAGCTCCGCACTGGCGCCTGCTAGTCGCTTACCGGCCGGGTTGTCCAATGTGGCCTCAATATAAAAGGTGCGTGTGGCTTCTTCGGCACGGTGACTTATAAAGGTCAGCTCGCCTTCCAGGTGATCGCCATTCAGCAGCCGTGCGGTGACCGGCAAGCCCTCGGTCAACTCACCTACCTGCTGTTGAGATACCCAGGCTGCGCCCTTCAAACGGCGATCATCCACTAGCTGGGCCCACTCTTCACCGGGCTGCA
This sequence comes from Halomonas sp. JB37, assembly GCF_002332255.1. GTDB lineage: Bacteria > Pseudomonadota > Gammaproteobacteria > Pseudomonadales > Halomonadaceae > Vreelandella > Vreelandella casei. The sequence goes on along the minus strand of NZ_NRGW01000001.1, from coordinate 3,009,878 downwards.
ATAGATCACCCACCTCTACCTGCACGCGATCTAGCACACCATCGAACGGCGCAGTGGGGCGGCTATCGTTGAGTTGTTTCTGTAGCTGTGCCACCGAGGCGGCGTTAGCGCTGAGCGCACTCTGTAGGCGCAATAGTTCGGGCTGTGAAATTAACTCTCGCTGGCGCAGGTTGCGCGCACCGCTGTACTCCGCTTCGGCCACTGCCAGTTCGTCGCGGGCTTGCTGCAGCTGCTCGGGCAGAGCATCGTTATCCAGCACTAGCAAGGTGTCGCCCGCCTGGACACGGCTGCCTTGAGTTACCGGCTTCTCCGTCACAAAGCCCGCTAAGTTGGCACGCAAAGTGGTTTCACGTTCGGCGGTTAGCTGGCCCTGGATGATCTGCTGTGGAATAAACGGTGTGCTCTGCTGTTCAATTACTTCAACGCGCGGGCCTGTTTGGCTGCGCGCGGGGGCATCTGGCGGCATTGTTTGGAAACGCTGGAAATTGCCAAACGCGAGCCATATCACCAGCGCCAGCACCAGTAGGCTAGCCAGGGCATAAGAAAAGGGGATTCTTCGCATGGGGGCGTCCATGTCCTTAATAAAAAGCTTAACAAACAACGTAACAAAAAAAGCTTAGCAACAAGCAGGTAGGGCGTTAAGACGATGACACCATAACGCAACTCGGTGTTTTCAGCGAGTAGCAAGCCGATGGGGAACGGTACGTTGGTTAAATAGGTCGTAGTCGCATGTCTGATTGAGTTTTTGCCCGGCTGGGCATACCATCTTGGCGTCTTGAGTTCTGTTGAACCACTCCTCAGGCGAGAACCATCCCTAGGCGAACCAATCAAGGAGCAATGATGAAAGATCCAGTACGTATTGCGATTACCGGCGGTGCCGGCCAGATCAGCTACTCTCTTATTTTCCGCATCGCCGCTGGCGACATGCTGGGGCCGGATCAGCCTGTCATTCTCCAGCTTCTGGAAATTCCTCAGGCAATGGACGCCCTGAACGGCGTGGTTATGGAAGTTAACGACTGTGCTTTCCCGCTGGTGAAAGACATCGTCGCGACCGATGACCCGAACGTCGCGTTTAAAGACGCCGACTTCGCTCTACTGGTTGGCGCACGTCCGCGTGGCCCCGGCATGGAGCGTAAAGACCTGCTGGAAGCCAACGCAGCGATCTTCTCTGTCCAGGGTAAAGCGCTGAATGACCACGCTAGCCGTGACGTTAAAGTGCTGGTGGTGGGTAACCCTGCTAACACTAACGCGCTGATTGCTTCTTGCAACGCGCCGGATCTAAATGCCGGTCAGTTCACCGCGATGACGCGTTTGGATCACAACCGCGCTCTGACCCAGCTGGCACAGAAAACCGGCAAGCACGTGACAGATGTTGAAAACATGATCATCTGGGGCAACCACAGTGCCACCCAGTACCCCGACATTGCCCAGTGCAAGGTTGACGGTAAAGCGGCAGCTGATTTGGTTGAGCGCGACTGGTACGAAAACGACTTTATCCCCACCGTGCAGCAGCGCGGCGCGGCGATCATCAAAGCACGTGGCGCCTCTTCTGCCGCCTCTGCCGCTTCTTCAGCCATCGACCATATGCACGACTGGGCGCTAGGCTCTAAAGGTATCGTCAGCATGGCGATTCCGTCTGACGGCAGCTACGGCATCGAAGAAGGCATCATCTACTCCTACCCCGTGCGTTGCCAGGGTGGTAAGTATGAAATCGTTCAAGGCTTTGAGCTGGACGAATTCAGCCAAGAGAAGATGAAAGCGAGCGAGAAAGAACTGCGCGAAGAACGTGCAGCGGTTGAGCATCTGCTCGGCTAGACCCGTTAACTGCCGCTTATATCTGAGCGCCAGTCAACGCCAGCCCCACAAGCCATGCTTGTGGGGTTTTTTATTGGCGCTGACTCCTTACTCCTTACTCCTTACTCCTTACTACTTACTACTTACTACAACGGTCTACTGATATCAGTCGCGCAGGCTCATGATCCGCCATTGGCGTTCTTCTGCCACTTGGCGCAGGGTGTCGTCGGGGTCTACCGCGATGGGGTGATCGACTTTTTCCAGTAACGGTAGGTCATTGTGCGAGTCGCTGTAAAACCAAGCGCCGTCCATCGAGAGATCTTGCTGTTCTAACCATTGATTCAAGCGAGTCACTTTGCCTTCACGAAAGCTGGGAATACCGGAAACACGCCCTGTGTAGCGGCCCTCTTTTACTTCAGGGTTCACGGCGATCAAGTTATCCACACCCAGTCGCTCGGCGATTGGCGCAGTAATAAAGCGGTTGGTGGCGGTAATGATCAACAGCGTGTCGCCTTGGGTGCGGTGGCGCGCCAGCAATTCCTCTGCTTTGGGTAAAATATGTGGCTCAATTTTGCTAACCATAAACTGCTGATGCCAAGCAGAAAGCTGTTCGGGCAAATTATCGGCCAGCGGTTTAAGTGCCACTTCCAAAAAGGCCGCCATATCCAGCTTGCCCGCATTGTAGTCGGCCATAAAACGTTCATTGGCTTCACGGTAAGCAATGGGGTCAACGACGCCTTGTTCGAGTAAAAACTCACCCCAGGCATGATCGCTGTCGGTGGATAGCAGCGTATTATCCAAATCGAAAATGGCCAGACTCACGATGCTCACCCTTTTTAATCAGTGGTTATAAGTGCTTGGTACTGGTCTACAAAGGGGCGAATTATCGCAGAGTCGTCCAGGCTTTCCCACCCGCGCAGCATAAGCATTCACCGTATGGCGTTATAATGTATTGATACGCTTGTCACCCTTGTGGAAAAATGGGGGTAACTGAAAATTTATAAGGTGATGTCCGTGATCGACGCTGACGGCTTTCGCCCCAATGTTGGCATTATCATTGCCAATAGCCAGGGGCAGCTGCTTTGGGCACGTCGGGTGGGACAGAATGCGTGGCAATTTCCCCAAGGGGGCATCAATGCAAGCGAGACGCCACAACAAGCGCTTTTTCGTGAGCTTTTTGAGGAGATCGGTTTAACCGCCGACGATGTTGATATTGTTGCTTGCACCCGGGGCTGGCTACGCTACCGTCTGCCACGACGCATGATTCGCACACATTCGCGTCCGGTCTGCATAGGCCAGAAGCAGAAGTGGTTTTTACTTAAAATTCGTTGCCAGGAAAGCCAAATATGCATGACGGCTACCCCAACGCCCGAGTTTGATGGTTGGCGCTGGGTCAGCTATTGGTATCCGTTAGGGCAAGTGGTGCCTTTTAAGCGAGAGGTCTATCGGCGCGCGCTGCGGGAGCTGTCTCCCCGCGTTCAGCGCCTGGCACAGGATGAAGAATGGGGCGACTGCTGGCTGCCACACTAGGGCGGCGCGAGTCTGCCAAGAAATTCCTCAGCGAGGCAAATAACAGTGAAAGGTAAAACGTCCATGCTTGAGGTGCTGCGCCGTGTTATTCAGGAAGTGAATAGCGCGCGTACCCTTGATGCCGCGCTGTCTACGATGGTACGCCGAATCCGTAAAGCGATGCAGACCGATGTGTGCTCCTTCTACCTTTATGATAAAGCGCTTGATTCACTTATATTGATGGAAACCATTGGCCTGCGCACCCAGGCGGTGGGGCGTGTCGTATTACCGTTAGGTGAAGGCCTGGTTGGCTTAGTGGCCAAGCGTAGCGAGCCGCTTAATCTTGAAGATGCCCAGACTCACCCGCAGTTTCGCTATTTTGAATCCACCGGTGAGGAGCGCTATTCAAGTTTCTTAGGCGTGCCGATCATTCACCAGCGTCATATGCTGGGCGTATTGGTCGTTCAGCAGGCTGAAAAGCGCAGCTATGATGATGAAGATGAAGCCTTTTTGGTCACGATGGCTGCTCAGTTGGCGGGCGTGCTGGCGCATGCCTTGGCAACCGGTAACCTAATGCGCCCGGCGCTTGCGGGTGGCCAGGCAATGTTTAAAGGCGTTGCTGCATCGCCAGGCATGGCCATGGGTGAGGCGGTGGTCATTACGCCGCCAGCGGATCTGAACAGCGTGCCGGATCTCGTTCCTAGCGATCAGGATTACGAAGTTGCTCGCTTGAAAGAGGCCATTGGCAAAACCCGTAGCGAAATCCGCGCGGCGGCAGAACGCTTAGCAAGCCGCATATCGGTTCAAGAATTAGCGCTATTTGATGTTTATCAGCAGATGCTGGGCGAAGCCGCGCTAGCCGATGAAGTTGAAAAGCGTATTCGCGAAGGGCAGTGGGCGCCCGGTGCTCTGGCCGATGTAGTGCGTCGTCACGTGCAGTATTTAGAGCGAGTTGACGATAACTACCTGCGTGAGCGCGCGGCAGACATTCGTGATCTAGGTCGCCGCGTGCTTGCACACCTGCAGGAAGATACGCCCTCTACGCCGGAAACCTATCCCGATAACGCCATTTTAGTGGGCGATGAAATTAGCGTCGCTATGCTGGGTGAAGTTCCTCGCGATAAGCTTAAAGGGCTGGTGTCAGTGCGGGGCTCCAGCACCTCTCATGTGGCAATTGTCGCCCGCGCGATGGGCATTCCCACCGTGCTCGGCATGGTGGATTTGCCACTGCCGCGTCTAGGCGGAGCGCCGGTGGTGTTAGATGGTCATCGTGGCCGCTTGTTTGTGCGCCCAGCGCCCGAGCTGACCGCGCGCTACGCAAGCTTGATTGCTGAAGAGAAGGCGCTGAGCGAGTTTCTGGAGCATGAGCAGGATTTGCCCAGCGTAACGCCTGATGGCTATACCATGCCACTGATGGTCAATACCGGGCTTGCGGTAGATGCCAACGCGCTGCTGAAAAGTCGCATAGGCGGCGTAGGCCTTTATCGTACCGAAGTGCCTTTTATGATTACCGAGCGCTTCCCCGGCGAAAAAGAACAGACTCGTCTTTACCGAGACCAGTTAGAAGGCTTTGCGCCGCTGCCAGTCGTTATGCGTACGCTAGATATCGGTGGCGATAAAGATTTGCCTTACTTCCCGATTGAAGAGGCTAACCCGTTTCTTGGCTGGCGCGGTATGCGCGTCACGCTGGATCACCCGGAAGTATTGATGGTGCAGCTGCGCGCCATGCTAAAAGCATCGGTCGATCTGGATAATCTTTATGTTCTGTTTCCGATGATCACCAACGTAGAAGAAGTGGATGAAGCGTTGCGCCTGCTGGACCGCGCTATTTTGGAACTAGGCGAGGAAGGTATCAGCGTCATCCGGCCTCAGGTGGGGGTAATGATCGAAGTGCCTGCGACCATTTACCAAATGGACGCCTTGGCCAAGCGTATCGATTTCTTCTCCGTGGGTAGCAACGACCTTACTCAGTATTTGCTGGCGGTGGACCGCAATAATCCACGGGTATCCAGCCTTTACGATGCGCTGCATCCCGCGCTGCTGGGCGCCTTACAAGAGCTTTCCCACGATGCTCAGCGCCTCAATAAACCCATTTCGCTATGCGGTGAGTTGGCCGGTGATCCGGCCGGGGCGCTGCTGTTGATGGCGATGGGCTTTACTAGTCTTTCCATGAATGCGCCTAGCCTGCCTAAAGTGCGCGCAGCCATCCGCCGAGTGCCGATGACGGATGCCCAACAGTTGCTTAAAGAAGTCATGACGTTGGATACGCCTGCCTTGGTACATACGCATCTTGAGAACCGTCTAGACGAATGGCAACTATCACACCTGATGCCGCCGCGAGACTAGAAAAGGCGTCATCACACGCCGCTGCGTAGCGCTAGGGAGGTTTCGCCTTCATTGCGCCCCAGCGGCCCAAAGCGCTGCTCAGTGATGTCGATATTGCCTTGGGCATCAAGCGTTAGCCACGATGTGGCGCGTGTGCCGTAGCGCTCGCCAACAATAAACGCAGCGGAGAGCTGGCGTTCTAGCGCAAGGCCTACCCCTGTATCGGGTAGTTCTTCGTTAGCGGCTTCTTGTGGATTTTGCATCGCTCGTTGAACGGCGATGGACCAATCTTCCGAGGAGTTGTTTTCAGATGCGTTTTCAAGTGCGCTTTCAAGTGCGCTTTCAAGTGCGCTTTCAAGTGCGCTGCGTACATGCAATAGCTTAGGCCACGGTGAGTTAAGGTTGGCGTTGGATAAGCCGTGCACGCCAGGGGGCACTTCATTGAGTGTAAGTTGCTCTTGGCTACGATGCAGGAGCCACAGCCGCTGCGGTGTTGCCACGAGCAAATTAAATCCCGCATAGCGTAAAGCATCACCTTGGCTGAGCGCTGTTAGCCACACGTTAATATCATTGCATTTCAGGGCATCCGCCACTAACTCACCTCGACTTGGCGCGCCGGGCGGTACGACGAGCTGAGGGTCGCGGACATTGGTCAGTGCGGCCACGACGCCGCCTCGCTTGGCCGCCAGCCAAGAGCCGCCGGCCTCTAAATCGCGCCCGCCTGCAACGTCAGCATTTCCTTCCCAGTAGTCAAGCGGTGCGGTGGGGCGTGCGTGGAGCTCATCGCGATTACCGATGAGTCGTAACGGCATGGAGGTGCTGGGTTGCCAAGCGAACGTAATTAAGCACATAGCGCAAACTCACAGGTCAGAAAGTAAAAAGCGTTCAGTCAACGGCCTGCATGACAGTAACGAAGTGTAGACGTACACTTAGGCCGGTATCATTATCACAGGCCGTATGGCCATCAGGAAGGCGAGATGACGCAACGCTATCAAAGGGAGCATTTTTGGGGAGCCATTATATGGCCGCTCCTTTGGCCACTGTTGTTTTTACAAGCAGCGTTAATATTCCTGTGCCTCGCTGTGGCGTCGATGGTGTGGTGGATGTCGCCAAGCTACGTGTCATGGAGCACTATGCTCTGGCTGGCATTGGCAATGCTGATCGGCAGTAGCTTGAATGTCGGTGCTTTCCTGATGCTGATTAAAACCCGTGCACGGCGTAAAGATAGCCGCTTTATGCAAGAGCTTGCTGAGCTTGAACGGCACAGTCAGGCACTATTCGCCACGGCGTCACGTTCGCTGCCAGAGCATCGGTGCGTGCCACTTAAGGCCGCCGATGAGTCTCAACTCCCGCTTCAGCGCTTAGCCAGCGTGAATGGCGTATTAGCCGAGATTGAACGCTGCATTGTCTGTTCACAAACCGCCAGCGCTACCGCTCAGCAGACGCAGCAAGAGCATGAGCAGTCGCTATTGGACGATATTCAGCATCAGCAGCGTCAGTTGAAACATCTGATGGCAGGACGTGAGCGGGCGCGCGAAGAGTCGCGGTTAAAGTCTGGCTACTTAGCGCTGCTGCAAAATGAGACTGATAAGCTATTTGAGTATCTGAGTACAACAGCTGATCAGGATTTGACGAATGGCTGCCGGCAGTGGGTGCTTGGTGTACGTGAGCGCCTTTCAGATATTCGGTCACTGCTCGCTAGTCTGGCGCTTCAAAATGCGGACAAAGGTAAAAGTGGCCAGCAGGGAAATCAATCGATGCCTGATACTGATGCACCGCAGCGGCGTTTGCGCGTGCTAGTCGTTGATGATGGGCCGGTTAATTTGATGTTGGCGCGTCAAATGCTGGAGGCCCAGGGGCTTCAGGTGGAGGGCGTAAGCAGTGGGGAAGAGGCGCTTGAGCGCCAGCAAAGCGCCATGTTTGACTTGGTATTTATGGATATTTTTATGCCCACGCTAGATGGGCTCGAAACGACCCGGCGCTGGCGCAATTACGAGCGTACACATGAACGTGATAAAAGTGTGCTGGTAGCGCTAACGGCTAATGCCGACAATGCAGGGCGCGATGCCTGCCTAGCAGCCGGGATGGATGACCTGCTAGCAAAGCCGTATCAGCCAGAAACACTGCTCAATATTATCGTTCACTGGTTTCCTGGCACGATAAACGTGGATGCTTCTACATGAGCCCTGGCAGCCGGTTTCATTGGGGTAGCCGTGCTGCACAGTCTGTTATATGAATGGCCCTCAATAATTGATCCTTTTAGTCAGCTTAGAGAGTGTAAATGATTAACTACCCGACGATTGACCCAGTGGCTATCTCCTTGGGCCCGCTGCAAGTCCATTGGTATGGCTTGATGTACGTAGTAGGTTTTGTAGCGGCCTGGTGGCTTGGCTGCCGGCGTGCATCGCGCTTAGGTCTCAATAATGATGATATCGGCGACTTACTTTTCTATTGTGCGATAGGTGTCGTCGCGGGTGGGCGTTTGGGCTACGCGTTATTTTATGGATTGGGGCAGTGGTCAGCCGATCTTCTGTGGATTTTCCGCGTGTGGGATGGCGGGATGAGTTTTCACGGCGGGCTGCTCGGTGTATTACTCGCCGCCTGGATATTCGCAAGACGAAAAAAATTAGCGTTTCTAACGCTTACGGACTTTATCGCGCCGCTAGTGCCGATTGGTTTAGGTGCTGGGCGTATCGGTAATTTTATTAATCATGAGCTGCCTGGGCGTTTGACGTCGCTGCCCTGGGGCATGCCCTTTCCAGGTATGGGGCCTGAGCCGCGCCATCCCTCTGCGCTTTATGAGGCGCTACTGGAAGGAGCGGTGCTCTTCGCCATTTTGTGGTGGGTTTCTGCCAAGTCAACCGCGCGTGGGTTTGTCTCAGGCCTGTTTTTAGTCTGCTACGGCGTTTTCCGCTTTATGGTCGAGTTTGTTCGCCTGCCCGATGCACACATTGGGTTTATTGCTTTCGATTGGGTCACGATGGGCATGCTGCTAACGCTACCGATGATTGCGTTAGGGCTGATAATCATCGCCTGGTCACGCTCCCAGCCAGTTGATGTTCAAATACAAAACGCCAAAGGATAAGTATTAGCAGGTTGAGTAAAGGCGAGGGGGAATCTTCACATTGCCCCTTATGACCTCTCCACCTAAAATGAACCGCTACATCGCCTGTTAATTTGGAAATTCTGTGACTGCTACAACGCCCGCGCTAGAGCAACCCTATTTAGACTTAATGAAGACTGTTTTAGAGCATGGCGTTGACCGCCATGACCGCACCGGCGTGGGCACTCGCTCCGTGTTTGGTCATCAGATGCGCTTTGATTTGTCGCGTGGCTTTCCGCTGCTGACGACTAAAAAGCTGCACCTGCGCTCTATTATCCATGAGCTTCTATGGTTCTTGAAAGGCGACACTAATATCGCTTACCTAAAAGATCACGGCGTGCGGATATGGGACGACTGGGCCGATGAAAACGGTGATCTGGGCCCCGTTTACGGCTATCAATGGCGTAGCTGGCCTGACCCTAAGGGCGGTAGCGTTGACCAAATCGCTAAGGTGTTAGGGCAAATTCGCACGACGCCCCAGTCGCGCAGGCTGATTGTGTCTGCCTGGAACCCCGCTCAAGTAGATGAAATGCAGCTTCCGCCGTGCCACTGCCTTTTCCAATTTTATGTGGCAAACGGAAAACTGTCGTGCCAGCTCTATCAGCGCAGCGCCGATATTTTCTTAGGTGTTCCGTTCAACATTGCCAGCTACGCTCTGCTGCTAACGATGGTGGCTCAGGTGGCTGGCCTTCAGCCCGGTGAGTTTATTCATACGCTGGGCGACGCTCACCTGTACAGTAATCATCTGGAGCAGGCGCAAGAACAGCTGACCCGCACGCCGAAAGCAGCACCGCAGCTGGTGCTTAATCCAGAAATAAACGACTTGTTTGCGTTCCGGTTTGAAGATATCCAAATTGACGCATACGAGGCACACCCTCACATCAAAGCGAAGGTGGCGGTATGAGCACTAACGTCGATCCATTAGTGCCGGTGGCTATGATTGTCGCTATGGCGCGAAATAGGGTAATTGGCGTTGAGGGCAAACTGCCCTGGTATTTGCCTGAAGATTTAAAGTTCTTCAAACGTATGACACAGGCAAAGCCGCTGGTGATGGGGCGCAAAACGTTTGCATCAATTGGTAAAGCGCTGCCGAATCGGCTCAATGTTGTGGTGACACGTAATGCTGAGTTTGTTCACGAAGGCGTGCGTGTTTGTCATGATCTTCCAGCAGCGCTTGCACTAGCTGACCAGCATGCCACCATTGAGGCAGCAGAAGAGATTATGGTGATGGGGGGCGGCGAGATTTATCGCCAGGCGTTACCCTTTGCTCAGAGGCTCTATATAACAGAAGTGGATTGTGACGTAGAGGGTGATGCCACGTTTCCGGAAATTGATGGCCGGGTGTGGCGCGAAGTGCAGCGCGTAGCGGGGCAGCCAGCGGAAGGGCAGCCACATTACGATTTCGTCGTCTACGAGCGCACCGCCGACTGATAAGGTCAAAGGAGAAGGCTATGGCCGCCAGCTTAATAACTATGCTAGATGATTTAGAACAGCGTCTTGAGAGCACCCAAGCTGAGCTACAGGCCCTGCGTGAGGAAAATCAGCGCTTAAAGCAGCTGGTAGGCAACAATGCGCTACCGCAGGGCGAGCCAAGTGCGGCAACGTCCCAGAACTCTCCTGCAGCCGAAGCAGTCGCTGCCACTGAAGCCAGTGCGATAATTGAAAAAACTGAAGCTGAAACTGAAACTGAAGAAGTTGAAAATCTCGCTGAAGCGTCATCAAATGATCCGTCTGAAGAGCGGGTAAGCAGTGCGGGCTTAGATGAAGCGCAAAAAAATGAATCATTGTCACTTCAGCCTGCTGCCGTAACATCGCAGGCACCGTCCCCACACGCGCTACTTAATGAATGGTATGAGCGCTACCCGAAAGCGTTCTTCAAAGGCCATACTAAGCCGCTGAAAGTGGGCATTCATCAAGATTTAGCTGAACGGGAAGCATGGCCGAGCAAGCTTGTACGCCGTGCCCTGGCTAACTATGTTAATCTGCCGCGCTATATCAAAGCAGTCCGAGCTGGCGCTGAACGGGTTGATTTAGATGGGCAACCTGCGGGAAATGTGGATAAACAAGCGGCATTGCATGCATCAGAAAAACGCGGTGAGCCGCATGATGTTAAATCGCAAGATGGTAAGTCGAAAGATAGTAGGGCGAAAAATGGTGCGTCGAAAGTAAGTAAGCCACAAAAACAAGCTCAAGCTAAAAAGTCCTCTCCGGCAGCTGAAGAAAGCCACCAGAATGTGGCTAAGCAACCTGATATGGAAAAAAATGAGTCCCGCAGCTCGCTTAGCATGGAAGACAAATTGTTAGGTCTACAGCAGAAGTTCAAGGGCGGCTGAGACCGGATGGCGGTGCAGGGGTTCCATAAAAAAGTGCAAATAGTAAAGAAACACTGTTTTTTTCTATTGCGTTCATAGGAATCCCGGTATAGAGTTTGTCCTGCGAGCATTGGACTATAACAAGGCTTAGTTGAGGACATGCCGCATACCTCCGGGAAAAACCGGCGGATGGGAAAAGAGCATGGCCCGCAAAAGCCACCTGCCGGCTTATTAAGAGCCGAGCAGCAACGATCGAAACAGTATACGAGTTAAGGAACTTACATCATGAAAAAAACACTTTTAGCGACTGCTATCGTTGGTGCCTTGGGTGCCTCTGCTGCAGCACAAGCAGCAACTGTATACGACCAAGACGGTACTAAGCTGGATATCTATGGCCGTATCGCCATGGGTATCGCTGGTGGCGGCCCTGAATTCAATAGTGCTGGCAACCGTATTGATGACGGCGCTGAGTTCGTAGACGTTTTCTCTCGTCTTGGTCTGCGCATGAGCCACGAAGTTTCTCGTGACCTGACTGCTTTCGGTCGTCTTGAGTGGCGTTTCCGTGCTGATGAGTCTGGTAACCGCAACGGTAACAACTTCGATGCATTCTCGGAAACTCGTCAAGCGTACCTAGGTTTGCAAAGTGACCAGTTCGGTACTTTCCAAGCGGGTAACTTTGACAGCTTCTACAATCAGTTTGTTTCTCTGCCGTTCGATGTTTACATCGATCGTGGCCTAGAATTTGCTGGTCATCCGAAACAGTCACGTGGCGACTCTATCGGTTACTACACGCCTGACCTGAGCGGTTTCACTGCCTTCTTGCAGTTGAAACACTACAGTGAGCGCGGACTGCTTGAAGATGGGCAAGATAGGGGCAGAGAATTTGGTGAAGTTTCTAATGAAGGCAGTGTTGTAGCACCACAAGGTGGTGTTCGCTACGCACAGGGCCCTGTGACTGTTGGTCTAGGCTTTGTTGAAGATGTGAAGCGTGGCGGCGGTAACGGCGAAATGCTTTACGGCCTGATCGGTTCTTACGATTTCACTGACCAGTTCTCTGCGCGTCTTGGTTATGAAACGCGTGACAACAACAGCGGTTACGATCTTCGTGGCGCTAGCGACGAAAATGGCTATGACAAGGTTGGCCTAGGTGGTACTTTCACCACCGGTCCTTGGGCATTCACTGGTGATTTCTACAACGTTGAGCGTGACGGTGAAGAAACCAGCAAATCCTGGGCACTGGGCAGCTACTACAACGTTTCTAGCAGCTTCGACGTATTCCTAGAAGTCGCCGATGCTGATGCATCTAACCGCATCAACAGCGACACCAATCTGGGCGACGTAGTTGGCGACCTGACTGACGAAGTATACTGGCTGACAGGCGCTCGTTACCACTTCTAAGCTTGGTTTAACCACCTTGCTTTAAGGGTAGCTGCCTAGCAGAACCAATAGAACCGGCCTCTTATGAGGCCGGTTTTTTTGTATATATGAAAGGCTGTAAAGTAGATGTTAGTGATATTAAAAAGCATCAATATCTTCCCTAATTTTGAGTTATGATATAACATTGTTATTCATAGGTAAGCATTTTGCGCATATGCGTATAAAAAGAAAGTAAGGGATGGTGATAATGAAAAAAGTGATGCTAGCCGCAGCTGTTAGTGGCAGTTTTTGGGGCTCTGTTGCCCACGCCACCACGCTTTATAATCAAGATGGTACTCAGCTAGATGTCTACGGCCGCATCGCCATGGGGGTCGCGGGTGGCGGTCCCGAGTTTGATAGTGCCGGTAACGCAGTGAATGATGGCGTTGAGTTTGTCGATATTTACTCACGCCTAGGCTTTAGAATGAGCCATGAAGTCACATCTGATCTAACCGCGTTTGGTCGTTTAGAGTGGCGTTTCAAGGGCAATGAAGATGATGCAAATAATGGCTTTGATGAAACTCGTCAGAGCTATATTGGCTTGGCAAGCAAACGCTATGGAACATTTCAAGCAGGCAACTTTGATAGCTTTTACGCTCAGTTTGTTTCATTGCCATTTGATGTTTACCTAGACCGTGGGCTGCTGTTCAACTCTTCGGGTATACAGTCGCGTGGCGATTCCATCGGTTATTACACCCCAGCGCTAAATGGTTTCACTACCTTTGTGCAGTTCAAGCACTACAGTGAGCGAGGATTGACGGTTGACGAGCAGAGTAGAGAGGGCGAGGTTGTCGCCACGCAAGGCGGTGTCCGCTATCAGCATGGTTCGCTGAAGGTCGGGCTGGGCGCAGTAGAAAACGTGGTACGTGGCGGCGGCAATGGCGAAATGCTCTATGGCTTGATAGGGTCCTATGACATATCTGATCAGTTATCCACACGCCTTGGGTTGGAAACGCAAGCAGATAGCGACCTCTATGGGGGAGGGTTCGACACTGCTGGCGTTGGCGCCACCTATACCGTGGGTCCTTGGGCATTTGTCGCAGATTACTACAACGTAGAGCGGGATAAAGGCGAAGAAAGCAATGCCTGGGCAGCAGGCACGTACTATAAGGTGTCTGACGCGTTTGATGTGTTTGTAGAGCTAGCCGATAGCGATGCACCTAGCCTACGGCATGAAAGCTTGGCTGATAGTACGTATTGGCTGGCAGGGGCACGTTATCACTTTTGAGTACGCATTTATTGCTCATGTATAAAATGATCAATAGTATAAATGATTGAGTACAAGGCTCTCGCCATTACAGCGAGAGCTTTTTTTTCGACCCCGTCTTGATAAAGCGCGCAATAGCTAGGAATAAACTAATAGAAAGTGGATTAAATGAGGTGATGAGAAGTTACGTGTTACATGGTTCTAAACAAACAGGTATGATTCAACCCTAAAAATATTTCCAGAATATATTATACTTAGTTTTTTGAATCAAGAAGAGAAATCTAGAATGCTTGTCAAAAAAGTCATGAAAAGCCAGCTGCTAACTACCTTTTCTGCCAGGGGTATTGCGGCTGGAGGGACTTTTTTACTCTCCTATGTCTTGGCTACATTTGTAACCGTTCAAGCGTTTGGCGCATTTATGCTATGCCTGTCTGTGATGATCGGGGTTCAGGTGTTTACCAGTCTTGGGACAGACAGAGCTACCCTTAAGTTTATGGGAATAGCAACCTCTAATGGTAATAAAAAAGAGGTGAAGTGGATTTACCAGCGCTCAATGTTCGTTAATATTTTGGTAGGCTGCCTGTTTTCAATTTTATTATGGTTTTTTGCCCCTGCGATTGCTCAAATGCTATTCTCTTCAGTTGAGAATGGTGTTGATAGTTTGAAAATAACGGCTGTTATATCTCCGCTTTATAGTGTTATTTATTTATGTAATTTTCTTATGAAGGGTTGGGGAAGAGCAAATGTTTCATGTTTTTTTGAGATAGGTTGTATCTCAATTATATTGAGTTTTCTGGTAGTGCTCGGTAGCCTATTTGATTATGAGTTTAGTGCTCTTGAGCTTATTTTAGCGTTAGGTTGTATCTTGTTTTTTTATTTATTATTAGCAGTGTGGTATGTGATAAAGATATACAAAGACTGCCGGTTCGTATCGCTAGAGAAAGTGAGCTTTTCAAAAAGCTTTTACAAAAGTCTCCCCGACTTTTTACTTGTAGGTATCATATTTTATTATACCCAGTGGGGAGCCGGAATCGTACTAGGCTTTTTTCATGATGAAAGCGATGTTGCGATATTTAGCCTAGGGCTTAGGCTGGCAATGATTATTGGTTTCATTTTAACGGTCTACGATAGTATTCTTGGGCCAAGATTTTCTAGGCTGCAGCATGAAAATGATCACAAAAGTTTACGAGAATTAGCTCAGAAAAGCGCTTTTCAAATGACGTGTGTTGCATTTTTACCTGCGGCACTATTCCTTGTATGGCCAGAAGCCGTGCTGGGGCTATTTGGATCAGATTATGACGGTGCAAGTAGCGTGCTAAGGATCTTGGTGGTTGCCCAATTGATAAATGTTATGACTGGGTCTATCATATTGTTGCTGCTAATGGCGGGCGAACAAAAATCCGCGAGGAATATTCTGATTTGGTCGGTAGTGATTGGCGGGCTAGCATCACTGCTGCTCATTCCCATGTATAATGCTAATGGTGCTGCGCTGTCGCTACTACTATGCCTGCTGATACAAAATGTGGTGGCATTGTATGTTGTCAATAAAAAGTTCGGCTTTTTAGTCATCGACTGGAGAGAGGCTGTTAAGTTTAATAGTTAATATTTTTAGTTTCTAAAAGGCATTCGGTGAAGACTGATGATTAAGTTAGAAAAGGAATTTCAACAAGAAGAGAGTGTTGATCATAGTTTTATCAATCCTTTTTCTTTGGGGGTGGTTGCTCAAGAGTTGAGTAGCGAAGAGTGCTCAAGGATAAAATTTTACGCGGATGGAATCATAATTGTTATTTATACACGTCTCTTTAAAAATAAATCAATAACGCGCACTAGCTTTGATGATACATCGCTTGCTCCTATTGTTTTCAATCATGCGTTGCAGCGAAACTCCACGCTAACGTTAGTGGGTGGCACTGATGACAATATTCAGCAGGCCAAAATATTATTAGAAATTAAGTACCCTGGTTTGCAGATAGTGCAAGCTCGATCAGGCTATTTTAATAGCGATGATGAATATAGACTATTTCTTGAGCAATCTAATTCTACTGATATCCTAATTGTTGGTATGGGAGCGGGTAAGCAAGAGCGAGTGCTCCTTGATATGAGGGAGCTTGGCTGGAAAGGTACAGGGTTTACGTGTGGCGGTTACTTAGATCAACTTGTAGAAGCTAAAGGGCAGGATTATTATCCAAAGCTTGTGAATAAGCTGCACTTAAGATGGCTTTACAGGGTTTTTAAAGAGCCGCGACGCCTGTTGAAACGTTACTTTAAAGACTACCCTTATTATTTGATTAAGTTTGGCAACAAGCTTCGGTGAGTTATGATTCCTAAAAAGATACATTTTTGTTGGTTTGGTGGGAATGAAATGACTTCCCTGTATAAAGAGTGTTTGAAAGGCTGGCAAGTGCATATGCCGGATTTTGAAGTGATTGAATGGAATGAGCATAACATTGATACAAATAACGTTTATATTAAATACTGTATTGATAAGAAGCGGTGGGCTTTCTTATCTGACTACGTACGCATGATTGCATTGCGAGACCATGGTGGTATCTATCTAGATGTCGATATGGAGGTAGTAAAGTCACTTGAGCCCTTGCTCGATAATCAATGCTTTTTGGGCTATGAAGACCAAGATAGGCTCAATACTGCTGTTGTAGGTGGTATTGCAGGGCATCATTTTTTTAATAATGCTATTGAATTAATAGAGCAACGTCATAACGATAATCAACCGTTCCTAATAGCGCCAGAAGTAGCAAATGCGTGTGTCGAAAAAAATGCAGAAGGAATTAACCGGCTGCCATGGCAGTGTTTTTATCCGTATAATCCTTATGCCAAGTCACACGATAGAAAACAGTTGATGTATTCTTATATAGAGGATAATACCTATCTAATTCATCATTGGGGGAAAGGGTGGAAGATGGGGATAAAAGAAAAAATTATGAGAAAATTGTTTTAAGTGATTGTTTTGAAAAAATGAGAGACAAGAACGTTTCTTGGCTTAGGCAGGAGCATTGGATGCAAATTGATCATCAATACAAGCAGTACTTTTTCGAGTGCCGATTAAGATCCCAAGAACTATTGTCTCAATTTTTGGTGCTGATTGTATTGGCGCTAGGTGTCGTCGGTGTTTTTTCGCCATATGATTATAATATTTTACCAGCAGTGGCTATTTTAGAGTTAGCTGTATTGCTTTTGTCTGCTTTTGTTTTTCCTCCTAAAGGTCGAGTTTCAGTTTTTTTGATGATGTCGGTAGTTGCATATCTTTTGATAACTTTTTACGTCGCTGTGTTTTTGAATAATACAAATTTACTTGATTATCTTCAGGCTTATA
This sequence comes from Halomonas sp. JB37, assembly GCF_002332255.1. Lineage (GTDB taxonomy): Bacteria > Pseudomonadota > Gammaproteobacteria > Pseudomonadales > Halomonadaceae > Vreelandella > Vreelandella casei. Next base: position 2,992,881 of record NZ_NRGW01000001.1, on the reverse strand, counting down.
AAGCTTTTATATACGTAGCTCTTTTGTGCTCTTTCATAGGGAAAACGTTTTTCTCTAAAGTTTATGTGAGTAAGTTTTTTTACATTTTAGTGGTTTTGTTCTTGGTTAAATATCTCTACTCTAGAGTTGTTGGTTTAGACGTATGGGTTAGCTCTAGGCCGGGTGTTTATACTGAGAATAATTTTGAACTCATTTTTCTACTTTTGCTTTTCTATCTAGTGCTGCCTGATTTGCGCTGGCGCACTGTTTTTTTTCTTGTTGTTATGGCTATTGTTTCCTTGTCTGGGTCCAGGAGTGCCTTTCTCTGCTTGCTAGTTGTTTATTTCTTTAGCGTGTTTAGAGTGGGTGGTTTTTATTGGAAAAAGTGGTTGTTGTTGCTTCCTTTTTTATTGTTTGTTGGTGTTTTTGTGGTTAATGACAGAATGGATGTCTCACTAGGCAACTCGTCTACTGCAGCGGAGGTTCAGCCCGCAATATCTCCTGAAGCGAGCGCGGATATTCCTGGTGTTACAATTGAACAAGATCACGAAATGACCATTCGTTCTTTTCTAGAGCAAGGGGCGTCAGTCGATAGGGTCAGGTTTTTATTGCTTTTTCTAGATAATGCGGAAGGTTGGAAATGGTGGAATGTTTTATTCGGAACAGAGCCGCTTACACCATTGTCTGATGAAACGTGTCGATCACTATCTTATTGGAGTGATTTATACAGTTTTTCAGGTGATGAAACCTGTTATTCGGTTATTCTACACTCTTATATTATTCGTGTAATATTCGATCATGGTGTTATGGGCTTGCTTTTTTTAATTGGATTTACTGCGTATGGTCTTAGAAAATCTGGGTATAGCTGGGTAGATGTTTTATGTGTGCTCGGGGTTTTGTTGGCATCTTCGCTTTCAGTATCTGCTTTCAACAGTGTTTTTGCCGTCTTGTCGATGATTTTCTATTTCTCACGAAAAGAGGTCCCTGAAGACAAAAACATAGGAAGCGGTAATTCTGAATTTAAAAGCTTAGGTGAGAATTGAGCATGGACCCGATATATAAAAAAATTGGTCAGAGTAAAAAGGGAATTATTTTCTCCGAACGTTACCCTCCTAAAATAATTTTCCCTATCCTGGATATCCTTATCGTTATCCTATCAGGCTCAGTTGCTTACGTTTCAAGATTTGGCACCTTTGAGCTGCACGAGCGATATGTATTAGCACTCGCCTGCATATCGTTGATGATTGTCGTGATCAATAGCTCGACCGGTAGCTATAAAAGATGGCGTGTATCGTCTACGTTTCACATTGTTAGCAAATTGTTAATGGTTTGGTTAGTGGTCGGTGTTATTTCCGCTTCTCTGATTTATTTTGCACATGCGGCTGACCGCTATTCAAGGTTGTGGGTAGGGCTCACGCTCGTTCTTTCTTTCTTATTGGCGGCTGGTGCGCGCTCGCTCGTGCAGTATGGGCTGCGTAGAATTCGCATTAGAGGTGGTGCCCGTCGTCCCATTTTTTTGATTGGCCCCGGCAGCAATGTACTTCATGTTGCTAAAGGAATGCGTTCGGCCTCTTGGGAGGGGCATTCCATCGCCGGCGTTGAGCGCTTACACGGTATACCGACTATGGCGCAGCTTGAAAAGATAGCTGAACGAATCAGTGCTTCTAGCGCTTCTGAAGTTTGGATCTGTGCACCTTTGGAAATGGGCGAGATGGTGCATAATATCTTTTATGTGTTAAGGAATCACACCGAGGAGATTCGCTTAATTCCTGACTTTAAAGATATGCGGCTGCTTAATCATCGTACCAGCGAAGTGGCTGGTCACTTGGCGATTGACTTGAGCGTTTCGCCCATTAACGGTGTGGCGCGAGTCGTCAAGCGTACGGAGGATATTCTTTTCGGTGCTGCGATTACGCTGATGATTTTACCTATCTGCTTACTTATTGTCTTGATGATAAAAGTTACCTCGCCAGGTCCCGTACTCTTTAAGCAGTATAGAACAGGCTCAAATGGTAAGGTGTTTAAAGTCTATAAATTCAGGTCTATGAAAGTGCATCAAGAGGAGGGCGGGTCGGTTACTCAGGCTCGAAAGAGCGATGATCGTATAACGCCGATTGGTGCTTTTTTGCGAAGGACATCTCTAGATGAGCTTCCTCAGTTTTATAATGTTTTACAAGGTCGTATGTCTATTGTAGGCCCCCGGCCCCACGCGCTAGCGCACAATGAATATTATAAGGAGCTTGTTGAGTCCTATATGCGTAGACATAAAGTCAAACCTGGTATCACAGGCTGGGCGCAAGTAAATGGGTTGCGAGGTGAGACCGAGACCCTAGAAAAAATGCAGCGTCGAGTTGAATATGATCTGTGGTATATCGATAACTGGTCGCTGTGGTTTGATGTAAGAATTATTTTTATGACTGTTTTCAAAGGCTTTAAGCACTCAAATGCTTACTGACGAGCGGGTTATATGATTTTATTAACAGGCGGTACCGGTTATATCGGTTCGCACATAGCAGTAGAGCTGCTTCAGGCTGGTCATGAAGTGGTGATTTTGGACGACCTGTCTAACAGCAACGAATCTGTGATTGGTCGCATTAAGAATATCACGCAGCGCGATGTCCTTTTCTATCATGGTGATATACGTGATGTTTCTCTGTTAGATTCTATATTTCAAAATCACCTTATTGAATCAGTGATTCATTGTGCAGGATTAAAAGCAGTTGGCGAGAGTGTTAAAAACCCTTTAGCCTACTATGACGTAAATGTTTACGGCAGTATTTGTTTATGTTCCGCTATGCAGAAAGCAGGAGTTAAGCGGCTCTTATTTAGTTCTTCTGCGACTGTTTATGGTGTAGATGCTGAGCCACCTTATATCGAAACAATGGCAAGGGGCGTTTCGAGTAGCCCCTATGGCACCTCCAAGGGCATGGTGGAACAGTTGCTGGAAGATCTTTACGCGAGTGACCCTCAGTGGTCGGTGGGTCTTTTGCGTTATTTCAATCCTATTGGGGCGCACCCTTCGGGCTATATCGGTGAGCTTCCCCAGGGTACTCCTAATAATTTAATGCCCTATATTAGCCAGGTCGCGGCGGGAACATTGCCGGAACTCTTAATCTATGGTGATGACTATGCCACTGATGATGGTACCTGTGTGCGTGACTATTTACATGTAGTTGATTTAGCCATAGGGCATAGGGTGGCTTTAAAGGTGCTAGATAGCCCAGGCGTTCATTGTTACAACCTCGGCGCGGGAAGCGGTATATCGGTTAAGCAAATGGTGGATGCCTTTGTAGCCTCAACAGGCGTTGAAGTCCCTCATCGCTACGCTCCTCGGCGAGAAGGCGATTTAGCAGCTTTTTGGGCTAGTGCCAGCAAAGTCGAGCGTGATTTAGGATGGCGACCCGTTAAAACGCTCGAGGATATGATGATCGATACGTGGCGTTGGCAGCAATTCTCTACTAAGGCATAGCAAGGCAGCTAAGTTTGGGCTGTGATTGCTTGTTGGTATGTACCGAAAGGAATTTTGATGAGAGACCATCCATGAGTGCCTCTACGATGAGTGTACAAGCGCGTTTTCCTGAGTTTTACACTAGCGTTGCCGTTTTCCTGTTCGGTGCGATCGCGCTGGTCATTCCTAGCGGTTATTCAGTGGGAGCAGTGTTGCTGCTGTTAGGCGGGCTTGGTCTGCTGTTTACCATGCGCGTTCCGCGTTTCTCAAAGGGAGATGCTTGGATAGTGGGCGCTGTTTTGGCCTATGCGCTCGTTGCGTTAGCAGAGGTTTGGTGGGATGGCCAGGGTAGTCGAGGGCTAGATAAGCCAAGTCGTTTTATTTTAGCGATACCTGCGCTTTGGTGGGTGCTGCGCTTCCCGCCTAGGCGAGCTTTTCTATGGAGTGGTCTTGCTGTTGGTGCCATTGCCGCGGGTAGCTGGGCAGGATGGCAAAAGTTATTTGAAGGCGTGGATCGGGCCCAGGGATACACGTATGTAATTCAATTTGGCAACCTTAGCATGCTGCTTGGCGTCATGTGCTTAGCAGGACTTGGGTGGGCCACTGTGCAGCGACATCGCCACGTGTGGGTGTGCTTTTTAATGCTAGGGGCGCTAGCAGGCATTCTTGGATCTTTGTTCTCAGGTAGCCGAGGCGGCTGGGTGGGTTTCCCTATTGTTTTATTAGTGCTTTACCGCGCCTATGGCAGAAATCTGTCCGTCAGGCTAAAAACGGCGGTGGTAGCGGCTGTTATTGTAGGCGCTATCGTTGTGTATGCCGTGCCGCAAATAGGTGTGCAAGGGCGTGTTCACGAAGCATTTAATGATGTCAGTCTTTATATTTCCGGTGAGAACCGCACGACATCAGTAGGCGCGCGTTTTGAAATGTGGCGTGGGGCGGCGCATCTTATCCAAGAAAAGCCGCTACTTGGTTGGGGATACAACGGCTACAAGAACGAGATGCTAGCATTATCCGATCAAGGCTTCATATCACGTGAAATAGGTGAGTATGGCCATGCACACAATGAGTTCATTGATGCTTTTGCTAAGCGTGGCCTGCTAGGGCTGGCAGTCCTGATTGCGCTTTATTTAATCCCGTTAAGGCTGTTTTCAAAAGGGCTCACTGCGAATGATTTATCAGACCGAGCGTTAGCAACGGCGGGTGTATTATTGCCCGTAACATATATCGATTTTGGTTTGTCGCAGGTGTTTATGACCCATAATAGCGGCGTCATGATATATGCCTTTTTGTTGGCAATTTTGTGGGGTATTCATTCAGGAAGGCTAAGGCGCTTACCAATGAAAGAGAACCATTCGTAAAGAAAGCGTTCCTATTCAGCAGGCCATAGACAGCCGATCATTGAAAAATGGTCGGTTTTTCTTTCTCTGAAGGGTTAGTGTTTTCATAATTTAAATGAGTGTCACTACAACTGCTGTCAATGTGGAGGCGGTGGCAGTAATCCTCTACAATGGTAAGCTGGTGTGAATTTAGAGCACCACCCCATTCAGCCGCACAGATAGAGTAGGGCAAGGGAATATGCCCGTTTCAATCCCTGGGCGGTAGCGTGCCTTTCATCTGGAATCCATTATGCCAATATCCCAACGTTCATTTGTGTCGCCAGCGCGCATGCTGCTGACAGCACTGAGTGTGGTCGCTATAAGTGGCTGTGCTACAAGCTACCCTTCTGGTAGTAATCAGCAAGAAGCGCGTTACGTCCTGAATAATGATGCGGCGACGTTGTTAGAAAACGAAAGCCTCAATAATTTTCTCTCGCAAGCACCCGCCAGTGGGGTTCTTAACGTGGCGCGCAGCCCATGGGGTGATAACGTCGAAATTATTGCTGATGAATCTTACTTAGCTGCTAGCGGGCGTGAATGCCGTAAGCTTCGCGTAGTTGCAGCAGGAGGCAGTGCTAACAGCGCTCTTGTCTGTGCAACGCCCAACGGCTGGGTAAATCAACGCGTAGTGACGCAGACAGGCATGCAAACAGTTGAAGGGCGCTATTAATGTTCAAGCAAACCGCAGCAATCGTGTCTATTACTCTGTTAAGCGCGGTCATGGGCGGCGCAGCCTGGGCGCAGTCTCTTAGCCTGTCCGATACTATTTTACCGTCTGAGAGTAGTCAGCAAGGGGGGGCACAGCAGCAAGACGAAGTGAACGATACGCCTCGTGCAGATTGGCGCAGCGGTACTTATGGCCCTGTGACGTTGCCGCTGCAAGATACCGATACTTTGCCGCCATTTGGCGCTAATCTATTTACTGGCGGCTTTCGTGGCGCCATGGGCGATGGCCTTAACCCAGACTACCGCATTAAACCCGGCGACCAAGTCACCGTCCGTGCCTGGGGGGCGTTTGAGTTTGACCGCGTGCTACCGGTAGATGCTCAGGGCAATATCTTTATTCCTGGTTCTGGCCCGATAAATGTAGAAGGGCAAAGCAGCCAGGAAGTGGATAACAGCGTCCGCAGTGCTATTACCTCCGTCTATCCGGATAACGTAGAGGTCTATACAAATCTGCAAGGCGTGCAGCCAGTTGCGGTATACGTAACGGGCTATGTAGAAAATCCTGGCCGCTATGCAGGTACGCCCAACGACTCGTTGCTGTATTTTCTTGATCAGTCCGGGGGGATTGACCAAGACCTTGGTAGCTATCGCCAAGTGAGGGTGGTGCGTGATGACCGCACCGTTTCAACCGTTGACCTATATGACTTTCTGATCGATGGCATCATTGCCCGCCCGCAGTTCCAAGATGGCGACACCATTGTGGTAGAAGAGCGTGGCCCCGCGATTGCAGTAGGCGGTGACGTGCATCGTGCCCACCGTTATGAGTTGGTCGGCAATCAGCTAAGCGGTGCTGAGCTAATTAATTTGGCACGACTTAAAAGCGGCGTTTCCCACGTGCTACTCCGCGGCGACCGTGAAGACGGGCCCATTGCTCAGTACTTCCCCATCGACATGTTCTACGGCCAAATGATTCGTAGTGGCGATGAAGTGCTATTCAGCGCAGACCAGCGTAGCGAGACTATCGTTGTGGAAGTGGAAGGCAGCTACTACGGCCCATCACGCTATGCACTGCCACGCAATGCGCGTTTAAGTGAGTTACTGGACGCTATAGCTGTGCCGGAAAACATGACCGCAGTAGAAAGTGTTTCTCTACAGCGTGAAAGCGTGCGCCAGCAGCAAGCCGAGGCCCTTGAAGACAGCTTACGGCGCTTAGAAACTACCTACTTGGGCGCAGAGTCGCGGACCGATGAAGAGGCGAAAATCCGCCTGCAAGAAGCCGAATTGATAGAGCGTTTTATCTCAAGGGCTCGCGACCTAGAGCCCAGCGGCCGGCTGGTTGTAGCTAACAGTGACGGTATCTCTGATATACGCCTGCAGGATGGTGATGTCATTACCATTCCTGAAATCAGTGATTCCGTACTTATCAGTGGTGAAATCCTGGTGCCCCAAGCCGTTGTTTACCGTCCCGGCATGAGCGTGATCGATTACGTCCAGGGCGCTGGCGGCTTTACTGTGCGTGCTGATAAAGACCAAATTTTATTGGTCCGCCAGAACGGTGCAGTCGAGCATGCCAGCAATTCACCGCTACGGCCGGGTGATGAGATCTTGGTGATGCCTGCCGCACCCATACATAATCTGCAGCTAGCGGCTACGCTAACCCGAATACTTTTCCAAATCGCTGTGACAACTCGAGTCGCTTTAGATCTGTAAAAAAGTAAATAGTGAGGTGTGAGGGAGTCAATACCTCACACCTCACACCTCACATCTCACTCCTTTACAAAGTAACGCTATGGAAAATATAAGCAGTGAGCCACGGCGTGCCCGCACGCCGTGGCAAGTGACCCGTAGTGTGTGGTACGCCATGTTTATGCGTGAGGCTATTTCGCGCACCATGGCAGACCGCATGAGCTGGTTCTGGATGATTTTTGAGCCAGTCGCTTTTATTGCTATTATGGTAGGCCTCCGCAGCTTTATTCGTGGTGATCGGCTAGTGGTTAACGCCGAATTTATTCCCTGGATGATTTCGGGCTTAATGGGGTTTCTGCTTGTAAGAGAAGGCATGTTGCGTGGAATGGGGGCGATCGATGGTAACAAGGCTCTATTCGCTTACCGCCAAGTGCAGCCTGTAGATCCAGTGTTTGTGCGTAATTTTTTAGAAGGTATATTGCGTAGCTTTGTATTTTTGATCTTTATTGGCGGCGGGTTAATGCTGGGGCTGGGTATGTACCCAGATAATGCAATCAGAGCGATGGCTGTTTGGTTTTCGCTGTGGAGCCTGGGGATGGGCTTAGGGCTAATCACTTCGGTGGCGGCTACATTAGTACCTGAAATTGGCCGAATAATACGTATGCTCTCATTACCGCTGCTGATTCTCTCCGGAGTCATGTTTCCGCTGAATTCGATGCCACACTGGTTGCTGGAATATCTCATGCTAAATCCAATTCCTCATGGCTTGGAGACTCTGCGCCTTGGTTTTTTTGAGGGCTATCAAGTGGTTCACGGAACTAGCATGCTCTATTTCTGGCTGTTTACACTCATCCTTATTGCCCTGGGGCTGTTAATGCACCTGCGCTTTCTTGATCGCTTAAAGGCCAAATAATTCATGCAACGTTCTTTAGGTAGTTTTGTAAAAAAGTCGCCGCACTGGGCCGTGGCTGCTATCGCCATTATTTTAGTTTCGTTCTACTGGTTTGTATGGGCAGAGGAGCGTTATGTTTCGCGTGCCACGGTGGTGCTGGAAAGCCCGCAAGTGGCGGCCCCAGAAATTAGTCTGTCATCAATAATGGGAGGCGGCGGTGGTAATACTAAAGATCTCTTGTTGCTGCGCGAGCACTTATTGTCAGTGGATATGCTGCGCCTCCTAGACGAAGACCTAAACATCAGAGAGCACTACACTGAACACGGCGATATTTTCGCAAGGCTATATGATCGAGACGCGCCGATTGAAGACCTGCATAAATACTATCTACGCCGCGTAAATATAGAGCTCGATGAGTACGCCGGCGTTCTTAATATTTCTGTTCAGGGTTATACACCAGAGTTTGCCCATCAAATGACCACGCTGCTACTTCAGGCAGGCGAAGACCATATGAATGAAATGGGTCATCGTCTAGCTGAAGAGCAGGTCCACTTTTTAGAGCAGCAAATGGTGCGACTCGATGAGCGCTTTAAAGAAACCCGTGCCGCCTTGCTGGCGTACCAAAATGAGTTTGGTCTAGTCTCGCCCACTGATACCGTGGCAAGTATTAATCAGGTGGTGTCAACACTTGAAGCTGACTTGGCACGCTTCCAGGCGCAGCGTAACGCACTAGCCAGTTTCCAAAGCGAACAATCACCCGAGTTGCGCCAAGTTGAGCGTAATATCACCGCGCTACGCGACCAAATTATTGAACAACGTGATCGTATAGCGCAGGCATCGGGTGGCTCGCTGAACAGTGTTTCTGCTGAATATGAAACGCTAGAACTGCAAGCGCAGTTCGCTCAGGAAACCTACTCCAGCGCACTTGCTGCGCTAGAAAATACTCGCTTAGAGGCCGCCCGCCAGCTTAAGCAGGTAAGCGTACTGCAAAGCCCACTGCTGCCGGAATATCCCACAGAACCAAGCCGGCTCTACAACAGCAGCGTCTTCGCCATCATTGCCATCTTCCTTGCCTTTATCTTCAGTATGCTGCTCATGATTATTAAAGATCACCGAGACTAAAAGGAGCGATCTTTCGTATCCTCATGCTCGATATTCTTCATCATGGTGGCGCTATCGGTGTGACCGGTAGCTGCCACCAGTTAATACTGAATAACGAACACTCTCTCCTTGTTGATTGTGGTCTCTTTCAGGGAAAAGATGCCGCTAAAGATAGCTTCGAACAGCTAAAAATTGAATTCGATATCTCAACGGTTAAAGCCCTGATCATCACCCATGTGCATATTGATCATGTAGGGCGACTGCCCTATTTACTAGCGGCTGGTTTCACAGGTCCGATTATTTGCTCAGAGCCTTCTGCCACGCTATTGCCCCTTGTTATTGAAGATGCGCTAAAAATAGGCTTTACCCGTGATGCGAAACTGATCAATCGCTTTCAGGCACAGTTAAGGCAGCAGGTTGTTAGCGTGCCCTATGGCAAGTGGCACAGTGTTGCCTCTGACAATGTAGGCATAACGCGCGTAAAACTGAAGCGGGCAGGGCACATTTTAGGCTCTTGTTACGCTGAAGTGGCTTATCAGGATGCCGTTACCGGTGAAAAAGAGCGCGTTGTATTCTCTGGTGATTTGGGTGCGCCTTATGCGCCATTGTTGCCTGCGCCACGATCGCCTTACGGTTGTGATCAGCTGGTGCTAGAAAGCACCTACGGTAACCGCACTCACCCTGATCGTCGCCAGCGTCAGGCGGTATTAAAGAATGCGATAGAAACCGCGCTCGTTAACGGCGGTACCGTGATGGTGCCAGCTTTCAGCATAGGCCGCACGCAAGAGCTTCTCTATGAGTTAGAAACCATTATTCATCATGCGCACTCATCGCGCTGGGCCTCACTAGAAATCATTGTGGACTCGCCGCTAGCTGCACGCTTTACCAAGGTATATCGTGAGCTAAAACCTTACTGGGATAAAGAAGCCCAACGCCGCCTGCGTAGTGGTCGTCACCCGCTTAACTTTGCGAACCTCTACACCGTTGATAGTCACGCAGAACATGAGCAAACTGTCGAGTACTTAGCCAAAACAGGCCGGCCAGCAGTGGTGATTGCTGCTAGTGGTATGTGTGCAGGTGGGCGCATTATGAATTACCTGAAAGCCATGCTAGGTGATGTACGCCACCAAGTGTTGTTTGTTGGATATCAAGGCACAGGTACTCCAGGGCGTGATATTCAGAAATACGGCCCGCAAGGCGGGTGGGTCGATATCGATGGGCAACGCATTGATATAAGAGCCGGCGTTGCCTCGGTCAGTGGTTACTCAGCCCATGCAGACCAAAAGAATCTGCTCAACTTCGTAAAGCGTATGCGCCGCTGGCCCCACACTATCCGCCTAATACACGGTGAACAAACCGCCCGCGCAGCACTCAAAGAAGAGCTCGAAAGCCTCTATCAGCGAACAGGCAGGAGTGTGACAGTGAGGTGTTAAGTGTTAGAAATGAAGGTCACTCCTAACAGGCGCAGCGTTCATCCCCTAGCCATCACTAAGAATGCAAATGATTGAAATTCGCAGTCTCTACAAGCGCTACCATAACCATCACGGTAGCGACTGGGTATTGAAAGATATCAATCTCACCATCCCACCCAAGGTGAGCGTTGGCCTGATAGGTGCAAACGGTGCAGGCAAGTCGACCTTGCTGCGCTTAATAGCAGGTATGGATAAGCCTGAAAGAGGTGAGGTGATTCGCCATACCAAAGTTTCCTGGCCAGTTGGGCTTTCAGGAGGCATGCAGCAAAACATGACTGCCAGGCAAAACGTAAAGTTTGTGGCCCGTGTTCATGGCAGCTCCAGTGAAGATGTAAAACGCGTTATCAAATACGTTGAAGACTTCGCTGAGATAGGCAAAGCCTTTGATGAGCCAGTAAGAACATTTTCATCGGGGATGCGCGCTCGTATCTCATTTGGACTATCGCTAGCGTTTGATTTTGACGTTTACATCTCAGATGAAGCCACTGCGGTTGGCGATAAAAACTTTAAAGCCAAAGCAAAAGCTGCCTTTCGAGAGAAAACCGGCAAAGCCAGCCTTATTATGGTCTCGCACAGCGAAGGTATACTCAGAGAGCTTTGTCAGGCAGGTATCTTTATCAACAAAGGCGAAGCCACCTGGTTCGATGATATCGATGATGCGATTGATGCCTATCATAAGGCCTTTGGTATGCATGAAGCAGAAAAGCTTAAAAGAGCGCGTCAAGATGTCAGAGCAGCAAGGAAAATATACAGAGAAGCAAAAGCCCTTTATCTAGCAGCGAAAGGCAATAATAGCGTGCCGCCTGAAGAGTTAGCAGAACTAAAAAGCGACATGGAAGATAAGCTCAAAATATTGCGCAAAGATTTTGCAGTGCTGAAATCGCTTCAAGAAGCCAACGACGACGAATAGATTTTTTATAGGTGGCTATTAAACAAAATGTTCTCAACACATAAAGACAGTATTGCGCACGCCGACGACATCGCCTCCCTGCAAGCCTGGAAAGACTTTACATTAAAGTTCTGGGAAGAAAGCGCACCAGCAACTAAAGAAGAGCAAAGCCGCCAGCTATTTCACAGCGGCTTCTACAGAAGCCGAGCAGGCCTGTACGATTTAACTGAAAACGACCTTAATGCCTTCCTGAGTGATTACCAGTCGCTTAGGCTGCAGTCAATTAATCAAAAATATCAAACCGTCCTCTCCGACCGAGTTCTATGTGGCCATGTGTTGGCCAATTACTTCGGCGTTGAAAAAAACATCTGCATGATTTCTAAAAATGGTGCTCAGTGGTTAGAATCACCGTGGTGGACGAATGGAAATACAGCGCCTAGCGAAGTGCACGTGCATTCACTAGCACCGGATAGCCACGCGCAGTACCGCAAAATAAAGCTGGTAGAGAGCAGTGACTCGCAAACGTTTCAAAAAGCATTTGTTAATCAGTTGGTTGAAGAAGCACAAGAGCACAACGAGGCGTTGATCATTTCCACAGCGCCGGTTCAACATAGTTGGCTAACTAAAGTAAGCCCTGATGGCTACCATTTGCTGCACGTATTACTGGTGCGTGAACCCGATGAAGGGCTGCCTGAAATAGCCGCTGCTAGCTTAACGGTGGGTAGCATGGCAACCTCATCAAACACACCAATGCGGGTAGAAGAAGGCGCGCTTAGTGCCAGTATCAATCCACAAACTGGCTTAATTACAGCATGCCGCGGGCTTAACCAGCAGGGCGTTATAGACACCTATTTGCAACACCCTGACACCGCCCAAACCCTAGTCGGTGAGCACCTACCCAACTGGGCTGATATTAGAAAAGCCCTGCTGCGCTTCTTTGATGAATCATCATATTTGCACGTTTGCAGTCTAAGCTTCGTGGTTACCGAAACAGGCGTATCGTTTTTCGGAACCAACACGGACGTCATGGCAGCACATCAAATGCATCAACCGCTACTTGAGCACCCAGGCATTACCAATCACTTGAACAAGGTGAGCGGCTAGCTATGCCAACGCAACTCGTGCCAACGCAATTTATGCCAACGCTATTGAAGACGTTCGAATGGCGTCTCAAAAAGTGGCTAGGTTACCAAGACGCCAAGATACGGGCAGAAATAGAGCAGAGCGGCTACTTCCATTCAGAATGGTACCTAGCCAACTATCCAGAACTACTCAATGAGCCAAGCGCCGTAAAAGATCCGTTAGGTTATTATCTGTCTCGCGGAATACAGCAAGGTCACAACCCAGGGCCAGGGTTTCATACCCAATGGTATCTGGAAGAGTACGACGACGTACGTAACGCTTCCATGAATCCGTTACTGCACTATTTACGTTTCGGCCGTGAAGAAGACCGCAGGCCAACGCCTTTTCTGGGCGGTGTACAGAGCATGATGCACAAACAAGGAGGCGCAAAAAACCATCGTGTTATTTATAAAACACGCAGAAGTGCAGATTTAAGTCACGTTGGTCGAATAAAAAGGCTGAATCATAGTGAAGGCGTACAAATTTGGCGAGAATTTAGCCACTCGTTTAGAGCACAGCAAGGAAGCCTTGCCCAGCAGGACGCGGAATATCTACATAACCGTGGTTTTCTACCCAACCGCAAACGCCTTTATAAGCTGCCAGACACGCGGATAGATGCCTATATCAGCGATCTACAGGCCAGCCTGTTGGCCCAAACCAATGGGCCAATGCAACCCTTGCTGGAAAATACAGAGCTGCAGTGGCAGCTATATAACCAGCGCATACCAATGGTGGCTAACCCCACAGTGACTAAACAAGCACTGCCCACAGGGGCTGTGCTAAAAGTGATTTTAATAATGGACCCAGCATGTGCAGGGCTGGTGCCACTTTCAGTTGTGGCTACCAAAAAAGCTACCGCTGCTACTGTGGGCATGGCGCTTAGCATGTGGTTATCACCCAACAGTGGGCGTACCCGCAGTGTGGCTAGGTTTAACGCCAGTGGCATTGTGGTAGGGCCAAGAAAACCGGTGCCTTGGGAAAAATACCGCTATAAAGCTATTTGGCAGCAGGCCAACGCAAGCATTGTTGTGCCAATACAAAAAGAGTCGCTTTACTCTTTTATCCAGGTAGATATTGATATTTCGACGCCGACTCCAATGTTGATTCGCTTGGCAGCCACCCCCACTGTGGAAGACTTTCAGGTACACGGCCCACTAATGCAAAACCAAACAGCCATCGACTTTATGCGTGAGTTTGGAATATGAAGAGAGATACCACCTTTTGGGCTCCCAAGCACGCATCCAAGACCCATCCAGATGCTCAGGAAATGGAGGCAGCAGCACATAGCGACACAGTGCTGCCGAAAGGCCACCACAAGCGTCTAATGGAAAGCCTTAAAGAAACCGATCAGCTTGCGTTACTAAAACGCTTTACGCTGGATTTTCATGCCGACCCAGACTTAGCACGCCTAAGTGAAGAAGAAGCTCAGTTCTTCTACGAGCGTGGCTTTTTACCTGAAAAAGCAAGGCTGTATGGGCTTAACCGCGATAACATAGACAGTTACTTAAGTGATGTGCAACGCTGGCTTACCCGTCTAGTGAATGGCTCCTATGGTATTGTTTTTAATAATAAAATACTATTTGACCAAGTGTTTGGCCAGTATTGCAATGTACCGCGTACCGTAGCGGTATGCCGGCAAGGCCGTGTAATCCCACACACCGATCTATGGCTGCAGATAGCGCGCGGCGAATCTGAGCCGCGAATGTTAGTGGCCAAACCCTTAGGTGGCGGCGGCGGTGGTAGTGTTTACTTTATTCGTATAGATAAACGCCATGCCGTGGTGGAAACCAACGACGCAATTAATCCGCGTTTTAGCTTGCGAAGCGACGCATTAAGTGAATTATTCACCAGTCAACGGGTTCCATTTATTATTAATGAATACGTACAGCAAGGTGAATTCTCACGCCGTCTTTATCCTCTTACGGTTAATACGGTGCGTGTGCTCATAATGCGCGACGTGCAAAGCGGTGAGCCATACATAGTGCGAGCCGTACTGCGTGTAGGTAATAGCGAATCGTACCCTATCGATAATTTTTCGCTGGGTGGACTAAGCATTGAAATTGATTTGGAAACGGGAAAACTTGGCAATGCTGTAGCTGCGGCGGGTCGTTTTAGTGGTCAAGTATGGCATGCCCACCCAGATACGGGCGAGACACTAACAGGGGCTAGTATTCCCAACTGGCAAGAACACAAGTACAAACTCAAGGCTCTGTTCAGCAAGCTACCGTATCTAAAATATTGCGGTTTCGATCTGATTCTACGTGACCACGACTTTGTAGTGCTAGAGGGCAACAGCTACAGTCAAGTGCGTCTTTTTCAGATGCATGAGCCATTACTTGACGATGCCACTTATAGACGATTTCTTCTGGCTGAAGGATTGGCTGCTTAGCTCATGTCGCTTGGGGCTGTTTGTAAACAGGAAATAAAATTTCTGATACTAGTGTTTGATGACAATACAGGGCGTATTTGATGAGTATTAAGGTAAGAAAAGTAAGTGCTGGTGGTTTAAAAGCACCAGTACAGGGCGGGATATGGAAGGATGCAGACCCCCGCTACGCCGCAAATGCGTGGGTTAGTATAGAAATAGAAGGGAACAGTGGTATAGAAACCGCAGCGGTAGAATTTCAAATGCCATCCTTATCAGGCCAGGGATACCCATCAAGAGCCCAGGACTTGTTAAAGGAGGTAGTTAAGCGTCTCGTTAATTACTCATTCTCGTTAAACGAAGGTGATGAGTTAGAAGCATTGATTGAAGCATGGTCCATAGAAGCAATAAAAGATAAAAAAATATTTAGAAAATTCAATCGAGATGGTAGTCCTGAATTAGATAAGTTTCTTAAAAAATATAAAGATAAGATTGTATATGCTATTTGCTCTTTGATACGCCATGCTTTTAAAAGCCGGAGTTCTACAGCGCACGATGACGTGCAGACCTTCAGCAATGTAGCTTGGCCAAATAGCCGATTTAGCGACTTGCTTGAAAATGTACTGTTTTTCTGGAAAATTCCTGAGTTAAATGTACCTGATATGCTTGGGAAATCGGCGCAGCATTATTCAGATGTTGAGTTTGCTAAACCATTGGGTATAAACGGAACAAAAGGGCACTTAGTAGAAAGACATGCGCTTAGCTTAGGTCTGAATAGTTTAAGGTTCACGAAAGGCTCCTATGTCATCTATGATGAGAGTAATAAAAAACTCCCGTTCAAGTGGAGTAGGACCATAGTTTCAAGCAGTATGTCTCATGCTTTAACTAGCCATAAAGAGGCAACGCGAGCATGTTTGCAACGCCTAGGTCTGCCCGTGCCAGAAGGTAGACTGTTTAAGAAAGACGACTTATGGATGGCTGAGCAGTACGCAGAATTGATTGGTTACCCTGTTGTATGCAAACCCGTGGCAGGCGTTGGTGGGATAGGTGTTTTTGCAAACTTGCGAACAGCTAAAGAACTGAGAGATGCTCTGAATATAAGTCAGTCCTCACAGCTGGGTAAGCAAGATGTTATCATTGAAAAACATGTTAGTGGTGAAGATTACCGAATACTGGTATTAGATGGTAAAGTGATTGCGGCAATCATGAGGTTGCCTGCGTGTGTAGTAGGCGATGGAGAAAATAGTATCGCTGAACTTGTGCTTCTCAAAAATCAGTTCCGAAAAAGTAACACCCATCTTTGGAGGAGGCCGATAAAGTTCAATGATACTATGCTGTTCCAACTTGATAGGCTGGGTTACTCTTTAGAGAGTGTTCCCGCAGCAGGTGAATTAGTAAGGCTTTCTTCTTCCAGTAATATTTCCCAAGGCGGGGATAGTATCAGCGTCTATGACGAACTACATGAGGATATAAAAAAGGCTTGTGTGGAATCGGTTAAGGTGATTCCAGGTCTAAATTACTGCGGCGTTGATTTCTTATTAGAAGATCACACAAAGCCATTAAGCGAGCAAGATAGCGGTATCTGTGAACTAAACGCTCATGCCGCGATTGGTAATTGCGAATATCCTCTCTTTGGTGAGCCTAAAGAAGTCGCGAAGAAGCTATTAATCAGTGCAGCAAATCAAGAAGGATTGAATTTTTTGACTGCGCCACTCGATACACTTCATCTACATTCAACCGTAAAAGGTACCTTAGCTAAGACGGGATATGTCGAATGGGTTATGGAAAGAGCAAAGAAATTTGGTCTATCCGGCTGGATACGACAAGTAGACCGCAGAACAGTAGAGGTTCGGATTTACGGTGATTTGCTGCCAGCATCCTACCTGGTAACCGCGTTAGTTTTAGGTCCTGCTAATGCGAAGCCTACTTCGGTAAATACAATTCACTATGAAGGCGAGAAACCAGTGGGTTTCAGATTGTTGGGTGGTAAGTTATGAAACATTTATATGAAAAATTAATACCCGAAAAAAGATATGAGGGTACCTATGCTGACTTTCCATCTGAGCTCATAGATGGTGTGTTAATAACGGAAGCGTTACTTAAAATAAGGCTGCCATTGCAGCTGCTACCAAGACAAATGGTTGTGGGATATTTACCATCAGGGCCTATCAGCTCCGTAGGCTTTACTCATGGTGTGCCAGGAAGTTCCTCGCTAGCAGGCGTTACTTTTCTTTCAGATCGGCGAGTAAGGAGGGCGCTCCTTCAAAAGCATGGAATGAAGGTGCCTGAAGGAGCCACTTTTTCTTATGAGTCAAAGCTAGAAGTAGTGAAGTATATTCGCAGAATTGGTTACCCCGTCGTTATCAAAGAGGCGATGGCGCAGGAGTTAGGAGAAAGGGGGGTTGTTGTTAACAACGCCCAAGAATTTGATGCTGTAATTAAGCGCCTTCGCGTGGTGGATGAAAGAATGTTTTCACCGCAAGCTGATTACAAAAACTCAGCGTATGCAATAACGGGTCTGCTTCCTACGGTCACTACAGAGGATGGAATCGAATTAAAAAATGAAAAACACAGATTCCTAGTAGAACAGCATGTGCCGGGTAACAAAGTAAGATTAATAGTTGTTCATGGTAGCGTGGTGTGTGCATTATCGAAGCCAGAAAATACTGGATATGATGGTTACAATTTGTTAAAAATGCCTCATAGATACCAACGTGTTGCCGAAAAAGTTATGGATGCACTACCAGGAGTACGTACCCTATGTATTGATATTGTGGTTGACAATACAGCTGGGGATGTGTCAGAGCAGCAATGCTGCATCGTTGAGGTGAGTGAAAGGCTGCATCTTCATAATGTTCTTTTCCCATCAGCACGTTTGGCTAAGAAAATAGCTAGTAGCATTGTTGAAAACGAGGTTTCTTATGTTAAATTTGCTGCGCAAAAAAACATGGCTTTTTTCAATAGATCGGTGACGACTCCTTGTAAAGCTAAAGGCTTAGTCGACTGTGATAAATTTAAAGAAGAAGTTGACAAATTCTATAGCACTAAAAATTCAGGGTTGGTTCTGGAATGGCAAGCATCTGATGCCATTAAAGGCCAGATGGATTTTATTTTAAAAGGAGGTACTAGCGAAGTTAGCAGTTTCTTGAATTCGTTATCTTGTGGTCATGGCGTTTCAGTCAGGCCAATGTCAATAGATGTTTTTTGAATTTTAAGCTTAAGCCTTAAATTTTAAACCTTAAACCTTAAACCTTAAACCTTAACTAAAGGGACTTTTATGTTTACTGAAGCTAGCTCGCTCGATATTTCATCTGAAGCCATCATTGAGAAGATGGGCAGATACGGTGTCGGTCCCCAGTTAATAGCTTATGAAGCTGAATTGGATGAAGCTACGGTAACGTGGATTTCTAAGTATGTTTTCCTGTGCGAGAAAGCAGGAAAAAAAATCCTTTTTCATGACGTAAGAGGCGCTGACTCCTATGCCGCTAACTCAGTCACTGATAGAAGAGTGTTGCTTAGGAAACTGCTGAAGCATGCTGGTGTTAATGTTCCCAAGGCTCGCATTGTAAAAAGCTTGAATGCGGCAAAGCGAGCAAGAAAAGCTTTCGGTGGCACTTTAAGCCTATGGTCTACTAGCACTGCTGGGAAAAGTGTTAATGTAGGCAAGGTTTCGACGGAAAGACGCCTAGAGCGTGAGTTGGAAAAATGCTTTGAAGTGCGGAGTAGCGTCTTGACTGAGGAGCATATCGAAGGCTCCGTATACAGAGTTATGGTGGTAGGCGATAAAGTAGTTGCAGCCCTATCCAGACGACCGGCTACCCTGGTCGGTGATGGAAATTCTACAATTCAAGAATTAATAGAAATAAAAAACCAAGCCCGTGACCTTAACCCTTGCTACCGAAACAAGCCTATCCGGTTTGGACGAAACACTGAATCCAACATGCAGAAACGCGGATTAACCGTTGACAGTATCTTGCCTGAGGGTGATTCCTTTGAAGTAAGAAGTAGCCTTGCATTGGCTGCAGGGGCAGAATTTGTTGATGCTACTAACGATTTAACACCAACGCTTGAAAAGCTTGCAATACAAGCAGTAGCTAGCATTCCAGGGTTAGAAGTTGCCAGTGTTGATGTGGTGATTAGCTCAAAAGGTAATGATGCTGTGCCGTATGTACTCGATGTTTCATGCGACCCTAATATTGCAGTCTATCACTACCCAGGCGAAGGGAAGCAAAGCAATATTGCACAACAAATATGGAAGCATGCGGCTGCCTCTATTTGATTTGGCTGTTTATGCTAATAGTAGGCAAGTTGCTGTTTTTCCACGGACTTTGTCGAAGTTGATAATTTAATAAAAATTTGACATAAGTTGGTGAAAGATTTTAGGTTCCTTCCGGTCGGGTACATGTTGCGGTTTCTCAATAATAAGTGCTCGTTCACCTTCCTGGCCGGACTGTTAATAATATTACTTGGCCAATATGGCTGAACACTTTTTAATGCCAGTGGTTGACCCCGTTAGAGGGGAATCGCCCATGCTGTAAGTGGTTCAAGCCTTGGCCTGTTATGCTAATACCCACTTTGGCGTTACTGAAATTAACGACAGGACTTCTTTGATATGACACGCAAACCTTTGGTCGCAGTACTAATGGGCGGGCTTTCCTCCGAACGTGATGTTAGCCTTAGGACAGGAGAGGCTTGCGCACTTGGCTTGGAAGAGGCTGGCTATCTTGTCGAACGTGTTGATGTTCAAGATGATATTGCCGAGCGTCTCATGCAGATCCGCCCTGATAAGGTTTTCAATGCGCTGCACGGGCCGGGTGGTGAAGACGGCATAATTCAGGGGCTTCTAGAGCTGCTGCACATTCCTTATACCCACTCAGGTGTGCTTGCCTCGGCGTTAGCGATGCATAAGGTTAATGCCAAACATGTTGCTGCTGCCAATGGGATTCCAGTGGCGGAACACGTTTTAGCTACGCCAGAGGAAATTTCGGCTGACCATGTCATGGCCCCGCCTTATATTGTCAAGCCCATCGCTGAAGGTTCATCTTTCGGGATAACCGCCGTATATGAGGGAGACGAAGCCCCAAGTCTTTCGCCCGATATTGCTCGTTTTGGCGAAAAGCTAATGGTTGAGCGCTTTGTGCCTGGTCGAGAGTTAACCTGCGCAGTGCTGGATGATGGTGCCCTTGGTATCTCTGAAATCTTTACTCAGGGTCAAGATTTCTACGATTATGAATCCAAATATGTCGCCGGTGGGTCTCGCCATATATGCCCAGCTGAATTACCTCCGGAAGTTGAGCAGCGCATACTTGACTTGTCGCTGGCTGCGCACCGTGCACTTGGCTGCCGAGGCGCGAGTCGGTCAGACTATCGCTTTGACCCAGAACGCAATGAATTAATTTGGCTTGAGGTGAATACCCAGCCAGGCATGACTCAAACCTCTCTTCTGCCTGAAATTGCCCAGATGCGGGGAATTTCCTTTTCACAACTGGTGGCAGGGTTAATCGAAGATGCCTCGTTAAATCGCTAGCATTAGGAAAGCTTATTTTGACAAACGAAGTCGCACGGCTAGTAACGGATCAAGAGGGAAATGTGCTGTTGGCTGAACATGCTGACGCGCAGTTCAACCCAGCCTCATTAACCAAGATGATGGTGCTTTATTTGGTCTTCCGCACCCTACCTTTATCTACAATGATAACGGTGCCTAATGCCGCTGTAGTCAAGCGAGTCCCAGGGCGGGTGCCGCAAACCAATATGGGGTTAAAAGAAGGCCAATCAGTTTCTGTAGCTGACTTAGTGTTGGGCATGATTTTGCCCTCGGCTAATGATGCAGCAGTTACAATAGCTCATCATTTTGGTGCTGATGATTTCGTCTCAAAACTAAATGAAGAGGCCGTCAAGCTTGGGCTGCAGAACACCCAATTTGCCAGCCCTTCCGGCATAGGTAAAGGTACAACGACTGCTCGTGACATGGCACTATTGGCTAGACGCCTGTGGCAAGACTATCCTGCGTATCGCAGTTTTTTTTCGATTGGCTCGTTTGTTTTTAATGGAAAAACTCGTCGTAACACCAACGAGCTACTGTCTACCGTTTCTGGAGTGCTCGGAATGAAAACCGGCACGACCGCTGGTTTGCGCCGTAATCTGGCTACAGTGGTTCATCGGGATGAAAAGACAGTGTTTGCTGTTGTATTAAATACAGCAAATAAGGCTGAAAGAGATAGCTCAATGATCGAAATAATTGAAAAGATCTTCTAGTTCATTATCTGCCTTCTTAGCAGTATTTTATTGTTGAAATACTGAAGTAGTAGCTTATGAAAAATAATCTTTCGATAACTCATTTATATTTTTATGACAGTAAATAATCTAGCGTAGATTTTTAGAGTGAAAAATGGTGCCTCTTATGACAGTGAATCGTAGATTTAAAGCTTGGACTTTTAATACTATTGCTGATGAACTTGACTTGGTTAAGAAGCCAAATGCTGCACTTGCTGAAGCTATTATTGAACGTGTCGATATAGACGTTAGGCACTGTAGCCGCGGTTCTCTTTATATTCCAAGAGGATCGAAAATTGGTAACGTGAAAATGGAAAATCGAGACTATATTAATAAGGCTTTGGAGCGTGGAGCATCTATGGTCTTGACTTCGTTGGATCGTTCTATTTTTCCAACTGATGCTCCTGTCGTACAAGTCAATAATGTTGTGGCTGCGGCGAAAAAGCTGGCTGATAGTGCGCGCTCACGTTATCAAGGAAAAATCTTTGGGATAACTGGTAGTGTAGGCAAGACAACTACCAAAGATATGATGAATCACGCATTGTCGTACTGCGGCGATATTTATGCGACGCGTGGCAATTATAATGAAACTGACGGCGTCTTGATGACTCTCGCATCAATGCCTGAAGACGTTCAGTATTCTCTTATTGAGGTTTGCAGCACGAAACCAAATAGTGTTCCCAAGAAGGCTACACATGTAAAACCACATATAGGAATGGTCACGGTGATTGGCCACTCGCATGGAGCCAAATATCCTTCTCGCTATGATATTTTGCGTGATAAAGTTGCGATGTTTGATTACCTAGTTGGTGACCGAGTTGCTATCGTAGGAAGAAGTGTTTTGGATTTCGATGAGGCTAATGAGAGTCTTATTGCTCAAAAAAGTATCGAGACTCTAATCACCGTCGGTCAGCGTAAAGTCGATACAGTGCAACTAATAGGTGCCGAACTAGGTGCGCTAGAAACGAAAGTTCGAATGTTGGTTGATGGCAAGCCCATTTCGGTAAGGGTTCCTGCTGCAGGGCGGCAGTTTGTCGATGCTGCCATGTTCACTATGGCAGGGGCACATGCCCTGGGGCTTGACCTTCTCGATATTGCTGAAAATATATCAACTTTAGAGCGAGGCCCACGACGGGGGGAACGCCTAAAAGTTAACGTGCAGAATAGTAAAAAAACGGTAGAAATTATCGATGATGCGCAGAATTCTGCGCCGGATTCCGTACGCGCACTTTTAGAGCTAGTCCAGCTTCGTAGCCCCAAGCGCAAGGTGCTTGTCTTTGGTGACATGATGGAGTTAGGTGATGATGCTCCGCAAATGCACGAGTCCCTTGTGCAGGATGTTCTGGAGGCAGGCATCGATGTGGCAATTCTTGTCGGCCCAATGGCCGCACTAATGGCGCCGATGCTGAAAGATAAAGTTGAAGTACATCTCATTAAGACTACCGATGATTTGGTTAAAAAAGTCAGAGGGTTGGTTGAAAATGGTGACCTTATTGTTATTAAAGGGTCGGGAGGACTCAAGCTTGAACGACTACTGCCTGCCCTTGCACCACGCTCCGCACGGCAGAAAGTAGGTAATAACTGGGTGATCGAAACAGAGGCAGGTCTTCCAGCCCCGAAAAAGTCCAAATCGATCTTTGCAACTCCAGAGCAGGCGGCTGATGTTGCAGTGATTACTGATTTTGAACCACTACTGTGTCGGATTCCTCTCAAAAGTGGATTTAAAACGTCACGTCATACGATAAAGGTCTCTTCGAATTATATTTTGGTGATGCAGCTTGATGGTGTGGTCGGTCTGGGTGAAGCTTCCCCAAGGTCGCTTGCGCTCACCGGGGACTCAATTGCTTCGGCGCGTAAATTCTATAATCAGGCGCGTGAGCAGTTAATAGGGGCCCATATATCTAAAGCATCACCTGAAGCATCACTGGCTGACGTTCGACTTATTATGCAAAAGTTGGAAAAGCTGGCATTAAAGCTTGGTGAGCCAACTAGAAATACAAAGCCATACCGGGCGTCACTGGCAGGTATTGACATTATGCTGCTTGATGGGGTAGCACGCCTTCATAATATGACGGTGGCTGAGTTATTGGGTCAGCAGCGCGATCCAGTTGGTGTATCAGCGGCTACAATATCTGAAATATCAGAGGGCGGGTTGCGATTACTGAAGTCAATTAGAAGACACCTTAAGCGATATCCGGTTTGCCGGGCTAAAGGAGCTTTTGATACTCATTTGAATTTAGAATTCTTGCGCGATGTTACCACCGTTGCCAGGGAGATGGGACAGGATAAGGTGGCTTGGCTAGATATGAATGAGGCCTACTCTCCAGAAGGAGTCCCTAGCCTGATTAACGCCATCGTGGACAGTGCGCGTGCAGGTGATATTCGAGGAACGGTTATTCTGGAGCAACCTGTTGCGAAACGGTTTTCTGCTGAGATGTGTGAGTTTCAAAAGCTAGCTAATGATAAGATATCAGGGATGGATCTTGATTTAGTGCTAATGGCTGACGAAAGTCTTTGGGATGAAAGCGATTTACGCGAGTTGCAGAAGCAAGGTGGATGTCGTGGAATCAATATAAAAGTACAGAAATGCGGTGGCTTATTAAAAGCACTTGAAATTGGAGACGCTGCTAACCAATTTGATCAGAAAGTTCATGTATATATTGGAGGAATGGTTGGTTGTAGTGATTTGACATCGCGAGCGCTTCTATCTCTTGCTCAGGCCTTGCCAAAGTTTAATTATATTACAAGTGGTCCTAGACATAATATTGAAGCTCATATTGTGACCAACCCTTTGAAATGGGTTGATCAGTCGAATGTCTTACCTAATCAGGATGGCGCAGGTCTTGGCCTATACCTTGATTGGGATACTTTGCGGGCGTACTGCGAGGAAGACGATCAAGTGCGACTGGATGCAATCCGAGCAAAAATTCAGGAAAGCGCTGATAAGCAAACTCCAACGTCTACCCGTGTTGTGGTTAGTGGTAAGGTGCAAGGTGTTGGCTATTTAGTTTGGCTTCAGCAAGAGGCTCGTGCTCGTGGCGTACACGGCTTCGTTCGTAATCGCTCGGATGGAACAGTTGAAGCTGTGCTGTTCTGTGTACAAGCGACGTTGGATGAACTGCTTGCGCTGATGCGGAAAGGGCCAGAAAAAGCTGAGGTAACCGAACTGGTCACGGATACCTGGACACGTGGGCTAAAAACAAACGATTTTTTACGTTTTAAGGCTGCCTCAGTCTAGTACAGAGATACCAATAACCTCTTGGCAGCAGATTCTGAGTGCAACACCTGACCAAACCGGTAAGGTGTTGACCCCATGTCATATTATGAACTTTGCATAGAAGAACGTGCGACGATCCAAGTCAGCCTCGCACAAGGCTTGAGCATCAGGAAGGTAGCAGCCCTGCTTGAGCGGTCCCCGGCGACGATCAGTCGAGAGATACGGCGCAATGGATCGTCCGATGGCCGGTACCGCACGTTACACGCCGTCATGACCGTTGTCGACCAAGGCGCAAACTGCTTCCGGGTAGCCCTCGGTTCGCCCTGATTCATTACATGCTGCGTCGGACCTTCGAGACGCCTACGTCTGCCGTGAAACGATCTAAAGTGCTATCTAGGTGTTGGCCGTCGGTGAGCTGCGAAAGGAACTGACCCACTGCTTGCGGCAAGGAAAATCCACCCGTAAGCCCCGACGTGGGCAAGTTGATCGACGCAACCAGATTCCTGATATGGTCAGCATCCACCTCCGTCCTCCCGAGGTAGAAAAACGTGAATTTACCGGGCATTGGGAAGGAGACCTGATCAAAGGCAAGGGCAACGCATAGGCTGTCGGGATCCTTGTAGAACTGAAAAGCGGTTACCTGATCCTGGCGAAGATGAACGATGCGACCGCCACTTCGGCCGTGGAAGCCTTTAGCGCTGCGCTGAACCGGATGCTTTGGCTGTACGGAAGAGTATGACGTATGACCAGGGGCGCGAAATGACGCTGCACGCCAAGATTACCTAGCATACCGATGCTGCCATTTATTTTTGTGACCCACATAGTCCGTGGTAGAGAGGCGCCAACGAAAATATCAATGGTCTCATACTGCAGCACTAGCCCCAAGGAACGGATCTATCAGTCTATAATCAGCAAGAACTGGATGAGATCGCGCTTGAGCTAGACATGCGCCCCCGAAAGCGCTTCGACTTCAAGTGCCCTATTGAGGTGATGAGCGGGCAGATGGCGAAGTACCATGAGGCACCGTAATTTATACATTGACGGTGTTGCGCTTAGTGTCAGCATTCGCCCCTTTTTTTAAATATTGTTGGCACCAGCATAGCAGCTAACATAGCTGGAGGCTCTAAACCAAACTGTTTGACTGTACTCGGTTGAGTAGCCTTTCGAAAGAATATCATCATATGGGTACGCAGTTAAATAAACCAATAAAACTTAGAGACACAGCCGCTGAGCTAGCCAAGGACGTCGAGTTCGAAAAAAACTCGGAACTCTCACTCATTAATTGGTTAAGTTAACGGTTGTCTCGTGGCATAGTGAATTTGGTTACCTAATTCCTTTATGGAGACACCATGCGCCAGGAGAGAGTTAGGTGGCAGTATAACAACAAAGCTAAAGTGTAATTCTAGCGCTGAGCTTCAACTCGAAGTAGCACTGATGGTCGTCGATCAAAACTGCGCTTTTTTTGAAAGCGGCGGGAGTCAAAAATGTGGTGCTTTCGATTATGGATAAATGGTTCAAAAATTACACTAAGAGCATGGTGGTTGAAACTGTTACGGGTTGACGCACTTTTAGGTAAGAAGGGATCTAATTGCGCCCTATACTCAACTTGAGCCCAGTGATACGATCACATATTTTTAATTGTTGTCCCCGTTGAAGATGAACGTGAATCGGATGTCGTTTTGGACTTGAAAATGGTGATGCCATCTGAGGCTGTCTTGGTTGAAGGCAAATATCATCAACGCCAACTGCTTTGGACATAGTGCTATTTGCTAGGAGTCTTTTGCAAGACTATCCTGCACACCGCAGCTTATTTTCAATTGGCTTGTTTGTATTTAATGGAAAAACTTGTATTAACACAAACGTGTTGATGTATAACGCTTCTGGAGTGCTCGGAATGAAAACCGGCAAGACCGCTGGTTTGCGCCGTAACCTAGCTACAGTGATCCAGCGAGATGGGAAAGCCGTATTTGCCGTTGTCTTAAATGCTGCGGACAAGGCTGAGAGAGATAATACGATGGTTAAGACCATCGAACATGCCTTGGATAGGCTTCAGCAGGAAAACTCTAAAGTATTGAGTGGTGCGCCAAAAGGCAGCGTGCCATCAGTAAAGCATCTTGAGGAAGAGAAAACGATGGGACTTCAAACTAGACCGTTGTTAGGTACCGTTGAAGGAATCGCCGAATTCCTTGGAGCGAAAATTATTAGGAACGAATCTGGCCAGCTTCTTGTAAGCCGCATAATTACATCCGCAGCTAACGTAAACCCTGGGGACATTTATGTTCCTATATCTGTAGAGGAAAGTAGAAGGCAGGCGCTTGCTGAACGAGCAGTCGAGAGGGGGGCTGTTGCTGTGATGTCTTCCGGCAATATTGAAGGAGACTTTCCGATCATTGAAGTTCCTCGAATGGATCATGCGCTTCGTGAGCTTGCAACGCTTGCACGCTCGGAGTTTAAAGGGAAAGTGGTCGGTGTCACCGGAAGTGTGGGGAAGACGACTACAAAGGATATGATTGCGCTTGTACTTTCATACTGTGGTGCTACCAACCACACAACAGGTAATCTCAATGCTGGGAATGCAAACCTGGCAGCGGTGGCTAGCCTACCCATAAATGCGGCTTATTCTGTTCTTGAAATTGCAATGATGGATCAAGGGGCCGTAAGACGTAAATCAGCGGTGGTTAAGCCTGATGTAGCGGTAATCACTAGCATTGGCTTGAGTCATGGGAGCCATCATGCTGAAGGTGGTGCTGATTCTATCTTAATTGGAAAAACAGAGATATTCTTCGAGCTAGCGCATGGCGGAACGGCTGTTCTTCCATCCGGTGACGCTCGCTATGAGCAAATGGTAGCGCGGGCATCAGAAAGTGGGAGAGTTGGTCGAATTATTTCATGTGGTAAGCGCGACTCAGATGATGTGCGTCTTCTTGATGCCAAGCTTCGCCCCACTTGCTCCGAAGTCACGGTAATGATTGGCGATACACGTGTAGACTATTTGATTGGCCAGCCAGGAGCGCACTTTGTTATGAATTCGCTTCTCGTGGCAGGGGTTTTGCTTGCAGTCGGTGGAAGCTCATTGGCGCTGGCTGGGCTGACAGCTTACACCCCAACGGCGCGTCGAGTTGAGCGTTTTAGAGCTATCCCAAAAGATGGCTGCACTATCGAGCTTATTGATGACGCTTATAATGCTGCGCCCGACTCAGTTGTTGCTCTCCTAGAGCTATTAAAACTAAGAGAGAAAGTGAAGCGGAAGATTCTAGTTTTAGGTGACATGCTAGAGTTGGGGCCTGATGAGGTTCGTCATCATCTTGAACTTGCTCCAAAAATAGAAGATGCGGGTATAGACCTACTAATAACTGTCGGCCCTAAGGCCGCGATGGTTGCTGATGCTGTTAAAAACATTGAGACTGTTAAATTTCAGGATGCGAAAACAGCGGCCAAAAAAATTCGTTTCTTACTGCAAGATCGTGATCTGATCGCAGTCAAGGGATCAAATGGAATGAGCCTTGTTACTGTGGTAATGGCAATTCTAGGTTCCCGCGATGCACGCGTACGGCAAGATTATCGTTGGTCGATCGAGGTTGAGCCAGCAAATACATCACAATTTCCTACACATCCAATCAGGGTTGTTGTAAGCGGTAATAAGGTTCAAGGCGTTGGTTATAGAGTTTGGCTCCAGCGTGAAGCTCGTGCTCGTGCTGTGCAAGGTTTCGTACGTAACCGTTCGGATGGCGCGGTAGAAGCAGTGTTGTTCTGTGCGCAAACGACGTTAGATGAGATGCTTACGTTAATGCGACAGGGGCCGGGGAAAGCTGATGTGACTAAATTGGTTACGGAAAACTGGACGCGTAAGTTAAAAGATAAAGACTTCTTACGATACAAAGCGGTTTCAGTTTAAGTTGGTTCTTGATAGGGCATACCTTTGTTCTTATGAGTTAAAGGACTTTAGCTATAGCATAGTGTATGCCCGCTATTTAAAACTGTAATGTCGCTATCTGACTTAGGGTTGCTGCTTTTCTACTATTTTGGGCTGTAATAATGCTGCTTTCTGATATGCCACCCTTTCATGCCTATATATCAAATCCCGCGCTTCTGGCGTGGGTTCAGGCTTCCCATCCAGCGCGTAAGGGCTCCCCACCCACTTTACCTTCATTCCGGGCTGGTTTAGATGCGCTAGTGCGGCGTTATCAGCGTGAAGCACTTCAGCCGAAAGGGACTTCCTTTGAGCGGCTTTCAGTGGATCGTGCTTGGGTAAATGCGCAAATGCAAGCAATGGGCGTAGCCACAGCTCGTATGTTGCGTGAAGACTTTCCCCTACAACATCTGCGTGATTCATTAGAGGGGATTGATGCTTGTGTGATCAAGCCTCGTCAGGCGCATAGCTCCCGAGGTGTTCTTTCGCTTAAGCGGATGGACGCGATTACTTTTAACTGCTTGCAGTTACGCCGGCCAATACGGTTAGTTGAGATTCTCGAACATCTTTATGCTGAAATGCGCGAGCATCAGTTTCCCAATCATTGGCAATTAGAAGAACTGCTGCTTCCGCCTTCTGGTTTATTACGCCCTGTTGATGATTTTAAGTTCTATGCTTTCCGTGGGCATGCCGCAATGATATTGCAAGTAGCACGGGGGCAGCACGGGCAGCGTTATCGCTGGTATGATCGTGATTGGTGCCCAATAGATACTGGTAAATACGATGGTGCCTTAGACGCTACCCTGCTCCCCCCACGTAACCCACGGGCTTTGTTAGCTGTTGCAGAAAGAGTTTCTGCTAGTCTGTCGGTACCTTTTTGCCGAATTGATCTTTACGAGACTTATCAAGGTGTGGTGTTAGGCGAGTTAACAGCGGTGCCTGGGACTTATCATGCCTTTAGTGATCAGGCCGATACTTACCTTGGAGCATTTTTTGAACTGGCGAGTTGTTTAGAGTGATGCCTTTAGCCTGCTTGGCTCTAGTAGGAAGTTTTTATGCAAGTTGATTCGGCAGTTTTACCTGACCCTGTTTTAAAAAATGACCAAAATTATTACGAAGACCCCTTTAGCCAAATGGCTAGATGCGTACCCCAGTATCATTTGTTTGGGCCGTGGTTGATAGCCAGAGCGGCGGCATTTGAAGGCGCTGAAGTAGTTTGGCTAAATCGTCAAATGATTTTGATTCAACATAATGGTGTCCAACTATTTTTTTGGGATGTGCGATCTAACGAGTCCGCGGTGGGTGCTAAACTGGCAACCCACAAGGGATACACTCATAGTTTTCTTAAGCGTGCAGCGGTATCAACACCGTCTGCCAGACAAGTAATGGATGCTGAGTCGGCTGTTCGTTTTTGGAAGGTGCTTGGTAAACCGGTGGTTGTTAAGCCACTTAGAGGCACTCGTGGGCGCGCAGTGGCGCTTAACTTAAATGATGAATCCTCAATCAATAAAGCTTTTCACCAAGCCCGCTCTAGCGTCGGTGCTTTAGTAGAAGAGCAAGTGCATGGCAGCGAATATCGTTTTTTTGTATTGGGCGATGATGTTTTGGCTGTGTTGGGGAAGGAATCTGCGCATGTTATCGGCGATGGTATCTCCACTGTGGAAGCCTTAGTTGAAGAAAAAAATAGCCTACGCTCTATGAATCCACGCTTGATGACAAGTTTGATCCCACTGGATGAAATTGCTTTTCAGAACTTGGCTCGGCAGGGTTTAAACTGGCAGAGTGTACCCGATGCTGAGCAACATGTGGTTTTGCGACAGGAAGCCAATATTTCAAAGGGGGCCGATACTTTTGATGCTACCGATCTAGTGTCAGAACGAGCTAAGGCCGTTGCTGTTGCAGCTGTAAAGGCTTTGCCCGGACTAGATTGGGCTGGAGTAGATGTAATGTTATCTGACCCCTGCAATGAGCAGGGCGAGGTGTATGTCATTGAAGTTAATACTTGTCCCGGCCTAGGTGGGCACCACTTCCCAATGCGCGGTAAGCCTCGCGATGTTGCTACAGCGGTGTGGCGGCGGGCTTATGAAAAGCAGAAAGCGTTATCAAGCACGTTTTCTATCGTCCCTATCCCGGCAGCGCTTCCAGCCCGTTGCCAGCGGTTGGTGTCTATTGAAGGTAAAGTGCAGGGGGTAGGATTTCGTAAGTGGCTGCGTCGTGAAGCGGTAACACTAAACGTTGAAGGGTGGGTGCGCTATCGTCAAGATGGAACGCTGCAAGCAGCGCTGAAAGGTAAGCGTTCGGAAGTAGAGCAGTTGTTGGGTAAGCTCCACTTTGGGCCACGTACGGCCACAGTGGCAAAGGTGTCGGTAGCCCCGTACAACCGCAAGCTTTCCCATTCAGGCTTCAAGGTATTTCAAACCCTTTAAACCTTCGTGCAAGGATTACGTGTGATATGTGTTCAACCCATTCGAGAATCGTTGACTTATAGTGGCTATTATCTCGTATTTGAAAGCGCTTTTACCGTTTGCTAGCGCCAAAGAGCAGGGCGATATTGGGTTGCTAAATCACCACGAGGTGTTTGAGCAGGGCTACTATAAACAGCAGTTGCCAGTTTGGCAGCGGTGGCTATGGGTAAGGCCAGAGCTGCATTTTTTACGCTTAGGTTGGCGTGGGGGGTTAACCCCTAGCTCTCGGTTTGATTCTCGGTGGTACACCTCTCGTTATGTAGATGTTCGGCGAGCTAACGTTAATCCCCTGGTGCATTTTCTGCGCTATGGCATTTATGAAGGGCGCATGCCTTCCCCCGAGGGCCATATTAGTGATTTCCCTCTTTTCCAGGAGCAAGCGGTTTGGTTGCATCACCAGGCTTGGCATGGCCACGCAGGGGTGGCTATTCCTAAATTGCAGGCGCTGGCTGCTCAGGGGCAACCGGCGGCGCTGTGGTACTTAGCAGGCTGGTATTATGGTCAATCCCGTTATGAAGAGGCATTGACGCATTTACAAACGCTGGCGGAAGGTGATGCTGAACGGTACCAGCAGTGGATTCCACAGGCGTTGCTGAAATGTTATGTACGCTTGGGCAAGCAAGATAAGCTTGATGCGCTGCATGACAAACAGTATTTTTCTGGCAGTGGTTTGGATGAGGCGATGCTGCAATTGGCGTCGGTTAATCTGCCTTTAAATCAGCGTTTAGCGCCTCTAAACCAGTGGTTAGCCAAACGTAAGCTGGTACCCCTGTTGCCGGTAGAGTCGAGAAGAGGGCTAGGGCAGTTAAAAACACGCCGAGTGAGAGCTAAGGTGCGTCGACGTATGCCGTTGGTATCGGTGGTAGTGCCTGCCTATAACGCTGAAAACACGATTAATGTAGCGTTGAAGTCATTGTTGGCGCAGAGCTGGCCCAATATTGAAATTATCGTAGTAGATGATGCTAGTACCGATGGCACGGTTAAACGAGTAGAAAAGAGAGCGCGTTTAGAACCTAAACTCACACTGATTCAGCATGAGAAAAACCAAGGAGCTTACAGCGCTAGAAATACCGGTGTTAAGGCGGCCAAAGGGGCATTTATTACGGTGCATGACAGCGATGACTGGTCGCATCCGCAAAAGATTGAACGCCAAGTGCTCGCACTTATTCAGCGTGCCAGTGTGATGGCTACCCAGTCGTTTTGGGTGCGGGTAGATGAGCACTTACAGCCGCTGGGGCCGTGGCATTTATGTACAGATTGGTTGGAGCCTAATCCTGCGTCTGTCATGGTGCGTCGTGAAGTGCTTGATACTCTGGGGCTGTGGGATGAGGTGGCGGTAGCGGCAGATAATGAGTTTGTAGAGCGGCTTCAGAAGCATTATGGCGCTGATGCGCTATTTAAGGTGGCTACCGATGTGCCGTTGGCGTTTTCATTAGTGCAGGCAGCGTCGTTAACCCAGCGCAAAACGACTCATGTGCGCAGTATTCATTGTGGTGTGCGGCATTTATATCATCAAGCTGCAGCGTGGTGGCGAAAGCGTCAAGTAGTGCCGGTAATGTCTAATGATGGGCTTCGCCGGCTTTTCCCAACGCCTCTTGGTAACCAACCACAGCCCTGTTTGCACTTTGATATTGCCGTCGTCGCAGATGTTTCTTCTCGAAATCCTGAGCTTTTGCAGTTGTTGAATACGTTGCTGCGACTACGCCATGAAGGCTACCGTGTTGTCGTTTGCCCCTGGAGCAAGCCAGATGATTTTAATACGCGTTGGCTAGCGGATGATATGTGGGAACTGTGTCATGAAGAGGGCATTGCTGTTGCCCATGGAGGCATCAAGTTGCGCTGTGGTGAAGTGCGTGTGCAGTCGCTTGCGCCTGCGTTTAGCTGGCCAGATAGCGTGCCGCAGCTTACCACGCGGGAAGGCGTGCGTGATCTGATTGGTAAGCCACTTCCGGCCGCTCAAACAGACGCTTTAATGGCGTATTTCGCTGGCGGTGGCCGAGTGGTGTTATGACAGCATGGCAGGCGGTTAGAAGCCTGGGGTGGGTGCATCACAAGAAGGGGTGGCGGCAGCATGGCTGGCGCTACCCTTTTTTGTGTTGGGCGGTAGCCCACTTGTTTAACGAACAGTGGTATTTGCAGCATTACCCCGATGTGGCCGCTGGCGGGGGAAATGCCTTCGCCCACTGCTTGCTATATGGGCTTGCTGAAGGCCGTGAGCTTGCGCCGCGTTTCAGTATCAGCGGTTATGGCGTTCTTTATAGCGGGAATCAGACGTGGGAGCCTTACCATTCCGTTATCCATTACTGGTGGTGGGGCCGTTGGCGGGGGCTGAGCCCGTTGCCCTGTTTTACGGGCAGCGGTATACAAGCAGGCCGGGGTGGGCAGCTTTGTTTAGCGGTGTTTGCCCATAGCGTTGGTTCTCGGTTATATGGGGCGGAACGTAGTTTATTGGATGCACTTTCCACACTGGAAGCGCTGGGTGTCGCTACTGTGGTGGTGGTGCCTAACGCTAGCAACCCAAGCTACCTAGATGCATTGCGGCGGGTTAGTTGCTCTGTGTGTGTTATGCCGTATTACTGGTGGCGAGAGGGGGAAGCGGACCACCCTGAAACGCTTGCGTCTATGCAGTCACTGCTTGAAGCAGCGGGTGTAAACGCGGTTTATGTGAACACATTAACGCTTCAAGCCCCTTCGGTAGTGGCCAAGCGGTTAGGCTTGCCTGTGATGACGCACGTTCGTGAGTTACCTGCGCATGACCCTGCCCTTTGCCAGGCATTAAACAGCTCGGCGCAAGGGGTAGTGGCTCATGCGGCTGCTCATTCAGACCTGTTAATTGTGAACTCTCAGTGCACGGCGAGAGCGTTCCAAGAAACCGGCGTGCCAGTGGCGGTTGTGCCTAATACAATTGATATGTGCGTTTGGCAGGCGGTTCCTGCTTTTCAGCCTGATGTGCAGCGCCCACTAAGGGTTGGGCTACTGGGAAGCTTGAGCTATAAAAAAGGGTTGGCAGACTTTGTGGCACTTGCCGATGCCTTGGCACGTAAGGGCGTTGCAGTAGAGTGTTGTTTGTACGGGGCGAAAACCCCAGATTTAGATGACTTGCTTGATCAGCGGCGTGAAGTGGGTGAAGCGTTAGGTAGCCAGGGCAGTATATTCCATAAAGGCTATGTGCAAGACCCTAAGGATGCGCTGGCGAATCTTGATATTGTGGTGAACCTCTCCCGTTTTCAGGAGTCTTTTGGCCGTACTGTATTAGAAGCGATGGCCGCTGCAAGGCCGGTGGTGGCCTATGAGTGGGGCGCGCTGCCTGAACTGGTGGCACATGGAAAGACAGGGTTTTTAGCTCCCTTGGGAGATGTGCAGCGGGTGGCGCAATGGATTGAAACACTGGCCAATGACCCCGCGTTGCTTGTCTCTATGGGAAATGCTGGCCGCCAACGAGCCAACGCTCTCTTTGGTACCCCGGCGCATCAAGCCGCCATGGCGAATGCTTTAAGCCGCCTCTTTCCTGCTGTCACCACGAACGTCAATCAAACGAAGTGTGATTAGATTAGCAACGACTGGGAGTTAGGGACTATTTCAACCTCGAAGAGGCTGCCCCGGCTAGGTGTTGCGGCAGTTATTAAAAATGAATTGGATGCACTGCAAGAGTGGATTGCTTTCCATCTGGCGGTAGGCGTCGAGCATTTTGTTATTGCAGACATTGGTAGTAGCGATGGTTCTTATGCCTATCTACGTGAGCTGAAACGCCTTGGTTTAGTGACATTAGTACGTCCATCGGGTGTGGATGATACGTCAAGTGAGCCGTTCTCAAGTGAACCCTTCGTTTACCACTCGCTATTAGCCGCGTGCCCCGCGACGTTAGATATCGTTGCCTTCATTGGTGTCGACGAATTTTTATTGCCGCTAGATGAGCATGGTGCTCAGACCATGATTGCCAACAAGCCTAATCCAAAACGACTGCCTAATTGGCTTGGCGAGATATTCAGTAATCCAGAAGTGAGTGCCTTGGCGCTTAATTCTGCATGTTTTGGCTCTTCTGGTGAGCGTTTTCGGGGCGATGGCTTGGTGATAGAGCGTTTTACGCAACGCTCTTCACGCACGTTTCGCTACAACCGATTCTACAAGAGTGTTGTGAGGCCTTCGCGGGTACGTCATTTCGATAACGAGTGCCATGCGACGCTAAAAACGGGGCATTACGTTGATGGTGAAGGTAAGCCGCTACAAGTGGTTGATGGACGGCCCGGTGTCAGCCGCCGCGTGTGCTGGCAGGGGGCGCGGATCAACCACTACGCGGTTAAATCCGTGGAAGAGTTTGTGCTTAGCCGCGTAAAGCAACGTGCAGGCAGCGCGTTAACAGCTACGCAAGGTGATGCTTACTTCTCTCGCTTTGATCGAAATACCCGGAAGAGTTCCGTCGCTAAGGCATGGGCCAGCCATGTTTACTTGCAGGCACTGTCGCTACCCAGCACAAGTGTATTTGCTGTGCCTTTTTATGCGCCTAGGCAGTCATGGTGGCGTAAAACGCTTTCGGCTTCCTTATCCTGGTGGAGGCATGCCCGTTATGCTTTTGTGCACTCTCGCTCTGCGCCACTAAAACCACCTATTACGGCTTGGAAACGAACGTGGCCACAACAGTCGCGGGGGCTGCTTACCCAGCGAGGTGTATTGCTTCAGGCTAGCCTGAGTGTTGCCGGTTTATCGCCTGTTAATGGCAATGTGCAGCTTGTCTGTTGTTGGCAAGAGGGCGTCGAATGCGTGCTTCCTGTTACTCGCTTTGAATTTACTGACGGCGAAAGTACAAGCGGTACTGTTCATTTCCGTGTTGAGCTGCCGGTTCGGGCCGGCAATGTAACGTTGTCTGCTGTGCTAACCACTGAAACAAGCGAGCAGCGTATTCCGCTAGAGCGTTTAACGCTGATGCATGATGCTTCAGCGCAGGAGCTTCAGGCCAGTGCATTGATTGGCCAACAGGGCTGGCTGTTTCTCGATCAGGATACTAACGCAAGCCTGTACCAGCACCTTGGCTATATATCGTTACGGCAGGAAGCTATCGATAATTGGATTGCCTATGCTGAGCAACTAACAACGCTTTCTATCCAGGCAAACGCGAATGTCTTGATGGTGATTGCTCCTAGCAAGGAGAAGGTGATGCACGCTTATCACCCTTACCCAATGGGTGCCGTTACGCCTGTTGATCAAGTTGTTGAAGCGTTACCAGATGCTTTTTGTTTGTATCCTGAAGCTTTGTTGAAACAGATGGGTGATGACGCTTACCACGTGACGGATACCCATTGGACCCAGCAAGCTGCCATGCGTGTTACCTGCGAGGCGGTGAGTCGATTAGGGCTGGCCGCATTGGAAGATGCCGAACGTTGGTTTGCTGAGGATGAGTATAAAGTTGTGCAGGTGCGTGGAGATTTGGGAAGTAAGTTAAATCCCGTGCGCAGGGCGGCTACTCCACGGCTGAATTCGTTTGATCATCGGGAACATAAACGCTACGACAATGGCCTGCCTAACTTTGGGCGTGTCATTGTGTGGGAAAATAGCGATGCTGTGCTTGACCAGTGCTGTTTGGTGATGGGGGCCTCTTCAAGCTATATGATGTTTCCGTTTTTAGTGCGTATTTTCCGCCGTGTGATATTTGTACATAGCGCCGGTAATGTTGATGTGTCACTGGTTCATTCTGTCGCTGCCCAGGTAGTGTTAGTGCAGACAAATGCACGTTTTATGGTCGCGGCACCGCAAGTGACGTGGTCTTTGCAAGATACCATTCTTGAAAAAACAGAAGGCGTAAGCATGGAAGAACATACCGCTGCGTTTGCTCAACGTATGCCCGCTGAACAAACTGCTTTAGCGGGCTGGGGGGTGGATAAATGGAATGACTGTCTTCCGGAAGGGTGGTTTAGCGCGTGACGATAACAGCCAATATGCAAGTGGTGCTGGGCACGCTGTCATTTCAGCAAGCCCTAGCGCCTAAAGATAATGTTGTATGGGATGCCTATCACCATCGCTGGGAAGCGCTAGACGAGTCCATGGAGTTTACCACTCAGGGCGGCGTCTATTTACCCGGCTGGTATATGATTGAACTTATGGTAGACCGCTCGGTAACCTCGGTGGCCGCTAGCTTTCGTTTTGTGGCGGGTCGTAGGACCTTCAATATTGATATGCCTTTGCGGGTTGGCAAGCTGAGCAAGCGCCTAGTGCATGTGCCTTGGGGGGTTAAGTCCTTTGCCTTCAGGCCAATGAATGCAAAGGGACATTTTTCATTGCCACACTTTCGCCTTGTGTGGGTCACTGCTTCGTTTGCCCGTGACCGTTTACTGCAGCGGTTGATTAACATTCATCAGGACTATCGCGATATCTCACAGCAAGAGGCTGTCAGAAGAGTTCGCCTGCGCGCACGTGCGAGCGGTGAGTCATGGCGCCGAACAGCCATTCGAGAGTATGAGTCAACCTACATTAGCTTGTGCTCACGCCGAAATTATAGGCTTTGGGTGCGTGAGTTCGAAAGTAAGCCAAATGGGGCTAAAATAAGAACGAAAATTCAAGCGCGGCAACTGGTAGGTGAATACCTTTTTTATATTCCTGTTGCAGGTATTCATGATGCTGATTCTCTTGTAAAAACGATAAAAAGCCTTCAGCTCCAATTGCTAGATAGCTGGAGAGCTGTGCTTTTACCCTCGGTAGGCTGCGTCACGGATGTGCTCCCGTATCTTGAAAAAATGGTGGCGGAAGACCCACGCATTACGATATCAGATACAAAATCTGAGCCTCGAAAAATGACACTCTCTGCCTCCATGTGGGTGTCTGTTCTTAGCCCTGGCGATAAGCTACCAGCCCATGCGCTTTACATGTTGGCAGGTTATCCTGACGCAGAGTTGCTTTATAGCGATGAGGATCAGTTAGATGCTGAAGGCATGCGACATTCTCCGCTTTTTAAACCCCAATGGAACCCAGACTTGTTGCTTTCGCAGCCCTATATTGGATGTGCGATATGGGTACGTGGCGATAAATTCTCAGAGATAATGCCGGCCGGCGGCTTACCTTGCGCTACATCAATAGACAGCTGGCAGGCTAAGCTGGCGCTTAACGTGTTAGCCAGTAATGTTAGAAAAATACAAAGTATTGGGCGCATTCTGCTTCATCGTGCAGTTCCGAGCACGCTTTCGCTTGCTAACGATTATGCGGCTCTAGTGTCTCTTAGCCTCAATGAGATGGGCTGCTCTGCTCATATTGTTCCTGGGCGTGTGGTTAATTCAGCGCGGGTTATGTGGCCAGTCCCTTCGCCTCAGCCTCTCGTTAGTTTGTTAGTACCCACTCGTGATGGTGTTGAAATACTGAAGCCATGTGTGGATGCTATCTTGGAGAGAACCGCTTACCGGCATTTTGAATTATTGATTTTAGATAACCAGTCCAGCTGCGCTAAAACACTGGCTTATATGGAAGAAGTAGAACAACGTGATTCGCGGGTAAAAGTCATGCGTTGGAACCATGATTTTAATTATTCTGCAATTAATAATTTTGGTGCCCAGCATTCTAGAGGCGATATCATCGGTCTGATTAACAATGATGTTGAGCCTATCGATGGCGAATGGTTAACAGAAATGGTTAGCCAAGCATCCCGGCCGGAAGTGGGGTGTGTGGGTGCGAAGCTCTATTA
Source organism: Halomonas sp. JB37 (assembly GCF_002332255.1). Classification (GTDB taxonomy): domain Bacteria; phylum Pseudomonadota; class Gammaproteobacteria; order Pseudomonadales; family Halomonadaceae; genus Vreelandella; species Vreelandella casei. The sequence goes on along the minus strand of NZ_NRGW01000001.1, from coordinate 2,954,357 downwards.
CCCAAATGGGACCATTCAGCATGGTGGGGTCATATTAGGGATAGGCGGAGTGGCGGGGCATGCGCACCGGTTTTTTCAGCACAACGAAGAAGGCTATGCGGGTCGCCTACAGCTTGTTCAAAACCTAACGGCTGTAACGGCAGCATGCTTGCTACTGCGTCGTGAGGTGTTTGAGCAAGTAGGTGGTCTTAACGAACCTGATTTAGCGGTCGCTTACAATGACGTCGATTTGTGCTTAAAGGTGCATAAGCTGGGGTTGCGTAATCTGTGGACACCCTTTGCTGAGCTTTACCACCATGAGTCCATTTCCCGTGGCGCTGATGATACGCCTAAAAAGCGTGCCCGTGCTTTGAAAGAAGCACGCTATATGCGAGAGCAGTGGGGATCGTTACTCGATAAAGACCCTGCCTATAATCCTAATTTGACGTTGGCAAATGAGGATTTTTCGTTACGATGATTCTAGGGAGAAGGCGTAGAGAGTGGCCGGATACGCATTGGCTGGTGCTTAGCGATGGCGCGAGGCCAACTGAGGATATCTATTTTTATGAGTCGGCCGCGACTGCCATGCATCATCAGGGCGTGCGAACCGAGCGTTTTCCTACTTCTCGTGCTTTTGGCGCTGGGTGGCTGCATGGGCGTTCCTTTATGCGCAACTATGCCGGGGCTAACCTGCTGCTATGCCGTTCGCTTCCCCTTAGTTGGCTGCGCTGTTTAGAGCGTAACCGTAATGCATTTGGCTATATTGTTTATCTGATTGATGATGACATTTCCGCGGCCGCCATTGACGCCTCACTGCCCGGCGCTTATCGCAAACGCATGGCGCTTATCGCTAGCCTTCAGTCGCGCTTATTGGCATTGGCCGATGAAGTGGTGGTCTGTAGCGACCAGCTCGCTCGTTACTTTACACCTCGCCATCCTAACGTTTCAGTACTAACACCACCGTTATTGGCGCCGTTGCCAAGCCACGAACATTTTACGGTTTCTCCTTCTGCGCAATTGCCCTGGCAAATAGGCTTTCACGGTACGCGGGCGCATCTTCAAGATTTACTGCACATCATGCCAGCCTTGGAAGCGCTCCAACAGCAGCGTGATGATACTCAGCTTGAGGTGATGTTGGGTCAGAATATCCCGAAACGATTGGCAGCGCTGCCGCGGGTAAGGGCGCCGGCGCCGTTGCCCTGGGAAGCATTCAAAAAGTACCAACGCCAGCACCGCTTTCATATTGGCTTGGCGCCGCTGCTAGCAACGCCGTTCAACCAAGGAAAGTCGTTTATTAAGTTTTTGGATATTGCCGCGATGGGGGGGGTGGGTCTTTACTCCAATCGCTACCCCTATACTGAGGTGGTGCGCCATGGTGAAAACGGTCTATTGGTGGAAGACTCACCCTCAGCATGGTGCGATAGCCTACAGCAGTTACTGGATAACCCAATAGCGACGGCCCGTATGGCTCAGCAGGCTGGAGTAGATGCTCAGCTCATCGGTGATCCACTCAAAACAGAGACATTCTGGATGAGCCGCAGCCGTTCAGTGGACGGCGCTTTCGAGTGATTTATGTTTTTCTGGGTTAGTTTTTAGGGGCTATAAGTATGAAAATTGCCGTTGCAGGAACCGGCTATGTAGGGCTTTCCAACGCGATGCTGCTAGCACAACACCACGAAGTGGTCGCAGTGGATATTGTGCCGGAGAAAGTCGAGTTGCTGAATAATCGTCTCTCGCCGGTTGAGGACGCTGAAATATCAGACTTTTTAAGTCGCAATGACCTGCGCTTTACGGCTACGTTGGATGCTGAACAAGCCTACGCGAATGCTCAGTTCGTGATTATCGCAACCCCCACGGACTACGACGCGGACACTCACTATTTCAATACTAAAAGCGTCGAAGCTGTCATTGAGCAAGTCATGCGCATTAACCCTGAGGCAGTGATGGTGATTAAATCCACCGTGCCGGTGGGATACACCACGGGTGCTTCGGAGCGTTTTAGTACCCAAAATCTTATTTTTTCGCCTGAGTTTTTGCGTGAAGGCAAGGCACTTTACGACAACCTTTATCCCTCGCGCATCATTGTCGGTGAGCGTTCCGAGCGGGGCGAGATGTTTGCTGGCCTTCTCAAGCAAGGGGCGCTGGTAGCAGAGATTGAGGTACTGCTGACTAATAGCACCGAGGCCGAGGCAATTAAGCTATTTGCGAACACGTATCTGGCAATGCGGGTGGCTTATTTCAATGAATTAGACAGCTATGCGGAAACTCACGGCTTAGATGCCAAGCAGATTATTCAAGGCGTTGGTCTCGACCCGAGAATTGGTAAGCATTACAACAACCCAAGCTTTGGATATGGCGGTTATTGTTTGCCGAAGGATACTAAACAGCTGCTCGCCAATTATGCGGATGTGCCGAGCAATATGGTGCAAGCGATTGTGGATGCTAATCGTACGCGCAAAGACTTTATTGCTGAATCAGTGCTGCGCCGCAATCCGACCGTGGTAGGCGTTTATCGGCTTATCATGAAAACAGGCTCGGATAATTTTCGTGCCAGCGCTATGCAGGGTGTTATGAAGCGTATTAAGGCAAAAGGTGTAGAGGTGGTTGTTTATGAACCGGTATTGCAAGACGACAAGTTCTTCGGCTCAACCGTGATGCGTGATTTAGCCGCCTTTAAAGACAAGTGTGACGTCATCTTGACTAACCGAATGGTGGCTGAGCTTAGTGACGTAGAAGCGAAAGTATATACCCGCGACCTGTTTGGCAGTGATTGAAAAACAGGCAGCGTTGAAATGGCAGCATTAATGATGGTATGGCCCCTTGTTCAGGGGCTTTAGTTATTATGGTTCTCGTTATTATAGACTTGACACTTGTGGTCATCGCTTGCGGGTCTTGTTGTTAAAAGGAGTTTACACATGGAAGCCATTTTAAAGGCGTTTTACGAACAACGGCCCGATGCTAGCGTGGCTAAAGAGCTAGTCTCGTTTGGCACATCCGGTCACCGTGGCCGCTCACTTGAGCGAACGTTTAATGCATCACATATTTATGCGATCACCCAAGCGGTCGTTGACTATCGACGTGAAGAGGGCTATCAAGGGCCGCTGTTTTTAGGCTTTGATACTCATGCGCTTTCCCGCCCGGCATGGGAGTGCGTGCTCCAGGTGCTGGCCGCTAACAAGGTGGCGGTCTTTGTGGAGAAAGCTCACGGCTACACCGCGACACCCTTAGTTAGCCACGCCATTTTGCAACATAATCGTCCTCAAGGTCAGATTGAGCCTAGTACCGCATTGGCCGATGGCTTGATCATTACCCCATCACATAATCCTCCTGAAGATGGTGGCATTAAGTACAATCCCTACCATGGCGGCCCCGCTGATACGGATGCGACGGGCTGGATAGAGCAACGCGCAAATGAATATCTGCTTCGCCAGTTAGACGATGTTCTCACCGTCTCTATCGAAGAGGCAATTGCCCACGCTCAAGAGTACGATTACACCGCGCATTATGTGGCTCAGCTTGGCACCGTGGTGGATATGAGCGCGATTCAGAAGGCGAACCTAACGCTGGGTGCTGACCCGATGGGCGGCACGGCGCTGCCGGTATGGCAGGCGGTCGCGGCGCATTACCAATTGAATCTTGAGGTGGTGAATACCACCATTGATCCTGATTTTGCGTTTATGCCGCCGGATCACGACGGTAAGATCCGTATGGATTGCTCAAGCCCGGCTGCCATGGCCAATCTATTAAAGGTTAAAGACCGCTTCGATATCGCCTTTGGTAATGATCCTGATGCGGATCGTCACGGCATTGTCGATGCAAGTGGATTGATGAACCCCAACCACTTTTTAGCCGTGTGTATTGATTATCTGATCATGCATCGCCCAGAGTGGGCAGCCACCTTGAAAATAGGTAAAACGCTGGTCTCATCTTCCATGATTGATCGCGTGGTGGCTTCCCATCAGCGCGAGCTTTATGAAGTGCCGGTAGGTTTTAAGTGGTTTGTGGAAGGCCTGCATGAAGGTTGGTTGGCCTTTGGTGGCGAAGAAAGTGCTGGTGCCAGCTTGCTGACTTGCGATGGAAGTGCATGGTCTACTGATAAAGACGGCATTGTGTTGTGTCTTTTAGCGGCTGAGATCATGGCGGTAACGGGCAAAACGCCTAGTGAGTATTACCGTGCGCTCACTGAGCGTTTTGGCGAACCTTTCTATAAGCGTGTTGACACTACCTGCTCACCTGAAGAGAAAGCTGCGTTTAAAAAGTTAAGCGCAAAGAGCGTGAACGCAAAAAATCTGGCCGGTGATGCTATTACTGCTGTGCTAAGCGCTGCACCGGGTAACGGCGCTTCTATTGGCGGTATTAAGGTCACGACTGAAAGCGGCTGGTTTGCCGCACGCCCCAGTGGCACTGAGTCACTTTACAAAGTTTATGCAGAAAGCTTTAAAGGCGAGCAGCACTTAGATGAGCTGATTGAGAGTGCCCTGGTGTTATTGTCGAGTGTGTTGAGATCCGTTGATGAGTAAAATGTTTTTAATTACCGGCGGCGCTGGATTTATTGGTTCTGCAGTTATACGCGAGCTTATTCAGAATACAAATCACCGTGTAGTGAACGTAGACAAACTCACTTATGCTGGTAATTTAGAATCGCTGGCGAACGTTGAGGCCAGTGGACATTATGCTTTTGTTCAGGCTGATATTTGCGATGCTAATATCATGCAGCAACTGTTTGAGCAGTATCAGCCTGATGTGGTGATGCACCTTGCCGCAGAGAGTCATGTCGATCGTTCTATTGATGGCCCGTCAGAATTTATTCAAACCAATGTGATTGGCACCGCTGTTCTACTGGAAGCTGCGCGGAGCTACTGGAACGGCTTGCAGCAACAAGATGCTGTCAAAGCTAACGCCTTCCGTTTTCATCATATCTCGACCGATGAAGTGTATGGTGATTTAGACGGTACCGATGACCTCTTCACGGAAGATACTTCCTACGCGCCGAGCTCGCCCTATTCGGCTAGTAAAGCCAGCTCCGATCATTTAGTACGTGCTTGGCAGCGCACTTACAGCCTGCCAACGTTAGTCACTAACTGCTCGAACAATTACGGCCCGTTTCATTTTCCAGAAAAGCTTATTCCTCTGATGATTCTTAACGCCTTAGCCGGTAAGCCACTGCCGATATACGGTGATGGGCAGCAGATTCGTGATTGGCTTTTTGTTGAAGACCATGCACGCGCGTTGATTAAAGTAGCTAACGAAGGTCAGGTAGGCGAAACCTATAACATTGGAGGTCACAACGAGAAAGCCAATCTTACCGTAGTGGAAACACTGTGTGACCTGCTGCAAGAGCTTGTGCCGCGCAAAAGCTCATACCGTGACTTGATCACGTTCGTCACTGACCGACCAGGCCATGATGTCCGATATGCCATTGATGCTAGTAAAGTTGAGCGTGAGCTAGGCTGGGTGCCAAATGAAACGTTCGAAACCGGCCTGCGCAAAACGGTGCAATGGTATTTAGCGAATGAGACTTGGTGGAAGCGCGTCCAAGATGGCAGCTATCAAGGTCAACGACTAGGCAGCCTTTAACACTTGTATGTGGCTACCTCATGTCCTGTAGGTAAATTAACTTAGCTGCTCTGCTAGTACATTCGTGGAGAAGATACATAGCGGCTTCCCAGGAAGCTTGCTTAGCAAGACGCCCTCACATTTAGCAATAAGGTTTCTATGGCTATCTTAATAACCGGCGGCAGCGGCCAGGTCGGCTTTGAACTTCAGCGTGAGTTCTCGCTCTTCGGTCCTATTCTGGCACCGACACGATATGAGCTTGATTTAACTAATGCCCATGCAGTGGATGCCTACTTAAACGAGCACAGACCCGAGCTAATTCTTAACGCTGCTGCTTACACAGCGGTCGATAAAGCCGAAAGTGAACCTGCGCTCGCCAAATGTCTTAATGCTAAGCTACCGAAACAGCTTGCTGGATATGCTGCTAAACACGATATCCCGTTAGTGCATTACTCAACCGACTACGTCTATCCAGGGGATGGTGTTATTCCTTGGCGGGAAGATAGTTCTACCGCACCGTTAAGCGTTTATGGCCAAACCAAGCTAGAAGGTGACCAAGCGGTTAGTCAAAGTGGTGCAAGCTGCTTGATTTTTCGCACTAGCTGGGTTTACGCTGCCCGCGGTAACAATTTTATGAAAACAATGCTGCGCCTGGGTTGCGAGCGCGAGGGCCTGAGCATCGTCAATGATCAAGTCGGTGCACCGACTCCTGCGCGCCTTATTGCTCAGATAACGCGTCTTGCCTTAATTACTCACCACTCGCCACCCGTTATTGGCATCCCAACCGGCATTTACCATCTGTCTCCGCAAGGCGAGACAAGCTGGCATGGATTTGCATGCGAAATTTTTGAGCATGCTCTTTTATTAGGTAAAAAGCTGGCTATTAAGTCTGAGCGCGTAGCGAGTATAGCCACGGCAGCTTATCCTACACCAGCACAGCGCCCGCTCAATTCACGCATGGCGCTTGGTAAACTCGAAGCTGCACTGGGCATCACCATGCCCACTTGGCAAAGCCAGCTATCGCTAACGCTGAAAGAGCTTTATGAGAAGTGAATAGTGAGCATCACAAGCAACTTACTTCAACTTCATCAGTCCCGCTTTATCTTTCACACCTTAATACTGACGGATAATTAGCCCATGAACACCTCTCCCATTAATCATAACGCTGCATATAGGAAGGGCATTATTCTTGCGGGTGGCTCTGGTACACGGCTACATCCCATTACACGGGGTGTTTCCAAACAGCTGCTGCCAATTTATGACAAACCGATGATTTACTACCCGATATCGGTGCTGATGCTGGCTGGCATCAGAGAAATTCTGGTTATTTCCACGCCTGAAGACCTTCCTCAGTATAAAAATTTACTGGGTAGCGGTGAAGATTTTGGGTTGAGCATTGAGTACCTTGAGCAGCCTAGCCCCGATGGATTGGCCCAAGCATTTATTCTTGGTGAGGAATTTATCGGTGATAGCTCTGTTTGCTTAGTGCTTGGCGATAATATTTTTCACGGCCAGCACTTCTCTGATCAGTTAAGGCGTGCCAGTGGTCATGCGAAGGGAGCGACAGTATTTGGCTATTTGGTGAAGGATCCTGAACGCTTCGGGGTCGTTGAATTTGATGAGACGGGTAAAGCCATATCCATTGAAGAGAAGCCTCAAAAGCCAAAATCTACCTATGCTGTTACCGGGCTCTACTTTTACGATAATGACGTTGTGGAAATTGCCAAGGCTGTGAAGCCCTCCGAGCGCGGTGAACTAGAAATTACCAGTGTTAATAATGCCTATTTAAAGCAGGGCCGTCTTCGCGTAGAACGCTTAGGGCGTGGCTTTGCTTGGTTAGATACAGGCACTCATGACAGTCTTCTTGAGGCCAGCCAGTACGTTCAGACGATTGAACATCGGCAAGGGCTTAAAATTGCATGCCTGGAAGAGATTGCTTGGCAGCAGGGCTGGATTGACGACGACCACCTAGGTTTGCTCGCAGCACCCCTTGCCAAAACCCAGTATGGTCAATATCTCCAGCGCCTTTTGAAAGGTAAAAAGCACACAGTGCCGGGCGAGAAGTAAGTCAATGGCTACCATCCCTCGACACTCATAACTCACTATTCACCATTGACGGTTTAATAATGAAGTACGAGAAGCTCGCCATCTCTGATGTGGTTCTGCTCACGCCGCAAGTTTTCGGCGACGAGCGCGGTTTCTTTATGGAAACCTTTCGCCAAAGTGAATTTGAAACTAACTGTGGCAACTATCAGTTTGTGCAAGACAATCATAGTAAATCTGTGCAGGGTATATTACGGGGTTTGCACTACCAATATCAGAAGCCCCAGGGAAAATTGGTGCGCGTAATTAGTGGCGAAGTGTTTGATGTTGCAGTCGATATGCGCACAAACTCATCTACATTTGGCCAATGGGTAGGAGTGCTGCTAAGCGCAGAAAACAAACATATGCTGTGGATTCCTCCTGGCTTTGCGCATGGCTTCTACGTCACCAGCAATGAAGCTGAGTTTCAGTACAAGTGTACGGATTATTACGCGCCGGGTGATGAGGTATCCGTGCATTGGCAAGATGCTGACTTAGCGATTAATTGGCCGCTAGCGGATGGTAAGCTGCCAACACTATCAGGTAAGGATGCTGACGGGCTGGCATTTTCTGACGCTCCTTGCTTTTCGCATGGTTGAATAGCGTGTTATCGCTGGGTAACCCAATAAATGGTATCAGCAAGGCATTCGACTAGTTCACGAATCAAGTAACTTGTAATTTAATCAAGGAGGCTATAAATGACGCAGGTGCGTAAAGCGATTATTCCCGTGGCAGGTTTTGGTACCCGTTTATTGCCGATCAGTAAGGCAATTCCCAAAGAGATGGTGCCGGTAGTCGACCGCCCCTTGATTCAGCATGTGGTGGAAGAGGCGCTGGCGGCGGGTATTAATGAGATTATCCTGGTAACGCGATCCGGAAAGTCCGCCATTGAAGATCACTTCGATGCGCATGCCGAGCTTGAAGACTCACTGGCTAGCAAAGGTAAAGATGCGTTGCTGGAAGTATTGGCAGCCATCGCGCCACCGCAGTTAAAAATCACCAGCGTGCGTCAGCCTAATGCAAAAGGCCTTGGGCATGCGGTGTTTTGCGCAGCTCATTTATTAAGCCAGAACGAGCCTTTCGCTGTGATTCTGCCCGATGTGCTGGTCAAGCCACAGGCGGGTGATGCTCGCTGTGATCTTGGTGACATGGTGATGCGTTGGGATGCGAACAGCGCCGCGCAAATCATGGTGGAAGCCGTGCCGGAGAATGAAGTGTATCGCTACGGCATTGTGGACTGTGGCGGCAGCGAACCGAATGCTGGTGAAAGCGCTGATATGCGTGGCGTGGTTGAAAAGCCTAAGCCAGAAGAAGCGCCTTCGCGCCTGTCTGTCATTGGGCGCTACGTGTTGCCTTTCCGTGTGATGGAGCTATTGAGTGACCAGTCACCCGGTGCCGGTAACGAGATCCAACTGACCGATGCGATTGACCGTTTAATGCAGGAGGGGCATTCAGTGCAGGCTTTCCGCATGACCGGCCGCACCTTTGATTGCGGTCACATTGAGGGCTGGTTGAAAGCGAATACTGTTCTCGCTCGAGAAGCAGGTTACGACGTATAGGCCTCTTGCCACACACATTGGCGCTGCCTTTTAGGCAGCGCCAATGACTAACAGAAGATTATTGAAAGCCTTTAATTTCACTGCTCTTCGTTTAAAAAAGGTTTATTTGATTTATCCTGCGCACCAGCTTTGTGCAAAATATTATAGACTTTGGTCTTAATTTTGCGCATAAACACGTTATACCAAACCGGCATAGGGTATGCAGGAAGACGCGCCCGCAGTTAAATACGACAACGCTCTGGCCAGCCCACTGATTTTTGAAACTGCAAGGGTATGTCGCTCTATGCCTTACGTTCACGACACGCTTACTCGGCTTGCCAAAAGCAGCCCTGCCCAATCAGAATTTTATCAAGCCACAGAAGAAGTGCTTGAGTGCCTGCGGCCGCTGTTTGAACGCTCTCCGCACTATCTTGATCACAGTATTATCGAGCGAATAGTTGAGCCGGAACGCCAGGTGATGTTTCGCGTTAGCTGGTTAAACGATGCTGGTCAGGTCAAGGTTAATAAAGGCTACCGCGTCCAGTTCAACTCTGCGCTTGGGCCCTATAAAGGCGGCTTGCGCTTTCACCCTAGCGTTACTTCGGGCACCATCAAATTTTTGGGGTTTGAGCAAATCTTCAAGAACGCTCTGACGGGTTTGCCCATCGGTGGGGGAAAAGGGGGCTCCGATTTTGACCCCAAAGGTAAGTCCGATAATGAGATTATGCGGTTTTGCCAGTCTTTCATGTCGGAGCTGTATCGGCATATAGGTCCTAATAGCGATGTTCCTGCTGGTGATATCGGCGTGGGAACACGTGAGATAGGTTACCTTTTTGGCCAATACAAACGCCTGACAGGCCGTTATGAAGGCGTGCTAACGGGTAAAGGGCTTAGCTGGGGCGGCTCGCTTGGCCGCAAAGAAGCGACGGGCTATGGCGCCGTCTACTTTGCCCAGAATATGCTGGCGGCGCGAGATGAAACGCTAAGTGGCAAAACCTGCTTGGTGTCTGGGGCAGGCAATGTCGCTATCTATACCATCGAGAAACTCTACGAGCTAGGCGCCAAGCCAATCACGTGCAGCGACTCTCAGGGGACTATTCATGACCCCGACGGTATTGACCTTGATTTGCTGAAGGAGCTTAAAGAAGTTAAGCGGGTTTCTTTAGAAGCGTATGTCAATGAGCGGCCTGATGCGCACTATATTTCCGTGCGTGATTATCCTGACGCTGGTCATGCCGTATGGCATCTTCAAGGTGATGTGGCTTTCCCTTCCGCCACTCAAAACGAGCTAACGGCAACCGATGCGCGGGTAATGCTAGCCAACGGCGTGCGCTGTGTGAGTGAAGGGGCCAACATGCCCTCTACTACAGAGGCGGTAGACCTCTTCTTGGAAGCGAAGATTGACTATGGCCCGGGCAAGGCGGCTAATGCCGGTGGTGTTGCTACGAGCCAGCTAGAAATGGCTCAAAATAGCAGCATGGAGCGTTGGCCGATGGAAAAAGTCGATCAAAAGCTCCAGCAGATCATGAGTGATATTTATCAGCAGTGCGCTACCACTGCGGAAGAGTTTGGTGAGCCGACCAATTTAGTCCTAGGGGCTAATATAGCGGGCTTCCGAAAAGTCGCTGATGCCATGATCGAGCAGGGCGTCACCTAATCGCCTTTATCATGTGAATCGCCTATACTGATGATATACAGTCCTTCCCTTCTGGGGGAGGGCTGTTTTTGTTGGTAGGTTTTCATACCGTTAATTCATCTTCAAAACAAATTAATTTTTTTGATTTTGTTGCTTTCTAAGGAGAGTAAGCATGGGGCAGCGTCCTCCTATTACCATTAACCGTCTTGATGCCGAGCGCCTTCAGCGCCTAATTGATAATGCATCTGACAAGGACTTGATGGTGGCGGAACTACTTGAAGAAGAGTTGTCTCGTGGGGAAGTTATCGATCCTCAAGAAATTCCTGACGATGTTGTCAGTATGAATAGCCAGGTGCGTTTTACCGATTTGTCTAGGGAGCGCAGCATGGTTCGCACCTTAGTGTACCCACACTTGCTGGACAGTGTGGCTGATGGAATTTCAGTGATGGCCCCCATCGGCGCAGCGTTAATTGGCCTCAAGGTCGGCAGTGTCATCGAGTGGCCATTACCTAATAACACCGAAGTGCGCCTGCGTATCGATGCCATCGTTTGGCAGCCTGAGCGCGAAAAGCAGTTTCATCGCTAGGCGCGCTAGGATTTGCCTAAGCTGCCCACAGGCAGTTCGATGTGCTGAGGGCGCTGCAAAACATTGAGTAAAACGATGGCGCGCTCTTCGCCTTTGCAGCGTGAGAAGATAGCTTCTAAGTCTTTAAACGGGCCGTCGGTGATAGTAACTTTTTCACCGGCGCAGAAGTAGCTATGAATGCCTTCCTGACGATGTGGCTGTGCACGTAACGTTTCGACCAGCGATGCGGGCACAGACACTGGCTTGTCGCCGAAGGTTAGCAGCCGAAGAACACCACGGGTGGAGCGAATGGGTCGCCAGTTGCTGACTATCTGGTCTAAGCAGATAAACAGGTAATAAGGAAACAGAGGCTCAACGACAGTGGTTAGCTTGCCTTGACGTTTGCGTTGAGCATTCAGCACCGGATGGAACACCTCATAACCTTGGTTAGCGAGGTGCTCCGCGGCGCGAAATGACTCACCTCCTTTACACTGAATAACATACCAGGCGGAGGCTAGGTTTTCAGAGGCCCGGTTTTCAGAGACCAGGTTTTCAGAGACTATGCTTTCAGAGACTATGTTTTCCGCGCTTTCGTCAACGTCCATACGATCATCCTTAGCCTTAACGTGCTGATTTATTAGGGCAGCAGCTTGGCGAGTGCATCTAGCGTTTGATCAACCTGCGACCGAGTGTGATCACATGAAAGGAAAAAACGTAGCCGTGCGCTTTTTTCAGGAACCGCCGGATGCAAAATCGGTTGTACGTTAATGTGTTCGGCTAGTAACCCGTGGGAAAGCCGAGCGGCGGCGGCAGAGCTGCCAATAATCACCGGTACGACCGCCGCACCGATGCTTTTACCCGTATCCAGCCCGCGTGCTGTTGCCTGCTCAAGGAAGTAGCGCGAAATGCTGTGAAGTCGCTGTACGCGTTCCGGCTCCTGCTGAAGGAGCTCCAGTGCCATCAATGAAGGCGCTGCCACCTGGGCAGGCATCCCAACGCTGTAGAGAAAACCTGGCGCAAGGTAGCGAAGCATTTCGACCAGCGGTTTGCTGCCGGCAATATAGCCTCCGCAGCCTGCCATGGATTTACTCATGGTGCCCATCCAGATATCCACGTCCCGCGAGTCGATATCAAAGTATTCGCGTAGCCCCAGGCCGGTGTCACCCATCACGCCAAAAGAATGTGCTTCATCAACCATGAGCCATGCTTGGTAGCGTTGCTTAAGTTCGATAAAGCGGGGTAGCTCAGGGATATCGCCATCCATGCTGTATAGCCCTTCAATCACCACTAGAACACGTTCAAACTGATGCCGGTGACGGGCTAGCAGGGCTTCCAGCGCTGCAGGGTCGTTATGGCTAAACGACATGCGTTTGGCGCCTGATAGCTGTGCGCCGACTAACGAGCTGTTGTGAATATATTCGTCGTGAAGTACCAGGTCTTTAGGGCCAAGCAGATAGCCTAGCGTTGACACATTGGTCGCGTGGCCGCTGACAAAGGCAACGGCATCTTCAACGTCATACGCCTTAGCAAGGGCCTGTTCCAATTCTTGATGGATGGGCCGCTCGCCGGACACCACGCGGCTGGCAGAAACCGATGTGCCGTAGCGGGCGACGGCATCGCAGGCGGCCTGGTTAATGCGCGGGTCGCCGGAGAAGCCAAGATAGTTGTAGCTTGCAAAGTTAATGCAGGTATGTCCATTGATGACGCTGGTCGCTCCTGCGGTGCCTTCATGCACTTTAAAGAACGGATCGATCAGTCCCAGCTGCTCTGCAGCTTGACGCATCATAGCGATTTGCTGATAGCCAGGCTGGGCATCAAAGCGTGTGAAACGCTCGGGCACCGAGCGCTGCTCGGCCCCTTTCTCAGATGAAGGGGCATTACTAGTACGCGACGTGGAACGCCTGCGTGCTTGTTCGAGAAGCTGTTGTTTCAGGTCAGAGCGCTTAGCGGTCATGATGTCTCGGTTGTCGATGATGATGTCGCGGGCGCAGGCTCAGCAGTCAATTTTTCACTGCCAAAACCCTCCGTGCCGTGCTGTGCAGCCAGCGAAGCAATCGCGTTCTGCGAGTCGTCGTCAACGTCGTCGTGCTGATGCATTTTTTGAATCAACACACCCGCCAATTTATCCAATGTCGATGCTTCACTGAGCACCATGACTGACACCTGGACGCCCAAACGGTTCTCAATGGCCGTCATTAGCTCAACGCCCATCAGCGAGTCAAAGCCCATGTCGTAAACCGAGCGATGAATATCGAGCTTGTCTTCATCAATCAGTAAAATGCTGGCCAATTCGGTGCGCAGTAGCTCCGTTACCGTGCTGTGCAGCTCCTCAGGGGAAAGGTCGGCCAGCAGGGCGCTGATGTCATCGTCTGCGTCCACGCTGCTGTCGTCGTCACTGGCGCGGGCAATTTCGTTAAAGCGAGGCGCCTCAGCTGTTGGCAGGAAGCGAGCAAGCGCACCCCACTCAAGCTCTAGCACGCCCAGGCTTGGCCCTGGCGTTAACAGCATTTGTTCGAGCACGTTAAGCGCATCATCTGAATGCAGCGCCGAACCGCCTAGGCGTTCTTGCAGCGCATCCCGAGTGCGGGTGTTGCGGGCCAAAAAGCCGACATCGTCAATCGCGCCCCAGCGTACACAGGTTGCCGGCAACCCTTCCGCGCGGCGATTAGCCGCAAAGCCTTCTAGCCAGTGGTTAGCCGCCACGTAGTTGGCTTGGCCAGGGTTGCCGAATAGCGTAGTGGCAGAAGAATAGAGAATGAAGAAGTCCAGCGCCGCCTCGCGAGTCAATGCATCTAAATGACGGGCGCCGTCGATTTTGGGTGCTAATACTTTCTGGATCCGTTCGGCATCTAAGTTGCGGATCAAGCCATCGTCAATCACCGTGGCGGCGTGAACAATACCGCGCAAAGGTGCGAGCTCGCTTTTCGCCCGCTCAAGTACCGTTGCCAGTGCGGAGCGATCGGTAATGTCGCAGGCCAAGGCGAGTACTTTCACCCCTTGCTGCTCAAACGCCGCGATAGCTGCTTGAGCTTCTTCTGTGGCGGGGCCGCTGCGGCTAAGCAGAATCAGCTGCCGTGCGCCTTTTGCTACCAGCCACTGAGCCGTTTTTAAGCCAAAGCCGCCGAGGCCGCCCGTCACTAAGTAGCTGGCCTGTTCTGGGAGCGCCATCGTCGCCGTGCCTAATAAGTCGTGCTTGGGCGGCGCAATGGGCTGTTCGTAAGTCACCACCACTTTGCCAATCTGACGCGCCTGCTGCATATAGCGGAAGGCGTCGATCACCTGGCTGTGGCTGAACGAGGTAAACGGCAGAGGGCTCAGCGTGCCGTCATTGAACAGTGCCATCATTTCGCCAAACAGGCGCTGGGTGAGCGCAGGCTGTACCTTCATGAGCTGGTCCGAATCGATGCCGAAGTAGCTCAGGTTGTTGCGGAAAGGGCGCAGGCCAATGTGAGTATTTTCATAGAAGTCGCGCTTACCTAGTTCTAAAAAGCGACCAAACGGGCGCAGCGCGCGTAGGTTCTGATTGATTGCTTCCCCGGCTAGCGAGTTAAGCACTACGTCAACACCTTCGCCCTGGGTATCTTCGAGAATCTCTTCTGCGAAGGTGAGCGAGCGTGAATCGTAAAGCCGCTCGATGCCCATCAGACGCAGAAAATCACGTTTTTCGTCAGAGCCGACCGTGGCGTAAATTTCCGCTCCCAGCCACTGAGCGATTTGTATAGCCGCGATGCCCACACCGCCTGCTGCGCCGTGAATCAGTACCTTTTCGCCTGGCTCTACCCGGGCCAAATGCTTGAGTGCGTAATAGACAGTGAAGAAAGTGGTGGGAATGGTGGCCGCGGCGGCAAAGCTAATGCCTTCCGGTAATGGCGCAATGGCATGCTGGCTAGCGATGACGCAGTCACTGAAACTGGCCGGGCCGAAGCCCACTACGGCTTGCCCCGGTGTCACGTGCGTCACGTTGCTGCCCACGGCTTCAACCACGCCCGAAAACTCAAGGCCTAGCGTTGGCCCGGCAAAGCCGTTTTCAATCGCTTCATCAGAAAGCAGTCCCAGGGTATACATGACATCGCGAAAGTTCAGCCCAGTGGCTTTAACGCGAATTTCCACTTCGTCAGCACTGGCTGCCGGCAGAGGGCGCGGGCGCCATGCTAGCTGGCGTAGCTGGCCGGGCATAGCAAAGCCCAGCGTCATCGCCTGGCGGGGCTGCTCGCTTGAGGTTGCCGTTTCAGGCTGCGGCGCAGGTAGCGTACGTAGCCGTGTGGCAAAGCGGTGGCCTTGGCTATCGATCAGCGCTTCGTTTTCGCTATCGGGCTGGCTGAGTAGCTTCGCCCATGTATCAAGAGCCGGCACGCTAATGGCCGCCGGTATATCCAGCAGATAAACGCTGTGCCCTACGGCTTCATTGGCAAGCGAGCGGCCAAAGCCCCATAGCACAGCATCACCGGGCGCATCGTGATCATCTGGTGTGTGGCTAGCGCATTGCCAAAGCGAGCTAAGGCCTCGGGTGACCAGCCATAGCGAGGCCGCGAGCGACTGCTGCTCTAATGCCAGCGTCCACTGCAAGGCGTGCTCGCAGCGTGCAGTTTGCTCGGCTGTGCTGCTAGCGCCTAGCCCACGTAAATCGATCACATTAAGCGTTAGGTCACTATGATTAGCTAACATTGGTTCGGACAGCGCATCGGCCAATAGCGCAGCAGGCACGTTTTGGCTGATGCTGAGCAGGGCAGACGCGCCCAACTGCTGCAGTGTTTCAACCAAGCTTGCAGCGACTGTTTCGCTAGCTGAATCAGCGACCACTAAGTGGCGACGTGAGCGTGCATTGGAAATTGTTTCAACTGATTTTTCGGGATAATGCGCATGCAGAAGATAAGCACCGCTGCCGCTTTCTTCTAGTGCCATAGGCGCAGAAACGACAAAGCCTTGATCGTTTAGCCAGCCGATCAACGTATCTTGTTCCAGCGCGGTTTGATCAATATCCGGTGTGGCCAGCAGATCATCAAGCCAGCGGCTGGGAGAAATGCCAATAAGCATTAACTGGGCACCAGGGGCAAGCTGTGCGGGTAGCGCTTCAATTAACTGGCGCGTGGCTGCGGGCTGAGTGACATTGACGCTGACGAATGCCAGCTGTGCTTTTTCAGCGCAAGCGGGCTCAGTAAGCGAGGAAAAACCTTCTTGACTCAGGTGCTGTACGTCCATCAGCGGGAAGCGTTCTTGCAGCTGCTCTGCCTGATGACGGGCGGTGTCGTGGGTGGTAATCACACGATAATGGCTGAGGTCGCTATTGGCCGCGTGCCTGCTGCGTTCCAGCAAACGCTCGCCCAGCGCGGGCGCACTAGGGCCGGCTTCCAGAAGCTGCAGACGCTGCCCGGCGGGTAGGGACGCTAACAGTGCATCTACCAGCTGCCCCAGCTCGCCCGCGATGGCTTGCCAACCGCTTTCACCCACTAGAACACGATTTAAGCGCGCTAAGTGGTCATGGCTAATGCCTAAAGAGTCTAAGTCGCTAGTGCCGCTGCGCAGTGCATTTTGATGTAGTCCTAAACGGCCTACGAGGTGGATCGGGGCAAAGTAGTCCGGGTAGTCTTGCACCAGCAGTTGCCAGATAACGTCTGGCGAATGCTGTGCTTGATCTGCTTCTTGCGACGTTTCTTGACCTGTTTCTTGAGCTAGGCTTTGCTGGGCAAACGCATCGCTCAGGCTATCAAGCAACGGCGCTACTTCATTGCCATAGCGCTGGCCGGTTCGTTCAGTGTAAATACTGACGATATTGGCCAGTTGCGCCAGTGCTTCGGCTGGTAATGTCAGCGGTTTGGCCTGAAGTGGCGCTGGCGTAAGCTCAATATCAAGATAGCTAAAGTGCTGATGATGGGCGCGGTTGAGGCGAATTGCTTTAAAGCGAGTTTTGCTCAGTACGGCAACAGCGTTCCCGGCCGCGTCATACAGCTCAAAATCAGCGGTAAACGAGTGCGGTGCACGCTTGCCCATCACCGCACGGGCTAATACGGGCGCGCCTGCCTGGGTATTTACCTGAATGCGCCCAACGCGTACCGGCACAAAGGCCAGCTGTGCGGCAAATTCGCTGTGCTGCGCGAGCAGCGGTATAAACATTTGAAAGGCGCTGTCCAGAATGCCAGGGTGTACGTGCAGCGTGGTGAGCTGCGCTTGAACCGCCTCCGACAGGGCAATTTCGCCGATGACCGCATCGCCTTCAATCCATCCGCGTGAAATGGCTTGAAAAGAAGGGCCGTAGTGAAGGCCAATGCGCTCGGCCATTTGCAGATGATCGTTTAGCGTGTAGTCCGGCGCGCGACTGGGGAGCGCAGGTGCTTTGCGATTAAGCAGGAAGCCACGGCTCTCACGCATTGTGCGTGCCACGGCATTCAACTGCCATTCACTGCTGGTAGCTGGTTCGCGCGAGTGAATTTCTAGGCGACCGTCTTCGGGCAGATAGGCAAGGCGCATGGTGCGACCATGAGTGCCGTCTAGCAGCAGCGGGGCGCGAATTTCTAGCTCTTCTATATCCAGCAGCGGAGTATCTTTTAGCTGCAGCGCTGCCGCGAGCATGAGCTCGACAAACCCGGCGCCGGGGAAGACTGCCCCTTCGCCAACGACGTGGTCTGCAAGCCAGGGCTGGCGCTGGGTGTCGAGCTGGCTTTCCCACGTGTGTTCATGCTGAGAAAGCGAGTAGCCCAACAGTGGGTGCTGATAATAACGGCCGAGCAGGCCTTGGCTGTCGCTGGTGCTTTGCACCCAGTGATGCTCACGTTGCCAGGCATAGCGCGGTAACGGTACGCGCTTACCCTCAACGGGGAAAAAGTTGCTGTCTAGAGCAAGGCCGCTTAGCAGCAGCTGGCTTAAGCAGCGCTGTAATCCGTCAAGCCCTGACTTATGGCGCTCAATGGTGCCAAAAACGAGGCCCGGGCATTCTAACTGGCGCAGAGAGTCGTTGAGATAACGCCACAAGATAGGATGTGCGCCGATCTCGATAAACACGTTATGGCCTTGCTGAATCAATGCGCTGGCAGCATCGTCAAACAGCACCGGTTCACGGATATTTTTCCACCAGTAGATGGCATCTAGATCACGACCATCAATTAGTGTGCCGGTCACGGTGGAATAGTAGGGAATTTGCGTGGCCTGCGGGGCTATGTCGGCCAGTGCATGAATGACGCCAGCTTCAATGCTATCCATCGCCGGGCTATGGAAGGCGTAATCCAGTGGCAAACGCTTAGCGAAGATACTCTTGTCGCTCAGGGCCGCTTCCAATGCGCCTAGCTGTGCGCTGTCGCCTGCCAACGTAATGCCTTTCGGGCTATTAATGCCGGCCAAGCACACGTTATCGAACCCCGGCTTTGCCAGCCATTCAGCAATGTCGTCGGCGCTGATAGCGACGGCGGTCATGACGCCTTGGCCGCGAGTTTTACCTTGATAGTCGCTACGGAAGTAAATGACTTTGACCGCATCTTCCAGACTTAGCGCGCCGCTGGCCCAGGCGGCGGCAACTTCACCGACGCTATGGCCGAAAACCGCGGTGGGCGTAATGCCTTGATGGCGAAGCCACTCTGTGAGCGCTACCTGCAGCGCAAATAGGGCAGGCTGGGCTATCTCAGTCAGCGTAAAACGGTCTTGTTCAGCCGGGGCTTGGGCCTGCGGGTTTTCAGTATTGCGACCTTCAAGCTCGGCGCGTAAAGAGAAATCACCGTACTGCTGAAATAATGCATCAACACGGCCTATCGCCTCAGCGAAGACCTGTGAATCCTGTAGCAGGTCGCGCCCCATGGTTTCCCACTGGCAGCCGTTGCCGTCGTAAACAAAAACTGGCCCCGCCGCGTTGGATAAGCGCGTAAGTAGCGTAGTGCTTTTGGTTTCACCCGCTGCAAATTTACTCAGAGCGATAGCCGCTTCTTCTGACGTCTGAGCAAAAAACAGGGCGCCATGGCTATGCTGGTCGCGGCGGTTAAACAGCGTATGGGCGATATCGTACAGCGGCGTAGAGCCGTTTTCGCGCAAATAGCTGGCCAGCGCATCGGCGCTTTGTGTGAGCGCGGCTTCGCTACGCGCGCTAAGGCGAATGGGTAGTCGTGCGCCGGGTGTTTGTGGCGTTGGCTGAGTTCGCTCAGGTGGGCTTTCTAAAATAACGTGGGCATTGGCCCCGCCAAAACCGAAAGAGTTAATGCCAATAACCAGGCGGCCCTGTTTTTTTAGCGCTTGGCCCTTGGTAACCACCGACAGATTCCACTCATCAAATTTGATGCGCGAATTGAGTTTGCGAATCCCAATGGTGGCCGGTACTTCACGGTGCTGAATGCTATAAAGCGCTTTTGCTAACCCAGCAACGCCAGAGGCGGTTTCCAGGTGGCCAAGGTTGCTTTTAACCGAGCCAATCAGTAGCGGTGTTTTACGGTACTGACCGAGCGCCTCGCCAATGGCGCGAGCTTCAATCGGATCGCCCACCGCGGTGCCTGTGCCATGAGCTTCTAAGTAGTCGATCTCATCGGGTGCTATGCCCGCCTGCTGATAGGCGCGCTTCATCAAGTCAATCTGGGCGTTGGGGTTAGGGACGGTCAGGCCGGATTTGTGACCGTCGGTGTTGACCGCAGAACCTGCCACAACGGCCATAATATTGTCGCCATCGGCAACCGCTTGATCATACTCTTTGAGCAGGAAAATGCCGGCGCCTTCCGAGCGCACATAGCCATTTCCGGAGTCATCGAATACCTGACAGCGGCCCGTCGGCGAGAGCATGCTGGCTTTGGAGAAAATAATAAAACCGTAAGGGTGCAGGTGCAGGCTAATGCCGCCTGCCAGCGCCATATTAGTTTCACCACTGCGAATCGATTGGCAGGCCTGGTGAAAGGCCACCATGGAAGACGAGCAGGCGGTATCCAGCGACATGCTGGGACCATGTAAATCGAACACATATGATAGACGGTTCGATGCAATGCTCGACGTATTGCCAGTGGCGGTTGAGGCATCAATCGCCGCCATATCGTCTGCGATGCGATAGGAATAGTCTAAGCTTGCGACGCCTAAAAATACCCCGCACTGGCTACCGCGCAGGGAGCTGGGTGTAATGCTGGCATCTTCCATGGCCTCCCAGGCGAGCTCTAACAGCATGCGCTGCTGAGGATCCATATTGGCCGCTTCGCGAGGCGAAATGCCAAAAAACTCAGCGTCAAACCCGCTGATATCACCCAGGCTACCGGCGGCAAACGTCACGCTGGTGCCGGGGTGGCGTTTGTCAGGGTGCTGGAAAGCTTCATGGCTCCAGCGGTCGGCTGCCACTTCAGTGACTAAATCTTTTTCGGCTTGCAGGTCCTGCCAGAACGTTTCAGGGGTGGTGCCGGGGAAACGATGGGCGGCGCCGATAATGGCAACGCGTTTAGTCATTCTTGCTCCTGAGGTTCTGGTTCTGCCTTGATCATAACGCTACTTATATCGTGTCCAAACACTTGTTTGAATAACTGGACGCCAAGTTCGTTTGCGGCTAATTCGTAAGGTTCGTTGGCGCTTGCCAACCGTTCGCCTGCTGCTAACAAGTGCTGTGCTTCCGGGCCCTGCGTTGACCATATCATGTAGGGGGTGCGGCTATCCGGCGGCGTAAAATATTCATAGGCCTCCGGTAGAATGGGCACATGGTCACCATACCAGCCTAGCAGCCCCTGCCGATTTGCTGTATTTAATGTGCTTTTAACGCTCGCTAGCATCTTGTCGGATTCACCAAGATGGTGCAAATAGACAGCAAGATCGCGTAAATGATCCGGTAATGGCCAAGGCGCGCCGGGCATCGTCGCGGCTAGCGTGTCTTGACTGGGCGTTTCTAGATGCAGCGGGCCGTGATTCTCCATGGTGATCACAAAAACAAATAGCGGCCTATTATCGTCATCTTCAAGCAGGCGTCCAATCTTTCGTGCCACCGCTCGGTCACTGATGTATTGACCTGCTTTGTCGCTGCTCTCAAATGCACTGATATCCACGAATTGGTCAAAGCCCATCTGCGGTATCACTTTGTGGCGAAAGTAGAAGCTTGCCAGATAGGGATGCACGCAGACCGTACGGTAACCTGCTGCTTTAAAAGAACTTGCCAAGCTGGGAAGCGTGTGACGTGATAACGTACGGTAAGGATTGAATTGGCGCGCGCCCCATTTCTCAGGGGCGATGCCCGTTAGCACAGCGCATTCAGTGCGAACAGTATTGGCGCCCCAGGCAGGCACGTTTAGCGGGCCGTGAAGCGTAGCGTTTGCGCGGGTGGTATCAAAATGATGCAGAAGACCGCTGTCAACGTCGTCACACCACGAACGTGGGTCAAAGAATGACTCGCTCTGAATGAATACCACATTAGGTAGTGATTGCTCAGTTGGATGCGCTTTCGCTACTTCTGTTAATGCATGAAAGGGCGATTGCTCAGGCTTAGGCACGGGGGCACGCATAAGCGCCACGCCGTAGGCCCAGAGGCTAGCAAATAGTCCTAGCTGGTGCATGTCGTGTACGGGTTGCAACGTGATGGCAGGCTGCTTGGGCAGGCTGAATGACAGGAGCAGCACGCCTATAGCAATGACCTCAAACGCACCGATTAAAAAGCGGCTCGCGCCTTCGCTTGTGACAAGCGATGTTTCCCAATAGAAAAAAGCGCCAATAGCCACAGCCCCTGCGCTGCTGGCGGCAATCGCTAGCCCAACGCCAAAGAAAGGGACGTATAAGCGTGGGTGCAGTATGGCGTCCCAAAAGTATTCAAAATCGTGGCAGATAAACGGCTCGTTAAGCGTGCGTGATTTGCTATTGCTCGACTGAATAACAACCAACTGCAGCGAAAGCACCACCACTACCGCAAACCAGGGGCGTTGTAGCAGCAATGCCAAGAGTCCAAAGAGCAGCAGCCAAGAGCCGGTATGGGTGACATTAACCGCGATGCTGCGCTGCCAAAATGGGCGTGGTCGCGGGTTGAGCAAAGCTTCAAAAGCGCTGCACATTACCAGCCCCACAAGAAGTGGCCACATCAGCGCACTAATCATGCGGAGTCTCCCCGTGATGATTAAAGCCCAGGCGTTGAATTAGCCACTGAGAAACGCCAGCGGGCAGTACGGCAAGCCACCAGGTGCCAAAGTTAAGCGGGAAGGGAAAGCTGATGCGCGATCGATTAGCCGCGATGCCGCGTTTAATCGCCTTAGCGGCGCGCTCGGGTGGCCATTCCCAGGGTTTAGGCCCAGGCATTGCATCACACATAGGCGAGGTAACATAGCCGGGCATCACCACTGTCACGCCAATGCCGTGAGGGGCTAGCAGCCCGCGAAGGCCTTCGCCGTAGGCTTTTATGCCTGCTTTACTAGCGCTGTAGCTGGGCGTAGTGGGCAAGCCGTGCCATGCGGCAAGCGAGCTAATAAAGACCAGCTGACCGCTGCCACGATTTTGCATAGCAGGTACTAAATGCTGGGCCATCGCGATAGGCGTTTTAAGGTTAAGATCTAGCAGCGCTTGTACTTCTCCCCAGGGCTCTAGCATGTCGGCTCCTTGGGGATGGGTGTTTTTGCCCGCGTTAGCGATGACGATATCTGGCACTTGGTTGGTGCATAGTTCGTCCAACCACGCCTTTAGAGCATGATCATCGGTTAGGTTGATGTTCGAAAGTGTGACCTTGGCACCCTGGTGGCGGCAAATCTCGGCTAGGGCCTCTAGTTTATCCTGCTGTCGTCCGTGCAGGATAAGCTGCGTATTTGGAGCCGCGTAGGCGCGCGCCAGGGCACCGCCAATGGCGCCGGTAGCGCCAGTGATCAGCACGCAGTGGTGATGGTTTTCAGCCGTTTTCTGAAGGGCGGTCATAGCAGTTTCTCCAGCGGCGACGGGCAGGCTTCTAGCACCCGCGCGGCGTTGTCGACGGCTAAATCAATGCTAGGCTGACAGTAATAGCCGCCATTGATTTGAACCGCGTGCATCACCGTTTTCTGAAAATAGCCAAACAGCTCTGCGCTAGGCGGCTGTGGCTGCTGCCAAAAGTCTTCAAGGCTGCCTTGGTCGGTGAGCCCCGTCAGATTGTAGATAGGGTCGCTTAGTGCGAACGTTGGGCAGTGTTTTTCAAGCGAAACGATACCCACCGTACTGTTAACGGTTACGTTGCCTTTGGCGTGCTTGAGCAGCGCGTTAAGGTCGCCAGACTCCAGGTAAACAATGCGCCCTTGCAAGCCGTAGTGATCAGCGAGCCGGCGGATGATTTTAGGGTAGTTGGTGAGGCCCATATCCAGCGGATGATTCTTAATGCACAGCATCGCATCGCTGGGTGCATGCTGCGCAAATGAGCCCATAACATGCTCCATCACTGCCTGCATATCGGCGTAGGGTGAGTGGTAGCGAATCTGGGCGTCGCTGTTTAATTGCAGCGGCAGCATAAAGTAGGGGCGGCCGCTCTCAATCAGTTGTTTGATACGCTGGGCGTCGCGTTTTTTCCAGAACTTCAGCTGGGTGAAGCGCTTGACGTAGCCTGCATACTCAACGGGTGCGCTAATTGGCGCGTGATTGCGATAGCGGGGCGCGACCAGCGGATTCGCCAGACCCGCCAAGTGATAGCTAACGTCATGCATCGCGCGAATCTTAAAAGAAGATCGAAAGCGTACCGGGGCGGGTGGTTCGGGTAGCGCTTTGCCGGTCTCGTAAAACCAGCGTGGATCACGGGGCAACAGCGAATGGCCATTAACGCCTTCACGCTCTAAGGTAATCCAGAAGGGGCGAAAGTAGCCTTCTTCAAACACATGAGTACGTACGCCAGCTGCCGCCGCATTATCGACCGCGGGGCGATGAATGGGCCGACGGTCACCAAACATCACTTGGTCAGTAATGGCGTACTTTTGCCACAGTGCTTTGATATAACCTGGTAGCTCGTCTTCAGCGCCGCGAAAGAGGTGGCTTTCGCCATGGGTACGCTGCCAGTAGGCGATATCGCCTGCATTGAAGTTGACCTTTACAACGCGATGCCCGTCATTCACCAGGCGCTTGGCTAAGCGTGGGTAAAACGGTGAGCAAACGCCTTGCAAAAATAAGAATGCACGCTTCGGATGCTTCAACTCAATGCCTTTTAATCAACAAGTTACGATAACAGCGGTAAAAATGCTGTTTCCATGTAAGGGTAGAATGTTGTGTTCTTGCCTGTTCCAACAGGCTAACGACCGTTTCAGCATTGCATAGCTGCCCGGACGCTGGGTCCACATAGCCGGGATACAAAATCAGCGTACCTGCAACTAGCGCGTCCAATGAGAGCGAACGCGTGCGGCGTGGGCAGCTAAGCGAATCGTGTGTTAACCCCCAGCCAGCATAAAATGGCAGACCATACGTGCACACTTCACGCTGGCGCAGAAGTGCTTCAAATCCTGTTAAGGAACTCATCGTGTGAACGGCATCAACACGCTCTAACAACGCCGCGATATCGAGACCGCTGGCCTCTAGATCATACAGGCGTTTGGCATTGGTATCGAGTTTACCGATGCGCGCCCCGCTCAATACGTCAGGGTGGGCTTTATAAATGATAAAGGCGTCCGGATGGGCGCTACGCACGGCACTTAATAACCCGCTATTGGTGGTGATATGGGGTGAGCCTGTAGCAATCGAAGCATCGCTTTCCACTTGGCCGGGTACCAGAATCGTATAGCGATCCTGAGGTAGGTCAATGTCTGTTTGTCCGCGCACGTTGTATTTAGAGAGCTTGAGCGCCACGAGCCGTTCACGCAGCTGCTTGGCGCGAAGTAGCAGGTCATCGCTAAACGTGGTGTTGGTAAGCAGTGTCTCTAAGTCACTGGGTTGGCCGGGGTCGTAATAGATACCCTGGGAGTCAATGACGAGTGACAGCGGCTGAGTTAAGTCAACTCCCAGGCCCACCGAGCGAATAAAACCATCTTCCATCCGCCATAATGTTTCCATGTGCTGGGCATATTGGCGTTTAAAGTTCGCATCAATGCGGCTTGACCAGACCAGTAGCCGCTTTGAATCTGGCTCAGCGGTTAGTGCACTAGGTAGCTTTGGCTGATACTCGACCTGAGCGGCGGTGCCTAGAAAATCGCCAATAAAGCGTCGCTTCCAGGATGAAAAGCCACAGGCTAACCATGCGCCTCGATAGCGTTCCTGCTGGCGCTTTTGATCGGTGATCAGGGCGATGGTTTCTTCCAGCGTGGCGGGTTGTTGGGTGTAAGGGTTAGCGTAGCGGCAGTAGCGCAAATAGGCCGCGGCAAACACTTCTGTCAGCGTACGCGCTTGGCGGCGTCGATGGCAGGGAATTTGATCAAGTGTTAATCCCCAGCCTGCGTAAAACGGTATGCCGAAACAGTTGACCTGCTTGCCCGCTAGCAGGGCTTCAAAGCCGAGTTGGCTGGTCACCACATAGACGTGGTCCACGTGATCAAAAAGCGCCCAGGGGTTGAGATCTTCACTGATGACATGGCAACGAGGGTGCTCAGCGGCTTTTAGCAGGTGGCCTTGCTTCTTACCCGCGATGACGTCCGGATGAATTTTAACCAAAATCTCAGCATCGGGGTGCTCGCTCAAGGCCGCTTCAAGCATCTGCTCAAAGCTTTCAGCACTCGCGCCGCCATAATGAATGGACGCGTCGCCAGCGGTTTGATCAACAACCAATACACGCGCCTGGTTTGATGCCTGAATAGGGTGATCCACGGCGTGGTTATATTTGGATAGCCGATAGCGGGCAATCAACGCCATACAGCGCGTTGCTTGGTCTAGCTCTTCATCATCAAAGGTATCGGTGTTGAGCCAGTTTTCTAAGTCAGAGGGGCGCGAGGCATCGTAATAAATACCAGTATGGTCGACGACAAGACTATGTGGCTGAAAGCCATTAACACCCAGGCCTAGCGAACGTAGGAAGCCATCTTCTAGCGCAATATAGGGCAATTGGTGGCGTTGGGCATACCCTCGGGCACGCACGCTGGTCTGCTTTAATCCCCAGCCGATCACCGCGTTTGGTTTCCGCTTCACTGGGTTTATGCGTTCAAAACGATCAAATTCGGTCAGCAGGGCAGGCAGGGCACTAACCTTGCGAATGCCTGATGATGTGTAGCCTGCTGTTCGTTTCGCCATAAATTAAGGCCGCAGTGAGATGACAAAAGAGTAGGCGGGCGAACATACGTGAAATAGCGGTAGGTATCAATTCAGCAATGCTGATTGTGAATGCTGCCGACTAAAACCTGAAATTTGATGCTGAGCGCGATTTTTAAATAGCGGCTGATGTCCGTATAGCATGGATGTTTTAACGCGCGCCCAGTGCTCTTTTTTGATAACCTCATGATGTGAATATAATTAATAATACTGAGGCTTTGGTTGCGGCGAATGAATTTGATCTATAGCAAGGTAATCCGGTGCCATTAGCGCAACGTTTAAAATTCAAGCGATTTATTAGCTTCCACTCCTTAAAAGGTCGGCTTCTGCTGGGTCTGGCTTTTACCTGGATTTTAGTCGTGACGTTAGTACTTGGCATGGCTTGGCAAGCAGGCAAAGCCATGGTGCAGGAGACCAATATGGTTCATCTGCGCTACGAAGCAACATTATTAGCCGATGAAGTTACCCAGCAAATAGAGTCGCGCTTTCAGGCGCTTAAACGTTTAGACACTATCATTGGCAATAATGACAATACGCAATGGTTAAACGCCCAGCTGCGAGTAAACGACGCCCTAATCGCATGGTTTGAGGGGGTGATAGTGGCGGATTCAAGTGGACGAATAGTCGCTGACTGGCCCGCCGTTAGCGGACGCATTGGGCTCGAAAGTGAAGAGCGTGAGTATTTTAGGATGCTGCGTGGTACTCGTCAGCCTTACGTCAGCGAACCCTTTATAGGACGTGCGAGCGGCATACAGATGGTGCTGGTAAGCGTTCCACGTCTCAATGCAGAGGGCGAGTTCACCGGTTTGATTGGCGGTATTGTGAGCCTTAACTCTGGCGGCTTGTTTGACCGTCTATCAAAGGTTCGGTTGGGCGAGAAAGGCTATGCGGGCGTCGCTACGGCTTCGGGCAAAGTTTTATATCACCCAAATAAATCGCTGATTAATGCTTTGGTACCCAGTGCTTCATTTAACCCTTGGTTG
This sequence comes from Halomonas sp. JB37, assembly GCF_002332255.1. GTDB lineage: Bacteria > Pseudomonadota > Gammaproteobacteria > Pseudomonadales > Halomonadaceae > Vreelandella > Vreelandella casei. Next base: position 2,926,928 of record NZ_NRGW01000001.1, on the reverse strand, counting down.
GACTTGGCATTGGATGGGTGGGAGGGCGATAGCGCTGGAGTGCTGCGAGACGGTCAAATGGCGCTGCAATCATACGCCCAAGTATGGCCGGCCAGCTGGATAGTGGGGCTCTATTTGCCCGTTGATCAGGCTCAGCTTCCGCTTTCAGAATTTATTTATCGGCTGTGGTGGGCGTGGTTTATGCTCGCTATATTAATGATGCCGTTAATGTGGTGGGTGCTCGCGCGCGTTTTAACGCCGTTGAAGCATTTAGAGATCCAAATTGGAGAGGTGGGGGTAGGTCAGCGGGAGCAGGTTGCTTTAGCGACGACGAGGGAAGAGCTGCAGCAGGTTGCTACCACCTTTAATCGGGTCGAAAGCGAGCGCCAACTACTCGTCGAACATTTACAAGAGCGCCAAGCTTTCTTAGATTCTGTGCTCAATGCGGCTCCGCAAGGAATGTTCGTCACTAATATTGATGGCTATATTACTTACATGAACCCTTCGCTGCTGGATATGCTGGGAATTTCCGCAGACCTATCCATGGAGGCGTTGCTGGCCCAAATCCACATAGATGATCGTGTTGGAGCACGAGATATGTGGCGGCATAGTCTACACACCAGCAGTGATTTTGTTCGTCAGCTGCGATTCTTGCGCAGCGATGATGAGTTGCTTTGGTTGGACTTGCATGCGCGAGTAGTCACGCTTTCTCAAGATGGCCATAAATTAGGTTTAGTAGGTGTTGTCAAAGATATTACCGAGCGCCGGGAGCAAGAAGCTATTCAGCGCTGGGAGGCGGAACACGATCCGTTAACGGGGTTGTTGAATCGTCGTGGTTTTGAGCGTCGCCTTGAGGAGGCCTTTGCTGATTTTCAAAAAACTAGCACTCCTTCAGCTCTTTTATTATTTGATTTAGATCATTTTAAACCCATCAATGATGAGGGTGGGCACGCTCTTGGTGACGAGATGTTGCGGCGCATTGCACAGGTTGTGGCCTGGGAGGTGCGTCGTAGTGATCATGTTGCCCGTCAGGGCGGGGATGAGTTTGGTGTATTGCTGCCTAGCTGTACTTTAGTTCAGGCGCAAAGGATAGCTGAATCTTTGCGCAAGGAGGTAGGCGAAATATCGGTGACTCATGAGGGTAAGGAGTACAGCGTTACGTTAAGTATTGGTGTTACCACCTTTGATGAGAACGATACTAGCTTACGCGATTCTTTGGTGCGCGCTGATGCCGGCAGTTATAAAGCTAAAGATCAAGGCCGTGACGGGGTCGTTGTGAATATGGCTTGCGACCATGATGAGATGATGTAGCGCGTGTAGTGCTTCAAAAGAGCCTCAGTTAAAAATAGCTTCAGGCTGAAATGAGTAGCTAGACGCCAAGAATTAGGATATTCGTCAGTGACAAATCACGCATGGCAGGAGAGTATAAGCAGGTGCTTAACTTGTTATTACTCTGACCGAGACACCGTTGTGAACCTACTTGAACTGTTTGCCCGCACGCTTGATGTCACGCTGCCTGTCTTTGCGATGGTATTTGTTGGCTTAATGCTAAAACGGTTGAAGTGGATCGATAGTGCCTTTGTCTCGACGGCCTCTGCGCTGGTTTTTAAAGCAACGCTCCCGACGCTAATTTTTATTAGCTTGATCAAGGCGGACTTGGGCGTTGCGCTTGACGTATCGCTCATGATGTTCTTTGCTGCCGCCACCCTGGGCCAGTTTCTACTCAGCTGGCTGTGGGCGCATTACCGCGTGCCACGTCAAGAGCGCGGCATTTATGTGCAGGGGGCATTTCGCGGCAATTGCGGCGTGGTGGGGCTGGCACTGGCAGCGGGCATGTACGGTAACTATGGCATTTCAGCGGGTAGCTTGCTGCTAGGCGTGGTGATTGTGATGTACAACGCGTTTTCGGTTGTTGTCCTGGCGTTCTATCAACCGGGTCAGTCAACGGACTGGCGCAGCCTGTTAAAACACATAGCCACCAACCCGCTGATTATTTCCGTGTTTGCGGCACTGCCTTTCACCGTATTTGCGATCCCGTTACCCAGTTGGCTAATTACCTCAGGCGATTACTTTGCGTCTTTAACACTGCCGCTGGCATTGATTTGTATCGGTGCAACACTCTCAGTGTCGAGTATGCGTACCGGTAGCCAGGTGGCCCTAGGCTCAAGCTTGATGAAGATGGTGACAATGCCGGTGCTCTCCACCGTAGCGGCGTGGATGGTGGGTTTTTCGGGCGAGCAACTAGGTTTATTGTTCCTGTTCTTTGCCAGCCCAACCGCTGCGGCAAGCTTTGTAATGGTCAAAGCGATTGGGGGTAATGTGGCATTAGCGGCCAATATCATCGCGATCACCACACTCATGGCGAGCGTCACCGTGACGGTCGGCGTTTTTGCCTTACGCTTGCTGGGGTGGATTTAGCCTCCTCGGTGGCCCTGCCTAGGCTGACGCGTTATACTGCCGCCCGCTTATTTTAGAAAGCTTAAGTCCCTGTAGCTCAGTAGGATAGAGCAGCCGCCTCCTAAGCGGCAGGTCGCAGGTTCGACTCCTGCCAGGGACGCCATATCACTTCTCGTAGCACCCCCAGATAACGCCGGAATGCCAGTATTCATGCTGCTTTCGCCCTGATTGCTTGCCCATAGCTATCCCACGTCAACCCTCCTAAAACCATGCTTTTGTGTATGCGAGAGTGTATGCTGACAGGTAATAACTTCCTTCGCATACATCGAGGCGAGCATGAAGCGTTCCGAGATACGCACTAAGCCACTTGCAGAAAGGGTAGTGGCTGCCCTGGAGCCAGAAGATAAGGCATATCGCGTCAGTGATGGCGCTGGGCTGTATCTATATGTCAGAACGGATGCCACCAAAAGTTGGGAGCTTCGATATCGTAAGCCCGATGGCAAGTACAGTTGGCTGGGGCTAGGCAGTTATCCCGAAGTGAAGCCCAAAGAGGCCCGGCAGCGTGCTACCGATACCAAAGCGCTGATAGCCAAAGGTACGACGCCGCGCCAGCACAAGAAGGCTCAGGAGCAGCAAGCTCAAACTGCTAGCCGTGAGACGGTGGCCGCCTTGATGGACGAATGGCACGAAATGAAAGCTAAGAGTGTTGACGCCAACTCTTTGCGCAAGGTGTGGCTCTCTATTCAGCGCCACTTGATCCCCGCCATGGGGAATGAACCTTTGTCTCGCATACAGCCCGCATACATCCTTGAGTACTTTCGAAAGCTGGAAGCGCTGGGCATTCACGCTACTAGTGCCAAGATTAGGCGCGCTCTTGCCGAGGCATTTGATATGGCCGCTTTTGCTGGCCGGGTTCCTTCCAACCCTGTGCGTGGCGTCGAGCGGTTTATTGAGGCAGGGAAGGGCAGCAACTACGCCCACGTCGCTCAGCAGGATGTGCCGGCGCTGATGCGTGCTATTAATCAGTATCCGCGCAGCCCTCAAGTCAGAATTACAATGCTGTTGCTGGCGCTGAACGGATGTCGTCCTGGCGAGTTGAGGCAGGCAGCATGGTCAGAGTTCGATCTTGATAATGGGTTGTGGGATCTACCTGCGGAGCGCACTAAGAAGCGGCGTGCCATCCTGATGCCTCTGGCGCCCCAAAGTGTCGTATTGCTCAGGGAGCAGCGCCAGCATAGTGGTTCGTTCAACCTAGTTTTCCCCAATCGCAACGATCCGCGTAAGCCCATGAGCAATATGGCTGTGGGCAAGGCGCTTGAACATATTGGCTATGCAGGTCGCCAGACCGGTCATGGTTTTCGTCATATCCTTTCAACTGCATTGAATGAGCGTGGATATAACGCTGATCACATTGAGGCGCAGCTAGCTCATGTCACAGGCAATATTCGCAGCACCTACAACAAAGCCATCTATCTGGAGCCGCGTCGCTTAATGATGCAGGCATGGGCAGACGAGGTGTATGGAATGATTGATGGCGCCAGCAAGGTAGTAGGCTTTAAAGCGCGTGGATGATACCAGATGGTTGAACGTAGATAGGCTATGGGGTGGCAGCGAGGCGAGCAAAGTGCTAAATATATATAGTGGATAAATAGCCAGTATTGTTATGGCTGGCGCTACATCACATGTCGCACACGTTGATTTAGAGCGGTGACAGTGATGACGGCGGTGACACGATTGATTATCAAGGTTTATTTCTGTCACCGGTATTGATTTATCAGTGGAGGCAGCGGTGACAAAGGCATACAGGTAATGTGCCTCTTGTTTGGCTGGCTAGGGCGACGGCCTGAAAGCGCGGAGAACTCCACCGTGTGAGCCAGCCTCCTATTGTTGGAGTGCGTAGGGGTGCGCATGGCATTAGAGAATGTGATAGCCAAGCGGTATCAGGGCTATATCACGATTGAAGACTTGGTAACGATGATTGCTAGAGAATATGCGTGTAGCGACAGCGACGCTCTGCTAGTCCTAGCTGAAGCGATCGGTAAAAAGACCGTTTCAGACCCGTATAATCTCAATCGATCATATCCACTGAGTTTGTATTCTAGGGAACGATTGGGACCAAAAAAAAGTTCCTATCCCGATGATATCCTAAAAGCTCTTATCCAGAGCAAGGGAGATACAAAGGAGGAACTGGATGCAGTCATTCCATTCTGATTACCGGCATTTCTTATTTGATCGCAGAGAGGTGGCCGCTTTACTGGCAAGTTCTGGTTTCCCGCTTAAAGGGTTGGAACAAAATGCTAGTTCAGAACATGTTGCTCAGGCTGCGCCTCAGTGGATGCGTATATATGCCGCTAAAAGTGGCTTACGAACGTATGAAATGGCTTGGATCTTGGAAGGTAAAGAGCCGCCTGACTATTATCCGAAGACATTTCCTATTGGTTCTAAAGAAAAGCTCTACCTTAGTGCTATCAATGATTCTGTGTTGATGGGTGATATTGCGACTAAGAATACCCAATGGCATATCGATGATGAGCCGCAAACGTGGCTTTTAGAGCACCAATCAGTTATTGCATGGTGCCAGCGTGCGGGGTATGAGTGGCCGCTTTCACAATTCATGCAGCCAGCGCTGACAGACAATGAGCAAACGGCAGAAACGGAGTGCTTCACCCAAACCGCTGATCATCAAAATCAGGATGGCCTTAAGCAGGAGTTGGATGATCTTCGGAAAGAAGTTGCAGAGCTGCGCTCCATGGTAGAAGAACTAAAAAAATCGGTCCCATTACATCCCGACCATCTGATGGCTAAGGCAATCGAGGTACAACATAAGCATTGGCCCGACTTGGACGGCATCCGTCCCAAAGCTGACGTAATTATTGCCGAGTTAAGAGCACAATATCCTGAACTTTCGGAGTTTAAAGCTAAGGCTATCGAAGCTGTGGCCTGCCCAGTCGATCGCAAAAGGTAGGGGAGCTCAACTTTTACCCTCAGAGTAAAAAGCCAGCAATCATGCGGTTTTCCGCCTACCCTGAGGGTTGTTTTGCCACCCTAAGGGTGCTTGCCCTAAGCCCTAATGGTGTTGCCCTGAGGGTTATTTCATAAGCCACCATCGTAGTCGTCCAAGCCACCACAAGGCTTATTCAGGAGACGCTACGATGCAAACTAACCGTGATAAAGCTGCTGGTAAAATCCCGCTCGATAACTTCGACCCCAAGTTTGTCCAGATCGATAAACGACAAGCATGTGCCATTCTGGGCATGCCCTCCACATCCTTTGACCGTGCCCGCAAAGAAGACTCTCGCTTCCCTAAACCTATTCAGCAGGGCGCCAGCAAGAACGCGCCGCTAAGGTTCGTTCTGGCTGAAATCTACGAGTATTCCGCCCGCCTGATTGCTGATTCTCGTAATGATGGGGAGGTGGCTTAAATGTCTGCTTCCAATGTCATCCCTCTGCAATACGAAGGCCAAGCTTATAGCTTTAACTCTGCTGGCTGGATCAATGCTACTGAGGCAGCAAAACGCTTTGGTAAAGAGCCCGCGCAGTGGCTGCGACTACCCGAGACCAAGGCTTACCTGCTTGGCCTTGAACGTAGATATGGGAAAATCACATATGTAGAAACAAGTCGTGCGCGAATGGATCGCGGCGGTGGTACTTGGCTGCACCCGAAGCTAGCCGTACCGTTCGCCCGATGGCTGTCAGTTGACTTTGAAATCTGGTGTGATGAGCAGATTGATCGCTTAATCCATGGCGGCGCTGAAGATTGGCAACTGCTACGCGACTCAGCCGCTATCGGATACCGCGGCATGTGTGACGCACTCCAACTAACCCGGGAAGCCCAAGGCAAGCCTGCCGCCCGCCATCACTTCATCAATGAAGCCCGGTTGATCAATATCGCCGTCTTTGGCCAGGCCAAGGGCGTAGATCGTGACAGCCTAAGCCCTGCCGAGCTTCGCCTGCTGGCGCTGATCGAACAGCGCGACACCTTCCTATTAGGCCGAGGCCTGGACTACCAGCAGCGTAAGCAAGAGCTGACACGCTACGCGCAGGAGCAGCTACTTTCCAAGCTGCAAGGCGGTGCTGCATGACTATCAACTCCACTGACTCCGCCAGCCAGCGCATACGCATTCTGGCCCGCTTAAAGCGTGGGCCGGTTACTACTCTTGAGCTATTGCAAGAAGAAAACATTCTTCGCCCAGGCGCGCGTATCTGTGAGCTGCGAGAGAAGGGCCACGACATACGAACCCACCTGCAAGATGTGATCGATCCGTGGGGGCGCAAGCATAGCCGTGTAGCGCTCTACTACCTGCCAACTGGTACCAATAGTACTAAGGGTGGTGTTTGATGTTGACCACTCTGATGACTAACGGCTATGCTGATCTTGCTGGCGCAAAATCGTCAGTCGATCTTGGCGGGTCGAGACTCAAACGGCGCATCAGCGCCCCTCTCATAGTCGGCGCTTTTTTTGTGCCCGCTATGCGTTATGGCGGCTGTGCGCGAGATGCCTTCGGGCATGCCGGTTTACGTTTGAGCCGGTCCGCCAACTTGCGTACAGTCGCCCCCATTCGATGCTTGGCGGCATCCGGGGACGACTCCATATCAAACGGAGTTATACCCATGGCAAAACTACGCCTATTCCTTACCCCCAATCCCTCTAAACGTGCTGCTGCCCATCGAGCAATGGCTAAAGCTGCCTTGTTTGCTGATACCAGCGCTAGCACCCGCCTGAAGCGTTACAACCACCATATTGAGAAAGCCCGCCACCTTGAAGCCGCTGTTAGTGGTCTGGAGGTGTGCTCATGAGCGCTGCAAAACACAACATCGATGCCCTTGAAAGTCGTATCGGTTTAATGGCCACCCTCGCCAACATGATCAACATCGATAGGATGCGTAATGGCAACGAAGGTGAAGCGCCTATCTACAGTGACTATCACTACGGATCGCTGGTAGAGGCCATCGATATAGTGGCCGAGAGCTGTTATCGAGAGCTTGGACAGCTTGATGAGAAGCTGGAACAGGAGGGTAAGCAATGAGCTCCTTCCAGGTATCACTCGATGCTCCTAACGGTGTGCTTGATGACGAAATCAACCACCACCTCCACGCGCTACGCCACACCGTTATGCTCGTTGAAATGGCGCTTACCGATGCGTCAGACGACGACGGCAATGTGATAGCTCCTCACGTATTGGCTGCTGTTCTGTTTGGCACTCAGCATCACATAGACGCCCTTGAGCAGCTAACTGTACATGCTTACCGCACCAGCGAGCCAAAAGGGGGTGGTGCATGAATACCCGCCAAGCACACCTGACCTCAGACCAAGTAACCGCGCTTATCGCTATTGGCGACAAAGTAGACGACCTAGCCCATGAGCTTGATGCAGATGGTGTCGCTGCTGAAGCCGTTGCTCACTATGCCCATGCCTGTCACCACATATCGGAAGCCTCTAACGCGCTATTGGAAGCGATGCGCTTTTCTTCGCATCCGGTCACTCAGGCTTCAAAGCGTGTTGTGCTGTCGTTATGTGCCGATGATGCCTACGACCTAGCGCACCTGCTCAAAGATGCGGCGCAAGCGCTAGAGAAAGGGCCGCGTGATCTAAAAGTCACTACCGAAGATGCTGATATTCGAATGGGACGTGATGGCCTTATGGTAGGCACGATCAAGGTAGCTGATAAGGCAGGGGGCCATGAGTGATGGCCTATCAAAATAAAACGCCCATCGGAAGCCAGGCGGAGTACAGCAGCATTGTCGAGATGCCTAGCCACCTTAGCATAGAGGTTGCCGCTGAACAGGTCGCCAGTGATTTCTATGGCGCGTCCCGCTTTTCAGGCAAAGGCAAGTGGCGTCGGTTCATCCCTGATGGAGCCAATAGTCAGAGCGGCTATATCGGTCTGCTAGGAGATACTGCAGCGGTCGTGGGTGACTGGCGCGACTCTCAGTGTCTTGTGATGCTGGTCGATGATGCTGACGACGATATAACGCGCACCGAAAAGCGTCAGAAAGCCCGCCTTGAGGCGCAGCGCCAGCGCGACCAATGGGAAGCCGAGCGTATCGCTAAACAGGCTGAGACGGCAAAGCAGGCCCGCCAATGGTGGGCGTGCGCCAAGCCAGCAGACACCAGCCACCCCTATTTGGTTAAAAAGCAGCTACGGCCATACGGCCTACGTCAGCGAGGTAATGCCCTGCTGGTACCGCTGTATGTCGAGGGCAGGCTGATTAATCTGGAGCGCATCTTTCCCGATGGTGCCAAGCGCCCTATGCCGGGTGGTCGGGTAAAAGGTGCGGCTAGCCTGATTGGGCGCATTGCTGGCGCTCATCGAGTACTGGTATCCGAAGGATGGGCAACAGGTGCTGCACTCTACGCGTCTACTGGCTGCCCGGTGGTGGTTGCTCGCAATGCCGCCAACCTTGAGCCGGTCGCCCGCCGCTTGCGCCAGCGCTTACCCGAAGACGTGACGATCACGATTGCAGCGGATGATGACCGCTTTACTGATGGCAATCCCGGTATGACTAAAGCGCGGATAGCGGCGCTGGCCATTGGGGGAAAGTTACTCACGCCTGCCTTTTGTGATCGCTGCACGTCATGCACCGACTTTGCCGACGTGGCCCTATGCCGCAAGGGGGCCGTATGAGCTGGAAGTCTGACGATAATCTGAGCCTTTTTGATGCCCCAATAGAGGAGGATCAAAGCTGCCTGACTACAAAAGCAGTGGGAACAGCGGGAACAGCGGGAACAGATAGCTTTAAAAAGCCGAAAAACAGTAACTTGGATAATAATGCCGCTGTTCCCGGTAGTGGGAACAGCGCGGGAACAGTGGGAACAGACGCTAATGAGCAGAGCGAACGGGAGTTAGTAAGTGCTGAGGCGATATCGGCACTTGATGGCGTGGCTTCTTTGGGTAAAGAGGTGTCGCCCGGGGAGAATGAACCGCTAGACAGCAGCCTAAAGCGGCCCGGTTTCACAAGTCATGCGAATTGGTTCTATATCGGTGACAAGCGGCTTCCTCCGGGACTGTGGTGGCATGGTATACGCACCAGTCAGAATGGTTCCACCAATGAGGATGTGTATATTTCTGGCCCCATTGAGGTGATAGCCATTAGCCGTGACGAACATGGCGGTAACTTCGGGCGACAGGTTCGCTTTATGAATAGCGAGAGTAAATGGTGCCGCCGAGTATTGCCAATGCGCTTACTCAATGAAGGCGGATCAGAGCTGCGCCGTGAATTACTGGATATGGGACACACGCACGTTATCAAACAGCGCCACCGTCTTGCTGACTACATAATGGAAAGTCGGCCAGAAGCTCGGCTGGTAGCGGCTACTACGACCGGCTGGCATGACAACTCGCGTGCTTTTGTTCTGCCTGAGCGCACTATCGGTAATCAGGACTACTGCTTTAGCGCCGACTCTTCACGATCCAGCTACTTTGATGTTCGCGGCACTCTTGATGGGTGGCGCCAGCAGGTTGCTGGGCGTGCGGTGAGCAACCCAATCCTGATGCTGGGTATCTGTATTGCTTTGGCTGGCCCTTTGATATGGCCAGCCAAACAGCAGCCATCCGGAGGGTTAGGCTTCAACTTGCGGGGAGGCTCCAGTAAGGGCAAAACCACGTGTTTGCAAATGGCTAGTAGCGTCTGGGGCAGCCCTCAATTCATGCGCCAATGGTCTGGTACTGGAAATGGCATCGAAGCCTTAGCCGCATCTCAGAACGATACCTGCATGATATTGGATGAGATAAGTCAGGCGAGCCCGTATGAAGCGGGCAATATGGTTTATCTGGTGGCTAATGGTGTAGGCAAGCAGCGCGCAGCGAGAACAGGGGGTATTCGTGAGGCTCAGCGCTGGCGCTTGATGTTGCTATCCAGTGGCGAGCGCAGCCTTGCCTCACACATGAGTGAAGCAGGCAAGAAGGCCAAGGCGGGGCAAGACGCTCGTTTGTTAGACATACCCGCCACAAGTCGTCGCTATGGTGCGTTCGATGATATCCAGGGCATGACACCTAGTGATTTTGCGAACGCTATTAAGACGGCAACAGCAGAGCATTATGGACATGCTGGAGGTGCTTTTATTCAGCACTTGATAAAGCAGTCTGATTTACCAGCTCTCTACCGCGACACCATGGAAGATCCCGTATTCACAGTCGCACAAGATGGCGTTTCCAGTCGTGCAGCCGGTGCTTTTGGATTGCTTGCGATGGCCGGTGAGCTGGCAACAGATGCCGGATTAACCGGCTGGTCACCCGGCTCGTCTATCGAGGCTATTGGTACGTGCTTCCAGCTATGGCAGTCCGAAAGGGGGAGTCTGCCGCCGGAAGACCAAGCCATCATGGAAGGTATCGCAAACTTCATTCAGCGCCACGGTGATAGCCGTTTTAGCGAGATGGGCGCTCAAAGTGGTGAGAACAAGCCCGGCGTCAGAGATCGCGCTGGCTACTGGGCAGACATGGCAGAGGGGCGTGTCTTTTACTTCCATCGGGCGGCACTGGAGGAAGCGGCAAGCGGGTATGACCCCAAGATGATTGCCAGCGTGCTGGATAAGGCTGGCTGGCTCTATGAAAAGGAGTCGGGAAGATTCGCGGTAAACAAGCGCACGCTTAACGGACTTCAACGCCTTTATGCTGTCTTGCCGAAGGAAGGTGACCAATGAGTTATCGCGATCTTTTACGGCAACGGCGTTTAGCAGCAGGTGTTCCCACTGTTCCCACAGCCCCATCACCAGTGGGAACAGAAAAAAGTCTTGAAGAACAAGCGTGTTCCCACGGTTCCCGCTGTTCCCGCGCCAATTCGAGTGAGGCAGTAAAGCGGGTGGCTGTGCAAGAGGCTCTATCGCTGGCTACTACCCGCGATATTAACGCCATCATTGGCAGCCTGTACGCGGTCGATAGGCCTTTGGAGTCTATTGAAGCCGAGGTGCGTGGAGTGATGGCAACTCTAACTCGGCAAGCGTCTGCTGAGCTCGCGGTGGTGCTGGATGACGCCTTTGAAGTATCGCCAGATACCTACACAGCCCTTAAGCAATGTCGTCGCCTGCTGAGCGATTCCAAGGCACTGTCAGCCGCTAAAGCCGTATGGCCTGACCTGCCCAATGCGCCAGCCTCAGAAGCGTCTGTAAGTGCGCCGATCATTGAGCATGCGCCACGCTGGTTGCGGCTTGTCCGTGAGCATTGCGCCGTACTGCCTGAGGATGAACGCCTGATTAGCAAGGCGGCAAGTAGCCGAACACCTCAACAAGCCCTACTAATCGCCCAGCGGTATATCACCACATGGCAACAGGCTGCTGAGCATGAGCCTGCGAGTCACAAACGAGATAACGCTGGCCGCCGTGCTGCCAATCAAGAGCTAACAGGAGGCCGTCATGTTGGATAACGCCATTCAAGAAGCTGCACGCCTAGCCTCTAGCTTGCGTTCTATAGATCAAAGCGCCAGCCATAGTGCCGAGGCTGTGCGGGACACGCTGCAGTCATGGCCTGACGACAATGCATTGTTGGCTTGTGCTGCCACCCTAGAAGCGATAAGCGACTCACTCCCTGCCGGAACCCTGGCAGGGCTTGTACGCATTCGCTTGGCTCGTCTGCAGGGGATAGTAAACGCGCTGATTGATACTGACACCATGCCGCCGGCGGCTTAGGAGAGCACCATGATTAACCACGATACGATTAAACAAGCTGCTGAAAGCGGGACTGGTCTGGATCATCTGACACAGGGGCAAGTGTGGGCAGCGTATAAAGCCAGTGTTAAGCCTAAGCACCTGCGCCAGCCCATGCGGCACTCTGTGATACTGCTACTGGCGAGTGTGGAGCAGAAAGCGCGACAAGCGTTCTTTGGTGGCGTAGAGCGCGATGATGCGGAGGAGATGATATCTCGCGCTTATGACGAGCAGCATCCGATGTTCTTGCGAGGCCCGATCCTAGAAACGCTGCAGGAAGGCATGGAGACGTTCTTTCCCGACCTCAAGGCAACGGCAGTGGATGACGACGGTAACGCGGTCTATCGGCTGGATCAGCTAGCAAAGGCGCTAGGATCGACTGAGGAGGAGCTGCTGGCGCTGGCTAAAGAGAAGGGCGTGGATAATCGGCTTCAAACCAAGCCGATCCACACTTTGCACTGAGGAGACTGCTATGAATGTGCAAGATGAAAACATCGATATGGAGCAGCTTTGTAGCGATCTGACCAGGGTTGTGGTCGACCATTACCTGGATGGCTTAAACCATGAAACATCAATGCAGGTAATTAGGCGGGCCTGCGATGAAGCGGGAACAATGATTGGTCGTATTCTCGCCGCGGCTCAACATGAAGGGCCTATTAGTGGTGATTTACTGATGGAAATGCGCGCTAGTGAAGAGGACTTTAAATATAGGCTGCTGAACTCTGCCCGCCTGTTTGGCCCGGGGCAGATATTGAGAACCCACCTAGAGGATATTGCCCACCGTCGCCAAAATAGCCAATAGGAGAGAACCGTCATGAGCAAGAATCCTCGCCTATTCAAACAGCCGGTACGGCTAATCGTTAGCGTAGAGCAGAAGACGGTGAAGCAGATTGATGAGTTGATGGAAGGGCGCCAGCACCACCAGCACCGTAACCGTGCTGAGTTTGTGCGCCAGGCTATTGAGCGAGAGCTGGCGCGGTGCCAACAATGATGATTTCTGTAGCCCATAAAAAAGAACCTTGATGATTACGACACCCCTAAAAAGGGGCTTTGATGATTTCGGGGGCCCTAAAAGAGGCCTCCTTTTTTATAGGTGACGCGATGGACGATCAGGCAGAGCTAAGAAGGCGCTACAAGGCGTGGAGCAAGGCGCAAAGAGAAGGTAAACGGCCACCCATCGACCCGGCCTTTCAATACCTACGCTGCGGGGCTAAAACGCGGGCAGGCACCCCCTGTAAGCGTCGTGACCTTTGGGATAGCGGGCGGTGCAAGCTACATGGTGGTATGTCCACTGGCCCCAAGTCTGGGCCACGAGCAAGGAAAGCCGAGCCGGTAGCGCCAGAAGATCCTGACGAATACGCCCATAACAGAAGGCTGGAGGAGATCATTAACAGCCAGCTAAGAAGGGCCCGAGTTAGGTAGACTGGCTTAAACCCCATGAGAGGTTGTAAAAACCTCACATTGAGGCGTGATTTCTGGCTGGGCAACGCAGGTTTTTCTGACGTCACTACGTGAGCAGTGGGCTTTAAGTCTGATGATTTTCGGACCAGTAACGCGCGTGGCGAAAGTAGACGCGGAGCACAATTAATTCTTACGTTGAAACGACAAGCATTCCAACGAGTTTATGCAAAGCATTTCGCCAACGGAGTAACGTTCACGGTGCATAAGTTGTAAACAGGCTTTACACAACCTATTCTGAAACGTATAAATACGCAGCGCGCCACCCTAATTGCGGCGAATAAAGCAAAAGAACTGCCGCAAGCGCATAGCGAATGTCGAGGAATACCAATATGTCACAGCATGGTCCTGTATTTAAGGTACGGTGCTTCATTCATCGCGAAGAAGAGCTTTTTGTCGCGCATTGCATCGATTTGAGCTTGGCCGCTCAAGCAGATTCGATGAAAGAGGCGCGCGAGAAGCTCGACGTGATGATCAAAGATCATCTTCAGTATGTGGTCGAGCTAGTCCGTGAAGGCGATATGCTGACAGCCAAACAGATGCTGCAAAGGAAATCTCCTCTTTCTGTACGCCTTACCTACGCCCGCTTCTATCTGATGCACAAGGTGCGTTCAGGCGTTAAGAACATGGGCAACACTTGGCGCGAAAGCTTTCAGTCACCTTTGGCGACACAGTAAGGGTGCGGAATGCGCGAAAGGCCTGTCACAGAAAGAGAGTTTGTTGCTGTCCTTAAAGAGTTAGGATTCAAGCATAAGCGCACATCCGGTTCGCATGAGCAGTGGGAGCATTTACTGTTCAACCATAAGCGACGGATGGTCTCTGTTGATGGTCACCACGCGCCTTTCACCAAAAGCCTGCTGAAAAGCATGATCAATCAAGCAGGCCTCTCAAAGAAAGAGTTTCTAAAGTGCCTTGAGCACATCAGTCATTGTGAAGTGCTGCGCAAGAAGTACGATCCTGAGTTTGCCTAGACTCGGGAAGCCGAATACAGCAATAGGGTCACCAAATCTTTCGAAGAATCGCCAATGCGCCAACAGCGTAGAGTCTGGGCCACCACGTCCAAGCGAACAAAAGCCTCGAGCCAACCGCCGGGGCTTTTTTAATAAATCAAGCACCGCCTCGCTCTTACTCTGGCGATAATTGTCGAGAGCATTGTGGTCAAGCTAGCCTCGTCCTCCTTTTTAAAGCTAAGATCGATTAGAGAGCACTAAAAAGGCGCTTAACAAAAATAACCGAAGGGGACGTGGTGATGGGACTGAAATTTCGAAAGTCAGTAAAGATCGCGCCTGGCGTGCGCCTTAATATTGGCAAGAAAAGCTCAAGCGTGAGCCTTGGCAGCAAATACGGTGGCTACAACATCGGCTCCAAAGGGACGCGAGCGAGAGTCAGCGCCCCAGGCACTGGGCTGTCTTACTCTGATCGCATCGGCAAACCAAGACGGCAGCGCGCACCACAGCAGCCTAAGCAGTACTCGGGTACTGAGTGGGTTGTGGCTGCAGTCGTCGGGGTGGTCTTTTTCTTTCTACTGGTCTGGCTATTTGGCTGGTAGTGGCAGCGAGGTGCTTACATAAAGCATTTACTCTGGTTATCAATAAAGGTGGAAAGATGAGACTAATTATCGCGGCGGCACTGGCGCTATGCGCAACCACGGCAAGCGCGCAAGAAGACCTTTCGTACCACTTTGGCTATGCGCTACAGGCAGCCGGCATGTGCCCGGGCCTGCAAGTACGTATCGATACTGAGCGTAAGGCGGATGCCAAGTATGGCCGATCCGTGCGCGATGGAGCCCAGCATATGGATGGGCTATACGCAGCCATGGATGACGCTGGCAATGCCTGCAATATCGCTTGGCAGCGTTATGGTTGTAGTGGGAATACAGAGCCACGCCTTATGCAAAGTAGCGCTACGGCAAGTAACCCAACCTTATGCCAGTATTAACTACATGGAATAAGGTTTGTGGCTGGCGCAGAGCGGCTGTCTGCGTTTCTATGGAATCGGTAAGGTGACTCTCTCCTAGCTAGCTATAGAGGCCACTAAATTGGTTTTAAAATCAAAGCAGCTCTAATAAAGAGCTTAATAATAAACTAGGGATTTGGAATGAAAAGAATTTTTCTTGTTTTGCTGAGCATGGTTGCTTTAACCGGCTGTACAACTGTCTCTTACAATGGAGGCGAGCAGCTAGTTAATCGAGTGAGCTACCCCGAGGTTGGGGAGGTCATGACGGTAGGTGTTGGGGAACATATGGCTGAAAAGGGATCGATCGTCGAGGTCGGTGTTCTCAGAGTAAATCGAATGATTGATGGCGCTCTATATGATATTCCTAATATGACCTATCGGCAGATTGGACACGATAGCGAGAATGATTTTTATGAGCCTACTGGGGTAGTGCGAGGAGCTTTTGCCGACCCAATTCAAGCGCTAGCAGTTGCTAAGAAAGACGGGGCCGAAATATGTGTAATAACCACTTTAGGAACTAGTGCGTGCTATGCGGGCGACTATGAAAAGTCAAAAAGGCTGTCTGAGCAAGAAGATAGCTTCCAGCAGACGCTGATATATAACGGCCGTGTAGGGGATAGGATTAATATCGGTTATAGAGAGTTTAGTTCTAGTCTTGCGAGGCCTGCTTTCAACAACGAAGTGGAATATGACTTAAGCACTTCTAATGAAATAAGTTACAAAGGAGCCTCTTTAGAAGTAATTGAAGCTGGAAACAGTGGTATTACTTATAGGCTCATTCGAAATTTTCCGGATTAATCAAAATTTATATTTTGGCCCGCCCGAAGGGGGTGGGCTTTTATCCAGGAGATGGGCAGCATGAAAGCACTGGTCACATACCGCGAAGCCGCCGAAATGCTGAGCGTTTCTCACTGGACAGTACGCACCATGGTGCGCGAGGGAAGGCTGAACGCCACTGGAGAGGGGAAAGGCCGACGGGTAACCATGGGAAGTATTTTAAGGCTTGGTGAACTGGATGCTGCAGCCTTTGAGGAAACCAGTCACGCCGCGCCTGATGCGCAGAGCAGAGGAAAAACTGCGCGTCACCACGTACAAGGCAATCCTCGCGGCAAGAAGCACGCCAGAGATCCAAGCCAAGCATCTAATAGTTTGGATGAGTGTAAACGCGCCACTAACCACATCTTCTCAAGCGGAGTTTTGCTGACCACACTGAGGTTTCTTCATCCAGGAGATCCTCATGATCCAAGAACTCAACTCCATGCAGGCGTTTTGGCTCGGGCATCTGTATCACGCCTCGGTGCGCGAGATTCCCCTCAGCGAATACGCCTCGCAACAAGAACTTACCTTAGCCGATCTACTGCTCTGGGAAAAACGTTTGAACGTTCGCGGCTTACCGGTGCCACCCCGTCATCGTCCTGCCCGCTTTGTAAAAGTGGCGGTGGCGCCATGATCCGTCCGAGCACTCACCTGACCGTATACCTTTGTCGCGAATCGGTGGACATGCGCAAACAGATCGACGGGCTGGCCTTGTTGGTTCAGGAGGCCATGGAGCTGAACCCGTTTGATAAGGCGTTGTTTGTCTTTGGCAATCGCCAGCGGGATAAAATCAAACTACTGTTCTGGGAGCGTAACGGCTTTGTCGTCTGGTATAAGCGCCTGGAGCGTGAGCGATTCAAGTGGCCAACGCACCTGGACGGTGACGCCGTGACCTTAAGTGGCCAGGAACTGAACTGGCTGCTAGACGGCTATGACCTGAAGGCCATGCAGCCTCATAAAGCATTGAATTTTAAGTGTGTTGGCTGATTTTTTTGCTCCGCTTTTTAATGGTTTTTTGATACACTTCAAGGCATGAAAAGCACCACGCCCCCCGCCCAGGACATCTCCCAACTGCAGCGCCAGGTCAAAGCGCAGCAGCAAGAGATTGCGCAACTTCATCGCCTGATGGAGAAAAAAGAGGCGCAGTGGGAAGCCACCAAACAGTCACTTTATGAGCAGTTCCGCCTGGCATTAGAACGCCAGTTTGGCCCTTCCACGGAAAAGTACGGCATCAAGCAGGGCGATCTGCTGATTAATGAGGCCGAACTCATCGTCGATGACGACGAAGGTGCCGCAGATGAGGCGCCCGCTGACGTCGCCGATGGCGACGCTTCTGCAACGCCGCCTGATAATGTCGCACCTTCGGCCAACAAGCGTACCCGCGGCGGACGCGTCGCCTTGCCGCCTGAACTGCCTCGTGTCGAGGTGGTGCATACGCTGGACGCTACCGAGCGTTGTTGTGCCGAAGACGGCACCGAGCTTAAGGTCATCGGTGAAGAGGTCAGTGAAGAACTTCATGTTGTGCCCGCACGGGTAGAAGTGATCCGTCATGTGAGGCGTAAATACGCCTGCCCAATCTGCGAAGGAAACGTCAAGACCGCCCCGGCACCGGCCAAGCTGCTGCCCAAGAGCAATGCCAGTGCCACCTTACTGGCCTATGTCGCTACCGCGAAGTACCAGGATGCCTTGCCGCTTTACCGGCAGAGCCAGATCTTTACCCGCCACGGTGCCCATCTGCCTCGAAATACACTGGCACGCTGGATGGTGCAGACCGGTGAGCGCCTCTTGCCGCTGATCGAGACGCTGCGTAAGCAACTGCTAAACGCCCCGCTGATCCACATGGATGAGACCACCCTGCAGGTTAATCAGGAAGAAGGCCGCAAGGCCAGCGCCACCTCGTACATGTGGGTGCAGCGCGGTGGTCCGCCGGGTCAACAGGTCGTGTTGTTCGACTATGACCCCAGTCGTGCCGGGCGTGTGCCCCTACGCTTGTTGGGCGATTACAGTGGCTGCCTGCTCACCGATGGTTATGAAGGCTATGCCGAGGTCGTGCGGCGTAATGACATCACCCATGCTGGATGTTGGGCGCATGCTCGCCGCAAGTTCATCGAGGCTCAGAAAGCGCAGCCGAAAAATAAAACCGGCAAGGCCGGATGGGCGCTGAACCAGATCAGCAAGCTCTATGGCGTTGAAAAACAGGCCAGAGCGCTGGCACCTGCAGCACGCCAGGCGTTACGCGATCAAAAGAGCCGCCCACTGATCACTCAACTGCGCACCTGGCTCGACAAGTCCCAGGCGCAGGTGCTACCCAAAAGCACGCTAGGGAAAGCCCTGCACTATCTGGATGGCCAGTGGCCACGCCTGACCCGCTTCCTTGACGACGGGTGCATCCCGCTGGATAACAATCCGGCCGAAAACGCCATCCGTCCCTTCGTGGTTGGCCGTAAGAACTGGCTGTTCAGCCACACGCCAAGCGGAGCGCAAGCAAGCGCGGCAATCTACAGCCTGATCGAAACGGCCAAAGCCAACGGCCTGTCGCCTTACGGCTACCTGCAGCACGTCTTCGAAACGCTGCCGACGCTGAACGAAGACGATCTCAGTGCACTGTTGCCCTGGCACTGGAAAGAAACCTTACCTACCTGAGAAATGCTTAGCTAGATGTGGTTAGTGGCGCGCTTACGGATGAGTTGCTGCAGAAGCTAACGACTGCTCCAAAAAAATAATTGCTGGTAGCGAAAAGAAACGGCTGGATATGCCTGTCCACACGCCACAGTTTTTGACTCACTAACTGGCGCACTATATGTTGACAAATGTTGGCATGGAAACAGTTATTTCAGCCTATCAATCGCCGCCTCAAGGGCGGTCCTTTAATTTTTTATCAACGTTTTCAAGCCAGCTAGGTTCTAGGCTCGGCACCCAAGCAGCGCAACAACAAAGGCAACAGAACGCAACAGCTGGCGCTACACATAACCGCGACATTTTGGCGGTATTCAACCCGGGCATTGAGGTAATAAAGTCATGGCCGCCTGTTAGGGTTTGTTGGGGTGGAGACCTAGGATAGATGTCCTAATGCACCCAATAGGTTCGGCTAAGTTTACGGAACAGCATCGACGCTAACCAGGTATTCTCGGCTGCACCAGTGCTGGTTTCCACTTTGGTTTCCAGCAGATCGCCAGTATCCACTTGCTGGTATCCATGGCAGTATCCACCACATAGCTAGTTAACACCTCGGTTAACATGAAAGGTGAACAGCCGACAGTGGTAACCAGTCTAGTAACCAGCAAAGGTAACCACTTTGAGATGGTGACCAGATGAAAGTACGAATGACGGTACGAGCGATTGGTATGAATCGGTACGCAGTTGGTACGCACGATAGGTGCGCAGTCAGAAGTGCGCACTGGTGGTAAGCTCGCATCGTGGTTCGCAGCAAAAGTTCGCATTCGTCATTATGAGCCAACTCAAGGCGAGTATTTGAAGCCATATTCAAATTGCAGATAAGACACATTATGTCCAATTTGAGCCTTGCGTATGGAAAGCATATCACGCAGCTTTTCACGCACTGTCTTCACGCAGCGCGTTTGCTCAGGAATGCTCAGGTTTAGGCTGTGGTTCAAGAGCGTATGAAAGCGCCTGCTAGTTCTATCTCAAAAGAGGTTGTGCGGTTTAAAATCTCGAAACCTGATAGACGCGAAGCTGCGACCACCAGTTTGTTCCCGCCTGTTCCCGGTGAATAATAGGTAGTGGGAACAGAAAACATCATATCAATCAACATTGTTCCCGCTGTTCCCGCTGTTCCCGGTCAAAATCAACAGGCGCGGGTTAGGCGCTGCTCTGAGGTTCACACTCTGCCTAAGTGTCTCAAACAGTAATCGGAGAAAAGCTGCGCCCGTTGGCGATGCTATCTCTGTACCATCACTTTGATTGGTTAAGCTCTTCAATGGCTTCTTTCATTCGATCCTGAATCCACTGCTCAAGGTAAGACTGTAAGTAGCCAGTACGGCCGATACTGAAACGTGCCGGCGGCGCAATCATCTTGTACTTAGCGTGCATCCGCCAGAGCGTGGTTCGATCAACGCCTAGCATCTTGGCTGCTTCTCCTATGTTCAGAATCTTATCCTGCATGGCTGGCCTCGTTTTTGAATTATCGGAAATAGTAAGTCGCGCATTAATTATTAAGGTGTGCCAGGCGGCTATGGGTGGCATTAGAGTTAACGCTAGGCTAACACCTGCTAAGATCAAGAAACGGCTTATGGATGCCCTGGGAGGCGATTATGAAAGGTTTGATTGCGGGTGCACTGGCCAGCCTTATGGCGGCTGGCGCTTGGGCTGAAATCAAAGTCATCGATACCGAGTTCCACGGCGATGCTTTTAACAGTACGTATAATATGACTGTAGAAAATGAATCAGACCTCCCCGTTGCTAGGCTCGAGTATCGCTCGGTATTTAAAACTCCTGGCAGGTCGGTGCCGTGGGCTGACGAGAGCGGAGGTTTAGATATACCTGGAGGGGTTGAGCCAGGCGAAACAAGAGACCTTGAATACATTATGGCGCCGCTGGGAGTGGAGCAGGCTGGCCAACAAGAGGTGGTGGTGGAGATTTACGACTTGGTAGGTATTGGCTTGGACGGAAAGCCAATCAGATAACTGCTTCCATCTAATTAAGAGCCCGCCAGCTATGGCGGGCCCATCGTTGTAATGCAACAAAACGCAACAGCTATTCTTGCTCAGCAGCCGCGCTTTTGCTGTCTGGAGTATCACGATCAAAGCGCCCAAGGTTATTGGCCTGCGCCAGCACAAACTCCATGAGCATTGGGTTTTGTTTGAGTGCCAGCGTTCCCAGTTCAGGCGTATAGGCAGTCGTCTCGCCATTCACTCCGACGTTATCCCAGTCTTTAAGCAGCCCCAGCGCTATGGCTTCGCAATGGAGCGTTAAGCTTTGGTCGGCTGTCAGCACATTCCCATATTTACGCTGATACTTCTTTTCTACCGCCATAAGGTGGTCAAGGTATTCGTGGTTCCCCTTATAGGCCACCTTCAGATGGCTATTTTCCTCAATGCCTACCCACTTTCCTGCTGTGAATTTCTCGCTTTCATACCGATCAATGCGAAACGCCATAAGTCTCTCCTGTGATTAATACACCCTGATATAAAGCCAGTATATGAGCTATTATATTGCGTATATGAGTGGTTATGTGAAATTTAATTGCGAGTAAATGCAAATGAGCAGAGTAAGAGGAAAGAGGGGGCTTAACCGGCGCCCAGGAAAAGGCGTTATCGATCAATGCTGGCTAACGCTGCGCAAGGCTGTAGATAACGGTGACGTAACCGCCGCCGCAAAGCTGATCGAGCTGGACCATATGTTAAGCGCCAGCCAAGGGCGCCAGGAGGCACAGGCATGATTGGAGCTGACACTAATGCGATGGTGATCCAGCTTGAGTGGATGCAGTCCACCGGCAGCGCAGACTTTGATGAGATGCGTGAAGCAACAGCCTCTATGATCAGGGCGTTGGCTAACCTGCAGGTGAAAATGGGGGGCATGACTCACGCAGATCGGCGCGAACTAGTTGATAAGCTTTGCCCGAAGAAGGAGCTGAGCGAAGGCGAACGCCTCCACCTGGAGCGCGATCTCAAGCGTAATGGTCCTGTCAGTAGGCTGAAAGGTGGCCGATCATGAAAACAAGCAGCTCACGCCTTGAAATCATTATCGATAGCAGTAAGGCCGAGAAAAGCCTGAGAGCTTTGGAGAGTAAGCTTTCGCAAGTCGAAGGACGCGGGGAGGCCACTGCTGCCGCTATGGGCCGCGTTAACCGAGTCATTGGCTTGTTGGCTGGCGCCTTCTCAATCAGGCAAATCAGCACCTATGCAGACACATGGAGCGATCTGAATAGCCGTGTAGCCAACGCTACAGGCAGCACTGCCACTGCGACGGATACCCTGCAGCGCTTGTCGCAGACTGCACGCTCAACCTATAGCAGCTTGAACGCGACTGCTGAAACCTTCCTGGCCAATGCCAACACGATGCGAGAGCTTGGCGTATCCACTGAGCGCCAGCTTGATCTGTCGGATGCTCTGAACAACTCAATGGTAATTAGCTCCATGCGCGGGCAAGACGCTGCCATTGTTATGGATGCTTTATCCCGGTCCTTCTCTCTGGGTGAGCTAAGAGGCGATGCGCTGAACACCGTTTTGATGCGTGGTGATCGACTCACTCAGGCATTGGCTGATGGTTTGGGTGTGGCTACCTCTGAGCTCCGTGAAATGGGTGGATCAGGGACGCTAACCACTGAGCGAGTAATCGCGGCACTAACGAGCCAGATGGAGGTACTGCGTAAAGAGGCCGACGCTATGCCTGCAACGCTGGCCGATGGCTTTACGTTGATTGGCAATAGCGCGTTAGAGCTGGTGGGTTCTATCGATCAGGCTTTCGGTACCAGTGAAGGTATCGCCGGGATGATGGTGAATGCGGCCGATGCAGTGCGGGACAACGTTGGCCCTATTACGGATCAAATGGTTTCGCTTGATTGGGCGCTTCGTGGTGCTACTGGAGCGGTTATTGCCTTAACGGGCGCAAAGTACGGCTTGGCTACCGCTACCTGGGCCGTTACTACGGCACAGAGCGCTTTTCTTAAGGTGATACGTCGTAACCCTATCGTTCTAGCAGCTGCCGGCGTAACCGCCTTAGCTGGCGCTTACTATGGAGCCCGTAACGCCACTATGGAGTTTGGCGATACGCAGGCGAGCGTTGCGGACTGGACGCAGGGCGTGTGGGTAGGTACTCAGCGAACGGTAAGTGATGCAGCCGGCGGCATGCTTAGCGATACCGAAAGTGCGCTCGGTCGCGCCAGCCAGTTAATGACCAGCAGTGCGACGCTAGCAGGCGCCGTGTGGTCGGCTATGTATAGTGACCTAATAAGCGATGCGCGGGATTCTGCCAATGGCATGATTGCTTATATGGACACGTTTGGCAGCTCTGTCGGCCTTGTTGCTGGCGCTACTCGAGATGCCTTCTCTAATGCGTTTAGAGATACGCTGGGTCTTAGCAGAGCTTTTATGATGGATCTGTTGAACATCCTGTCTGGTGACAGATCCTTTAGTTCCTTTAACCAACTTCGCGATCAGCTTTCGGACAATTTCACAGCTCCTTTTAAGGAAGCTATTGAGCAAGTAGGCCAGATTAGCCAAGAAAATCTAAACACCGATTACCTAGGCAACATGGCTGGGGGCTTGTCTGATCGCTTAGGCGTATTGCGTAACAATATTTCAGATGCTGCCTTTGAAGCTCGCATGGCACGCGGTGAGTTTGGCTTGGTGGCCGAAGGGTTTAGCGAAGGCACCAAGGCTGCAGATGGATTAGGCGCTGGCATGCTTGGACTGGGCGGCATTATCCAAGATGTATCTGGATCATCCAAAAAGGCGATGGAAGATGCCAGGCGCGAGGCCGAACAGTTCGCCTCCAGCCTCCAATCCCTAACCGACCGCCTGTTTCCGCTTGAAGCCGCCCAGCGCAGTTATCGCGACGATCAAGAGCTTTTAACGCTCGCATGGGCCAAAGGCGAGATGGGCGTCATGCGTTACCTAGAAGCGCTTAACCAGCTAGAGCAGGCCCAGCTAAGCACGCAGACAGCTAGCGCTGTGTACGGTGGCGGTGGTGGCTTTGGGGCTGAGATTGGGGTTCGTGGTGGTCTGGGTGCGCCTACTAACCCACTGGCCAGCCAGGGACAGGACGACTACTGGACCAAGTGGCTCCAGTCGGCTGAAACCGCGCTCACCGATTTCGATCAGCTCGCTGCCAACACAGCTGAGAATTTCCAGCGAGGGTTTGGTAACGCTTTCGAAGCCATGATCTTTGATAGCCAGAGCTTCGGAGAGGCGTTTTATAACCTCTCCGACGGGATTGCCCGGTCGATGATTAATTCGCTGGGACAGATGGCGGGGCAATGGCTGGCTTATCAGGCGGTTCAGATGACGATGGGCAAAGCCTCAGAAGCAGCGGCTATTGGCTCAGCGACCGCAACAGGTAGCGCCATTGCGGCAGCCTACGCACCTGCCGCCGCTGCCGCATCACTTGCATCATTTGGTGCTAACGCGGCCCCAGCGATTGCGGGAATGACCGCTGCTTATGCGGTGTCTGCTGCTGGAGGTCAACTTGGCGGATTGTTTTCCAGTAGCTATGGCGCCTCAAGTAGCGGCAGCTTTGCCGGATTTGCCGAAGGCGGCTGGACTGGCCCGGGAGCTAAGCACGACATAGCGGGCCTAGTCCACGCTGATGAAGTGGTATGGAGCAAGAGCGACGTTGCCCGCGCCGGTGGCGTAGGTGTAGTTGAAGCGATGCGTAAGGGTTTATCTGGATACGCAGATGGCGGCTATGTCAGCCGCTCACCAATACCAGTTACTGACCGCTTGGAGCGTTACCGCCGACAGGATGCGCCACAGCAAAGCCAGCCGGAAGCATCAAAATTAGAGATCCACATGCATGAAGATGCTAGCCGAGCTGGCCAGGTTCAGCAGCGCAGTGATCAAAACGGCACGCAGTACATCGATATATGGGTGAATAGCCTGCTGACTGACGGCAAAGTGCACAAGGCGCTAAAGTATAAGTATGGCCTATCAAACCTACCGCACTAGCGTGCCTGCATACAGGTAGATAACAGAATCAAGCCCTGGCGAAAGCTAGGGCTTTTTTAATACCTGCAATTCGAGGAGGTTATTCAGAGTAATCCCCCTAATCCCGGGTATTACGAAAGTTTCGTAGTACTCTCCTTGAATTTAAGGAGATTAACAGTGGTGCGCACTATCATAGGACTGAGGAACGAGCCCTTGGTTTCAAGGGCTCCTACATCGAGAGCGCCAAATCGTCGTTCCCGACGATACCCGATAATCGGATAATGGCAATGGACGCAAAATTGCGCTCGTTGAATAGATGCCCTGAAACATTAGGGCACCACTAGTGCCAACAGAGTCTCTTAAAGATACTCTGTCGCAACAGGGAAGCCACATGCGCGTGATGATAACAGGGAAGGGCACAAGGTAGGGAAAAGTAGGGATTTAGGCGTATGCCATGGAATGACCCTTAAACCCCATGAGATGCTAGTAAATGCTAAGATCGGAAGCCTCGTTATAATCGACACAGCTATATTCGGTGCCTGCAATCTTAAAGAGATGCTTGGGGCTAGCTTCCAAATACCTGCTTATCCTCCCATGCCTTAAGGTCACTTTCGCGCCACCGGGATTCAGCGCCGTGGCCACCTTGGATAACCGGCTTGGGAAAGCCCTTCGTTGTTTGCCAGCGCTGCAGCGTGTTCCGGTGGCGTCCGTAGCGCTCGCATAGTTCACTGGTCGTCACGAACCGTTCTTGCATGCATCGACTCCTGCTTTTCTTTCCTCTTTTGGTCTAGGAGCGCTTTGATATCCGCTGCAGTGACATGCTTACGGGATGTTGAGCCTGATGAAGTCCCTACTCGTGCTTCCCACTTGCTGTGGGGGTCTGGTAGTGGGCTCCTTTTACAACTTGCAATATATGCCTCAACAGCTTCTACTTCGAAACGGATATTACCCTCGATTTGGACATAGCCAACAACTCTCTTCAGTGAGTAAGCTTTGCGCTGGCTTACTGATAGCCTTTTAGCCAGCTCCTTGGCAGTAATAAGGTTTGCCATATTCGTTCCTGCATCAGGCCATAGTGTTGAACGCGATGAAACCTACAGAGCTATTTCTGCGATTCTTCTAGCAGACCGTTCTAAAGCGCTTGGTTGAAACCGACTGTGATTCAACTATTCATCACACATCCGTTTGTCTTCCCATGATTTAATATCGCTCTCTCGCCAGCGCGCTTCTGAACCATTGCCTCCAGGAATAAGAGGTTTCGGGAACCCTATGGTTCTTTGCCAGCGGTAAATGGTTCGTGATGAACGGCCGTAGCGTTCGCTTAGCTGGCTGGTGCTTACGTATTGGTGTTGCATTGTATATCCCCCTGCAAAAAATACCGCTATGAAAAGGTAGATGGCTTTCCAATGGCAGGGTAGTAGAAATGGGCCTACCAAATTACAAATGGTATGCGGCAAGGTATGCGAGAGATTTTTATAATTAGTGATAGTTATATTTATCATGATCTTAGGAGTCAGGTTATGATCCTGCCAGGGACGCCATATCACTTGTTTTAGTCTTCACTGCCACTTTTTTAATCCCCGCCGTTATGGTCTTTAGGCCGCATCCAGATTGGAATCCCTCCTCAGTTCGAAGCTTAAATGGCTGATCAGCGTCAGCCTGGGTATTAAGAAATCCCTATTTAATCCGTTCCCGCTTATACTCCGCTGCCAAAAAAATAAACGAAGGGAACGCAGGTGACTATCCGAGCAATAATATTAGTACTGGCGCTGTGCTTCGCCGGGGCGGTGAGTGCTGAGCGGCCAGCGGTCGATTCAGAAACATGGATAACCCAAGCTGAGCTGCAAGTGAGTGAGGAGAGCGCAGAGTGCGGTCTGGTTTTTGATACTCTGCCCACAGAGCTGGCCTTAGCCCAAGGCGGTTGCTGTAAAGTTTGCCGGAAGGGTAAAGCGTGCGGCAACTCCTGCATCAGTCGCAGCTATACCTGCCATCAGCCAAGTGGCTGTGCTTGCGATGGATAGACACAGCACTGTGGTGTTTCTAGGGACGCCATATCCCCACCACAGTCGTTTTCTTCTTTTGCGTCTTCGTTTTGCTTTGTGATTTTCAGCGGCTGCCGTTTAAATGGTAGGCGTTAGCCATGCTCTGCGTCTAACGCTTACTCCGCTACTTACGGAAAGGACACTCCCCATGTTTTTCTCTAAACGCATTGCTCTAAACACACTTGCCATGATGTTTGCGCTACTGCCGCCTGTGCTGTTGGCGCAGGATGCTCATATTGGCAGCGTGCGTACCGAGTTCCGTATGCTCGGGCCCAATAACACCATTGAAGTAGAGCGTTTTGATGACCCGAAGGTGCAGGGTATTTCCTGCTATATTTCCTATTCGCAGGTCGGCGGCATTTCCGGGGCGGTAGGGTTGGCTGAAGAGGCAAGTGAGGCCAGCGTGGTATGCCGGCAAACGGGAGAGATAGTGTTTACCCCGGCTGATGTGGAGGAGCAAGAGGTGATTTTTACCCAGCGCCGCTCAGCATTGTTCAAAAATCTGCGCGTTGTGCGTATGCACGACACCGAAACGCAAACCTTTGTTTATCTTACCTACAGTACTCGGCTAGTGGATGGGTCGCCTAAAAATGCTATTACGGCCGTTCATTACGGTGATTGATAGTCAACGCTTCTGGCCTTGACGCGATTCAGGTCGGCTATGCGATATAAGAATGTAGATGTAACGGCGTAGCGGAATAAGCGCCCCGTAGTAGGGCGCTTGGGTATGACGTTAACCGCCGAACTTTTCGTTTTCACCGAGGTTCGGCGTGGCGTCTTTTTTCAGGTTAGCTTTCGCAATTTCGTAAAGCTGGAAGGCTTTGCTCTCTTTTGATTTCCAGTGCTCGCCCATCTCTACTTTAATTTCCAGCAGCGCAACATCCGGGTCGTCTTTGCCTTCAGGAAACCAGGCTGCAATGAAAGAGTTCCAGTATTTCTCGATTAGGTCTCGATCATTGGTAAGGTTAGCTTTTCCGGAAAGCGAAACGTACACGCCATCTTCTTGATCAGAAAAACTGAGGCATACATCATGATCTCGTTTGGCTTCAAACACCTTTTCGGCGCTGCGCCGAGTAAAAAACCACAGGGTGCCGCCATACTCTGCTTGCACTAAGTGCATTGGCCGGGCGCGCGGGGTGTCGTTGTCTAACGTCACCAGCATGCCAACTTTGATATCTTTGATCATCTTCCAGATCTTTTGCTTATGTTCAGGGCTGGACATAGCTTCACTCTCCTTATGAATTCGATATTGGCCGTCTGAATTCGATCTTGGCCTTATGATCAGGGTACTGCCCGCCGGTACAGCTCATGTCTATCTACAAGAGCTATACATCTGCGAGGCTGATTACAGCTTAGCTACCATTTTTGATAACAGCAAATGGTGGCATCAATAAGATAGCCATTGATAGCGTGCGGCGCTAAGGTAATGAATGAGTGTTCGAAACATATAAGGAGGCCGCCATGCGGATGATTTCAACGCCGGTAGAGGCAGGGTGTAACGTTAAAAGGCTGATGCGTGAGGGCCGTCAGGTTTTTTTAATGAGCGCTTTGCTGTTGCTGGCAGGTTGTGCAAGCGAGGGTGGGGGTGATAACACGCAAAACTATATGACCCAGCGCGCAGCTCAATACTGCGAAAGTATTGGCGGTGAGACGGAGGTTCAAGAAACCAGCCTGGGCACCGGAAGATACTGCCGCTTACCCGATGGGCGAGTAGAAAATCAGGGGCAGCTCTATCGTAACGAGCGGATGGAGAATGACTGATCAGTGTTCGGTGCTGCCAGTTTAAGCGTGTTTAAACTCACAGGTCAGGAGCCAGAGTTCAGAAGCCATAAACATGGCTATTTGAGCGCGCTGCTTTTTCTACGCCAAACGCTAATGGCAGTGGCTAGTACGGCACAGGCTGCTGCTGGTAGCAGTACGTCGAACGCTGAGTCGAGAGTCCAGCCGCGCCAAACGCCCTCGAACATGCCAACCGGTAATGTTTCACCCCATTCCCAGCCGCGTTGAATACCCAACCGATATTCGTGCTGTGCAATCTCTCTTCCCAGTAGCAGCGCAATGGCGATAGTGCCTCCCATCTTCGCCGAGACTAGCCACAGCAAGGCGCACTGAATCATCAACGCAATAATGACGTGCTCTAAATGTGTAATGTTCATGGTTACGTCCTCTATGCGGCACTGTTTTGGTTAGCCGATATTGAATATACGACGCCATTATTTTCGATGGATTACCGATCTTAAGAGCCGAACACGCTATGGTAGAGCCGCTTTTCTATAAAACGTTTCAATTCTAGGCAATGCTATGCGTCTTGATTACCAAGGCCCTTTACCTGAAATGGTGGGGTTTTTATTGTTACCGCAGTTTTCCATGATGGCCTTCTTCGCAGCGGTTGAGCCGTTACGGATTGCGAATCGTATTTCTGATCGCCCACTGTTTGATTGGACGCTGATTAGCGCTGACGGTGGGCCGGTAACGGCGTCGAACGGCATGACGCTAATGGCGGATCAATCAACTGGCCAGGTGCACCATTTGCCCTCACTGGCAGTGTGCAGCGGTTTCACGCCAGAAGCCCATCTTACTCGGCCCTTAATGGCATGGCTGCATCAGTTAGACCAGGCGGGCTGCTGTTTAGGCGGTATTGATACTGGGGCATTCTTGCTCGCGTCCACCGGGTTGCTAACGCATGAACGGGTGGCGCTGCACTGGGAGAGCCTGCCTGCGTTTCGCGAACGCTTCCCGGGTATCGAGACAACTGACGAACTGTACGAACTAGGCGAACGGCGTTTTTCCTGCGCGGGTGGGGCGGCAGCCATGGATATGGCGCTAGAAATGATTGCGCGCCGCCATGGAGTGAAGCTGGCGATTGATGTCTCTGAGCAGCTTATTCATGACCGTATTAGAACGCGCAGCGACCAGCAGCGCACGGCGTTGGTAAAGCGGCTAAGCACTCATAACCGGCACGTGGTAGAAGCGGTTGCGCTAATGGAGCAGAACATTGAAGAGCCGCTCAGCCTGGAAGAAGTGGCAAGCCGCGTTGAGGTGTCGGTTCGCCAGTTGCAGCGCTTGTTTGAGCAAGAGCTAAGCATGACGCCTCGCCAGTGGTACTTGCAGCTACGCGTTAAACGCGCCAAGCGGCTGCTGGTCGAGACCGATTTAGCAGTGCTGGCGGTGGGGCTGGCCTGTGGGTTTAGTTCGTCATCAAGCTTTGCGCGCACGTTTCGTGCCCATTACGGCTACTCACCAAGAGCCGTTCGCTACCGGTGATTTTCAACCCCGTTGTAGAAAAGCCCTTTAAATAAGAAGTGGCGCCTTGTGGTTGGTAAGTGTCGCTTCATGCTTAGTGACCTGCAGGTAGCGGCGCATACTGGTTTAATCCAGTTAATAACATAATCCAGTTAATAAAAGGTTTAGCCTCATGTCTTACACTACCAAGTCGTTGTCACTTACAGCGGGTTTTTTACTTTCTGCGTTCGCTGCCGCCCCAGCGATGGCGGAGCTTGATGAACTGCGTTTTGGCGTGCCGCCGTGGCCTGGCGTTACCGTGAAATCGGAAGTGGCTGCTCAACTACTTGAGACAATGGGGTATAAAACGCGCCAGCAAGATTTAGCCGTGAGCATTATTCTGGGCGGCTTATCGCGTAACGATCTGGATATTTACTTAGGCGGCTGGTATCCCGTCCAGACTGACATGATCGAGCCTCTGGTGGCTGACGGAAAAGTAGAAAAAGTGGTTTCCAATATCAAAGGCGCCAATTCCGGGCTCGTCGTGCCGCAGTATGTTTATGATGCAGGGGTGACCACCGTGGCTGAGTTGGCCGAACATCGTGATCAATTCGGTGGAGAAATCCAAGGCATTGAAGCGGGCACCGGTATTAACGAGGCGATCCTTAACGCCATTGATAACGACATTGTAGGCCTGGGGGATTGGCAGCTGAGTGAAAGCTCAACCTCGGCCATGCTGGCCCAAGCTGAACAAAAAATAGCCGATGAAGAGTGGGTGACGTTTGTCGGCTGGGAGCCTCACTGGATGAACGTGAGCTTTGATTTGGCGTATTTAGCCGATAGTGATGATGCAGGCGTAGCCTCCATTGAAAGCACCGTGTGGACGGTCACACCTGCCAGCCTAGCTGAGGAAGCCCCCGAGGTTCACCGCTTTTTGTCACAATACGTGATCGATATTGAAGACCAAAATGACTGGGTGCACGAGTATAGCTATGAAGAGCGTGCGGCGGATGATGTCGCGCAGGAGTGGATTAGTAATAACTTAGACACTGTAGCCCAATGGCTAGACGGCGTTAAAACCCGCGATGGCGAACCCGCTATTGATCAGGTGCGTGCGCAGTTCGGCTCTTAACGTATCGGTTGTTCTTAAAACAGCGCCTTATTCATTAAGGCGCTGTTTTAGTTTAAGGCAAAAGTCCTGCCATGCCGCGCCCATGGCGGGCAGTTGGGATTGGGCGTGAAGAGCGGCGTGCACCATTTGCGGTGCACATCGATAGCCAACTGAAGCCCCCGCTTTACACCAGCCAGTAACGGCAGCTTCCATTGGCAGCGTTAGCGGGTCGTGCGCTACCGTCAATACTTCAATGCACGTGCTAGGAGGGCGTCGATCAAACTGATGTGCATTGATTTCTGGGCAGTATTTTCGAATGCCGAGTACGTCACTACGTGACAGCAGCGGTGCATCTTCACCGAGATATTCCAGCAACAGTTCGCCAACCGGCGGGTAAATCAACCCTAACGGCGGCGCCTCGATAAGTGAACGTGCAAGGTCGATAGCTAACCTCCCGCCAGCGCTGTCACCCACTAACGCAATAGGTTGAACGGCCATTAGTATCGTTTGGCAGTCTGCCAACATAGCCGCGTAATCTACCTCTGGCGCCAGCCGATAGTTGACGCTGACCACTTCACGCCCTAGCGCTTGAGCTAGGCTTGCGGCGGGGCCGTGGTGGCTCTCCACTGAGCCGATGGTAAATCCGCCGCCATGGATAAACAGCACACAGCCCGGTGCTAGCTGCTGGGGAATAAAGCGGCGCACGCTAACGCCGCTCAAAACGGTATTTTCAATTCTCATTCCCAGCGGGTCAGGTGGGGCGAACGTGCGGCAAAGCTTATCGTAGGCGCTGCGCGCTTGTGGCAAGGGCAGCTCATCCATCGCCGCCAGTCCTGCGCTAAAGTGCTGAATAAAGGCCTCTATGTTCATCTTTCCTGTCCCTATTAGCGTCGTAACCCTTAGCGTCGAATGCCAATAGTGCGGCCAGCAAGTTCCGGCCAGGCATCGCTGCTTGCTCGTGGCAGTGCTGCTACAAGATGTGCGACTGCTTCGGGAAACGGGCTTGGTCGCCCAGAGTCCTGTGCCATGCCCATCAGCATTTGTTCGCTGGTCGCTAATAGGTTGCCTTCATCGTCGAACATGGCGAAAAACACGTGCAGGCGTTTTGCATCGCTATCAAGCAACGTTAGGTCAATATTGAGCGGTTGGCCTTGCTGTGCTTCGCGGCGATAACACAGGTGGGTTTCCAGGGTATAAATCGTATAGCCATAGTGCTCACGGCCCGCTTCATCTAAACCTATGTGGTCAATCAACGATTCACAGGCTTGGGAAAAGACGCGGGCGTACTCCGCGTCGTTCATGTGCCCGTTGTAGTCGACCCACTCGGGTGCGACGTGGGTTTCATGGATGATCATTAAATGCGTCCCTTTAGCCCTTCGGCTTCCGGCCAGTATTTTTGCACTACCTCCAACAGTTCGACTAAAAAGTCATCCCGACGCCGGTCCAGCGTGGCTACTGAGCGCCCGGCGGCTTGGTGCTCACAGCCCTCGACCACTTTGTCGATTAGCTCATCGGTGAGTTCTGGGGCCTCCAGTTTGGTCCAGGGGAGTTTTAGCGCGGGGCCGAATTGTTCCAGCATATGGCGCATGCCAGGCTCGCCACCGGCTAAGTGGAAAGTGAGGAACGTGCC
This sequence comes from Halomonas sp. JB37, assembly GCF_002332255.1. Classification (GTDB taxonomy): domain Bacteria; phylum Pseudomonadota; class Gammaproteobacteria; order Pseudomonadales; family Halomonadaceae; genus Vreelandella; species Vreelandella casei. The sequence goes on along the minus strand of NZ_NRGW01000001.1, from coordinate 2,894,074 downwards.
CATCAGCGGCCAGCGCAGACCACAGCCATAAACCACGGCGGCATCGATTTCTTCAGTGGTGGCCACACCATCGTTGACTAAGTGTAAGGCTTCGCGCCACAGCGCTTCCATTAAACGGTCGGCGATGTGGCCCTCAATTTCACGACGAACCACCAGTGGTCGCATGGCGAGCGACTGATAAAGCGCTTGGGCGCTAGCAATCTGCGCGGGCTGTGTGGCTTCGCCCCCGACAAGCTCAACCAGCGGCAATAAATATACCGGGTTGAAGGGGTGGGCGACGATGACACGCCCCGGCGCTTGCTGGCAGTTTTGCTGCAGGTCGGTAGGTTTGAAGCCAGAGGTGGACGAGCCAATAATGACGTCGGCTGCTGCGGCGGCGTCAATGGCGGCCAGAATTTCTTGCTTAAGCTCTAGTCGCTCAGGAACGTTTTCCTGAATCAGGTCCGCGCCGTTAACTGCCTCTTCAATCGTCGCTGCAAACGTCAGTCGCTCCGGGCTGGCGTTGGGTGCCAGGCCAAGCTGTGTTAGCGAGGGCCAAGCGTTGTCAATAAACGCTTGGGTGCGCGCTGGCGCGTTCGGATCAGGATCAAAGGCAACCACATTCCAACCCTGTGCGAGGGCGCGGGCAATCCAGCCGTTGCCAATCACGCCGGTACCGATAATGGCTAAGCGATTCATAGGCCACCTCCGGCAGGGTCACGTAATTTAAGATGGGCGCGGGTTTCAGCAGGCGTCATCACCCGAGCGCCAAGATTCTCAATGATGGTCGCGGCTTTCTCGACCAGTTGGCCGTTATTGGCCAGCACGCCTTTTTCCAAAAACAGGTTATCTTCCAAGCCAACCCGTGCGTGGCCACCCAGCAGCACCGCTTGAGCAACCATCGGCATTTGATGGCGGCCTATACCAAAAGCTGCCCAGTTAGCGTTTTCCGGAAGTTTGTTGCGCATCGTTAACATGGTTTCGGTGTCCGCTTCGGCGCCCCAAGGAATGCCCAAGCAGAGCTGGTAAAGCGGATCGCCGTCGATCAAGCCTTCTTGCTGAAGCTGGCGGGCAAACCAGACGTGGCCTAGGTCAAAGCATTCTAGTTCCGGCTTAACGCCAGCGGCTTGAACGAGACGAGCATGTTCACGCAGCCAATCGGCAGGGTTTACGTACACCATGTCGCCAAAGTTGAGGCTGCCGCAGTCTAGGGTACAAAGCTCAGGAAGTAGCTCGCCCACCGGTGCATGGCGTTCTGCCGGTGTTTGAATATCAGTGCCCGGGCCGCCGCGAGAGGGGTCTTGCACATCCGGTATCCAGTCACCGCCACCGCCCGCTGTGATGTTCATGACGATATCCACATCGGCCTCGCGTACGCGCTCCATCACTTCACGAAACTGCTCTGTAGAGTGGCTAATGCCGCCGGTTTCCAAATCGCGAACGTGGATGTGCGCGATGCTGGCCCCAGCATGGGCAGCCTCAATACAAGAGGCTGCGATGGCCTTGGGCGTAATGGGAACATTGGGATTTTTAGCGGTGGTATCACCTGCGCCAGTGACGGCACAGGTAAGGATGACATTGCGATTCATAGCGTGCTCTCTAATAAGCAGTTTGTTCGCCTACTAGTGTGTCGTCGTGAGCAGCAAAAAAGTTGTCGTAAAGCGCCGTTCAATATACATAACGTGCAGCTTGGTCAGAAAAAGACAGCGCGCTACGCTAGTGTCGAGCGACTAAAGTATAAGCGGTGGGGGCTTTCTCTATCTCATCCATACTACCATACTAGTCATGTCAGAAGGTGCCGCCACGGCCGGCAAGCTTTCATATCCGGATTCAGGTTTATGCAGACGACATTACAAACGCTATGGCAGGAAACCCGTGACAGCGATTCAGTTCGCCAGCGGCTATTTCAAGTATTAAGGCAGTCGATCATTCAAATGGTGCTGGCCCCTGGCCAAGCGCTGTCGGAAAAAGAAATCGCTGACACGTTCTCTGTCAGCCGCCAGCCAGTGCGGGAAGCCTTTATAAGGCTGTCTGAGGCTGGCTTGGTGGAAGTGAAGCCTCAGCGCGGCACCTACGTGGTTAAGATATCGCAGCGAGCGGTGTTAGAAGCGCGCTTTGTTCGAGAGTCTCTGGAGGTAGCCATTGCTTTAAAGGCCGCCAAATGCACCCTTTCATCCAGTGTTTTAATGGAGCTTAACGAACTCATCGTCCGTCAGCGCAGCTGTATAGAACGCAAAGATCATGACCGTTTTTTCCTTCTTGATGAGATGTTCCATCGCACGTTGGCATTTTCGACAGGCCAAGTCATGGCCTGGAAGGTGATCGAAGACGTGAAGGCACAGCTAGACAGGGTCCGCTATTTGAGTATTCCTGACTCTACACCCATCGCTAAATTGGCTGATCAGCATCAGGCTATTGTCGATGCAATAGCTGATGCAGATACCAACGCGGCAGCGAAGGCTATGAGTATTCATCAGCATGAAATACTTAACTCGCTACCTGAGCTGGAGCATCGTTTTCCTGAGATGTTTGAAGAGTTAGAGTTGGTTACTCCAGCTCTGGCCATTTAAAATGAATAATTAAAAATTACTAATTCGAATTTATTAAACACAGCTAGCTGTATTAATAAATTAGTGAAACACCAACAATAAATGAAGACCCTTAGGAGCAGAAGATGAAGCTTAAAAAATTACTTCCCGCTATTGCACTGCTAGTCGTTAGTAATTCAGCACACGCCGCTTACCAGCTGAATATTTCAATAGCGCTAAACCCGCAAGATCCTATCGCTCAGGCAATAGTGGATGCTCAGCAAGTAATTGAGGAGCGTTCTGAAGGAGAGCTAACGATTCAGCTTTTTCCTAATAGTCAGCTTGGCTCAGATGAAGATGTGGTAGAGCAAATTCGTAGTGGTGCCAATATTGCGATCCTTATTGATGCTGGGCGCTTATCGGAGTACCAACCAGAATTGGGGATTTTAAGCGCCCCTTACTTAGTTGAAGACTATCGTGATTATCATCAAATTACGAGCTCACCACTTTATCTAGATTGGGTGGAGAGCTTGGCTGACTCAAGTGGTTTGCGACTGCTTAATTATAACTGGTTTCAGGGCACTCGGCAGATGCTGACCCAGAATGAAGTTAATACACCCGATGACTTACGGGGAGTGCGTGTGCGCACCATTAACTCGCCTGTATGGGTTAACACCATTGAAGCCATGGGTGCTACTGCTACCCCATTGCCATGGTCGGAGGTTTACTCTGCTCTACAGCTAGGCTCCATCGATGGTGCAGAGGCGCAGCTTACAGGTGCTGAAGGGCAAAATCTTCACGAGGTAATTACCCATATAGCATTGACGAATCATATTCACTTAATGACAGGTATTGCCACCTCTGAGCAATGGTATCAGTCCTTGCCTGAAGAGTTACGCATCATTCTTGATGAGGAATTATTAAAAGCCGGAGAAATAGCGAGTCAGGCGACGGCCGATGAGCAAGAAGGCGTCCGCGAGCGAATGGAAGCCGCAGGCGTAACCTTTAATGAAGTTGATCTCGACGTTTTTCGCGAGCGCGTTGGTAACGTCTATCAGACGCTAGGTTATGACCAATACCGTGATCAACTGCTTACTGAGGAGTAATCAGCACCAACTCCCATCTGTTTTAAGGTGGGGGTACTTCCTTTTCGCTAGTTTTTAACAATCCGCATGCCCCGTGGGGCGAGGAATGCTGTATGTGGTATTGGTACGATAAAGGTGAGGAGTGGCTAGCCATTACGCTACTCGGTGGTACGTCTCTTTCCATGTTAGTAAGTGCAACGGCTAGAGCCATTGGGCAACCCTTTGCCGGGGGGGCTGAGTTGGCTCAATTTCTATTTATCTGGACCGCGGTATTAGGCGCCGATATTACGTTGCGGAGGGGTGGGCAGGTGCGAATCGATGCATTTGTGGTGCGAATGCCAGCCAAACTGCAATGGATAGTCACGAGCCTTTGCCTTGCGATGATGGCGCTCTTTCTCGCTCTTCTCATATGGTATGGCTTTGCTTTAGCCTCCTCAAATTGGCAGCGGCCTATGGGGGTAGCTGGACTGAGCTACGGTTATATCACGCTAGCGTTGCCTGTCGGTGCTTCATTAATGTTGCTAACTCTCATACGTCGTGTTGTCGCAAACGGAATCATCGGTAGTTTGGTTACTGACGATGATGAGATTGTGGAGGAAGCGCTATGACAGCTGTTTTACTGCTGAGTTTCGGCTTGCTTCTCATGGCCATTGGCATGCCCGTTGCTTTTGCCATTGGTATTGCTGGTTTTTCTTACTTTCTCCTGCCGGACACCTTTTTACCTACGAGTATCGCGGTGCAGCGAATAGTCTCATCAACGCAATCATTTCCTCTGCTAGCCGTCCCGCTATTTATCTTCATTGGCCACCTGATGAACGCCAGTGGTATTACCCCCCGCTTGGTTCATCTTTCTACCTTGCTGGCGGGATGGATGAGCGGTGGTTTAGCCCAGGCTAGTATCGTGTTGAGCACCTTGATGGGCGGTGTGTCGGGTTCAGCCGTGGCGGATGCCGCTATGCAATCTCGTGTGCTAGGTAAAAGTATGATTAAAGGTGGATATTCGCCCGGCTTTACAGGTGCTGTGCTCTCTGTAGGAGGGTTAATTACCGCGACCATACCGCCTAGTATTGGATTGATTCTGTATGGCTACCTGGGTGAAGTTTCCATTGGCCGTTTGTTTATTGCAGGACTTGTGCCGGGCTTCCTGCTAATGGTGGCGCTGATGGTGACTACTTACATCATGTCCAAGCGGCGGGGGTACCTTCCAGTAAGGGAGAACCTTCCCACTGGTCGCGAGGTTTTAAAGGCCCTGCGTAGCAGTATTTGGGCAATTCTTTTCCCGGTATGGTTATTAGTAGGTATTCGCTATGGCCTGTTTACACCTTCAGAGGCGGGCGCGTTCGCAGTGGCTTATGCACTATTGATCGGCTGCGTTATACATCGGGAAATGGGGTTTAAAGAAATCCTTAACGCTATGCGTGCCAGCGTTAGAGATATTGGTATGATTATGCTGATTATTATGTTTTCCGGCATCATCGGCTATGTTGTCTCATTTGAAAGAGTGCCACAAACAATCGCTGAGCTAACGCTAGGCGTATTCTCTAGTCAAATAACGTTACTACTTACCTTGGCTGTGCTACTTATTTTTCTAGGCATGTTATTAGAAGCTACGGTTGTTGTAATGTTGTTAACACCTATTTTAGTGCCTGTTATTAAAGCCGCAGGTGTTGATCCTGTGCATTTTGGGCTACTAATGATGACGCTGGTTACCTTTGGAGGCATGACACCTCCCGTGGGTATTTCCATGTATACGGTGTGTGGCATCTTACGTTGCTCTTTTTATGACTACAGTCGTGAGCTGTTGCCCTTTGCTTTAGCGGTGTTTGCGGTAGTGCTGGGCATTATATTTTTCCCCAGTGTTGTGTTGTTTTTACCCAATTTACTGCTGGGTTAAAACTGCCTGTGACACTTACATAATAAAGGAGAAAAAATAATGTTTAATGATAATGTTGAGTTTATGGGTAAAGACTTCTTATTGGAAAATGAAGCAGCCCGACGGCTTTACCATGAACACGCCGCTGTTATGCCTATTTGCGATTATCACTCACACCTAGATCCTATCGAAATTGCCAATAATATTCAGTTCGATAATTTAACCCAGCTATGGCTCAAAGGGGATCATTATAAATGGCGTGCCATGCGCTGCGCAGGTATTGCTGAACAGCGAATTACCGGCGATGTCGGTGACCGCGAACGCTTTCAAGCCTGGGCGGAAACAGTCCCCGACTGTCTTGGAAACCCGCTCTATCACTGGACGCATCTTGAGCTGCAGAAGCCGTTGGAAATCGACAATCTGCTGCTTTCACCCCAGACAGCTGAGGAAGTTTGGCATCTTTCTCAACAGCGATTAGCAACCCCACAGCTGAGTGCACAGGGTATTTTAGAACGCTTTAACGTGAGTACTATTTGTACCACCGATGATCCCGTCGACAGCTTGAAAACCCACCAACGCCATGCACAAGCGAGCACTGGGCCGACTATGTTGCCGACCTTTCGAGCCGATACGGTACTCAAAATAGAGCAGCCAACCTTTGTCGACTACCTTGCCACGCTCGAAGTCGCCAGTGGCGTCACGATAAAGCGCTTCGATGACTTGCTGGCGGCCCTGTTCCAGCGCCTTGAGCATTTCTCCAGCCTGGGTTGCTGCCTTTCGGATCATAGCCTGGAGAAGCCTGTGTTTGTTGTGCCTCCTTCGGCCCAGGAGCTGGATCGGATACTCGATAGCAGAATGCGAGGAAAAGAGCTGAGCCACGACGAGGCCCACGGCTTTACCACCGCGGTACTGCTATGGCTTGGTAAAGAGTACGCCCGTCGAGGCTGGGTAATGCAGCTGCATATTGGCGCTTTGCGCGATTTAAGCCGGCGTGGTCGACGTGAAATAGGCGCTAACAGTGGTTTCGATGCGATTGGCGATATCACGTATGCAGAACCCTTGGCAGCGCTGTTGGATGGGCTTGATAGCGAGCGCCAACTGCCCCGCACCGTGCTTTATAACCTCAACCCCCGCGATAACGAAATGCTCGCTGGGCTAGCCGGCTCCTTTCAAGGCGATGGTATCCCCGGCAAGGTGCAGTTTGGCGCCGCTTGGTGGTTTAACGACCAGCGTGATGGGATGGAGCGCCAGCTGACGACTCAAATGCAGTTTGGCCTGCTGCGTCACTTTGTGGGCATGCTGACGGATTCGCGTAGCCTGCTCTCGTTTTCACGCCACGACTACTTCCGACGTATTTTTTGCCAAATGTTGGGCGCTCAAATATCCCGCGGTGAGTTACCCAATGATATAGATCGCGTGGGTGAGATGGTTCGTGCGGTTTGTTACCACAATGTGCAGCGCTATTTGTTTGAGCGTTAAGTTCTTTTTGTTTCTGACTCTTTACTCCTTACTCCTTGTGATGGATTTATCATGATCATTAGTGATGCATATTTAATTGTAACGTCTCCAGGCCGCAACTTCGTCACGCTAAAAATTGTTACTGAGTCAGGCGTGTATGGAATAGGCGATGCCACCTTAAATGGCCGTGAGCTGGCAGTGGTCGCCTACCTGGAAGAGCATGTGCTACCGACCCTGATTGGCCGCGATGCCAGCCGCATTGAAGATATCTGGCACTTTCTTTACCGCGGTGCTTACTGGCGGCGGGGGCCGGTCACCATGTCGGCCATTGCAGCAGTCGATTTAGCGCTATGGGATATTAAAGCCAAAGCGGCAGGCATGCCGCTGTATCAGTTGCTGGGTGGCAAAAGCCGTGAGCGAGTGATGACCTATGCCCACTGTACCGGTAAAGATATTGACGCTTGTCTCAACGAAGTCGATAAGCATGTAAAACTTGGCTACCGGGCGGTACGGGTACAGACGGGGGTACCAGGCATTCCCACCACCTACGGCGTCACCAAAAAGGCAGGGGAGCGTTACGAACCCGCTGATTCGGAATTGCCCAGCGAGAATGTATGGAGCACTGAAAAGTACCTAAATCATGTGCCTAAACTGTTTGCAGCCGTACGCGAGCAGTTCGGAGAAGATCTTCATATCTTGCACGATGTGCATCACCGTTTGACGCCCATTGAAGCGGCAAGGTTGGCGAAAGAAGTTGAGCCTTACCATCTATTTTGGTTGGAAGATTGTGTGCCCGCTGAGAACCAGGAGAGCTTTCGGCTAATTCGGCAGCACTCAACCACACCGTTAGCGGTGGGGGAAGTGTTTAACTCGATACACGACTATCGTGAGCTACTGGAAGCGCAATTGATTGACTATGTCCGCACGCCGCTTAGCCATGGTGGCGGGATAACCCATGTGCGAAGAATTGCTGATTTAGCCTCGCTTTACCATGTGCGCACCGGTTTTCATGGCGCCACAGACTTGTCACCGGTGTGCTTAGGTGCCGCGATCCATTTTGATACATGGGTTCCTAATTTTGGTATCCAGGAACATATGCCCCATGAAGCGATAGTGGGCACGGTTTTTTCTTATGACTACGAATTTGTCGATGGCCATTTCATCGTTGGCGAGACCCCTGGGCATGGCGTCGATATTGACGAACAGTTAGCCAAACAATACCCCTATAAGCGCGCGAGCTTGCCGGTTAACCGGTTAGAAGACGGCACTCTATGGCATTGGTAAATTCGTGGCATAGGTAACTTAAAGAACGGGTAAGGAGGTTCTGTCAATGAAAGCATTTCAAGTTAAGGCGCCGCACGATTATCAGGTTGTCGATATTGATACGCCCACGGCGAACGCGGGAGAAGTCTTGGTGCGAGTGGCGTTTGCCGGTATCTGCGGCTCTGACATGCACATCATCCATGGCGATAATGCCTTCGTTCGCTTTCCACGTATTACCGGCCATGAGTTTGCTGGCGTCGTCGAATCCCTAGGCGACAACGTCGAGGGTGTGGCTATTGGTGATCGCGTATGCGTTGATCCCGTAATCAGCTGCGGTGAGTGTTATCCCTGCAGAATTGGCCGCCCTAACGTGTGCAGCTCGCTGGAAGTCATAGGTGTGCATCGTGACGGCGGTTTTGAAGAGTTGGTGGCCGTTCCCGCGGCTAACGTGCACCGCCTGCCGGATCACATCGGGCTCGATGCCGCTGCTTTGGTTGAGCCTTACACCATCGCGGCCAACGTGCTTGATCGCATGCAGCCGCATCCTGGCGATTGCCTGATGATTCTTGGGGCGGGCGTTATTGGTATGACGATTCTACAAATGGCCTTAGCGAAGGGCATTAAAGACGTCATCGTCACGGACGTGATTAACGAGCGCTTGGCAGCGGCTAAAGAACTGGGTGCCACGCACGTGTTTAATAGCCGCGAGCATGATGTTGAACAAGAAGTGCTCGCCTTGACGCAAGGCGAGGGCGTACCGCTGATTGCCGATGCGGCCTGTGTTCCTGCGCTTTTACCTCAAATGCTGCGCCTAGCATCAGCTGCCGGGCGTATTGGTCTGCTCGGCTTTAGCGTTCAGCCCAGCGACCTTGTGCAGCTAGAGGTTATTAAGAAAGAGCTGACCCTCGTGGGGTCGCGTCTTAATAACCGTAAGTTTCCAGAAGTGCTTGGGCTAATGGCCAGTGGCCAGCTCGATCCACTGGCGCTGGTCAGCCATCGACTACCGCTTAGCGACATGCCTAGCGCCATCGACATGCTTGACCACCGTCCTGAAGAAGCTCGAAAGGTACTTATTCAAATTAGCACCTAGCGGCGCATGCCAACTCACGTTCAACCACGCTCGACTAACAATAAACAATGCAAATGTGCAGGAGTAGAAAATGATTAAACAGCTATTAACAACGGCGGTACTGGGAACGGTGCTGCTGAGTAGCCAAGCGGCATTAGCGGCAGACTACACGCTGCGTTTTGGTCACTTAGCCAACGAGCAAAATATTTGGCACCAGGCGGCGGAGAAGTTTAAGGAAGAGGTTGAGGCCAATTCCGACGGTCGTATTGAAGTTCGTCTTTATCCTAGTGAACAGCTGGGGAGTGAACTGGACGTGATTAACAGTATCCAGCTGGGAACAGCGGATATGACGATTACCGGCGAGAGCCTGCAAAACTGGGCGCCCAAGGCCGCCATGATGGCCGTTCCTTATGCCTTCAGGGACTCTGAGCATATGCAGGCCGCCATTAACGGCGATGTAGGCGCTCAGATTGAAGAGCAGATCACTGAGCGGACAAACCTGGTTCCGCTGGCGTGGTTTGAGCGCGGCCCGCGTGAGCTTACGTCCAACCGTCCTATTCGCACGCCTGATGATCTGGATGGCCTGCGCCTACGTGTGCCTAACGTGCCGCTGTTTGTTGATACCTGGCAGGCAATGGGCGCTCGTCCTACCCCCATGGCGTTTAGCGAAGTATTTACCGCACTTCAGCAAAACACGCTGGAAGGCCAGGAAAATCCGCTTAGTTTGATTGAAAGTGCCAGCTTCAATGAGGTGCAGGACTACGTCAACATGACCGGGCACGTGCGCAGCTGGATCTACGTCGTAATAGGGCGTAATCAGCTTGAAGACATGCCTGACGAGCTTCAGCAGGTAGTGCGCGATGCGGCGCAAACCATGCAGACGTATGAATCTGAGCTGTTCATCGAAGACCAGGCTCGTCTGGAGCAAGCCCTGCAGGAACGCGGTATGGAATTTGTGGAAGTCGATCTTGATGCGTTCGCCGAAAAAGCGCGCCCAGCGGTACTTAAGGCGTTAAACGAAGAGCAGCGTGAGCTTTTCGACGCTATCCAAGACCTGTAAGGCCGTTGGTAATAAATTTGTAGTAATTGGTAATGCGGGTGGGCTGGTTTCGTGCCAGCCCATCGGCCATCTGCAAGAACAGCTTGCCCATGAGGATACGTTTATGAGCTCGGATCAAAAAGCGCTTGAACAGGAAGCGTTAGACAGTCTGGATTCGATGTCGTCGGTGCCAAAGATCCAAGGCCCCATTGGGCGCATGATTGGCTGGGTGGATACCTGTTTTCTGACCCTGTCGGTCATGGCATTAATTGCCATTGCTGCCACGGTACTGCTGCAAGTTTGTTCACGGCTGTTTCTACCGTTTTCCATTGCCTGGACTGAAGAACTCTCGCGCTATTTGTTTATTTATATGGTGGCTTTGTCGGCAGGCGTTGTACTGCGTCAGAACCGAAACATCAGCGTTGAGCTTTTTCATCACATGCTGGGCCCACGCGCCAAGGCTGGGTTTCAGGCACTGATTTACCTAATGGTGGGTTTATTTGCTTTCCTGGTGCTGCCGTACGCTTGGCAGTACGCACAAAACGGCGTATGGCAAACCTCGCCAACGCTGCGTGTACCTATGCTGTATATTTTTTTCTCAACGGTAGTCACCTTTGCGCTGCTCCTGGTTTACAGCTTGCTAGGATGCCTTGAAGGAATTATCGCAATGTGTCGCTCCTCTGCCTCGCTTGATCAGGAGTTGTAAGCATGGAAGTTATTATCCTCTTTAGCGTCTTTTTAGTCTTACTGGTAGTGGGAATGCCCATCGCGTTTGCGCTCGGCATCGCGTCATTGTCTTATCTACTGTTGGAAGGTATTTCGTTAACGATTGTGCCGCAACGTATGTATGCGGGCATCGACACCTTTGTATTGCTGTGTATTCCCGGCTTTGTGCTGGCAGGCAATTTGATGAATGTAGGCAATATCACTGAGCATATTGTGCGTTTTGCGAATGCGTTACTAGGCCATATCCGTGGTGGCTTGGGGCTTGCCAACGTAGGCGGCTCAATGATTTTTGGCGGTATTTCCGGCACGGCTGTCGCGGACTCAGCGAGCATTGGCGCGGTAATGATTCCGGGCATGGCGCGCTCAGGCTATGACAAGCCGTTTGCGGCGGCGGTCACCGCTGCATCGTCTACCGTAGGGCCGATTATTCCCCCCAGCGTGCCAATGATTATTGCGGGCTCTCTGAGTGGCATTTCAGTGGGCCGCATGTTCCTCGCAGGTGCCATTCCAGGCCTGCTGATGGGGCTTGCCATGATGATCACGGTTTACGTTCTGGCCGTGCGTCGCGGCTATCCAAAAGAGAAGCGCGTACCGGTAATGCAGCTGCTTAAAGAAGCCAAAACGGCGTTCTGGGCACTCTTGATGACCGTGATTATTCTTTACGGCATTATCGGCGGTTTTTTCACGCCGACCGAAGCATCGATTGTCGCCTGCCTTTATGCGCTGGTAGTCGGGATGTACGTTTATAAAGGACTGACGTGGAGAAAGCTTCCCTCGATCTTAGCCGACACCGTTTTAACCTCGTCGGCGCTGCTGCTAATGGTGGGGTTGGCAAACTTGTTTGGCTGGATACTGACCAGCGAGCAAATTCCTCAGATGATTGCGAGCCTGATTCTATCCATCAGCGATAATCCACTGATTGTACTTTTGATTTTGAATTTAATTTTGCTGTTTGTGGGTGCCTTTATGGAAACCATTGCAGCACTGATTATTCTGTTCCCCGCGCTGGTCGGCGTGGCGACGGGCGTTGGCGTCGATCCGGTGCACTTTGCGGTGATCGCCGTTATGAACCTGATGATAGGACTGACAACGCCGCCGGTGGGCGTCTGCCTATTTGTCGTCGCCGGGATTGGCAAGCTGCCGATGCTAACGGTCGCCAGAGCGATCGTACCGTTTCTGCTGTGCAATTTAGCTGTGCTGTTCCTCGTGACCTACGTGCCTGCCATTTCGCTTTGGCTGCCTAATCTATTGATGGGGAGTAATTAACAATGGCGACACAGCGCATAGACGCGATGCCTAAAACGGGCCAGATTGGGATTGTGCATTTAGGTTTAGGTGCCTTTCATCGTGCGCATCAGGCGGTTTACCTTGAGCGCTATCGACGGCGTAGCGGCGACGGTGAGTGGGGCGTATGCAGCGCAAACTTACGCTCAAGTATTGCATTAGTTGATAGCTTGCGCGGGGCCGATTATCGCTACCATGTGGCTGAATATGCCGATGCACAAACGCTAACGCTACGCGAAATCGGAGTTATCGAAGAAACGCTATTTTCTGGCTGTGATGCCGCCGGTAGCTGGGGGCGTGATCGAGAAGCGCTGCTTACTCGGCTAGCCGCGCCGACGACCCGTATTGTGACGTTAACCGTTACGGAAAAAGGCTACTTCCTTAATCCGGCTACCGGCGAGCTGCGCATTGATGACCCGATGGTGGCGGGCGACATTGCCTCGCCTCAGCAGCCCCGCACGGCGCCAGGGCTGTTGGTAGAAGCGTTAGCACGACGCTATAGCGCGGGCACTGAGCCGTTCACAGTGCTTTCTTGTGACAACATGCCCCATAACGGCCAGCGTACGCGAATGGCCGTTTTGCGGCTTGCCGAACAGCGTAGCGCTGAGCTGGCTCGCTGGATTGATCAGCGAGTCGCGTTCCCCAGCAGCATGGTTGACCGTATTGTGCCCGCCATGACCGACGCGGATTTCGAGCGCCTTGCGGCATTAGATGTTAACGACCCTAACGCCGTCGTGGGCGAGGCATTTTCGCAGTGGGTCGTAGAGGATAACTTCCCCTCAGGCCGACCCCGCTGGGAAACCGAAGGGGTTGAGATGGTGCGTGACGTCGCGCCGTTTGAAACCATGAAGCTGCGCATGTTGAACGGCAGCCACTCACTGCTGGCTTACCTTGGCGCATTAGCGGGTATCGAAACGGTGGTTGAGGGCGTAGGCCATCCAGCGCTGCGTGCGCTGTTGCGTCGCTATATGCTCGAAGAGGCAGCCCCTACGCTCGATATGCCGGAAGGGGCTGACCTTGTCGTCTATGCGGATTCGCTGCTGGCGCGATTTACTAATGACAGCCTGCGTCATCGCCTACAGCAAATTGCTATGGATGCCAGTCAAAAGCTGCCTCAGCGCTGGTTAACCGGTGCCTTGACTCGCGCTAATGCGGGGCAGGCTTCGCCGTGTGTGGCGCTGGGGGTGGCGGCATGGATCCACTATACCGCGGGCTATGATTTAAACGGGCAGGCATATTCTGTCGATGACCCGATGGCTATACTTTTTGCTGAGCTGCATCACATTCACGGTGATCATCCGGATGCGCTGGTTGGCGCGTTTTTGGCAATCGATGAAATAGTGCCTGCACAGCTTGCCGCGAATCAGCCATTTGTTGACGCGGTAGTGTCAGCGTATCGCGTGCTGAAACAAGGCGGGCTGAACGGGGCGCTAGCCGCGCTAAACAGCGAACAATAGGGAGAAAGTAATGGAGCATACGTGGCGCTGGTTTGGCCCTAATGATGCAATCCGGCTTGAGGAAGTACGCCAAACAGGTGCGACCGGCATTGTCACGGCATTGCATGAGATACCCAATGATCAGGTGTGGCCGGTAGCGGCCATTCAAGCGCGCAAGGCTATGATTGAAGCCGCCGGGCTGCGCTGGTCGGTGGTTGAAAGCGTGCCGGTAAATGAAGCTATCAAAAAAGGCCTGCCCGAGCGCGATGCGCTGATAGCAACGTATTGCCAAACGCTGCGCAACCTGGCGGCCTGCGGAATCGATACCGTTTGCTACAACTTTATGCCGGTGCTCGACTGGACGCGTACGGACCTTACCTATGCATTGCCGGATGGTGCGCTGGCGTTGCGCTTTGATCAAGTGGCCTTTGCGGCGTTTGATCTGTATCTGCTTCAGCGCCCAGGTGCCGAACAAGAGTACAGCGATGAAGATAAGGCTCAGGCGAGCCGCTATCTTGAAGGATTGGATAGCGGTGGACGCGACAAGCTCGTCAATACATTGGTTTCAGGGCTGCCCGGTGCTGAAGAGCACTATACGCTGGAGCAGTTTCGAGGCGTGCTGGCCGAGTACACTGAGATTGATGCGACGCGACTGCGGGATAATCTAGGCTATTTTCTGCAGGCCATTATCCCTGTGGCTGAAGAAGTGGGCATTCGTATGGCGATTCATCCGGATGATCCTCCTCGGCCGCTGCTGGGGCTACCTCGGGTTGTCTCAACCCGTGACGATGCCCAGTGGATCGTTGATTGCGTGCCAAGCCCGGCCAATGGTTTGACGCTGTGTACGGGTTCTTACGGCGTTCGTGAAGACAATGATTTGATTGCCATGACGCGTCACTTTGCCCCGCATATTCACTTTATCCACCTGCGCGCCACGCAGCGCGAAGAAGATGCCCGCTCGTTTCACGAGGCGCCGCATCTCAATGGTGACGTGGATATGGTCGGCGTCATAAAGGCGCTGGTGGAAGAGGAGTGCCGCCGTGAAAAAGAGGGTGGCGGGCGTTTGCCGCTCCGTCCCGATCACGGCCATCACATTCTGGATGATCAGCAGCGTAATACGGCACCCGGTTACCCGCTTTACGGGCGCATGCGTGGCCTGGCCGAGCTTCGCGGTGTAGAGCTTGCCGTGCGGCAGTTAGCCCTAAGTTAGTCGCTTAACGCGCAATGCAAAAAGCCCCGCTGATGTTTGTCACCAGCGGGGCTTTTTTACTCGGTTAGCCGCTAACTATTCGCGGATGTTTCCGTATTCGTCAAGGTTGGCTCAGGCACTTGCTCCATACGTTGGCGCTCCTGGTCTAGAATCGCCAGCGCCTGCTCTGAAGTGACGCGTGAGGCGGGTGTGATGAGAGTAACGATCACCCCAGCGGCCAAGGCGGCTAGCACTGCGGGAATGCTCGGATTACCCCAGAAAGCCGTCCATTCGCTGTTAGCAATAATGATTAGTGATGTTGCTGAAGCGAAAATTAGCGTAGCGATCGCGCCTTGCCAGTTATAGCGTGGCCAAAAACGACCCAGCATGGCTGTCACAAACAGGCCTGACAGTATCGTTGAGATCATGCGGGTGATGTAGGTGATCACATTGTCTGAGGCAAGCGCGAAGAGTAGCGCCAGGCCAATAGTGGCGACGAGCGCAATACGTGAAAAACGCACGACGTTGCGTGCTGAAGGTGTGCGTCCCGCTACGAGCACATATAAATCACGAATCAGCGTGGAAACACCGGCAAGGGCGTCTGAGCTTGCACTCGACATGGTCGCAGAAAGGCCGGCGACTAATAACAATAACCCTAGCCCGAGTGGCATGATTTCAGTCGCCAGAAAGGGGAACGCGTAGTTACTATTATCAAGCCCAGGATTAAGGGCGTGAGTGGCCATGCCAATGATTGCGGGGATGATAGAAAAGCCTAGGTAGAGCACCCCGGTAATCAAGAACGAGCGACGGACTGACTTCACTGACTCGCCAGAATAAATACGCTGGCGGAAAGACGGTGTTGCCAACACGCCAATAGCAATAACGGCCGCTAACGAAAGGGCGGGGAGTGCGCCTATTTTATCAATGCCTAGAAAGCTTGTGGCACTGACCTCCATGCCTGCCGTTAACCCTGAGAAACCGCCGACTTCGACCAAGGCAAGCACCGCCATTAAAATGAAGCCCGCGAAGAGCACAACGGCTTGAATGGTGTCGGTCCAGATAACCGCAAAATATCCTCCCACAACGCAATAAATGCCGAAGCCTAAGGCGACGAGAATGCGGGCAGTGGTTAGATCAATCCCTGCCATCCAGGAAAGATACAGACCGCCCCCCAGAATATGCGCGCCCAGCCAGCCGATGCAGGCGATATAGATCAGCAGGGCAACGACGTTGCGTACTAGACGGTTAGCGCCAACGTAGTAGGCCAATTCTTCACTCATGGTCATAAACCGAAACTTACGAACCGGCGCAAAACAAACGGCTAGCAATAGGATTCCCACAGCGCCGCCGAGCCCGTATAGCGCACCGGCCCATCCATTGGCGTAGCCGAAACCGACGGCACCCATACTGGAACCGGTACCCACCATAGTGGCCACCGTCGTGCCCACCGTCAGAAAGAGAGGAACGCTGCGCCCGCCAAGTAAAAAGTCGTCGCCACTGCCGCGTTTGTGTCTTGAAACCCACCATCCAAATACCACCATCGCGACAATGTAGAGCACAAAGGTGGTGAGGAATATTTGACTGTTCATGGTAACCTCTTATCGTTGTTTATCCGGCCGTTGCCGCGGCCGTCAGTAGGCAATGGAAGCGACTATCGCGAGGCTTTTTATCCTAATCACGCGGTAATCTGGCGCCGCACCCTTGCCGGGGTGCGGCGTTTTCTTTATGGCGTTTAGGCGCGGTCAGCGCGGTAACATTTCACGTCTACTTCCACTTTGCAGTCCACCACTAAGTCCTGAACGCTACAGATGCGCGCCGGCGGGTTATCGCCAAATATCTCCTTAAAGACTTTATTGAAAGAGCTAAAATAGCGTGCATCCGTTAGCACGGTGGTGACATGAACGACATCTTCGACGCCATATCCGGCTTCTTGCATGATGGCGATGCAGTTATCGAACGCGAGGCGGGTCTGCTCAACGATGCTGCCTTCAACGACTTCACCGTCGGTCATCGGCGTTTGGCCTGATACATATAGCCAGCCGCCTGCTTCTACGGCGCGTGCAAAGGGTAGCTTTTGTCCGCCGGTGCCTACGCCGCCTTCAGTGCCGTATCGAGTAATGCTCATGGTGTTTGCTCCTGGTTGGGTTGAACGATGAAATTGTTTTGAGGAATACGCTCAGTGCGGCGTAACATTCGCCCGTGGCGCTGGTCGGTAATAGCGCCCTGGTAATAGGCGACCCTGCCATTGACCACGACCATATCGATGCCTTTGGCCGCCGCGATGGGGGTTTCGTAATTGGCGGTATCTTCTAATGCGTCGAGATCAAAGAGAGTGAGATCGGCGTAGGCGCCGATGCGCACAGTGCCGCGATCCGTTAAGCCAAAGTTGGCCGCTGAAAGACTGGTCATCTTGCGCACCGCTTCTGCCAGTGGCATTAGGTTTAAATCACGGCTGTAATGGGCAAGAACGCGCGGGAAGGCGCCCCATAGCCGTGGATGCGGGTGCGGGTCGTTGGGCAGGCCATCGGAGCCCACCATGGAGAGCGGATGCGCGAGCACTTGCTGCATATCCGCCTCACTCATGTTGTGGTAAACCGCCCCTGCAGGCTGCAGCTGCTTTGCAGCGTCCAGTAATGACAAGTTCCACTCGGCAGCGATGTCTTTCAGCGGGCGCCGCGCCTGTTCTGGGTGGGGGTGTGACCAGGTAATCGTAATCTCAATTTCATCGGTCACTTGGCCCAGGTCGAGAGTAGAAGAACCCGCCGTGTAGGGGTAGCAGTCACAGTGAACATGTTGATGCTGTGCGGCGATTTCAAGTTTATTAAGTGCTTTCCCAGCACCGCCCCAGTTGCCTGCGCCGGCGCATTTTAGATGTGAGATCACTAGTGGAACTTTGCCATTGCGAGCAGTGCTAAAGGCCTCGTCCATCGCATCCAGTAAGCCGGCAAACTCATCGCGAAGGTGAGTGGTGTAAACGCCACCCGATTCCCCGACGACCGCTACTAGCGGGGCCATCTCTGCGCTCGGCGCGTGGATCGCATTACGATAAGCAAGTCCTGAACTTAGCCCAAGCGCGCCCTCACCAAGCGCTTGACGCAGACGTGAAGCCATCGAATGGATCTCGTCTTCGCTGGCTGGTCGCGAGAAACTATCCATGACCTGGCTACGCAAACTGGTGTGTCCCACTAATGCCGCCACGTTAATACTGGGCATCGCGGCGTCTACCGCGTTGGCATAGGCTGCAAAGCTTGAATAGCGGAAGTCTTCTAAATCGCCCAATAGGTTCATCGGGTCGGGAACGTCATGGGTTAGTGTGACGGGGCTGGCACTAATGCCGCAGTTACCCACGACCACGGTGGTTATTCCCTGGGTTAGTTTTGGCAGCATTGTTGGAGTACGCACGACATTCGTATCGTCGTGGGTATGAACGTCGATAAAACCCGGCGCCAGGTAGCGCTCTTGCGCATCAATAATGGTGGTGGCCGTTGCATCGGGCATATTGCCGATGGCGCAGATGCGTTCGCCTTGAATAGCAACATCAGCACGAAAATGTGGGGCGCCAGAGCCATCGAGCACATTGGCATTACGAATTAGCAGGTCATAGACCATTTTAGTCTCCTAATGGCTGGCGATTATCACCACCGCGATGGTCATCTAGGCTCAGCTTGAGCCGGCGCAGCTTAGTGCGCGAGCGCTCGCGATGGCGCATAGCAAGCTCAAGTGCCAAGACATCGATGACGGCAAGCATGGCGTAGCGTGATGCCGAAGGATGATAGATAAAGTCGGTTTCACGCGAGGTCACCGGCAGCACAATGTCGGCAGTGTTGGCGAGTGGCGAGTTCATCGCCGTAATAGCGATAACGGTGGCGCCGTACTGCTTGGCAATTTGCGCAGACTCCACCATTTCAGGGGTGTAGCCGGTGGCGGACAGCACGACCACCACGTCATCCGGCTCAAGCGTCGATGCCACCATGCGAGGCAACAGCGCTTGAGGATAGGCGCACACTGCATAGCCAAGGCGCACTAGGCGAAACTGAAGCTCCTGCGAGAGAATGCTAGAGCCACCTCCCGCGCCAAAAACGAGGATCTGTCGCGCTTTATCCAGCTGCTCAACGGCTCCGGGTATATCCGCCTGAGCGAGAAGATCTCGGTTAAACGCCAGCGTCTGCATAGCAATGTCATACACCACGCTTGAGCTATCGTCAGGGGTCGCTTCTTGAATAAAGCGTCGGCCTGCTGCCAACGCTCGATTTAAGCGTGTTTTTAAGTCGCGTACGTTGGTGCAGCCGACGGCGCGTGCAAAGCGAGTCACACTTGCATCGCTAACCCCGGCGCGCTGGGCAATCTCACCGATACTTGCTTCGGTGACAAAATCGATATCGGCGAAGATAAGCTCAGCCACTTTTTTTTCCGCATCGCGAAGCGCGCTAACGTCAGTCGTAATACGGGATAAAATATCTATTTCTTGGCTCACCGTGGACTCCTGAAGGTTGCCTTGCCTTAAAAGTATGTTAGTTTCTAACTTGAAGTCAATGAGTGTGAAAGTATCTAACATTGCCGCTTTGTCATTCATGATGATGAGGCGCAGGCAAAGAGCGAGGAGATGGGCGCATGGAAGTAGTGACGTTAGCAATGGAAAAAGGCAGCGTGGAACTGGGTCCCAATCTTTTGTCCGGTGTCAGCCTGCCCGCCGCCGTAGTGCATGAAGGGCCGCTTAACCATAACCTGGCTTGGATGCAACGGTTTGCAGAGGCCCACGGTGCTCGCTTAGCGCCCCACGGCAAGACCACCATGACGCCAGCACTGTTTCGTCGCCAGCTTCAGGCGGGGGCGTGGGGCATAACCCTGGCGACCGCGCCACAGTGTCGTGCCGCTTTCACTCACGGCGCCACGCGATTATTAATGGCCAACCAGTTAGTTGGGCAGGCGAATATGGCGATTGTCGCGGGCCTGATCGGGCAGGGGGCTACGTTTTACTGTGTGGTTGATAATCATGACAACGTGCGCGAATTAGGGCGCTTCTTTGCCGAACGTGGCTTGACGTTATCGGTTCTCATTGAAGTGGGCGTAGCGGGGGGGCGCTGTGGTTGCCGCAATCAGCAGGAAATTCTCTCGCTGGCGGAAGCCATCGCCGGTGAGCCGGCTCTGTCATTAGCGGGTTTAGAAGGCTATGAAGGCGTTGTTCACGGTGATAATCCAGAGGCGGGCATTCGTGCCTATGCCAAGTATTTAGTGGATGTTGCTCTAGAGCTTGAGGCTGAACAGCGCTTTTCAGAGCCCAACCCCATTGTGACGGCGTCGGGTTCTGCCTGGTACGACGTTATTGCTGAAGCCTTTCAAACATCCCTGCTTCAGGAGAAGTTTACCCCCGTACTGCGCCCCGGTTGTTACGTCGTACACGATCACGGGCTGTACCGTGAAGCGCAGTCTGCGGTGCTAGAGCGCCGCCCTGATTTGCATCAAGGACTTGAGCCGGCGCTGGAGGTTTTTGCCCAGGTACAGTCGCTTCCTGAGCCGGGGCTTGCCATCGTTGCGCTAGGAAAACGCGATATTGGCTATGACCCGTTACCGGTAGTCTTACGCCGCTATCGGGAAGGCGGTGACCCAGCGCAGCTTTTGTCAGTGGCCGGCTGGGAGGTGACGAACATCATGGATCAGCACACCTTTATAAAGCTTCCCGAAGGAGGGGCGGATATTAAAGTGGGGGATATCCTCGCTTTTGGCGCCTCCCATCCTTGCTTAACGTTCGATAAATGGCGCCAGCTGCTGCTGATAGACGCCGACCTCAACGTCAAGGAGCGCTTGGCTACCTGCTTTTAGCGAGCGAGCCAACCACCGTCAACGGCTAAGGTTTGACCATGCACGTAGCGAGCAGCGTCAGAGCATAAAAAGATCACGGCGCCCGCTAAGTCCTCGGGACTGCCCCAGCGGCCCGCTGGTATGCGGGCCAGGATTTCATCATGACGCTGAGGATCATCGCGCAGCGCTTGGGTATTGTCCGTTGCCATATAGCCAGGCGCGATGGCGTTTACATTGATATCCTGCGCAGCCCATTCATTGGCCATCAAGCGCGTCAGGCCTAGGATACCGCTTTTACTGGCGGTGTAAGAGGCGACGCGGATGCCGCCTTGGAACGAGAGCAATGAGGCAATATTGACGATTTTTCCCGGTGCCTTACGTTCAATGCAGTGTTTGGCAAGCTGCTGGGCCAGAAAGAACGCGGCCTTTAAGTTAACGTCTATTACCGAGTCCCAGTCGTCTTCAGAGAACTCAAGAGCCGGAGCTCGGCGGATCATGCCCGCATTGTTAATCAGAATATCCAGCTTGCCAGCGTGAGCGATGGCTTGATTAACGATTTCAGTCGGCGAGTGATGGCCTAACTCTGCTTCAACGCTGTAAAACCGCTTGCCTAAGGCCTCGACCTGCTGGCGCGTGTCGTCAGCAGGTTGGCGGCTGACGCCAACGATGTCTGCCCCTGCCTCGGCTAATGCCAAGGCAATACCTTGGCCTAAGCCTTTATTGCAGCCGGTGACCATGGCTACTCGGCCTTGTAGTGAAAATAGCTGCATTGACTCCCCCTATATATCACCCAGAAACACTAGACCGTTGCTTTAAGAGATAAGCGCGCGATAGCAGCGGGCAATTCACTGGCATGATGAATGCCCAGCGCGCCTTCAGGCGTGTGCTCTTCTTCTGGAAAGTGATTGAGATGCACTACATGCATACCTGCTTTCAGCCCCGCTTCTACGCCCACGGCCGCGTCATCAATCACGATGCACGCCTGGGGGGCGTAGCCCATGGCAGTGGCCGCTTGGCGATACAGCTCAGGGTCGGGCTTCCACACATTAAGTGTATAGGCGCTGAATAGACGGTCGCCAAAATAATGACCTAGCTCGGTGCTTTCTAGCGCACAGCGAATTTTGGGTTCAGGGCCATTGGAAACCACCGCTTTAGGGTGGGCTCCTAGCTGTTCCAGCGCGGCGGGCATGCCGGGAATAGCTTCAAGCTCTGAGCGCATACGTGTCTCCATACGTGCACGCATGCCAACTTCAAGCGCCGAAAACTCGCTGTCAGTGAGCGCTTGAAAGCGGCTTTCCAGCGTTTGAACGATGGTCTTAAAACGCACCCCCCGAAATTCCTCCATGTACTGCGGGGCGGAAAACGGCAAACCGAATTCGGGAAGAATGGTCCCCATGACGTCGGCGAGCAGCACCTCGCTATCAACCAGCGTGCCGTCGCAGTCAAAAAGCAGGCAGAAAGGCGCCGCTGCTGGCGTCGCGCTGCTCATCGCCATGTTTCTTCGTTGACCAGGCTAATGGGCCGCTCGCCCTGCAGCGCCAGGCGGATATTATCCACCGCACGTTGGGCCATCGCATCGCGCGTTTCATGAGTGGCAGAGCCAATATGAGGCAAGGCCACGACATTCGCCATCGTGGTTAGCGGTGATGAAGCTGGCAGCGGTTCTTGCTCAAACACATCCAGGCCGGCTGCTTTAATCACGCCGTTTTCGAGTGCCTGGATCAGCGCATTTTCATCGACCACTTTGCCGCGGGCGATATTGATGAAGATGCCCGATGGCTTCATCAGTGCAAACTCTTGGGCGCCGATCAGATGTTCGGTTTCAGCGGTAAGAGGAACCGTCACGCAGACAAAATCGGATTCAGCCAGCAGCTCGCTGAGTTCGCGGTGCTGGGCGCCCAGTTCGCGGTCTAATTCAGGCTTGGCAGAGGCTTTAGCGTAAAGCACCTTCATGCCAAACCCCAAGGCACCGCGCCGAGCGACGGCTTGGCCAATGCGTCCAAAGCCGACCATGCCTAGCGTTTTGCCGTGCACATCGCTACCGAACTGTTCAGGGCCAACGCCGGCCTGCCACTGGCCATCTTTGACCCACTGGGCTAATTCAACCACGCGCCGTGCGGTGGCCATAATAAGCGTAAAGCCCGTATCAGCAGTGGTCTCGGTGAGTACGTCAGGCGTATTACACAGCATGATGCCGCGCTTAGTGAGTTCATCAACGGGGATGCTGTCATAGCCAACAGAGATGGTCGCGATGGCGGCAAGATTGGGCGCGGCATCCAAAATCTGTGCCGTAATTGGCAGGCCGGAACCCACAATGCCATGGGCCTTGGCTAATAATGCGCGACTCTCTGGGGCATCAAGCTTGGCTGATTTAGGCAGTACGTCTACCTCAAACAAGCCGCTAAGCTCTGCTAGCTGAGCATCGTTAAGACGTCCTTGAACCACTAAGCGTTTTTTCACTGATACTTCCTTATTAAAATTGTGTCGAGTTAAGCCGTCGGCTGGCCGGCTTCAAGCATGCTTAGCCGCTCGCGATCAGGCAGGCCTTCCATATCGCCAATGACCTGAATCGCTTGGGCGCCGATCAGATTGCCGCGCATGACCGCTTGGCGTGCCGAGCGGCCGTCTAACAAGGCGCTGACAACACCCACTGCGAAGCCATCGCCGGCACCTACGGTATCCACAACCTCGTCTACTTGGCAACCGTCTACAGTAAAGCTCTCTTCTTGACCGTCTAAATGGCCGCGATAATAGCTGCCTTCCGGCCCCAGCTTGATAATGACGGCGCTAGCGCCTTGATCAAGATAGTAACCTGCTACGTCATAGGGCGTCTTCTGGCCGGTAAGTAGCTGGCCTTCTGAAAGCCCTGGCAATACCCAGTCAGACAAGGCGGCAAGGGCATTGAGCGTCTCGCGCATGTCAGATTCACTGGCCCACAGGCTGGGGCGTAAATTGGGATCAAAGGAGATGCTGGCACCGCCCGCGCGTGCCTCTTTGAGCATGTGATAGGAGAGCTCGCGGGCGCTGGCAGACAGCGCCGGGGGAATGCCGGTCGCGTGCACATGGCGAAGCGCCGCGAAATCGACATTGCTAGCGTCTTGCGGGGTTAGGTGGCTGGCGGCGCTGCCGCGACGAAAATACTCAACGCGCGGGTCGGCACCATCCAGCGCACGCTCTTTGAACAGCAGCCCCGTAGGGTGTTCGATATCGTTATGCAGATAGCGGCAGTCGAGCCCTTCATGCTCTAGCGTTTGGCGAATAAAGTCGCCAAAACTGTCACTGCCCACTCGGCTCAACCAGCCAACATGAAACCCTAATCGCGCCAAGCCGATCGCGACATTAGTGTCCGCTCCTGCAATGCGGCGCTGAAAATGTTCTATTTCCGAAAGCTTGCCCGGCGACTGCGCCACAAACATGGTCATGGCCTCGCCAAAGGTGAGAATTTCCGGGTGATTTGAAAATGAAGGATGCATAAGTCATCTCGTAATGTTGTGAGTATCCCGATATGGGAACGATACCATTTGTGACCGCAATGATTAATTCGTGATAGCAGTGATTGATTTGTACTGCAAAAATATTAGCGCTGTGTAGAGCCGCGTGCCATCAATGTGGGTGGAAAGCTGAGCTGCTTGGGCATGGCCACTTTGGTAGGCGTAATGCGGTGCATTAAACAGTGCACCGCAGTTTTGCCGATTGTATCGGTGGGCTGAGCTAGTGTTGTGATGCCGGGGGCGACGAGTGCACACCAGTCGAGCTCATCGATGCCCATTAGGCCTACCTCGCCCAGGTGTAGCCCGAGTTTTTGAAACAGCCGTGCGACGTCTAACGTTACGTTGCCGTTAGCGCATAGAACTGCGCAGCTCAGCGAACTGTGCTCGCTGAGAAAGCGGCGAAGCGTCTCAAGCGCGGTGGTATCTCCATCGCTATCGCCATCGGCTGGTAGCAGCAGCGTGGCATGAGCCAATTCGCGTTGTGTGGCGTCGTGGTTAAAGTGGGTTAGTCGCTGCTGTCGGCTACTCGACCGCTCAGGCGCTTCGCTGACATACAGCACGGCTTGGTAGCCTTGAGCGGTAAGATGATCGAGCGCTAGCGCAATGGCTCGCTGGTTGTTGAGGCCCACCACCTCTGTATCGACGTGATTTACTTCACGGTCGAGCAAGACAACGGGTGTTCCCTGGCTGATAAATTGATGCAGCTGGCGCTCGGGACTACCGGCGGCATTAACAACCAAGCCTGCCACCTGATAAGCGCCTAGCAGCGCTAGGTGCTGACGTTCCTGCTCGGGGTCATTATCGGTGTTACACATCAGCAGCGAATAGCCATGCTGGCGGCACGCCTGTTCAACGCCGTGCGTAATCGCGACCGAAAAAGGGTTGCGTATATCCGCTACCAGTATACCGATTAGCTTGGAGTGGCCGCCTTTTAAGCCGCGTGCCATTTGGTTGGGCTGATAGCCCAGACGCTCTGCCGCTTCGGCAATACGTGCCTGTAGGGGCGGAGACAGCCGCTCGCGCTCATCGCCAAAGTAACGTGAAACGCTGGTTTTAGACGCACCGGCTAAGCGAGCGACTTCAAGAAGGGTGGAGCGGCGAGCGGCGGTAGACATAGCGAACAACTGCGAAATGGGAACGTTCCCACGATAAAAGGTTTAGCGCGTGGGAGCAACCGATTTACAAGCAAGCGTTTGACGGCTAAGGAAGGTAAACTACGTGCCCTTTATGCCTAAAGCGACGCCCGTGGTATGCACCCCAACGATATGTCGAAGAGCAACCTCATAAGTAGCTACGAATTAACGCAGGCTGGCGATCGCTATTTTGACGGGTTAGCCGACAAATTTTCCCGCTCTCTTTATCAAGCGCCCCGAGGCGAGCTGCGCTTAGCCATGCTCGACTATTTGCTACCCACCATGCTGCAGCTAAATGGCCAAAAGGTACTAGATGTGGGCGGGGGGTTGGGCCAGCAAGCGGCGTGGTTTGCTGAGCGAGGGCATGCGGTGACCATGTCTGAGCCTTCAGAGGAGATGCTGAATTACGCTAAGCATTGGCATCGTGACGTGAAATCGCTACCGGAAGAGGCCGTTACTTATGTGCAGGCGCCGCTGCAGTCATTAGCCGATCAGGCGCCCGGACCATGGGCGCTGATTACCTGTCATGCGGTGCTGGAGTGGCTGGGCGATCCGCGGGCGGCAGTGGCTACCTTGAGCACGTTATTAGCGTCCGGCGGGCAGCTGAGTTTGATGGTATTCAATCGCGACGCGCTGCGTTTTTCGAACGCGGTCAAAGGCAATCTAGAAAAGGCTTTGAGCGATCGCTTAGCAGGTAAAGGCAAGCGCCAGCGATTGACGCCCATTTCACCCGTAACCCACGCTGATATTGAGCAGTGGAGCGCTGAGAACGGGCTGCGAATAGAGACCGTCGCCGGCATTCGTGTGTTCCAAGATTATTTGCGCCAGCCGCCCACGACGCCCGTTGAGCGTGAAACGCTGCTGGCGCTGGAAAAACAGTACTGCCGCCAAGACCCGCATTGGCGCCTAGGCCGCTATCTACTTTATACATTAAGCAAACCGGAGATCACTGAATGAGCGCAAGAGTGCCCGCGTGTCAGTTACTAGAACGTCAGCAGGATAATTATGCCGCGCTGTGGGTCATTGACCCTCCTATGGATAGCTGGCTGGTGGATCAGTCAGCGGGCGTGGTCAGTGGCAATCAAGGCGTGCTGAACGAGTGGGCCGCCAAAGGCAAGCAAGCCCACAACCCTTTTGAAATAGCTGTCGGTGAGCCGTTGGGCAAAGAGGTCGTATTATTTTGGCCCAAAGCTCACCAGCTGGGTATCTGGTGGCTTAAGTGGCTATGCGAGCAGCTACCCACCGGTACATCCATTGAGGTAGTGGGTGAGCATCAGGGGGGCATCAAGCGGGTTCCTAAGATATTGGCTGAGCTGGGGATGCCATGTGATAAGCGAGATAATGCGCGGCGCTGCTCGCTTTTTGTTACTCGCAGCGCGGCGTTAGAGTTAGCCAGTGGAAATGCGGCCAGCGAAAGCGCTTGGCAACGTTTTGAGGCCGTCGGGGTAACGCTGGAGAGCCATCCCGGCGTGTTTGGCCATGGCAAAGTGGATGAGGGCACGCTGCTGATGCTGGAAAGTCTTGACAGCTGTTTGCCAAACAAGCCGCTTAAAGTGCTCGATATGGGCTGTGGTGACGGCATTGTGAGCGCTTGGCTGGCGCAGCGTGGCCATCATGTGACCGCTGTCGACGTCAGCGCTTTTGCAATAGAAGCTTGTAAGCGCACGTTGGCTGCAAATGGGCTGGCAGGGCGTGTGCTGCACAGTGATGTTTTTAGTGCGCTGGAAGGCGAGCAGTTTGACTGGATCATCAGCAATCCGCCGTTTCACAAAGAGCGTGATATTAGCTATGGACCCAGCCAGCGCTTAATCAGCGGAGCGCCAGAGCATCTCGTCGCGGGTGGCCGTTTAGTGATTGTCGCCAATGGATTTTTGCCTTACCCAGAGCACTTGCAGCGCGCGTTCCAAGACTTTCAAACCCTGGCGGATAACCGTCGCTTCAAAGTCTATTCAGCGATCAAACCATCGCGTTAGTGCGGTGGCTTAAGTACGGCGGCTCATTCTGCGAAGAAAACGTTGAGCACGTGGTCGAGATGTACTTCCATCGCATGGCGGGCCGCATCGGGATCACGTGCCTCAATGGCCTCGACGATTCGTTCGTGGTCGTCCTGAGAGCGTTGCGGCATGTCCGTTTCCATAAACAAGTCTTGGAGTCTGCGGAACATGGGGCCGTATTTATGCCCAAGCAGGTGCTTGATCAACAACGCATAGGCCGCGTTGCCCGATGCTTCGGCAATGCGGATATGCAGCAGGCGATCCCCTGCGCAGTTGCGCCCGCCGTTGGCGTTGTCGGACACGTTGCGCTTATACGCTAAGCGCATCGCTCTTAGATCATCTTCAGATGCATTCTGGGCTGCCAAGGCGGCAATTTCTGGCTCCAGATAGCGGCGCGTCTGAAGGAGGGAAAAGGGCGGAATTTCTTCATTTAAATTGAGCTCGATTTCGCTCTCGAACTCGGGGTCCAGCGCCCAGGGTTCGGTGCGTGCGGCTGCGCGCATCACCGGTTCGATAGGCGTGTAGCGAGACTCAAGTACCACCACGCCATAGCCAACACGCACGGCCACTTGGCCTACTACTTCTAGGGCAATCAAGGCTTCTCTAACGGATGCACGACTAACGCCAAGCGATAGGGCAAGCTCGCGCTCAGGAGGGAGCAATGTTCCCGGAGGGAATTCTCCTTCGCTGATAAGCTGCTGAAGCTGATCAGCAATCTGACGATAAAGGCGCTGTGAGCGGATGGCTTGAATCGGCATTCGTGGTGCTTCCTGTCCATTTTTTCGATGGTTTTCGGCTACAAGGCGTGGCGACTAAAGTCTATAAAGACAAAAGTTTATAGCGACTAAAGTTCATCTCTAAAAACCGGCATTTGGTCTTTTTGTGGCTTGCCAGGATGAAAGAAACTCGCTCATACTCGATCTATTGGTCAGGCCATTGGATGTCTGGATGATTTGGCCTTATGTATGTTCCCACGATTTTCAGAGACGTGCCATCGCTATTAAAGGTGTGACATAGCATGAGACTCAAGAATAAAACTGCACTGATCACCGCCGCTGCGAACGGTATTGGGCGTGCCAGCGTCGAGCGTTTTGTTGCCGAAGGCGCGCGCGTATTCGCGACCGATATCGATATTAGCAGCCTAGAAAATATGCCGGGCGTGGAGGCGTATCGCCTAGACGTAACGGACAGCCAAGCGATTCATGAGCTGGCTAGCTCGCTGCCAGCATTGGACATACTGTTTAACTGCGCAGGCATGGTTCCTGGTGGCAACATTCTGGAGTGCGACGAAGCTTCGTGGCAGCGCTCCATGGACCTAAACGTCACCTCGATGTTTCATACCCTGCAGGCTTTTCTGCCCGGTATGCTGAACAACGGTGGTGGCAGCGTTATCAACATGGCGTCACTGGCATCTAGCATTAAAGGTGTGCCCAATCGCTGCGCCTATGGTACCTCTAAGGCGGCGGTGATTGGGCTAACCAAGTCGGTAGCCGCCGACTTTATGACCCAAGGTATTCGCTGTAACGCGATTTGTCCTGGTACCGTTGAGTCGCCTTCGTTGAAGCAGCGTATTGCTGAGCAGGCCCGCCAAGAAGGGCGCAGCGATGCCGAGGTGCTTGAGGCGTTCAAGGCGCGGCAGCCAATGGGTAGGCTAGGGCGCGTTGAAGAAGTGGCAGCGCTAGCGACATTTTTGGCCTGCGATGAGTCGCAGTTCATTACGGGCACCACTCAGTTAATTGATGGTGGCTGGGCCAACTGATTATTATAGGAGTCATAATAATATGAAACTCGTACGTTTTGGACAGCCGGGCCAAGAGAAGCCGGGCATTATCGACAGCCAGGGCGCTGTGCGTGACCTTTCCGCCATCGTTGATGATATTGCCGGCGATGTGCTCAGCGATGAAGGGCTGCAGTCGCTTCGCGATCTGGATCTTTCATCATTGCCAGAAGTCGCGGCGGATACTCGCCTAGGGCCATGCGTTGGCCGCATTGGTAAGTTTATTTGCATTGGCCTTAACTATTCCGATCACGCTGCGGAAACGGGTTCTGAAGTGCCGCCAGAGCCGGTCATTTTTAACAAATGGACCAGTGCGGTGTGTGGCCCTAACGACAACGTGGAAATTCCCCGCGGCTCTAAGAAGACTGATTGGGAAGTAGAGCTTGGCGTGATTGTGGGTAAGGGCGGGCGCTACATTGATGAAGCCGATGCCATGTCTCACGTGGCGGGTTTTTGTGTGGTTAACGATGTCTCTGAGCGTGCGTATCAGCTGGAGCGAAGCGGCACCTGGGACAAAGGTAAAGGCTGCGATACGTTTGGCCCCTTGGGCCCCTGGCTTGTATCACGCGATGACGTTGCCGACCCTCATCAGCTGAATATGTGGCTTGAGGTGGATGGCCACAGATATCAAAACGGCAACACCCGCACAATGGTGTATCAGGTGCCTTTTCTGATTAGCTACCTGAGCCAGTTCATGAGCCTGCAGCCCGGTGACGTTATTTCCACCGGAACACCCCCAGGCGTGGGCATGGGCCAGCAGCCAGCGATTTATCTTCGGGACGGGCAGCAGATGCGCTTAGGCATCGATGGCCTGGGTGAGCAGCAGCAGCGCGTTGTTCAAGCTTAGGATAAATAGCATCAGTTAGATCTAACGTCGGCGTCAGCGGCTTACTATGCCGCTGACGCTTTAGTCAATGAGTTTGTCAGACCACACGCTGGTGAAATATTACGCCGCCAAAGGCCTGACCACTAGATCAATGTACCTGTGCATTTAACGTACCTATCAAGTCCAAGTACTTATCAAGTCCAAGTACTTATAACGTTAACGTACCTATCAGGCTGTGTGGCACATGGTCTGTGCTTGGTGACCAGTGCTACGCGAAAAGGAATGCTCTAATGCAAGTTCTCGTCTGTTCAAAACCGCATCACCTCGAATTAAGCCAGGCTAGCCGCCCAGCGTGCACCCCTGGCTACGCGGTTGTGCGTATTCGCCGTGTTGGTATTTGCGGTACGGATATTCACGCCTACGGTGGCAACCAGCCTTATTTTGAATATCCACGGGTGTTAGGCCACGAACTGGCGGGGGAGGTGGTCGAGGCCGCAGACGAGCAATCGCAGCATTTGATCGGTCAGAATGTTTACGTGATTCCTTATCTACATTGCGGTGAATGCCGCGCTTGCCTGCAGGGAAAAACCAACTGCTGCCAGCACATGCAGGTTATTGGCGTGCATCGAGACGGCGGAATGGCCGAGTACTTAGCCGTTCCGACCAGTCACCTTGTGGTCTCAAAAACGTTAAGCCTTGATCAGCTTGCGCTTGTGGAATGTATGGCTATTGGCGCGCATGCGGTACGGCGTAGTCAGCTGCAGGTGGATGAGCTGGCCGTAGTCGTTGGCGCCGGTCCTATCGGAATGGGCGTGCTGCAGGTTGCTAAAAGCCGTGGCGCACGTACGCTGATGGTAGACACTAATACTTCACGATTAGCTTTTTGCCGCGATGTGCTGGGTGCTGATGCCGTTGCGAATCCTCTGGAAGATGATGTTGCTGAACGAATCAGCCAATTGAACGGCGGGGCGCTGGCAGAGGTTGTTTTCGATGCAACCGGCAATCCTCGCGCTATGGAGGCCGGTTTCGATCTTGCCGGCCACGGCGGTCGTTATGTGTTGGTCAGTATCGTCAAAGCCGACATTGCATTTAACGATCCTGATTTCCATAAGAAAGAACTCACGCTGATGGGCAGCCGCAATGCGACACCTGAGGACTTTGCCTGTGTCGTGTCGCTCATGGAAAGTGGCGCTATCAATGCCGATGCGATGATTACGCATCGTGCACCGCTCACGGATGTGCCCGCCAAAATGCCGCAGTGGTGCGACCCTGCCAATCATGTCATTAAAGCCATGATCACCATCGATACTGACGAGGCGCACTCATGAGTGACCTGATTGCGACGCAGACGCCCCATCTCACCCTGCGGGTCCACGCGCTGGATAATGTCCGAGTGGCACTCACCGACCTGCCTGCAGGCACGGTGGTTGAAGATCAAGGCTCCCAGGTTACTCTCCCAGGCCCCGTGCGCCATAAACATAAGTTTGTGCTGGGTGACATGGCGGTTGGTGATTTGGTCGTCATGTATGGCGTTACGGTGGGTAAAGTGACTCAGCCGATTGCCGCAGGCGGCGCTCTTACCACCGAAAACCTGGTGCATTCGACGGATGATTTGTCTGCGAATAGTCAACAAACTGCGTGGCAGCCTCCCGCGGTCACCGCATTCGAGACGACCACGTTCGACGGCTATCACCGCCCCGATGGCCGAGTTGGAACGGCCAACGTGTGGCTCGTGGTGCCGTTGGTGTTTTGTGAAAACCGTAATGTTGAGGTGCTTCGCCAGTGCGTTGCTGATGCCTTGGGCGATGATCCCTTTCAAGACTACAAGCGCATGGCACGGCAGTTATTGCATGGCGAAAGTGCGGCTGCGTCCGCGATACCGTCGGCAGAGCGTTTGTTTCCTAACGTTGATGGCGTGCGTTTTCTGGTTCATCAGCTGGGCTGTGGCGGCACCGACGGCGATGCCGAAGCGCTCTGTCAATTGCTGGCAGGCTATATCTGCCATCCCAACGTAGCGGGGGCAACGGTGCTGAGTTTGGGCTGCCAGAAAGCGCAGATCACCATGCTACAAAATGCCATCGCAGAACGTGATCCAGCGGGCTACAAGACCGTTAGCTATTTCGAGCAGCAGCGCTCTGAGAGTGAAGAAGTGTTAATTCGCGATGCGCTAACGGCTATTTTTGATGGCCTCAAGCAAGCCAATCAAGTCACCCGGCAGCCCGCACCGCTTTCTGAGCTCACGCTAGGCGTTGAGTGCGGCGGTTCGGATGGTTTTTCCGGGCTTTCTGCCAACCCGCTAGTCGGCGCGGTGGTTGATCGTTTAGTGGCGCTGGGTGGCAGCGGGATTTTAAGTGAGTTTCCTGAGCTGTGCGGTGTCGAGCATGAGCTGCTGGCGCGCTGTAGTGATCCAAACGTTGCCGAGCGGTTTAGCTCGCTGATGACGGCCTATCAGCGTCATGCCCATGCGGTCGGCGCAGATTTCTCTATGAACCCTTCGCCGGGCAACGTGCGTGATGGCTTGATCACCGATGCGATGAAGTCAGCCGGAGCTGCCAAAAAGGGCGGCGATAGCCCGGTGGTTGACGTACTTGATTACACCGAGCCCATGACGCGTAAGGGGCTTAATCTACTGTGCACCCCAGGCAATGACGTGGAGTCGACAACAGGCTTAGTGGGCTCCGGCGCCAACCTTGTACTGTTTACGACCGGATTAGGTACGCCGACCGGGAACCCCGTTGCGCCGGTGCTGAAAATTGCCAGCAACAGCGAACTCGCTAGCCGTATGAGCGACGTAATCGATTTTGATGCCGGCCCTATTATTCGCGGTGAAACCGATATCGCGACACTGGCTGATGAGCTGCTGACGATGTGTATCGACACCGCATCGGGGCGCTATGTCACCAAAGCAGTGCGGCTTTCACAGCTGGACTTTATTCCCTGGAAGCGGGGCGTCTCGCTGTGAGTCTCTCGCTGCATCAAGCAAGCATCGTTCAGTTTGGCACCAGCCGGTTTCTGCTAGGCCACGTGGCCGCCTTTGCTGGCGAGGCCATAGCTCAAGGGGTTAGCCAAGAGGCTGTACTGGTAGTGCAGACCTCTGATCGTCCCGAAGGCAAAGCCAAAGCCTCGGCCTTGGCGCAGCAGGCTAGTTACCCTTTACATGTTAAAGGCTTGCGCGACGGCTTACCTGTCGATGAGCAGTATTCGGTTGGCAGTGTGGCCGGCTGTATGGTGGCTGCACAAGAGTGGGCGTCATTAGCGCGCCACTTTATCGATACGGCCCGCTGGGTAGTGTCCAATACGGGCGATAGCGGCTATCAGGTCGCCAATGATTCCAGCTTGGCGGATGTGCCTTCAAGTTTCCCAGGCAAACTTACCAAGCTGCTTTATGCGCGTTTTCAGGCAGGGCGGCCGGGACTGACGCTGCTTCCTTGCGAGTTGATTAGCCGCAACGGTGACGTGCTAAAAGAGCTTGTCGCTACCTTGGCGCGAATGGACTATCAAGATACCGACTTTGACGCATGGCTGGTGTCCCAGTGCTGCTGGGTCAATACGCTGGTAGATCGTATCGTTTCAGCGCCGCTTGAACCCGTCGGCGCCGTTGCCGAACCCTACGCGCTTTGGGCCGTGCAACAAACGCCAGGCCTAGTCATGCCGTTTGAACATTCTGCCGTGCAAGTGGTGAACTCACTGCAGCCTTATGAATTACGCAAACTGCATATTCTCAATCTGGCGCACAGTTACCTGATAGACCAGTGGCGCTATCTGGGTTTGAGTGAATCAATAACCTACGTAAGAGAAGCCATGCAGGAGCCGCGGCTGCGTACGGCGCTTAATGAGCTGATGGCAGAAGAGGTGCTGCCCACATTATCCCGTGAGCTGCCCGACATGGACTTAGAAAGCTACTGGCAGAGCACGCTGGAGCGATTCGATAATCCGTATCTGGATCACCGCTTAGCAGATATCGCGAACTATCACCACGACAAGCTGGAGCGTCGTTTGAAACCCGTGGTGAGCATGGCTAAACAACATAACATTCTAACGCCTCGGCTTGAAAAGGCCCTTGAGCGATAAGCATTGGCAACCGCGGCTTACGATGTATTTGGCCGTCACTATTACTGCAGTTAAACAAAAAAAGTGGAGTACTACATGCGCCTTAATAAACTCACTCTTGCTATTACGCTTGCGACCGCAACCAGTATTGGCATTGTTAGCACCGCGAATGCCAGCACGGTGATTCGCGTGGCTTATGGCAACCAGCCCGGCGAGCCGGTGGACGTTGCTGTCAACCAGTGGGCCGAATGGGTGAACGAGGCTAGTAACGGTGAGCTGGAACTGAAGGCGTTCCCCGCAAGCCAGCTAGGCTCGGAAACCGATGTAATGGAGCAGGCGCGGTTTGGCTCAGCCATTATTTCGATTACCGCCTACAGTAATTTTCTTGACTCGGTGCCTGATCTGGCTGTTTTAGATGCGCCGTATTTAAGCGAAGACTTCGACTCTAAGCTCAAGGTTTTTGACTCCGAGTGGTTTGCTGAGCAAATGACCCTGCTGCAGTCATCCGGTTACCACATTGTCATCCCTAATGCGGTGTATGGCGTTCGCCATTTGCTCACACGTGAGCCGGTTAATACGCCGGAAGACCTCGACGGTGTAGGCGTGCGTGTGCAGAACTCGCAGATGTATGTTGAAGCGATTCGCGCCATGGGCGCAACTCCGACGCCTATGTCGCTGGGTGATGTCTATCCCGCCTTGGCTCAGGGAATGGTCGACGGTGTCGAAAACCCGGCTGCCGTGCTTTACGGCGGAAAATTTTATGAAGTGGTCAAGCACCTGAGCTTAACGGCGCATATGCATACCGTCGCGCCTTTCGTTACCGGCCAAGCCTTCTGGGAACAGCTTGATGAAGAGCAGCAGCAAATTCTGACTGATACAGGCCAGCAAATGGCTGAATACCTGGCTGAGCTTGTTGCTGAAGATAGTGAGCAGGCGCTGGAGAAACTGCGTAGCGAAGGTGTGGAGATTCACGAAATAGATACCGCTCCTTTCCGTGAGCGGGCAGCCGAGCAAATTCCCTCCGCTTTTCCGCAGTGGACTGACGGTCTTTACGACGATGTCTACAAGATTATCAACGGCTGATTAGCGTGTGATTTTATGGCTCCCCAGCGTGCCGGGGAGCCTAATCGAGGAGGCTGGTATGAAGCGTATTTTTACGTGGCTGGATCGGGTCATGCGCCTTGATGAGGTTATCGCCACCGCCGCTGTTTTTGCTCTTTTCCTGGTGGCTATTAGCAACATATTTATGCGCTATCTATTTGGTTCGCCGCTGGCATGGACAGAAGAGATACTCCAATTGCTGCTGGTCTGGGCCACCTTTTTAGGCGCTAGTGCGCTGGTAAGGCGCCGTGAGCATGTGTTTATCAGCTTCGTTACCGACAAGCTTCCACCTCGCTTAGCGCATTGGAATGAGCAGGTGTTCAGCGTTGGCATCATTTTGATCAGTGCATTGGTCATGCTGTATTGGGGAACTCAGCTGCTCAGCTTCTCAGCGTTTCGCAGCACGCCGATGCTGCAAATTCCCTATTACTGGATTCACGTAGCCATCCCTGTCAGTGCGGTGGTGATGATTTATCACTGTGTGGTCCGGCTGATTCAGCGACATACACCATAGGAGCTCAATCAAATGGCTGTGAGTATTGCTATTGGCGCACTGTTTTTACTGTTTCTTGTAGGGACGCCCGTCGCCTTCGCGCTGTTTTTTTCTACGTTTCTTTACTTCATTGTCGGGGCCGATCAGCCGACGATGTTGCTGATTCAACGTCTGGCAGGGGGCTTGGAATCCGTATCGTTATTAGCGATACCATTTTTCATTATGGCCGGCGTGTTCATGAACTATTCCGGCATTACGGACCGGCTGCTTAAATTAGCAGAGCTGCTTACACGGCGTATGCACGGTGGTTTGGCGCAGGCCAACGTTCTGTTAAGTACCTTTATGGGCGGGCTGTCTGGCTCTAACATTGCCGATGCCGCAATGAACTCAAAACTGCTGGTGCCTAGCATGACCGCTAAAGGCTATCCCAAGCCTTTTTCCAGTGCAGTGACGGCAGCTTCGTCGTTAATTACTTCTACTATCCCCCCGGGTATTGCATTGATCGTCTATGGCTACGTCAATAACGTATCGATTGGGCGGTTATTTCTGGCGGGGGTCGTGCCCGGCGTGTTGATGGCCATCAGCTTAATGGTCTTGGTGTCTTATTTATGCCGTCGGAATAACTATCAGCCGCCTGAGCGCAGCAAAGTGACGCGCCATGAATGGGTTAGCGTCACGCGGGCCGGTATCATCGCCTTAATGCTGCCGCTGGTTGTGATCGGGGGGATTCGTATTGGTGTCTTCACGCCAACTGAAGCTGGCGCTATTGCGGTGCTCTATGCGCTGATTGTGGGTGTCTTTGTTTACAAGCAGATGTCGGTCAAGAGTATTGCGCTGGCCACCAATGAGTCACTGTTGGCATCGGTCAATGTGCTCTTTATCATCGCTGTCGCTTCGGGCTTTGCACGTTTTCTTACCTGGGAGCAGATCCCTCAAGAAATCGCTATGCTGCTGTCTTCAGAGGTGGGTAGTGCCATTGTCTTCCTGCTGTTGGCCAACTTGCTGCTGCTGGTACTGGGAATGTTTCTGGAGGGCAACGCAATATTGATTGTGCTGTCGCCGTTATTAGCCCCTGTGG
Source organism: Halomonas sp. JB37 (assembly GCF_002332255.1). Lineage (GTDB taxonomy): Bacteria > Pseudomonadota > Gammaproteobacteria > Pseudomonadales > Halomonadaceae > Vreelandella > Vreelandella casei. The sequence goes on along the minus strand of NZ_NRGW01000001.1, from coordinate 2,857,403 downwards.
CCGCTCAGTTCGGCATCGATCCGGTTCACTTTGGTATCATTTTTATCATTAATGCCACGATTGGAACCATAACGCCGCCCTTGGGCACCGTCATGTTCACTACCTGCAGCATCACCGGCGTCAAGGTTGCGGACTTTATACGTGCGGTCATGCCATTCTGGATGGTGATGGTAGGCATACTGCTACTGACCACCTTTGTGCCAGCGATCTCTCTTGCCCTGCCCGCGTTAGTTTTCTAACCGCTCTGTTTATATCCCCCGCTTGTTTAAATAGATAAAGGCGCAGAAGATTCTTCTGCGCCTTTATCCTTGAAATTGCCACATTCAACCACCGACGAAACAACCGTTCGGGTCTATGATGTGTCATACGCATTGGACGATTTAACAGACGTGAGTCGAGGTGGCCGTTATGACAGGAAACGTTCGAAATACTGCGGTTCTGGGCAGTGCTGTTTTGCTAGGCGGCCTTCTCGCGTTAGGGCTAGTATGGAGCGGCAGCTACATCAAAGGTGCCGCTGAGGTATGGCAGCAGTCGTCGCGTAGCGTCACCGTGCGAGGGTTGGCCGAGCGAGACGTCGAGGCCGACTTGGTATTGTGGCCGTTTAACTACACGGTGAGCGCCAATAGTTTAAGCGATCTAGAGCAGCAGCTAAGCAGCGGCGAGGGGGCGATTCGAGATTTTCTCCAGGCTCAAGGCTTCGCCCCAGAGCATGTGAGCTCGACACCGCCACGCATTACTGATCAGTACAGCAACCAGTACGGTGGAGGCCAGCGCCCCGATGAGCGCTATCGTGCTGAGGCGACGCTGCTGCTGCGCTCACCCGACGTTGAGGGCGTGATTGAAGCGATTCCTAACGCGACCTCGTTAGTGCGAGAAGGCGTACTGCTTTCACCTAGCTACGAATACCGCACGGAATTTCTGTTTACGGGCCTGGATGCCATTAAGCCAGAAATGATTGCGGCCGCAACGGCAGATGCGCGTAACGCTGCACAGCAGTTTGCTGAAGATTCGGGTAGCCAAGTGGGTCAGATACGCCAAGCGACCCAAGGCTACTTTTCGATTGACGATCTAGATAGCTACACGCCGCAAACCAAGCGCGTGCGCGTTGTGACTACGGTCGACTACTCGCTTCAGGATTGAGCCTTACAGCGTTGCTATTAGCCGGTGTAATCGATGACGGTGATGGTATAAAACGTATAGCCGTTAGGCGTAAGCACCTTCGCTTCTTCACCGACCTGCTTACCTAGTAGTGCTTTGGCCATGGGGGCATCGATACTAATCCAGCGCTTTTTGGTATCGATCTCATCGTGGCCAACAATTCTAAGATGTACCTGCTCACCTTTTTCATCTTCCAGGCTCACGTAGGCACCAAAAAATACTTTGCTGGTGTCGGCGGGCAGGCGGTCGACAATTTGCAGCTCATCCAAACGTGTCGTCAGGTAGCTAATACGCGCAATCACGCGATTTAGCTCTTTCTTATTGTAGGTGTAATCAGCGTTTTCACTGCGATCGCCCTGAGCGGCAGCTTCGCCGACTTTGGCAGAAATTTCCGGGCGTTTAACGCGTGAAAGGTGATCTAAAATAGCGCGTAAGCGTGAAGCGCCCTCGCTGGTAATCAGGTTGCTCTTAGGGGCTTGACGCGGATCTTTTGCTGGATCGCGCCAGCGGGTCATGTTGCGGCCTTTCATTACCGGTTCCCTATTATGTATCGAGCTATCTACCTTACGTTAATTGCGGGAAGCATACCAAGCAACATGCGACTGGCGAATCATTCAAACGTTCGTTACATTGTTGGAGAGGCCCGCCGTTGTTAGGTCTCCACGGGACAACAATAATTTAGGAGCATGTATGCGAACTCTGTCTTTTGCACGTCTACCTTTAAAGCGTTCATTAATGGCCATCCTCATTGGCAGCGCGCTTACGCTGTCACCTCTTGCCGCCACGGCCTTTGAAGGCGAGCTGTTCTCGCTGAAGAATCGCTGGGAACATACCGTTACCGACATGCCCGCGAATGAGCGGGAAAGCACGCTGAAGGCGCTGGCGGCAGAGGCGGGGCAGTTGGCGGAGCAACAGCGCGATAACGCCGACGTGCTGGTTTGGCAGGGCATTATATTGGCGTCTTATGCCCGTGAACGGGGCGGTTTAGGTGCACTGGGCACCGCGGGCGATGCTCGTGATGTGCTTGAACGGGCAATTGAGATTGATCCCCAGGGTAGCAACGGCTCGGCTTATGTCACCCTAGGTGCTTTATACGACCGTGCACCGGGGCGCCCCATCGGTTTTGGTAATAGCGATACCGCCGAGCGGATGTTCCAACGTGCTTTAGAGATTCGCCCAGACGGCATTGATGTTAATTATTACTACGCTGCTTTTCTAAAAGAAGAGGGCAATGAACAGGCCGCGCGGGAGCATGCACAGCGCGCGGTGGAAGGTACCGCCCGCGATAGCCGACAAGCGTCTGATGAAGCCTTGCGCCGTGATGCGCAGGCAATGCTAAGCGAGCTTTAACCTATCGCCTGAATTGGCATTCCCAGTGGCAAGCATTGATAATAGCGTCATTATCATCACTGGGAGTGCCTCATGGCGACCCGCTCTAAGAACGTATCTTCTCCAGGCTCCGCGCAGCCAGCCGCTCCTTTTAAGAACACCACGCTTAGCGTTGCGCTGTTAAATAGCGACGACGTTGAGCTGTTCAAGCGTGAAACGCTGCACCAGGGGTTTTTTCGCCTCGATGGGCTAGAGCTTCGTCACCGCCTATTTGAAGGCGGTTGGAGCGAGCCTATGCGCAGAGAAGTGCATAGCCGCTTTGATGCGGTAGGGGTGCTACTCTACGACCCAGAGCGCGATTCACTGGTGTTAATCGAGCAGTTTCGTGCGGGCGCCATTGACGATGCTTTATCGCCATGGAAGTTAGAATTTGTGGCCGGCTTAGTGGAAAAAGGCGAGTCGCTGGAAGACGTTGCCCGCCGAGAGGCGTGGGAAGAGGCAGGCTGTAAAGTGACGGAGCTAACCAAGCTGCACACTTATTACCCCAGTCCCGGTGCCTGCAACGAGCAAGTGACATTATTTTGTGGTTTGGTAGATACCCAAGGATTAGGCGGCATCCATGGGTTAGATGAAGAGCATGAAGATATTCGTGTCCACGTGGTGCCCTTTGCTAATGCTTGGGAACTCTTGGGCCTGGGAAGACTCGACAACGCCATGTGTTTGATTGGGCTACATTGGTTAAATAGCCAACGAGCGTCGCTGCGAGCTGCGTCACAGCGGGCGTCGACCTAACGTAAAATACATGCAAAAGCGAAAAAACGAGGAGTGAACATGGCGAGAACGGCCTATGTCACCGATTTAAAATCGCTCCAGGGGGAGTGCAGCGCCAACTACTTACGCTTGGTGCGCCTGGTCGGCGATATGGAGGCCGGCCAGCGACGTGATATCGCCCTGCGGGGAGATAAGCAGCATTTTGGTGACTTACATCTTTATATTCATGAGCAGGCGCCTTACACCACGATGGTGGATGTTTTTCAAAGCGGGCCGCTAGATACCGTCATGGAAAGCCCGCGTATGCGCGTGCATCTTTATCACGATGTACGCATGGCGGAAGTGACCGATTTTCAACGCGAGCGCCATTTCAACGGCCGCTATCGGTATCCCAATGCCCGCATGCATCAACCGGATGAAAAGCTTCAGCTAAATCGCTTTTTAGGTGAATGGTTGGCCCATGGCCTTGCCCACGGCCACAGCATTGACGTGCCGGAGATTCCCTAATGCGCCTTGTGCAAATTACCGATGCCCACCTTTACGCTGATATCAATGCGCGTTCTCGGGCGGGCGTGCCCTGGCGGCAGTTTCAGCAGGTACTAAGCGCGGTGGCGGATGAGCAGCCTGATATCGTGCTATTCAGTGGCGATATCAGCCAAGACGAGTCCGCCGCTTCTTATGCCTTAGCGGTTCAGGCCATGGACACTCTGCCGTGCCCCTGGTATTGGCTGCCCGGCAATCATGATCAGCTGGCGCTAATGACCGCCGAGCGCCCGCTGATTGAGGACGTAGCATGTGGTGCATGGCGTTTGCTGCTGCTTAATACGCGCGTGGAGGGCAAGCCTTTTGGGGAGCTGGGCAACGAGCGGCTAGCGGCATTAGACGAGCAGCTAAAATCAGATGATCGGCCGACGATGATTGTGATGCACCACCCGCCGGTGGACGTTGGCGCCGCATGGATGGACGCCATTGGTCTGCAAGACCGAGAAGCGTTTTGGCAGCTGCTGAGCGCGTATCCTCAGGTTAGGATCATCCTGTTTGGCCATGCACACCAAGCCTATGCCCAGCGCCATGAAATAAGCAGCCATGAAATAGGCGTTCATGAAATAGGCGTCTATGGCTGCCCAGCAATGGCCGATCAGTTTTTACCGGGGGCTGAGTATTTTGCTATTGATGAAGCGTCACGCCCCGGCTATCGGGTAATCGACTTAGAAGGAATCGAGTGGCAAACCTGGGTCGAGCGCGTTGCGGTATAGCGATTTTATGGCTATGAATATCTTGATAGGCGATAAAGATATAAAAAGATAGTTATTAATTCTTTTGGGTTATTATGAACTCGGCGTTACCCTACCTGCATTCGAACGTACATTTTAAGAACGTACACTGTATTTAATAGCTTGTACGACGAGCTAGTTCTTGCGAGGTATGGGCCATGACCCAATTTTCTACACTGTCCTCAGAGATGCCGTCTTCCAAGACGGTATCTTCAGCGCCGCTGCGCGAGGTTTCTGTTACACCTGACGCCGCGCGCTTGACCCACCTTAAGCAATTAGAAGCTGAGTCTATCCATATCATTCGCGAAGTGGCGGCTGAGTTTTCCAACCCGGTCATGATGTACTCGATCGGCAAAGATTCTTCGGTCATGCTGCATCTAGCGCGCAAAGCTTTTTATCCCGGTACGCCGCCATTTCCGCTGATGCACGTGGACACCACGTGGAAATTTCGCGAGATGATCGAGTTTCGTAACCGCATGGCGGCAGAGGCGGGTATGGAGCTGATCGTGCATACCAATGAAGAGGGGCGGGCTGCCAATATCAACCCGTTCGATCACGGCAGCGCCAAATACACCGATATCATGAAAACTCAGGCGCTCAAGCAAGCGCTAGACAAGCATGGGTTTGATGCCGCTTTTGGCGGCGCGCGCCGGGATGAAGAGGCGTCGCGTGCCAAAGAGCGCGTTTACTCATTTCGCGACAAATATCATCGCTGGGACCCTAAAAATCAGCGCCCTGAACTGTGGAATGTGTATAACGCCAAGGTCAATAAAGGCGAGTCAATCCGGGTGTTTCCGCTTTCCAACTGGACCGAGCTGGATATCTGGCAGTACATCTACCTAGAGTCGATCCCTATTGTGCCGCTTTACTACTCGGCCAAGCGCCCGGTGGTCGAGCGCGACGGTATGCAGGTGATGGTTGACGACGATCGCCTGCCGCTGGCGCCAGGTGAAGTGCCGGAAGAAAAGTCTGTGCGGTTTAGAACGCTTGGCTGCTATCCACTGACCGGTGCCGTGGAATCCGAAGCCGCGACGCTTCCAGAAATAATTCAAGAGATGCTGCTGACCCGAACGAGCGAGCGAAGTGGCCGTGCTATTGACCGCGATCAAGTCGGTTCGATGGAGAAGAAAAAGCGCGAAGGCTATTTCTAAAGGAGTAGGGCCAATGTCACATCAATCGAATTTAATCGCTGACAATATCGAGCAGTATCTGCACGAGCACGAAAACAAAGACCTGCTGCGTTTCATCACCTGCGGCAGTGTCGACGACGGAAAATCTACCCTGATTGGGCGTTTGCTACACGATTCGAAAATGATCTTCGAAGATCAGCTGGCTGCCATTACCCAAGCCTCTAAAATCAATGGCACCACCGGTGATACCGTCGATTTGGCGTTGTTAGTGGATGGCTTGCAGTCAGAGCGCGAGCAGGGCATCACGATCGATGTGGCGTACCGTTTTTTCTCCACCGATAAACGCAAGTTTATTATCGCCGATACGCCGGGGCACGAGCAGTACACGCGCAACATGGCCACCGGTGCCTCAACGGCAAGCCTGGCGATTATTTTAATCGATGCCCGCTACGGCGTGCAGACGCAAACTCGTCGCCATAGCTTTATTGCCGACCTGCTGGGTATCCAGCATTTGGTGATTGCGGTCAATAAAATGGATTTGGTGGGTTTTTCCGAGCAGCGTTTTAACGAAATAGTGGCTGAATACCGCGCGTTTGCCACGAACCTTCAGGCGCCGGACATTCGCTTTGTGCCTATGTCCGCGCTTAATGGCGATAACGTGGTTAATCGCAGCGAGCAAACGCCCTGGTATTTCACCGCCGACTACCAAGGAAAAACGCTGATTGAGCTACTTGAAAGCGTTGAAATCAGCCGTGATCAGAACCTCAGTGATCTACGCTTGCCAGTCCAGTACGTGAACCGTCCAAATCTTGATTTTCGCGGCTACTGCGGCACCTTAGCAGCGGGCGTATTGCACTCTGGGCAAGCTATTAAAGTGCTGCCTTCGGGTAAAGTGTCCACGGTGGCAAGAATCGTGACCTTTGATGGCGATCTCGCGACGGCTTATCCAGGCCAGGCAATTACCGTTACCTTGGAAGATGAGATCGATATTTCACGCGGCGACTGGATCGTGGCTGCGGAAAGCGAGCTGCCGCTCTCAAATACCTTTAAAGCCGATATTGTCTGGATGCAGGAAGAGGCATTAACCCCCGGCAAGCTTTACGATTTCAAGCTAGCAACGCGCGATCTTTCCGGCCAAGTCAGTACTATTGATTATCAAATCGATGTGAATACGTTAGAGAAGCATGCCACGGACTCGCTCGGGCTCAATGCTATCGCTCGTTGTGACGTTGAATTGACCGCCGCTATTCCAGTTGATGATTATCGCACCAGCCCTGGTACTGGCAGCTTTATCATCATTGATCGGCTGACCAACGTGACTGTCGGTGCTGGAATGATTAGGGGAGCCGCCGGTGAACCTAGCGTTGCGGCCAATGCAACCGATTGGGCCGCCTTTGAACACGACCTCAATGCGCTGGTTCGAAAGCATTTTCCCCATTGGGAAGCTAACGATATTAGTAAGCTGTTAACGCGATAAACTGCCAGCGGCTATTAATAAGTAGCCCTAAAGCGCAGCTGTTAAAAGTGGTATACAGCAAAACGGCACGCCCTGAGGGCGTGCCGTTTTGTTTAGGCGGGAAAGGGTTACTCAGCGTTAGGGAAAAACAGTTGCTGCCCATCGACTTCGAAATCGGCAATCGCTTGCTGACCTTCTTTAGAGACTAGCCATTCGTGCCACTGCGCGGCGAGATCATGCTTCAAGTGCGGGTGACGTTCTGCTGAAAGCAGCAGGCTACCGTATTGGTTGAACAGCGCCTCGTCACCTTCAAACAGCAGCGTTAAGTCCTGCGGGTTTTCAAACGCAACCCAGGTAGCGCGATCGGTGAAGGTGTAAGCATCCATTCCCGCGGCGGTGTTTAGCGTGGGCCCCATGCCGCTGCCCAGCTCACGATACCACTCACCTTGCGGTGTTATTCCAGCGTCTTCCCACAACCGTAGCTCTGCGCGGTTGGTTCCGCTATCGTCACCGCGCGAGGCGAAAGGAGATTCGCTTTCAGCGATTTGCTGCATGGCATCGACAACCGTTTCGCTGTCACTAATGCCGGCGGGGTCATCACTGGGGCCCACAATCACGAAATCGTTGTACATCACATTCAGGCGTTCCGTAGCGTAACCGTCGGCCACAAACTGCTCTTCACCTGCCGTGTCGTGAACCAACAGGCTATCGGCATCGCCACGACGACCTATTTCGAATGCTTGACCGGTGCCTACGGCCACGACGCGTACGTCTATTCCGGTTTTTTCAGTAAACGCGGGAATAATGGCGCCAAACAGGCCCGAGTTCTCAGTAGAGGTCGTCGAGGCAAGCGTAATGTAGCCATCATCTGCTAGCAGCGTGCCGCTCCACGTTAGGCTTAGAGCGCCAGCGGTTATCAGTGCGGTAGTCTTATTCATTGTAGTGCTCCTTGAGCGCTGCTCATCATTGCCAGGATTTATCCATGCTGTATTTCATCAATGCTATGGTTCATCAGTGCTAATGTGAAGCAAAGCCAGCGTTACCAGACCAGCTCGCCGCGAATAAACGCACTTGCTTCGCGGGAGGCGGGTGCGGAAAAAAACTGCTTGGCGAGGGTGTGTTCAAGCAAGTGCCCGTTATGCAGAAACACGACGTCATCGGCTAAGCGGCGTGCTTGGTGCAGGTCATGGGTGGACATCACAATGCGTGTGCCTCGGCGATGAAACTCGAGCACTGCATCTTCAACGGCCTTGATGGCCGCGGGGTCTAGTGCGGAGGTAGGCTCATCGAGAAACAGTACCTGCGGATTCAGCAGCCAGGCCCGCGCTAGCGCTAGTCGTTGCTGCTCCCCGCCAGATAGTACCCGCGCAGGGCGCTGCGCTAAATGCGCTAAACCAAACTTATCCAGTGCCTGCATGGCCTGGGCTTTGCGAGAAATACTGTGACCTGCTGTGCGGTTGAGCGCTGGCCGCAACGTTTTGTTAATGGCGAGGACATAGGTGAGATTATCAAGCGCTGAGCGACGTAGCAGCACTGGGCGCTGAAATACCATGGCCTGAGTAGGGGCTGTGCCTTGCCAACCCACAGCACCGCTGGTGGGGGGCAGTAAGCCATGAGCTAGGCGCATTAGCAGGCTTTTTCCTGCACCGTTCGGGCCCATGATCAGCGTACGCTGGCAGCCCGATAGGCGAAGCGTGGTGGGCTTTAGTAACGTATGGCCACGATGCGTGAACGCAGCGCCGTCAAATGCAAGCGTCGCCACCGGAGGTGGTTGGCTTGCATTCATCCCAACCTCTTTTTGGCCGTTTCGCCGATCATGTGCGCGATAGCGTTAATCATCGTCACCAGGATGAGTAAAATAATCCCTAAGCCGAGCGCCATGGGCAGATTGCCCTTGCTGGTTTCTAAGACAATGCTGGTAGTCATCACGCGAGTGACGCCATCGATATTGCCACCTACAATCATGACCGCGCCTACCTCTGCGCTGGCGCGGCCAAAGCCCGCCAGAATGACTGTTAGAAGCCCAAAGCGCGCATCCCACAGCAGCGTTGGAATCATGCGTGGGCGTGTCAGTCCTAATGATTGCAGCTGCTCGGCATACTCGCCATGCAGCGTTTCAATCTGCTGGCGGGTCAGTGCGGCGATGATGGGCAGTACTAAAATGACCTGAGCGATAACCATGGCGGTGGGCGTAAATAGCAGCCCCCAGCTGCCTAATGGGCCGGCGCGTGAAAGCAGTAGATACACGCACAGCCCTGCTACGACGGGTGGCAGTCCCATTAATGCATTGAGGACGATGATAACGGCATTACGCCCTGGGAACCGCCAAAGGGCGAGAGCTGCACCTAAGGGCAACGCTAATAGGCTGGCGATCACTACCGCCATGAGTGATACCTGCAGTGACAGCATCACGATGGAAATGAGCGCGCTGTCCATGCTCAGAATGAGAGCGAGGGCAGTGCTAAAGGCATTGTCACTGGTTAGCATAGTGGCTGGTTGGCATGGAACGTAGGCATCATTCTTATGTGTAATTAAGCATGATGTACTGAACAGCCCATAATTGCACACCCGACGGGCATTAATTGTGCATCGTTATTCATCAGCGTTATGCGATTAGCAGGAGTGCTTGACGCTGTTACTATATACGCCAAACTGATATTGGACGGCTGCCGTCTATCATCACGAAAAGGAATGCATGATGAATCAATCATTGAATGGCCCCGTTTACGCTGGTCAACACGCTTGATGGGCTTAATGCGCCGGTGGGCAAGCTTTGTAAAAAGGGTAGTGCACATTATTGCCAAGCCTATTAAGGGCGACAGTGGCCGTGGTGGCATGGTGGTTCACCCCTATCGAGGTTATGGCTCGCAGAATGAAGTGTTTGTCATGGGGCGAGTCTTTCGTCAGGCTGCCTTAGGCCGCGCTATCCCTCGGCATGGAATGCTGCGTGATACTGCCGACGTTGCACGCCGGATTTTTCGTCGCGGTCTGGCCAATGCCCAGGTTGAAATTCATCTTGGCGAAAATCAACTCTGTGTTGGCACCGATCGGGATGGCTACTTCGACATGCATCTGCCGATCAGTCATACCCTGCCTATTGATGTATCGTGGCATCGTGCCGATATTCTGGTCCATTGCCAGGGCGAGATGCCGGTACGTACTCACGTTGAAGTCTACGTACCACCGCCTGAAGCGGACTTACTGGTGATCAGTGATATCGACGACACCGTCATGTTCACCGGCGTGGCGGAAAAGCTTAAAATGCTTTATCGCCTGTTTGTAAAAAAACCTCACCGCCGTACTGCATTTCCCGGCGTAGCGGCGCTTTATCAAGCGCTACATCGTGGCGCTAGTGAACGCATCGAAAGGCCCATTTTGTATGTCTCCCGCGGACCTTGGGCAATTTACGAAATGCTTGAAATCTTTTTTCAGATTAACCGTATCCCCGTCGGTCCTATTCTGTTTCTTCGCGAGTGGGGGATCTCTTGGCGCCGCCCCTGGCCGCGTCGTGCAGAAGACCATAAGCGTGATCTGATCGACCGAATGCTTACCCTTTACAATGATATGCCGTGTATTTTAATCGGCGACAGTGGGCAGCACGATCCAGAGGTTTATATCGAGATCGTGAAAGCCTACCCGCATCGTATTAAGGCTATCTACATCCGGCGAGTTGATAAAGACCCTGCGCGTGAAGAAGCTATTCAGCGGCTGCGTGATGAGCTGGCCGGTACCGAGTGTGATTTGGTACTAGCTGCCGACAGCGTGCTGATCGCTGAGCATGCCTACGCTCAGGGCGATATTTCCGCCCATGGCTTAGCGGCGGTGAAGCGCGATGTTGAAGAACATCGCAACGATCCTGATCCTACCTAAACAGCTTGGGGCACTGAGTCTTCCTCTGCATCTGCGGTGATTGCCATGGTCGTTGTGTTAATCGTGCTGGCGCTGGCTATTTTTGTGCTCCCGAATGTATGGGCTAAATGGGTGCTCAAACGACATACGCGTGGCCGGGATGACTACCCTGGAACGGGGGCTGAACTTGCTGAACACTTGCTGCGTCGACTAGGCGTTCAGGGCGTTAACGTAGAACGCACTGAATATGGGGATCATTACGACCCAGAAGCGCGCTGTGTGCGTCTTTCGCCTGATCATTATGATGGCCGATCGCTAACGGCGGTGACAGTGGCTGCCCATGAGGTTGGTCATGCTATTCAGCATCATCAAGGCTATTCACCGCTGCTGGCACGCAGCCGTTTAGTGGGGGTCGCCCAAAAGGCTGAGAAGCTTGGCGCTATTTTAATGATGGCCGCGCCTTTTCTATTCCTATTAACGCGGCTGCCTGGCGGGCTGGCAATCGTGGTTGTATTGGCGGTGATCAGTTTCGGCACCGCCGCGCTGGTGCATCTAGTGACGCTTCCAGTGGAGTTTGACGCAAGCTTTAACCGCGCGCTGCCGCTGCTGAAGGAATACGTGCCGCCTAATGACATGGCCGGTGCGCGGCACGTGCTTACCGCCTGCGCCTTTACCTATGTCGCGGCATCACTTGCCAGCGTGATGAATCTGGGTCGCTGGCTGGTGATTTTAAGACGCTGAGATTAGCCGGTTTTCTTGATAATAGTTTATTAAAAAGGGCTTGTTGAAAATGACATGCCTAGAAAGGCTTATTAGCCAAAATCACCGCCCTGCGTGGTGCAGGGTAGCCTTCTATGGTACGAGTGCGGTCGTTGGGGTCAAGAAAATCCGCTAGCGACTGGTAAGTCATCCACTCGGTTGAGCGCTGCTCGTCAAGCGTAGTGACTGCCTCATCAACAACGCGCACGTTGGTAAAGCCACAGCGCTCCAGCCAGTGGCACAGCGCTTTTGATGAAGGCAGAAAGTAGACATTTGGCATCGCGGCGTAACGCTCGCCGGGAACAAACACCGTTTGCTCATCGCCTTCCACGACCAGTGTTTCCAGCACCAGTTCGCCGCCAGGCGTCAAGGCTGCTTTAAGCTGCTGAAGATGTTCAAGCGGGGCGGGGCGATGATAGAGCACGCCCATAGAGAATACCGTGTCGAAAAAGCCTAGATTCTCGGGCACATCTTCTATGCCGACGGGTAAAAACTGCGTTCTCCCGCCGTCGGCATCGCCTACAAAGTGGCGAACCGCCTGAAACTGCCAATAAAAACGTGGCGATGGATCGATAACGAGTACGAACGCTGCGCCGGCCCCGGCCATCCGCCACGCGTGATAACCGCTACCCCCTCCGACATCCAGCACCTTGCGATACTTTAGCGGCGCCAAATGCGGTAAGACTCTTTGCCACTTCCAGTCTGAACGCCACTCTGTATCAATATGAATCCCGCCCAGCTGAAAAGGGCCTTTGCGCCATGGCGCGAGCTTTTTAAGTAGATTAAAGCATTGGCGCTGTTGGCTATCATTGAGTGCGAGCTCAACGCTGACGGTATCGCTGTTGAGATCAACGTTACGCTCGCGAGGCAGCGCGGGCAGTTTGGCAACGGCCTTTTCCCAGGCGGGAAGATCGCCGTGGCGGTTGCGGTCAAGCCCCTGGGTAAGCTGATCAGGCAGTTTGGCGAGCCAGGCGGTGAGCGACGGGTCTATGACCGCTTGATCCAAAAAAGCTTGGTAAAGGGCGCGATGATGCTCGGGTAAATCCACCTCAGCCCTCCTTAAACGCGATCAGCGAAGCAAAGTTCAGGTACTGAAACCACGTTACCGAACGGGGAAACCCTGCTTTTGCTAAACGCCCGTGAAGCGCATCCAGAGTATCCGGCACCAGCACGTTCTCAAGCGCGGTGCGCTTCTGGCTGATTTCTAAGTCGCTGTAACCATTGGCACGTTTAAAGTCGTGGTAGCGTTCAACGCGCCAGGCGTTGTCGCGTTCGTCTGCGTCCACGGTTTTTTCTGAAAGAATTAGCACGCCGCCGGGCTCTAGCGCTGCGTAAAGTTTCGCTAACAGGGCATCGCGATCAGCCGCGGGAAGAAACTGCAGCGTAAAGTTGAGAATGATCAACCCAGATGGCGCATACTCAAGCGTGCGAATATCGGCCTCTTCCACCTGCATGGCGTGATCAGAGCACTCTACAAGGAAGGTTTGGCGTGCCTGGCTTACCATGGCGGGTGAAAGGTCGATCCCGGTATAGCGAAAAGCGTCTGGTTCCAGTGTGCCTGCCAGGGCAAGCCCTGAAGCGCCAAGCGAGCAGCCTAAGTCATAAACGTGGGCGCCATGGCGCAAATGGCGCTGGGCAATCAGACTCAGCATGCCAAGAATTTGCCCGTAGCCAGGCACCGATCGACGAATCATGTCAGGAAAGCACGCGACCACCTTTTCATCGAATGAAAACCGCGCTACTCGGTCAAGGGGTGTCGAAAAGATAGCGTCACGGTAAGATGCATCACTCATGGGCAAGCCGGGATCATGGATAGGGCGTCATAGTTTACCCGCCCTGATATGTCTATAACAGACCCTGCTGCATGGATCGACGCCACTGGAGATATCACATGGCCTCAGCATCAAGCGCTACTCCCGATATGTTACCCGCTTGGCAGACGTTGAAGCATCATGCGCAAGCGCTGCAGAACGTTCACTTGAAAACGCTGTTTGGCACCGAGCCTTCGCGGTGGGAAAGCTTCACTCGCCAAGTGGCGGGCTTAACGCTGGATCTTTCCAAGCAGCGTTGGGATGACGATACCCTAGAGCATCTCTTTACGCTGGCCACTGAAGCGGGCGTGCCTTCGGCGATAGAGGCATTGCTTAGCGGCAAGCGTGTGAACGTCAGTGAAAATCGGCCCGCTTTGCATACGGCGTTGCGCTTGCCCGCCGATGCAACGCTGGACGTAGAAGGGGATGATATCGTTGCCGCGGTGCAGGAAAGCCTTGCCCAAATGGAAAGCCTGGTCAGCCGTTTGCACGCCGGGCAGTGGCGTGGCGCGACCGGCAAGCCGATTCGCGATGTCGTCAATCTAGGTGTGGGCGGCTCTGACTTAGGCCCATTGATGGTAACCCACGCTCTGGCTGACTTTCGCCCCAAAGGTATTCATCCCGTAGAAGTGCACTTTGCTTCCACGATGGATGGCTCGCAGCTTGCCGACTGCTTAAGCCGCTTAAATCCTGAAACGACCATTTTTGTTTTGTCCTCTAAGTCGTTTACGACGATCGACACACTGTCTAACGCCAATACTGCCCGTGAGTGGCTCTTGGGTCGGTTAACGCAGCATGGTTCGACGCCTATTAGTGCTGAGATGGTTGTGCGCCAACACTTTATTGGCGTTTCGGCGAGCCCGGATAAAATGACCGAATGGGGCATTACGCCAGACCATCAGCTAACCTTCTGGGAGTGGGTCGGCGGCCGCTATTCGCTGTGGGGCACCATTGGACTGCCGATTGCACTCGTAGTGGGGATGGATAATTTTCGCGAACTCCTAGCCGGTGCCCATGCCATGGATCGGCATTTTGCCGAAGCGCCTATGGAAGATAACTTGCCCATACTGCTTGGGCTGGCCGGCATCTGGAATGTCAATTTTCTGGACATTCGCGCGCACTCTATTTTGCCCTACGACGGGCGGCTGGAATATTTCGCGGCCTATCTCGAACAGTTAGAAATGGAATCCAACGGTAAGTCGGTGACCCGCCAAGGCCAGCCAGTTAACTACTCCACCTGCCCAGTGCTCTGGGGTCAGCTAGGTCCTAATGCTCAGCATGCGTTTTATCAATTGCTACATCAGGGCACTCAGCCCGTCGTATGCGACTTCATTGCGCCGCTTAAGCGCTATGATGAAGTAGAAGACCCGGATACCCGTCGTGACCTTAAAACCCAGCACCGTTTATCGCTGGCTAACTGCTTTGCTCAGTCGCGTGTGCTGATGCTGGGTGATGACGCTTTAGAAGACGACGGGCCACGTCCGGAGCACAAACGCTATCGTGGCAACCAGCCTTCGACTACGGTGCTGCTTGACCAGCTAACACCATTCACGCTGGGGGCGCTCATCGCGCTCTACGAGCACAAAGTATTTGTTCAAGCGGTGATTTGGGATATCAACCCCTTTGACCAGTGGGGCGTAGAATTAGGTAAGAAAATTGCCACGGATACGCAAAAAATTATTGATCATCAAGGTGATATTTCACTCATGGATGCTTCTAGCCGCGGCCTGATTGAGGCGTTTTGGGCCGCTGAGCAAGAATAAGTAATGGCCCTGCCACCGTGCGGCAGGGCTACTCTGACGCTTTGCCAATAAGCATGGCTAGATATACAGCTTTTTGCTTTTCAGCTATCCTGTGTTTCTTTGCCAGCTGCCAGCACTTTTTTCAGGAATCGACGTTACATGACCCAGTTTGATGCCTCTCAGTACGGTGCGAGTTCCATCGAAGTCCTGTCCGGGCTCGAACCGGTACGTAAGCGTCCCGGTATGTATACCGACACCTCACGCCCCAACCATCTTGTTCAGGAAGTCATTGATAATAGCGTCGACGAAGCGCTGGCAGGTCACGCCTCAATCATCAACGTTGTGCTGCAAAGCGATGGCGGGATTGAAGTGCAGGATAACGGCCGAGGTATGCCTATCGACCTGCATCCAGAACACGGCGTATCGGGCGTTGAACTGATATTTACCAAGCTTCACTCAGGGGGTAAGTTTTCCTCCACAAGCTATCGCTTCTCGGGTGGCCTGCACGGCGTTGGGGTGTCGGTGGTTAACGCGCTCTCTCGTCGATTAGACGTAGAAGTGACCCGTAATGGCGCGCGCCACGCCATGGCCTTTGAGTTTGGTGAGAAGGTCGAAGAGCTGCATGAAATTGGCAAAGCGCCAAAGAGGGCGAGCGGCACTCTGGTGCGTTTCTGGCCAGATGAAAGCTATTTCGATAGCCCCAAATTAGCCCTAACGCGGCTGAAACATTTGCTGCGTGCCAAAGCGGTGCTTTGCCCAGGGCTAAAAGTTACGCTAGTAGAGCCGGATGGCACGTCCTCCGAGTGGGAGTTTGCTGACGGCCTGCGTGATTATTTGGTAGAAGCAACGGACGGTTATGAAGTGCTGCCCCGCGAGCCTTTTGTTGGCCACTTCAATGATGATGAGCACGGCGTTGACTGGGCAATTCAGTGGCTACCCGAAGGCGGGGAGGCGCTGTTGGAAAGCTACGTGAACTTGATACCCACGCCCCAAGGCGGCACCCACGTAAACGGGTTTCGTTCCGGCCTGCTGGACGCGCTGCGCGAGTTTTGCGAATACCGCAGCCTGCTGCCTCGTGGCATCAAACTTACCGCTGATGATTTGTGGGAACGCACCTCGTTTGTGCTCTCGGTGAAAATGCTCGACCCGCAGTTTGCCGGACAAACCAAAGAGCGGCTGTCTTCGCGAACCATTGCAGGCTTTGTGTCGGGCGTTGTCAAAGACGCTTTCTCACTGTGGCTAAACCACCACGTCGATCAAGCCGAAGCGATTGCCGAAATGGTGATTAGCGCAGCGCAAAATCGCCAGAAAAAAGCCAAAAAAGTGCTGCGTAAAAAGGTCACGTCCGGCCCCGCACTGCCCGGTAAGCTGGCCGACTGTTCCGGGCAAGACCCCGCGCAAAGCGAGCTGTTTTTAGTGGAAGGCGACTCTGCCGGCGGTAGTGCCAAACAGGCGCGCAACCGTGAAACTCAGGCAATCCTGCCGCTGCGCGGTAAAATTCTGAATACCTGGGAAGTCGAGACTCATGACATCTACAGCTCTCAGGAAGTCCACGATATTGCGGTCGCCATTGGTGCTGACCCCGGCAGCGACGGCCTGGATAAACTTCGCTACCACAAAATTTGTATTCTCGCCGATGCCGACTCCGACGGCCTGCACATTGCCACGCTGCTGTGTGCGCTTTTTGTTCGTCATTTCCCAAGCCTGGTAGACGCCGGGCACGTTTATGTCGCGATGCCGCCGCTTTACCGCATCGATCTAGGTAAAGAAGTGCATTACGCGCTAGATGAAAGCGAAAAAGCCGCGATTCTTAAACAGCTGGCCAGTAAGCGCGGTACGCCTAACGTGCAGCGTTTTAAAGGCCTGGGTGAAATGAACCCGTTACAGCTACGTGAAACGACGATGGCGGTGCAAACCCGTCGACTGGTTCAGCTCACGTTGACCGAAGGTGACGGCACCATGGAAATTATGGATATGCTGCTGGCCAAAAAGCGTGCCGGTGACCGCAAAAAGTGGCTGGAAGATTACGGCAACCTCGCAGACATTGAGGTATAACCCCCGATGACCATGGATATTCAAGTAGCAGAGGGCGACGTCGAACGTTTGTCCCTGCGCGACTATACCGAAAAAGCCTACCTCGACTATTCGATGTACGTGATTCTCGACCGTGCGTTGCCCAATGTGGGCGACGGCATGAAACCCGTGCAGCGGCGAATTATTTACGCCATGCGCGAGCTGGCGCTGCACGCTAGTGCTAAGTATAAAAAGTCGGCGCGTACCGTCGGCGACGTGCTGGGTAAGTTTCACCCTCATGGCGACAGCGCTTGCTATGAAGCCATGGTGCTCATGGCACAGTCGTTTAGCTATCGCTATCCGCTGGTAGATGGTCAGGGCAACTGGGGCAGCCCCGATGACCCTAAGTCGTTTGCCGCCATGCGTTACACCGAAGCGAAGCTTTCCAAGTTTGCCGAAGTGCTGTTAGGCGAGCTAGGCCAAGGCACCGTTGATTGGGCGCCCAACTTTGATGGCACCATGCAGGAGCCGTTGGTCCTGCCCGCCAAATTGCCGCACGTATTGCTAAACGGCGGTACGGGCATCGCGGTGGGTATGGCCACCGATATTCCGCCGCATAACGTAGCTGAAATTGTCGAGGCGACCTGTCATCTGCTGCGTAATCCAAAGGCGACCACCGCTGATTTAATGGAATTCGTGCCCGCGCCGGATTTTCCTACTGACGCGGAAATTATCACCCCGCCTGCGGACCTGCGTAAGCTCTATGAATCAGGCCGTGGCTCGGTGAAGCTACGTGCGCGCTATATTCGTGAAGAAGCCAATATCGTTATCACCTCGGTGCCTTATCAGGTTAGCGGCGCCAAGGTGCTTGAGCAGATTGCTGCTCAAATGCAGGCTAAAAAGCTGCCCATGGTGGCCGACCTGCGCGATGAATCGACCCATGAAGAGCCAACGCGCTTGGTGATTGAACCGCGCTCCAGCCGCATTGACGTTGAGTCGCTGATGGCGCACCTGTTCGCCACGACCGATCTAGAAAAGAACGTACGCGTGAATATGAACGTGATCGGCCTGGACGGTCGGCCACGGGTGATGCCGCTGCCTGAAATGCTCGGCGAATGGCTGCAGTTTCGTCGCAGCACCGTACGTCGGCGTTTAGAGCATCGATTAGGTAAAGTCGAAGACCGCCTGCACATCTTGGAAGGCCTGCTGACTGCCTATCTGGATCTCGATGAAGTAATCCGCATCATTCGTGAGGAGGATGATCCCAAGGCTTCGCTAATTTCCACGTTTAGTCTTTCTGATCGACAAGCAGAAGCCATTTTAGAGCTGCGCCTGCGTCATCTGGCCAAGCTCGAAGAGATGAAAATTCGTGGCGAGCAGGATGAGCTGGAAAAAGAGCGTAAGTACTTGCAGGGTTTGCTGGGCAGCGAAGCTAAGCTCACCACGCTAATTGAAAAAGAAATTCGCGCCGCCGGTAAAGAGCACGGCGATGCGCGCCGCTCACCGCTCGTTGAGCGTGAAGAATCCAGGGCGCTTTCGGAAGTAGAGCTGCTGGGCGCTGATCCCATTACCGTGGTGTTATCAGACAAAGGCTGGATTCGAGCAGCCAAAGGGCATGATATCGATCCCGAGGGGCTTTCCTATAAAGCGGGTGATAGTTTCCAGCTTGCGGCGCGGGGCAAAACCAATCAACCGCTGGTCTTGCTGGATGATACCGGCCGTGCCTATACGCTGTCAGCGCATAATCTTCCCAGTGCTCGGGGCCAGGGTGAGCCGGTGACTGGGCGCGCCAATGTGGCGGCTGGGGCGAAAATGGCGGGGTTGATGTTTGCACCGCCCGAGCGGCGTTTCGTGCTGGCCACTGACGGCGGCTATGGTTTTGTCGCTAGGCTCGATACGCTCACCGGTAAAAACAAAGCCGGTAAAGCGGTACTGAGCCTGCCCAAGGGCTGTAACGTGATGGCGCCGATTGAGGTGCCGGAAGGTGAGGAGCTGTGGGTTGCTTCGGTATCAAATGAAGGACGTTTACTGCTCTTCCCCTTGGCTCAATTGCCCGAGATGTCCAAAGGCAAAGGCAATAAAATGCTCGATATACCTGGCCCTAGAGCGGCACGCCGGGAAGAGTTTGTATGCGGGATTGTGGTATTAGCTGCCAGCGATGCACTGATGCTGCATGCCGGTAAGCGCAAACTGACGCTTAAAGCCGATGACTTGGCCTATTACCGCGGTGAGCGCGGACGGCGTGGCAGTAAACTACCGCGCGGTTTCCAAAAAGTAGATCGTTTAGAGGCAGGGGAATAAGTAATGGCACGCGGTAATTTTATTCTAACCGCCTTAGGGTCGCGTTTGACTGTGGATATTCAAGCGCAGGTAGACGCCTTAGTGGCACAATTTGGCCTTGAGCAGAAAAGTACCCAGCGGCTTGCCGATGCCTCACTGCTACAGAGCGACATAATTGATTGCATCGAGTACCGCCTGGTCGGTGACAGCGTTGATATTGAGGCGGTACGTAAAGCAGCATTAGCACTGGGTGAGACTCTAGGCGTGGATGTCGTCATCCAGGATGATCTGCGTGGCCAGGTTCAACCACGCTTGATCTGCTTTGACATGGACTCCACGCTTATCAAAGCTGAAGTGATTGACGAGCTTGCGCGTCGTCACGGGGTAGGAGACGAAGTCGCTGCGATTACCGAGCGCGCCATGCGTGGTGAGCTAGATTTTCAGCAGAGCTTTCGCGAGCGCATGAGTAAGCTAGCCGGTTTGGATGAGTCGGTGCTGGCGGATATCGCTAAAGAACTGCCGCTGATGGATGGCGTTGTACGTTTGATGGCCAACCTAAAGCGCTTGGGTTACCGCACGGCGATTCTCTCCGGCGGCTTTACCTACTTTGCTCGCTACTTGCAGGAGACGTTAGGCTTCGACGAAATCCATGCTAACGAACTGGTGATTGAGAAGGGTAAGGTGACCGGTGACGTTCGCGAGCCTATTGTCGATGCCGAGCGCAAAGCGGAGCTATTAGCCGCCATTGCGGAGCGTGAAGGCTTTACCTTGAATCAAACCATTGCGGTGGGCGATGGTGCGAACGATCTAAAAATGCTCGCTAGTGCTGGCTTGGGCGTCGCGTTTCATGCCAAACCCGTGGTGCGTGCCCAGGCACGTCAGGCAATCTCAACGCTAGGCATTGATGCGTTGCTGTACGTGATGGGCTATCGTCAGCAGGATTTAACGCCTTAAAATGCATATAAGACGGTGCTTTTCAGCACCGCCTTATGTCGTTGGTGCGAGACGCTATGGGATTGCTTTTAACCATGGCCCTTGTCGGGATGTGGCACCGGTTTTTCGCCGACTTCTTCGATCTTCAGTTCCAACGGTTTGCCCTGGGTTTTATCGGTATGTTTTAAGCGCATGTGCAGGCCGGATTTAGCCAGCAGGTGGGCGCTCACGGGGGCAGTGATAAACAAAAATAGCGTAATGAGCATCTCTTGAATATCCGGCTTACCGTCCACGCTCCAGAAATACAGCATCGAAGCAATCAGCATGCAGCCGATACCTAGCGTGGTGGCTTTGGTAGGGCCGTGCAGGCGCATATAAAAATCGTGTAGGTGAGCCATGCCCAGCGAACCGATAAAAACGAACACACCGCCCGCGATCAACAGCAGTGAAATAATCCCTTCCACTATTATCGACATAGCCACTGCTCCCTGTTGTCGGCGTCCATTATGTGCATCATTCGATAATATCTCCGCGCAAAATATATTTACACACTGCCACAGTACTGATGAACCCTAGCATGGCGATCAATAGCGCTGACTCGAAATACGTTTTGCTGTTAAGCCATAGCCCCAAGAGCACAATGAGCGCAATTGAGTTTACGTACATGGTATCCAGCGCTAATACCCGATCAGGTAGGCTAGGACCGATGGTGAGCCGATAAAGGTTCAGCAGTAGTGCCATCACGACCAGGGTTAAGGTGATGTAGAGTGCAATACTTAACATTCGTAAATCTCCTTAAGGGGGCGTTCATAGCGCTCGCGTATTTGCTCGATCAGCACCTCTTCATCATCCACGTCTAAGGCGTGAATCAGCAGTGATTTACCGTCCAGGCGTAAGTTAGCCGAGACGGTGCCCGGCGTCAGGCTAATAGTGCTGGCCAGTAGGGTGATGGTGAATCGTTCTTCAAGTATCAGCGGGTATTCAATAAAATGGGGGCGAAGCTTGCGCCAAGGGTTGGTAATTAAGTAAGCCACTTCAAAGTTGGCGATGACTATATCGCCGAGCACTCGAAAGAAAAAGCGCAGTAGAGCGAAAGGCTTGGCGATCCTTGGGCGTGCATCCCAAAAGCGGTGGGTCAGCAGGGGAATCAAAATGGCTAAGGAGCCGCCTAACACAAACTGACCAATGGCGTAGCTGCGCACTAACAGCAGCCAAACTACCAATAGTAATAGGGATAAAACAGGCGTGGGCAGCCAGGCGCGTGGAGCAATCATTGTGCTTCTCCTGCATCAGTAGCTTGATCAGGCAGTAGCGTGCGGATAAGCACCTGCGGATTAGCGAGTTGCTCAGCCGTGGCCTGTGTATAGCTACTCACTGGCCCAGCCAATGCCACTAACAGGGGAGCCGCGCTAAGTAGCCAGATAACGCCAAACCACTGGCGATACGGTAGCGGACTGCCGCTAATGTTGCCGCGGTAGCTGCGCCAAAACAACGTAGACCCAGCGCGCGCCAGGGCGACCATGGAACACAGCCCCGCGACCAGTAGCAGCGGCCATAGCCATAGCCGCTGAGTGCCTTCTGCTGAATTGAGCATCAGAGCTTTGCCAATGGCGCCTGACAGTGGCGGCATGCCCGCTACGGCGATCGCGCCTGCAAAAAAAAGAATCCCTAGCGCGGTACCTTGCACCATGGGGCGGCCCTTAACTAGTCGGGTACCGGCTTTGCCACGCTGCAGGCCGATCATTTCTGCTAACAGAAACAGTCCGCCGGTAATCAGCGTCGTATGTATCAAGTAGTACAAGAGTGCCGAGATCGCTTGAGGCGTGCCTATGCCGATGCCGGCCAGCAGCGTACCCACTGATACCAGCACTAAATACGCAACCAATAGGCGTAAGTCGCGTGCGGCCATTACGCCAGCGCCTGCGGCTGCAATAGTGGCCAGCGACAGCCACCAAACCCAGGGCTGCTCCAGTGCTTCCAAATCACCCGCACTATCACCAAAAATTAACGAATAGACACGTAGGATGGCGTAAACACCCACCTTCGTCATAATGGCGAAAAGGGCGGCGACCGGTGCCGGCGCTGACGCATAGGCTTTGGGCAGCCAAAAATACAGCGGCAGCATAGCGGATTTTAAAGCAAAAACGACTAGCAGCATCAGTGCGCCAGCGGTGACTAAGCCTTCGCGCTCAACCGGCAGGTCAGCCACCCGAATCGCCATATCGGCCATATTGAGGGTGCCCGTTGCGCCATAGAGTATGCCCACTGCGATTAAAAACAGCGAAGAACCCGCTAGGTTGAGCACCACATAGTGCACGCTGGCTTGAATGCGCGCTTTGCCACCGCCGTGCAGCAGCAGCGCGTAAGACGCCAGCAGCAGTACTTCGAAAAAGACGAAAAGATTGAATAGGTCGCCGGTTAAAAAGGCGCCATTTATCCCCAGCAGCTGCCATTGAAATAGGCCATGGAAATTACTGCCTTTTTCGTCGTCACCCGCGCAGGCAAACACCACGGCACCCACTGCTAGGGTGGCGGTTAACAGCACCATTAACGCAGAGAGGCGATCCAGCACCAGCACGATACCAAAGGGTGCCTGCCAATCGCCCAGCGCGTAGTAAGTCACGTCGCCGCTGGCGGCTTGGCGTACTAAGCCTATTGCCACCAGTAGTAACAGCAGCGTAGCCGCCACGCTAACCGTGCGCTTATAGCGCACTAATCCTTGGCGCTGATAGAGCATTAAGATGCCCGCAATCAGTGGCAGGACAACAGGAAAAACAATCAGGTGCTGCATCATTCTCGGTCTTCCTTATTGCCGTCGACGTGGTCGTTGCCCACTTCGCTGCGTGCCCGCATTGCCAGGATCACCACAAAAGCCGTCATTGCAAAGCCGATAACGATGGCGGTAAGCACCAGCGCTTGAGGAAGAGGATCGGCAACGTTTCCGCCCTCGGACACAATCGCGGCGCCGTCAGTGGTCAGTCCGCCCATCGAAAACAGAAACAGGTTTACCGCGTAAGAGAGCAGCGTAAGGCCCACCACGACGGGAAAGGTACGGCCTCTTAACGTGAGATAGAGACCAGAAGCGGTCAATACACCGGTGGTCATCGCGTAAAGCAATTCCATTAACGAGGCTCCTGAGTAGCTGAAGAGGCTGGGGGGGCGTCGATATCTTTTTCCGTCGCTTCGGTCACCGGGCGATGCGCGGTGGTGACTTTACCAAGGTTGGCAAGAATCATCAGCGTGGCCCCGACGACGGCCAAGTACACGCCCAGATCAAACAGCAGTGCGGTGGCCAGCTCAAACGTGCCGATCAGTGGAAGACTAAAATAGCCGAAGGCGGAGGTTAAGAACGGATGCCCAAATAGCCAGCTGCCTAGGCCGGTGAGCGTGGCCACGGCCACCCCGATAACCGCCACTGGTTGGAATGGGAAATCCAAACGTTCCTGTGCCCACGCCACGCCACGCGCCATATACAGCAAAATAAGCGCCACGGCGGTAATTAAGCCGGCAATAAACCCACCGCCTGGCTGGTTGTGGCCGCGCAAGAAAATAAACGCAGAGACCAGCAGCGCCAACGGAAGCAGCGTCATTGAAATGGAGGTAAGCACCGCAGGGTAACGGTCAGGGGACCATACACGGCCTTCGCCGTCGCTGTGCGGCATAAACAGACGCAGGCGATTCAATAGCTTAAATATCGCTAAGCCCGCGATGGCCAGCACGGTAATTTCACCCAGGGTATCGAAGCCACGGAAGTCGACCAATATAACGTTGACTACGTTATAGCCACCGCCGCCAGGCTTACTGTTTTCTAAAAAGAAGCTAGAAATTGACTGGGTATCATGGGTCATGACCGCATAGTTAAGGCTAGCAACGACTAACCCTAGCGACCCCGCCAGCAACATATCGCGAATATTACGCAGCGGGCTGGATTCTCTAGGGGTTTTCTGCGGTAAGAAAAATAGCGCCAGCATCAGCAGAATCATGGTCACAACTTCGACCGAAAGCTGTGTCAGGGCAAGGTCGGGCGCTGAGAAACGGGCAAAGGTGAGAGCAACAAACAGGCCCACCACCGATAGCATTAGCAGCGAAATAAGCCGATAGCGGTGAGTGGCAGCGGTCGCTATGCCACCGAACATCAGCATTCCCGCGCCTAAAATCAGCACGCCATCTAAGGGTTGATTGCCCGCCGCGCCGGTTAAATCGGGTATTTGAACGAGGCCTATGCCGCCCATTAATAGCGCCGCTAACCATAGCCAGCCTACATAGCGCTGTAAGGAATTACCGTCGAGCGTAGTAATAAGCTGTTCGGCGCGAAAGCTAATGGCAATAAGAATACGTTCAAATATGCGGCGAGCATCCACGCCCACAAACTGCTGAGTAAAACGTTGAACGTTGCCGTAGCGCCAATAAAGCGCAATGCCGGCTACAAAAGCGAGCACACTCATCATCAGCGGCAGGTTGACGCCATGCCAGATCGCCAGGTGGATATCCAGAGGGCTACCAATCACGGCCAGGCTAGCAAGTTCTAAGATGTTGGTGGCCATCACTGCGGGTAATAACCCGACCACCACGCACAAGGCAACCAGTATTTCCATCGGCAGGCGCATCAGGCGAGGCGGCTCGTGAGGCGTCTTAGGCGGTGCTTCGCGAGCGGGCTTGAAGAAGACTGCGTGGACCAAGCGCAGCGAGTAGGCTACCGACAGAACGCCGCCGATCGTTGCTAGCGCGGGCAATAGCCAGCTTATTCCGCCGAACACGGGGGTTGCCAGCGTCTCGGTAAAGAACATTTCTTTAGATAAGAAACCGTTTAACAGTGGGACACCCGCCATGGACGCTGCCGCCAACGTGGTTAGCAGCGCCGTGACAGGCATCGCTTTTCTCAGGCCACCCAACTGCTTAAGTTCGCGGGAACCGGCTTCGTGATCAATGATGCCCGCACTCATAAACAGCGCGGCTTTGAAAGTGGCGTGATTGAGAATATGAAAAAGGGCCGCCAAAATTGCCATTGGGCTGCCAATGCCCAGTAGCACGGTAATCAAGCCGAGATGGCTAACCGTGGAAAACGCTAATATGCCTTTCAGGTCGCTCTTGATCAGTGCAAACCACGCGCCATACAGCATCGTTATAATGCCGACCAGCGAGACAACCACGCTCCATAGCTCGCTGCCGGCAATCGCAGGATGCAGTCGCGCCATCAGGAAAATGCCCGCTTTAACCATGGTGGCAGAGTGTAGGTAGGCCGACACCGGCGTGGGAGCGGCCATTGCGTGGGGCAGCCAAAAATGAAAAGGAAACTGCGCTGATTTGGTAAACGCGCCGAGTAATACTAAGCACAGCATCAGTGGGTAGCGCGGGTCGGCAAGAATTGCGTCGCCGCTTGCTAATACGTCGCCCATGCTGAAACTGCCCGCCATGTTGCCAAGCAGTAGCAAGCCCGCCAACAGGGCAAGCCCACCGGCACCAGTGATCGTTAGCGCCATTCGGGCGCCCTTACGAGCATCTGATTGATGTGACCAATAACCAATAAGTAAGAATGACGAGAGGCTGGTTAACTCCCAGAAAAACCAGAGCAGAATCAAATTGTCCGACATTGAAATGCCCACCATTGATGCCATAAATAGCATCAAGAAGGCGTAAAATCGGCCAAACGGCTCATCTTTTGCGAGATAGTAATGGGCATAAAGTATAATCAGTAGCCCAATGCCCAGTATCAGCAGGTTAAACAGCAGCGATAACCCGTCCAGCCGAAACGCTAAGTTTAGCGCTAGTTCCGGCATCCAGGTGGCTGAAAAACGCAGCTGCTCGCCATCTTGTAGCGCCGGCACGTTGAGTAGCGTCATTGCTAGCGCGGTCGCTGGTAGCACGGCGGTTGTCAGTGAACAGACACTGCGACCAAATCGTGCGGTGAGTAGCGGCACCAGTACGCCTAGCAAAGGCAACAAGGCTATCCAAAGCAATGTCATGGGTGTCATCCAGCGGCTAAGTTAAAAAAGTCAAAAGAACACCTCCTGAGCGCCTGGAGAGGGTTCTGGTGGTGCAGGATACATCAAGTGGAACAAGAGGATATCACTTGTGCAGTAGCTGTGTAATTTTAGTATAAAGTGTGCCGGTCAACCGATGAGAGATTTTTTGTTCCATGAGTGAACCCTTTAATACCTGGCAAGCCCGTTTTGAAAAGCTGCGATCAAACAAGCTTTTCGAAGCCGTAGTGATTGCCATTATCGTTATTTCGGCCTTAGTGATAGGGGCCAAAACCTATGAAGAAACCTCTCGGATTGAGCAGTGGCTGCTGTATTTAGATATCGCCGTCACTATCTTCTTTTTGATAGAAATTTTAATCAGGATGGCCGCTGAGCGCACTCTTCTGAGCTTCTTCAAAAAGGGCTGGAACGTTTTTGATTTTCTGATTGTGACCGCCAGTTTAATCCCTATGGATGACTCTGAAATGGTCCTGTTGGCGCGGCTGCTGCGTATTTTCAGAGTGCTGCGATTGGTGTCGATGATTCCTGAACTGCAGATGCTGCTCAATGCCCTGGTGAAGTCGGTGCCGCGGATGGGCTATGTCGTTCTGCTGATGTTTATCATTTTCTATATTTATGCCGCCATTGGCAGCTTTCTATTTCATACCGTTGATGAGGGGCTGTGGGGCAATATTTCGCTGGCGATGCTAACGCTGTTCCAGGTGGCGACCTTTGAAAGCTGGGCGACGGCCGTGCTTTATCCCACCATGGAAGTTTATCCCTATGCCTGGATATTCTTTTTAACGTTTATCTTTCTGAATGCCTTTATTTTTCTCAACATGATGATTGGCATTGTGTTGGACGTGATGCAGAAGGAGAGTGCGCTACTCGATTTAGAGAATGATGACGGTGATGCTGCCCAAATGAAGGGGCTGCGTAGCGATGTGCGGGATTTACGCGCACAGCTTGACCGAATGGAATCAGCGCTGGCTCAGCGCGACGGG
Source organism: Halomonas sp. JB37 (assembly GCF_002332255.1). Taxonomy (GTDB): domain Bacteria; phylum Pseudomonadota; class Gammaproteobacteria; order Pseudomonadales; family Halomonadaceae; genus Vreelandella; species Vreelandella casei. The sequence continues at coordinate 2,829,934 of NZ_NRGW01000001.1, read as the reverse complement.
CACTCGCCACAGAAGGATTCAGTTAGTAACCATACTGACCATTGATGATATTTTTTTGCCGTTTGAAAGCAAAACGGGGTGGCCCTTTGCAATGCAAAGGGCCACCCCGTCAGGCTACGCTACTTTAACGTAGGCTTTACTGGCGTTACTCAGGTAGTGCGTAGACCGCGATTTGATCGCCGACCTGATCCTTGAGAATGGAGTTACCGCCGGCGATAAAGGCAACGTATTGACGGCCTTCATATTCGTAGACGGCAGGAATGGACACAGACGGCGCCTGTGCTTGATCAGACCACAGCTCTTCACCTGTTTCCAGAGAGTAGGCACGCACCTTGGCATCCATCGATGCGCCGATGAAGATAATGCCGCCAGCCGTTATCGCAGGGCCGCCAATAGTAGGTGAGCCCCAGCTCTCTGGCATGAAGAAGCCATACTGTTGCGATACGCCTACTGGCCGACGCCATTTGACGTCGCCGGTGGTCATATCCAGCGCCACAAGTTCACCGAAAGGCGGTTCCCAGCAAGGCATGCCAAGCCAGTTGCGGGCTACCTCAAGACGCATGCCATAGGGCGCGCCAGCTTGAGGTGAAAAACCACTCTCGTTGCCTGAACCGCTATCCGCTTTATCGTAATCTTCCCGGCTGTAAAGTTTCACGTATTGCACGATGTGAGACGTGTTGACCACCGCAATCTGGTTCTCAGGGTCAAAGGCAACGCCTCCCCACTGAACGCCACCGGAGCTGTCTGGGTAAGTGAGTGCACCTTCGCCTTGGGTGGTTGGCGGGGTGTACATGCCTTCATACCAAAGATCTTCCCACAGCGCTGAACATTGGCCAAAGCTCACCGCGTCGGCAAGTGCCCACACCTTAGGCTTCTCTGATTGGTCTAGTAGTGGTGCGGGCTTCGTTGGGAAGGGTTGAGTCGGGGCGTAAACCTCGCCTTCAACCGAGCCATCGCCGCCTGGCACCGGGCGTTCCTCAATAGGCCAAACGTCTTCGCCGGTTTCACGGTTTACGACGAACAGGAAGCCCATTTTGGTTGCTTGGATCAGAGCCGGAATCTCTTCGCCGTCCACGGTAATATCCATCAGCGTGGGGGCCGAGTTAATATCGTAATCCCAGATGTCGTGATGTACCCATTGGCGCGACCACACTACCTCGCCAGTTTCGATATCGAGTGCCGTCGTCGACGTCGCTAGTGGGGCGCTCTCGGTACGGTTGCCGCCCCAGTAGTTGGGTGACGGCGAGGAGACGGGCAGATAGACCAATCCAAGCTCTTCGTCCGCTGACATGTGCGTCCAGACGTTTGCTGTGCCGCTTTGCTCACGCATTTCTTCGGGCAGTACCTCAAACGTCCACTCACGCTCGCCGGTACGCGCGTTGATCGAGAACACGTTGCCTGGAGGCGCCTGCTCAAACGCCCAGTCTTTGCCTGCCCAGCCGAGTATTAGATGATCACCGACCACGGTCGGCGGCTGCAGCAGCGAAAGCGGCCACTCAGCGTTGGTGTTATTCCACTGGTTCACATCCAGTACGCCATTGTCGGCAAAGCTGGCACACGGCTGGCCGCTATCGGCATCGACTGCGAACAGCTGCGCATCCATGGTGCCTAGATAGACGATCTTCTGGCAGGCTTCCCCAGCATCAGGCTCATCGGCTTCCCAGTAAGCGACGCCACGATTTTTTAAGGCGGGCTGGGTCAAGGCTTCGAGAGTGGACTGTGTGTCAAAGCTCCACTTTTCTTCGCCAGTACCCGGGTCAAGCGCCAGAATGCGGTAGAACGGCGTGCCGATATAGAGCGTATCGTTGGCGAATACCGGCGTTGCGGACCAGACGGTCGGCGGCAGATCGCCGTGCCCATCTGAAACATCGCCGGTATGCACTTCCCAGACCTTCTCTAGGTCACCCACGTTGTCGGTATTAATCTGCTCAAGCGGACTGTACTTTTGCGCATTGAGCTGGCCGTGAAAGCTATTCCAGATCGGCTCGCCGGGTACTAGTGGAATCGGGTCAGCGTCAGCCTGCTGTCCTTGTGGCTGGGAGCGAGTCTCTGGCGAGCCTGGCTGATCTTGTGCTAGCAGCGTGAGCGGCGTTAGACAAGCGGCTATAACGGTAGCTGTGCCCAACCCAGATGTAACTGCTTTGAAGCGGGTATTGATAACAGGTAAAAAAATCGGCATGGACGGCTCCTCAGGCGTGGGTGGGGCGGGCATGGGATGATGGACGAGCCATATCAATAATAAGACCAATCAGACCGACCACCATGGCAGCGTCGACCCACCACTGGTGCAGGAGAAATCCAGCGAAGAAAGTGCCGGCAAGTCCAATAAGGATCAGCAGTCGCAATACGATAGTGGCGCCTCGCCCGGTGGCCACCATAAGAAGCAGCGCCATCACCGCAAGTGCAAAACAAGCCGCGCTAGCGACTAGCACACCGAGTGTGCCGGTGACCCCGGTCAGCGGTGTGAAGTAGGCATAGAGGGCGATGGCTAGCCCGAAGAGCGAAGCTATCAATAGCACGATAGCGCCCATTTTAGCCCTGAGTGGTTGCGACATGGCGTTCTGGTCTCCAGGTGGGAATGCCCTAACACGAACTAAATATTGAGAATAAAGTTAGCCTGGTAACTTTATCATAGGGCTATGTTTGTTCGCATCTAATTTGCCCGTAGATGCTGGTTGTTTCTTTTGAAGTGTTAAAAACCCCGACGAGGCGGGGTGGGTATATACAGAGTATAGAAAGAAAATAAAGTATTGCTCGGTTTGGGTCGCCAGAAATGATAGGTAATGCTAAAAACGCTGCTTAATAGTTAACTTTGTGGATGAGCGAGCGCGCTACAATGGCAATCTCTGCCCAATAAGAAGAGCGAAGTATGCGTATCTTTTTGACAATGCTTGCGATAGCGACCGTATTGGCGGGCGGGCTATCGGTGCTAGCCTCCAGTGAGGCCTTTGAACCACGACTAGCACGGCTTGAAGCGCAGCGCACACTACCTTCCATTGAAGCTTCGCTGGCTCAAGAGTCGGCCGATCTCAACGCAGTTTTTCTTCACTACGCAAGCGATCAGGCGCTCTGGATGAACGCCCAGCTGGCCATCATGCGTTATGGCGATATCGCCCGTGTTGCGTTACTTGAGTATGCCGCACTGCCTGAGTTTCAGCAGGTGCTGGTACGTTTCGGTCCCGATGCCGTATTGCCAATTATCTATTATCACGATAATGATATCGCCACGCTGCGTGCTCAGCATTGGGTGGGTGAGCACTACCAGCAGTTGAGCCGCTGGTGGAATGAGGATGCTGAACAGGCGCAGCGACAGGGCGAGGTAACCGAAGTATCCGTGTGGAGCCCATATCGGCGAGGCCAAATGGGCATTGCCTTACTGGAAGCTGAAGGTCATGGCTTGCTCAATCAGTTTGTGGTGGGTAGCGCGGGCGATGTGCACTGGCTCCAAGGGGAGCGTGTCGTTGCAGGGCTCAGCGATTTCTTTACCAGCGGTCTACGTAATCTGGAAAATCAATGACGTCGTGATGAGGCGATTGGTGCCGTGGACGTGGGTTGGGCGGGCGTAGACCTTTTATTGATGGCGAGCACCGTTAAGGTTCTGCGGGCAGGGGGTGTTGCGCGAGGCGCACGTCTAAGCAGTGTTGAGGCACAGGGAGCTCGCTCTGGATTACGCTCAGGTTTAGCGGCAGGTGGTGGGCGCTTTGCCAGCCTGCCACGTATGGCCAAAGTGGCGGCGGTTGCTGGCACTGCTTATGTGGTGGTTCGCCATCCGTCGCTGGTAAGCGCACTGGGAGCCAATGTGGCGAAATGGCTCAGCTTACCAGTATGGCTGGGGCAGTTTGTCATCTGGCTGTTGGTGCTGCTGCCGGTTCTTCTGATGGTGCGCTTTGTTTGGCGCTGGATACTGGTACCTGTTTTATGGCTTCTCATGCCGCTGTTGCGATTTTGCTTTTCAAGGTTTGTGGCCACGACCAATATCAGTGCGCGAAAAAGCAAAGAGATCATCACGCCAGCTTCATAGGCCATGGGCTGACTCCCGATACCCGAGGCATGTTAATCGAAGGCGTGATGGACATGGTGATCACCCAGAGCCCGCCCCGACGGCAATGGAGATCTGTTTTTCAGAAAATCTTCCCGCTGTGAGTGGGTAGTAATGCGCTAAAAGTCGATCCGGCAGATGAGTGCCGCGATATTAAAGCGGCGTTTTGCTCCCTTTGCCGGGGATTTCCCGCACTAGGCGTGGCATCAAAAAACCGGGCAAGTGATCACGAAGCTCGGCGATCAGTTCCTTTGCTTCACTATCCGCCACATCAAAATGCGCCGCGCCCTGCACCGGGTCCAATACGTGCAGGTAGTAAGGCAGTATGCCTGCTTCAAACAGGCGCTCGGAGAGAGTGGCCAGCGTCGTCACATTGTCGTTCACGCCGCGCAGCAGCACGCTCTGGTTAAGTAGCGTCACGCCTGTTTGCTTCAAGCGCGTGCAGGCATCTATCACGGCTTGGTCAATTTCGTTGGCATGGTTGATGTGCAAGACGATCACTTTCTGTAGCCGCGTATTGCTTAGCCATGCCAATAAGGCGTCATCAACTCGGTCAGGTATCACCACCGGCAGGCGGGTGTGAACGCGTAGCCGTTTAATGTGCGGGATGCCCTCAAGTTGATCAACCAGCCATGCTAGCTGGCGGTCATTGGCAGCCAGCGGGTCGCCCCCGGAAAGAATCGCCTCATGGATCGACGTATCTGCTCGCAGATAGTCGAGCGCTTCTTGCCACTGCGCCCGCGAAGGGGCGTTGTCGCTATAGGGAAAGTGACGGCGAAAGCAGTAGCGGCAGTTGATCGCACAGGTCGGGCTGGCAATTAGTAGTACACGGTTAGCGTATTTGTGGATTAACCCTTTTGCCGGTTGATGGCCGCTCTCTTCCAGCGGGTCAGCCACATAGCCTGGGGGCGTAAGCGCCTCTTTATCGACGGGCAGAACCTGGCGTAGCAGCGGATCGTTTAGATCGGCATACGCTATTCTGTTGAGATAAGCATCGGGCACGCACACGTCAAACAGCGCATGCCCCGTCTGTGCGCCTGCTAGCCACTGGCTGCTTAATCCTAGCCGGTCGCACAGCACCTGCGGGTCGCGAATGGCCATAGAAAGTTGCTGTTGCCAAGTCAGGGGCGTCTTAGACGCGGCAATAATGATGTTCTCCTGCAAAAAAGCCCTCCTTCGGGTTATCATGCGACGCACTGATCATAAGCGTGAAGCCGCGGCTTCGCAGACCACGTAGCTAAGAATAGGTAATTGAGAGGCGATATGGCGAACTATTCTACCAATGAATTCAAAGCCGGTTTGAAAGTAATGCTCGACGGCGACCCTTGTTCGATTGTCGAGAACGAGCTGGTCAAGCCAGGTAAAGGGCAGGCGTTTAACCGCGTTAAAATGCGTAACCTGATGACTGGCCGTGTGGGTGAGAAGACGTTCAAATCCGGTGACTCGCTGGAAGGCGCCGATGTCATGGATTTAGAGATGGAATATCTCTACACCGACGGTGACATGTGGCACTTCATGAAGACCGATGGCTCCTTCGAGCAGTATGCCGTGGAAAAGAAAGCCCTAGGCGATACCTCAAAATGGCTTAAAGAGCAGGTGCCTTATACCATTACGTTGTGGGACGACAAGGCTATTTCTGTTACGCCGCCCAACTTCATTGAGCTGGAAGTCGTCGAAACAGACCCTGGCTTGAAGGGCGATACGGCCCAGGGCGGCTCTAAGCCTGCAACGCTTACCTCGGGTGCCGTAGTACGCGTACCGCTGTTTATCAACCGTGGTGAAGTGCTAAAAATTGATACGCGCAGCGGCGATTACGTCTCGCGCGCTTAATCAGTTTTGCTGCCGATGATATGATTTAAAGGCCACGCAACGAGCGTGGCTTTTTTTCGTGCCTTGCCCTAGGAGTCGTAATGGCCATTGATTGGCACCCCACAGCGTCTATCGAAACATTGCGCGAGCGTGCGCGTTTAATGGCCAGCGTGCGGGCATTTTTTGCTGCGCGTACTGTGCTAGAAGTCGAAACGCCGGTGTTAGGGCAGGGCGGCAGCACGGATGTGCATCTGGTCTCACTGAATACTCTGGCACGGACTGACCGAGGGCAGCGCCGTCTCTGGCTGCAAACTTCGCCTGAGTTTCATATGAAGCGGCTGCTGGCTGCCGGCAGTGGGCCGATTTTTCAACTAGCCAGAAGTTTTCGCGATGGTGAAGTGGGTGCGCGGCATAATATCGAGTTCACCATGCTTGAGTGGTATCGGCCTCAGTTTTCGCTCAATGAGATGATTGCAGAAACGGCGGCGCTGGTTATGGCTCTGCTGCCAGCTGCGCCTGGCGACATTGTGCATTATCGTTACCGCGAGCTGTTTCATACCCACCTGGCGGTCGACCCCTTTACATCGTCGCTGGAAAAACTGCGGGCGTTGGCCTCAGAGCGGGGGCAAATGTCTGCTCATGCCTTGGCCGATGAAGGGCGTGATACCTGTTTGGACTTATTGATGAGCATGGTAATTGAGCCTCAGCTTGGCCAGCAGGAGCTTAGCGTGGTCACCGATTACCCTACCAGCCAAGCGGCGCTGGCACGCCGCCATCAGGATGCGGATGGCGAGTGGGTGGCGTCTCGCTTTGAGCTTTATGTTAATGGTATTGAGCTGGCCAATGGCTACGATGAGCTAACCGATGCAGAAGAGCAGCGCCTGCGCTTTAATGCTGATAACGCCGAGCGGCGTCGTTTAGGCTTGCCGGAAGTGGATATTGACGAGAACCTGCTGGCCGCGCTTGAGCATGGCATGCCCGAGGGGGCAGGCGTGGCGCTGGGCATCGACCGTCTTATTCAGTTGGCGCTGGGAAAGGCGCGCTTGGAAGACGTACTCGCATTTTCAACACCCCATTGTTAGGGCGGGATACGTCTTATGCCTTGATGCGTTTGAGTAGAAACACCAGCGGCACTGTGGTGATATAGATCAGGCCCATCCACGTAAAAATATCGTTAAAGGCCAGTACCTGGGCCTGCTGTGAGACCCGCTGTACGAGTAAGCCAACGGCCGCGTGGTAGGCATCAGGTACCGACCCGCTGAGCATGGCTTCATACTTGGCGATTTCAGTCACTACCACCTCTCGGCCGGTATCGATGGCCGGAATTAGCTGATTCCAGTGAAAGTCCTCGCGGATATCGCGCACCGTATCAAGCAGTGCAAGCCCCATGGCGCCGCCTAAATTGCGCATCACGTTGAAGAGCCCGCTGGCGTTGCCCACTTCGCTGGGTGGAAGGGTGCCTAGCGCGATTCGCGAGGCCGGAATGATGCACATGATCAGCCCCATGCCGCGCACAATCTGCGGTAAGCAGAACTGCCAGAACCCCGACTCCACGGTGAGGTTGCTATTCATCATGGTGCCCACGCCTACCAGCAGTAAACCGAAAAACAGCATCACGCGAAGGTCTAGATGATTCGTGGCTTGGCCGACGATCGGTGCACACAGGAACATCGTTACCCCGGTGACAAACATGACTTGACCGATCTGTAGGCTTGAGTAGCCGCGTACGTAGCCAAAGAACAGCGGCATGATGTAAACCAGCCCATACAGCGCAATGCCGATAATAAAGCCCATTCCCGCGCCGATCGCGAAGTTGCGGTTGGCGAAAGCGCGCAAGTCGACAATCGGGTGATCGCTTCGCAATGTGCGAGTAAAAAACCATACGCCCGCCAGCAGGCACACCACACTGAAGATGGCGATACGATCACTGGCGAACCAGTCATCGCCCGGGCCCTCTTCAAGGACGAACTCAAGTGATCCTAGAAACACCGCGATCAGGGCCAGGCCGATAAGATCAAGCTTGCGCGCTAACGCGTGATTAGGCTTGTCGATATCTAGAAACTTCCATGATGCCCAGCACACCAGTATTCCCGGAATGATATTGGCTAGAAATAACCAGTGCCAGCTCTGGGCTTCAGTGATGTAGCCGCCCACCGTGGGGCCAATTGAAGGCGCCATGGTCACCACCATGCCAATGACTGCCTGTACGCTGCCCATCACCCGGCGAGGAAAGATCGAGAAGCTGACAGCTTGCGTAATGGGAATCATCGCGCCGCCCATGAAGCCCTGAATGGCACGCAGTACGATAAGTTGTTCAATTGAAGTAGCCATGGCGCAGCCAAGGCTTGCCAAGGTGAAGCCCGCGCAGGAAAGGGTGAAGACGACGCGAGTTGAAAGAATCCGCATCAGCATACCCGATAGCGGAATCATCACTATCTCTGCAATAAGATAAGAGGTTTGCACCCAGGATATCTGGTCTGCACTAGCCGAAAGACCTGACTGGATCTCGTTTAGCGAGCTGGCGACGATCTGAATATCCAAAATCGCCATAAACATGCCAAACACCGCGGCAATAAAACCGACTCGCTGGCGCCAGGATGGCATGTCGCTAACGCCTGTGGACGGGCTTCCTGCAGCCTCGCTCATAAGTCGCGGCGTTCCTGGGTGCTACCCGGGGTATTTACGTGGGCAACCCCTGTGTCGTTGCCTGGCTCAAGGTTGCGAGTATCGATTTCCGGCACCGCCGAAAGCCCTGCACGCAGTAGATTTAATGCATCTTGTGGGCCGGTAAAGCGAATCTTGACGGGCACGCGCTGCACGATTTTATTGAAGTTGCCGGTAGCATTATCCTGAGGCAACAGACTGAACTCAGTGCCCGTGGCCGGGGATAGGCTGTCGACCACGCCCTGATATGTGATGTTCGGGTAGGCATCTAAATGAATATTGACCGGCTGGCCGACGCGTATCCGCTCAAGCTGGGTTTCCTTAAAATTAGCCGCTACGTAGGCTGATTCAATGGGCACCAGTTGCAGCAGCGTTAGGGATGGCTGCGCCAGCGCGCCGGCCTTCACCTGAAGGTTGCCGATGATGCCCGCCCGCGGCGCGACGATACGCGTTTTGTCGAGCTGGTGTTGGGCATAGTCAAAATCGGCGCCTGCAGCATCCAGATTGGCTTCGGCGCGGGTCACGTCGCTTTCTGCCACCTCCAGCTGACGCCTGGCCGAGATAACCGCGGCGCGGGTCTGAGCCAGGTTGGCCTCAGCAACCCTGAGCGTGGTTTGATCGTCCTCGCTTTGCTGGCGAGAGCCATAGTTGCTGGCGGCAAGAGAAGACGAGCGCTCAAGGTGCTGGCGAGCTTGGCCGACATCGGCTTCGGCGGCATCTACCTGGGCATTAGCCTGGTCGATAGATGCCTGCTGTAAGGCTATCTGACGCTGTGACTGAACGATTGATGCGGCGGCCACCGCTTGTTGTGCTCTCGCTTGAGCCAACTGGTCGCGATAGCTGGCATCGTCCAGACGTATGAGTAGATCGCCTTGGCTCACCGTTTGGTTGTCATGCACAGCCACTTGCGCGACGCGTGCTGACAGCTCTGCACGCACGGCGACACTATCGGTGCGCACGTAGGCGTTGTCGGTTTCTGCCATGAAACGCCCGGTCTGCCACCAGCCGACGCCCCACCAAATCAGCGCTCCTAGCGCGATTAAGACGATGATGACAGCTAGTATCTTGCCCTTAGATTTTTTACCGGTATGAGCTTCTTGCTTGCCATTTTCCGACATGGACACTCCTTAACGATGTCATCCCTAAGAAACGCTATCACCCCGAAAAGACTGCTCAATGGCGAGAAGTGACATGCTGAACGCAGGCGGGAAAGGTTGTGAGGATATATAGTGTAATGAATGCTACATTACATGACTAGCGTAAAAAATAACTGTTTAGCGCAGCGTCTGTATAATTAATGCTCTTTTAGCATGCCTCTATATTGGAGTGTGGATGCCTCTCTCAATTATGAAAGACTCGGCCGATGATGCTAACAAAAGCGATGTGATGCTGACGTCGCGCGGGGTGGCGCGTCGTGAACGCTTGCTAGACGCGGCGCGAGATGTGTTTCTCGAGCAGGGCTATGCGGGCGCCAGTGTTAATGAAGTGGTTGCTCGTGCAGGTGGCTCATTGGCAACGCTCTACAAGCAGTTTGGTAATAAAGAGGGGCTGTTTACGGCGGCGATGGAGCGGCATATCGCCACTGCTTGGGCCGTGCTAGAAGAGGGGCGTCGGGATCAGCAGGCCCCCGAGCAGGTGCTTTACGAGCTGGGGCGTCGCATGCTGATGCTGGTATTTGATGCAGGCGTGATTCGTTTGGTGCGAGGGCTAGCATTTGAGGCCGAGCGAGCCCCTGAACTTGGCGAGATGTTCCTGGCCCGCGGCCCTGATCACACACGCCAAGCGCTCGCCTGCTACCTGCGTGATCAGGTTGAAGGTGGCCGCCTAGCGCTTGAAGAGCCCCGTGAGGCTGCCGGTATTTTCATGGGCATGTTGCTTGGCGAGTGGCATATCGACGCCTTACTAGGCCGCGACCTGCAGCTTGACGAGGCAAAGTGTAATACCCGTGCCCAGCGCTGCGTGGACATATTTCTCGGTGGTGTTGCCCGCCCGCAGGCCTAATGTCGATGGCTATTTCTTGAGGCCTTCAGTAGTGCCCAAGGATTGGCCCATCTGAACCGCCGTGGTTTGAACCGATTCGTCAAAGCTTACGGGCTTGGCAAAGCACATCACCACCGTAGAGCCGAGTTTGAAGCGTCCCATCTCAGCACCTTTGGCTAACGTAATAGGTTGGCCAAATTGCATGCGCTGGGGCTGGCCCGACAGCGGCGTGACCTGCCCGGACCAAACGGTTTCAATCGCCGCAACAATCATCGCGCCGACTAAAACCATCGCGAGCGGCCCGTACTCGGTGTCAAAAATACACACCAAGCGTTCATTACGCGCGAATAACCCCGGCACGTAAGTGGCCGTCGCTTGATTCACGGAGAACAGCCTTCCAGGGACATAAATCATTTCCCGCAGCGTGCCGGTTACCGGCATATGTACGCGATGGTAGTCCCGTGGTGAAAGGTAAACGGTGGCAAAGCTGCCGCCGAGAAACTCTTCAGCCAGGGCGGTATCGCCACCCAGCAGCGTCTGAGCCGAGTAAGTGTGGCCCTTGGCCTGGACTAGCTGACCCGCCTGCAGGCGCCCGTATTGCGACAGCGTGCCATCGGCCGGGCTTAGTATGCCTTCGCCCAGCGGGCGTGCATCTGTCTTTAAGGCGCGGGTGAAGAAGTCGTTAAAGGTTGCGTACGCGCTAGGATCGGGCTCTAAGGCTTGGCTCATATCCACATTAAAGCGTTTGATGAACGCTTTAATCAGGTGATTTTTCACCCAGGGGTTGTCGCATTGAGCGAAATGCCCCGTCAGGCGCGAAAGCGCGTGGTGTGGCAGCGGGTATTGAAGTAGCGAAAAAGCTTTTTGGGAAACGGTCACGGTCGTCGGTTCACTTCTCAATCGGTGTGTCGTCGCGGTTGCCCCACTCGCCCCAAGAGCCAGCGTAGCCGCGCATATTAAAGCCCAGTGCTTTGCCTACCAGCCACGTAAAGCTACTGCGATGATGGCTTTGACAGTGGGTCGCCACTTCCATATCCGGCGTTAGGCCCAGAGCGCCCAGCTCAGTGATGAGTTCGGCATAATCACGAATACGCAAAGCGCGATGGCGATCCATGGCCTGCAGCCAATCCATGTTCACCGCTCCCGGTATATGACCCAGGTGCTTGTTGTTGCCCCGCTCGCCGTCATATTCACCTTGCGAGCGAGCATCCCATACGGCGAACTGCCTATCGCCCAGCTTTGACTTGATCTCTTCACACGTAATCAGGGCGTGCGGATTAAGAATGTCAGCCTGGTAGTCGCTGGGCGTTGGCGATTTCGATTCGGTGCTTTCTTCAAGCCCCGCGTCGCGCCAGGCATGAATGCCGCCATTTAGATAGGAGTAGCGGGTATGGCCGATCAGGTCTAGCGTCCAAAGAAGGCGTGCTGCCCAGCCACCACCTTCATCATCGCAAGCCACAACGTGGGTATCGCGTGTTAGGCCTAGGGCACTAAACAGGCGGGACAGTGCTTCAACGCTGGGAACGTCGTTGGGTACCGGTCCTTCGCCGCGCATTAAATAGCGAAAATCGAGAAAAACAGCCCCTGGCACGTGGCCCTGACGATAGCTATCGCCATTAACAGGCACGTCGATAATCAGCAGTTGAGGATCGTTTAAGTGTTCCTGAAGCTGTTCGGGCTCTACGATCAGCGAAAAAAGATTGGCTTCTGACGATGGGCTTTCAGTGCTCATGGGTAACTCCTGTAAACGTTAGCCATCCAGGCTATCCAGGATGCGTCGATAGCTGGCGAAACGGGCGGGATGAATCTTGCCGGCCTCAACGGCTTCGAGTAGCGCGCAGCCGGGCTCTGCGCGGTGGCGACAGTCACGAAAGCGGCAGTGGCCAATAAAGGCGTGAAACTCAATAAAGCCGTCGGTAACTTCCTGCTCGTTGAGGTGAATCAGGCCAAACTCGCGAATGCCCGGTGAGTCGATTAAATCACCGTCGGCCACTTCTTCACGGCTCATCGTATAAAGGCGCGCTGTCGTGGTGGTATGTGTGCCTTTGCGGGAGTCTTCCGAGAGCGCGCCAATGCGCAGGGTTTCATCTGGCAGCAGCAGGTCGATGAGCGATGATTTGCCCACACCACTCTGACCAACAAATACCGATGTGCGTCCCTCAAGCTGGCTGCGCAGCTCATTAAGCCCCGAGTCTGTGGCAGTGGTGGTGCGCACGACCGGATAGCCCAAAGCGCTGTAGCGCTCCAAAAGTTTACCCAGTTCGCCGCCATCCTCGGGCAGTAAGTCCGTTTTGTTGAGGACCAACACTGGCGCAATGCCGGTAGCTTCGGCAGCGACGAGATAGCGGTCGATTAAATTAGCGTGGGGCGCAGGCTCCACGGCAAACACAATCAGCAGTTGATCAATATTAGCCGCCACCGGTTTCAGCAGGCCTCGGGCATCGGGGCGCTTGAGTACGCTGTCGCGTTCTTCTCGCGCCACCACGACGCCTGAGCCTTCTTGTCCGGCACGCCAGATCACGCGGTCACCGGTGACCAGGCCGTCTAGGTTGGCGCGTAAGTGGCAGCGCACCGGTTCATTATCGCTATTGCGCACCTCTAGGGTACGCCCAAAGTGAGCAACGACGCGGCCCGGTTGTTCGGCACCGTATTCGCCAGCAGAGAGCTTTTCAGCGTCTTGCACATCGCGCTTCTCAGCACGTTGGGCGCGTTCTGCCTGAACCTTGTCGACTCGCCACTGCTGCTGGCGACTTAATTTGCGTTTGCTCATGTCCACCTGATGCTGAGTACAATAGCGGCCATTGTACCTATCAAGTAGCCAAGCTGTCCTGCATGGGCTGCTTGGCAATGCGATTTAAGGCACTATTCTGATTTTAAACTGACTTTACGCCATAATTGCACGCTGATAACGGCTATTTTGGCAAAGGGATGAACCCAATGAGTAATGATACGACTGAGACCGCCGTGCCCCGTGATGACCTATTGATATGGATTGACCTGGAAATGACCGGTTTAGATCCTAACAAAGAGCGCATTATTGAAGTGGCTACGCTAATTACCGATGCGGATTTGAACGTGGTGGCAGAAGGCCCTGTTATGGCCGTAAAGCAGCCCGACAGCCTGGTAGCGCAGATGGATGATTGGAATCAGAGGACTCACGGTGAATCGGGTTTGGTCGCTCGGGTAAAAGCCAGTCAAGTGGCAACCGCAGACGCTGAGCAGCAAACTTTGGCATTTTTAAAACAGTACGCCGTGGCGGGGTCGTCACCGATGTGTGGCAATAGTATCCATCAGGATCGGCGTTTTTTAGAGCGCGAAATGCCTGAACTGCTCAACTTTTTTCACTATCGCAATCTGGATGTATCGACGTTGAAAGAAGTGGCTAAACGCTGGAATCCAGGCGCCTTGGCGGGCTTTAGTAAGCGCAACGTGCACCTGGCAATGGACGATATTAAAGAGTCTATTGCTGAGCTGGCCCACTATCGCACGACTTTCTTACGCGTTGATCAGCGCCGCAACGAAAAAGAGTAGCCATCAGGCGGTGGCAATAAGCTCGCCACGTTTGAGGCGCTGCTCCTCCAGTGCCCAGGCAACGTGCTCGCGCACGAGCGCACTGGGAAAGCCACGCCGCGCCCATAATGCTGTCTCAACGGCGCCACTCCAGGGCGCGTTGCCTAAGCCAATAGCGACATTACGCAGCCAGCGTTCGTAGCCAATGCGCCGGATGGGACTGCCCGCGGTTTTGTCCAGGAACTCCGCTTCGCCCCAGGCGAACAGGCTGATCAGCGTTGCGCGGTCTAAATCATGGCGCGGTGCAAAGTCATCTTCTTGGGTAATGCGAGTGAAGCGGGTAAATGGGCAGACTAGCTGGCAGTCGTCACAGCCATAAATCCGGTTGCCCATGGCGCGGCGAAACTCCACTGGAATCGCGTCATGCAGCTCAATAGTGAGATATGAAATGCACTTGCGCGAGTCGACCACTTTGTCGTCAACGATGGCGCCGGTGGGGCAGGCGGTACGGCAGGTGCTGCAACTGCCGCAGTGCTCATGCTCAAAGGGGGTATCAATAGGCAGCGGTAGATCGGTATACAGTTCGCCAAGAAAGAACAGCGAGCCTGCTTTGGGATTGAGCAGCATGGCATTTTTGCCAAACCAGCCCAGTCCGGCTTTTTGGGCCAAGGCGCGCTCCATAACCGGCGCTGAATCGACAAACGCGCGGTAGCCGAACGCGCCGACTTCCTGTTCAATTTTTTTTGCTAATAGGGCTAACCGTTTACGGATTAGCTTGTGATAATCACGCCCCAGCGCGTAGCGCGATACATAGGCTTTGCTGGGCTGGCCAAGAACCTTGGTGGTTTCTACCTCGGGGGGAAGATAATCCATTCGGACACAGATAATGCGCTGGGTGCCGGGTTCTAGCTGTGCAGGTCGCGTGCGTTTGGTGCCGTGTTTGGCCATAAAGCCCATCTCGCCGTGATAGCCTTTTTCTAGCCATGCGTCGAGATGCGCCTCGTGGGCAGACAGTTCAGTATCGGTGATGCCGACTTGCTGAAAGCCGAGCTCCTGCCCCCAGGTCTTTATCAGGTCGGCAAGGCGAGCAAGCTTTTCGTCAGTCAGTGCATCGCTAGAACGTTCAGCGGCAGTGGAATCCGGCATAATTAATCTAATAAGTAGGTAAGCAATAAATAGTGAATCAAATAGAGAGTGAGTTAAATAATATAGTCAGGTCGTCGTCAGTCTAGTAACACAAGTTAAGCAGTCGCCAGCAACGCGGTCGCCAGTCTACGGCAAGGCTATAAGCGCGCTATGCTAACGCATTGGCAGCCATCAAAATACGTGAAAGGAGAGATCGTGACGGTCCCGAATACTTCCATGCTACGCCCTCTATATAAAGCCGCCCAGGTGCGCGAGCTTGATCGACGTACAATTGCCGGCGGTATTGATGGCTTTGCATTAATGCAGCGCGCTGCATCCAGTGCTTGGCATTGTTTTCGCTCACGCTGGCCCCAGGCGCGCAGTTTAACGGTGGTGTGTGGCCATGGTAATAACGGCGGCGATGGTCACGTGCTCGCGGCGCTGGGCATGCAGTCCGGCTTAAAGGTTCAGCGGATAACGCTTAAGCCTCTTGATGAACTGAGCGGTAGCGCGGCCCGCGCGGCAGAGCTGGCAACTTCGGCGGGTGTTGGCTGCGAAGAGTGGCATGCAGGTATTGCGTTAACGGGCGAAGTGATTATTGATGCGCTGCTGGGGACCGGTTTGAATGGTGCAGTAGAGGGGCGTTTCAAGCGTGTCATTGAGATGATCAATGCCGCTGATCGGCCGGTACTAGCGATTGATATTCCCTCTGGGCTGGTGGCCGATACCGGTGCTATGCCCGGTGTGGCAGTTAACGCTGCCTGCACGGTGACTTTTATCGGCGATAAAATCGGCTTACACACGGGCGATGCGCCGGCCTGCACCGGCGAGATTGATTTTCGCTCACTGGGTGTTAAAGCCCAGGCGTATTTTGATATTCCCCCCACCGCTTGGCGGCTGGATGAATCCCTGTTGGCGGGCGCTTTTACACCGCGGCTGCGCACTAGCCATAAAGGTACAATGGGTCATGTGCTGGTGATGGGGGGCGCGCCTGGGTTTGGCGGGGCGGCTTTATTGGCGTGTCAGGCAGCTGCGCGCATGGGCGCGGGGAAAGTAAGTTTGGCAACGGCGCCTGAACATATCACTGCCAGCCTGGTGCGCTGCCCTGAAGTGATGGCGCACGGGGTGCGCGGTGGTGCTGAGGCCAGCGAGTTGCCCCACAATGCGGATGTTGTCGTTGTGGGGCCCGGGCTTGGGCAGGCGGCTTGGGGGCAGGCCGTGCTACAAAGTGCGTTGCAATCGGATGCGCCGTTGGTCGTCGATGCCGACGCTTTGAATCTTTTGGCGCGCCAGTGGCCTGATGTTCAACGGGATAACTGGATTTTGACACCGCATCCTGGCGAGGCGGCAAGGCTGCTGGGATGCACAGTGGCCGATATTCAGGCTGATCGACCCGCTGCTGTTCAGGCACTGCAGCGAGCACGTGGTGGCGTGGTGATATTAAAAGGCGCAGGCAGCTTAATCGCCGGCCCTGCGGGGTTAGTCGTTTGCCCGTATGGCAACCCAGGCATGGCCAGCGGAGGAATGGGCGACGTGCTGAGTGGCATGTTAGGGGCGTTGATTGCCCAGCGCGGTGAGGTTGAGTTCAGTGCTTGGCTTGGCACGATGGTGCATGCATTAGCCGCCGATCATGCGGCTGAGCAAGAAGGCGAGCGTGGCCTGCTGGCCAGCGATCTGGCATCCTATGCGCGAAAATTGATTAATCCTTGAAGGCAGCCCACATGCAGGTGCAATTAGACAATGAAGATGCCCAGGTCACTTTTGGCGAAGCGCTAGGGCATGCTTTGCAAGGCCGCGGGCTGGTATATCTTGAGGGTGAGTTAGGCGCCGGTAAAACGACGCTATCACGCGGTATCTTGCGTGCTTATGGCTATCTTGGGGCCGTAAAAAGCCCTACCTACACGCTTGTAGAGCCTTACGAGATTGGACCTCAGCGTGTGTATCATCTGGATTTGTATCGACTGTCTGACCCAGAAGAGCTTGAATTTATCGGTGGTCGCGATGTGCTGGCCGACGATGCCCTTAGTATTGTCGAGTGGCCCAGTCGTGGCGAGGGGTGGTTGCCTGCACCTGATCTTCGCTTAGCGCTAGAGGTAGCTGCTCACGGGCGTTTGGCCGCATTAACGGCGTGCAGTGATAAAGGTAGGCTTGTGCTGGCATTATTGCAGAGTCAAGTGAGTGAAATAAGTCAGGTTCGTTCCGACCAGCTGGAGAATGGTGTGATTCAATGGAAATGAAGGGCGCAGTAGCAAGCGCATGCCGTCTGCTGGCCACGGGGCTTTTTACCTTAGTGGCTGTCAATGTCCAGGCGGCCACCGTGGAGAGTATGCGTTTATGGGCGGCACCTGATCATGCGCGCCTAGTATTTGATTTGTCGGCTGCCGCAAATGCCAACGTCTTCTCGTTGGAAAATCCCGCGCGGTTAGTGATCGATTTAGACGATACGCAGATGGATACCGACCCCAGCACCCTGCCACTGCATGACAGTGCCATCACGTCGGTTCGCTCAGGGTTGCGTGACGGTGGTGGCTTGCGGGTAGTGCTTGAGCTTAACCGTGAGATAGAGCCGCGCCACTTCACTCTAACGCCCAACGATCAATACGGGCATCGTCTTGTCGTTGATCTTGAGTACCCCGGTGAGAGTGCCGTTGAAAACCCCATTGATCCCATTGAAGCAATGATTCGGGATCAGGAAATTCAGTCTCAACGTGCTGTAGCTCAACAGCAAGTGCCGGGTAGCCCGCAGGTGTCTGCACCCGCCGAGCCAGTAGAAGTGCAGGAAGCCAGACCGCATCCGCGAAGAGATATTATTATTGCCGTTGATGCAGGACACGGTGGCGAAGACCCCGGCGCCATTGGCCCTTCGGGTACCCGTGAAAAAGATGTCGTGCTTGAAATTGCCCGGCGCTTAGCCGCTGAAGTGAACAGCACCGAAGGGTTCAAGGCGGTACTGACACGCGACGGTGATTACTACATAGGACTGCGTCAGCGTACAGCGCTGGCTCGCGAGCAAAAAGCCGATTTCTTTGTTTCCGTGCATGCCGATGCCTTCACCAGTCCGCGTCCTCAAGGCAGCTCGGTGTATGCGCTTTCTCAACGCGGGGCAACCTCGGAAACCGCGCAGTGGCTGGCCGATAGCGAAAACCGTTCTGATCTTATCGGCGGCGTTGATGGCAGTCTTTCGTTGCGTGATAAGGACCAAGTGCTGCGTGGCGTACTGCTAGATTTGACCATGACGGCCACGTTGAACGATTCGTTATCTATCGGTGGACAGGTGCTGGAACAGCTTGGCCGAGTCAATCAACTGCATAAAACACGCGTCGAGCAGGCCGGGTTTATGGTGCTCAAATCGCCGGATATTCCGTCACTATTGATTGAAGTTGGCTTTATTTCCAACCCTGATGAAGAGCGTCGCTTACGTGACCCAGTGCATCAAACGGGGCTGTCACAGGCTATTTTTGGCGGCTTGCGCGAGCATTTTGAGCGCTACCCGCCGCCCGCCAGCTTGCTTTCTTGGCAGCGTGATAACCAGCGCCGGCCTTCAGGTAATGAGTACCGCATTCAGTCTGGCGATACGCTGTCGGCGATTGCCATACGCCACGGAGTGCCAGTGGGCCAGCTTCGCCAAGCCAATGACTTAAACGGTGACGCCATTCGCGTTGGCCAAGTACTACAGATTCCCAGCTCATGAGGTGCTGTGTTGACTGATATAACCGCTACCGCATCGCGTATTCATGTGCTCGACCCGCGCTTGGCCAACCAGATTGCGGCTGGCGAGGTCGTTGAGCGCCCTGCATCGGTAACCAAAGAACTGATAGAAAACGCCATTGATGCCGGCAGCCAGCGTATTGATGTCGATATTGAGCAAGGGGGTACGCGGCTCATCAAGGTGCGTGACGATGGTATCGGCATCGGTGAGCAGGATTTGCCGCTGGCCTTGGCGCGCCACGCGACCAGTAAAATCGGTAGCCTGGAAGACTTGGAAGGCGTTAGCTCGTTAGGTTTTCGGGGTGAGGCGTTGGCGTCTATCAGCTCGGTTTCACGCTTAGAGCTGATCTCTAACGCTGAGGATGACCCTCGCCATGGCTGGCGAGTGGTGGCAGAGGGACGTGGGATGGAGGCTAGAGTTACTCCAGCGCCGCATCCCCGTGGCACTAGTGTTGGTGTGCGCGATTTGTTTTTTAACACGCCTGCCAGGCGTAAATTCTTGCGTACCGAAAAGACAGAATTTGCTCACGTAGAAGAAGCGTTTCGCCGACAGGCGCTGTCGCGTTACGACATCACGTGGGTGCTGCGGCACAATCAGAAAGTCGTTCATCAATTGCCTTCAGGGCACTCTGTCGCAGCCCGGGAGCGTCGAATTGCGTCGCTGCTAGGTAAGAATTTTATTGAGCATGCTCGCTATATTGAACGCGAGGCGGGCGGCCTGCGGTTAAGTGGCTGGGTGGGGCTGCCTACTCATTCACGCTCGCAGGCCGATCAGCAATACTTTTTTGTGAATGGGCGTGTGGTCCGCGATCGGCTAGTCGCCCATGCGGTGCGCCAAGCTTACCGTGATGTGCTGTTTAATGGCCGTCACCCGGTGTTTGTGCTTTATCTTGAGCTTGATCCTGACGTTGTCGATGTCAACGTTCATCCGACCAAGCATGAAGTACGCTTTCGTGATGGCCGTATGGTGCATGATTTTCTGTATTCGAGCCTGCACCACTGCCTGGCGTCTTCTAAGCCTGCCGTTGATCATGATGCTGACGGCGATGAGGCGAATGAGAACGATGGCGGTCATCAGCAAGAGGGCGTAGCAGAAAACGCCGAGCAGCCGCGCTGGCAGCAGCAGGGGATTGCGCTTACTCATTCGCCGGATCGTCACCCGGGCGCTGAGCGTGTGCGCCGCTTCATGCAGGGCTATCAGGCGCTTCATCCCAATCATGAAGAAACGCTGTTGACCCCGCAGGCCGGCGGCTCGACTGATCTAAGCGCTAACGCAATGGGCAGCAGTCATGGCGCTAGCGAAGTGCGAGAAGCGCCGCTGACAATGCCGGCTGATGACCCGACAGCGCCGCCGCCACTTGGGTTTGCGCTAGGCCAGCTGCACGGTATTTATATTTTGGCGCAGAATGCGCAGGGGCTCGTGCTGGTGGATATGCACGCTGCTCATGAGCGCATTGTTTACGAGCGCATGAAAACACAGCTGGCAGCCGCGAAAGGCTTAGATGCTCAGCCGCTGCTGGTGCCTGTTTCTATTGCTGCCAGTGGGGCGGAGGTGGCGACGGCCGAGAGCGAGCAAGAGGCGATTGCCAAGCTGGGTATTGAGCTTGATATTGCCGGACCAGAGACGCTGCTGGTTCGCCAGATGCCAGCGCTACTGGCACAGGCTGATCCTGAAGCGCTGGTGCGCCAGATGCTGGAGGAGCTCGCCCGCTATGGCCGCACTCACCAGGTTGAGGCCCGGCTGCATGAGCTGCTTTCCACGATGGCCTGCCACGGTAGCGTGCGCGCCAATCGGCGGCTTACTCTTGATGAAATGAATGGATTGCTGCGCGATATGGAGCGCACCGAGCGCAGCGACCAGTGTAACCACGGCCGCCCCACCTGGACGCAAATGGGTTTAAAGGCGCTCGATCGTTTATTTCTACGTGGTCAGTAGCCGCTGCTCGCTTGGCCAGTGATGGTTTGTTCAACAGGCGCTAAGGCGCCTTTTTTAATCGGGAGTTTCAACTGCGCATGGCTGATTCGCGCCCTTGGGCGATTTTTTTGATGGGCCCTACGGCTGCGGGTAAAACCGATGCCGCTATAGCATTGCATGAGCGCTTAGGGCACGAGCTCATTAGCGTTGATTCAGCCATGGTTTACCGGGGCATGGATGTTGGTAGCGCAAAGCCGAGTGCTACAGAGCTCGCCCGTGCGCCCCATCGCTTGATTGATATTCGTGACCCAGCGGAGCCTTATTCGGCCGCTGATTTTCGTGAAGATGCGCTGGCGCACATGCGACAAATTAGCGCGGCTGGCAAGGTGCCTCTGCTGGTGGGCGGCACCATGCTGTATTTCAAGCGACTGATGGAGGGCGTTGCCAATCTTCCCTCAGCGGATTCGTTGATCCGTCAGCAGCTTGAGGATCAGTGCCAGGCGGAGGGGCTTTTGGCGCTCCATAAGCGCTTATCACAGGTTGATGCGGTTTCCGCTGAGCGCATTCACCCTAATGATCCTCAGCGCATCATGCGTGCCCTGGAGGTTTATTACGCCAGCGGTCGGCCGATGAGTGAGCTTTGGGCAGAGCAGCAGCCGGAAACCTTTCCATGGCGGGTGCTGTCGATAGCACTAGCGCCTAACGATCGCAGCTTCTTGCACAGGCGTATCGAGCAGCGCTTTGAACTAATGTTGGGTGAAGGCTTGATAAATGAAGTCGCCGCCCTCAAAAAGCGTAATGACTTACATTCAGGCCTGCCTGCAATGAAAAGCGTTGGCTATCGCCAAGTCTGGGAATATCTGGACGGCGAGTACGATTATGCCACTCTCGTTGAGCGGGGCGTCATAGCAACGCGCCAGCTTGCTAAGCGTCAATTGACGTGGCTAAGAAGCTGGCCAGAGTTAACGTGGATAGATTCGCAGCGTGATGATGTGATGGATAAGGTGCTGAAAATCGTGCGTGAAAGCAGTGCTTAGCGTAAGATGGTGATCTAGTGAATGTGTGTTTTCGAGCGGCCAGTTGGCTTGGCCTTTCGGGCAACAAGATTGCGGCGTAGCACCAGTAGGGCGCGCCATTGATAATTAACCCCAACGACAGTTTTAGGGAGAGCAACATGTCCAAAGGGCAGTCCCTTCAAGACCCTTACTTGAACATTTTGCGCAAGGAGCGCATTCCGGTCTCAATCTTTTTGGTCAACGGCATTAAGCTGCAGGGCCAGATTGAATCGTTTGACCAGTTTGTTATCTTATTGCGTAATACCGTCAGCCAGATGGTTTATAAACACGCTATTTCCACGGTTGTGCCTTCTCGCAATGTACGTTTGCCTGCGCAAGATCCGGCAGAGCAGGATGCAGAGATTTAACACCGCTGGATAAGCAAGAGAGTCCACGAGGTATTGATTGTTTTTCGAACGCCCAGACGCCGGTGAAACGGCAGTTCTTGTTCACGTTGATTTCCATGATGAACAAAAACGTGAAGACCCGGGTGAGTTTTTAGAGCTCGTGCGCTCTGCTGGTGCAGAGCCTGCGACTCTACTCACTGCTAGCCGACATCGCCCAGATTCACGCACGTTTATTGGATCCGGTAAGTTGGAAGAGTTGCGGGCATTGCTTGCGGCTCATGAAGCAGAACTGGTTATCTTCAACCATAGCTTAAGCCCCTCTCAAGAGCGCAATGTTGAGCAAGAGCTCAAATGCCGAGTGTTAGACCGTACCGGTCTTATTCTCGATATCTTTGCGCAGCGGGCACGAACTCATGAAGGTAAGCTGCAGGTAGAGCTTGCCCAGCTTGAATATATGTCCACTCGCTTAGTGCGAGGCTGGACACACCTAGAGCGCCAAAAAGGCGGTATTGGCCTGCGTGGCCCGGGTGAAACTCAGCTTGAAACTGACCGACGCCTTTTGCGTGGTCGGATTAAATCGATTCATAAACGGCTTGATAAGGTTCGTAGTCAGCGCGATCAGAATCGCCGTGCCCGTGCTCGCGCTGAAATCCACAGCGTCTCGTTAGTGGGTTATACCAACGCTGGTAAGTCAACGTTGTTTAACGCGTTAACCAATGCCGATGTGTATGCCGCGGATCAGCTGTTTGCAACGCTGGATCCGACGCTGCGGCGTCTTGAGATTGCAGACGTTGGCCCTGTGGTTATGGCGGATACCGTTGGTTTTATTCGCCATTTGCCACATAAGCTAGTTGAGGCGTTTCAGGCAACGCTGCAGGAGGCGTCTGAAGCGTCACTGCTGGTGCATGTCATTGACGCTGCTGACCCTGACCGTGAACTCAACGTGAAGCAGGTAGAGCTAGTGTTAAAAGAGATCGGTGCTGATGATGTGCCGGTACTCAAGGTTATGAACAAAATTGATAGGCTGGGCAGTGCGCCACGCATAGAGCGTGATGGCCAAGGCGTACCGGAAGTCGTTTGGCTCTCGGCGCAGGAAGGGCAAGGCCTTGATTTGCTGCATGAGGCGCTCAGCGAGCGATTGGCAAACGATGTCATTGGCTTTTCGCTGACACTCAGTCCTGAGCAAGGTAAGCTGCGTGCAGGGTTGCATGAGCTTAATGCCGTTCGCACAGAGTCTTTTGACGAACAGGGTCATTCTGTATTGGGTGTGCGTCTGCCTCGGCGTGATTTTAATCAGCTGGTGGCGCAATTGGGCGAGCGCGCTAATACGTATTTACCTAAAGCACTACGTGAAACCGATGAGTGGTAGTCTTGCTATTAAGATGTTCAGTGCACTGCCGATTTTCTGTTTCGCATAAGAATGAGACAAGATTTATATAGCAATAATATCAAAACGCGACGGCTTCTCTTACCGATGGAGTCACGTCCGTTAGTGAATTTCTTAGTGGAGACGATGTATGGCCTGGAATGAGCCTGGTGGTGGGGACAAGCACGACCCGTGGAGCAGCGGTGGCCGACGAGGTGGAAACGACGGCGACAGAAGCCAAGATGGCAACAACGGCGGCAATAACGGTGGTGGCAACAACAATGGTAATAAAGGGGGCAATAACCAAGGCCCGCCTGACCTTGATGAGGCCCTGAAGAAATTCCAAGAAAAGCTGAGCGGCATCTTTGGCGGCGGCAAGAAGGGCGGTGGCAAAAAAAGTGATGGGGGCAGTGGCGGTAAAAACCGTAATCCTCTTGCTTTGCCAGGTCTGTTAATTGTCGTTGCGCTGGCTATCTGGGCTGCCATGGGTTTCTATCTCGTTGACCAATCTGAGCGTGGCGTTGTACTGCGCTTCGGTGAGTTCCAGGGTATCGTCGATCCAGGTCTTCAGTGGAACCCACCGCTGATAGATGAAGTGCGCATGGTCAATGTGACCCGAGTGCGCTCATTGACACAAATGCAGTCGATGCTGACGCGCGATGAAAACATTGTAGAAGTGGAAATTTCGGCGCAGTACCAAGTCGCTAATCCTCGCGATTTTGTACTGAACGTTCGTGATCCCGCCATTTCGATTGAGAACGCACTGGACTCTGCGCTGCGCCACGTGGTCGGCGGTACCGATATGATCGATATCCTTACCTCTGGGCGTGAAATTTTGGGCAGCTCTGTCTCTAGTCGTCTACAGTCTTACCTCGACAACTATGGTGCCGGTATTCGTCTGCAAACCATCAACATTGAGTCTACCTCAGCGCCTGAACCTGTTATCGATGCCTTCGATGACGTTATCCGCGCTCGTGAGGATCGTCAGCGCACTATCAACGAAGGGATGGCTTATGCGAACGCTATCATTCCTGCGGCTCAAGGTCAGGCGCAGCGGGTGGTAGAGCAAGGTCAAGGTTATCGCGAATCGGTTGTTGCCGAGGCGCAAGGTCAGGCCAACCGATTTAACTCGCTGTTGACCGAGTACCGTAATTCGCCTGACACCATGCGTGAGCGCATGTATTTAGACACGATCGAAGACGTTTTCAGCAGCACGCCTAAAGTGCTCTTAGACGTCAGTGAGAACGCGCCTTTAATGTATCTCCCGCTAGATCAAATGCGTGGCGGTAGCGGTGGTAATCGAACCGGCTCATCGTCTAATAGCAATAGTGATAGCAGCCAAGAGCAGTTAGACCCTGACGTGATTGAACGTTTACGCAGTACTCAGAGTAGCTCTTCAGGCAACAGCAATAGTAGCTCCATCCGCAGGGAGGGCCGGTAAATGATTAATAATCGATCCTTGCTAGTGGTTGGTGTTTTAGCCGCAGTCGCATGGCTTGCGAGCAACACCTTGTACGTCGTTGACGAAACCGAACGCGCTGTTAAATTGCGTTTTGGTGAAGTCGTTGAAGAAAATATTCAGCCTGGCTTGCACGCAAAAGTGCCCATTGCCCAGACGATCCGTAAGTTTGACACTCGCTTACTGACATTGGACACGGATACCAGCCGCTATCTGACGCTTGAGCAGAAAGCGGTCATCGTAGATTCCTATGTGAAATGGCAGGTCGTTAATCCCACCCGTTATTACGAAGCAACGGCTGGCGATGAATTGATGGCCGTTCGCTTGATTCAGCCGCGCGTTGATGAAAGCCTGCGTAACGAGTTTGGCCGTCTTAATCTTCAAGAGATTATCGCTGAACGCCGTGATGACTTGATGGTTGGGCCAACCGCTGAGCTTGATGAGCTGATGCGTGAAGAGCTGGGCGTGGCCATTCGTGATATTCGTATTAAGCGAATCGACTTGCCTGACGACGTTTCCGCTGCTGTTTTTGAGCGTATGCGTTCTGAGCGTGAGCGTGAGGCCCGCGAGTGGCGTGCACAGGGTCAAGAAGAGGCCGAGCGTATTCGCGCTAATGCGGATCGTCGTCGTCAGGTCTTGCTTGCCCAGGCTAACGAACGTTCTGAAACGTTACGTGGTGAGGGTGATGCCCAGGCCGCTGCGATCTTCTCCGAAGCCTATGGTCAAGATCAGGAGTTCTTTTCTTTCTGGCGTAGCCTGAATGCTTATCGTGAAAGCTTCGCTGGCGATGGCAATCTGATGGTTTTAGAACCTAATAGTGACTTCTTCCGCTATTTGCGCAGCGCTGAGCCGGAAAGTGGTGACGACAGCGGCGAATAATTCGCCGATGGTTGTGGTGCTCCTCGTCTTGGCTGGTTGATGTCCAGGCGGGGTTCACCTAGCCAATAAACGTGATAGAATTTGTTAACCGGGCGTCGCCCGGTTTTTTTGTGGCCCTCATTTAATGCGAGCGGCATCGACGGTCTTGAGCCGTTACTGCTTGAATTTGTTGGGCCTTCATCGTCTGTAGGATTGTTTACATGACCATCGCTGACCGCTGGCTACTGCCCGACGGCATGGATGAGGTGCTTCCGCCTCAGGCAAGCCGTATGGAAGAACTGCGCCGTGCGCTGCTTGATCTTTACCATTGCTGGGGCTATGAACAAGTAATGCCACCACCGGTAGAGTTTTTAGACTCTTTACTCACGGGTACCGGTACGGACCTTGATCTACAGACCTTTAAGCTGACCGATCAGCTAACGGGCCGTATGATGGGGGTTTCGGCGGATGTTACGCCGCAAGTGGCACGTATGGATGCCCACTCATTAAGACGCCAGGGGCCGGTGAGGCTATGCTATTGCACTAATGTGCTGCGCGCTAAGGCTGATCAGCATCAGGGCGGGCGAAGCCCAGTGCAGGTAGGTGCAGAGCTTTTTGGTCATGCGGGTCTCGATGCCGACAGTGAAATTATTTATCTCGCCTTGGCCAGCTTAAAGGCTGCTGGCGCTGAAGAAATTCATCTAGCGCTGGGGCATATCGGTATTTATCGTAGCCTTGTTGAGGCGGCGGCGCTGAGTCATGAGCAAGAAAGAGCGCTCTTTGATGCCCTGGCACTAAAGTCTCCCGGCCAACTGGCGGACGTTGTGCAGGCGAGTGTCTCAGAGCCGGCATTGGCCGAGATGCTGCTGGCACTTGGCGAGCTGCACGGCGGGGCGGATGTATTAAATCAGGCGCGGGATCGTTTTGCCGGCGCGCCCTACACGGTAACGGCGGCATTGGATCAGTTGGATGCTCTTTATCAAGGTGTGCTCGCACGCTTTGACGTGTCGCTGTACTTTGATCTGGCTGAGCTGCGTGGCTATCAATACCATACTGGTATGATGTTTGCCGCCTACGTTCCTGGCTATGGGCATGCGCTCGCTAAAGGCGGACGCTATGACGATACTGGTCGGGCCTTTGGGCGTGCGCGCCCAGCCACGGGTTTCTCTATGGATCTGAAACAGCTAGCTTCGCTGGCGTTAGCATCGCCGAGTCGCGGTAGCATTTGGGCGCCTGCTAATCAGGATGAGTCGCTCAACGCTGCCATTGTCGCGCTGCGTGAGCAGGGCGAACGCGTGATTCAAGCGCTGCCTGGGCAGCGTACTGGGCCGGCGGAGCACGACTGTGACCGCTGTCTTGAGCTTATCGATGGTCGTTGGCAGCCAACGACCCTGACACAAGAGACGAGTGCATCATAATGGGTAAGAATGTCGTAGTGCTGGGCACCCAGTGGGGTGACGAGGGCAAAGGTAAGATCGTTGATCTGCTAACCGAGTCCGCATCTGCCGTGGTACGTTTTCAGGGTGGTCACAATGCTGGCCATACGCTGGTCATCGACGGTGAAAAAACCGTCCTGCACCTGATCCCTTCAGGTGTTCTACGTCCAGGCACAAAGTGTGTGATCGGCAATGGCGTAGTGCTTTCACCTGAAGCGTTGATCAAAGAGATCCGTGAGCTGGAAGCCAAGGGCGTGCCTGTGCGCGAACGCCTGCGTCTTTCTCCCGCCTGCCCGCTGATTCTGCCTTATCACGTACGCCTGGATCAGGCGCGTGAAAAAGCCCGTGGTATCGCTAAGATTGGCACCACCGGCCGCGGCATTGGCCCCGCCTATGAAGACAAGGTGGCGCGCCGTAGCCTGCGTTTAGGCGATATGCTGCACCGCGAGCGTTTCGCTTCTAAGCTGGGAGAAGTGCTCGACTACCACAACTTTGTGCTAGTTAATTACCACGGCGAACCGGCAGTCGATTTTCAAGAAGTACTCGACGCGGCCATGCAGATGGCTGAAGAGCTGCGCCCGATGGTATGCGATACGGTCAGTATGGTGCACGACCTGCGTAAGGCCGGTGAGAACATTCTGTTTGAAGGTGCCCAGGGTTCACTGCTGGATATCGATCACGGTACTTACCCTTACGTTACTAGCTCCAATACGACTGCTGGTGGGGTTGCAACCGGTTCTGGCGTTGGCCCGCTGTACTTGGATTACGTGCTGGGTATCACTAAGGCATACACCACGCGCGTGGGTTCTGGCCCATTTCCGACTGAGCTTTTCGACGTAGACGGGCGCCACCTTGCCGAGCGCGGTCATGAGTTTGGTGCTACCACTGGGCGTGCACGTCGCTGTGGTTGGTTTGACGCTGTGGCGCTACGCCACGCGGTGCAAATTAACTCCGTTTCTGGTATCTGCTTGACCAAGCTTGATGTCTTAGACGGTTTGGAAAATATCCGTGTATGCGTTGGTTACCGCAGCAAAGATGGCGATGTGATGGATAACCCGGTGGATTCGGAGGGCTTTGAAGCTATCGAACCGCTTTATGAAGACTTGCCGGGCTGGAAGGAGTCGACCCTGGGTGCTAAGCGAGTAGAAGATTTGCCCGCCAATGCACGTGCTTACATTAGCTATCTTGAGCAGCAGGTAGGCACCAGCATCGATATCATTTCCACCGGCCCGGACCGCATGGAAACGATCGTCTTGCGTAATCCCTTCACAAGCTAATGATGGGTAGTGCCGGCTGAGCGTAAGCTGGAGGACGTGAAAAGGGGCAATTTAATTGCCCCTTTTTTATATCTAAAACAGCGGACTAAGCGTCGCGTATTTAAAACCGATGTGTGTAGAAGGCTAGTAATCGATACCTCTACGCGCCTGAAGTCCGTTGTTGAAAGCATGGCAGATTTCCTGCATTTCGGTCACCGTGTCGGCCATGTCGATTAGCTCACGATGGGCGTTGCGACCGGTAATAATGACCGTCTGTTCCGGCGGGCGATTCTCCAATGCTTGTTTCACCGCTTCAATCTCTAAGTAGCCAAACTTAAGCATGTAAGTAATTTCATCCAGCACTACCAGGTAAATCTCTGGGTCGGCTAGCATGCGCTCCGCCTCTTTCCATACCGCGTGACAGGCCTCGGTATCTGCCTGTCGGTTTTGCGTATCCCAAGTAAAGCCTGTGGCCATAATCGCCACCTCTAGATGGCTATCTTCTTCTAAACGATTGCGCTCACCACATTCCCATAATCCTTTAATAAACTGCACAACCGCCACGTTGTAACCATAGCCTAAGGCGCGGGTCACCGTTCCCCAGGCGGCAGTGGTTTTGCCTTTTCCGTTGCCGGTGTTGACGATAATAAGGCCACGCTGCTCATTGGCGCTGGAGACTTTCTCATCTACGTGCGCTTTGAGCTTCTCCATCGATGCTTTGTGGCGGGTCTCGCGATCACTCATGGTGTCTCCTGGAAAGCACTTAATCATAACGATGGTCAAGGTAGCGCGTTAGCGTAAGCCATCCACTTTGCGTTGAACATTTTTTTGAGTCTTCTTTAGAATAACTTGTGTACAACTAATTATGAACCTGCGTTAAGAGCTGTTTAATGAATGGGCGCTTAAAACACACAGAAAGCGAAGAGAATTGGCCGGTAGGGGGCTGCCTGCTCTAGAATGGTGGGCCATGTCTTGTCAGGAATTGAATCATGCCCTCATTTGATATTGTCTCAGAGTTCGATCAGCACGAAGGTGCTAACGCCGTCGATCAGGCGAACCGCGAAGTACAGTCTCGCTTTGACTTTAAAGGCGTCAATGCCAGCTTCACACTTGAAGCCGATAAAGTGCTGCTAGAAGCGGACGTTGATTTCCAGCTCAAGCAAATGTTGGACGTACTGCGCGGCCGATTAATTGCTCGTGGCATTGATGCCCGCTGCATGGATATTCAAGACCCGGTGCTTTCCGGCGTTAAGGCGCGCCAAGAAGTTGCGCTAAAGCAGGGTCTTGATGCAGCAGAGGCAAAAGATGTGGTCAAACGCATCAAAGCCAGCAAGATAAAAGTACAGGCGCAAATTCAAGGTGAGAAAGTGCGCGTCACGGGTAAAAAGCGTGATGATTTACAAGGCGTCATGGCGTTGCTACGCGCTGAAGAAGGCCCTGACTTGCCGCTGCAGTTTGATAATTTTCGCGACTAGTTTAGGTGGTTAACGCAGCCCACCGTCATCGCCCTCATTTAATCATGTGAATGATCGTTTTATACAGGAGTCAAGCACTATGTCTGATCCGCAGCCGGTTTTTTTAAGCGACTACCAGCCACCCGCCTACCGGGTTACTCATGCCGAGCTGACGTTTGATCTTGACCCCGACGCGACCCGTGTGAAAGCGCGCCTGTCGATTGAGCGTCATTCCGACGCTGACGCCGACACGCCGCTAATATTAAACGGCGAGCACTTAAAACTGATTTCCCTCGCCATTGATGAAAAGGCGCTGGATGCATCGTCGTATCAGCTTGATGAAAAGGGCCTGCATATTGCCCAGGTACCTGAACGGTTTGTGCTGGAAAGCGACGTTGAAATTGCTCCGCAGGAGAACACGGCGTTAGAAGGCCTTTATCAATCTAACGGTATGTACTGTACTCAGTGCGAAGCTGAAGGTTTTAGGCGCATTACGTTTTATCCTGATCGTCCGGACGTAATGGCGACGTTCAAGGTGACCGTTATTGGTGACCAGCAGCGTGAGCCGGTGCTGCTCGCCAACGGTAACCCTATTGAGCGCGGTAACTTGGAAGGCGGTCGCCATTTTGCCACGTGGGAAGACCCACATCCCAAGCCCTGTTATCTGTTTGCTCTGGTGGCAGGCAATCTGCATTGCGTCGAAGACCACTTCACCACCATGAGCGGGCGTGAGGTCACGCTGCAGATCTGGGTGGAAAAAGACAATGTCGATAAAACTGAGCATGCGATGTCGTCGCTAAAGCGAGCGATGGCATGGGATGAGCAGGCCTACGGCCGTGAGTATGATCTTGATCTGTTTATGATCGTCGCCGTCAATGATTTCAATATGGGGGCGATGGAAAATAAAGGCCTTAATATTTTCAACTCCGCCGCCGTATTAACGCATCCTCATACCGCCACCGATGCGGCGTTTCAGAATGTAGAAGGCATTGTTGCTCACGAGTATTTCCACAACTGGTCCGGTAATCGGGTGACGTGCCGAGACTGGTTTCAGCTCTCGCTGAA
Organism: Halomonas sp. JB37; assembly: GCF_002332255.1. Lineage (GTDB taxonomy): Bacteria > Pseudomonadota > Gammaproteobacteria > Pseudomonadales > Halomonadaceae > Vreelandella > Vreelandella casei. Next base: position 2,798,888 of record NZ_NRGW01000001.1, on the reverse strand, counting down.
AGAAGGCTTTACGGTCTTTCGTGATCAGTGCTTTTCGGCGGATACGAACTCTGCGCCGGTTAAGCGCATTCAGGACGTGTCTTTTTTCCGTACCGCGCAGTTTGCCGAAGATGCTGGCCCCACGGCGCACCCGATTCGCCCTGACCGCTTTATTGAAATTACCAACTTCTACACCCTGACGATTTACGAGAAGGGAGCCGAAGTCGTACGCATGCTGCGCAACTTGGTTGGTGAAGAACGTTTTCGTCAGGGCTCTGATCTTTACTTTGAGCGTTTCGACGGGCAAGCGGTGACGATTGAAGACTTTGTTGGCTGTATGGCGGAGGTTTCCGGCCAGGATTTTAGCCAATTCATGCGCTGGTATTCTCAGGCGGGAACGCCGGATATTGATGCTCACGGCGAATATGACTACGTTCACGGTGAATATCACCTAACATTACGCCAGCGCACGCCGGCAACGCCAGGGCAGCCAAACAAGCTGCCGTTGCATATTCCTGTGCGTATGGGGCTAGTAGGCACTAAGTCTGGGCAAGATCTCACGCTGACATTGAACGATGAAAAATTAGGCAAAGATGCGGTCATTCATCTACGTGATAATGAGAAGACGTTTATCTTTACCGATGTGGCTGAAGCGCCCGTGCCGTCACTGCTACGTGAATTTTCTGCACCGGTGAAGCTGCATTATCCCTACTCGCGAGAAGATCTGGCGTTTTTGTTAACCCATGATAGCGATGGCTTCAACCGTTGGGATGCAGGTCAGCGCCTCGCTTTATTGGCATTAGATGACCTGATTGCGGCCCATCGTAACGGCGTAGAAAAGGTCATGGATAACCGGGTAACGGAAGCCTTTAAGACGCTTTTGACCGGCTCCATGAGTGATAAGGCGGTACTGGCAGAGATGCTGACGCTGCCCTCTGAAGCGTATATCGCCGAGCAGCAGCCCATCGTTGATGTGGATGCAATTCATGCTGCCCGTGAGTTTGTCCGTCAGTCCCTGGCGGTGGCTCTTCGAAAAGAGTTTATCGCTGTTTACGAAGCCAATGTGACTGAGCAACCATACGCGCCGACGCCAGAGCAAATTGCTCAGCGCAGCCTGAAGAACATTGCTCTTGCCTATTTAATGTCGATCGAAGATGAGCAGGGCCTAGCGCTGTGCGAGGCGCAGTTCAGCGCCGACCATAACATGACCGATGTACGTCAAGCGCTTACGCTATTGGTGCACAGCGATCGTGACGACCTTGCGTCGCCGGCGTTAAAAGCATTCGGAGAAAAGTGGGCGCACGATCCCTTAGTGATGGACCAGTGGTTCACTATTCAGGTATCGCGCCCTCAGGCCGATGTTTTAGAGCGCGTTAAGTATTTAATGCAGCACCCTGCGTTTTCGCTTAAAAATCCCAATAAGGTCCGCGCACTGATTGGCGCATTTGCTCAGAACCGGGTTAATTTCCACCGCTTGGATGGCCAGGGCTATCAATTGCTGACCGATGTGGTGATTGAACTGAACCGTCTTAACCCTGAAATTGCAGCCCGTCTGATTACGCCGTTAACACGCTGGCAGCGCTTCGATGAAACCCGTCAGGGATTAATGCGGTCTCAACTTGAGCGTATTCAAAAAGAGCCGCTATCTTCAAATGTATATGAAGTGGTCGAGAAGGCGTTGGCATGACGGTAAGCAACGGTGGTTAACCAAGGAAAGGAACAATAACGGTGACAGACTCTCAGCAGCATTATTTACTCATTATTAATGGTAAATCTGCCGGTAACCCGGCATTGCGCGACGCCGTTGATGAGCAGCGCCAAGCAGGGATGCTAATCACCGTTCGCGCTACTTGGGAAGGTGGCGATGCTGCTGATATCGCTGAGCAGTCAGCGGGGATGGGGATAACGCATGTGATTGCCTGTGGCGGGGATGGCACCGTTAGCGAGGTCATGAATGGCTTGATGCGGCTGGCCCACGACCATCGCCCGGCACTAGGTATTGTGCCACTGGGCAGCGCTAATGATTTTGCTACCTCCGTAGGCTTGCCTTTAGAGCCAGGCCCGGCGTTAGCGGCAGCGATGACGCTAAGCTCGCACCCCATTGACGTTGTACGCGTGACGGCAGGCAAGGAGGGGGAGGCGACGACCAGCTATTATGTCAACATGACCACCGGCGGTTTTGGCGCTGAAATTACCTCCTCAACGCCCAAAACGCTCAAGCGTTTGCTGGGCGGTGGCGCCTATTCGCTGATGGGCGCACTAAAGGCTTGGCGCCATCGCAGCTATCGCGGCAACCTTCACTGGGATGGCAAGGAGGAGAGCGCGTCGCTGTTACTACTGGCGCTGGGCAATGGCCGCCAGTCAGGCGGTGGGCAAGTGCTAGCCCCGCGCGCCAAGCTTGATGACGGGCGCTTGGATGTGCTGCTGGTGAAAGACTTTAATTCCGTTACCGAACTGACCAAGCTGATTGGTGAGCTGCAAGACTTCCCTTATGACGGAAAATTTGTTCGTTACTTCACCACTAGTCAACTGACGGTAACCACCCAGGCAGATGATCCTCCCTGGCCGCTCACCCTAGACGGCGAGGCGCGCTGGTACGATCATTTCTGCGCTGAAGTCGTGCCGCTTGCGCTGCGCGTGCTGATACCCGAGGATTGCCCGTTGCTATCTTCCGCCCATCAGCATTAATGGGTGGGTTCAGAATTTTATTGTTATGAAGGAGACGTATCAAATGGCAAATCGCGTGTGGATACCTGCACTTGCCGTCGTGGCATTAATGCTAAGCGCCTGTGGAGACTCTCAAGAAGATCCTGCCGTGGCACCCGCTGATAATGCTGAAGTGGCGGATGACGAAATGGTACGCGAGGATGAAGGGCCCGCTGCGGCTGAAAATGCGGCAGAGATGGCAACGCCTGAAGAAGTAGAAAATGACATCGAGGCGCGTCAGGCCGAGGAGCAGCTTGAGCGCGCCGATGCCCTGCGTGATGACGAAACAGAGGAAAGCAATACTGAGGGGGCCACACAGAGTGAAACGTTAGAGGCAGGTGAAGAGACTTTGGCCGCTGACCCTGACGATGCGCTTAATGAAGATAGTGCAATGCCCGGTGAGGCAACGCGTTCCGATGTGGACGAGATGATTGCAGAAACCGAGCGTCGCTTTGAGGAAGCCGAAAAGCGTCTTGAGGAACAGTTTCAGGAGGTTGAGCAGCAGGCTCCCGCGTTTGAACCGATGGAAAGTGAAGATATCCCGCCTAGCTGGGAAACCAACAGCAGTATTCCAGAGCGCACGCCGTTAGACGACGGTCTTGAATCTACCGATGTAGACGCTTTAATTGAAGATACTGAGCGCCGCTTTGAAGAAGCCGAGCAGCGTCTTGAGGAGCAGTTTAAAGAGATGGAGAGTGAGGAGGCTCAGAGCGGGCCAGCGTTACCATCGGAACGCCAGAATTAATAACTAGCAATAAAAAAGGCCCGCATTAGCGGGCCTTTGTCCATCCGTTCGCAATTAAGCGGGTTGGATGTTGGAAGCCTGAAGGCCTTTTTTACCCTGAGTCACTTCAAAGCTGACTTTTTGACCATCCTGAAGGGTCTTGAAGCCTTCAGCTTGAATTTCGGAGAAGTGGGCGAACAGATCGTCTCCGCCGTCATCAGGAGAGATGAAGCCGAAGCCTTTAGTATCGTTGAACCACTTAACTGTGCCAGTTGCCATTTTCTAATTTCCTTAACTTGCTTAGTAATCAAACGGGCAACTCAATTGTCCACCCGCTACAATTACTCTAGATGTAAATTAGGCTGTCGTCCAGCCAGACTCCTAAGATTTTTTCATTTCGTTATGAGCACACAATCATGATGCAGTTTGGCTTTATTGACCCGCAGTTTCTGTCTTTTTTGGTGGCGATCACGCTATTAACCATTAGCCCTGGGGTGGATACGCTGCTGGTGATTCGTAATACCGCGCGTGGCGGTATTCGTGATGGAGTCACTACCAGCGTTGCTATTTGCTGCGGGCTATTTGCTCATGCAACTATTTCTGCGTTGGGAATCTCACTGATTCTACTGCAGTCAGCATGGGCGTTTCATCTGCTTAAACTGGTCGGGGCGGGCTATCTGATTTGGCTGGGCGTGACGAGCCTTTTGGCGGCACGCCGTGGGCAGCCGCTGCCCGTTAACGGAGTGTTGCAAGGGGGCGCTGCCGTCTCTCGCTGGCAACCCGTTAAAGAGGGGTTCTTGTCTAATGTGTTGAATCCCAAGACGGTGGTGTTCTATATGGCCTTTTTGCCTCAGTTTATTGCACCAAGCGACCCTGTTTTACTGAAGTCACTGTGGCTAGCGAGCGTGCATTTTATGATTGCCAACGTTTGGCAAATTGGCGTCGTGCTGATGGTAGGCAGTGCGAGTAAGTGGTTGGCCAGTGCGCGGGTTGCACAAATCTTAAATGCTGTGACCGGCACCGTTTTGATTGCCTTTGGTATCCGGCTTGCGCTAACGCAGCGCCCCCTATAGAGGGGGCGCTGAGCAATGCATGGTTTTGTGAATGGCAATTTCACGCTAAGCGGCTTCGCCCGTTGGCTTAGATTCAGCGGCGGGCAAGTAGCGCGCGATCATAGCGTACCTGCTGTTCAGCGTCGCTAAGCAGAGAAACGCCTTCACTATTACCGCCGTTTGCGAGGCTCTCGAAAATCACTCGATAGCTGAGCACCGCTTGCACGTAGTCGCGAGTTTCACGAAAAGGAATGCTTTCCACGAACAGATCAAACTCTTCTACGCTATTGCCGAGCCACTGGTCAACGCGCCCCGGACCTGCATTGTAAGCCGCGGTCGCTGCAAGACGATTGCCTTGATAGCGCTGTAGCTTATCGCGCAGATAGGTGCTGCCTAAACGGATGTTTAGCTCAGGGTCCAGCACGCCATAAGGCCCAGGATCGCTAATCCCCAGTTCGCGGCTGACCTGGCTGGCAGTGCCCGGCATCAGCTGCATTAATCCGCGTGCGCCTGCAGGTGAAAGGGCATTGGGGTTATAGGCGCTTTCACGGCGTGTAATGGCCATGAGCAGGTAAGGATCTACGCCGGTTAACCTGCCCCAGTGTAGGAAGCTGTCGTGATAGGCCTGGGGAAAGCGCCAGTCGAGGGCGTCCCATAGCTCCCCTGCAATGGTGGTTTGCACCAAACGTGCGTGCCACTGCTGGCTGGCGGCATAGTCTGCCAACGCCCTGGCCTGTTGGGGTGTGCCGCTCTGAACGGCGTGTAGCCACTCGCTGTTAGCTAGCCCATCTTCACCAATGCGCAGTAATGCTTCAGTACGCTGGACGGCCGGTAGCTGGGCGATGCGCTGCCGCGATGCTGCGTCAAAATGATTGCGTTCAAGATTCAACTGGTAAGGCTGGCCGAGTTTTTCTGCAGCGGCAAAGCCATAAAAACTGCGATCCGTGGCGGCCTGCTGATAGCGCGATTCGGCGGCTACCTGATTGCCAAGCTGGCCGTTTGCACGTCCCAACCAATATTGCCAGCGGCTGTTTTCTTGCTGGCCGGCCGGCATTTCGGCAATCCAATGGACGACATCATCCCAGCGGCGTTCTGCCAGTGCACGGCGCACGCGCAGTTCTAGTACGCGCTCGCTATCCAGTGATGGAAGTACGCTGTCGACCCAGGTAAGCGTACCCGGAACCTCGCGCACCAACGCATAAAAAGCCAGCTCTTCCTCAATGGCCTGCTGGTCACTGGGCAGTAGGCTTAGGCGCGGTGCTATTTCTTGCCACGCGGCAAAGGCGGCGGGGGTGTCTTCGCGGGTGAAGCGTTGCATCGCCGCTCGATAGAAGCTTGCGGTTGCTGCGCACTCAGGGCCCAAACATAGCGGGGCCTGGGTAATGGCCCGGCTGCGTGCTGAAACGTCATCAACGGTGTCTAGAGCGGTTTGCCACTGTCCGTTTAAAAGCCCGCCCAGGTAGCTTGAGAGATTGTTTTCTCCTGCCTGCCACGCCAGCATCTTGCGCTCCCAGATCGCCGTGGCGTCAATCGTGCCGTTGGCGCGAAGACGCTCAAAAAGCGTATTGCAAGCGTCAGGCTGAGAGCCGCCAGTCAGCCACAGGTCAAGACCCGCTTGATTGGCCTGCTGCGGCTGGGCGTTGAGTAGCGCAGTGTAGTAGTAACATTGGCGCGCGGTGCCGGCCGGTTCGCCATCAGCCACACTAAGTAAGTCGCTATAGCGGCCCGCATGGCCATAGTTAGCAATGGCTTGACCACGGATCCAACCGGCCAGTGGCGAATCCGCATACTGATCCATAAATTGCAGGACCCTTTCAGGGGACACGTTCGGCAGCTGTCCTCTTATGCGATGATAATCAACGTAGCCGCGCAGCTGGTGGTCTTCAATCAAGCGCTCGTCGACGCGCTGCCACTGCTGCTCCCTGGCTGCGCTGAGGGCGTCACGGAGGTCGCTATCTGAAGCGGCCCAGGACAGCGTGGGAATTCCAGCCAGCAGTGCCGTACACAGCACACGAGCGGTATGGCGAAATGGCGAAACCAACATGGTGCTCTCTCTCTATTGATTGACGTCTATTTAGGTCTGAGGGATTGCTGAGCAACCGCTAAAATGAACCAATGTTTACAATGATGATCCGACAACTTAGAGACTAGGAGGATTCAATTACGATGGCTCCATTATCCACTTGGTGGTTCTTGCGTCGACTCAAATCACGCGTTTGGGTCACAAAACGCATTCTGCGGGCTTTAAAATTGTTTTTACCCATGACCCGGGACGTCTTGCGAGGCGATTTTCGGCCTGTTCCTTGGTCGGCATTCGCCATGATGGCATTGGCACTGGCGTATTTAGTCATGCCGTTCGACCTGATTCCCGATTTTTTGATGCTGATTGGCATTATTGATGATGTGCTAATTGTGGGATGGCTGTTAAACCGTATTGATCAGCGCTTAGAAGGCTATCGTGCCTGGAAATACACCAACCCCGATATGACGCCGTCTTAATACTTGTCCGCTAGTTATCACCTACCTGCTTGAAAAAACGTTGCTTAACACCATATAAGGCTCACGAAACTAGATTATGCCTCTGGGCGCATGGCGCAGAGGCGCATGACTCAACCTGATCCTAAAACGTGATCCATAAATAAGGGGCTAAGCGCATGACTACTGCTACCCATGAAGAAACTCTTGGCTTTCAAACGGAAGTTAAGCAGCTCCTGAATCTGATGATTCACTCCCTGTATTCTAATCGCGAAATATTCTTGCGCGAGCTTATCTCGAATTCAGCAGATGCCTGCGACAAGCTTCGCTATGCCGCGCTGGATAACGATGCGCTGTATGAAGGCGACAGTGAGCTGCGCATCGAAATTGAGCATGACCGCGATGCCAATACTATTACCCTGCGCGATAACGGTGTGGGTATGAATCGCGAAGATGTCATCGCCAACCTGGGCACGATTGCGCGCTCTGGTACTGCTGAGTTTCTTAAGCAGCTTTCCGGCGAGCAGCAAAAAGATGCCAAGCTGATCGGCCAGTTCGGTGTGGGGTTCTACTCAGGCTTTATTGTTGCCGATGAAATTGCGGTACGTACCCGTAAAGCAGGCACCGATGCGGCTCAAGGCGTTGAGTGGCGTTCAAAAGGCGAGGGCGAGTTTACCGTTGCCGATATCGAGCGCGCGCAGCACGGTACCGAAATTACTCTGCACTTAAAAGAAGATGCAAAAGAGTTCGCCGACGACTATCGCCTGCAAGGCTTAGTGCGTAAGTACTCGGATCATATCGAAGTGCCGGTCCGCATGCCGAAAACCGAAACGCCTAAAGATGACGAAGGCAACAGCATTGAAGGTAGTGAAGTAACGACGTGGGAAACAGTTAACGAAGCGACAGCGCTATGGGCGCGTCCGAAGAGTGATGTTTCCGAGGACGAGTACAAAGCGTTCTATAAGCACGTGGCGCACGATTTTTCTGATCCGCTGGCCTGGAGTCACAATAAGGTTGAAGGCAAGCTTGAATACACTAGCCTGCTGTATGTGCCCGGCCGTGCGCCGTTCGATATGTTCGATCGTGATGGTTCACGCGGCGTTAAGCTCTATGTTCAGCGCGTCTTTATTATGGATGATGCCGAACAGTTCCTGCCGCTATACCTGCGCTTTGTCAAAGGCGTGTTGGACACCCGCGAGCTGTCGCTAAACGTATCTCGCGAGCTGCTCCAGCAAGATCCTAAGGTCGACAAGATCAAGGCAGCGCTCACCAAGCGCGGCTTGGACATGTTGAAAAAACTTGCCAACGACAAAGAGCAGTATCAAACCTTCTGGAATACCTTCGGCAGCGTGTTGAAAGAAGGTCCTGGAGAAGATTCAGCCAATCGTGAAAAAATTGCCAGCCTGCTGCGTTTTGCCTCAACGCATACCGATACTGCTGCCCAAGAACACGCCTTAGTCGATTACGTTGAGCGCATGAAAGAAGGTCAGCAGAAGATTTATTATGTGGTCGCTGACAGCCTCAATGCGGCAAAAAATAGCCCGCACTTGGAGATCTTTCGTAAAAAAGGTATCGAAGTACTGCTGCTTTCTGACCGTATCGATGATTGGCTGATGAGTCATTTAACCGAGTTTGATGGCAAAACCTTTGCCGATGTGGCCAAAGGCGAACTCGATCTTGGCGATGTCGAGGACGAAGAGGAAAAGAAAGCCCAGGAAGAAACGGCTAAAGCCAAAGAAGATCTGGTCAAGCGTGTCAAAGAAGCGTTGGGTGACGGTGTTCAAGACGTTAAAGTGACCCACCGCCTGACCGATTCGCCGGCGTGCGTCGTGTTGCCCGAGCATGAAATGGGCTATCAAATGCGCCGTATTATGGAAGCTGCGGGACAGCCGCTGCCTGAAGTGAAGCCGATTCTTGAGCTTAATCCGGATCATGCGTTAGTGACACGCCTTGAAAGCGCTGAGGGCGAACTGTTCACCCAGCTTTCCTACATATTGCTAGATCAGGCGATTATTGCCGAAGGCGGACATCTGGATGACCCCGCCGCTTACGTGAAGCGTCTTAATAGCGTGCTGACCGCCTAATTTAGGCGCTGTTTTACGCACGCCCTTAGGCAATGTCGGTAATGTAGCGTTGCTATGCCGTCGGCCCGTTTGGTTATCCAAGCGGGCCGTCTGCTTTAATAAATCGATTTTGATACAGTAGCTATACGTTCCGCGAGACTTATTAGGACATCATCATGGCTGAGCAGCAAATCAACGGCGCGGTGCCCATCAATGTTGCGGTGCTTGGAGGCGGTAGTTTCGGTACGGCGCTGGCAAGCATTGCCGCGGATAATAACGCCCGCGTTCGCCAGTGGATGCGTGACGAAGCGCTGGTGGCGCAGATTAACCAGGAACATCGTAACGGGCGTTATCTGCCCCATTACGCTATCAATCCTGCCGTGCAGGCCTCAACCGATCTTAAAACCGTGTTGGCCGATGCCTCGCTGGTGCTGATCGCGATTCCCTCAAAGGCTTTTCGCAGCGTAGTGCAAGCGGCCAAAGTATGGTTAACGCCTGAGCAGATTTTGGTTAGCACTACGAAAGGGATCGAGCCAGATAGCTTTTTATTAATGAGCCAAGTGCTTGAGCAAGAAACCGGCTTTGAGCACATTGGTGTGATTGCAGGCCCCAATTTGGCCTCGGAAATTGCCGATAAGCAGCTCACTGCTACCGTGATTGCAAGCGCCGATCCATTAACGCGAACTCGAGTTCAGCAAGCATTAGGCTGTCGCTACTTTCGAGTTTACGCCAGCGATGACCGCCATGGCGTCGAGCTGGGCGGTGCGTTGAAAAATATTTATGCGATAGCCGCAGGAATGGCAGCGGCGCTGGGCATGGGTGAAAACACCCGCAGTATGCTGATGACGCGTGCCTTGGCAGAGATGAGCCGCTTTGCCGTCGCTGAAGGCGCTAATCCGATGACGTTTCTGGGGCTGGCGGGGGTCGGAGATTTAATCGTTACCTGTTCGTCTAACTTGTCGCGCAACTATCGAGTCGGGCATGCCATGGGTGAGGGGCGCACGCTGGAAGAGGCCGTCAGTTCGCTTGGCCAGGTCGCAGAAGGGGTCAATACCGTCAAATTGGTGTGTGCTAAAGCGCGTGAAATGGGTGTTTATATGCCCTTAGCTGAGGGACTTTCTCGCGTATTATTTGATGGCGTGCCGGCACAGGATATGGCGCGCACATTAATGATGGGGGAGCAGAGCAGTGATGTAGAGTTTATCTTGCCTCGTGAGTCCGTACTGCAGGCCCATCGTGATCAGCCTAATCAGCATGCTTCTTCTCAAACCCCGTCACCGCTTAAGAAAGGGGATTAGCATGCAGCGTATGCTGATTATGCGTCATGGTGAGGCCGCGCCGGGATCTCCCGATCATGCACGCCAGTTGACTCCACGTGGCGTGCAGGAAGCTGAAACAATGGCGAGCTGGCTGGCGCAGCGTGTTGCCCAGGGCGAGCTGCCCATGCCAAGGCTTTACGCTAGCCCCTATGTGCGCGCGCAGCAGACGGCACAGGCGCTGTGTGATGCGCTGGGCATTGGGCTGGAAACGCTGGATTTTATTACTCCCGATGACGCGCCCTCGGCCGTTGGCGACTGGCTGCTTGAGCAGGCAGAAGGTGCGCCGATAATGTTGGTCAGCCATATGCCCTTGGTGGGGGATCTGGCGGGTTGGCTGGTGGGGGGTAGCCGCGCTCAGGGCGTTGGTTTTCCTACGGCGGCTATTGCCGAGCTGACAGGCGAGATATGGGCTGCAGGCTGCGCGCAATTAGTGAGTTTTACCCAGCCTAGCCAACTGGCGAGTGGCTAACAGGCCATAAAAAAGCGGCTGCCGAGGCAGCCACTAACGTCTAAGAATGTTCAAACGAGATTAAAGCAGCGCATCCAATTTCTGCTTCAATATACCGTTTACCTGCTGTGGGTTAGCGGTGCCCCGTGACGCTTTCATCGCCTGGCCAACAAAGTAGCCAATCATTTTGCCGCGCTTGTCGGGCTCTGAGTCGCGATACTGGGCCACCTGAGCAGGGCTGTCTGCGATCACTTGATCAATCATGGCTTCAATAGCAACGGTATCAGTGACTTGCTTGAGGCCTTTAGCGTCAATGATCTCATCGGCTGTTTCGCCCTGACCGTTCCAAAGCGCCTGGAAAACATCTTTAGCCGCCTTGCCACTAATCGTATCGTCGAGTACACGGCTAATCAGCTCGCCTAACTGGCGTGCGGAAATGGGGCTATTGGCAATGCTCAGGTTTTCACGATTAAGCGCACCGGAAAACTCTCCCTGCACCCAGTTGGCCGACTGCTTGGCATCGCCACATACGTTATGCACTGCTTCAAAGAACTCGGCCATATCCCGGCTAGCAGAGATGACATTGGCATCATAAGCCGACAGGCCCAGCTCGCTTTGGAAGCGCTCGCGCTTATCGGCAGGCAGCTCGGGCAGCTGGCCGCGCAGGTGGTCCAGATAGGCCTGATCAAGCACTATCGGCAGTAGGTCCGGGCAGGGGAAGTAGCGGTAGTCGTTGGCTTCTTCCTTGGTACGCATGCTGCGCGTTTCATCGCGGTCTGGATCAAACAGGCGTGTTTCTTGAACGACTTTGCCACCGTCTTCGATGAGCTCAATTTGGCGCTCAACCTCAAAGGCAATCGCGCGCTCGACAAAGCGGAACGAGTTAACGTTTTTGATTTCAGCCCGAGTGCCTAACGTTGCTTGGCCTTTCGGACGCACCGAGACATTCACATCGCAACGCATAGAGCCTTCCGCCATGTTGCCATCGGAAATGCCCAGGTAAGTAACGATTGAGTGAATCGCCTTAAGATACGCAGCGGCCTCTTTGGCATTGCTCATGTCTGGCTCAGACACGATCTCTAACAGCGGTGTTCCCGCGCGGTTGAGATCAATGCCCGTCATGCCTTGGAAGTCTTCATGCAGCGACTTGCCTGCATCCTCTTCAAGATGCGCATGATGAATGCGAATGCGTTTGGTGCTGCCATCTTCCAAAGTGACCTCAACATCACCAGGGCCCACAATCGGGTGATACATCTGGCTAGTCTGATAGCCCTTAGGCAGGTCAGGGTAGAAGTAGTTCTTGCGGTCAAATATTGATACTTCAGCAATATCGGCATGCACCGCCAGGCCAAACTGAACGGCCATGGCGACGGCCTGTTCGTTGAGCACTGGCAGCACGCCCGGCAGACCCAAGTCAACCGCGCAGGCCTGGGTGTTTGGCTCAGCGCCAAACGCCGTTGAGGCGCCGGAAAAGATTTTTGAACGCGTAGCGAGCTGAACGTGGACTTCAAGCCCAATCACGGTTTCCCATTGCATTAGGCGTTCTCCTCGGCAAAGGCAGGACGTTGTAGGTGCCAGTCGGTCGCTTGCTGAAATTGGTGGGCGACGTTAAGCAGCTGCGCCTCAGCAAAGTGGGTGCCTAGAATCTGCAGGCCAACGGGACGCTTGCCGACAAAACCGGCGGGTACGCTGATGCCGGGAATGCCCGCTAGGTTAACGGCGATGGTGTAAATATCCTGCAGGTACATCGACACCGGGTCTTTTTTAGCACCCAGGTCGAAAGCTGGCGTAGGCGAGGCTGGCCCCATCAGTACATCCACGTCTTGAAAAGCGTCTAAGAAGTCCTGACGGATCAGGCGGCGCACTTTTTGTGCCTTGGTGTAGTAGGCGTCAAAGAAGCCTTCTGAGAGCGTATGAGTGCCGATCAGAATGCGCCGCTTGACCTCTTCACCGAAACCCTCTGCGCGTGAGCGGGTATATAAATCAATTAAGTCGCTGGGGTTTTCGCAGCGGTGACCAAAGCGCACGCCGTCGTAGCGTGACAGGTTTGAAGATGCTTCGGCGGGAGCGATAACGTAGTAAGCCGGAATGGCGTAGTGCGTATGCGGCAAGCTGACTTCACGCACCGTGGCACCCAGCGACTCGTAAACGCTGACCGCTTCACGCACGGCTTTTTCAACCGCGGGGTCTAATCCGTCGCCAAAATATTCTTTAGGTAACCCGATTTTGAGCCCTGAAAGCGGGGCGTTAAGCCCTTCTACATAGTCCGGTACGCCACGCGCAACGCTGGTGGAGTCGCGGCCATCGTGGCCTGCAATTACCCCTAGCAGGTGCGCGCAGTCTTCAGCGCTGCGTGCCATGGGGCCTGCCTGATCAAGGCTTGAAGCGTAGGCGATGATGCCGTAACGCGACACTCGGCCGTAAGTAGGCTTTAAACCGGTAATCCCACAAAACGCCGCCGGTTGGCGAATGGAGCCGCCAGTATCGGTGCCCATCGCCGCGGGTACTAAGCCTGCTGCCACTGCTGCCGCGCTGCCGCCGGAGCTGCCGCCGGGTACTGCACTCAGATCCCAGGGGTTTTTTACCGGGCCGTAAAAGCTATTTTCATTGGAAGAGCCCATAGCGAACTCATCCATATTAGTTTTACCCACGCTGACCGTGCCCGCAGCGTTGAGCTTTTCAACCACGGTGGCATTGTAGGGCGCAATAAAATTATCCAGCATTTTGGAGCCACAGCTGGTTTTTACATCGCGAGTACAAAAAATATCTTTGAGCGCTAGAGGAATGCCCGTGAGCGCTCCTGCTTTGCCAGCGGCGCGCGTGCTGTCGGCTGCGTCAGCCTGCGCCAACGCTTGCTCTGCGGTTACGCTGATGAAGCTGTTGAGCTTGCTATCAGCCTTTTCGATACGCTGTAAATAATGTGTGGTCAGTTCGCGGCTCGAAAACTCGCCTTTTTTTAAGGCGACAGCGAGTTGCGTTAATGTTTTCTCATACATGACCCAGAAGCTCCGTTCAGGGGCGAAAAAAATAGCGGCGAAAGTGGCGGCTCAGTAATCTCGAACGCGTTTCTGTTCAACAAATTTATTCAACAACGCGGGGGACGAGATACAGGCCGTTTTCCACTGCCGGAGCACAGCGCTGAAAAGTATCGCGCTGGTTGGTTTCAGTGACTTCGTCGGCGCGCAGCCGCTGGGTCGCATCTAGCGGATGAGATAGCGGTAAAACACCTTCGGTATCAACGCCTTGTAGTTGGTCGACCATGTCCAGAATCCGGCTTAGATCATCTACAAAGCCGCTGGCTTGGTCATCGCTGACGGCGAGTCGGGCTAGGTGGGCAGCCCGGCGCACATGAGATTCTTCAAGCGCCATGATCGGAATTTCCTCATAAACGTAAGGGAACATAATCCGCTTTAAGCGGTATACATACCGATATCAAAAAAACGTCTTGTGTCGCAGACGTGGAAAATAGCCGCTAAAGGTACCACATCTTGGCCTTAACGGGCAGTATTAGGCACGACTCGTGCTTGCTGCCAGGGGGTTGCGGTGATACCGTTTGCATCCGCACAGGGTTCCCGGTCTGCACTAGGTAACGACATCCATGTTTAAACGTTTGAGGGGGCTGTTTTCCAGCGATCTGTCGATCGACTTGGGTACGGCCAATACACTGATTTATGTACGCGGTCGCGGTATCGTGCTTGATGAGCCGTCCGTGGTCGCTATTCGCCAGTCTGGCACTATGCGCAGCGTTGCGGCAGTCGGTACTGATGCCAAGCGAATGTTGGGTCGTACGCCTGGCAATATCACTGCGATCCGTCCGATGAAAGATGGCGTTATCGCCGATTTCACCGTGACCGAGCAAATGCTTCAGCATTTTATCCGCAAAGTGCACCAAAGCACCTTTTTAACCCCTAGCCCGCGTGTGCTGGTGTGCGTTCCTTGCATGTCAACGCAAGTTGAGCGACGGGCGATTCGTGAGTCGGCGGAAGGTGCCGGCGCCCGCGAGGTGTTCTTGATTGAAGAGCCCATGGCGGCAGCGATTGGCGCAGGCCTTCCGGTTGATGAAGCCCAGGGTTCAATGGTGGTGGATATCGGTGGTGGTACCACTGAAATTGCGATTATCTCACTCAACGGCGTGGTCTATTCCGAATCTATTCGGGTGGGTGGCGACCGCTTTGATGAAGCCATTACCGCTTATGTTCGTCGTCACTATGGCAGCTTGATTGGTGAGGCGACGGCCGAGCGCATTAAAGAAGAGATTGGCTGTGCTTATCCGGGTGGCGAACTGCGCGAAATAGACGTGCGCGGACGTAACCTGGCTGAAGGTATTCCACGCAGCTTTACGCTAAATTCTCACGAAACGCTTGAAGCCCTGCAAGAAACCCTTGGCTCCATTGTTTCCGCGGTCAAAAGCGCTCTTGAGCAGTCGCCCCCAGAATTGGCCTCTGATATCGCCGAGCGTGGCTTGGTGTTGACCGGTGGCGGTGCCTTGCTTCGCGATCTGGATAAGCTGATTGCTGAAGAAACAGGGCTGCCGGTGATTGTGGCTGAAGACCCGCTGACGTGCGTTGCGCGCGGTGGTGGTAAAGCGCTGGAAATGATTGATCAGCATACCTTTGAGTTGCTGTCGAGCGACTGATCTCAGCGGTTAATGCGGGGGGATTGCCTATTAAACCGCTGTTTTCGCACGGGCCATTGCCGGGCTACCGGCTGTTTTTTTGCGCGTTGGCCGCCAGTGCTTTGATGTTTGTCGACCATCATTTCACGCGTATGGAGCAGGTGCGCGCGCAAATGTCGATGGTTGTGGCGCCTGTTCAATGGATCGTTAGTGTGCCTAGCGATCTATTGAACTGGGGCTCGCTTGCGCTCTCCGATCAGCAGGCGCTGGTGGACGAAAACCGTCGTCTGCGCGAGCAAATCCTAACGCTTTCCCATCGCGGTCAGCGTATGGCTAACCTGACGGCAGAAAATAGCGAATTACGTGATTTGCTCAATGCCGCCGAGCGACGTGACATTCCCTATATCACCGCCGAGTTGTTGTCGTTGGATAACGATCCCTTCAGCCATCAAATGGTGGTTAATCGCGGGCACCGCAACGGTGCCTACGTGGGACAGCCTGTCATCGATGCATCGGGTTTAGTCGGCCAAATTACGGCGGTTTCGGCTTACTCTAGCCGCGTACTGCTATTGGCCGATGCCAGCCATGCTTTGCCTGTGCAGCTAAATCGCAACGGTCTGCGCTTTATTGTGCAGGGTGCCGGGCGCTACAGCAGCGTCAATGTAATGCACGTGCCGGATACGGCAGACATTCGTGAGGGTGATCTGCTAACCACGTCAGGCCTGGCCGGGCGCTTTCCTCCCGGGTATCCCGTAGCCCGAGTGACCGAGGTCTATCATGATCCGGGTCAACCTTTTGCACGCGTAACGGCTGAGCCAATGGCGCAGTTGCAGCGCTCGCGCCACTTCTTGCTACTTTTTCCACCTCCCCAGCAAGAGATTGACGAACATGCATGGGATGAGACGTTGGATATTTCCGCAGCAGCGCTGCGCTCTTCGCTTCAACTATCCAATCCCGATCAAAATGTATCATCCCAAGAGGTGCCCTGATGGCCCGCGCACCGATTGTTCCGCTGTTGTTTGTTTGGCTAAGCCTGTTATTAGCATTGTGCCTTCAAGTAATGCCGCTGGCCGATGGCTGGCAGGTATATCGCCCTGAATGGCTGGGCCTGATGCTGGTCTACTGGTGTATGCGCACGCCCGATAGAGTCGGCGTTTTTCACGGCTTTGTGCTGGGTATCTTGATGGATTTAATAGAAGGCACTGCGCTAGGCCAGCATGCGATGGTTTATGCACTGCTGGCTTTTTTATGTGCCTTGGTATACCCCCGATTCCGCGCCTATTCGCTGGTGCAGCAGTCGGCGCTCGTGCTGGTGCTCATTGGTTTAGTGCAGCTTGTTGCGCAATGGTTGCGTACTATCGTGGGCGATTTTTCGATCCATTTGGCCTTTTTGATTCCTTCCTTGATTAGCGCTCTGCTGTGGCCTTGGCTATCCACGATGTTTCAGGCATTGGAACGCCGGTTAGCCGCTTCATGAGCGCTTCATGAGCGCTTCAGTGCCGGTCTTGTGCCTGGCCTCCGCTTCGCCGCGTCGGCGTGCTTTGCTGGCCTCCATCGGGGTGCCGGTAACGGTTCATCCCTGTGATATTGATGAAACGCCGCTAACTGGGGAGTCGGCGACGACCTATGTGAGTCGCTTAGCGATTGCCAAAGTAGAGGCGGCTATGTCGCTTACTGACTTGCCAACCTTAGGTTCCGATACCGCTATTGCTGTTGATGGGCGTATTCTAGGTAAGCCGGCGGATGCTCAAGATGGAGCCTCGATGCTGCGCCTATTGTCAGGGCGATCGCATCAAGTGCTCACGGCAGTAGCCGTGACCGGGCCGGAGGGTATGCTCTCTTGCTGCGTCACCACTCAAGTAACGATGCGCGTAATTAACGAGCAGGAAATCTCTGCCTATTGGCAGACCGGTGAGCCGGCTGATAAAGCGGGAGGCTATGCCATCCAAGGTTTAGCATCGATATTTGTAAAAGAGATTCAAGGCAGCCATTCTGCAGTAGTGGGGCTGCCGCTATTTGAGACGACGAGCTTGCTACGCCGACAGGGAGTTCCTATTTGGCAGTGCATTTAACGCGCTAAGCATGGGTAGATCGGCGCATGTAACGCTAGCAAGGAATACGTCAACCTATAAGGATTTGTGCATGAGCGGTGAAGTTCTCATCAATTTAACGCCAATGGAAACCCGCGTTGCGCTGGTGGAAAATGGCGTTTTGCAAGAGGCACTGATCGAGCGCTCCCGACGGCGTGGCATCGTGGGCAATATCTACAAAGGCAAAGTGGTACGCGTGCTGCCTGGTATGCAGGCTGCTTTTGTCGATATTGGCCTTGAGCGCGCAGCCTTCATTCATGTGCATGAAGTGATGCCGCCCGGCACGCCTCAGGATGAGCAGCAAACGATCGCTCAACTGCTACATGAAGGTCAGGCGCTCGTCGTGCAGGCGACCAAAGATCCTATTGGCAGTAAAGGTGCGCGCTTAACTACACATCTTTCGATCCCTTCGCGCTACTTGGTTTATATGCCTGATTCGCCACACCACGGTGTTTCTCAGCGCATTGAAGATGAGCATGAGCGTGAGCGCTTAAAGGCGCTATTGGATGCCAGTATTAGCGAGCAAACGCTAGAAGTGACGGGTGGATTTATTGTTCGTACGGCGGCCGAAGGTGTGGGCGACGAAGAACTTAAAGGCGATATGAATTTTCTGCTGCGACTATGGCGTAACGTCAGCGAGCGGAAAGTCAGTGCGGCCCCACAAACCGTTATTTATGATGACCTGCCGCTATTCATGCGCACGCTGCGTGATGTGATGCGTGATGACATCGAAAAAGTGCGTATCGATTCGCGTG
This sequence comes from Halomonas sp. JB37, assembly GCF_002332255.1. GTDB lineage: Bacteria > Pseudomonadota > Gammaproteobacteria > Pseudomonadales > Halomonadaceae > Vreelandella > Vreelandella casei. Next base: position 2,780,662 of record NZ_NRGW01000001.1, on the reverse strand, counting down.
AAAATTTTGTCAAGCTAGTTGAGTTTGCTGAAGAGTTCATGCCCAATGCCGTTGATCGCATTGAATATTATCCTGGCGAGCGGCCCATTTTCGATCTCTATAGCGTCGAAGATGAGATCCAAAAGGCATTGGGTCGTAGGGTGCAGCTGAAGTCTGGTGGTTATCTCGTGATTGACCCGACCGAGGCAATGACCACCATCGATGTTAATACCGGTGGCTATGTCGGCCACCGCAATCTTGAAGAGACTATCTTTAAAACCAACCTGGAGGCGGCAACAGCGATTGCTCGCCAGCTTCGGCTACGCAATTTAGGTGGCATCATCATTATCGACTTTATCGATATGATTGACGTTGAACACCAGCGCCAGGTCTTGCGCGTTTTAGAAAAAGCTTTAGAGCGCGATCATGCTAAAACCAAGTGCACGGGCGTCACAGAGCTTGGGCTTGTTCAGCTTACCCGCAAGCGTACCCGCGAAAGCTTGGAGCAAACGCTCTGTGAAGCTTGCACCACCTGCAGTGGCAGGGGAACGCTGAGAACGCCAGAAACCGTTTGCTACGAAATCTTTCGGGAGATTCTGCGCGAAGAGCGCGCCTACAGTGCTGAAACCTACATGGTGCTTGCCTCGCAGTCAGTCGTTGACCGGTTACTGGATGAGGAGTCAGCGGCGGTGGCAGACCTGGAAACCTTTATCAACAAAACGATTCGCTTTCAGGTTGAACAGCACTATTCCCAAGAGCAGTACGATATCGTGCTGATGTAAATCATGCAGACTCGTTTACTGGTGCGTTGGAGCTTGGCGGCCACGGCATGGGTATTGGGCAGCATCGCCGTGCTGCTGCTGTTACTCCGCCTGGTGATGAGCCAGTCCGATGCCTTAACCCCGCGTATTGAAGCGCTGCTTGAAGCGCGTATCGGCGTGCCTGTCACTATCGAGCGCATGTCGCTATCTCTTTCTCGTAATGATCTGCTGTTAAGTCTTGACGGCGTTAATGCGGAGACGCCGGATGGTCAGGCGCTGTTTTCGCTGGACCATGCGGGCTTGCAGCTGGATACATGGGCGTCACTTGCCAATTTAGCGCCGATCTTTAGCGACGCTCGCATTACCGGCACGCAGTTTCATCTTTATCAGGGCGCCGGCGCAGCGTGGCAGTGGCCTGAGCCTGCTAAGCTCCCGCTATTGGCACCTGACCCCGATATGGATCTAGCCACTGTCGACGACTGGACCGGCTTAATTTTGCGCCAACGGCTGTGGGTCGATGACACGCGTGTCGTGTTGCATGGCCGGGAAGATACCGTGCTGCTGCATGCCCAGACCCTGCTGCTGACCGGTGATGAGCGGCGTACGAGGCTTGAAGGTGCTATCAATATTGCACAGTCACTGCAGCAGGCACACGAGATTGCTCTGCCTGCGGCTGAAATAAAGGTCGAAATGCAGCCTGGCCAGCATGGCTTTAGCGACTTTTCGGCTGCTTTGCAGTTGGATATTCAGTTAGATCAATTGGTCGTGCTAGCCGCTATGTTTCGCCCCGATCATATGCCTTATTTAGAGCAGGCGGGTGGCAGTGCGCGGCTGTGGGGACGTTGGAGCGCCGGGCGTCTTGAAGAGGCGAGGGTTTCTGTCAAAGTTCCTGAACTGACGCTGCGCCATGACGTTCAGTACGCGGTGTTAAGGGATATTAAAACCAGCGGTTTGTGGCAGCGCGACGGTGATGGCGGTGAGGCATGGCTAAGTGGCGATGCGGACAGGGTCGAGTGGGCGCAGCCGCCTGGTGCTAGCGTTGGACCCGCCTTGCCGAGACATTGGCATGCCACGCATCAGCCGGGTCGCTGGGAAGTGCGCACCAGTGCCTTTGAACTCGCATCGCTTACTGCTTGGCGTGACTATGTCTTGCTGCCCGAATCGTTGACGCGCGTTTTGCAAACGCTTTCGCCGCGCGGTCAGGTGCAGGGGCTGCAGGTGGGGCAGCAGGATGGTCGTTGGGGAGTAGACGCCGCCCTTAGCGATGTCGAAGTATCGCCTTGGGAGCAGGTGCCCGGCGGCGGCCCGCTTGATGCCTGGGTTCAAGCGCGTGACTTTCGCGGTCGTGTGCAGTTTAGTAGTGACGGCGACAGCACCCTTTATTTCCCCGAGTTTTTTGCCGCTCCCATGCAGTTGCAAAGCGCCGAAGGAGAGGTTGAGTGGGTATACGACGGCCCTAACACGATGGTTAGCGGCAAGCAGCTAAACGTTGAGTGGGATGGGGCTCAGGTGTCGGGTGGCTTCGGATTGGTCAGCGGTAATCAGCGCGGTCATTTTGGTTTAGACCTTGATTTTAGCGATGTGGATGCCCTTGAACGCCCGTTGGCTCAATGGCTGCCGCTAAGTGTTATGGATAATGAGCTTCAGGACTGGCTGCTTGATGATATTGGCGGCTACGTGACCGAAGGATCATTACAGCTGAGTTTGCCGATTGGTGAAACCGTCGGCGCTGATGACTTTACCGCGACGCTAGCGCTGGCCGTTACCCAAGGACATTTGCCCATTGCGCCCGGCTGGCCGCGCCTTGACGATATTGAGGGCCGCCTCAAGTGGCAGGATAAAGTGCTAAAAGCGGAGATAGAGCGTGCCCAGAGCCATGGCGTGGCAGCTTCCAAGGGCGAGCTGGTAATGGAAGATGAGACGCTTAAGCTCTCCGGGGAATTACAGTCGGAAGGCTCGGCGCTTATGTCGTTTCTTCAGGCCATGCCTGATATTGATCTTTCGCAGCTGAGTGATTTGCGGATAACCGGTGACGTTGATGGCGATATTGCGCTTTCGCTGCCGCTGAAAACGCCCGAGACACTTCAGCTAGAAATCAATGCGCAGCCACGCTTCTCTGAGATTGCTTATCTACCGCTGGGGGTGCGCCTCCGGTCGGCCGAAGGGGATCTACGCTGGTTACAAAATGGCGAAAACGGAGGGCTGGTTGGCACGGCGAGTGGCCAAGTCTTGGGCGGTGAAATAAACGCCGATATTGATACGCTGGGCGACGGGATTCAACTGCAAGGTAGCGTTGCGACGGCGGCACTTTTCGGTTTGGCTGGGTTAGACGATAGCCAGGGGCGCTTGCCGCTAGAGGGACAGCTACAGTGGCAGGGCCACGTTGGCCTGTTGCCCACACCGACCGTGAGAGTGGAAAGTCGTTTAGTCGGCGTTACTAGCCACCTACCTGAACCCTTTGCAAAAACGTCACAGCAGCCCTGGCCATGGGTGTTGACCGCGGATATCGATTCCGGACGCATTGAAAGCCGCTTAGCTGATATTTTCTCTGCGCGAGGGCTGTTCGGTCATCAAGCGCTGGCCGGCACGATGCATCTGGGCAGTGCCGCAGAGCAAGTGCCTGCTTGGCCAGCTCAGCCTGGGATAAATCTCGTTGCGAATGTGCCGCGTATTGATCCACTGGCGTGGCAGCAGGCTATTAAGCCAATGATGGCGCTAAGCGCATCTCAACCGAGTGGCGCAGATAGCCAAATGCCGCTGAATGTCTCGCTAACAACGTCCTGTGTGGTTTATCAGGCGGAATGTTTAGGCAATGTCAACGCGTCAGGTAGTGTCAGCGGCGGCCAGGTCGATCTTGATGTGGGCGGTAATCTAGTCACCGGGCATTTGCTGTACAATGGTGATTCGCCGCAGCCGCTGGATATTGCGATTGATGGCATTGCGCTAGACCGTTTGTTGAAACTCGCTAATGTCGAGCATGACAGCGAGACGCCAGCACCCGATTCCTGGTGGCAGGCGGTTGAGACCCAGCGCAAGCCGCCGACGGTGATTCCCGAGTGGCTGGCCGATGTGCCGAATGGCCGTTTACGCTTAGCAGAGATTGCCATGGGCACGCGTCGCTTTGGTCCGTTGACCGCGTATTGGCAAACCGACGGGCAGCGGTTTTCGCTGACCCCAGTCGGTCTCACCATGGGGCAGCTTTCCGCTCGTGGCGAGCTTCACTGGGAAGGAGATTCAACCACCAGCCACACTTGGGCGGATATCTCTATTCAAGGTGGAGACATCGGCACGGCGCTTGAGCGGCTTGATCAGCCTGTGGTGATGCGTAGCCGCAGTACCGACGTAAAAGCATCGCTGAACTGGCCGGGAGCGCCTTGGCAGCTCGATTTGCGCAATGCCGATGGCTCCCTAAGCACGGATATGCGTGATGGCCGTTTTGCCACCCTAGAATCTGCGCCTGCGCGTTTAATCGGACTGCTCAATTTCGATAATATTTTACGCCGCATACGCTTAGATTTTTCTGACGTTACCGGCCAAGGCACGGCGTTTGACAGTGTCAGTGGTACTGCCGATGTCACCGGTGGACTGCTAACGCTGCGAGGGCCATTGGAAATTGATGCCCCGGCTACCACCTTAACGCTTACCGGCAATGTCGACCTGGTTACGCGTGAACTTGATCAGCGGCTTGGCGTCACACTGCCAGTGACACAAAGTTTACCTATCGCGGCAATTGCTGTCGGTGCGCCCATTGTTGGCGGTGCGCTATTCATCGCAGACAAGCTTTTTGGTGACGCGCTAGATCGGGTCACGACACTTCATTATCGCGTGCGAGGCCCTTGGACTTCGCCGCAGGTTACTTTAGAGGGCCCCCTATGACCGTATATAAAAGTGATATAGACACGGCTGCCGCCATTTTGTTGACACCCGGGGGGCTGGATTTAGATGCTCTGGAAACCGGGCTTGGCTACGCGATGGGCGCGGGCATAGACTACGCTGATCTGTATTTTCAGCGTACTTGGCAAGAAGGCTGGGTATTAGAAGATGGCGAAGTAAAAGAAGCCAGCTACAGCATTGATGGTGGGGTTGGCGTGCGCTCATTGGCGGGTGAAAAAACCGGCTTTGCCTACTCAAATCAAATTACCGCCGATGCGCTAATGGATACTGGCCGCACCGCGGCAGGCATTGTGCGCAGCGGTAAGCGCCTACCTGGGCAACTGGTCCGCCCGGTGTCTGCTATGTCACGCTATGTCGGGATTGATCCATTGGCAGGTCTGAGCGCGGAAGATAAGGTGGCCATGCTCAAGCAGGCCGATTGCGTGGCGCGTGCAGCGGACCCGAGCATTAGCCAAGTGAGTGCCTCTCTCTCCGGTACCTATGAAGTCGTATTGGTGCGTGCCAGCGATGGCACTCTGGCGGCGGATATTCGCCCGTTGGTTCGCTTTAACGTTAGCGTTATTGCCGTTAAAAATGGTCGTCGTGAGCGCGGCAGCGCGGGCGGCGGTGGCCGTTATTCAATGGCAAAGCTGCGTGATGAGCAGGTGGCGGAGCGCTATGCTAAAGAAGCTGTGCGTCAGGCGCTGGTGAACCTTGAGGCCGTTGATGCGCCCGCGGGTCAAATGCCCGTGGTTTTGGCGTCAGGATGGCCGGGTATTTTGCTGCATGAAGCCGTGGGCCACGGTCTTGAAGGGGATTTTAACCGTAAGGGAAGCTCCGCTTTTTCAGGGCAGATGGGCAAGCGGGTCGCCGCGAAGGGCGTCAATATTGTAGATGATGCGACGCTAACCGATTGTCGTGGCTCAATGAGTATCGATGATGAGGGTACGCCTGGCCAATACACGCCGCTTATCGAAGACGGTATTTTGACCGGTTACATGCAGGACAAGCTCAATGCTCGCTTGATGGGAATGGCGCCGACAGGAAATGCGCGGCGCGAGTCATTTGCTCACATGCCGATGCCGCGAATGACCAATACCGTCATGCTGGCTGGTCAGGATGAGCCTAGTGACATTATCAAAAGCGTAAAACGTGGCATTTACGCAGTAAGTTTTGCGGGTGGCCAGGTTGATATAACGTCGGGTAAGTTCGTATTTTCCGCCAGTGAAGCTTACTTAATTGAAGATGGCAAAGTGACTGTGCCGGTCAAAGGCGCAACGCTTATTGGCAATGGCCCTGAGGCGATGGGGCGCGTTTCGATGATCGGTCACGATATGGCCCTTGATACCGGGATTGGTGTGTGCGGTAAAGAAGGACAAGGGGTGCCGGTCGGTGTTGGTCAGCCCACCCTCAAGTTGGATGAGCTGACGGTCGGCGGTACTCATTCGTAAGCGCTGTCTTACGCTCGGGCTTAAAGTGCCAGGGTTTCGCGCAGGTGTTTGAAGAGCTTGCGCGAGCTCGTTGGCGGCTTGCCCTCTTCGCGTTCTCGCTGGGCATTGCGAATGAGCTGACGCAGCGTTTGACGATCGGCGTCGGGGTGTTCAGTCATGAACAGATCGACAGCCTCATCGCCCTCGTCAATTAAGCGTTCGCGCCATTTTTCGAGGCGATGAAAGGCGTGATCGCGCTGCTCTTGTTCCTGATCAATGGAATCGAATACGCCTTGAATGGCAGTGAGATCTTCTTTACGAATTAATTTGCCAACGTACTGCATATGACGTCGGCGACCTTCATGAGAACGAATGCGTGCGGTTTCTTCAATTGCGCGCAGCATATCGTCAGAGAGGGGGAAACGGGCGCGTTCTGCTGGTCGCATAGCGATCAATGTTTCCCCAAGTGCCTGTAAGGCATGCATTTCGCGTTTGAGTTGCGACTTGCTAGGGCGTTCTTCCTGTTCTTCTACTTCAACTGGATCGGGACGTTGCTTACGCATAATGTGACTCACAGACAAGATTCGTTGCGGCATTATACCAGCTGCGAGTACAACATTGATTCGCCGAAGACATTCTATTGAGAGAGATTCGGCGAAAAAGGAGGCCATATGGCACAGGCATTTGATGCATCCGCGCAGCAGTCGCTACTCACCGCGCGGGCCGAAGAGGCGCTAGCGTTGGCAAAACGTATGGGCGCAGATGCCGCCGAAGTGGGTGCAAGCGTGGATCAGGGTATAGGCGTGAGCGTGCGTCTGGGCGAAGTTGAGACGGTTGAGCTATCCCGAGACCAGGGTATTGCCGTGACGCTTTACGTAGGACAGCGTAAGGGTAGCGCTTCATCTACAGATGCCAGCAGCGCGTCGATTCAGGCCGCCGTAGAGAAAGCGTTGGCGATTGCTCGATATACCGGTGAAGATCCCGCCGCAGGGCTAGCCGATGCGGCGCTGATGGCAAGCGAGCTGCCCGATTTGAAAGTGCACTATCCTTGGGCGCTTACCACGGATGAAGCGATTGAATTAGCGCTTGCCTGCGAGCAGGCGGGGCGTGACGTGGAAGGTATTTCTCAGTCGGATGGTGCCTCGCTGTCCAGCGGTGAAGGGGTGCGCGTTTATGCCAATAGCCATGGTTTTTTAGGCACTCAAAAAGGCAGTAGCCATTCACTATCATGCATGCTGATTGCTCAAGATGACGGCGGCATGCAGCGTGACTACGACTATACCTCTGCGCGTGATCCCAGAGCACTGCGTGACCCCGCTGACGTGGGGCGTGAAGCCGCCGCACGCACGCTGCGTAGGCTGGGTGCTCAGCGTCCGCCCACGGGGACCTTTCCAGTGCTGTTTGATCCGTCGTTATCCGGTGGTTTGATCGGGCATTTGTTGGGCGGTATCGCCGGTGGAGCGTTGTATCGCCAGTCATCTTTTTTATGTGATCGGCTTGGTACTGTGCTCTTTCCTGACTGGTTTAGCCTTGAAGAGCGACCCATGGAAGTGGGCGCTACCGCGAGCTCACCGTTTGATGGCGAAGGGGTGCAAACGCGCAATAATCGCTTTATCGATGAGGGGCGTATCGAAAGCTATATGCTGTCTTCCTACAGCGCTAGGCGGATGGGTATGCAGACCACGGGCAATGCTGGTGGGGCGCGCAATGTACGCCTGACAGCACCGCTGAAGCCTCGCGAAGCACTGCTGCAAGAGATGGGGAAAGGTATTTGGGTGACGGAGCTGATGGGCCAGGGCGTTAATGGCGTTACCGGCGATTACTCCCGTGGGGCGGCCGGCTTTTGGGTCGAGAACGGTAAGGTTCAATACCCGATCGAAGAGTTTACGATCGCTGGTAATCTGGAGCGGATGTTCGCGGGCCTAGTGGGCATTGGTGATGATGCCGATACCCGTGGCAGCGTGCACACGGGTAGCTGGTTGATTGATGCGATGACAGTAGCCGGTAACTAATCGGCGTAAATGGCTACTGATCTTCCTCAAAGCGAGCCTCGAACAGCGCTTGAATCGCATCAAGCGCCTGTTCTGCGTCGTCGCCCTCGGCGTGTATAGCTAGCTCAGTACCGCACGGGGCGGCGAGCATTAATAACGACATAATATTAGCGGCATCGGCAGCCTGCTGCTGCTTATAGACACGTATATTAGCCGTGAACTGTTGGCCGCATTTAACTAGTTTCGTCGCCGCGCGGGCATGTAGTCCGCGTTGATTGGTGAGTGTGAGTGTTCTTTCTGGCACCCTGGTTCCTTTTCGCCGAGTGGTGTCATTAATCAATAGACGTGCTTAAGTCGTTGGTAATTGATCGCTGGTCGAGGAGAGACTGGTCAACGGCGTTGGGGGCTGTTCGCTCAGCGTATATTGCAGGCCTAGCTCTCGGTGGCGCAATTGAACTTCGCCCACACGAGCCGCTAAGCTTTTTGCTAGCTGCTCCACCATATAGACAGAGCGATGTTGACCACCGGTGCAGCCAATAGCAACGGTCATGTAGCTACGTTGGCTATTCTGATAAGCCGGTAACCAGCGCTCAAGCCATGCCTGGATATCGTTACTCATGGCATCCACAACGGGATAGCCTTTTAAGAAGGCAACGATGTTGGCGTCACGGCCTGTCGATTGTCTCAGCGTTGGGTCCCAGTAAGGATTGGGCAGGCAGCGCACGTCGAAGACGAGGTCAGCATCCAAGGGTACCCCACGCTTATAACCGAACGATTCAAACGTCAACGTCAACTGGTCGCACTGCTGGTGAGCCACCTGGTCAGTAATCCGGCGGCGTAGGTCGTGTACTGACAGTCGCGATGTGTCGATCAATAGATCGGCTAGATCACGTATGTCATGCAGGGTCTCTTCTTCTTTATTGATAGCCTCTTCAAGGGTCATTTCACTATTGCGCGTCAACGGATGTCGGCGGCGTGTGGCGGAGTAACGCTCTAGAAGAATTCGGGCATCAGTGGTTAGGTAGATAACTTGGAAATCAATGGTGCGCTGGCGCAACTCTTGTAATAGCGAGGGCAGGCGTTCAAGAGCCCCCGGTAAGTTGCGTGCATCAATGCTGACCGCCAGATGGGTACGATCACTCTGGTCGCGTAATTCGTCGACCAGTGACCCCAGCAGCATGACGGGAAGGTTATCAATCGCGTAGTAGCCTAGGTCTTCCAACGCCTGTAAGGCGATAGATTTGCCAGACCCAGAACGACCGCTAATGATGACCAGTTGCATAGAGTTTCTCTTCGCGTTAATCCAACGGCTTAAATAGGGACTTGATGGTCATTGATTGTCGCTTAATCCGCTGAATGCTCACGAATTTTAGCTGTAATGAGGTCGAGTAGTTCGCGCTGACTGCCTGCTTTGCGTAGCCGCTGGCGAGTATCCGCATCATTCATGATGGTGGCTACTTGGCCTAGCAAAGAGAGGTGTGTGTCATCCGCTTGTTCCGGTACGAGCAGCACAAACACTAGATCAACGGGGTCGCCGTCGATAGCATCAAAATCAATCGCTTCTGAGAGTTTTAAAAAACCAGCAATAGGCGTAGAGCAGTGAGGGCTGCGGGCATGTGGAATAGCCACGCCGTTACCAATCCCTGTGCTACCTAAGCGTTCTCGGCCGATTAAGCGACTGAACACTTCTTGGCTATCTAAACTGGGCGTATTTTGGGCGATAAAGGTGCTGAAAAATTCCAGCACCCTTTTTTTGCTGCCCCCAGGGACGTCGAAAAGAACGCGCTCTGGGGGGAGTATGGTTTCCAACGTCATTGAATTAACGCACACCTGCGCCTTGGGCGCGAGCTTGTGCTTTTTCCTTATGTTTAACGAGTTGACGATCAATTTTGTCCGCTAGCGCATCGATAGCGGCATACATATCACTGTCTAGGGCTTCTGCATGTAAGTCAGCGCCTGCTGCATGCAGTGTGCAGGCTGCCTGTTGGCGTTCTTTCTCCACCGATAGGGTGACCTGCACAGTGGTTATATTGTCGTAATGACGCTCAACACGTTCAAGCTTTTCATTAACATAGTCACGCAAGGCGTCAGTCAGTTCTACGTGATGACCAGTGATATTTACTTGCATTGACGTACTCCTTATCTATCGGACTGTACTTAGGAACCGTGCTTAGGAACCGTACTTAGGGACTGTACTTAGTACTTAGATATGTAGCCCTTTTGATTGTAACCCTTTTTGCCCCGTTGCAAAGCCCTTGTCGAGAGTTTCGCTGCAACCTGGCAGATCCTAGCGCAAACGGCGCCGCTCACTGGAAGAGGGAATGCCCATGGCTTCACGATATTTGGCTACCGTACGCCTTGCAACTTGAATGCCACCTTCTTCTAATAATGTCACTAAGCGGCTATCAGAAAGCGGTTTGCTGGGCGCTTCTTCGTGAACCAGCTTTTTCAGGCGGGCGCGGATCGCGGTACTGGAGTGGCTGTCGCCATCCTGGCCACTCACTTGGCTAGAGAAAAAGTATTTCAGCTCGAACACGCCACGCGGCGTATGAATATATTTCTGCGTTGTCACCCGTGAAATCGTTGATTCATGCATTTCAACGGCTGCGGCTATATCGGCCAAAATCAGCGGTTTCATGGATTCTTCGCCATGTTCGAGAAAGCCGATTTGACGGGTAATGATTTCACGGCCCACTCGCAGCAGCGTGTCGTTACGACTCGAAAGGCTTTTAATTAACCAGCGCGCTTCCTGCAGGTGTTCTTTCAAAAACTGATTATCCTGACTTTTGTCCGCACGCTTTATCAGGCTGGCGTAATCAGGTTGGATTCTTAACCGAGGCAGGGCGTCCTGATTGAGCTCTAAATGCCAGCCTTCATTATCATGACGCACCACCAAGTCGGGCGTGATGTAGCTGTCGTTGGTCACGCCATAAGCGCTGCCTGGGCGTGGATCTAAGCTGCGAATTAGCTGTATGACATCGGCTAGCTGCTCGTCATCGAGTCCTAAGCGTCGCTTGAGTAAGCGCATGTCATCTTTGCTGAGCGCTTCAAGAAACTGACGCACTAGCCTACGAGCAGGCACCAGCAGTGGCGTATCATCTGGCAGGGCGGCGAGCTGCAGCATCAAACATTCACGCAGGTCGCGGGCAAAAATACCGGTGGGCTCGAATTGCTGCAGTTTTAATAATGTCGTTTCGACTTCGCGCTGGCTAAGGCTATCAATGCCCTGGGCGCGTAGCCCTTCACGAATATCATTAAGCGGCTGGGTCAAATAGCCGTTGGCATCTAGTGCATCAATGAGGCTCTCGGAAACCAGCTGTTCACGCACACTAAAATCGGTCATGGCGAGTTGCCACAATAGGTGGCCGTGAAGGCTCTGTTCGGCAGCCTGGCGCTCAAAATCAGGGCCCTCGCTGCTGCTGCCAGTGCCGCCAATGTCTTGATAGGTGTCCGACCAGTCGCTATCAACGGAAAGCTCGGTGGGAATGCTCTCTGACCACTCCTCCTCTTTAGGCTCGCTTACGGCCTCTTCACCGAACTCATCTTCCTGTTCCAGCATGGGGTTGGCATCTAAGGCCTGCTGAATTTCCTGACGAAGATCCAGAGTCGATAGCTGCAGCAGGGCGATAGCCTGCTGCAGCTGAGGTGTCATGGTCAGCTGTGTCCCAATGCGCAGTTGAAGAGAAGCTTTCATGACCATTTGAGAACCACTCGTTAATCGGAATGCTTTACCCTAGTGCGAGTGGGAGCTGGGTGCAAGTGCAATAAGCATGCCATTGGTAGTTAAAGCGTTATAAGGCGGGATTTATGGGCAAAAATAAGCCTACAGACGAAAATCTGCGCCCAGATAAACATCCCTGACTTGCTGGTTAGTGAGGATAGATGCCGGGGGGCCGCTGGCGATGATATGGCCATCGCCGACAATATAAGCGATATCGCAAATGTCCAGCGTTTCACGGACGTTATGGTCGGTAATCAGAACGCCAATGTGGCGCTGTTTCAGCGCGCGAATGATGGTTTTAATCTCGCCCACTGAAATGGGGTCAACCCCGGCAAAGGGCTCATCTAGCAAGATGAAGGCGGGTTCGGTCGCTAGCGAGCGGGCAATTTCTACACGGCGACGCTCTCCCCCTGAGAGGCTCATGCCTAGGTTGTCGCGAATATGGGTGATATGGAAATCTTCAAGCAGAGCCTCCAGGCGCTCTTCGCGACCTGGGCGGTCGAGCTCTTTGCGCGTTTCTAATATCGCCATAATGTTATCGGCAACCGATAATTTGCGAAAAATAGACGCTTCTTGGGGCAGGTAGCCAATGCCTGCCGCTGCGCGCTCATGCATCGGAGCACGAGTTAAATCTAAGTCGTCAATACCCACTTTGCCGGCGTCAGATTTGACCAGCCCGACAATCATATAAAACGACGTGGTTTTGCCCGCGCCGTTAGGGCCGAGTAAGCCAACGACGCTGCCTTGGGAGATTTCCAAGTTAATATCTTTAACCACTCGGCGGCGTTTGTAACTTTTTGCCAAGTGGTGGGCATATAGTGTTTTTATCGGCGCATTGTCAGCAGTTGCCATCGATAGACTCTCTATTGTTCAGGCTGAATAGTCATGCGTATACGCTGCGGCTCGCTACCTTCAACGTCTGAGCGCGCTTGAATCACTTCACGGTCGATGAAATATTCAAGCCGACCTCCGGTAAATTTGTCGTCCTGCTGTGTCAATTCAGCTTGATCAACGAGCTCCACTCGGCGTTCGGCGACGTGATAAATAATCCGCCGAGCCCAGCCTTCCGTCGGGCCTTCTTGCCCTTCGGCCTGATGGCGCAAATAAGCACGCTCACCGGTCGACGTTGCCCGTGAAAGCTCGCCCGCCTCATTGCGTTGAATTTCCACTCGTTCGCCGCGCAGCTGCATTTCGCCCTGGCGAATATTGACATCCCCGGTGTAGACGGCGGTGCCCGCGCGCTGATCAAGATCTAGGCGGTCGGCTTCGACCTCCACGGGGGCCTGTTGTGAAGACGAGCTGGTTTGGGCTGCCGCGGATAGCGGCACGGCAAGCGCAAAAAGGGCGGTGTAGATAAGTGCTTTCATGGCGACTCCTGTTAGCGTTGTGTGGCCGGTGGATGAGTGCCGCGCACACCGTCAGATAAGCGGACCTGGCTATCGTTTAACCATACATCCATATGTGAAGCATTCATTTGCTGGGGCGGCTGTTGCAGTAATACCGGTGCCTCGCTCCATGCATGTTGAGTGAGGCCATCATAGTGCAGTTCTTCAGTATCCAGCTGCCATCCTTCGTCTGGCGCAATAAGTCGCGCGGAGCCGGACATAACGAGGGACTGCGTATTGGTATTAAGCGTGCCCACATCGGCACTGGCTAGCCACTGGCGCTCATCGCTGTCATACAGGGTGGCCTGAGGGCTCTCAGACCAGGTTTCCCCGCTTTGCGGCGTATGGATGAGGCGCGGTGTTTTTAATGACTGCAAGACGTTACCGTTGTCGCCAAACAGAGTGATTTCAGCATCCTCCAGGACGTGCCCTGGCTCTTGGGCCTGCGCTTCTGGGTCGATAGCGGTTTTTTGAGGCCCGCCTGGGCCAAGCCACACCAATAGCACGCCCAAGGCGATAAAAAGCCCTGTTAATCCTAGGCGTGTTTTAAGATGCTTAAGCATTTATGTGCGGCCGTGCAAGTAAGTGTCGAGCACTGCGCTCCAGTGCCCTTGGGCTTCAAGCAGAGTATCGCAAATTTCGCGTACCGCGCCGTGCCCGCCAAGCCGTTCCGTTGTCCAGTCGGCATGAGTGTGCATATAGTCCGGCGCATTGGGGACGGTAATGCCGACACCACAGCGCTTGATAACCGATAGGTCGGGGAGATCATCGCCGCAATAGGCGACTTGCTCTAGCTCTATATCCAAACGCTGGCACAGGCCGCGCAAGGTGGCGAGCTTATCCTCGCAGCCTTGAAAGACATGGTCGATACCCAGCGCTGCGGCACGTTGACTAACCATGGGCGAATCGCGGCCAGTAATCAGCGCGACGTGGATGCCGACTCGCTTAAGCAGCTTTAGACCATGGCCATCCTGAGTATGAAAGGCTTTAATTTCGATGCCGTCAGCCTGAAAGTAAAGTCGACCATCGGTGAGTACGCCATCAACATCTAACGCCAATAGACGAACGCGGCGAAGTCGATCAAGTAGGGCTGCAGATAGGGTCATAAAGCCTCCATTCTTTTAAGAAGTCGCTAAATCTTGCGATAAATACGTTAAATAACGCCGCTAACAAGCAAGTCATGCATATGTAAGGCACCAACCGGGCGCTGTTGTTCATCAACCACCGCGAGTGCGGTAATTCGGCCCTCTTCCATAATGCGTACCGCCTCTGCTGCCAGTATGTCGGGGCCGATACGTTTACCTGGCCGAGTCATGACATCATCGACTAAGACGTCGCGTAAGTTGTGGTATTGATCCAGCGTGCGCCGCAGGTCGCCATCGGTATATACCCCGGCTAAACGACCGTCACTATCAACCACGCAGGTAAAGCCCAGCCCTTGGCGGGTAATTTCCAATAAAGCGTCGCGCAGCGGGCTGCCTAGCGGAATTTGCGGCAAGCGTGCGCCATCGTGCATAAGGTCTCTCACGCGCAGCAACAAGCGCTTGCCTAAGCTGCCACCCGGATGGGAAAGAGCGAAATCTTCTGCCGTAAAGCCTCGGGCTTCCAGCAGTGCTACGGCGAGCGCATCACCCAGCGCTAGGGCGGCAGTGGTCGAGCTAGTGGGGGCGAGATCCAGCGGGCATGCCTCGCGCTCAACGCCGCTATTTAGATGCGCATCAGCATGCTTAGCGAGCGTGGAGCCAGGCCGCCCTGTCATGCTGACCAGCGGCGTACCTAAACGTTTCAGTAGCGGCAGAAGGGCGGTCACTTCGGCCGTTTCGCCTGAGTTAGACAGGGCCAACACAACGTCGGCGCGAGTAATCATGCCCAGGTCGCCGTGACTGGCTTCACCTGGGTGAACAAAGAAGGCGGGTGTGCCGGTGCTGGCTAGGGTGGCGGCAAGCTTGCCGGCTATATGGCCAGATTTACCCATGCCAGTGACCACGACGCGCCCCTGGCAGGCGAGTATAAGCTCGCAGGCGCGGTCAAAGTTTTCATCTAACTTGGCCTGCAGGCCACCAATAGCTGCCTGCTCAATTTGCAGCGTACGTAAGGCACTTTCGCGCAGTAAGCTGAGGGAGGCGAGAGGCTGGCGCATAGCGATATCTCTTGGCGATTGAAAATATAAAAGGCGACAAGCGCTAAGAATAACATCTTGGCAGTGCTAGTAGGCAGTACTTCAGCTGCTATTGGGGCAGATGTGCTGAGATATGCTGTGCTTAATAATCGCAACATCGGTTAGCGTGATAGCGCTTAGTAGAGTTATAGTACGTTGTTCGATAATGTATTAGAACGCTGTTTTTTTAAATGCGGCAGCGGCAAGTGGCGTATATATAGTTAGCCCTAGCCGCGTCGCGCTAAGAGTCAACTGAGCTATGACAGAGACACCCTTCATAGAAATTGAAGATCTTTATTTTTCTCGTGGCGATCACGAGATTTTTCGTGGCGTCAATATGACGATTCCGCGGGGTAAAGTCACTGCTATCATGGGGCCCAGTGGCACCGGCAAGACAACGCTGCTTAAGCTCATAGGTGGCCAGTTGGCACCGGACCGAGGACGAGTCTTAATTGATGGTCAGGACGTTCATCGCCTCTCACGCAAAGCGCTGTTCACGCTACGTAAACGCATGGGTATGCTGTTTCAAAGTGGTGCGTTATTTTCAGATTTAGACGTGTTTGAAAATGTCGCCTTTCCGCTGCGCGTGCACACCGACTTGCCCGACACGATGGTGCGTGATCTGGTGCTGCTGAAGCTGCAGGCGGTAGGTTTGCGTGGAGCGCGTGAATTAACTCCCGCAGAGCTTTCAGGCGGAATGGCGCGGCGAGTCGCCTTGGCGCGAGCCGTAGCACTAGACCCCGAGCTGGTTTTGTACGATGAGCCTTTCGTTGGTCAGGACCCTATTTCAATGGGCGTTTTGGTTCAGCTGATTAAGCGCCTCAGTCAAGCGCTACAGCTGACCTCTGTCGTGGTCTCGCACGATATTAAAGAAACCTTGAGTATTGCGGACTACCTCTATTTGATCGCTGATGGGCAGGTAGTGGCGCATGGCACGCCGCAAACGCTGGATATCAACCAGGATCCACGGGTTAGTCAATTTGTTCATGGCGAGCCCGACGGTCCCGTGCCGTTTCACTACCCCGCTGAGGCGTTTTATCGCGATATTCTGGGGCAAGCCGCGCTACGACAATAGGCAAAATGTACAAAGGCAGGGTCAATGCAGTCAAAATTCTCAAACGGCACCGCGCGTATTACCCGTCTGGGGCGCAAAGGGTGCGATTTAATGGAAGCCTTAGGCCGCGCTGGTGTGTTTCTTGCCCAGTCGGCAGTCGGCGTTCCCTCTCGGGAGGGATGGCGGTTATGGGTGCATCAAATGCACTTTGTTGGCGTACTCTCGTTGGCTATTGTGCTGGTGTCAGGGCTGTTTATCGGCATGGTGCTGGCGCTGCAGGGGTACACCATTTTGGTCGATTTTGGCGCTGAGCAAGCGCTGGGTCAAATGGTGGCGCTGTCTCTGCTGCGTGAGCTCGCGCCGGTGGTGGCCGCGCTGTTGTTTGCTGGCCGCGCCGGCTCTGCGTTGACCGCAGAAATTGGATTAATGAAAGCCACTGAGCAGTTAACCAGCATGGAGATGATTGGCGTTGATCCATTGCGCAGAGTCGTGGCGCCACGGCTGTGGGCGGGGTTCGTGTCACTGCCTATTCTGACCGTCGGGTTTAGCGTGGTGGGTATTTGGGGTGGTTATTTAGTCGGCGTTGAGTGGCTAGGCGTGTTTGAAGGCTCCTATTGGAGCAATATGCAGGCTAACGTCGCCTTCGTTAACGATGTTGGCAATGGCGTGATCAAAAGCTTGGTCTTTGCCCTGGTAGTGACGTGGATTGCTGTCTTTCAAGGATATGATCTGGTGCCTACCTCTGAAGGTATCTCACGTGCCACCACGCGCACGGTTGTGTATTCGTCGCTTGCAGTTCTGGGGCTTGATTTTGTGATGACGGCCGTTATGTTTGGCGGCCTTTGATGGGTGGAGTCGTTTCATGAGACGTAGTAAAAGCATGGAGTTTGGTGTTGGCCTGTTTATGATTGCCGGCATTTTGGGCTTGGTATTCCTCGGCTTGCGCGTCAGTGGGCTAACGCTTTCAGCGCCCTCGCAGTCGTTTCAGTTGGAAGCTAACTTTGCCAATATCGGCGGGCTAAAGCCGCGTGCGCGGGTCACCATGGCAGGCGTAACGGTAGGGCGGGTAGAAAGCATTGAGCTAGACCAGCAGTGGTATGATGCCCGCGTGGTATTGAGCTTGAATAGCGAGCTTGAAGGCCAGCTGTCTAGCGACTCCATTGCCTCTATCCTAACCGCAGGTCTTCTGGGTGAGCAGTATATTGGCCTGAGTGTAGGCGGTGATCCTGACATGCTCGAAGACGGCGACTCGATTCGTGACACCCAGTCTGCGCTGGTGCTAGAAGAACTTATTCAACAATTTGTGTCCAATATGGCAAGCAGTTAATGGCAACAAGACGTTAAACGCCGTTCTCATAGGATAACGAGTAGGGAGATTAAAGTGATGAAAAAAGCAAATAACGCCGTTAGCCGTTGGCTTGTCGCAGCCACCATGCTGGTTGCAATGTCGCTACCTTTTCAGGCGCTGGCGCAGTCTCAATCGCCCGAAGATATGATCCGTGACAATATAAGTTCGTTAATGGCGGATCTTGACGGTAGAGAAGACTACTACGCCAATAACTTGAATGAGCTTGAAGCGCTGGTGGATAGCAGCCTCGATCAAGTAGCTGACTTTCGCTATATCGGTGCTAGCGTCATGGGTAACTATTTCCGCAATGCTTCACCGGAGCAGCGTAGTCGCTTTGCCGATGTGTTTCGTCAAACATTGATTGACACCTATACGCGTGGATTGGTGACCTTTGATTATGACGAGCTGCGAGTGCTGGATTCCCAGCAGGCTCAGCGCTACGACGACCAAGCTAGTGTTGCCATGGAAGTAGTTGCCAACAACGGCCAAGTGTATCCCGTGAGCTATAGCCTGAGACTTTCAGGTGGCGAATGGCGTGTGGTCAATGTAATCGTCAATGGCATTAATTTGGGCCTAACATTCCGTAATCAGTTCGACCAGGCGATGCGTGATAATAACCGCGATTATGATGCGGTCATTAATGGGTGGTCGCCCGAAGTAGGCGTTGAAGAGTTGGAACAAGGAGGCGATGCGTGACAGTGCTGTATTCGCACACTGACGTCTCTATTCACGTAGAAACCACGGCTCTAAGGGTCATAGGCGACGTAAACGTAGCACTGGCGGCCGATTTGGCCGCCAGTGGCGTTAAGTGGCTGAAAAGCACTGAGCTAGACGCCGTGACGTTTGATTTTAGCGGCGTTGATAAAGCCAGCAGCGTTGCTATTAGCGTGCTGTTTGAATGGCTGCGTATTTGCCAGCAGCGTGCCATCGGCGTTGATGCGATTGATTTGTCTGAGCCGCTTAAGCGGCTAGCGTCATTGGCTGAGTTGGACGATCTAATTGAGAACCCGTCCACGGCGCTAGCCGTTTAACAGTGCGGCATCGCCAAGTGCACCGCTTTTCTTTATTATGTCGACCCGCTTACGCTCATTAATCACGATGACCCCAAAGGAGTTTTCTGCCCCATGCAACCCAACGAGGTAAAAGCACTGCTTGAGTCCCGTATCGACGGATGCCAGTTTCACATCCAGGGTGAAGGCTGTAATTTTCAGGTGATTGCGGTTGGCGAAGCCTTTGACGGCCTTTCTCCGGTCAAACGTCAGCAGTTAGTTTACTCTGCGCTCAGCGACGAAATCGCTTCGGGTGCTCTCCACGCTATTAGCATCAAAACGTTTACTCCGACGCAGTGGCAAACTGCGTCGGAGAACGTTCAATAACGGCATTCCTATGGATAAATTACTCATTACCGGCAACGGGTCGGTAGACGGTGAAGTGTGGGCAAGCGGCGCTAAAAATGCAGCGCTGCCTATTCTGTGTGCCAGCCTGTTGGCCGATGGCCCCGTGATTATTGGTAATCTTCCGCATCTTCAAGATATTACCACCACGCTAGAGCTGCTAGGCCGTATGGGCGTTGAACCGGTGATGGGCGAAAAGCTGAGCATACAGTTGGATGGTTCGCAGGTTACTCACTGCCACGCGCCTTATGAACTTGTTAAAAAGATGCGTGCGTCCATCCTCGTTTTAGGCCCCTTACTGGCTCACTTTGGCAAGGCCGATGTATCGCTACCCGGCGGCTGTGCGATTGGTTCGCGTCCGGTGGATTTGCACATTCGTGGCTTAGAAGCCATGGGGGCGGAGATACGCGTTGAAGCAGGCTATATCCGTGCGCGTGTCGATGGCCGCCTGAAGGGCGCCACTATATATTTCGATACGGTAACGGTAACCGGCACCGAAAACCTGCTGATGGCTGCCACGTTGGCCGAAGGCAAAACGATTCTCGAAAACGCTGCCCGCGAGCCTGAAATTGTTGATTTGGCGCAGTGCTTGATCAAAATGGGCGCTAAAATCAGCGGCCATGGTACTGATACCATTACTATTGAGGGTGTCGATAAGCTGCACGGCTGTGAGCACGATGTAATGCCTGATCGTATCGAAACCGGTACTTTCCTGGTCGCTGCTGCTATGACCGGTGGGCGGGTAAAGGTTAAACGCACCCGTGCAGACATTCTTGATGCCGTTATTGCTAAGTTAGAAGAAGCCGGTGCCGAGGTTACCAGTGGCGATGACTGGATTGCATTGGATATGCATGGTCAGCGCCCCAAGGCCGTTAATATTCGCACGGCGCCTTATCCTGCTTTCCCTACCGACATGCAGGCACAGTTTGTGGCTATGAATGCGGTGGCCGTAGGCAACTCTCGCGTGGTTGAGACCATTTTTGAAAATCGCTTCATGCACGTTCAAGAGCTTAATCGAATGGGCGCTAAGATCGTACTGGAAGGTAATACGGCCTTGATTGAAGGGGTTGAAAAGCTTTCCGGCGCGCCAGTGATGGCCACCGATCTGCGTGCCTCCGCGTCACTAGTCATCGCGGCGATGATGGCCGAGGGCGAAACGCTGGTAGATCGGATCTACCACATTGATCGTGGCTACGAATGTATCGAAGAGAAAATGCAGCTGCTGGGTGCGCGTATTCGCCGTATTCCAGGTTAAAACCGACGGGCCGACACGATGAGTAAGCAACTGATTTTAGCCCTCTCGAAGGGCCGTATTCTTGAAGAAACGCTGCCACTATTGGCCGATGCGGGTATCACGCCCGCAGAGGATCTAAGCAAAAGCCGCAAGCTGCTATTTGATACCAATCTGCCCGATGTGAAACTGGTAATTCTGCGGGCGACCGACGTGCCAACCTACGTTCAGCTAGGCGCTGCGGACGTGGGTATCGCAGGTAAAGATGTGCTGCTTGAACATGGTGCTGAAGGCCTGTATGAGCCGCTAGATCTAGATATTGCTCGCTGCAAATTGATGACGGCTGGGGTTAAGGGCCAGTTGCCTGCTCGCGCCCGGCGTCGTGTGGCGACTAAGTTTGTCAATATAGCTCGCCGTTACTATGCCGAGCAGGGGATTCAGGCTGAGGTGATCAAGCTTTACGGCGCCATGGAGCTTGCGCCCCTGATGAACCTAGCCGATGAGATTGTCGATATCGTCGATACCGGCAATACTCTGCGGGCGAACGGGATGGAGCCGCGTGAGTTCATTGCCCATATCAGTACGCGATTAGTGGTTAATAAAGCGGCCATGACAATGAAGCATGAGCGTATTCAGCCGCTCTTGGCGCGTTTAGAAAGCGCGGTCAAAAAGCGCCAGATAGCACTTGCCGATTGATCTGAGGTAATCCATGAACGAGCTCACAAGCGAACAAACTGCTGCCACGGTATCACGCCTGTCGACCAGCGCTGCTGACTTCCACCAGCGTCTTGATGCTTTGCTGGACTGGGAGGGCGTATCCGATAAAGCGGTGCAGGCACGGGTTGATGAAATTCTTGCTAGCGTTAAGCAGCATGGCGACGCTGCCGTGATCGATGCCACTAATCGTTTTGATCGCCTTTCCGCTACTTGTATGGACGAGCTGCGGTTAACGCATGAGCAGTTGAAGCACGCGTATGACCACTTGCCCGCCAGCCAGCGCGATGCGCTGACGAAGGCAGCAGAGCGAATTAAGCGCTATCACGAGCGTCAGAAGCCGAATTCTTGGCAGTATGAAGAAGCTGATGGCACGGTGTTAGGGCAAAAAGTGACGCCGCTTGATCGCGCCGGTATTTATGTTCCAGGCGGTAAGGCGGCTTACCCGTCGTCGGTACTGATGAATGCCATTCCCGCTCATGTGGCAGGGGTGCGTGAAATAGTCATGGTAGTGCCCACTCCGGATGGCGTCTTAAACCAGCTGGTGCTAGCCGCGGCGCATTTGGCCGGTGTCGACTATGTATTCACTATCGGCGGTGCGCAGGCGATCGCCGCGCTCGCTTATGGTACTGAAAGCGTGCCTCGGGTCGACAAGATTGTGGGGCCGGGCAATATTTACGTCGCGACGGCTAAACGTGCGGTGTTTGGTCAGGTGGGTATTGATATGATCGCCGGTCCGTCGGAGATCATGGTCGTTTCCGATGGGCAAACTGATCCTGACTGGCTGGCGATGGATTTGTTTTCTCAGGCAGAGCACGATGAAGATGCTCAGGCGATATTAATTAGTTGGGATGCCGAGCATTTAGACGCTGTCGAGGCTGCAATTGAGCGATTGCTGCCGAGTTTAGAGCGTGAAGGCATTGTACGTGAGTCGCTGCGCAACCGTGGTGCCCTCATTCATTGCCAGGATGCCGAAGAGGCCGTGACGATCATCAATCGCGTTGCGCCAGAGCATTTAGAGCTATCGGTCGCTGCGCCTGAGGCATGGCTAGACGATATTCGTCACGCCGGTGCGATCTTTATGGGGCGTTACACCGCGGAAGCTTTAGGTGATTACTGTGCAGGGCCCAATCACGTGCTGCCCACGTCAGGCACCGCACGCTTCTCTTCTCCGCTAGGCGTGTATGATTTTCAGAAGCGCTCATCTATCATTCACTGTTCTGCTGCCGGAGCATCCGAGCTGGGCAAGATCGCTTCGGTATTGGCCAGGGGCGAGTCGCTAACGGCTCATGCACGCTCCGCTGAATACCGCATCCGAGATTAAGTTTCTCGTAGCTTTCTTTGTGAATAGTGCTGGGGGCGGATCCGCTACGCCAACGAGACACTATTATGAGTCGCGTTGGCGTGGCACGACTTCGTTAATAGGGATAGCTGGAGGCGGCCGTTCGCCCACCACTAGCGTCATGTCCATACGCTCGCCGCTACGTACGATGGTCAGCGGCAGCGAAGTGCCCGGTGGAATCGAGGCGATGTCACTCATCGCGGTGCGCGCATCCAAGATAGCTTGCCCATTAACGGCGAGCAGTACGTCGCCAGGCTCCAGTCCGGCTTCATCGGCGGGACCATCACTGACAACCCCGGCGACGATAACGCCCTGCGGTGTTTGCAGGCCAAAAGAGGCGGCAAGCTCGCGGGAAAGTGCCTGAGCCTCGATGCCCAGCCAGCCACGAATGACGCGTCCTTGAGTGACAAGTTCATCGAGTATGCTGTGGGCGAGATTGGCAGGGATTGCAAAGCCAATGCCCTGTGAGCCGCCAGAGCGCGAGAAAATAGCCGTATTGATGCCTACTAGCGCGCCGTCAGGATTGACTAAAGCGCCCCCCGAGTTGCCTGGGTTGATGGCGGCATCAGTTTGTATGAAGTCTTCGTAGGCATTGAGCCCTAAATGATTACGCCCAGTGGCGCTGATAATGCCCATGGTCACTGTTTGGCCCACGCCGAACGGGTTGCCGATGGCCAGCGCCACGTCGCCAACCGCCACGTCTGCTGAGTCGGTCAGCTCAATCACCGGCAAATCGTCTAGCTCAATACGCAGCACTGCCAGGTCGCTTTCAGGGTCAGTCCCAATCACTTCAGCTAGCGTCTCACGTCCATCGCGTAAGGCTACTTGAATCTCATCAGCCCCGTTGATGACATGGTGATTAGTGAGCACATAGCCATCGTCACTCACGATTACGCCAGAGCCCAGGCTCGAAAGCATGCGCTGATGGGTAGTCGTGTCATCGCCCTGGTCATCAAAGAACTGCTGGAAAAAAGGATCAGACATCAGCGGATGCTGGTCGCGCTCTACAATGCGCGAAGAGTAAATGTTGACGACGGCGGGGGCGGCTTGATCCACCGCATATGAGTAGCTAGAAGGCCCTTGGTTACGTGCCATCGGTTCTGCTTGATGTATTTCGGGGGCGGGGCGGTTGGGGCTTGGTTCGACAACGGCCGGTACCGTGACCACTGCAGGAGTAGTTTCTTGCGTCGCTGGGCTTTGAAACGGGTTTGATAACAGATCTGGGAGCCCCGGTAAGATCAGCAAAGCGATCAATACGCCAGTGATGACTGGCCATAAATAAGGCAGCACATAGCGTCTCATGCAAAAAATTCCTTAACGAGTCAGTCTTGCCAATCGTGACAAAAGAAGCGAGTTTAACAATAGCCGTATGGTAACACTTTCTTAGCGAGTTCCTCACGGGTGCAATTCAACCATTAACGAAAGGAGTCAGCATGATATATCGCGACCAACTAGTGGCAGCCTGTGATCATCAGCTGCGCGCCGCCCAATTCAAAGACTTTACGATTAATGGGCTGCAGGTCGCTGGCACTGATTGTGTTAAACGCGTGATGACGGGCGTGACGGCTTGCCAAGCACTGCTGGACGAAGCGGTCGCTTGGAAGGCAGACATGGTGCTGGTGCATCACGGCTACTTTTGGAAAAACGAGCCCGTTGCTATTACCGGTATGAAGCAGAAGCGCATCAAAACGCTGCTCGATCATGGGATTAATTTACTCGCTTATCACTTGCCCCTTGATGCGCATGCAGAGTTAGGTAATAACGCCGAGCTGGCTAGGCGTTTGGGTTGGAAAGTGGAGGGGTGCATTGATGGTGAGCTGGGGGAGGGGCTCTTATGGTCTGGGCGTTTAACTCAGCCGAGCTCGATACACGTGCTAGCTGCGCAAATCTCTCAGTCGTTGCAGCGTGAGCCGCTGATGATTGAAGCGCCGCAAGTGGGCGAAATTGAGCGAATTGCTTGGTGCACCGGCGGCGCTCAAGACATGATAGCCTCTGCGTATGAAGCCGGTGCGCAGGTGTTTGTATCGGGTGAGATATCGGAGCGAACCACGCATCTTGCGCGCGAAATGGGTATTCATTATATCGCCGCGGGGCATCATGCTACCGAGCGTTACGGTATTCAGGCGTTGGGGGAGTGGCTGGCCGATGAGTATGCGATTGAGCACCGGTTTGTGGATATTGATAATCCTGCCTAGAGGTCTTTATAACCAGTGGACCCCGACGCGTTTTTAGCCATCAGTCGCTAATAACGGCTTTTGACGGCTGTCGGGGCCTGCTATGTGGATTAATAGCGTGGTGGCTGGGGAGTGGCTACCTCATGGCTTTTTAAGCCGAAATTTTCGGATAGCGTGCCACCTTTGCCGTCAGCGTAATCACGCGGCATCGCGGGCGGGGTGTTATCTTCTGATGGTTGCTGTTTTGAATTGATGCCGGAAAGATCCAGGCTATGCTGAACGGCAGCATCCCGAATGTTCCATTCCGCGGCGTCCTCTTTGAGCTGAAGTTCCAGCTGGTTAGCTTCATCACGAATATTGCTGAGACGTTCGTATATGCCGGTTAAATGGTTGCCTACGCTGGTCTTCATTTCGGCAATTTGATGTTCGCGTTCAAGCAGCTGCTGGCGCATGGAGGCCGTCTCGCGCTGGCTTTTACTGAATAGGCGATAGCAGCCCATTCCGACAATAAAACCGACGATAAGACCGATAACAGCAAAGGTTAATGGTGAGCTTGCGTCCACAGTGTTCTCCCTGGCGCCTTGTATATAACAGCCGACGTTATTAGCCAGCTGTTGTGAGCTAACAGACTGCCATTATAGGCGTCAGTCCGCTAGTCGGGTCAATCCGCTCATGCGTTATGGTGCCTCAATGGGTATAATCGCAGCCTTTTAAGGCGGGTAGTAACGATTGTGGCTACCGCTTTGCACGCTGTAGGAGGCGATTGCATGTCATCAACATCTGCTGCGGGTAGGTCTGTGCCAAAAGCGCGTCCTGCGACGCCTATAGAGCGCTATCGCGCGGACTTAGAACGCGATGATTTTCAATATGATGCAGCGCAAGAGCTAGCGGTAACGCACTTACAGCGACTTTACGATGAGCTTGTCGCGGCGCCAACAACCATGCCCAAGGCGTTGGTTGCCCACAAGGGGTTTAAAGCCAAAATGGCGGGGCTAATGGGAAAGAAGTCATCTTCTTCTCGTGAGCCCATGCTGCCTCAGGTAAAAGGGCTCTACTTTTGGGGCGGTGTAGGGCGTGGCAAGACCTACTTAGTCGATACATTTTATGAGGCGCTGCCTTTTTCAGACAAAATGCGCACTCACTTTCATCGCTTTATGCAGCGCGTTCACAATGAGTTGACGCACTATAAAGGCGAAAAAAACCCCTTAACACTGATTGCTGGGAAGTTTGCGACCGAGTATCGAGTGATCTGCTTCGATGAGTTTTTTGTCAAAGATATTACCGACGCAATGATTCTTGCCAACCTGCTGGAGGCGCTCTTTGAACGAGGCGTGGTGTTGGTCGCGACCTCTAATATCGTGCCTGACGATTTGTACAAAGAAGGATTACAGCGGGCACGTTTCCTACCGGCTATCGAACTTGTTAATCGTCATTGCGACGTGGTGAATGTGGACTCTGGCGTTGACTACCGGTTGCGTGCGCTAGAGCGTGCCGCCATTTTTTACTCGCCGCTGAATGATTCGGCTGAGCGTGAGCTGTCGCGAAGCTTTAGAGAGATAGCTGGGCATGAGGGCGAGTCAGACGCCTCGTTAGAGATAAATGGTCGCGTGCTAAAAGCACGCCGACTGCATGAAGATATTGCTTGGTTTGAGTTTTTAGAGCTATGTGATGGCCCGCGCAGCCAAAATGACTACATTGAGCTGGCGCGAGAGTTTCATACCGTATTGGTGTCTAACGTTGTGCGTATGGATGCCAAAACGGATGATCAGGCGCGCCGTTTTATCAATATGGTCGATGAGTTTTATGATCGCGGCGTCAAGCTACTGATGTCGGCAGAAGTGTCCGTCGAGCAGCTGTATAGCGATGGAAAGCTGACGTTTGAGTTCCAGCGTACTCTTTCGCGCCTGCAAGAAATGCAGTCGCAGGAGTATCTGGCGCTAGCACATAAACCCTAACCATTGCTGGTAGTGTAAAAAAGTGGTGATGCGGCTTAACTTGTCTCGGTCCTTGCTGTAGAATGCCGCCTCGCTACATGTTGCTTGCAATGCAGGCAACCAAGAAAAATAGGGATGGTGCTTCGCCGTGTAAGCGGTGTGAGTCGCCCAATACATTTAATCTGGTGATTTCATCCATGAAGACGTTCAGTGCTAAGCCTGAGTCCGTCCAGCGCGACTGGTATGTTGTCGACGCTAAGGACAAAACGCTCGGTCGTCTGGCAACCGAGATTGCTCGCCGCTTACGTGGCAAGCATAAGCCCGAATTTACCCCTCACGTTGATACTGGCGACTACATTGTCGTGATCAACGCAGAGAAAGTCCACGTGACCGGTAACAAGGCGAAGGCTAAAACCTACTATCGCCACACTGGTTACCCGGGCGGTCTGCGCTCTATGACATTCGACAAAATGCTGGATCATGCCCCTGAGCGCATCATCGAGTCTGCCGTTAAAGGCATGTTGCCGAAAGGTCCTTTGGGCCGCGCCATGTACACTAAATTGAAAGTGTACGCCGGTGCTGAGCATCCGCATGCTGCCCAACAGCCGCTTGAACTGAACATCTGAGGAAATCTTCGCCATGACACAGCAGTATTACGGTACCGGGCGCCGCAAGACTTCCACCGCTCGCGTGTTTATGAAGCCGGGCTCTGGTAAAATTACCGTCAACAATCAAGACCTTGACCTTTATTTTGGTCGTGTAACGGGTCGTATGGTTGTTCGTCAGCCGCTTGAGTTGACTGAAACGGTAAGCCAGTTTGACATCTTCGTGACTGTCGCTGGCGGCGGCGGCTCTTCTCAAGCTGGCGCCATTCGTCACGGCATTACTCGCGCCCTGATGAACTACAACGAAGACCTTCGTCCTTCGCTACGAGCCGCTGGCTACGTAACGCGTGACGCACGTCAAGTTGAGCGTAAGAAAGTTGGTCTACGCAAAGCACGTCGTCGTCCGCAGTTCTCCAAGCGCTAATTTTAACCAGCGCTGCAAAACGCCCAGGTCATCGACCTGGGCGTTTTTTATTGGAATCTCAAAAAGATAGGCTGTCCGAATTGTCATCGTCGTGTACGGTCGGTCATTATTGTTCACCGCAAGGCTTTTCAGCATAGCGGGTAGGCTAGGGGGAGGGATCTGAAATGGCAGATAGCGGCATTAACAAAAGCCGACGCCGTTTCCTCGTGGTGGCCACCTCCGTTGTCGGGGCGGTTGGGGCTATCGGGGTGGCGGTCCCCTTTGTGGCTTCTTGGCAGCCTAGTGCTCGGGCCAAGGCGGCTGGTGCTCCCGTTCGGGCAGATATCTCGCGTCTTGAGCCAGGGCAGAGGGTGATCGTTGAGTGGCGCGGCCGTCCTGTGTGGATTATTAGCCGCACGCCCGAAATGATTGCGCGAACGCAGGCAATAGATGTGACGAGCTTGGCAGACCCAGATTCCAATGTTCCGCAGCAACCGGCCTATATTGCCGGTGGCTTGCGCTCTGTGACGCCAGAAATTGGCGTGCTTGTGGGTATTTGTACTCACTTGGGGTGTTCGCCGCTTTTCCGGCCAGAGCCAGATGCTGCCGGGGTGGGTGTTGATAACTGGCCGGGCGGCTTCTTTTGTCCTTGCCACGCCTCGCGCTTTGATTTGGCTGGCCGCGTGTTCAGTAACGTTCCTGCGCCAACCAATCTTGAGGTGCCGCCTTATCGATTTGCAAGCGATGACATTATTGTCATTGGCGAAGATGAGGAGGCCTGATGGAAGAGTGCAATAAGGCTAAGGCTGAAAAAGGGGTTATGCGCTGGATAGATGACCGCTTCCCCGCTACACGGATGTGGCAAAATCATCTTTCCCGCTACTACGCACCAAAGAATTTCAACTTTTGGTACTGTTTTGGCTCATTGGCGCTGCTGGTTTTAGTTAATCAAATTCTGACGGGCATTTGGCTGGCGATGAGTTTTAATCCCTCTGCTGAGGGTGCATTTGCATCTATCGAATATATTATGCGCGACGTGGAGTGGGGGTGGTTGATACGTCATATGCACACCACGGGCGCTTCAGCCTTCTTTATCGTTGTTTATCTGCATATGTTTAGGGGGCTTTTATATGGCTCTTATAAGGCGCCGCGCGAGCTAGTGTGGATATTTGGCATGAGCATCTATCTGGTATTAATGGCCGAGGCTTTTATGGGCTATCTGCTCCCATGGGGTCAAATGTCTTATTGGGGCGCGCAGGTCATTACGTCGCTATTCTCTGCTATTCCGGGGTTAGGTCCTGATTTGGCGCAGTGGATACGCGGTGACTATCTTATTTCAGGTATCACCCTTAAC
Organism: Halomonas sp. JB37; assembly: GCF_002332255.1. Lineage (GTDB taxonomy): Bacteria > Pseudomonadota > Gammaproteobacteria > Pseudomonadales > Halomonadaceae > Vreelandella > Vreelandella casei. The sequence continues at coordinate 2,751,811 of NZ_NRGW01000001.1, read as the reverse complement.
CGTTTTTTTGCGTTACATGTTATTGCTCTACCCATCGTTATTCTAGCGCTTGTGGTGCTGCATATTATTGCGCTGCATGAAGTGGGTTCCAATAACCCTGACGGTATCGATATCCAGCAGCACAAAGGTGGGGCAGGTGTGCCGTTAGATGGAATACCCTTTCACCCTTACTACACTGTCAAAGACCTTGTTGGCGTAGCCATATTCTTGTTCGTTTTTTGCGTGGTGGTGTTTTATTTTCCGGAAGGCAGCGGATATTTTATTGAAAAATCCAACTTTGAACCCGCCAATCCTCTGCAAACACCCGATCATATTGCGCCCGTTTGGTACTTCACGCCCTTTTACGCGATTCTGCGTGCTATCACCTTCTCGGTATTTGGCTTAGAGGCTAAGTTTCTGGGCATTATGTTTATGGGAGGGGCCATTGCGGTGCTTTTCGTTTTGCCTTGGCTTGATCGCAGTCCGGTGCGGTCTATGCGCTATAAAGGGTGGATGTCCAAAGCCATGCTGCTTTTATTCGTTGTTAGTTTTGTGCTCCTAGGAATTTTAGGTGTTCTGCCGTCAACCGCGGGACGAACCATGTTGGCGCAGGTGTGTACCTTTGTTTATTTTGCTTTCTTCCTGTTAATGCCGATTTATACCAAGCTTGAGAAGACAAAGCCGCTTCCTAGTAGGGTGACCGGCTAATGAGAATGCGCCGATTGAGAATGTTAGTCGTTGGGTGTTTCATCGCTACGTTGGCAGCCGCTAGTGCTGGCGCGGCCCATTCGATGGAGCCTGACCTGCAGGATCAAGCGTCGCTGCAAAATGGCATGAAGCTGTTTGTGAACTACTGCATGGGCTGCCATTCGCTGGAATATCAGCGTTTTTCTCGGGCGGCTGATGATTTAGGGATTCCGCAGGACTTGGTTGAGGCGAATCTAATTTTTTCGTCTGAATTAGCCTATAACGATCAAATGCTTATAGCGCTTGAAAGTGACGATGCCACTGTGTGGTTTGGTGCTGTGCCGCCAGACTTGACCCTGCAGGCGCGTCTGCGCAGTCCTAATTGGATTTACGCTTTTTTACTCGGTTTTTATCAAGATTCTAGTCAGCCGACGGGTGTTAACAATACGGTATCCGATTCAGTGGCTATGCCTAATGTGCTGGAGCCTTTGCAAGGTGTGCAGGCGCTGGTCTGCGCTCAGGAAGATGGCCGGGACGCGAATGCGCTGTCTGCTCAGGGCTCATCCTGCGAGGGGCTTAAAATAACCCAGCCAGGCGAGCTGGCGCCCGCTGAGTTTGAGAAGGTCGTTTATGATTTAACTAATTTTCTTGCTTATGTTGGTGAGCCTTCCCGGCTTAAGGCTCAAGCATTGGCGCCTAAAGTACTGATCTTTATTTTCATTTTTGGGGTGATGGCTTACCTGCTCAAGCGCGAGTATTGGCGAGACATTCACTAATTCGCCGGTTCTGGCGGGCAATGGGGCGTGCGACAAAGGCTGCGCACCTTTTTGACTGCCAGCATGGCAACAAAAGCAAAGCAAGCTAGCTTCCCCTAAGGGAGTGCTGGCGTGTTATTATCCAAGATTGTTTTGATGCGAGGATGCTTTCATGGGTGTTGTGGCCAAGCGGTCGTCGATGATCTTTTACTCGGGTAGTGATGATCATTTCAGTCATCGTGTGCGCATTGTGTTGGCCGAGAAGGGGGTTGCCGTTGATATCGTCGATGTACTCGACGAAAAACCACCGGAAGAGCTGGCAGACCTCAATCCGTACAATAGCGTACCGACGCTATTAGATCGTGACCTGGTGCTGTATGAATCCAAAGTCATGATGGAGTACTTGGATGAGCGTTTCCCGCATCCTCCGCTATTGCCTGTTTATCCTGTGGCGCGTGCACAAAGCCGCCTATGGATGCACCGCATTGAGCGCGAGTGGTGCCCAATGGTCGACCAAATTCGCAGCGGTGGAAAAAAAGAAGCGGATAAAGCACGTAAAGAACTACGCGAGAGCCTCATTGGTATCTCGCCGATCTTTGAAGACATGCCTTACTTCATGAGTGAAGAGTTTACGCTGGTGGATTGCTGTTTAGCACCGGTTCTTTGGCGTTTGCCGGATCTCAATATTGAACTGCCCGAAAAGCAGGTCAAGCCCTTGTTGAGTTACATGTCGCGAGTATTTGAGCGTGAAGCGTTTAAGGCATCTTTAAGTGAGCGTGAAAAAGAGATGCGCGCTTGAATTCATTCGGCTCCCTTGCCTTGAGTAAAGGCAGGGAGCCTTACTGTTGGAGGAGGGAGTCTAGATGAAATCGAGTCGCCCCTATCTCGCCCGAGCGCTTTATGAGTGGTTGTTAGATAATGAGTTAACACCTTACCTGGTAGTGGATGCCACTCAGCCAGGTGTCGAGGTGCCTCGCCAGCTAGTGCAAAATGGCCAGATTGTATTAAACGCGGCGCCGACGGCGGTGCGTGATTTTTTCATGGAAAACGAGGCGATCAGTTTTAATGCTCGCTTTGGTGGCCAGCCGATGCAGGTGATGATTCCTACGCCAGCATTAATTGCTATTTACGCCCGTGAAAACGGCGCGGGGATGGTGTTTGGTCATGAGCCCGAACTTGAAGATGGGGCCGAGTCCTTTGGTGACATTGAGGATGACGGTAACGCTTCTGATCCGTCAGAGCCTTCAGCTACAAAACGAGAGCTCTCAGCCAAACGAGAGTTAGCTAAGCCAGAGCTGTCGATCACCGCGCCAGTTCCTGAGGAAGGCAATAGTTCCAAGGCTTCCTCAAAAGCGTCGGGTGACGATGCTAAGCCGAAGAAAAAGCCAACGCTAAGGGTTGTTAAATAACCAGCCTTGGCATTGCGTAATAAAAAAGCCTCGCTCTTAGATAAGAGCGAGGCTTTTTAATGGCGGCGCAGTTAGTCGATGTATTCAAATACCTTAACAATGCGCTGCACGCCGCCCACGGCGGAAGCGGCGTTGACGATACGGTCTGCCTCTTCACGCGTAACAATCCCCATCAGGTAGACGCTAGCGTTTTCAGTGGTTACTTTTATTTTTCCAGAATCGATATGATCATTAGTCGCTAAGTGGCTAACGACATTAGTGGTAAGCCACGTATCGGTCAGCCGTTGGCTGGCCGGAAGGCGTGCCGCAACGGTCAGCTCGTTATGTACTTCATTAACGCCTCGCAAATTGCCTGTCACTTCGCCGGCCATGTCGCGAAGCTCTTCGCTTGGCACTTGACCAACCAGTAAGACCGCACCATTAAAGCTATTAGCGCGTATTCGCGCATCGCCCAGGCGTGCATCGGCTCGTTCTAGCGCGCGCTCAACTTCACGCTCGATGGTGGCATCAACGGCTTCAACATCGTTACTACGCTGGGAGTAGTTAGACTGATTGGACGCGGAGTTATTGGCGCAGCCGCTGAGCAGCAGTACTGCGCAAAGGGTGGCCGCCATTAAGCTGCGGGGAGAGAGGCGCTGGGTCATCGTATAGCTCCATGATGCAAGTGGTTTACGCATAGTTATATATGAAACATGCTGGTAAGAAAAATACTGATAAAAACTTCGAAGCCGATAGGCGTTTAGGCGCTGCCAAACAGCTGTTCATCAATGAGGTCACATAGGCAGTGAATAACCAGCAGATGAACTTCCTGTATGCGAGCCGTAGAGGTGGCGGGGACGCGAATCTCGCAGTCATCCTGCCCCAGCAGTGATGCCATATCGCCACCGTCACGTCCGGTTAGCGCAACCACGGTCATATCACGGTCATGGGCGGCCTGAATGGCTTGTACGATGTTGCCGGAATTGCCGCTGGTGGAAATGGCCAATAGCACATCGCCAGGCTGGCCGAGCGCGCGGATCTGCTTGGAAAAGACTTCGTTGTAGCTGTAGTCATTCGCAATCGACGTAAGCGTAGACGTGTCAGTAGTGAGCGCCAATGCAGGTAGGCTAGGGCGCTCTCGCTCGAAGCGATTGAGTAGCTCAGATGAGAAGTGCTGGCTGTCGCCTGCGCTACCGCCATTGCCGCAAGAAAGAATTTTTCCTTCGCTGACGAGACACTGCACCATCATTTGGCTCGCCACTTCAATAAACGGTGGAAGTACTTCGCTGGCGTAGGTCTTGGTGTCAATGCTGTCGTTAAAATGGCCAAGTATACGAGTCTGAAAGTCCATCAGGGCTTCCTGGTTAGATAGAGTCAAAAGGCATCAAAAGCAGCTTTCGCCCAATGAAACTCTAAGTTGGGCGACTTGCCAATAATTGCCAGGATATCAAACCGACAGGGCGATGAAAGCCCGCCGCGAGCGAGATATAGCCTTGCAGCGCGTATTAGGCGCTGCTGCTTTTGATACGTGACGGTTTCCAGCGGGTGCCCGTAGCGCGTGGTGGTGCGATGTTTGACTTCGACAAACACAAGAATATCGCCATCTCGCATCACCAAGTCAAGCTCACCCCCTTTCACGTAATGATTTTGCGTAACGAGGGTGAGGCCTTGCTGGCACAGCCATTGAGCAGCCATTTGCTCTATGGCCGCGCCGCGCGCCCGAGCGGTTTGGGCATTATTCGCCACTGTTATCCAAGTTAGGAATTAAAATAGGGGCGGGTGCACCGTTTTGAAACTTCGCCCATGGCAGTTCGCGGTAAATGCGTCCGTCACTTCTCAAGGACAGCGTGCCGGTGCTGCCACTTAAACCTTCTAACTCCGCTAGGTTAGAAAAGCGAATAGCCAGCTCGTAAGCATCAACGCCCATCGCCATTAGGCGGAACATTGAGGCATCGGACTCATCGCGTAAGCTGCGGTAAGAGGCTGAGAAGGGCAGTGCTTCTTCGCCACCGACGGCCGCGTCCGGAATTTGCCACGGGATATCCATGAACATCACATCGTTAAGGTCTTGGTCCAGGCGGGTCTGTAGGCGCCCTTCGTGTAGATGTGAGGTGGCGTAGATGGGTAAGTCAGGGGCGTAGTAGTAATCCATCGTAGGCGGTACTTGGCGAGCATATTCTGGCAAGGCAAGTAGAAAGAGGGCATCAATGTTGCCTAAGCGTGCACGTTCACCGCTAACATTGAGTGCGCTTTGGACTGCGGTAGAAACAGAGCTTTCAGGATTGTAGCGAACGGCATTGGTAATTTCGCCACCCTGGCTTTTCCACTCGTTCCAGAAGGCTTCGCCTACGCGTCGACCCCAGCCATTATCGGGCACCATCATTGACATTTGACGGTGACCATCTTGCCAAGCGCGTCGAGCGGCTTGGCGAGCTTCATCTTCAGCGGACAGACCATACTGGAACAGGCGCTGTGCCTGGTTGTGGTCACCGCTGCCGTAATTGAGGGCCAGTGTCGGCAGGGGTACGCTGTCGCGCTGTTCTAGCTGAGTGACCTGGTCTTTATCAAGCGGGCCAATCATTAGCTGAGCATTCATCTGCTGAGCCTGCTGGTACAGCTCATCCAGTGAATAACGTGAGGCATCTAGAAAGCTTAGCTCTGTGTTATCGCCTTTGGTGTCATGATGGTTGCGCATGGCGGTCGCGATGGTATTAGCAACGCTGCTAAGCGGGCCCGATTCGGGTAGGGCAACCACAATGCGGCGTATTTCTTGGCCTTCAAGCTCGGGTAGCGCAACATTGGCCATGCCCTGCTGATCTAACGCTTCTCGTGCCCAGCGCTGGCGTTCCTCCAGGGTTTCCTGTTGATTGGCCTGCATCGGCAGTTCGTCGTTGAGTACCTGAGTTGCGCGTAGCACGGCACGTGGGTCATCTAGCGCCCGTGCCAGTTCAGAGAAAAGCAGCGCCCAACGCACGCGATCGCCTTCCGATAAGAGGCTTTCATCAATGGCATCGGCGGTTTCAAACGCTTTATCACGCTCGCCTTGACCGGCCAAAATGCTGGCTGCTTCGAGGCGGGTTTTAGCGGCTTGCTCCGGTGCTTGTTGTTCTGCCTGGCTGAGTAATTGGCCGGCGTCCTCGCCGGACACGCGGTCAACCACGTTGGGCGGCTGCATAGCACAGCCCGCAACCAGAAGTGCCATGAGGGCAGCGGCGAGTAAGCCACGTAATGACTGTTTCATGTATCCTTCCTTAAAATGTACATTTGCGCTGTCGCAGCTTGCCTGCGATTGACGAGGCCACTGCACAAGCATAGCGCACCGGCAGAGCAAGCCATCAACGAATCGAGAGTCATCAATGACAGATCATAATCCGGGCACATTGTACGTGGTTGCTACGCCAATTGGGAACTTAGAAGACTTAACCTCACGTGCCGTCCGAGTATTAGGGCAAGTATCGCGCATTGCCGCGGAAGATACTCGTCATAGTGCCCGTCTTTTGGCACATTTAGGGCTGAATAAGCCGATGCTTTCATTGCATGAGCATAATGAGGCGCGCCGGGTTGATACGTTAGACAGCTATCTTGCTACGGGCGAAGACATTGCGCTGATCAGTGATGCAGGTACGCCGCTGATTAGCGATCCAGGTTTTGTACTAGTGCGCGAGCTGCGCGCTCGTAATCGTCACATTGTGCCGATCCCCGGCCCTTGCGCACTGATTACAGCGCTTTCGGGGGCAGGTTTGCCGACTGATCGCTTTGTGTTTGGTGGTTTTTTGCCCGCTAAGCCAGGCGCTCGCCGTCAGGCGTTAGAGTCTTGGAAAACCCGCGAAGAGACGCTGGTGTTTTATGAATCTCCTCATCGCATCGTGCATACCCTGGAGGCCTTGCAAGAACAGATGGCTGAGCGGGACGTAGTGCTGGCGCGTGAGTTGACGAAAACCTTTGAGACGTTTCTGCACGGCACCCCAGAGCGGTTATTGGCACAGCTGGCGGCGGATCCGAATCAGGCGCGTGGCGAGTTTGTGGTGATCGTGGCCGGTGCGCCGCCCGTTACGCAAAGTGAGCGCCAGGATATTTCAGCAGATACGCTGTTAGAAACGCTATTGGCGGAGGGCGTTGGAGTGAAGCAGGGCGCCGCGATTGCTGCGCGAATGCTCGGTGGACGCAAGCAAACTTGGTACGCTCGTTTGCAAGCAATCAAAGGTGAGCATTGAGGCTAGGCGAGGGCGCTGGTATGCTTGCCGCCGGAGTTGGCCAGACAGTCGCCGCTGATACCCCTTAAAAGGTGTTGGGGGAGGAAAGTCCGGGCTCCATAGGGCAGAGTGCCAGGTAACGCCTGGGCGGTGCGAGCCGACGGAAAGTGCAGCAGAGAGTAGACCGCCTAAGCCCTCGGATATAAATGCTGAGGGCCGGTAAGGGTGAAAGGGTGCGGTAAGAGCGCACCGCGCGCCTGGCAACAGTGCGTGGCATGGTAAACCCCACTCGGAGCAAGACCAAATAGGGACCCAATGGCGTGGCCCGCGCTGGGTCCGGGTAGGTTGCTTGAGCGCTGTGGTAACGCAGCGCCTAGAGGAATGGCTGTCCACGACAGAACCCGGCTTATCGGCCGACTCCCCCTTTTTATACCAAGGCGTGCATGCACGCCTTCCCAAATCTTCTGTGAGAGAAACATGTCTTCTCCTGACGCTGAACAGGTTGCTAACCGCTTTCGCCATACCAGCGTATTACTGGAGGGTGCTGTCGATGCCTTGGTCAATGACATCCAAGGTGTTTATCTAGATGGTACTTTCGGGAGAGGTGGTCACTCACGCGTGATTTTAGAACGGCTTGATGAGCAGGGCCGGTTGCTGGCGATGGATCGCGACCCTCAGGCCATTGCAGCTGCCGCTGAAATAGACGATTCACGCTTTCACATTACTCAGCGTGAGTTTGCCCAGCTGGGCGAGTTTGCTCGTGAGCAGGGCGTGTTCGGAAAGCTTTCAGGGATACTGCTCGATGTGGGCGTTTCATCGCCACAGTTGGATGATCCTGAGCGCGGTTTTAGTTTTATGCGCGACGGGCCGCTGGACATGCGCATGGACCCTACCCAGGGACAAAGCGTTGCTGAATTTCTGGCGCGGGCGAGCGAAACCGACATTGCTTACGTGTTCAAAACCTATGGCGAAGAGCGCTATGCCAAACGCCTAGCGCGTGCCGTGGTTACCCGGCGAGTTGAAAAGCCGTTCACCCATACGGTGGATTTAGCCGAAGTGCTAAAAGTCGCTCATCCTGCCTGGGAGAAAGGGCGCCACCCCGCGACGAAAGCATTCCAAGGGCTGCGCATTTTTGTCAATGGTGAGCTTGAGCAGTTGGACAGCGCGCTTGACGCCGCGTTAGAGGCGCTGGCACCCGGTGGGCATTTGGTTGTGATCAGCTTTCACTCATTGGAAGATCGTCGTGTGAAGCGCTTTATTCGTCATCACGTGCGCGGCGATACTCACTTGCCGCGCGGCGTGCCTATCCGCGACGATCAGTTGAATCGCCGCCTTGAGGCGCTGGGCAAAGGCGTGCGGCCAAGCGACGAGGAAGTAGATGCTAATCCTCGTTCACGCAGTGCCGTGATGCGGGCTGCGCGTAAACGGATGTAATCATGAGCATGGATCGGATTGAGCAGTGGGCAACCACGCTACGCACCGAATGGCCTTTTAAGCTGCGCCTGCGCACTTGGCCCGTCATTATTAGCCTATTGTTTTTACTCTGCATGGCCTCTGGGTTGAGCGTCGTCGTCACGACTTACATGACGCGGGTTCAATTTGCTCAGTTGCAACAGCTAGAGCAAGAGGAGAGTCAGTTGCAGACTGAATGGGGGCAGCTATTGCTTGAGGAGGGCGCTTGGTCAACACCTGCGCGCATTGAGCAAATTGCGACTGATCGCCTGGGTATGCGAATTCCTGATGTCAACGATGTCGAGGTGATTCGACCATGATGCGTGAGCGTCGAGGCGGCACCTCTCGTCAGCAGCCCGTTGCGCCTCCTTTAGGCGGCGGGCGTTTTCTTTTTATTCTTATCGCTATTGCTTTAGCGTCTACGATCCTCATCGGTCGCATCACTCTTCTGCAGGTTATTGATCGTCCCTTTTTGCAGAGTCAGGGGGATGCTAGAACCCTGCGTCATGAAGCGATACCTGCCCACCGGGGCATGATTACAGATCGCAATGGCGAGCCGCTGGCAATTTCTACACCCGTAGTAACGCTATGGGCCAACCCCCAAGAATTGCCAGTAGACGCTATCCAGCGTGTGATGTTAGCGCAAGCGCTAGGAATGACGCTGGACGATTTTGAGTCGCGAGTCTCGCGTTATAGTGAACGTGAATTTATGTATTTACGTCGCCAAATGACGCCTGCTGCCGCTCAGCGAATTCTCGACTTGCGCACCCCTGGCGTTTATCCCCAGCGTGAATATAAGCGCTATTATCCTGCCGGTGAGGTGGCTGCCCAGCTGTTGGGGGTGACCAATGTAGATGATATCGGCCAGGAGGGGTTAGAACTCTCCTATCAGTCCTACTTAGCCGGACACCCGGGGCAGCGCCGCGTTATTAAAGATCGCCGAGGCCGTTTGGTGCGCGAGCTGGGTGTGATTAGTGAGGCCCAGCCAGGGGGCGAGCTGATTTTAGCGATTGATCAGCGCATCCAATACATGGCCTACCGCGAGCTGCGAGCGGCGGTCGCTGAGCATGATGCGGATGGCGGCGTGCTGGTGATGATGGATGCACGCACTGGAGAAGTGTTGGCAATGGCCAACCTGCCTTCCTACAATCCCAATAACCGGGCGGGGCTTGATCCTCGTGGGCTGCGTAATCAGGCGTTGGTGGATGTGTTTGAGCCAGGCTCTGTAATGAAGCCATTGGCCATGGCCGCCGTGCTGGAAAGTGGCGTCGTTGATCGTGATGCCTTGGTAGACACCTCGCCTGGCTGGATGCGGCTGGATCAGTTTACCATTCGCGATTTCCGTAACTACGGTGAGCTAGATCTAGCGGGGATCCTTGAGCACTCTTCAAACGTGGGCATGTCTCGTTTGGCGCTACGCCTCAGCGATACTGCGATTTGGGAAAAGTATAATCAGTTAGGATTAGGGCAGGCACCTGGCACCGGTTTCCCCGGTGAGTCGACGGGTAGTTTGCCTGCTCCAGTGCGTTGGTCGCGTAGCGAGCGGGCAACGCTTTCCTATGGATATGGCCTATCCGTTTCAGCGGTCCAGTTGGCGAGTGCCTACACCGCTATTGCAAACAACGGCGAACGTTTGCCGCCGTCTTTACTGCGCCTGTCTGAACCACCTCAGGGTATACCGGCGATGTCGCCCACTGTTGCCAATGATCTGCTTAATATTCTTGAAACCTCAGTTGCCGCCTATACCGGCGGACGACGAGCACGCGTTGAAGGCTACCGTGTAGGGGGGAAAACGGGCACGGTGCGTAAAATAGGCCAGCAGGGCTATACCACCGATGCTTATCGCAGTGTTTTTGCCGGGATTGCACCTATTTCAGACCCGCGAATTGTTACCGTTGTCATGATTGATCATCCCAAAGCGGGTGAGTTTTACGGCGGCGCCGTTGCGGCACCCGTGTTTTCCAGTGTGACGGGTAATGCTTTACGCTTGTTAGACGTGCCGCCGGATCATGAGGCGGAGTAGCTTTTAAGGAGATGGCATGACGCTGAGTCCAGGCGATGTGTTGACGGCGCTCAGGCAGGTATGGCCAGCGTCACCGCTGCCCGTTGACCTACCTACGCTTCCTGCAGAGGTGCGGATCGAAACAGATTCGCGCAAGCTGCAGCCGGGGGACATTTTTGTAGCGGTGCCGGGTAGTCTGCGTGACGGTCGCGATTTTATTGATCTGGCCATTGAGGCTGGCGCTGCGCTTATCTTGGCGCAAGGGCTGCATGACGATATGCAGTTAGAAGGGCGGGTGTTGGCGCTTCCTCATCTGTCGACGCGCCTGGGCGAGTTCGGCAGCGCGCTGTTTAAAGTGCCGTCTGATCTTGAGGTCATCGGCGTTACCGGTACCAATGGTAAGAGCTCAGTGACGCATTACATCGCGGCCCTCAGCGAGGCGCTGGGAATCAAAGCGGGTGTCATTGGTACGTTAGGCATGGGGCGCCCAGGTGCGCTTAATGATAGCGGCTTAACAACGCCGGGTCCGCTGATGCTTCAAGCGGCGCTGGGCGAGCTTGCGCAGCAGGGCGTTCGTCGTGTCGCGGTAGAAGTCTCTTCTCACGCGCTTGATCAGCGGCGCTTGGAGGCCGTCAACGTTAGCGTGGGCGTGTTTACCAATTTGACCCGCGATCACCTGGATTACCACGGCAGTATGGCAGCCTATGCGGCTTCAAAAGCGAAGCTATTTCGTCGCTCAGAGCTTAGCTTAGTGGTTGTGAACGGTGATGATGCGTTGGCGCGTTTAATGCTGGCAGGCTGCGCCAAAGGCGTTCGAGTCTTGGCGACGGGCCAAGACGAGGCGGTCACGTTCAGAGTGATGGATTGGCAGGCCTTTGAGCATGGTCAGCAGGCAATGATTGCAACGCCGGAAGGCGAGAAAATACTGTCGTTAAAACTCATGGGCCGTTTTAATTTAGACAATGTGCTGCAGGCAATGGCCGTGCTTTATGGGATGGGGGAGTCGATTGATGTGCTCTTTGAGGCCGCGTCATCGCTCACCCCCGTGCCCGGCCGCATGGCGCTCTACCGCGATACTGATACGCCTAGCGTGGTCGTCGACTATGCTCATACGCCGGACGCTCTGCGCAGCGCATTGCAAGCGCTGCGAGCGCACTTAGGCAGTGCAGGCAAGCTATGGTGCCTATTTGGCTGTGGTGGCGATCGCGATACGGGAAAGCGTGCCGAAATGGCCAAGATCGCCGAACAGCTCGCGGATAACGTTGTGGTTACCGATGATAATCCTCGCTATGAGGCAGCTGCGGACATTCGTCAGCAAATATTGACCGGCTTCTCCGCTGCTGCACAGCCCATTGAAATAGCGGATCGTCGCCAGGCAGTGGCGACCGCTATTCACGATGCTAGTCCTCAGGACGTGGTGCTTATCGCTGGAAAAGGGCATGAGGCGTATCAAGATATTCAGGGGGTACGCCACGCCTATGAAGACAGTCAAGAGATCCTGCGCGCCTTTGCTGTACGGAGAGCCTTATAATGCGCTGGACGCTCGGTCAGCTAGCCACAATGCTCAGCATTGCCGTGCCTGCCGCCAATGCACAAGTGTTGATCAGCTCGATCGTCATCGATAGCCGTAAAATCGAGCCCGGATGTTTGTTTGTGGCGCTAAGAGGCCCTAATTTTGATGGTCATGACTTTGTAAAGCATGCCTATGAACTCGGCGCTGCAGCGGCTTTAGTCGATACGCCTATCGATAGCGATTTGCCTCAGTTGGTATGCCCCGACACGCGCTTAGGTCTAGGGTTGCTCGCCGGGGCGCATCGCCAAGCATGGCACGGCGCTTTAGTGGCCGTGACTGGCAATAGTGGTAAAACGTCTGTTAAGGAAATGTGTGCGGCGCTGCTGGCACCTTTGGGGAATGTTTTAGCCACTCAAGGCAATCTGAATAATGATATCGGTGCGCCGCTTACGCTGTTGAGGTTAGCGCCGAGCCACGCCGCTGCTGTGATAGAGCTTGGGGCGAACCACCTTGGTGAAATTGCCTGGACGGTTCACATGGCAAAGCCTGACGTTGCGCTTATTACCAACGTGACTGGCGCTCATGTCGGTGAGTTTGGCGGAATGGGCCAGATCGCACAGGCGAAAAGCGAAGTGCTGGACGGCCTAAGCGAGAGCGGTACAGCTATAGTGAATCGCGACGATCGCTATTTTTCCTTTTGGGCCGCGCGCAATGCACCTCGGCGATTAGTGAGTTTTGGCTTTCACAGCTCGGCTGATGTTAGTGCCTCAGCGCTTTCCTGTGATCCTCAAGGACGTTATGCTTTCACGCTTATGCATAATGGCGAAGCGTTAGGCCGCGTTCAACTGCGGTTGTTGGGTAAGCATAATGTAAGTAATGCGCTGGCAGCAGCGGCAGCGGCGTTAGTGCTAGGCGTTACTGCAGAGCAGGTTGTTGAACGCCTTCAGTCTCTGCAAACGTTAGCAGGTAGGTTGGCCGTTGTGCCCGGTTTACGTGGGGCGAATGTGCTCGACGATACCTATAATGCTAACCCTGGCGCGGTCAAGGCGGCTTTGGATACGCTGGCAAGCTTTCCTGCGCCCCGCTGGTGTGCGCTAGGTGCGATGGGTGAGCTAGGCAGTGAGTCGGACGCGCTGCATGCAGAGATTGGCCGCTATGCCGCGGCACTAGGGATTGATGAACTGTTGACGCTAGGCGAGGCCGCCCGTGCCGCCAGCGATGCCTTTGGTCGAGGGCTGCATTTTAACGATCACGAGGCGCTAACGCGCCATGTCACTAATACTTTGCCGCCTGATACCACGTTGCTGGTGAAAGGATCGCGCAGCGCAGGCATGGAACATGTCGTTAAAGCGCTGCGTTCGGATGAAATAAGGTAAACGCCGTTCATGTTACTTCACTTGGCGAATTTTTTATCGCAGTACCAATCTGCTTTCCAGGTTGTTAATTACTTAACCCTGCGGGTGATTTTAGGTGCCCTCACGTCATTAATGCTGTGCCTGTGGCTAGGGCCATGGATGATCAGGCGTTTGGTTGAAGGGCAAATTGGTCAAGCAGTGCGTGATGATGGGCCTAAGTCGCATCTCTCTAAAGCAGGCACGCCCACGATGGGCGGGGCAATGATACTACTGGCTATTGCGATCAGTACCTTGCTATGGGGGGACTTAACGAATCTATATATTTGGGTTGTCTTGGCGGTCACCTTAGGCTTTGGCGCCATTGGCTGGGTGGACGATTATCGCAAAGTGGTTGAGAAAAACCCGCGGGGTCTGCCTGCTCGCTGGAAATACTTTTGGCAATCTATCGTTGGGTTAGGGGCCGCGGTGCTGCTTTATGTCACCGCCTCTACGCCGGTTGAAACCAGTTTGCTCGTGCCGCTATTCAAAGACGTTGCCCTGCCTTTGGGCGTTTTCTATATCGTTCTCACCTATTTTGTCATTGTCGGTAGCTCCAACGCGGTGAACTTGACCGATGGTCTTGATGGCCTGGCGATCATGCCTACCGTGCTGGTGGCGATGGGCTTGTCGGTTTTCGCGTATGCGAGCGGCAACACCGTGTTTGCCGACTATCTGCACATTCCGTTTATTGCTGGCACCGGCGAGCTAGCGGTTTTTTGCGCCACGATTGCCGGTGCTGGGCTGGGTTTCTTGTGGTTTAACACCTATCCCGCGCAGGTTTTTATGGGCGATGTGGGCGCGCTAGCACTGGGCGCTGCGCTCGGCGTGGTGGCGGTAATTGTTCGCCAAGAAATAGTGCTATTTATCATGGGCGGCATTTTTGTCCTCGAAACGGTGTCAGTAATTCTTCAGGTGGGGTCGTACAAGCTGACCGGGCGTCGCATCTTCCGTATGGCGCCGTTGCACCACCATTATGAATTGAAAGGCTGGCCCGAACCTCGCGTCATCGTACGCTTCTGGATTATTACCGTAGTGCTGGTGTTACTCGGCCTTGCGACGCTCAAAATTCGTTAATGCACGTAGTCATGACGGCTACGCCTATTAGGCGTGGCATTGTGCGACAAGGAGCCGTTGATGGTTCGAGTAGCTAAAGGTTTGACGCTGGTAGTAGGGCTAGGGGTCTCAGGTCGCGCTATTTGCCGTCATTTAACGCGCTTAAATCTGCCCTATATGGTCGCCGATACGCGCGCCGCGCCACCGGGGTTGGATGACTTTCGCGCTGCTCACCCTGGGGTTGCTATTCACTGTGGTTCGCTCACAGCGCTTGATTTAAGCGATGTAAAAGAGGTCGTAGTGAGCCCCGGTCTTGATTCTCGTATGGCAGGACTAGAAAGCCTCGCTGATCAGTTAAGCCCTGACACCGGTGAGCCAATGGTGGTGGGTGAAATTGCGCTCTTTGTGCGTGCAGCCCATGCGCCTATTGCGGCGATCACCGGGTCTAATGCGAAGTCGACGGTTACCACTCTATTGGGCGACATGGCGGCTGCCGCTGGTGTTGATGCAGCTGTCGGCGGTAATTTAGGCACTCCCGCGCTGGATTTATTGGCCAGCCATCCTAATGCTGAACTTTTCATACTAGAGCTTTCCAGTTTCCAGCTTGAGACAACGCCTCGTTTAGGCGCCAGCTGTGCAGCTTTTTTAAATTTGTCGGAAGATCATCTGGATCGTCATGGTGATATGCACGGTTATCGCGCGGCTAAGCAGCGAATTTTTATCGGAGCTCAGCACGCCGTTGTCAACGCCGATGAGCCTTTAACGTGGCCCGACCAGCGGGTTGCCCAGATTGCTCACTTCTCAACGAAAGCGCCCAGCGGTTCTGAATGGGGCTTAACGCTTTGTCACGATACGTTGACGTTAATGCAGGGTAATAAGCCTTGGCTGGCGGTTGATGAGATGCCTATGGCCGGCCAGCACAATTACGCAAACGCACTTGCCGCGCTGGCCATGGGGCAGGCGCTAGGCTTTGCCGAAGCGCCCATGTGTGAGGCGCTGCGTGAATTTAAAGGCTTGGCGCATCGTAGTGAAGTGGTGGCGCGTATTAACGGCGTTACCTGGGTGAACGACTCTAAAGGCACCAATGTGGGGGCTACGTTAGCGGCCATTAACGGTATTGGCGCTTCGCTGGAAGGGCGCTTGATTCTATTGGCTGGCGGAGTCGGTAAGGGGGCGGATTTTTCTCCTTTAGCGGCGCCGCTTGCCTCATGCGCGCGGCATGTGTTGCTATTCGGCTTAGATGCCCCGCGCTTAGCAGGCGCGTTAATTAAGCATGTGAGTGTCCAAGAAGTAGACAATTTATCCCAAGCCATGGAGGCTGCCTTTAAACTCGCCCAACCCGGAGATTGCGTGCTCTTATCCCCCGCCTGTGCCAGCCTAGATCAGTTTGCCAATTATCAAGAGCGCGGCGATATGTTTCGACGCTGGATCGAGCAGAAGGCGCAGCGTGTCACCGAGGCTTCTCTATGAGCAGACTTCAGCGTTTACGCGCTGCACTTACGACCCGTGATCTACCTTGCGATATTTGGTTGATTATTGCAGCCGTAGCTTTAGCTGGGCTGGGGTGGGTCATGGTGAGCTCAGCATCGATTGGCCTGTTGGAAGATACCTTTCACTACTCGCGCCAGCATGGCGTTTTTCTAGTGATCTCTATTGTCGCCTGTATCTTTATGCTCTGCGTGCCGCTTGAAGTCTGGCGCCAAAATGCTGCACTGATTCTCATGGCCAGTATTTTTCTGTTGATTCTGGTGCTGTTCGTTGGTCAAGAGATTAATGGTAGTAAGCGCTGGATTGCATTACCGGGACCATTGCCTAGCTTACAGGTCTCTGAGTTTGCCAAAATTGGGCTTATTTTCTACATGGCGGCGTTTATGTCGCGCTTTACTTATGATCTCCGTCAGCGGGCATTTAGCATGTGGCGCCCGTTGGCTGTGCTGGCCGCACCGGTTGGTCTGCTGTTTCTAGCTCCTGACTTTGGCGGCATGGTGGTGCTCGCTATTTGTGTCATCGGTATGCTGATGATGAGCGGAGCATCGCTGGTATTACTGGTTGGTAGTGGCGGGCTGCTCGGTTCTGGCGCGGTCATGATGGTCATCATTGAACCCTATCGACTGGCGCGCTGGACCAGTTTTCTCGACCCCTGGGCTGATCAGTTCGCTACGGGCTATCAGTTGACTCAGGCGTTAATTGCGTTTGGTCGCGGCCATGTTACAGGCACTGGTTTGGGCAATAGTGTGCAAAAGCTGCACTATTTGCCTGAGGCGCACACCGACTTTATTTTTGCCGTCATTGCTGAAGAGCTCGGTATGATTGGCGCCATTATTGTTGTCTTACTGTTTACTATTTTTATTGCTCGCGCAATGTGGGTGGGGCGGCGTGCTGAGTTGGCGGGCCATCTGTTTGGTGCCTACGTCAGTTACGGTATTGGATTTGTCATTGCGGCTCAAGCATTTATCAATATCGCGGTGAGCTCTGGGTTGCTGCCTACCAAAGGACTAACGCTGCCGCTGATAAGCTATGGCGGCTCAAGCCTGCTGGTGACCGGTATGATGGTGGGACTGCTGCTGCGCGTCGATGCCGAAACACGCCATCGTCCTCGGCGTTCCTCTACGCCTTATAAGCCGCGCCATGAGCCGCGTTTATCGTAGGCATTTTAGGAGTTTAATGTGACCACGAACGCACGTCGAAGAGTGCTGATTATGGCAGGTGGAACCGGTGGCCACGTGTTTCCTGCGCTTTCACTCGCTCGGGCACTGCAAGCGCAGCAAGTAGACGTTGAATGGCTAGGCAGCCCTAGGGGCATTGAAAATCGCCTTGTTCCTGAAGCGGGCATTACATTGCACACCATTGCAGTAAGCGGACTGCGCGGCAATGGGTTAATGGGCTGGCTCAAGGCGCCGCTGAATCTTACCCGCGCCGTTTTGCAGGCGCGTGCAGTTATTCGCGATTTTAAACCCCAGGTTGTGGTAGGGCTGGGCGGCTTTGCCAGCGGCCCCGGTGGGCTTGCGGCATGGCTAATGCGCATCCCGCTGATTATTCATGAGCAGAATGCTGTGGCGGGGCTCACCAACCGCGTTTTATCACGCTTCGCCAAGCGCACCTTTGCGGCATTTCCGGAAGCCTTTGGCGCGCGCGCCGACGTTATCGGCAATCCGGTGCGTGACGATATTGCCAGCCTAGGCAGTGCGCCGCGTGATGTGTCTGTACTGTCCGCGCGCCCTCTACGATTGTTAGTAGTGGGCGGCTCGCTTGGCGCGGTTGCGCTCAATGAACGCCTGGCGCCTGCTTTGGCGCAGCTGCCTGAAGAGCAACGCCCCCAGGTGCGCCATCAGGCAGGCAAAGGTCGTGATGCGGATACAACAGCGCTTTACCAGCAGTACGGTGTTGTCGCAGAAGTCAGTGCGTTTATCGATGATATGGCCGCTGCCTATGACTGGGCTGACCTTGTCGTATGCCGTTCGGGCGCCTTAACGGTCGCTGAGCTGGCGGCGGCGGCCAAGCCCGCGCTGCTGGTGCCTTTTCCCTTCGCGGTTGATGACCATCAGCGTATCAATGCCCAGGTGCTGGTAAACGCCGGTGCGGCACAGTGCGTTGTTCAGTCAGATCTGACCGTTGAGCGTTTAACCGATTTTTTAAATGAATTACTCGTCCCAAATACCCTGGCAATGATGGCGTCTAAAGCACGCCAAGCCGCCCATTTAGACGCCACAGAGCGCTTAGTGGAAGGGTGTTTGGCGATGGTGTCGTTAGGAGACTCTGCGTGACCGATCTAATCAAGTCCATGACGCCCCAGCGTGGTTGTACAACGGCTCCGGGAATGCGCCGCATCCGGCGTATTCATTTCGTGGGCATCGGTGGTGTCGGTATGTGCGGTATCGCAGAGGTACTTGCCAATCAGGGTTACACCGTTAGTGGTAGTGACATGAGCGCCTCATCCGCGGTGGAGCGGCTGCGTCAATGTGGTGTTTGTATCGAGATTGGCCACGCTGAAGCCCACGTTGATGGGGCGGACGTGGTGGTCGTATCAAGTGCCATTGATGACACGAATCCAGAAATTCGCTGGGCCCATGAGCATCGCGTGCCGGTCGTGCGTCGGGCAGAAATGCTGGCGGAGCTGATGCGTTTTAGACACGGCATCGCGGTTGCCGGTACCCATGGTAAAACGACGACGACCAGCTTAACGGCGACGCTGCTCGCGGAAGGCGGGCTTGATCCGACGTTTGTGATTGGTGGAAAACTCACCAGTGCTGGCGCTAACGCACGCTTGGGCGCCGGTGATTACTTGGTCGCTGAAGCCGATGAATCGGATGCCTCGTTTTTGCATCTTCAGCCGATGGTATCCATTGTTACTAATATCGATGCTGATCATATGGCGACGTATGGTGGGGACTTCGAACGCCTGAAGAGCACCTTTATCGAGTTTCTGCACAACCTGCCGTTTTATGGGTTGGCGGTACTCTGCATTGATGATCCGCACATTCGCGGTCTCTGCGAGCAAGTTAAGCGCCAATTCGTGACCTATGGGTTTGACAGCGATGCCGACTATCGCATTGTAGATTTTTCTCAGTGCGGCGGTGAAGTCACATTTACTGCGCTGCGCCCGGGAGACGTTGAGCCACTACGGGTACGTTTAGCGATGCCTGGGCGTCACAATGCATTGAATGCTATGGCGGCGATTGTCGTAGCCACCGATGCTGGCGTTAGCGATGCCGCTATCTTAAGCGGTTTAGCGGGCTTTGCTGGGGTAGGGCGTCGTTTCCAGGTGCATGGCCACTTTCCTGCACCAAAAGGAGATGGCGACATCATGCTGGTAGATGACTACGGTCACCATCCGCGTGAAGTCGACATGGTGATTCAGGCTATTCGCGCAGGCTGGCCCGAACGCCGCTTGGTAATGCTCTATCAGCCCCATCGCTATAGCCGGACCCGTGATTTGTACGAAGACTTTGTGCGGGTGCTTTCCCAGGTTGATACGCTGGTGTTGCTGGATGTTTATAGTGCCGGTGAGGCCGTGATTCCCGGGGCGGAAGGGCGAACGCTGGCAGGCTCTATTCGCCAACGTGGCGAAGTGGATCCGCTATTTGTAGAGCACAAGCATGAGCTGCCAACGCTACTCGCCAACGTGCTACGCCCCGATGATATTTTAATTACTCAAGGGGCAGGCGATGTGGGCGGAATTTCTCTTCGCCTGGCGCAGGCGCAGCTAGTGATGAATGAGGTAGAACTGTGAGCGTTGATGTGACCAATACACAATCCCCTGAAAACGTCGTTGTGGTTTACGGCGGCACGTCTGCTGAGCGTGATGTGTCGCTTAAAAGCGGTGCCGCGATTCTGAATGCGCTGAAGCGTAAAGGCGTGGCGGTATGTGGCTATGATCTGCGCGATAAAGGTTTAGTCGGCTTGGAACAGCTGGCGCCTTCCGTAGTATTTGTCGCTCTGCACGGTCGCGGTGGAGAAGATGGAACGCTACAGGGCGCTTTGGAATTGCTCAATATCCCTTATACCGGCAGCGGTGTTTTGGCCTCTGCGCTGGGTATGGATAAGCAGCGCACTAAGCAAGTATGGCACGCGGTGGGTCTGCCAACGCCTGAAAGTATTATGCTGGATGCAAGCTCTGACTGGGCTGCCGTGGTAGCTGAGCTTGGTTTACCGTTAATTGTGAAGCCGGTGCATGAAGGCTCAACGCTTGGTATCAGCATTGTGAAAAGTCAGGCAGCGCTGGAAGCGGCCTACCAAGAAGCAGCGCAATTTGATGCGCGCGTCATGGCGGAGCGTTTTGTCGTTGGGGATGAGTACACCGTCGCGCTGCTGGGCGATCAGGTGCTTCCGGCGATTCGCGTTGAGGTGCCGGGTGGGTTTTACGATTACGAAGCCAAATATATCTCTAACACGACTCAGTATCATCTGCCCTGCGGCTTGTCTGTTGAACAAGAAGCCGTGCTTGCAGTGCTCTGCCAGAAAGCGTTTGCCGCCATTGGCTGCGAGGGCTGGGGTCGGGTTGACGTTATGCACGACGGAGAAGGGCGCTTTTGGCTACTAGAAGTCAATACAGTGCCGGGTATGACCGATCATAGCCTGGTTCCTCAGGCGGCCGCTTACGCTGGGATTGATTTTGATGATCTCGTGCTACAAATACTCAACACCGCAGGCGAGTAGTAACAGCATGAATAATGCCTTATTTAAAAGTGCCTTATGAAAAGGCGCAATGCTTGGCTGGGGATTATCCTGCTTGCTTTGCTTATGGGAGCAGGCGGGCGTGCGCTTTGGTTGTGGCTAGATCGTCCCATCGAACGGGTGTCTATTCGCGGCGAATGGGAGTACGTGAGCGCTGATTATTTGCGCACTCAGCTTGCTCCGCTGGTGGTAAATGCCACCTGGCTGTCGGCAGATCTTGGTGAACTACGTGATCGAGCCCTCGATATTGGCTGGTTGAACGAAGTGCGTATTTCCCGTGAATGGCCCAATGCCTTAGTGTTTGAGTTGGTTGAGCAGCAGCCCGTTGCACGTTGGAATGATGACTTCTTAGTTAATCCCAAGGGCGAGGCTTTTGCTTTTGCGCCGCTTTCTC
This sequence comes from Halomonas sp. JB37, assembly GCF_002332255.1. Lineage (GTDB taxonomy): Bacteria > Pseudomonadota > Gammaproteobacteria > Pseudomonadales > Halomonadaceae > Vreelandella > Vreelandella casei. Next base: position 2,730,827 of record NZ_NRGW01000001.1, on the reverse strand, counting down.
CACCGTCCGGGCTCCCAGATTTAGCAGGGCCTAACGGAAGCAGTGAAGAAGTATTGCGTTATTACCAGCGGTTAAAATCTCACTTTGCACAGCTATCGCTTGATCTTACGCAACTGCGTTTAGAGCCAAGGGGTGCTTGGCGGTTACAGTTAAATGATGGTGTTTGGGTAATGTTGGGTCGTCGGGAGCACGAAGTCCGCTTAGCCAGGTTGTCTGCGTCATGGCAACGAGAACTATATTCTCTTGGTGACAAGATTCGCTATATTGATCTGCGCTACCCTAATGGCGTTGCCGTTGCGTGGCATGGAGAAAGTGAATTTGAGGAGCCAGATGAGTAACAATGCTATTACTTAGTGCAAATAAGGTGTAAAAGTGAGTGGTTGCCATCGCTGAAAAGTCGATATTAGCCTTCATTTTGCTTTCAAAGCCTATTATTGTGTGTTTGTACTAGTCGTATTGCTACTATTGTTTCTATACTATGGCCCAGGCGCTGGTTAAATAGTTTTTTAAATTCGACTATTTGTACTTAGCATGATGTGAGAAACATCACTGATTATTTCGGGTTGTACGCCTTCAATGTTTAACGTTGGATTAAGTGCCTCCCTATTTATATTTACCTTTAAACATGACGCAAGGAGATTTACCGACTCATGGCAGGCTCACCCAACGCATCCAATATGGTGGTCGGGCTGGACATTGGAACGTCCAAGGTCGTCGCGATAGTCGGTCAACCTACCGATGACGGCGGAATTGAAATTGCCGGTATTGGCTCGCATCCTTCGCGTGGAATGAAACGCGGCGTGGTGATCAATATTGAATCCACCGTGCAGTCTATTCAGCGGGCAGTAGAAGAAGCTGAGTTAATGGCTGGCTGTGATATTCACTCGGTATATGTTGGCGTCGCGGGCAGCCATATTAGCTCAATGAACTCTGATGGCGTCGTGGCCATTAAAGAGCGTGAAGTAACCCCTTCAGATATTGAGCGTGTTATTGACTCGGCTCGTGCTCGTGCTATTTCAGAAGGGCAGCGTGTCCTTCATGTGTTACCTCAAGAATTTTCGATTGACGCTCAGGGCGGCATTCGTGAGCCATTAGGTATGTCAGGCGTACGCTTAGAAGCTCAGGTACATTTGGTCACCGCGGCGTTAAACGCGGTGCAGAATATTGAAAAATGCGTGCGGCGGTGTGGCTTGGAAGTAGACGCCATTATTTTAGAGCAGCTTGCCTCAAGCATGGCCGTGCTTACAGAAGACGAGCGTGAGCTGGGCGTGTGCATGGTAGATATCGGCGGCGGCACTACCGATATGGCTATCTTTACCGAAGGTGCTATACGTCATACAGCGGTTATTCCTATTGCTGGCGACCAGGTCACCAACGATATTGCAATGGCACTGCGTACGCCCACGCAGCATGCAGAAGAAATCAAAGTTAAATATGCTTGTGCGCTTACTCATTTAGCGGCAAGTGATGAAATGATTAAAGTTCCTAGCGTCGGCGATCGCGCTGCTCGTGATTTATCACGTCAGGCGCTGGCTGAAGTGGTAGAACCACGTTACGAAGAGCTGTTTACGCTAATACGAGATGAATTACGTCGCAGTGGCTATGAGGATATGGTCGCTGCAGGGATAGTGCTTACCGGCGGTACTTCGCGCATGGAAGGCGTTAGCGAATTGGCGGAAGAAATTTTCCATATGCCCGTTCGTATCGCTTGCCCTCAAAATGTAAAAGGTTTGGCGGATGTCGTCCGTAACCCGATTTATGCTACGGGTGTTGGCTTGCTGCACTATGCCTTGCAGGAAACGCGTCATGGGCAAGGCTTGAAAAGCCACGGGGGAGTTGTTGCAGCTCATAAGGGCCGTAACGAACTTGCCCGGCGTGATATCAAGGAAGACCATTCGACGCTGGCAAGATTTAAAGGCTGGTTCAAAGGAAATTTCTGACAGGGCCGCAAGCGCGGTTCAGGAGACGGGGCTTATGTTCGAATTGGTAGATAACGCACCCTCGAGCAGTGCGGTCATCAAAGTGGTGGGTGTTGGCGGCGGTGGCGGCAATGCTGTTAACCATATGGTCGAAAGCAATATTGAGGGCGTAGAGTTTATTTGCGCCAATACTGACGCGCAGGCATTAAAGCGCGTGTCGGCTAAAACGGTATTGCAGCTAGGCAGTGAGATCACTAAAGGATTGGGCGCAGGTGCCAATCCTGAAGTGGGCCGTCAGGCGGCCATGGAAGACCGTGAGCGCATTGCTGAATTGCTGGTAGGCGCCGACATGGTGTTTATCACTGCCGGTATGGGCGGTGGTACCGGCACTGGCGGTGCGCCGGTTGTTGCACAGGTCGCCAAGGAGCTGGGGATACTCACCGTTGCGGTGGTAACGCGCCCCTTCCCCTTTGAAGGGCCTAAGCGTATGCGTGCAGCTGAAGAGGGCATGAAAGAGCTCTCTCAGCACGTTGATTCGTTGATTACGATTCCCAACGAAAAGCTGCTTTCTGTGCTGGGTAAAAATGCCACGTTGTTGACAGCATTTAGCGCTGCTAACGATGTGCTGCTCGGGGCGGTTCAGGGCATTGCTGAGCTGATCACTAGCCCAGGTATTATCAACGTCGACTTTGCAGATGTGCGCACGGTGATGTCCGAAATGGGCATGGCGATGATGGGTACCGGCGGCGCGACCGGTGAGAATCGTGCTCGTGAAGCGGCTGAAAAAGCTATCCGTAGCCCGCTATTGGAAGATATCGATCTTCATGGCGCACGCGGTATTCTGGTTAACATCACTGCAGGACCTGATCTGTCGATTGGTGAGTTCAATGATGTGGGCGCGACGGTGCAAGAATTTGCTTCTCCAGACGCTACTATTGTTGTGGGCACCTCCATTGATATGGAAATGTCCGATGAGCTGCGTGTCACCGTTGTGGCTGCAGGCTTAGATGGCAATCACAAAGCGAAAACGGCTGCGCGTGAACCGGCACGTCGTTCGGCGGCAGAGTCTTCATCTGACTATCGCAAACTGCAGCAGCCAACCGTAATGCGTCAGCAGGCGACGGCCCGCTCTGAAGCGCCTGAAGCCAATGCTAAACCGCGTTCTGAAAAGCGCCGGTCGACCGAAGCCGATGACTATCTGGACATCCCTGCGTTTTTACGCCGCCAGGCGGATTGATCCTCTTTATCAGGCAGGCTTTAACAGTGAGCAAGCGTTTTATTGGCTAAAACGCTCTCTCACTGTTAAAGTGAACACTGTTTGATAACTTTTTCCCTGCGGTAATCACCGTCACAAGAGTACGACTACTATCCATGATCAGACAACGCACCCTTCAAAACGTCATTCGCGCTACCGGAGTGGGCCTGCATTCTGGCAAGAAAGTCCATCTGGCTTTGCGTCCGGCGCCGGCCAATACAGGGATTGTGTTTGTTAGAACCGATCTGGAACCCGCTGCGCACGTGCCCGCAAAAGCTGAGTTGGTAGAAGATACTCGACTATGCACGGCGCTTTCGTATAACGGGGTTAAAGTAGCCACGGTTGAGCATTTAATGTCCGCCTTTGCAGGGCTCGGTATTGATAATGCTTACGTTGATGTAAGCGAGCCTGAAGTGCCCATTATGGATGGCAGTGCTAGCCCGTTCGTATTTTTGATTCAGTCGGCGGGTATTTTAGAGCAGGATGCGGCTAAGAAATTTATCCGTATCAAGCGTCGTGTGGCCGTCACCGATGGCGACAAAGAAGCCGTTTTTCTGCCTCACCAAGGGTTTAAGGTCTCGTTCGCGATCGACTTTGACCACCCCGTGTTTGAGCAGCAAAAGCAGACCGCGCTGATTGATTTTTCAACCACGTCTTTCGTTAAAGAAGTGTCGCGTGCACGTACCTTTGGTTTTATGCGTGATTTAGAGTTTTTGCGCTCTAATAATCTTGCGCTAGGCGGCAGTCTAGATAATGCGATCGTGGTAGATGATTATCGCATTGTTAACGAAGGTGGCCTGCGTTATGAAGACGAGTTTGTTAAGCATAAAGTCCTGGACGCGATTGGTGATTTATATCAGTTGGGCTATAGCCTGATTGGTGAATTCCGAGGTGTAAAATCAGGTCACGCGCTTAATAATCAGCTGTGTCGAGAACTAATGGCACAGCCCGATGCTTACGAAATCATTACCTTTGAAGAAGAAAAAGCGGTTGCACCCATCTCCTATGCAGCTCCTGCGATGGCGTAAAGCAGACATCCACTGCTGAATATTTAGTTGTCAGTTTTATAAAGCACCACTCATGTGGTGCTTTATGCATTTTAGGTCCGCTTAAAGAAGCTAATGGTGTGCTCGGGAGGGCGGTTGCTTACTTGGTAGGTGGACGAGCGTGTGAAGCAAGTCTTTCAAGAGCTCGTTTTAATGCGGGGTTGGTGGTGTCTTCGGCGCAATCAGCTAATGTTTTGCCTGCATCTAATGACAAATTGCGAGTATTGCGGGCAGGAGCGACGATGGGCCGTACTGGGCGAACTTTAAACGTGAAGCCATTCACGCCTTCAAAACCAGGCAGCTGGTGCAGCAGCTCTAGCAGGCGGCGCTGTTCGAAGCGCAGCCAGGTCAGCCAGCTGGCTTGGCCGCTAATAACGGTTAGGCGTCCATCGCGAAAGCCGCCCACGAAGATATGTTCGCGCATTTCTTCGGGTAAGTGGGCTCGCAGGTGGCGCTGCGCCTGATCGATTAGGCGAGATAGGCGCATTAACTGGCTAATATCACCGGACTTTGACAGCAGACGGGCGATGGGCTGTGCGTGAGAACGCTTAACCTTTATACTCATACGCTTAATTCCTAGGTACCCCTAAATCGTCACATCGGCGGATCCAAGCCGATTACCCATTTGCAGAGCCTACCACGCTCAGGAGCCGGTCTACAGCATGTCGCCCACGCTTGAAGTACAAACTGCTTTGCCGCGGCGCCAACGCCGCTACGGTATAGCACGTTGGTGGCTGGCTGGTTTGCTAGTAAGTTGCCTTCTACCTGCGAGCTTAAGCCCCGCGGACGCTTTTCGCGGCGGCGAGCGCAACGTTACTATCTGTTTTTGGGTGCCTGCTATTTTACGCGCCCAGTCGCACTGGGTTGCCAAAAGGCGTCGCGCACTGCGCCGCTGGTCTCAGCATCGCCGTAGTGTGACGCCTATTCGGGCGCGATTTAACTGGCTTGCCCCGCTAACAGCCCTTGTCGCGGCGAGCGATGTTTTGACCCAGCGCGGTCCGCCCTCATGCCGAGTTCGTTGATAAGGCTACTTTGTCTCTGCTCTTGAATAAAAAGAGCTTGCAGAAAAAAAGGGTAGCTCCTGAGGGGGCGCTCGTGAATATCTGGATACTTCATGCTTAATAATTTGTTACGTAAAGTCGTCGGGTCTAAGAATGACCGCGAAGTAAAACGCATGCATAAAAATGTGCCGCAGATTAACGCTCTGGAAGCGGAGTTTGAGGCTCTTACCGATGCTGACTTACAGGGTAAGACTGCCGAGCTTCGTCAGCGCCTGGATGCGGGCGAACCGTTAGATAGCTTGCTAGCGCCAGGGTTTGCTATCGTTCGCGAAGCCAGTAAGCGCGTGATGGGGATGCGCCACTTCGATGTCCAGATGGTCGGTGGGATGACGCTGCACCGTGGCCGTATCGCTGAAATGAAAACGGGCGAGGGTAAAACACTTGTCGCTACGTTGGCGGTTTATCTCAATGCGCTGACCAGTAAAGGCGTGCATGTCGTTACCGTGAACGATTACTTGGCGCGTCGTGATGCTGAGTGGATGCGTCCGCTTTATGAGTTTCTAGGCCTGAGCATAGGCGTTATTTTCTCTGGTCAAACCGGTGAAGAAAAGCGCCATGCTTATCAGTGCGATATAACCTATGGCACCAACAACGAGTTTGGCTTCGATTACCTGCGCGATAACATGGCATTCTCGTTGGAAGATAAAGTGCAGCGTGGCCTGCATTTCGCGATTGTCGATGAGGTTGACTCGATTCTTATCGATGAAGCGCGCACGCCGCTGATTATCTCTGGGGCGGTCGATGAAAATACCGATCTTTATAAAGTAGTTAACGTACTTGCCCAGCAGCTTGAGCAAGGCGAAGCATCTGAAGATGAAGATGCCCCGGTAACCGGCGACTTTGTTGTTGATGAAAAGCAAAAACAAGTCGAGCTGACCGAGCAGGGACACAACAAGGTTGAAGAGCTCATGCGAGCTGAAAACCTGTTGGGCGCCGAAGAGTCCCTTTACGCCGCACAAAACCTTAATTTGCTGCAGCATATGCATTCAGCACTGCGTGCTAGCTATCTGTATAGCCGCGACGTTGACTACATTGTGTCGGAAGGTCAGGTGGTGATTGTTGATGAGCACACCGGCCGCTCAATGCCAGGTCGCCGCTGGTCGGAAGGCTTGCATCAAGCCGTTGAGGCAAAAGAAGGCGTCACCGTGCAGCGTGAAAGCCAAACGCTGGCATCGACTACTTTCCAGAATTACTTCCGGCTGTACGAGAAATTAGCTGGGATGACGGGCACGGCCGATACTGAGGCGTTTGAATTCCGCCAGATTTATGGCCTAGACGTGATTGTTATCCCGACCAATCGGGCGTTGGCACGTAAAGACCTGAACGACTTGGTTTACTTGAGCGCTGAAGAAAAATATGAAGCGATCATTAAGGACGTAAGAACGGAGACGGAAGCAGGGCGCCCGGTCTTAGTTGGTACTGCTTCGATTGAAACATCGGAATATCTGGCCACGCTGATGCGCGAAGCAGGACTCACGTTTAATGTCCTTAATGCTAAGCAGCACCAAAGTGAAGCTGAAATCATTGCTCAGGCTGGCCGCCCAGGCGCGATTACGATTGCCACCAACATGGCGGGTCGGGGTACCGACATTATGCTTGGGGGTAACTGGGAGGCTGAAGCTGCCAAGCTGCATAACCCTAGCCAAGCGCAAATTGATGAGCTGAAGGCCGAGTGGAAGGTGCGTCATGATGGCGTGTTGGCTGCTGGCGGTTTGCACGTTGTGGGGTCGGAGCGTCACGAGTCACGGCGTATCGATAATCAGCTGCGTGGCCGTGCTGGACGTCAAGGTGACCCCGGTTCAACGCGTTTCTTCCTGTCGCTTGAAGATAGCTTGATGCGCCTGTTTGGCTCTGATCGTGTTAAGCGTTTGATGCAGGCATTAGGTCTTGAGCGAGGTGAAGCTATTGAACATAAGATGGTTTCCAACGCCGTTGAACGTGCGCAAAAGAAAGTCGAAGGTCGCAACTTCGATATTCGTAAGCAGCTGCTGGAATACGATGACGTTGCCAACGATCAGCGTCGTGTGATCTATGAGCAGCGTAATGACATTCTTGCGGCAGACAACGTCGCTGACGCCGTTATTGGTATTCGCGAAGAGGTAATGGAAGAGGCGATTAACGACTATGTGCCTCCTCAGAGTCTGCCTGAGCAGTGGGATTTGCCTGGCTTAGAAGCGCATCTCAAAACGGAATTTAATCTTGATGTGCCCGTCGTTAAATGGGCCGCAGAAGATGAGCGTTTCGGCGAGGAGCAGCTGCGCGAGCGCCTGCAAACGATGCACCGTGAAGCCTATGCCGCCAAAATTGATGCGGCGGGTGAAAAACTCATTCGACGCTTTGAAAAGCAGGTAATGCTGCAAGTGCTAGACACTCGCTGGAAAGAGCACCTGCAGTCAATGGACCACCTGCGTCGCGGTATTCACCTGCGCGGCTATGCTCAAAAGAACCCCAAGCAGGAGTATAAGCGCGAATCGTTCGAGCTATTCCAGCACCTGCTGACCCATATCAAAGCCGACGTAACGCGTATTCTTAGTCACGTTCAGGTACGTCAACCTGAAGAGGTAGATGCTCTTGAGCGTAGCCGGCGTGAAACGTTGGAGCGCGAAGCGACCACCGCGGCAAGCCGACATGATGACCCTGCCGACGAACAGCAGGAAAACGCCCAAGACGAGCCAGTCGTTGATGGACAGCCAGTGCGTCGTGAAGGGCCTAAAGTAGGTCGCAACGATCCGTGTTTTTGTGGCTCGGGTAAGAAGTATAAACAGTGCTGCGGCAAGCTGAACTAACGGCGAAAGCGTCTCTATATGGGCCTGCCTAAAGGAGAGAGTCATGGCAGTTGGAAATATTCCTTTTCCAGAGATGCTGCCCCTTAAAGGGGTGCGCCTGGGAACGGCAATGGCGGGTATTAAAAAGCCGGGTCGTCGTGATTTAGTAGTTATTGAGCTACCTGAGTCAGCAACGGTATCCGGTGTCTTTACCCGCAATGCATTTTGTGCGGCGCCTGTGGCAGTGGCGAAGCAGCACCTTGAGCACTGCCGTGCTCAGGGGCGCTCTCCACGCTTTTGGCTGATTAATACCGGCAATGCAAACGCCGGTACCGGTGAAACAGGCATGCGCGATGCCCACGCCAGCTGTGCAGCGCTTGCTGAGCAGGTGGGTGTTTCGGCGCAGGATGTCTTGCCGTTTTCAACCGGTGTGATTGGTGAACCGCTACCGATGGATCGCCTGTTGGCGGGCTTTGTCCCCGCCCTTGAAAGCCTGTCTAGTGACGGTATCGCCTGGCAGCATGCGGGACAGGGTATTTTAACGACCGATACTCGGGCGAAAGGTGCAACCGCGACGCTGGAGGTTCATGGCCAGCAGGTGACGATTAACGGCATTACCAAAGGGTCGGGCATGATTAAGCCCAACATGGCGACCATGTTGGGGTTTGTGGTGACTGATGCTGCCATCGAGACGCCGCTGTTAGATCGCCTGCTGCGCGAGACAGTCGACCACTCGTTTAACTGCATCACCGTGGACAGCGATACGTCGACCAACGACGCCTGCATGTTAGCGGCCACCGGCACGGGGCCTAGCATTGTCGATGAGGGTGACGTGTCGGCATTCCGCGATGCGTTGCAGGTGGTGATGACAGAGCTTGCTCAGGCTATTATTCGCGACGCAGAAGGGTCAACGAAGTTTGTGACGCTTCACGTTGATGGGGCGAATAGCCGCCAAGAGGCGCTTGATTTGGCTTTCACTGTTGCGCATTCGCCGCTGGTGAAAACCGCGCTGTATGCCTCTGATGCTAACTGGGGGCGTATTTTAGCGGCAGTGGGTAGGGCACCTGTCAGCGATTTTGACGTTAATCGTGTGGTGATTGATTTAGGTGACGTTCGCTTAGTCGAAAATGGCGGACGTGCAGCCAGCTACACCGAAGCAGCGGGAAGTGCAGTGATGGCGCAGTCTGAGATTGCTATTCGCATTAATTTGGGACGCGGTGACGAAAGTGCCACGGTGTGGACGTCTGATCTCTCCCATGACTATGTGTCTATCAACGCGGATTACCGTAGCTAACGAATTACCTCCAGCGCTGACGCGATGGCTGGGGTAAAGGGCAAACGCAGTGAGATAGCAGCGGCGGCAGTAGCGTCGCTGCGCAGACAGTGGATAAAGACGCAATGAGTGTAAAGGTGAAACGGCGGGTTCACGTCGCGGCGGCTGCAATTGTGAGCGCCGATCGGAAGCAAGTATTGATCGCTCGTCGGCCGTCAAACGTTGACCATGGCGGGCTATGGGAATTTCCGGGGGGCAAGCTTGCACCTTACGAAACCGGGCTTGAAGGCCTAAAGCGTGAGTTGCATGAAGAGCTTGGGATTGAAATTATCTGTGCCCAGCCACTGATTCGCGTGCACCATGAGTATCCTGACAAGCATATTTTGTTGGATGTATGGCAGGTGCATGAGTTTGCTGGCGAACCTTTTGGCCGTGAAGGGCAGGCAGTTCGCTGGGTGCCCATGAGCGAGCTTTCAAACTATCCCTTCCCCGCTGCTAATTTGCCTATCTTGCGTGCAGTAAGACTGCCCACCGAGTACCTGATCACTGGGGAAGAGGCTGACGATGCGCGGTTTGATGCATTTTTAGAGCGCGCGCTGCGCGAAGATCATGTCCGCTTAGTTCAACTGCGTGCAAAGCAGCTGGACGATGCGGCCTACGTTGCGCGCGCGAAGCGAGCCTTGCAAATGTGTCGCGAGCACGGCGCACGATTGCTTCTCAATGGTGAACCAGCGCTGCTAGAGCAGGTTGATGCCGACGGTATTCATCTGACCAGCGAACGTTTAATGCAGCTTGAGCGTCGTCCCATTGCGGAAAATAAATGGCTATCTGCGTCAACACATAATCAAACACAGCTGAAAAAAGCGGCGGTTTTAGGCTGCGACTTTGTCAGCCTCTCGCCGTTACGTACCACGCCCTCGCATCCGGAAGTTTCACCGCTTGGGTGGCATGATTTCCAGCAATTGGTTGAGCGTGCAGGTATGCCCGTTTTTGCACTGGGAGGCATGACCCGCTTTGACGCGAATCATGCGCGCGCCGTGGGTGCTCAAGGTATCGCGTCGATTCGCGATTTCTGGAAGTAATCTACCCGCTAGCCAACGCCAGTGTGGAATGAAAAACGCCCGCCCCTATCTTCATTGGGGCAGGCGTTTTTGTATGCTAGTGAAACGAATATTGCGCTTAACGTATGAAGAACATGCGGCTCCTAGTCACGATAGCGGCGAGTCATATCTGCGTAGGCATCCACGCGACGGTCTCGCAGATAAGGCCATATGCGTCGCGTGTTTTCACTGCGCGCCATATCCAGTGTAACCACTAGCTGCTCCGCCTCTTCTTTTGCATGCGCTAATAACTCCCCCTGCGGTCCGCAAATAAAGCTGCCGCCCCAGAACTGAATGCCGCCACCGACGCCTGAGTGGTCTGCTTCAAATCCTACCCGGTTGGCTACTATCACAGGCAGGCCATTCGCCACGCCGTGAGCGCGCTGAATAATTGTCCAAGCGTCTTTCTGACGGACTTGCTCGGCTTCGGCGTCGCTTGGGTCCCAGCCAATCGCCGTCGGATAAAGCAATAAGTCCGCGCCCGCGAGAGCCATCAGCCGCGCTGCTTCTGGATACCATTGGTCCCAGCAGACCAACACGCCCAAGCGCCCTAGCGAAGTTTCAATCGGCGTAAATCCTTCGCCGCGTGCGCTGTCGTAATCGCCTGGGGTGAAGTAAAACTTCTCGTAAAAGCCTGGGTCATCGGGGATATGCATTTTGCGATACTGACCTACGCGGCCTTTAGCCCGGTCATATACCACTGCCGTATTGTGGTATAGGCCCGGCGCACGACGTTCAAATAGCGAGCCGACCAGCACAATATCAAGCTCCTGGGCAAGCATGGCCAGGCGCTGTCCCGTTGGCCCATCAAGCGGTTCAGCCAAGTCGAACAGCGCAGGATCCTCAAACTGGCAAAAATAATGGGTGGCATGTAGCTCTTGAAGCAACACCAGTTGAGCACCTTGGCGAACGGCATCGCGAATACCTTGTTCGCTCACGGCTAGACTTTGTGCTTTATCTGGCCAAGCGGGCTGCTGAACAACGCCTACGGTTAGCGTAGTCGACATGATGACTCCTTTATCAAGTAGTGAGCGCTGCCAGCGTGCCTTGAGGTAGCTGCATGGTTAAGCAGTGTAGGCTGCCGTGTTGGCGAATAACGCTATTGCACTCGATCGGGATAAGCGTGTGCTCAGGAAATGCTAACGCTAGCGCCTGAAGTGCTGCGACGTCGACTGGGTCACCATAGGTGGGTACTAGTACGGCTTGATTGATGATCAAAAAGTTAGCGTACGTCGCCGGTAGGCGATGGCCGTCGTCTGGGTCGAAGCAGGCCTGTGGCCAGGGCAGCGCAATAAGACGGTAGGGTTCGCCATTACGTTGTCGAAAATGTTGAAGCTCTTGCTCCATCGCCGCTAGTGCCGGGTAGTGCGCGTCATTAGGATCATCGCAACGCACGTAGGCAATGGTCGCCGGATCACAGAAGCGTGCGAGCGTATCAATATGGCTGTCGGTGTCATCGCCTTCTAGATGACCGTTAGCCAGCCACAGCACGCGGTCAACGCCAAAATCTGCTGCCAGCTGTGCTTCTACGTCTGTACGCGAGAGCGTGGGATTGCGATTAGCGTTCAGTAAGCAGGCTTCGGTGGTCAGTAAGGTGCCTTCGCCATCTGTTTCGATACCGCCGCCTTCCAGTACTAAATCCCGCGACGCTATGGGACATGACCAAGCGCCTGCGTCAGCAAGTCGCTGAGTCAGTTGATTATCGTGCTCAGCGGGAAACTTACCGCCCCAGCCTGTGAAGGTGAAATCGAGCATTAGTCGCTGGCCATCGTCGTCTACGACGGTAATCGGCCCATGATCTCGCGCCCAGGTATCATCGGTGGGGGCAACGATCAGCAGCAGTCGTTCACTCGGCACTTGATAGGCTGCGAACGTGGCCGCTAAGCGTTCTTTCGTCAGCTCATTCGGTACGCAAATAAGGACGCGTTGATAGCGCGTAGTGGCCACTACAATGCGTTCAAGAGTCGCTTCGATGCAAGCAAGTAGAGGCGCCCAATCGCCGTCGTGACGAGGCCAAGTAAGCTGAATACCATCCTGTGGATGCCATTCGGGTAGTAAGCGATAAGTCATGGTAGCCAACGTCTTGAATGCCCTTTGCGAAGAGTGTATCGAGTAGATTGCAGGCAGCCTCTAGTAACACTAGCTTACTCTGCGACAAGCAGTAAATCGCCGCAATGTAGGCGGTGGCGAGGTAAGTTGCAAGCATGCGCTGTGAACCCTCACGGTGTAGACCGCTCTAATGGCTGTTTGAGCATGCAGAGACATTAAAAAAACCGTACCATGAGCGCTTATTGATAAGGAATCACGCCATGCTTGATCGTTTGCCTTTTCTGGTGGGGCTGCGCTACGTGCGCGCTAAACGCCGAAACCACTTTATTTCTTTTATTTCGCTGACCTCAATGCTGGGATTAATGCTGGGCGTTGCGGTCCTTATCCTGGTGTTGTCGGTGATGAACGGCTTCGATCATGAGCTGCGCACACGCATTTTGGGGATGGTGCCCCATGCTAAAATTGAGTCCCGGGAAGGCTTAGTTGAATGGCAGTCGTTGGCTGAGCAGTTGATGCAGCGTGAGCGGGTTATTGGCGCAGCGCCTTATGTTGAACAGCAGGGTATGTTTTCGGTCGGTGGTCGCAATCAAGGCGCCATGGTCAATGGCATTAATCCTGATTGGGAAGATAAGGTGTCCATCATCAGCGATCACATGCGTGAAGGTAAGTTGGCTGACCTTGTACCCGGTGAATGGCACGTGGTGATGGGCTCGGCACTGGCACGCAGTTTGGGTGTTGGCGTGGGCGATCGGGTCACGCTGTTAGTGCCCGAAGCATCGATTACGCCCGCCGGGGTCTTTCCGCGCTTAAAGCGCTTTACCGTCAGCGGTATTTTTAGCGTCGGCGCTGAGCTTGATGCCAACTTGGCTTATGCCAATATTGAAGATATGCAGACCCTTGCGCGTTTAGGCGATGCAGTGGGCGGCTTGCGCTTAGAATTGGATGATCTGTTTGCGGCTAGCAGCGAAACTCAGGCCATTATCAATGAGCTTGGTTCCGGCTATCGCGGCAGCGACTGGACGTTTACCCAAGGTAATCTGTTTCAAGCGATACAAATGGAAAAGCGCATGATTGCGCTACTGCTCACCGTCATTATTGCCGTAGCAGCGTTTAATATCGTTTCGACACTGGTCATGGTTGTCACCGACAAGCGGGCAGATATCGCCATTCTGCGCACTATTGGTGCTAAGCCAAGCTCGATTATGGGCATTTTTATTGTTCAAGGCATGGCGATCGGGATTATTGGTATCGCCATTGGTGTTGCGGTGGGTGTGCTGCTCGCGCTAACGATTGCGGACCTCATTGGTTGGGTCGAAGGAACGCTGGGTATTCAGTTCCTAGATGCCGGGGTTTACTTCATCAGTGATCTGCCCTCACGTCTGGAGTGGAGTGATGTCAGTCGTATCGTGTTGGCCGCTTTTGGATTGACGTTCCTATCAACGCTCTATCCTGCTTGGCGCGCAGCGCGGGTTCAGCCTGCCGATGTATTGCGCTATGAATAGTCATGAGAGCGGCAATAACGAGAGCAGCAATAAGGATGCCAGGATGTCTATGAATACGATGCCTCTGAACACACGCCAAGAAGCGGCGGTGATGCTCGATTGCCAGGCGTTAAGCAGGGTCTATAGCGAAGGGCCCCAAGAACTCACGGTGCTGGACCAGCTCAACTTGCAGGTGCGTGCCGGAGAGCGGGTGGCTATCGTCGGCAGTTCGGGGTCAGGTAAGACAACGCTATTGAATTTGCTGGGCGGCCTTGACCGCCCCAGTGAAGGCAGCGTGACCATTGCCGGAGAGCCGCTAGCAGGCTTAAATGAAACGGCGCTTGGTAACTTTCGTAATCGCTATATTGGTTTTGTGTATCAATTCCACCATTTGTTGGCGGAGTTCAGTGCTGTTGAAAACGCCGCTTTGCCGTTGATTATTCGCGGTCAGTCGAAAAAAATGGCCGAGCAGCGCGCTATGCAAATACTTGAGCGAGTAGGTATGACGCCGCGGGCTAATCATCGGCCTGGCGAGCTGTCCGGGGGCGAGCGTCAGCGCGTGGCGATTGCTCGTGCGCTGGTGACGGATCCAAACCTGGTATTAATGGATGAGCCGACGGGCAACCTGGATCAGACCACGGCAGCCACTATTTTGGCACTGATGGATGAGTTGGCAAAAGAAAGTGCCTGCGCGTTTGTCATTGTGACTCATGACGTTGGCTTGGCTGCTCATCAAGATCGCGTACTCAAGCTAGATGCAGGAAAACTAATTGAGCAAGCGCCCGCGCTTTAATCATCTAGCTTAGTTATCCAGCTCAGTCATCAAACTCTGCTTCGATGCGCGCACGCCGCTGCCGACGTTTTAGGCGGCGGCGTTTCCAATTATGAGAAACGTGCCAGCGCCAAATCAGGCGAATACCAATATTGGCGACGATAGCTAAAAAAATCGCTGTTACTAACGATCCGACAATCAGCGGCGGCATAATGTCGTGCATCTGTTCGGCAATCCAGTGCGTTGAAATCTTAGAAGGAGCCTCACGCACCGGCGCGCCGAGTATAAATGTGCCAATTCGGTAGTTGCCGTAGAAAATGAGTGGCATCGTTAGAGGATTGGTAATCCATACTAGGCCGATCGATAGCGCTAAGTTACAGCGCGTTAAACGAGCGCCCAGCGCTGCTACCACCATTTGAAAAGGAATGGGTAGCATGGCGCAAAACACGCCCACGCTAAACGCATTCGCAACGCTTCGGCGAGTTAAAAGCCACAACCCCGGGTCTGCAATCAGCGGCGCTAAAAACCGTAATGAGCGCTGTTTCCTGATAGTGTCGGGTTTGGGCATGTAGCGCTGCAGGAATCGGCGCGGCATAGCGGACACTCTTACCTATCGATCTCGCCTATTATCCATATAGCGTCGCCCTTAAGCTATGCTGGGCAGTGAATGAACCAACACAAAGGAGAGCTGCATGCGGTTCGGTGTTGCTATGCCAGCCGCTTTTGCGGCATTGAGCGGGGGATTTTTTGCTTGGTATAGCACTTTGGTAGGGGTGACATCCAGCGCGCTCGGGTGGGGCTTTGTGGCTACGTTATTGGTGATCACGTGGCGCCCACGTTTTGGTATTTGGCTTTTAATCGGTCTCTGGGTGTTTGTTAACGTACAGCGCGAGTGGTCTGGCCGCCTGCCGGCCGGGTTAAGCGGTGAAGATGTCGTTGTTGAAGCAACCGTTTTAACAGCTCAGCCGCTCTCTGTACCATCCTCTCAGGCTACTCGGCTATTGCTTGCGCTTGATACGTGCCATAGCCCGGCGCAGCGACCTAGCTGCTCGGCACTTTCCAAAGTGCGGGTATCGGCCTATAGCGATGAGGTGTTTAAGCCAGGGGAGCAGTGGCGAATGACGCTGCGTTTGCGTCCTCCTAACGGTTTTGCCAATCCGTATGCCTTCAATTTTGAGCAATGGCTCTGGCGAGAGGGTATTCATGCGACGGGGTATCTGCGTCAGGATCCCCCGCCTGAACGACTATCGACCGCTAGCATCTCCTTACGCCAGCTAGCGCTAAGCTTCTTATCACAACAAGCACTCAACGAACGCACCCAGCGTTGGTTGGCGGCGCTGACGCTGGGTGAAAGCGGTCAGCTGACACAAGATGATTGGTCGCTACTAAATGCCACCGGCACCACCCACTTGGTGGTGATTTCGGGATTGCACGTTGGCTTGGTAGCTTCGTTTGTACTGCTATTAGCAAAGCTCGCTGCACGGCTATTAACTCCCGGCAACTGGCGCATGCGAGTCTGGCCATGGTGGGCAGCAGCAGTGGGCTGCGTTGCATACGCCCTGCTCGCGGGAATGGCGCCGCCCGCTATGCGAGCAATGGTGATGACGCTAATTGGCCTGTGGATACTTAGTGGCCGACATGCCCCCGGCGCTTGGCAAGCATGGTGGCTGGCACTCGCGCTAGTGCTGTTGTTTGATCCTTTGGCTTTATGGCGGCCTGGTATGTGGCTGTCCTTTGTTGCCGTCGCATGGTTGATCGTTATTTGGCAGGGGCGTCAACGCCCGCGGGGTATTAAAGGGTGGTGCTGGGCGCTGATCCGAACGCAATTACTCTTAGCCCCGCTCATGGCTGCCGCGGTGCTGGTGGCGTTTGGCAGAGTAGCCCCGATGGCTCCGCTGATTAACTTAGTTGCCGTGCCCTGGGTTAGCTCGATCATGGTGCCTACGGCGCTATTAGGCTGGCTGCTAGCGCCATTTCCTCTCGTGGGCCATGTGGCGTGGTGGATATTTGAGGCAGCGCTCAACGTTTTTCATCTTTTACTGACACTGTCGTCGCAACAATGGCCGCTTTGGGAGCCTGACCGGTTGCTGACGTATCCGCTAGCCTTTGCACTGCTGCTATTGTCACTGTGCTGGGGGTTGCCGGGTATTCTGCCTGTACTACGGTTGCTTTCGACCGCGCTGATAGTCTCGTTGCCTTGGTGGTCGCTTGCGCCGCCGTTTGCGCAAGGCGTTATTAGAGTGAGCGTGCACGATGTGGGCCAGGGGCAGTTGATCGAGCTGCGTAGCCAGAATTATCGTCTTCTCTATGATGCCGGGCCGCGGTTTAGAGGTGGGTTTATGCCCTTAGAGACGCTGTGGTCGCCGGGGCAGCGTTTTGATCAAGTGATTATTAGCCACGCCGATAACGACCACGCAGGAGGGGTTGAGGCGTTACTCTCTGATCATCAGGTCAATCAGTGGCTGGCCCCCTTGGGGGAATCACTGCCCGTGCCAAGCGTTGCATGCGCGCGAGGCCAGGCATGGGAGCGCGATGGGGTTGGCTTTCGTATTCTCTGGCCACATGCCGGTGCTAATACGCTTTCTGCTAACGACCGCTCCTGCGTATTGGAAGTCAGCGTAGGCGAGCACAGGCTGTTGATAACCGGCGATGTTGGTGCCGACATAGAGCGACGTTTATTACAGGATGTGCGCTCGCCGGTCAGTGTGCTGGTGGCTGGGCATCACGGCAGCCGGACGAGCTCGGGCATTCAATTTGTGCGCCATACGACGCCCCGACACGTTATTTTCAGCGCAGGAAAGAGCAATCAGTTCCAGCACCCGGCTGATCAAGTGGTACGACGTTTTCGCTATGAAAATAGCTGTTTATGGAGCACCGCGCAGGATGGCGCGCTGCGTTTTTGGCTAGATGCTAACGATCTCATACAAATCAAAACGACACGTAAGCTATCTGGACAACGCAACCGGTGTTGAAGCAAGCCGCCTTGAGGTAGAATTCAGCGCACTGCACACTATTGCCAGGAGCGCGTGTGACCGATTCAAGTTGGGATGTCTATAAGCGGTTGTTGAGCTACGTTAAGCCACATTGGCAGGCGTTTGCGCTGGCGCTGGTGGGGTTTGTGGTTTATGCCGCATCAAGTACCGCATTGGCGGAGATGATGAAGCGCCTGATTGATGGCATTCAAAACCCAGATGCAGCCTTCCGGCTATTTCTGCCACTGTTTGTCATTATTATGTTTTTCGCCCGTGGGGTCGGCACCTTCCTCAGTACCTACTTCATGTCCTACGTTGGGCGCTATGTGATCCACACGCTGCGCTGCGATGTCTTCGCCCATTTGCTTCATCTTCCCGGCTGGTTTTTTGATCATCATTCGAGCGGCCAGCTGGTGTCGCGAGTAACCTATCACGTTGAGCAGGTGGCTGGAGCGGCCACCAAAGCAGTGACCATCATTCTTCGCGAAGGCCTCTTCGTAATTGGTTTGATTCTCTATCTGCTTTGGACGAACTGGATGTTAACACTGCTGTTTTTGGGTGTGACGCCAATCATCGCCGTGGTGGTTAGCTATGTAAGTAAGCGATTTAGACGTATTTCAAAACGCATTCAACACTCTATGGGCGATGTGACCCACATTGCCTCGGAAGCCCTTTCGGGTTATCGCGTCGTGCGTACGCATGGTGCTGAAGCTTATGAGAAGCAGCGCTTTGAGCGGGTGAGCGAAGAGAATCGCCGTCAAAGCATGAAGGAAGCCATGACGCGCGCCGTTAGCTCGCCGGTGATTTTGATGCTCGTGGCTATCTCCATGGCGCTGCTGGTTTGGCTTGCCATGTCGCCCTCGCTAATGGCCAGCATGACGCCCGGTGAGTTCGTGGCGTTTATTACAGCGGCAGCGCTGATGATTAAGCCAGTGCGCCAACTGACTGAGATTAATGGTGAGATCCAGAAAGGACTGGCCGCGGCATCGGAGCTGTTTGGACTGCTGGATATGTCGCCGGAACAGGACACTGGAAAGCACATAGCCAGCCGTTTAAAAGGCGATGTCGTGATTGATAACGTCAGCTTTCGCTACGCCGACGACCAGCCTGACGTGCTGCATGACATTAACCTTCACCTGGCACCTGGAGAGTTAGTCGCCATCGTCGGGCGCTCGGGGAGCGGAAAATCGACACTGGTCAGCCTGTTGCCGCGTTTTTATCGGTCTAGCCAGGGCGCGATTACTATTGATGGCATCAATGTTGATGACTACGCGCTTGGGCCGCTGCGTCAACAGATTGCGCTGGTCTCTCAGCAGGTGACGCTATTTAATGCCTCGATTGCCGATAACATTGCCTACGGCGTGGCTAATCCTGATATGCAGGCGATTAAAGCCGCCGCTGAGGCTGCCTATGCGCATGAATTTATCGATAAACTGCCCAACGGCTACGCCACCACGGTCGGTGAAAATGGCGTTATGCTGTCAGGCGGGCAGCGTCAGCGTTTGGCAATTGCCAGAGCCATCTTTAAGGATGCGCCGCTGCTAGTATTAGATGAAGCAACGTCAGCACTGGACACTGAATCTGAGCGCTATATTCAAAAAGCCCTTGAGCGTGTTTGTGAGGGGCGTACCACGCTGGTCATCGCACACCGGCTTTCGACTATTGAGCGAGCCGACCGAATCGTGGTGATGGATCAAGGGCGTATCATCGAGGAAGGCTCCCATCAGGCGCTGCTAGAAGCGGACGGTGCCTACGCGGCGCTGTATCAACTACAGTTCCAAGAAGCGGTATGAAGCTGCCTGCGAAAACGCTAGCAGAACGATGGCTGAAAGGCGCTTATCAAGGCAGCCGCTGGCTAGCGGTACTTAAGCCGCTAGGGGCGCTTTACCAGCGGGGCATGGCGCGTCGTGAACAAGCCTACCGTCGCGGAAGAAAAACCTCATGGAAGGCACCTGTGCCGGTCATTGTGGTTGGCAATATCACCCTTGGCGGAACGGGTAAATCCCCCTTGGTGGCCTGGCTTGCTAGCTGGCTGGTAGGGCAGGGCTTCACGCCGGGGATTGTGACGCGCGGCTATGGCGGAAAAGCGCCGTACTATCCACTGCGAGTGACGGCCACTACGAAGGTGGTGGAAAGTGGCGATGAGCCGCTTATGCTGGCACAGCAAACCGGGCTGCCGGTGGTGGCAGATCCCAATCGCGTGCGGGGTGTCCAGGCACTGATAGCGGCGGGATGCGATATTGTTCTCAGTGACGATGGTTTGCAGCACCTGGCATTGGCTAGAGATATCGAACTGCTCGTTGTTGATGGCGCCCGCGGCCTTGGTAACGGTTATTGCCTGCCGGCCGGGCCGCTGCGCGAATCGTCTAGTCGGCTGCAGCGAGTCGATGCGGTGATCGTCAATGGGGATTTAAAGCAGCCGCTGCCCGTTGCGCCGGTCACTCATATGCAGCTGGCGCCGGTGTGTTGGCGACGCCTGGCAGACGGCACCCGCTTTCCGTTAACACCTTTGCCGTTTGCATTGCCGGTGCATGGCGTGGCGGGCATCGGTCATCCCGAGCGTTTTTTTCGAACGTTATCTACCCTCGGAGTCGAGGGTGACTGGCACCCGTTAGCAGACCATCAGCGTTTCAGTGCTGAGGCGCTAAGCTTTGCAGAGTCGCGGCCAGTGGTGATGACGGCCAAAGACGCCGTAAAGTGTTATGACCTGGCACCGCCCAATAGCTGGATATTAGACGTGGAAGCGACGCTTCCATCCGAATTTGAGCACTGGCTGGCAGCGCGACTGTCGGCACTTTCCTAAAGGAGACGTTCGCATGGATAAGGAACTGCTGGCAATGCTGGTCTGCCCGTTGTGTAACGGTAAATTAAAATATGATCGTGAGGGGCAAGAGCTTCGCTGCCATTACGATGGCTTGGCCTATCCCATTCAAGAAGGCATCCCTGTCATGCTACCGGAAGAAGCCCGCGCAATGGATGCCGATGAAAAGCTGCCTACGTCGCCGGGACGCACTGGAGACGCTTAATGGCTGTTACTGATTTTACGGCGCCTGACGTCACCTTTCCTGAATTTACCGCTGTTGTACCCGCGCGCTATGGCTCTTCCCGGTTACCCGGTAAGCCGCTGCTTGAGATTGCCGGTGAGCCAATGATCGCGCACGTTTGGCGGCGTGCTTGCCAAAGCCATGCTAGTCGGGTGGTGATTGCAACCGACGATGCGCGCATACGCGATGCTATGCAGGCTTATGGCGCTGAGGTGATCATGACGCGCGATGATCACCCTTCTGGCACTGATCGCTTGGCCGAAGTGGCGAATAGTTTGGCGTTGCCGGCGGATGCGCTGCTGGTTAACGTCCAGGGCGACGAGCCGTTGATTCCTCCAGCTTTGATCGACCAGGTGGCTTTGCGCCTGGCTGAGGACCAAGAGGCATCGATAGCAACGCTGGCAGAGCCGATTAGCGACGTGGCGTCGCTGTTTAATCCCAATGTAGTCAAGGTGGTGCGCACTCTACAGGGGCGAGCGCTGTACTTTTCTCGTGCGCCGATTCCCTGGGATCGCGAGCATTTTAAACAGCCGCCCACGCTACTAGCGAGCGATCAATGGCTGCGTCATATCGGCATTTATGCTTATCGTGTGCGTTTCCTAGAGGCGTATCTCGATTGGCCAGCGTCGAGTCTTGAGCAGCTTGAACAGCTCGAACAGCTGCGTGCACTACAGCATGGTCACGTTATTCAGGTGGCTTTAGCCTGCGAAGTAAATCCCGCCGGTGTCGACACCGCTGAAGATTTGGAGCGAGTACGGGCGCTATTTGCCGAGCCAAGTGTTTAAAGTGGCTGCATTGGATATGACTCGTCATGTTGATCTCACTTCCGCCAATACGCTGGCGCTACCATGCCGGGCTGAGCGTTTTTCAGCCCCAGGTACCTTGTCCGCGCTGCGTAGTACCCTCGCGAAGGCGCGCTGCCAGGGGTGGCCAATCACGCTATTAGGCGGCGGCAGTAATGTGCTACTGCCCGAGCAGTTACCGGGCTTGACGGTACGTCCGGCGCTTAGTCAATGGTGGCTCAGCCAGCAGCAGGGCCATGTGCTAGCGCATGTGGGCGCGGGCGTAAACTGGCATGCCTTAGTAATGGCGACCGCCCGGCGAGGGCTGTGGGGGATCGAGAACCTTGCGCTGATCCCTGGTAACTGCGGAGCGGCGCCGGTACAGAATATTGGTGCCTACGGTGTAGAGCTTGCCGATACGCTTCAGTCGGTGCAGGTCATGGAGCTTGCCTCCGGCCAACTTGCCTGGTTAAGCGCGCAGGAATGCCAGTTTGGCTATCGCGACAGCGTGTTTAAAGGGGCGATGGCGGATAAAGTAGTCATTACTCAGTTAGTTCTGCGTTTATCACGAAAGCCTGCCCCGCAGCTTGGCTATGGTGATCTTGCCGCTCGATTATCGTCGGTGCCCACGCCGCTTGAGGTCGCTGAGGCGGTTTGTACGATTAGGCGTGAAAAGTTGCCTGACCCAAAGGTGCTTGCCAATGCAGGAAGTTTTTTTAAAAACCCTCTGATATCGGATGAGCAGGCTGCTCATTTGCTATGCCAGTATCCTGACATGCCGCATTTCCGCCAAATGAAAGGGCAGACAAAGCTGGCGGCTGGGTGGTTGATTGACCAGTGCGGTTTAAAGGGGATGCGCGATGGTGCCTTTGGGGTTCATCAACATCAGGCGCTGGTGCTGGTGCATTTTGGTGGCGGCGATCGCCATGGCTTGATGAAAATAGCCAGCTACATTGCTGCTCAGGTGGAGGCACGCTTTGGCGTACGACTATCGCCAGAACCGCGTTTAATTAATTCTTAAATCTGCCCTAAACTGAGCGGCGTTAATACATAAGCTAATGCAAATACGAAACAAAAAAATCCCCGCCGAAGCGGGGATTTTTGCTGTTGCCACACACCATTAAATTATTCTGGGAGCGTGTCTTGCTGTGCCTGTTTACGTTTCTCGCGTGGATCGTTGTGCGCACGAGTGCGGCGACGAGGCTTCGGCATGTCTTCAATAGGTGCCTCAACAGGTGCTTCAACAAATACCTCAGCAGGTACTTCTTCAGCGGTCGTTGTCTCAGCTTGCACTTCGCTGGCTAACGGGAGGCTGGGCTGGGGCTCTGCTTGTGCTGTTGGTGCAGAGTTAGCCTGTTGCTCAGCGCCTTGCAATATCTCGCTAGGCTGTTCCTCAACCGCCGGCGCTGGCTGTTGAGCTTCAACGGTATGTTCAGAAACGCTAGAAGTGGCTGCTTGCTGGTGCGTTTCTTCAGCGTCGCTGGAAGCGGTCTGGCTATTACTGCTTGGTTCGCTCTGATCCACGCTGTTGATCTGCTCGACAGCGCGCGGTGTTTCAGCGCGTTCAGGCACGACGGGTTCGTCAACGTGGAGCGCATGTTGACTTGCCGGGGCGTGCTGAGCGTCTGGCTGCTCCGTGAGCGTTTCAGCTTCGGTCGCTGCTTGCGAAGGCTCTTCCGCAGGCGCGTTGCTGGCTGGCGTCACCGGCTCGCTTGGTTTAGCAAAGGCGTCTTGCAGCTCAGTAGTTTCTGCCTCGGGCGCTGTCGTAGCCGCTTTCGGCTGGCGGCGCTGGTGCGTTGATCTGCGCGCTTTGGCATTCTCCGCCACGGAGCGTTCAGCCGTCGTCGTGTTGTCAGCGTCATTGTCGTTATCCGCCAATTTCGCCGTCTGTGCTTCGCTAATAGGCACTTCACTGGCCACTGCGGGCCGTTCGATTGGCGTTGGCGTTGGCGTTGGCGTTGGCGTGGCCTCTAGTGCTTCGCTGGGCGCTTCGGCCTGCAGTTTTAGCTGCTCGGCTTCTGCCTGAGGATTAATGGCCTGTGTACGCGAACGATTACGCGGGTTGTTACGCGTACGCTTGGGCTTATCGTCATCCTGCTGGACTTTCGGCTGAGCAGTAGCGTTAGCCGGCTGTTTAACCGCTTCCTCACGGTGATTATCGCGCGCAGGTTCGCGCCGCGGCTCTTTCTGGGCGGCGGGCTTGCTAGCAACATCATTGCTGTGGCTGTCTTTTGCGGTATTAACGCTGTCTTGCGCAGTGTTTTCGTTTTGCTGAGGATGGCGGCGACGATTACGCGTGCGGCTAGGGCCACTGCGTTTATCGCTATTATCATCACTCACCGAGCGTGGCGTGTTGCTGCGCGGCTCAGCCTTTTGCTCCGTTTTGGCAGGACTTTCGCTGCGCGATTCGTTTCTGCTGTCATTGCGCTCACCGCGCGCAGGGCGCTGACGAGACTCGCTGTTACGCTGACTGTTTCTGCGCTCACTTGGACGACGTGGCGCTGGCGTTTCAACCTTCGCCGCAGCCGCTGGCTCAGCGGACGTATCGTCGCTGCCTAAAAGCTTTGCAAAGCCGCGCATGAAGCGACCAATAACGCTAGGCTGCTCGCTAGGGACTACGGCTGCTTTGGTCGCAGTAGGCGCGGCAGCAGGCGCTGTTTCTTCAGTTTGTAGCGACGCTGGTGCCGGTGCGTTGTGAGTAACGCTTTTCACGGCAGCTTCAGCACGTTGAGCGGGAGGGACAAAGCTCGGTGCAGGTTCTTTACCTACTTCGGTATCCGTAGACAGCTCAAAGCTTGAAAGGCTTTGGGTGTCGTCTTCATCCAGGTGGTCATCACGCAGGCGCTGGACATCGTAATGCGGCGTATCCATGTCAGGATTAGGCAGCAGCACTACGCGAACACCCTGGCGAGATTCAAGATCTGCCAGCACGCTACGTTTTTCGTTGAGTAAGTAGGTGGCGACCGGTACCGGCAGAATGGCGCGAATCTGCGCGCTATTCTCTTTCATGGCCTCTTCTTCAATCAGGCGCATGATGGAAAGCGAGAGCGAGCGCACGTCGCGAATGGTGCCCTGGCCATTACAGCGCGGGCAAACCACGCCACTGGTTTCACCCAGCGAAGGGCGCAGGCGCTGACGAGACATTTCCATCAAGCCAAAGCGCGAGATGCGGCCGATTTGCACTCGCGCACGGTCTAGTTTGAGCGCGTCACGCATGCGGTTTTCAACGTCACGCTGGTTGCGCGCAGGTCCCATGTCGATGAAGTCGATAACCACCAAGCCACCGATGTCGCGCAGGCGCAGCTGTCGAGCGATTTCATCGGCTGCCTCGGAGTTGGTCTGTAGCGCGGTTTCTTCAATGTCGCTGCCGCGGGTGGCGCGGGCAGAGTTAATGTCGATGGAGACCAGGGCCTCTGTGTGATCGATGACAATCGAACCACCAGACGGCAGCTTTACTTCGCGCTGATAGGCTGTCTCGATTTGCGATTCGATCTGGAAGCGCGAGAACAGTGCGACTTCATCAGCGTAAAGTTTAATTTTTTGCTGATATGAGGGCATAACTTGGCGGATAAAGCCCAGCGCTTCGGCATGAACCTCTGGGCTATCGATCAATACTTCGCCGATGTCCTGGCGTAGATAGTCGCGCATGGCGCGGATGATGACGTTAGATTCACGGTAGATTAGGAACGGAGCCGGGCGTTTAGCAGCTTCCGTTGTGATGGACTCCCATACTTGAACTAGGTAATCCAGATCCCACTGCAGCTCTTCTGGGTTGCGGCCGATGCCTGCGGTGCGCACTATCAGGCCCATTTTGTCCGGCACGGTCAGCTGGCCCATAGCATCTTTGAGCTGGCTGCGTTCGTCGCCTTCAATGCGGCGCGAAATGCCGCCGGCACGAGGATTGTTCGGCATTAAAACTAAAAACCGGCCTGCTAAGCTGACAAATGTTGTCAGCGCGGCACCTTTGTTGCCACGCTCTTCTTTGTCGACCTGAACGATGACCTCTTGGCCTTCTTTGAGCACTTCTTTAATGCTCGGACGTCCGGAAACGTCTTTAACGAAGTACTCGCGAGAGATCTCTTTAAGCGGCAAAAAGCCGTGACGGTCGGCGCCGTAATCGACAAAGGCAGCTTCTAGTGAAGGTTCTACACGGGTAATTTTGCCGCGATAGATATTAGCTTTTTTCTGTTCTCGAGCGCCGGATTCGATGTCTAAATCGTACAGGCGTTGTCCATCAACCAAGGCGACACGCAGCTCTTCAGGCTGGGTCGCATTAATAAGCATCCGTTTCATGTTGTCTCACATAGCGTTAAGTGCCGGCGAACTACCTACGGCATGGCGTAGGTGAATCGCTGGTTGCTGAGTGCTTGTGCTCGGCGCATAGCTATGCTGACGCGTAAAACCGGGAAGGCGTCATCGCCGACCCGGCCAATAGGGCGTTGAGTACGTGGCGGAGGCAGGACATGTTCCGGTGGCTGTCACGTCCATCCGGCCCTGCTGACACCGCCAACACCTGGCATTCATCGATTCACCAACGCCGGCCACCGGCACAGCGTTGAACTTGTCGTCCTGAGTCAGTCGGCACCTTGTGACGAAAAAGGAGGGGCTGCTCAGCACGTAGCGTTTTTTAAGTTTCTACCCGCCGTTGAGGGCTGGGCTTTCGTTCATCTGCCGACAAAAAGAACGGGCGGCAGATTTGCTGCATTTTTAGATCATATTTCGATGCCGGAAAAACGGGCAATGCGTACACTGGTGCCGCTTTTCGTGCTCAGGCCTGCGTGTTTGTCGGGCAGGCGCATTAACCAAACTCAGCATTGATACATTCTGCTAAGTAATTTTGCCAATTAGCTATTGATCAGCTAGTGATAGCGCTAGATAAGACAGCTTTCTGCGCTAGGCTGGTGAGCATTTTTGAATATAACAGTAAAGACAACGACCAGCAATTGACGCAATGCTCTTGGGTCTACGCTAGAATGCCGTTTTTAGCCTGACGTCATAGAGTAACAGCAGGAGTAAGCAAGTAATGTCCGAAGGGCGTGAAGTACAGTGGGTGGATATTGCCCCGGAACAAGCAGGGCAGCGAATTGATAATTTTCTCATGACACGTTTGAAGGGAGCGCCGCGGGCGCTTATCTATCGGATCGTGCGCAAGGGTGAAGTCCGCGTTAATAAAAAGCGCGTTAAGGTGGATTATCGGTTGCAGGCCGGGGATTTGGTCCGCGTGCCGCCGCTGCGTTTGGCGCCGCGTGAAGCGGTTAAAGAGGTCAGTGATAATCTGCGTGATCTGTTAGTCGGCAGCGTTATTATGGAAGGCCCCGATTGGATGGTGCTTAATAAGCCCTCAGGGCTGGCAGTGCACGGTGGCAGCGGCGTTAAAATTGGCTTGATCGAAGCGCTGCGTCAAGTGCGTGATGATTTGAGTTTCTTAGAGCTGGTTCACCGGCTTGATCGCGATACGTCAGGCTGTTTGCTGCTTGCTAAATCCCGCGATGCGCTAGTGACGCTCAACGAGTCATTAAAAAAGCACGGCATGGATAAGCGCTACTTAGCCCTAGTGAGCGGGCGCTGGCCTGCGCGCAAAACCTATGAAAGCGCTCGTCTGGACCGGTTTGATGCAGGTAATGGGGAGCGGCGGGTTAGGGTTGACCCTAACGGGAAGGTGTCGCGGACGCATTTTTCGGTGGTTGAAGCGTTTGAGAAAGTCACCCTGATCGAAGCTGAGCCGGTGACGGGGCGCACGCATCAAATTCGCGTTCACGCTGCCCATGCAGGCCATGCGCTGCTGGGGGACGATAAGTACGCCACCCGTGAAAGTGGCTTTCTTACTAAGCAGCTAGGGCTGGGGCGACTTTTCTTGCATGCCCGTGCGCTGACCTTTCCTGAGCCTACGAATGGCCGCCCGGTAACGGTTAAAGCACCGCTGCCAGAGGTTTTGGAAGAAACCCTCAAGCGCGCCCGTCGATAAGCGGCCCTTTGTTTATATGCCTGCCAAGAAGGATCTGTAATGCAGTACGAACTGATAATATTTGATTGGGATGGCACGCTGATGGACTCGGTGCCGCGTATTGTCTCGTGCATGCAGGCTGCTGCCTTAGAGGCAGAGTGGGGCGCGCTCTCAGCGCCGGACGTTGAGGATATTATCGGCCTAGGCCTGCCCGAGGCGATTGCTAAACTTTGCCCAGGCATTCTTCCGGCTCAGGCGGAGCGCCTTCGCGAGCGTTACTCGCACCATTTTGTGCACGCTGACGCAACGCCAATGATGTTTTTTGCCGACGTAGAAGCGCACATTGCTCGTCTGCGCGAACGCGAGGGGCAGCGCTTGGCGGTGGCGACGGGCAAAAGTCGCCGTGGTCTTGATCGCATTTTTGCGGAGACGGGAAGCGGTGCGTGGTTTGAATCTAGTCGTACGGCGGATGAGACGCGCTCGAAGCCCCATCCGCAAATGCTTGCCGAGCTGTTGTCAGAGCTTTCGGTCCCGGTTGAGCGGGCGGTGATGGTAGGCGATACCGAGTACGACTTGGAAATGGCACGAGCGATTGGTATGGATCGCATTGGAGTAACCTATGGCGTGCATACGCCAGAGCGCCTATCGCTGAGCCATCCTAAGTGGTTGGCGCATAGCGTCGATGAGCTTTTTGAGCGATTGCATGGCAAGTAGCCTGCGTCTATATAAGGGTATTTTATGAGTGACGATCGCTGGACAGAAGGTGCCGAAGTTTCATCAGAAAGCGTAGACCCAGTAGCAGGTGCGCCCGGAGACGACGCTGAAACGCTGCGTGAGCGTCAACGCTTAGCCCAGGTGGACATGATGGACCGTTGGGTCGGCGGTGTTTTAACCGAGCAGCGGCGTACGCGGCGCTGGAAACTGTTTTTCCGCTTGATGATGTTCGCAGTGGTGTTAGTGGTCCTATTTGCTACGCTTTATGGGCTGTTTTGGAACAGTCCTAGCTCGACCGCACCTACCCAGCGCCATTTAGGTATTGTGGCGGTGAATGGCGTGATCGCCAGTGATTCACCTGCCAATGCTGAGCGTATTATTCAGGGCCTTAACCGCGCCTGGGAGGCGGAAAGCGCAGCCGCCGTGGTGCTGCATATCAATAGTCCTGGCGGTAGTCCGGTGCAGTCACAGCGTATCTATGCGGAGATCATGCGGCTACGAGAGCAAGGTGATAAGCCGATTATTGCGGTCATTGAAGATATCGGTGCCAGCGGTGCCTATTACATTGCCGCGGCGGCCGACGACATTGTCGCATCGCCTGTGAGCCTGGTCGGCTCAATCGGTGTTATCTATGCAGGGTTTGGTTTTGAGGAGGCTATATCTCGTCTCGGCGTTGAGCGTCGTGTGCTGACCGCGGGCGAGAACAAAGCCTTCTTAGATCCTTTTCAGCCGCTAGATGACGACGCCGAGACGTTTTGGCAGGGCGTGCTTAGCCAAACCCATCGGCAGTTCATTGACGATGTGCGTGCTGGAAGGGGCGATCGGCTCAGCGATAGTCCGGATATTTTCTCTGGCCTGATTTGGAGCGGCGAGCAGAGCCTTGAGCTTGGTTTAGTCGATCAGTTGGGTAGCCTTGAGCAGGTGGCGCGCGAGCAGGTTGGCGATACCGAGTGGATTGATTACACGCCGAGCCTTGATCCGTTTGAGCGCCTGACGCGACGCTTTGCCCAGGTTACTGCTGAGGTATTGGGCGTTCACGCCCCTAACACCCCGCTGCGCTTTTAGCTTGAGCGCGCCGGTATGGGTATGCTTGTCTAGACTAGGCATACCTGTATAGATAAAGCGGCTGCCTGTTATGAGGCGCCAAGCGGGTCTAGGCCTGCTTGGCGTAGCATATCGCATAGTGCAATCAGCGGTAGCCCAATCAGCGCGTTGGGGTCGCGACCCTCCAGTTTTTCAAACAGCGCAATGCCTAATCCTTCCATTCGAAAGCTGCCAGCACTGTCCAGCGGCTGCTCTTTGGTGACGTAATTTTCGATTTCCTGGGTGCTCAGGGTGCGAAAAACGACCTCGAAAGGCTCCACGTGCACGTGATGGCGCTGATGGCGTGTATCTAAAAGTGCGAGCCCGGTGAGAAATGTGACGCGCTGGCCGGAAAAGCGAGCAAGGTTGGCGCGTGCTTTTTCTGACGTATGCGGCTTGCCGATAATATCGCCTTCAAATACCGCGACTTGATCGGAACCGATAATGCAGTGATGTGGAAAGCGCGTTGCAACAGCATTGGCTTTGCTAAGCGCGAGGCGATGCACTAACGCATGCGGTGTTTCGCCGCTACGCGGTGTTTCATCAATGTCAGGCGAGTAGCATTGGTAAGGAAGCTGCAGGCGGTCAAGTAGCTCGCGTCGCCAGCGTGAGCTGGAGGCCAGTATCAGCTCGGTTGTTAATGGTTCGGTCATTGGTGAAGTCACAAAAGCTCCTGGCAGCGGTTGTTTCTGCTGTGATTGGGTTAATGCAGTGTTTAAGTAGAGCGTCGAAGCAGTAGAGTGTAGCGAAAGCAGTTAAACCTGCCTATTGGGGGATTGATTAAGCCCCAGATGGGCTGTTTATTGAGCCCTATTCGGGTTATTTATTGAGGAAGCTATGAAGAATTGCACCGACGGCTTTGACACCAGCAGGGGGAGTGCCTATCATTGCGCGCCTATGTTGACCTCACAACTCCCCAGCCGGGTTGAGCCTTATAAGCTTGCAGCCCGCCACGAACGAATCGAAGGCTTGGTAGCGCTTGATAAGCTGCCACGTCTTGCCGATGAAGCGGGTGTCCAAACTGGCGACTGTCATGTCGTGCTTGAGTTTGGCGTCGATGCTCAAGGCCGTCGTGAAATTCGTGGCCACTTGCAAGCGGCGTTAGCGCTTGCCTGCCGACGCTGCCTGGTGCCGCTGCCTCAACAGGTGGACAGTGACTTTCTGCTTGGAATGATCACTGATGAAGCCTTAGCGGCCGAGCTGCCTGCGAGTCATGAACCGGTGCTGGTGGAAAAGGAACAGCTGGATCTTCTGACCGTGGTTGAGGATGAATTGATTCTTAGCCTGCCTCAGGTGGTCTATCACGATGAAGCCGAATGTCATGTCTCGGCGGAGCAGCTGGTCAGCAAAACAGAAGGCGCGGCGACAGAAGTAACGCCAGCGACGAACCCTTTCGCGGTGCTGAATGTCTTGAAAGGCAAAAAATAAGCACCCTTTACCTTAAATACCTTGGAGTAAACACCCATGGCAGTTCAGCAGAATCGTAAAACTCGTTCCAAGCGCGGCATGCGTCGTAGCCACGATGCACTGACCGGCCCGACTCTGTCTCAGGACAAAGAAACCGGTACTACTCACCTGCGTCACCACGTTGCCTCAGATGGCTTCTACCGTGGTCGTAAGGTTGTTGAGGTATAAGTCTCAACGGCACTGTTAAGCGGCTAAACGGATTCGGTGCGGTATGCGTCTAGCGATTGATGTAATGGGGGGTGACCAAGGCCCTCGTGCAATTGTCGCTGGCTCTGCCAGGGCTGTGGTAGAAAACCCAGGCCTAGAGCTGATTTTGTTTGGCCCGCGTCAGCAGATTCTTGCTGAGCTTTCGCGCTTGCCGCAGCCATTGGCTGCGGCAGCGTCGCGTTTGGTGGTCTGTGATGCTCCCGATAGCATCATGCCATCTGCGACGGCTGCCTGGGCATTGCGCAAAGGTCGTTCGAGTAGCATGGCGCATATGTTGCGCAGCGTTGCTCGGGGCGAAGCAGATGCGGGTGTCAGCGCGGGTAATACGGCCGCGTTGGTGGCGCTTGCACGGCGAGAGCTGGGAATGATCAAGGGTATTTCTCGCCCGGCGATCAGTACTGCAATCCCGGCTCGCGCTGGGCGTCGCTGCTATTTGCTTGATTTAGGCGCTAACGTTGATTCGCCTGCGAGTCGGTTGGTTGATTTTGCGCTCATGGGCGCGGCGATGGCGCAATGTGTCGATAGTACGGCGGTGCCTCGGGTGGCGCTGCTTAACGTTGGCTCAGAAGCAACCAAAGGAAGCGCTAGCGTGCGGGAGGCCGATCGTCTGCTGCGTGAGTATGCTAACGATGATGCCTTTACCTATGAAGGCTATGCCGAAGGTGGTGATCTGTTTAAGGGTCAGCTTGACGTAGTGGTATGCGACGGCTTTGTAGGTAATGCTGTGCTTAAGGCAAGCGAAGGCTTGACAAGTATGTTGGTCGAACGCGTACAGATGGCATTTGAATCGCGTCTGAGTGGTCGTTTGGCAAGTCTACTGGCCAAGCCTGTGTTGAAGCGGTTGAAGCGAGAGCTTGATCCTGTTCGCTATAATGGGGCTAGTTTATTAGGGCTGCGTGGGATTGTGGTGAAAAGTCACGGCAGTACGCATGCCGATGGTTTTTACTACGCTATTCAGCGGGCTCTAAAGGAAGTAGAACACAATTTACCTGCGAGGATCGCAGGCCGCTGGCAGGCGTCATCATGTGAAAATGATGGTGCTTACTAGCCATGAGTAGATAATAAACGGTAAGAGTTTTTTGCGGGTTATAGGTGGCATCAGGATGTGCCAATAGCCTCGCCTATCGCTCATATGAGCAAATGCCTACTAGAGCAAAGGTGAACGACATGTCTCAACCCCTTGCCCTCATTTTTCCCGGGCAAGGCTCTCAGCAGCTAGGAATGCTGCGAGAGCTGGCCGAGCGCTATAGTGTAGTGGGAACGACATTTGAGGAAGCGTCTGATGCTTTGGGCTATGACTTGTGGAAAGTCGTCCAAGAAGGTCCTGAAGCATCGCTTAATGCAACTGCATGCACCCAGCCTGCGTTGCTCTCTGCAAGCATGGCTATTTGGCGCGTCTGGCAGGAGTTAGAGGGGCCGCGCCCGAGTGTGATGGCTGGCCATAGCTTGGGCGAATACAGTGCGATGGTGTGTGCTGGCGTCATGAGCTTTGCCGAAGGCGTCAATTTAGTACGTCTGCGCGGTGAGGCTATGCAGGAGGCGGTGCCCGCGGGTGAAGGTGGCATGGCGGCGATCCTTGGCTTGGCAGATGATGCTGTCGAGGCTGCTTGTGAAAAGGCGGCTCAGGGTGATGTTGTTTCTGCCGTCAATTATAACTCTCCGGGGCAGGTGGTTATTGCCGGCGCTAAAGCGGCCGTTGAGCGGGCAATGGTAGCCTGCCAAGAGGCGGGTGCTAAGCGCGCTATGGCGCTGCCGGTTTCGGTGCCATCGCACTGTGCGTTGATGCGACCTGCTGCTGAACGGTTGGAGGCGGCTATGCAGACTATTGAGCTGCGAACGCCGCGCTATCAAGTGATCCAGAATGTTGATGCCCAGGCCCATGCCGATATTGCGACACTGCGTACACGCCTTATTGAGCAGCTGTATCAGCCGGTGCGCTGGAGTGCTTGCGTTGAAGTGATGGCAAGCCAGGGCGTTGAGGTATTTATTGAGTGCGGGCCAGGAAAGGTGTTGACTGGTCTTAATAAGCGTATCGTGAAGGGTAGTAAGGGGCTGGCAGTGAATGATCCTGACAGCCTTAACTCGGCGCTAGCGCTAGCGCGTGAAACGTTGATTGGCAAAGCGTGACCGCAGGCTGTTTTGATCGCTATCCTAACGTGTAGACACGGTTGAAGGCAGAACGTTATGACGCAAGAACGTAGAGTGGCACTAGTAACTGGTGCGAGTCGTGGCATTGGGCAAGCGATTGCCCGCGAGCTAGGTCGCCAGGGCCGTGTTGTGATTGGCACGGCCACGAGCGAGTCGGGCGCTGAAAAAATTGATGCCGATCTCAAAGAGAATGGCATTGAAGGAGCCGGCCTATGCTTGAATGTGACTGATCAGGCCAGCATTGATGACGTGTTGAAAACCATCACTGCGCGCTTTGGTGCGCCGACTATTTTGGTTAACAGTGCGGGTATCACGCGCGACAATTTGCTAATGCGCATGAAAGAGGACGAGTGGGACTCCGTCATGGATACCAACTTGAAATCTGTCTACCGTGTAAGCAAAGCCTGCTTGCGTGGTATGACCAAAGCGCGTTTTGGGCGTATCGTGTCGATTAGTTCTGTAGTGGCAACCATGGGCAACCTGGGCCAAACTAACTATGCGGCCGCCAAAGCGGGAATGGAGGGCTTTAGTCGCGCTTTGGCTCGAGAGGTTTCCTCGCGCGCCATTACGGTTAACGCAGTGGCGCCGGGGTTTATCGCCACTGATATGACCGGAGCGCTGCCTGAGGCGCAGCATGAAATGTTGCTTAAGCAAATTCCGTTGGCTCGTTTAGGGGCGCCGGAAGAGATCGCCGCAGCGGTGGGTTTTTTGACCAGTGAAGCAGCCGGTTATATTACCGGAGAGACGCTTCACGTTAACGGCGGCATGAATATGCGTTGATGGCCTTGGGCTTGGCGGTTGCGTCGATCCAAGGGCGTCTATAAACTACCCCGCAGCTTTTGGCTTGCGGTTTCCAAATAGCTGGTTATCAAAAACGGCTAATGTGAACGACTGGAGTACGTTAATGAGTACTATTGAAGAGCGCGTGAAGAAAGTTGTAGCAGAACGCCTGAACGTTAAAGAAGAAGACATCCAAAACAGTTCTTCTTTTACAGAAGACTTGGGTGCTGACTCGCTCGACACCGTTGAGCTGGTAATGGCTTTGGAAGAGGAATTTGATACTGAAATTCCTGATGAAGAAGCTGAAAAAATCACCACGGTTCAAGAAGCCATCGATTACGTGAACGCCCACCAGTAAGGGCTGTATCGATGCATCGAACCTGGGTGGGGTGCTAGCACCCGCCTTAAGAGCCGTCCTTTCGCAGGGCGGCTTTTTTGCTTTGCTGCAACAATGCTTATAACGTTCAAAGTCCGTTATACTATTGACCAAATTTAAGCAGCAAATGACCCAAGTGGGTTGCATCACCATGGATGCATGGAGGAAAGCAGATGGCACGGAAAAGGGTAGTGGTAACTGGGCTAGGCCTGGTGACTCCGGTGGGTAATAGTGTTGATGAGTCGTGGGCTAACATTGTTGCAGGCAAAAGTGGCATTACACCGATTGAACATTTCGACACCAGCGGATTTAACACCCGCTTTGGTGGTTCTATTAAAAACTTTGATATTAGTCCGTATCTGAGCCCTAAAGACGCCCGTAAAATGGATCTATTTATCCAATACGGCATGGCAGCGGGTGCCCAGGCAGTTGAAGACTCGGGCATCGAGTGCAGCGAAGAAAATGCCGATCGTATCGGTGTGGCTATTGGCTCAGGCATTGGTGGTTTGCCAATGATTGAGCATAACCACAACGCGTTGAATAAAGGCGGCGCTCGTAAGGTGTCACCGTTCTTTGTGCCAGGCTCTATCATCAATATGATTTCCGGCAACATGGCGATTCAGCATGGTTTTAGAGGGCCCAATATTGCGATTACGACGGCCTGCACGTCAGGCACGCATAATATTGGTTACAGCGCGCGTACGATTGCCTATGGCGATGCTGACGTCATGGTTTGTGGCGGGGCAGAAATGGCCACCACGCCGCTTGGTCTGGGTGGGTTTTCTGCCGCGCGCGCGCTTTCCACGCGCAACGATGACCCGCAGGCTGCTAGCCGCCCGTGGGATAAGGATCGTGATGGCTTTGTATTATCTGACGGTGCCGGTGTACTGGTACTTGAAGAGTATGAACATGCCAAAGCCCGTGGCGCGCACATGTATGCTGAGCTAGTGGGGTTCGGTATGAGTGACGACGCGTACCATATGACCTCGCCACCCGAAGATGGTCGCGGCGCGGCGCTCTCTATGCGTAATGCGATTAGAGATGCCCAGATAGATGTGTCCAAGCTGCATTATATCAATGCTCATGGAACGTCGACGGCCGCCGGGGATTTAGCCGAGAGCCGTGCTATTGAAAGCGTGCTGGGTGATGCCGCTAATAGCGTGGCCGTCAGCTCGACCAAATCAATGATTGGGCATTTGCTGGGTGCGGCTGGTGCGGTAGAAGCAGTATTTTGCATCTTAGCTATCCGTGATCAGGTGGCGCCACCAACGATTAATTTGGATAACCCGCAGGAAGGCTGCAATCTTGATTACGTGCCGCATACCGCCCGTGACATGCTTATTGAGATGACGCTGTCTAACTCGTTTGGCTTTGGTGGCACTAACGGCTCGCTGCTATTTAAGAAAGTTTAGTCAGCGATGATGCTGCCCCCGCTGTCAGCTGATGAGCCTGCGTTTGAGGGTCAAGTGCCCTTCGATGATCGTGGGCTCGCGTACGGTGACGGCGTGTTTGAAACCGTGCTGTTGCGCGCGGGCAAGCCCGTCTTGTGGGATTACCACATGGCGCGCCTGAGGCAAGGGTGCCAACGACTGGGTATCAACGTGCCTTGCCCAGCGTCGCTTGAGGCGACTTGGCAGGGCGCGCCTACGGCCACCCTGGAAGTGCTGAAAATTATCCTGACTCGGGGCACCGGTGGCCGCGGCTATGCTCAGCCGGACACAGTAGTGCCGCGCTTGCTCAGCCGACGAACGCCATTTCAGCCGTCGGCTGAGCGCTGGCGTTCGGGGGTCACGGTACGGCTTTGTGACCTTCGCTTAAGTCGTCAGCCGCGACTGGCGGGTATAAAACACCTTAACCGCTTGGAAAACGTACTGGCTCGCCAAGAGTGGAACGATGCCGGTATCGCTGAAGGCCTGCTCGTCGATAGCGACGATGTTGTCGTGGAGGCTACCAGCATGAACGTGTTCTGGCAGCAGGCGGGGGAGGTGTTTACACCGCTGACTGACCAGTGCGGTGTTGCAGGCACCCTGAGTGCCGCACTAGTGGATCAGGGGGCTGTAAAGCAAGCAACGCTGCGGCTTAGTCAATTGCCGGCGGTAGAGCAATGCTGGGTGGCGAACTCTGTCCAGGGTATGTGGCCCGTTAACACGCTATTGGCAGCCGACGGCTCAGTGCTAAAGCGCTGGCCTGCATGTGAAGGGGATTCTCTGCAGCGTTTGGCGCACCAGTTATTAGGCTATGCGCCAGAATCCTATTAGGTATATCGCCCCGCAATTTTCAACGAGGTGTCATGGTGAAACGGTTATTTACCGCTTTGTTAGTACTAGTGGTCGTTGGGGCTGCAAGCGTAGTGGGCGGCTATTTTTATTGGCAGAGTCGGTTAAATGCGCCGCTCGCCCTCGATGCGCCAATGCTTTACCAGGTTCCTTCTGGTGCCGGATTCAATCAGGTGGTTGCGCAACTAGAAGCGCAAGGCGTGGTAGACGATGCCTGGGCATTCCAGCTGTTGGCGAAGGTCGAGCCAGAGCGTATGCCGCGTTTACGTACTGGCGAGTACCAGCTATTGCCTGAAATGAGTGGGCTGGAAATGATGGCGCTTCTGGGCAGTGACAAGGTCGTGACCTACTCGCTGACTATTCCTGAGGGCTGGTCATTTCGGCAAATGCGCGAGTTGCTGAATGCAGCACCGAAGCTTGCACACCGTACAGCAGATATGAGCGATGCCGAGGTCATGACGCTGCTTGGCCGCGAAGACGTATTTCCGGAAGGCTGGTTTTTTCCCGATACCTATCGCTATCACCTAGGTATGAGCGATGTGGATGTTTTGCGGCAATCCCTGGCGCGCATGGAGCGTATTCTTGACGACGTTTGGGAAGAGCGCGGCGATGATTTAACGATTGAGTCTGCTTACGAAGCGCTCATTATGGCCTCGTTAATTGAGCGTGAGACCGGTGCACCGCAGGAGCGCAATGAGATTGCCGGTGTGTTTAAACGGCGCATGGAGCAAGGCATGCGCTTACAAACTGATCCAACGGTTATTTACGGTATGGGTGAGCGTTATGACGGGCGGATTACCCGTGCTGACCTGCGTGAGGCAACGCCTTACAATACCTATGTGATTGACGGCATGCCGCCAACGCCCATTGCCATGCCGGGGCGCGCGTCTTTAGAGGCCGCGGTGAATCCGTTGCCGGGTGAAACGCTTTACTTCGTTTCCCGTGGGGATGGTACTCACCAGTTCTCGCGTACGCTGCGTGAGCATAATAATGCCGTCAATCGCTATATTCGTAATCGATAATCGTCGAGATCTTTCGCCAATGATTCATCACTGACGATTCATCACCACAGTAAGGAAGCACGATGACTAAGCGTGGACGCTTCATTACGCTGGAAGGCGGTGAGGGCGTGGGAAAATCCACTAATGTAGGCTTCGTCGCCGGGTGTTTGAAAGCCCAGGGCCTGGAGGTGGTGCGTACCCGCGAGCCGGGTGGTACCGAGCGCGGCGAAGCTATTCGCGCATTGTTGTTGGACCCCGCCCCTCTAGAGTCGCTGCATGTCGACGCTGAGCTGCTGTTGATGTTTGCTGCGCGAGCACAGCATCTGGCGGAAAAAATCCTGCCTGCGCTGGCCCGTGGTGCCTGGGTGGTGTGCGACCGTTTTACCGATGCTACCTTTGCTTACCAGGGCGGCGGTCGAGGCATCCCTGTAGCGCGCATCGCTGTATTAGAAGCGTTTGTTCAGCAGGGCCTTGCGCCCGATTTGACGCTGCTGCTCGATATGCCTGAGGCAGCTGCGAAGCAACGCCTAGAATCACGACTACGTGACCGCTCAGAGCAGCGGGATCGTTTTGAACAAGAGCACGCCAATTTCTTTCAGGCCGTGCGGAGCGCCTATTTAGCGCGTGCCGAGCAGGCGCCCGAGCGTTTTGCCGTGATTGATGCCCAATACACACTAGACAACGTTCAAGCACAAATTCGTCAAGCGCTGATGGCGCGGGTTGCTGAATGGTATTAACCGGCGTTATGCCGTGGCATCAAGCCACCTGGCAGCAGTTAATCCGCTTGGCTGACGGGGGACGAATGCCCCATGCGCTCCTCATTAACGGTGCGCATGGCGTTGGCAAGCAGCAGCTTGCCGAAGCGTTGATCGCCCGAACGCTATGTGCAGGCCCTGCAGATCTTGCCTGTGGGCACTGCCATAGCTGTTCCATGCTGGCATCCGGGTATCATCCGGACCTGCTGCGCGTCTCGCCGGAAGAGGGCAAGCGCCAGATTCGTATTGATCCCATTCGCGAGGTTAACCGCTTTGTCTCGCAAACGGCTCAGCAGGGCGGTTATCGCGTCATTGTTATTTCTCCCGCGGAGGCAATGAACATCGCTGCCGCCAATGCGCTGCTTAAAAGCCTTGAGGAGCCCGGTGAAAAGACGCTGTTTATCCTGCTGTCAGACGTGCCTTCGCGCATGCTGCCTACCGTCCGCTCTCGTTGCCAGCAGTGGTCGCTACCTACTGTTGCCTTTGAAGCGTGCCGTGGATGGCTAATTGAGCAGCTTAACAGCGCTGATGAAGCCTACTTTTGGTGGCAAGTGGCGGGCGGTCTGCCGCTGCTTGCCGTTGAGCTGGCGGCGCCGGAAGAGCGCGCCCTGCGCCATAAGATTCACGACAGTTTTGAGCAGCTAGTACGCGGCGCCGAGCCCGTTTCAGAAGCCGCGCGCTTGGATCGCCAGGCGATTGATGCCATCTTGTGGTACGGTATTGCCTGGCTTGAAGACTTGATTCGCTTAGGTTTATCCGGCGATGCGGCGGTGCTGCATAACCCTGATCTTGAGCCTCTTTATCGGCAAGCGGTTAAAAATGGTCGAGTGCAAGACTGGTTTCGCTTGCTGGACTACGCTCGTGAGCAGCGGCGGCTATTGTCGGCGGGGGCCAACCCCAATCCCCAGCTGGTGCTAGAAGCATGGCTAGTGCGCTGGGCGGCGCTGCTACGTTCATAGCCGCGTTAACGCTCTTATCGCTCGCCATGCAACGAGGTCGCTATGACAGCTCAGAAAGCGCTATCACTCAACGTTCCCGATGTAGCAACGCTGCTCTCTGCATACATGCCTTTTCTGAATCGCGGCGGCATCTTTATTCCCACGCTAACGCCTTACGCGATGGGCCAGCAGGTTTTTTTATTACTCACGTTGCCGGGCGAAAGCCAGCGTCGCTCAGTGACTGGGCAGGTTGCATGGGTGTCGCCCGAAGGCGTTAGCGGTCAACGTATTGCTGGTATTGGCATGCACTTTAGCCCGCAAGATTCATCAGTACGTGAACGGATTGAAACGCTGCTTGCCGGCCAGTTAGATGGCGCCGCGCCCTCGTTCACGCTCTGAATAATACTTCTCTGAATAACACTGCTCTGAATAACACTGCTCTGAATAACACTGTTTAGCTTCTTTTCCTTCGCTGTCGAGACCCGCATGTTTGTCGATTCCCACTGTCATCTAGATCGTTTATCCGACCAGACCCATGGAGGCGATCTCGCCGTCACCTTGGCGGCTGCGCGCGCTGCCCACGTTAGTCAATTTCTGGCCGTTGCGGTCAACTTAGATGATATGCCTGCGCTAGCGGCGATAGCGCGTGATCATCAAGATGTGGCGATTTCGGCAGGCCTGCACCCGCTGCATACGCCTGAAAGAGAGCCCAGCGTTGAGGATATTAAAGACGCTGCTGAGCGGTACGGCGCGGTAGCCATCGGGGAAACGGGCCTGGATTATCACTACCGCGATAGCGTCCCCGTTGACGTGCAGCATGAGCGCTTCAAGCGTCATTTGATTGCCGCGCGGGAGCTTGCCCTGCCGGTGATTATTCACACACGAGAAGCCAAAGAGGAAACCCTGGCCCTGCTGCGCGAACATAGCGACCCTCAAGTGGGCGGTGTATTACACTGTTTCACTGAGGACTTAGCGATGGCGCGTGAAGCGGTGCGGCTAGGCTTTTATATTTCCCTCTCGGGTATTATTACTTTCGGTAATGCAGCGGCGCTGCGAGAGCTGGCCCGCCAGCTGCCGTTGGATCGCTTGCTTATTGAGACCGATAGCCCTTATCTGGCGCCAGTACCTCATCGTGGCAAGCCCAACCAGCCTGCCTGGGTAGTGGCCGTCGCCGAGTGTATTGCTCAAGAACGGGGCATCAGCGTTGATGAAGTCGCGATGCAAACCACCGCGAATTTTTATCAACTGTTTCGTGCGGCCGCGCCTGATACCCCCGCACATGTTAAAGAGGCGCTTGCGCAATCGGGGCTTGTGTAGCCTGGTAGGGTCATCGGCATGATTAAACGAGGTGGGTGATGAATATTGATCGACTGATACAGCAGCGCGATTCAGCAGAAGAAAATGCCAGCGCTATCCCTCCTTTAGACGAGTGGCATCCAGCGCTTTGCGGTGACATGAATCTAAGTATTCATGCTGATGGCACCTGGTGGCACGAGGGGCGGCCGTTTGCCCGCACTAAGGTGGCCCGTTTGCTAGCAACGCTGCTGCGCCAAGATGCCGACGGCTACTGCTTAGTGACGCCAGTTGAGCGCTGGCGCGTTCAGGTTGAAGATCTTCCGCTGGTCGCTGTTGAAGCCGACTTTCATGACGATGCCTGGTGGTTCACCACCCAGTTTGATGACGTCGTTCGCTTAGATGCCGACCATCCGCTTAGCGTTACTTTAAACTCCCAGGGTGAGCGAGTGCCGCAGCTGCCGGTACGTTTTGGGCTAGCCGCACGGCTGCATCGCAACGTCTACTATCAGTTGGTTGAGGCCGCAGAGGCCCGCGATGTTGGTAATGGCGTGACCGAGATTGGCTTAATCAGCGCCGGGGACTGGTTTGCGCTGGGCCAGCTGGACGATGATACAACAGGCGAGGCGCCGTGAAGTTAACCGCTGAACAGCAAGCCGTTGTTAATCATAGTACTGGGCACGCGCGAGTAGCGGCCGTCGCGGGGGCAGGCAAGACCACGACCATGGCTGCCCGAGTGCTGTATTTATTGGCAAGCGGCGTGCCGTCCAAGCGTATTTTGGTACTGATGTTTAACCGCTCTGCGAAGGATGATTTTCAGCGCCGCTTAGCGTCGATGGCGCCTGCCGGGCAAGTGCTGCCCGATGTGCGGACCTTTCATTCGCTGGGGCACCGCTTAACACAAAGCCTAAGCCGCTGGGGCGCGCTTGCCTCACGTCACCTGTTATCCGCCGATTGGCAGTTAGAAAGGCTACTTCGTCAAGCGAGCCTTAATGTGCTGCAGGATGCCGTCGAGCGCCGTGATGCTGCCCTGGAAGGCGACCGGCTTGAAACCCTGGCGCACTTTTGTGGCTTAGTGAAAGCGGAAATGATAACGCCTGAGGCGCTTTACGAGCGGCTTAATTTCGATGCCGATACCGACTATTTTCCGGCCGCTTTTGTCGAAGCAGAGCGGCTATTAGCGTCAGAAGGTGTAATGACGTATGCCGACTTACTTTATCGACCGCTGCAGGCTTTAGAAGCGGATAGCGCGCTACGGGATCGTGTTGAAGGATTTCTCGATCACGTTATTATTGATGAATATCAGGATATTAACGCCGCGCAGCAGCGTCTTTTATCCGTGCTCGTTGGTACTCACGCCAGCGTAATGGCCGTCGGGGATGCTAATCAGTGTATTTATGAGTGGCGTGGTGCGAAGCCCGATACCATGCTAGAGAATTTTACCGCCACTTTTGGCGATGCTACCGACTATCCGCTCTCGACTACCTTTCGCCACGGCCATGCCCTGGCGCTGGCCGCTAATCATGCTATCGCCGCTAATCAGCGTCGCCCTAACCAGCTGTGCCTCGCTGCACCCAATAATCCAGAGACCCGGCTGCTAGTAGGACAAGGTAGCCGCTTGCTACTTGATGCGTTGATGGACTGGCAGGCCCAGGGGCGGGCGCTTAATGAAACCAGTGTGCTGGTGCGCAGCTGGGCGCTGTCGGTGCCGTTTCAACTGGCGTTGTTACAGGCCGGTATTCCGTTTCGCCTTCAGCGAGAGGATCGATTTGTCTTTCGTCTGCCGCTGGTGCAGGCGCTGGCGGGCTATTTAAAGCTATCACGCCGTCCAGGTCTTCTGCGTGACCCACAGCAGCTCTTGTTACTACTTTCCCAGCCGACTCCGTTTGTTGCCCGTGAGCGGCTGCAGCGTCTAGCCCAGCAACTGGCCGCTACTCAGCAGTGGCCAGAGCGGCATGATCCGATGCTGACAGAGTTAAAGCCAATCCAGCGCCGCACGTTAAAAAAGCGCTGGGTGTTGCTGTGTGAGTTGCCTCAACTGGGTGCTTGGCCGCCAGCAAAGCTGTTAAGGCATGTCGTCGACAGCATTGACGCGGAAAAAACGCTCAAGCGGG
Organism: Halomonas sp. JB37; assembly: GCF_002332255.1. Taxonomy (GTDB): domain Bacteria; phylum Pseudomonadota; class Gammaproteobacteria; order Pseudomonadales; family Halomonadaceae; genus Vreelandella; species Vreelandella casei. Next base: position 2,688,212 of record NZ_NRGW01000001.1, on the reverse strand, counting down.
CCGCCGCGCGTCGCGACAAGGGCGAAGAGGACGTTCGGCTTCTTGACGTGCTAATCGAACAGGCGCAGAGCGTCCAAGATCCCGATGCCTTTATCGAGCTGCTAGAACGCCCGGTAGAGAACCAGGCGGGTGGCGTGCTTATTAGTACCGTACATGGCGCCAAAGGGCTGGAATGGCCACTGGTTGCCGTGGCCGGTGTCAATGAGGAAGATTTTCCCCACTACAGTCGCGATAATCCACTCAGCGACGAGCGCTTAGAGGAGGAGCGGCGGCTTTTCTACGTGGCGATTACGCGAGCTCAAGAGCAATTGTTAGTACTTCATGATGGTGGTGCCCATCGTCCTAGTCGCTTTATTGCTGAAAGCGCTTGGCAGGACAGTATGCGCGTGGCGTCTTGCTTGGCGAGCAGCAGTGCGCCAGCGACTTCGTTGCAGGTGACTTCGGTTGGATTAGTTGAACGCTATTTAATGCGCTTAGGTCGTGACGATATTGTGCTTGCCGCGGCGCAGGTTGAAGAGGCTAAAGCAGCGTATGCTGCAGGCACGCATTTTTATCCCGGACAGCGGCTTTTGCATGCGGTGTTTGGAGAGGGGGAAATCGCGGCAGTAGAGGGAAATGCCAGTGATCCGGTCATTGATGTGCGCTTTGATCAGGCTGGACGGCGGCGGCTTATTGCCCGCCGTGCACCGATTGAACTGCTGGAAACGCCGCAAAAAGCCGTGCTTTGATAGCGTGGCGGGAAAGCACGTGTGCTCAGCGCGTTACGGCTATTCGCTAGCCATAACGCGACTGATGGCATCGCAGAGTATGGATTACATATTGGGGTAGTTAGGCCCACCGCCGCCTTCTGGTGCTACCCAGGTGATATTTTGCGCCGGGTCTTTAATATCGCAGGTTTTGCAGTGCACGCAGTTTTGAAAGTTAATCTGAAAGCGTGGCTGTCCGGCGCTATCCTCAACCACTTCATAAACACCGGCCGGGCAGTAGCGCTGCGCCGGCTCGGCGTACTTGGGCAAGTTATCGCGAATCGGTAGCTCTGGGTCATCCAGATGCAAATGACACGGCTGGTCTTCTTCATGGTTGGTGTTCGACAGAAATACTGAAGTGGGCTTGTCAAAAGAAAGCTTACCGTCCGGCTTGGGATAGTTGATCTTTTCAAACTCAGCCGCAGGTTTTAAAGCCCCATAGTCAGTGGTGGTGTCGTGCACGCTGGGCAGTTTGTTGCCCAACAGCTGGTGCGCAAAATTATATGCGCCGCCGCCAACGGTGCCGTATTTATGGATCGCAGGGCCGAAGCTGGCGCTTTCTTTCAGCTCTTGATAGGCCCAGCTAGCTTCCCATTTGTGAGTAAAGCTGGTTAATTCCTGCGCGCCTTCGTCGCCAACCTTGATTGCTTCAAATACACTCTCTGCCGCCACCAGGCCTGATTTCATGGCGGTGTGCAGACCCTTAATTTTAGAAAAATTGAGGGTGCCCGCATCACAGCCTATAAGTAGGCCGCCTGGAAAGGTCATTTTGGGCAGGCTATTTAACCCCCCTTTAGTGATGGCTCTGGCGCCGTAAGCAACCCGCTTGCCGCCTTCTAAATACTGGCTAAGCACTGGGTGGTGTTTCATGCGCTGAAACTCATCAAACGGCGACAGCCATGGATTCTGATAGCCTAAATCCATTATCAAACCCACCACGACCTGCTGATTTTCCGCGTGATAGAGAAACCAGCCGCCGTGGGTGTTCTTATCTAGCGGCCAGCCTGAACCGTGTACTACTAGCCCGGGTTCATGCTTATCAGCAGGCACGTCCCACAGCTCTTTTAAGCCGATGCCGTAATGCTGAGGGTCGCACCCCGCATCTAATGAGAAGTCTTTAATTAAACGTTTGCCTAGGTGGCCGCGCGCGCCCTCTGCGAACAGCGTGTATTTGGCGCGCAGTTCCATACCGGGCATATGGCCATCTTTGGGCGTGCCGTCGACGCTGACACCCATATCACCAATGAGGATGCCGCGCACGGCGCCATCTTCAATAATGACCTCTTGGGCAGCGAAGCCTGGGAATATTTCAACGCCTAACGATTCGGCCTGCTCGCCCAGCCAACGGCATAGATTGCCCGCGCTAATAACGTAGCGTGGCTGCTTGCTGCCGGTGTTATGCATGCTCTTAGGTACGAGCGCATTAGGCACTTTTTGCGCTTTTTCGGCGTCTTTCAGTAAGAAAACATCGTCGCGAATCGCCGGGGTCGTCAGCGGTGCGCCGCGCTCTTTCCAGTCCGGGAATAGTTCTGTTAGCGCGCGGGGTTCAAACACCGCGCCTGACAGAATATGCGCGCCAACTTCGGAACCCTTTTCTACCACGCAGACCGTGAACTCTTGCTCTGCATCGTTGGCCTGTTGCATCAGGCGGCAAGCAGCGGCAAGCCCGGACGGGCCGGCGCCGACAATGACGACATCGAAGTCCATTACATCGCGTTCAACAGTTTCCACCCGGTTTCTCCTTATTCTCGTTAAGTGCCGCCGATTACTGAAACTAGCTGACAAGAGAGCTAGTGCATAAAAGGCTGGCCTTAATTTAAAACGGTCGTTTGCTTCTGGTTGTTGCTCATCATAGGCATAATACCTGTGTCACGTCACGCCTACGATGGCTAAAGCAGCATTTCTCAACGCTGTGCCGCGTTGTTTCTCAGCCTTATAGCCCAGGCTTGAACCAGTGGCTATTGTTGCTAGCCGGTAGGCTGTGGCAAATTGGTAGCGTTTTTCAACGCTGTGGCAATCAAACGCGCACATGAATTTTAGGGCGTGGCTCGGCTATTAGCGCCTAGCGGCGCCTAGGTTAAGTGTTTCAAGTCGATATTTGATAACACGTTAGTATTTGATAACACGTTGGTATTTGATAGGAGGTGCCTGCTTGGCGGGTGCCGTCTCCGGTTAACGGCTTTTCTTACAAGACAAGCGAGGAATCTATGAAAGTACTCGTCGCGGTTAAACGCGTCATCGACTACAACGTCAAAATTCGCGTTAAAGCGGATCATTCAGACGTTGATCTGACGAATGTCAAAATGGCCATGAACCCCTTCTGCGAAATTGCCGTGGAAGAAGCAGTGCGTCTAAAAGAGAAGGGCGTGGCCACGGAAGTGATCGCCGTTTCTGTCGGCCCTAAAGCTGCGCAAGAGCAACTGCGTACCGCGCTGGCGCTGGGCGCCGATCGCGCTATTCATATTGAAACTAACGAGCGCGTGGAATCCCTGGCGGTAGCCAAGCTGCTGGCCAAAGTGGTCGACGAAGAGCAGCCCAGCCTGGTGATTCTCGGCAAGCAGGCGATTGACACCGACAATAACCAAACCGGCCAAATGCTCGCCGCGCTGACCGGCTTGCCCCAAGGCACGTTTGCCTCTGAAGTGGCGGTCGACGGCGACAGCGTTAACGTCACCCGCGAAATCGACGGCGGTCTGCAAACCATCGCCCTGACGTTGCCTGCGATTGTGACCACCGACCTACGGCTCAACGAGCCACGCTACGCCAAGCTGCCCGACATCATGAAGGCCAAGAAAAAGCCGCTGGATGTTAAAACCCCCGCCGACTACGGCATTGAGGTGGCCTCCAAGGTCAGCCTGCTCAAAGTGGAATCGCCGCCTGAGCGCAAAGGCGGCGTCAAAGTTGCCTCGGTAGACGAGCTGGTCGACAAACTGAAAAACGAAGCCAAAGTACTTTAATAAACCAAGGTACTTTAATAGGAGCTGACTTTATGAGCATTTTGGTACTTGCCGACCTGCACGAAGGCCAACTAGCTGGCGCCACCGCCCACGTTGTGGCGGCCGCGAAAGAGATGGGTGGTGATATTGATGTTCTGGTTGTCGGCGAAGGCGTACAGGCCGCCGCTGAGGCTGCCGCCAAATTGGATGGCGTTAGCAAAGTGCGCGTGGCCGACAACGCGGTCTACGCCCATCAGCTAGCCGAGCCCATGGGCGCGCTGCTGGTTGAGCTTGCCGGTGATTACACCCACGTCCTCGCCAGCGCCTCCACGACCGGCAAAAACGTCCTGCCACGCCTAGCCGCGTTAAAAGACGTTAGCCAGCTTTCTGACATTATTGCCGTCGAAAGCGCTGACACCTTCAAGCGCCCGATTTATGCCGGCAATGCGATTGCCACGGTGAAAAGTGACGATGCGCTGAAAGTCATCACCGTTCGCACCACCGGCTTTGATGCCGTGGGCGAAGGTAACAACGCCCCGGTAGAGGCGGTCGATACGGTGGTTGAAAACAGCCAGTCGCGCTTTGTCAAAGAAGAACTGGCGACGTCCGATCGCCCCGAGCTAGGCGGCGCCAAGGTGGTGATCTCCGGCGGTCGCGGCATGGGCAATGGCGAGAACTTCAAGCTGCTCGACGGCATTGCTGACAAGCTGGACGCGGCCATTGGCGCATCTCGCGCCGCGGTAGACGCAGGCTTTGTGCCTAACGACATGCAGGTCGGGCAAACGGGCAAGATCGTCGCCCCAGACTTGTACATCGCGGTGGGTATTTCTGGCGCGATTCAGCACCTGGCGGGCATGAAAGACTCTAAAGTAATCGTCGCGATCAACAAAGACGACGAAGCGCCGATCTTCCAAGTGGCCGATTACGGCCTGGTTGGTGACCTGTTCGAGATCCTGCCTGAGCTTGAGAGTAAGCTGTAGGTGCTAAGATAAAGAGTAAGAAAAACCACTTCGGTGGTTGAAAATCTGCGGGCTGACCGCATATCAGTAGTGTAAGCAACGAAAGCCACTCAAGGAGATGATGATATGGCACATACATTACCCGAACTGCCGTACGCATATGACGCTCTCGAACCGAACATTGATGCGATGACGATGGAAATTCACCATTCTCGTCACCATCAAACCTACATCACTAACCTGAATGCCGCGTTAGAAGGTACAGGTCTTGAAGATGTTCCCGTTGAAGAGCTGGTTGCTAATCTGGATCGCGTTCCAGAAGCCAAGCGCCAAGCGGTTATCAACAATGGCGGCGGCCATGCCAACCACTCTATGTTTTGGCAGATGCTATCGACCAACGCTGGTGGTAAGCCGCAGGGCGGTGTTGCTAAAGCAATCGACGCTGAACTGGGTGGCTTAGAAGCTTTCCAGGAAGAGTTCAAGAAAGCGGCGGTTGGTCGTTTTGGCAGCGGCTGGGCGTGGCTGTCTCTGACGCCCGAGAAGAAGCTGGTAATGGAAAACACGTTGAACCAGGATAGCCCGCTGATGCACGGCAACACGCCGCTGCTCGTTCTGGATGTTTGGGAACACGCCTACTATCTGAAATACCAAAATAAGCGTCCTGACTACATTGCCGCGTTTTTTAACGTTGTGAATTGGGAAGACGTTGAGCGTCGCTACCAAGCAGCGATTAGCTGATACTGCAGTGATTTACTAGCAACGTTTGCTCGTAAAGCTGTGAAAAACCGTCCACTTTTTAGTGGGCGGTTTTTTCGTTATAGGGCGCAGAGTTAGCGCTGAATTGTCAATACAACTAAAAAGAAAAATACCACATGTGCTTGAATTGATTTTTAAGTGGTCTATATATAGTATCCATGGTGCCTTTGAGAGGGGAGGGGCGCTACATGTGCTCTATCCTAAAAATGCCGCTTTGAACAGGGGAATATCCATGGAAATTCAGATTTATAGCAAGCCTGCGTGTGTGCAATGTACGGCTACGTATCGCGCGCTTGATAAGCAGGGCCTTGAGTATAAGGTTATCGATATTACTGCGGAGTCTGGTGCGCAAGAAGAAGTCGAAGCGCTTGGCTATCGCCAGCTTCCTGTCGTCGTTGTAGGTGAAGATCACTGGTCGGGTTTCCGTCCTGATCGTATTCAAGCACTGGCCTAGATAGATCATTGACATGCTGGCAAATTGCTCAGAAATATCGGTAGCGGGCACGTTGGTTTATTTCTCTACCAAGTCAGGTAATACCCATCGTTTTGTAGAAAAGCTTGGTTTGGCCGCAACGCGGCTGCCGCTGAATAGAGATGAGCCTGCTGTACGCATCGACCAGCCCTTTATTTTAATTACGCCCACTTATGGCGGCGGCGGGGCGCAAGGCGCGGTGCCAAAACAGGTCATTCATTTTCTCAACGATGTACATAACCGTCATCTCCTGCGGGGGGTGATTGCAGCGGGAAATACTAATTTTGGCGATGCGTATGGTCTAGCTGGTCGTATCATTGCGAAGAAGTGTAGTGTCCCACTGCTGTATCGGTTCGAACTTTTAGGCACCGACGATGACGTCGCCAATGTCCGCAAAGGAGTAGTAGAGTTTTGGAAACGACAAGCGTAGCCACAAAAAACTCAGTCACACAAAACGGGGCAGAAGCAAAGCGGCCAACGGCGGCTTCTGAGACGCGTACTCTGGATTATCATGCGCTTAATGCCATGCTCAATCTGTACGGTGCCGATGGCGAACTGCAGCTAAGCAAAGACCGCGAGGCGGCGAGGCAGTATTTTTTACAGCACGTCAATCAGAATACGGTGTTCTTCCACTCGCTGGAAGAAAAGCTCGATTACTTGGTTGAAGAGCAGTATTACGAAGCCGAAATGCTTGCGCAGTACAGCTTTGCCTTTGTAAAAGCGCTGTTTGAACAGGCCTATGCGTACAAATTTCGCTTTCCCAGCTTTTTGGGCGCCTTTAAGTATTACACCAGCTATACCCTGAAGACGTTTGACGGCAAGCGCTACTTAGAGCGCTACGAAGACCGTGTCTGCATGGTGGCGTTGACGCTTGCACGCGGTGAAGAAGCGCTGGCCAAGTCGCTAGTTGATGAAATTATCAGTGGACGTTTTCAGCCCGCTACGCCTACCTTTTTGAACTGCGGTAAGCAGCAGCGTGGCGAGCTAGTATCGTGCTTCTTGCTGCGTATTGAAGACAATATGGAGTCGATTGGCCGGGCGATTAACTCCGCGCTGCAGCTCTCTAAACGCGGCGGTGGTGTGGCCTTTTTGCTCACCAATATTCGTGAGTCTGGCGCGCCCATTAAGCGTATAGAAAACCAGTCGTCGGGCATCATTCCGATTATGAAGTTGCTGGAAGACGCCTTTTCCTACGCTAATCAGCTAGGCGCCCGTCAGGGGGCTGGGGCGGTGTATCTTAATGCCCACCACCCGGATATCCTGCGCTTCTTGGATACCAAGCGGGAAAACGCCGACGAGAAAATTCGCATCAAAACGCTGTCGTTGGGCGTAACGATTCCGGATATTACTTTTGAACTCGCCAAGCGCAACGACGACATGTATTTGTTCTCGCCCTACGATGTAGAGCGTGTTTACGGCGTGCCGTTTGGTGATATCAGCGTCACCGAGAAGTATCACGAAATGGTGGCGGATGCGCGTATTCGCAAGCACAAAATTAATGCGCGAGCGTTTTTCCAAGTGCTGGCTGAACTGCAGTTTGAGTCGGGCTATCCGTATATTATGTTTGAAGACACGGTCAACCGGGCTAACCCGATAGCTGGCCGTATCAATATGAGTAACCTTTGCTCTGAGATTCTTCAGGTTAATACGCCCACCGAATATGACGAAGACCTTGGCTACCGCCATGTGGGCCAAGACATCTCGTGTAATCTGGGCTCGATGAATATCGCCAAAGTAATGGACGCAGGCGATATCGGTACCAGCGTAGAAATCGCTATCCGTGGCCTCACGGCCGTGTCGGAAATGAGCAATCTACGCAGCGTGCCTTCTATTGCTGAAGGCAATGCGCAGTCGCGGGCGATAGGCTTGGGTCAAATGAACTTGCACGGCTATCTGGCGCGGGAGCATATTTATTACGGCTCTGATGAAGGCTTGGATTTTACCAACCTGTATTTCTACTGCGTGGCTTTCCATGCCATCCGCGCATCTAATCGCTTAGCCATTGAACAAAGTGACACTTTTGCGGGCTTTGCAGATTCCACCTACGCCTCGGGCACGTTTTTCGATAAATACACCGATCAAGCGTGGCTGCCGCGTACTGATAAAGTGCGTGAGCTGTTTGAGAAAAGCGGGATTGTCTTACCGAGTCAGCAGGATTGGCAGGAGCTGAAAGCATCGGTCATGGCACACGGTTTGTATAACCGTAATTTGCAGGCCGTGCCGCCTACCGGGTCGATCTCTTACATCAATAACTCTACCTCCAGTATCCATCCGGTGGCGGCAAGAATTGAGATTCGTAAAGAGGGCAAGCTTGGCCGTGTTTATTATCCCGCGCCGTTCCTGAATGAAGCTAATTTTGATTATTTCCAGGATGCCTATGAAATTGGTCCGGAAAAAATCATTGATACCTACGCCGAAGCTTCGCAGCACGTTGATCAGGGCCTATCGCTGACGCTGTTCTTCCCGGATACCGCCAGTACGCGCGACATCAATAAAGCGCAGATTTACGCCTGGCGTAAAGGCATCAAAACCCTTTACTACATTCGTCTGCGTCAGAGTGCGTTAGAAGGCACCGAAGTGGAAGGCTGTGTTTCGTGTACGCTGTAACCAGCAAAGCGCTTTGCGCCCCGTGTCTATTATTGAACGCTACGTTTTGCTAACCGAGCTTTGAGAGCACTGCCATGAACACCATGCAACGTTTGTCGCGGGTTGACGCGATCAACTGGAACCGACTTCAGGATGATAAAGACCTGGAAGTCTGGAATCGCTTAACCAGCAATTTCTGGCTGCCCGAAAAGGTGCCGCTTTCTAACGATATCCAGTCGTGGAATACGCTGACTCAGCAAGAGAAGCAGCTGACAATTCGAGTGTTTACCGGCCTTACGCTGCTGGATACCATTCAAAGCAGCATTGGTGCGCCGGTGCTGATGGAAGACGCGCGGACGCCTCACGAAGAGGCGGTTTATACCAATATCGCCTTTATGGAGTCGGTGCATGCGCGCTCCTACAGCTCTATTTTCTCTACGCTTTGCGCCACGCGCGATGTTGATGATGCGTTCCGGTGGAGTGAAGAGAACCCTACGCTGCAGGCGAAATCTCAGCTGATTTTAGAGCGCTACCGCTCCGATGATCCGCTGATGCGTAAAGTGGCCAGCGTTTTCCTTGAGTCGTTTTTGTTTTACTCCGGCTTTTACCTGCCGATGTATTGGTCAAGCCATGCCAAGCTGACCAATACCGCTGACTTGATTCGTTTGATCATTCGTGATGAAGCGGTTCACGGCTACTACATCGGCTACAAGTTCCAGCAGGCATTGGCGGAAGCGACACCGGCACGACAGCAAGAGGTGAAAGATTACGCCTATGAGCTGTTGCTGGAACTGTACGATAACGAAGTGCGCTACACCGAGTCGCTGTATGACGAGGTAGGCTTGAGTGAAGATGTTAAAAAATTCCTTCATTACAACGCCAACAAAGCGCTGATGAACCTAGGGTTTGAGCCACTGTTTCCCAGCAGTGTCACTGATGTTGACCCTACTATTATGGCCGCGCTGTCACCCAATGCCGATGAGAATCACGATTTCTTCTCAGGCTCAGGCTCTTCCTACGTGATTGGTAAAGCCGTCGCCACTGAAGACGACGACTGGGCGTTTTAATCGCGCACGCTGAAAGCTAGGTTAGGCTTGCGAGACTATTATTGAAGGCGGTAACTCATCAGAGTTGCCGCTTTTTTTTATGCAAATGTTGAGCGTAAAATCGGCTAATTGTTAATGATAAATATTGTCATTAATTCTATTGGTGGTAGGCTATGCAGCGTAAGAGATGAACGCAAATCGTTCTAATACCTAATTAGTTTCTAGTCGGGCGGCAGCAGTTGCCCGCTACTCAGTGACGGAGAGTCGACGTGCTGAACAGGCCTTTCTTTGCTTTGCGTGGATGTTGGCTAGCGGGGGTGCTGGCCAGCAGCGCGCTAATGGCAAGTGATCAAGCAGTGGCTCAAGCGGCCCAAAGTGTACAAGCCCAGCAAACCCAGGCAGCTCTCCAAGAGCAGATAGATGCCGCTGATGAGCAAACGCGCTCTCAGCTAGAAGAGTTGCGTCGTTTAGAGCGTGAAAGCCAACAGTTAACGATTGATAATGCCTCCTTGGCCGGACGTTTAGCCTCAGAAGCCGAGCGTCAGCAGCGCCTTGCTACCGCGTTAGATACCCTTGAAGAAACCCGTGCAGCGCTTCCCGTGATTGAACAAAATATGTCCGAGCAGCTAAGCCAGTGGATCGAAAGTGATCTGCCATTTCTACGCGATGAGCGCCTGGCGCGCGCTGAGCGCCAGCAAGATGAGCAGGGCGCGGATACCATTGAACGTATTGGCGGGCTGCTTGAAGCGTGGCGCGTTGAGCTTAACTACGGGCGCGAAATCGACAGCTGGCGCGGCCGTTTGCAACAAGATGGGCGTGAGCGGGAAGTGGACTTCTTGCGTATTGGGCGTATCGGCTTTTACTACCTGACACCGGATGGGCGTGAAGGTGGCGTTTGGAATGCAGAAGACGCCGCATGGCAGGCCCTGGATGATTCCTATCTGCGCGAAGTGCGCAACGGGCTGCGCATGGCGGAAGACCAGCGTGCCCCTGACCTATTAACCTTGCCGCTCTCGATCAGTGCCAGTGAACCGCGGGGAGAGCAGCCATGAGCCGTTTTTGCTTAATTACTGATTACCTGTCGACGCATCGTTTAGCTCTTCATCGGTTATCTCTTCAGCGATTATCATTTCGCCGAATTGGCTATGCTTGCGCTTTAGTGGGGCTGGTAGCGGTCAGCGGCGTTTCAATGGCGCAGACTGATAGCACCACCTCGCTGCGCGAGGCTCGCGAGGCCGCCGAAACGCGTGATCAGCAGCGACTAATGGGCTTTATAGACGATCAGCAGGCATTAGCGGCTGCGCTGGAGCAGGCGCGTGCTGAGAATGAGGATGCTCAGCAGCAGTACGAAGCGCTACAGGCGCAGCAGGCAGAACAGGCACAGCAGGCCAGTGAGTTAACTGAGCGTCAGTCTGAACAGGGTGAGGCAATGTCTGGCTTACTGGCGAGTCTTGCTCAGCACAGTGCGGATGTTCGCAATGAGCTAGGCGGTGACAGCCTTCTGGCAATAAGTGAAGAGGCGCTGCCACCGCGCTTGGATAATGTGGAAGTGTTGGAGCGCCACCAGTTAGAAAACGTGGTGGACCGGCTAGCCGCATTGACCGCCAGCACAGGGCGCGCGGAGCGTCTTGAGCTAGCGGTGGCGGACGCGAATGGCGACATAGCGCCTCAAGCCGTTGTGCGGCTGGGCGATTTTGCTATTTTTAACGCGTCTGAATTGCTCCAGCGCAGCGAGGGAGACGGCGGTTTAGCGGTGTTGCCTCGTACCCCACGGCAAATTGGTGCGCTATTGCCTGCTTATTTTCAGGATGAGAGCCGTGTGTTCGCCGTTGACCCAACCCAGGGCAGCGTGCTGCAAGCGCTCGCTCAGCAGCCCAGCTTATGGGAGCGTTTTCAGCAGGGCGGCTATGTGGGATATGTCGTTGTGGTGCTAGGTATTATTGGCCTCGTGGTTGGCTTAGGGCAGTACGCGTATCTGGTGCTGGTGAGTATGCGCGTGCAGCGTCAGCGCCAATCGCTAAGCCAGCTGCAAACCAATAATCCGCTAGGGCGTGTACTGCTGCGCTTTGAGGGTATGGATAAACATCAAACCTCAGAGGCATTAGAGGCACGCTTAGACGAAGCGGTATTGGCTGAACTGCCAAAGCTTGAACGAAGCCAGCCCATGGTTAAGCTGCTGGCGGCTATTGCGCCGTTACTCGGTTTGCTGGGTACTGTGACCGGTATGATTGTGACCTTCCAGGCGATTACCGTCTTTGGTACTGGTGACCCCCAGCTAATGGCAGGTGGGATCAGCCAAGCGCTAGTTACCACCGTGCTTGGTCTCATTACAGCGGTGCCGCTGCTCTTTGTGCAGACCGCGCTTGCTGGCCGTAGCCGCTATTTAACGCACGTGATCGAAGGGCAGGCGAGTGCGACATTGGCCGACCACCTTGAGACTCACGCGCCCGCTCATACGGTGACTTAACATGTCCTCTCTTCCTCTATGGCTCGAACCCGTTGAGCGCTTGGTGGAAGCTGGCGGTGCTGTATTAGTGGTGCTAGCGGTGGTGGCCGTACTGGTTTTCGCCATGGCCATGGAACGCTGGTGGTACTACCGCATCACTTGGCGCGTGGCCCGACGTCAGCTACTGCACCGCTGGGCCGCTCGCAGCGATCACACCAGTTGGAGCGCGCGAACATTGCGCCAAGTATGGGCAGAAGCCTTGGTGGCCAAACTGCGCAAACCGCTGCCATGGCTGAAACTGCTGGTGGCGCTATGCCCCTTGTTAGGTCTGCTGGGTACGGTGACAGGCATGATCAGTGTGTTTGATAGCCTGTCGCTAAGTGAAACCCACCAGGCTCGCGCTATGGCGGACGGCGTGGCGCGAGCCACGCTGCCCACGCTGACCGGTATGGCCATTGCGGTGGTAGGGCTACTGTTTATTAGCCGCTTAGAACACGTTATTCGTCGTGAAGACCAGCGGCTGCATGATCGCTTGGCTCGGGCGTTGGAGGAAAGTGATGCGTAGACGCCGTTCTATAGATAACAATGCGGAGAGCAATGAGGTCAACCTCACTCCGATGCTTGATGTCGTGTTTATTATGTTGATTTTCTTTATCGTCACCACGAGCTTTGTCAAAGAGAGCGGTGTCGAGATTGAACGACCTGAGTCCAGTGCTGCCAGCCCACGCCCGGATGCTCAGGTGCTAGTGGCTATTTCGCCTGAGGGTGCGGTATGGGTCGACGGTAGCCCTGTCGACGTGCACCGGATTGGTCAGCAAGTTGCCGGTATGTTGAGTAAAGATGGCTCTGTCGTTATCCAGGCAGACCGCGCATCCACCACCGGACTATTGATTGAGGTCATGGACCGTTTACGTGAGGCGGGGGTCGACCAGGTAGCGGTGGCAGCGAGTCGGAGCGGGCCATGATGCGACATGGGCTGTCGTTGTTAGGCGGCGCGGTATTGGCGGTAGGCTTGTTTTGGCTGCTGGCGCAATTGGTGACGCCGCCGGAGCGCACGCCAGAAAAAATCACCATGAGCATGGCAATGAATATGGTGGAAATGCCAGACGTCGCGCCTGAGCAAGAAGCCCCAGCACCGCAACCCGCCGAGGCTGCTCCGCAGCAGGCGCCGCCTCCTATGCCGACACCAGAGCCACCGCCGGTGTCAGACAGCGCGATTAGCATGCCTGAAATTGAATTGCCGGATGAGCCTGTCGAGCCGGTTGAGATGGACAGTGAGCTACCTGAGTTGACCGAAGTGACCCCGGAGCCGACGCCAGAGCCTGCGCCAACGCCACGGCCTCAGTCGGCACCCGCGGAGCCCGCGCCTACTCAGCGTGAGGTTGCGCCTAGTGCCTCCGAAGCCGCGCCCGCCGAACGTGAAGCCGCGCCACAGGCTGAGCCTGCGCCCTCTAATGAGCCCGTGAGCGTTGGTCAGGCCACGCCGACTAGCCGGGTTAACCCCAGCTATCCATCGCGTGCGCAGCGCCGGGGCATGGAAGGTTTTGTAGAAGTGGCCTTTATGATTCGTCGTGATGGCAGCGTTGATGCATCTTCCATACGCGTCACTAACGCGCAGCCGCGCCGGGTGTTTGAAGAGGCTGCGCAGCAAGCCATTGCCCAGTGGCAATTTGAACCCAGCGATCAGTTGCGCAATGCCACCCAGCGGATCGAGTTTGAGTTGAGGTAGCGCTATGAAACGTCTGATGTCTATTGTATTACTCAGCGTCTGGTCTGCCGGAGCGCTTGCAAGCCCTGCGCTGCCGGGCGATGTTATTGCTGATCTCACTGGATTGCAGCGTCAGTTGCAGCAAGGTCTATTAAGTGATGTTGTCGAGCGGGCGACGTCGCAGGCGGAGCGATTAGTCGGCGGTAATCAGTCAGATCGCTGGGCTAGCGCGCTCTATCAGCAGCTTGCGGCCGGTGCATTGATGCGCCAGGACCAGCCAGGTGAGGCGGCCGATAGGCTGGCCATTGCCCGCGGACTAAATGGTGTTGATAGCGAGCAGGCGGCACAGTGGCTACGAGAAGAAGCGTCATTGCGTCGCGCTGCCGGTCAGCGTGACCAGGCAATTGAACTGCTTAGTGAGTGGTTGGCTAATCATCAAGATGCTGATGCTAGCTGGCAGCTAACCCGATTGCTTGCCCAGCAAGAGCGCTGGGATGAAGCCGCTGGCTGGCTTGAGACGGCGCTGGAAAAAACATCACAGCCGAGTGACGCTCAGCACACCTTGATGCTGGCCGTTTATCGAAACGCAGGGCAGAGTGAGCAGTCGCTGAGCCGTTTGCTGGATGGTTTGGATACTCAAAGCGATGCCGCTCAATGGCGAGAGGCGGCTGGGCTGGCTCAGCAGGCGGGACAGGCGAACGTTGCCGCTGGCCTATGGGACATGGCATGGCAGCTGGGTAAGCTAACGCAGCCTGAAGATCGCTGGTTGTTAATTCAGCTGCATCTTGCGGGAGGGACGCCGGCCCGGGCGGCAGAGTATCTTGAGCAGGCGCTGAGTGAAGGCGCTATTGTCCGAGAGGAATCAACGTTGCGCCTGCTGGCCAGCGCTTGGCAGCAGGCAAAGCATGTTGAAAATGCGCTGAATGCCTGGCAGGCCTTAGCGCTACATACCGAGTCCGCCGCTGATTGGCGTGCCTATGGCCAGTTAGCTTACGCCTGGGGTGATGATCAGCAGGCAAAGCAGGCTTTCACTCGAGCGTCAGCGTTGGGTGACGATGAAGCCGAGCAGTGGCTAGCCAGTTTTAGCTAAGCTTTGAGCGTTAGGTTAAAGTCGCTCCAAATCGGCGCATGATCAGAAGGACGCTCAATGCCTCGCAGGTCATAGTCAATGCCTGAGTCAGTGGTGCATTCGGCCAGCGGCTTGGTGACCAAGATGTAATCAATGCGCAGGCCGCGCTTGGGGTCTTGATCAAACGCTTTGGAGCGGTAGTCAAACCAGCTGAAGCGATTGTCGGTATGCGGATAGCAAAGACGATAGCTATCGATTAATCCCCAGGCTTTAATGCCAGTGAGCCACTCACGCTCAATCGGTTGGAAGCTGGCTTTGCCTTCGCGTAGCCAGCGCTTGCGATTAGCTTCACCAATGCCGATATCTTGGTCTTCGGGCGAAATGTTGAAGTCGCCCATCACTGCTAGCCGCTCGTCAGGTCGATGCTGTTCGTTAAGCAATCTGGCGAGCTGGCCATAAAAGCGTTCTTTATGCGGAAACTTGGTCGGGTGCGTAACGTTTTCACCCTGAGGGAAGTAGCCATTCCAGATCGTTACGGGTTCACCATCGTCAGCTAGCAGGCGTACGCCAATCATGCGCCGCTGTGCGTCCTCTTCATCATCCGGAAAGCCGTAAAAAACGTCTTGCGGCGCTTGGCGGCACATTAGGGCAACGCCATAATGCCCCTTTTGACCGTGATGAAAAACGTGATAGCCCATCGCTTCTACGTTAGCGAGTGGGAATTCGCTGTCTTGTACTTTGATTTCCTGCAGGCCAATCACATCAGGCTGCTGGGTATCGATCAGTGCCTGTAGCTGGTGAAGGCGTGCACGAATGCCGTTGATGTTGAACGAAACCAAGCGCATTACGAGTCGCTTCCTTTAGGGCTGTCAGGCTTGTCAGGATGAATAGCAATGGTTTGGCCGCTCTGCTGGCGGGCGAGCTTTTTCACCGCTTGCAGCTTGCGCTGCTGCTGCTTTTTAGCTACAAAACGCACCGAGGAAACCACCTGATCAGGGTTGTCGTGTCGCCATTTTTTGTAATCTTTGCGCCGTCCAGTACGTATAGTGACCTTGTCGGCCAGTGAGCGGGTTTTTTTCTTACGCGTCATGTCGCGCTCCTTACGTCGATTTGACGGCTATTCTAACAGGCCTTGGGCCTCCTTCGACAGCAGGACGCGCTCTTATCGCCAAGCCCTGGTACAATGCGCACTTCTTAATGCCTAACCTCCACAGCAATGGACAGATAGACAGCCTATGAGCGAGTCGGAACAGACCACAGCACCGGCCCAGAACCGCAAGCCAAAACGCCGCCGTCGGAAGCCGCGTCGTCGCCAGTCGAGCTGGGATCTTCGTCAGTTTCAGGTGCCCGCCGTGGCCGGCAAGTGGCGCTTTCATGACTTTGATCTGCCGCTGCCACTGATGCGCGCTATTCATGCCCAAGGGTTTGAGTACTGCACACCTATTCAAGCTGAGGCCCTGCGCCAGACGCTTTTAGGTGGTGACATTGTCGGCAAAGCGCAAACGGGAACCGGTAAAACAGCCGCATTTTTGATCTCAGTCATGAGCTACTTCCTAGAAGAGCCCACGCCCGATGGTCAAAAGCCGGGTGCACCACGCGCGCTGATCATTGCGCCTACCCGCGAGCTAGCGCTGCAGATTGAAAAAGATGCCAAAGCCTTAGCACGCTTTACGCAGCTCAATGTGGCCAGCGTCGTCGGCGGTATGGACTATCAGAAGCAGCGTGAGAGCCTGGGTAGCAAAATCGATATTCTGGTGGCAACGCCAGGGCGCTTACTGGACTTCCATCAAAAGCGCGATATTGATCTCAGTGAAGTCGAAGTACTGGTGCTGGATGAAGCCGACCGTATGTTGTCGATGGGCTTTATCCCTGACGTGAAGCGGATTATTCGCTACACGCCGAAAACAGAAGAGCGTCAAACGTTTCTGTTCTCGGCTACCTTTACCGACGACATTCTCAATCTCGCCAGCCAGTGGACGCTTGATCCTGCCCACGTCGAAATAGCAGTGACGGTTGAAAACCAGGCAGATATAGATCAGCGCGTTTACTTGGTGTCAGATGACGATAAGCAACGCTTGCTGGTTAATTTGCTACAGCAGGAAAGCTTTGAGCGCGTCATGGTTTTCGGTAATCGTCGTGATTTGGTGCGTAAGCTGAATGATCTGCTTAGCAAAGCTGGCGTGAGCGTGGCGATGTTGTCGGGCGATGTGCCGCAAAATCAGCGTATCAAA
Organism: Halomonas sp. JB37; assembly: GCF_002332255.1. Taxonomy (GTDB): domain Bacteria; phylum Pseudomonadota; class Gammaproteobacteria; order Pseudomonadales; family Halomonadaceae; genus Vreelandella; species Vreelandella casei. Next base: position 2,671,257 of record NZ_NRGW01000001.1, on the reverse strand, counting down.
ACGCTGGAAAGCTTTCGTGAAGGCGAAATTCAGGTATTGGTCGCAACCGATGTGGCCGGCCGTGGGATTCATATTGAAGACGTAAGCCACGTCATCAATTACACCCTGCCTGAAGATCCCGAAGACTACGTGCATCGCATTGGACGCACCGGGCGTGCAGGTGCGAAGGGCGTCTCGATTAGCTTTGTCGGAGAGGAAGATGCGTTTTCACTGCCGGAAATCGAGCAGTACATCAACGACAAGCTGCCCTGCGTACATCCGCCGGAAGGTATGCTCTAAACCGCATGCTTGATACAGCCCTAAAAGGCGAGATTCAAGACGCTTATCGTCGCGTGGTGGAAAGCCTTGGGCTAACCCCACGCTACGGGCAGCGTATGATGATCGCCGAAATTGCCCGCACCCTCGGTAATATCGAAAGTGATAGCGAGGGTAAGCGGACTAACGATACCCATGTCTGCGTGCTGGAAGCGGGTACCGGTACGGGGAAGACGCTGGCCTATTTGATTGCCGCGCTACCGATTGCTAAGGCGCGAGGCAAGCGGTTAATTGTATCGACCGCAACGGTCGCCCTCCAAGAGCAGGTGCTCAACCAGGACTTGCCTTCGCTGGCTAGCCATAGTGGCATTGCCTTTCGCTACGCATTAGCGAAAGGGCGAGGTCGCTATGTGTGCGTTGCACGTTTGGATCAAGAGCTGGAAGGCACTGACCCCAACCCAACGCTTTCGCTTTTTGAGCAGTCGTTGCAAACACAAAGTAGCGATTTTAGCGTGCTCGCTAGCGATATGGCGCAGGCATACGGCCAGGGGGAGTGGGAAGGTGATCGTGATAATTGGCCGGCGGCCATTGACGATGCGCATTGGCGCCGTTTAACGGTCGATCATCGCCAGTGCACGGGCAGGCGCTGCGGGCATTTTGGTGCCTGCGCGTTTTTCCGTTCGCGGCGCGAGCTTGAAAATGCCGACGTTATCGTTGCCAACCACGATCTTGTGCTAGCTGATTTAGCGCTGGGGGGCGGTGCTATTTTGCCCGACCCGGCAGACTGCATTTTCGTGTTTGATGAGGGCCACCACCTGCCTGAGAAGGCGCTTTCACACTTCGCGCACCGTTTTGCGGTGCATGGCTGTTTGCGCTGGTTGAAGACGTTAAGAACCAGTCTGACTGACTTGCATCAGGGGTTGGCCGTCCAGCCCACCGTCGCCCGGCTTTTGACAAGCTTGCCTGAGTTGATTCATAACCTTGAGCCTACGCTGGGTGATGTGTTTAGCGTGGGCCATCAACTGGCGGGGCGGCCGAATGGGTTAGCCGATGAAGAGGCGACACATCAACTGCGATTCGAGAAGGGGCAGATTCCGGATGCGTTGCGCGAGCAGGCCCAGCAGCTACTGGTGATGTTTGCTTCGCTGTCGCGCTGTCTTGAAAGTATCAGCGACATTTTGCGTGAAAGCCTGGACCCTGATAAGCAAACCGGCTTGGATCGCGAACAGGCCGAAACGTGGCTGCCACTTGTGGCGCTCCTGCATGGGCGGGCCTTAGAAGCTCATGCATTGTGGCAGGCATTTAGCGAGCAGGATGCGGCTAATGAGGCGCCCAGCGCTCGTTGGATTACCCTTAGCCGCGTGGCTGGAGAGCCGGAAATTGAGTTTTCGGCCAGCCCCGTTTCGGCTGCCCACACCCTGGCTAAGCATTTGTGGGGCCGCTGTCACGGCGCCGTCGTAACATCGGCAACGTTGACGGCGCTAGGTCGCTTTGAGCGCTTACAAGAGCGCGCGGGCCTGGCTAATCGCTATCGTTATCAGGCATTGCCTAGCCCGTTTGACTATGCCAACGCCGTGTTGCGAGTGCCGAAAGAAGCGACTGACCCTAGCGATAGGGAGGCTCACGAGAGAGCCATCGTCAGCTTTGTCTCTCAGTTGGCCGACAAAGAGGCTGCGCTGGTGCTGTTTTCTTCCCGTGCGCAGCTGCGCGCAGTCGATAAAGCATTGCCTGCTAGCGTTAAAGCTCGCGTATTGGCGCAGGATGCACTGCCCAAGCGTGAGTTGATCGAAAGGCATCGTGCAGCGGTTGATAAAGGCGATGGCAGCATTATTTTTGGCTTGGCTAGTTTTGCTGAAGGTATCGATCTGCCAGGCGATTATCTAACTCATGTGGTCATTACGCGCTTGCCGTTTGCTGTACCCGATGACCCGGTGGGCGCCACCTTAGCAGAGTGGATAGAGAGCCAGGGCGGTAATGCCTTTATGCGCATTAGCGTGCCCGATGCCTCTATAAAGCTGGTCCAGGCCTGTGGCCGATTGATTCGTAAAGAAAGCGATCGCGGCACGATTACTTTGCTAGATAAGCGCGTAATTACCCGCCGTTACGGGCAAGCCTTGCTGGATGCACTGCCGCCTTTTCGGCGTGAAATTGTCCAATAAAGTACCGCCGTGATGAGATTTCTGAGAGGTTTTCTTAGAGAGGCTTTTTAGCAGGGATTTTTTAGGGAGAACTGCTCAGGGAGGCGTGTTCGGAGCAGCGCTGTTAAGAAACAAAAACCCCCGCCTTAGCGGGGATTAAACGGTTTTCTTAATAAGCGCTTACTTGATTAATAGGCTTACTGGGCAATGCGCTTAGCTAGTGGAACGGTGAGTTTATCGTTCATGTGCTTGAATGCTTCTACCGTGGTGTCCCAGTCGATGCATGCATCGGTAATGGATACGCCATACTGAAGCTGGCTGAGGTCTTCGGTTAGTTTCTGATTGCCCCAGCCAATATTAGACTCAACCATTAACCCGATAATGGAGGTGTTGCCTTCCAAAATTTGGTTAGTGACGTTTTCTAGTACTAATGGCTGTAGCGCCGCATCTTTATTGGAGTTGGCGTGAGAGCAGTCAATCATGATGTTGGGTGAGAGCTTGGCTTTTTTCAGCTCTTTCTCTGCGAGTGCCACGCTTACGCTGTCGTAGTTGGGCTTGCCGTTACCGCCACGCAGTACTACATGGCCGTAGGCATTGCCGCGCGTACGAATGATGGCCACTTGGCCGGCCTGGTTAATGCCCAAGAAATTGTGCGGGCTGGCAACAGACTCAAGCGCGTTAATGGCGACATCAAGGCTGCCGTCTGTACCGTTTTTAAACCCGACGGGGCAAGAAAGGCCAGACGCCATTTCGCGGTGAGTCTGAGACTCGGTGGTACGTGCGCCGATGGCTGACCAACTGATACAGTCTTGCATGTACTGTGGCGAAATTGGATCCAGCGCTTCGGTGGCCAAAGGTAGGCCCATTTCGGCAAGATCGACCAGCAGCTTGCGTGCGATGTGCAGGCCCTCATCGATCTCAAAAGAATCGTTGAGATGCGGGTCATTAATAAGGCCTTTCCAGCCCACCGTTGTGCGCGGCTTCTCGAAGTATACGCGCATGACTATATACAGGCTGTCGCTGACTTGATCGGCCAATGTGCGTAGGCGACGAGCGTAATCCAGCGCAGCATCGACATCGTGAATTGAACATGGGCCGACAACGACCAGCAGTCGCGGGTCATTGCCATCTAGGATATTCTGGATGGTTTGGCGACCCTCAATGACGGTGCGCTCTGCTGCATCAGTAAGCGGCACTGCATTCTTGAGGGCTTCTGGTGTGGTGAGTACGTCTTGAGCGAGGACGTTAAGGTTATTAACCTGTTGTTCTGACATCTTGCTACCTGTGCTTGCGTAATGGTTGAAAAAAGTGAGGGAGCGATAAAAGTGGCGCCTACTATCGCTTGCTGAGTAGGTAAAAATCAATTGCTGTGGAACTATCGGGGGTCGAAAAGTGTCAGCCACAGGGTTTTTATGTATTCAGATTAAGCGCTTGATGCGCCGCACAGAACGCGTAACACTGGCGCCATATTGTTATAAAATGTAGCGGGTCAACGCGCTTAGATTGTTAAAAAACTTAGGTTGTTAAAAAACTTAGCTTGTTAAAAAAATATAGCTTTATCATAGAATGTGGCAACAGGTGCGGACGATACGTTCGCCGTTTACTTTCACTTATTATTAATCAATGCCCAAGGGACGCTATGCTGCTTGCTGTGAACGCCCACTGGTTAGGGCTAATAGGAATGGGGCTCGGCGCATGCCGTACGGGCTTGAGGAGCGTGTGAATGGGCACTCGGGAAACAGACCAACAGCTTGTTGAACGTGCTCAAAAAGGTGATACGCGCGCTTTCGATCTGCTGGTAAAAAAATACCAGCATAAAATTATTGGCCTAATTAGCCGCTACGTACACGATCACTCTGAAGTTCAGGATGTGGCGCAGGAGGCATTTATTAAGGCGTACCGTGCCTTAGGTAAGTTTCGCGCGGAAAGTGCTTTTTATACGTGGATGTATCGGATTGCGATCAATACGGCGAAAAACTATTTGGTTTCGCGGGGGCGTCGGCCGCCCGGTAGCGATTTAGATATTGTTGATGCTGAGATTATCGATCAAAGCGGTCGGTTGGCAGACTCTGAATCGCCAGAAGCCGCCATTGCCAGAGACCAATTAGAGGCAGCGGTCTATCAGGCAATTGATAACCTGCCCGACGATCTGCGTACCGCAATTACCTTGCGCGAGTTAGATGGCCTTGCCTATGAAGATATAGCGCAGGTGATGCAGTGTCCGGTAGGCACCGTGCGCTCACGTATTTTTCGCGCTCGCGAAGCGGTCGACGAACATATTCGCCCGCTTGTTTCCACGGCACGGAACAGTCGCGATGAATGATGGTCATAAGTAGCAAGCAATATGGCTGGCAAGGAATGCCTTCACAAGAATTAGCTTTTACTTTTTTGTGAACTGTCTGGGAAATGACGCGTCATAGAGCTGACTGCCTTGATTAGTAGGCATTGTCTTAATTGACAAGCGTCTTAATTGACAAAAGTGCTAATTGGCAAAAGATTGAAATGATGGGCCTTAAACAGCAGTTGTTAAGATTTGTTTTGGCCAGTGAAGTCGTCGGGGCGATAGTGCGTTTAACTCGCAAGCGTTGCCTCAGTACTTCTTTTAAACAGTGTGAGGGTGTGAAGTATGAGTCAAAACACACGGGAATCACTTTCGGTGTTAATGGATGGCGAGAGTGATGAGCTTGAGCTACGCCGAGTGTTGAAAGCACTGCCTAATGATGACGGTGCCGCAGAGACATGGAGGCGTTACCATTTAGCACGCAGCATGATGCAGCGTGAAAGAGGGGTTGATGTAAGTATTGATCTTTCTGCCGGCATCATGGCCCGGTTGCGCGACGAGTCCGCTCCTTCCATGGATATTGAAGAGCGTGTTGCCACGCGAAGCGGTGGGATTTCCTTCGCTCGCGGCGCAGGTGTCGCGGCCGCCGTATCGCTAATGGTGATCACTGGCGTACAGTTCTTTGGCAACGGTTTATCTGAGAGCCAGGGTGGTGGCGGTATTGCCGCATCATCACCTAATGCGACTAGCCAAGTGCAGCCGGTCAATTTAGCCGGACAGCCTGCTATGGCATCAAATGCCGATATGCCTATGTTTGAGCCAACGCCTTTTCGCATTAGTGGTCAGTCAGCTCCGAGCGGCTTGATGAATATTAGTGAAGCTGGCTTCTCTACTCAGGCAACTCAGGGCGTTAGTGCCTCGCAAGGGACTAACATCAATGTTGATCAAATCGGTATGCTGCAGTCCTACTTAGAGCAACATACTCAAAGTGCTGCTTACGGAAGTGGCGACAGCTGGATGCCGCTCATGCGTTCTTCAGCGGTAACTGAGCCGCTGGGCCAGCGCTAATTATCTGCCATCACTCGGCGGAGTACTGTTAGGTGAGTAGAGCGTGCTAAGAAACAGAGCGTTCGAATTATTAATGCCTTCCCGAGTTGGGCATGCATGGGTACTGGCACTGTCAGTCGGTATGTTTTCGCTTCAGGCACAAGCGCAAAGCGATGCCCAAGCTAATTCTGGGTATGAGTGTGCGGATACCTTGGTTTCGACACCCAGTACCGGCGCCGAGTGGCTAGAGCGTGGCTTATGGGCTAGCCACTGCTATGCTTTTCAGGCAAGAGCCGTGGCTATAGATGCCATCAATGTACGTACACTGGCGCTTTCGCATCGTATTCAAGACGGCATACGTCAGCAGGTAGTGCAGTATCTGGATGGCCCCTCAGTCAGCATCGAACGGCGTTCGCCGGTAGGCAGGCTTGCGTGGACCGAAGACAGCGGCAACGGAGGACTTTCGTCCCCTGCGAGATGGGCAGCTCACCTTGAAGAATATTATCAGATTGATCTTGAGGAAGATGCACGTGTCGCTGGTCGAGACGCCGTAAAGCTAATTTTTGAGCCTCTTGATCAATGGCGTTTTGCTCACGAGTGGTGGTTAGATCGTGAGACGGGGCTGTTGCTCAAGCACGTGCTTATTGATCAGCAGGGTCGCATTATTGAGACCTTCCAAATTACTCAGCTTCAATCGCCTCAGCAGTACACTGGAAATATCCGCGTAGATTCTCCAAAGGTTGCGCTTAGTACTCCGTGGCGCACGACCTGGTTGCCCGAAGGTTTTGTGGGCCAGCCGGTTGCCTTCTCTGGCAGCGATGTTCAGCAGCGTGTTTATAGTGACGGTTTAGCCACCGTCAGTATTTTTGTCGAACCTCTTAAGCAAGATGAAACTGGCGGCTTGCGCGAAGGTGTGCAGCAGTTGGGCGTATCTGCCGTGGCTATTGAGCATTACACTACCGACGAGGGGCGCTGGCAGTTGATTGCCATTGGCGAAATGCCGGTCACTACTCTCCAGCGAATTGCTCGCTCAATTACTTTTGATCAAGATACTGATGGTGAGAGTGATCGTGCAGATCCTTAGCGATTCAAAACAGGCCACGCAGTGATGGAAGCTGCCTGCGCCTCTCTGCTTCGCGTGGCCACGATAGTTGCCCATGTTAATGGCGGGCTTGTTGTCGAGGTGGCCGCTCAAGAAGGCTGCGAGCAGTGCGCTAGGGGCCGAGGCTGTGGGGTAGGGCTGCTGGCTCGCCAGCGTAGCCGGCAATTAGTCGTTGCGCTTCCACGGGCAGCCTCAGTCGACACCGACCAGGCAGTTGAGCAATGCTATCCATTAGGCCAACAGGTCACCATAAGCCTGCCGCGAACGTCAGTTACGCTGCTGGCTTTTTTTGTATATGCATTCCCCTTAATGGCGGCACTCTTGTTGGCTGGTTTAGTCCCGTTAGTCAGCACTGCTCTATGGCTTGCGCCACTGGTGTTTTTTGCGACCCTAATCATGTGTGCTATTAGTATGAAAGTATTATTGCGTGAGCGAAGTGAACGCTTTCGCCCGCGTTTGGTCTGTTAGTTCTCCCGCACCTCACTACGAGTTGCACGGTCTTTGATGATTATTACGTTCAGTAGGAGCTCTTGCATGAAGCGCTTGATTCTCCCTTCCACGCTCTGGGTATGCATGGTGGCTTTACTAACGGTTGGGCAGGCTGCTAGTGCCCAAAGCCTGCCGGATTTCACCGAGCTCGTTGAAGCCGCCGCGCCAGGTGTGGTGAATATCTCGACAAGCCGAACGATCCAGCGCAGCAGTTCGCCTGGATATGAAGGGTTTGGTGGACAGGAAATCCCGGAAATTTTCCGTCATTTTTTTGGAGAGAGCTTTGGTGGTAACCAGCCATCGCCCCCAGGTGGCGGGCAGGGGCGTAGCGAAGAGCGCCAGTCTTTAGGCTCGGGGTTTGTCATTAGTGATGACGGCTATGTCATGACAAACGCTCATGTCGTTCAGGATGCTGATGAAATATTGGTGCGCCTAAACGACCGTCGTGAGCTGAATGCCGAGCTGATTGGTTCTGACCCACAAACTGACGTAGCGCTACTGAAGATTGATGCAACCGATCTGCCGACATTGACCCTGGGCAACTCTGACGCACTGAAGGTAGGTGAGTGGGTGGCTGCCATTGGCTCGCCCTTTGGCTTTGATCATTCGGTCACCGCAGGTATCGTGAGTGCGATTAATCGTACCTTGCCAAGCGATGCTTATGTGCCCTTTATTCAGACGGATGTCGCTATCAATCCCGGTAATTCGGGCGGGCCGCTGTTTAACTTAAGCGGTGAAGTGGTTGGCATTAACTCGCAAATTTTTACCCGTAGTGGCGGCTTTATGGGCGTCTCGTTTGCGATTCCCATCAACGTGGCGATGGATGTGGTCGATCAGCTGCGTGAAAGTGGCCGGGTAGATCGAGGCTGGCTGGGCGTAATGATTCAGCCTGTCTCTCGCGATTTAGCAGAATCTTTCGGCATGGAAAACGCGATTGGCGCCTTGATTGCCGATCTCGATCCTGAAGGTCCTGCCGCGCAGGGGGGGTTGCAAGCGGGCGATGTGATTATTGAGGTCAATGGTGAAGAGGTCGAACGCTCTAGCTCATTGCCACGCCTGATTGGCCGTGGGGAGCCTGGTTCAGAAGTAGCGTTAACCTTGATTCGCGACGGTGAAGAAATTTCTCAGTCCGTTGAGCTGGGTAACTGGCCAGACGCTGAGGGGCAATCTGACCAAGCTAGTAGTAATAATCAGGTGCGCCTTGGGGTAACGGTGGCAGAAGTTGGCGAAGAAGCGCGCGAGCAGCTAAATATTCCTGGCGGTGTAGAGGTTCGCCAGGTTGAGCCTGACAGCGTCGCTGCTGATGCCGGCATTCGCCCCGGCGATGTGCTGGTGAGTGTTGATCATCGCAGCGTGTCCTCGTCGGACGAGCTGATGAAAATTGTCGAAGGTTTGCCCTCTGATCGCGCTATTCCAATACGTCTATTCCGCGAAGGCCGCTCGCTGTTCGTCGCGTTACGCCTAGAATAAACACCTTTTTTTCACACCTAGTCCGGCGGTTCTCGCCGGACTGCTGTTCCTATCCTGCGCATATCGCTACAATGGCGAATATCTTTTGTCGAAAATGGCCCTTTATGTTCTAACGGCAGCTGTTTTCGAGCTTTGAACTCTCGAAGCGGCCTGCTGTTGCGGCCGCTTGCGTATCACTAAGGCAGAACAGACTCGATGTCCCAAGACGTTCCCAACGGAAAGCTCAAGCACATACGTAATTTCTCTATTATTGCCCACATTGATCACGGTAAATCGACGCTCTCTGATCGTTTAATTCAGACCTGTGAAGGGTTAACTGAACGTGAGCTTAAAGAGCAAGTGCTCGATTCCATGGACATTGAGCGCGAGCGTGGTATTACCATCAAGGCTCAGTCGGTGACGCTGGATTATACGGCTGCCGATGGCCAGGTTTACCAGCTCAACTTTATCGATACGCCGGGGCACGTTGATTTCTCTTACGAAGTGTCGCGTTCGCTCTATGCCTGTGAAGGTGCTCTGCTGGTGGTAGATGCAGCGCAAGGTGTGGAAGCCCAGTCGGTGGCCAACTGCTATACCGCGATTGAACAAGGCCTGGAAGTTCTCCCTGTCCTTAATAAAATCGATTTGCCTCAGGCTGACTGTGACAAGGTTTCACAGGAAATTGAGGAGATCATAGGGCTTGATGCGACCGATGCCTGCCAGGTATCAGCCAAAAGCGGTATTGGTATTGATGCACTTTTAGAACGTCTGGTGCGCGACATTCCGCCCCCAAAAGGTGATCCGGATGCGCCGCTGCAAGCACTGATTATCGACTCTTGGTTTGATAACTATCTTGGCGTTGTATCGCTGGTGCGGCTATTTGATGGCACGCTGCGCAAAGGCGATAAACTCCGCATCAAATCGACGGGCCGCGACTGGAATGCCACCGAAGTGGGTGTGTTTACGCCCATGCGTAAGCAGACTGATATTCTGCGTGCCGGTGAAGTCGGCTTTGTTGTGGCCGGTATCAAAGAGATTCACGGCGCGCCTGTGGGCGATACCATTACCCACACTAAAACACCCGATGTAGAACGGTTGCCCGGTTTCCAGAAAGTTAAGCCGCAGGTTTACGCCGGTATGTTCCCGGTGAGTGCGGATGATTACGAAGATTTTCGTGACGCCCTGGAAAAGCTTGCGCTTAACGATGCCTCGCTTGCCTATGTGCCTGAAAACTCAGATGCATTGGGTTTTGGTTTCCGGGTAGGCTTTCTTGGTACGCTGCACATGGAAATCGTTCAGGAGCGGCTTGAGCGTGAGTATGATATTGATCTGCTCACCACCGCGCCGACCGTTGTCTATGAGCTGGCGATGAAAAATGGCGACCTTAACTACGTCTCCAATCCGTCTAAATTGCCAGATATGGCCGATGTTGATGAAATGCGCGAACCGGTAGTGCGCGCTAATATTTTGGTTCCTCAGGAGTATGTTGGCAATGTCATTACGGAATGCGAACAGCGCCGTGGTACTCAGCTAGACATGCAATTTCTGGGTAACCAGATTCAGCTGGCTTACGAATTGCCAATGTCGGAAGTGGTCATGGACTTCTTTGACCGTCTGAAGTCGATCTCCAAAGGCTATGCATCGCTTGAGTATAACTTCGAGCGCTTTGAGATGGCTAAACTGGTGCGCCTTGATGTGCTTATTAATGGCGATAAAGTAGACGCGCTAGCGGTTATTATCCACCGCGATCACGCCCATCATCGCGGACGTTTGCTGGTGGAGAAGATGAAAGAACTGATCCCACGGCAGATGTTTGACGTAGCTATTCAGGCCGCTATCGGTGGCCAGGTCGTGGCACGTTCAACGGTAAAAGCGCTGCGTAAAAACGTAACGGCTAAATGTTATGGCGGCGATGTTAGCCGTAAAAAGAAACTGCTCGAGAAGCAGAAAGCAGGTAAGAAACGCATGAAACAGGTAGGGCGCGTGGAAATCCCTCAGGATGCCTTCCTTGCTGTGCTCAAGGTTAACGACTAGGAAAGAATACCACCCATGGATTTTTCATTACTTCTGGTACTCGCCGTTGCGCTTTCGGGCGTTATTTACCTACTCGATGTGGTGCTGTTAAGGCCTAAACGTCGCCAGCGTGTTGCGACAGCTGATGCCAATACCCAGGAAGGGTTAGACGAACCCACCCGTGAAAAGCTGCTGAAAGAACCGTGGCCCGTCGATTACGCCCGTTCGTTTTTTCCGGTGCTGTTGATCGTGCTCGTAGTGCGTAGTTTTATTGTTGAGCCGTTCCAGATTCCCTCGGGTTCAATGCGGCCTACGCTCGAAGTGGGCGACTTTATCCTGGTCAATAAATTTGCCTACGGCCTGCGGTTGCCGGTGGTGAATACCCGTTTTATCGAAGTGGATGACCCCGAACGTGGCGATGTGATGGTATTTCGCTTTCCTGACGAGCCCTCGGTGAATTTCATCAAACGCGTGGTGGGGTTGCCGGGAGATCGCATTCGTTATGAGGGCAAGCAGCTTTACATCAACGGTGAGCCGATTGCTAAAGAGTTGACTGAAGAGGGCCCTGAGGCCTCTCCTGAACAGCTACTGTTAGCAGAAACGCTAGGCGACGCTGACCACTTTGTTTATAACAACCCGCGCGACCCTGGCCCGCAAATGCGTGAAGTGGAAGTGCCTGCAGGGCACTATTTCATGATGGGTGACAATCGTGATCATTCCAACGACAGCCGCTATTGGGGCTTTGTGCCGGAAGAGAATATTGTTGGTCGTGCCTTTGCGGTATGGATGCACTGGGACGGCGGGTTGCCGAGTTTTACCAGCGTGCGGCGCATTGAATGAAGGTTTTGCTTACGTTGAGTTTAGTCAGTTATGTCACTTTAGTTAACGTCAATGACGTAGGAGAGCTGTGAGTAATTCCTTGAACGCTTTTTGCCGACGAATCGGCCATACCTTTGGCGATGATATGCTATTGGAGTTGGCCTTGACCCACCGCAGCTTCGGTGGTCGTAACAATGAGCGCCTGGAGTTCCTAGGTGACTCTATTGTCAATTTTGTGATTGCCGAAGCACTGTTTCAGCTCTTTCCACAGGCGCGTGAAGGCCAGCTTTCACGCCTACGCGCGCGATTAGTGAAAGGCCAAACGTTGGCCGAGCTTGCGCGTGAAATGGAGTTTGGCGAATGTTTACGGCTAGGGTCTGGCGAAATGAAAAGCGGCGGGCATCGGCGCGAATCAATTTTGGCAGACGCGGTTGAGGCTATCATTGGCGCTATCTATCTGGATGCAGGCATGGACGTTGTGCGTGACCGCGTATTGGATTGGTATGCAGAACGGCTTGGCAATATCTCGCTACAAGATACCCAAAAAGATCCCAAGACCCGGTTGCAGGAGTTTCTTCAGTCGCGCCAAGCAGCATTGCCGCGCTATGAAGTTGTCTGCGTGAAGGGTGAGGCGCATGCCCAGACCTTTACCGTGGAATGCTACATTGACCTGTTGACTGAGCATACCACCGGTAAAGGCCCTAGCCGCCGCCATGCTGAACAACAAGCGGCAGAAGAAGCGCTTTCGTATCTTGAAAAAAGTCCTGGAGACAAATCATGAGCCAATCCTGTGGATTCGTTGCCATTGTCGGTCGACCCAACGTGGGCAAGTCCACCCTCATGAACCGTATTCTAGGGCAGAAGGTGTCGATTACATCACGGCGCCCGCAAACCACGCGGCATCAGGTGATGGGCATTAAAACGGTTGAAGAGACGCAGTTTGTCTATGTCGATACCCCGGGCATGCATATTATGTCCAAAGATCGTAATAAGGCGATTAACCGCTTTATGAACCAAGCGGCGACTCAGGCATTGCGCGACGTTGATTGTGTGGTGTTCATCATTGACCGCACCCGCTGGACGGAAGAAGACCAGGCCGTTCTCAAGCGCTTGGAACATGTAAAAGCGCCGGTGATTCTTGCCGTTAACAAAGTTGATCGGCTAAGTGAAAAAGGCGACCTGTTGCCGTGGCTAGCAGAGGTCGGTGCGCGTCGCGATTTCGCTGCGGTGGTGCCTATTTCCGCCAAGCACGGCACCCAGGTAGACACGCTAGAAGACGAGGTGGCTAAATACCTTCCTGAAAGCGTTCACTTTTTCCCCGAAGATCAGATTACCGACAAAAGCATGCGCTTTATGGCAGCTGAGATGGTACGTGAAAAAGTCATGCGCCAACTGGGCGATGAACTGCCTTATCAGATGACCGTTGAAATTGAAGAGTTTCGCGAGACCGAGCGTGTGACGCACATCAGTGCGTTGATTCTGGTCGAGCGCCAAGGTCAGAAAGTCATACTGATTGGTGAAAATGGCGATCGGATCAAGAGCATTGGCCGTGAAGCGCGTCTGGATATGGAGCGCGCGCTAGGCACAAAAGTAATGCTCAACCTATGGGTTAAAGTAAAACGCGGCTGGTCAGACGATGAACGCGCGTTGAAAAGCCTAGGTTACGACCTAGATTGAGCTTAGCGATGCCGCCGGAGCCGGCTTTTCTGCTGCACCGGCGGCCTTACCGTGAAACCAGCGCGTTAGTAGATCTACTAACACTCAACCACGGTAGGGTGCGTGCCGTTGCTCACGGCGGTCAGCGGCCTGGTTCAAAGTCGCGCCAGCGCTTGCAGCCATTCACACCGCTCTTTGTGACTTGGCAAGGTACGCGTGAGTTGAAGCGGCTTACGCTGATGGAGTCTCGTGGGCAAACAGCGCTACTGGCAGGTGAAGGGCTGCTGTGCGGGCTCTATGCGAATGAAATCGCCACACGGCTTATGCCATTAGAGCTGTCGGCGCCGGACGTGTTCGCGTTTTATACGGTGCTGTTAGAAGCATTGCCGGCTCCTGCAGAACGTGCGCTAGCGCTGCGCCGCTATGAATGGGCGCTGCTAGAAACGCTGGAGGCAACGCCGCAGTTTACAACGCTTGACGGTGGCGTTTTAGACCCCCATTTGCGCTATCGTTTCGATGCCGCTAGCAGGGCATTTGCCGCTGCCGAGCGCGGGCTAGATGGCCGAACGCTGCGCTACATTGAGCAAGGCGATTGGCAGCATGAAGGGCTTGCCAATGCGCTTAAAGCCGTTATGCGCGCGGCGCTAGCGCCTCATCTGGGTACCGCTGTTTTGCGCTCACGAGAGCTGATGCTTGATTTGGCTCGCCGTCGTCATCGCTCTTAATGGCTGTATTTAATAATTTCAACTCTTATCTTCTTACTGCGTTGGAGGCACTATGCATCCCCCTCGGATACTGTTAGGCGTCAATATTGATCACATTGCGACACTTCGCCAAGCCCGAGGCACGCGTTATCCCGACCCCGTGCAGGCGGCTTTAGTCGCCGAGGAAGCCGGTGCCGATGGTATTACGGTGCATTTGCGTGAAGACCGTCGCCATATACAGCCGCGAGACGTGCGCATTTTGGCCGAGATGCTTAATACGCGCATGAATTTAGAAATGGCCGTTACCGAAGAGATGCTGGCCCTGGCTGAGGAGGTGCGTCCCGCGCATGTCTGCTTAGTGCCTGAAAAGCGTGAAGAGTTAACCACTGAAGGCGGTTTGGATGTTGTTGGCGGCTTTGACGTGATTGAGAGCGCTTGCCAGCGTTTGCGCGCAGCAGGCTGTGATGTTTCGCTGTTTATCGATCCTGAGGAAGCTCAGATTGACGCAGCCCATCGCGCTGGCGCACCTACTATCGAACTGCATACCGGTGCTTATGCCGAGGCTCGGTGCGGTAGCGACGCCGCGAATGCGGAATACCATCGCTTAACTGTTGCTGCTACTCACGCTGTGTCGCTGGGTTTAGTCGTTAATGCCGGTCACGGTTTGCACTATCACAACGTTGAGGCAATTGCTGCATTGCCGGGCGTTAACGAACTCAATATTGGTCACGCAATCATTGCGCGCGCGCTTTTCGTGGGTCTCAAAGAGGCCGTGCAGGAGATGAAACGCTTGATCATTGCCGGTCAAGAAGCTGGCTTAATGGCCGCGTTAGATGCCCATGATCTGGAACACGATCATTCGCATGGCGAGAGCGCTGGCCATGAAGGTGATTCTGAGCATCACCATAACGGATGCTGCGGGCACTAATGAGCGGTTTCTCTGTTTAGAGGTTATGTTGGCGATGATAGTGGGAATTGGCTCTGATATTGCCCGCGTTGAACGCTTTGCACAGGCTGTAAAGCGTCACGGTCCACGCTTTGCTCAGCGTATTTTAGGCCCCGATGAGCATGCTGCATGGTTGCAAAAGTCACAGCCTGCCGCCTTCTTGGCCAAACGGTTTGCCGCTAAAGAAGCGTTTGTGAAAGCGCTCGGACTGGGCCTGCGAGAAGGCATGCAGTGGTGTGATATTCAGGTGCTTAATGACACTTTGGGTAAGCCGCATTTTTTGCTTAGTGGTGAAGCTGAACGGCTCCTTCTGGCGGCGGGCGTCACGGCGAGCCATGTTACGCTAAGCGATGAAGCGGAGTATGCGGTGGCCTTCGTGGTGCTGGAGCGCTAACCGCTTAACCATCAAGCCAGCGATTAACCTATAGCGTTGGTTGAAAGAGCCTGCATTAATGCCTAAGTAGCAGCGGGCGATACGTTCGCAGCTTTGCCATGGCTCTATATAGGTCTTCTAAGAGCCCATGTACATGGTCTAAACCACTGGTGCGAAGCCGGGTTTCCAGCGTTTCTACCAGCAACGCCAATTCAGGCGCGCCACAGTAGCGGCTAGCGCCATTCAATCCGTGTACCCAATCCAGCAGCGTCGCCAAGTTTTGCTGTGAGTAGGCGCTGCGCATTTGTTTTTCACTCTCGTCAAGGCCATCAATTAGCCGCTTTAGCTGCTCGCGCGCTAGGTAGTCTTTGCCGCCCGCTAGGTGCGCTCCCAGCTCCAAATCCACCACCGGTAATGTCGCGGGCTTGGTATTGGCATAGCGCGGTTTAATGGCCATTTTGGCGCCCATCGGTGAGGACGGTGGCGTCCTAAAATCGGCCAGTCGGTGCGTATGGCTTAAAAATCTACTCAGTAGCTGGTGCAGCTGCGTCTCATCGATGGGTTTGATGAGTACGTCATCTAAACCTTCCGCCAGCCACTTTTCGCGCTCACTGCTGAGTACGTGGGCGGTAACGGCCACAATTGGGCAGCGTGCCCAGGTGCTGCTCAGACGGCGCAGTGCATGAGTGGTTTGAACGCCGTCTAGCCCCGGCATGCGAATATCCATTAGCACCATATCAACGTTATGGTTGCGTGCAAACTCTAGCGCGTGATGACCGCTTTCTACCGCTGTGATGTGAATTGTCGGGCTTTCTAGCATGCTTTTAAGCAACTCCCGGTTCGGCGCATTATCGTCCACAATCAAAAGCTTTAAGACCGATGACTCAGTAGGTGGCAAGTTGGGATGGTCTGCAGGCTTACTGGGAACAAGCGCAGGTAACAGCAGTTGATCCAGCGAGGTTGCCAACTGATCACGTGAAAAGGGCTTATAAAGCGTTTCGCCACCATAGGTTAAGCGCAGAGGCGGCAGGTCAAAGCTATTGCTATTGGCTAAAATCAACACCGGGCACGGGGTTTGATTAATCACGTTTTGCCAATGGGTTTGACGTTCGGGGCTAAAATCATTGTGCTCTAACCCAAGGATTAGCAGCTGCTCCTGCTCTAAGGCATCTACTGGCATCGGTATCGCTTGCCAGCGCTGAAGCAAATGCTCCAGCATATGCCGAGTGGGCAGGTGTTCTTCATACAGGCGTATATGGGGATTATCGAGGCTGATTTCCGGGGGGCGCTCAATGGCTTTATGCGCCAGCATTGGCAGCGTAAACGAGAACGTAGTGCCCGTGCCAAGCTCGCTTTCAACGCTGATCTCACCACCCATGCGTTCAATCAACTGACGACAAATGGTAAGCCCTAGGCCGGTGCCGCCAAACTGGCGCGAATGGCTGGGCTCTGCTTGTGTAAACGCGTTAAATAACGCCTGCTGATGGGTGTCGCTTAAGCCAATACCGGTGTCACTGACGCTGATGCTCAGCACCACATGCTGCCCTTCATGGTTATCCAGCATGACGCGAACAATCACTTCACCCTGATGGGTGAACTTAAGCGCATTGCTGATTAAGTTGTTCAATACCTGATGGATACGTAGCGGGTCGCCGCATAGCGGTGTCGGCACATCGTCGTATACCATCGCCACTAAATGCAACTGCTTACGCTGGGCTTCTGGCGCGTGCAGCCCCATCACCTCATCGACCAGCGTCACGATATCAATATCGGCTTCTTCTAGGGTCAGGCGATTGGCCTCAAGCTTAGAAAAGTCGAGCACGTCATTAACCAGCATGAGCAGGTTGTCGCAGGCGCGATGCACGTGTTGAAGCCACTCCTGCTGGCGGGTGTCCAGTGATGAGCGGCCCAGTAATCGGCAAAAGCCTATAATACCGTTCAGCGGTGTACGGATTTCATGGCTCATATTGGCAAGAAATTCAGACTTTACAGCGTTTGCACGCAGCGCGCTGCGATGAGCCAAATCGAGCTTTATGTTCTGCTCTTCAATGGTTTTCATTGATGCTTGCAGTTCGCTGGTGGCCTGCTCTATTTGCGTTTGCATATCGCGCTGCGACTGCTGAAAGTGTTCCGCAAGCGTATTGACATGGTTATAGAGGTGATTGAGCTCAGCGGCACCCGAGGACGCTAAGCGCAGTTGATAATCGCCGCGGGACAATCGATACAGAGCATGGCTGGCTTCTTCAATAGGCCGGGTAACGTATCGGCTGATGGCAAAGGCGATTAAAAACAATAGCAGCCCTAGCAGCATGCCACCTAGGCTAAGGCTGGCAATCAATTTATAGCGCTCAAGCGTCAGCGCACGAATATCCATTTCTACATCTAGCCAGCCTAGGATATTTAAATCGTCAGCGTTGACCGTCGTGAGCGGTATGCGTAATCGCCACCTATCGTCTTCCATAATAAGCTGCTGATCCGCCGGTGGACTCAGCGACGCGAGGGCGGACTTGCCGAGTAATAATAGGCGGCTGCCTTGCTCATTAAACACCGCTACCGTTCTAAGCCCATTGAGGCTCAGTAGTTGACGCGCTACGTTCTCAAGCAGCTCAACGTCGGCATCAGCTACCGCCTCACTGAGGCTGGGTGTTATTAGTTCGACAGCATTTTCTAGGCGCTCTTTTTTCATGGTATGCGTCTGGGCACCGTTCTGTACCACCAGGAGTACGGCCATGATGGCGTATACCAAAAGGGGTAAACCGAGTAAGGCAAACAGAAGACGGGTATTCAAAGACATGAAAGAAGCTCGCTGATTCAATGAGGTTGCCTGTCCAGGCCGAGGCAGCACCGATATAATGCAGCATAACGGTTACGATAAGGAATGTTCGATGAGCTATTTCAAGAACGATCTCAACAACGATTTTAAAAACGATTTTAAAAACTATCCTACGCTAGAAGATGTGGTGGGTAATACGCCGTTGGTGCGGCTGAAGCGAATTAGTGCTGGGCGCAACAATACTCTGCTAGCTAAGCTTGAAGGTAATAATCCCGCGGGATCGGTTAAAGATCGCCCAGCGCTGTCTATGTTAATAGAGGCAGAAGCCCGCGGCGAGATTTCTCCCGGCGATACACTGATAGAGGCAACTTCAGGCAATACCGGTATTGCGCTTGCCATGGCAGCGGCGATTAAAGGCTATCAGATGGTGCTGGTAATGCCAGAAAACGCCTCGGATGAGCGTAAGCAGGCAATGGCTGCCTATGGGGCAAAATTAGTTTCGGCAAGCAAAGCGGGAGGCATGGAAGGGGCGCGCGACATTGCGGATGACATGATAGCCAGAGGGGAAGGTAAGCCGCTCAACCAGTTCGCTAACCCGGATAACCCGCTGGCGCATTACCGTACAACCGGCCCTGAGATATGGCAGCAAACGAGCGGTGAAGTGACTCACTTTGTAAGCTCCATGGGCACCACTGGCACCATCATGGGCGTATCGCGCTATTTGAAAGAACAGAACCCGGCGATTCAAATTGTTGGCTTGCAGCCTGCCGATGGCGCGAGCATCGCAGGTATACGGCGTTGGCCAAAAGAATATCTGCCGGCTATTTTTGAAGCGCCTCGCGTGGATGTCACCCTGGATATCGGCCAGCAAGAGGCGGAAGAGCATATGCGACGTCTAGCGCGTGAAGAAGGCATCTTAGCGGGTGTGTCCTCCGGTGGCAGCTTGGCAGGTGCGCTGCGTATCGCAGAGCAAACGGAAAATGCCGTGATCGTGTTTATCGTCTGTGACCGCGGTGACCGCTATCTTTCCACCGGCCTTTTTGCCCCAGGAGTATAACGATGGCTATGTTGGGAAAGCGGCGGCCAGCAAGGCCTGCATCGGGCCATTCTGGTTTAGCGGGTACGCCAGGTGGCAAAGGGGTGCATGCCCTCTCCGAAGATAGCTCACCGTTAGTGATTGAGCGCTTAGCGCATGATGGCCGTGGTGTTGCCCATGCGGCCAATGGTAAGACCGTGTTTGTCGCTCAGGCCTTGCCGGGTGAGCGGGTTGATGTCGCTATTCACTTGACGCGCAAACGCTACGACGAAGCGCATATCAAATCACTGTTGACCACCTCTGAGCAGCGCGTAACGCCGCCATGCCTACACTTTGGCCGCTGCGGCGGCTGCGATTTGCAGCATTTGAATATTGACGCGCAGCGTGCGCATAAGCGCGACGTGGTGCGCGATCTCTTTGCGCGTCAGGGCATCACGCTGGGCGACATTAGTTCGATTCAGGGCAGTGACCAGGGCTATAGGCGGCGTGCCCGGTTAGGCGTCAAAGTAGATAGCCAAGGCGGTACCCACCTAGGTTTTCGGGCCGCCCATAGCCATCGGCTGGTCGACATTGAACAGTGCCCAGTATTGGTTGACTCCTTACAGCAGCTGCTAACGCCCCTGCGTGAACTGCTGCAAACGCTAGAGGCTCCGCGCCAGGTAGGTCATATCGAACTACTGGCAACGCCGAGTGCGCAGGTAGTGTTAGTCCGTCAGTTAAAAGAACACGCACCGGATGCCGAGCGCTGGAAGGCCTTTGCGCAAAGCCAGCGGGTAACGTTGGGCACTTGGCTGGGGCGTGAAACGCCCACGCTGCACTGGGATGGTGCGCCGCCGGTGTTGGAAGAATCGCTGACGCTCGACGGGCAGCCGCCGCTTGCGCTCAGCTTTGCGCCAGGCGATTTTTTACAAGTCAACGCTCAGGTTAACCAGCAAATGGTGGCTCAGGTGATTGAATGGCTAGCGCCTAAGCCTGGGCAAAAAATACTCGACCTGTTTGCGGGTATTGGCAATTTCAGCCTGCCCATCGCAGCAGCCGGCGCTGAAGTACATGCGGCAGAAGGAAACCCCGCCATGGTGGCGCGCATTGCCGACAATGCTGCGCGTAATCAACTGGTGGTAAGCGGTGAGCAGGGAGATTTGAGCGACCCCGCGAACGTTAAAGCGCTGTTAGCCACCCACCGTGATAGCGACGCGCTGGTGCTTGATCCGCCACGCATCGGCGGTGAGGCAATATGTCAGGCGCTAGCTCACCATCGGGTGCCCAGAGTGGTCTATATTTCCTGTGACCCCGCAACGCTTGCTCGAGATGCGGCACATCTTGTGCATGCGGGTTACCGTGTGAAGCAAGTGGCCGTCGCCGATATGTTCCTTCACACTGCGCATATGGAAACGCTGGTGCTGTTTGAGGTTGATGGTGTTTAGGTGGATGGTTTTAAGTAAGCAGTTTTAAGTGAACGGTTTTAAGTAAATGGTTTTAAGCAAAGATTATTTAAGTTGTTGTTAGTTAAGCAAGCGCTTTGTAGGCTGATAGGTTGGAAGTGCCGGGTTTTATTTTCGCCCATCGCATCGAGCCACGGAGGCGGTCGTGTGGAGACCACTTCTCTGAATGGATGAATTATTGTCATGGTAAAAGTGCGTGAGGACCAACCGCTCACTGCTAGCGGGCAGGTAGACATACAACAATGGTTAACGCGCCTGCAAGAAGATGTGCGCCTAAGGGATCCTGAGCGATTAGTCGACGCCTGTAAACTAGCCGAAACGCTGGAAATTGAGGCGCCACGTACGCATCGCGTCTGGCTATCGCCCGGCTCTAGCTTCCGAATGGGGCTGGAAATGGCGGATATTCTTGGTGATTTGAAGCTCGATCAAGCCACTCTTGAAGCCGCAGTGCTCTATCGCTCTGTGCGAGAGGGTTTACTCAGCCTTGAGGGCGTCTCCAAGCGTTTTGGTAGTGAGGTTTCCAGCCTCATTGATGGCGTATTGCAAATGGCTGCGATCAGCTATCCGCTGGCGCCTGACCATGCTATGGGGCAGCATAATCAGCAGGAAAATCTGCGCAAAATGCTGGTCAATATGGTCGGTGACGTGCGCGTGGCGCTGATCAAAATCGCCGAGCGTACTTGTGCGCTGCGTCAGGTCAAAGATGCGCCGCTGGAAAAATGTTTACAGGTTGCCCGTGAAGTTGCCGATATTTATGCCCCGCTGGCGCATCGGCTAGGGGTTGGTCAACTTAAGTGGGAGCTGGAAGACCTCTCGTTTCGCTATTTGCACGAAGATGAATACAAAGCGATTGCTAAGCTACTGGCGGAAAAGCGCCTTGACCGCGACCGTTATATTCATGATGTCGTGGAAACCATCAAAGCCTTGATGGAAGCTCAGCACATTCACCGCTATGACGTGGATGGTCGCGCCAAGCACATCTACTCAATCTGGCGAAAGATGAAGCGCAAGCGGATCGACTTCTCCCAGGTCAACGATGTGCGCGCGGTGCGCATTTTGGTGCCTGAGGTGACCGACTGCTACACCGTACTCGGGATTATTCACTCGCGCTGGCATCATGTGCCCAATGAGTTTGACGACTATATCGCCAACCCCAAAAAAAATGGCTATCAGTCACTGCATACGGCCGTGATGGGGCCAGAAAACAAGGTGCTCGAAATTCAGATTCGCACCTTCGCCATGCACGAAGAAGCCGAGCTAGGCGTTTGTGCCCACTGGCGCTACAAAGGCCATGATACCAACGCTAAAAGTCGTAGCTACGAAGAAAAAATCGCTTGGCTGCGTCAAGTGCTGGAGTGGCAGGACGAAGTTGGCGGCTTTGGCGATCTCCGCGAAGGACTGGCCAGCGATGTCGCCCCTGACCGTATCTACGTCTTTACCCCAGATGGCCATGTGATTGACCTGCCGCGTGTCGCGACCCCCATCGATTTTGCGTACCGCGTGCACACGGAAATAGGCCACCGTTGCCGGGGCGCCAAAATTAATGGCCGCATTGTGCCGCTGACTTATAAGTTGAAAACCGGCCAGCAGGTGGAGATTCTAACGGCCACTAAAGGCGGGCCTAGCCGCGACTGGCTAAACCCTAGCCTGGGCTACGTGCGAACTTCCCGCGGCAGAGCCAAAATACAAGCGTGGTTTAAGCACCAGGCGAGGGATCAGAACCTTGACGAAGGGCGCGCGCTATTTGACCGCGAGATGCGCCGTCTAGATGTCGAAGACCTTGACCTGCCTAGGTTGGCGAAGGCCGTGAACTACCTCAATGCTGAGGATATGTATGCCGCAATCGGCGCCGGTGACTTACGTATTGGCCAAGTGCTTCACCAGGCGCAGCAGCTGTTCGGCGAGACCGATGACCAAGAGCAGCTCGACCGGCTGCTTGCCAAGCCTAAGCGCCAATCGAGCAAGGCCACGAAAAGCGATATTACGGTGCTTGGCGTAGGCAATCTCAAAACCAGTATGGCGAATTGCTGCCGTCCGGTGCCCGGCGAGCCAATTGTTGGCTTTATCACTCAAGGGCGTGGCGTCACCGTTCATCGTCAGGACTGCAGCAATATTTTGCAATTACGCCTGGACGAGCCTCAACGCATTATTGAGGTAGAGTGGGGCGAGCGTGCCCAGACGCGCTATCCGGTGACGATTGAAATTCAAGCCTGGGATCGTTCGGGGCTGCTGCGTGATGTCACCAGCTTATTGGGTAATGAAAAGGTCAACGTCCTCGCCGTCAATACCTTAACCAATACCGACGAGAGCATCGCTCGTCTGCGGATAACGTTAGAAGTGGATGGCCTTGAGTCACTGGGTCGTCTGTTTTCACGTATTCAGCAGTTGCCTAACGTCACCGAAGTGCGCCGCCTGCGTAACGCCGACCCCGATCACCAACGTCGCAAGGGAGGAGCATAATGCGCCACCGTATGGATGATCTGCTGACCCTTATGCAGGTGCTGCGCGATTGCGAGCAGGGCTGCCCGTGGGATCTGCAGCAAAATTGGGACAGCATCGTGCCGCACACATTGGAAGAAGCGTATGAAGTGGCCGATGCCATTGAAAGGCGTGCTTTCAATGAACTGCCCGGCGAGCTAGGCGACCTACTTTTCCAAGTGGTTTATTATGCTCAGTTCGGTGCAGAGGAGCAGCGCTTCGACTTTGCTGACATTGTCGATACGCTGACCGCTAAGATGCTGCGCCGCCATCCCCACGTGTTTCCCGACGGCACGCTTGCCTCGCGCCGCTCGCCGGGCGTGAGCGCTGAAGAGATACAGTCTCAGCAGGTCAACAGCCGCTGGGAGTCGCTGAAAGCCGAAGAGCGTGAGCAAAGAGCGCGCGCCGAAAAAGCCGCCGATATGCCGTCGGTACTCGACGACGTGCCGCGCACGCTACCTGCACTTAGCCGCGCCGCTAAGCTGTCTAAACGGGCCGCAAGGGTGGGCTTCGATTGGCCTGATGCTGAAGGCGTAGTAGCCAAAATTCGTGAGGAGCTGGCCGAAGTCGAGGAGGCGCTTGCCGCCGGCGACCAGCGGCATGCCCAAGAAGAAGTGGGCGACCTGTTGTTTGCGGTAACCAATCTTGCCCGCACGCTGAATGCAGACCCTGAACAGTGCCTGCGTGCCACTAATGCTAAATTCGAACGCCGTTTTCGCCATATTGAGCGCGAACTTAGCGCTGCCCAGCGGCCGCTACAAGATGCCTCTCTAGATGAAATGGAGGCCCACTGGCAGGCAGCTAAAGCACAAGAAAAACACCCCAGCCATTCCTGATTTAATCATGCTTAATCTAATGATGATGCGACCTTTGCAAGGAGGCCATGCCAATGAGTCAAGACCTACACGAATCCCTGCGCGATAACGTACGCATTCTAGGTGATAGCCTGGGGCGAACGATTGCCGATGATTTAGGCCAAGCATTTGTCGATAAAATTGAAACGATTCGCGCCCATGCCAAGCGCGGGCGTCAGGGTGATTCGCTGCAGCAGCGTGAGTTAATTGAGTATCTTCGCCAGCTACCCGAGCGTGACCTGCTGCCGGTCACTCGGGCGTTTAACCAGTTTTTGAATCTGGCTAATATTGCCGAGCAGCACTACCGGGCGCGTTTTCGTCGCGTTGAAGATTACAAACCCGGCTTCCAACCAGTGCTCGGCGAACTGCTTGAGCGTGCCAAAAAAGCCGGTAATTCACCGCGTAAGCTGGTCGAAACGCTCGCCAATATGCGCGTTGAGCTTGTTCTGACTGCGCATCCCACCGAAGTTATTCGCCGTACGCTCATTCAAAAATACGATGCGATTGATGAATGCTTAACCGCTATTGAAAGCTCGGAAGATTATCCTGAGCGTGGCGCCCGTGCCCAGGGGCGCCTGGAAGAGCTAATTAGCCAAGCCTGGCACACCGATGAGATCCGCCACGAGCGGCCAACACCGGTGGATGAGGCCAAGTGGGGTTTTGCTGTCATTGAAAATTCACTGTGGCAGGCGGTGCCTGATTTTCATCGCGATCTGGACAACCTGCTGCTGGATACAGCAGGTGAGCGGCTGCCTCTGGATGCCGCGCCTATACGCTACGCTTCCTGGATGGGCGGCGATCGCGATGGCAACCCCAACGTTACCGCTAAGGTGACCCGCGAAGTGCTATTGCTGGGTCGCTGGATGGCCGCCGATCTGTATTTGCGCGATCTTGAACAGTTGAAAACCGAGCTTTCCATGTGGAAGGCCAATAGTGCACTTAAAGCCGAAGCCGGTGATGTGGCGGAACCGTATCGCGAAGTTCTCAAGCGCTTGCTAGCAAGAGTCGAAGCGACCCGCGACTGGGCTAAGGCCGAGCTGGACGGACGTAACTATGACGGCGGGCCTATTATTGAAACCCGCGATCAGCTCTACTCGCCGCTGCTCGCCTGCTACCGCTCGCTGTGCGATGTTGGCCTCGATACCATTGCCAACGGCGCGCTGCTTGATACCCTGCGTCGAGTGGCAGTATTTGGCGTGACGCTAACCAAGCTGGACCTGCGCCAAGAAGCGAGCCGCCATGCCCAGGTTATCGAAGAGCTAACCAGTGCACTTGGGCTTGGCCACTACCAAGAGTGGGACGAAGCCAAGCGCCAAGAATTCCTGCTGTCTGAGATTGCCTCGCGTCGACCGCTGATTCCGCGTCGCTGGGACTGCTCGGCCGAGTCTCGTGAAGTGCTGGACACCTTTAAAGTGATTGCTCAAGAGCACACCGAAGCGCTGGGTACTTACATTATCTCCATGGCCGCAGAGCCTTCAGATGTGCTCACCGTAGCGCTGCTGATGAAAGAAGTCGGTGGGCAGATGACGCTGCCGATTGCACCGCTGTTTGAAACGCTCAACGACCTGGATCATGCCGGCGCCGTGGTTGATCAGCTGCTCTCAATACCGGGCTATCGTGCGCTAATTGGCGACCGCCAAGAGGTCATGATTGGTTACTCAGACTCGGCTAAAGATGCCGGTCAGCTTGCAGCAGCCTGGGCTCAGTACCGTGCCCAAGAATCGCTTGTGGCTGTATGCGAGCGCCATGGCGTGGACTTAACCTTGTTTCATGGTCGCGGTGGCACAGTAGGTCGTGGCGGCGGTCCTGCCCATGCGGCGATTCTCTCTCAGCCCCCGGGCTCGGTGAACGGCAGCCTGCGGGTGACCGAACAGGGCGAGATGATTCGCTTCAAGTTTGGCCAGCCGGATATCGCGTTGCGTTCTATGGAAATCTATGCCTGTGCGGTGCTTGAAGCGACGCTGCTGCCGCCGCGTGCGCCAGAACCTCAGTGGCGCGAGGAGATGGACCAGCTCGCGAAGGTCGGCCATGCCGCCTATGTAGGCGTCGTGAGGGAAGACCCCGATTTTGTGCCGTATTTCCGTGCGGTCACCCCCGAAGGAGCATTAGGGCGACTACCGCTAGGCTCGCGGCCCACCAAGCGCCGTCAAGATGGCGGCGTCGAAACGCTGCGCGCGATTCCATGGATTTTCGCCTGGACACAGATTCGCCTAATGTTGCCCGCATGGCTGGGCAGTGGCGAAGCTTTTGCGAAGCGGCTGGAACAGCCCGGCGGGCGCGAAGTGCTGCAGGAAATGCGCAAGGACTGGCCATTCTTCGGTACCTACTTGGACATGCTTGAGATGCTGTTGGCCAAAGCTGACGTGGCGATTGCAGCGTATTACGAGCACCGTTTGGTGGATGAACCTTCGCTAAAAGCGCTGGGTAAAAAATTACGCCATCGTTTCGCATCATTGGAAGATGCGGTTCTCGATATTCTTCAGCAAGAAAAGCTGCTAGAGAACACGCCGCTGATTCGCCAAGCGATTGATGTGCGTAATCCTTACATCGACCCGCTCCACGGCCTTCAGGCGGAGCTGCTGCAGCGTAATCGTGACGCCGACGGTGCTATTAGCGCAGACCTTTCGCGTGCGTTGATGGTCACCATGGCCGGCATTGCGGCAGGGCTGCGCAACACGGGCTAGCCCGTTTTTCGTGTTTATTGAGCGCTGCTGTCACTGGGCGGCAGCGTTTTTTTGATCTATTACCGCTGGTTAACGTTTTATGTCGTTACGAAAATCTACTCGTATTAATAAGTACATTAGTGAAAGCGGTATGTGCTCGCGACGCGAAGCCGACCGTTTTGTGGAGCAGGGCAACGTCTGGATTAACGGTCGCCGCGCCACTACCGGCGACCAGGTGGTCGCGGGGGATCTGGTTAAAGTTAATGGCCAAGACATTGAGCCTCAGGAGGAAGATGATCTGGTTCTGATTGCGCTGAATAAGCCGGTGGGCATTGTCAGCACCACCGAATCCAGCGAAAAAGACAATATCGTTGAGTTTGTAAAACACGGCGCGCGCATTTTTCCCATCGGTAGGCTCGACAAAGACTCCCAGGGGCTGATTTTTTTAACCAATAACGGCGACTTGGTTAATAAGATTTTACGCGCTAATAACAATCATGAAAAAGAGTATCAGGTGACGGTCAACAAGCCGGTTACCGATGAGTTTATTGACGGCATGCAGAATGGTGTACCTATTCTCGGCAAGGTAACCAAGCGCTGTAAATTGCGCAAAGAGTCGACGTTTGTATTCACGATTACCTTGGTGCAAGGGCTCAATCGCCAAATTCGCCGCATGTGCGAATATTTTGGCTATGACGTTACGCAGCTAATTCGCACGCGGATTATGAACGTACCGCTTAAAGGCTTAGCGCTGGGCGACTGGCGCGATCTAACCGTTAAAGAGATCGATACCATCGTCACGCTGACCGAAAGCTCAGAGGCTGCGCCAGAGAAGAAGAAAAGCAAACCTAAAATTGACAGACCCAACTACAGCGCACGTTCAAATACTGAAAAGAAAAACCAGCCTGGCGCCAAGGCTGGCAGCGGCAAAGTACACAAAGACCCAAGAGCTAAAACTGCTCGATCAGGTAAGCCCCATGCCAAAGGCAAAAGCTCGACGGTAGGAAAGCCTGGCGCAAATAAACCCGGCGCCAAGGGCAAAGCTGGCGCGAAAGGGACGGGTAAAGGACACATCGCGCGGGGTAAGCCTACCGCCGGTGGCAAGCCTTCTCAGCGACGTAAGTAGTCGACAGCGACGATCATTGCTTATCTTTTTCAGGTTCAACCATATTGATTTATATTGCGGCACTTTATGCGGTGGTTAGCGTGATCACCTACATCACTTATGTTATCGATAAAAAAGCGGCGATTAAAAACCGCCGGCGGGTGAGTGAAAAATCGCTTCACCTGCTTGCACTAGCCGGTGGCTGGCCAGGGGCACTGCTGGCGCAGCAGCGGTGGCGGCATAAAACGCAAAAAACCAGCTTCCGAGTCTTTTTTTGGCTGACGGTTATTGCCAATTTGGCATGTTTAGTTGGTTTCGTGCTCTACCCTTACGGCGGATGAAAAAATGACGGCCTACTTTGTTCAAGCGTTTATCTATCTGCTGGCCGCGGTGATTGCGGTTCCTCTCGCCAAGCGCTTTGGTCTGGGGTCAGTGTTGGGTTATTTGGTTGCCGGCGTGGTCATTGGCCCCATCCTAGGGCTGGTCGGTCAAGAGACCAATACGATTCAGCACTTCGCGGAATTTGGCGTCGTGATGATGCTATTTTTAGTCGGTATGGAGCTTGATCCCAAAGCGCTGTGGGCCATGCGCGTACGCCTGCTGGGATTGGGAGGGCTTCAGGTGGTGCTAACGGCGGCAGCCGGTGCGGCTATCGCTTGGTGGCTGGGCTTGGTGTGGCAAACGTCATTAGCTATCGGGTTTATTTTTGCACTGTCGTCTACTGCGATTGTGCTCCAAACGCTAAATGAAAAAGGGCTTGTTAAAACCGAAGGTGGGCGCAGTGCTTTCTCGGTTTTACTGTTTCAAGATATTGCTGTTATTCCCATGCTGGCGCTTATTCCGCTGCTAGCGCTGCCTGCATTAATGAGCGCCGGCGGTGATGACGCCCACGCAAGCTTAAGTCTAGTATCCAGCCTGCCTGGCTGGGCACATGCCCTGGTGGTCGTGGCGGCCATTGGGAGCGTGGTGGTTGGTGGCTACTACCTAGTGCCTTTACTGTTTCGCTATGTGATTGGCTCTGGCCTGCGTGAGGTGTTTACCGCCACGGCGCTAATGCTGGTGATAGGTATTGCCGCACTAATGAGCCTAGTTAATTTATCGCCGGCGTTGGGTGCATTTCTAGCCGGTGTGGTGCTCGCTAACAGTGAGTTCAAGCACGAGCTTGAAGCCAATATTGAGCCGTTTAAAGGCCTGCTGCTGGGGTTGTTTTTTATTACCGTTGGGGCGGGGATCAATTTTTCTGTGCTGGCAGCAGAGTGGGGCACGATTCTTTCGTTAGGCTTGGCGGTTATCGTGGTCAAGGGCATCGTCTTGCTGGGCTTGGCGCTGCTGTTCAAAGTGCGGGGCAGTAACGGCTGGCTGTTTACCTTAAGCCTTGCCCAGGCCGGCGAGTTTGGCTTTGTATTGCTTACCTATAGCGTACAAAATAGCGTTATACCGGCTGATATTGCTCAGATTCTTTCGCTCGTTGTGGCCCTGTCGATGTTCTTAACGCCGCTGCTGTTTATCGTCTACGACAGGCTAGTGTTGCCGTACTATCGAACTGCCTCCAACGATGATCGTGAGGCTGATACGATCGAAGAAGAGGCGCCCGTTATCGTGGCTGGCGTCGGTCGGTTTGGGCAAATTATCTGCCGTTTGCTACGCGCCAACAACATTCCTATTGTGGCGCTGGATCATGAGATCGAGCAGATCGAGAACCTGCGTAAGATCAATATTAAAAGCTACTTTGGTGACGCCACCCGCTCCGATTTGCTAGAAACCGCTGGGATTGAGAACGCGCGGTTGATCGTTATCGCAATAGACGACCCTGACCGCGCTGTGCAAATGGTTAAGCACGTCAAGCAGTTCTATCCCAAACTCTGGGTGCTAGCGCGGGCTTTCGACCGTGGCCACGGCTATCGGCTGCGAGAAGCTGGTGCCGATGATGTGGTGAGTGAAACCTATCATTCTGCCTTAGAGTTGGGCGGTCATGCGCTAACTGCCATGGGCGTTCACCCCATGCGGGCTAAGCAAATGACCTGGGCTTTTGTGCAGAATGAAAAGGCCCATGAAGATGAGCTGTTTAACGTTTGGAAAGAAATAGAGCAAGGTATTAGCTTTAGCCCCCGCTACGGCGAGCTGTTTATGAAGCTGGAAAGCGCTTTGAACAGCGCTATGCAGCAAGATTGGAACGAGCCACAGCGCGAAGATGTACCAGTTTGGACACCGCCAGCGCCTTCAGAAGATGAAAACCGTTAAAACGGCAGATGCAACGAGGCGCTTAGCATATTGAGGTGGTTGAGCGTGGGGGCATCGATGCGTTCATACTCTAAGCGACTGACCAGCCGATTAATCGTCATGGTCGCACCAAAGCCTTGCAGCATTGCGCTACCGCTTTCGTCGGCACCTTCCACATTGCTTTCACCGCGCCATTCGGTGATGCCGGATTTCGCATAGACGCTAAAGGCGCCCATGCGAACTCCGGCAATAATGGCGCCGCCCAAGCTCAGCGTATCCATAATCAGCGGGTTAATATTGGAGGCAATGGCGACTTCTTCGCTTTCGCGATAGGCAATTTCAGCGCCGATATCCAGTTGGGGAAGGCGCCAAGGGCTAAAACCTGCCGTTAGCCGAAAGCCACTGGTATACGTGTCTAGGCTGCTGAGATCGCTACCTTCCAAGATAACCCCGTTGTCTAGCTGCATAAGCTCACTGTCGGCAGCCGTGTAGGCCATTACCGGCGGGGTATCATCGGCGTAGCTGCTTAACCACGGAACAGAGCAACAAACTAGGGTGCTTGCCAAGCGTTTTATTGGCATTTCTCGTACACCTATCGCAGGAGGAGAAAACGTTATTTGCATTCAGATTAGCAACTGGCTTGAATCTCTACCACTTTAATTGCACCTTCCGCCAAGTTATCGACTAGGTTTTTGCCCATACCGATGAAGCGTTCTCCGAACACCCACTGGGGCGAGAGTACGGCCTGTCGCGGCGTCTGTTCTTTTTTACGCTGGCGGTGGCGCCACGCTAAGGCGGCATCACTCCAATCATCTACGTGCTCAATAGCAAAACCACCCGCTTCAAGCAGCTGGGTTAACTCTATTAGGCTCAGCAGGTGAGAGTGCTCAAGCGATACTGCCCAGGGTACCGGGAAACGCAGCGCTGCTACGTTGGGCCCACTGACCACTTCGTGCATTACTAGCTGCCCGCCCGGGCGCAGTACGCGGCGGCTTTGCGCCAGCACCCGGGGCGCATCGGGCATATTGAGTAGGCTATGCTGAAACAGCACCACATCAAAACTATTGTCCGCAAACGGCAGAGCACTTGCGTCGCCCGTTACCCAGGAAAGCAAGTGGGCATCAGGTTGCTGAACTCGCGTACTCAGCGCTTGATTGAGTGCGCTGAACCCATGCGTAATATCCAGCCCGGTCATTTGAAAGCCGAGCGCGGCGCCTTGGCGCATCAGTCCGCCTAACCCTGCGCCGATATCCAGCACTTTCGGGTGGGCGCGAATATCCAAGCTCGCGCTGAGCCGTTCGAGCAGCCGGGAAGAGGCCGCTACGCCGCCAATATGTAGCTGATCCAACGGGGCAAGCTGATGCAGCGTGGGGCCGTCCGGATAGTGAACATCGATCTGAGCAAGCACGTCATCAGCGCGCAGGGCGCGCTGATAATGGTCCGCTAGCGGATGGAAGGATGGCATGGCGGATTACTTCTCTTGTTCCAAGCCTAGTTCTTGAATGGAAATTTCGCGCATTTTGAATTTTTGAATTTTGCCGGTGACCGTCATCGGGAACTCGTCAACGAACTTAAAGTAGCGTGGAACTTTGAAGTGGGTGATTTTGCCTTTGCAGAACTCGCGTAGGTCGTCGCTGGTGACGTCGCCGGCGGTGCCGTTAAGTTTTACCCAGGCAATCAGTTCTTCTCCGTACTTTTTGTCAGGCACGCCGGTGACCTGCACATCGGAGATCGCAGGGTGGGCGTACAGGAATTCCTCAACTTCTTTAGGGTAAACGTTCTCGCCGCCGCGAATGACCATGTCTTTTATGCGGCCTACGATTTGGATATAGCCTTCTTCGTCCATGGTGGCTAGATCACCAGTGTGCATCCAGCCAGCCTCATCGATTGCTTCAGCGGTGGCTTGGTCATTGTTCCAGTATCGCAGCATTACGCTGTAGCCACGGGTGCAGAGTTCGCCGATTTCACCCCGGGGTAGAATGCCGCCGTTACCAGGGTCGACAATTTTATTTTCAAGATGAGGCTGGGTACGGCCCACGGTAGAAACGCGTTTTTCAACGCTATCATTGGCGCCGGTTTGGGTAGAAACCGGGCTAGTTTCAGTCATGCCGTAAGCGATCTGAACGCCTTTCATATTCATCTTACTGATCACTTGCTTCATGATCTCAGTCGGGCAGATCGAGCCTGCCATAATGCCCGTGCGCAGGGATGAAAGGTCGGTGGTCGGGAAGTCAGGATGATCAAGCTCTGCGATGAACATCGTCGGCACGCCATAGAGAGCAGTGGCTTTTAGCTCATCAACCGCTTTAAGCACTTTGCCTGGATCAAAGCCTTCATCGGGGTAGATCATCGTTGCGCCGTGAGTAATACAGCCCAAGTTACCCATTACCATGCCGAAACAGTGATACAGCGGCACCGGAATGACCAGCCGGTCTTGGCTCGTAAAGCCCATGCTTTCGGCAACGAAAAAACCATTATTAAGAATATTGTGATGGGAAAGCGTGGCGCCTTTGGGAAAGCCGGTAGTGCCAGAGGTGTACTGAATATTGATCGGGTCATCAAATTGCAGCGTGGCCTGCAGATCATTGAGATCGGTTTGGCTAACCTTGTCGGCTTCCTGCATTAGATCTGACCAGCGCCACATGCCGGGCAGCTTGTCGTGGCTTAAGTTGATGATGCATTCAAGATCTGGCAGCTTTTGCGACTTCAGTTCACCTTCCATGCAATCGTTAAGTTCTGGCGCTAGCTCATACAGCATCTCGCTGTAATCGGAGTTTTTGAACTGGTTGGCGGTGACTAAAAAGCGTGCGCCGGAATGATTCAGCGAGTATTCAAGCTCATGGGTTCGGTAAGAAGGATTAATGTTGACCAGAATGGCGCCAATTTTAGCGGTAGCAAACTGCGTTAGCGTCCATTCGCTGCAGTTGGGTGCCCAGATCGCTACGCGATCGCCTTTTTTAACGCCAATAGACAGCAGAGCACGGGCACAGCGGTTAACTTCTTCCTGAAGCTTTTGATAGCTCCAATGGATGTTTTGATGCACGACGATCAGCGCATCGTTATCGGCATGCTGGTGCGCTATCTGATCGAATTTGTCACCGATAGTCATGCCGAGTAAAGGCTTGTCTGCCGTGCTGCTGGTGTAGCTGGGTAAGGTGAATGCTGGTGAGGACATGGTCGATCTCTCCGATATTTTTTCTTGTCAGACGGATAGCCAGAGGCTGATTGGCGGCTGCTATGGGCGTTCGTTATTGTTGTATAAGACCTTTCGCCAACGCCACTTTAGAGCCTGGCTTGCGGCCTAGCTCGCCTGTCACCCAGAAGGCGGTATCGATAATGGCCTGCAGGTCGATTCCCGTTTTAATGCCTAGCCCCTCAAGCAAATAGAGCACGTCTTCGGTGGCTACGTTGCCGGACGCACCCTTGGCATACGGGCAGCCGCCAAGGCCAGCCGTGGCGGCATCGATAACGCTAATGCCTTCTTCCATTACTGCATATAAATTAGCCAGCGCCATACCGTAGGTATCATGAAAGTGAGCGGCGAGATGCTCGATAGGCACGTGCTGCCGAGTGGCTTCAATCATACGCTTGGCCGCCAGCGGGGTGCCGACACCAATCGTATCGCCCAGCGACACCTCGTAGCAGCCCATCTCATAAAGCGCCTTGGCGACTTCCGCCACTTTAGCAGGGGCAATATCTCCCTCGTAAGGGCAGCCCAGCACACAGGAGACATAGCCACGCACCCGTACACCGGCATCTCGTGCACGCTCCAATACGGGCTCAAAGCGCGCCAGCGAATCAGCAATCGAACAGTTGATGTTCTTCTGCGAGAAGGCTTCGGACGCGGCACCAAATACCGCGACTTCTTCCACACCGACGGACAGTGCGTTTTCCAGCCCTTTAAGGTTGGGAGTAAGCGCGGAGTAGACCACGCCCGGCTGACGCTGAATGCCGCGCATCACTTCAGCCGCATCACCCATTTGCGGCACCCACTTGGGCGAGACGAAGCTTGCGGCTTCAATATGCGTGATGCCCGCGCTAGCAAGCCGTTCGATAAGAGCAATTTTGGTTGCGCTAGGCACGATTGCCCCCGGCTCGTTTTGTAGGCCGTCACGGGGGGCCATTTCGAAAAGCCTGACTGACGTAGGCAGTGCCATCGGTGAGCTCCTTATTCGTTGGCCGCAAAATCGAGCAGCACGGCCCCTTGATTAACGGTGTCGCCTGCCTGGAAATGAAAGGTTTCCACACTGCCGTCGGCAGGTGCAATCATGGTGTGCTCCATTTTCATCGCTTCCATGACCATCAGCGGCATGCCTTTCTCAACGGCCGCGCCGGGCGCTACCAGCAGCGCGACGACGGTGCCATTCATGGGCGCGGTCAGGGTCGATTCCGCCTCATGCTGGCCGTGATTGATGGCATCAATACGCCGCCAGAATAGCCGGGTTTCACCGCTGGGGTCGGCCATGACGACTACATTGCCGTCTCGGCGCGCCTGTAGCCGGCGGCGATGGCCGTTTAGCGTGACCGCTACCGCATCGCCGGTGAGCGGCTGTACGCTGGCCGTGAGTGTTTCATCGCCGACAGTCAGGTTCCAGAGTGATTCACCGGCGTTGCGCTTGCCTTCCACTGTTACCACGGCATTTTCGCCCTCGGCAGTCTGGGCACTGGCAGGGTCGCACAGCGCGATGCGGATAGTGTGAGGCGCATTCAGGCGAAAGCCGTCGTGACGGTCCCAGGGAGAATCGCTGTGGCATTCGTTAGCCAACTGATTAAGGCCAATCAGCGCTGCGCTGGCGTAGTCTTCATTGCTAAAGACGCGCGGGGCGAAAAGAGTGGCTTCGTTGCGCTCGATAAAGCGCGTATCCAGCTCGACGTTATTAGCACCCAGATCTTTGAAGTTCGGGTGAGTCGCCAAACGCATTAAGAAGGCACGGTTGGTCACTACCCCTTGAACATCCAAGGCCGCTAGCGCGCGGTTAAGGGTGGCTAGCGCTGCATTACGGTCAGCGCCATGCACAATGAGTTTGGCGAGCATGGGGTCGTAGTGCATGGACACCGCATCGCCACTTTCCACGCCGCTGTCCAGGCGTACCTGATCCTGATTTTCAAAAGAGTCTAAGCCAGCGCCTTCTAAATCAAGCGTAAAGTGGGTGAGCAGGCCGGTGGCGGGTAAAAAATCCTGCTCCGGGTCTTCAGCGTAAATGCGCGCTTCAAAGCTATGCCCGCTGATGGTGAGCTCGTCTTGGGAGCAGGGCAGCGGTTCACCCATGGCCACGCGCAGCTGCCATTCAACCAGGTCTTGGCCGGTGATCATCTCTGTGACCGGGTGCTCAACCTGAAGGCGGGTGTTCATCTCCATAAAGTAGAACGAGCCATCTTGTCCTGGCGAACCGTCTAGCAAAAACTCGACGGTGCCCGCGCCTACGTAACCTATCTCTTGAGCGGCGCGAACGGCGGCGTTGCCCATGGCACTGCGCAGCTCGGCGGTCATGCCGGGGGCGGGCGCTTCTTCGATGACTTTTTGATGACGCCGCTGAACGCTGCAGTCGCGCTCGAACAAATACACCCCGTTGCCGTAGCGATCGCAAAATACCTGGACTTCCACATGGCGTGGCTGCACCAGATACTTTTCGATCAGCATGCGGTCGTCGCCGAACGCGGCTTTAGACTCGCGTCGGCAGCCGTCTAACGCGGCCTGAAACGCATCGCCGCTTTCCACCACGCGCATGCCTTTACCGCCGCCACCCGCGCTGGCTTTTAGCATCACCGGGTAGCCTATTTTGTCTGCTTCAGCGCGCAGCAGGGCATCGTTCTGATCATCGCCGTGGTAGCCCGGTACCAGCGGCACGCCGGCGTTGGCCATGCGCACCTTCGCCGCGGATTTATCACCCATTGCCGCGATTGCTGATGCGGGCGGCCCCACAAAAATAATGCCCGCCTGTTCTAATGCTTTAACAAAGCTGCCATTTTCGGATAGAAAGCCGTAGCCCGGGTGGATCGCGCCGGTACCGGTGCGCTTGGCAGCGTCAATGACCGCGTCGATATTAAGATAGCTTTCGCGCGCGGCAGCGGGGCCAAGGCGAATGGCCTCGTCGGCTTCACGCACGTGCCGCGCAGTGGCGTCGGCATCGGAATAGACCGCGACGGTTTTTAAACCCATACGGCGCGCGGTGCGCATCACTCGGCAGGCAATTTCGCCCCGGTTAGCGACCAGTAAGGTATCAAAAGGCGAGTGACTCATGAGCGACGCTCCGAAGCGTGAGATGCATGGTTAGATTCGGCCCAGGCGGGGCGGCGCTTTTCAAAGAAGCTGGATAAACCCTCTTGGCCTTCTGGGCTTACCCGCAGCTTGGCGATCACCTGGCAGGTATGCTCGCGGGTCTCCTCAGCATCAGGCGCTTGAGAAACCGTGGCCATCAGTGCCTTAGAAGTACGTTGGGCTTGGGGCGATCCCGCCAGCAGAGTGGCTATCATGGTGTCTATGGCGGTATCTAATGCCTCGTGCTCTACGACCTGGTGAGTTAAGCCGAGCGCCAACGACGTGGGGGCATCGATGATTTCCGCCGTTAACGCATAGCGGCGCATCTGGCGTTCACCTAACGCGCGCTGTACATAGGGGCTAATCACCGCCGGTGAGAGGCCGATTTTAACTTCCGACAGGCAGAATCTGGCTTTATCTGAGGCAATTACCACATCGCAGCAGGCAGCCAAACCCACCGCGCCGCCATAGGCTGCCCCCTGTACACGGCAAACCGTGGGGCAGGGCAACGTATCCAAGCCGTGCATAAGCGCGGAAAGCTTGCGGGAATCGGCTAAATTGTCTTCAAGATCGTAATCGACAATGCGCTTCATCCAGTTTAAGTCGGCACCCGCTGAGAAGCTTTTGCCTTCGGAGCCCAGCACGACGACGCGCACCTCGCCTGTGGCGGCAAGCTCATGCAGCGTATGCAGGTGCTCGTTCAGTTCGGCGATCAGGCTGTCATCAAAGGCGTTATGCACCTCTGGGCGGTTTAAGGTCAGGCGCGCCACGCCGTTTTCTAGAATCAGTGTTGAGTAAGTCATCAGTGCTGAATCAGTCATTGTATTTGCCCCTACATCCGGAACACGCCGAAGCGCGTCTCTTCGACTTCAGCATTCATCGCCGCGGCGAGGGAAAGCCCCAGCACATCGCGGGTTTGCAGCGGATCAATCACGCCGTCGTCCCATAAGCGGGCGCTGGCGTAATAGGGGTGGCCCTGATGTTCATACTGCTCGCGGGTGGGCTGCTTAAAGGCTTCTTCTTCCTCTTTGCTCCACTCGCGGCCTTCGCGCTCGTGCTGCTCGCGTTTGACCTGCCCCAGTACGCCTGCTGCCTGCTCACCCCCCATGACGGAAATGCGTGCGTTAGGCCACATAAACAGTAGGTTGGGATCATAAGCACGGCCACACATGCCGTAGTTACCGGCGCCAAAGCTACCCCCAATCAGTACGGTGTACTTTGGTACTTTCGCGCAGGCCACGGCGGTCACCAGCTTAGCGCCATGCTTGGCGATGCCTTCGTGCTCGTACTTAGAGCCAACCATAAAGCCGGTAATGTTCTGTAAAAAGATCAGCGGAATCTTGCGCTGGGCGCACAGCTCAATAAAGTGCGCACCCTTGACGGCGCTTTCTGAAAACAGCACGCCATTGTTGGCCACGATGCCAACCGGGAAACCATGGATATGCGCAAAGCCGGTCACCAAGGTTTCGCCGTAGTAACGTTTGAACTCATCAAAGTCGGAGTCATCAACGATACGACCAATGACTTCGCGCACGTCATAGGGTTTTTTAAGATCGGTGCCGACAATGCCGTATAGCTCAGCAGGGTCGAGTTTGGGTGGCTTGGGCGCCTGCATCGCCAATTGGCCGCGCTTTTGCCAGTTCAAGCGCGAGACGCAGGCGCGAGCAAGCTGCAGCGCATGGACGTCGTTTTCGGCGTAATGGTCGGCAACACCGCTGATCTTGGCGTGAACGTCTGCACCGCCCAAATCTTCTGCGCTAATGCTTTCCCCGGTCGCGGCTTTGACCAGTGGCGGGCCACCGAGAAAAATCGTGCCCTGCTCTTTAACGATGATCGATTCATCGGCCATGGCGGGAACGTAAGCACCGCCTGCGGTACAGGAACCCATAACCACGGCAATTTGCGGAATGCCTTCCGCCGACATAGTGGCCTGGTTATAGAAAATGCGCCCGAAATGGTCGCGATCAGGAAAGACTTCATCTTGGCGGGGCAAAAAGGCGCCGCCGGAGTCGACTAAATAAATGCACGGCAGACGATGCTTGCGGGCAATTTCCTGGGCGCGAAGATGCTTTTTAACGGTCAGCGGGAAGTATGTGCCGCCTTTAACCGTGGCATCGTTGGCCACAATGACGCACTCAACGCCAGAGACGCGACCAATACCGGTCACAACACCTGCGGCGGGAATATCACCATCGTAGATGTTATGAGCCGCCAGGGCGGAAAACTCTAAAAAAGGAGAGCCTTCATCAATCAAGTGATCAATGCGGTCGCGCACAAACAGCTTGCCGCGGCTTTCATGGCGTTCGCGGGCCTTGGCACCGCCACCTTGGGCAACGGTGGCCGTCAGCTCGCGCAGCTTATTAACTTCGCCGAGCAGTGAGGCTTCATTGGCTTGAAACACATCGCTACGCGGATTGACTTGGCTATTGATAGTACTCATGGCGCGACCCTAATGACGTTTGTTAAAGACGTTTATGAAACCCGCTTGCTAAAGGGTTTCGGTGAAGAGTTCGCGGCCAATTAACATCCGCCGAATCTCACTGGTGCCCGCGCCGATTTCATACAGCTTGGCATCACGCAGCAGGCGCCCGGTGGGGTATTCGTTGATATAGCCATTGCCGCCCAGCAGTTGGATAGAATCCAGCGCTACCTGAGTGGCTTTTTCAGCGCAGTAAAGAATGACCCCCGCCGCGTCTTTGCGCGAGGTCTGGCCGCGGTCGCAGGCGCCCGCCACGGCATACAAATAGGCGCGACAGGCGTTCAACGTGGTGTACATGTCAGCGACTTTGCCCTGCACCAACTGAAACTCGCCAATCGACTGGTTGAACTGCTTACGTTCGTGGATATACGGCATCACCACGTCCATGGCGGCCTGCATAATGCCAATCGGGCCCGCGGCCAGCACGGTGCGCTCATAGTCCAGCCCGCTCATTAACACGCGAACACCTTTGCCTTCACCGCCCAGGATGTTTTCAGCGGGTACGGCGCAGTCCTGAAACACCAGTTCGCAGGTGTTAGAGCCACGCATGCCGAGCTTGTCGAGCTTTTGAGCGGTAGAAAAACCGGGCATGCCTTTTTCGATGATAAACGCGGTGATCCCTTTTGAACCGGCCTCTGGATCAGTCTTGGCATACACCACTAGTACGTCCGCATCCGGACCGTTGGTGATCCACATTTTGTTGCCGTTTAGCACGTAGTGATCGCCATTTTTCTTGGCGCGAAGCTGCATCGACACCACGTCAGAGCCGGCACCGGGTTCTGACATTGCCAGGGCACCTACGTGGTCGCCGCTAATCAGCTTGGGCAGATATTTCGCTTTCTGCTCAGGGGTCGCATTAATCTTGATCTGGTTGACGCACAGATTAGAGTGAGCGCCGTAGGAAAGGGCAACCGATGCGCTAGCACGAGAAATTTCTTCCATGGCGATACAGTGAGCCAGATAGCCCATGCCGCTGCCGCCGTCTTCTTCAGAAACGGTAATCCCCAGCAGCCCCATGTCGCCAAACTTCTTCCACAGGTCGTTGGGGAACTCGTTGTTGCGATCAATCTCGGCAGCGCGCGGGGCAATTTCGCTGGCGGCAAAGGCATTGACCTGCTCGCGCAGCATATTCAGTTCGTCATCGAGGCCAAAATTGAGTTCTGAGTAGTGTGAAAACATGGTCAATCACCTTTTATAAATTGTACTGATAACGGTTAGTGAACTGTGATGACTAGACGCTGGCGGAAGAGGGGGATTGGGGGTGCTTGTTTGAACCCGACTGTTCTTCTTTCGGCTGTTTTGGTTTGGACGTTTTTTCGCCGGGTTCTTTTTCGAACAGTTCTTCCAGCGCTTGGCGGCAGCGTATTTCGGCGCTTTCAAGCTCTAGCTGCACCATGGTGATGTCTTTCATTTGCTGATCAAGCGCCGCTTGCCGCTCGCCAATTTTGCTGAGCATTAAGTGCAGCTGCTTTTTACTGCCGCTGCGCGTCTCATCCCAGAGCTCAAACAGTTCGCGAATTTCAGCCAGCGAAAACCCCAACCGCTTGCCGCGGATAGTGAGTTTAAGCCGCACCCGGTCTTTGCTGCTGTAAACGCGCGTTTGGCCGCGCCGAGTAGGGTGGAGCAACTCTTGATCTTCATAAAAACGGATGCTGCGGGTAGTTAAGTCAAACTCGCTGGCCAACTCGCTGATCGAGTAAGTTTTGCTCATGGTCGACGTTCTCTCAAAAGGCTTGTTCCTAGATATACAGCTTAGCTATAGCTCCTATGGAACACTGCCAATGAGGCTAAAACAAGTTTACGTTAACGTAAAGCAATAGTTGTGCGCAGTTGAAATGCGTTGAAAGTGACTAAATATTTGATAGTTAAGTATTTACAGTGTGCATTGGTTTGGGTGTGTAAAGCCGATAGACCAAAGTTGTAATTGTATTGCTACGGCTAGAGTTGCTAGTTTGCACACATACCTTACGTTCAGGTCAAGGCAGTGGTAAGGACTCTGCTTACCTGTAAAGATCTAGCACAAAAACAATAAGAGGCTTGTCACTCCATGAGTGCAAACGATGTCATTCAGGGACCTGTCCTCGAAACACGAGGGCTGACCAAAGAGTTTCGCGGCTTTACCGCCGTAGACAACGTCAATCTTCAGGTACAGGAAGGGCATATCCACGCGTTGATTGGTCCTAATGGCGCGGGCAAGACCACCGTCTTTAATCTACTGACCAAGTTTTTACCGCCCACACGCGGCGATATTTTGTACCGTGGCCAGTCGATCACCAGTAAAAAATCGAACCAGATTGCTCAGCTAGGCCTGGTGCGTTCGTTTCAGATCTCAGCCGTATTTACCCATATGACGGCATTAGAAAATGTACGAGTGGCGCTGCAGCGCAAGCTGGGGACATCGTTTCATTTCTGGAAATCAGAGAAGTCGCTCGATCATCTCAATGAACGCGCTCTTGAGCTGCTGGAAGAAGTCGGCCTTCGTGAGTACGCCGACACCTTAACGGTGGAAATGCCCTATGGGCGCAAGCGAGCGCTTGAACTGGCAACTACCTTGGCGCTAGACCCGACCATGATGTTGCTGGATGAGCCAACGCAGGGCATGGGCGCAGAAGATGTTGATCGTATCGTGGCCTTGATTAAACGTGTATCGAAAGGGCGCACCGTGTTGATGGTAGAACACAATCTGAGCGTTGTTAGCCGCCTGTGTGATCGCATCACCGTATTGGCGCGAGGATCAGTATTAGCAGAAGGCGATTATCAAAGTGTGTCTCGTAATCCGCTGGTTCGCGAAGCCTATATGGGCAGTGATGCCGCTGAAGAGGAGGCCGTCGTATGAAGACTGCTGAAGAGCAAGCGCCTATCGACTCTGCTTTAACCGACCCTGCTCTAATCAAAAATACTCAAAGCCTGGAAATGTTACGTGTTCAGGATCTACACGCGTTTTACGGTGAATCGCATATCCTGCACGGCGTAAATTTTAACGTTAAGCGCGGCGAGCTGGTGACACTGCTTGGCCGCAACGGTGCAGGACGCAGCACCACGCTGAAAGCGATTATGAACATGGTGGGGCGGCGTACGGGCTCTATCGTGATTAATGGCAATGAAACGCTTGCGATGAAGCCGCATCATATTCCGCGTTTAGGCATTGGTTATTGCCCGGAAGAACGCGGCATATTTGCCAGTCTTGATGTTCACGAAAACCTACTGTTACCCCCGACCGTTAGCTCAGGCGGCATGAGTCTGGATGAAATCTACGCCATGTTTCCGAATCTTTATGAGCGGCGTAAAAGCCAGGGCACACGGCTTTCCGGCGGCGAACAGCAGATGCTGGCCATGGCGCGAATTTTGCGCACCGGCGCACGCATGCTGCTGCTTGATGAAATTACCGAAGGCCTCGCTCCGGTGATTGTGCAGAAACTAGCCGAGGTATTAATTCAGTTGAAAGCGCGCGGTATGACCATTGTGCTGGTAGAGCAGAATTTTCGCTTTGCAGCACCGCTAGCCGACCGCCACTTCGTGATGGATCACGGCCAGATTGTTGAGGAAATTACCGCCGCGCAACTACCGTCGCGCCGCGAGCATCTCAACTCCATGTTAGGCGTATAGCGCGCCGATAAAACGCACTCTGCTCAAAGTATGTCGTTACACAACAACAAAGGCCCTAAAGGCCAGGAGACGAACATGACCTTTATGAAAAATCTGACCAAAACAAAGCTGGCAGCCAGCATTGCCGTTGCGGCTGCCGCTAGCTTTGCTGTTTCCACTGCTCACGCCGAAATGAGCGATAGCGAAGTTCGAATCGGCTACCTGGCCGATATGTCCGGTACTTATCGTGACTTGGCAGGCCCCGGCGGGCTAACCGCACTTGAAATGGCCGTTGCGGATTTCGGCGGCAGCGTAAACGGTA
This sequence comes from Halomonas sp. JB37, assembly GCF_002332255.1. Classification (GTDB taxonomy): domain Bacteria; phylum Pseudomonadota; class Gammaproteobacteria; order Pseudomonadales; family Halomonadaceae; genus Vreelandella; species Vreelandella casei. Next base: position 2,628,769 of record NZ_NRGW01000001.1, on the reverse strand, counting down.
GCCCAATTGTGTTGTTCAGCGCAGACGACCGCAACAGTGCCGACGTGGGTGCCAATACGGTGCGTGGCTGGATCGACCAGAATAACGTCGATATGGTGGCGGGTCTGGTCGCCTCTTCAGTGTCGATTGCGGTCACTAAAGTGCTTGAGGAAAATAACGGACTCGGCATTGTGTCTGGCTCGGCGGCGTCCAGTATTACCAACGAACACTGCACTCCTAACCACATTCACTGGGTATACGATACCTATCCGCTGGCTAACGGTACTGCAAAAGCGGTCGTAGAGCAGGGCGGCGACACATGGTTCCTACTGACAGCAGACTACGCTTTTGGCCATGCCCTGGAAGCCGATGTAACCAAGGTAGTTGAAGCCAGCGGTGGTGAAATCGTCGGCGGTGTCCGCCATCCGTTCCCGACTAACGATTTCTCGTCTTATATCCTGCAGGCCCAAGGGTCGGGTGCCAAAATTGTTGGCCTAGCCAATGCGGGAGCCGATACCGTTAATGCCATCACCACGGCCAGCCAGTTTGGCCTGACTCAATCTGGTCAGCAGCTAGCGGGCCTGTTGATTTTCTTGAACGATGTTCACGCGCTTGGTTTAGAAGCCACCCAAAACCTGCTGCTGACCACCGGCTGGTACTGGGATATGGACGAGCAGTCGCGTGAATGGGCGCAGCGCTACTTTGATGAAGTGGGCAGTATGCCAACGATGGTACAAGCCGGTATTTATTCCAGCACCATGCATTACCTGAAAGCCGTTGAAGAGGCCGGTACTGACGACCCTGAAACCATTCGTGCCCAAATGGCTGAGATGCCGATCAACGATTTCTTCGCACGCAATGGCCGTATTCGTGAAGATGGCCGCATGGTGCACGACATGTACCTTGCCCAGGTAAAAACGCCTGAAGAGTCTACCGGTGAATGGGACCTTTACGAGATCCTCAGCACTATTCCCGCCGAAGAAGCCTACCGTCCGCTATCCGAAAGCCAGTGCAAGCTGGTACAGAACTGATTTGGATAAGAGCTAGTTTGGATAAGAACTCATCTGGAGTGATTTTACACGTGATGTGTAGCAATGGTTGGCGGCGTTATGCCGCCAACCGCTTGATGGCGAGGAGATTCACATCATGACGATGATATTCGGCGTGCCTATGGCTGTCTTCATGGGCCAGCTAACGCTGGGTCTAGTGAACGGCGCCTTTTACGCACTGCTTAGCCTGGGCCTGGCGGTCATCTTCGGCCTACTGAAGATCGTCAATTTTGCCCATGGGGCGCAATACATGCTGGGCGCCTTCGCTGCGCTACTGGGCTTTCGCTATCTGGGCATTAACTATTGGCTGGCGCTGTTCTTAGTGCCACTTGTGGTCGGTGCTTTCGGTGTGTTGCTGGAGCGGTTTTTACTGCGCCGCATCGCCCATTTGGATCATCTCTATGGGCTGCTACTAACCTTTGGTTTAGCGCTTATTTTTGAAGGTACGCTGGTCAATTTCTTTGGTGTTTCCGGGGCGCGCTATGCTACGCCCGAGATTCTTCAAGGTGGCTTGAACCTTGGCTTTATGTTCTTGCCCACTTATCGCGCCTGGGTGCTGGTGGCCGCTTTGGCGATGTGCCTATTCACCTGGTTTATGATTGAGCGTACGCGGTTAGGCGCCTACCTGCGGGCGGGCACCGAAAACTCCCAGCTGATGCAGGCTTTTGGCGTCAATGTCCCGCTGCTGATAACCCTTACCTATGGGTTCGGCGTCGGGTTAGCCGCGTTTGCCGGCGTGTTAGCGGCGCCGCTGTATCCCGTGTCACCAACCATGGGCTCAAGCCTACTAATCGTGGTATTCGCGGTGGTGGTCATCGGCGGGATGGGCTCGATTTTAGGCGCTATTATCACCGGTTTGGCGATGGGGATTATCGAAGGCTTAACCAAAGTGTATTACCCCGAAGCATCTAATACGGTGATCTTTCTTGTCATGATCCTCGTGCTCATGTTGCGCCCCGCTGGGCTATTCGGTAAGGAGGCATAAACATGACAGAACCTCAAACGACGCTAGCGCCAACGGCCGTGCTTGAACGCCAAAAACGCGCCAAATTTCGCCGCAATATGTTTTATCTGGCGTTGATTGTAGTGGGGCTGGTGGCGCCTTTCATGGTCTACCCCGTTTTCTTAATGAAAGTGCTCTGTTTTGCACTGTTCGCCTGCGCGTTTAACCTGCTGCTTGGCTATGCGGGGCTGCTGTCTTTTGGGCATGCGGCTTTCTTAGCGACCGGCGGCTATGTGACCGGCTACCTGCTGGCCAGCTACCCAGGGTTAACGCCGGAGCTAGGTATTCTCGCCGGCACGTTAATGGCAACGCTATTAGGCGTACTGTTTGGTGTGCTCTCTATTCGGCGCCAGGGTATCTATTTCGCCATGGTGACCTTGGCGATTGCTCAGCTAGTTTACTTTATGTATATCCAGGCACCGTTTACCGGCGGTGAAGATGGCCTGCACGGCGTCCCCCGCGGGCATTTGTTTGGAGTGATCAGTCTGAGCAGTAACCTGTCGATGTATTACTTTGTGTTTGCGATATTCATCGCAGGCTTTGCGCTCATTCAGCGCACCGTGCACTCGCCGTTTGGTCAGGTGCTCAAGGCTATCCGTGAGAATGAGCCTCGGGCGGTATCGCTGGGCTACAACACCGATGCCTATAAACTAGTGGCGTTTGTGATCTCTGCGGGCTTGGCGGGCTTAGCCGGCTCGACCAAAACGGTTGTGTTTCAGCTTGCCTCGTTAACCGATGCACATTGGCATATGTCCGGTGAGGTAATTTTGATGACGCTGCTAGGCGGCGTGGGTACCTTGCTGGGGCCTTTGATGGGCGCAGGGCTAGTGGTTGGCCTGCAGCATATCCTCGCGCAATCGCCGTTAGGCAACTGGGTTAGCGTAATTTTGGGCCTCATCTTTGTGGTTTGTGTGCTGAGCTTTCGTAGCGGCATTATTGGTGAGCTGGATAAAATGTACCGCAAAAACTTTAAGTAGAAGCGTCGCTTTAACGCTTCTTGCTTGCCGATCTTGGGCGCCGTATGGCGCCTTTTTTTAGCGCTACTTTTGTGATGGCTGACCCTTTCTACACCTAAGGTCGCACGCTTGGTTGTGTTGCTTGTTAGGGGGTAAATAGATAAGTTAACGTTAACGTCAATTACAACGACAACAGCCAGTGTGTACGCACATTAGCGGAGATACGCCATGAATTTTGAGCTTAATGAAGACCAGGTTGCCTTTTCTGATATGGCGCGTGCTTTTGCCCAAAACGAGCTAGAGCCACACGCCGCTGAGTGGGATCAAACCTCATTCTTTCCCGTTGATGTGATTCGTAAAGCGGGGGAGCTGGGCTTTTGTTCGCTTTACGCACCCGAGAGCGTGGGCGGGCTAGGCCTTTCGCGCTTAGATGCCAGTATCATTTTTGAGCAGCTTTCCATGGGCTGCACGTCGACCACCGCCTATCTCACTATTCACAATATGGTGACCTGGATGCTGGCAGACTTTGGCACGCCAGATGCAGTCAAGCAGTGGGGCGAAAAACTCGCCACCGGGGAGCTTTTAGGCTCCTACTGTTTAACCGAACCCAATTCAGGTTCAGACGCCGCTTCATTGAAAACCACTGCCAAGCGTGATGGCGACGACTACGTGCTGAACGGCAGTAAGATGTTTATTTCCGGTGCAGGCAGTACCGACTTTCTAGTGGTGATGGCGCGCACCGGTGGCGAAGGCGCCGGCGGCGTTTCTGCCTTTGCGGTAGATGCTAACGCTGAAGGCATCAGCTACGGGCGCAAAGAAGAGAAGATGGGCTGGAACAGCCAGCCGACGCGCATGATCACGTTCGAAGACGTGTGTGTGCCTACTAATCATCTGCTTGGCAATGAAGGTGACGGTTTTAAAATTGCCATGAAAGGGCTCGACGGGGGCCGAATCAATATTGCGACTTGCTCAATTGGTACGGCGCAGCAGGCGATCAACAAAGCCCGCGAATACATGCTGGAGCGTAAGCAGTTTGGTAAACGGCTGGCGGAGTTTCAGGCACTGCAGTTTCGTTTAGCCGATATGGTCACTGAACTGGTTGCCGCACGACAACTGGTACGTATGGCCGCAGCCAAGTTAGATGCAGGTCACGTCGATGCGACTGCCTACTGCGCCATGGCAAAACGCTTTGCCACCGATGTGGGCTTTAAGGTATGCGACGAAGCGCTTCAGCTTTATGGCGGTAACGGCTATATCAAGGAGTACCCCATGGAGCGCTACGTGCGCGATACCCGGGTACACCGAATTCTTGAAGGCACTAACGAAATTATGCGCCTGATCATTTCTCGCCGGGTATTGGCAGACGGCGCCACCGAGCTTTAAGAGAATAAGGACGGCCAATGAGCAGCGTACTGTTTACCGAACATGCCACCCATGATGGGCATGTGATTGCAGAAATAAAACTCAATGCCGAGCGTTCGCTAAATGCGCTGACGCTTGAAATGTGCGAAGAGATGTTGCCCCGCTTAAATACCTGGGCGTTAGATCAGCGGGTAGTCGCGGTACTGCTGGATAGCGCTGGTGAAAAAGCCTTTTGCGCCGGTGGCGATGTGGTCAATCTGTATAAAGCCATTGCCGGTGAAGGCGACCCTAGCTTCCCCGAGCGCTTTTTCGAAACCGAGTATCGGCTCGACTATCTCTTACACACGTTTCCTAAGCCGGTCATCTGCTGGGGCAATGGCATTGTGATGGGCGGCGGTATGGGGCTGTTGAGTGCCAGCAGCCATCGTGTTGTGACGGAAACCTCACGTTTAGCCATGCCGGAAGTCACCATCGGCCTTTATCCTGATGTGGGTGCCAGCTGGTTTTTGAATCGACTGCCAAACGGCGCCGGGCGCTTTCTGGCCATGACAGGCTGCCAGATTAACGCGCCGGATGCGGTACATCTTGGCCTAGCCGACCGCTGTATTGCCAGCCACCACCGTGATGCGCTGCTGCAGCAGTTAACCGATGCTCGCTGGGGAAAAGGTGAAAATACCGACGCCAACGGCGTGGTGAACCGCGTTATGCGTGAGCTTGAACAGACATCTCAGCCGGTGTTCGCTGAGCTTGAAGCGCCCATTTATCAGCATTCACCGCTGATTCGCGAATTAATGGATCACGACAGCGTTGAGCAAATCGTCGCGGCGATCACCGCGGTAAAAAGCGAGAACAAGTGGTTCAGCAAAGCCCAGCAAACCTTGGCACACGGCAGCCCGGCATCAATCAAACTGATTGATGAACAGCTAACGCGCGCCAAGCATATGTCGCTGGCGCAGGTGTTTCAGTCTGAGATGGCGCTTTCAGTACAGTGCTGCCGTCATCGCGAGTTTCCTGAGGGCGTGAGGGCGCTGCTAGTTGATAAAGATGGCCAGCCCGCGTGGAGCTATCCTGATGTCGCATCGGTTGATGACGCCTTTATTCACGAGCTGTTAGCGTCGCCCTGGGATAAAAATCCGCTTGCCGATCTGTCTTAAATTTTGTCACTAACAAATAAGGATAATAACAATGACCACTGTTGCGTTTATTGGCTTAGGTAATATGGGTGGCCCGATGGCGGCCAATCTTTCTAAAGCAGGCTTTAACGTGCGTGCGTTTGATCTTTCGGCCGAGACGCTTGAGATCGCTAAATCTCATGGATGTGAAGTGGCTCGCTCTGCCCAGGAAGCCGCCACGGATGCCGACTTTGTGATTTCAATGCTGCCAGCAGGCAAGCACGTGCGCGGGCTGTATGTGGACGGTGATGCACCGCTATTTGATGTCATCAAGCAAAGCGCGCTGGTGATTGACTGCTCTACCATTGACGCAGACACCGCCCGAAGTGTGGCCGCTGCCGGCGCTGAAAAAGGCATTGGCTTTGTGGATGCACCGGTGTCTGGCGGGGTAGGTGGCGCTCAAGCGGGCACGCTGACATTTATTGTTGGCGGCAGCGATGCTCAGTTTGAGCAAGCTAAGCTTGTGCTGGACGTAATGGGCAAAAATATCTTCCATGCCGGTGATCATGGGGCGGGGCAGGTGGCTAAAGTGTGTAACAACATGCTGCTATCCATCCTGATGGCAGGCACCTGTGAAGCGATCAATATGGGCGTCAAAAATGGCCTCGATCCTGCCGTGCTGTCAGAAATCATGAAGCAAAGCTCTGGCGGTAACTGGGCGTTAAATGTGTATAACCCCTATCCAGGCGTGATGGAAAACGCACCCGCTTCCAAAAATTACCAGGGCGGTTTTCAGGTGGACCTGATGATCAAAGATTTAGGTCTCGCCATGGATGTCAGTCAGCAAAGTACCTCTGCGGTGCCCATGGGCTCCGCCGCACGCTCGCTGTTCACCCTGCACAAAGCCAAAGGTAACGGCAAGCTCGACTTCTCAAGCCTGATGCAGTTTTATCAAGATAAACAGTAGCGATGGGAGGTAAACTCAGCCTCCTTACTATGCTCACACAACAAGGATTGCCATGATTACGCTTTGGGGCCGCAACAACTCTACCAACGTTAAAAAAGTGCTGTGGGTGTTAGAAGAGCTTGAACTGCCCTTTGAGCTAATCCATGCGGGGCTTCAACACGGGGTGAATGACACTGCGGAGTACCTCGTCATGAACCCCAATGGCCTGGTGCCGCTGTTCAAAGACGATGCCACCAACAGCCTTCTTTGGGAATCCAACACCATCATTCGTTACCTTGCCGCGCAGTATGGTCAGCGCAAGCTATGGATTGAGGCTCCCGCCGAGCGAGCACAGGCTGAAAAATGGATGGACTGGTCGAATAGCACGCTTTCGCCTAAACATCGCTTGATCCTGATGGGCTACGTAAGAACACCGTTAGAAAAACGCGACAGCGCGGCCATTGAATCAGCGGTTAAAGAGTGTGAGGCGGCCTTTGCCATCATGGATAACGCGCTCGCTAACCAGCGCTGGTTTTCTGGCGATGCTTTCGGTTTGGGCGATATTGCCATTGCTCCATTCTTCTACAACTTATGGAACAGCGGCATTGCTTGGCAACCGCATCCCCACTTAGAGCGCTGGTACCAGCAGCTTACGGAACGTGCGAGCTTTCGTGACGTGGTGATGATTCCCGTCAGCTAATATTGGCACCCGCTTGCCTAGCACCCATAGCTGGCTTCTAACGCTGCGATATTGGTATCTAAGCCTTGTAGCGTTTCACAGGCCAGCCCATGTCGCTGAGCACTTTCAATCAACGGCCCCAAAATCGCCCCACGCTCAGTGGGGCGTTTTGCTTCCACATCCTGCAACATCGACGCCTTATTATTGGCAGTGTTCTTCGCTACCTGCCACACCATCGACAGCCACGCGGTTTCATCGGTTGCCTCACTCGGCGGCTGAATGCCCTCGGCTGCCATAATCGCCGCAACCTCACTCACCACGGCCACTAAGTGGCCTGAATACGCCGCATCCCGTAACTCGCCGTTACGCAAGCCATTTAGTGCCACCAGCGGATTAATCGCCGCGTTCACCGCCAGCTTCTGCCATAGGCGGCTACGAATATCGTCCACCGCGGTAGCAGCAAGCCCTGCCTGGTTTAATGCTTGGGCAAGCGTTTGCGCGAGGCCGCTGTGCTGATTGTTTAGATCCCCTATAAACGTATGCCCATGCCCCGCATGCACCACGCCATCATCGCCCGTTAAGTAAGCGCCTTCAGTGGTGGTGGCACACAACACAGGCCCGGGCCACGCTTGGGTAATACGCGGCTGTGCTAAAAAACCGTTTTGCCAAAGTACCAGCGGAGTCGTCGTAGGCATCACATCAGCAAGGCTTGCCAGCGCTGCCTCAGCGGCCATTGCTTTAGTGGTGATATGCACATAGCGGGGCAGGTCATGTGTCTCAGGTGCGACCTGCTCCAACGTGCGCAACTTCAAGCGCTGTAAACGCCGCTCGCCTTCTGGCGTGGTAACCGCTTGTTGTTCAGGCAGCGCACGGCGACCGATTAGCGTTGTGGCCGCTAAAGGCGAAAGCGAATGGGCCAACAGCCGGCCAATGGCACCAGGGCCGATAATCCAGTGGGTATCTTTCATTGAGTACGTTACTCAGCAGAGAGGTTGTCGCAAGCTTACCGTGTTCGTGATCCAGAAATGAAGGTAGCCAATGGCGGATGATGTGGCGAACTGCTATCTGCTCATTACTATCCGCTAACGTCGAGGCTAAAAGATGTCGTCTCAGTAACTAAGAGCAATGCTGAACCCACTCGTTGTAGTATTGCCATGATAATATTTAATCAGACAAAGGGCCGCTGATCTGCAAGCGCTAGCGGCCCGCATTAACGATACTAGTAGCTACCAATAAAGAGAGGATGCACCAATGGCAGGGACGAACTCATCATCAACAACAGCACTGTTAAGCGATAACCGTGTAAAGGTGATTTTAGCCATCACCGTTATTGCAGTGATCTGGGCCGCCGTCGCGCACACCATTGCTGGGTCGCGTAAAGACAGTATGGAGGCACTGGAAACACGCCTGGCAGAAACTGAGCGTCAGCACCAGCAGATTCAAGCACAGATGACCGACGTAGAAGCGGCAGAGCTTGACTTAGCAACGCTGCAGCAGCGGATGGGCAACCTTGAGGTTGAGCAAGCAGAGGCTGAGGCGGCGCTAGCGTCGACACGTGCAGACATTGCCAATGCTGAAGATGATTTGACCGCGTTACGCGGTGAGCGTGAGACCCGTGAAAAAGAAACGGGCACCCTTAACGAGCAGATAGACGAAAGGCAGAGTCGCCTTGATGAACTGAATGAGACGTACGCCCAGGTCGAAAAAGACAATGAAGAGGCCGAAGCTGCCCGTGACGAGGCTCAACAGGCGCGCCAAGACGCAGAAGAGGCCCGTAGTGAAGCCGAAGCACAGCTCGATGACCTAAACGCCCAGATTGATGAGGCCAATACGCAACTTGACGCGGTTGGTGAACAGGTAAGTGAGGTCGAAAAAGCCCATGAAGAGGCCGAAGCTGCCCGCGATGCCGCCCAGCAGGCGCGCCAAGACGCAGAAGAGGCCCGCAGTGAAGCTGAAGCACGACTTGATGAGCTAAACGCCCAGGTTGATGAGGCCAATGCGCAACTTACCAATGTTGGTGAGCAGGTAAGTGATTTAGAAAAAACGCGTACTGCGCTTAGCATTGAAATCACCTCGCTCAATGTAATGCGCGACGAAGCGCAAACGCCTTAACAAGCGACACCTCTCAGTAAAGCGACCTCTCCGCTAATTTAAACGGAGAGGTCGTCCAGCATTTGCCTCTCAGGCAGCGTCCGACGACCAATCAGCATGGTAGCCGCGATAAGGGAGTGGAGAAAGCTACGTGATAGACGGCTAATGGCTAATGACGTGATCACGCATAGTCTGTTAAATTTTAGGCTAAGTAGAGTTGTTTAATTTTCCCAGGTGAGTGGATTGCAAAATCTGTGAAGATAATTAATCGGAGCCAGGACAGTAGAGCAGAGGCGTAATTTAGGGCTCTCAATGGCCGCTTTCGACCCAAAGCGGTCGTGCCGGGAAATGCAGCACGCACGCGAGTTTTGGATATATAGCCTAATGGAAATTAATGACTCGAAAAGTCATAGGCTTGGGAGAATCTGACAGGCTGCATTTGCCGGAAAAAGTGCCAGCACGTTCATTCAATCATCGAGCGCGCCGTCTAATACGCTGTTATGTAGTTACTACACGTTGGCTGCTACAGTTCAGGGCATAGGAATTTCGAAATGTTTGAGTACACAATAATTCACTGGGCGACATTTTTTGCCGCGGCGGCTCTTCTAAACCTTTCCCCTGGCCCAGATATAGCTTTCATTCTAGGGCAGACCTTGCGCAACGGGCGTCGACATGGATTCGCTGCGATGATTGGCATATGGACAGGTGCGGCGTTGCATGTAGTTATGGCGGCGGTAGGCCTTTCAGCGATTCTTGCTACTTCTGCTTTGGCATTTTCTGTTGTGAAGTGGGTAGGTGCCGCATACTTGATCTGGCTTGGCATCAAGATGCTTCTGTCGCGCGGAGATTCATTCATATCTAGTGAGGATGGCAGCCATCAACGGATGAATTCTATCTACTGGCAAGGAGTCCTTGTTTCTGCACTTAACCCGAAAGTAGCCATATTTTTCCTTGCTTTCTTGCCGCAGTTTGTCGTGGAAGGCGCTGGCCCTGCGAGTGCTCAGTTGTTTTTGCATGGAACTCTGATCATTGTCGTGGCGGCTTTCATAGAACCACCTTTGGTTCTGGCGGGGTCAAAGTTAGGAGCATTCTTGAGGCAAAATCGGCGAGTTGGCTTATGGATGGATCGAGGCCTTGGGGCTCTGTTCGTCGCCTTGGGCGCGCGGCTTGCTGCTAGTACGAGATAATGTTGGTGAGCGGTGGTGCCGCTTTTTGCCTTTAACTACATAACCAGGCCATGCACCGGATGCCAAAACCTCCGCTTCGCTCCGGTTTTGTCACCGGTGATGGCGGGCGTTATGCTCATTTAAGAATTCAAATATGATCGAAATATTATCTTCTGTAGACTTCTGGAAATTCTCAGCGCCGCTTTTCGGGGCTATTCTTGCCTGGTTTCTTAATGAGTGGAGAAAAAGAATTTGGGAGCAATACCAAAGAAAAGAAGAAAGTTACAAAGAACTAATACGCTGTTTAAAAGGCTTCTATGTTGGCGTGCCAAACTCACAAGAATTGAAATCTGAGTTCCTAAATAAACTTAATAAATGCTGGCTGTATTGTCCAGACGAAGTAATTCTTAATGGTTACGCATTCCTCGATACCGTGCATGCTTCCAATACTCAAAACCATCAAACGAAAGAAGATGCAATGGGTAAGTTTGTTGCGTCCATCAGGAAAGATTTACTTTCACGAAAACTCGTTAGAAAAACATCTTTATGTAGCAAAGATTTCAAACATCTGGGGGCTCAGTGAATAAAAAGCATAACCAGTGCATCTTGCCGGATTTGGGTAAACTGTCACCCGTTTTGCAAAAACACGCAAAACAGTCGCCATTTCACCCAAACCGCAAATGCAGGCGTTAGACCCCTGAGGAGAGTTTGTGACTATTACTCGCAAGAGCCATTTCGTTCTGATGCCGCAAACGAACGGGAGTGTCGCAATGCACCCCATGAAAGAATGGCTGCGTCAAAATCCAGAAAATATCCCTGCTGGATGCGATGGCCTTAGCAGCACTTCACAGCAACTTCGGGCGGGCTTAAAGAAAATCGGCTGGACACTTCAGGAAACCGAAAGAGAATTTCGGCTTCTACCTCCAGGCACGAACGCAGCTAATAGTTCGGCTCTAACGGAAATTCTCGAACCAAATGAATCTGATGGCCAAGAGCCCAACGAAGAAGCGTCGTTTGGGTTGGAGTATCAGCTCCGAGATTTCCTGGCCCAAAATCTTGCGGCTATTCCGGTTCATGGTCGTCGCCTGCGCGTTTACGTCGATCCAACTGGCCGTGATGGTATTGAGTTTCCTACGGCTGTCGGGCCAATTGATTTGTTGGCAGTGGACGAGGCGGGCGATTTCTATGTGTTCGAGCTAAAGCGAGGCCGAACGCCCGATTACACCGTGGGTCAGCTCATGCGGTATATGGGCTGGGTCAGTCAAACAATTGGCAAAAACAAGCGAGTAAATGGCCTTGTTGTTGCCAAACAGATTACCGACACTTTGCGCTATGCAATATGCGTTGTGCCTAACGTTAGCCTGTTTGAGTACGAGGTCTCATTCCAACTACACGCGGCCTCTTCTCTTGCACAGCCCGGGTCAGAGGTCTAACAATTCATTCAAGCCGAAACCGCTTCCCGGTTCGGCTTAATTCATGCGTTATGTGCTCTCTTAGGAATCGATATGAGTTTTAAGTCATGGCGAAGCTATCTGACATTTAGGAATGCAGTAGATACAAAGCATCGTTTTATTTTAGATGATGAATCTATAAAGTTTCTAAATTCTATTGTGGATACGTGTGGGGAACGTGAGCGCACAATTAAGATGGGGGCTAATGTTTGGCGGGCCCAAAACGGTCACTCTTGGCGACCGTACTACCAAACTGACCCTGATACAGATGAATACATTCATGTAGATGATTTTCCGTGTCCTTTTCATCCGGAACGTATGAAACCACTATCAGATAGTGCGGCTGAAGGGAGAGCCAACTCAAAGGGAATTCCGCATCTTTATGTTGCTACAGACAAAGAAACTGCCATGGCTGAAGTTCGTCCTTGGTTAGGAGCGATTTTAACCGTGGCTTATTTGAAAATAACGAAAGACCTCAATATCCTCGACTTCTCAGTAGAGCACGGGAATAGTACTTTTGATTTAAAATACTTATTCGAGGAGCCAACGAATGAAGAAGTTATTAAAGCCGTTTGGTCAGATATCGATAATGCGTTTTCTAAACCTACAAAAGCCTCGGACTTAAAGTCAGAGTATGCACCAACTCAAATAATATCAGAGTTTATTAGGTCCAAAGGATACGATGGGATAGCGTATAAAAGCTCTCTGGCTGAAGGTCATAATATCTGCCTCTTTGACCTTGATTCAGCAGAAGTGGCCAGATGTCTTATATTTGAACCCACTCGCCTAAAGTTCGATTTTAAACAAGTTCAAGAACATTAAGAGTGAGCACATATTTAAACGCACATAACAAGCGCATGTTGCCGGACTGGTTTTCCGCTGCGCTTCAAACCAGCCGCAAATGCGGGCGTTATGTGTCTAAATTTGAGCAGAAATAATGTTTGATACGCCATATTATGAACTTATGTCAAACGACATGAGGATCAATGTTTGTTCTATAGAATCTAAACTGAACGAACCATTTTTTTCCGATTTTAAGATTATTGCTATTGATGCTATTAGAGAATACATCGATGTAATCATGGCTTTCGAGGCTAAAGGTATAAAGCCCGATTTGCTTAGCTTTGTTGGCAATGAAGCTGAAGAATCTATCAGGTCGCACTATTGTATGCTGGCAGACGATATTAAAGACGAAGATGTTTTACAGGTTTTTGACGCGCTACGGTATTCATTTTCATGCTACGCATATAACGGGCTTCATCAACTATATACGCGCCAAGAGAATGAGTGTTGGCATCCAAAAATAACGCTAATAGCTCGTTTGGAACCAAACGATATTGAATCACTAGACTCTATGATAAAAATATATCGTGGGTGTGACGCTCATGAGCTTGAGAATGAGTCGTATGGCCAAGCGTGGACAACCTCCTTGGATGTGGCTAAAGACTTTGCGTTTAAGCATTACCAGAGTCAGCCTTGGTTCAGAGAAGAGAATCGAGTAATAGTTGAAACTATTTACCCAAGTGAACATCTCTTGTTTTCTGATCAATCTGTTGAGTATGAGGTGGTTGTAGCCATAGAGAAACTAAGAAATGTCAAAGAACACACATAGCAAACGCATGTTGTCGGACTGTTTTGCCACTGCGCTCCAAACCAGCCGCAAATGCGAGCGTTATATCAGAGACGACTAAAAGGCAGCTCATGGCCGAAAGCAGGTAGCAAAAAGACGTTAGCATGCTGTATAACCAACCTCGATGTGTTCTTTAACGCACAATAATACAAAATATAGGAAATAACATGCCCAGAATCCCGTTGCTTATCATCTCTTTGTTCTTCCTTGTTGGCGGTGTTGTTCATTTTGTCTTTACTGATTTTTTTGTAATGGTGATGCCTGACTATTTGGGTTATCACAAAGAGCTGGTGTTGATTAGCGGCATTTTTGAATTGTTGGGAGCGATAGGTATTTTGATTCCCAAAACGCGGTTTCTGGCAGGGTGCGGGTTAATTGCGTTAATTGTTGCGGTTTACCCGGCCAATATCAACATGGCGTTACTGAATCGCCCCGGATATTCTAGACACCCGTTAGGCTCTTGAAGTAACGCCTTTCATACTCAACCGGTGACAAGTTATCACTTGTGCCGTGTCGGCGCTTTGGGTTGTAAAACATTTCAATGTAATTGAACACGTCACATCTAGCCGCTTCGCGTGTTGAATAAATCTGTCGCTTGATTCGCTCTCGCTTGAGAAGTTGAAAGAAGCTTTCAGCAACGGCGTTGTCATGACAGTTACCACGTCGGCTCATGCTGCCTACCAAGTGATTCGCTTTCAGAAAGCTTTGCCAGTCTCCACTGCTAAACTGGCTTCCTTGATCCGAATGCACCATCACCGTTCCTTGTGGCTTGCGTCGCCAGACTGCTGATAACAAAGCATCCAGTACCAACTCCGTGGTCATGCGAGACTTCATCGACCAGCCAACCACTTGACGAGAAAACAGGTCGATAACTACCGCTAAGTAAAGCCAGCCTTCGTAAGTGCGGATGTACGTGATGTCCGTCACCCAAGCAATATTTGGCGCTGTTACTTCAAACTGACGGGCTAAATGGTTAGGGGATACAACAGCCGCTTTTCCACCGCCATAGCCGCCAGGGCGTCGTCGATAGCCCGTCTGAGAGCGTAAACCTTCCCTACTCATAAGACGCGCCACACGGTGCTTCCCGCAAGTTTCGCCAGCTTCACGCAAGTCCTGGTAGACCTTGCGATAGCCATATACACCGCCACTTTCAAGCCAGGAGTGCTTGATCAATCCCAGTAGGCGCTCATCTTCCCGAGCTCGATTAGAGAGCGCTTTTTTACACCATGCGTAGTAACCGCTGGGATGCACGGCCATCATCTGACACAAGCGACGTACCGCGTATTGGCTCGCATAATTTTGAATAAACGCGTACCTCAGTCGGACTCCCTGGCGAAGTACGCGGTGGCCTTTTTTAATATGTCTCGCTCTTCTGATACGCGTTTGAGTTCGGCCTTCAAACGACGGTTTTCAGCTTGGAGATCATCATCTTCTTGCCGTTGTTCTACCGGCTTATCGTAGCGCTTGATCCAGTTGTACAAGCTGTGCCCTGACACGCCTAGCCGCTCAGCGACCTCGGCCACGCGATGGCCGCGCTCTACCACCTGTTTGACGGCTTCGATTTTGAATTCTTCAGTGTAGCGGGGATGGCTCATGGTTCCTCCTAGATACCTTTAGTATAAGGCCTGGAGGTGTCTACGAAACCTGGGGCGATTCATTTGTCTGGTTTGTTTGGTGGGCTATTCATCTTGAAAAGCGCAAAAAAGCAATGTGATTAGATTTTATGCATTAATAGTGGTTAGTGAATGGCATTTAGTATTTTAGAGAAAGGAAGAGTAATAGTAGGCGGCTGCGACTTTTACTGTGGGTCAGTGTGTTTTGGTAACATTAACACGCTGCGTTGGCCGCATTTCCTTTTTTAGGTTAGCTCTTTTGAGCTAACCTTGGCTGAGTTTTAAGATGACTGATTTTTAGGCGCGCTTAATGGCCTAGCACGTTGGTTTCATTTTTCTTTGACGCTTTGGCTGCTTTCTTTTCCTTGGGTGTTAAAAGCGGTTTCTTTTTGAGATTTTTTTTACTATCTTGACCTTTGCTCATGATGTTATTCCTGTCATTAATAAATGAAGTTGCTTAGCATCAGTAAGAACCAATCTGAGGATAGCTTTAAAGTATTGTCGCGAATGCACCTAGTCCCCAATGCATTGTTGAACCAGTATGGCCCCAATCAGGGGGAACTGAAAGACATTGTTTTATTCGCGAATTTTCACGCTTTTAGGTAGTCCTAAATAGTAGGCTTCAAATCGGCTTATAAATAGATAGCGACTTACAAGTTGCTTAACTAGCTGATAGGGCGCTGATTTATAAGTGAAAATAATTACCTGGGAGATAGTTCGCAAGAGCCGCCGGTGGGAAGCATTCACCAGCGAAGAAGGACAGCTGTAGCATGTGCTATTGTTTTTAGCGGCCTTGCAAGTGAAAAGGTTATTTTGCGTATCCACCTTGATTAGTCTTTGCCTATGCCAGAATTGTTTTTACTACGCCTAGCCGACGCCATCCTCGTCTTCCACGTGCTATTTGTGGCCTTTGTGGTGCTTGGGTTACTCGCCGTCTATGCAGGCTATTTCCTGCACTGGCAGTGGGTGCGCAACAGCGCTTTTCGTATCATTCATCTATGCGCCATTGGTTATGTAGTGGGGCAGGCTTGGTTGGGGTTTGTTTGCCCCTTAACCACGTGGGAAATGGCGCTGCGCGAAAAGGCGGGCGTCATAGCTTACAGCGGCTCATTTATTCAATATTGGCTCCAGAACCTGCTTTACTACAGTGCCCCTGATTGGGTATTTATTGCGGTCTATACGTTATTTGGCAGCTTGGTGTTGGCCAGCTGGTTTGTTGTGCGGCCTAACCGCTTGGCGAGTAAGCGAGATCCAAGCCTGTAATGAGCAATATTTTGCCTTACGTGACCGCGCCACGAACATGAAGCTGTGGATCTCGGTACTCGCCGCTTTCCACGACTTCTCTAAAGTGTTGAGCCGCCAGCCAAACGTCTTCAAAGCTAAGGTAAAGTGGCGTAAAGCCAAAGCGCATTAGCCCCGGCTCACGGTAGTCGCCGATAACACCGCGAGCAATGAGCGCTTGAACGATAGCGTAACCGTTTTGGGTGTCGATAAGTGATACCTGACTACCGCGCTGGCTGGACGCCGGGGTGATATCTTCAATACCGTGGCGGTGAAAAATATCGCCTAAACACGCAAGAAATAACTCACTCATTGCCACGCTTTTAGCTCTTACGGCTGCCATGTCGACCTCGGCCCACAGGGTTAGAGAGGCTTCCAGCGCTGCGTAAATGATGGCTGAGTGCGTGCCTGTGCGGAAATGAGAAATATCGTTAGCCGGGATATAGTCAGCATCAAACGCAAAGGGCGATGCATGCCCGTGCCAACCGGAAAGCGGTTGCCAGCCTTGGTCTTGATAGTTGCTATGCACGTAAAGAAAAGCCGGTGAGCCAGGGCCGCCGTTGAGATATTTATAGGTACAGCCCACCGCATAGCGGGCGCCGCTCCCGTTAAGGTCGATCGGTAGCGCGCCTGCCGAGTGAGCCAAGTCCCAAATCACTTCAGCGCCGTGTGCGTGTACCAATCGAGTGGTGGCCGTTATATCGCGAAGCTTGCCGGTGCGATAGTTGACCTGGCTAAGCACTACCACTGCCACGCCGTCCAAGTGCTCTGCCAGGTCGCTATTTTCAGGAAGAAAACGATGCTCTGCACCGCTTATCCGGCAAAAACCCTGGGCGATATATCCATCGGTAGGAAAGTTGCCACCCTCGCTAAGCACCGCTTTGCGCTCTCCCTGGCGCTGGCCGATGATATAGCCAAGCAGCTTGAAGATGTTCAAAGTAATATTGTCCGTAACGGTAACTTCACCGCGCCGGGCGCCAATCACCGGCGCTAATAGATTGCCTAATCGCTCGGGAGCGTCAAACCAACCCTGGTTCCAGCCCTTAATCAGCTCGTCACGCCACTGATCCAAGGTATCGTCCACGGCCTTTTTAGCAGCGATGGGCTGAGCGCCAAGGGAGTTACCATCTAAGTACAGCACGCCTTTCGGTAGGGCGAAGCGGCGCTTAAAATTGGCTAAAGGGTCGTTTTGATCCAGCGCTTGAACACTGGTAAGACTCACCCCATTTTGGTTTTTACTCATATCACTACTCCCGAAAATTGCTTAGATTGCCTCGTTCGTCGCTAGTTTTTTTGCTTGAGGTTCGCCTAAATCCCAGAATACGCCAGCGGCCATCTTAAGTCCCTGCTCAACGATGGTTTCAAGCAGGTGTTCGTCGGGCGCATGCTGATTGCAAGATGGGTAGGAGTGGGGCAGCCAGACCGTCGGCAAGTTGAGTGCCTCCGAAAAGCAGTGATTGGGGATCGTGCCACCCAGGTTAGGCAAAATATGCGCGTCTTCTTTAAGGCTTAGACGGGCTGATTTCGCCACAAAGCCGACCCACGGATGATGAGGGTCTAGCCGAGTTGCGGTATAGCCACCTAACATTTCAATCTGAATAGCCTTAAAGCCGTGGGTATCAAGATGCTGGCGTAAATGGCTTTCTATGGTCTGCCAGTCAGTCCCTTTCACAAAGCGCAGCTGTAGAACGGCTTCAGCGCTTTCAGGAATCGCGCCCACCGGTTTGTCTGTTCTGCCTGCGCTCATGCCTAAAATCTCTAACGTGTTAGTGCCATACAGGCGCTCGCCATCGCTAAGCTGGTTTTCACCCCACGCGGGGTTGATCGTCGGGTCGTTTTCCCCGCCACCTACCGGCAAGTCGCGAATGAGCTGGGAAACCTCTGCTGGAATCGCCGGTGCTTTGAGGAAGCCGACTTGAATTCTGCCTTCTGCGGAGAGCAGCGTGGCAATGGCGTTACAGACCACGACGGCAGGGTTGGTGATGATGCCGCCCCAGTTGCCAGAATGACGGCCGCCGTTGCCGGTCGCCAACGAAAGCTTTAGCTGGAGTATGCCCCGCGAACCAAGAAATAGCGTGGGCATATCGTGGCGGATGCGTGGGCCATCCGAGGCGAGAAATAGGTCGGCTTTCAGCGCTTCCTTATACGCAAGGCAGGCCGCTTCCAGACCTGGTGAACCGATCTCTTCGCTCATCTCAAAAAGTATTTTGACGTTATAACCCAGCTTACCCTGGCGAGCCTTGATCACCGCCTCAAGGGCGCTGAGGTTAACGCTGTGCTGGCCCTTATTGTCAGCCGTGCCGCGGCCATAAACGCGACCGTCAATGAAGGTCAGTGCCCATGGGTCGATGCCATTGGCCCATTTGTCTTCCTGACCATCGGTGACATCGCCATGGCCATAAAGTAACAGCGTAGAAAGCGCGGGGTCTTCTATACGTTGGCCGATCAACAGGGGAGGCTGGCCGGCGCTTGGGTTAGCAATGATCTGGCAGTCAAACCCTAGCTCGGTTAGCAGTGGCGACATTTCATTGTTCAAGTAGTCGTGCAGAGTGTCTTGACGCGAGGGGTCTTGGCTGACCGTTTTAAGCGCCACTCGGCGTGCCAGGCTGCGATAAAAGTTGCCGTTGGTAAGCTCGTTAACCGCCAGTTGAAGCGCGTGTTCGCGACCTGAACGCTGCGTTGTATCCATGAACCCCCCTTATGGTCGTTGGAATGTTGGAAGTCGTCGAAAAGAACTGTGCGTAAGACGCCACTAAAAAAGAGTAATTCTTGGCTACCTTTGCGACTATTATGAATCTTTCAAGTACTCTTTCTAATCATTAGAAATCAGCTGCGCTCGCCAGGCGTTAATCAAAAATGGGGAAGAGCACGATGCAGGAACTCAACTTGCGCTTTTTTCACAGCGTGGCTAAAACGGGCTCGCTTTCTGCCGCGGCAGAAGAGCTGCACGTTGCCGTCTCTGCGGTGAGTCGTCAGGTCACGAACCTTGAGCAACGCCTGGATATAAAGCTGTTCAATCGTCAGCCTCGCGGCATGCAGCTCACCGAAGCGGGCAGGCTGCTGCAAGCCTATGCGCTGCGTAACCAGTTGGAGGTCAGCAGCGTCATCGAACAGATGCACGACGTGATGACGCGCCAGCAGCGTAAAATCACCGTGGCATGCCCCGATGGTATGGCCTGGCATTTTCTGCCCAGCGTTATCTCTGAATTTATTACTCAATGCCCGGACACGTGCTTTGATCTGCATATGGTGGATTCAGTGCGCGCCTCGGAACTCGTTAAAGAGGGTGAGGCGGATATTGCCCTGACCTTTAGCCTTTCACCGGATATCGGTATTCACGTCGTCTCTAGCCATAACGCGGCGATCCGGGCGCTGATGTCCAAACATCATCCTTTGGCCAGCAAGGCTGAACTGCACGTGGCAGATCTGAGCCAGTATCCGCTTAGCATGTCCTTGAATGGGTCCACCATGCGCTATTTGTTTGATGTGGCATGCAGCCTTTCAGGTATCAGCATACAGCCCAGCTTTTCCTGCGACTCGCTGGGCGCTACTTACACTATGGTGTGCGAGCACCCTAATATGGTTGGGCTGTGTAGCGCCGTGGCGGTGAGCGGTAAAACGCAAGCGCAAGGCTTGGTGTTAAAACCGCTGCTGGAGCCGCAGCTGGCGCTTCGCAGCCTTCAAGTGCAGGTCATGGCAGAGCGCCAAATGCCTGCTCACATGAAGGCATTTCTGAGCTTTTTAAACCACCGGCTTATCACTGCCTCGCAATAAATCTCGGTACTGTTGCGCTAAAGGGGCCTTAAAAAGGCCCGTAATTAATGCTGACCGCAATAGCCACGAAGGCGCTACCTGCGGCGATCCAAAGTATCACCAGCGGCAATACAAACTTGAACCACTCCACATAGGAAATACGAGCGATAGCCAAACAGGCCATTAGAGTGCCGGAAAGCGGCGTAACAATATTAGTCACAGCATCGCCTAGCTTGAAGGTAATGAAGGTGGACTGACGGGTTACCTCAAGCATGTCGCCAATGGGCACCATAATAGGCATGACGATCGCCGCCTGCCCTGTGCCGGAAGTAATAATGCCGTTAAAGGTCAGGTTAAAGAGGTAAAGAAGCTGCATCGCCATGATTTTGCCGTGACCATCCAGCGAGCTGGCGACGCTATGTACAATGGTGTCAATCAGCTGGGCCTGCTTGAGCAATACGATCACGGCTGCCGCTACCCCAACGACCAGCGCGCCATACATCACTTCACCCGCGCCATTCATCAGCCGCTTGATAAACGCATTGGGCGATATTTTGCCGACTGCGGCGGTAATAATTCCGAGCATAAGAAAGGTCGCGGAAAGCTCCGTAATGCCCCAGCCAAACGAAAAGCCGCCGTATAAGAAGAACGCAAAGGAGGCGGCAAACATCGTTAAAATAACTTTGTGGGAAAAAGTGAAATCAGGCGCAGCATCGGCTTCCTGGGCTTCGCCGGTCGCGCTAACCGCTACATTTTCAGCGTTGCTGTTAGCCTGTTTGCTCTTAACTCGCTTGGCGTAATGGCAAATATACGCGGCAGTAATAGCGAGAAAGACCACAAAAATCGCACTGCGGTAGACAAAGCCTGAGAACAAAGGCAGCTCGGCAATGGTCTGCCCGGTAACGGTTACCGTGGGGTCGAAAACGCCGGCGGCAAAGCCCGCATAAGAGCCCAGAAAGATAATCGCTACTCCAACAATAGGGTCAAGTTTCAACGAGCGCGCCAGAAACAGGCCGATAGGAATAAATGCAATGGCTAGGTTCGCGCCCACACCCACGGAGGCTAGCGTTGCAAATGTGGTGCAGAAAATCACGATGAGAATGTTTTGCCGACCCTTGGCTAGGCCAATCATGCGATGAATACCGGCGCTAAGTGCGCCCGTCGATTCGATAACCTTAAGAACGCCACCGACGATCAAAATCAGAAAGATGACGCCAGAAGCCGCCACCAATCCTTTATGAATGGAGGTAAATAAATCCATTAAATTTAGTGACGGAGCCGTGATATAGCGAAAGCTATCGGTAGATACCTGCGTCAAGCCATTAACGCTACTTCTCTCGTAAGTACCGGCGGGAATGAAGTAGGAGGCAATCAGCACTAAAATCATGAAGCCGAACAAGATGATAAAGACATCTGGCATCGGTAGCTTTTTCTTTTTGTGCTCTATAGCGCCGATTTCGCTTGAGTTTGCCTTTAAGGACATCGTTGTCTCCACTTCAAGAGGATTGTCATTTTAATAATGAGGCATATACGGAAGGCATATTTATATGAAAATCAACCTACCAAGTAAGGCTAAAGTGGACAATTGTGGATTAATCAAACGTGTTTTCTATTTTTGGTAAGTGAACCCTTAGTTAGAAGATGTCCATGGCATACAGGCTTGTAGGTAATTCCTAGTGAGTATATGATTCGTATATGTTTCGTATGCTTTGAGGGTGTGCTTATGGGAATTGTGAAAATAGATGACCAGCTACATGAAGATATTCGCAGGGCCAGCGCTGTTATGGTGCGCTCTATTAATGCGCAGGCGGAATATTGGATAAAAATCGGCATGTTGGCTGAGACCAATCCAGGCATGACGTTTTCTGAGATTGTGCGAGAGCAAATGAAGAAAGCCGATATTAATGTCGGGGAGGTGGTCGGTGGCTAAAGTGATTCTGAAAAGTGAAGAGGAACTGCGCCTAATGCGCGAGGCCGGTCGACTGCTTGCATCGGTATTCAACTATCTTGATCAGCGCATTGTGCCCGGTATTTCTACGATGGATATCAATCATTGGGCCGAGCGATATATCGTTGATGATCTGCAGGCCCGCCCCGCAAGTAAAGGGCAATATGATTATCAGTATGTGCTCAATTCGTCGGTTAATCAGGTGGTCTGCCACGGCGTTCCATCCGATGCGCAAACGCTTAAATCAGGCGATATTGTCAATGTCGATATTACCTTAGAGAAGGGCGGGTTTATTGCCGACTCTAGCAAGATGTACATGCTGGGCGATGTAAAGCCCATAGCAAAACGGCTGGTTGATAAAACCTACGAAGCTATGTGGCAAGGAATAAACGCTGTTAAGCCCGGCGCTACGTTGGGTGATGTGGGCTATGCGATTCAGCAATATGCTGAAAATAGCGGATACTCGGTTGTGCGTGAATACTGCGGCCACGGTATTGGTCGGGAAATGCATGAAGAGCCGGAAGTGCTGCACTATGGGCAGAGAGGAAAAGGCCTTGTTCTAAAAGAAGGCATGGTGTTTACCATTGAGCCTATGATCAATCAGGGCAAGGCTAAAATAAAAACCAAGAAAGATGGCTGGACGGTCGTCACCAGTGACAAAACACTGTCGGCGCAATGGGAGCATACGATTGCGGTTACCTCCCAAGGTTTTGAGGTATTAACGCTGCGTGATGAAGAGCGGCCTGGGTAACGGCGAGCCTCTTAACTCAACCAATGATGGGTATCCTAATAATTAGGGTGTGATAGCTAATATTCTATGATGACTATTATTTACATATTGCTGTTATCGCTACTGGCAGGTGCGGCGATTTTGTATCTGGTCTTTCAAGATATTGCACCGAGCTCAAAGCTTGAGATGCGGGGCATGCCTGCCCTAGGTGCAGTGGCGGGTTTTTTGTTGGGCTTGATCGGCAACATGATGCTTCTGGGCGGTTAACAATAAGCCTGAATTAGCGGTAGGTTTTTATCTTTAAATAAAGGACAATTAATAATCATTTTTATTAAGGATACAGACATGCCTGCAACCTCTAAATCGTTGATTTTAACTGCTGCTGGCGTTGTAGTGTTGGGGGGCGGGGGATATTTAGGTGCGCAGGCGGTAGTGGGTAATGAGGTTGAAAAGGCGCTTACCCAAAGCTTTGCGCAGATGGATGACTCGCTTTCTTGGTACGCAAGGGATGTGACGATTGATAAAACCCTGTTCAAAACAACGGTGACCGCAACGATCGGCATGGTAGGTGTTGAAAATGCCAACGCGCAGGTAAACCTGCTGGTCGATCATGGCGTTATTAAAAGCCCGATCACGGGTACGATTCATCCGAATGAACAGTTTGTAACGGGTGATATCGACGTTGACTTGGTGGCCACTCGCAGTTCGATAAACGGCCAGCTTACGTCTAGTTCTTTAAGTACGGTTGATGTCGACAGCACGCTTCATGATCTGGTGGTGGATTTAAATCGTGAAGAGCTCAATGCCTGGAATGTTGAAGGGCAGGCGCGTGAGGTCCTCATTAATAATGAAAACGACTCGGTGCGGATTATATCGCCTCGCGCTACGTTGCATACACAAGGAGATGAGAACCGTGTAATGCAGCAGTCTTTGGCAATACCCAGAGCTGAGTTTTTGGCGCAGGGTGTCAGCGTCTATATGACAGATATAGCGCTTGAAGCTGAGTCTGAATCCGTGGGTGATTCGCCAATTGTTAATTCAGGTGCCTCTTTCACAGTCGCCGATATGGGTACAGACGATACATCTATAGGTAGCATTTCGTTTGAGATGACGGCCAATAATTGGGATGTACAGGCCTTTCAGACGTTGCAAGAAGCCTATGCACCGCTGGAAGCAATGCGTTTAGAATACGAAGAAAGCGGTGAGCGAGGTGATGAGCAAGAAGAGCGTGAACTGCTAACCCAGGCTATCGAGAGCGGCTACGATGTACTGATTGCCAATCCGTCGATTGCCTTCCAGCCTTTGGAAGCACATGTTGTGCTGCCTATGATGGGTATCGACTTCAAGCCGCGCCTCACGGCCGATATAAGCTTTGATGGAGCCAATCTTTCTAAACCTGCCTTGTACAGCGCGCTTTGGGATGAAGAGCTGCCGCAGCCTGAGCTGTTGCAGGCCTCAGATGACGTGATGAGCGAAGCCGACGCACTGACGTATCTTGCCAATCGAGTGAGTCTGGATGTCAGCCTGACAACGCCTCCTGATCTCGTTATCGGTATGATTCCAATGCCGTTTGCAGGCTTGTTAGACCCGACAAGTGATATGCAGCACGTTGTGTGGAAAGACGGCACGTTAACGGTTAATGGTCAGCCTGTGATGTAACACGCTTGAAAGGTGCGGAGATTATGAATGACATTATCTTCGCACCTAATCATCTCAAGGACTTCTGGAAAGATTGCTTTTCAAAAATAGCTCTTCTACGTATTTAAGCAAGTTCGGGCGTTGGAGCGTCCCTAAACGTCACCTGTAACTCACTCACCAGCATTTCAACGTTGCGTAGTGCTTGAGCAGTAGACGCGGCCAGCACTTCGCCACCTATTTCCTGCCCCTCAATGGCAATGTAATGCAGCCGGGTAATACCCATAAACTCAAACGCTGAGGCCAGATTTGGCTCCAGATGGTTCATGTGCGCCATTGCTTCGCCGGGTGCCATATCCACGCCGCCTCTGGCGGTGAGAACGACGGCATGCCGCTCTCGGTCGGTGAGCTTGGCGATGTAAGGATCGTCCGGTTGGGTCTTGTCAATATCGACCGTTCGCCCTGGCCTAATTACCTGATCGACCCAT
The DNA here is from genome assembly GCF_002332255.1 of Halomonas sp. JB37. Lineage (GTDB taxonomy): Bacteria > Pseudomonadota > Gammaproteobacteria > Pseudomonadales > Halomonadaceae > Vreelandella > Vreelandella casei. Next base: position 2,603,897 of record NZ_NRGW01000001.1, on the reverse strand, counting down.
GCTTTGAGGCTTGCGGGCATGCCGAAGTTGTAGAGCGGCGTGCCAATGACCACGATATCCGAAGCAATCAACTCATCAACCAGCTGGTCGCTTTCGACTAGTGCATCCCTCATCCAGGGTTCTCGTTGCTCTTCAGATGTGAAAGTAGATGCAATCCAGTCGTGATTAACGATGGATGGTGGGCGTTGGCCTATATCTCGATAGGTGATCACGTCTTGCGGGCGGCGTAATTGCCACTGACTGACGAATCGGTGGGACAGATGGCGACTATGCGAGCCGTGGTGGTCAACGCCTGCAATGCCGGGGCGGGCGCTCGCATCTATATGTAGGACATGTGACATGTTGTGTCTCCAATTGTGAGCTGAATTCATCTATTCTTAATCGTAGATGCAGCTTATGCCGTGCTTATAAGCTTCAACAAACGATCATTTCTTGCCGCTATAGATGAGTAAAATTCACTTATGAGTCATCGCCCATTACCTTCACTTTCGGCGCTTCGATCTTTCGAGGCTGCTGCCCGTCATGAAAGCGCCAAGCAGGCGGCACAGGAGTTGTCGGTGACGGCCACCGCCATTAGTCATCAAATCCGGGGGCTTGAAAGGGCGTTGGGAGTGTCTCTCTTTGTTCGAAAGCCTCGTCAGTTGGTACTGACACCCCAGGGTCACGAGCTGTTTCAAGTACTGGAGACCGCGTTTGATAGCATCAGCAATGTTGTTGGGCGGCTGAACGCTGCGCAGGTTCGTCATCCCGTAACGCTCTCAACAACACCAGCGGTGGCGATGCGCTGGTTGCTTCCCTGGGTGTGTATGCTGCGCGATGCTCATCCCGATATTGATCTGCGCGTTCATGTCTCTCATGAGCCGGTAGCATTGGATGCGGCAACAACCGATATTGCGATTCGCTATGGCGATGGACGCTGGCCAGGGCTAGTGGCAGAGAAGCTGTTTGATAATACCTTTGTACCCGTCTGCAGCCCACGCCTTGGCTTGAGCGATGTAGCTCAGCTGCCTTCACATTCACTGATCCACTTCTCGGCTCAGGGGGAAGTATCTACTCGACTTGATTGGGCTTTTTGGCAGAAACGGGCGAGGGTCGCGGGGCTTAACGTCAAAGCCGGGCTAGTGTTTTCTGACGAAACTCACGCTATTTCTGCTGCCGTCGGTGAGCAGGGAGTGGCGCTGATGAGCCGACAACTTATTAAGGATGAATTGCAGGATGGGCGGCTGGTACAGCCATTCGGTCCGGAATTAGAAGGCAAACCGTTTTTCCTGGTCTATCCAGAAAGCCGCCAGCACGATCCGACGATTCTGGCTATCCGGGATTGGGTGATGGCGGTGCAGGGTATGTTGACGAGAGTGTCGAAAGATATATAAAACCCTTTTATACAGTTATCCTTTTGTTCGTGGGTAATCCCCCATTTTTAGAGGGCTTCAAAAGTAGAGTTCAAGCCACCATGGCCAGTCTCTGTTGAGGAGTAATGCCTCCGAGGGCCATGTTGGGCCGTTCGTTATGATAGGTCCATAGCCACTGCGTTGCATATTCCTGAACTTCCTCAATGGAGTGGAATAGATAGTGGGCCAGCCAGTCGTAGCGCACAGTTCGGTTGTAGCGCTCGATATACACATTCTGCTGCCTGGATAAAGACCAAGGTAATGCTCCGCTTCTCAGCCCAGGCAGCCAGCACGGCACTGATGTATTCTGGCCCGTTGTCACAGCGAATCTGGGTAGGTTTTCCACGCCACTCGATGATCTGATCCAATGCTCGCATTACCCGCTCAGAGGGTAAAGACAGATCCACTTCAATGCCCAGGCCTTCCCGATTGTAATCATCGATCACGTTGAACAGCCGGTAACTACGTCCATCTTCTAGCTGGTCATGCATGAAATCCATGGACCAACTGGCGTTGATCACCGTGGGTACCACCAGCGGCTCGGGCTTTTCACGTACCAGCCGCTTGCGGGGCTTGATACGCATGTTCAGCTCCAGTTCCCGATAAATTCGGTAAATGCGTTTGTGGTTCCAGGGATAGGGATAGCCTTTCACGTTGCGCAGATACAGAAAACATAGGCCAAAGCCCCATTTGCGCTGGTGCTGAGTCAACCGCACTAGCAGGTCGGCAATCTCGGCGTTTTCACTGCTGAGCTTGGCCTGGTAGCGATAGCAGGATTCGCTGACGCTGAAGGTAACGCAGGCCACGCGAATGCTACAACGGGCCTTCGCAACCGCTTTGTATGCCATCTCATGACGGATAGATGGCTTTACCACTTTCCCTCCAGGGATTCCTTGCGCAGCTCGGACTTGAGACGCTCTTCTGAATACATCTTTTTAAGCCGCCGATTTTCATCTTCGAGCTCTTTCATACGCTTGATCATGGAGGTATCCATGCCGCCGAATTTGGCTCGCTACTTGTAAAAGCTAGCACTGCTCATGCCGTATTCACGGCAGAGCTCAGGAACAGGTAGGCCGCTCTCGGCTTGCTTTAGAATTGCCATGATTTGTCTGTCAGAAAAATGTGATTTTTTCATGCAGAATCTACCTGCGTTTAGCTCACGGAAAATTCTAATTTTGAGCACCCTGTTTTTTCGGAAAGATTACCCGTTGACAAGCACCGTTTGTTTAAAGCAGAAAAATAAAAATGGATATAAAAGACTACGTATTCACTTGGTTATACTAAAGTATATTCCTTTTTTATCAGTGCTTTACTAGATTATATTGATATATAAAAGTCATTGTATTGAATACGTAGTCTTTTTATTTTAGAACTGTTGATGTTGAGCGGTAAAGGGTAAAAGGTTTTACAGCGCAGCTGAGCATTTAAAAATCTGTCGCAAAAAACAATCACAATAGGAGCTAAATAAATGCATCACGTCTATCTTACGCCGCAAAAAGTGTCGGTAATGGCTGGGGCTATTGCCATAGCCATGGCTACCACTGCAACTGCGCAAGCTGAGCGCTCAATTGATGTCAGTTTGCCTCTTGGCCCTGATTCCCAGCAGGGGGTGGGGGTCTTGAAATTTGGTGAAGAATTAGAACGTCTCTCAGAAGGGCGCTTGACCATTGAACCGCACTACAACAATGCGCTGGGTGCTGAACGGGAAGTGGTTGAGGGAATGGGCTTCGGCATTATTGATGCGGGTATTACTTCAACAGGCCCGATGGGTGGCTTTGTTGACCAATTCCTGTTGTTTGATCTGCCGTATATTTTTGAAAATAACGCCCATGCTTATGCGTTTTTGGATAGTGAATACGGTGAAGAGCTGGCGACACTCGCTGAAGAACAAATGAACGTTAAGTTCTTAGCCTGGATGGAAAATGGCTTTCGCCATAACACAAACTCCGTGCGTGCCCTTAACACGCCTGAAGACCTTGATGGAATTAATCACCGTACCCAAGAGAGCCGGGTACAGGTAGATACCTGGGAGGCATTAGGCGCTAACGCGACACCAATGGCATGGACAGAGGTCTACACCGCACTTCAGCAGGGGGTCATGGATAGCCAAGAGAACCCTCTGGCGACTATTTATGATGTCAACTTTTACGAAGTACAGGACTACCTAAATCTAACGCAGCACGTCTACTCACCTGCACCACTGATGATGGGGTTAGACTTATTCAATTCGTTTAGCGAAGAAGATCAAACAATCATTCTTGAGGCCGCGCAAATTGCTTTGCCTTTTCAGCGTGAAGCAAGTCAGGAACTTGAACAGCGCTATAAAGTTCAGCTTGAAGAACTTGGAATGACGGTCACCGAGCCTGATCTTGCACCTTTCCGCGATGCTGTACGTCCGGTGATTGAACAATGGTCACCGACCGTAGGTGAAGACCTCGTTGAAGCGGCTCTGAATTTCGAATACTGATCCTCTGACAACACGCGGGGGATCTCCCCCGCACTTTCATCAATGGTGGGGCTGCTATGAAGTCTTTGCTAATACAGGTCAATAAAGCCATCGATCAATTTAATCGCGTGGTGGGGTGGGGCTTAGCATTTTTATTACTGACGATGACCGTACTGATTTTTTGGCAAGTGTTTGCTCGGTTTGTAGTGGGTAAACCGTTATTTTTCTCTGATGAAATAGCTCGCTTTGCAATGATTTGGTTAACCTTTATTGGTGCCGGATACGCCTACCGCAAAGGCACTTTGATTTCGGTTGATATCCTTCTGGAATATGCAAACGTGCGTTTTGCTTACGTATTGAGAGTGGCCGTTGTGCTTTGTTCGGCGCTATTTGCACTGATCATTGTGAAGTATGGATTTGATCTTGTGGGGCGTGTCTCTAATCAGACGGCCCCAAGTACACGCGTATCGATGATGTGGCCCTACATGGCGGTGCCTTTAGGGGGAATCGTGATTCTGGTTAACAGTGTTGCTCTGCTCATAGATGAAATCTTAGGCAAAGAGCATCTCAAACAGGCGGAGCATCAACCGCCGGAGGTCAGCTAATTATGGCGCTTCTGTTGTTCCTCCTCTTACTCGGCTTGTTTCTTGTTGGCGTACCCATTGCCTTTTCACTGGGGTTAGCATCGGCCATCACCGTTTGGCATGGCGATTTAATGCCCATGCTAATCGTTACTCAGCAACTGATTGGCTCCGTAAACTCGTTTCCTTTAATGGCGATTCCGTTTTTTATTCTGGCGGGGTTTCTCATGCAGCATGGCGGCATTTCCGAGCGATTGGTTAATTTTTCCAACACGCTAGTAGGCGGTATGACAGGGGGGTTGGCAATGGTCGCCATTGTCACGTCGTTGTTCTTTGCGGCTATTTCTGGCTCAGGAGCGGCAACCACTGCGGCGATTGGCTCTATATTAATTCCTGCGATGATTGCAAAAGGCTATCCCGGAAGTTACGCAGCCTCCAACCAAGCCGCCTCTGGTGCATTGGGCGTCATTATCCCACCCAGCATTCCGCTAATTCTGTACGCTATTGCCGCGAATGTGTCGGTAGGCGATATGTTTATTGCGGGCATACTGCCAGGCATCCTGGTTGCCATTTCATTGTTAGTTTTTGCCTATGTGTTTGCGCGTAAAAACGGTATTGGCGGCAACCAAAAAAGTACTGTTAAGGAAATGCTACAGGCCGCCCGAAAAGCATTATTAGCGATTCTGATGCCCGTGATAATTTTGGGAGGTATTTATGGGGGTATCACAACGCCAACTGAAGCGGCCGTTATCGCAGTTGCCTATTCATTTATTGTGGGTTTCATGGTTTACCGCGAAATAAAACTGAGAGATTTGGTACGTATTTTACAAGACTCGGCCGTTACCTCTGCAATTGTGTTGAGCATTATCGCCGCTGCAGGGTTGTACGGACGTATTCTTCAGAGCTTACGTGTACCCACTATGGTGTCAGATTTTGTACTAACAACCATTGAGAGCCCTTTAGCTTTTATTATTATGGCCAATGTGTTGCTACTGTTTGTCGGCATGTTTATCGAGGCCGCGGCGGCAATTCTTATTTTTGTGCCGATACTGTTACCTATTGCGATTAGCTTCGGCTTCGACCCTGTTCATTTCGGCATCATCATGGTGGTAAACCTGGCAATGGGTATGTTCACACCGCCTGTCGGGCTGAATCTCTTCGTTGCCTCGCAAATCTCCAAAATCGGTGTCGCTAGATTGACGTGGGCGATCCTGCCATTCGTAGCCATTGTACTCGTCAATGTGCTGATTATTAGTTTGATACCTGCACTATCAACGTGGTTACCGTCACTTTGATACCCCATTACTACTTCAACTAACAAGGAAAACAATCATGTCAGTTATCGAAAGTCTCATTCCGCGTCAGGGGCTAAAGGTGCTCGTTACGGCAGGCGCTAACGGGATTGGTTTAGCGATTGCCCAGGCTTTTAAAGAAGCTGGCGCTTTGGTGCATGTTTGCGATGTAGACGAAGCGGCACTCATGTCATTACCTAAGGGGATTACCTATACGTTAGGAGATGTAAGTAACGCGAAGGATATTGATCGACTTTTTGAAGACGTGAAGCAGTTGGGAGGGCTCGATGTCGTCGTCAACAACGCCGGGATAGCCGGACCAACCGCCAGCGTTGAGGAAATTAGCGAAGAGGAGTGGACGCACACTATCGATATCAACCTGAACGGACAATATCGTATCGCTCACCATTCAGCGGTATTGCTTCGCGAAAGCCAGGGCCTAATGATTAATCTGGCCTCAGTGGCAGGTCGTTTGGGGTTTGCCTATCGAACGCCCTACGCGGCAAGCAAGTGGGCTGTTGTCGGCTTAACCAAAAGCCTTGCCTGCGAGTTAGGTCCAGATGGCGTACGGGTAAACGCTATTTTACCCGGCATTGTACGTGGCCCACGGATAGAGAAAGTCATTGAAGATCGAGCGGCTAAGCGTGGCATCACCTATGAAGCAATGGAGCAAGAAAACCTAGCCAAGATTTCCATGCGAAAAATGGTGGAGCCTACGGACATAGCGGCGATGGCTCTATTTTTATCCGCCCCAGGTGGCTCGAATATTTCCGGGCAGGCGTTAAGCGTGTGCGCCAATGTCGAAACGCTATAAATCAGAGGTTCGATAGTCATGCAACCAGATACACAACGGGTGAATGCTGGCGCAGTGTCTCAAATGAAAATTGGCATAGTTGGGGCTGGGTTAATTGGTCGTGCTTGGGCAATTGTCTTTGCTCGGGCTGGATTTTTAGTGAGTGTTTATGACGTTAATGCCAACGCGCTGGTAAATGCAGGCGATGCTATCCGGCAATCATTAAATGATTTGCAGCAGGCCGAGTTAGTGGCTGATGTTGACCAAATAATGACGCGCATTCGGTTTGATGCAGACTTAACCAGCGCCATGCAGGGCGTTGAGTATGTGCAAGAGTGTGGCCCAGAGAATGTGGAGGGTAAAAAAACTATTTATCGTGAGCTCGAAGCAGTGGTGGCTACCGGTACTGTTTTGGCCAGCTCTACATCCGGCATTGCAGCTTCGCAATTTAGTGAGCGCTTGCAACATCCAGAGCGTTGTTTAGTTGCACATCCCGTCAATCCACCTTACTTAATTCCCCTTGTTGAAATTGTACCAACCCCACAGACATCTGAGGACGTAACGACCACGACATTGCAGCTAATGGAAGCGGCACAGCAAGTGCCTATTTTAGTACGTAAAGAAATCGAAGGTTTTGTGCTCAATCGGTTACAAGGTGCATTACTTAATGAGGCACTACGATTGTTTCGCGATGGGTATGTATCTGCGGAAGATCTCGATAAAACTGTAAAACACGGGCTGGGGCTGCGCTGGTCATTTATGGGGCCGTTTGAAACCATCGATCTCAACGCTCCGGCTGGAATCGAGGATTATGCCAGTCGTTATGGGCCTCTATATCACCAAGTAGACCAGCAGCGCGGGCAAGAAAACCCATGGGATGCATCCACTCTAAAAATAGTGGGTGAAGAGCGACGCGCTTTATTGCCCCGTGCTGAACTAGCGGCTCGTCATGAATGGCGAGATCGTCGGCTGATGTCACTAATAGCGCATCAACGCTTAATGGCTGAAAAAGATAGTAGTTAAACCAAAACAAGGAGACCTAACAATGGCTAACAAGCGTAAAGTAATCATTTCCTGCGCAGTCACTGGTGCAATTCACACACCATCAATGTCACCACATTTACCGGTAACGCCGGATGAAATTGCCGAAGCAAGTATTGCGGCGGCCGAGGCGGGGGCAGCTATTCTGCATCTGCATGCTCGCGACCCGAATAATGGCAAGCCTACTCAAGATCCGGCGGTATTCGAACAGTTTTTACCTAAGATCAAGTCATCAACCAACGCGGTGATTAACTTGACCACGGGAGGAAGCCCACACATGACGGTCGAAGAACGTATGCGGCCTGCCATGGAGTTTCAGCCCGAATTGGCCTCTATGAATATGGGGTCTATGAACTTTGGCTTGTTTCCTATGCTTAATCGCTACTCGTCATTTGAGCATCAATGGGAGCGTGACCATCTAGAGAATAGCCGAGATTTAGTCTTTAAAAATACCTTTGCAGATATTGAAAAGGCCATCACGCTAGGCACCGAAAATGGCACGCGATTTGAGTACGAATGTTACGATATTGGCCACCTGTATAACCTCCGCAATTTACTGGATAGAGGCGTGGTTGGGGGCAAGGTCTTTGTACAAAGCGTATTTGGGATACTGGGTGGTATTGGCCCACACCCCGAGGACGTAATGCATATGCGACGTACTGCGGATCGGCTTTTTGGAGAACATTACGAATGGTCGGTTTTAGGCGCTGGCAGTAGCCAAATGCGAATCGCGGCGCAATCGGCTGCTATCGGCGGGCATGTACGGGTAGGGCTAGAAGATTCGCTATGGCTGGAACCTGGTAAATTAGCAGAAACTAACGCTAAGCAAGTTAAGCGAGTGCGCGAGATTCTGGAGGCGCTCTCGTTTGAAATTGCGACCCCTGATGAAGCACGGGAAATGCTAGAGCTTAAAGGTGCTGATAAGGTTCGTTTCTAAAATAGCTCCCAAAAGCTGACACTAACGGAAGGCCTGGGCGACCGGGCCTTCTCGTTTTGCTAGGTTGGCTTAAATCCGTTACTTCTCTCGCCTGAATAAGTTGAATCAATGAAAAGAAAATCCATCACTTCACGCGATGTCGCTCACCTAGCCGGGGTGTCGCAATCCGCTGTGAGCCGCAGTTTCTCGCAGGCATCTAGTGTTTCAGAAAAGACGCGTAAAAAAGTGATGGATGCCGCGCGACAGCTGGGGTATCGACCCAATACGATCGCGCGTTCTTTGATTACTCGCTCAAGTCGGACGATCGCCGTAGTCACTTATAGTCTTCAGAATCCGTTTTATGCATATTTACTAGAGAAAGCCTCCCGCTTTTTACAGGAACAGGGTTATCACCTGTTGCTGTTTTTTGCACCAAAAAATGGCGACTTTGACATGGTGGTGGACGACCTGATTCGCAGCCAAGTTGAAGGGGTGCTGATGCTGGCCATTACGCTAAACCAACATCAGGCGAAAGAAGTCGCGGACTTTGGGATTCCCGTCGTCATTATAAATCGTACCGTCGAGTATTCTGGTATTAGTCAAGTTGGGAGCGATAATTATCAAGGCGGTTATTGGGCAGGTCGTTATCTTGCTTCACAAGGATGCCAACGAATTGCTTATTTAGCGGGAATACCCGAATCGACAACCAATCGTCAACGTGAAGAGGGCTTCAAAGCAGGCTTGGCCACAGAAGGCCAAACCTGCTTTGCTTATGATGTAGGGTATTATCGATACGATGAGGCCTGCGATGCGACGCGCCGTTTATTTTCAACTCGAAGACCTGAAACAATGCCGGATGCACTGTTCGCTGCGAATGACTTAATGGCTATTGCCGGTATGGAGACATTACGCGATGAGCTGCATTTATCGGTACCTGAAGGAGTTTCAGTCATAGGCTTTGACGACATGGCAATGTCAGCATGGCCCAGTCATTCTCTCACGACCTTGCAACAGCCGGTCGAACAAATGATTGTCAAGGCAACCGAACTGCTGCTTAACCATATCAGTCATCCCGAGGCCCCACCTGAGCAGATTATTTTGCCGGTGACACCGAAAATTCGCCGAAGCACTCGCCCAGTAGGCAACCCCCCCATTTATAACCGGGGCGATAAGTAGAATCCGTTAAGCGGCCATGGCCATCTTTTGTTTCGGTGTTATTCCGCCCAACGCCATGTTGGGTCGTTCATGGTTATACGTCCAGAGCCAACGCATTGCAAATGCCTGGACGTCACCGAACGAACCGTTCGGTTGTAGCGTGCAATGTAAGCGTTTTGCTGCGGGTTACCGGGCTGGATGTACCTTCATTCAATGTGTTCATGCTTCGCCCAATTGATCAGCTCTTGCTGATGTACTCTGGCCCGTTGTCACAGCGAATGGCGTTGGGCTTCCCTCGCCACTCGATCAATTGGGTTAAGGACAGAATCACGCGCTCTACCGGCAGGGAGAAATCCGCACCAATGATCAGGCCTTCCCGGTTGTGATCATCGATCACGTTGAACCGGCGGTACGTTCTACCATCGCACAGCTGGTCATGCATGAAATCCATGGACCAGCAATCATTCAGTGCTTGTGGCACGGCGAGCGGTTCCGGCTTTTCCCGAACAAGGCGCTTCTTCGGCTTGATCCACAGGTTCAGTTCCAGCTCCCTGTAAATCCGATAGACGCGCTTATGGTTCCAGCCAAAACCCTTCACATTACGTAAATATAGATAACACAGCCCAACCCCCCAGTTACGCTGGTTGTGGGCCAAATGCACCAGCCAGTCGACAATGGCCTCAGCGTGGCCTGGTAGCGATAACAGGTCTCGCTGATGCTAAAGACCCTAAGGTGGAGCCGAGTACTGCATCGGCCTGCTTCAACGGCCTTCTTCGCTATCTCTCGTCGATGAGATGGCTTTACCACTTTCCCTCAAGGGCCTCTTGGCGTAACTCGGATTTGAGTCGCTCCTCGGCGTACATCTTCTTGAGACGACGATTTTCGTCTTCCAGTTCTTTAAGGCGTTTCATCATGGAGGTGTCCATGCCGCCGTATTTGGCGCGCCATTTATAGAAGCTGGCGCTGCTCATGCCGTGTTCCCGGCAAAGCTCCGGAGCCGGCACACCGGACTCGGCCTGCTTAAGAATCGCCATGATCTGGCTGTCAGTGAAACGCGATTTGCGCATGTGGAATCTCCTGTTGATTCAGGTTAAAAATTCCACTTATCTCTGCGATTATTTTTCGGGGGAATTGCCTCCGATCCGCGCATCGAAGCGCTGGTCAACGAAGTGATTGGCAGGGTGGCCGACAAGTGGACGATGATCATCCTCGACGTACTGGCTGAACATGACGTTATGCGCTTCACGCAACTTGCCAAAACGGTCAGCGGCATCAGCCAGAAGATGTTAACGAAAACGCTGCGGGAGATGGAGCGCGAGGGTTTAGTGATTAGAACGGTGTATCCAGCTGTGCCGCCCAAGGGGGAATATCATTTAACAGATCTTGGCCTCGGACTTGGGGCGGCGTTTTGTGGTGTATGGGTGTGGGCTGAGCAAAGCTTGGATACTATTGAACAAGCTCGCATCACCTATGACGAGCGCATCAGCGCCGAAAACTAATTCAAAATGTCACGGTGATTTTCAGCCCAGCCCCCTAAAAACTCAAGCGCTTCAAGCTGTATATCAGTACTAATTCGAGAGTTCTCTCCGGACAATTTCTGCACCCGCACTCAAGGCCTTTAGCTTGCCGCTTGCTACTCGACGAGGTAATGGGGCCATGCCACAGTTGGTACAAGGGTAGAGCTTATCGGCATCTACAAACTGAAGTGCTTTTCGTAGGGTCTTGGCTACTTCCTCTGGTGTCTCAATAGTATCGGTGGCCACGTCAATCGCGCCTACCATTACTTTTTTACCTCGGATGAGCTCGAGTAGCTCCATTGGAACATGAGAGTTGTGGCATTCTAATGAGATAATATCGATATTAGATTTTTGCAGCTTGGGAAAAGCTTCTTCATATTGTCGCCACTCTGAACCCAATGTTTTTTTCCAATCTGTATTGGCTTTGATGCCATAGCCGTAGCAAATATGTACAGCCGTTTCGCATTTAAGGCCTTCAATTGCTCTTTCTAACGTAGCAATTCCCCAATCATTAACGTCATCAAAGAATACATTAAACGCAGGCTCATCAAATTGAATAATATCAACACCTGCCGCTTCTAATTCTTTGGCTTCTTGGTTAAGGATTTTGGCAAATTCCCAAGCTAGCTTTTCGCGGTTTTTATAATGATCATCATAAAGCGTGTCGATCATCGTCATGGGGCCTGGCAGGGCCCATTTTATAGGTTGCTTTGTTTGTTGGCGTAAAAACGTGGCATCATCAACAAAAACTGGCTTTAGGCGAGTCACAGGGCCTACGACTGTTGGTACGCTCGCATCATAGCGATCACGAATTCTAACGGTCTTACGCTTCTCAAAATCAACGCCGCTGAGATGCTCTATAAATGTGGTGACAAAGTGTTGGCGCGTTTGCTCGCCATCACTAACAATATCAACACCCGCTTGTTGTTGTTCTTGCAGCGACAAACGTAAAGCATCTTGTTTGCCCTCAATTAATTCTTCATCCTGCAATTTCCAGGGTGACCAGAGTGTCTCAGGTTGTGCAAGCCAAGACGGTTTAGGTAAGCTGCCAGCAGTTGAAGTGGGTAGCAATTTTTTCATAATAGATAACCTTGTATTTTTCGATTAATCACAGAGCGTAATTAGTGGACCACTGCTCAAGAATCGCTTGGTATGGTTTGATAAAATTTTCTTCAACAAATTTTCCCTGTTCAATAGCCAGTCCGCTGCGTTCTTCTCGATCATAAATAATTCGAGTTAATGAGTAATCTTGGTGCTTCAAACTTGGTTGATAGGATTTTCCTGCCGCAGAATTAGCATTGTAAATCTCTGGCCGGTAAATCTTTTGGAAGGTGTCCATCGTGCTGATGGTGCTGATAAGCTCAAGATTAGTGTAATCACCAAGCAAATCGCCGGTAAAATAAAAAGCCAAAGGCGCAACACTATTCGGGGGCATAAAGTAGCGAACCTTTAATCCCATTTTTTTGAAATATTCATCAGTTAAAGAATACTCGTCTTGCTGGTATTCCATACCTAGTACCGGGTGCTGGTTTTCAGTCCGTTGATAGGTTTTACTACCTGAAACACTTAGGCATATAACAGGCGGTTTGCTAAAGTGATCTTTGTATGTATTTGAGTTTACGAAGCACTGAAATAGCTTTCCATGCAGGCCGCCGAAATCATCTGGCGTGCTAAAGGTGGGCTGATCTTTATTGTGCCCCAGTAGCAGTACACTAAAGTCATAGTCTCGCACGTAAGAGGAAAAATTATTTCCTACAATACCCTCAATGCGTTCATTCGTTTTTCGATCAATAATATTGGTTTTCAATACTTCAATCAGAGGGAGCGAATTGCTAGTGCTTTCAATACCAATATTCATCTCAACGGAGATTATTTCAAGTTCGACAGTATAGCGATCGCCTTTAAGATTGTCCCAATGTGCCAGTGCATTGAACCGATTGTTAATCATGTTTAAAGTATTACGCAAGTTTTCTTGGCGATTCTTGCCTCTAGCCAAGTTGGCAAAGTTAGTAGTGAGCCGCGTATTTTCGGAAGGATGATAGTTTTCATCTAAACGAATACTTTTAAGAGAAAATGTAAATTCGTTGCTCATGGTGATTGGGTATCCTAATGGCCTGCGTTTATTGCTCAGCAGTCTTAAAATTGTCTATAGTTAAAGGCTGTAGGCATTTTACGCTGAGTCATTGATTGAGCAAAAACGAATTAATTTCATTACAGTATTAGCGACACTCATGACTCGGTAAGTGGCACAGTATGGGTGGTGTGGCTCTTATTGCTTGAGTTTAGGTTGTAGAGCGTGCGGCCGGTCATAGCCGTGTGATGGTTTTACGGTAATTCTCACAAAGCACAGATGACGCCATTAAGATAAACGTTGCGCCGACAGAAAGTATGGTTGGGTGGGCGTTACTTTTTTCTCACGGCTCTTCTTTTCCGCACCGCTTTCTTACCCATGCCACGTAGCGCAGAAAAGTCACCGCGTTCTACTTCAGCAATTAGCGCTTTCAGGCCATCAGTGAGGGGCTGCATAAACTGACCGTAACGCATCCGTTTTTCGCTGATTGCCTCAAGCTGAGATTCCCAGTGTGCGGTCATATCAGGAACGACCATCCGTTTAGGCAGACTGTTCACAAGATGCTTGCCTGCTTCTGTCGAGTGAATTTCCTTACCTTTCTTCGTCAGAAACTGCCGTTTAAACAAAAGTTCGATAATTCCAGCACGGGTGGCTTCTGTGCCGAGTCCGTCTGTATCCCTGAGCACTTTTTTGATTTCAGGGTCTGATACGTATCTCGCTATTCCCGTCATGGCTGAAAGTAATGTTGCGTCTGTGAAGCGTTTCGGAGGGCTGGTTTGTTTCTCGTCCATTTTGCCGTCGATGCAGGTAACAGGGTCTCCCGACTTCACGTTGGGAAGAGCCATTGATGAAAGCTCTGCGTCTTGTTTCGACGTCTTTTGAGGTGGTAGCAGGGCCTTCCAGCCGTTAGAAATGACTGCTTTGTGCTTGGCAACGAACAAGCCGCCTTCCACCTCGCTGTCTATTTGGTGTTCCGCATACTCAAATGCTGGGTAAAACTGCATCAGGTACTGGCGGGCAACTAGCCCGTAGATATTCTTCTCATCCTGAGATAGACGATCATCTGGCACTGCTCTGGATGTCGGTATAATCGCGTGGTGAGCACCCACCTTGGCATCGTTCCACGCCTTGCTCTTAAGATCGAGGTCAGCCTTTTGTACGCTATCAGAAAGCGTCGCCGATGTTTTGGCAATCGACTGAGCCACCGTGTGGCGCTCGCCATAGTGGCCTTTCGGCAGATACCGACAGTCTGAACGTGGGTAGGTAATCAGCTTATGGCGTTCATATAACTGTTGGCATACGTCCAGAGTCTTCTGAGCACTTAAGTTGAACCGCTTTGATGCATCAATTTGCAGTGAAGACAGGCTGTAGGGCAGGGGGGCGGGCTGTTTTTTCTTGTCACGTTTAGCTGCGATGACCTTGCCTGGATGTCCGATCACCTTTTGCAGAACGACCTCGGCAAGCTTTCTTGAAAGCACGCGGCCTTCTTCGTCCATATAAGGCTCACAGGCAGTGCTAGGCTTCCATTTTGCTGTAAAAGACTCACCAGCCACTGTCTGAAGCGTTATAAAGACTTCATAAAATGGCTTAGTTATAAAGTTTTCGATTTCTTGGTCTCGGTGAACAACCAAGCCCAACACGGGGGTCTGCACCCGGCCAACTGACAAAACGCCGTTGTAACCAGCGCCTTGGCCAAGAAGGGTGCAGAGGCGTGTCATATTGATGCCATAGAGCCAATCGGCCCTTGCCCTTGCCAGGGCTGATGTTGCTAACGGTATGAAATCAGTATTCTGGCGAAGATCATTCATCGCCTTTTTGATAGCGGCAGGGTTCATATCGTTAACGAGACAGCGCAAGGTAGCTTCGCGTTTAGCTTTATTAACACCTGAATAATTGATCACTTCATCGACCAAGATTTGACCGACTCGGTCAGGGTCACCCATATTGACCAGTTGATCGGCTTCTTTAATCAGTTTTTTGACAGTATTAAACTGCGAGCGGGTTTGGCTTTTTACGTGATGTTTCCACTTGATCGGAATGATGGGTAGATGTTCTTTTTTCCATTTTTTGTATTCAGGATCATAAGCATCTGGCTCAGCTTGCTCCAGTAAATGACCAATACACCAGGTGACGACATCGCCATTAGCAACCCTGATAAACCCATCACCCTTTTGGTGTGGTCTGGGCAGCACGTCTGCAACTGCGCGCCCGACACTCGGCTTTTCGGCAATATATAGAATCAATTTTTCTTACCTCGACTGAGCCCTATAACGTGTGAATTTTGAGCTCTTCGTTAACCAATATTAGATGGAAATCTCATCGAGTTCATGATGTTAGTTTTGGGGGAAAGGTCATTAAGTGTCAAGAGAGGGCAATGAATGCGTGAGCGTGGCAGAACAAGGCGTTTAATGGGCTTGGGCGCACGTACTGGCGGTGCGCTGCTTAAAACGCGCTTAGGTGGGCAGGCGGATTGCCGTGCCCTTGGCGAGGCGCTGTTTGAGGGGTTATCAGAGTTAAAGGGCCCGGCCATGAAGCTCGCCCAGGTCATGTCTCAATGGGATGACCTGCTGCCTCCCGACCTAGCTGAGGAGCTTGCCCGCCTGCAGCGCCAAGCCGAGCCAATGCCCTGGCCGCGCATCCGTGAAGCGCTGGTGCTCCAGTATGGCGATATTGATCATTACTTCAGCGAGATTGAAGAGCGGCCCTTCGCCAGTGCTTCGATGGGGCAGGTGCATCGGGCAACCACTCACGAGGGTGAAACGATCGTACTCAAGGTGCAATATCCTGGCCTTGCCGAGGTGCTTGAAAGTGATTTGATTCAGGTGCGGCGCATCATGCGTCTAGGCCGCTGGTTCAAAGTCCCTCAGGCTCGTTTGGATGCGCTATTTGAAGAGCTGGCCGACAGCCTGCGCAAGGAGCTGGATTACGTCGCCGAGGCTGAAGCACTGGCTCGCTACGGTGAGCGCTATAAGGATGACCCGCGCCTGATGATTCCCGAGCCACTCCCCGCGCTCTCCGGCCAGCACGTATTAGCAATGCGTTTTGTTGATGGCACGCCGCTACGTGAATTGTCGGAGGCGGATGACGCAACGCGCCAGGGCATTGCTCAAACGTTGGCGGATTGGATTACCCAAGAGTTGTTTACGTTCGGTGAGCTGCATGCCGACCCTCACGCGGGCAACTTTGCTGTGGATGCCCAGGGCCGGCTGGTCATTTATGATTTAGGCGCGGTCATCGCGGTGCCTGAGGCGCAGATAAAGGCGATGATGCAACTGCTGGATGCCACGCTGAAACATGACCCCATGGGGATGGATGAGGCATTAATGAAAATGGGCGGGCGCCAAGGGCAGGGGGCGCCTTTGGCGCTGTACAGCGAGTCGGCCGAGTGCATTGCGCCACTGTTTGCGCCGGGCGAACAGGATTTCAGCGATGTGAGAGTCCATCGTCGCCTGCGTGAGCTTACCCCAAAAGTGTGGGCTGCCATGGACCGCTTGCAACCTCCCGCGGAGACGCTTTTGCTTTCGCGTGCGCTAAACGGCCACTACTGGAATTTGGTGCGACTAGGTGCTCGACTGGACATGCATGCGCGGACGTTACCTCTTATAGCGCGGGCCCATTAACGATAAAACGATTGCCACTGCGGCGATGACGGCCTTCGTGATAAACTATGTCGCTTTCATTTTAGACATCGTTATTTATAGACACACGATTGATAGACATCGTTTAACGCAGTGGAGACGGCAATGCTAGCGGTATGGGTCGATCAGCTGCTGGGATTTGCCTCCGGGGCACTCTCGGCAATCAGGCAGCAAGAACATTATCCGGACTTCATGACCTGGGTGCGCGCCAAAGGCGCGGACGCCTTTAACGGCGACGTGGCTATGGCACAGGCGCTGGCCCCGGTGCTGTGGTCGCAGGCGCCGTTAGAGCGGCTGGATTTTGGCAGCGAGCCGCTTGCCACGCCTGGGCGCAACGAGCCGTGCTGGTGTGATTCCGGTCGCAAATTTAAGCAGTGCTGCTATCAGGTTGAGTTTCCTACTGACATTCCCGAGCAGATGATGTGGATGCTCTCGCTGCGCGAATGGAAGGGCGCTACCTTGAAGGCTGCGCTGGATAGCCAGCAGGCGCCCGCTCAGGCGCTATTAGAAGCTGGCCTTATCGCTGCGGAAAGTGGCCAGACCGGCCGCGCAATGCAAATCCTCGAATCGCTCTTTGACGGTAGCGATTGGTCACGTCTACCCGAGCAGGCTGAGCCTGCCTTCGAGATACTGCTGGATATTTATCAAGAGCGCGGCTTTACCCGCAAACGTGCCGATTTGCTCGACGAAGTGATGGAGCGCGGGCCGCTATTTTTACGCGGCGTGGCGCTTGAACGTTTGTGCTTAATGCATCTTGATAACGACGATTTGGACAGCGCTCGCGGTGCTTTCGTCAAAGCTCAGCAGGCGCTGCCTGATTCGCCCACGCTGGCTTACATTGAGGCCATGCTGCTGCTTCATGAGGGGCATGAGCAGGAAGCTAAGGAACGGGCTAATTTCTGGTACCGACGGTTAGTTCGTCAAGGCGAGCTAGATGAAGATCAAATGGAGTTTTTAGCCGCGCTGGCGGAAAACCCCGGCGCAACGCTCGCTGACCAGCTACTGAGCGCTGAAGAAGATTTGGCTACGCCGCTGGTAGCGCTGCAGGCGCTGCTTGCCGCACTGCCTACCGCCCCCAAAATCGATATTCAAACGGACCCGGAAAGCGGTCGATTGCTTTACCACTCAAGTGCCCGTGAGGCGACGCTGTTTGCCGCTTGGCATGAGCAGTTTCAAGTGCTGGTGGATGAAGATGTAGCGCTGGGCTTTCGCGATGACCCCTGGGGTAATGCGGTTGAGTGGATGACGGCGGTATGCGCTCACCCGGAATGGCTGGACGCGCCGCAAGTGGTGCAGGATCTCACTCTGGCATTGACCAGCCGATTTGGCAGCCTGCCCTGGATGGCCCCAACCCTGCTAGAGCCCTTGGCACTGCGCCTCTCACGCTGGCTAGAGCAGGCCCGTGCCGCGGGTGACGGTAACCTGTGCTGGGATGATGCGAATAATGCGATGTTGCTGCGCACCGGGTTAGCGTTGGTGGTAGGCATGGAGCGTGGGGCGCGCCAGCACTCGCGCGAATTAGCAGAAGAGCTGCTACTCATCGATCAAGAAGATAGCCTTGGGCTGCGTGAGCTGGTGCTTGATCAACTGCTGCGTGATGATCGCAACGAAGAAGCGCTGGCCTTAGCCGAAGAGAATGATGATGACGGCTCGTTAGTGCTGGGGCTGTTAATGGGTAAAACCCTCGCCCTCTATCGGTTACAACATCTTGAAGCGGCAGAGACTGCGCTTAGCGATGTGGTTGGCCATAATCGCCATGCCTTAGAGCTTATTTGCTCTGAAAGCCCGCGCCCCTCTATGCCCCATGCGGATGGCCAGGTCGACCCCGGTTCCCGTGCGGAAGCATGGCAGTACCGCACCTTGATGCGCGATCAGTGGCGTACCACCTCTGGGGCGTTGGACTGGTTAGAAGCCCATCGCTAGGCGTTTTGCATAACTTGCGCGCATTAGGCTAATGAATGTCTTCTGGTTAGACGCCATTGAGTTTAATGAGCGTAAGGTTCAGGTGTGGGCACCAGCTGTTTATCTCGGCTGATCCAAATCGCTAGCACGATAGCGGGTATTCCCAGCAGGGTCGCGATCACAAAAAAGCTCGGATAACCCTGCGCCGTGACCAACAGCCCGCCAAAACCACTTAAGAATTTTCCGGGTAGCGTCATCAGTGACGAGAACAGCGCGTATTGTGTTGCGGTGTAAGCGCGCGAGGTAAGGCTAGAGAGAAAGGCAATAAACACGGCGCTAGCTAGCCCGTTGGCAAGGTTGTCGCCAATGATCGTGACCACCAGCATGGGCAGCTGATTACCTACGATTGCAAGTACGGCAAACAGCAAGTTAGTGACCATTACTAATCCTGCACCGATAATAAGCAGTGGGCCGATGCCATAGCGCGCGACCAGCAGTCCACCTAAAACCCCGCCGGCAATGCTCATTCCAATGCCAAATATGTTGGTAACATTGGCAATGGTCGCCAGTGAAAACCCTAAATCTATATAAAGCGGGTTCGCCATCGAAGCCATGGCCAAATCGCTGATTCTAAACACTGCAATAAAGACCAGAATCCACAGTGCTTTCACCCCGTAGCGTCTAAAAAAGTCAGTAAACGGGCATACCAGTGCGCCAATACTCCAGGCGCCAAGGCGGCGTAAGACTTTGGGTTTTCCGCGGCTTGAACGAATAAACGCCCGAACTTTAGGTTCATGAATTAACTGAATAGAGAGCGATGCACGCTTTGGCTCGGGGCGCAGTAATACCGTGAGTACGCCAATGCTCATCAGCGCTGCCATGGTCAGATAGGCCATGCTCCATGAAGAAGATGCGGCGATGTAAAGCGCCCCAGCGCCGGCGGCAAGTAGCCCCCCGCGATAGCCGACAATATAAGTGGATGCCATGGCTGCCTGGACATCATCCTCGGCAGACTCAATGCGATAGGCATCGATGGCAATATCTTGAGTGGCGGAGCCAAAGGCGACCAGCAGCGCAAAAACGGCTACCCAGCCCAGGTTGCCAACCGGGCTTAGACCCGCCAGCCCAATTAAGCCTGCTGCAATTAAGCTTTGTGCCAAAAGCATCCAGCCACGTCGTTGGCCGAACGCACGAGTGAGTAGCGGAAGCGCCAGCCGATCAACCACGGGCGCCCAGAAAAATTTTATTGAATAGAGCATGCCGATCCAGGCAAAAAAGCCTATGGCCGCCACTTCAACGCCGTCGCTGCGCAGCCAGGCTGAAAGCGTTGAGAACACCAATAGAAAAGGCAGGCCTGCTGAAAACCCCAAAAAAAGCATGGTAATAACGGACGCACGGCAATAAATAGCCAGCGCTGCAAGCCAACTGCGCTGGGGGAAAAGGTTGGGCATTAAACGCTACTCCTGGAAAGACGTTGGCAACGACCAAGTGATAAACTGGGGCTGTCATTCATCACAAAGCCGACAGCTTACCGGAGAGGAGTTTTCAATGTCGATTAAGGCGCATCAGGTTGTGACCTTCCACTATGTCCTTAGAGATATTCTCAGCGATGGCAGTCAGCGAATACTAGATGATTCCAGCGCGCGCGGTAAGCCGCTTGAGTACCTTCACGGCCACGATAATATTGTCCCTGGCCTAGAAAATGCGCTGATAGGCCAAGTGGTTGGCGCTCAGTTAAGTATCCAGCTGTTGCCCGCTGATGCCTACGGTGTTCGCAATGAGGCATTGATTCAAGACGTCAGCCGAGGCTCGTTTGGTGGCGCAGAACTAGTCCCCGGCGGCAATTTTCAAACTGAAGGCGAGGCGGGCCCACAAATTGTGACTGTGTTAGATGTTAGGGATGATCGGGTCACTATCGATACTAATCATCCTTTGGCAGGGCGTACGCTTAACTATCGGGTAAATATTCTTGAGGTGCGTGAAGCAACGCGTGCTGAGCTAGCTAAAGGGCATCCGCTACCGCCCGGCACCGAGCATAGTAAAGTCGAAGATCGTAAGGTGTTATAGGTTTTACCTAGCTTAATGATAAGCCAACATTTGTAACAATGAGCAAACAATAGGGAAAAGGCTTGGTTGAGTGGCACTCTGACGACGCGTTGGTTAAAGTGAATGCAGAAATCAAACAGTGTTCGATAACTGCGGAGAAAAGAGATGAGCCAAATCGAAGAGCCTACCTTATTAAAGCAGCGTCGTACCCGCCGTCAGGTGTTAGCCAGCTTAGGCTTAGGCGCGGCAGCTCTTTACGTGGCACCTACGCTGCTTTCAATGGATCAAGCGCAAGCCCACGACCATCGTTCGCGGCCTAGTTACTCAAGAGCGAGCTACTCAAGAGCAAGTTACTCCAGACCCAGCCATTCAAGGCCACGTCATTCTCGACCTAACCATTCTCGACACCGCCACTCCAACTCGCACGACAATCGTCGCCATGGTTCGTCCCGTGGCTATGAGTCTCGGGCCTACAGGTCACGCCTCGATGAGCTTTCTCGATTTGAACGCGACGGTGTGATCGAGCTGCGTATGAGTCGTGTACTAAAGCATTTATGGTGAGGTGAGTGATGCCAGCCTCAGACTGTCTTGCCAATGATTATGCATTAGCCGGTATTGGTCCTTGTATTCGCCTGGTGGGTGCTCAGCCACTTCTGCCGGTTCTACAGGCGGCGATGCCAGGGTGGCCGTTAAGTGAGTGTCCGCTTCAGTCGACTGCTCCGGAGATTTGCGTCTGGCAGCAAGAAGATGGTTTTTGGCAGCAGGCGCCAGCGCTGCCAAATGGTATGTGGCTGGATACGCCCGTCAGCGCTGCATGCAGCGTTATTGCTGATTTAGCCGGGGCGTTTTTGCATCGCCATCCTGAGTACATTGGCCTGCACTGTGGTGCAGCGCAAATAAATGATCAGCTCGTGATTTTTCCTGACTCGCATCGAGCAGGTAAAAGTATGCTTACCGCCGCTTTTGCGGCTGCCGGTTACCGAGTGTTTGGCGATGACGTAGTGGCATTAACCCCTGAAGGTGAGGGTCTGTCGCTTGGCGTTGCTCCGAGGCTGCGTTTGCCGCTTCCCGCTTCTTTAGACGCAGAGTTTCGGGACTTTATCAATCATCATCAGGGGCCAAGCGATGACCGCTATGGCTATGTTGCACTGGATGAAACGCTGTTAGTCAGCCATGGCGAAAAGTGCCCGGTTGGCGCGATTATACTGATTGATCGTGCTGATAGTGTTACTTCCCCGCAGCTAACAGCGCTTCAGCACGGCGAGGGGCTGTGGCAACTATTAAAGCAGAATTTCGCTGATACGCTCTCTGACCAAGTATTAGTGGCTAAGTTTTGGTCCTTGATGAAGCATGTCCCATGTTTTCTATTGCGTTACGCCGACGCTTTTCAAGCCGCCGATTTCGTGGGGCGTGAGCTAGAAAAGGTGATGAATGCGCGGCCATCAAACGATGCGCTAATGTCACAAGACCTGCCTGCAACTGGAGTCGCTGCGTTGGATCGCAACGATCAGCGCTGTTGGCACGCTTGCCAAGCTGCGTATGAGTATCCGTTGGGCGATGAGCTATTTGTGATCGTCGAAGAGGGCGGGGCCATTCACAGAATGAACGTGACGAGCCGGGCGGTGTGGGCGTTATTGCAACATGAGGCGCTTACTATGGAGGAGCTTAGCCAAACGCTGGTGGCCTTTTTTATGCCGGTTTCGCTTGAGCAAGTCCGTAAAGACATCGCCGAGCTGCTGGGGCAGTTTTTAGCAGCAGGTTTGATTGAAGAGCCACCGCGCCGTTAGCTGCGCGGTGGCTTTCACTCATGCCTTAGCTAGCTTTTTCACGTAGAAAGTCAATGATTTGATCTGCAGACACCATGGTCGCTTCGCTGTCTCGGCGGCCTTTATATTCCAGTTCGCCGTTGTCTAAGCCACGATCGCCAATTACTAAGCGGTGAGGAACACCCATCAGTTCTAGGTCGGCAAATTTAACCCCTGGGCGAGTATCGCGGTCATCCAGCAATACGTCTAAACCTGCCGCGCTCAGTGCTTGGTATAGCCGTTCAGACTCTTCGCGCACGCGCTGAGATTTGTGTGCATTCATCGGCACCAGCGCCACTTGGAACGGTGCTATCGCGTTGGGCCAAATAATGCCGGATTCGTCGTGGTTTTGCTCAATGGCCGCCGCGACCACGCGAGTTACGCCGATGCCGTAGCAACCCATCCATGGATGGCTGGTTTTGCCATTGTCGCCCAGTACGTTGGCGTTCATAGCCTGTGAGTATTGTTGACCCAGCTGGAAAACATGGCCCACTTCAATGCCGCGCTTAATAGACAGCGTGCCTTGGCCGTCTGGGGAGGGATCTCCTTCGACCACGTTGCGCAGGTCGGCAATATCAGGCAAGGCGACATCGCGCTCCCAGTTAATGCCAAAGTAGTGTTTGCCATCCACGTTGGCGCCTGCGCCAAAGTCGCTCATAAGGGCGACGCTTCGATCAATAATGATCGGCATCTCAAGACCTACGGGGCCGAGTGAGCCAGGACCTGCACTAACAATAGCGCGAATTTCTTCTTCTGTGGCCATGGTGAGCGGGGCGGCTACCTGAGGAAGATTTTCGGCTTTAACTTCGTTTAACGTGTGATCACCGCGTATCAGCAGCGCGATCAGCCCACCCTCGGCTGCTTGCACCATTAGTGTTTTAATCGTTTTCTCAATGGGCAGATCAAACTGCTCAACTAAGGCTGCGATGGTCTTGGCATCGGGCGTCTCGACCAGACGCAGCTCTTCGCAAGGCTTCGAACGAGTGGCTTGACTGCCAACTGGTGTGGGCAGTGCCTCGGCTTTCTCCATGTTAGCCGCGTAGTCTGACGCGTTAGAGAACACGATGTCATCTTCGCCGGAGTCTGCTAAGACGTGGAATTCGTGTGAGCCGGAACCACCAATGGAGCCGTTATCCGCAATAACGGGGCGGAAATTAAGACCTAAACGCGTGAAAATACGCGTGTAGGCGTCGTACATGTCTTGATAGGTCTGTTTTAACGAGTCTTCATCAAGGTGGAAAGAATAAGCGTCTTTCATGATGAACTCACGCGAGCGCATCACCCCAAAGCGTGGGCGAATTTCGTCACGAAACTTGGTTTGAATTTGGTAGAAATTGACCGGTAGCTGTTTGTAGCTGGCAATTTCTTTGCGCACCAGATCGGTAATAACTTCTTCGTGGGTGGGGCCCACGCAGTAGTCACGGTCGTGACGATCTTTCACACGTAAAAGCTCAGGGCCATACTGCTCCCAACGGCCTGATTCCTGCCAAAGTTCAGCAGGTTGAACAGCGGGCATTAGCACTTCTTGAGCGCCTACGCGGTTCATTTCTTCACGCACGATGGCTTCCACTTTTCGCAGCGTGCGAAGGCCAAGCGGCAGCCACGTATACAGGCCCGACGTTAAGCGACGAATCATCCCGGCGCGTAACATTAACTGGTGGCTAATGACTTCGGCATCGGCCGGCGTTTCTTTTAACGTGGCAATCAATAGTTGGCTGGCGCGCATGGGCGTGAGCATTCCTTAGGTACGTGTACTTAAACATCAGTGCTTAATCGTAGGGCGTGATAGCCCCGTCAGCGTTGGATGATGACATTGTACGGCCTAGTCGTTAAAGCGGCAAAATCCTACTTACCATCAGCTGCCTATGCTTTTGATAGATTGTGCTAAACTGCTTTGGTTTACGGTGCGGTCGTCGGCATTAAGACGCTAAGTCACAATATTCTATACCGACGACCGTTATTCTTATTACTTGAGGGAACCTTCATGCATCATGTAGTGCGTCGCTGGTTGACGGGAGCCGTCGTTGGGGCTTCTGTAGTGGCACTAAGTGGTTGTGGTACGATTTTTCATCCTGAGCGAAAAGGCCAGCTAAGCGGTGATATTGATCCGGTTATTGCTATCGCCAACAGCGTCGGACTACTGTTTTTTATCGTCCCTGGGGTGATTGCGTACGCCGTGGATCTCTCTAATGGCACCATCTATCTGCCGGGCCGCGATAGCGCGTCAGTGGATGTTCACCATTTAGACGACGCCATGGACGTAGCTTCATTAGAGAAGCTGTTGTCAGAGACCGCTGGCAAGCCGGTGAGCTTAGAGAATGAGCTGGTGATGATTGAAGAAATGGGCAGCCTGGATGAAGCTTTGGCGATGGTTCGAATGTCAGGCGTGCTGGATGATGAAAAGCTGTCAGCAATGTAGTTGAATCGTGCGTAATTGACTTTAAAAGCCCAGCGCTGGTTTCACGCCGCGCTGGGCTTTTTTGTGGTTATCGTTAACACTATTAGGCCTGCCACTAGCCCCCAAAATGCGCCACCAATTCCCAGTAGGGTAATACCCGAACCGGTCAGTAAGAATGTCACGATAGCTGCATCACGCTGCTTGGAATCATAAAACGCATTAGCTAAGCCACCGCCTAAGGTGCCTAGCAGGGCAATACCCGCTAACGCCGTAACAAGTGCCGCAGGCAATGCGTTGAAGACGCCCGTAACGGTGGCACCGAAAATACCTAAAATGATATAGAAAACACCCGCTGCAACGCCCGCGGTGTAGCGCCGATGTGGGTTCTCATGAGCATCAGGGCCCAGGCACACCGCCGCGCTAATGGCCGCCATATTAAGCGCAAAAGCGCCAAACGGCGCTAATAGCAGCGTAGTGGCGCCTGTCCAGCCAATCAGTGGCGAGCTATTGGGGTGGTAGCCGGCCGCGCGCAGCACCGCGACACCCGGCAAGTTTTGTGTGGCCATGGTGATGACAAACAGCGGTATGCCAATGCCAATGAGCGTAGAAAGAGTAAATACCGGTGCCGTAAAGACAGGGGTGGAGGGATAAAGCGGAACATCGTTTAGGCTAATTTGCCCTTGCAAGGCGGCGACAGCCAAGCCCGTTACCAAGACGCCAGGCACTGCCAGCGATGGCCATAACCGTCGTCCTGCTACCCAGGCAGCGAGCATTATCAGTGGTATCAGCCACTCTCTTGCCATGACTACGAAAAGATCTAACCCAAAGTGCAGCAGAATGCCTGCCAGCATGGCCGAGGCAATCGCACTGGGTATGTAGCGCATTAAGCGCTCAAACATGCCGGTGACGCCGCACACGGTAATTAACAGCGCCGAAAATAGAAAGGCGCCGATAGCCTCTTGCATGGGAATGCCAGGTAAGCTCGTCGCTAAGAAGGCCGCGCCGGGAGTAGACCATGCAGTAAGCAACGGCATGCGATAGCGTAACGATAGGCCCAGTGAGGTCGCCCCCATGCCAAGGCCTAGCGCCCATAGCCAAGAGCTGATTTGTGCCGGTGATGCGCCGGCAGCGGCCGCCGCTTGGAAAATAATCGCCGCCGAGCTGGTATAGCCAATAGTGACGGCGACAAAACCCGCAGTTACGGTTGAGACACTCATGTCGCGCCATAGCGAAGGCCTCCGCGCTGGCGGTTGGGGTGAAGAGTTTTCTGATGTCACTTGCATGAGGCCTCCCGCAAAGCGTGCCAACATAAGTCGTCAAATAGCGCGACACTGTGCGTTATAGCGCACATTTCAAGCATGCTATCATTGTGCGTTATAGCGCACAATGCGCGCAGATATCTCACGTGTTGGCGCGGATGCGCGCAAATGATTTACATAAGCAGGAGCGAGAGGGATGTCAGCGAATGAAATCAGCGCACCGGCTATCGCGGGTCACATGGCCGCCACGGTAAAGCGATTACGTAAGGAGCGTCAGTGGAGCCTAGACCGGGCCGCGCTTGAAACAGGCGTCAGTAAAGCCATGCTGGGGCAAATAGAGCGCGGCGAATCTAGCCCGACTGTTTCCACGCTGTGGAAGATTGCGAGCGGCTTTCGGGTATCGTTTTCAACGCTTTTTGATAGTCAAAAACCGGCATTAGGCGAGCTGCATCGCAATGGACTGGAATCCGTGTGGGGGGCAGACAGTGCCGGTATGCAGGCGAGCCTACTGTTTCCCTACGACCCACTGCTCGGTTTTGAAATGTTTATGATTGAGCTGGCACCTGGGGCCATGAGCGAATCTTCCGCGCATGCGAGCGGCGTGGTTGAGCATATGGTGGTGATTGACGGTGAGATGGAGCTGCGTATTGATCAGCGCTGGCAGACGCTGCGCGAGGGCGAAGGAATACGTTTTTTCGCTGACCGCCCTCACGCCATGCGCAACGCTGGTGATGCACGGCTACGCTTTCATGATGTGATCCACTATTTGCCTGGTGCCGCGTCAGGCGATTGAGCAAGCGCCTTCATCGGGTCCACGCATGTTTCACCGTTTCCACTAATGTTTCACAGCATCAATGGCTATCTAAAAAGCGTTTAAATGCGGCTGGCTCATCGGTGATAACGCTACTAATTCCCCATTCCCAGCGGCTATGAAAGGCACTTGGGTCGTTAGCGGTGTAGCAGAGTAGCTTATAGCCATCGCGCAGTATGGCTTCGGCTTGGATACGCTTTAAGCGCGGCCAGTCGGGGTGCACGCTGAAAGCCTCAATAGCCTCGCACTGTGCGCGCCAGGTTTTAGGCACACTGCCGAACAGTACGCCCAGGGCTAGTCGGTCGCTGTTCGCAAACTGACGACAGTGGACAAGCGCGCGGCTATCAAAGGAAGAAATAATCAGCCGTTCGGAGGGCAGCGTATCCAGCATTACCGGCAGGGTGCGCTCAACCAGTGCGATGGGATCACGGCCTTTGTTGACCTTAATCTCCATATTGACGCCCATGCCCAACTCGTTAAGCAGCGCTAGCATTGTCTCTAAGCTGACCATTTTTTCGCCCGAAAAGGCATCGCCAAACCAGCTGCCTGCATCTAAAGTTTGGGCATTGGCCAAGTCCATCGACGCAAGTGCTCCGCGGCTATTCGAGCAGCGCGCTACGTCAGCATCGTGCCAAATCACCGGCGTGCCGTCACCGAGTAGCTGCACATCTAACTCTACCCAGTCGATCCCGGCCTGATAAGCGGCGCGCACTGCCGACAAGGTATTTTCAGGGGCCGCGGCTGAATAGCCCCGGTGAGCAATCAGCGTGGGCAGTTGAATTGCAGGGTGGGTCATGAAAAATCCCTAAGCCTTCGACGATAGATATGCATTGAGTCTAGCATGGGGGCATGACAGCAGCGTTTCAGTGTTCAGGTGAGGCACGTATTCAAATGCGCTAGCATGCGAGCTTGATTTATAGGGCGCAACACGCTTCGATAGCCGTATCAGCCGCACGTCTGCTATTCATCAGCTATCTATTATTAACCAGTTGAATAGTGACTAAACTTAACAATCAATAAGGACAATCTAATGTCTCAGCGTATCCAATTTACACGTACCGGCGCCTCCGATGTGCTTGAACTGGTCAATGTGAACTCTGCTGAACCAGATCAAGGTGAAGTGCGCATTGCCAATAAAGCGATCGGCCTTAACTTTATCGATATCTATTTTCGTACCGGCCTTTATCCAGCGCCTTCTATGCCTTCCGGGTTGGGTACTGAGGGCGCGGGCGTTGTCGATGCAGTTGGTGAAGGTGTCACACACTTAAGCGTCGGTGATCGCGTCGCCTACGCGCAAGGCCCGCTAGGCGCCTATGCTCAGCTGCACACACTGCCAGCGGCAAAGGTCATCAAACTGCCTGACTCGGTTGATTTTGAGACGGCGGCGGCCAGTATGCTCAAGGGCCTGACCGTTCAGTATCTGCTTCGTCAAACCTATGAGCTGAAAGGCGGCGAAACCATTTTATTCCATGCGGCCGCCGGCGGAGTTGGTTCAATTGCCTGCCAATGGGCGAAAGCGTTAGGCGTCAAGCTGATCGGTACGGTTAGCTCGCAAGAAAAAGCGGATCTCGCGATGGCGAACGGTGCCTGGGCGACGATTAATTACAGCGAAGAGAACGTTGTCGAGCGCGTACGTGAGCTGACGAATGGTGAAATGTGCGACGTGGTCTACGATTCTGTGGGCAAAGATATGTGGGAAACATCGTTAGATTGTTTAAAGCCCCGCGCTCTAATGGTTAGTTTTGGCAACTCTTCCGGCCCGGTTGACGGCGTGAATATTGGTATTTTGAATCAGAAGGGTGCGCTGTTTGTCACTCGTCCCAGCCTTAACGGCTACGCGGACACACGGGAGCGTTTGGAAGCAATGTGCGATGACTTCTTCGCCATGCTTGAGAGCGGTAAAATTACGATTGATATCGCCAATCGCTATCCGCTGGCCGAGGCCGGTAACGCACAGGATGCGCTACAGGGCCGCAAAACCACGGGCTCAACCGTATTGCTTCCCTAAGGCATCATGCTAGTAACAAAAGCCGCTGTGTGAACTGCACCCCAAAAGTTGGACACCCATCCAACGATTGGGGTGTTTTTCATGGCGAAATACAATGAAGCGTTCAAGCTATTAGTAGTGAAAAGCTACACAGAAGGGCAACAGGGTTACAAGAGGCTGGCCAGACACTACGGTCTTGACCATGCAACCGTCAGACGTTGGGTCAAAAGCTATGAACTGCATGGCCTGAGCGGCTTGCAGAAGAAGTTCAGCCGTTACAGCGCTGAGTTCAAATTATCTGTATTGCAACGCATGAGGCAAGAGGATCTCTCTGCCCGACAAGCAGTTACCCTGCTTGATATTCGAGGTGGAGCGGGTGTCATACGGGAATGGGAAAGGCAGTATCATGAAGGAGGCTTCCAAGCGTTGGAGCCTAAAGCCCGAGGTCGCCCGACAAAGATGCCCACAGCAGAGCCTTCCAAACCCCCACTTCCAGTGACTGAAAATAGTTCGCTGAAGCAACTGCTCCAAGAGAACGAATACTTGCGTGCAGAGGTGGCCTACCTAAAAAAGTTGAAGGCCTTGCGTCAGGCCAAAGAACAAGCCGCGCCGAAAAAGCGCAGGTAGTCCTTGAGCTGAAGCAAGGCCACCCTTTGGCGGTGCTGCTAAAAGTAGCAGAACTGTCGCGTAGCACATTCTATTATCAGGCAAGAGTTCAGCTGGAGGATCGACATGCTGGTCTGAAGTGTCGCATTCACACCCTCTACGAGCGTCACAAAGGGCGCTATGGCTATCGACGAATTACAGCAGCGTTGCGCCAAGCGGGAGACCAGGTCAACCACAAGACGGTCCAACGCCTAATGCAGCACCTGGGATTGAAGTCGCTGGTACGCCCGAAGAAATACCGCTCCTATCGTGGACAACAGGCGAGTGTTCCCAATCTTCTTGCTCGTCAGTTTCAGGCTGAACGCCCCAACCAACGGTGGGTAACCGACGTCACGGAGTTCAATGTCCGAGGCGAAAAGCTGTACTTGTCGCCTGTGATGGATCTCTACAATGGAGAAATCGTGTCCTATACAATGCAGAAAAGGCCGCAGTTCTCGCTGGTAGGAGGGATGCTCAAGAAAGCTTTCGCCAAGCTGGCCGACCAAGACGCTCCGCTACTGCATTCTGATCAAGGCTGGCAATATCAGATGCCCGCTTACCGGCGTAAGCTCAGCGAGCATGGCGTGATTCAGAGCATGTCACGCAAAGGGAATTGCCTGGATAATGCCGCGATGGAGAGCTTCTTTGGGACGCTGAAGTCTGAATATTTTTACCTGAATCGGTTCGACAATATTGAGCAGTTACAGGCGGGCATCCGACACTATATCCATTACTATAACCACGAGCGTATTAAGACCAAATTAAAAGGCCTGAGTCCGGTGCAGTACCGAAATCAGGCCTTGGCCGCTTAGTTTTAACTGTCCAAGTTTTTGGGGTCAGTTCAGTGGGCGGCTTTTGTTGCTTACGGCCTAGGGTATTTAAAGCATTAATAGCTACCGCTTAACTATCGGCAGTTTAGCGTTGTACCTCAAAGGCCATATCAAAAAAACGCTGCTCAATTTGGCTGGCTTCAATAAACGGCTTGCTAAGCGTTTCAAAATCACGCTCGGCGCCTACGCGGTTTAGCTCGTTACATAAAAAATTAACCCAGCGAACAAAATCAGGCTCGTTATGGAGCACAATCCAGTCGCGGTGTTCAGGGCGTATAGGCAGCGGTTCTTGAGCACGCTGAGCCCACTCGAGATAGAGCCATTCAGCGACTACCAGTACCACCAGGATAAAGGCGTAATCCTGTGAATTGCAGGCGCTTTCCATTAGCGCAATAAACGCGTGGGTTGGCTCGGCCAGTTCCGGGTTTTTCCACTGTGCTTCGGGAATGTTCAATGCTGCAAACGAATCAATAAAATAGCGATATTCGCTACCCGCCAGTACCGAAAGCTGGCGTGCATGCGTTAGGCGGGCATCTGGATCGTCGGCGACACAAACCGCAGCGCCAAGTAATCGTATAAAGCTATCGCAAAAGTGAAAATCCTGAACCAAATAGCGAGCAAAAACGTTATCCGCAATCTTGCCTTCAAGCAATTGGTCCACAAAACGATGATTGACCGAGGCATTCCAGTGGGGCTGGGCAGCTTCGCGCAGGCGGTGACATAAATCCATACGATCTCCAGTGTGCTGAATAACCCTTGACCGCTATCTTATCGATTTCAACGGTAGAGTGCAGTGAATGCTTGTGTAGGCAGTGAGTTAGTTATATTTTTCACGCGCCATCTGCAGGTCATATACGGCTGTATAAATATCGCCTAATGTATAGGTGATGTATGCACCGTTAGCTTATACGGCAGTTCGACAAGTAAACTGATAGGGCGGTGCAATCGCCTTGCTCTTATTCAATGGCGGCACACGGAGGTGATTAGCATGGCAGCAGATGTTATCGGTTTGGCGCCAAGTACTTTAGTATTTATCGTACTTGGACTAACGCTGGCTGCTTTTATATGGGGCCGGTTTCGCTATGATTTGGTCGCGCTGGCAGCACTGTTAGGGTCTGTGATGCTGGGTCTTGTGCCCGCTGAAGGTGCCTTCGCCGGTTTTGGCCACCCGGCGGTAATTACCGTCGCCGCTGTGCTGGTTCTTAGCCGTGGGTTTGAGCGTTCTGGCGTGGTCGATATTATTTCAAATCAAGTGCTTAAAGTCGGTGAAAACCTGCTGCTCCAACTGTTGGTGTTGGTCGGCACCGTCACATTGCTGTCGGGCATTATGAATAATGTGGGTGCCTTGGCGCTGCTGCTGCCAGTGGCGATGCGGCTAGCCCGTGAGCACAACACCTCGCCTTCTTTACTACTAATGCCGCTGGCATTTGGGTCATTGCTCGGTGGCCTGACCACGTTAATCGGTACGCCGCCCAATATCATTATTTCCAGCTATCGGCGGGAAGTGACGGGCGAAGCGTTCAGTATGTTTAGCTTCTCTCCCGTGGGTGTTGCTGTCGCGCTGGCGGGGCTGGCTTTTATTGTGTTGATCGGCTGGCGCCTGACGCCAAAACGCAGCGGGCAAGCCTCCACAGAGGAAATGTTTGATACCGCCAACTATTTGGTCGAATTAAAAGTGGCAGAGGGATCCAAAGCCAAAGGCTTAACGTTGCAGCAGTTGCGCGACGAGCTGGACGAAACGATCCCTGTGCTGGCAGTGGTGCGTGATGATGATCGACGTGCAGGCTATAACTTTCACGGTGCTTTGGAAGAGGGCGACATTCTGCTGTTAGAGGCAGGGCCCGATGAACTCCAAATGCTGGAAGACAAAGTAGGGCTTAGTGCGATTGCCGAGTTGGAAGAGGATGCTGAAGCAGAGCCGGATGCATCCGAGCATCCTGACGCTGAGCAGGCTAACAAGAAACAGCCAGCGAAGGAGGCCGCGCCGGTCAATACTGAGGGGCTACAGTTAATTGAAGCGGTTGTGCGCAATGATTCTATGATGATTAATCGCAGCGTGCGGCAGCTGCGATTAAACCATCAGTTTGGGCTGCACTTAGTTGCCGTTGCCCGGGACGGCGGGCGCTTGAAGCAGCGTTTGCGCGATATTCGTTTTAAAAACGGTGACGTACTGCTGCTGCAAGGCAGTGAAAACGAAATTGCCGAAAGCCTGGCCTCATTAGGCTGTCTCCCGCTTGCTAAGCGTGAGCTACATCTAGGCCAGCCGCGTAAATTGCTTCTTTCTATTGCCATTTTTGCTCTGGCCATTGTGGCCATGCTGTTTGATTTATTGCCTGCCGCCGTCGCTATGAGCACTGCGGCGCTCATTTCACTATTGATCGGCGTACTGCCGTTACGCGAGGGTTATCAGGCGATTGATGGCCCTGTGATCGTGCTGCTAGCAGCGATGATTCCGGTTGGCGAAGCATTAGAAACCAGCGGAGGGGCGGACCTGGTGGCCAATACGCTGCTGCGTTTTGGCAGCGACTGGCCGGTAGTGGTCACCATGATCGGATTGTTCCTTCTCTCCATGTTACTTTCTAATGTGGTTAACAATGCGGCAGCGGCGCTGCTGATGGCGCCAATTGCAGTCAGTTTGGCCAATGGCTTCGACGTTTCGCTTGATCCATTTTTAATGGTCGTGGCGATCAGTGCATCCTGTGCGTTTTTAACGCCGATTGGGCATCAGTCAAACACGTTGGTCATGGGGCCCGGTGGGTATCGGTTTAGTGATTATTGGAAGCTGGGCTTGCCACTGTCAGTGGTGGTGTTAGCCGTTTCTATACCGCTCATTTTGCTGGTGTGGCCGCTTTAGGAGAGCTTGCCACTGCTCGGCCTATTAATAGATATAGAGCGAATGGTGGATGATTGTTATTAGGTTTCGAAAATTTTGCTAACCTACTACGCTCTGATACCAATAAAAATCGAACAGGCCGGGCTTATGAACCAACAATTTCGTCAGGATGCCATTGTCGAGCTAGTTCGGCAGCACGGCTATATGAGCATTGAACAACTCACCGCTCACTTTTCGGTGACGCCGCAAACCATCCGCCGCGATTTAAATACGTTGGCTGATGAAGGGCGGGTTCGGCGCGTCCATGGTGGCGTAGGGATCGAGTCCAGTACGGTCAATACCGCCTATAGCACCCGCAAGACGCTGCACTTGGAGGAGAAAGAACGCATCGCCCACTGTTTGGCTCAAAATATTCCTAATCACTCGTCACTGTTTATTAATATCGGCACCAGTAATGAAATGGTGGCTCAAGCGTTGCTAGAGCACCAGGGGTTGGAGATTATTACTAATAACCTTAATGTCGCCGCCATCTTGCAGCATAAAGAGGATTTTACCGTCATTATTGCCGGGGGCCAGGTGCGTTCTCGCGATGGCGGTATTATTGGCGAAGCCACTATCGACTTTATTAATCAGTTTAAAGTGGACTACGGCATTATCGGCATCAGCGGTATCGATGAGGATGGCTCTCTGCTGGAGTTTGATTATCAGGAAGTCCGCGTTGCTCAGGCCATTATCGCGAATTCGCGGCGTATCTATTTGGCGGCAGACTATTCGAAATTTCATCGCAATCCAGTAGTGCGCCAAGGTAATTTGGATCAGCTTGACGCGCTATTCACTGACCGTAAACCTCCAGAGGCAATTCAGCGTTTACTCACTCAACATGATGTTGCGCTTCACATCGCCAGCGCTTAATCGCCGTTGATGTAGTTGGGTTACAACGGCGCCTGCGGCCAATGATGCATTGTTCGCTTTGTTGCCGTGACCCATAGTGAATTCATGGATGAGGTGAGTGCTTCGTTATCCCGAGCCACTGAACTGATCCCTGCTACAGAACCATAGCGCTTCATGATTACCCAGTGCTAAAGGCGAAGGTCTTGTAACGCTTGTGACCACCTCGCAATTACCGAACTGGACACTTATCCGGTCCAGCATGAGTAGCAATGTCACCCTTCTTTCTCAATAAGATGGCTGCTTGGTAACCGATTAACGGACCGGCAGCGGATGACCATACCATGAGGTATTACTAATGAACTGCATCGAACTTAGCCAACAAGCCGATAGCATCGCTAGCTCTTTCAGCAAGCAAGATCTCGCTAGGCTGGTCGTGGCGTTAAAGGGCAATCGTGAGTCACTACAGCATGCGGTTGAGGTCATCGATACCGTAGACAGTCGTTCAGGCTACACGCTGGAAGAGGCCTGGGATGAAGTGCTCTCTGGAGATTCTCAGCTGCGCATTGAAGACGAAGAGTAGGGCGCGAGGTTTTAACCGGTAAGCAACAATTAGCCCCCTTATTACGTAAGGGGGCTTTTTTGTAGCGGCTAAAAGCTTAAGCGTCAGCCGCGGGCATCGCTGGCCGTGAGGTATCCCGGTGCAGTTCAAAATAGCTATTGAAGCGCTCTTCAGCATCGTCGCCAAATAACACGCGGCAGGCCTCTTTTAAGCCACTGGATTGGCGGAGCTGTTCATGGGGTACGACAAGCGAGACTTTGGCGCGACGACGTAGAAAATCTTCAAGCTGGGTGATCATTTCGTGGTCGCGGGCGTGCTCTAACTCGCAGCGAATATATTCGGTACCTTCAATTAAGATGTCAGCTTGAGCAGGGTCCGCTTGGATTTTGGCTAGCATCTGAACAGCTTGGTCAGCGTAGCGCCGCCAGAGGCGCGTCGAGAGAGGCTCTGATGAAGTAGCTGCGGTCATCGCATCTAAGTTCATGCGTTTGGCCTGATCCATAAACTGCTGCTTCACGGCGTCTGCTGGCTCGCCATACCATTTAAAATCAGGCGCGGATAGCGTTACGCCCAAGCGCGTCATCTCCTCGGCAATTTCATCACCAACGTTTAAACAGTCGGTGAGTTTGCCGCCAAAGATACTGATATGGGCGCTGTCGTCATTGGTATCGATCACGTGCTTACGCGAAAGCTGCAAGAAATCACGGTCACTGCCTTGATCGCCTTTAATCGCTAACGGCCGCACTCCGCAGCGTGTCGAGATAATGTCGTCTTGGCTAAGCGGTTTGTCTAACGTTAAACGCTTGTTGATATTTTCCAACACAAAGGCGATATCGTCAGCGGTAACGTCAACCTCCGGGTGCTCCATATGCGTGTCGGTGGTGCCGATGCAGGTACGATTACCCATTGGAATGACAAAAAATAGCCGCCCGTCGTCAGCAAAAAACGCCAGCACGCGCTGGGAATCGGTTAACTGCGGGACGATAAGGTGAATACCTTTGGAATAAAGATGGTGGTGCGTCGTTTTTTGACGTGTTAGCTCATTATGTTGATCTACCCAGGGGCCTGCCGCGTTAATCAGTACCTTGGCGCGAATGTCAAAGGTACTGCCATCCATTACGTTGCGGGCCTTGGTGACCCATAAATCACCTTCGCGCTCGGCACCGAGTGACTCAACGTAGTTTGCGGCAACCGCGCCATAGTTGAGCGCGTGGCGCATAAAATTAAACACAAACCGTGCATCATTATCGTGAAGATAAGCATCGGAGTATTCAAAACCACCGACCGAGTTCTGCGTGTTGATGATGGGCTCTTCGTGCTTGATCTTTTTCGATGAGAGTAGTCGTGGCAATTTGGTAAAGCCATTACCCATTAGCCAATAAAGCCAGGTGCCTGCCCATAGGTAGCGCGGTGAGTGGCGAAAACCTTTTGAAATAGTGGTTAGAAAGCGGATTTCCTGCACCGTGGAAGGATAGCTCTTAATCAAGTGATTGCGGCTTTTACACAGCTTTCGAACCAGTGAAAAGTCGTTGCTTTCCATATATTTAATGCCTCCCCATACTAAATTGGAGGAGTGCATGCTGGTGCTGCCGGCGAAGTCGCCACGGTCAATCAAGGCAACTTTTGCGCCTTTTCCTGCCAGTGCCGCTGCCGTGGCCGCGCCATTAATACCGCCACCGATAATGAGCGCGTCAAAAATATCGGTAGGTAACTTTTCAGTGTTTCGATTTCGCAGTGTCATGGCGGGCCCCGTTAACATAAAAAACTCGCTTACCGTCATGGTGTGAACAGTAGGAGGTTTATTGTTTTTTTCACTAACGAAACTATAGGTGATCATTTTCGAACATTCAATGTTCTTTTGGACGCATTAGGCTAGCATCGCCTTATAGACTGCTCGGTAGGTAGATAACGTGGGCGCAAAAAAAACGGCCCCTTATTATCAGGGGCCGGTTGAAGGCGAGCAGAGCAAAAAGCGTTATTTAATGCCGGCTTCTTCCTGCTGAGGTGCTGGCGAGGATTGGCCGTTATGATCAATTAGCGTGGATTTGTTCTTGGCAAAGGCATCGTAGGCGAAGTCATCGACGGTGAGCATTTCCAACACTTCCGCTTCAAAGGTACGCATGAAGATGGCATCGTCCTCGCTGATGAGGCCTTTTTCCAAACCGGCCTCAATACGAGCTTCCGGGTGAAGCGCCGTTTGCGGTATCTCACCTTTTGAATAGGCTTTATTCACCGTGCGATAGAGTACCTCGGCGCGGTCATAGTCAACCAGCAGGGCGTTATAGCGTGCTAGCGGGTTGCGCTGTTCACCGTCATCCACGTCCCAAGTGTTATCCAGCAGCTTTGTGCGCAGAGCGCTGTGGGTGGAAACGCGCTTGGCGATGTCGCGGGCAAGATCGTCATGGGGCTTATTCCAGCGACGGCCGGCCGGCATGACCAAGGCATTGAGCGTTTTACCCAGGATACGATTGGGGAGATTATCGAAAACCTCCACAAGCGCTTGCTCGGCACGCTGGAGTAAAAAGCGGCAGCTATAGTGCAATAGCGCTTCTTCGCCTTCTACCTTACTGCCGGCTTGCCACTGCTTCAGCACCATTGACGTGAGATAAAGATTCGAAAGCACATCGCCCAGGCGTGCAGAAAGCATCTCGCGCTTCTTAAGCGCTGAGCCTAAGCTTGCCATCGCGGCATCGGCACATAGCCCGAAGCCCGCAGAGAGACGTGCCACGTCTTGGGCATACATAGCGGCAGGAGCATCGAAAGGCACGCTAGCTTTACCCAGGCTAAAGCCGAGGGTTAAGGCGCGAGCTGCGTTGCCGAAAATCAGCCCTGCATGGCTGAAGAAGGCTTTATCAAACGCCTGAATATCGTTTGCGTCTTTAGCGGCCAGTTCATCCAGCACATACGGGTGACAGCGGATAGCGCCCTGACCAAAGATCATCAGGTTACGGGTCATAATGTTGGCGCCTTCCACGGTAATCGCCACCGGGTTTGCGCTGTAGCCGATGCCCAAATAGTTGCGCGGGCCAAGCGTCACGGCCTTACCGCCATGAACATCCATGGCGTCACTAAGCAGCACGCGCTGAAACTCGGTTAGCTGACTTTTCAGAATCGCTGAAGGCACCGCGGGTTTTTCGCCGTGATCAATCATGTTCGCGGTTTGGTACACGGTTGCCTGGGAAATGTAGGCCATCGCTGCCATGCGTGCGAGCGGCTCTTGCACACCTTCCATTTCCGCCACCGGCACGTTGAACTGACGACGAACACGGGTGAAACCGCCGCTCCAACCCAGCGCATAGCGCGCAGTGCCGGTAGCGCCTGATGGCAGCGTGATACAGCGGCCAATAGATAAGCATTCCACCAGCATGCGCCAGCCTTGGCCGATCATGTCCTGGCCACCAATGATGGTGTCCAGCGGTACAAAGACATCGTTACCCACAATCGGTCCGTTCATAAACGGGCTGCCGATAGGGTGATGGCGACGACCTATTTCCATGCCAGCGGTGTCACGGGGAATCAAGGCCAAGGTTATGCCGCGATCTTCTTCGTCACCCAGCAGTTTCTCTGGATCAAACAAGCGAAACGCAAGGCCCACAACGGTGGCGATGGGGGCGAGGGTGATCCAGCGCTTTTCGAAGTTAAGACGAAGACCCAGCACCTCTTCGCCATTGATGGTCTGCTTGCAGACGATGCCGGTGTCGGGCAGGGACGTGGCGTCTGAGCCCGCGCGAGGGCCGGTGAGGCCAAAGCAAGGGATTTCACGGCCGTCGGATAAGCGCGGCAGGTAGTGATCTTTTTGCTCTTGGGTGCCGTATTTAAGCAGCAGTTCACCGGGGCCGAGTGAGTTGGGAACGCCCACGGTGACCATCAGCGTTTCATTGGCAGAGAGTTTTTGCAGCACCATCGACTGGGCTTTCGCGGAGAAGCCAAGCCCGCCGTACTCCTTCGGAATAATCATGCCGAAGAAGCCTTCTTTTTTCAGGTAGTCCCACAGTTGCTGGGGCAGGTCGGCGCGCTCATGGGCGATATCCCAGGCATTGCACATCCCCGCCGCTTTGGCGCACTGGTTGGCTAGAAAGGCTTTCTCATCGTCGCGCAGCCCGTCGTCTTTAAAAGCCAGCAGTTTGTCCCACTGAGGCTTGCCTGAAAATAATTCGCCATCCCACGAAACGCTACCTGCTTCTAAAGCCGTGCGCTCTGTCGCCGATACTTTCGGTGCCACCTTTTTAAACATGGTAAATAGGCGCGGCGTTAGCCATTGGCTACGCAGCGCGGGGAGGCCAGCGGCGGCAACCGCCGCAGCGGCAATAAGCAGTAGCAGGCCGATCACTTTCGCGTCAAACAGCAGGCCAACGAGGCCCAGCACGGCAAGCACGATCAGCGCCGCGGGAGCGCCAGCTTCACGGCGCATTACCACGAGCAGACCTGCGATGGCGAGCACGATAAGGAGTAGGGTGAGCATAGACTCTCTCTCTGTTTCAGGCCTTTTATTTCAGCCTGCTGTTGTTAGTAAAAAGGCAATACAATAGTGGGTCGAACGCCTGTTTGAATATTGGCAGATGGGTGCCGTTTGGTGCAAGTATTTAGGTAGGGTTAAGGCCATTATAGCCACACACACTATAAAAAAACGCCATGGCAATGAGCCATGACGTTTTGAGTGATAAACGGACTAAATGTTCAGGTGTGCTTATGTTTAGACGCGTTGGGCGGGTGCGCCGTTTGCTACATAGTAGTCAACGCTGGCGCGAGGCAGCGGTGCGCTACCTTTTATACGGTCCGCGATTTTTTCCGCCAGCATAATGGTCGGAGCGTTTAGATTGCCAGTAGGGATTACCGGGAAAAGTGACGCATCGACCACGCGCAGACCTTCAATGCCATGGACGCGGCCCTGGCCATCGGTCACCGCGAGTTCATCGCTACCCATTTTGCAGCTGCCACAGGGGTGGTAGGCCGTTTCGGCGTGTTCCTTAACGAATGCATCGATTTCAGCATCTGACTGAACGTCAGCGCCAGGGGCTATTTCACGACCGCGATATGGTTCAAACGCTGGCTGGGCGATGATATGGCGGGTGAGGCGAATGGCGTCGCGAAACTCTTGCCAGTCGTTTTCTTTAGCCATGTAGTTGAACAAAATGCTCGGCGCCGCGTGAGGATCTTTCGACGTTAAGCGAATGCGGCCACGGCTTTCTGAGCGCATAGAGCCAACGTGGGCCTGGAAGCCGTGAGCCTGCACCGCGCTTTTGCCGTTGTAGCTGATGGCAATGGGTAAAAAGTGGTACTGAAGATTGGGCCACTCTTCTTCATCACGGCTGCGGATGAATCCACAGGCTTCGAACTGGTTGCTGGCGCCTACGCCGGTGCCATTGAAAAGCCATTCCGCGCCAATTTTAGGCTGGTTATACCACTTCAGCGCCGGATAGAGCGAGATAGGTTCCTTGCACTCGTATTGAATGTACATTTCCAGGTGATCCTGGAGATTTTCACCCACGCCGGGCAGGGCGTGAACCGTCTCGATATTAAGCTCTTTCAGCAGTTCTGGATTGCCGATGCCTGAGCGCTGCAAAATCTGCGGCGAGGCGATAGCGCCCCCGCATAAAAGAACTTCACGGCGTGCGTAGACCTGCTGCTTTTCGCCTTTCTGTTCATAACGAACGCCAACGGCGCGTTTACCTTCAAACTCAATAACGTCAGTAACCGCGTGAGTTTCAATGGTTAAATTTTGGCGTTTTTTGGCAGTGTCTAGGTAGCCACGGGCAGTGGACGCACGGCGGCCCTTCGGCGTCACAAAGCGGTCCATGGGGCCAAAGCCCTCTTGCTGGTAGCCGTTTACGTCCTCGGTTTCCGGGTAGCCTGCCTGCTTACCAGCTTCAATAAAGGTGCGATAGAGCGGGTTGTTATCCGCTTTTGGCGTGGTCACACTGACCGGGCCTTCGCCACCGTGATAGCTATTAGCGCCGGTGTCGCGGGTTTCGCATTTTTTGAAGTAGGGCAGGCAGCTGAGGTAGTCCCAATCTTCAAGACCGGGCCGTTTGGCCCAGTTGTCGTAGTCGAGGGCGTTGCCGCGGATATAGCACATGCCGTTAATCAGCGAGGAGCCGCCCAGACCTTTGCCTCGGCCACACTCCATGCGGCGGCCATCCATATGCGGTTCGGGATCGGTTTCAAATGCCCAGTTATAGCGTTTGCCCTGCAGTGGGAATGCCAGGGCCGCTGGCATTTGGGTGCGAAAGTCGAGGCGATAGTCTGGGCCGCCCGCTTCAAGTAGCAGCACACTGACGCTGTTGTCTTCGGTCAGGCGAGTAGCAAGCACGTTGCCCGCGGAGCCTGCGCCGATAATGATGTAATCAAATTCGCGTGGTTGAGACATAATAACTCCTTAAAACACTGACTCAAACGGGCCCATTTCAATCTGTACGGACTTGGTTTGGGTATAGTGATTAAGCGTCTCGATACCGTTCTCGCGACCAATACCCGACTCTTTATAGCCGCCTACCGGCATCTCGGAGGGTGACTCACCCCAAGTGTTAATCCAGCAAATACCGGCTTCCAGTTGGTGAATCACGCGGTGGGCACGATTTAGGCTTTCGCTAAAGACACCGGCGGCAAGTCCATATGTGGTGTCATTGGCGCGGCGAATAACTTCATTTTCGTCATCGAAAACCAACACTGACATTACCGGGCCGAAGATCTCTTCACGCACGATACGCATATCGTCGGTGCAGTCGGTGAACACGGTGGGTGCAGCCCAGGCGCCATCTGCAAAACTGCCAGTGCTCCAGTCGTCACCGCCTACGAGCAGGCGAGCACCTTGCTCTTTGCCCAGAGCGATATAGGAAAGCACTTTCTCTTGATGCTCGAAACTGACCAGCGGGCCAAAGTTGACGCTAGGGTCCATAGGGTCACCCGCCTTAATACGCGTAACGCGCTCTACCAGCTTGGCTTCAAAGGCGTCTTTGACGCTGCGCTCAACAAACACCCGTGTGCCGTTTGTGCAGATTTGGCCACTGGAATAGAAGTTGGCCATCATGGCAGCGTCAGCGGCACGGTCCAGGTCGGCGTCGGCAAAGACCAGCAGCGGCGACTTTCCTCCCAGCTCCATAGTGACGTCTTTTAGCGTCGAGCTTGCGGCGGCAGCCATGACTTTTTTACCGGTCCCCGCTTCGCCTGTGAACGAGACTTTGGCGATACCCGGGTGCTGGGTGAGCATGGCGCCCACGCGGCCGTCGCCCTGGACCACGTTAAAGACGCCGTTAGGCAAGCCTGCCTCAGTGAAGATTTCTGCTAATTTCATCACGGTGAGCGGGGTAACTTCGCTAGGCTTGAATACCACCGCGTTGCCGGCAGCCAGCGCAGGCGCTGCTTTCCAGCAGGCTATTTGGATCGGGTAGTTCCAGGCGCCAATCGCACCAATAACCCCCAGCGGCTCGCGACGGGTATACACAAAAGAGCTGCCACGTAGGGGGATCTGATTGCCTTCAATAGCAGGCGCCAGGCCAGCGTAGTACTCAAGCGCATCGGCGCCGGTCACGATATCAACGCTCGCCGTTTCGCTAATCGGCTTGCCGGTATTGCGGGTTTCCAATTCGGCAAGCTCGTCATTACGTTCTCGTAACAATGCCACGGCGCGCAATAATACGCGCGAACGCTGCATGCCGGTCATGGCGGCCCACTCACGCTGGCCGCGCTGAGCGGCTTCAACGGCGGTGTCAACATCGGACTGGCTGGCTTGGCCGATCGTAGCGATCAGGCTGCCATTAAAAGGATTGGTGACGGTAAAGGTTTCACCTGACGTGGCGCTTACCTGGCGACCATCAATATAGAGAGGCTGTATGTCTTGAGCGGCCATGTAGGTCTCCTCGAATAAAAACTAGCGATATGTATCGGATGCAGACGTTGCACAGCCATGATGATCAAGCAGTTGATCAAGGTAGGCCTGCGCGATAAGCCGGGCTTCATCTGCATCAAGCCCTGCGGGCGTTAACGCTCCGCGCAGCCATAGGCCGTCAATCATCGCCGCCAAACCGCGGGCGGCGCTGCGGGCATCATGGCGTGGCATTACGCGTCTAAACTGATGGCATAAATGGGTGTAAAGGCGCCGGTCATTGACGTTTTGCAAGCGCTGAAGCATGGGCTTGTGCATGCTGCTCGCCCAAAAGGCTAACCATGTCTTGGCAGCGGGGCCGGTGACTTGGGTGCGGTCAAAGTTGCCCTCAATAATAGCGCTAATGTGGGCGCGCGGAGAGTCGTCTGTTAACGCATGGCGGCGCGCGGCAACGGCCTCGGTAAGATCGGTGAGGATTTGCCGCATGGTTGCTTCCAGCAGGCCATCTTTGCCGCCAAAGTAATGGCTGATGATGCCCGCAGATACGCCCGCATGACGAGAAATGCGCATCACGGTGGCTTCGGCTAGACCAACTTCATCAATGGCAGCCATCGTTGCGTGGATTAACTGCTGACGGCGTATCGGTTCCATTCCAACCTTTGGCACGTTGATCTCCTGCGAACGCTCACCTGTATACGTTGAATACTTAGCGTGAGTGAAACTTGAAACCCACTGTTAAGCATGATTACCTAACCATGATGGCATTTTTTTATTGAACGTTCAATCAATAAAAGATCGGTCTATACAGGCGACGTACTTTTTTCTGAATGTGAGCTGAGCTCTCAGTGCGCTCGCATCAGACGTTTCAAGGGGACAACGAACATGAGTAAAATTTCGACGTGTTACGCCGGTGCTTTACTGCTGGCCGCCGGATTACCAGCGGTGGCTTATGCCGGCGAATGCAGCAGCGTACGCTTTGCTGAAGTCGGCTGGACAGACATTACCGCGACCACCGCGCTGGCCAGTGAAGTGCTTGAAGGGCTCGGCTATGCATCAAGCATAGATACGGTCTCTGTGCCCATTGCCTACGCGGGGATGCGCAACAATGATTTTGATGTATTTCTGGGCAACTGGATGCCTTCAATGGCATCTATTAGCGACCCTTATATAGAGCGAGGGGAGGTCGAGCGCTTGGTAGCTAACCTGGAAGGGGCAAAGTACACACTGGCCGTGCCGCAATACGTTTATGATGCGGGTGTGACATCGGTCAATGACCTGGCGGCGCATGCAGATCAGTTTGACCGCAGCGTGCACGGCATTGAAGCAGGTAACGATGGCAACGAGCTAATCGAGCAAATGATTGATGATAACGCCTATGAGTTAGGCGACTGGCAGGTGGTGAACTCCAGCGAGGCAGGGATGTTGGCGGAGTTGCGTGCGCGCGTCCCGAATGAGCAGTGGATGGTGTTTTTAGGTTGGGAGCCACACCCCATGAACTCTAACTTTGAGATGGCCTATCTCTCAGGCGCCGATGATTATTTTGGCCCGGAGCTAGGGGGCGCGACGGTGCATACAAATACACGCGCGGGGTTTGTGGATGAGTGCCCAAATGTGGGGGTGTTATTACGCAATATGACCTTTACGCTGGAAATGGAGAACCAGCTGATGAGCGCGATTATGGATGATGGTGTCGCGCCCCGTGACGCCGCGCGTGACTACTTAAAAGCCAATGACAGTATCCTGGATGAGTGGTTAAACGGCGTGACAACGCGTAATGGCGAGCCTGGCGCAGAGGCCGTGCGCGCTGCCATTCAATAAGCTAATTTAGGTGGGGAAGGTGAGTCGGAATCCGGCTTGCCTTTCGCATTTAAGATAGGCATAATCTGCACCCGTTGATGAGGAAAAGGCTACGTAGCTCAGCTGGTTAGAGCACATCACTCATAATGATGGGGTCCCCTGTTCAAATCAGGGCGTAGCCACCACATCAGCATTAGCACACTTATTTCATACAGAGTGTGCCGTTATGGTGGCCCCTTAGGTCCTCCCGCAACGCTAAACTGCGAACCCCGCCAGGCCCGGAAGGGAGCAACGGTAGTGGTGGCTGCGTGTGCCGGGATGTGGCTTCTGGGGCTACCACCATTTCT
This sequence comes from Halomonas sp. JB37, assembly GCF_002332255.1. Taxonomy (GTDB): domain Bacteria; phylum Pseudomonadota; class Gammaproteobacteria; order Pseudomonadales; family Halomonadaceae; genus Vreelandella; species Vreelandella casei. The sequence continues at coordinate 2,559,124 of NZ_NRGW01000001.1, read as the reverse complement.
AGCCTGCATTATTTTATTTCCCTCCTTTAAATACTGCTGACGCACAGACTCGTCAAGCAATACGCTTGCGTCTTGTAAGCTAGTGCGGTACTTACATTTAATATTAGCCTTACGGGTATTACGATGAAAACGCTACTGCGATGGCTGCTCAGCCTCGTGGCGCTTTTGGCGCTGCTGTTAGTGGGACCTGCATGGTTATTGGTGACGAATCAGGTGGTCACGGATGTTCATTGGTCATCGTTAGATCGCACCTCGACGGGTATTGCGCCTGACCCTGCAGCCTATTCTGAGGCTGTTGTGCAGGTCTATTCGGCCCGGGCATACAATTGGCGAGGGGCGTTTGGCGAGCATATTTGGATCGCAACCAAAGCGGAAAATGCTGACAGTTATCGGCTACATCAGGTATTGAGCTGGCGCCAGCCCACGGTGGTGTCCTCTATTGATACGCCTGACCGGACTTGGTTTGGAAATGCGCCTACGCTGTTGGCCGATTATCGCGGGGAAGCGGCTGGCCAGATGATTCCGAAAATAGAGGCCGCCGCCACGGATTATCCTCAAGCCGACCTTTACCGCGTGTGGCCCGGGCCTAATAGCAATAGCTTTATTGCCTGGGTAATACGTGAAGTACCAGGGTTTGAGGTAACGCTGCCTGTGACGGCTATCGGTAAGGATTATATTTTTAACGGCGTGTTTGCGCCTGCCCCCAGCGGCACTGGCTACCAGTTTTCACTAGGCGGCATGATCGGCATTATGTTCGCGCTGGAAGAGGGTCTTGAGATTAATTTTTTAGGGCTCAGCGTTGGTTTTGATGTTATGCGGCCTGCGTTAAAGCTGCCGGGTATCGGGAGGCTGGGAATGCCCGCCCGAGTATCAGGCAGTGGTGATTAGCTTTTAATTTTGCTGGTGGTCGGTAAAGCGTTGCATGATCGTGAGTGTTTCATCGCTTACGTGATGCTCCATGCCTTCAGCATCAATGCGGGCGGTGGCATCTTTAACACCCAGTGCACGCAGGAAGTGCAGCACGATGTCGTGGCGAGCACGCGACGTCTCGGCCATTTTTTGGCCAGCCTCGGTGAGGAACAGCGATCGGTAGGGCTTGCTAGTCACTAGCTCCAGCTCATTTAAACGCCGAATCATTTTCGATACAGTCGCTTGGCTAACCGCCATGCGATTGGCTATATCCGCTGCACGGGCTTCGCCACGGTGCATCAGCAAATCACCTATCAGCTCAACATAGTCTTCAATCAATTCGGTTTCGTGAGCGTTGCGCACCGTTGCGTATTGCAGGGCGTGCTGCTCCACGGGGGGCAGCGCATCGCCAGGAATGCTGGCGGCGGGCAATGAGGCGTTCGGATTAGATTCAGTCATCGGCAGATTATATCGGAGGCTGGTGTAACAATCATTGGATAGTCGCGTATTTTTACGCACAAAGTTTTCCAGTTGATAATACACAAAAGAGATCCGCTAAGAATCAGTACTTTTGCTGAGCCCCCCCGCTTAGGTTTGTGGTTTTATTCTGCTAAAATCCGCCACCTTCGCTGTAAATAGCCTTTCAATAGCTTTAGGGATCTTCATGAATGCAGTAATTCTGGCGGTGCTGGTGATGGTTGCGCTATCGCTGGCGCGTGTCTCGGTGGTTTTCGCGCTGGTGCTGGGTGCTTTAGTGGGCGGCTTGGTGGGTGGGTTGAGCCTTGAGCAAACCATGGATGCGTTTAATGCAGGCGTGGGTGGCGGTGCCCAAGTTGCATTGGCCTATGCCACTCTAGGCGCGTTTGCAGTGGCGATTTCCCGCTCTGGTTTGCCGGACATGCTGGCGAATCGTCTGATTACGTTACTGGGCAAACAAACCACGCCAGCACATCAAGCGCGCGTTAAAGTGCTGCTGCTAACGGCGGTTTTGCTGGTTGCCATCTCGTCACAAAACGCTATTCCTGTGCATATCGCTTTTATACCCGTGCTTATTCCGCCGCTCTTAATCGTGATGAATCGCTTGAGGCTAGATCGGCGCGCGGTGGCCTGTGCACTCACGTTTGGATTAACTGCGCCGTACATGCTGCTGCCAGTCGGTTTTGGGGCGATCTTCCTCAACGATATATTGCTCGCTAACTTAAATAGCGCCGGCGGGCCGTTAGGCTTAGAGATTACCCGTGGCATGGTGCCTATGGCCATGGCGATCCCGGTAGGCGGTATGGCGTTAGGGCTAATCGTCGCGCTATTTTGGAGCTATCGGCGCCCGCGTGACTATCAGGCTCAAGACATTGCTAACGCTAACGTGATGGAAGGGCATACGCCCGCCGAGCCTCACATGCTGGGGCTTATAATGTCGGGCGTTGCCATTGTCGCTGCGCTGGGGCTGCAGCTATATAGCGGCTCAATGATTTTAGGTGGCTTGGTAGGTATTGGTTTGCTCTCGCTTGGGGGAATATTCAAGTGGCGGGAAGCTGATGATCTCTTTACCAGCGGCATGCGAATGATGGCGCTGATTGGTTTTATCATGATTTCAGCGGCGGGCTTTGCCGAAGTGATGAAAACCACGGGTGAAATCGACACGCTGGTATCGGGTGCCTTTGCGGTACTGGGTGATAACCGAGGCTTAGCTGCGCTAGTAATGCTGCTGGTCGGGCTGTTTATAACGCTGGGGATTGGCTCTTCGTTCTCAACCATTCCCATTATTGCCGCTATTTTTGTGCCCTTAGCGGTGCAGTTTGGCTTTTCGCCCATGGCCACGGTAGTGCTGGTAGGTACGGCAGCGGCGCTGGGAGATGCGGGCTCACCTGCGTCTGATTCAACCCTGGGGCCGACCTCCGGTCTTAATGTGGATCGTCAGCATGATCACATTTGGGACAGCGTTGTGCCGACGTTTCTGCATTACAATATTCCACTAGTGGGCTTTGGCTGGCTGGCGGCAATGATGCTGTAAGCATGTGGCTTTGATATGCAAAGGGACAACAGGCGTTGTCCCTTTTTTATGAGTAATCATGCCTCACTGCTTAGGCAAATAAGACTCAAAAGCGCTTAGTAGGCCTCGCAGCAGAGAAAGCTCTTTGCGGCTAGGCTGCGCGCGAGCAAAGAGTGCTTGGAGCTGCTCTTCAGTGCGGGCGTGGGGTTGGGTTAAAAAGCCACTTTTTTGCATTAACTCCCCGAGATGCGCTTGGAAGTGTAGAAACTGTTCACGGCTAGGGGGTATCGCTTCCAGCGGCCGTTGATATGCGAAATCGTTATCTGCGCTTTTACGCCATGCACGGTGCACTTCGTACGCTAAAATTTGCACCGCTTGAGATAAATTCAGAATGCCGTAATCGGCATTGGCTGGGATGCTGACCTGGTGGGTGCAGCAGCGAATCTCATCGTTTGTAAGCCCTGAGCGCTCTCGTCCAAATACTAATGCTACCGGTGCAGTTTGCGCATTCTGAATGACGTCTAAGGCCATATCGTCGGGTTCATCATAGTGGGGCAACGGTAGGCTGCGCAGGCGCGCGCTAGCCCCCACCACTTGAACACAGTCGATAACAGCGGCGTCTAGCGAGCTGACAATGCGGGCATTATCAAGCACATCGTTAGCGCCCGCGGAAAGGCGAGTGGCTTCTACATCAGGGTATGAGCGTGGGTTAACCAGCACCAGCTCAGTCAAACCCATGGTTTTCATTGCCCGCGCCGCAGCCCCAATATTGCCTGGGTGAAAGGTCTGTACGAGCACGATACGGATATGCTGCAACATGCGTTATCGCCCTATAGCCTTAAAAAATCGGCCTGATAATAGCACGTTGGCTTAGCTGAATGGACGATAAGTTATGATGTAGCGTTAATGCCGTGCAGGTCTTTATAACGCAACAACCCCGCACAAGGCGGGGTTGTTGGTGATGACATTAACAGCTAGTCATCTTGAGCAAAGGGCTCAGGGTTGCGTTACATCATGCCGCCCATACCACCCATTCCACCCATGCCGCCCATATCAGGAGCGCCTTCTTTCTCTTCGGGGTCTTCTGCGATCATGCACTCAGTGGTGATCATCAGACCTGCAACAGAACCAGCGGACTGCAGCGCAGTACGGGTTACTTTAGCGGGGTCCAGAACGCCCATTTCGAACAGATCGCCGTATTCGCCGGTCTGTGCGTTGTAGCCGAAGTTGCCTACTTCATCTTTAACGCGATTAATTACGATGGCAGCTTCTTCACCAGCGTTAGTCACGATTTGACGAAGCGGTGACTGCATAGCGCGCAGCGCCATGTTGATACCGTGGTTTTGGTCTTCGTTTTCGCCAGTCAGGCCTTGTACTTTAGCCATAACGCGAACGAGTGCTGTACCGCCACCAGGTACCACGCCTTCTTCAACGGCTGCACGAGTAGAGTGCAGAGCGTCTTCAACGCGTGCTTTCTTCTCTTTCATTTCCACTTCGGTCGCAGCACCAACGCGGATAACAGCAACACCGCCTGCTAGTTTAGCAACACGCTCTTGCAGCTTCTCTTTGTCGTAATCAGAAGACGTATCTTCGATTTGCGCGCGGATCTGGTTAACGCGAGCTTCAATGTCGTTTTCTGCACCAGCGCCGTCGATGATCGTGGTGTTTTCTTTAGACATCGTCATGCGCTTAGCCGTACCCAGGTGATCCAGGGTAGCTTGCTCAAGCGTCAGGCCAACTTCTTCAGAAATGACCGTGCCGTTGGTCAGGATAGCAATGTCCTGCAGCATGGATTTACGACGGTCGCCGAAGCCAGGTGCTTTAGCAGCAGCGACTTTAACGATACCGCGCATGTTGTTAACCACCAACGTTGCAAGCGCTTCGCCTTCGATATCTTCAGCGATAATAGCTAGCGGCTTGCCTTGCTTAGCAACGGCTTCAAGAACCGGCAGCAGCTCACGGATGTTGGAGATCTTTTTATCCACTAATAGGATGTAAGGATCTTCCAGTTCAACCGTCATGGTGTCCTGGTTGGTAACGAAGTAGGGAGACAGGTAGCCGCGATCAAACTGCATACCTTCAACAACTTCTAGCTCATCTTCAAAGCCACGGCCTTCATCAACGGTGATGACGCCTTCTTTACCTACTTTTTCCATCGCTTCAGCGATGATTTCACCAATACGCTTGTCGCCGTTGGCAGAAATCGTGCCGACCTGAGCAATCGACTTGGTGTCGGTGCAAGGTACGGACATTGCTTTGATTTCTTTAACAGCGGCCGCAACGGCTTGATCGATGCCGCGCTTGAGGTCCATCGGGTTCATGCCGGCAGTCACGCCTTTCAGGCCTTCAGCAATGATTGCTTGGGCGAGAACGGTAGCGGTGGTGGTGCCGTCGCCAGCCGCATCAGAAGTCTGTGAAGCAACTTCTTTAACCATCTGGGCGCCCATGTTCTCGAACTTGTCTTTCAGTTCGATTTCTTTAGCGACAGAGACACCGTCTTTAGTAACGGTGGGGGAGCCGAAGGATTTTTCCAGCACCACGTTACGGCCTTTCGGGCCTAGCGTTACTTTTACTGCGTTGGCAAGAACATCAACGCCGCGCGCCATACGTTTGCGTGCGTCATCAGAAAATTTAACTTGTTTAGCTGACATAGTGGTTACTTCCTAAATTGAATTCAAAAACGTGAAAGTAAATAGCTGAAATGAGGATTAACCTTCAACAACGGCAAGGATATCGGTTTCACTCATAATCAGAACTTCTTCGCCGTCGACTTTTTGTTTCTCAACGCCGTAGCCATCTTTAAAGATCACGTTGTCGCCGACTTTAACGTCTAGCGGACGTACTTCGCCATTTTCAAGAATGCGACCATTGCCGACGGCTAATACTTCACCACGGGTAGGTTTTTCTTGTGCATTACCAGGAAGCACGATGCCACCAGCCGTTTTCTGTTCTTCTTCAACGCGACGGACGATGACACGATCATGTAAAGGACGGATGTTCATTCACGTTCTCCTAAGTAGGTTGAAGCCCTTATTGAGGGCAGCTAGCTAAAAAATGTTCTCGTGGGAGTCCCCGCGAGACGTGAAGACCTTGCGGTCTTCATTGTTAATGGCGGCTGCTACATTAAGCAGTCACCGAAATTATGTGCTGGCTAAAAAGTGGGGGCTGCAGGTGGCCTTTCAAGGGGGGAGAGCAATAAAAAATTGCTTTTGTGCAGATTTTCTTCCAAACGGTGCGTTATCGATGGCGTGACGACTCATCACGGCTAATGAAATCACCTTCAATGGGGCCTTTTTGATCCGATGAGGAAGTTGCGGAGTCTTTAGCTGGCCCATCAAACCATCCGTCATCGTTGTCGGCGCGCGTTGAGCGTGAGTGGGTAGACGATGTATGCGGGCCTTGCTGCTGTCCTGCAATGGTCTTAATGCCTAGCCACGTTAATGCTTTAAGCATTAAATGGCGTGCACTGGGAATCAGGCATGCAAGGCCAAGTGCGTCCGACAAGAAACCCGGTGCCATCAGTAAGGCGCCGCCAAAAATAAGTGCGGCGCCAGTCAGAAGCTCGCTAGAAGGGACTTCACCTGCCTGCATGCGCTGGCGTGCACGGGCGAAGGTTGAGACGCCTTCTTTACGAATAAGATGTAGCCCGGCAAAGCCTGTGCCAAGCACTAACAATAGGGTAGTAATCAAACCTATTTGGCTGCCAATTGAAAAAAGCACAATAAAATCTAGTAAAGTGAACAGCGATATAAAAATCAAAATAGGCATGGTTAACTCCAGAAATAAACGACTCAATAACCGTCGTAGCTGGCTAATATGGTGCCAGAAATACGAATAACAAGCAGCTAAAGATGTGCGTTTTAGCGTTAGTGCCGTGCGATTCGGGCTAGTAAATCCCTTGTTGTGCGGTGCACAATGAGGCGGCGTAAATCTTCTTAAAGGAGTCAGTGATGGTTATTACCGATAAAGTCATTGCTATAACCGGTGGCGCACGAGGATTGGGCTATGCCACGGCCCTGCGTTTGGGCAAGCAGGGCGCGCGCGTGGCGCTGCTGGATATGAGTAGTGAAGCATTGGCTCAGGCGGTATCACAGCTTTCTGCTGAAGGGGTTGATGCGCAGGCCTTTGTGGTAAACGTTGCGGAAGAGGCTTCCGTTATTCAGGCATTTGCCGATATTGCAAAACGCATGGCGCCGGTAAGCGGCTGCGTGAATAACGCAGGCATTACCCAGGACGCACTGCTGGTCAAGGCGAAAGATGGCCACGTTGAGAAGCGTATGTCGCTGGAAAGCTGGCAAAACGTCATCAATGTTAATTTAACCGGCGTTTTTCTGTGCGGGCGTGAAGCGGCTACTCAGATGATTGAGGCAGGGCATGAGGGGGTAATCGTCAATATCTCAAGCATTTCGCGTGCGGGCAATATGGGGCAGAGTAACTATGCGGCGGCCAAGGCGGGAGTGCATGCGTTAACGGTAACCTGGAGTAAGGAGCTGGCGCGCTATAGCATTCGTACAGGTACCGTTGCACCTGGATTTGTGGCCACGGAAATGACTGCTGGTATGCGCCCAGATATGTTGGAGCGCATTACCTCTAGCGTGCCGTTAAAACGTTTGGGGGATCCCGATAATATTGCCCAAAGTGTCGCTTTCATTGTTGAAAATGATTATTTCAGCGGGCGCATCATTGAGTGTGACGGCGGATTGAGGCTATAGTTTTTACTGAGTATAGCTTTTACTGAGTATAGTTTTTACACCAGCTCTGCCTGGGCGGCCTGTATGGCCGCTCTGCAAACATCATTGATACGCCCGCAACATCAATTAGCAATTAACCCGCAACATCAATTAGCAATTAAACAGCGCAACGGTTTTGCATTAAAAGTAGTCGCGGCTGATTTTGCCTTGCTCTCGGTTCAGCTTAAGCCGTGCACTTGGTTCTGCTTAAGTAAGTGCAGCTGTGCAACGAGCAGGCACAAAAAAAGCACCTCATGGGTGCCTGATATGCTGACTAATTCAGAGAAAATTTTAAAGCTAACTGATTTAAAACTAACAAGTAATTGGTGCGGATGGGGAGACTCGAACTCCCACACCTTACGGCACTAGAACCTAAATCTAGCGTGTCTACCAATTCCACCACATCCGCGAAGACGAGGCGTATATTATCATTTTTGTGATACAAGTCAACGCCTAGTTTGATATTTGTTTAAATGGGTGAAGAGCGGTCTATGTTTTCTAAGAAATCGTTTTTGAAGCAAGGCCTGCAAAGAGGGAGTTATTGGATAAAGCGAAGCATGCCGGGCTATTGCGCTTTTTGCCTAGCTCCTACGGCGCAGGGGCTAGGGTGGTGTGATGCTTGTGCCGATGAGCTTCCATGGAATTTATATGCCTGCCGCCAATGCAGTGAGCCGGTGAAGCACGGCCAGCGATTATGCGGGCATTGCTTAACGGAGTCTCCGGCCTTTTTGGCGACTCAGGCGGGGTTGCTGTATCAGGGTGCCATTAAAGAGCTAATACATGATTTTAAATTCAACGCCTCACCGAGGGCTGGGGTATTGCTTTGCGAACTGATGTTAATGACGCAGCCCCAGCTAACTGGGCAAGCGTTCGTGTCAGTACCGATGCACCCTGCAAATGCCCGTGAGCGTGGATTTAACCAATCATATTGGCTGGCAAAACAGCTCAGCCACAGATTGGCTGTTCCATTGCACACTGCTCAGCGAGTTAAGAGAAGCCGTTCCCAGCGCACGTTGAATCGCCGTGAGCGGGCATCCAATTTAGCCGATGCTTTTGCATTTCAGATACCGCCACCGGAGCATTTGGTGATTATTGACGATGTGGTGACTACCGGTGCTACTGGGCATGCAATGGCGTGTGCCGCGCTGGAGTCAGGTGCTAAGCGCGTCGATATTTGGGCAGTAGCGCGGACGCCCCTGGGCAAGGGTTGATAGAATAGGTTTTTTGCCGACCCCAGGAGTGACCTATGTCACACCCGTTTAGCTCTCTTTCGCCCGATTTAGTGATGTCTGCAGCCGAGTCGCTTGATATTTGGCCAGCGGGTGAGCCTTTCGCGCTAAATAGCTACGAAAACCGCGTGCTAATGTTTCGCGATGAGGATGGCAAAAACTGGATTATTAAGTTTTATCGGCCTGACCGCTGGTCAGAGGCGGTGATTCAGGAAGAGCATGATTTTTTACAAGAGCTAGCTGATAACGATGTGCCGGTCGTGGCGCCTTGGCGAAACACTCAGGGCCAGTCGCTACATAAGTTTAAAGTATTTAACTTTGCGTTATTTCCTCACTGTCCTGGTCAGGCCCCGGAGCTTGATAACCCTGCTCACTTATTTGCAATGGGCGAGGTGCTGGGGCGCTTACACGAAATCTCCGCTAAACAAGCTTTTCAACACCGCCCGCGATTAGAGATGGCAAGCGGTATCCTTGATGCTCAGCAGCGTGTGCTGACAAGTGAGCGATTGAGTGGTCATCAGCGTCGAGCGTATGAAAACGTCATTACGAAAGTGCATCAGCAGCTTTCAAAGCACAGCGTACCTGCTACCAGCATGATTCGGTGTCATGGTGACTGTCATTTAGGCAATGTGCTTGGCCGCGATGAGCAGTTTACGCTGGTCGATTTTGATGACTGCCTTATGGCGCCCGCGATTCAGGATATCTGGATGATGCTACCCACCGACGACCCGCAGGGCTGGGGAGCACACTTGAATGAGATTACCGAAGGGTATGAGGAAACGCTGCCGTTTCCGACGGAGCAGGTGTCGTTAATTGAACCGTTAAGAAGCTATCGGTTGATTCGTCATACTGCTTGGCTGGTATCGCGCTGGAATGACCCCGCTTTCCCACGAGCGTTTCCGTGGTTGGCGGATAGCGGTTACTGGGATCAGCATATCCGCCAGTTAGAGCAGCAGTGCCTGCAGTTAAAAACCCCGCGTTGGTTGGCATAGCGCGGGAGGGGAATGGCCGCGTAGTGTGTAGAGCTGAGCGGTGTGTTCGCATCGCCTTGTTAGCTGCGACGCTGCCATAAATGAGAGGCTTACGTTAAAATAGGTTATTCCAGACAATAATGGTTCAGCAGTCTTTCTAGCGATTTTTTGTACATTAACTGCTGGCCAAGATACTCGTAAATTTTATATTCAGACGGGTCTAATATTAATTCGCGTAAAGAAAGAATTGACGTAGGTGTCAGTCTTTTTGCATTTGTGCACCGTTCTTGATGAGGCTTAACATGTCCGATGATATTGCTCACCACTATCGCCAGATAATCACTGCTTTGGGAGAAGATCCCGATCGGGAAGGATTGCGGGATACGCCAAAGCGGGCAGCGAAAGCCATGCAGTTTTTGAATGCGGGCTATAATCAGTCGCTGGGAGAAATTATTAACGGTGCCGTGTTTGAGTCGCACACAGACGAAATGGTGCTGGTAAAAGACATTGAGCTTTATTCAATGTGTGAACACCATCTGCTGCCCTTTATTGGCAAGTGCCATATCGCCTATTTACCTAACGGCAAGGTGCTGGGGCTATCTAAATTTGCGCGCATTGTTGATATGTTTGCACGACGTATGCAGATCCAAGAAAATCTCACCCTACAAATCGCCGATGCCGTTCAAGAAGTCACGCAGGCAAAGGGCGTCGCAGTGGTCATTGAGGCTCGCCATCTTTGCATGATGATGCGTGGCGTCGAGAAGCAAAACTCCAGTATGACCTCATCCGTCATGCTAGGCAGGTTTCGCAGCGACCAGGCGACTCGGCAAGAATTCCTAATGCTGATTAATTGAATCTGATGCCGCTAGCCGATAATCAAGGCACGCTAGAAACTTGGTTTATAGGGGTGTTTCGTCTTAGCATGAAGTGTTAACAAGCCTACACGGCCATCATTTGGTCAGGAGTCTGTCATGGAAGCGCTTAAAGAAACGCAGCTGTATTGTCCTTTTGCCTATATCGACGGCAGTTGGGTTGCAGCCGATAGCGGCGAGCAGATCACGGTCTTGAATCCGGCAACCGGTGAGGCTATCGGCAATATTCCGCGGTTAGGTAAAGTTGAGACTGAGCGGGCCATCGATGCCGCCGACGCCGCTCTGCCTGCATGGCGTGCATTGACCGCTCAGGAACGCGCCGACTTATTATTAAAGTGGCACGACCTGATGCTTGAGCATCAGCAAGACTTAGCCATGCTGATGACCTACGAGCAGGGCAAGCCGCTTAAAGAAGCCGCGGGCGAAATTGCCTATGCTGCAAGCTTTTTGCGCTGGTTTGCTGAAGAGGCCCGGCGCGTTTACGGTGAAACGATTCCCGCGGCAAACGCCAATCAGCGTATCGTCGTGACTAAGCAGCCAGTGGGCGTTGTGGGCGCGATTACCCCGTGGAACTTCCCGGCGGCGATGATCACCCGTAAAGCGGGCGCTGCGCTGGCCGCTGGCTGTACGATTGTCGTCAAGCCTGCGAGCCAAACGCCGTTTTCAGCCACGGCATTAGCGCTATTAGCTGAGCGTGCGGGCATTCCGCGTGGGGTTTTTAACGTAGTGCCGGGCAGCGCCAGTGATATTGCGCAAGCGATGACGCACTCGCCGAAGGTGCGCAAAATCACCTTCACCGGTTCTACCGAAGTGGGTAGTAAACTGATGGCGCAGGCGGCTGAGCATATTCAGAAAATCTCGCTAGAGCTGGGTGGCAACGCGCCATTTATTGTCTTTGAAGATGCTGATTTAGATGCCGCAGTAGATGGTGCTATGGCGGCGAAATTTCGTAATGCTGGGCAAACCTGTGTATGCACCAACCGCTTCTTAGTCCACTCCAGTGTCATCAACGCGTTTTGTGAAAAGCTGGCGGTGGCAATGAACAGTGAGTTGCGCGTTGGCGATGGCACCAAAGCGAATATTAATCTTGGCCCGTTAATCGATGAAAATGCGGTCAAGAAAGTCAGCGAGCACGTGCAGGACGCGATAGATAATGGCGCTGAGCTGCTGCTGGGTGGGCACCCCCATCCATTGGGCGGTAATTTCTTTACGCCGACGCTGATTAGCTTTGCCACCGATAAAATGAAAGTGGCTCACGAAGAGACGTTTGGCCCGCTTGCCGCTGTCTTCCCGTTTGACGATGAGCAAACCGCGATAGCAATGGCCAATGACACTCAGTATGGCCTAGCCGCGTATTTCTACTCGCGTGATCTGGCTCGCGTGTGGCGCGTCGCTGAAGCGCTAGAATATGGCATGGTAGGGATTAATACTGGCGCCATTTCTAACGCAGCGGCACCGTTTGGTGGGGTTAAAGCATCGGGCTTAGGTCGCGAGGGCGGTCATCAAGGGTTGGAAGAATACCTTGAAACAAAGTATCTATGCATTGACCTTGGCTAGCGCTTTGAAGCCTGTCTTTTAATCGGCAGCCACTGTCATTAACAAGCCCCCATTGGCAGAGTGCCAATGGGGGCTTGTTATGTGCTGGGTGGGCCAGCGGTGCTAGTGAAAAGGCTTAGTGGCGGAAGTGGCGCATGCCGGTAAATACCATGGCAATGCCTGCTTCATTGGCGGCGTCGATCACTTCCTGATCGCGCATTGAGCCACCGGGTTGAATAACCGCGGTAATACCCGCTGCTGCCGCGGCATCAATGCCATCACGGAACGGGAAGAAGGCATCAGATGCCATGACCGACCCAGGCACTGAAAGGCCTTCGTCTGCGGCTTTGATGCCCGCAATTTTGGCTGAGTAAACGCGGCTCATTTGTCCTGCGCCCACGCCCACTGTTTGCCCATCTTTGGCATACACAATGGCGTTGGACTTAACGAACTTAGCCACTCGCCAAGCAAAGGCTAGGTCGCGCAGTTCTTGCTCGCTGGGAGCGCGTTGGCTGACAACCGTCAAGTCCTCGCGTGCCACCATTCCCTCATCGCGCTCTTGTACTAATAGCCCACCGTTGACGCGCTTGAGATCAAATGCAGTCTGGTGTTCGCCTGACCAATGATCGCTGACATCCAGTAGGCGAACGTTCTGCTTGCTGGCCACAATGGCGGCAGCGTCATCGCTAATCCCGGGGGCGATAATTACTTCGACAAACTGGCGATCGATAATTGCCTGGGCGGTTTCAGCGTCCAGCGCTGTATTGAAGGCAATGATGCCGCCAAATGCGCTGGTAGGGTCGGTGGCGAAGGCTTTGTCATAAGCCGCTAGCGCTGTTGAACCAACGGCAACGCCGCAGGGGTTGGCATGCTTGACGATCACACAGGCGATCTCTTTAAAAGCCTTGACGCATTCAAACGCCGCATCGGTATCGGCAACGTTGTTATACGATAGCGGTTTGCCTTGCAGCATTTTTGCCGTGGCAACGCTTGGCTCGCTAGCCTGCGGGTCAACGTAGAACGCTGCCTGCTGATGGGGATTTTCGCCGTAGCGCATATCCTGCTTTTTATGCAGCTGAAGATTAAAGGTGCGGGGAAATGCTTCGTCTGCAGCGTCAACCTTGCGGCCCAGGTAGTCGGCAATAGCGCCATCATAGCCGGCGGTGTGTTCGAATGCTTTGACCGCTAAATCGAACCGCGTTGCCGTGCTTACTTGACCATTTTGAGCGGCCAGCTCACCAAGCACGCGGGCGTAGTCAGCGGTATTCACGACGATTGTTGTATGCGCGTGGTTTTTAGCGCAGGCGCGTACCATGGTAGGGCCGCCAATATCGATATTCTCGATAGCATCTTCTAACGTGCAATCAGGCTTAGCGACAGTCGCGGCGAAGGGGTAGAGGTTAACGACGACCATATCGATAGGGGTAATGTCGTTTTCGGCCATGACCGCATCATCCTGGCCGCGCCGTGCCAAAATGCCGCCGTGAATTTTGGGATGAAGCGTTTTGACACGACCATCCATAATTTCGGGAAAGCCGGTATGTTCAGACACTTCTTTCACCGCAATGGCATTTTCTTGCAATAGCCGGAAAGTGCCACCGGTTGAAAGCAGTTCAACGCCATGCTCAGTTAGGCCGCGGGCGAATTCTACAATGCCAGTTTTATCAGAAACGCTCAGAAGGGCGCGGCGGACGGGAGTAGCGTTACTGTCAGTCAAAGTAGGGTTATCAGCCATGGGGATGCTCGTGTGCAGCGTTGTGAAGTCAACGTGGGTAAATAAAAACAACAACGCCCCAGTGTTATGGGGCGTCGCCTTCGATAAGTCCGTAAAGCTTTAGCTTTTTACGCAGGGTGCCGCGGTTCAGGCCCAGTGCATCAGCGGCCCGGGTCTGGTTGCCGTCAGTATGCTCCAAGACGCAGGCCAGTAAAGGAGCTTCTACTTCGGCCATCACCATGGCGTATAGGTCAGTTGCCTGGCTGCCATCGAGATGCTCGAAGTAGCGGCGCATCGCTGTTTCCACGGCCTCCCGCAGAGGCTGCGGTGGTGTGCTCACCGTTGGATTAGCCAGCATGCGGGTGAGGTGAGAAACAGTATCGCTAGAGAGAAGATCGCGTTCGGTCATGCAGCATAGCTTCCTTTGGCTAGCAAACGTGTGGCGGCATCGGGAGCCATCGCGTCGTTGATCCAATCAAATTGCGTTTCGGGTGATGCTAACGCATTGAACTGCTGCTTCAGCGCGTGCTGTTGAGGCGGCGTAAAGCGCGGGTCGTCGCTGAGGTACCAGCCGACATGCTTACGCGCTATGCGTACGCCCATCGTGTCACCATAAAATTCATGCAGTGCGCCAACGTGCCCATTAAGCACCTGCTGGCGCTCGGCTAGGCTGGGTGGCGCCATTCGCGTGCCATGCTGGAAATAGTGGTTAATCTGTTGAAATATCCACGGATTTCCCTGCGCACCACGGCCTACCATGACAGCATCAGCACCGGTGTAAGCGAGAACTTCGGCGGCTTTTTCAGGGCTTGTTATGTCGCCGTTAGCAATCACCGGTATCGAGAGACGAGATTTGATGTCGGCAATCGTGTCGTACTCTGCCTGTCCAGTATAGCGCTGTTCGCGATGTCGGCCATGTACGGCTAGCGCTTGAATGCCTGCGGCCTCGGCCAACTGAGCAATGCGCAGGGCGTTGTTCGATGCCGCGCACCAGCCCGTGCGGATTTTAAGCGTCACGGGAATATCAACGGCGCCCACCACCGCCTGCAAAATGTCAGCGACCAAGGCTTCATCGCGAAGCAGGGCAGACCCTGCCGCTTTATTACACACCTTCTTAGCGGGGCAGCCCATATTAATATCAATAATTTGAGCACCTAGTTCAGCATTCAGGCGGGCTGCCTGGGCAAGCATATCAGCATCACCACCCGCAATTTGCACCACACGCGGGGCTGGCTCGCCCTGGTGGTCCATTCGCAGCTGTGATTTACGCGTATGCCATAGGCTAGGGTCTGACGTAACCATTTCGCCCACCACCCAGCCAGCACCCAGCTGTCGGCATAGCTGACGAAAGGGGCGGTCGGTAACGCCGGCCATTGGTGCCAGGATTACGCGATTTGATAATCGATAACGACCAATGCTGGGTAGGGTGTTCATTAACGTCATGGCGTAGGCTATGTGGATGCTGGTCTGGCGACGAGTAAGCGCTTTCGAGGGTGCGTATGATACGCCTACTCGCCGTTAGGTTGAAGGCCGCAGGGTGCTTTAATCTGGGCGCTGGCCTGAGAGCCTTACCCAGCCTTCACGAATCACCGGATCTTGCATGATGATGCCCTGGGCCGTGTAGGCTTGCTGAACATCGTCGGCCTGATTGGCTAAAATACCCGATAGCGCAATGCGCCCACCTGGGGCCACGTGCCCGGCAATCATCGGCGCTAGCTCAACCAGTGGGCCCGCCAGTATGTTAGCGGTTACCACAGGATAACGAACGTCATCGCTTAACTGCTCAGGGTAATAAAGCGATAGCTGCTGTTCGGCAATGCTATTACGTTCTGCGTTATCACGACTAGCTTGCAATGCCTGGGGATCAATGTCGGTAGCGTCGGCATGGTGTGCGCCAAGCTTTAGGGCGGCGATAGCGAGAATGCCCGAGCCACAGCCTACATCAAGCACATGCTGCTGCGCTAAGTGGCCAGCCACTGCCAGTTCATCCAGCCACTCTAGGCACAGCGCGGTAGTCGGGTGCGTGCCGGTGCCAAACGCAAGGCCTGGATCTAGAATCAGGTTGACCGCGTCTGCCTCAGGCGGCTCGTGCCAGCTGGGCACAATCCATAGCCGCTGGCCCATGCGTAGAGGGGTGAAATCATCCATCCACTCACGCTCCCAGTCGCGGTCGGCAAGTAGCTCATACTCGATCGTGGGGCAGGGTTCGCTCGGCATGTGCTCCGACCAGGCCGCCTCAATGCGCGTAAGCATGTCGTCAACGCCTTCAAGGTCATCATAAAGCCCTGTCAGAATCGTATCTTGCCAAAGCGGAGTGGTGCCGCGTTCAGGCTCAAATACCGGGTCGTCGTGGGCATCTTGAAGGCCAATGGCAGTCGCGCCTTCTTCGAGCAGCAGCTCTTCCAGAAATTCTGCTTGCTCGGGTGCGACATGAGCTTTGAGTTGAAGCCAGGGCATGCAGGTTCTCCGCAAGGCGAATTTAAAAATAGAGACAGTAAAGACAACTACAGTAAAGACAACTACAGTAAAGACAGTACCGTAAAGACAACTACGGGGTGGACGTGGCCACCCCGTTGGGTATCGAACATAGCGCTGGAGTGGCGTTAGCCGCCGAGTTTCTTTTCCAGGTAGTGGATGTTGACACCGCCTTCGCGGAAGTGGCTGTCACGAACCAAATCTTTCTGCAGATCGATATTGGTTTTGATGCCTTCCACAAGTAGTTCATCAAGCGCATTGCGCATGCGCGTCAGCGCAATTTCGCGGTCTGCACCCCACGTGATCAGCTTGCCGATCAGGGAGTCGTAGTGGGGAGGCACGGTGTATCCCGTGTAAAGATGCGAGTCCATACGCACACCCAGGCCACCCGGCGAGTGAAATAACGTCACTTTCCCGGGCGAAGGCATAAAGGTACGGGCATCTTCGGCATTAATCCGGCACTCGAAAGAGTGGCCAGCGATCTTCACGTCTTCTTGACGAATAGACAGCGGAAGGCCAGAGGCTATGCGCAGCTGTTCTTTGACGATATCCACGCCGGTAACCATTTCAGTAACCGGGTGTTCGACTTGAACGCGGGTATTCATCTCAATGAAGAAATACTTGCCGTCTTCGTACAAGAACTCAAAGGTGCCGGCGCCACGGTAATTGATTTTAATGCACGCCTGACGGCAGGCTTCAAGCACCTGCTCACGCGCTTTCTGATCAAGACCGGGGGCTGGGGCTTCTTCAAGCACTTTTTGATGACGGCGCTGAAGAGAGCAGTCGCGATCATAAAGATGGATAGCGTTACCTTGGCCATCAGCCAGCACCTGCACTTCTACGTGACGCGGTTTCTCAAGGAATTTTTCCATGTAGACCGTGCCGTCACCAAACGCCGCCTGTGCTTCGGTACGCGTAACGGTAATCGCCGACAGCAGGTGGCCTTCAGTATGCACCACACGCATGCCACGCCCGCCGCCGCCAGAGGCTGCTTTGATGATGATCGGATAGCCGATACGCATAGCCGTCGCTAGATTGACAGCATCGTCATCGCCGAGTGGCCCATCGGAGCCTGGAACCGTAGGAACACCGGCTTCCTTCATCGATTGAATCGCGCTGACTTTATCACCCATCAGGCGAATCGTTTCTGCGCGGGGCCCTATGAAAGTAAAGCCTGAACGCTCTACCTGCTCGGCAAAGTTGGCGTTTTCCGACAGAAAGCCATAGCCCGGGTGAATGGCCGTTGAGTCAGTCACTTCGGCCGCGCTGATAAGGGCCGGTATATTCAGGTAAGACTGCGCTGACGATGCCGGTCCGATACAAACGGCTTCATCTGCCAAACGAACGTGCATGAGTTCACGATCAGCTTTGGAGTGTACCGCGACGGTTTTAATGCCCAGTTCTTTACAGGCCCGTAGGATACGAAGGGCAATCTCGCCGCGATTCGCGATTAATACCTTGTCCAGCATGGGAGAGTCCACCCGTGTTGAAAATGAAAGATTAAGCGATAACGATCATAGGCTGATCGAATTCCACCGGCTCGCCATCTTCCACCAGAATAGCTTCCACCACGCCGTCACGGTCAGCTTCAATCTGGTTCATCATCTTCATGGCTTCAATGATACATATGGTATCGCCTTGCTTAACGGTGTCGCCTACTTCCACAAAGGATTTAGCGCCCGGTGCTGGGCTGCGATAAAAGGTGCCAACCATCGGTGAGTTAACTGCTTCACCACGGTAGCTTACACCGGCAGATTCAATATCCGCAGGCGGTGCGCTTGCGACCGGCGCATAGGTTGGCTGCGCATACTGGGGCATTGGCTGCTGCTGCCAAGTCGCACCGTTCGGATGGCGGCTTATGCGGACTGATTCTTCGCCTTCTTGAATTTCAATCTCACTAATATTGGATTCTTCGAGAAGCTCAATCAGTTTCTTAACTTTGCGGATATCCATGGCATAGCCCCATCAATGTCATAAAAGGTAGTCACAGAGCAAACTCAGCCTCTAAGCGGAGGTGCTATGCGGCGCTGAACTAGCGCAGTAAACCAGATTTTAAAATGAAGAGAACGCGGCATGTTAGTGAACGTTACCTCGTTCTCACCCCTAAAAAGGAAGTTTTTAGCTAATATGGGAGCGGAGTTTGCCGAAAAAGTGCCACGATGTCCAGCAGCCGGCCCGGCAAGCGTTGACGTAGTCTTAGAGGATGCTGGGCAGTATCTGGCCGGCGATATCCACGATACGAGCCCTTTATGCATGTCACTGGGCCGCTATCCACTGGCTGACAGATTCAAGATGTTGCTGAAGCTGGTCGGCGGTTACTTCGCCCTGAATGCGGGCATCGCGCAGTTCCTGGCCTTGATTAAAAAATAGCAGGCTGGGCGGACCAAATAAATTGAACTGGTCTAGCAGCTCTCGGCTGTTGCTATCGGTGTGCGTGACATCGGCGGCAATCAGCTTATAGCCACTTAACGCTGCGGTAACGCGTGCATCTGGATATACATCGCGTTCCATTAATTTGCATGAAATGCACCAGTCGGCAGTAAAGTGCACAAACACCGGCTGATGATTGCTTTTTGCGTTAGCAATTTCATCCTCAAGAGCGCTCAATGTGTCGACTTCAGTGAAGCTGAGTGCCTGTGCCTGTACAGCGTTTGCTGGATTGGGGGTTGCCGCGAGTGGGCGCAGCGGATTGTTGCCCCCTTGGGCGGCTCCGATCACCAGCAGTACGCCCCAAGTCAGTAGCATAAGCGCAAGCGTTTGGCGCGCGCGCGGCCAGCCCAGCGGCTGATTGACGTTTAAAGCGCCTAAAGCGAGCGCGCTTCCAATCGCTAGCGCAGCCCATAGCAGCAGCGCGACGGGTGCGGCGACCAAGCGCTCTACCATCCAAATAGCCACCCCCAGCAGCAGCAGGCCAAAGCCAATTTTTACGCCGTTCATCCAGGCACCGCTGCGTGGTAGCAAGGTGGCGCCGAACGTGCCGACTAAAAGAAGGGGCACACCCATTCCCAAGCCCAGCGCAAACAGCACTGCGCCGCCAAGCGCAGCATCCCCGGTAGACGAAATAAATACCAACGCGCCTGCTAACGGCGCCGTGACGCAGGGTGATACCACTAGCACTGAAAGGGCGCCCGCTACAGCTAAACCCGCAGGGCCGCTGCGCTGAGCGCGTGCCTGCCAAGCATCAATGCGGTTGGTTAAGCGCGGCGATAGATTGAGGTTAAACGCGCCAAACATTGCTAAAGCAAAGAGCGAGAAGAGTACCGCAAAGATGATTAAGACCGGTGCCGACTGCAAGCGCGCCTGAAGATTAAGTCCGGCGCCAAACAGCCCCATCAATACGCCCACAAGCGCATAAGTCACTGACATGCCTAATACATAACTGGCAGAAAGCACAAATGCCCGAGAGCGAGTAGGGTTCTGGCCGACCACAATCGATGACAGAATAGGAATCATCGGCAGCACGCAGGGCGTAAAGGTAAGCCCTAAGCCAGCGATAAAAAATAGCCCCAGCGCCAATGGCAGGCTTGCGCTGCTAATCAAGCTGCTGAAGCGGCTGTCTTCACTTTGGGGGGCTGAAAAGTCACTCTGCGTTGCGGTGTCAGCTGTATCTTGTCCTGAGGCGTTGGCCGCTGCGTCGGAGCTGCTGTTATCGGCCTGCCAGTCAGCGAATTGGCTGGGTGGCTGTGTCTCACTGGCCTGAAGGTTAGCTTGTTCCGGGGGGTAGCAGAGCCCTGCGTCCGCGCAGCCTTGAAAGGTTAGAGTGATATCAAGCGGGCCTGAGTAGGGGGTGCTTAAGGGGACCTCAAAGACTAATTGATCCCTGAATACGTACACATCTCCCATGAATTCATCGTTAATAAACGTGCCCTGGGGGATGTTAGGCTCGCCTAGGTCGACGCTCTCGATTTGGCTGCTAACCGCAAACTGGTGGCGATAAAGGTAATATTCATCAGCAATGTCCACGCCGATATAAAGGGTGTCGTCATCATGCCAAGCAGTGGGTTCAAATGCCTCCATAACGGGCAAAAATGCGTCTTGATTACTCGAGGAAGAGAACCACTGGGCGTGAGCCATCAGCGGTAGTCCGATAAGTAGAAGGGTGAATAAAGCAAATCGGCTTAGGCGCTTAAAAGGTAACAAGGTATATCCTTAATTAATGGCATCGCAATGCAGGTAAACAGCATACCGCAAGCTTAAGCGTCTGACTTACTCGCTGCGGTGACATGACGCGGCCGCTCGTGCGCTAGCCCTTATCGCTAGGCTGATAACGCAAAAAACCGCCCGAAGGCGGCCTTTAGATGCATTAAGCGGGTATGAATTCCCGCTTAGGTGCTAATTATTACGCTTTTTGATAGGCGCTAACGGATTTTTCAATCGCTTTACGCGCCGCGTCGGCACCTTCCCAAGACTCTACTTTTACCCACTTGCCTTTTTCTAGATCTTTGTAATTCTCGAAAAAGTGAGCGATTTGCTGACGCAGCAGTTCAGGTAGATCAGTGACTTCCTGAATGTTGTCGTACAGTGAGCTCAGCTTGGCATGGGGCACACATATCAGTTTGGCATCTTCACCGGCTTCATCGGTCATGTTCAGAATACCAACCGGGCGTGCACGGATAATGCTGCCAGGCTGAACGGGATGCGGTGTGACGACTAAGGCGTCAAGGGCATCGCCATCGTCGGCTAGGGTGTGGGGAATGAAGCCATAGTTGGCTGGGTAAAACATGGGGGTGGCCATGAAGCGGTCAACGACCAGCGCGCCCATATCCTTGTCAATTTCATATTTGATCGGGTCATGGTTAGCTGGAATTTCGATCACCACGTAAACGTCGTTGGGGAGATCCTTTCCGGCAGGGATATTATCGAAGTTCATCGTTGATTCCTTGATAGTACAGTGGCTGAGTCTTGCTGCGGCTAAGCAATCGCTTCAGAGGCTTTGATAGCCGGAATTATACGAATATGGCTACACGATTGCCAATGTGACATAACGGGAGGCTGAGAAAGGTTGGCGATTTTATAACATTTCAGCGCTTAAATAGGCGAGAGACACTTTGAATCGGCCGATAGAGACGTTTGGTGAGCATCGCTCCTGGTTCACAGTGTGTATCATAAGTGCTCGAGTCGACAGCCTAGGAGGATGCCTTGTCGCACGCCCAGTTGCTCATCAGTTATGGTCAAGCGTTTGTCGCCCCCGATCGATGCCTACATCGCAGTTCAATGTCAGTACGCTTTCCTGAGGCACCGCTACTGCGCGCCAAAGGCGGCTGTGCGGTGATTAGCGACTCGATTTCACGCAACACCATGGCCAAACAGGCCGGTGACCTAAGCGTACGCGGTTTTCTGGCTGACTATTTTTCAACGCCTGAGCACTGGGATGTCAAAACATCTGCCACCCGCGTCCTGCGCGCACTGAATAGCTGGTGCTATAGCCAAAGCCAGCATGTTAAAGAGGGCAGCTTCGTTTCCTCTATGTCCGCCATGGTCTTTCGCGGCCGTGAAGCTCATCTATTTCATATGGGCGATACGCTGGTCTTTCGCTTGCGCGGCGCAGAGTTTGAGCAGCTAAGCCGCGACCACGTAACGGACGTGGGCGGCTACCGCTATCCTTCGCGGGCACTGGGCATGGACGGCAGTGTCGACATTGATTACACCCATATAGCGTTGAAACAGGGCGATTTATTTCTTTTCACTACCCAGGGTGTGCGCGGCACGTTACTGCCTTCAGACTACGTGCGCTTGATTCGCCAAGACGCGAGCGATTTAGACGCTGCCTGTGAGCGTTTAGCGGATGAGGCGAAGCAGCGCGCTCAGGAGCGTGGCTATGGAGGCGATCAATTTTGCTTCCAGCTAGTTCGCATAGATGAATTGCCGGAGGAAACAACCGAGCGCCCTGGGCAGCTTTATGGCGATTTGCCCATTCCGCCTGAGCTGGCGCCGGGCGATCGCTTAGATGGCCTTGAGGTGCTCGCGGTGCTGTCACGAACCGCGCAGTCTCGCGTTTATCGCGTTCGCGATGTGCACACCGAGCGTGAAATGGTGATGAAAGCACCAAGCCCCGAGCTTTCGTTGCGTAATGCCTACCTTGAGCATTTTCTGCTGCAGCAATGGGTCGTAGAGCGCGTTAATTCCCCCTTTGTCGTCAAAGTAATGGAGCGGTCTCGTTCGCGTCGCTACCTCTACTACCTTATGCAGCATATCGAGGGAGAAACGCTTCGCCAGTGGGCAGAACGCCATCCGCAGGCGAGCTTGGTGCAGCGGCTTGATATCGCCAATCAGCTCGGTAAGGCGGTGCAGGCTCTGCATCACCGAGATATTATTCATCAGCAAATTAGCCCTGATAATATTCTAATCGATCTACACGGTAAGCTGGTATTGACAGACTTTAGCGCTTGCCACATGCGGGATGGCGAAGGACATCGACATTCTGGCGAGCTGCTCAGTCAAGTTGGCCTCAACGAGCACACTGCGCCAGAGTATGCCCTAGGAGATGCCATCGGCCGTCGCAGCGATCAATATTCGTTAGCATCAACTGTCTATTGGCTGTTGACCGGGGCTCTGCCCTATACATTGACGCCAAATCGGCTGCGCAGCCATACCGACCTTGAAGAGCTGTCGTTTCGCAGCGCACGCACCACGAACCCTGAAATCTCCCCCGACTTAGACGATGCACTGCGCCGTGCGCTGGATCCACAGCGAGCGCTGCGCTTTAGGCGCATGTCAGAGTTTATGCATGCGATACGCGTGCCGCTTGGCCGTCGCTCTGCTCAAGATGAAAGCCGTCAGGAGCCACGACGTTTCTGGCAGGGCGTCGCGGGGATTTTACTGCTGCTGCTGGTGCTTTCCTGGCTATTGCGCTAAACGCAAAGCATAAAAAAACGGGGGATGATTGATGTCATCCCCCGTTTTTGATGGTGCGTTTTACCGCTAGGCTTTTTACTGCCGGGCTGTTTTACAGAACTAGGTTACTTGTTTACAGCGTAAAGACCGGCAGTTTGCGCTCGGCTTTGGCTAGCTTCAGCTTGGCTACTTTAGGCAGGCCGTTTTCAAAAGGTGGGAAATCTTCACCTTGGATGAGCGGTGAAAGATAGTCGCGGCACGCCTGCGTAATGCCAAGTCCGTTAGCACTAATAAAGTCGCGGGGCATGAACTTCTCTTGGTTAGCCACCTGAGACAGTGGGGCAGAAATCACATCCCACTGGTAAGGGTTCTGAGAAATGCGGCGAATGGCCGGCATCATGGCATTTTTGCCAGCAAGCGCCAGCGTTACCGCTTCGTAGCCGACCGCGTAGGCTTGCTCAACGTCGGTTTTAGACGCCAAGTGGCGCGCGGCACGCTGAAGGTAGTCTGCTACCGCCCAGTGATATTTGTAACCCAGGTCTTGTTTGATCATGCCGGCAAGCGTCGGTGCTACGCCGCCTAACTGGCGATGGCCAAAGGCATCGGTATTGCCCGCATCGGCTAAGAACGTGCCGTCTTCGTAACGGGCACCTTCTGACACCACTATCACGCAGTAACCGTACTGCTTAACGCATTCTTCAACCCGTGCCATTGCCACTCTACGGTTGAAGGGGATTTCCGGGAAGATGATTAGGTGCGGCGGCTCGCCTTCCTCTTGGCCTGCTAGCCCACCCGCGGCGGCAATCCAGCCGGCATGGCGACCCATCACTTCAAGCACGAACACCTTAGTGGACGTCGCGCACATAGAGGCGATGTCCAGCGACGCTTCAAGCGTTGAGGTAGCAATATACTTAGCAACGCTGCCAAAGCCAGGGCTGTTATCGGTGATCGGCAGATCGTTATCCACGGTTTTGGGCACATGGATGGCCGTGAGCGGATAGCCCAACTTTTCGGAAAGCTGCGAGACTTTTAAGCAGGTATCGGCGCTGTCGCCACCGCCGTTGTAGAAAAAGTAGCGGATATCGTGAGCTTTAAAGACTTCAATCAGGCGCTCGTACTGAGCACGATGCGTATCGATATCTTTCAGCTTATAGCGGCAGGAGCCGAAAGCGCCACCGGGCGTGTGGCGCAGTGCGGCAATCGCTTCGTCAGACTCTTGGGTGACATCGATGAGGTCTTCGGTTAGAGCGCCGATAATGCCGTTATGACCGGCGTACACCTTGCCAATTTTATCGGGCGCTTGGCGGCAGGCTTCAATAACGCCGCAGGCGCTGGCGTTAATTACGGCGGTGACGCCACCGGACTGGGCGTAAAAGGCATTATGCTGGGCCATGGAACGTCTCATCTCTTGAAAACGGATAGGGTAAATCGAAGTCATATACCATCGCTAGGAAAAATCGCTAGTGGTGGCAGGTTAAGCTTAGGTTATGCAGTGCGGCAAAGTTTAGTGCAAAGCTATGATGGCTGCATCAGCGGCTATCGCTGGTTAATCGGGGCCATCCATCTCTTGCTCGCGCTGGGCTAACTCCCAACCGCCAAGGTCTTTATAGCGGTTAACCATGGCGCAAAATAGCTCGGCGGTGCGCTCGGTGTCGTAGCGAGCGGAATGCGCGGCCTTATTGTCAAACTCAATGCCGGCAGCCCTGCAGGCACGCGCCAGAACCGTTTGGCCATATACCAAACCTGCCAGCGTTGCCGTGTCAAAGCTTGAAAACGGATGGAAAGGGTTACGCTTAATGCCGCAGCGATTAACCGCTGCATTCAAAAAACCTTGGTCAAATGCCGCGTTATGACCCACCAAAATAGCTCGCGTGCAGTCATGCGCTTTGAGCGACTTACGGATTGGGCGAAAAATCTCTCCCAACGCGTCAGCTTCGCTCAGCGCCACTTGGCGACGCAGCGGATCGTCCAGATTGATACCGGTAAAATCGAGCGCCGACTGCTCCACATTGGACCCTTCAAAGGGCTCAATATGGTAAGCATAGGTAGCATCAGGAAGCAGGTTGCCTTCCGGATCCATGGTTAGCGTGACGGCGGCTATCTCAAGCACAGCGTCTCCTTGGGCATTAAATCCCCCGGTTTCTAAGTCAATGACCACGGGTAGGTAACTACGAAAACGTTGGGCCATTAATTCGCGGGCAATTGCCTCGCTCATGCAGCTCTCCTTAGTAAAGCGAGTAATCAGTCAAGATAAGCGGTATGCCACCGCTTTGAATGGATTGATTCTAGCAGCTTTACCCCCCAAGCGTCGTTGGCGGTATTCGCTGGGCATTGAGAACGCTATACTCAAGGTCTGTTGCAAAGATATATCGCTTAGCCGTGTGCTAAATGATAGTGCCTTTTTCGCTAATGAATTTCGTATAGTCAATGAGGAGCAAAGAATGTCCGATGTCAAAAAGGTTGTACTGGCATATTCAGGCGGCCTGGACACATCCGTTATCGTTAAGTGGTTGCAAGAAACTTACAACTGCGAGGTAGTTACGTTTACTGCCGACATCGGTCAGGGCGAAGAGGTCGAGCCCGCCCGCACTAAGGCGCAAGCCCTTGGTGTAAAAGAAATCTACATCGAAGACCTGCGCGAAGAGTTTGTCCGCGACTACGTTTATCCCATGTTTCGCGCCAACACTGTTTATGAAGGCGAGTACTTGCTAGGCACGTCTATTGCTCGTCCGCTGATCGCTAAACGCTTGATTGAGATCGCTAACGAAACCGGTGCCGATGCCATTTCTCATGGCGCTACCGGTAAAGGCAACGATCAGGTTCGGTTTGAGCTTGGCGGCTATGCATTAAAGCCGGGCGTTAAAGTCATCGCCCCTTGGCGTGAGTGGGATTTGACCTCGCGTGAAAAATTGATGGCTTATTGTGAAGAACACAATATCCCCGTCGATTTTGCCAATAAGAAGAAAAAATCGCCTTACTCCATGGATGCCAACCTGCTGCATATTTCTTATGAAGGCGGCATTTTGGAAGACCCGTGGGCCGAAGCAGAAGACGATATGTGGCGCTGGAGCGTTTCTCCTGAAGCCGCGCCCGATCAGGCAACCTACGTTGAGCTAACGTTTGACAAGGGCGATATCGTAGCCATCGACGGTGAGCCGTTGAAAGCCCACGAAGTGCTGGAGAAGCTCAATAAAATGGGCGGCGATAACGGCATTGGCCGTTTAGATATTGTAGAAAACCGCTATGTGGG
Source organism: Halomonas sp. JB37 (assembly GCF_002332255.1). Classification (GTDB taxonomy): domain Bacteria; phylum Pseudomonadota; class Gammaproteobacteria; order Pseudomonadales; family Halomonadaceae; genus Vreelandella; species Vreelandella casei. The sequence continues at coordinate 2,532,614 of NZ_NRGW01000001.1, read as the reverse complement.
CATGAAGTCTCGCGGCTGTTACGAAACGCCAGGGGGCACCATTATGCTGCGTGCCCACCGCGCTATTGAGTCACTGACGCTAGACCGCGAAGAAGCTCACCTGAAAGATCAGCTGATGCCGAAATATGCAGAAGTGATCTATAACGGCTACTGGTGGAGCCCTGAGCGTCGCATGCTTCAAGCGGCTATCGACGAAACGCAGAAAAACGTCGCTGGCGTTGTGCGCATGAAGCTTTATAAAGGCAATGCAATCGTTGTTGGCCGTAAGTCTGACGAATCGCTCTTTGATGAGTCGATTGCGACCTTTGAAGATGACGCGGGCGCCTACAATCAGAAAGATGCGGAAGGCTTTATTAAGCTTAACGCGCTACGTCTGCGTATTGCCGCTGGCAAAGGACGTAAACAGAGCTAATGAAGCGCTGATACAACGCTGCGTTTATCTTGTAGGGCGGCAGGCACGAACCGCCGTCCTACAAGCAAAGGAATAATGATGCTTAAAAAAATCTTATCCGGACTCTTTGGTAGTCATTCCCAAGCTGCCTCAGGTGCTACCACTGATGCCGCTGAACCGGTGGAATACAAGGGATACTGGATTGTGCCCCAGCCCGATAATAAGAGTGGCCAATACCGCGTGAGCGGTTGGATTCGCAAGCCCGGTACGTCAGAGGAAACGCTCGAACATCGCTTTGAACGTTCCGATATGCTGCCTAGCCGTGAAGCGTGTGACGCCATGATGCTTACTAAAGCACAGCGCTATATTGATGAAGTGGGTGAGGCCATGTTCGAGCCAGACCCGCGTCGTGATACAGAAATGAATAGCACGGATATGAACAGCGCAGACCGCTAGTCATTGTGTAAAATGGCCGATGTGCCTCTCAAGGTGATAAACCGCGAATTAGCTGTTCGGCGCGGCGGGTAGTTCTAGTGTCAAGCAAGCGCCGCCTAAGTGTTTAGCATCCTCCACCCAGAGTCTCCCCCCCAGATGAACGATGATGCCCCGGCTGATCGGCAGGCCTAGACCGCTGCCTCTTGGCCGACCGCGGGGGATATCGCCGTCCTGCTGTAGTTGATGGAATTTTTCAAATACCCGCTCGCGCTCATCTATGCTGATACCCGCACCGTTATCTTCAACGCTTAAGCGATAATGGTCACGATGGCGATACAGCGCCAGGCGTACTGTTGGCTGTAGTCGATCAGCAAATTTACCCGCATTATCAAGTAGATTGATGATAACTTGCTCTAGGCGATCCTGATCGCCAACGATCATTGCAGGATCAACCTCTAAGCTGATGTCTAGAGCAACGCCGCGTTCTTCATGCAGATGCGCAATAGCGTTAATGCTGTGCCGTGCTAGCGCTGTCAGGTCGAGTGGCACCGGGTTTAGCGTTAAACGGCCGCTTTCTAAGCGAGCAAGATCCAGTATCTCTTCAATTAGGCGTGATAGCCGCTGGCTTTCATGCACGATTACGCCAAGAAAATGCTGGCGCTTCTCGCTGGGTAGCTGATCGCTATCTCTCAAGATTTCAGCAAAGGCGCGGATGGACGTTAGCGGTGTGCGCAGTTCGTGGCTGACCATGGCCACAAACTCATCCTTTAAGCGGTCTAACTCACGCAGGCGCTCGTTGGCACTACGTAGCTCTTCGCCAATCTGTAGTAGCTCTTGAGATTTTTGCTCTAACCGGCGGTTGTACTCTAGCGTTTGTGAGGTGGTGTCAAGAATGCTAAGAATCGACTCAATATCCAGCGCTTCACCGCGTACCACTGAGTTGATCAGCACCCGCGCAGAGGCGCTGCCCAATGACCCAGCGAGGGCCTGCTCTGCGCGGGTGATGAGCTCAGTGGTGGCCGGCTGATCCGCCTCAAACGCGTTTTTGTTATTGCTATAGCTGAAGATGCGGCGAGTGGTTTGAAGGCCTAGGTAGCGAACAAGCAACTCATTTAGTGCGCCTTGAGTGGTTTGCCCACGCCATAGCGGGGCAGTGGTCAGGTTCGGATGCATAGCCTCAGTGAAGAGCGCGGCTTGGGTTTGCTCAAGGGGCGTAGGGCGGGTAAACAGCGACACGCCCACTAAAAGCCCGACGTTTACCAGCATACTCCACAGCAGTGAGTGGCTATAAATGTCCCAGTTTTCGAGCCCAAACAGGGCGTAGGGAGTGAGCCAAGTGATTCCCCAAGGCCCTTCGTTAAGCAGCGCAGCGTTCAACCAGCCTGACTGAGCAAAGCCCGGAAGCAGCAGTGTATAGCACCACACTAAAAAGCCGGCGATCAATCCACACGTGGCCCCTTGGCGAGTAGCGCCGCGCCAATAAAGGCCAATCAACAACGCTGGGGCAAACTGGGCGGCCCCCGCGAAGGACACAAGCCCGATGGTGACGAGACTATAGGAATCACCAATCAAGGCGTGGTAGAGATAACCGAGCAATAGAATAAGCACAATGGCTACGCGGCGAATACCCAGCAGCCAGCCGGCCAGCTCCCCTTTAGTGCTCAGGTGTAATCGTCGTGAGCGGAGCAGTAGCGGCATCACCAGTTGATTGCTGACCATGGTGGAAAGGGCAATGGTTTCAACAATCACCATGCCGGTGGCCGCCGATAGGCCACCGATAAACACTAACAGCGGTAAGCCTTCCACGCCTGCTGAGAGCGGCAGCGTCAGCACAAAGCTGTCAGGGTCACCTGCGCTAGCGCCTAGCAGCATGCCCGCCAGGGCAATCGGTATGACGAAGAGATTAATCAGCAGCATATAAAGCGGAAATAGCCAGCTCGCCCGCGTTAAATGCTGCTCATCAACGTTTTCGACCACTAACACTTGGAATTGGCGAGGCAGCGTTAAAAATGCCAGAAAGGCCAGCACTAGCATGCCAACCCAGCCGGTAACGCCACCCGGCACGCGATCGAGCCGCATGCTGTCTACTAGCTCGGGCGTGGCCGCCACCTGCGAAAATAGCGCGCCGGGTCCTTCAAACATCACAAAAACCACGAAGATACCGACCGCCATAAAGGCCACCAGCTTGACCAGCGATTCTAAAGCGATAGCGGCAACCATGCCTTCGTGGCGTTCGCTGGCATCCAGGTGGCGGGTGCCAAAGAGAATTATAAACACGGCCAATACCAACGCGACCCAAAGCGATTTGTCCATCCAAAAGCGTTCATCGATCAGCGTGGTATCGGGCGTGTAGGGATAGTTGATCAGCACCGCATGGCTGACGGTAATCGCTTTTAACTGCAGCGCAATATAGGGCGTGATACTGATCAGCGCCATTAGCGCTACCAGCGCGCCTAAGCTGGCACTTTTGCCATAGCGGGCACTAATAAAGTCGGCAATAGAAGTGATACGCTGGCGTGCAGCGATGCGCACCATTTTGCGAATAACGGAGGGCGCCAGCAGCATGGCCAGCGTAGGGCCTAAGTAGATAAGCAAAAAACTAGGACCATGCGCTGCGGCTCGGCCCACGCTGCCATAAAATGTCCATGCGGTGCAGTAAACGGCAATAGAAAGGGCATAGACAGTGGGTGATCCGATCAACGAGCGGCCCTGCTCAGCCCGTCGGTCACCCCAGGCAGCGACTAAAAAAAGTAGCGCAAGGTAGCCAAAGGCTGTGCCAAGAATAATCGGCTCAGTGCGCATAGTCAGCGATCCGCATGATGTTCCATTAGCCACGCAGTTAAGCCGATCACGACGGCCCAAGCGCTAAATAAATACAGCGGCAGCCAGCCTACGTGAAGCGTGGTTAAGCGGTCTACGACTATAATCAGCGGTGGGCAGAACAGCAGCAAGGCAACGGCCACTAAGGCCATTAAGCGTTCTGCTTTACGTGATTTTTCGCCGCTGGGTTTCATAAGGCGCTGGCATCCTGTCGATCAAAGGCATTCGCTTGCAGCGCTAGCAGTTGTTCAAGCGTATCAATGCTACGCGCTTCTAGGCGTGGCAGCAGTGCAAGCCACAGCTTGGCCGTTACGCGCGCATCTCCCAGGGCGGTATGGCGAGTGTCAGGAGGGAATGTCAGGCCATAGCGCTGAGCAAGGCTGTCGAGGTCGTGGCCGACCAGCGCTTCATCCAGCGCTCTAGAAATCAGCAGTGTGTCGATTACCGGTATATCAAAGGCGACGCCCTGCTGGCTAATCGCAAGCAGATCAAATGCGGCATTGTGGGCCAGAAGCACGGCTTCACCCACGTAGTCGCGAAAGCGAGTGAGCACGACATCCAGCAGCGGCGCGCCCGCCACATCAGCATCAACAAGGCCATGGATGGCGGTACTCGCCGGCGGTATCGGGCGCTGTGGGTCGACCTTTTGATCGAAGGTCTCACTTGCCAGCAGGCGCGCATTGACGACGCGGCAGGCACCCAGGCTAATGACCGTGTCTCCCCGGCGCAGCTCAAGCCCAGTGGTTTCAGTATCAAACGCGACCACTTCGAGGCTGCGCAGTGAGCGGCTGGCGAGCGCATCGCTGGGGGGGGGGAGGTCGGCAATGCCAAAATCGTGAAACTCAGGGCGGGGAGGCGCAATTTCACGCGGGGCGCCCACGCGCTCCATGGCGGGCAGCGGCAGGCGCAAGCGTGCATATACGCCGTTGTCGTCGGCAAGGCTCCAAATATCGCTAGCGTGCTGACGCAGCACATCCGCAACGCTCGGGTTTAGCGGTAGCGAGGTCAAAGGCTGCTGGCGCCATCCGGCCAGCTCATGCTCCGGTATCGCTTTGCCGCGCCAAATAAGATCTAAATAGACGCGTTTATTGCCCAAGCATATTTCACCTTCAAAACCACTGTCAGGTAAGTAGTTACTGAGGTGCTTTACCAAAGAGTTAAACAGGGCGATCAGCGCGGGCGCATCGCCTTTAAACCAGGCGGGCATTCCCACAGGAGTAATTAAGCGCCGCTCAGGATCAAGACGTTCATCCAGTGCTTGCCAGAAGTCGTTGGACCACATGGGCGTTAAGCGCTCACCTTGATGCTGCATATCGTCGAGCAATTGGCCTATTCTTGCGACGTGCTCGCCAAGCGTAGCTCCTTCCTCTTGAATAACGCGCTCGAAACGTTGGCGTAATAACGATGTGCTGGGGTCATTTTGGTCACGTAGTTGAATCAGCGCATCGGCAGCGCTGGTCAAGCTCGCGGTATGCTGACGGAGTGGCGTAAGTATATGGGCAAGCTCTGCTCTCACGCCCATTTCATTCGACCAGGACGCTGTTGCATCGCTAAAGGTGAGCAGCGTTTCGCCGTCACTGCCCGGTACGCGGCGCAGTATCACTTTTAGCCAGCGATTATCGCAGGGCACCAAAAGTTCGCGCGGGGAGCCATCGCAAGGTAGCTGGCTAAGCGCTTGCTGCAGGCTGCTAACGGGGAGTAGAGCGTCCAGGCGTTTGCCTAAACCCAGTCCCGAATTGTCGATAAAAAAATCTTCAGCGGCTTGATTGAATAGCATCACGCGGCGATGGTGATCGCACAGCAACAGAGGCGTTTCGAGGACTTGCAGCAGCGTTTCAAGCTCCTGGCGAATACGTGCAGCGCTGCGTGCGCCTTCCGCATGGGCGGTCGACAAACGGCTGCGATCTGCTTGCCAGTTTTCGCTGACACGGCGTAAGTCTGGACCAAGCCCTTTTAGCCAACCTTCAGGCAACTGTTCATCGTAGGCATCGGGATTGCCGACCAAGCGTACAAGCTGGGCTTGGAGGTGTCGCAGCGGGGTAAATAACATGCGTTCAAGTATCAATCCCGCTACAAAAATCGTGGCGCCACCAGAGACGCTGCCGACCCATAGGGCTGCTCTTGCCCAACCGGCAGGAGCCAGCTGAGTATCCAGCCAAACGGCAAACACCGTACCGCCAAACAGGCTAATACCGCTAAGCAGAAGCCATAAACCAACAAGATGCTGGCGCTTGGGCAGCCCATCTCGCGTCATAGCTGCTTTCCAGCCAGCAGCGCTTTAACTTTTTCCACCAATGATTGGGTTGAAAACGGTTTAGTGATGTAGTCATCGGCGCCCAGAGCCATGCCTTTTTCACGCTCTACGTCGCGGCCATGCGCGGTTAGCATAATAATCGCCAGATGCGCGGTGGCAGCATCGCCACGCAGGCGTTCTAACACGTCAAAACCGCTCATACCCGGCAGGCTTATGTCGAGTAATAGTAAATCGGGCTGGCTATCATTAACGCACGCCATTGCCTGCTCGCCGTCTTCAGCCGTCATTACTTCGAAACCTGCCTGCTCCATCAAAAATTCCAGCGATAGCACGATATTGGGTTCATCATCGACCACAAGCACTTTGGCCATGAAAATCTCCTGTCTTTATCAGTGGTAGTGCCGGGCGCACCGTGTGCATAGCTCTGAGTGCATGCGTGATCAATCGTTAATATGCAGTGTAGTGAGCTAGAGGAGTGCGGCCAAGACGACCTTGGCCGAATGCTGGTAAATGAGTATTGCTAAATAAATAGGCGGGCTAATAAGGCTTATATCGAGATTTACGCTGCTTTAAGTACAACTTTAGAATCAACTCCCGCGATTAGCGCCGTATTGTTATGGACGTAAGCGTTTCCTCATACCACTCTGTAAGGTGATAAGAGCAGCAATTCCCAGGTTTATTAAATAAACAATAACAATCAAACCCAAAGGAGCGGCGCCCATGAGTGCTATTTTCCTTCTAGTGGTAGGTCTTGGCGCAATGGCCGTGGGGTACTTCGTGTACTCCAAGTTTATTGCGGAGAAGATTTATCAACTGGATCCTGATTTTAAAACCCCTGCCCATGAGTTTGAGGACGGCATTGACTATGTGCCGACCAATCGATTCGTCTTATGGGGTCATCACTTTACCTCCGTTGCGGGAGCAGCTCCGATTGTGGGGCCTGCGATCGCCGTTATATGGGGCTGGGCACCGGCTTTTTTATGGGTAGTGTTCGGCACTATTTTCTTTGCCGGTATTCATGACTTCGGTGCTATTTGGGCCAGCGTACGCAATCGGGCTAAATCGGTCGGGGCATTAACCGGTGACGTGGTTGGTAAGCGTGCTCGTAGTATCTTTATGATCGTTATCTTTCTAGTGCTACTGATGGTTAATGCGGTCTTCGCCGTGGTGATTGCCGGATTAATGATGAACTTCCCAAGCGCAGTCGTTCCGGTTTGGGGCGCTATTATTGTGGCGCTAATTATCGGGCAAATGATTTATCGCCGGATTATGAGCCTGGCGGTGGTATCGGTTATCGGCGTCATTGCGCTCTACGCGCTGATTGGTATTGGGCCTTCTGTGCCTATTCAAATGCCTGTTGAAGTGGCCGGTATATCAGGCAATGCTATTTGGATTGTTATTCTGTTCGGTTACGCGGCGATTGCGTCATTGTTGCCGGTGTGGATGCTGCTGCAGCCACGGGATTATATTAACGGGCTGCAGCTCTTCATTGGCTTGCTCATTCTTTATGGGGCCCTGGTGCTGTTGAACCCGGTGCTAGTAGCGCCCGCATTTAATAGCGATGTTCCTGAAGGCACGCCGTCGTTAATACCGCTGCTGTTTGTCACTATTGCCTGCGGGGCCATCTCGGGCTTTCACGGGCTTGTTTCATCAGGCACTACGTCTAAGCAGTTGAATAAAGAAACCGATGCTCGTTTTGTGGGTTATTTCGGCGCGGTGGGCGAAGGCATGTTGGCGCTAGCGGCTATTTTGGCAGCGACCGCCGGTTTTGCCACCTTTGGCGATTGGCAGGCGATGTATAGCTCCTTCGGGCAGGGCGGCGTCAATGCCTTCGTACAAGGTGGCGCCTTTATTATTCATAACGGTCTTGGGTTGCCTGAGGTGACCGCGGCGACGCTACTCACTGTGATGGCGGCGCTTTTCGCGGGCACTACCATGGACACGGGCCTTCGCCTACAGCGCTACATTTTTCAAGAGTGGGGCGATATTTACGACCAGCCGTGGATGAAAAAACCATCGATTGCCACGGGGCTAGCGGTAGGCACTTGCTTGCTGCTAGCGTTTGGCGCAGGCGGTGCCGATGGTTCGGGTGGTCTGATTATCTGGCCCCTGTTCGGCACCACCAACCAGCTACTGGCAGGCCTAACGCTACTCGTGATTACTGTCATGCTTGTGCGCCTGAAGCGCCCTATGTGGTATACGCTGGCGCCGCTATGCTTTTTATTGGTCATGACGATCCTGGCGCTACTGATACAGCTGCGCACGTTCTGGAACCAGGGCAACATGTTCTTACTGGTGATGGATATTGTGGTGCTGGTGGCGGCTATTATGGTGGCGATGGAATGTGCCTCCGCGCTCAAGCGTTCGCGCGCTGAAATGGCTGCCCAAGGTGATTAACGCAAGTATGACTGAAAGGGAGTAATTGCTATGCATGATGACCCGATGCACGGGTCATCGCCGCGTCGTGACAAGTTACGGGCCTGGCTGAACCAGGCCCGTTTCTTTTCTGAAGAGGTATATAACTCGCGCTATCGAGGCGCTATTGCGCGAGCGCGACGCGACGAAGACGACCTGTTTATGCTGTTGGTGTTCTCTGAAATGATGGGCTTACAGAATCCGGCCTCGTACTACACCCTTGAGCTTCAGCCGCTGTTACTGGAGCGTTTCCATGATTGGCACACGCGAATGGGCATGGAGCGTTCGCCGCTGGACCATTTCCGTTGCTGCTGATGGCTATTGTCTTGCCTTAGAGAGCGCTACGTCGAACAAGTGAGGAATGCCATGCAAGCAGTACTCAATCGTCGCCTGCTGTGGGTAGGCGGCAAAGGTGGTGTTGGGAAAACCACGGTAGCGGCTTCTTTAGCCGTGCTCGCGGCCAGTCGGGGAAAGCGTGTGCTGGTGGTGTCGACCGACCCGGCGCACAGCTTAGGTGATGTCTTCGATCGCTCGTTAGGTGATGCTCCGCGGCGACTGCTGCCCAACCTGGACGCGATGGAAATTGATCCTGATATCGAGGTGGAAGCCCACCTTCAGCGCGTGACCCAGCAGATGCGTCGCTACGCGGCTCCTGAAATGATGCAGGAGCTGGAGCGTCAGATGCGTCTAACCCGCCAGTCTCCCGGCACCCAGGAGGCCGCGTTACTGGAACGGTTAGCGCGATTGATGATCGACGACACCGCGCCCTACGATCTGATTATTTTCGATACGGCGCCGACTGGCCATACGTTAAGGCTGTTAACATTGCCTGAAGCGATGGCCGCCTGGACCGACGGGTTACTGGCCCACAATCGCAAGTCCGCAGAGCTTGGCAAGGTGCTGGACCACCTCACTCCAAAGCGGGGCCGTGATGTGGCAACACCGTTTGATGATCCTAGTGAAGACCCTTTGAATGATTTAGACGAGCGTACCCGGGAAGTGGCCACGACATTGATCAATCGACGGCGGCTGTTTCATCAGGCGCGACGACGCATTGAAGACACCACAGCCTGTAGCTTTCTGTTTGTGATGACGCCCGAGCGGCTGCCCATCCTAGAAACAGATCGCGCCGTTCGAACGCTCGAAGAGGCGCATATTCCCGTCGCAGGGACGCTGGTTAATCGAGTGATCCCAACGGATGCGGACGGTGCTTTTTTACAGGCGCGGCGCGAGCAGGAAGCCAGCTATCTTGCGCGCATAGATACGTTATTTGCGCGATTTCCGCGGCCAAGTTTGCCGTGGCTACCTACCGATGTTCAAGGTATTGAGGTATTAGAAATGCTGGCGGGTAAGCTTGAACAACAGGGGTTTTAATGCGGGTATTACTGTTATCAGCCTATGAAGCTGTTAGCCATCGATACTGGGCGCAGAGCTTGATGGCACAGCTGGATGATGTGTCATGGACACTATTAAGCCTTCCACCGCGTCACTTCGCTTGGCGAATTCGCGGTAACCCGCTGAGCTGGATGTTAAAAGAGCATGCCACTCTCAGCCAGTCGTTTGACGTGGTGCTGGCGACTTCAATGGTCGATCTCGCAACGTTAATTGGGCTGTTTCCGCACCTTGGTCAAGCGCAAAAGATCGTCTACTTTCATGAGAATCAGTTCGCCTATCCGGAATCCAGCGACCAGATGCCGCAAGTAGAGGCCAAAATGGTCAATCTCTACACCGCTTTGGCAGCCGATAGCGTTGTATTTAACAGCGCCTATAATCGCGATTCTTTTATTGATGGCGCACGGGCATTTCTGAAAAAAATGCCGGAAAATTTGCCTGCCGCCAATCCGCTTGAAGCGCTGCGTAAACGCGCTCATGTGCTGCCAGTGCCTCTATCAATAAGGTCAACTTCTTTGCATGATACGCCTAGACGCCCTCAGCTTATTGTATGGAACCACCGCTGGGAGTATGACAAGAACCCGAATGATTTTTTTGAGGTGCTGTTTAGGCTAAGTGCTGAAGGCGTAGCGTTTGAGCTTGCCGTGCTGGGGCAGCGTTTTCGTCAATCCCCCGACATTTTTGAGCAAGCGGAACAGCGTCTAGCTAAGCATGTTGTTGCCTGGGGCCCGCAGCCAGAGGCTGAATACCGCGCGCTGCTAGAAGGCGCGGGTATTGTCGTCTCAACTACCTGGCATGAGTTTCAGGGGCTGGCCATTATGGAAGCGGCCCAGCGCGGGGCGCTTCCGCTGGTGCCTGACAGGCTTTGCTTCCCGGCGCTTTATCCGCCGGCCTATCGCTATGACGGCACGCGGGAAGGGCTTTATCAACGGCTTTACGACTGGTTGACAGACTCGACGACGCGCCCGGCACCCCTGGCGACCACTGCATGGGAATGGCCCGCCTGGCGCGATGCGTATCGCCAACTATTAGCTGTTAGCGCGTAAGCCGTGCGCTGGTGTTGGGTGTTGGGTGTTAGGTATTAGGCAAGCTCAGTTTTGTCTTTAAAGTCGCATAGATCTTCAATGATACAGCTGCCACAGCGGGGTTTTCGCGCAATACAGGTGTAGCGTCCGTGCAGTATCAGCCAGTGATGCGCATCATGCAGAAACGCTTTGGGTACATGGCGCAGCAGCTTTTGCTCTACCTCGACAACGTTTTTACCTGGTGCGATGCCGGTACGATTAGAGACTCTGAAGATATGCGTATCGACCGCCATGGTGGGCTGGCCAAACGCCGTATTAAGAATCACATTCGCCGTTTTACGGCCGACGCCGGGCAGTGCTTCTAGCGCTTCGCGAGTATTAGGCACATTGCCTGCGTGCTGATTGACGAGCATATGACAGGTTTTCATCAGATTTTCGGCTTTAGTGTTATATAAACCGATCGTTTTGATGTGGCCTTTAAGCGCATCGACCCCTAAATCAATGATCCCCTGGGGCGTGTTGGCCACCGGGTAAAGTCGCGCAGTGGCTTTGTTGACACCGACATCTGTGGATTGAGCTGATAGCAGTACGGCGGCCAGCAGCTCAAACGGTGTATGCCAATTAAGCTCAGTGGTCGGGTGTGGGTTTTCTGCCTGCAGGCGGGAAAAAATTTCATGGCGCTTTAGGGCATTCATGGATGTTCTCTTAAATGATAAAACCAAACTGCGTATTAAACCGACGCGTTGAATAATACGTGTCGATTATTTAATCGTACCTGTCACGCGTACGCGCCGCTCTGTGCGAGGAGCCACTACCGGGCTGGCTCGGGAGCGTTGGCGCAGGTCGAGAACATTTTTTAGCGCGATTAGCATCCCAGCCACGAAAAAAGCCCCCGGTGGCAGCACAAAGAATAGAAACTGATAGCCATCAGCGATAGTAAGTTGCCAGCTGCTTGCCGCCGAGCCGAATAGCAGTGTCATATCGCTAAACAGCGTTCCTTGGCCCAGCAATTCACGCAGTGCGCCCAGCTGTATCAATACGGCGCCAAAACCTAGGCCCATCATAAAGCCATCTATTGCCGCGGGCAGCACGGGTTGGCGCGAGGCAAACGCATCCGCGCGACCCAGAATGGCGCAGTTGGTGACAATCAAGGGAATAAATATCCCCAGCACTTGGTAAAGCGGGTAGGCATACGCGGCCATCAGTAGCTCTGCGCAGGTAACAAAGGCCGCAATCACCATCACGAAGGCGGGCAGGCGTACTGCGCTGGGTACCTGGTGGCGAATCAGCGAAATGGTGGTACTGGCAGCGACCATCACCATTAGTGTGGCAAGCGCTAACCCCAGGGCGTTGACGACGCTAGTGCTAACGGCAAGCAGCGGGCAAAGCCCTAGCAGCTGCACAAGTGCAGGGTTATTGGACCACAGGCCCTCGCGAGCAAGCTGATGCCATTGGCTCATGGCGCTGGATTTCATGTGCCTGGCTCCTCATTTGGAATAGCTAGCGGCGTGTCGGCGGCGTATTGCAATGCGTTGTGCACGGCATTAACCACGGCGCGAGGCGTAATGGTGGCCCCCGTAAAGGCATCAAAATGACCGCCGTCTTTATCAACCGCCCAGTCGTCGGGTCGCAGGCTGTCTAAATCCAGACCGTCAAAATCGGTAATCCAGTCACTGCGGCGACGCTCAATGTCATCGCCTAAACCCGGCGTTTCCTGATGCTGGGTAACGCGTACGCCAGTAATTCGCTGCTGTCCATCAATGCCAATTAAAAGATGAATTTCGCCATTATAACCTTGGCGTGTCACTACCGGGAAAGCCAGCGCGCTGCGGCCTTGATCGCTAATCCGCCAGCCCTGAGCACCAGAAGCTAGCCCAAGGCGTTCGGCGTTGGGGAGCGTGAAGCTACTCTCTAATACGCGCTTCATGGGCGTATTAGCCAGCGCGCTGGGCAGCACTTGTTGAAGCTGACGGTGCTGATAAGCTAACTGGTGCGTTGCTATGCGGTCGACGGTGAGTGTGCGCGTGAAAGCAACGCTACCGGCGGTTACCAGTGCAAAGGTGCCCAGTGCGATTGCGCCACGCTGCATAGCTTGGCGTGGCGTCATCGCCGACCTCCGCGCGCTGCGTGGCCCGTTGGGCGAGGCACGCTATACAGATCCAGCAGAGGTACGCAGAGATTCATTAACAGCACTGCAAAAGCAACCGCGTCGGGATAGCCACCCACGCTGCGGATTATCATGATCAGTGCGCCAATACCGGCGCCATAGATGAGTTTTCCGCGCCGGCTGGTGGCCGCAGAAACGGGGTCGGTGGCGATAAAAAATGCCCCGAATAGCGTTGCACCCGTCACCAGATGCAGTAGCGGAGAGCCAGCGTGGCTTGGATTGTTAAGGTAGAACAGCGTAGCCAGCAACATCATGCTGCTCAGCATCGCTACCGGAATGTGCCAGCTGATAATGCGCTTCACCAATAAAAGTAGGCCCCCCGCTAGCCAGGCGATAGCGATTAAACGCCAGGCGGCTAGCGTTCCTGAGGGCAGTGGCTGAGCTGCCCAGAATTCGCTGGCAAGCATCGCCTCGCTTTTATGTTTAAACGCATCCAGCGGCGTGGCGCCGCTCAAGCTATCAAGCTGGGCTGTCGGTAGCGATCCGCTAATTTGAGCCCATAAGTCGCTGGGTACAGCGCCTTGAGGGGGTGCCCACAGCGTCATATAGGTGGGAAATGACACTAGCAGCAGCGCATAGCCGACCATCGCTGGGTTAAAAGGATTGTGCCCTAATCCACCGTATAGCTGTTTGGCTACGATGATGGCTGCCACCATGCCCACGCCGATTAGCCACCAGGGGCTGGCAGGCGGCAGTGATACGCCGAGAAGAATACCTGTCAGCAGGGCGCTTGAGTCATTCAGGGTGACGCATATCGGTCGTTTACGTAGCCGCAGTATGGCCGCTTCAAACGCCATACCGAACGCTGCAGCTAGCAGCATGTTGCTCAGTACGCCAAGGCCAAAAAAATAGCTCATCGTGACGATGCCCGGTAGGGTGGCAATGATCACCCAGCGCATGATGTTCGCAGTTGATGGCCTTTTGGCTGCGGTGTTCCCACTGCCTGTCTGAGAGGCCTGCATCATGCTCATAATGATTCCTTATTCTGAGCGGGCGCGGGCGCTTCAGCGGCCTGCTGCTTGCGTGCCTGGGCCAGCTGTAAATCGGCAGCGCGAAAGTTTTCCTGCGCGGTCGCAAGCTGTATTTCGAGATCTTCAAGTGACTGTTTTGGGTCTTCCTGGGCCACCCGAGCCAAGGTTTTTTCGGCTTTTTTGACCGACGCTTTGGCTGCAGCATGAGCAATCCGCAAACCGCGTAGGTCAACTTCTCCGCTGTTAGCGGGTGCAGTCGCAGGCGGCGTTCGGCGGTTTTGTGACTGGCGGGCCTCGCGCCGGGCCTGTTTCTCAGCCTCTTCCCTAGCGATCCGCGCTTGGCGGAACTCAAAGCGGTGCTTGGCATGCTCGGCTTTCAGCGTTTCTATACGCTGATGGCGTAGGCGGTTTTTGGCATCGCGATAATCATCGACCAGCGGAATGTGGCTCGGGCAGACATAGCTACAGGCTCCGCATTCAATGCAGTCAAACAGATGATAGCGCTCCATCCTGGCATCGTCTTTGGCACGTGCGTACCAGTGCAACTGCTGTGGCAATAGCGCCACCGGGCACACGCTTTCGCACTCGCCGCAGCGAATGCAGGGCAATTCAGCCGGAGCCTGCGGCAACTCATCGAACGTTGCGGCGATTAAGCAGTTGGTGAGCTTCGTGACCGGTGTCGCTAGCGTTAGCAGCGGGGAGCCCATCATGGGGCCGCCTTGGATGACATGGCTCAGCTGTGCGCGGTTAAGGCCTACCTGCTCCAGCAGTTCCTGAATAGAGGTGCCTAGGCGCACCCAGCGATTGCCAGGGCATGTAATGGCGTCGCCTGTCAGAGTCACCACTCTGGAAATTAGTGGCTGCCCGTCGCGTACAGCTTGAAGGCAGGCTAGTAGGGTGCCGGGGTTATGACACACCACGCCTACGTCTGCGGGCAGGCCACCGCTTGGCACGTTTAGGTTGAGCAGCTTTCTAATCAGCTGTCGCTCGCCGCCGCTGGGGTAGCGGGTAGGAATGACGTTGAGTTGAACGATCAGAGGTTGGCTAAGTGGCAGCGCCTCGCGAAGCGCTTCAATGGCCTCAGGCTTGTTGTCTTCAATGCCAATGACGATATGCCTTGCACCGCATAGTTTGGCTATTAGCTGCGCGCCTTCGAGCACATCACCGGCATAGTGGCGCAGCGTGAGGTCATCGGCTGTGATGTAAGGCTCACATTCGGCGGCGTTAATCACCAGCGTATGAATCGAATGCTGTTCCATCACCCGTGCCTTAATGTGGGTGGGAAAGCCTGCGCCGCCTAATCCAACAATACCGCTGTCGTTTAAGCGCTCTAAAAGGGCAGGTGGCTCGCTAAGCTGCCAGTTCATCGCAGGCAAGCGCTGCCAGTCATCACGTCCATCGCTGTCGATGGTTATCTGGGTCGCGCTAATCTTGGCAACGACGCCGCTAATGCTGGCGTGTAGATGGCTTGAAATCATGCCTTCTTGGCGGGCGATAATGCTGCCGACCTTCACCACATCACCTTCGTTAACGCAGGGCGTGGAGGGCTGGCCGCTATGCTGGTGAAGGGGCAGTATCACCTGGCGAGGAAGCGGTGCTTCAAGCAGTGCCGATTGCTGAGAGCGACGCTTGCGCTCGGGCGGGTAAATACCGCCTGGAAAATCAAACGCGGTCGGCATGAGCATCCTCAGACAGCGCTGATCGGTCGCTGGCAATAACGTTAGATGACTGCGCCCTGAGTGGCTGCCAATCGTTGAGAGGCGTGCTGCGCGTTAGCATATCGATACAGTCAACGGGGCAAGGGTCCAAACACAGGTCGCAGCCGGTACATTCATCTTCAATCACGGTATGCATGAGCTTGGCGGCACCAATAATGGCGTCGACGGGGCAGGCTTGAATACATTTTGTGCAGCCAATGCACTCCGCTTCGCGAATAAACGCTACCTTAACTTCGCTTTGCACTTCGCCATCCAACGGTGCTGGCTCGCGACCTAACAAATCAGCCAGCGCGTGAATCGTTGCTTCGCCACCCGGGGGGCATTTGTTGAGCGCATCGCCCTGGTTTATCGCCTCGGCATAGGGGCGGCACCCAGGATAGCCGCATTGGCCACACTGGGTCTGGGGCAAGAGCGCATCAATTTGCTCAACTAACGGGTTATCTTCACGTTTGAAGCGCTCACTGGCGAGGCCTAAAAGGGCGCCAAAACCAATGCCTAGGCCCGTAAGCACCGCCACTGCGCTAACAATACTGATGACATCCAGTGTGTTAATCATTATGCGCGGCCTTCATCCCTGCACTAATCCAGAAAAGCCCATAAATGCTAATGACATAAGGCTTGCGGTAATCATCGCAATGGCGGCACCTTTAAACGGTGCCGGGATGTCTGCACCCGCTAAACGTTCGCGCATCGCGGCAAACAAAACCAAAATCAATGAGAACCCTAGCGCCGCCCCTAGCCCGTATAGCGTGGTATGAAAAAAGCTAAGGTCGCGGTTTAGCGATAGCAGCGCGACGCCTAATACCGCGCAATTAGTCGTGATAAGGGGCAGAAAAATACCCAGCACTTGATGCAAAAGCGGGCTCAGCTGGCGCACCATAATTTCGGTGAATTGAACCACCGCGGCAATGACCACAATGAAGCTGATGGTGCGCAGGTACGTTACGTCCAGCGGCACTAGTAGGCCGTGATAAACCACAAAGCTTGCTGCCGATGCCAAGGTCAATACAAACGTGGTGGCAAGCGACATTCCCATGGCCGACTCCAGTTTATTGGAGACGCCCATGAAGGGGCACAGCCCCAAAAACTGGACTAATACAAAGTTGTTAACCAGCGCAGTGCTGATCAAAATAATAAATAGCTCACTCATGATGGCGTATTGTGCGAACAAAGCTCGGCAGTTGCTAGGGGGGCGATTGAATGATTGATGAGGGGCTAGCCTATAGGTTGCTCGGCACTAACGTCGTACGAAGTGGCAGTATGAATGTTTAAAAACGTAAAAGGGCAGAGCGCACTGTCTCTGCCTTTAACATAGCGTGTTTTATATACGTTACGTGACGCGCTGGCCTGGTTCGGCTCCGTTGTCAGGCGTTAGTAAATAAATGCCTTCTTCATTAGCACTGGCGAGCACCATGCCTTCTGATAGGCCAAAGCGCATTTTGCGCGGGGCTAGGTTAGCTACCATTACCGTTAAGCGCCCTTCAAGTGCTTCTGGTGCATAGGCTGAGCGAATGCCGGAGAACACGTTGCGCGTTTCGCCGCCTAAGTCGAGCGTCAGCTGCAGCAGTTTATCAGCGCCTTCGACATACTGAGCTTTAACGATGCGCGCGATGCGCAGGTCAACCTTGGCAAAGGTTTCAAAGTCAATTTCGGCAGCGATTGGGTCTTTTGCCAACGGACCTTTCGGCGCTTCTTTGAGTTTTTGCTCTTCCACAAGATCTTCCTTCGACGCTTCAATCATCGCATCGATTTTGTCGCGCTCAACGCGGGTCATTAGGGGTTTAAACTTATTGATCGAATGGCTGGTCAGTATGCGTTGACGGCTGTGCCAGTCTAACGAGTCAACGTTAAGGAACGCGCGCGCTTGTTCAGCCATAGCTGGGATGACCGGGGCAAGGTAAACCATTAGCTGGCGGAACAGGTTAATGCCTACCGAGCAAATCTCAAGCACGTCGGCTTCGCGACCCTCTTGCTTAGCCAGTGCCCAGGGCTCTTTTTCAGCGATATAAGTGTTCGCTTCATCCGCCAATTCCATAATGTGGCGCATGGCCCGGCTAAATTCACGCGCTTCAAAGTCTTGGGCGATCTCGTCACCGGCCGCAATAAAACGGGCGACCATTTGAGGTTCGGCGCAGTGCTCCGCTAGCTGCCCGCCGCCGAGCTTTTTCACAAAACCGGCGCAGCGACTGGCGATATTGACCACCTTGCCAACTAGGTCTGAATTTACCCGTGCGGCAAAATCATCCAAGTTTAAATCTAGGTCATCCACTTTGGACGTCAGCTTGGCAGCAAAGTAATAGCGCAGGTACTCAGGGTTTAGATGGTCCGCATAGGTGGCTGCCTTGATAAAGGTGCCGCGAGATTTTGACATCTTGGCACCATCAACGGTTAGGAAACCGTGGCAGTTGACGGCAGTGGGCGTGCGCAGGTCTGCACCATGCAGCATGGCCGGCCAGAATAGAGCGTGAAAGTAGACAATATCTTTGCCGATAAAATGATAGACCTCGGCCTCAGAGCCTTTCTTCCAGTAGCTGTCGAAATCAATGCCTTCTCGGTCGCACAGATTCTTAAAGCTCGCCAGGTAGCCAATCGGCGCATCTAGCCACACATAGAAGTATTTGCCCGGCGCGTCGGGAATCTCAAAACCGAAATAGGGAGCGTCGCGGGAAATATCCCACTCGTTAAAGCCAGACTCAAACCATTCCATGAGCTTATTGCGAATTTGCGGCTGCACGTGGCCATCATCAATCCAGCGCTGTAAGAAATCCGCAAAGTCGGGCAGCTTAAAGAAATAGTGTGTCGAGGTGCGTACTTCGGGCGTTGCGCCGGAAATAGCCGAGACCGGATTAATCAAGTCCGCGGGAGTGTACGTTGCGCCACACTTCTCACAATTGTCGCCGTACTGGTCGTCAGAAGCGCATTTAGGGCAGGTGCCTTTGATAAAGCGGTCGGCGAGAAACAGTCCTTTTTGCGGGTCAAACATCTGCTCTATATCGCGCGTAGCAATATGGCCTTTATCGCGCAGGCGCTTATAAATCATTTCGCTGAAGTGACGGTTTTCAGAGGAGTGTGTGGAATGATAGTTGTCGAACCCAACCCCAAAGCGCGCGAAGTCCGTTTGATGATCCTGTGAAACGCGCTCGATCAGCGCTTCAGGCGAAATGCCTTCCTGCTCAGCACGCAGCATAATAGCGGTGCCATGAGCATCATCTGCACACACGTAGTAGCACTGTTGGCCACGGCTTTTCTGGAAACGTACCCAGATATCAGTCTGGATATACTCAAGTAAGTGACCGAGGTGAATGGCTCCATTGGCATAAGGGAGCGCGCTAGTCACCAAAATATTGCGCGTGGCGGTGTTAGACATGGTGAAGATTAGTTCCGAGTGGATAAGAGTGCGGGTGAGGCGGGAACAAACAAGGCGGCGAAGTCGCTAAACACTTCGCCGATGGCGCTGTCGTGAGTAGCGCTTAATACAGCGCCTGCTCTTCTTGGACCACTTCGCGCAGTAGCTCTAAAAAGAGTTTGTCGGCGTCAGAGTGCTCAGCGGGATCTTCTGGAATATGCACACTGGTGGTGTCAGAGATTTCGTTGGCGATACGCACCATCGCCGCAGGGCTGTTGCCCTCGGTTAGCTGCTGACGCGCAATGGCCAATGATTGCTCGAGAATTTTTGGGTCTTCCAGCAACTTGCGAATGAAACCACGTAGCTCGTTGATGACACGTGTTTTCTGAATTTCTGAACCGGACATGGGTGTCTCCTTAAGATCGCGATCAGCATTAACACCAAGCGAGACCAATCAATATTCTGACCATAGCATTTTTTCAGCTAACGGGCATGACTTGTCTGCTATAAGCGGCCTTACCTTAAAGCGTCAAACGGCCCGCTTTATGCTTAACAGGGTTTGCGTACTGAGCAAGCCAGTAAGGGCGCAGCGGCGCCGGAACCTCGGCTAGTCGAGCATTAAAGCGTTCCCTATCTTGTCGAGTGATGGCCTTGCGTGCCACTAGCTCAGGCGCTTCACCAAGTGCTTCTAAGGCTAGGTAATGGCTTGGGAAAAGCCGATACCCGCCGATAACTTGGCGATCAATTTCGGCGGCTACTTCATCCGGCGTTGCCATGTCCGAGCCAACCGGGCTGCCAAAATGCAGCCTTACGCGGCCTTTAGAGCCTGTGATGCCGGCCACAATAGAGCGAATATCTTCAAATTCACCCTTAGCGTAGCTGCCCTGAGTGTCCACATCATGCAGCTCCTGGGCCTTTTGCACATCGCAAGGATCATACTCATAGCTAATCGATACGGGTACCAATTTTAGCTCGGCGATGGCTTCACCAAAGACCATGTCGCGTTCTGAAAGGCGCTTGGCCATGATGAGCATTTTGATTATGGCCGGCTCGGTGTGGTCGATGCCGTTCTTGGCACGGCCTTCACGCTGCGCCATCCAAATGGAGTGCTGATCTTCGGTAATGGTGTGGCGAATATAGGCTGAAAGCTGCTGATAGGCCGCCAGCATTGCTCGCTTGCCCCGCGCGCTGCGCGGAACAATGAAGCTTTTGTTGAGCCGCATCAGATCGGTGACATAGGGCTTTTTAAGCAAATTGTCGCCAATCGCTATGCGTACCGTGTCGCGATTGGCCTGGTACAGCGCGTAGTTAACAAAAGCCGGGTCTAGGGAAATATCACGGTGATTACCAATAAAGAGGTACGCGCCGTTAGGGTCGAGTTTATCAAGCCCGGTGACTTCAAACGCATCCGTGGTGGTGCGAATCATGCGCTCCATATAATGCGCAATGCGCATTTGAAACTCATAAACGCTCGATACGTCTTTGACTTCACGGCGCACTGCACGGCTAGCAAACGTACGTGCAATCGAAGGGGCCCAGCGCGCTAGGCGAGGCAGCCGAAAACGCGTCAGCGCATCCAGCAGCTCGTTATCGCGGGAGAGCCTGGCAAGCACATCGGCCACTTCATTATCCATAAAGGGCCGAATATCGGTCCATGGATCTGCCGTGTTAGAGACGTTGGTAGCGTTATTGTGTTGAGTCATGCGAACCGTTAGCTGATAAATAAAAAGTGTCGACGAATAGTATCGAGGCGAAGGAATGCGCTATCCCTGCGGAGAACTGAATCCCTATGGAGAACTGAGAGCCCATTACTGAGCCGCAGGTTCCCGCTGTGTCTCGCCGCCTAACCATTCTATTAAGCGAGGAATGTCTTCAGACAATGCTTGCGCCATTAAAATAAAGTCCGTTTCCAGGCGAGCAAGGGCGTCATCGCCGTCGTCAGCATGGTCGGCTTCTTCAATGAGCGCATCGCCAAACCGCAATGATTTCAACGCAAGATCGTCATGCAGCACAAAGCTTAAGCGTCCTTCCAGGCTAATGGCGAGCTTGCTAGCTTGGCGGCCGCTTTCAAGCAGTTGCTGAATTTCATCGCTATCAAGATCGACTTGCCGGGCCCGGAGCACGCCATCATCGCCTTTTGCTTTGAGCTCTACCTGATCGCCTAGCTGCAGATCGGCAGGGCGGCTGGCGGCGTCGCCTAGCCACGTCGTCATCGCACGGATAGGAAGCGTCTGCGAGCTGAGCGGCGTGACTTTCAAGCTACCTAACGTTTCTCGCAGCAAATCCAGGATATCCTCGGCGCGGGTGCGCGAGCTGGCATTGATGCCAATCAGCTGGCCGCGGGTATCCCACCAGAGATCAATTTTCTGGCTACGAACAAACGCGCGGGGCAGCAGGTCTTCGGTTACTTGCTCTTTGAAGGCGGTCTTTTCTTTGCGAGTCACTTTGCGGCCTTCACTGGCCTCGATGTCTGCTACCAACTCGTCAACTTCTTCTTTTACGACAGATGCAGGCAGTAGGCGCTCTTGGCGCAGAGCTGAAAGCAGGCGATGCCCTTGGATTTCATGTACAAGCTGCCCGCTACCCAGACGTCCTGCTGGCGCTGTCCAGCCAAGTCGGCGCGCATCGGCGTTGCCCAGTGGTTTGGCGGAATGCTCATCTAAAGCGCTAGCGAGCGCATCGATGCTCAATTCAGGCGCGTCGTGCAGGCGGTATATATGCAAGTGCTTAAACCACATGAGGCCAATCCTGTTCAAAAGGTGGCACATTATGGCGAAAGAGTGGCATTCCTACCAGTACGCTACCGGCAATCCACATTGTTGCATCTGTTTCAAACTTGTGTTTGATTGACTTTTTGCATATCTAGCTTTCTTAACAGCTAGTTTTTGAACAGCTAAAGAGAGAGAAATGGCTATGACAGCATCGTTGTCGCGAGTTCAGCTGCGCGTGCGGGGATATCATCTGGATGGCTATGGCCATGTTAACAACGCCCGCTACCTAGAGTTTATGGAGGAGGGGCGCTGGGATTTTTTTGATCAATATCCCGAAATGATTCAAACGCTTCATAAGGCAGGGAGGGCGTTTGTTGTCGTCAATTTGAATATTGATTATCTCGCCGCGGCACGCCATGGTGATGACTTGGAAATTCTTACCGGTATTGTCCACGTTGGGGAGCGTAGTGGGCTATGCCACCACCGTATTATCCGTAAGGACGGTACGCTGATCGCCCAAGCGGATTTAACGTTTGTGCTATTGGAGCTAAAGGCTAATAAAGCCGCCGCTATTGAGGGTGATGTGCGTGAAACGCTGAGCGCATTAACGATCACAAAAGAGGCATTTAGCCTCTAAAAGGCTTTGCTGGGCTCTCTGGCTGCCCTTGGTGCTTTTGCGGTGGTATGATGGGGAATATTTGCGCGCCCAGATGCTGTGCCTTCATGGGCGGTATTTTTAAGCGCTTTCAACTCTCGCAGTGCCAAGGATCTGACTTTCATGGGTGACATCGCCAGAGAAATCTTGCCCGTCAATATTGAAGACGAGCTCAAACAGTCGTATCTCGACTATGCGATGAGTGTCATTATCGGTCGCGCGTTACCCGACGTACGTGACGGCCTGAAACCGGTTCACCGGCGTGTGCTGTTTGCCATGCATGAGCTAGGTAATGAGTGGAATAAACCGTATAAGAAGTCGGCGCGTGTCGTTGGCGATGTTATCGGTAAATACCACCCGCACGGTGATAGCGCGGTTTATGACACCATCGTTCGTATGGCTCAGCACTTTTCAATGCGTCATGTGCTGGTCGACGGTCAGGGTAACTTCGGTTCTATTGATGGGGATAACGCGGCTGCAATGCGTTATACCGAAGTGCGTATGTCGCGCCTTGCCCATGAACTACTGGCTGATCTTGAAAAAGATACCGTTGATTGGGTAGATAACTACGATGGCACCGAGCGTATCCCCGCCGTGCTGCCCACCAAAGTACCTAATCTGCTGATCAACGGCTCGTCTGGTATCGCTGTAGGCATGGCGACCAATATTCCACCGCATAACATGCGTGAAGTGATCGCCGGCTGTTTGGCGCTCATTGATGACTACACGCTGTCGGTGGATGACCTGATGGAGTACATCCCTGGTCCTGATTTCCCCACCGGCGCGATTATCAATGGCCGTGCGGGCATTTTGTCTGCGTACCGTACTGGCCGCGGGCGCATTTACGTGCGCGCCTGCCATACGATTGAGCATCACGATAAAACCGGTCGCGACCACATTATCATCACCGAGTTGCCGTATCAGGTGAACAAGGCGCGGTTGATTGAAAAAATCGCCGAGCTGGTGAAAGAGAAAAAAATTGAAGGCATCGCTGAGCTGCGCGATGAATCGGATAAAGACGGCCTGCGCGTGGTGATTGAAATCAAGCGCGGCGAGTCCGGCGAAGTAGTGGTCAATAACCTGTTCGCCCAGACGCAGTTACAAAACGTGTTCGGGATTAACATGGTGGCGCTTGAAAACGGCCAGCCGCGCACGCTGAATCTCAAAGAGATGCTTGAAGCCTTTATTCGCCACCGCCGCGAAGTGGTGACTCGGCGTACGCTTTATGAATTGAAAAAAGCGCGTGAGCGTGGCCATCTGCTTGAAGGTTTGGCTGTCGCTATCTCTAATATTGATGAAGTAATTGAGCTGATTAAGGCCTCGACCAACGCTGCAGAAGCGCGTGAAAAGCTGCTGGCTAAAACCTGGCCGCCTGGCCAGGTAACCGCGATGCTTGAGCGGGCGGGCGCTACGTCATGCAAGCCAGAAGAGCTAGACGAAGGGTTCGGCTTAAACACGGCAGCCACGTCGTATCGTCTGTCGCCTGCCCAGGCCCAGGCCATCCTTGAGCTGCGCCTGCATCGTTTGACGGGTCTTGAGACAGAGAAACTCCTTGATGAGTACCTGTCTATTCTGTCGAAAATTGCTGAGCTGACCGAGATTTTGGCCTCGGCAGATCGCTTGATGGAAGTTATTCGTGAAGAGCTGCACGCCGTACGTGATCAGTTTGCTGACGACCGTCGGACTGAAATTCAAGCCAGTCATCTAGATCTTTCGATTGAAGATTTGATTGCCGAAGAGGACATGGTGGTCACCGTGTCGCGCTCTGGCTATGCCAAGACGCAGCCGCTGTCTGATTATCAGGCGCAGCGTCGTGGTGGTCGCGGTAAGTCCGCAACGGCGATGAAAGATGAAGATGTCATCGAGCACCTGCTGGTGGCATCGACGCACGATACGGTGCTGCTGTTCTCTAACCGCGGCAAAGTGTACTGGCTTAAAGTGTATGAAATGCCGAACGCTAGCCGTGGTTCACGCGGTAAACCGCTGGTGAACATGCTGCCGCTAGAAGAAGGCGAGGCGGTAAACGCTATTCTGCCGGTGCGTGATTACGATCCCGAGCACTATATTTTCTTCGCGACGGCCAAAGGTACCGTGAAGCGCACGAGCCTTGAGCAGTTCTCACGTCCGCGCAGCGTCGGTCTTATTGCGATTGATCTGGAAGAAGGTGACCGCCTCGTCGGTGCGGCAATTACCACGGGTGATGACCATGCCATGCTGTTGTCGTCTAATGGCAAGGCTATTCGCTTTGAAGAGGGCAATGCCCGCGCTATGGGTCGTACCGCCCGTGGTGTGCGCGGCATGCGCTTGGCGGGTGATGCAGAAGTCATCAGCCTGATTATTCCGAAGAGTCAGCAGATTGATGCTGAAGCAGATGCCGAAGGCGAAGCGCAAGACGCTTCAGTTGAGAGTGCTGCGGCCGAAACCGCCGACGGTCAGATCTATATCATGACCGCCAGTGAAAACGGCTACGGCAAGCGTACGCGCCTTGAAGAGTTTCCGCTGCGTGGCCGCGGTGGTCAGGGTGTTATCGCCATGCAAACCAGCGAGCGTAATGGAGCGCTGGTGGCAGCGATGCAGGTTTATGACAGCGATGAAATGATGCTGATCACAGACCGTGGAACGCTAGTGCGTACCCGCGTAGAAGAAGTTTCTACCACGTCGCGTAATACCCAGGGCGTGATGCTGATTCGCCTGGGTAAAGAAGAGAA
Source organism: Halomonas sp. JB37 (assembly GCF_002332255.1). Lineage (GTDB taxonomy): Bacteria > Pseudomonadota > Gammaproteobacteria > Pseudomonadales > Halomonadaceae > Vreelandella > Vreelandella casei. The sequence goes on along the minus strand of NZ_NRGW01000001.1, from coordinate 2,507,606 downwards.
GCTGGTCAAGACAGTCCGCGTTGATGAGCCGGAAGAAATCGGTGAGCCGGAAGAAGCTGATGAGCTTGGTGCTCTTGTCGAAGGCGGTCTTGAACAAAACGGCCTTGAGCGTGCCGAGGCAGGCGAATCATCCGATGATGCACAGGAAACGGGGACTGATGACACGTCATTATAATTTCTGCGCAGGGCCCGCGGCCCTGCCAGTAGCCGTGCTTGAACGGGCGCGTGAAGAGCTGCTGGATTACCAAGGTCGTGGCCTTTCTGTTATGGAAATGAGCCACCGCAGCGATGAGTTTATTGCCATTGCAGAGCGTGCTGAGGCCGATTTTCGTCAGCTGCTGAACGTGCCCGATAACTATAAAGTACTGTTTTTGCAAGGTGGCGCTAGCATGCAGTTTGCCATGCTGCCGATGAACTTGCTGGGTCAGGGCGGTAGCGCCAACTTTATTCAGACGGGTATCTGGGGCAAAAAAGCGCTTTCTGAGGCTAAGCGCCTTGGCTTTGACTGCCATGTGTCGGCCAGCAGTGAGCCCAATGGCCATACCGCGGTGCCCGCACGTGATAGCATCAAACTGAGTGGCGACGCTGGCTATCTGCATTACACCTCTAACGAAACAATTGGTGGCCTGGAGTTTGACTATACGCCTGACACGCAGCGGGCTGATGGTTGTCATGTGCCATTGGTCTGCGATATGTCGTCGAATATTCTTTCGGGGCCCATCGACGTTAGCGAGTTTGGCGTTATCTATGCCGGGGCACAGAAAAATATTGGTCCTGCCGGATTAACGCTCGCGGTCGTTCGTGACGATCTGTTAGGCCAGGCGCAGGCGAATATTCCCTCTCTGTTTGACTATAAAATGCTGGCTGAAGCAGGGTCGATGGTGAATACCCCGCCGACCTACGCATGGTACTTGGCCGGTTTAGTCTTTCAGTGGCTTAAAGATGATGTTGGCGGTTTGGCCGCTATGGACGCTATTAACCAGCGTAAAGCCGACAAACTGTATGCTGCGATTGACGCCAGCGATTTTTATAGCAATCCCATTGCTAAGGTCAACCGTTCGCGGATGAACGTGCCTTTTGTATTGGCCGATGCGGCGCTGGATAAAACATTCTTACAACAAGCCGATACCGCAGGTCTGCTGAATTTAAAAGGCCACCGTAGCGTCGGTGGTATGCGTGCCAGCCTGTATAACGCGGTGCCTGAATCTGCGGTAGATGCATTAACTGCATTTATGGCTGATTTTGAACAAACAAGGGGCTAAATCACCATGTCCAATTCGTCGATCAACTTAGACGAGTTTCGCCAGCGTATCGATCAGCTTGATAGCGAGATTCTAACGCTGATCAGCGAGCGTGCTAGCTGCGCTCAGCAGGTAGCCAACGTTAAGCTGGCTGAAGACAAGGACGCGGTATTTTATCGCCCTGAGCGTGAGGCTCAGGTGCTGCGCCGCATTATGGCTTTGAACAAAGGGCCGCTCGATTCCGAAGAAATGGCGCGTCTGTTTCGCGAAATTATGTCGGCCTGTTTGGCATTAGAACAGCCGGTAAAAGTGGCGTATTTAGGTCCTGAGGGTACGTTTACACAGCAGGCGGCGCTTAAGCACTTTGGTGAAAGCGCCGTTAGCCTGCCAATGGCGGCTATCGATGAGGTGTTTCGCGAGGTAGAGGCGGGCGCCGTTCATTATGGCGTTGTGCCCGTGGAGAATTCCACTGAAGGTGTGGTTAACCACACCCTTGATACCTTTATGGACTCTTCGATCAAAATTTGTGGTGAGGTGGTGCTGCGTATTCATCATCATTTGCTGGTCAGTGAAACGACCCGCCGTGACAAAGTCTCGCGCATTTATTCACACCCGCAGTCATTCGGCCAGTGCCGTAAATGGCTGGATGCCCACTATCCTCATGCTGAGCGTGTGCCGGTGTCTTCTAATGCCGAAGCGGCAAAACTGGTGAAAACCGAGTGGCACAGCGCGGCGATTGCTGGCGATATGGCGGCGAAGCTTTATGGCCTAGAGCACATCGCCGAGAAGATTGAAGACCGCCCTGATAACTCCACGCGTTTTTTGATTATTGGTAATCAGGATGTGCCGATGGCTGGCGAGGACAAGACCTCCATTGTGGTCGCTATGCGCAACCAGCCGGGTACGTTGCACGCGCTGCTAGAGCCGTTCCATCGCCATCAAATTGACTTAACCCGCCTTGAAACGCGTCCTTCGCGTACTGGTGTTTGGAATTACGTCTTTTTCATTGATTTTAAAGGCCATCGTGATGAGCCGCGTGTTGCCGCGGTGCTTGAAGAAGTACGGCTTCGCGCGGCTGACTTGCGGGTGCTAGGTTCTTATCCCATAGGCGTGCTGTGACATTGATGGTACCGGAACATCTCCGTCAGTCTGCCTCACATGAGTCGCGGCTGTTAATTGTTGGCTTAGGGTTAATTGGCGGTTCATTGGCATCCGCACTTCGCGTGGCGGGCTTTCAGGGGCAGATAGTTGCCTGCGATCCTGACGAGCATGAGATCGCTCGCGGGATTGAAATGGGCTTGATCGATTCAGGTGGCACTTGCCTTGCTGAGCAGGTGGAAGGGGCCTCTATGATTGTGCTGGCAGTGCCGGTACTGGCCATGGAGAGCGTTATGGCTAACCTGGCCGATGCGCTGCCAAGTGCTGCCCCGAATGTCGTTATGACGGATGTCGGCAGTACTAAAGCAACCATTCGGGCCTGCGCGCAGCGTGTGTTTGGCAGAGTGCCGACTAACTTGGTGTTAGGGCATCCGATTGCAGGCTCGGAAAAAAGCGGTGTGGCAGCCGCTAATCCACAGCTATATGTGGATCATAAAGTGATCCTGACGCCAGAGCCCGACGTCGACCGCAATGCTTTGGATCGGGTTCGCAGGCTATGGCAAGACTGCGGTGCCGAGGTGTTGGAGATGGACGTTGAACGCCATGACCAGGTATTGGCGCGAACCAGCCACTTGCCGCATTTATTGGCATTTTCGCTAGTTGATACGCTTGCTCGTCAGGATGAGCGACTCGATATTTTTCGCTATGCGGCGGGTGGCTTTCGTGATTTTACGCGAATTGCGGGTAGCGATCCGGTGATGTGGCGAGACATTTTTATCGCCAATAAACATGCGGTATTGGCATCGCTAGATGATTTTGAAGCAGGGCTTGGGCGCCTTCGTCATGCGGTAGAGGCCGGTGATAGCGATGCGCTGATTGCCACCTTTGATCGCGCCAGCCATGCCCGGCGCTATTTCGACTCTTTATTGAATAAAACCAGCTATCAGGCGGAATATCATATGCAACCACAAGGTAAGGTGACCTACCGTGTGCGGCCAGGCGGCCAAGCAAAAGGGCATTTGCGCGTGCCGGGCGATAAGTCTATGTCTCATCGCTCTATAATGCTGGGTGCGCTGGCGGAAGGTGTAACGGAAGTTAAAGGCTTTTTAGAGGGCGAAGACAGCTTAGCGACGCTGCAGGCATTTCGTGAAATGGGCGTGGCGATTGAGGGGCCGCATCAGGGGAGAGTCACTATCCATGGCGTAGGTCTTCACGGTCTCAAGGCGCCTGCTGGGCCGCTCTACGTGGGTAATTCCGGCACCGCTATGCGACTGTTTTCTGGTCTGCTTGCCGGTCAGGCATTCGACAGCGAGCTAACCGGCGATGAATCGCTAACTAAGCGGCCGATGGGGCGCGTAGCCGATCCGCTGCGCCTAATGGGAGCGACGATCGATACCGCTGAGGGCGGACGTCCGCCGCTCAAAATTCACGGTGCCGCTGCGTTGAAAGGCATTCATTACGATATGCCTATGGCCAGTGCGCAGGTCAAGTCTTGCCTATTATTAGCCGGATTGTACGCACAGGGCGAAACGCGGGTGCGTGAGCCTGCCCCCACGCGTGATCACACTGAGCGCATGCTTAACGGTTTCGGCTATGCGGTTTCACGTGATGGCGATACGTGCTGGCTTCAGGGTGGTGGCAAGCTGTCCGCAGGCCCTATTGATGTGCCATCGGATATCTCTTCGGCGACGTTTTTCTTAGTCGCGGCGGCGATTACGCCAGAGGCTGATATTACCCTTGAGCACGTGGGGATCAATCCAACGCGCATAGGCGTGATTAATATCCTTACCTTAATGGGCGCTAATTTGCTGCTAGAGAACGAGCGCGAAGTGGGCGGTGAGCCGGTGGCAGATATACGTATCCGCTATGCACCGCTAAAGGGAATCGATATCCCCGTTGATCAAGTGCCGCTGGCGATTGACGAATTTCCTGCGCTGTTTATTGCCGCTGCAAATGCAGAGGGCATAACGCGGCTTAGAGGTGCAGAAGAGCTGCGCGTTAAAGAATCAGATCGTATTCAGGCAATGGCGGATGGCCTTGCTACTCTGGGCGTTCAGCACGCCGTGGTAGAAGACGGCATTGATATTACCGGTAATGGTAATGCGCAGGTCGCTAGCTATGGCGGTGGACGTATTGATAGCCTGGGTGATCATCGTATTGCTATGGCCTTTGCGATCGCTTCGCTGCGCGCTGGTGATGACATTGTCATTGAAGACTGTGCCAACGTGGCCACCTCTTTCCCGGATTTTGTTGAGTTAGCCGCGCGTATAGGCATGGGCATCAGCGTGGAGGGCGCGCATGAATGACCGTGTCCCCGTTCTGACAATTGATGGCCCCGGCGGTGCCGGTAAAGGCACTATCAGCTGTTTAGTAGCAGAGAGATTGGGCTGGCATCTGCTAGATAGCGGTGCGCTTTATCGGCTAACGGCGCAGGCGGCCATTAATCATGATGTGGCCGTAGACGATGAGATTGCTTTAGCGCGTTTAGCTGAGCAGTTGGATGTTGCGTTCCCGATTGAGGGTGGCCGGCCGCGAACAATGCTTGAAGGTGATGATGTCGGCCAAGCCATTCGCACAGAAGACGCCGGTGAGCGTGCTTCGCAGGTGGCCGCTTTGCCATTAGTGCGCCAAGCTCTATTGCAACGTCAGCGTGATTTTTGTCAAGCACCGGGGCTTGTGGCGGACGGTCGCGATATGGGTACGGTGGTCTTTCCTGATGCCCCGTTGAAGATTTTTTTAACGGCGAGCGCCGACGAACGCGCTCGCCGGCGCTATCTGCAGTTGCAGGAAGCCGGGGTGGATGCTAGTCTTCCGAGTCTTTTAAAGGAGATTCAGGCACGCGATGCACGTGATATGCAGCGCAGCGTGGCACCTCTCAAGCCGGCAGATGATGCCATAACGCTTGATACCACGCGTCTGAGCATACCGGAAGTGGTTGATCGACTGACCGAACTGCTAACCCAGCGTGGGCTTGTAAGCGGCGTGTGATTCTCCCTTGCGGCGCTTTTGGATAGGTGTCACGACGTGGCAGGGCACTAAACTCACATCGGTGAGCCCGGTCAGGTCTAACCAGCGTTAACACCCCCGAAGGCTGAGTGACATTAGGCCCGCACTTGCTGGTGGTGCGGAGAAGGCATTTATGCCTCAACAACGTAATTACGTAGGAACACCATGAGCGAAAGCTTTGCTGAGCTGTTTGAACAGTCTCTTAACGACATCAACATGGAGCCAGGCGCTATTGTCGCCGCTCAAGTTGTCGACATTGACGGTGACTGGGTTACTGTCAACGCTGGTCTGAAATCTGAAGGTCAGATCCCTGCATCACAGTTCCGCGATGAACACGGTAATCTGAACATCGCTATCGGTGACGACGTACACGTTGCACTTGAAGCCGTTGAAGATGGTTTCGGTGAGACGCGTCTGTCCCGTGAAAAAGCCAAGCGTGCAGAAGCTTGGAAGATTCTGGAAGCAGCCTTCGAGAAAGACGAAATCATCAAGGGCGTCATTAACGGTAAGGTTAAAGGCGGCTTTACGGTCGAAGTTGACTCTATCCGTGCCTTCTTGCCGGGTTCGTTGGTTGACGTTCGTCCAGTTCGCGATACTGCGCACCTGGAAAATAAAGAGCTAGACTTTAAAGTCATCAAGCTCGATCCGAAACGTAACAACGTTGTTGTATCTCGTCGTGCGGTTTTGGAAGCAGAGAACAGTGCAGAGCGCGAAGCGCTTCTGGCCACTCTGCAAGAAGGCCAGCAGATTAAAGGTATCGTTAAAAACCTGACAGACTACGGCGCTTTCGTAGACCTGGGTGGTGTTGACGGCCTGCTGCACATTACTGACATGGCGTGGAAGCGTATTAAGCATCCGTCTGAAATCGTTGCTGTTGGCGACGAGATCAACGTCAAAGTTCTGAAGTTTGACCGTGAGCGTAATCGCGTTTCACTGGGTCTGAAGCAGTTGGGCGAAGATCCGTGGGTCAATATCAAAGAGCGTTATCCGGAAAGCATGAAAGTGCACGCGGTCGTCACTAATTTGACTGACTACGGCTGCTTTGCTGAACTGGAAGAAGGCGTTGAAGGTTTAGTTCACGTTTCTGAAATGGACTGGACTAACAAAAACATCCATCCGTCTAAAGTCGTTCAAGTGGGCGATGATGTTGACGTCATGGTGTTGGATATCGACGAAGAGCGTCGTCGTATTTCTCTGGGTATCAAGCAGTGTACTGCTAACCCATGGGAAACTTTCAACACTGATTACAACAAGGGCGACCGTGTTTCAGGTACCATCAAGTCAATCACTGACTTCGGTATCTTCATCGGCCTTGAAGGTGGTATCGACGGCTTGGTTCACCTGTCTGATATTTCTTGGACTGATACTGGCGAAGAAGCCGTACGCAGCTTTAAGAAAGGCGACGAAGCTGAAGCCGTTATTCTGTCTATTGATCCAGAGCGCGAGCGTATCTCGCTGGGTATCAAGCAGATGGATTCCGACCCCGTTGCTGAGTACCTGTCAGTTAACGATAAGGGCAGCATCGTAACCGGTCGCGTCATTGAAGTTGATGCTAAAGAAGCTCAGGTTGAGCTGGCGACTGATGTTATTGCTGTGCTGAAGGCTTCTGAAATCAGTGCTGATCGCGTTGAAGATGCGCGTAATGTATTGAATGAAGGTGACAGCGTCGAAGCACGTATTGTTAGCGTTGATCGTAAGAGCCGTCAGATTAATCTGTCGGTTAAAGCGAAAGATCAAGACGATACGCGTCAGAACCTTAAGAAACTGCGTGATCAAGAGCCGGAAGCTGCAGGTGGTCCGACCACTATCGGTGATCTAATCAAGCAGCAAATGGGCCAAGACTAATAGTATATTAGTTATTGGTTTGTAAAAGCGCCGCCCATTAGGGCGGCGCTTGTGTTTGTAATAGATGAATAGTCGGGCTTTCATATTGATTGAAGCTGGTTAGGGTTCAAGCTGATTAAAATGCTATAAGTTTTAAAAACGAATAGTAATTGAGTAAAAATCAACTAGACTGTTGTCAGTTACCTGATTTACAGGAATAATGTCCTAGCATTCTGAACTAGTGGGTGCCAGTGTTGTAAAGTCTGCACCTAAGCCAGTTGGACCCTGTTCAGTTGGACCCTGTTCAGTTGGATATGATACTAAAGGAACCCCGATGTCATTACTTAACGAATATATTCAAAAAGAACAACAGCTAAAACAGCTGCAAGAAGACCTTCAGCGTCTAGAGGGTGATCAGCGGCTAAAAAGCGAATTAGAGTTCAAAGCTAAACTTGAAGCTCTGATGACAGAATTTGGGAAGCGTCCTGGCGACGTTATTGCATTATTAGATCCTGCTGCTGAGCAACGTAGTGGTGCTAAAGTCACCGCAAGTGGCAATGCGCGTCGCAAGCGTCGTCTTAAAATTTATAAAAACCCTAAAACGGGCGAAGTGATCGAAACGCGTGGCGGCAATCATAAAGGTCTGCGTAGCTGGAAAGATGAGCATGGCGATGAAGCCGTTGAATCTTGGCTGGTACGCATGGAAGACTAAGTTATTTAGTCACCGGCATTTCTTTATAGAAATGCCGGTTTTTTATTGGCAACATGCATGTTTATGCTTCAACCTCGTAAGACTTATCTTAATCGCGTGTTAACTGTCTGCATCCAGCACGTATGGCTCAGGGCCAGCTATGCTGCCTGTACCTCAAGTAGCTGCTTGTCAGTCTCTATGCAGAATGTTCTCCCGTAAGGCTCTTGGGGAGCGCCGAAGGCTTTGTTGCTTTGTGCACGAGTGATCTATGGCATGCTAAGGCACACAGCCGGTGCGAGTAATGACTGGGTCTGAACTGTTTTTGACACCGCTTGAACTATGCAAAATAAGCATGGTCTTTGTCCCTACGGCGTAACTCATTTACGCTATATTAATGAGGTAAATAACAGCAATATGGCGGTATGCGATAGCTGTATTTATCTTTTCTGTAGAGTACTTTGCTAGTGGTCGTTCTTATCGCTTTGGAAAATATGGCGATCATATCGTCATCCAGGCAAGTAGATGGTAATTAAATATTGCCTAATCGTTTCATGTGTTTGATATCTGCTTTAGAGAAAATGCTGCGTTGGTAGTCATATCAATCATTTCAAGCAAGGTGTAAATGAAACATCGATGAAATATCAAAAGGTTCAAAAGCAGTTAGATGAGCGCGATAAGCTGCGTAAATTTCGTGAATTAGACGATGCTTTTGCGCAAGCATTGCGCCAGTTAGATGACCCCGATAGTGATTTCGATATTCCTACGGGGCCGCCGGTAAGATCACTTGCAACGCTCGAACAAGATGACTTGGACGCGAAGCAGGAAGAGCAACAGCATGAGCAGGGGCGTATTTTTCAGCAGCGCTTTGAAGCATTGTTAAGCGAGTATGATTTTACGCATTATGATTTAGCAGAACTGTCTGAGACGCTACTTTCTCATGGATTGTGGCAATTAGACACGGTGCCTGGCGGCGAGCAGTCTTAAAAGCGTGTGTAAATATACTTTTCACTACCGGTAGCGATAAACGCGTATGCTCGGTAGAAACATTTCCTGTTCTATTTTCTCATCACGCCGTCGAGCGCGAGTACGGGTCGTGGGAGGTTGTAGCGCAGGCAGATTAATGTGTGGCAGCCGCTGGTTGTTATCGGGTACAAATATGGGCATAGCAGCATTTAATGCTCGTCTTGAGTGTCCATCTGCAAGCGGTTCGGTAAAAAATAAATTTGCACGCATCAGCGGTGCCTGTGTTTGTACCTGAGCAAGGATTTCACCGCTTGGGATGCCCGCTAGTTGACGCAATTGGATGCGGATATGAGAGGCATCGGTATCTAGCTGTAATAGCTTATGTTCCGCTTCTTGTACCGTTAGCCGCTTAATGGAACGGCCGCTGCTATACCACGCAAAACGAACGCGTGAAATAGGTGCCTGTGCGATAGGTAGCTGCCGCCAACTTTGCTTAAGATGCAAGCGTGCTAGCCCGTTGCGTTGAAGCACCGCATCAACATGCGGGTGGCGCTTAGGTAGGTGGTTTTTAGCATCACTGAGAGACTGTGGGTGAGCTTCTTTCGTGCGCTGTAGCAGTTCGCTAAATACTTTTTTAGCTTGATTAATAGCGCCTATCGCGGCAAGCAGTTCATCGTTCGCTGCCACTATAGCAATGTAATTGCGTGTTTCACGGCCATCTGTAAACGCGCCACTAACCACATCTTCTCAAGCGGAGTTTTGCTGACCACACTGAGGTTTCTTCATCCAGGAGATCCTCATGATCCAAGAACTCAACTCCATGCAGGCGTTTTGGCTCGGGCATCTGTATCACGCCTCGGTGCGCGAGATTCCCCTCAGCGAATACGCCTCGCAACAAGAACTTACCTTAGCCGATCTACTGCTCTGGGAAAAACGTTTGAACGTTCGCGGCTTACCGGTGCCACCCCGTCATCGTCCTGCCCGCTTTGTAAAAGTGGCGGTGGCGCCATGATCCGTCCGAGCACTCACCTGACCGTATACCTTTGTCGCGAATCGGTGGACATGCGCAAACAGATCGACGGGCTGGCCTTGTTGGTTCAGGAGGCCATGGAGCTGAACCCGTTTGATAAGGCGTTGTTTGTCTTTGGCAATCGCCAGCGGGATAAAATCAAACTACTGTTCTGGGAGCGTAACGGCTTTGTCGTCTGGTATAAGCGCCTGGAGCGTGAGCGATTCAAGTGGCCAACGCACCTGGACGGTGACGCCGTGACCTTAAGTGGCCAGGAACTGAACTGGCTGCTAGACGGCTATGACCTGAAGGCCATGCAGCCTCATAAAGCATTGAATTTTAAGTGTGTTGGCTGATTTTTTTGCTCCGCTTTTTAATGGTTTTTTGATACACTTCAAGGCATGAAAAGCACCACGCCCCCCGCCCAGGACATCTCCCAACTGCAGCGCCAGGTCAAAGCGCAGCAGCAAGAGATTGCGCAACTTCATCGCCTGATGGAGAAAAAAGAGGCGCAGTGGGAAGCCACCAAACAGTCACTTTATGAGCAGTTCCGCCTGGCATTAGAACGCCAGTTTGGCCCTTCCACGGAAAAGTACGGCATCAAGCAGGGCGATCTGCTGATTAATGAGGCCGAACTCATCGTCGATGACGACGAAGGTGCCGCAGATGAGGCGCCCGCTGACGTCGCCGATGGCGACGCTTCTGCAACGCCGCCTGATAATGTCGCACCTTCGGCCAACAAGCGTACCCGCGGCGGACGCGTCGCCTTGCCGCCTGAACTGCCTCGTGTCGAGGTGGTGCATACGCTGGACGCTACCGAGCGTTGTTGTGCCGAAGACGGCACCGAGCTTAAGGTCATCGGTGAAGAGGTCAGTGAAGAACTTCATGTTGTGCCCGCACGGGTAGAAGTGATCCGTCATGTGAGGCGTAAATACGCCTGCCCAATCTGCGAAGGAAACGTCAAGACCGCCCCGGCACCGGCCAAGCTGCTGCCCAAGAGCAATGCCAGTGCCACCTTACTGGCCTATGTCGCTACCGCGAAGTACCAGGATGCCTTGCCGCTTTACCGGCAGAGCCAGATCTTTACCCGCCACGGTGCCCATCTGCCTCGAAATACACTGGCACGCTGGATGGTGCAGACCGGTGAGCGCCTCTTGCCGCTGATCGAGACGCTGCGTAAGCAACTGCTAAACGCCCCGCTGATCCACATGGATGAGACCACCCTGCAGGTTAATCAGGAAGAAGGCCGCAAGGCCAGCGCCACCTCGTACATGTGGGTGCAGCGCGGTGGTCCGCCGGGTCAACAGGTCGTGTTGTTCGACTATGACCCCAGTCGTGCCGGGCGTGTGCCCCTACGCTTGTTGGGCGATTACAGTGGCTGCCTGCTCACCGATGGTTATGAAGGCTATGCCGAGGTCGTGCGGCGTAATGACATCACCCATGCTGGATGTTGGGCGCATGCTCGCCGCAAGTTCATCGAGGCTCAGAAAGCGCAGCCGAAAAATAAAACCGGCAAGGCCGGATGGGCGCTGAACCAGATCAGCAAGCTCTATGGCGTTGAAAAACAGGCCAGAGCGCTGGCACCTGCAGCACGCCAGGCGTTACGCGATCAAAAGAGCCGCCCACTGATCACTCAACTGCGCACCTGGCTCGACAAGTCCCAGGCGCAGGTGCTACCCAAAAGCACGCTAGGGAAAGCCCTGCACTATCTGGATGGCCAGTGGCCACGCCTGACCCGCTTCCTTGACGACGGGTGCATCCCGCTGGATAACAATCCGGCCGAAAACGCCATCCGTCCCTTCGTGGTTGGCCGTAAGAACTGGCTGTTCAGCCACACGCCAAGCGGAGCGCAAGCAAGCGCGGCAATCTACAGCCTGATCGAAACGGCCAAAGCCAACGGCCTGTCGCCTTACGGCTACCTGCAGCACGTCTTCGAAACGCTGCCGACGCTGAACGAAGACGATCTCAGTGCACTGTTGCCCTGGCACTGGAAAGAAACCTTACCTACCTGAGAAATGCTTAGCTAGATGTGGTTAGTGGCGCGCTTACGGCCATCTTGATCCTGCTCATGCCACATATCGAACAGTGCTTCCCGCAGCCAGTGATGCGAAGGCGTCGTTTGATGAAAGACCCAGGTCGCCGGTGATTGTTGCTCGTATAGCGAGGCAGCGGTATCTATGGTGGCGAGCAAATAGTCAAACTGCTGCTCTAGTTTGAGCAGCAGTTGATAGGCGGCGGGCGACGATGATCCTGGTTTATTGGTAGTCATGTTTAGTCACGTGGCTCGCTAAGGCCGCTTTGATTGACGTTTTTGTCTAAGAAAGGGGCGCATCTTTATCCGCTTGCGCTAACAGTGTTTCGATATCAGCTTCATCCATCGCCGATTCACCTGATATACGGTGTGATTCGTCGGCCCAGGCGCCTAAATCTAACAGCTGACAGCGCTTGCTGCAGAAAGGGCGATACGTACTTTCTGGTAGCCACTGAACGGGCTTGGCGCACTGTGGGCAGTTAACCTCGAGTGGGGAATCATTTGCAGGGCTAGCCATAAAAACTCCGTTTGCGGTAACAAATGCGATGGATCAGCAGTTAAGCAGCTGTCGGTAGGATGCATCAAGTCGTGCCACTTGCTTTCTCATGCTCGCGTGGTCACCACTGTTATCAATCACATCATCTGCCTTTGCCAGCCGTTGGTCGCGTGTAAGTTGGGCCGCGAGAATAGCACGCACCTGGCTTTCACTCACCCCATCTCGCATTAGCGTCCTGGATAGTTGCAGCGCTTGGGGCACATCAACAACGATGCAGCGGCCGACCAGCTCGCTTTGACCCGATTCAAACAGTAGCGGTGACACTAGCAGAACATACGGCGCGCCCTGGGATTTAAGCCGCTTCAAGTGCTCTAGAATACGCTCGCGTATTTTGGGGTGCGTGACTGATTCTAGCCACTGTCGTTGTTCTGGGTCTTTAAATACAATGTCACGTAAAACGGCGCGATTGAGCGTGCCATCATCTTGGCAAATGATACGATCACCAAAGCGATTTTTAATAGCGATCAGCGCGGGCTCCCCGGCGGCAACGACTTCTCTAGCAACATCGTCGGCATCAATCCAGGCGGCGCCAAACGTTTCGAAGGCACGAGCAACGGTAGACTTACCTGATCCAATCCCCCCGGTTAATCCGATAATCATTAGTGCCTCATATAGTGAAGTGTCAAATGGCTAAGTTTTAAATGACTAAGTGTTAAATAATCATACTGACATATAGCGACATAAGCTCATCACCGACTAACAATGCTACCCAGCCCGCGAGCGCTAGGAATGGGCCGAAGGGGAGTGGCTTCCCACGCAGATGTGGCAAACAGGCTTGTGCAATGAGCCCTACAACAGCTCCAAGCCCTGCGGAAAGGATTAGCAATAGTGGTAAAAAGCTCCATCCCAGCCAAGCGCCAAGTGCCGCGAGTAGTTTGAAGTCGCCAAAGCCCATACCTTCTTTACCAGTGATCAGTTTGAATAGCCAATAAAAGCTCCACAGGATTAAGTAACCTGCCATTGCGCCAATGATGGCATTCGAGAGCATAAAGGGTTGGAAGATGAGCTGGAACAGCAAACCTGCCCATAGTAAGGGGATGGTGATTACATCGGGTAATAGCTGAGTGCGAAAGTCGATCACGGCGAGCGCCAGCAGCATCAGGCAGGCGGCATAGATAAATGCTGATTGTGCGTTTAGTCCGTGAAGCGATAACACGGCTATGGCTAGCAGGCCGCCGGCTATTTCCACTAAGGGATATTGTAAGCTAATGCCGATTTTACATTCGGCGCAGCGCCCACGACGCTTTATCCAGCTGATAATAGGCAGATTGTCGTGCCAAGCAATAGGGGTTTCACAGCGTGGACACATAGAGCCAGGTGTTGCTAAGTTAAAGCGCGTTGATTGTTCTTCCTCTAGTTCAAGAGCTGCACGAGCCTCGCTGCGCCAATGGCGCATTAATATTACTGGCAGGCGTGTAATCACGACGTTGAGAAAACTACCCAAGCACAGCCCAACCATTAAAGTCAGTAGCCATACAATAAGTGAAGGATGGTACATGTCGCTCCTTAGCATTTTGAAATGATAGAAACATTAGAGAGCAGAGCCCAACTCGAAGATAGGTAAATACATCGAGACCACAACGCCACCTACCACAACACCTAATATAACAATGATAATGGGCTCCATGAGCGATGTTAGCGCATCGACTTTATTATCTACTTCTTCTTCATAATAATCGGCGATGCGATTAAGCATGGCGTCTAATGAGCCAGCCTCTTCCCCGACCCCTACCATTTGAATAGCAATAGATGGAAAGCAGTTTGTCATGCGCATAGAGAAATGTAACGGATGCCCGGTGGCGACATCCCGACGTGTTTGTAGCACCGCACGCTCATACACCTTACTGCCTGTGGCTCCGGCGCTTATATCTAGACCCTCGACCAGGGGGATGCCAGACGCGAACGTCGTTGCTAAAGTGCGTGAAAAGCGCGCCAGAGCGGATTTATGTGCAATATCGCCTATCACGGGTAAGTGAAGCAGCACTGTATGCATGCGATAGGTAACTCTTGGGGAACGCTGAATGCTTATTTTGAGTAGCAGTACAGCGATACCCGTTACGGCCAGCACTGCGAGCCAGTAGCGCTGAGCAAGCTCGGACAAATTCACTGTCATCTGCGTTAGTGCCGGTAGCTCCGCGCCAAAATTCTGAAACATAGCCTCGAACTCGGGCACAACTTTAATTAACAGCAGCATGGTCACTGCAGTGCCAATCGTCAAAACAGTGCAGGGATACCACAGCGCTTTTTTAACACGCGCTTTCAACGACGCCACTTTTTCCTTATAGGTGGCAACACGATCGAGCATTTGATCCAGCGCACCAGATTGTTCACCTGCATTTATTAAGTTAACAAACAGCCGATCAAAGTGTTTTGGATGATGGGCTAAGGCGTCAGAAAAGCTAGAGCCTGACGAAATATCAATCATCAGCCGTTGCATGACGGCCACCATAACAGGTTTCTTCAAGCTTTCAGTGACCACTTGAAGCGCTTGCAGTAAGGGAATGCCCGCTCGAATCATTGTTGCCATCTGGCGAGCAAATAGCGTGATGTCACTAGCGTTAATGCGGCTACTGCCGACTACGTTGCTTTTCTTGCTGATGCGCCTGATAACGATATCTTGCTTGCGCAATGCTGCGGCTATTTCAGCCTTATTGCGTCCTATCATTTCACCACTTAATGACCTATCTTGAGGCCCTTTGCCGATCCATTTCCAGCGCGAAAGCTTAATGGCACGAGTTGGGCGCAGGTGTGTCGTGTTGGCCATGCCTTACTCCTTGCTCACTCGGTGGATCTCTTCAAGGCTAGTAACACCCTGCATTACTTTTAATAAGCCGTTGCGATGAAGGCTGAGAAAGCCTTCTCGACGGGCCTGTTGATCGATATCCAGCGCGTTAGCATCACGCAGTATTAGCTGGCGAATGGCATCGGTGATAGGCACCACTTCATAAAGTCCGATACGACCTTTATAACCTTGCGTGCAGTGGCTGCAGCTGGCAGCTTTGTAGATAGTCGAGTGAAGAATTTCGTCATCACAGAAGCCTTGTTTACGTAATATTTCATGAGGAATTTCCGCAGGCTCTTTGCAATGTGGGCAAAGTTTGCGCGCCAAGCGCTGGGCAAGGATGAGTTTCACGGCGCTAGCGATGTTAAATGATGAAATGCCCATTTGAGCAAGGCGGGTGAGCGTTTCAGCAGCTGAGTTAGTGTGTACAGTCGAGAGCACCAAGTGGCCTGTCTGCGCTGCTTTGACAGCAATATCAGCTGTTTCAAGATCTCGAATTTCACCGACCATGATTACGTCCGGATCTTGGCGCAAAAATGCCCGTAGGGAGCTTGCAAAATCAAGGCCTATTTTTGGTAGCACGCTTACCTGGTTGATACCGGGCACCTTGATTTCAACAGGGTCTTCTGCGGTACAAATATTGCGCTCAACTTTATTGAGAATATTAATACCGGTATAGAGCGAAACGGTTTTACCACTACCGGTAGGCCCTGTTACTAGGATCATTCCTTGAGGCTGACTTAACGCTTGCTGATAGTGATCACGCTGTTCATCGGTAAAGCCTAGCTGTTCGATGCTTAGCTGGGCGGTGTTGGGATCTAGAATTCGAAGCACTATCTTTTCACCATAAACCGTTGGCAGCGAATTAATCCTGAAGTCGAGAGCGCGCGTGCGCGACATATTGAGTTTTAGTGAGCCGTCCTGCGGCAGCCGTCGTTCTGAGATGTCTAAGCGCGCCATGACTTTTAAACGAGCAGCAATCCTTTTGCACAATGCTAGCGGAGGCTGTGCAACTTCAACGAGCAGTCCGTCTATGCGAAAGCGTACGCGATAAAGTGTTTCATAGGGCTCAAAATGAATGTCGGACGCGCCACGACGAACCGCATCCGACACGATGTTATTAACAAATCTTACGACGGGCGCATCATCACTGTCCTGAAAGGACTTTTCTAGGGGCCTTGCGTGATCCATGTGCTGCCTAGCCAATGTGTTTAAGTCGTTAATAGCTGCATCAATAGTATCCAGTTTATTTAGCGTGTCATCTTCATGCTCATCTAAACAAAAATAGCGATTAAGAGATGCAGAGATTTGATCTGCAGGTGCGAGTATGCATTCAACATTAAGTCCCGTGGCTATTTGCAGTTCATCCAGCGTTGTCAATGTCAATGGATAAGCGACCGCCACGATTAAATGATGGCCATGGCGCGACAATGGCAAAGCTTGAAGGCGCTGCAGTAGCTTAGCTGGGTATTCAGATGGTGGTGGTAAGCTATTAATATTAACGTCATCAAGATTGATGATAGGAAGCCTATGCTCATAGCCCACTATTACCGCTGCTTCGACAGTTTTAACCAGCCCGCTATCAATAACATGCTGAAAATAAAATATTTTTAGATTGTTTTCCTCTATTTCCACCGCGTCTGCTTGTGATTCCGTCAATAGCCCATGATGGACAAGGCGGCGTTTAGTATTAAAAGCGTCAGCGTTAGGCATAGGATGGCTTACCGTAGGCTTAATATAGGACTGACTCATCTGAAGACCTATGTTAGATAGGCATAAACGAATGCTTGTATCTTTATTGGGCAGCTTAGTCTGCCAGCTTAGCGCGATTTTTGATGATAATAATAGGGTGGTTTTAAATTAATTATCAGTTGTTTCTAGCTTGTAATATTAAATAAAGTGAGCTATTTTTAATTTTTATAATTCATTATAATTAGCTTTATATTTAATTTTATTGAGAAATATCAGGAGCTTAACTGTGCCATTATCATTAAGAGAAATGCGTGTACTCCGGTGCAGTAATCAGCGCGGCTTCACGCTGATCGAACTGATGATCGTTGTGGCTATTATTGGGGTTTTGGCGTCCTTCGCGGTGCCCCAGTATCAGAACTATGTAGGGCGTGCGCAGGTGGGTGAGGCCTTGAGTTTAATGTCGCCTGTAAAAGCAGCTATTTCTGAGTACCATATAACGCACGGTGCATTTCCTGATGATAATGAGCAAGCAGGGCTCTCTGCGCCAGACCAGCTCTCGGGCAGGTATGTTGCAAGTATTGATGTTTCTCCAGGTGAGTCGGGCGTAACAGTAATCACAATGCAAGATACGTCGGTTGTTAGTGATTTAGCAGGTGGCACGCTAGTTTTTGATCCTAATGGGGAAGGTGGTGAGGGTATTAATTGGGAGTGCAGAGTGGGTGGTGACAACGAGATCGATCCTAAATTTTTGCCTTCTGAATGTCGTTGAATTTTTGAATGAAGGATTAACAACAATGGGTATAACGTTACGCTCAGATAAGAGGGGCTAGTCCGCGCTAAATATATTCATTAAAAGCTAATGCGACTCGAAAATTATCCCTTGTCAGCTTATGGTGTGTAGTTATATCCATTAGTCATCCTAAATAGGAGATTCAATGACTGACCACACGCTATCGTCGCGGCTCAAAATCGCCATTTCCATTGCTGAAGAAGCAGGCCAGATGATTGTTCGCGCTCGTGAGCAACAAGGTTTTTCACGGCGGATGAAAAAAGACAATGAACTGGTAACGGATGTTGATGTTGCCGTTGATCAACTTATTAGTAAGCGGTTAGAGGAGCACTTTCCAAGCGAAGCACGAATGAGTGAAGAACTCGCTCCAGAAAGCGCTGTGCATGTGGAAGCATCACATCTTTGGGTTGTTGACCCTATCGATGGCACGGTCAATTTCTCGCAGGGATTGCGTCACGTCGCCGTATCGATAGGATGGCTGGAAGAGGGTATTGCCAAAGTGGGCGTTGTTCATGCGCCATTTTTAGGCGAAACCTTTAGTGCTGTGGAAGGTGGAGGGGCTTTTTGTAATGGTCAACCCATTCAGCCGAGCAATGCAGATTCGCTGATGCATAGCTTGGTGGGTACAGGCTTTCCGTATCGTCATGAATCGCGTAAACAGCTGCTAAAACGTTTAGAAGCAGTATTAATGCACTGCCAAGATCTTCGTCGCAATGGCGCGGCCGCGCTAGATTTATGCGATGTTGCCTGTGGACGCTTAGATGCCTATTACGAAAGTGTTTCGCCCTGGGATTTTGTTGCAGGATGGGTAATAGCACGAGAGGCGGGCGCACGAGTAGGGCACTTATACGAAGTGCCGTCAGCGGTGCCAGCTGATCTCTACTCAGAGCATTTGCTCGTGGCTGCGCCTGGTGTGTATGACGCCATGGCGTATCTTCTGCTTGAAGCTGATCAACGCGAGTGAAGAGGGTATGAAAGGTAACAGTGGGGCGTGACAAATACTTGAAAAGAAACGCTATAAGGTCTTTTCATTTGTTCACGAACCGGCTAGTATACGCACCGTCTTGAGGCAAAGATGTAAAGGCCAACAAAGACAGCGGAGCGTGGCGCAGCTTGGTAGCGCGTTGCAATGGGGTTGCAAAGGTCGCAGGTTCGAATCCTGTCGCTCCGACCAAATATGTTGAAAAACGCCGCTTAGGTTAAAACCGAGCGGCGTTTTTTTGTCTGAGTGTTTCGTGTGGTCCGCTAGTCCATCAGGCCAGCCATTAGCTATTCACTAATAGTGAATACAGGAATCCGCATCAGCGTTGCAAGCTGAGAGCGATCTTGCAATAAGTCGGCAAGAGTATATTGATCTAATACGCTAAGAAATGCCGATAGCGCTTCCGCTAATATCGGCCTCAATCGGCATGAGGGCGTGATTACACAGCTGTTATCGTCACGAAAACACTCGACCAGCGCCATCTCGCTTTCAGTGTCGCGAATCAACGCCCCTAAAGAAATTGTTTCTGGCTGCCGGCAAAGCAGCAGCCCGCCCTTTTTACCGCGTATCGCGGTGAGATATCCCTTTTGATTGAGCTCCTGGACAATTTTCATTAGATGATTGCTTGAAATGAAAAATGTCTCAGCTATTTCTTTGATCGTCGACCGTTCTTCGCCCTTAACCGCGAGATATAGCAGTACGCGAATTGAGTAATCGGTATAGCGAGTTAGGTGCATAGAAAGCCATCAGCGCAAGAAAAACTCCATTGTACGGCGTGCAAAGGCATGCTGAAACGATATTCACGATATGTTTACGCCATGATTTACGCCATGAGGAAAGCTTGGTATCTTAAAGGTGTATTTAAAATATATCTTATGAGGTGCTTATGTTGACTCCTGCGCAAGAAGACATTATTCAAATGACTGCTCCTGTAGTGGCTGAGCATCTCAACGCCATTGCTCAGCGTTTATATCCGCTTATGTTTGAGCGCTATCCTCAGGTCAAGCCATTATTTAACTCGACACATCAAAAAAATGGCGGCCAGCCTCGCGCGCTAGCAGGCATGATATTGGCCTATGTTCAACTGCGCCAATCGCCCCAGAAAGCGCGTGAAACCTTAGAAATAGTGGTCAATAAACATGTCGCCTTGGACATTCAGCCGGATCAGTATCCTATTGTCGGTGAGTGCTTAATGGCGGCCATTGGCGAGGTGCTTGGGGATGCCGTTACGCCTGAAATAGCCGATGCGTGGAGTGGGCTGTATCAGGAGCTGGCTGATGTCCTGATAGACATGGAAAAACAGCGCTATAACACCTTTGAACAGCAGCCCGGGGGCTGGCGTGGCACGCGCCGTTTTCGGATTGCGCAAACCAAGCAGGAAAGCAGCGTCATTCGTTCATTCATTCTAGAACCTGAAGACGGTAAAGAAGTCGCTGTCCATCTACCAGGGCAGTATATTGGTGTGAAGCTGTTTATCAACGGGGAGTCGGTTTATCGGCATTACAGCCTTTCAGATGTACCCAATGGCCGCTCTTACCGGCTTTCCATCAAACGCGAAGACCATGGTGTTGCAAGTCGACACTTTCATGACCAGTTGAGCATCGGCGACACTATTGAGCTGCTGCCTCCCGCCGGTGAGTTGATATTGGCCGGTGATAACGAGCCGCTGCTGCTGATTAGCGGCGGCGTTGGTCAAACGCCCTTGCTGCCAATTGCCAAGCAGGCGCTTAAGTTAGGCAGAAACGTCACCTATTTGCATGCCGCATTAGATATTGAACATCACGCGTTCGGCGATGCTCTGGCCGTGCTGCGCACGTCCTACCCTGAGCAACTAAATACGGTAACTATTTACGAAAATCAGGCGGGTGGTGATCATCAAGGTCGAATCGACGATGCGTTGCTAGCAAATTATTTGACGCCAGAGGCCCGCTGCTATTTTGTTGGTCCTCATGCCTTTATGGTGCTGGTCAATCGCGAGTTGGAGCGGTTAGGTGTGCCGGCATCAATGCGCCATTTTGAACACTTTGGACCGGCTGAAGCGTTAAATACGGTTTAAATAACAAATGTTATTCAGGTGAGGCCAGCCTAGTTAAGCCTCTTCTTTGAGCTAGGGCCGAAAAATCCATGGCGGAGAGTTTGAATCGAACAGAAATCCTATTATTTTGAGTATGCAAAGGGCTCACTAAAAAAAGCCAAGGGGTAGTGGTAGGTAGCGCTTTCCGTTAAGCTCCTCAGCAATTTTATCTGCTGTTTTGAGGTGATTGTATGTGGAGCCTTATCAGGCTGTCTGCCATATCACTATCGTTGTTGGTGATAGCTGGTTGCTCAGATCCAAAAATCGATACTAGCTCCATGCCAGCGTCAGTCGTTTCAGTCGAAAACGTGCGTGAATCACTGCCTGTTTATAAACGAAACGATTTTGATAAAGCGCTGATCATCATTGCTACCGCGACCTTTGATGGCATCGATATTCTTAATCCGCAACGTATGAATGCCGCTGAGATTGCCGAGTTGGCTAATGCTCAAATGCATGGGCTAACGGGAGACGAAGTCATTAAGCGTGCTGACGAGATACTGCGAGAGCGGCGCTCAAGAGAACGCGAGCAGGCCATTCGAACATTGTCCCGCCTTCAAGAAAAGCAGGCGAAAGCAGCAAGCGATAAAGAGCAGCTAGCGCGTTTTAGCATTGATGAAGCTCGATTTTATATCAGCGAGAGTCCTTATGGCGCTCCCGAACCGGTTATTGATCTTAAAATGACCAATGGCACCGCCCAGGCCTTATCGCAGCTTGCCCTGAGGGGCGTTGTGATGAGTCCAGGCCGGGAAACGCCCTGGGTCGATGAAACCTTCTATTACATCATTGCCGGTGGCATTGAGGCGGGGGAGACTCAGTCGCTAAGCCTTGCACCCAACCGGTTTGGGCCATGGGGAAACGTGGAGATTCCTGAAAGCGCGACGCTAACGATTAGTGTGGAAGGCGTGCGCGGTCAAGACGATCAGGCACTGTGGGATTCATCCGATTTGACGGCTAGTGAAATAGACAGGCTAGCGCGTTTACGCGATCAATATGGAGATGCCATGGCATCCTCAGAAAAGTAGCGACTGAAAAAATGCCACAACGTAAAAAAGCGCTATCGGTTGACCGGTAGCGCTTTTTTTGATTGGTTAGGGCCTACACGGCGTCGTTACTTTCCTTCCATTTGATCCGCTAACGCTGCGGCCATTGCCTCTTTCCATTCACCTTCGCTAAGACCCCAATGGGCCATTTCTGCTTGATCTGGCTGGCCTTCAACAGCATTACGAAGTTTGTCTGTCGAGCTGCTTTCATAGCAATGTTTTGCGAAGTCTTTCGTTTTGCCACTATTAAGTTGGTCAATCATCGGCATTGTGAATTCCTTTCAGCAGTTAATGAGTGAGTCGTACGCTCTTTAAGTCATTACGTTAGGGCTGATTTTTATAAATTGGTTCCCCTGCATGCCTGAATGCCCAGCGTTGGTACTATCGGATGAACAAGGTATCTACAAAAATTTTGCATGCGATGGTGGCAAGAAGCAGCATGATAAGGTTGTCGAACCAGCGGTGAGGTAGACGTTTGCCTAAGCTTGCGCCAAACGGCATGGTAATTAGCAACACCATCAAGGCGGCCATGCTGAGCAGGAAGCGCTCCCATGTGAGAATGCCAGTGGCAATGAGTGCCGGCATTTGAACGCTGGTAATCGCAACAAAGAAAACCGATATTGAACCAATAAATACGCGTCGTTCGAGCTGCATCGCATTAAGAAAAGTCACCGAAGCCGGTGCCGACATGCCTGCTGCTCCTTGAAGAATACCTGCCATTAGCCCTGCAGGAATAACCACGCGTTTAGCCGTTTCAAAAGAGAGCGTAAAATGGCGCCTGGTTAATTTAATAACCAGATACAAGACAATCGCACAAGCCACGCCGAGTGACAGCATGTCGGGCGATAATATTACGAGCCCCCAAGTTCCCAATAGGATGCCCAGGCCGCCGGCGATAGAAAAAACGGCTAAAAAGCGCAGTGGCAATAAATCATGACGGTATTGCCATATCTGTAAGGCGTTACTAAACAGGTTAGGTGCAATCAGAATCGCGATAGCGAGCTGCACGTCGTAAAGCATCGTGAGAATAGGTACGACAATAACCGGGACACCTGACCCTATCGCGCCTTTGACGATTCCAGCAATCAACAACGTAATAAACGCAATTAGCATGGGCGGGTCCGGTGATTGCTAAAAAGTCAGCCGCCTTACCTAGGCGGCTGAATGGTGAGTAGGCGGCAATTTGATTACACGTTCGGCTATTTCAACACATAGCAGGGCGTGTAGGGCTGCCCATCAAGTTTCATACGGCCCTGAGCGACGAAGGAGGTTAATAGCTCATCTAGGCGGTGCATCAACTCAGGTTCAGCCGTCAGCTCGAAGGGGCCATGGGCTTTAATTGCACGAATACCGGGTTCTTTTACGTTGCCAGCGACAATCCCTGAAAAAGCGCGGCGGAGATTAGCCGCCAGCTCGTGAGTAGGCTGTTGGCGATGCAGTGCCAGAGCGCGCATTGCTTCATGGGTCGGTTCAAAGGGCGCTTGAAAGTCACGTGCAATCGTCAGGCGCCAGTTGTAGTAGAAAGCGTCCTGATGCGCGCGCCGGAATTCAGCGATCTCATCGATACCTTGACGCATGCTACGCGCAACGGCTACCGGATCACCGGTAATGATGGTGTAGTAGCGACGAATATCTTCGCCAAGGGTATAGACTAAAAACTCGTCTATTTTTTGGAAGTAGGCTGCCGAATCAGCAGGGCCGCTAAAAATTAACGGGAAAGGAATGTCTTTGTTGCTGGGATGCAGCAAAATGCCTAGCAAATAGAGAATCTCCTCTGCGGTACCCACGCCGCCAGGGAAAACGATGATGCCATGCCCTAAACGCACAAAGGCCTCTAAGCGCTTTTCAATATCCGGCATAACGACTAATTCATTGACGATAGGGTTAGGCGCTTCGGCCGCGATTATGCCGGGCTCTGAAATGCCTAAATAACGGCCTTCTTTGCGTCGCTGTTTCGCATGGGCGACGTTCGCGCCTTTCATTGGCCCTTTCATGGCGCCAGGCCCGCAGCCGGTACAAATATCTAAATCGCGTAGGCCTAGGTGGTAACCGACATCTTTAGTGTATTCGTACTCTTCCCGTGAAATGGAGTGGCCGCCCCAGCAGACGACGAGACTTGGGTCACGACCGGGCTTCAGCGTGCCTGCTTTGCGCAGGATATGAAAAACCGCATTAGTGGTGCCTTCCCCTGTACTTAGGTCAAAGCGGTCATGGTGCTGAATCTCATTATAAACGTACACAATATCGCGAATGATCGACGAAAGATGTTCACGAATGCCACGAATCATGCGGCCGTCGACAAATGCTTCTGCTGGTGCGTTAGTCAGTTTTAGGCGAATGCCGCGATCTTGTTGCAATACCTCAATATCGAAATCTTTGTAGGCTTCTAAAATAGCGAGGCTATCGTCGGTGGGGTTACCGCAATTCAGCACTGCCAGTGCACAGCGTCTTAGCAGGTCATGCAGACCGTTTTGAGACGTGCTATGGAGTCGATTTACTTCATGTTGAGAAAGTACTTCGAGGCTTCCCTCGGGGGAAATGATGCTCGAAAGGGTCGCGCGAGGTTGAACGTTTGCGGTCATTAGTGAGGCTGTCCATGATCGTTTGATAACTGCTTTATGCATACTATCACGCTCAAGCAGTGGGTACAGCGCAACGGGAGCGTATCGCAGCTGTGCTATTATAAGCGTTATAAAGTGATGGCGACTAAAGAGCCTTTTGCTTAGTAAGACTGTTTCGTAAAGGCCGTTTTATAGATTTTTTTAAACACTGCCTTGTAGAAATTGTCTCAAAAAAGCTGTTCCCAAAAACTGCTCCAAAAGAATGTTCCCAAGGCCATGGCGATTAACTATGTTTAATGCCCAGTATTTTCGTACCTTTATCACGCTTGTAGAAACAGGGAGTTTTACACGCACCGCGCATCGTTTAGAAATGACTCAGCCTGGCGTAAGCCAGCATGTCCGCAAGTTGGAACGATACTTAAATAAAGAGCTGCTGGAACGCAAGGGGCGTAGCTTTACGCTCACCGAAACGGGCCGCCGAGCCTACGACTATGCTTTGAAGCTGTTTGCCGATCACGAGCAGTTCCGCCATGGTCTGGACGATGACTCTTTAGACAGCGGCGATTGCCGGATAGCATCCCCTGGAAGTGTCGGTCTGATGTTTTATCCGTTTATCTTAGGGCAGCAGCAAATGCATCCTAACTTAACGGTCAATTATAGCTTTGCCTTTAACCATGAAATTGTGAATGACCTTCTTGATGGGCGTTACGACATAGGCATTGTGACGGAGGCGATGAGCCATTCTGAGCTTGATTGCTCGCTTTGGCACCAGGAGCCGCTGTGCTTAGTCGTACCCGCTGATTTTGCTGGCAGCACCTTGTCAGATTTAATGGGTATTGGCTTTCTGAATTATTACGATGGCATCAACCATGCTAACGCGCTGCTGCGCGCAAATTATCCGGATGAGTTTCGTTCGATGACGCATTTCCGGCATCAGGGTTTTACCAATGAAGTGAGCATGGTGTTAGACGCGGTCGCCAGGGGGCTGGGTTTTACGGTGGTATCGCGGCTGGTACTAGAAACTTCGCCTTGGCAGCGTCAGGTTAAAGAGCTTAATTTGCCAAATGCGGTCAATGAAGTGCTGTATCTATTACGTCGGCGTGACTCCGTTTTGCCAAAGCGCTATGAGAAGCTTTTGAACGGATTTCATGCTCAGCGCCTGCAAGAAAAAACGCCCCTGTTGCCGTTGAATATCTCGGCAGCAGAGGCGTTGTGATTAATCGACGTTAGGAGTTGCGGTATTCGTCGATGCTTGGGCAAGAGCAAATCAACTGACGATCGCCAAAGACATTGTCGACGCGGTTAACGGCGGGCCAGTATTTAGACGCTTGGACAGCTGGCGTTGGGAACGCCGCTAGCTGGCGGTCATAGGGCCGCTGCCAGTCGTTATCCATAAGATCCGCCTGAGTATGCGGTGCATTCACGAGCGGGTTGTTATCCAGCGGCCACTCGCCACGCTCGACACGCGCAATCTCTTCCCGAATAGCAATCATCGCATCGCAGAAACGGTCGATTTCATACAGCGACTCAGACTCAGTCGGTTCAATCATCAGCGTGCCAGGCACCGGGAAGGACATAGTCGGCGCGTGGAAGCCATAGTCCATTAAGCGCTTAGCGATATCTTCTTCGCTAATCCCAGAGGCGCCTTTAAGCGGACGAATATCAATGATGCATTCGTGTGCCACTGTGCCATTCTTTCCGCGATAAAGAATAGGAAAGGATGTTTCTAAGCGCTTGGCAATGTAGTTGGCGTTGAGGATGGCAAGCTCGGTTGCTTCCCGCAGCCCGCGAGCGCCCATCATCTTAATGTAAGCCCAGGAAATAGGCAGAATGGACGCGCTGCCGAAGGCTGCCGCGGAGACGGCGCCGCTATCAGCATTGACGCCGCTGATGGGCGTTACGACGTGGTTAGAGACATAGGGCGCAAGGTGCGCTTTAACGCCAATAGGCCCCATGCCCGGGCCGCCGCCACCGTGAGGAATACAGAAGGTTTTATGCAGGTTGAGGTGGGAAACATCGCCACCAAAATCACCGGGTCGCGTTAAACCTACTTGGGCATTCATGTTGGCGCCATCGATATACACCTGGCCACCATTGTCATGAACAACGTCGCAGGCTTCCCGCACGCTCGTTTCAAACACGCCGTGCGTAGAAGGGTAGGTCAGCATAATGGCTGATAGCTGGTCGCGGTGTTGCTCGGCTTTAGCGCGCAGGTCCGCCATATCAATGTTGCCGTTTTGGTCGCATTCAACCACCACCACCTTCATCTGCACCATGGCCGCTGAGGCAGGGTTGGTGCCGTGGGCAGAGCTAGGAATTAAGCAGACATCGCGATGGCTTTCACCCTGAGCGGCCTGATAACGACGAATGGCTACTAATCCGGCATATTCGCCCTGTGCACCGGAGTTTGGCTGCATCGAAAGATGATCGTAACCGGTCACTTCGACCAGAAAAGCCGAGAGTTCGTCGATCATCTGATGGTAGCCGGCGACTTGATCGCGAGGCGCAAAGGGATGCAGGTGCGCAAACGATGGCCAGGAGACGGGTATCATTTCGCTGGTGGCGTTAAGCTTCATGGTGCAGGAGCCGAGCGGGATCATCGCGTGTGCTAACGATAGATCCTTATTCTCAAGGCGCTTTAAGTAGCGCAGCATTTCCGTTTCACTGCGGTAGCGGCTAAAGGTTGGGTGGATCAAAAAATCGCTTTCACGCTGGCAGCTAGAGGGAATGCCCGATGTGCCGCTTGAGATGACCTGCTCGTCCAGTACCGCGACAGACAGGCCGTGTTCATCGCCAAGTAAAACGTCAAACAGCGTCGCGATGTCGTGAGCTGTGGTGGTTTCATCCAGGCTGATGCTCACATCGCCATTGGCAAAGTAATGTAGATTAATGTCGTGGGTCATGGCGCGGCCATGAATCTTGCCTGCGTCCACACCGGTTAAGCACAGCGTATCAAACCAGCTGTCATGGGCGAGCGATAAGCCGGCTTGCTTGAGACCTTCGGCAAGTAACGTTGCCAGGCGGTGAACGCGACCAGCAATCTTACGTAGGCCTTCAGCGCCGTGATAGGTGGCGTAGAAACCGGCGATATTGGCCAGCAACGCCTGTGCAGTACAAATGTTAGACGTCGCTTTTTCACGACGAATATGCTGCTCGCGCGTTTGCATCGCCATGCGCAGCGCCGTATTGCCACGGCTATCTTTAGACACCCCGATAATGCGCCCAGGAATGGAGCGTTTAAGTTTATCGGAGGTGGCGAAGAACGCCGCATGTGGGCCACCAAAGCCCATCGGTACGCCAAAGCGCTGTGAGTTGCCAACGACGATGTCGGCACCCAGCTGGCCGGGCTCTTTCAGCACCACAAGACTCAATAGATCGGTGGCAACGCAGGTCATAATATTGCGTTCAGCGGCTTGGCTTATGAGCGGCGCAAGATCACGCACCTGGCCAGTTGCTGAGGGGGACTGAACCAAGGCGCCAAACACATCATGCTGGGCTAGATCTTCAGCGGCACCAACAATCAGTTCAAAGCCAAAAAACTCGGCGCGTGTTTTGACGACATCCAGCGTTTGCGGAAAAACGTCGTCGGCCACGAAAAAGGCGTTGGACTTGCTTTTCTTATTGCCACGTTTGCAAAGCGCCATGGCTTCGGCAGCGGCGGTTGCTTCATCAAGTAGTGAAGCATTGGCAAGCTCCATGCCGGTTAAATCCATCACGACCTGCTGGAAATTTAGCAAGCCTTCAAGACGGCCCTGGGAGATCTCTGGCTGATAGGGCGTGTAGGCCGTATACCAGCCGGGATTCTCTAGCACGTTGCGCTGGATAACCGCGGGCATATGAGTGCCGTAATAGCCTTGGCCAATATAGCTTTTAACCACGCGATTTTGCCGCGCAAGCTGCGCTAAGTAATCGAGTGCTTCTGCTTCGCTGCGCGGATCGTCAAGCGCTAGCTCGCGCCCAAGGCGAATGTCACTTGGCACCGTTTGCTCAATTAAATCGTCCATGTCCTTCATGTTGAGCGCGTTTAGCATGCTAGATACGTCGTCGGCATTGGGGCCGTTATGACGTTTAATAAAAGCATCGTGATCGGCCAGCTCGGCCAGGCGGCGTGTTTCAAAAGACATGAGGTAGATTCCGGACGTTAGAAGAGAACCGTGCAGCGGCAAAAAGCGAAGAGCCCGCCAGAAACGGCAGGCTCTACTATCGTATTAGTCGTCAGCGCCAAGCGTTGCTTGATACGCATCTGCGTCTAGCAGGTCTTCGAGAGCCGCGTCATCAATGCGTACTTTCATGATCCAGCCGCCGTCATAAGGAGAGTCATTGACTGTTTCTGGAGAGTCTTCAAGCGCTTCATTGACATCGATGACCTCACCATTCACGGGTGAGTAAAGATCAGATGCCGCTTTGACAGACTCAATAACACCGAACTCCTGACCTTTCGTAAGCACTGCACCTACTTCAGGTAATTCGACAAAAACCACATCACCTAACGCTTGCTGAGCGTGATCGGTAATACCTATTGTGAGGGTGCCGTCTTGATGATCAAGCACCCACTCGTGACTTGCAGCATAACGAAGATTTGCGGGAAGGTTGCTCATGATAATTTCCTATATGAAGCGGTTTTCTGTATCTAAGCATACTAGCGCTTGTGGCTCGCCTTGGCGACTGTCAGTGGGTAGCCGGCAAACGAATAATGCTGCATGTTAACGTGTTTCCAATCGGAAACAAGTTTCTTGATCACTCCTTTGCGAGCTTGATCAGGACATGGTTTCGTTAGGAGCCCAGCATTGCACGCAGTTATAAAAAAAGCAGCATACGCTATGAGCAAGCGACATCACCCTATGAGCTGACTAAGTATATAGTGTAAAACATGCGTGATAACTCCGTGACAGCGTCATGTTTGATCGCCAAAGTGTTCTTACAGACAGTGCTTAGGAATAGTTCTTAGAAGCAGTTCTTAGAAGCAGTTCTTAGAAGCAGTTCTTAGGATCGGCATTCCGTCTGTCATGTATAGCCAATAAATGCAACAAATCTAAGGGTGAGGAGAAGCGCGTGGAAATGTTAACTAACCTATTAGGAGCCATTAATGGCGTGGTCTGGGGGCCACTCATGCTGGTTCTGTTGCTGGGCGTGGGTATATACCTACAGCTTGGCTTGAAACTGATGCCGATCAGAAAACTCGGCATGGGTTTCAAGCTAATGTGGGCTGGTCGTGAGCCCAAGGCAAGCGCTGATAACGTCGTGTCGAAAGACAGCGATGAGGGGGAAATATCGCCTTTTGATGCTTTGATGACAGCGCTTTCTGCCACGATCGGGACCGGTAATATTGCCGGTGTGGCTACTGCCATTGCGCTAGGTGGGCCCGGCGCGGTTTTTTGGATGTGGATTACTGCATTAGTGGGTATGGCGACCAAGTTTGCTGAAGCAGTCTTGGCCGTTCGCTACCGTGAAACCGATAGCACGGGGTTCCATGTCGGCGGGCCGATGTTTTATATCAAAAATGGTCTAGGCAAAAAGTGGCTGTGGTTAGGTGGCGTATTCGCTTTCTTTGGCGCTGTGGCGGCGTTTGGAATTGGTAATACTGTCCAGTCCAACTCCGTGGCGGATGCTATGGACATCACCTTCGGCGTACCTCACTGGCTGACGGGCATCGTCATTATGGTATTGGCAGGTGCAGTGATTCTGGGTGGTATCAAACGTATTGCTAAAGTCGCCGGTAAGCTGGTGCCGATTATGGGGATTGCCTACGTGGTGGCTGGCCTGCTGGTGTTGATTATCAACGCTGATCAGATTGGCGAAGCGTTTGGCCTGATCTTTTACTACGCTTTTAATCCGATGGCGGCGGCCGGTGGCTTTGCCGGTGCTGCTGTCATGGCAGCCATTCGCTTTGGTGTCGCCCGAGGCATCTTCTCTAATGAAGCAGGCCTGGGTAGTGCACCTATTGCACACGCAGCGGCAAAAACTAAAAACCCGGTACGCCAAGGATTGATTGCCATGTTGGGTACCTTTATCGATACGATTATCGTGTGCACGATTACCGCATTGGTGATTTTGACCTCTACCGTATGGATGGAGGGAGAGGCTGGCGCATCGCTGACCGCACTTTCATTTGATGCAGCGTTACCTGGGTATGGTAACCAGATCGTAGCGGTGGCATTGGCTATTTTTGCCTTCACCACCATTCTTGGCTGGTCATTCTACGGAGAGAAATGTTGCCAATTCCTGTTCGGAACCGGCTCTATCATGATCTATCGGGTGCTGTTTGTATTGGCGATCCCGCTAGGGGCTATTGCGCAGTTGACCTTTATCTGGCTAATGGCTGATACCTTTAATGCAATGATGGCGATCCCTAACTTGATTGCTCTGGCACTACTTTCACCCGTAGTCTTTAAACTGACCAAGGACTATTTTGACGGCAAAGACGTGTTGCCGGGTGAAGAGCTAGACCACGATCAATAATGCGCTAAGCGCTTGACGCGCTATTGAGTGCATGGTGTCAGTCATTACAGAGGCGGGAAGACACTTAGTCGGTGGCTTCCCGTTCTCTTTTAAGTGATCCATTTAAGTGAGGAATGTCTCATGACAACGTTAAAGCAAACGCCGCTTCACGCATTACATTGTCGGCTAGGTGCAAAAATGGTGCCTTTTGCTGGTTACGATATGCCGGTGCAATATCCGCTGGGTGTTAAAAAAGAGCATGAACATACGCGCCATCAGTGCGGTCTGTTTGATGTTTCGCACATGGGGCAAATTCTGGTCTCAGGCGACAACGTAGCGCAGGCTCTTGAAACGCTGATACCCGCTGATCTCGTCGGACTGGAAAAGGGCGCTCAGCGCTATGGGATTTTCACCAGCGCTGAAGGCGGAATCATTGATGATTTGATGCTGGTGAATGCCGGTGATCATTTTTATCTTGTCGTTAACGCCGCCTGCAAAGATCAAGATTTGGCGCATTTGCGGTTGAGTTTGTCAGCGACCCATACTATCGAGCCCTTAGAGCGCGGATTACTGGCGCTGCAGGGCCCGCTGGCACGTGATGTGATGCAGCGGCTTTGCCCCGAAGCTTGCGAGCTGGTGTTTATGCAGCACGGCCGCTTTATCATTGCAGGCCAGGAAGTGTGGGTTAGCCGTAGCGGCTACACCGGCGAGGATGGCTTTGAAATATCCGTCGCCGCCGATTTCTGCGAAGAGTTTGCTGAACGACTGCTTGCCGAGCCCGAGGTCGAGGCGATTGGGCTGGGCGCGCGTGACTCGCTGCGGTTAGAGGCGGGGCTGTGCCTCTATGGCCATGATATGGATATGCAAACCACGCCGATAGAGGCTGGGCTCATTTGGGCAATTGGCAAGCCGCGTCGTCATGGCGGTGAGCGTCCGGGTGGCTTCCCAGGTGCCGATGTGATTTTGCATCAAGTCGATACCAAAGATCATACCCGCAAGCGTGTAGGACTTTTGGCTGAAGGCCGGGCGCCGGTGCGCGAAGGTGCCCCATTGGTAGATGCGGCAGGCAATGACGTAGGAATAGTTACATCGGGTGGTTTTGGTCCCAGTATCGGTACGCCGGTTGCTATGGGCTATGTGAACCGCGAGCAGGAAGCCCCGCAAAGCGTTGTGTATGCGGTCGTGCGCGGTAAACAGCTGCCGATGGTGGTGACGCCCATGCCCTTTGTAAAAGCGGGCTATTATCGCGGTTAATAACAGCACGCCGCGCAAGGCGCTAGCATGTTTCTAGCGTCTTGCGCCTCGGATTAAAAGATAAGCTGGGCATAGCGACATTGAAACGTGTTCGCCGTCGCTTGGGAGTACGACGAATAAGCGCAGGCGCGAATACAGCTCAAAGGCGTTGCTTCGTTGTTAACCGCTGAATTAGTATGGCTGCATCTGTGATGCTTAGGAGTATCGACTTTTGACCACCTCTCAGGGGACGCGTCGTCCCATCAAAACCCGTGACCATCGTTTCGCTCAACGTATTACTGTCTGGCTGAGTAAACGGCAGATCTCTCCCAATCAGATTTCCCTTGCGAGTATCGGCTTTGCAGCGTTCGCTGCTCTGATGTTGGTGTTTTGGCGCCATGCGGAAGGGGGTGCCGATTGGCTGCTGCCGATAATGGCTATTGCCGGTATTCAGGGGCGGCTGCTGTGCAATCTTTTCGATGGCATGGTCGCCATGGAAGGTGGCAAGTCAACGCCTTCTGGTGAGTTGTACAATGACATGCCTGACCGGCTTGCAGATACCTTGCTGCTTGTCGCCGCGGGCTATGCCGCCGCAAGCTGGCAGCCAGCCGGTATTTGGATGGGCTGGCTGGCGGCTATGCTAGCGGTGGCAACGGCCTACGTTCGTGTGTTGGGTGCTTCGATGGGTGCGCCTATGCGCTTTCTCGGGCCTATGGCTAAGCAACACCGTATGGCGCTATTGACCGCCGCCTGCTTAGTTAGCGTATTAGAATCTTTTTGGTGGCCGAAGGGTGTCGCTATGTTTGTGGTGACGCTAGTGTTTGTTGTTGGCTGTACCTGGACGATTGCGCGCCGTACCCGCGCTATTCATTGCTATCTTGTGGATCAATCGCATGTTATCAGCAGCGATCCTGAGCGGGCGACAGAGCAGGGTGCGGATCATGTTTGAGATTGCACCCCATGCACGAACGGTCGTGCTTGCTGTGCTGGGGTTGCTGTGCGTGGCCAGTTTGTCTCGACTGTGGTTGGCGCAGCAGAACCCGACCCGGGATTATCAGGAGCTAAAGCTGCGTATTCGCTCCTGGTGGTGGATGATTGGTCTGCTATTTGTTGTGCTGATGCTCAATCGCCAAGCGGGAATTGTGTTCTTTGCATTTCTTAGCTATTTAGCACTTAAGGAATTCTTTTCGATTGTGCCGACCCGGCTCACCGATCGTCGCGTGTTGTTTTGGGCTTACCTGGCCATTCCGCTGCAGTATTTCTGGATATGGCATGACTGGTACGGCATGTTCAACGTGTTCGTACCTGTTTATGTATTTTTATTCCTGCCTGTACGGATGCTGCTGCTGGGTGACAATAATGGCTTTATCCGCTCAGCCGGTGTTATTCATTGGATGGTGATGCTAGCTGTTTACTGTATTAGCCACCTGGCCGCGCTATTAACACTGCCGGTGATAAATCATGCTGCAGGATATCTTGGCCCCGTTCTTTTTGTGATCTTTCTGACTCAGTTCAATGACGTATGCCAGTACATTTGGGGCAAACAGGTGGGTCGACGCAAGATTATTCCCTTAGTGAGCCCGAATAAGACCTGGGGAGGTTTTATTGGTGGCTGTGTCACGGTGACGCTTTGCTCGGGCATGATTGGTCCTTATCTAACGGGACTTTCCTGGCAACTGAGTTTGGTGGTTGGGGCGATGATTGCGGTGGCAGGCTTTTTTGGCGATGTCGTCATTTCTTCTGTCAAACGCGATCTAGGTATCAAGGACACGGGGCAGTTAATACCTGGTCACGGCGGCATTCTGGATCGACTCGATAGCATTATTTATACCGCGCCTATCTTCTTCCACTTCTATCGCTATTTTGCTTATTAAGGGAACCGCCATGAAACGCTGGCTGAAGATACTGTCTTTCATGCTTGTGGTTAGGCCTCTCATTATCATTGTTATTGGGCTTAATGTTTATCAACGCGAGCGGCTGCCTAAGCAAGGGCCGCATGTCATTATCGCCAATCACAATAGCCATCTTGATACGCTGGTGCTGATGAGCCTGTTTCCGTGGTCGCAGTTACACCGGGTTCGTCCTGTCGCGGCAGCGGATTACTTTCTCTCCAATCGCTGGCTGGCTTGGTTTTCGACGAACGTGCTCGATATTATCCCAGTGCATCGTGATGGCAGCGCTGAGCGCAAGGATTTACTGGCGGATTGCCAAACGGCACTGAAAGCTGGCGATATACTTATCCTATTCCCTGAAGGCAGCCGCGGTAAGCCTGAGTCGATGCAGCCAATGAAAAAAGGCGTTTATCACATGCTCAAGGAAACCCCGGAGATTGGTGTAACCCCGGTGCTACTAAGAGGCTTAGGGCGTGCGCTGCCCAAAGGCGAAGCATTACTGGTGCCACGTAATTGTGATGTGGCGGTGGGAGACAGCATCTATGCAGACCAGACGGCTGAGGGCTTCATGGGAGCAGTGGATGAGGCTTTTGTAGAGCTTAAAGCGCAGTGTCAGGGCAGTGCCTGGCTCGATGAAGGTTTATGAGCCACCGGCCAGGCTGTGCGTTTATATTCCGCTTGACTCGTCTATCTAAGTACCTGCCTAGGGTCGATAGGCTTGCCGCCTTGGCGTAAATCAAACAATAGGTCATAGCGCTGAGTCGAATCGCTTTGGCCTATTTCGCACAGTGCGTCACCGGCGCTGACCTGCTGTCCTACCTTAACCAAGATACGCTCACACAGGGCGTACACGCTTTGCAGATTATCGGCATGGTGCACGATGACCACCTCGCCTAGCTGGCGCATCCCGTTGGCAAAGCGAACCTCTCCTGGTGCCACGGACTGGGCGCGGGCACCGGCTTGAGTAGCCAACAACATGGGCTGTAGCGTGCCTCGGCTATCAGGGCCGAACCGGCGAACCACGCGATAATCTTCAAGCGGCCAGGGCCAGCGTCGTGCTGATGCGGGCAACGGCTGGCTGGGTGCACTGACGGCTGTCGGCGGGCTAGCGTTTGACGATCCGCCGCTTGAGCTCGCTGAGCTTCTCGTCGCCGTACTGCTTAGCGGTAGGCTAATGACTTGGCCTACTCGTAAGCTGGTAGCTGATGTGCCCGCGTTGGCACCCTGAATACGTCCACTGGTGGTGCCAAAATGCCGCGCGATGCTTGAAAAAGTATCGCCGGGTCGAATTTGATAACGATAAGGCCCGCCGGAAGGCGCACGCTCTTGCTGAGTGGGAATCAATAGCCGCTGGCCGACTTCAAGGCGGCGTGCATCGACGCTTGGATTAAAGCGCTGCAGACGCTCTAGCGGTACGCTAGCTCTTGCGGCCAATTCCCCCAGGGTATCGCCACGGCGTACTTGCACCCAGTCGCCGCTGAGCTGGCTGGCGCTAGGTGCTGCTCCTTGAGACGACGATTGCGGGCCGCTGGCACAGCCGGTTAGCATCCCCGCAAACAGACAGCAGCCCAGTAGGGCTGTCAGTCGTGCGCGGTTCGGTCGTCCAGCAGGCCATCTTTTTCCAGCCAGAGTGCATTGATCCATGTGTGGAAGCGTTCCTTATGCTGCTTTTCGTCGTGGTGGTCTGGTGTGTTAACCCACAAAGGAATGTCTAGTTGCCGTGCGTATAGCGCAATGGGGGCTTCTTTACCGCACAAAAATCCCCAAAAAGTGGGCGACGAGTTGGTGTAGCTTATCGTCACATCTAGGATACCATCCAATTGGTTTCCTAGCAGGCTAAGTACCTGCGCCACGCCGCCTGCCTTAGGGCGCAATAAGTGGCGATAAGCACTCTGCTGCGCTTCGCGTTTGGCGACGCTAAAGCGCGTACCCTCAACAAAGTTAAAAATGGCAATCGGAGTGTTGCGGGCCTGTTGGCACATACGCTCGGTCGCTGCACGATCAATGACGGCTAATTTAGGATTTTTGGCTATCTGCTCTCGACTAAATCGACGCATAAAAGGAAATTCTAGCGCCCAGAAAGCCAAGCCGACGATAGGAATCCAAATTAACTGGCGCTTTAAAAAAAATCGCGGCATTGGAATACGCCGATGCAATGCCATAAACAGCATGAAAATATCAGTCCAGCTGCGATGATTAGATATCACTAACCAGCTTTGTTGAGGGCTAAGATGATCGGGAATGCTGAAGTTTACGTCAGGTTGAAGCCAGTGACGCATCCACCATAAGTTACAACCAATCCAATTAAGCGCGACCGCATTTAAGCCGCGCAACACGCACTGCTTTAGTCGCTGCCCCGGCGTTATAATTTTCAGCAAGGTCAGTAGAATAAGAGGTACACCCCAAACCAGCGTGTTGAGCACCAGCAGCAGTGCGCTAACCAGCCCTTTTACAATAGGCATACCACGTTTCCTTAACGTCAGATCAATCGCTAATTAACCCTGAATGCTAAAGGATCAAAGCCGCGCTGCCCAGCATAAACAGCAAGGTTAGCCTTTAGAAAACGGTTCTTTAGTCGTGAGGTGTCGACGGTGCCTTAACAAATTCAAGCAATACGTTGCGCAGTGCATGGGCGGCGACTGATAGCTCTTGCTGAGTCAATATGCCTGCGTGGCAAGAAATGCCGGGTGCTGTGAGTGGTATCGTGAGCGCACCATTTTCATTACTTCTTCGTTGATGACATCGTGCACGGTAATATTGATTTTAAAATATTGCTGACGAAATCTAACCAGCGCAGCGGATAGTAAATTACATGCAAAGACAGACATTGCCGCGATGCTTAGACGGCCAAACTGCAGCGTAAGCGCTGACCCAGCCGCTCTTCGGTATTGTCCCACTGGGCAAGAAGGTGTTTGGATAGCGGTAGCAGCACTACGCAGTTTGCGCACCAGCGGCAATATTGATTACCCATTACATTCAACGACAACAATGTGAGGCATGACAATGGCAGGTTTCGATAAGCGCGTATCTTCATATGAAGAAGCAATGGAAGGTATTGAAAACGGTATGACGGTGATCGCTGGCGGCTTTGGCCTTTGCGGGATCCCAGAAAACCTCATTGCTGAAATTAAGCGACGTGGCGTTAACGACCTTACCGTGGTTTCTAATAACTGCGGTGTCGATGGCTTTGGCCTGGGACTGCTCCTTGAAGAACGTCAAATCAGTAAAATTCTGGCTTCTTATGTCGGTGAGAATGCTCTATTTGAGCAACAAATGCTCAACGATGAGATTGACGTGGTATTAACCCCTCAAGGCACCCTGGCAGAGAAAATGCGTGCAGGCGGGGCGGGTATTCCGGCGTTCTATACCGCGACGGGCTACGGCACGCCCATTGGAGATGGCAAGGAAGTACGTGAATTTAACGGTCGACACTATATTTTAGAAGAAGCGATTATTGGTGACTTCGCCATTGTGAAGGGCTGGAAGGCCGACCGCTATGGCAACGTTATGTATCGTCATACGGCGCAAAATTTTAATCCTATGGCCGCCACCGCAGGAAAAATCACCGTGGTGGAAGTTGAAGAAATCGTTGAACCAGGTGAGCTTGAGCCTAGCCAGATCCACACGCCGGGCATTTATGTGGATCGGATTATTCAAGGCACGTTTGAAAAACGCATTGAAAAACGCACGGTGCGTAGCTAATTCGTTAGCTTTTTTTAAATATTTATTTTTTCAAATGTCCTTTAGCTGCTCACTTATCGATTCAATAAAGAGGAAGTCACCATGGCGTTAACAAGAGAACAAATGGCTCAGCGTGTCGCACGTGAACTGGAAGATGGTTTTTACGTCAATTTGGGCATCGGTATTCCTACGCTGGTAGCCAACTATATTCCAGACGGTATCGACGTCATGCTGCAGTCTGAAAATGGTCTGCTGGGGATGGGCCGGTATCCCACCGAAGACGAGCTTGATTCGGACATGATCAATGCGGGTAAAGAAACGGTAACGGCGCGCCCCGGCGCGGCGATTTTTTCTTCTGCAGAATCTTTTGCCATGATTCGCGGCGGTCACGTGGATCTGACCGTGCTCGGTGCTTTTGAAGTTGATCAGGAGGGAAACATTGCGTCTTGGATGATCCCGGGCAAGCTGATCAAAGGCATGGGCGGTGCTATGGATCTGGTTGCTGGCGCGGATAATATTATTTGCACCATGACCCATGCATCTAAGCATGGCGAATCCAAACTGCTGGCAAAATGTGAGCTACCCTTGACCGGCGCTGGGTGTATTAGCCGTGTTTTAACCGATCTGGCCTATCTTGAAATTAAAGACGGCGCTTTTATTCTCAAAGAGCGCGCCCCAGGTGTCAGCGTCGAAGAGATTATTGAGAAAACGGCGGGCAAGTTGATCGTTCCAGACCACGTGCCCGAAATGACCTTTGACGCCGAATAATAAGCGGGTAGCTTACATTACTTGAATGGCGTAAGGCGGGCTCGCTAAGGGCGACGTCTACGCCATTTCGCAGCGGGTGTGATCAGGCAGAAGTACCTCAGCAATGCGGCCATGAGCGCTTTCAGTGTGCGTTTGAACCAGCGACAAGCCGCCTAGGCAAACCCGATGCTCATCGCCCTCGCCAAACACTACTTTTTGCGATGTTGTGGGGTAGAAGCGGTGGTCAAGCAGTGGCGAAATAGCAAAGACACCATTTTGATGCTCGTTTAAACCTGGCATGCCTAGCTCGTGGAGTTTTTGATCCAGAGCTATTAATGGCTCGCCCAGCTGCGTGCAATCAAAGCCTGCATGATGCAAGCGCGGGCCCATAACAGCCAG
This sequence comes from Halomonas sp. JB37, assembly GCF_002332255.1. Taxonomy (GTDB): domain Bacteria; phylum Pseudomonadota; class Gammaproteobacteria; order Pseudomonadales; family Halomonadaceae; genus Vreelandella; species Vreelandella casei. The sequence goes on along the minus strand of NZ_NRGW01000001.1, from coordinate 2,468,872 downwards.
CCAAGCGGCAAGCGGATGAGCCGATAGCAACTGTTGATAAAGCTCCCACGATGGCATGGGCCAGGGCCTGCCACGGCACAGCAAATTGTGGCCTTTGCAGTCCTGTGGATGCGATTGCTGTACCAGCGCTTCGATCGCTTTGCGTGGAGCCTTTGATAGCGTGCCCATTTGTAGTTCGGCCAGTACCAGCCAACTGCCGCCATCGCTCGGCGCTAAAAGGCTAACCAGGAGGCCTTTGTCAGCCATTGCATAGCGGCCGATTGGTCGATACCCCATACGAGCCAAGCTTCCCGTTAGGGCAGTGGCGGCAAAAGGGCCATGATTAAGGGTCACTAACGTTAGGTAGTCGGCGGTGGTCGAGAGAGGCCAAAGCCTCAGCGCTCCGATGTCGGAATGCGTATGTATATAGTCAAGCCACAGCTGCTGAACAAACTCATTACGCTGCATGGTGAACTCCTTGCCCAAAAGCGGCGCACCCTAGCGTGAGCCGTTGAGTCACTGCTTATTATAGGCAAATGCGAGAGGCAAGAGTTCAACGGGTATTAACGAACGTTTTAACGCTAAGCTTTTAAGACGGAGAACAAACTAGGTTAATGTCAATAATGTTAATATCAACAATGTTCATGGCAACAATGACCAGCGTTAACCAGCAAGCAGCTGTTTGTCGCGCACAAACTGGTCAAACTCCGTAAAGCCGCCAACATGTACCTGATCGACGAACACCTGAGGTACTGTATGGATAGGCTTACCCGCAGTTTTGGCAATATCTTCTTTTGTCACGCCTTCGGACGGCATGTCGACATAGCGGTAACCTTCAATTTTACCGGCCTTTTCTAAGTGTTCCGCGAGATGCTTTGCACGCACGCAGAAAGGGCATGACATTCGACCAAAAATAACCACAAACATAGATGGCACTCCTTTACGATAGGCTGGACAGGCTGCTAACAGGCAATAATTGCGTGAATAAGTTGCCGTTAGTTACGCGATAAATGAGCGCCTATTGTGACTGAGCCCAACGCTTTTCGCCAATAGACGCTCACTACGCTAGCTATAATTGACGGTTATCGGCCCGTAAGTACTCTGTAGTGATAAATGTCATCGCAATCAACCCTGACGAAAGGAAAATGCCTATGCCTTCTCAAGCGACTACCGCGCCGCGTGTTGCGTTGGTAACCGGTACTAGCAGTGGTATCGGTGCTGCTGTGGTGGAACATTTTTGCAAGCTAGGGCACCAGGTGCTCGCGGTAGATTTTAATCCAGCGGGAAAGGCTGTTGCGGGAAAAGCGGGCGCTGTGTTTTATGAAGCCGACCTGAGCGATCCGGATGCGTGCCGTGGGGCCGTAACTGAGGCGGTCAAGCGTTTTGGTAGTGTCGATATACTGGTCAATAATGCGGGTATTCAACATGTTGCCTCCATCGAGACGTTTCCCGAAGAGAAGTGGCACCAGATCATTGATTTAATGCTGACCGCACCATTTTTACTGACCCAGGCAGCATGGCCGCACATGCGAAAAAAGGGCTGGGGTCGAATTGTTAACGTAGCGTCAATCCATGCGCAGGTGGCATCGCCGGGAAAAGCGGCTTACACCAGTGCTAAGCACGGGATGATTGGTTTGACTAAGACGGCTGCGCTTGAAGGCGGGGAGCAAGGTATTACCGCAAATGCAGTTTGCCCAGCCTATGTGAAAACGCCGCTAGTGGATAATCAGATTGCCGACCAGGCCAAGCTGAATAACATGGATGAGCAGGATGTTGTCGAAAAAATAATGCTAAAACAGGCTGCGATAAAGCGCTTAATCGAGCCTGAAGAGGTTGCCCAGTTAATCGCTTATCTGGCCTCTGATGCGGCGGGCGCCGTCACCGGCTCCAGTTTTAATATTGATCTAGGCTGGACGGCGCACTAATCGCGCATAGCTTTCAGTCCGCTGCCAATCTTGCACGGTCGTCGGTGGTTAATCTAACGACGTACCGGGCGTTTTTGAAGCTTACGCTGAAGAGTGCGACGGTGCATGCCTAATGCCCGAGCGGTGGCAGATATATTGCCGTCGTGCTCTTGCAGCACTTTTTGAATATGTTCCCAAGTAATGCGGTTAATTGATGGAGGGTTGTCCGCCAGTTCAATGTCGGGATCACCGCTTTGGCGCTCAAAAGCAATCAATACATCGTCTGCATCCACCGGTTTACATAGGTAGTTTGCGGCGCCGAGCTTAATGGCTTCCACCGCCGTGGCAATGCTGGAATAACCGGTCAGCACGACGATGCGGCAATGAGGCGAGATAGCCAACAGTTCAGGCAGCAGCTTTAGGCCAGAACTATTTTCAAGCTTCAGGTCAAGAGTCGCCATGGTGGGCAAGTGCTGTGCGGCCATCGTAATCGCCTGCTCCGCATCGTGAGCAACAGTAACGCTATAGCCGCGCCGCGTGAGTGCGCGATTTAAGACATGACAAAACATTTCGTCGTCATCAATGATCAGCAGGCGTTGCTCTTGAGTTGGCATGATGTCCTTAATCCATTGCTGGAGATGCTTTAAGCGTGCGTCGATTAATTAGGCGCCGCGCAGCGAGGTAGCGTTACTTCTGTCAGCGTACCTCCTTCGGGGTGATTGTACAGGCTCACACCGCCGCCAAAGCGGTTGATGGTGGCATGCGTTAAAAATAAGCCGATCCCCATCCCTTTGCTTTTAGTAGAAACGAAGGTTTCGCCTAACTGGTCGGCAATCGACATGGCAACGCCGGGGCCATGGTCGCGAATATCAATCACCACATTATCGCCCTGCCAGTCTAGGCGGATCGCAACTTGGTCCGGGTTTGCATCAGCGGCGTTGTTGAGTAAGTTCATGAGCGCTTGGTCAAGAGTGGCATCGACCGCTAACCAGGGGCGCCCACGCTTCTCGGTCACGCTAAACAGGTGGTTCACGTCTGGCCGCAGCACTAGCCAGCGCTGTACCACTCCTGCTAGCCATGTTTCAGCATCAAGCACTTCAGGTTCAGCCATCCGCCGACGATCAGCATTTAGCACTAAATTTTGTAAGCGTGATTTGCATATATCCACCTGCTGGCGTAGTAGCACGATGTCTTCATGTAGCACTGAGTTGGTAGGGGCGTCACCCTGCATTTCTTTGAGTAGAATGGCCATAGTAGACAGCGGTGTTCCCAGTTCATGCGCAGTGCCCGCGGCTTGAGTGGCCACCGCCAGAACCTGTTCGTTTCGCAGCGCGGCTTCACGCGTGCGCGACAGCGCTTGGTCACGGCTGCGCAGGGCGTGGGCCATTTTATAAATAAAGAAAGTCACGAGTCCTGCAGACAGGCCGAAATTAAGCCACATGCCAAGCACGTGCAGGTTAAGCAGATCGTCGCTATTAATATGCCCCAGTTGATGAATCGGATGATACAAAAACATTAAAAACGTATAGCCGGCCATCGAGCACGCGGCAATGATCCATGCATGGCGCCAAGGTAGGGTGGCTGCCGCAATGGTAATAGGCACTAAGTAATAATTAATAAAGGGGTTGGTAGAGCCACCCGAAAAGTAAAACAGCAGCGTCAAACCGGTGATGTCAGCGAGTAAGTGCAGTAGGTACTCAATATGCGTCACCGCTCGAGGGCGTCCCAGGCGCCACCAGGTGGCAATGTTGAGCGCGCCCATGGCAATGACTACGCCGACAACAGGAGTGACCGGTAAGTCGAAGGCCAGCAGTTCAACGCCGACAATGATGGCGATTAAAAAGCCTGTCCAGGTGATGCCACGTACCATGGTGAGTCTCACCAAGTTACGGTTGGGTGTGGACAGCGGAAGAGGAAGGGCGGTTTGCATGATACGTTTACTTCGTTTTGGCTTTTAAACCGTGAATGACAAACTTGATAAACAGCGTCATCACATAGGTTGCCCAGCCGGCAGAGGCCAGTATATTAAACAGCAGCATTTTAGGCGGCAGCCAGGCACTACTCAGCAAAGCAGCGAGCATAATGTGGAAGAACATCGCGAGTAAGAGCGGTAGTGCTAAAATATGTATCCACATATCGGTGCGCCGTTTGCGAATATGATAGCGGTGCAGTAAGTAGCGCAGTGGCCGGTGAGCCCAGCTAAAAACCACCAGAGCGCCGATCACCAACAGTATGGCAAGCGTGGGTTCAGTGCTGCCGATATGGACAGACAGCGAAATAGACCAGGCGAGACTAAGCCACATTAATCCTTCTAGGCTGGCAATAATGTCTGCATAGCGACGCACGTTCTGCATAAACAATCCGATCCTTGCCGATAAACCTGCTTGTGAAAACAGTCAGTGTAAAAGTGTGGTCATGATACGACACTTGAGCAAGGCTGTGGGGGCTTGAAGAGTGGATTTATCCACACGGCTAATTGCGTATACTGTGCGTACCCTTGTTTTAGCGACTTTACTTCAGCACAGGACTTGCCATGGACACTGTAACTCTGACTCGCCCAGATGATTGGCATCTTCATTTACGTGACGATGGCGCATTAAAAGCCGTTGTAGGACATACCGCCGCTCAGATGGGGCGCGCGATCATTATGCCAAATCTAACGCCGCCGGTGACTACTACTATTCAAGCGCTTGAATACCGCCAGCGTATTTTAGAAGCCTTGCCAGTGGGTAGCACTTTCGAGCCTTTGATGGTGCTGTATCTCACCGATACCACGCCCCCCGAGGAGATCGAGCGTGCTGCACAAAGCGGTATTGTCAAAGCAGTGAAGCTTTATCCGGCTGGCGCAACGACCAATTCCGACTCTGGTGTCACCGATTTGGCGCACTGCGACGCAGCGATTGCGATGATGGTGAAGGTCGGTATGCCTTTGCTAGTGCATGGTGAAGTGACCGATGCGCAAATTGATATTTTTGACCGTGAAGCAGTGTTCATTGAGAAGGTTATGAAGCCGCTGCTGGAACGCCATCCGGCACTGAAGGTGGTGTTTGAGCATATTACTACCAAGCAGGCGGCCGAGTTTGTCGTTCAAGCGCCGGATAATGTGGCCGCCACTATTACGGTGCATCACCTGCTGTTTAATCGTAATAAAATGCTGGTGGGCGGTATTCGTCCGCATTATTACTGCCTGCCCATTTTGAAGCGTGAGCAGCATCGTCAGGCGCTGTTAAAAGCGGCCACGAGCGGTAGTCATAAGTTCTTTCTCGGCACCGATAGCGCACCGCATTCGCAGGATGCTAAAGAGTCAAGCTGTGGCTGTGCTGGTGCTTACACAGCGCCTGCAGCCATTGAGCTTTACGCAACGGCTTTTGACGAGATGAATGCGCTGGACAAGCTGGAAGGCTTTGCAAGCCTTAATGGCCCGCGTTTTTACGGCCTTTCGCCGAATGCTGACCGCATCACGCTGGAGCGGCGTGAGTGGCGTTTGCCTGAAAGCTATCCTTATGCGCAGGGCGAGCAAATTGTTCCGCTTTTAGCGGGCGAGACGCTTAGCTGGGCAGTCAAGGCGTAGGCTTAACCGTTATACCGTCGGCCACGCTGCCGACGGTAGAAGTGGCTTTAATCAGCGAGCGCTATATTGTTGCCGTTAATCGGCGTTGCCCAGCTGTTGAAGCATTTGATCGACCATGCGTGATGAGTGATCGGCCGCTACTTCTAAGAACTGATCAAATGAAAGATGGTTGTCACCGCTGCCAGGAATATCAGAAAGGGCACGAATCACCACAAACGGGCATTGATAAAGATGGCACGTTTGCCCAATGGCGGCGCCCTCCATCTCGACGGCCAGCATCGTAGGAAACTGAGCCCGAGTAGCTTCGACGCGCGCAGGGTCAGCCATAAAGGCGTCACCGGTAGCAATCAAACCTTCACGTACCTGAACCTCGCCTAGCGAGGCGATAGCGTTACGAGCAATACCGCGAAGCTGCGTATCAGCGAGGTAGGCGGCGGGCATGCCCGGCACCTGGCCTATTTCGTAGCCAAATACCACGGCATCAACGTCGTGATGGCGTACTTCTTCTGAAATGATGACATCGCCAATGGCTAAATCAGCAGCAAATCCGCCTGCTGAACCGGTGTTAATGACGGCATCGGGCTGATGGCGTTCGAGCAAAATTGCCGTACCTACCGCGGCGTTTACTTTGCCAATGCCCGATAACAGTACGATGACTTCAAGGCCATAGCGTTTGCCCGTATGAAATACAAAGCCTGCGTGTTCATAGCGTTGAGCGTCTTCTAGCTGGCTGACTAAGGCGTCAACCTCTTGCGCCATCGCGCCAATAATACCAATGCGCTTCACTGCACAATGCTCCTGAGTAAAAGGGGAATGCCGTCCTGGACGTCGTGATTACTGCGTTAGGTCGTGTTGCTCTGCCGCCTCTAGCGTGTTTTCAAGCAGCGTCGCTACTGTCATCGGGCCAACGCCGCCAGGCACCGGCGTGATGAAGCTTGCTCGTTCGGCTGCCACTGCGAAATCGATATCACCGATTAGCGTGCCGTTTTCTTGGCGGTTAATGCCTACATCAATGACGACAGCGCCAGGCTTTATCCATTCACCCTTAACCAGGCCCGGTTTGCCGACAGCCACAACTAATATGTCGGCGCGGCTGACGTGCTCGGCAAGGTTTTGCGTAAAGCGATGGCATACGGTCGTGGTGCAGCCCGCTAACATAAGTTCTAACGCCATTGGGCGACCAACGATATTAGATGCGCCCACCACGGTGGCATCTAGGCCGCGTAAGGCTATATCGCTTTGAGCGAGCAGCGTCATAATGCCTTTAGGGGTGCAGGGGCGTAGCGCAGGCATACGCTGCGCTAAACGACCGATGTTATACGGGTGAAAGCCATCAATATCTTTATCGGGTCGAATGCGCTCTAAGATAGGCCCAGCATCAAGATGCTTAGGCAGCGGTAGCTGCACCAATATGCCATCTATGTTCGGATCGCTATTGAGCTGGTCGACAAGCGCTTCTAACTCATGCTGTGACGTGTTGGTTGGCAGGGCGTGCTGAAGCGAGACAATACCGGCTTGCTCGCAGGCGCGATGCTTATTATTGACATAGACTTGAGAGGCGGGATCATCTCCAACCACAACAACGGCTAGTCCCGGTGCCCGTAAACCTGCTTGTCGGCGTGCGGCGACTTTTTCGGCAACCTGTTGGCGGACAGTAGCAGCGATGGATTTGCCATCGATTAGTTGGGCGGTCATGTTCTGGAATCCCTGTGGACGTTGATAAGGGTGACGTTAATAAGGGCTATGCATCGTCATGCTGATGTAACGGCACGCTTTTAAAGGCGGCAATTTTCGCATGCTAGGGCATCCAGGCAAAGCGACTTAACGAATAACCCGTTTAGTTGTTGACTTTAAATTTAAAAATAGTAATATATGCCTCGCTTGGACGGGCAAAGCGGTAGCGTCTAGGGTGATAGAATCGGGATGTAGCGCAGTCTGGTAGCGCGCCTGCTTTGGGAGCAGGATGTCGGGGGTTCGAATCCCTCCATCCCGACCACACCTAACGTGAAAGCTGATAGCTTGTTTTCTAAAGCATTGGTTGTGGTCTAGTGCTCATCAGTATTCTTATTTTTGGATGCTCTTTGTGCGCCCATAGCTCAACCGGATAGAGCAACGGCCTTCTAAGCCGTAGGTTGCGGGTTCGATTCCTGCTGGGCGTGCCACCGTATTCAGTGGTATTAACCTGTCAGAATCCTATCTTCAATCACGCTTGTTTTACGTAAGATTGTCTTTGGTGGGTGTAGCTCAGGGGTAGAGCCCCGGATTGTGATTCCGGTGGTCGTGGGTTCAAATCCCATCATCCACCCCAGTGACAATATTTGCGTTTTTAGGTTGTGGTGGGTGTAGCTCAGTGGTAGAGCCCCGGATTGTGATTCCGGTGGTCGTGGGTTCAAGCCCCATCATCCACCCCATTTCTATATTTTCCTTTCTTACTCTTACTCTTTTTTTTCTTGATGCCCTTAATTGGGTTTTTTGCGTTTCTGTTTTTCGATTTTTCGTCTTTTACATCAAGAGCAAAAATGCGCCGAGAAAAAATGATGTTGGCTAGCTTGTCTACAGTAGCAATAGCGATTCCCCATGCTTTGGTAGCATTAATTGCTAATTATGCGGGTTAAAAAAGAGTTTTAAGCTCTGTCAAAGCCCTTTGTTTAGTGATATTTTTCAATAAGTTATTTTTTAACCTCTGCTGGTAATAGTAATTCCTAATTCGCAAAGGGAGTGGATCGCGATGGCGCGTCAAACGGTTGTTTTGGGGGCAGGCATGGTGGGTGTCTGTATTGCCTGGCATCTGCGTCAGCGCGGGCATGATGTCACCCTGGTGGATCGCCTTGAGCCGGGTCGAGAAACTTCCTTTGGCAATGCCGGTATTATTCAGCGTGAAGCCGTCAGGCCTTATCCTTTCCCGCGTGATATTAAAACGCTGCTAAGCGTCTTGCCCAACCGCAGAGTAGATATTCGCTATCGCCTAGCGGGTATGATAAATGCCGCCTCTCCACTGTTGCGCTACTGGATGAACTCAGCTCCTAAGGCTTACCAAAAAATCGTGCCGGAGTACGCATCGTTGATCCAGTTGGCGCTCAAAACTCATGGGCCCATGATTGAGGCCGCTGGGGCAGAGCACCTAGTGCGCAGGGATGGGTGGCTTGAGCTCTACCGTACTCCTGAAAAGCTGGTGGCTCGATTAAAAGATGCCGAAGAGGCGAGACGCCTTTATGGCGTTCAATTTGAAGAATTGGATCGAGCAGCACTTATAGTCAAAGAGCCTGCGCTGAGCGGTAACATTGTGGGTGCAATTCACTGGCTTGACTCATGGACCGTGGCTGACCCTGGCGCTTTGGTGGCAGCGTACGCACAAGCGTTTAACCGCGACGGTGGGCGTATTGTGCAGGCGGATATTCAGTCGGTTCAGCAAATTGGTGATCGATGGCAGGTAAAAACGCCATCTGAAACGATTGAAGCAGATAATGTCGTCGTCGCGTTAGGCCCTTGGGCGGGTAATTGGCTAAAAGAACTGGGTTATCGCTTCCCCACCTTCGTGAAGCGTGGTTATCACATGCATTACGCCACGCAGACACCGGCTAAGCTCAATTACTGGTTAATGGATGCAGAGGTTGGCTACTTGCTTGCGCCAATGAATGCGGGTGTGCGGCTAACAACGGGGGCACAGCTGGATCGTTTAGAGGCGCTAGCCGATGCTAAGCAGCTCGATGCTGCAGAAAAAGTAGCCCGCAGCGTATTTCCGTTAGGCGAGCGGCGTGATGAAGCTCCTTGGAAAGGCGCGCGGCCTTGTCTTCCCGACATGAAGCCGATTATTGGTCCTGCTCCGCGTCACCCCGGCCTATGGCTCGCTTTTGGCCATGGGCATCAAGGGTTTACCCTAGGTCCAGCCACGGGCCAGCTGCTGGCGGATATGATGGAAGGCAAAGAGACGGCTGTCGATATGGCGCCGTTTCGTGCAGACCGCTTCTAAACACCGGCGTTCAAGCATTGATTAGTGCCATGTCGGGTATTTATCGGTAAGTACTTCAAATAAGTATTTTAAAAACGCTGACTCTGTCAGCGTTTTTTTTGACCATCTATTAGGTGATGCGACCTTGACGCCACCCGCGACAACAGCAGCCTCCAGGCGGTACAATTAGCGCAATAGACATTGCTCAACGCGCGGTGATCGTTAAATAGAAGGCTGCGCTGAGACTACATATTTAAAGAGGCACAATGAAAGACACTCATTTAGCCCGTGAAGCTGAGCTTCGCAGGACATTCGCTATTATCTCGCACCCCGACGCCGGTAAAACCACGATCACCGAAAAAATGCTGCTGTTTGGAAACGCCATCCAGCTAGCCGGCTCGGTTAAGAGTAAGCGTAATGACCGCCACGCCACCTCGGACTGGATGAAAATGGAGCAGGAGCGGGGTATTTCAGTAACGACCTCGGTGATGCAGTTTCCCTACGGGGGGCGCATCGTCAATCTGTTGGATACGCCCGGACATGAAGACTTCTCTGAAGATACCTATCGCACGCTAACGGCGGTCGACTCAGCGGTGATGATAATTGATGGTGCCAAAGGCGTTGAAGATCGCACCATCAAGCTGATGGAGGTATGTCGGCTACGTACCACGCCGATCTTGACGTTTATCAATAAGATGGACCGCGATACCCGCGACCCTATTGAAGTCATGGATGAAGTAGAAACGGTTCTAAATATCCAGTGCGCGCCAATGACCTGGCCAATTGGTATGGGGCGTCACTTCAAGGGCGTTTATCATCTTTATAACGACGTCATCCATCTCTACACTCAGGGCCAGGGTAGCCGAATTCCTGATGATAAGCGCATTGAAGGCCTGCATAGCCCCGAGGTAGATGCGGCGCTGGGAGAAGAGCAGGCCGAAGAGCTGCGCATGGAGGTTGAGCTGGTTCGTGGCGCTTCTCATGAGTTTGATCTTGAGGCTTATCGCCGTGGCGATTTATCGCCCGTTTATTTTGGTACTGCTATGGGCAACTTTGGCGTGCGCGAAATGCTTGACGGTTTTGTTGAGTACGCACCGCCGCCTCAAGCGCATCAAACCGACACGCGTGACGTCCTTGCTGATGATGATCGATTTACCGGCTTTGTGTTTAAGATCCAGGCCAACATGGATCCCAATCACCGGGACCGTATTGCCTTCTTGCGGGTATGTTCTGGCAAGTACGAAAAGAACATGAAGATGCGTCACGTGCGTATTGGTAAAGACGTCAAGATTGCCGATGCGCTGACGTTCATGGCGTCTGATCGCTCTCACGTGGAAGAAGCGTGGCCCGGCGACATTATTGGTCTGCACAACCACGGGACTATTCAGATAGGCGATACGTTTACCGTTGGCGAAGATATGCGCTTTACCGGTATTCCTCACTTTGCTCCTGAGCTATTTAAGCGCGTGCGGCTAAAAGACCCCCTGAAGATGAAAGCGCTTCAAAAAGGCTTGCAGCAGCTTTCTGAAGAAGGCGCAACGCAGGTATTTATGCCGATGGATAATAACGACCTGATTCTCGGCGCCGTAGGTACTCTGCAGTTTGATGTTGTTGCCCATCGTCTGAAAGAAGAATACAAGGTCGACTGCCTGTACGAAGGGGTCAACGTACAGACGGCGCGCTGGGTCTATTGTGAAGACGCCAAGAAGCTAGAGGAATTCAAGCGTAAGGCCAGCACCAACTTGGCGATCGATGGGGGTGGCTATCTGACCTACATTGCACCGACCCGGGTAAACCTTCAGATGACCCAAGAGCGTTGGCCAGACATCCGCTTCCAGCCTACGCGCGAACACTAGTTTTTTATATGTCTAAGTAGCTCTATGCTGATTGATGCTCACTGCCATCTCGACTTCCCGCAGTTCGATCATGACCGAGCAGAGGTGTTTGAGGCCGCGAAGGCGGTGGGCGTTTCGCGCTTTGTCATTCCTGGTACGACCCGAGAGCGCTGGCAGCATGTGCTGGCGCTGGCCGAGCGCGTTGATACGTCGGCATGCGTGGGCTTGCATCCTTACTTTGTGACGCAGCATCAGGAGGCGGACCTTGCCGCGCTTGATCAACTGTTCATTAAGCATCCAGAAATCGTGGCGGTGGGCGAGTGCGGTATTGATGCTCGCTTTGAAGCGACTATTGATGCCCAGTGGCACTACTTTGATGCTCAGTTAAGGCTGGCTCAGAAACATTCTTTGCCGGTCGTGGTGCATTGTGTGCATGCCAATGACTCCGTTGCTAAGCGCCTTAGCCAGTTTTCGCTGCCTAAAGCAGGTCTGATTCATGCCTTTTCAGGTTCAATTGAGCAAGCTCAGAAGTTTTTAGCGCTTGGTTTCAAGCTAGATTTAGGTGGGGCAGTGACCTATGAGCGCGCCAAGCGATTACAGCGCATGGTAAAAGCACTGCCCGATGACGCTTTTATGCTCGAAACCGATAGCCCCGATATGCCATTAAGTGGCTGCCAGGGAATGCGCAATGAGCCAAGTAGGCTAGTCGATGTGTGCCATGCGGTGGCTAGGCTACGCGGGCAAACAGCCGAGCAGGTCGCGGGGCAGACCAGTGCTGTCGCCGCAACGCTATTTGGTTTGCCTAGCATGCAGCCTTAGCTGTTAAGGCTGACCGCTAGTTGCTCGGGATCTACGCGTTCAATCGGGTAGGGCAGTGGTAAAAGGGTGGCGAGTAGTCCTGACAAAAAGATGGGCGTCATTTCTTCGGCGATTTTAGTGCTCATAACCGCCAGCAGTTCAATGCCACCTAGCGAGTCCGGCGCGCTGATCACCACTTCGCCTACCGATTTATCATCACTATTAACCAGGCTGGCGCCCGCTTCTGGCAGTGCTGTTGTCTCGACGCTGACGCGCATCAGGCGCTTTTTAACCTGGCCCCGGAAGTGTGCTCTCGCGACGACTTCTTGGCCGGTGTAGCAACCCTTTTTAAAGCTAATCCCGCCAAGCGCTTCCCAATTTATCATCTGGGGCAGGAAGTGATCCTGCTGAGCATCGGTTAGCCACGCTAAGCCACTGCGAATATCTTCAAGCTGCCAAGCATTGCGGCCTGCATCGTCATCTTGTATGGCCACGGTAGCGTCATTGTTGGCGTCGTCGAAACAGAATATAAAGCGTGGTGTCTCACCTAGACACTGCAAACTTACAGCCAGCTCGCTATTAGAGTGGGTGCCGACGTTGTCGGGAAGCTGCAGTCCGAGCTGATCCGCCAGCGTCTGAGCACCCACGCTTGCGCCGATGAAGGTTAGATTAGGCTGCAGAATCAGTTCCGCGCGATAAAAAGCAGCGAATTTTTTAAGATGACTGGCTAAGCTATCGACTAATGTTGTGCTCAGCAGCAGACGGAAATGCTCATTGCTCAACCGAAGTAGTTGGGCATTAGCTAGCATTCGCCCTTTTGGCGTACAGAAACAGGTAAGTGGTGCAAAGCATCCATCAGCCAAACTTACCTGAGCGCTGGTTTGTCCTTGAAGGAATTTTTCTGCATCGACGCCTTTTACATCCAGTGCCGCTAAATGGGTTAGGCGGACGCAGCCAAGGGCGGGGTGGCTTGAGGGAACGGTCGCCATAAAAACTCCTAAAGAAAATGGTAAGGTGCCAGCGTATAAAATACGTACTGATACGGCATTTAATGCGGGCGCAGTGCATCAATTGCAAGGCACTATTAGCGTGCTAAACTCTTCATTTGATATCAGCTTTACACAGTTTATCAGGTGTTGACCAACAGGTAAGGAAACGGTATGGCGCAACAATCATTAACATTTCAGCAAGTTAAAACGGTCGAACAAGTTAATAAAATCACCACGGCGCTTATGATGCTTGAAGGCGTTGACAGTGCTGAGGTGGGAAGGCACGGCGCCGACGTGGATGGCCGGGCAACGCGTCAAACGCTTATTAACGCGATTGAAAAACTTAAGCTGGGCGTAAAGGTTTCTTAATGCATATACCGATTACCATTATCAGTGAACGCAACAACGTTTTTAGGCAGCGCATTGAGGTCAATGGCTTAGAAGATATGTTTGCCGATGTGCCGGCCATTGTTGGCGGTGATGGTAGTGCACCGGATCCCCATGACTATTTTGATATTGCCTTAGGCACTTGCAAGGCGATCACAGTGTCGATGTACGCCAAGCGTAAAGAGTGGTCGCTTGAGGGAATTACCGTCACCGTGCAGCGAGATGATAGCCAGGAAAAAAAAGGTATCTATAAGTTAGATGTCGCATTAATGCTGCAGGGTATTGATGATCCTGATCAGCGCGCCAGGCTGGAAGATATAAGCCACCGTTGCCCCATCCAGCGCTTGATGACTGAGTCCACCGTCGAGATCGCCACGCGGCTTGTTTAGTTTGTTTTTAGCTAATTCCCCCTTGTTTTGGAGTCACGATGAGCAAAGCCTTTCGATTGCAGTCTAAATTTCAGCCTGCTGGCGATCAGCCCGCCGCTATTAAAGGGCTGATTAGTGGCCTGGAATCAGGGCTTGCCCATCAGACACTGCTCGGGGTTACGGGGTCGGGTAAAACCTTCACTATGGCGAATGTGGTTGAGCAGCAGCAGCGCCCAACGATTGTCATGGCGCCAAATAAGACGCTCGCTGCCCAGCTTTACGGTGAGTTTAAGTCTTTTTTCCCTGATAACGCGGTTGAGTATTTCGTCTCCTACTACGATTATTATCAGCCTGAAGCCTATGTGGCGGCATCCGATACGTTTATCGAGAAAGATGCGTCGATTAATGACCATATTGAGCAGATGCGTCTTTCAGCCACCAAGGCGCTGCTTGAGCGCCGTGATGCGCTAATTGTGGTATCCGTGTCGGCTATTTACGGCCTGGGTGATCCCGAGCAATATCTGAAAATGCGCCTTCATTTCTCCCGCGGTGAACTGATTGACCAGCGCGCCTTTTTACGCCGCTTGGCCGAGCTACAGTACACCCGCAATGATATGGATTTCCGGCGCGGTACTTACCGAGTTCGTGGCGACGTCATCGATGTCTTCCCCGCTGATTCTGAAGAAGAGGCGGTGCGAATCGAGCTGTTCGACAATGAAATCGACACGATTCGCATGTTTGATCCGCTAACCGGTGCCGTCCATGGCGAGGTGGCGCGAATGACCATCTACCCAAAATCGCACTACGTTACGCCACGGGAAACGATTTTAGGCGCCATCGATGACATTAAAGAGGAGCTCAAAGAGCGTTTAGAGTGGATGCGCAAACACGAGCGGTTGGTGGAGGCCCAGCGTTTGGAGCAGCGCACGCTTTACGATATAGAAATGATGCTTGAACTTGGTTATTGCAACGGTATTGAAAACTACTCGCGCTACCTTTCCGGGCGTGCATCGGGCGAGCCGCCGCCGACCTTCTTCGACTATTTACCAGACGACGCACTGCTGTTTATCGATGAATCTCACGTCAGCGTGCCGCAGGTCGGTGGGATGTATAAAGGCGATCGTTCGCGTAAAGAAACACTGGTCGAGTACGGTTTTCGACTGCCCTCAGCGCTGGATAATCGGCCCATGAAGTTTGAAGAGTGGGAGGCGATTTCACCGCAGACTATTTTTGTCTCCGCCACCCCAGGCCGTTATGAAGCCGAGCACACCGGTCAGACGGTTGAGCAAGTGGTACGTCCCACCGGACTGCTAGACCCTGAAATTGAGGTGCGCCCAGCCAGCACTCAGGTAGATGATCTGCTCTCGGAGATTGGACTGCGCACCGCCGTGGGTGAGCGCGTTTTGGTCACCACTCTTACCAAGCGTATGTCAGAAGATCTCACGGATTACTTTGATGAGCACGGCATTCGAGTGCGTTACTTACACTCTGACATCGACACTGTGGAGCGGGTAGAGATTATCCGTGATTTGCGCTTAGGTAAGTTTGACGTGCTAGTAGGTATAAACCTGTTACGCGAAGGTCTCGATATTCCGGAAGTATCGCTCGTGGCAATTTTGGATGCCGATAAAGAGGGCTTCTTGCGCTCTGAGCGCTCGTTGATACAGACCATCGGCCGCGCTGCCCGTAATGCTAATGGTAAAGCTATTTTGTACGGGGACCGTATTACGGACTCAATGCGCAAGGCCATTGATGAAACGGATAGGCGGCGCGCTAAGCAAACAGAGCATAACGAAGAGCATGGTATTACGCCGACAACGGTGACTCGTTCGGTCGCCGATATTCTTGAAGCGGCGCAAGCGCCTGGTAAGAAAAGCAGCCGCCGCCGCGGTAATGAGCGCAAAGTAGCTGAGTCAGCCGCTGACTATGATATCGCCAGTATGAGTAAGCAAGATCTCTTGGGTGCGATTAACAAGCTCGAAGATGCAATGTTTGAAGCAGCGCAAAATCTGGAGTTTGAAGAGGCGGCGCGTCTTCGCGACCAGCTGCATCAAATGAAGGAAAAACAGCTGGTATTGGGATAGGAGACGTATGCCGGAAGGGCCCGAAATTCGCCGTGCGGCAGACCGTGTACAGCAGCAGATAGGCGAGCGTGAGATAGACGCTGCTTGGTTTGCTTTCCCAGAGCTTGCTGAGCAGGCCGCGTCTCTTGTTGGTGCGCGTGTTACGCGGGTTGATACGTGGGGCAAGGCGATGTTGATCCGGTTTAGTGATCGGCGCGTGCTGTATTCGCACAACCAGCTGTACGGTGTTTGGAAGCAGCATGATGCCGATCAACCGCCTGACACAAAGCGCACGCTGCGTGTTAGATTGACGGCGCAAGGGCGTAGCGCAAGCCTTTACAGTGCCTCTGATATTTCCCTTTGGCACGAGGATAATCTCGCGCAGCATCCGTTTTTATCTCGGCTGGGGCCTGATTTGCTCAGCCAGGAAGTCACGGCTGGCGACGTCCAGCAACGTCTAAATCTTAAGCAGTTCCACAAACGTAGCTTAGGGGCGCTGTTGCTTGATCAGGGGTTGGTGGCAGGGTTGGGCAACTATCTGCGCTCGGAAATTTTGTTTTTTGCGCAGCTTTCTCCGAAAACGCGTCCGATAGATTTGTCGCCAGGGCAGCAGCAGATGTTGGCGAAGTGCATTATTGAAACCACGCTTCAAACGTACCAAACGGCAGGCATCACCAATTGTGATGCTTGGATTAAGCAGGCTAAGGTCGCCGGTGAGCCACGCAGTCAGTGGCGCTTTGCAGTATTTGATCGTGCCGGGCTGCAATGTCACCGCTGTGGCGAGGTCATCCAGCGAATCATGGTGGGTTCAAGACGGCTGTATCTATGCCCGCGCTGCCAGCCGAGTTAGTTTTTTTAGGGTTTATACCGTTATCTTGAATGTTTGAATCTCTTTTTACAAACTGAACTGCGTTGTCACTGGTATCGCTAGGGATGCTGCCGCGTGAGGGGCAATACGGTATACTTGGCTCACGCTAAGACGGCACTTTCGCAGTTGCGAAAGAAAGCCGCTGACTAGACGATAACCTAGGAGCTGTTAGTCCATGACCGTGATTCGCCAGGACGACGTTATTCAAAGCGTTGCCGATGCTCTGCAGTACATCTCTTACTATCATCCTAAAGATTTTATTGACGCCATGGCTGCCGCCTATGAGCGTGAAGAGAACCCCGCTGCGAAAGATGCCATTGCGCAAATTCTGATTAATTCACGCATGTGCGCCACAGGCCACCGTCCTATTTGTCAGGATACCGGTATTGTCACCGTGTTCGTTCATGTGGGTATGAACGTAACGTGGGAGGCGGACATGAGCTTGGACGACATGATCAACGAAGGTGTTCGTCGTGCTTACCTGTTGCCGGATAATATTCTGCGCGCCTCGGTACTGGCTGATCCAGACGGTAAGCGGGCCAACACCAAAGACAACACCCCGGCCATTATTCATCATTCGATTGTGCCTGGTGACAGCGTCGATATTCATGTGGCCGCGAAGGGTGGTGGCAGTGAGGCAAAATCCAAGTTTGCCATGCTGAATCCTTCAGATAGCGTGGTGGACTGGGTTATGGAGCAGCTGCCGAAGATGGGCGCCGGCTGGTGCCCGCCCGGTATGCTGGGCATTGGTATTGGCGGTACTGCTGAAAAAGCCATGCTAATTGCTAAAGAAGCGTTGCTTGATCCTATCGATATACAAGATTTACAGGCCCGTGGGCCGAGTAATCGTGCTGAGGAGCTGCGCCTAGAGTTGTTTGATAAGGTCAATAAGAGTGGTATTGGCGCGCAGGGTTTAGGTGGTTTAACCACGGTCTTGGATATTAAAGTGAGAGACTACCCAACTCACGCCGCTAACAAGCCGGTCGCGATTATTCCTAACTGTGCGGCTACTCGCCACGCTCACTTTACTCTGGACGGTTCAGGCCCTGCGGTGCTTGAAGCGCCGAAGCTGGAAGATTGGCCAGAAATTACTCGTGAAGCAGGCGAGAACGTCAAGCGTGTTAATCTTGACACCGTCACCCCAGCCGACGTCAAAACGTGGCAGCCGGGCGATACGCTATTGTTAAACGGAAAGCTGTTGACTGGCCGAGACGCCGCTCATAAGCGCATGATAGATATGTTGGCAAAAGGTGAGCCCTTGCCAGTGGATATGAAAGGGCGGTTTATCTACTACGTCGGGCCGGTTGATCCGATTGGCGACGAGGTGGTTGGACCAGCAGGACCCACCACGGCAACACGGATGGATAAATTTACTCGTACAATGCTGGAAGAAACAGGCTTGCTCGGCATGGTCGGTAAGGCAGAGCGTGGTCAAACAGCCATTGATGCCATCCGCGACAACGAAGCGGTTTATCTGATGGCCGTTGGCGGTTCGGCTTATCTCGTCGCACAGGCGATTAAAAAATCGCGGGTAGTTGGTTTCGAAGATCTGGGCATGGAGGCTATTTACGAATTTGAAGTTGAAGATATGCCTGTGACCGTTGCTGTGGATAGCCAGGGTACATCGGTGCATCAAACAGGACCGGCTAAGTGGAAAGAAATTATTGCTCAGTCTGCGTAGTAAAGAAGTATGGTTGATTAGGCTTTAAAACGAAAAGGGCCTCGCTTGTGGCGAGGCCCTTGCCTATATAAGGACGTAGCTATGGCCTCTTGGTTATTAGGGACCAGCATTTTATTGATACATCTGTTAGGCATCGTGTCGGCCATCATGGCGCTGATGTCTAGCCGCACCTCTCAAGGAGCGGTAGCGTGGATTATATCGCTGCTTACTTTTCCGTATGTTGCACTTCCAGCCTATTGGTTTTTTGGTCGACCGCGGTTCTACGGCTACGTATCGGCTCGCGGCCAGCGTGACACCGTACTGCGCCGGGTATTAGTTCGTTATCGAGCCAATGTGCAGCCCTACGTGGCGCCTTCAAGCAGTGCCGATATCCAGGCCGTTGAACAGCTGGCCATGATGCCATTGACGCGCGGTAATCAAGCGACGCTATTGGTCAACGGTCACGCCGCGTTTGAGAGCCTTTTTGACGGCATTGATCGCGCTGAAAACTATGTGTTGATACAGTTTTTTATCGTGCGCAACGACGCGCTGGGCCAGCGTTTGTTGAGTCATCTGCAGCGTGCGGCTAAGCGTGGCGTGCGGGTTTATTTTCTTTATGATGAAGTGGGTAGCCGCAAATTAAACGAAGGCTATCTGGGCGATTTAACGCGTGAAGGCGCGTCAGTCAGTGCCTTTCGGTCATCGCGAGGGTTTAAACATCGATTTCAGCTCAACTTCCGTAACCACCGTAAAGTCACGGTAGTTGACGGGAAAGAGGGTTGGGTAGGTGGTTTAAACGTGGGTATCGAATACCTAGGTGAGGACCCGCGACACGGTGCCTGGCGCGACACGCATTTAAAGCTGCAAGGGCCCAGTGTGTTGGGCTTGCAGGAGGCCTTTTGGGAAGACTGGCACTGGGCAACGGACGAAGTGATTAGCCTGAACTGGATAGCCGATACGTCTACAGCAACCGACCATCATGTCGTCATAGTGCCTTCTGGTCCCGCTGACCGCCAGGACACTGCCAGCCTGTTAGTGCAGCAGGTTATTCATAGTGCGAAACATCGTCTGTGGGTCACTAGTCCTTATTTTGTACCCGATCAAGGCGTTCAGGATGCGTTGCGCTTAGCGGCGATGCGCGGTGTAGACGTGCGCGTGATGATTCCTGAGCGACCAGACCATTTATTAGTATTCTTGTCAGCATTTTCATTCCTGCCTGACATGTTAAGAGCGGGTGTTAAAATATACCGTTATCTTCCGGGATTTCTACATCAAAAAGTAATGCTTGTAGACGGTGAAGCAGCCACGGTAGGCACTATCAATTTAGATAATCGCTCGTTTCGATTAAATTTTGAAATCACCGCGTTTATACCTAGCCCAGAGTTTGCTGCCAGCGTCGCGGTGATGTTAGAAAATGATTTTGAACAATGCCGCCGTGTAACAATGGATGAAATTAATCAGCGTTCAATGTGGATGAAAGTAGTTTCTCGGGCAGCTTACTTAACGGCTCCTGTCCAATAATGCAGGTACCTCTGATAATAAAAGCAGCTCTGCGTGGATGACGAGTAAAACAAGGAGTCATGGGTGAATCTTGAAACAAAATGGCTGGAGGATTTCGTGGCGCTTGCCGGCACACGCAGCTTCTCGGCCTCAGCACGCCAGCGACACGTTACACAGCCGGCTTTTAGTCGGCGTATTCGCGCGCTAGAGCAAGCTGTTGATGTAACTTTGGTAGATCGTTCCACAACGCCCGTTGGGTTAACGCCCGAAGGCCAACTTTTTTTAGTCACAGCGCGAAACCTTGTCGAACAGCTGAACGAATCGCTGAGCCATTTACGTGGTTTGTCTATTGCTAATGAAGCGTTAGATATCGTCGCGGCGCACTCTTTAGCGTTGAGTTTTTATCCACCGTGGATTTCTCGGTTACAAAAAGGCCTGGGGGAGCTGCCCACTCGTTTAGTGGCTATGAACGTAGGAGAGGCTATTCACGTATTGCGCGAGGGTAACTGCGATTTAATGCTCGCGTATTACGATCCTTTTGCCACTATGCAGCTAGATGCCGAAGTATTTCCCTCGTTCTCAATCGGCAAGGTCAATATGCTGCCCGTTTCGTTGCCAGACGAGCAGGGTAAGCCGCTATTTTCATTGCAGCATGACGCCTCCATCCCCTATCTCTCCTATACCCAAGCCGCATTTTTAGGCCGAACGGTACGCATGCTGCTCAAAAATGATCCGCTACGGATGAAGTTACGCACCGTTTATGAAACCGCCATGGCCGAAGGCCTGAAAGGAATGGTGTTACAGGGTGCTGGCGTGGCATGGATACCTGATTTTTGTATTCGCGAAGAGTTGAAAAGTGGGCGCTTGGTCAGAGCCGGTGAGCAACACTGGGATATACCGCTTGAGATCCGCCTATATCGCTGCTCGATGGTGCACAAGCCTGGTGTAGAGCGTTTATGGCGGCAGATGGTGAAGCTACCGCGGGACTTTCTGCAAGCATGAGCTTGGCCGTTACGGATGGCAGCAACGATGACATGTCACGTGTCAGAAAACTGCGTTAAACGTTGTGGTTCGGTATGCTATATACGTAGCATACCGATAAGCCTTACAAAACGCGTCTAAACGATTACATGGGAAGTGAATATGATTAAAAAAACGGCAACCTTCTGGTGGAATGTAATGCAAGATGCCGTTTCATTATGGCTAGAACGAAATGCGTTTAGCTATGCAGGCTCGCTCGCTTTTTATACGCTGTTCTCATTGGCACCTACTATTATCATTGCGGTGACGGTAATCGGCGTTGTATTGGGCGAAGAAGCTGCCCAAGGTCAAATAGTCGCGCAGCTGCAGGGTACGTTAGGAACCGATGCCGCGACGGCGATCGAACAAGCGGTCGCGCAGTCGCGCATTGAAGAGTCGGGGCTGTTGCCGACGGTGTTGGGGTTCATCGCGCTGATCGTGGGGGCCACGACCGTATTCGCGCAAATGCAATTTTCGCTTAACACGATATGGGGAGTGACGGCAAAGCCAACGTCTAATAGCGCCTTCGTGTTTATTAAAAACCGTCTGCTATCGCTTACGGTTGTCCTATCCATCGGGTTTATCCTGCTGGTGTCATTAGTTTTAGGAGTCGTGCTGCGTGGAGTGCTGCTAGCGACAGACAACTTACTGCCGTTTGCCAGTTTATTTACGACGTCTTTAGAATCGCTTATTTCAGTGGCCATGGTGACATTGCTATTTGCGACTATTTTTAAAGTACTGCCCGATGTCGTGCTGCGGTGGAAAGATGTATTTTTGGGGGCTGTTGTCACCGCGGTACTATTTACTATAGGTCGTAGCGTTATCGCTATTTACTTAGCGCATACCGCTACCGCTTCAACCTATGGCGCAGCAGGGTCTGTTGTGATGATTTTACTTTGGGTTTACTACAGCTCATTGATTTTACTGTTTGGTGCTGCATTTACGCGGTCCTTGCTGTTGCGCCGCGGTCGAGCTCTGGTGCCAAGAAATAGCGCGGTGCTTATCAAACAAGAGTACGTTTAAATAGCCCGCAGTACAGCGCATTCACCTCAGGAGTGTGGCTCATCCAGGTTTTGTAATGACACCCTGGATGATCGCCACGCCCCTAGCGCCGTTAAGGCATCTCAGCCTCGTAAATGATTTTCAGGTGTTTTTCACTGAGATGTTTTCCATTCGCTAATATTGTTTGCCGTTAAACTCACAATGTTCTGTCTGGCTTCGGGTGTGACCCAGGCATTGTGTGGAGTGACAATCAAATTGAGCGGTTCGGCGAGCGCGTCAAGCAGTGGATGCCCGTTTCTGGGGGGTTCTGCCGGCAGTACGTCAACCGCCAGTCCGCCTAGTTTGCCGCTGCGTAGCGCGTCTAATGCAGCAACCTCGTCAATCATGCCGCCTCGGGCGCAGTTAATCAGTAGCAGCGATGGTTTGGCCTTAGCCAGGCGCTCCCGATTAATCAAATGCTTAGTAGCGTCGCTAAGCGGGCAATGCAAACTAATAACGTCAGCATCATCAAGCAGATCATCAAGGGACGGGCGTTTGTCGTTGGTCTCATTGCCTGGTCGGGCGGTAAAAGAGACGTTCATTCCGAACGCTTCCGCTAAACGAGCAACTTCAGAGCCCAGCTCTCCTTGCCCAACCATGACTAAATGTTTGCCTGAAAGCTGTAGCGTAGGATAGTCCTGCAGGCAGAAAAAATCGCTGCGCTGCCACTTACCTGCGGCCACGTCGCGCTGATAAAGGGGGAGGCGATTGGCTAGTGAGAGCATGAGCATTAAAGTGTGCTGCGAAACGCTGGCAGTGCCGTAAGCCGCTACGTTTTTGACCTCAATGTTATTAGCTTTAGCCGTCTCAAGGTCAATATTATTAAGCCCCGTTGCTAGTACACATATCAACCGCAGTTTGGGCAGCTGTTGCAACGTTTTTGCGTCTAGAACGACCTTGTTTACAATCGCAATATCTGCGTCAGCAAGGCGTTCAGCCGCCTGTTGTGTCGAACTTTGCTCAAACACCTCAAGGTGAGAAACCGACTCACGAATGGCGGCTAAGTCAATCTGGGGGCCTAAGCTCTTAGCATCCAATATCACTGCGTGGGGCATTTTCTTATCTCCATAAACTGCCTTGGTCTGCATAACCTTGCTTGGCAGGGGTCACAAAAGGGTATAATGGCGGCGCTTGATCAACCGCAGCCTTGGAATTTATCCCGACTGGCCACATATTGGCAGCCCGGCAGCGTTTATTTTTGCTATTTTTCTGTCAGAAACACGTCTGTCAGAACTGAACCTGTCAGCGTTGAGCTTTATAAGGAGTCATCAACATGCCCATCTATGAATATGAGTGCAAGGCCTGCGGCCATCGTATGGAAAAACTGCAGAAGATTAGTGCTGATCCTTTAAAGGATTGTCCAGCGTGTCATAGCGATGGTTTGGCTCGCTTGGTATCCGCTGCAGGGTTTCGCTTGGCCGGCGGCGGTTGGTATGAAACTGATTTTAAAACGGGTAGCAAAAAGAATTTAGTCGCTGATGGCAAAACGGCATCGACAGATGCTGGCAAAACCAGTGATACCAGTGCTACCTCTAAGAGCGCTACTCCTACAGACAAGGGCGCCGCGGCATAGCCGAGGCTGCCAGGGTTGGGACGACCCGCGACACATTAATTGCCACGTAACAGAACAGGATTTGACATGCGCAGCCATTATTGCGGCCAGCTGAATGAAACTTTGGTGGATCAAACGGTTACGGTATGCGGATGGGTTCATCGCCGCCGTGACCACGGTGGAGTAATTTTCCTCGACATGCGCGACCGCGATGGTATCGCTCAGATCGTGGTCGACCCCGATACCGCCGATGCGTTCGCTCATGCGGACCGCGCTCGCAGCGAGTACGTCCTGCGCATTACAGGCCGTGTGCGGTTGCGTCCAGAAGGCACCCAAAATGCCAACATGCCGACGGGCATGATTGAAGTGTTAGCAAAAGATGTTGAAGTGCTCAACGCGGCAATTACGCCGCCTTTCATGCTTGATGAGCATGGGAAAGTGGGCGAAGAAGTGCGTTTAAAGTATCGCTATATCGATCTGCGTCGCCCTGACATGATTGAAAAACTGCGTCTGCGTTCACGTATTTCTCACAACGTTCGTGCCTACCTTGAAGGTCAGGGGTTTTTAGATATCGAAACCCCTGTGCTGACACGCGCCACACCAGAAGGGGCGCGTGACTATCTAGTGCCTAGCCGTACGCATGCCGGTAGCTTCTTTGCGTTGCCGCAGTCGCCTCAGCTGTTTAAGCAACTTTTGATGGTGGCCGGCTTTGATCGCTACTATCAAATTGCCAAATGTTTCCGTGATGAAGATTTACGTGCCGATCGTCAGCCTGAATTTACCCAGATTGATATTGAGGCATCGTTTGTAGATGAGAACGATATCATGGGGATTACTGAAACCATGATTCGCCAGCTGTTCCAAGAAGTGTTAAGCGCTGAGCTTCCTGAGTTCCCGCGGATGACGTGGCAGGAAGCGATGGATCGCTTTGGCTCTGATAAGCCAGACTTGCGCATCCCGCTTGAACTGACTGACGTTGATGACCTAATGCAGCAGGTCGATTTTAAAGTCTTTTCTGGTCCGGCCAGTGCCGATGATGGCCGCGTAGCGGCGCTCAAAGTGCCCGGCGGTGCTAAGCTCTCGCGTAAAGAGATTGATGAGTACACCAAGTTTGTTGGCATTTACGGTGCTAAGGGCTTGGCATGGATTAAGGTCAACGAGCGCGCTAAAGGGCTTGAGGGTCTGCAGTCACCGATCGTCAAGTTTATGGAAAATATCGTTGAAGAGCTGCTTGATCGCGTAGGCGCAGAAGATGGCGATATTATTTTCTTCGGTGCAGATAAAGCGCGTATCGTCAACGAAGCCATTGGAGCGCTGCGTGTCAAGCTGGGCGCTGACCTGGAGCTTTACACCCAGGAATGGGCGCCGCTTTGGGTTGTCGACTTCCCCATGTTTGAGGCCGATGACAGCGGTCGTTTAAGTCCGCTACACCATCCGTTTACGGCACCTTCGTGCACACCTGAGGAGCTCAAGGCTGATCCAGCTAAAGCGCTTTCGCGGGCTTATGACATGGTGCTTAATGGTACCGAGCTCGGTGGCGGCTCTATTCGTATTCATGACCAAGCCATGCAGAGCACCGTATTTGATATTCTTGGCATTGGTGAGGAAGAGGCCCAGGAGAAATTCGGCTTCTTGCTGGATGCGCTTCAATACGGCGCGCCCCCGCATGGTGGCTTAGCGTTCGGTCTGGACCGTTTGGTGATGCTGATGGTCGGTGCTAAGACTATTCGTGAAGTGATTGCTTTCCCGAAAACCCAAAGCGCGGCCTGCTTAATGACCAATGCGCCGGGTGAAGTCAGCCCAGAGCAGCTAAAAGACCTTCACATCCGCCTACGTCAAAAAGTTAAGGCGGAAACAGTCGCAGAATAAAGCGCCTGTACCGTTGACCAGCACCGACGCTACGGCGTCGGTGTTTTTGTATGCTGCTCTGATAGTTAGGCCTAATCCACTCGAGTAACGGTGTTATGGATGAGAGAAAGCCTGCTGTACCCATACGCATACTGGGCATTGATCCTGGCTCCCGCGTGACGGGTTACGGCGTTATTGATGTGATTGGCGTCAAGCCTTGCTACGTAGCGAGCGGCTGTATCCGCACCGCTGACGGCGCTTTAGAGCAACGCTTGGCACAAATTTATGCAGGACTCAGCGAAGTCGTCGGTTTGCACAAGCCTTCTCAAGTAGCTATTGAGCGTGTTTTTATGGCTAAAAATCCGGATTCAGCACTTAAACTGGGCCAAGCAAGAGGAGCCGCATTAGTCTGTATGGCAAATCACGGGTTAAGTCTTGCCGAGTATGCCGCACGACAAATCAAACAGTCGGTGACGGGCCAGGGTGGTGCGGATAAAGCTCAAGTGCAACATATGGTGACGGCTATTTTGCAGCTCTCGGCCACTCCGCAAGCAGATGCCGCCGATGCGCTTGCCATTGCGTTAACCCATGCCTACAGCGCAACGGGGCTTACTGGCACGGTGACGCGGGGTCGCAGCCGCTCTGCAGGGCGCTGGCGTCTTTAAATCGACAATATGTAAAGTCTTACTACTGGTCATCTGTACATAGTCACTTTATAGTAAACGGCTGTTTTTACTCTATCGTTTTCACCCGAGCGCGAGCGACTTTATGATTGGACGTCTGAGTGGCCAGTTACTGGCAAAGCAACCGCCTTGGATCGTGATCGACGTTCATGGCGTAGGTTACGAGCTAGAAACGTCAATGAACACGTTGGTAGCATTACCTGCAGTCGGGGAAAGCGTTTCGTTATTCACACATCTAACCATTCGTGACGACGCTCACCTGCTATACGGTTTTGGAAGAGAGCATGAGCGTGCTCTGTTTCGAGCACTGATAAAGGTCAACGGCGTGGGGCCTAAGCTGGCGTTAGCGATTTTGTCGGGCATGGACGAAGATGCCTTTATGCGCTGTGTCCGAGACGATGACAGTAAGGCGCTAACCAAGCTGCCAGGCGTGGGGAAAAAAACCGCCGAGCGGCTGATCATCGAAATGCGCGATCGCTTTCCAGAGTGGGAAGATGGTAGCAATGCATTACTGCCTCTTGAGGCTACCAATGGCCGGGGCTCTGCACGAGACAACCTCGCCGATGCGGAGGCCGCATTGGTAAGTTTGGGGTATAAACTCACCGAAGCATCAAAAATGTTGGCGGACATAGACTCTAATCAGTCGACGGAGGCGCTTATTAAAGCCGCGCTGACGCAACGTATGAATGGCTAGCCGTAAAGGTTGAGCATAGACCGTTGTTGAATTTACGATTAAAAAACGCACTTAAAAAATGCACTTGAAAAAAGAGCACTTATGTTAGAACACGATCGGCTGATCGCCGCTGAGCCTGAGCACGGTGAGGTGCGCATTGATTACGCAATTCGCCCCAAGCGGCTGGATGAGTATATTGGCCAGCCCCGCGTTCGCGAACAGCTGGAAATCTTCATTGGCGCCGCTCGGTTACGTGAAGAGAGCCTAGATCATACTCTGGTGTTCGGGCCGCCGGGGTTAGGTAAAACCACGCTGGCTCATATTATCGCCGCTGAGATGGGGGTGGGCATGAAGTCTACCTCCGGGCCAGTGCTTGAGCGTGCCGGCGACTTAGCCGCTATGCTGACCAATTTAGAGCCTGGCGACGTGCTTTTTATCGATGAAATTCACCGCCTTTCTCCCGTCGTCGAAGAAGTCTTATATCCCGCCATGGAAGATTTTCAGCTGGATATCATGATTGGTGAAGGCCCCGCTGCGCGTTCCATAAAGCTAGACCTTCCTCGTTTCACGTTGGTCGGCGCCACCACCCGTGCAGGATTATTAACCTCACCACTGCGCGATCGGTTTGGCATTGTTCAGCGTCTTGAATTTTACAATCTGGAAGAGCTTACCGAAATTGTTTCGCGCTCAGCGCGCCTACTCGGCGTAGAAACCAGCCACGAAGGAGCTATTGAAGTGGCGCGTCGTTCACGAGGAACGCCTCGTATAGCGAATCGCCTATTGCGCCGTGTGCGCGATTACGCCGAAATGAAGGGCAACGGTGTGGTTGATGTAGCAATCGCAGACGCAGCACTCAATATGCTCAATGTAGATCATCATGGGCTAGATCATATGGACCGGCGGCTCTTACTGGCTATGATCGATAAATTCGATGGCGGCCCGGTGGGTATTGATTCATTAGCCGCAGCGATTAGCGAGGAGCGAGACACCATAGAAGATGTGATTGAGCCTTATCTTATTCAGCAAGGTTTAATCATGCGTACACCTCGTGGGCGCGTCGTCACACGTCAGGCTTGGCTACACTTTGAGCGCGTTCCTCACGAACAGGCGTCCGACATGGAAGGGGAGCGACGCCCGTGAGTGTCTCTACCGCCGCTAGTTATCGCCTGCCGCTACGTGTTTATATGGAAGATACGGATGCAGGCGGCATTGTTTACTACGTTAATTATCTGAAGTTTATGGAGCGTGCGCGCAGTGAATGGTTACGCGAACTAGGCCTTAATCAGCAAACGCTGCTAGACGAAGGTACACAGCTAGTGGTATACCGCTTGGCCTGTGATTATGCAAAGCCTGCCTGTTTGGACGATGCGTTGGAAATTAGTGCACGGGTAACTAACGTCGGGCGCTGTCGGATGACCTTCGAGCAGCAAGTTTGGCGCGCTGAGGAACTCCTATGCACTGCCACAGTCGAGATAGCATGCTTGAGTAAAGAGCGTTTACGGCCAAAAGCTTGGCCACCCGCGCTTAAGATTTTGATACAGGCCTCTTAACCAAGAGGCCATTCACTGCGTCGGAAATACCGACCCTAATAGATTGATGAGGGCACCTGTGAACGATAACACCATGTCCATTCCCCACCTGATAATGAATGCCAGTACCGTCGTACAGCTGGTAATGCTGCTACTTGTGGTGGCGTCAATCCTCTCTTGGGTGGTGATTTTTCAGCGCAGCATAGCGCTGCGCCGTGCCAAGCAAGAATACAACCAATTTGAAGAGTCTTTTTGGTCCGGTGTCGACTTGAATGAGCTCTATCGAGAGATTCCAGTTGATGACCCTCGACACGGGGCTGAACACGTTTTCCAAGCTGGGTTTCGTGAATTCAACCGGCTAATGCCTAAAACGAGTGACGCTAGCACCGTGTTAGAGGGTGTACAGCGTAGTATGCGCGTGGCGTGGTCACGGGAAGAGGATCGCTTAACGCAGCACTTGGTCTTTCTAGCCACTGTTGCTTCTGCAAGCCCTTATATCGGTCTGTTCGGGACGGTCTGGGGTATCATGGGGTCATTTCAGGCACTGTCGTTGACCCAGCAGGCAACCTTGTCAACGGTTGCGCCATGGATTGCGGAAGCGCTGATTGCAACGGCGATGGGCCTGTTTGCCGCTATTCCAGCGGTTATTTTCTATAACCGTCTCTCTAATGACGCTTCTCGGTTGCTCGGCAAATATGAAGATTTTGCGGAAGAGTTTCACGCTATCTTGCACCGTAATCTGCAGGGTCGTGACAGCAAACCGAGCGCAAGTTAAGGGAGACGGCTATGCAAGGACCATTTAATCGTAGCGGTAAAAGCAAGCCGATGGGGGAGATTAACGTCGTCCCCTTTATCGACGTTATGCTGGTACTGCTGGTGATTTTCATGATCACTGCGCCTATGTTGACTCAGGGCGTGCAAGTTGAGCTGCCTCAGGTTTCGTCTCAGCCGATTGATGAGCAGGAAAATGATCCGATCATTATTTCGGTTGACAGTGACGGTGGTTACTTCATCACTCTCGGCGAGGACTCCACCTCAGTAACGCTCGATGAAATGTCCCAGCGCGTGGTGGCTATTTTGCAACGGCGTCCTGGAACACCGGTGATGGTGCGTGGCGACCGCAATGTGGCCTATGGCCAAATTGTTGTGCTTATGAGTACCCTCCAAGGTGCGGGGGTTGCCAACGTTGGGCTGCTTTCTGAGCCGCCGCAAGATGGGTAAGGGCAAAGCGTATATGGCAGGAAAGTCTTCTCACGACCCCCAAGATGTTGGCTATAAATGGCCCACCGTTTTGGCGATAGGCGTGCACGCTGCCATTGTGCTGTTTAGCTTGGTTAGCTTGCCCAGCCGAACGGCAGAGCCTGATAGCTCTTCGATTGTTCAGGCGACGTTAGTGAGTACGGAGACATTTACCGATCAAGCGCAGCAGGCAACGGATCAGCAGGCGGCCATGAGTGCGCCAGCTGACGCGCCTACAGAGCCTGATGCTCCCGATGAGCCTTCTGCAAGCGAGCAGCAAGCCGCCGCGGAGCAGCAGGCTGCTGAACAAGCCGCTGCAGAGGCGGCCGAGCAAGCAGCAGCAGAAGCGGCTCAACGCGCTTCTCAAGCTGAGGCTCAGGCATTAGAAGAAGCGCGCGAGGCGGCAGAAGCCGAAGCTCAGCGCCGTGCGGCAGAAGCGTCCGAGCAAGCTGAGCAGCAGGCAGCAGAGACAGCGGAGCGTCAAGCTGAAGCAGAAGCCGCCGCAGAACGTCAGCGTGAAGTAGAAGATGCCCGACGCCAGCAGGAGGCGGCGGAGCAAAAGCGTGAGGAGGAAGCAGCCGCCGAAGCCGAGCGCGAGCAGGAAGCCGCGGAACAGCAGCGCGAAGAAGAAGAGGCCGCCGAAGCCGAGCGTCAACGCGAAGCGGCAGAGCAGCAGCGTAAAGAAGATGAGGCCGAAGCCGCACAAAAACGTGAAGCTGAAGAGGCGCGCCAGCGTGAGGAGCAAGAGGCCGAACGCGAGCGGGAAGCCGAAGCCCAGCGTCAGCGTGAGGCACAAGAGCAGCAGCGTCGTGAAGCTGAAGCAGAAGCGGAGCGTCAACGTCAGGCCGCGGAAGCAGCGGAGGCCGCCATGCAGCGCCAGCTAGCCGGTGAAGCCGAAGCAGCTGCCAATGCACAGCAGGCTGCGCAGGCGGCCAATAGCTTTATCAATATCGTTCGTCGTGCGGTTGAGCAGGCCTGGTTGATTCCGGCCGGTGCAAGTGATTCGATGAGTGCTACGCTACAGGTACGTCTTGGTCCATCGGGTGAACTGTTAGCAACGTCGATTGTGACATCAAGCGGCGATAGTGCTTTTGACAGGTCTGTCATGCAGGCCGTGGAACATGCTGCACCGTTTGGTGAATTGAGAGATTTACCAGCCGATCAGCAGCGTAATTTACGTCAGTTTAATCTGCGATTTACTCCGGGAGATGTTCGCTGATGCAAAGCTTGAGCAAAGTGTGGTTGTTCTGTGTGCTGCTGTTCGTCAGTAGTGCAGTGAGTGCCGACAACTTGACGATTGAAATTACTCGAGGTAGCGATCAGGCGCTACCCATTGGCGTGGTGCCGTTCGCAGGTTCAGACGGCATGCCCGAAGATGTCGCACAGATTGTGCAGGATGATCTTGAACGCAGTGGCTATTTTGCCCCGCTAGCACGTAGCGCTATGTTTGAGACGCCCAGCCAGTCTGACGATGTTCAGTTCGGCACATGGCATTCTCTTGATGTGCGCTACTTGGTCGTCGGCAGCGCGCAACCAACCGATGGTGGCTTTGAGCTGCAGTTTGAGCTCATGGACATTAGCGGTCAGCGTAGGATGATCGGTGAGACAGTCACCGTAAGAGGTAATGATCTTCGCGGTGCTGCTCACTATATTAGTGATCAAATCTTTGAAGAAATCACCGGCATCCGTGGTGCGTTCTCAACCAAAATTGCTTATGTGACTGCCCAAGGTATTGGCGATAATATGCAGTTTGGTTTGTACGTTGCCGATGCCGATGGGCGTCGCAGTGAGCAGGTATTGACCTCTGATGAGCCGATTATGTCACCATCATGGTCACCCGACGGTAGTAAGCTTGCCTACGTATCTTTTGAAACAGAGCGCCCTGCCATCTATATTCAAGATGTAGCAACCGGTCAGCGCGTTCAGGCAACGTCATTTGACGGCATTAACGGTGCACCTGCGTGGTCGCCAGATGGTCGTCGTATTGCGATGTCACTGTCTAAAGATGGCCAGCCCGAAATTTATATTATGGATGTCGGCAGCAGTTCAGTAGAGCGCATCACCAATAATAATAGTATTGATACTGAGCCAGCTTGGGCGCCAGACGGCCAGAGTCTGCTGTTTACCTCTGATCGCAGCAGTGGCCCACAGCTTTATCAGTATTCGATGGGCGGTGGTGAGGCTAAACGCCTGACATTTACCGGCAACTACAACGCTCGCGGTCGCTATTCTCCTGATGGCGAGCAGATATTCTTGATACATCGTTCTAGTCGCGGGTATCAAGTGGCACGGCAAGATTTAAGCGGCGATCGCTTAGTCGTATTGAGTGAATCAACAAGAGATGAATCTCCTAGTGTTGCGCCGAACGGGACCATGGTAATCTTCGCTACCCAAGAGGGTAATAGTGGGGTACTAAGTGCTGTTTCTGCCGATGGACGCTCTTCATTTAGACTGCCATCAGCACAAGGTGATGTACGTGATCCAGCTTGGTCACCCTTCTTAAATTGATCGACTTAATTAACTAACATCGAAAATCGAAAATTTTAGTTTTCAGGCAAGGAGTCTGATTATGCAACTTAAACCGTTGGCTCGCTCATTAGCAGCAGTGCTATCTATCGTGGTAATCGCTGGCTGTTCCAGCACCGGCGGAACCCAAGATGGTGACTCGTACGGTAGCCAGGACGGCAGCACTACAGGTTCTAACACTTCCGGTACAGGCACAGGTAGCCAGTACGGTTCATCTACTGGTTCAGGCTCAGGTTCTGGTCAGCAAGCTGATTCGCGCATTCCGGAAGTGCGCACCATTTATTTCGATTTTGACCGTGACACGATCAAAAGCGAATATGAATCTGTAGTGATGGCCCATGCGCGTTACCTACGTGCCAACCCGAATGCACAAGTGGTTCTCCACGGGCATACGGACGAGCGCGGTACTCGCGAATACAACATGGCGCTAGGCGAGCGTCGTGCGGGAGCGGTAAAGCGTTTCTTAAACATCCAAGGTGTTTCCAATTCGCAAATGAGCGTTGTTAGCTATGGCGAAGAACGTCCGGCAGTGAGTGGTGAAGGCGAAAGCGCCTCTTCACAAAACCGTCGCGTTGTATTTAACTACTAAGTATTTAACTACGGTTGATTTCGGCGTGCTTATGGCACGCCGTTTTTCATCGATGGAGTTGTTATGAATCACAGTCTCAAACGTTACTTTGGGAGGCTGTGCGGTGCGGGAGCCTTAGTGCTCCCGCTGTCCGTATTGCCGTTAATTGCCGTAGCACAACAGCCGCTTGTCCAAGACCTTTCCAATGCTCCCAGCAATGGCTTTTATCAGCAGGCGCAGCGTGAAGAATCGTCTGGCGGCAATCTGGTGTTGTTTAATCAGGTGCAGGAACATCAGCAAGAACTTCAACAACTGCGGGGGCAAATAGAAGAATTACGCCACCAGCTAGAGCAGTTGCGTCGTCAATCTCAGCAGCAGTACCTGGATATTGAAGACCGGTTGATGAGCAGTGGCCCTACTCAGATTGAGCAGTCCACACCGGCCGTAGAGCCTGAAGCCGCTGAGCAAGTCGTGAATGCGCCTTCTACTAAAAATGTAAGTGAAGACGCGCAGGCTGATTACCAGGCAGCCTTTGCACACGTGCAAGCCCGGCGTTTTTCAGAAGCCATTGCAGCGTTTGAAGCCTTTGTTACTGATCACCCAGATACTAGCTTAACGGCTAACGGTCATTATTGGTTGGGTGAACTTTACGCCGCAGAAGGCGAGCTAGGGGAGGCCGACCAGTCCTTTAGCCGCGTTATCAATGATTATAGCGGCAGCAGTAAAGTGCCTGATGCTCTTTATAAGCTGGGTCTGGTCAAGGCGCGTCAAGGTGAAGCAGAAGGTAGTCGAGAGTTGCTTGAGCAAGTGCGTGACGACTACCCACAAAGCAGCGCCGCAGGTCTTGCGAACGACTTTTTACGCCAATCAGCCAGTTAACAACGTTTGCTTGAAGGAATCAGCATGAGCTGCAAGATCGACTATCAACCAGCGCCCAGTCTATTGGAAAATCGCATTGTGTTGGTAACCGGTGCAGGCGATGGAATTGGCCGCGCAGCCGCATTGAGCTATGCCCAGCATGGGGCGACCGTTATTTTGCTAGGACGCACTATTGCTAAGCTAGAGCGCGTTTATGATGAAATCGAAGCGGCAGGTGGGCCTCAGCCAGCCATTTTTCCGCTGAACTTTGAAGGTGCCACGCTTAAAGATTTTCATGATATGGCCAAAACGCTGGACAAAGAGTTCGGCCGTTTGGATGGCCTCTTGCACAACGCAGGGCTGTTAGGCCGTATCACACCGTTTGATCAGTACGATCCCGAGCTGTGGCAGCAAGTCATGCAGGTCAATATCAATGGCCCAATTTGGATGACCCAGGCGCTGCTGCCGTTATTGCAAGAGTCTGATGATGCCTCGGTAATCTTTACCTCTTCCAGTGTTGGTCGCAAAGGCCGTGCCTATTGGGGCGCTTATTCTGTCTCTAAGTTTGCCACTGAAGGGTTTGTCGACGTACTGGCCGATGAATTACAGAGCCAACCCAATATCCGCATTAACTCGCTGAATCCAGGTGCTACGCGCACTCAAATGCGCCGTTCTGCCTTCCCAGGTGAAGACCCGGCTGCGCTGCGCTCACCCGAAGCCATTATGCCGACCTACTTATGGTTAATGGGGCCTGACAGCACGGGAGTCAGCGGCCAGAAGCTAGATGCTCAGCCGCCGCGCATATAATAAATGTCTCGATGCCTGACGGCGCTTAGCGTTTAAATTCGCTTAGGGCATCGACGAGCGCTTCGCATTCTTCAAACCAGATGTCTGCAGGCCAGTCCTTATAGTTGTCCTCTTTGCTAATATAGCCATAGCCCACCGCTACCGCCGTCATTCCGGCTGCTACGGCGGCTTCTATATCGCGAACATGATCGCCAACATACCAGCACTGCTCCGGCTTAACGTTCAAGCGCTTGGCAGCTTCCCATAGTGGTTCAGGTGCCGGTTTTTTGACACTCAAGTCATCCGCGCATAGCAGCGCCCCTGGCTGTAAATTCAGCTTTTCGAGCAGTGGCAGGGTATATCGGCGCGGTTTATTGGTCACAATTCCCCACGGTTGCCCATTGCGATGCCAATCATTCAGCCAAACGTCCAAAGGCGAAAAAACTCGGCTATGAACAGCGACGGCCTGTTCGTACGCATCCAGTAAAAACTCTCGTGCCTGTATATGTTGTGACGAATCAATATCGAGCCCAAGCGCCAGCGTCACCAGCGCATTACCGCCGTTAGATACCTCACGGCGTATTACCTCAAACGGGAGTGGCGCTAAGCCATGATGGCTGCGCAACACGTTGGTGGCATTCGCCAAATCCGGTGCGGTATCGACGAGGGTGCCGTCTAGGTCAAAGAGAATCGCTTGCGGTGCTTGCTTCGTCATTTAACTGCTCACCTTGCGGCAGTACATCATGTAGTTGACCGAGACATCGTGGCTAGCCAAGCGATAGCGGCGTGTTAAAGGATTGTAGGTAAGTCCTGTCTGTTCACGCACTTCTAAGCCACTGTTGCGCGACCAAGCGGCCATTTCTGACGGGCGAATAAATTTTGCATAGCTATGGGTGCCGCGGGGCAGCAGTTTGAGTACATATTCCGCCCCTAAAATGGCAAACGCATAGGATTTTGCGGTTCGATTTAGCGTTGAGAAAAATACATAGCCGCCCGGTCTTACAAGGGCACTGCAGGCTCTGATCACCGATGCGGGGTCGGGCACATGCTCAAGCATTTCCATGCAGGTAACCGCATCATAAAAGCCGGGCTGCTTGGCCGCCATGGCCTCTACGCTAATGTGCTGATAATCGACTTCAACGCCATGCTCTTGCGCATGCCGGCGGGCGACCGCTAGGGGGGCTTCACCCAAGTCAATGCCTGTCACCTTAGCCCCGCGATGTGCCATAGACTCGCTTAAAATGCCGCCGCCGCAGCCTACATCAAGGACTTTTTTCCCGGCTAGACCAGCGCGGGCATCAATAAAATCCAAGCGCAGCGGATTTATCTCGTGCAGCGGTTTAAATTCGCCCTGTTGGTCCCACCAGCGGCTCGCAAGTACCTCAAATTTAGCGACTTCCGCTGCATCGACGTTGCCTTGATAGTGGTCAGCAGTGCTATCCTGTGGTGTCGCTTGCATAGTGTGGCTTCCGTTGTCATTGCACAGCTGGTGAAATAATTACACGCTGCCCAATCGTTATCGTCTAATGCGAGGTGGCATCCACCCGCGCCTTCAGTATTATGGACATTCTAACCACTCCTGTGTCGGAACGCATGAAAAGGACCTCTCTATGATTCGCAAGGCCGTGCTCCCCGTGGCTGGATTTGGCGCTCGCTGCTTGCACGCATCGAAGGCTATTCCCAAGGAGATGATTACGATTGTTGATAGACCTGTGATTCCATGAGCTGTTAGCCATGCTACGTATTTGCTACGCTCGCTTATGCTCGTCGTCATCTTGAGCTTGGAAAAGCTTTTCAAACGCTGCTGTCGCGTTACCACCTAGGAGAGTAATGCATGCGGGTGCTACTTTATGGAAGCGAATTAAGTGCCGCGACCGCCGCTGCCGCGTTAGCTTGGGTAGGCCATCAAGTACAGTGGCTGCCACACGCGGACGCGCCCTGGTCTGCTCTTTCACAGGTCGACTGGCTACGGAGCGAACCTCAGTTGAGGGCGCACCTTGAGCAGGGCTTAGCGGAGGGCACGCTTCAAGTCATTGAGCAGCTGTCAGAAGCCGCTATCCCTGACGTTATCTGGTTAGCGTTATCACCTGCTCAACGCGGCGCTGCCAGCACGCTGCTTGAAGATCCGCTGTTAGCCGATCAGCATGGTATTGTACTGGTCAATAATTCGACCTTTCCGGTAGGGGAAACCGAGCGCCTGCATACGCTGATGGGCGCTCAGCACACCAGCGTAGCCCTTCCTGACACCTTAGAAGAAGGCCGTGCTTGGGATTCATTTACTCGCCCGACGAGGTGGCTGCTGGGTTGTGATGATGCCACCGGCGAGCAAGTGGCAAGAGAGCTTTTACGCGCGTTTAATCGGCGCAGCGAAGTATTTCAGTGCAT
Organism: Halomonas sp. JB37; assembly: GCF_002332255.1. Classification (GTDB taxonomy): domain Bacteria; phylum Pseudomonadota; class Gammaproteobacteria; order Pseudomonadales; family Halomonadaceae; genus Vreelandella; species Vreelandella casei. The sequence goes on along the minus strand of NZ_NRGW01000001.1, from coordinate 2,432,293 downwards.
GCCGCGCCGTGCCGCCGAGTTAACGAAGCTAGCCATTAATGGCATGCTGGCGACGCGCATTAGTTACATGAATGAAATAGCCGGTTTGGCGGATACGCTAGGCGTTGATGTTGAGCATGTTCGCCAAGGGATGGGTGCCGATTCTCGCATCGGTTTTGAATATCTGTATCCAGGCTGTGGTTTTGGTGGCCCTAGCTTCTCGCGTGACTTGATGCGCTTAGCCGATGTTCAGTTGCAGAGCGGCCGCTACTCAGCCCTGCTTGAGCAGGTAATGGACATCAACGAGCAGAAAAAAGAGACGCTGTTTCGTAAACTATGGTCGCACTTTGGCGGCGAGCTTGCGGGCAAAACAGTCGCGATTTGGGGCGCTGCCTTTAAGCCTGGTACCGCACGTATCGATCATGCCCCGGTGCTGACGCTGCTTGAGGCATTATGGGCCCAGGGCGTGACGGTTCAGTTGCATGACCCCGCCGCCGTCCCAGCGCTTCGGGCTTTTGTGGGTGAGCGCGATGACCTGCGTACGTTTACCCATGACCCCTATCAGGCGTGTGAAGGGGCCGACGTGTTGATGCTAGTCACAGAATGGAAAACGTATTGGAATCCTGACTGGCATCGGCTAGCGTCGTTATTAGACGCTAAGCTAGTACTAGACGGACGTAATATTTATGATCCTGAGTTCGTTGCCAGCTGTGGAATAATGTACCGGGGAATAGGCCGCCGTGCCGACCCGAAGACTCTTTGAGGAAATGTCATGCCAGACGCTAGCGCCTCCTCTCGTATTGTACCCGACGTGGATCAAAGCTTGACGACGCAACCTATACGCCATCGAAAAGGGCCGGCGCTCTGGCCGCTGTGGCTATTCATATTTTTGATCATGGGAGTCTTGATCGCAGCAGCGGCTGGACTTTGGTATGAGCGTGAACGATTGTTAGATGAACTGCGCGTGGTCAGCGGAGAGGTGTCCAATGTTCATGCCCGGCTTGATTCAGGCGACGGTGATGTGCAAGACACGATTACCTTTGTGCAGGCGCAAATGTCGACGCTGTTCCAAGAGCAAGAGCAGCTATCTGTTTCGCTTATTGATACTCGCGAAGAGCTGTACGGCCTGCTCACTAATAGTGATGATATGGTTTCAAGTGATTCGATTAATGCTCTCGCACAGCAGATAAAGCAGTTTCAAGAGCGGGCGGCGCTTCGCGATAGTCAGCTGATGGCGATTCGTGAATCGCTTAATACACTAGAGCAGACGGGCGTATCGGGTCGACAAAGTTTGGTTGAAGAAGTTGCCCATTTAGAGCAACTCACTGACCAGCGGCTTGAAGAACAGGATAGCCAGATCGACAGCGCTAGCCGCTCTTGGGAAGGGCAGTTGGCAGCGCAAAGAGACGAATTCGCAACGCGATTCGACTCGTTTGAAGCAGCGATCGCTGATAGTGAAGACCCGGTTGACCAAGAAGCTTTGCAGGCATTAGAGCAGCAGTGGAGCCAGCGCTTAGGTACACTTGAAAGCGATCTGCGCCAGGTGCGTCAAGCGCAGCTCGCCTTCAGTGCTCAGTTAGAAATGTTGCGTTAAAGAAAGAATATTCTGACGTCGACACCTGTGATTTGCTAATGCATTAAATGGGTAGAACGATGAAGCCGCTGATATAGTTTAGGAAAAAAATGTATGGGAAGACAACAGCGATGGACTTCAGCTACAGGGCGAGTTTTTTTTGTAGTGCTACCACTTTTTTGTGCATCATCTGGGGCATTGGCCGTTGATGCGACCATTGAGGGGGTCACCGGAGAAGTCGATAAAAACATTAAAGCCTACTTACAGAATGTCGACGCCGAGCAATATACCGACGCTCGCTTAGAGGGCGAAGTGCGCCGCCGGACTCAAGAAGCCATGCGCGTATATGGTTACTATGAGCCAGAGATAACGCTGGAAAGAAACACCGATGACCGTGTGTGGCTGACCATTGAGCCGGGGCCGCAAGTAAAAGTCGAAACACTATCCGTTAACGTTGAAGGCGGTGCGAGAGATGACCCGCCTTTTCAAGATGCATTAGAGGCGTTTCCTCTTAAAGAGGGTGACGTATTACGCCATGCACCGTGGGATCGCCTTAGTGGTCAACTGTCCGGCCTAGCCATTGAGCGCGGGTATTTTGACTGGGGGTTTACCGACAAGCGCATGGAGGTTCGCCCGTACTTGCAAAGTGCTCGCTTGTACATGGATTTTGACAGCGGTGCGCGTTATCAATTTGGCCCCACCTCGATCAAGGGTAGTCATATTGAACTTGACCGTCTTCGCCGTATACAGCCCTTTGAGTCTGGCGATCCCTATTTGGCAGAAAATTTAGCGCTTTATAGTCAACGTCTCGCTGACACAGGCTGGTTCAGTTCTATTTCCGTGCGCCCACGTCTCGCAACCGCTCAGGAGTTAACTATTGCGCCTCCTGGCGAGAGTGATCCTTGGTGGAGTGAGGCTACGCCCTCTCAACCGCAGCGCCCGCGTTTGAGCAGTGCTGCCTTAGCCGGTGCACTCAGTATTAATAAACCCGATGATAAAGAGCTTCCTATTGATGTCAGCGTTGAACCTGCGGATCGCCATCAGTTTGAGGTAGGTATCGGCTTCGCCACCGATGTGGGCCCGCGCCTTCGCTTTGGCTGGGAACAGCCGTGGATCAATCGCTATGGCCATAGCCTTGACCACGATCTTTATTTATCTGCACCAGAGCAACGTTTCACCGGGGTATACGACATACCTCTTGAAAACCCGTTACGCGATAGCTACCGGCTTCAATACGGCGTTCGTAATCTTGATGACAACGATACTGAGTTGCTAGAAGGCACCGTGGAATTTGCGCGGCGCTGGCAGTTTGACAATGACTGGGTCCAGCTGCTGTACCTTCGCACCAGCTATGTAGACTTTGTACAGGGCGGCGAGGCCGATAAAGTTTGGCTCTTCTATCCCGGTGTTCAGTGGACGCGTACCCGCACGCGGCCCCAGCGCTTCCCTCTATGGGGCGATCGTCAGCAGCTTTCGTTCGAATACTCAGACACCGTTTGGGGCTCGGATGCCCAGTTTGCACGCATGACGGGGGATACGGAATGGATTCGTACCATCGGTAACGATAACCGCTTTTTAGCGCGCATCAGTGTAGGGGCGATAGAAACGGAAGACTTTGATAAGTTGCCTCCATCGCTACGCTTTTTTGCCGGCGGTGATCGCAGCGTACGCGGTTACTCCTATGAAAGCCTCTCTCCGCGTAATGATGAAGGGCGTCTACGGGGTGGTCAGCAAATGCTGACGTCGACACTGGAGTATCAGCGGCGTGTTACCGGCGACTGGTGGGCGGCCACGTTTGTTGATAATGGTGATGCCTTTGATGACTGGGCTCCCGATGATCTGAAAACCGGTGCGGGCGCAGGCGTACGCTGGATCTCGCCGGTGGGACCAATTCGCTTAGACATTGCCCATCCCTTTGACGATGAAGATGCTTTTCGCTTGCATTTTTCCATCGGACCGGAATTCTAGGAGAAAGATTTGTCACAGGTTGAATCATCTACTGCTGAACAGCGCCATGTGCTGTCTTCGAAATCTCGAATCTGGCTGTTGGTTTGGAGTCTGGTGCGTATCATTATCCTGCTGCCCATTTGGCTGTTTGGGCTTGTAGCGTTAATTCTGGGTACCGCGCTATCCCCATGGGGAACGGGCATGTTGCTTTCACAAGGCGAGCAGCGCGATTTTTTCTCGTATGCCCATCATGAAGGCGGTTTACTCGATCATTTCGTGATTGAGGATTTTCAGCTAAGACTGGGTGAAACGCGCATTGGTATTGATGAGTTTGAATTGGGCTGGGCCGATGACTGCGTACTGTCAAAGCGCTTATGCATTGATACGCTTCGTGTTGTGGGGGCTGATATTCGGCTAGGAGCAGCCAGTGAGCAGGAGTCCCCTCCCAAAGAAGACAGTGCGCCGCTATCGATCCGCTTTCCCTTTCCTATCGAACTGCGCTCGTTACAGCTAGAGGATGTCAGCCTCCGACTTGCTGATGGCACCGAGGTATCTTGGCGTTCGTTAAATTCCTCAGCCGTTGCCGAAGGTAACGAGGTACGCCTCGCGCCAACGCATTTAGAGGCGCCTCGCGTCTATTTACCGCCATCCCCTGGTATTTTGTTAACCCAAGGTATAGATACGCCGCTTTATGGTGAGGCTATTGATGCTTCTATAGCGCTCCATCAGCCACAAAATGATGCAGTAGAAATCGCCGAATCAGTCGAACAACCGCTTGAAGCACGAGAGCGTCTTGTGCTGCCGGATATCACACTGCCCGTCAATGTTCAGATACCTGAATTTACCGTCAGTGATTTCCGCTTAGAAGGCGCCGTTGAATATAGTGTTGAGAGCCTTCGATTAGGGCTTTTAACTGACGGTAGCGACGTTGAAGTAACGCAGCTGTCGGTCGTGACCCAGGATGCCCAGGCAGAATTAACGGCAGAGACTACCCTGAGCGGCAACTATCCTTTAGCAGCCCGCTTAGATGTAGAGCTTTTCTTACCTGAACTGTTTCCAGAGCTGAACGGTGAAACGCTGACCCTGGTGCTGTCTGGCTCAATGGATGCGCTTGAGGCGCAGCTTGAGGCCGCCGGAGTGGTGAACGCTACACTTAGCGGGCAGATTGATGCGCTAGCACCCACGTTGCCTTTCCAGCTGCGCTTGCAAAGTGAGCAAGTGCAGTGGCCGTTGCTGGGTAATGAGACAGCCACTGCTGCTAACGAGGTTGCCGATACGCTTGAGGGCGGCGATGCCGTCGATCCTTATATCATCGACGATTTAGACCTACAGCTAACGGGTACTATTAGCGACTATAGTGCCCAGCTAGGTCTTTCTGTGCAGGGTCCCAGTGTTCCGCAAACCCAAGTTAACCTCAGGGGGCAAGGCGATCTTGAGCACTTCAGCTGGCAGCCTCTCACATTGGCCGTGGGCGATAGCACTTTGAGTAGCGAAGGTACCGTCAATTGGTTAGCACCGTTGCAGGTAGATGCGAGTGTGCGCTTGGATCAGTTTGACCCGGGGCTTTTTGTAGATCAATTGGACGGTAATTTAAATGGTGACATTGAGCTGTCAGTGCGCCAGTTGGAGGATCAGTGGGCTATAAGCGTGCCCAATCTCGCCATTGATGGCGAGCTGCGCGACTATCCGCTAACTCTGCAAGCTGCTTTTGACGCTAACAGTAATTTGGAAGTTGATATTGATGAACTGCTGTTCACTCAAGGCAATAATCGCATAGAAGCGGCAGGCCAAATCAGTGAACAAGCGATGTCGTTGAATGCGGATATAGCCCTGCGCCAATTGCAAACGCTGTCACCGGATCTTGCCGGCACCTTAGTGGGTACACTGCAGGCAAGCGGTAGCTTTAACCAACCTCAATTAATTGCCAACTTGCAAGGTGACGCACTGCGCTTTGCTGAAAACCGTATTGAACAGCTTGAGCTAACCGCTGATGTGAAAGGGCTAGAAGATCCGCGGTTAGATGTTCAGTTAGCCATGACCAACGTATTAGCGGGTGGTCAATCACTGTCAGATATTACAGCGACGTTGTCCGGCCGTCTTTCGCAACATCAGTTAGAGCTGACGGTTCTGGGGCAAAATGATGCAGTATTAAGCCGTGCTTTGATCGCATTAGAAGGCCGCTTTAATCAGCAAAGTCAACAATATCAGGCACGTTTAACGCCCTTAGAAATTGATTCTGAAGCGGGCACCATCCGCCTCGAAGCGCCGCTAGATTTACGCTACAACCTTGCCGATGGTCAGGCTCGCTTGTCACCGTTTTGCTTGCGTCGTGAAGAAGGTGGCCTTGTGTGTTCTGAAGAGGTAATTACTGCCTCGGCGCAACAAGGTAATGCAACGCTGACGGTGCGTGAAGTTCCAATGGAGATGCTAGAGCCCTTTTTGCCCGAAGAGTGGCAGTTAGAAGGTGATACCACGGCGGATCTTGCCGCAAACTGGCGTCGGGGCGGCGCTCAATGGCAGGCGGATCTACGCATCTTAAGCGATGTGGCAATTACAGCGGTCAATGACTATGGCCAGCCAGTGCAATTGCCCAAAATCAGTTTAGATGCGCAAGTTGAGGCTAACCAGGCTCAAGCTGATGCGGACATTGCGCTGTCTCTCGCAGAGGCGGGTGATCTGAATTTTAACCTCTCGATTAACGATCCGTTAGGGCGCGGCGTGCTGAATGGGGAGCTGCGCGCCAATAATGTTTCGCTAGAACCTTATCGGCCGATGGTTGTGGGTATGGACCGCTTAGCCGGGGATTTGACGGGCAGCGTACAAATAACGGGAACGACCAGTCAGCCTGATTTACAGGGCCAGCTTGGGCTGCGCAGTATCCAAGTTAATGGCCCTGACATTCCGGTTGATGTTCAAGATGGTGAGCTCATTGTTTCATTCGATGGTGAGCAGGGCGATATTAATGGATTTCTAGCGGCTGAGCGCGGGCGTTTAGAAATAACCGGTGATGCTTATTGGCCAAGCGGCGATGACTGGCGTATTGGCGTGGACTTGAACGCCGTGAAGGAGCCAATCCTGATCGTATTGCCGCAGTTTGGTCGGCTGGAAGCCGCGCCGGATATTCGCGTGCGAGTGACGCCGGAAAGGCTGCAAGTAAGGGGCGATATCAATGTACCCTGGGCTCGCCTTGAAATTGGCGATATGCCGGCATCCGCAGTAACGCCCAGTGGCGATGAAGTGATTATTACCGAGCGCGAGGATCGCCAGGCGGAGATTGAAAGGCAGCGTGTTGCTGCCAGCGGTGAAGGTCCAAGTACGTCGGATGAGCTTGCAGCGACCGGTATGGAGCTCGATATACTGGTAACCCTGACCCTGGGTGGCGATATGCAGTTCGCGGCCTACGGTTTAAAATCAGGCCTTGGGGGATCGCTAGAAATTCGTCAAAGCGGCGGGGCATTGCAGCTGTTTGGTGATGTGAATCTGGTTGACGGTCGGTTCCAGGCTTTTGGGCAGGACCTGTTGATTCGTCGCGGAGAAATACTGTTCAGCGGTCCTCCTGGCCAGCCTAGGCTTGATTTCGAAGCGATTCGCAATCCGGATGTAACCGAGGACGATGTCATCGCTGGTCTGCGGGTAACGGGCAACGCCCAAGAACCTAATGTAGCGATATTCTCTGAGCCTGCGATGAATGAATCGAGCGCATTATCTTATCTTCTACGTGGCCGCGCGCCGGATGCTGCGGGTGGCGGTATTGATAGCGCTTTGACAACCGCGTTAATTGGCATGTCACTGGGGCGGACAGGCGGTGCAGTGGGCTCAATCGGCCAGGCTTTTGGTATTGATGACTTGTCCCTAGATACCACCGGCGCTGGTGACGATAGCCAAGTTGCCGTGAGTGGTCAGTTGACGGACGATCTTCGTATTAGTTACGGGGTAGGAATTTTCTCGCCAATTGCAGAACTAACCTTACGCTATACGCTTTTGCGTAATCTTTATTTGCAGGCCGTATCAGGCGCTAACCAAGCGGTGGATTTGATTTATACGTTTACCCGCTCTGGTAATCCTGAAATTCTCAAACAGCAATAAGTGAGGGCGATATGTCGCTATTTTCCAGCACTGTTTCAAGTACTGTTTCAAGTACTGTTTCAAGTACAGGCCGCGTATTGTCAGGCCGCGACGCCCCGATTGAAACGAGTGAAACACACACTATTAGTGGCCACTCGTTACATCCACCATTTCCCCAGGGCTATGAGCAAATAGTGCTGGGTATGGGATGCTTTTGGGGCGTAGAGCGGCTTTTTTGGCAGCTGCCTGGTGTCTACGTGACGGCAGCAGGCTACGCTGGAGGCGAAACTCCGAATCCGACTTACGACGAGACCTGCACAGGGCGCACTGGCCACACTGAAGTAGTGAGAGTGATCTTTGACCCTCAGCAAGTGACGCTTGAAACGATCTTGCAAGTATTTTGGGAGCAGCACGACCCTACTCAAGGGGACCGTCAGGGAAATGACACTGGCTCGCAGTATCGTTCAGCCATTTTCACAACGGGGGCTGCCCAGCAAGCGGCGGCTGAAAAGAGTGCCGCTGCTTTTCAACAGGCATTGAGTAACGCGGGTAAGGGGCGTATTACCACGGAAATTAAGCCGCTGGATGTTTTTTATTACGCTGAGGCTTATCACCAGCAGTACCTCGATAAAAACCCTAATGGCTACTGTGGCTTAAAGGGGACCGGCGTTACCTGCGCTATTAACTAAGTGAGTACTGTTTGAGCTAGAAACGCGCCTGTCGCAAGTGGCAGGCGCGGTAAGGGCGTTTAATCGCCTTGATGCAGGCGATCAATGCGATAAAGCGTTTCGACTTGCTCTAAGCCAGTGATAGTGCAGTTAAGGTCTTTGACACGGCCATCGCTTAATCCGTAGACCCACCCATGTACTGAGATATCCTGACCGCGCTGCCAGGCACGCTGCAAAATCTTAGTGCGACATAGACTATTAACCTGTGCTTTGACGTTAATTTCACACATACGGTCAATCTGATCCTCTATAGGAAGATGACTGAGAGCATTTCTATGCTGGTTGTACTGTTCGCGCACAGAGTGCAGCCAGTAATCGACGACGCCGCACTCGCCTCCGGTCATGGCCGCCTTAATGCCGCCACAGCCGTAGTGACCCACAATCATAATATGGCTAACTTTCAGCACGTCCACGGCAAACTGAACCACCGACAGAGCGTTCATGTCTGTATGGTGGAGTAAATTGGCTACGTTACGATGTACAAATACCTCCCCAGGCGGGAGCGCAATGATTTGGTTGGCTGGCACGCGGCTATCGGAACAACCAATCCACAAATAGTCAGGGTTTTGCTGACTGGAGAGGCGCTTAAAGTACTCAGGATCTTCCTCGCACATGCGCTCAGCCCAGGCACGATTATTATCCAGTAGCGTCGCAATAGCATCAGACATAGAGTCTCCATAATATTAAGTCGCTTACAGCTTCAGATAATATGAAGCAATAGCAAGTATCAAATAGTAGCGGATGGTTTTAACCTTCTCTGAGAGCTAGGTCAACAAAGATAAGTTGCAATTGTTGGCATTAAAATTTTTTAATCGATAGGAGCAAACCATGGCAGACGTTTCCAAATACGACTACGACCTGCTGGTGATCGGCGCTGGTTCTGGCGGTGTGCGTGCCGCGCGAATGGCTGCAGCAACCGGCGCTAGCGTGGCAATTGCCGAAGATCGATACCTGGGCGGAACCTGTGTCAACGTTGGGTGCGTGCCTAAAAAACTCTACTCATATGCTGCGCATTTTCATGACAGTTTTGACGATGCAGCAGGGTTTGGCTGGCAGCTTCCCGGACCCGCGAATTTTGAGTGGGCGACCTTGCGCGACAATAAAATCAGCGAGATTAAACGTCTAAACGGTATTTATCAGCGCATGCTAGAAAGCGCTGGAGTTACTCTATTTAATGCCCGGGCACGGTTGGTCGATGCCCATACCGTAACGCTAAGCGGTGAGCATGGCGACACGTCAGTGACCGCACAAAAAATTCTGCTCGCCACCGGTGGCTGGCCTTGGGTTCCTACTTTTCCAGGCAGCGAATATGCCTTAGATTCAAATCAAATCTTTGACCTGGATACGTTTCCTAAGCGTTTTCTCGTGCTGGGTGGTGGCTATATTGCGGTTGAGTTTTCCAGCATCTTTAATGGGCTCGGAAGCGAGACGCACCTTGTTTATCGCGGTGAGCTATTCTTGAAAGGCTTTGATCAAGAGGTTCGCGAGTTCACCCGCACTGAAATGGAAAGAAAGGGCGTCAACCTTCACTTCAATACCAATATCGAACGCATTGAAGCGACCGACAATGCCTATAAGGTCCACCTCACCAGCGGTGACATGCTTGAAGTCGATGTAGTGTTAGCCGCCACTGGGCGTAAAGCCAATATTGGCGATTTAGGGCTTGATCATCTTGGCTTGGCGTTGGATGAATCGGGAAAAGTGCCCGTTAATGAGCGTTTTGAAACGGATGTTCCCTCGGTGCTAGCACTGGGTGACTTAACGGCTGGGCCCGAATTAACGCCGGTGGCCCTGGCAGAAGCGATGCAGGTCGTTGATTATCACTTTTCAGACAGTGTGCCCAAGCCGTTAGATTACGCCACGATACCAACGGCTGTTTTTTGCCATCCTAATATCGGCACCGTGGGGCTTTCTGAAGAGGATGCGCGTGAAAAGTTTACTAATATCCGCGTCTACAGCACCGACTTTCGTGCCATGAAGCACACGCTTTCGGGTAGCCAAGAGCGTACCTTAATGAAGCTGGTAGTGGACGACGCGACCGATGTTGTTGTGGGCGCTCACATGGTCGGTGACGATGCTGGTGAACTCATCCAGGGAATTGCCATCGCGGTAAGGGCGGGGCTGACCAAGCAGGACTTTGACCGGACGGTGGGTATTCACCCAACCGGGGCAGAAGAGTTCGTTACTATGCGAACGCTGACACGCACGTAAGTCTCTTAAATTATATAAGTCGCTTGGATTATAAATGCGATTTTCTAGCGGCCTTGCATAACAAATAATTATGGAAATAGGGGCGGAGAATAATATGGTTTTTGAATTGCTCATAATCAGCTGTTATAATGGTCGTCAAATTCGCTACAGCAAAGCATAACTATGAGTACGCCGACGCAACCTTTTACTCCTTCTGCAGACCTTGCTAGGCCAACGGTCGCGGATGCCGTGGTAGGGCATGCAGAGACTCCATTATTTATACGTAAGCCGAATGCAGACGATGGCTGGGGCGTATATGAGCTGGTTAAAGCCTGCCCGCCGCTGGATGTCAATTCCGCCTACGCTTATTTGCTACTCGCCACTCAGTTTCGTGATACGTGTGCCGTAGCAACCAACGAAAGCGGTGAAATCGTTGGTTTCGTATCCGGCTATGTAAAAGACAATGCTCCCGACACATATTTTCTGTGGCAGGTGGCAGTTGGTGAAAAGGCACGTGGCACCGGGCTTGCTCGGCGTTTGGTGGAAGCCATCATGTCGCGTCCTGAGCTTGACGATGTACATCACTTGGAAACGACTATTACCCCCGATAACCAGGCTTCATGGGGGTTATTTCGCCGCCTAGCAGCACGCTGGCATGCGCCGCTTAACAGCCGCGAATACTTCTCTACTGAACAGCTTGGAGGAGAGCATGATCCGGAAAACTTGGTGCGTATCGGCCCGTTTCAAACAGGTCGAATCTAATACGCCGCTTTTATTAAAGTAAAAGCACGTTCTTAACATACTGTTTTCCCGCTCATGTTGCTCCGGGCTAAAGACGCCCTAAAGCAAAATGATCAACTAAGGAGGTCGCTAATGCAGACCCAGACACTTGAACGCATGGAATCCAACGTACGTACTTATTCACGCTCATTTCCGGTGGTGTTTACCAAAGCGCAAAATGCGCGTCTAACCGATGAGAATGGTCGTGAGTACATTGATTTTCTAGCCGGCGCGGGCACGCTCAATTACGGCCACAATAATCCGCACATGAAACAGGCGATGATTGATTACCTGGCCACTGATGGCGTTGTGCACGGTTTGGATATGTGGACTAATGCAAAACGTGATTATTTAGAAACACTGGAAGAGGTCATCTTCAAGCCACGTGGGCTTGAGTATAAAGTGCACTTGCCAGGTCCGACAGGCACTAATGCCGTAGAAGCTGCCATCCGTTTAGCGCGTGTTGCCAAGGGTCGCCACAATATTGTGACCTTCACCAACGGTTTCCATGGCGTCACCATGGGGGCGCTAGCAACCACCGGTAATCGTAAATTCCGTGAAGCAACCGGCGGCATACCCACTCAAGGCGCTAGCTTCCTGCCTTTTGATGGCTATATGGGTGAGCATACTGACACGCTTGATTATTTCGAAAAACTGCTCGGCGATAAGTCTGGTGGTCTAGATATTCCTGCCGGTGTCATTATTGAAACCGTGCAAGGCGAGGGCGGTATTAACGTGGCAGGCCTGGATTGGCTGAAACGTTTAGAAGGTATTTGTCGTGCCCACGACATCCTGCTAATTATTGATGACATCCAAGCAGGCTGCGGCCGTACCGGTAAGTTCTTTAGTTTTGAGCATGCCGGTATTACGCCCGACATTATTACCAATTCAAAATCACTTTCTGGTTTTGGCTTGCCGTTTGCGCATGTTCTTATGCGTCCTGAGCTGGATAAATGGAAACCGGGCCAATATAACGGTACGTTCCGTGGTTTTAGCTTAGCAATGGTAACGGCCACCGCTGCTCTTAAAAAATATTGGTCCGATGACACCTTTGAGCGTGATGTTCAGCGTAAAGGGCGTATTGTAGAAGAGCGTTTCCAAAAGCTGGCGGCGCTGCTAACAGAAAGCGGTATGCCGGCAACTGAACGCGGCCGCGGCCTGATGCGCGGGATTGACGTAGTGTCGGGTGATATCGCTGATAAGATTACCAGCAAAGCCTTCGAGAATGGCCTGGTGATTGAAACCAGCGGCCAAGATGGTGAAGTCGTTAAATGCCTTTGCCCGCTGACCATTACCGATGAAGATCTGCTGGAGGGTCTCGATATTCTTGAGATGTGTGTCAAGTCAGTGGCTGGAAAGTAAGCTGTTGTTACGTAAATTAAGACGATAGCAGTACGTTTTTTAATTGGGGATATAGTGGCTGGTAACCGCCAGTCACTTTGAAACGGAGTACTTTTATGATCGTTCGTAACCTTGAAGAAGCGCGTAAAACAGAACGTCTTGTGACCGCCGAAAACGGTAACTGGGACAGTACTCGCCTTATTTTAGCCAACGATAATGCAGGTTTCTCGTTCCACATTACCCGCATTTTCCCCGGTACTGAGACGCACATTCATTACAAAAACCATTACGAAGCGGTGTTTTGTTATGAAGGTGAAGGCGAAGTAGAAACTTTAGCCGATGGCAAAATTTGGCCGATCAAAGCAGGCGATGTCTACATGCTAGACCAGCACGATGAGCATCTGCTGCGTGGTAAAGAGAAAGGCATGACGGTTGCTTGTGTATTTACACCGCCGATTACCGGTAATGAAGTTCATCAAGAAGACGGCTCTTACACCGCTTCTGAATAAAATGCACCTGCTAGATAAAAGGTCCGTATTTAGGTAAGCGTCAGTATGAAATGGGAAAAGCAGCCTTGCTGAAGAGCAGGCTGCTTTTTTGTTAGTGAATAAATAAACGTTTATCAGCGATCAATTTTCTCAAATGCCAGGGTGATTTCGCCGAATGTCAGGCCAAATTTGCGCATAGCGGTACGATTGATTAAGCGGCCGTCTTGCTGCAGGTACATCCAGTCATCCATGGTGAAGGTTATCATCCGTCCACTGGCTTCAATTTCGAGTGGATAGCGCATATGGAAAGCATGGCCGTACTGACGGGCTTCGACGGGACCTTCAACATCGCTAGCTGTGCCGATCCAGTGGTGCTCGTCAATGCGCTTAAATGTCCAAACCCGGCGGTCGGTTTGACCATCTGAGAAGACAAAAGACTCGTCCAGCGTCAGCGTGTCATTTTCATAGCTGCCCTCGACATCAACGCTGAAACGTCGCTGTACCTCGCCTGAGTAATCCTGCACCATGCCCCAAGCGCGGGTAGTGCCGGTAAAGTATTCGGCGATATCCAGGCGCGGATCAGAATCTGCGTAGTCTTCAACATCAACGCCAGCACAGCCAACCAGTAAAAAAAGCAGTGTAAACAAGCCCAAGCGTAGTGATCGAACCATGTGGATGTTTCCTGTATGAAGCCTGCGTGTTTGTATACGGGTGGTGGGCATATTTATCCAGCATAGAGTAGACAATCAAGCAAAGCACTAAACTTGGTTCACTATAGATCAGATGTTTAGCAGCTTTTTTTACATCAATTGCTAAAAAAATTTAAAGTAAATTCTAGAATAGTAACTGATTTGGTTTCCCTCATTTTATCGTATTTACACACCTAGATTTTATCGAACCCCTTTACTGTTTTGACGATACACGCTTTATGTCTGTGCCGAGCCGCTAGCTTTAATACAAAAATAATTCAAAAGTTTCTGACGGAACTATATAGTGAACCGGTCGAAACCGGCTCACTTAAGCGCCAGGATTCTACAGGTCTTTCACGATGCGAAGGGCATCATAAATTGCTGCGTGGGTATTTCGATGCGAAATAGCATCCCCAATCCTGAATAGCTGGAACTGTCCTTCGATAGCCACAGGCTGTGGTTTGCCTACAATCAGGTTCTCATAGTTGACGGCACCTTGATTGCTCGATAGCGGCTTCAACTCTTCGTAAAGATCTTCCATAGGTAAGGTGCCAAAGTTAACGACGACCTGATCCACGCGCCGCTCTTTGGCAACATTGGTGTAGTCACTGCTGACAGAGGCAACCAGCTCATTACCATCGCGTTTGATGCCTGTCAGGCGGAACGTCGGAGTGAATGTGGTATCCAGCACTTGTAACGTGCGCATATAGGGCACCAGGTTCATGGCCATGACTTCTGGCGCCAGGGCGCGGTCGGCTGTCATGTATTCGACCTTGCCGCCTGCTTTAGCAATAATCTCAGCGGCTTGCAGGGCGGTGTGGTCACCGGCATCGTCATAGACTAGTACGTTATTGCCTGGCGTTACATGTCCTGAAAGCAGATCCCAACCCGTAACTGCCAGCTCATTACCCTCTTTAAGCGCCTCTTCATTAGGCTGCCCACCCGTCGCCACAATGACCACGTCCGGCGATTCGCCGAGCACTTCATCCTGTTCGGCAAAGACATTGAAGTGGAACGTGACGCCCATTGCCTGACAGCGCTCGAAGCGCCAGTCGATAATACCCATCATTTCTCGGCGGCGCTCGCTCTGTGCCGTTAAGCGAACCTGCCCGCCGGGGGCATCTGCCGCTTCAAATACGACGACTTCATGTCCACGCTCAGCAGCTACGCGAGCGGCTTCCATCCCGCCTGGACCTGTGCCAATCACCACTACCTTACGTTTGGTATCAGCGGGGGGGATGGTATGCGGCATGGTGGTTTCGCGGCCGGTCGCGGCGTTATGAATACAGTACGCGGCGCCGCCCTGATAGATGCGGTCCAGGCAATAGTTGGCGCCCACGCAGGGGCGGATCTCCTCTTCCCGTCCCTCAATGACTTTCTTCATCAGGTGCGGGTCGGCCATATGGGCACGGGTCATGCCGATCATATCGACCTTGCCGGACGCAATTGCATGACGAGCCGTTGCAACATCCTGAATTTTGGCTCCATGGAAAGTGGGGAAATCGACCTCGCGCTTGATATCGCCAGCAAAATCCAGGTGGGGTGCGCTGGGCATGCCCTGGATCGGAATTACGTCCGTTAGACCCGGGTCGGTATCAATGTGCCCTTTGACGACATTGAGGAAATCTACCAGGCCACTGTCTTTCAATCGGTGAGAAATAGTCATGCCATCCCGGGCATCGAAGCCGCCAGGCAGGCATTCGTCACCTGTGTAGCGCACGCCAAGCAAGAACTTTTCGCCAACGCGCTCGCGAATGCACTGAAGCACTTCAAAGGTAAACCGGAGTCTATTTTCCAGGCTGCCTCCATAAGGCGCATCTAGCTCATTGGTTAATGGCGACCAGAACTGATCCATCAGATGGCCGTACGCTTGGATTTCCATGCCGTCCAAGCCCGCTGCGTACATGCGCTCGGCGGCATCGGTGTAATCCTTGATCAACCGTTCTATATCCCAAAGCTCGGCTTTTTTCGGGTAGGCGCGGTGGGAGGCTTCCCGACGATTGGATGCCGAAACGGTCGGTAGCCAATCACCTTTATCCCAGCGGGTACGGCGGCCCAAGTGCGTTAGCTGAATCATTACCGCCGTACCGTGTTCGTGGCATGCCTCGGTGAGATCGCGCATCCACGGCACCACTTCGTCTTTATACGCCAGGATATTGTTAAAAACCGGCGGACTGTCTCGGGAAACCGCCGCCGATCCGGCCGTCATGGTCAGGGCAATACCTGCCTTAGCACGTTCAACATGATAAGCCCGGTATAGTTCTTTAGGCATGCCATCTTCGGGGTAGGCCGGTTCGTGAGAGGTCAGCATTACCCGATTTTTCAGAGTTAAATGTTTTAGTTGTAACGGCTGTAGCAAAGGGTCGTTTTTCACGGTCGTCTTCCCTTGTTGTTTTGATGGTTGACACACGCTAGCCCTCTCTGTGCGAGATTGTCAATATAATTGACAGTTATGTACATTAAGGTGACAGATTTCCTGATATGATCGACTTCATCAGCATGGCAAAGAGAAAAATACGTGAAAAATGGACGCGACACGATTAACCAAACGGCTTGGATTGATACTGCTTACGAGCTGCTGATTGCCTCGGGGGTCAGTGCCGTCAAGATCGTACCGTTAGCAAAGAAGTTAAAGACATCGCGAACCAGTTTTTACTGGTTATTTAAAGATCGCGAAGAGGTGCTTACTGCACTGCTACAGCGATGGGAGCGTCAAAATACACAGGCCGTCATTGAGCAATCGGAGAAATATGCGTCTTCTATCGTGGAAGCCACGCTCAATGTCTTTGATTGTTGGTTTGACCCGGCGGTATTTGATTCTGAGTTTGAGTACGCCATCAGAAGTTGGAGTCTGCAAGATCTCGCGGTTGCCAAGCGAGTTAGCCAGGCCGATAACCTACGCCTGCAAGCACTTCGAGAAATGTTTATTCGCTTTGGCTACGACTCATTGGAAGCCGATACCCGTGCGCGCACGGTTTATTTGATTCAGATCGGCTATATCTCGATGCATACCCAGGAGACCCAAGATACGCGGATCGGCCGAGTGGCTCAGTACATTAATATTTTTACCGGGCAGATGTGCGCCCATGCCGATCTTGAGCGATTTGCTGCGCGGCATAGAGCGAGGTTTACGCCCAAAGAGATGGCGGCACAACAGGAGATGACGGATGAAACCGATATTAACGCTCGGCATTATCGGGGGTAACGGCTGGTTAGGCAGTGCGTTGGGCCGCTCAGTGTTATCTAGCGGACTAATATCACCAAACCAGCTGGTGGTGACGGCCAGTCGAGAGCATAACCGCTATCAGGACTGGCCAGGAGTGATCTGTGTCGAGAGCGCTGACGCACTGCTTGAAGTTGCTGAGGTCGTCGTGGTGTCTGTGAGGCCTGAGCAGTTTTCCCTACTAACGCTTTCACTTGAAAATCGGCTGGTGATTTCGTTAATGGCCAAGGTGCCAATAGTCGCACTGGCTGCGGCAACGGGGAGCAATCGAATCGTGCGTGCCATGCCCAACGCAGCTGCGTCAGTAGGGCGCTCCTATACCCCTTGGTGCGCAATGCCAGGCTTGAGCGCGGAAGATTGCGCTTTCGTTCAGCGCCTGTTTTCTGCCTGTGGCGTAAGCGATGAAGTAGAAGATGAATCGCAAATCGATTATCTGACCGCGTTAACGGGCAGCGGCCCTGCTTTTCCTGCGCTCTTGGCTGATGCTCTGATACAGCATGCAATCACACAAGGAATTTCTCCAACAGTGGCCCAGCGCGGCGTACTGCAAACGCTGTCAGGCGCTAGTCAACTGATGCTGGATGAGAACGCGTCGCCTGCCGACATGGTGGCCCGCTTTTTAGATTATGGCGGAACCACTACTGAAGGGTTAAATGCCATGCTGCAGCATGGTTTCCGCGATGCGGTACAGGAAGGGATGAAGGCCGCCTACGGTGCAGTTAAGTGTTGACCAAATGACGCCTATAACAATAAACGCTTTAGCAAATGCCTAGCCATAAAACGCTTTCGACACGCTATAAAAAAGAAGAGATTATGAACCTCAACAGCAGCAATAAATTTCAGATAGTGGATTTTTCTTCAGGGCAACAGACTCAACGGCGATGGGGTTTATAGAAACTGAGGCTCAATGACGTCGCTCATGAATCACAAACCGCAGCGCTCTCTGGCCATTCCTTTTGGTTCGCTTAATATATATTATGTTAAATATGGTGTGCTGTTCATTATAGCTCATAGGATTTTGTCATGAATAACATCTTATTCGTTCATGCCAGCCCGCATGGTAAGTATGCGTTAGGCTATCGTCTGGCTGAAAAGATTCTGGCAGAGGAAATGCTCATAAATTCCAGAGTGAGTTTAATCGAACGTGATTTGCTAACCGCCCCTCTGTCGCCTCTGACCCACCGCTACGCCTCTGCGCTCGTTAGCTATAACATCGGCGACAGCCCCAATGCTGACCTGACAGAGTCAGAGCAAATGATTAGTGAGCTCGAGCAGAGTGATCGCTTGTTAATCGCAATGCCGATGCACAACTTCAGCGTACCGGCTGCGCTGAAACTTTGGATAGACCATGTGGTACGTATTAACCGTACGTTTATCGCCTCGGTTGAGGGCAAGCAGGGATTATTGCAAGATCGTCCGACCACCATTCTGGTGAGCGCTGGCGGCATCTTACAGGGAGGTAATCCGCAACCGGATTTTCTGACGCCTTACCTCACGCTTATTCTCAACACTATCGGCATTCAGGATATTCGCTTTGTGTATCTGCAGGGTTTAGCGTTTGGTGAGCCCGCTATCACTCAAGCATGGCATCAGGCGCAGGCCGCGCTGGTCGAGGTTGGCGTACTGACTAACCCGCTGCCATAACGTAAAGCCAGCTACTAGGATCGATGGCGAGCGACAAGTTCCGCCAACTGCTGATAACCCTCTTCGAGTGCAGGACTCGATAGATTGGTCACGCCCAAGAGCAACCCTTTGCGTGCTTTGGTTTGCGTGGCATACCAGGGTGACAGCGGTGCCGGTGCTAAGTTAAAGGCCTTCGCAGCCTCGGCAATAGCAACGTCGTCAACATCATCATCCAGGCTGAGCAACAGTGACAGGCCCGCTATATTCTTGGCTGAAACTGATGCGCTCATGAGCGCAAGCAGCGCATTCCGGCGCTGTATATACAAACGCTTCATACGCCGAATATGGCGTAAGTAATGGCCATCGCGCAGAAGCTCCGCCACGGCGAGTTGGCTAGGCAGTCCAGACGCTGGCGATAAAGCGGCCGCCGTATCGCCAGCGCGCTCTGACAAGCTGGCCGGCACTACCAT
This sequence comes from Halomonas sp. JB37, assembly GCF_002332255.1. Classification (GTDB taxonomy): domain Bacteria; phylum Pseudomonadota; class Gammaproteobacteria; order Pseudomonadales; family Halomonadaceae; genus Vreelandella; species Vreelandella casei. The sequence continues at coordinate 2,413,197 of NZ_NRGW01000001.1, read as the reverse complement.
AAAACCTAGCCGCAAGCGTGGGCTGATGGTTTTACTGAACGTACCGATGTGGATCACCCTACCGTTTCGATCCAGCGAAGCCAGTGCCGGTGTTGCTTGGCCGCTTAGCTGCAGCTCGCTTAGATAATCATCTTCGATGATCCAGCCAGCCTTTTCTTGTGCCCATATTAGCAGTGCTTGGCGCCGGTCCAGCGACAGCTGTACACCCAAGGGGGCTTGCTGGCTTGGCGTCACAATCGCCAAACGGGCATCTGCTGCCAGCGCTATCCCTTGCTCAACACAAATCCCCTGATCATCCACTGGAACGGGAACCGGGATATATCCTGCTAGCGATAAGGCGTGCCACGTCAGTGGATAGCCGGGGTTCTCAACCCACACTTGGCGTGAATCCAGTCGCAGCAAGTGCAATGCCAGGCCCAGCGCACCCGCATAACCATTGGTAATGATAATTTGGTCGGCAGAGCAGAGCAGCCCGCGGGAGACGGCTAGATAGGCAGCAATTTCTTTGCGTAAGACGTGCTCTCCGCGCGGGTCTGGATAACGTAGTGGCTCAGCCACCGCTTGTCGCGTACAGCGCAGCATGATGCGTGACCAATGCTTAAAGGGAAACCCGTCTTGTGCTGGCACGCCCACTTGAAACAGCTTGGGCGCGCTATCCAGATCCTGATAAAGCTCAGGCAGCGGCAAGCGCGAAGTCGCAGCGGTCACTTGTGGCGCCAAGGGGAGTACGGCGCTAACAAAAGTGCCGGCGGCCCCCTTTGAAAGGACGAGCTGATCATCGCTTAGCCGATCATAAGCCGTTTTAATGGTGCCTCGCGAAACGCCTAACTGCGCCGCAAGATCACGCCATGAAGGCAGCCGCGCGCCCTCATACAAATACCCCTGGCGAATGGCGTCAGCGATGCTTAAACGTATTTGCTCTGAAAGAGATTGCTCGCCTTGGCGATCAAGTGAAAAGCGAAGTATGCCCATAACGCCATGGTACATAAAAATCCGTCATTCTTGGTGCTTTTTTTAGACCATGGCGTCGCTCACAATCATATTACTTTTATCGGCCTGAACCTTTTCACTCATTCTTTAAATGAGCCCAGAACGACTGAACCCGACCCGGACAATTTGCCAAAAGGATCAAACCAATGCGGATAATAAACATGAAACTTTCCGTTGCGATACTGCTCGCCCTGTTGGTGGGCTATATGGGCTCAGTGCAAGCAGGCGATCAACAAACAACCGATCAAGTCTATGATCAGGATGCCGATGGCGAGCAGCGTGCCAAAACCGCTGGTGAGTCGCTAATAGGTCAACCTGGGCCCGAGCTGAGCGTTACCACGCTGGATGGTGACATCATTGATCTCAGCACACTGTATGGCGTCAAGCCGGTGTATATTAAGTTCTGGGCAACCTGGTGTGTGCCCTGCCGTCAGCAAATGCCAGGATTTCAGGCATTCCAGGAAGCGCATGGTGATGACATTCAGGTCATCGCCGTGAACACCGGTTACGCTGATACCGAAGCGTCCGCACGTGAGTACCGCGAGGAAATGGGTCTGACCATGCCTATCACGATAGATGATGGCACGCTGGCCGAAGCACTGAATCTGCGAGTCACCCCGCAGCACGTACTGATTGATCGCAGTGGTCACATCACTCACATTGGCCATCGTGACGATAAGGTATTGGAAGAGGCGCTACAGGCATTGCTGGAACCCACTGATCCAAGCTCAGCAACGACCGAAGGTGTTGCCGTCGGGGATATCGATACCAGCGCCTTAACGGTGGGCGATACGGTTACGAACCTTAACATCACAACGCGTGACGGCGATACCATCGACCTATCCCAAGCAACGTCAGACAAGCCACTGGGTGTGGTGTTCTTTGCCACGTGGTGTGAGTCCTATCTTGCCGAGAGCCAGCCGGACACAGCCACCGCTTGCCAACGCGTTCGCGAAACCGTCAACCAACTGAGCGAAGATGACAATGTACAGTGGGTGGGCATTATTTCTGGCCTTTGGACCAAAGAGTCCGATGTCGAAAGCTATCTCGAGTCCACTGAGACGGCCATTCCCGTGCTGCTCGACGCAGACGGCGAGATACACCGTAGCTTCGGCATTCAACAGATACCAACCGTTGTGCTAATTGATGCCGACGGCAAGATAGCTGAAAAGCTTGGGCCACAAGACACCGCCTTAGCCGAAGCTGTCGAGCGTGTCAGCCAATAGCCCACCGCCATTTCGCGCAGGCCACGGCGCGGTATACCCTTTAATGGAGCCGCCCGTATCAAGCGGGCTGATAGCCAATGCCCCTATTCCTTTACCGCTACTGTGCCCTCTTTTGCTTGGTTTTAATGTTGACTCCTCAAGTCGGCGCAGCCCAAGGGTTTCCCGGCACCTCGGGCGATGTGCTGATCAAGAGCAGCTTGATCGCGGAAACGGATCAACCCGCTGCCGGTGCCTCTAGCACGTTAGCCGTTTTCATGGAGCCGCAATCCGGCTGGCATGGGTATTGGAAACAGCCGGGCAGTATTGGCCTGGCACCGCAGTTCGACTGGCAATTGCCGGATGGTGTCAGCGTGGGCGATGCCGCCTATCCGGTCCCACATACGCTGATGACCGGCGACCTGATGAATCATGTCTTTGAGCATCCTTACGCGCTATTGCTCCCTGTTGAAATAGATGCTTCGGTGGCGCCGGGGACCTCTCTACCAATCTCCGTTGTTTTCAACTACCTTGCTTGCCGCGCTGACGCCTGCGTTCCCGAACAATCAACGCTTGCCATTACGCTCATCGCAGGCGATGGCCATATTACGGATGAGCGCAAAGCGCGCTTCGATGAATGGCGCCAAGCACAGCCCAGGCCTCTAGGCTCACCAGCCAGCTTCATGACGACCGACGATAGCCATTTGCGTGTCAGCATCCCTCTTCCTGCTAGCGTGGCGCTGAGCAATCCACACTTATTTGTCGCCACCGACAACATCGTGGATCCCGCTTCTGAGCAGATATTTAGCCGTGAAGGCGATACGCTAATGGTAGAAACCAAGCTGGCAAAATCCTGGCAAGCAGGCAGCCCGACTGACGAGTTCGAGGCGCTGCTGTCATTGGGCACCGGCATTGGCCTGGCACTCGTTAGCCATAGTGATAGCACGCACGTGGTAAGTGCAGCCGCCAGCGTACAAAGTAGCTCTACTTTACTACTGACAGCATTTCTCGGTGCCCTGCTAGGCGGTGTTCTGCTCAATATCATGCCCTGCGTTTTCCCGATCCTCAGCCTCAAAGTGCTTAGCCTTGCGCGCTTATCCGGTGGCGAGCGCGAAGTCCGGCGCGAGGCATTAGCCTATACCGCTGGAGTGGTTGTCGTTTGCTTAATACTTGGCGCGGCCATTATTGCTCTGCGCGCAGCAGGCATCCATGTTGGCTGGGCATTTCAACTGCAAGATCCACGGGTCATCGTGGTGCTGACACTGTTGACCGCAGCCATCGGCTTTAACCTGGCAGGCCTTTTTGAGCTGGGCTCCATCAATGCCGGGGGTAAGCTAGCAAGCCAGGATGGCGTAGCCGGTGCATTCTGGACAGGCGTGCTTGCTGCCTTCGTCGCAACGCCCTGCTCCGGCCCCTTTATGGCTACGGCTCTTGGCGCAGCCTTGGTACTTCCCACGGTTGCCGCGCTGACAGTTTTCGCAGGCCTGGGCCTGGGCATTGCCCTGCCTTTTCTACTGCTTGGCTTCGTGCCGGTGCTGCGTCGCCGCCTTCCTCGCCCTGGCCCTTGGCTTGCAAGCTTCCGGCATATCATGGCCATCCCCATGTTTCTAACCACTCTAGCCTTGGCTTGGGTGCTTGGCCGCCAGCTCAACAACAACGGCATGATTGCGAGCCTCGCTCTGATAATGCTGCTGGCGATAGGGCTTTGGTTCACCGGACTGCGCCAACGCAGCGCCAAACGATTAAGCTGGCTTCCGGCAGGACTAGCGGCCGGACTCACGTTGATGGGAAGCGTCCTGGTTCCGGGTTCCTTTGCCCAGCAAGACGAAAGGGGCAATGCGCTCACTAACTCAGCTGAAACACGCTCGCTCGACTTCGACGCGGGCCGCTTGGCCGAGCTTCGGCAACAAGAACACGCCATCTTCGTCTATTTTTCCGCAGATTGGTGCGTCACCTGTAAGATCAACGAACAGCGGGCAATCGATATGCCCAGCACGCAGCAGGCATTTGAGCATGCGGGCGTGATCACAATGAAGGGCGACTGGACCAATGGCGACCCCGCCATCACCGCTTTTTTAGAGCAACACGGCCGCTCAGGAGTGCCTCTCTACTTATGGTACGGCCCAGGCGATACAGAGGCTGAAATTCTGTCACAGATTCTTGCCCCTAATGTTTTACCTGCGTTAGCAAGCAAATCTGGTTAACCCAGTCTCGTATCTGGCATAGTCGGTGGCGACGCCGACTCCTATAAGGCTTGGGATGAACAGCGCGTCTTTTCAAAAGAAAAAGCGCGCTGTTTGACGGGTAATTCTCGGTCACGCTAGCGGCCTCTAACGCAGTGCTATAATATCCACCGCCGGTTCACGCGGTGGCACATATTCAGCCATATGAACAAGCTTCATGGGTCGGCATATCTCTGATTCTGTTAATAACCTCGCTCTCTTGGGCCTCCTTGCTTCGATCAGATTCATGAGCTGTAGTCACTGCGCATAAGACACCCTAAGTAAAGTAGGTGTTGGAAAAACCTCAATGGCGTTGGACACTAGTCCCCCTTCTCCTTATCATCCTTCCACTTATTGTCCAAGGATATCACTCGTTATGCGCCCAGGTGTTTTGTGGCTAGTAGCTGGCTTGTCGCTCTCAATCGCAGGCTGTGCAGCAACCCAGCCGGAACCTAGTGGCCCGCCGCCGTTAAGTGAGGCGTCATTCAATTCACGTATCCTTGAGCTAGAAAGCCAGCTGATGCAGCAATGCGATGCTCGCTCTGAGCTACAGTCGCGTCAACTTGATGAGCAGCAGGTTTTAACCGCGGATGTGCGTGAAGTGGGCAGCCTTCTGCGCTACCTGCGCCAAGACGTACAGCAGTTGGAAGCACGCGATGACGAGCCCGTCATCATTCGCGAAGAATGTGAAGTCGATGAAAGCCTAACCACCAAAACGCTGCTGGGTCGCAGCGAATGGGTGGGTTTGCCCAGCATGGGGACTTATCTTAAAGCGCGGGTGGATTCCGGTGCTAATACGTCATCTTTGTCTGCATCCGATATCACGCGGTTTGAGCGCGATGGTGAAGACTGGGTACGTTTCAAACTGGCGCTCAATGAGGACGATATTGCCGTTGAAGCTCAGCGAGATGAATGGATTGAAGCGCCGATAGTTCGTCGAGTGCGCATTGTTCAAGCCTCTGGCGAAGAGTCACGCCCGGTTATCTCATTATTAATGACGCTGGGCCCGATACGTGAAAACGTTGATTTTACCCTCAATGATCGAACGCACCTTGATTATCCTGTGCTGCTTGGTCGGCGATTCTTGATGGATATCGCTTTGATCGATGTGGCCGATACGTTCTTGCACGATCGACCTGAGTTTCCAGGTGGCGAGTCACCCGATCAAGCTGCTGAAGATGAAGCGGTTGATGAAGACGACACCGAAGAGTAACTGATCTCCCTGGCGCTTTACCCTGAAAGGAATCTGCATGTCCCGGTTAATGTTTTATATTATTGTCGGCTTTTTATTGGTTGTTGGTATTGCGTCTAGCGTGCATCGCCATGTGCAGTTCGAAATCCCCTGGCTACCGGGTGAACAGCGCCAGGTATGGGAAATTGAGGCGGGCATTACCTTCAACGCTCAGAATGGGCCTGTGCAGGTCGATATGGCGCTGCCTTCCCATCAAGCAGGCTATCGAGTGTTAACCGAAAACACGGCTTCCTCAGGATACGGTCTTGCTTATCAGGCCGATGAGTTAGGTCGCACGGCACAGTGGACTATCCGTAACGCTGCGGGTAGCCAGCAGCTGTATTACTCGGTCCAGATGCTCGTATCTCAAGACGCACGCTCTCCGATCCAAACACCGCCCACATTAACTGCCGCCACGCCATGGGAAAGCCCCTATGATTCCGCTGCTAGCCAGCTAATTGAACAGGCCTGGGCGCGCAGCGCTAATAACGCTACCTTTGCACGTGAGCTTATTCGTGATCTTAACGGCGAACGTCAGGAAGAAAGTGCGCGGTTGCTGCTGTCACAAGAAGCCCCTGCAGCCCTGGTAGTACGCCTGCTTAATCAGTCCGGCGTATTAGCCCGTGAAGTCAGCGGTCTTATATTGGAGGACGGCCGTCGCCGTCAAACGCTAAGCAGCTGGATCCAAGTCTTTGCCGCTGACGGCGAGCAATGGTCTATCTTCAATCCCGCTACCGGCGAGCAAGGCAAGCCTGATAACCTGCTGCTTTGGGAAACAGGCGGCCGAGCGGTGCTTGAAGTTCAAGGCGGCACGAATTCTCGGGTTTCATTCTCAATGATGACCCATGATCAGCCTGCATCCGCTGCGGTGCGTAATCATTACTCTGACGATACGCTGCTGAATTTCTCTATCCATAGCCTGCCATTAGAAGAGCAGGCGCTATTCCAGACTATCTTGCTTATCCCGATTGGTGCATTGATGGTGGTATTGTTGAGAGTGCTAGTGGGTCTTAAAACATCCGGTACCTTCATGCCGGTACTGATTGCCCTCGCCTTCATTCAAATCTCTCTTACCACTGGATTGATCGGCTTTTTACTGATCGTTGCCATGGGCCTTATTATTCGTAACTACCTGTCCTATCTTAATTTACTGTTGGTAGCTAGGGTGTCGGCGGTCATCATTACGGTCATTGCGATTATCTCGATCTTTACCGTATTGGCCTACCGTATGGGGCTCAGCGCAGGGCTTACCATCACCTTCTTCCCGATGATTATTCTCGCTTGGACTATCGAGCGCATGTCGATTTTATGGGAGGAAGAAGGTCCAAAGCAGGTGCTAATTCAAGGTGGCGGTAGCTTGGTAACGGCTGTTCTTGCTTACTTGGCGATGAACAATCCTTGGGTACGCCATATCACGTTCAACTTCTTAGGTGTGCAGTTGATACTGATGGCACTGATTCTATTGCTGGGTAATTACACCGGTTATCGTTTGTTAGAGCTGCGCCGCTTTAAGCCAATTACTGACGACGAGAAGCTTTCATGAGTTGGTTGAAAAACTGGACCTGGCCAACGCGCCTGCGCGATAAAGGTATTATCGGTATGAATCGGCGCAATATTCGCTATATTGGCCGCTATAACCGTCGTCGCCTTTATCCGCTTGTCGATGACAAGCTCAAGACTAAGCTGTTGGCTCAGCAGTATGGAATAACCACGCCAGAACTGATCGGTACTGTGACCACTCAGTTTGGCGTGAAGCACATTAGTGAAATGTTGGCTGGGCACGGCGGGTTTGTCATCAAGCCTGCCAAAGGCAGCGGCGGTAAAGGCATACTGGTAATTGAGCATGTTGATGAAGACGGTTTCATCAAGCCCAGCGGTATGCGCCAGTCCATTACCGATATTGAGCGTCATGTCTCGAACATTCTCTCTGGCCTCTATTCACTGGGCGGCTCGCCTGATGTGGCCTTGATTGAAACGCTGATTAACTTCGATGAAAGCTTGATGGACTACACTTATGAAGGCGTGCCCGATATACGGGTGATTGTCTTCAAAGGCTATCCGGTGATGGCGATGATGCGCCTTTCTACCGCGGCATCCGATGGCAAAGCGAACCTCCACCAAGGTGCGGTGGGTGTTGGCTTAAACATAGCCACTGGCGCTGCACTGCGTGCCGTTCAATTTGATATGCCTTGTTTTAGCCATCCGGATACGGGGCACGACTTAGCAAGCTTAGTGGTTCCTCAGTGGGATACGTTGCTTCATTTAGCGGCAGGCTGTTATGAGATGACGGGACTAGGCTATCTAGGTACTGACATGGTGTTGGATCGCGAGCATGGTCCGATGCTGCTTGAGCTTAACGCTCGCCCTGGTCTTGCCATTCAAATGACCAATGGCGAAGGTTTGCGCCGCCGGCTTGATCTTATTGAGCAGCAGCCAGACAATGTGCCTACTATTGAGCGCGTGGCCTTTGCACAACATCATTTTGCGCGCCAGAGCGAATTAGTCGAAAGCAAAGACACCTCGTCTGCGAATGCGTAAACTAGGTCTATAAAAACTAGGTCTATAAACATTAGGTTCTAGTCGAAATTTGCGCTGTCAGCGTTCACTGAGTTGCCCATGACCCAAGCGAATACATTACTGCAGCAGGCTGAATCTCAGTGCCATATCCGTGGCGTGCGATTTACTCCCATTCGTCGGCGAGTATTGGAGTTAATTGCTGAAAATGGCGGTGGGCTGAAAGCTTATGATTTGCTTGATAAGCTTTCCACTGAGCATGCCGCGGCTCGACCGCCGACGGTTTATCGTGCCTTGGAGTTCTTGATTGATCAGGGGCTTGTCCACCGCATTGAATCTTTGAATGCCTACGTAGCCTGCGCCTGTCCTGAGCATGCTCACGGTTTTCAACTGCTGATCTGTCGTCAATGTGGCTATGTCGAAGAGCTGCATTTAGATGAAATCAGCGAGCAGCTCGTCGCGCTTGCTCAGCGGCAAGGCTTTAAGATCGAGCGCCAAACTATTGAACTACAGGGGCTTTGTCAGCGCTGTCGAGCCACTTCTTAATCGAATTGCTAGTGAGTATATTCAATGTCCCGTTTTGATCAGGTTGCGCCAAATACTCTCTTTAAGCAGTTAGAGGGAGCGTCACCTGACGATAGCCTACCTTCTGTTGCCGCCCTTCTCGCCGCTGTCAAATTCAATACTGATGGTTTGATTCCTGCCATTGCGCAGCAGCATGATTCAAAAGAAGTATTGATGATGGCCTGGATGAATCGCGCGGCATTAGAGGAGACGCTCTCGACTCATCGCGTTTGTTATTTCTCGCGCTCGCGGCAAACACTGTGGCGTAAAGGCGAGTCATCGGGTCAGCAGCAGCAGTTAGTATCCGCAGCACTGGATTGCGATGCTGACACACTCCTTCTGTACGTCGATCAAACGGGGCCTGCCTGCCACACCGGTCGTCGCAGCTGCTTCTATATTGCGATAGATGAAAATCAGGCCGTAATTACCAGTACGCCGTTAATCGACCCTGATCAACTGTACGGTAAAAAACACGAGTCTTAGCAATGGCAAGCTGGAAATCAGCACTGCGATCAGGCCCGCGCTGGGCGTTAATGAAAGTAATGATTGGCTTGGTGAGAGTTTATCAGTATACGCTTAGCCCGCTACTAGGCCCTCGCTGCCGTTTCTGGCCTAGCTGCTCATCTTACACAATTGAGGCTATTCAGCTGCACGGCCCCCTTGCCGGCGGCTGGATGGCAATTAAGCGTATCGTTAAATGCCATCCTGGCCACGCAGGCGGCATGGACCCTGTTCCTGGGGGACGAAGTGAGCAACTTTGCCGCGAGGACGATGACTCGTGCTGTGAGCACCCTCCCCGCTAAGCAATTCTTCTTACAGCTATTTTTGCTGCGCAACCAGATAAATTCTTTCTAGCATGGAGTGCAAGCCATTGCTGCGCGTGGGCGAAAGATGTTTATCCAACCCTAAGTCGGCCAAAAAGTGAGGCTCAGTAGCGCGAATTTCAGCCGCCGTTCGTTCACTGTAAATGCGCAGCAGTATCGCAATAAGGCCAGAGACAATGGCGGCATCCGACGTTGCTTTGAAAATCAGCTTATCGCCCTGCTCTTCATGGCGCATCCATACATTTGACTGGCAGCCTTGTATTTTAAGCTCCTCGATTTTCCATTCATCAGGGAAGTCAGTTAGCTGCTTGCCCATATCGATAATGTATTGATAGCGATCCATCCAATTATCGAATATCTCGAAATCTTCAATCAGCTCTTGCTGGGCCAGTTCGGCGCCGGAAGTGCTCATGGTATGTCCTTCTAAATAGGGATTGCCTGCTTAAATGCTCTCGTTTAGAGATTATCAATCTGCTTATTATAACGACTCAGCGGCGGCTTGAGGGAGTCATTGGTATCTGAATTACCGTGCGGGTGCTGTAATCGATGCCGTTGCTGCTCGCGATGCCACTCGTTGTCTTCACTATGCAAATAGCGTGAGGTTGTTTCTAAGCGAGCGTGGCGGGCGCTTTCCGCTAAATGCCTTAGGCTAATGCCTGACTGGGCTTGGTGAGTGATAGAGGTATGTCGTAACCAGTGTGGTGTCGCCCGGCGCAGTGTGGCAACGTGCACAGGCTCGCCACCTTGATCTTCAAGCGCATCCGCCGCCTTTTGGAACGTGGCGCGAATCAGGCGATAAAGCTGGTTGTGGCCAAGGCCGCGCTGCCCATCCAGTGAGCGCAGCACCGGTGCTACAGCTTCCAGCTCGCTAGTCTGCTCAGGCAAGCCAATCGCTTGGCGCCATTGGTGCAGGCATGCCCGCATGTCATCAGGTAGCGGGATGCGCGCTATCTTGTTGCCTTTACCCACCACGGACCACCACCAGCGCCCTTCGCTGCGTTGAAAATCACCCATGCGGGCATCGGCCATTTCACTAATGCGTGGCGCAAGTAAATAGGCAAAGCCAAATATGAACTGTCGTCTTGCCTGTTCAAAATGAATGCGGCTATTTTTGCCACTCTCTAACGGTATGTTCAGCCATTGCCATAGCCACGCCCATAGCTCGCTTTCCAAATAGCGCTCAATGCGCGGGGTTTGGTTGTTCAGGCGTCTTGATTTGTCGCGCATCAAGCGAAACGGGTTATGGCTGACCCAGCCTGCTTCCACCAGCCAGCTAAACATTCCTTGCAGTATGACGAGACTCTGGCGCCGGCTAGGTGGTGATAACGGGCCGCGAAACGGGCGCCATGCTGGGTGCACGCGTGGCTTTGAAGGGCCAACCCACTGTTCGCTGGGCTGTGGATCGGCAAGAAATGCTTCAAAACGATGTAGCGTTTCACGATTTATATCAGGCAGCGTGAGCCCTTGGCTGCTTAACCAAAGCAATAGCCGCTCAGATTCACGCCGATACGCCTTAAACGTTTGGCTGCTATCTTCGTATTCCTTAAGCCATGCCATGACTGCCTGGGCATCATTTTCAGCAGCAATCCTGCCGCCAGCAGGCTCAGCTGTTAACACTTTGTTAAGCGTTATAAATTCTGCTTCGGCAAGAGGCTGTCTATCTGGCATTGAATAATCCCCTTCTCTTTGGCTATGCAATTGCTAGATGACTATGGGCAAAGTCTGCATCTATCGGTGTATAAATTCAAGATAATACGGGTAATCTTGAATTTATACATCGATAAATAAATAATATTACGTAAAATGTAATATGTAATAATTGCCTTTTATGTAAATTATCACGACAATAGGAATACGAATTTAGCTAAAAAGGAAAGCTCGATGGCCCGCAACGGCATTCAGTACAGCGATGTGCAGCAAGCCATAGATGTGCTGCTGACGCGTGGCGACAATCCCAGCGTACAGCGCATCCGCGATGTCTTAGGCACGGGTAGCTTTACGACAATTAGTGAGCACTTCAGGCTATGGCGCAGTGAGCGCGAACAAAATCGCGATGTTCCCCCGCCCAAGGGCGTACCCGAAGCTGTGGTGATGGCGGCTAGTCAGCTATGGCAAGAAGCTCAAGAAGCCGCAAATCAAGCGCTAGTGCATTACCGCGAAGAAGCCAACCGACAGGTAGAGGCCGCCCAGCAGGCAGAGCAAGAAGCCGGTCGACAAGCGGCTGATGCCGAGCAGCGTGAAAGCGCCCTCGCCGAACATCTACGCCACGTTGAGCAACGTATGGAAGCGCTCAATCGTGAGTTGGCGGCCAGTCAGACAAACGAGCATCACTGGCAACAGCTAGCCCAAGCGGCGCGCGATGAAAGCGTTCAGCTAAAACAAGCGCATCAGAACTTGCTGAAACAGGCAGAGGAGAATGCGCAGGCTCAGGCGGACGAGCTTAACCAGCAGCGTTTAGCCGCAGAGCAGCGTCTTGGACAAGAAGAGCAGCGCCACGAAGCCGCTGAGGGTAGGCTAATGGCGATGCTAGATGCGGCACAGCAAACACGTACTCAGGAGGAAAAGGCGTTTCAAAAACGCCTTGCTCAGAGCCAGCAACGTATAGAGGCGCTAAGCGAAGAATTAAACGTTAAGCAGCAGGCCCTTCACCAAACGCAGCTCGATGCCGGTGAGCGAGAACAGCAGGTGAGCGAGCATGAGCAGCAAATCACCACGCTAACGAAGCAGCACCAAGCGTTAACGGAGCAGCTAAACCAGGCTCAAACAGCACTAAATCAGCAGGCCCAGCTGCATGCGCAGAACGAGGCCGTGCTCCAACAAGAGTGGCAAGAAAAGCTTTGGAGCCGGATGGAGGCGTTACAGCAACAACTAACGGAGTTGCCAGCATCGCTTGCTGATAAAACGCCTCAATCAGGGGCACCAGAACGCTGATAGGCCATTTTGCTCCCATGCTCACGAAAACACCCAGCACAGGGGCTGGGTGTTTTGCTCAACAACGATAGATTATCAATAAATCAATGACAGCGGCTTCAGCCTATTGCTGCCATATTACTGATAATAGGCGTTGGTGGTATCAGAGTGGTCGGTGACGTCGCGGATGCCGGCAAGCTCCGGAATGCGCTCCATCAAGGTTTTCTCCACCCCATCTTTCAGCGTTAAATCAACCGCTGAGCAGCCCTGGCAACCGCCGCCGAAAGCTAAGACCGCGTATTGCTGCTCGGTTAGCTCTATTAACTTTATCTCACCACCGTGTGCTGCCAGGCCGGGATTAATCTCGCTGTAAAGAACGTAGTTAATACGGTCTTCAAGCGGACTATCTGCGTTAACCTTGGGCATTTTGGCGTTCGGTGCTTTGATCGTCAGCTGGCCGCCCATGCGGTCCGCGTTAAAATCGACGACCGCCTCTTCCAGAAAGGCCAGGCTGTTCTTATCGAGAAAAACGTTTATTTTCGCGAGTTCCAGCGTGACATCGGTGGGTTCTTCTTCACCGGGGCGGCAGTAAGCCAGGCAGGTTTCCGCGTACGGCGTGCCTGGCTGGGTAATGAAGATGCGTACTGCAATACCTTCTACGTTTTGCTTTTCAAGCAACTCGGAGAGATATTCCTGAGCACTATCAGTGATATCGATACCTTGAGTATCGACGCTGGTGTTGTTTTCGCTAGTCGTGGTCATGAGGGGTGTCTTCCTCCCGTGGTAGTGGCTAAGCCTAATGACTGAACCACTTCACATGTCATTTGTTACTATGGTAAGCAAAACACCGCTCTGACACAATCCCGAGTAATTTAGTAGGCTATTTAAAAGACTACTTTTGTCGGTAGATGATCACCTGTCTGTCCCACCGGCATTGTCTGGCGGCTCCTAGAGGGGCCTTTTGTACTGCCTTTTGTTATCATTATGCGCCGCTTAACCACTGATGCTGCTTTTCCGACGATAACAACATCCCCTTTGACGACTGTGACGCTGGAGAATTCCCCCTGCCATGGCTGATAGTGCTTTGATCGCAACCCTCACGCAGCGCCTTACCCAACGCATCCTGATTCTGGACGGCGGCATGGGTACCATGCTGCAGAATGCCTCGCTGAGTGAGGAAGATTTTCGTGGAGAACGATTCAGCGATTGGCCCTCGGATCTCAAAGGCAATAACGATTTACTAGCGCTCACCTGCCCCGATTTAGTCACGCGAATTCATCGCGACTATCTTGAGGCCGGTGCTGATATTATTGAGACCAATACGTTCAACAGTACCCAGCTGTCACAGTCTGATTACGGTATGGAAGCGCTGGTCGTAGAGCTCAACTACGAATCGGCACGCCTGGCGCGCCAGGTCTGCGATGCGGTCGCGGCTGAAACCGGCGTGCCCCGCTATGTTGCTGGCGTGCTAGGCCCTACGTCGCGCACGGCCTCTCTATCGCCAGATGTTAATGATCCCGCCAAGCGCAACGTAACCTTTGATGCGCTGCGCGAAAATTACTATGAGGCTGCTGAAGCACTTATTGCCGGCGGCGCTGACCTGATTATGATCGAAACGATCTTCGATACACTCAACGCAAAAGCGGCCATTTATGCGCTCGAAGAGCTATTCGATGATCGTGGTGAAAGATTACCAGTGATGATTTCGGGCACCATCACAGACGCCTCTGGGCGCACGCTTTCGGGCCAAACCACTGAAGCGTTTTGGAACTCGGTGCGCCACGCTCAGCCGCTTTCCGTAGGACTAAACTGCGCGCTAGGTGCTGAGGAGCTGCGCCCTTATGTGGAGGAACTCTCCAAGAAGGCCGATACCTTCGTTTCGGCGCACCCCAATGCTGGGCTTCCCAACGAGTTTGGCGAGTATGATCAGACAGCAGAGGAGATGTCTGAGATTGTCAGTGAGTTCGCTGCCAGCGGCATGGTCAACATCATTGGCGGCTGCTGCGGTTCAACGCCAGACCATATTCGCGCCATTGCCGACTCCGTACGCCATATGGCGCCCCGCGTTGTTCCCGAGCTTAGCCATGCCTGCCGTTTATCAGGGCTTGAGCCGTTCAATATTCAAGCCGACTCGTTATTCGTTAACGTTGGCGAGCGTACGAACGTCACCGGTTCGGCACGTTTTAAGCGGTTGATTGTTGAAGAAGATTTTACCACGGCGTTAGAAGTCGCCCTTGAGCAGGTAGAGAACGGCGCTCAGGTGATTGATATCAACATGGACGAGGGCATGCTTGAATCTAAGGAAGCCATGGAGCGCTTTCTTAATCTAATTGCCGGTGAACCCGATATCGCCCGTGTGCCTATTATGATCGACTCCTCCAAGTGGGAGATCATCGAAGCAGGCCTGAAGTGCGTCCAAGGCAAGGCGGTCGTTAACTCCATTTCATTAAAAGAGGGAGAAGCCGCCTTTCGCGAGCAGGCGACCAAATGCCGGCGTTTTGGTGCTGCTATCGTCGTAATGGCCTTTGATGAAGAAGGCCAAGCGGATACTTTTGCGCGTAAAACGGAAATTTGTCAGCGTGCCTATCGTTTGCTGGTGGACGAGATTGGCTTCCCTGCTGAAGACATTATTTTTGATCCTAATATTTTTGCGATCGCGACAGGTATTGAAGAGCACAATAACTACGCGGTCGACTTTATTGAAGCTACTCAATGGATTCGTGACAACCTGCCCCACGCCATGATTTCAGGCGGCGTTTCCAATGTTTCGTTCTCGTTTCGCGGCAATAATGCGGTGCGCGAAGCGATTCACTCGGCGTTTCTATATCATGCGATCCGTGCGGGTCTCAGCATGGGCATCGTCAATGCGGGCCAGCTAGCCGTTTACGACGACTTGCCTGCAGAGCTGCGTGATGCGGTTGAAGATGTGGTGTTAAACCGCCGCAGCGACGGTACTGAGCGCCTGCTCGATATTGCCGATAAGTTTAAAGGGGACGGTAGCGGCGGGCCCAAAAAAGAAGACCTTGAATGGCGTAGCTGGCCGGTCAATAAGCGTATTGAACACGCGCTTGTGAAAGGTATTACGGTTTATATAGAAGGCGATGCTGAAGAAGCTCGTAGCCAGGCCGAGCGCCCTATCGAAGTCATCGAAGGTCCGTTAATGGACGGTATGAATGTCGTTGGCGACCTCTTCGGCGACGGGAAAATGTTTTTGCCCCAGGTCGTTAAGTCCGCGCGGGTGATGAAGCAGGCGGTGGCTTATCTGATTCCTTTTATTGAAGCCGAGAAAAGCGAAAAGGTGAAAGCCAAAGGCAAGATCGTGATGGCGACGGTAAAAGGCGATGTTCACGATATTGGCAAAAACATTGTCGGCGTGGTGCTGCAGTGTAATAACTACGAAGTGATTGATCTTGGCGTGATGGTGCCCGCCGATAAAATTTTGCAGGCAGCGAAGGATCATAACGCCGATATTATCGGCCTATCCGGCCTCATTACGCCGTCGCTGGATGAAATGGTTAGTGTGGCTAAAGAAATGCAGCGCCGCGGCATGGATTTACCGCTGCTGATTGGTGGTGCAACGACATCTAAGGCCCACACAGCGGTCAAAATTGAGCCTCAATATGAGCACCCGGTCATTTATGTCACCGATGCCTCGCGCGCAGTAGGCGTCGCGGGGCGGCTGCTCTCTTCTGCTCAAAAGCCCACCTATGTGGCTGAAATTCGCGAAGAGTATGAAAAAGTTCGTGAGCGTAACGCTAAGCGCCGCCCTAAAGCGGCAGACCTCGATTATACCCAAGCACGCAAGCGACGCTTTCGCACTGACTGGAGCAACCATACGCCCGCTCAACCCACGATGGTCGGATTAAAAACATTCGATAACTATGATCTCGAAGAGCTTGTAGCGTTTATCGACTGGACGCCCTTCTTCATGAGCTGGCAGCTCGCGGGTAAGTATCCCAAGATTCTCAATGATGACGTTGTTGGTGAAGCTGCTCGTAACCTGTTTGAAGACGCGAAAAGCATGTTGCGCAAGCTAATCGATGAAAAGCGCGTGCAGGCACGGGGCGTTATCGGGCTTTGGCCTGCCAATAGCGTTGACGATGACGTGATTGAGGTTTATGCCGACGAGTCGCGCAGCGAGGTCGTTGAGCGCCTCCATCATATTCGCCAGCAAACCACAAAAGGCCGCGACGGCATTTGCTACAGCTTGGCTGACTTTATCGCCCCCAAGGAAAGCGGCAAAGCCGACTGGATTGGCGGCTTCGCGGTGACCACCGGCCACGGTGTCGATGAGCTGTCTAAAGCCTATGGGGCGGCGGGTGACGACTATAACGCGATTATGGTCCAGGCATTAACGGATCGACTCGCAGAAGCTTTTGCCGAACGTATGCATGAGCGTGTACGTAAGGAGTTCTGGGGCTATGTGCCAGAAGAAGTGTTAGATAACGATGCGTTAATTGCTGAGAAATACCAGGGTATTCGCCCTGCTCCCGGCTACCCGGCCTGCCCTGATCATACTGAGAAAGCCACGCTGTTTAGAATGCTCAATGCGACTGAGAATACCGGCCTAGCATTAACTGAAAGCTTTGCTATGTGGCCTGCTGCCGCTGTTGCGGGCTGGTACTTTGCTCATCCGCAGTCGAAATATTTCTCGACCGGCAAAATCACCCGTGACCAGGTTGAGGCAATCGCTGCCCGTAAGCCCATGCCGCTTGAGGAGATGGAGCGCTGGCTTTCACCGGTGCTTTCCTACGACCCAAGCTGATTGGCATCGATGGGTCTGTTTGTCACTCGCCGTCACGGTAAGGTAATTCGCCTAGCCCTGCCGATTATGTTGGGCATGCTGTCACAAAGCGTGCTCAACTTGATCGACGCGGCGCTTGTAGGACGGCTGGGTGAAGTCGCATTGGCCGGTGTTGGCGTTGGCGGCTACGCGATGTTTATGCTCACCGCTGTTGTCTTTGGCCTCTCCTCTAGCGTGCAGTCACAGACGGCTCAGCGCGCCGACGTATCTGCCACAGAACGCTGCCATCCGCTGCAGTCAGGGTTAATGATAGGCGCTGCTGTGGCGCTTCCGCTGTCGATATTGGCATGGTGGCAGGCGCCTCTTTTAATTGGCTTTATCACCTCGGCGCTGGATGTACATGAGGTTGCCGTTAACTACTTTCGTTGGCGGATCATCTCGTTACCAGCCATTGCGCTAACGCTATGCTTTCGTGGCTACTGGAACGGTCGTCAGCAGACGCAGCTTTATTTGCAGATTATTGTGGCGGTGCACCTGCTGAATGTCGTCGCTAGTGCGGGCTTGATCTACGGCGTTGCCGGCCTGCCGCAAATGGGGGCCAGCGGTGCCGGTGCAGGCACGACCCTATCGCTTTTTGTCGGCTTGGTAGTGTGGAGCCGGATTAGCTTGAAAAGTGCATTCAATACGCATTTTTTGACATGTCTGCCTAGCTTCGCCACGCTACGCTCAACGCTCGCATTAGCCATACCGCATTCTATCCAGCAGCTTTGGTTCGCTGCGGGCTATGCCGTTTTATTCTGGCTATTAAGTCAGCTAGGCACCGCTAGCGTTGCTGTTGGGCATGTCCTAATTAATCTATCGCTCCTGCTGATTTTACCGGGTGTCGGCATCGGCGTTGCCGCGATGAGCTTAGTGGGCGAAGCCCTAGGGCGAGATGCCCAGCGCGAAGCGCATCAGTGGGGTCTGGATGCGCTTCGCGTGGCCTGGCTGCTGCTGTTATTGTTGGCGCTGCCTATGCTGCTAATGCCTGAAAAGATACTTAGCGCTTTTTTTAGCAGCCCAGAACTCATCGCAATGGGCGCCGTGCCGCTTCAGCTAACCGGTGTGATGATCGTTATGGATGCGGCGGCGCTGGTGCTTGCTCAGGCGTTAATGGGCGCTGGCGCTCAACGTACTGTCATGATTCTAACCCTGGGTATGCAGTGGTTGTTTTTTCTACCGCTGGCCTGGTGGGTTGGTATTGACTTAGGACATGGCTTATTGGGTGTATGGCTGGTGCAGTTATTATACCGGCTGGTTAACTCGATCGGATTTGTGTGGGTCTGGCAGCGCCGTCGCTGGGCCTCAATGGATTTTAAATAGCTTTTAGAACTAAAAAGATAATTATATATTCTTTTGTAGAATATGACGCCCGCGTTAAGGTGGTACTACGCTAACCCCCGTCTCAACGTGACCATTTCGCTTTTTAGCAGGATCGTGCCACATGTACCGTTATGATATTCACGACCAAACGCTGGTTGATGAGCGTGTCGCTCAGTTTCGCGACCAAATGGAACGCTATCGCGCTGGGCGTTTGGGCGAAGAAGAGTTCCGTCCGTTACGGTTGCAAAACGGCCTTTATATTCAACGGCATGCGCCAATGCTGCGCATTGCAATTCCCTATGGCATGCTGGCTGGCCATCAGCTGCGTGCCCTGGCTGAGATTACTCGCCGCTATGACCGTGGCTACGGCCATTTTACCACGCGTCAAAATTTACAGCTGAACTGGCCGGCTCTCGAAGATGTGCCGGATATCTTGGCCGATCTCGCCAAGGTTCAGATGCACGCGATTCAAACGAGCGGCAACTGCATTCGTAACACGACCAGCGATCAGTTCGCGGGTATCGCCAATGATGAAGTGGAAGATCCGCGCGCCTGGTGCGAACTAATCCGCCAGTGGTCTACCCTGCACCCCGAATTCGCTTATTTGCCCCGTAAGTTTAAAATCGCGGTTAGCGGTGCAGCGCAAGACCGCGCAGCGATTCAAGTGCATGATATTGGTCTGCGCTTTTGGTACAACGCCGAGGGTGAACTGCGCATTAAAGTATTGGCCGGTGGCGGCTTAGGCCGAACGCCCATGATTGCTGACGTAGTGCGTGAAGACCTGCCTTGGCAGCACTTGCTGACGTATCTGGAAGCCTGTGTACGGGTTTACAATCAGTTCGGCCGGCGCGACAACAAGTTCAAAGCGCGGATCAAAATTCTCGTTAAAGCGCTTGGGATTGATGAATTCCGCCGCCGGGTAGATGAAGAGTGGGCGCACTTAAAAGACGGCCCTCAAACGCTTAATCAAGCCGCTGTCGACGCCGCTAAAGACCACTTCCCTGAGCCTGATCGCCGTCCAGTAGCCGCCTCAGCCACTGAAGATTTTGATCGCCTGCGCGCGGATAATCGCAGTTTTGCGCGCTTTGTGACCAACAACGTCACTAATCACAAGGTGGCTGGTTATAAAGCGGTGACGTTGTCTAAACGCCGAGAGCATGCCCCGGGTGACGTCACCGCTGATCAGATGGAAGCCGTCGCAGATTTGGCTGACCGCTACAGCTTTGGCGAAGTGCGCGTGACGCATGAACAGAACTTAGTGCTGTCCGATGTTCCTGTCGATGAAATGCAGGCGCTTTGGCAAGAGCTAGACGCGCTCGGCATGGCGAACCCTACGGTAGGAACGCTCAACGATATTATTTGCTGCCCAGGCGGCGACTACTGCAGCTTAGCCAACGCAGTGTCTATTCCTATCGCACAAGCGCTGCAGGAACGTTTTGAAGACCTGGATTTCTTGTATGACCTTGGCCCTCTGGATCTGAATATATCTGGCTGCATGAATGCCTGCGGGCATCACCATGTCGGCCATATCGGTATTTTGGGCGTCGATAAAAAGGGTGAAGAGTACTATCAGATATCGATTGGCGGTAACTCTACCGACGATGCCTCGCTGGGAAAAATTTTGGGCCCTTCATTCTTCCGCCAAGATGTACCTGACGTGGTCGAAAAAGTATTGGCGGTCTATGTGGACCAGCGCCATGAAGACGAGCGCTTCTTAGATACTTACCGTCGTATTGGCCTAAAACCCTTCAAGGAGCATGTTTATGCCAAATAAGAGCATGCCAAATAAAAGCACCCCAACGACAGACGCGCTCAATGATGAGGCGGAGGTGCTAGAGCAGACGCCGGTGCACGCTGATCATTTAATTGTGAATGGCGAGCTAGCGGCCGAGAACGCCTGGTGCGTCTCCTATGACACCGATACCTTGCCTGAACAGCGCCCTGCGTTTGTACCGCTGGCGTTATGGCAAGCGAATCAAGAAGATGCTGAACTGGCGCCGCTGCTTACCAGTGATACCGAATTAACCCCCGCGCTGAGTGAGCAGATCGGCAGTGTGGCGGCCATTGCGATTGATTTTCCTGCCTTTACCGACGGGCGCGGCTACACGGTCGCTCGATTGCTGCGTGAGCGCTTTCACTACGCAGGTGAAGTGCGTGCCGTCGGCGATGTCTTGGTTGATCAATTGGACTACATGCGCCGCTGTGGCTTTACGTCAATGGCCCTGCGCGACGACCAGCATCCAGAAGATGCCTTGCGTGCGCTGAATGCTTTTAGCGTTCGTTATCAAACGGATGTTGAAGAGCGCCAGGCGTTGTTTGAACGCCGCTTAGTTGCCAGCAAGTAACATTGAGTATCAGCCGGCAAAGGCCCAGCGCCTTTGCCGTTTTTTTTGATTTTAAAGCGCGAGCCTAAGGTTTGACGCCACTTCGTCTATCAATGATTCCGGCACGCCGTGTTCGCCGGCAAGCTTTCGCCACTGGGCAACGTGTGCAATGGTTTCATCAATCATGGCGTTGATTTTTTTGCGGGTAAACAAAGGGCTCAGCCTTTCTAGCGAATAAAGGTCAC
The DNA here is from genome assembly GCF_002332255.1 of Halomonas sp. JB37. Classification (GTDB taxonomy): domain Bacteria; phylum Pseudomonadota; class Gammaproteobacteria; order Pseudomonadales; family Halomonadaceae; genus Vreelandella; species Vreelandella casei. Next base: position 2,392,065 of record NZ_NRGW01000001.1, on the reverse strand, counting down.
TGCGAGAGAAATGGTCGCGCTTACCATTGAGGCTCATCCAGTGGCTGTTCACCCACGGGCTCCCCGGTTTGTAGCTGTAAGCAAGGTCATAGGCTGGTGAAAGTGACCAGGCTCCCCCTTTCAGCATAAATGCAAAATTTTTCGCATGATCATCATGGTTTCTAGCCACTATATTAAAAACCATGCGTCTAAAGAGCTGTTCGGCATCTGCGGCAGAAAGCTGTAGCTGTCTCGCCACACCAAATAATTCAGCGTATGAGAATGAGCCTGGTTTTTTATAGTCAACGTGGGCTATGCCGTTCAGGGTTTGTACGTGCAGTTTACGATTGCCGATTCGATCAAACCGTTGCGTTATAAAGTGACGCCGCGGACCTTCATTAATCAGCTTACAAGGCATCATCTCAATGCCGCAGGCTTTCGCTAACAGGTGATAAACGTACTCCATGGCACCATAGCCTAGCGGGTCGCCAAACGTCTCACGATTTTTATTATGCTCACTGACACCATCAAACTTCATTAGAAAGTGAGCAAACCCACCCGGTACGCGTGTTTGTCCCGAGCGCACTTGGGTGAAATCCTGATTAAACGCCAGAACCGCTTTAGGACGAGCGCCTCCAGCACTCATTCCGACAGACAGTAGTGCCATCATGGCTTCTCTGTCTTCCTGGCCGTCTTTGTTAAGCTCAACGGAAAAGGTTGATCGGCTATCGAGTATTTCCTGCGCAATGCCGACTAAGGTGGCTATTTCAACGTGAGCGGAGGCATTGAGACTTTTTAATTTCGTGGCGGGCGAATACTCCAGCGCTCCCATGCCCCGCTTGCCGGTATATTGCAGCCTTTGCAGCGGCGTAATATCGCCAGCCTGCCCGCCTTTGCTGGCCACCCATGCATTAAGCACGGCATTACCAAAGTCATCGGGCAGTGAGTCGGCAATGAGTCCTGGCAGGCCCTTGAAGGTTTCAATATTGAGCTCAGGAAAGCTGAATATTTTTTTGCCAAGTGGCATTTTAATAGGAGAAAGCTCAACGCCGTCGTTAATAAAGGCGCCATCGTATTCAAAGGCACCAACGCCGGTACGAGTATCGAAACTCACTGCCCCTACGTAGCGGTCGAGATAGCTGACGTTGATAACTTCCATTACCATTCAAGCGGCTCCTCATCCTTGGTTTTTCTCTGGCCAGAGGCACGCTGACGCTGCTTGCTCTGTAGCTTGGAAAGCTGCAGTGGTGAAATAGTTTGTGGTGGTAAAAAGTGCTCTAGCTGGGCCGTCATATCGAGAGCCATCATGATGGCTACCAGTCCTTCTAATTGGATTTTTCCCTTTTCAGCATTCAGCACCACCTTTCTGGATAAACCCGCTAGAGCTGCTACTTCTGCTTGCGTCATGTCATGATTGAGGCGCGCCTGCTTTAGGCGCTCCCCTAACGTTTCAGCAATCGCGGCGGGTGATTTATTTTCAGTAATCATAAGATGCTCTTAAGCGAACATAGTTGAAAAAAATATCTGCTATGATCTAAATATAGCACATTATGAAGCATGGTTATTAAGTAGATCAATTAATATCAAGCCATCAGTTTTTAAAGATCTAAAACAAGGACATTAATGGCTTAAAATGGCTTAATGTTACAATAATAGCATCTTGTGATGAATCTAATTCAATTAGCCACGTCTCTTTTGCTGGCGCTCGCGGTTATTGGCTTTAGCGCGATCGCTTTTACGCAGCATTACCCACGTGGCGCCTAGCCCTCCTTCAGACGGCTGGGCTGATACATACGCCTGCACTTCCTCAAATTGGCTGAGCCACTTGGCAAGATAAGAGCGCAGAACGTTAGCCGGACTATCAATCTCACGCCCGCGGCCATGCACGATCAGCACCGAGCGTAAATCGTGGGCATAGGCTTCCTGAATAAAAGGAAAAAGCAGCCGCCGACACTCGCTTAAAGGACGCCTGAGCAGATGGAGCTGGGACTGAACGCTATAACCGCCGTGCTTTAATTTATCGACAACGCCCTGCTGTATGCCCTCACGGCGATACTCGATAGGATCAAAAGGAGGAAGCAGGTCGACAAAGTCGTCGGATAAAAAATTGCGCGCTCCTCGCTCTTCTTCTGCCCACTCACGCCGTGCCAGCTGAGCGTCAGAAGGACATTGACGATGAGCAGTAGGATCGGCGCGGTTACTTGCCGGTAGCGGCCTAACATCACCGACGAGAGCTCGAAAATCCATATCATCACGAAGTGGCTGATTCATTGCAGGCTCCTCTGACAGGGTCTAATGACTATCCTAACAAACTCGAAGACTGTGCTTAAACAGATTAAATAAGTCGATAACATAGGGCTTGTCATCATCTATTCAGAGCGCCAAGCTATGCCTGCACTTATTTACCATTCAGTGAGAGGCACTCTGTTTTGGCTAAAACAGTTTGGTTGAAACGCCTAGCGATCGGCAGCGGTGTGGGGATTGTGGGCATGGCAGGATGGCTGTGGCTAACCATGCTCAGCCCATGGTTTTATGATCGCCCAGACGATCTAGACGACATCGAGCAGCGCATCCATCAGGTCTTTGTATACGGTACGCTGCGCTATGCTCCGGTGCGCCTGGCCGTCATGGGGAGTTTCGGCTCTCCTGAAGACGCCGTGCTTGTGGGTTATCAGCGCAATGGTCTCGACCTTTCGTCCCAGCCCGGGAGTCAAGTCAATGGGCTGCTACTCACTATAGACGCCGCTGAATTGCGCCGCCTAGACCGCTATGAACGACTGGGCGTACGCTACGATCGTAGGACTATAACTCTTGAGGACGGCACTCGTGCCTGGGTTTACTTGCGCCGTCCAGGTACACGAACTGCGCTTGCCTCCTACCCAGCATTGCCGGTAGCTCTGGTACCATAGGACAGATAGGCTTATCTGTATTTACCAAGACCGCTTTTATGACCTTATTCAGGAATGATGATGAGTGATATGACCCCATACGTTTTGGTTCTCTACTACTCTCGCTCCGGCGCTACCGCCACCATGGCGCAGCAAATCGCAGCCGGCGTAGAAAGCGTACCCGGTATTCAGGCACGTTTGCGCACTGTGGCACCGGTTTCAACAACCTGTGAAGCCGTTGATCCCGAAATTCCTGTTGAGGGCGCGATCTATGCTGATCTAGACGATCTGCGCAACTGCAGCGCGTTGGCACTGGGCAGCCCAACGCGATTTGGCAACATGGCAGCGCCGCTTAAGTATTTTATCGATTCCACTAGCAGCCTATGGATGAACGGTGCACTGATTGATAAACCTGCCTGCGCATTCACATCAACCTCAAGCCTACATGGCGGTCAGGAGAGCACATTGCTGACGATGTTGGTGCCTTTGCTGCATCATGGCATGGTTTACGCGGGTGTGCCGTATAGCGAAACAGTGCTATTAGAGACACGCACGGGCGGAACGCCCTATGGTGCGAGCCACCTAGCTGGAGCTCGCAGCGATCACTCTGTTGATGCGCATGAGCGCGCGCTTTGCGTTGCACAGGGAAAACGGCTGGCTCGACTTGCGTTAGCGTTGGATGTCATGCGGCAGAATGCTTTATGAGGCAGTGGCTGGAAGATATCGAGGCACGTCATGGATTAGATAAGCTCACGCTAAAAAGCCGCCAGCTGGTGCTAATCAGTAGTGCCATCTTGCTGGTATTAGTTATTTATCGAAGCTTTTTAGTACAGGGCGATGAATTCAACTGGCGCCCTGTCGTGGCTTTTGTGCTTCCTCTTGTGCTGTTCTTACCTTCGATTATTGGCCGGCGGGCGCGTGGACACGCATGGCTTGCGTTCGTCAGCCTGCTCTATTTCACTCAAGGTGTCATGCTGGCAAGCGTTCCAGGGCAAAGCTTTCGTGGCATTTCGGAAGCCATCGTTTCGCTTGCCCTGTTTGCGGGCTGTATGGGCTATGCGCGTTTTCGTAGCCGGCAGTTGCGCCAAAAATAATTCTATTAACAGTTCTATCAAAAATAACGCTGTACTCACTTGCTGGCGAAAGCCAAGTGGATCGCTCTAAATTCTTTGAGAATCGAGAGTAGCGGTTTGAGCTTTGAGGTGAAACCGGCGACCATGGATGAAATTCAAGGGAGAGTCATTCGATGACACGTAACATAGCCGATATTAGGCGTGATTATGAAGGCGGCAGGCTAGATGAGTCGCTGGCACCCAACGATCCTTTTGTACTATTTGATGAATGGTTCACTCTCGCCCTGGAAAAAGAAGGCCAGGATGGCAATGCCATGACGCTGGCGAGTGTGGATAGCCAAGGCAGGCCTCACGCACGGGTAGTGCTGTTAAAAGGCTTTGATGAACGCGGAATGGTGTTTTTCACCAACTACCATAGCCATAAGGGTAGTGAGTTAAGCAATGTGCCCTACGCGGCGATGACGTTTTGGTGGCCATCACTTTCCCGGCAAGTCCGTATCGAAGGACTCGTTGAGCGGATACCCACCGAAGAGTCAGATGAGTATTTTGCCAGCCGCCCGCGCGGGAGCCAGCTTGGTGCCTGGATTGCTACGCAAAGCGTTGTGATTCCAGGGCGTAACTGGATTGAAGAGCGTCAAAAGCGCTTTGAACAAGCCTACGACGGACAAGATATACCGCGCCCAATTCACTGGGGCGGCTACCGCGTAGCACCTGACATGATCGAGTTTTGGCAAGGCCAGCCCAGCCGTTTGCACGACCGGCTGCGGTTTGAGCGTCGCGATAGCCATGAGTGGAGCCGCTTTCGCTTAGCGCCTTAACTAGCCAAGTACATAAAACAGTGTTCAAAAGGCCTACAGAGCTAGCTGCAGGCCTTTTCGCGGTTAGTCTGGCAGGCTCTCAAGGCGATGCCGCTGCCACTCACTTTCAGGTTCATTGAGGCGTAGCACGGCATCAATCACCTGCTCTTCCATGTTGTAACGGCATTTAAAACCTAAGTGTTTCATCAAGGCCCGCATCGGATGGTTATCGACCATGATTTTGCCGATCATTTCCAGGGTGCCGATGTTAGTGCAGTAGTCGATCATCTTCTTCATTAACAGGCTGCCAATGCCGAGCCCCTGCAGGTCATCACGAATGATGATTGAAAACTCGGTACGAATATTGTCAGGGTCGTTCCACACCCGCGCCACGCCAAGCATCTCTTTGTTATCGTCTTCACCTAAATATTCAGCGATAAAGGCCATCTGGCGGTCGTAATTGATATGCGACAAAATCGACAAATCACGCTGCGTTAAATTGGATTTATTGTGGAAGTAGCGAAAGCGAATGCTCTCTTCTGAAAGCTGGCGGTGGAACGTGGTAATTAAATGCGCATCTTCAGCACGAATAGGCCTGACCTCGACCTTCCAGCCATTTTTTAGCGTCATCCATTCACGTAGTTCTTCTGGATAAGGCATGATCGCAAAGCGCGACGGCGTACCTAGATCCATTGCGAAATCAACGGCGATCATACCATCGCGATTAAGTATTAGCGGATTCACTTCAAGCCCGCGTAGATCGCTAAGATCTGACGCCATCTGCGATAATTTAACCAGCATTTGGCACAGATGCTGTATATCCCGCTCAGGGTCGGCGGAGTGTTCGCGGATTAACGAGGCCGCATGCGTTCTGCCCACTACGTCGGCGGCTAGGCTCATGTTCAGCGGCGGCAGTGCTACCTGGCGATCAGCCAAGACATTGACCTTATAACCGCCGATACCAAAGACAATAAGGGGACCAAACACCGGATCACGGGTAATTCCTGCGCAGATCTGCATGGAATGCTTGCCGCGCTGCATGGGCTGCAAACAGTATTCGCGGATCGCATACTCCGGGAATTTTTCCGCGACTTTATCGCCCAGCTGACGAATACCCTCAGCCACCTGCTCTGGGGTTTCTAAATCCTGCAACAAGCCTGCAGAAATTTTATGCGGATGCTTACGGTAGCGATAAGGACGGCAATTGCCTTCATGGACAACCTTGAGGGCTTTGCTTCCCGAAATGCTTACGGCTTTTTCAAGCGCTTCTTCAGGGCTAGATAAATACACGCTGGGTGCCGTGGGAATACCGTATGCCTCAAGCACTTGAGCAGTTTCAGAGTGAGTTAACGTTTGCCGGCCCTGTTCTTTTGCCTGCTTGATGAGCGTGCGGCACTGAGCGCGTATTTCAGGGCTCGTTGAAAAAGGTAAGCTGGGCGGAATTTCCTGCAGCAGCGCCTGAACACGCTGGTAGATCACCATGTGCATGAAGGCCTTAACGGCTTTCTCCGGTGAAATGTAGGTAGGGATTCCGGCTAAATTACATATATGACGTGCATTCAGAGCTTCTTTTAGGCCCATCCAACTGGTCAGTAAGTTGCGACGAAACTTCTTACGATTATCAATCAACACTTGTGCCGTGACGAGCGATGGCGCCATACGAGTGGGCGCGTGAACGACCAGTACGGCATCGACATTGGCATCAGATGCGACAATTTCTAGCGCTTGAACAAATCGCTCTGGCGACGCATTGCCGCCTAAATCCACCGGGTTCTCTCCCGGCTTACTCATATCGACCTGGCTAAGATGCAACGCCGCCTGCGTTTCAGCGCTAAATTCGGCTAACTTACCGCCAGCGCTAATCAGCTTATCGATAGCTAGCATGGCTGGCCCCAATCCGTTCGAGACAATGGCCAGGCGATCCCCCTTCAGGGGTTTCATGCGTGAAAGCGTTTCTAGTGCATCAAGCAGCTCATCAGAATCATCAACGCGCACAACGCCAGCCCGGGCAAAGGCAGCATCAAATACCACATCGCGATTCGCAATGCCGGGCGTTGGCGCCATGCCCGAAATGTCAGATTCGGGCGTGCGCCCGCTTTTTATCGCCAGCACTAAGCGATTACGCGATGCATCGCGCACGGCCGTCATAAAATGCTGGGCATCATTAACCCGCTCGAGGTGTAGCAATATAGCCTGAGCTGGCGAGTATTGATTAACGTAATCAATAAGATCCGGCAATAGAACGTCTACGCTATCGCCAACCGTAATTAGATGCGAAAAGCCTACATCTCGCCCAGCGGCCCAATCTATCATTGCATTGGCCAGCATGCCGGACTGGCCCAAATAAGCGACACGCCCCGCTTTTACCGGCTGACTGGCGTAAGAAACATTAAGATTTTTGCCCGGTACAATCAGCCCCATGCATTCAGGACCCAATACCCGAATACCCGAAACGCGAGCCGCACTCAACATCCTTTCACGGATAGAGCCTTTATTGCCCTTATCACGATCCAGATAAGCACCGCCAGACAGTACCAGAGCGGCTTTGACACCTGCTTGCCCAAGCTTTTTAATTAAACTGGGTATACCCTCAATAGGTGAGCACACCACGGCTAGGTCGGGCACTTCGGGCAGCTCACTTACGCGGCTAACACACGGGACTCCGAATACCTGAGCATAGCCTTTCAAGTTCACGGCCCATAGCGACCCTTTGAAGCCGCCCTCTTGAATGTTTCTCAGCACTAAACCGCCCAGCGATGAGGGCTTTTCAGAGGCACCAAACACCGCGAGTGTACGAGGTTGAAAAAAATGGTGTAAGAAGCGCGTGCTCACAAAGGGATCTCCCCTGACATAAATAGCGGCTGTACGACTTATTGAGACTGTCGCGTAGGGCCTGGAGGCGATTAAGGTGTCATCAATAATAATGGAGCGCTTGAATGATTACCGCCTACCTTACCCACCCCGATTGCTCATTGCATCATATGGGGCCAGAGCATCCGGAAAGCCCACAGCGTCTGGAGGCTATTCGCGCCCACCTATCGCTTGCTGGTTTACTACAGCAGACCATGCAGGCTGACGCTAAAGAAGCGAGTGAAGAGGCATTAGCCAGGGTACACCCCTTGCGTCATCTTCGCTCGCTGGAAAAGTGTTTACCCAAAGAAGGCATCATCGCATTGGATGACGATACCATGATGAATCCTGACAGCCTGCAAGCCGCTAGAATGGCTGCCGGCGCTGTTATTAAAGGGGTTGATCAGGTTTTTAAGTGCCAGGCAGATAATGTGTTTTGTGCCGTTAGGCCGCCTGGGCATCATGCGGAAGCCAGCGATGCGATGGGCTTCTGTTTTTATAATAATATTGCCGTTGGCGCAGCCCATGCCCGCGAAAAATATGGTGCAAAGCGTATTGCCATACTGGATTTTGATGTGCACCAGTGCAACGGCACGATTGATATTTTCAAAAACGATCCTGACATTCTTATTTGCACAAGCTTCCAATACCCGTTTTATCCGTGGCGCTATCTGCGCAGTGAGTGGCAAAACGTTGTGAATACGCCATTAGAAGCAGGCACCGATGGGCCCGAGTTCCGGCGCATTATCGAAAGCCATTGGATGCCCGCTTTGCATGCTTTTAAGCCAGATTTAGTTATGATATCTGCAGGCTTTGATGCCCATCGTGATGATCCAATGGGCGACATTTGCTTGGAGGATGAAGACTTTTACTGGATCACTCATCTTGCTATGGAAATCGCTACACGATACGCCGATAACCGCATTGTTTCGGTGCTTGAAGGTGGCTATAACCCAAAATCGTTAGCCAGTGGTGTCGAGGCGCATCTAAAAGCGTTGCTTGGTCTGCCCTTCGCCGAAGTGCCTTAAGGCCCGACTCTATTGGGCCTGGCTAATGGGAGTGAGTTTGAGCTGTGGTATCATATTTATATTCAAATGCCCCACGTTAACGCAGCCAATGTGACGATTTATGACCGCAACTACTGAAGAGCATGCCGCGCTGCGTATTGCATCGGGAAGCAAACCGTTTGTTGAACCGCTGCGCCTGGGCGAACGACTCAAGCAAATTCGTCTTGCTAACCAATGGACGCTGGAAGATGTAAGCCAACGTACAGGGCTTGCGCGTTCAACGCTGTCTAAAATTGAGAATGATCAAGTGTCACCTACCTTTAGCGTGGTGCAGAAACTGACGACGGGCCTGAACATTGACCTGCCCCAACTGCTGACGCCACCTAAGCGTGAGCGTTACACCATGGGCCGTCGCGATTTAACCCGTAAAGGTAAAGGCCAGCTACATCCTACGCCTACCTACGAACATGAATTGCTCGGGCATCAGCTAGCCCAAAAGCGCATGATCCCCTTCAAAACTATCGTACGCGCCCGCAGTTTCGATGAGTATCAACAATGGGTGCGCCATGATGGCGAAGAATTTTTAATGGTGCTGCATGGCGATATCATGCTCCACACCGAGTTTTATGCCCCGCTAGTCTTAGCCGAAGGCGATAGTATCTACTTCGATAGTGATATGGGCCATGCGCTCGTGTCGACCAGCCATAGCGATGCAGTGGTGCTTTCGGTGTGTACGCGCGGCGATGTTGCTTAACGTGATAGAAAAATGCGTGTTAGAGGCAATTAGTCGGCTTTGGCAAACCGGCTAACCGGGCAATTCTTTTAGGTGGGCTGCCTGGGAAAAGCTGCATCAAGTAGATAGAACGCCCCTTCTCTTCACCCAGTGCCGTTTTGGTTGCTTTTACCAACGGCCTCATCGCCGGTGCCATTTCATAGCGCTGATAAAAAGCCCGGACGACATCAATTATTTCCCAGTGTGCAGGCGTTAACGGCAAACCTTCTTCATTGGCCATTAACTCAGCCACTGATTTACTCCAGTCCGTTTGGTTAACTAGATATCCTTCAGGATCGAGGCCCCATTTTTTTTCTAAGTCAAGATAACGGTATACTTTTCCGATAGACATGCTTAATACCACGTTACTGTTTTTTCATTCTGCTCTGTCAATACTACAAAACCGTCTACATCTACAGTAGGTAGTCCATTATCAGCAGCTATGTTTGCAAGGCCTCTAGAAGTAAGGTCTTCAGAAAGCAAATAGATACGCTGATGGAAGTGCTGCCATGCGCTCCAAGTAGGATTAAGAGCGGCTGTCACCGCCTCTTCAACCAATAGCACTGTATCTTGAGCCCCTACCGCATGCTGCATTTGAGTAAATGCACTACTATCTGGCGTATTGGTGAGGATGTGTAACATGGTCATTGCCTCACTAAAAGCTAAGTATTTTGGCGTGTTGCTGCAATAAATCAGGTATATCTACATTCGCTATTAACGTTACGCCGTCGACAAGCGCATCTGTGGATATATCTAGGTTTTGTAGTGCCTCTTTAGGCACCCAGAGTTTATCAATATCGTACATTTCTAGCATATCGATTGTTGGCAGCGAGGCTTTCTGACCTGGCGCGCCACTACCCTGCCCTTTTAATAGTGCCATTATACCCTGCCCCATAAATAGCAGCTCCACCGGCTGCCCAAAAGCCGCTGCAACCAGTGCTGCATCTAACCCTTCACGCAACCAACTAGAGCCGTGAGGTGCATGGCGAATAATCACCAGCAGTGTGTCAGGTGTCGCCATTGACTCCCCTTTTAAGCAAAAGTAATAAACCGGTCAGACCGCTGCTGTAATTCAAGCAATTGTCCAAGGCCGGTTAATTCAAAGGGCTTTTCAATATTAAAGACTTGCTTACCATGCCGCTGCGCTTCTGATTCGCTCATTAGCCCTCGACGCAACGCTGCGGCAATACAGACATCTAATTGTACGTCATGTAGGCGATGAAGCTCGAGCCAAGCTTCATTGAGATTGAGTTCATCCTGCGGAGGTGCCATTAGTGAAGACGCATTATGAACACCGTCGTGATAGAAAAAAACTCCCGCTAACCGATGCCCCCGCGCAATAGCTGCGTGGGCAAAACGTAAAGCAGAATGCGGTGCAGGACTGCTATAAGGGGCGCCCATCACCAGTAAACCGTACTGCATCATCTTAATACCTAGTCACAGCTAGCTCAAAAAAAAAGACAGGCCCTCCAAAAGGGCCTGTCCTATCGTCTAACGCTGTTTAAAATCAGTCGTTACTCATAATGCCCAGAATCGACAGGAGGCTAATAAACAGATTGTAGATGGATACGTAAAGCGTCACGGTAGCGAGAATGTAGTTAGTCTCACCAGCGCGGTGAATGATTTCACTGGTTTGATACAGAATGGCAGCTGAAGCAAACAGTACAAAGCCTGCAGATACCATTAGTGACAGCGCGGGAATATTGAAGAAGATACCCGCGACCATGGCAAGAATCAGCACGATGGCACCAGCCATCAGGAAATTACTTAAAAAGCTAAAATCCTTTTTGGTCGTAAGTGCCACAGCGGACAAACCAACAAACGTAAGCCCGGTCATAGCAAGCGCATTCATGATCAATGCACCGCCGTTTGGGAGCGTTAGGTAGGCAGAAAGAATCGGCCCAAGGGTAAAGCCCATGAACCCCGTAAACGCAAACGTAGCCAGCAACCCTGTCGCTGAATTCGCCGTTTTATGGACAAGGAACATCAGTCCATAAGCACCGACAAAGAACACGATAATGTTCATTTGCTGGATGCCCATTGCAACAGCGGCACCCGCTGTTACTGCCGAAAACAAGAGTGTCATCGCCAGCAGTGCGTAGGTATTACGCAATACTTTATTCGTACTGACACTGTTTGCCACACCACCGGACTGGGGGCGTGCCATACGTGAGTCGTTGTAAGCCATGTGTTAATGCTCCCTAATAGTATTCTACCGACGGACAAGAATGCCGTTACTGAGTTCCAGACGCAAGTACTTGTCGTCTACGCAAATGGTAATTCGACGTTGCACTACTCACAGGTGAGCTTGAAACAGCGGGCATTGCCTACGAAGTCGGTATTTATTTCGGTGCCCCGCACGCATTTAGCGTGTTTGGAAGCGCTGCCTACCGAGAAAACGCCGACCAGCGTTCGTGGGCAACGTTTAAAGGCTGGCTAAATGAGATACCTAAATAAATCTAACTCTTACGAACACCTAGTGACGCGAGCCGTGCCACTAGGTCATCGTCTGATGGAAGAATTATTTAACTTTGTGCTTCTTCTTCATCATCTTTGTGGGCGGTCACGGTCGTGACTGCCGTTTGACGGGCATCTTGAGGAGAGCTATATAGACGTGCATCGATCACATGCAACACTGCCAATTGAGCAAATAGCACCGCAAAGCAGACAATCAATCCTTTCAACATGGTAGATCTTCCTTAGTGAATTAATAGCATCAAGCTGACAGCATAATAACGATTATTTTTAGATAAACAACGGGGCCTAACGTGAATTAAATAATGTTAACCGCTCTTAGAAGACTTTTGAATGATATTCCTATTCACAATTATCTGTCTCTCAAATACTTAACGCCTGTATCAGGTGGTCCGCTTCAGCAGGATTGGTATTTTTCCATCGATAGAATCAATCCTTAACGGTTACTTTTCGCAGGTCATCGACGGAGATGCCATCCGGCAACTCTGACTCGCTGCTCGGCAGCCAGACAGGTGAGAAGTCGCTATCTTCTCTACCATCATCATGCGTATGCCCTGGAATACGATAAACCACTTGCTCGCGTCGATGATCCCATGCGAATACACGCTCCATACGCCACTCCTCGTTAAAGAATATTTCAGCTAAGACACTAGTGCCTACGTTGACGTTCCGTCACGAGCAGACCCGATGGTTGATTGCCATTTTACGGCTCTGAGGAATATTCGCATATCAATGGCGGAGATATGCTTCGCATTCGCACGCATAAATTTTAGCCAATCGACATAGACCGCATAGATGCTGTTAAATGTAGCAGGATTATTTAACTGATAAGGAGTTATCCATGAAAGCACTCATTCCACTGTGTTTAATTGCCGTACTGCTGGCAGGCTGCAGCTCAGGTCCTTCTTCATCACGAACCGCAGATTGCCGCGATGTAGCAGAAAAAATGGGCGACACGATGGCCTACGGTGACTGTATGCGAGGGACAAAGATTAATACGTCTGGTTTTTGATACGGCTCAGCCGGGTTCTCTAGAAAGCTAGAAGCCTTTTCAGCAAAGCTCTAAGCCCCCCACCGCGACAAGCGTAGGGGCTTAGAAGTCGACATTAGAGGTAAATGATAGGAAAGATTAAATCCTAGCCACGGAATTAATTCTTATCGCCTGTTATTTCACCCGCGATTTTTCGCAGCCCTTTTTCAATAAGATGTTCCTCACCTTCTCTTTCAAAGTCTGCTTCCGCGGTTGGCTCAAAAAGCGCTGCCCCACAAGAATCACATGTAGGTGTCGCTTTAGATTCGATCTCAACGTCGGGGTTGTATTCCTTACCGCACTTTTGGCACTTATCTACACTGTTCATGGCAGATCTCCTTTTGCCGTACCCATATCTATTGAGCAACAAGCAGAAGAATAGGTTCAACCAAGGATGATGAAAAGATAAGTGACTAAATGACTCTTAATGAAAGATAGCTCGTGCACACAGGAGAATTTTAGAAAAAAATGCCCCTGGCGAGTCAGAGGCATTAAAGTGGCTTCTATGAGTGAACTATACGGGTCGCGCCTATACCACTGTCGTTGGCGAGGTTGAGTATCTCCAGATGGGAAAGCGAATTTGAGCCTTTGCTCTACTGCAGCGGCACAATGAACAGACTGCCCAGGACGCTATCTAGCAAGTAACCCCAGCAATGAAGCGCTATATTAACAACAACCTTGTGAAAGCTAGAGGCAAATAAATATCACGAAATACCAGAAAACATAGCGCTTCGACACAGGTAGGCCAAACGAACTCTGTCCCGTTTTTTTTTCAAAATAACAACAATATGGCGGAAATCGCGACGCCTGTTGTGCCCATCATTATCACGCAGAAACCCATAATATCGCGCGCCTTGAGCCCAGCAATTGCCAATACGGGCAGTGCCCAGAATGGCTGAATCAAATTGGTCCAAGCATCACCCCACACAAACGCGATAACAACGTCCGCGAGATCTGCGTTTAGCGACTGGGCCGCCTCGACAAGAATAGGCCCTTGAACCGCCCATTGCCCTCCTCCCGATGGAATGAAGATATTGAGTATGCCCGCCGATAGAAAACTCACAAACGGCAATGTGCCAGGCGTCGAAATATTGGCAAACGCTTGTGCTAACTCAGCCCCCAGACCTGAAGCACTCATCATGCCCATAATCCCAGCATAGAACGGAAACTGGATAAGCACGCCGGAAACCCCGCGCGCCGCCTCATCGATAGCGGCAAGAAAGCTGCGTGCGCTAGCGTGCAGAGCCAAGCCTAGAAAAATGAGCACGAAGATGATGATGTTTAGATTGAGGCCACCCCCATTTACGGCATAAACGACCACCGAAGCAAAGCCCAATGCCGCACTTACCCATGCTAATGTCTTGGACCGCTCTAAACGTTCAGCCGGACGCAGCGCCTCTGATGGGCTGTCCTTAACGACGTCTTCTTTTAGGTTGTCAGAATTTACAGTCACAGGCTTATCGATACCCCACATCAATAAGCGGCAGGTCAGCGGTAACACGATAAGGATCGCCGCGCATATACTTAGGTTCAGTGCACTGAAGATTGTTTCGCTGGTCGGGATCAAACCGATCTGATCTTCAAGAAAGTGCCCTGGCGTTGCAATAAGTAGCGTTGCTGACCCTGATAGGCCAGCATGAAAGCTGATGAAGCCCGCATAGGCACTGGCCACCAATAGTCGATAGTCGACACCTTCGACTCGCCGGGCCAATTCGCGGGCAAGAATTGCACCAGCCACTAGGCCCATGCCCCAGTTAATCCAGCATAGGACTAACGTTGTGAAACTCACTGTTAAAATGGCACGTCCAGGCGTTTTCGCTACGCCAGCGATACGATCTACCAGCCCCATAAATACTGGCGTACGCGCTACAGAGAACCCTGCCACAAGAATAAGCGTCATCTGCATTGCAAAACTTAGCAGATTCCAAAACCCATCTTGCCAATAGCCGAGCATTGCCACAGGTGCTTGGCCTTGAAAAACAATGCCAGCTAAGAACACAATTAATGTGATGAAAAGTACCAGAATTAGCGGGTCGGGCATGTAGCGATCAAACGCGTTAACAAAGCCGTTAGTGAATGTTTTAAACATGATGTGGTTCCGCCTGGAGGTCAGTGATTAATACCGCGATGATGACGGTAGGTCAGAGTGGCGCTGGTCAGTTTTTATAGTGTTATCCCAATCGATATGCTGGTGTTCCACCATCCGGCAGACATCGACGAATACCCTTCCTCTGGTAGTACTATGCTCCTTTCTCTGCTAGCACTATTTCACGAGCAGACCACAGGGTGAGACCATGACGCGTGATAAGCGCATAACCATGTTCTCATTTCCCGCTTGGGCTGACTTGGGATCTCGTCTTGGAGTGCACACTTCATTTACCTCCTTTTTGTTTTATTCTTACGTGGCGATTGTAATCTCTGTCAACGGCACGGCCTGACAGGTTAAACACTGATTTGCTTCCAATTCGCTGCCGCTAAGATGCGCGACTTCTCCATCAATAAGCTCGCAGATACAGCTCTCACATTGACCGACGCGACAACCGCTCGGTAGCGAAAAGCCATGCTCAAGGGCGGCGTCAAGGATCGAGCCCATTTCTGGTCGCCACTCAAAGCTATTCCCTGTTCCTGCTACGTGAACGATTTGAGGCTGTAACTCAAGGGGAACAGGGTTAGGCGAGGTAAAGGCCTCGAACATGATGTCAAACGCCGGAATGCCTAGTGCTTTCATCGCCTGGTTCGCACTGTCAATGAAGCCAGGGGATCCACAGATGTAGATGAGTGGTCTTCTTGACTGGAGCAGAGTGACCGCCGAAAAATCTACCCGACCGTGAACCGTGTAATCCTTGCCAATCTCATCGGACGGTAGAGGAGCAGAATATGCGGTGATGCTATGCAGATTAGGCAGCGCCGTACGAAACTCTTTTAGCCTGTTTGAAAAGGGGTGCTCGTCCCCACTTCGGCATCCATGAAGCAACATGATTTCAGTGTTTCCACTTTCGGCCACGAGGCGTTCCAGTGCACTGATAAACGGTGTGATGCCAATACCAGCTGCGATGAAGACAATGGGTCGGTCACCATGCGTTGGAGGATTAAACACCCCGGCTGGAGATTCAAGCTGGAGGCCGTCACCGATAGATAATTTATGAAGGGAAGCCGAGAGCGATTTTCCTTCCAGCCCTTCGAGGTCTGTGCCCTGACGCCGAACGGCAATCGATAGTGTGTTGGAGAACAAGCCAGAGCCGGTCAATGAATAGGAACGGGCTGGGCCATCTGGGCCGACTCTGGTAGCGACATATTGCCCTGGCAGAAACTCCGGCAGGGCCTGACCGTCCGCAGGTGCCAGTTCAATAGCGATGATATTGCTACCCTCTGGCCGTATTCGAACAATGTTGAAATCACGCCAACCGTTCCAACGCCCGATATTCCGGGTTGGGTGCGGGCTGATTTCGCACTGGATGGCACGCAATGGAACTGAACCGCTGACAGGATCGTGTGCTGTATCGCTCAGTACCGCATTTATATTACTTGTGTTTGGACCAGATACTGGAGTTTCAGCACGGTTAAGAGCTAGCGAAGACTGCCACCAGCCAAATTCAGCCAGAACCACACGATCGTCCAGCGCCTCATTCAGTTTCACCCGCAGCAGAGCTTTACCGGCAGTGGTCGCGACATAGGCCCAGTCTCCTTCGGACAGCCCACGTGAACGCGCAAGCGTCCCGCTAACTTCTATCATGGGGTCAGGTGATTTCTTACGGAGGGACGTAATATGCCGATGAGAGCTGTGCACGAACCAGCCGGATTTTGCAGTAGTCAATGTAAGAGGGAAGTTCGCTCCCTTGCTATCCGCGTGCATTGGGCTTTCCAAAGGCTCGACATGGCAGGCAATGGCGGGGTAGTGAATGTCTAGAAGTTGCTCAGAATAGAGTTCGACAAGCCCCGAGCTAGTAGGAAATCCTTTAAGCCTATCCTTTAGCGCGAGCTGGCCATGTTTCTGCAATGACGATGGTTGGGGAAACCTCTTTCCGCCGGGGGATTGTCGCAATTGATTGACCGTCACTCCCAATGGCTCAAGCTGCCAATTCCACCCCGCCTCTATGCTACCGCCAAAGAAATCCACCTCAAGACCCAGACGGCAGGCAAGATCGAAAACAATGTCATAGTCGGCGCGAGCATCGAACTCACAATCGATCATTTTGGGGCGAAACTGGAGGGTCTCAACCGCCGCCTGATTGATTTCGAAACCGATTTTTAATGCATCACGCTCTGGGGACAAATTCACCGGTAGTATGATGTCAGCACACTCCGCTGTCGGGTTCATGAAAATGTCCGCGTGTACATGGAAGTCTAATGCGCGTAACGCCGCCAGATTGCGCTCAGCATCAGCCTGCGATACCACAAAGTTAGTACCGAAGCTCATCAATGCCCGAACTCGGTAAGGTAAATGTTCGGTAGCTGCACGGCTGAAATCGCGGGCGGTAATCCATCCGCGGGATGGAGGTCCAAGGGGCAGCTCAGAAAGTCCAAGGGCCTTCTCCTTCTGCCCTTTCGGTAACAGTGAAAGCTGATTGACGGTACGCGTCGGTGGCGGTGTCGGCCATATATTTCCGCCAGGTATATCGCACGCGCCCGTCAAGGCATACATACTCGCAATGGCACGCTCGATGGCAGTGGCATTGGTATGTTGCCCGACCCCCGTCCAAGAATGGTATGCCAGCTTTGGATTACCCTCGAGTAAGGCGTAAAACTGTATAAGTGCGGACCTATCTACCCAACTGACGTCAGCGACATGTGCCGGTGTAAAAGGTTCGGCAGTTTCCTCAAGCAAGGAGTAAACCGTCTTGGCGATAAATTCGGTACCGTTTCGATCGGTCAGCCGAAGTTCATGGTTGAGTTTGAAATCATCAGCCATTGCTTCAGAGGCCCAAGGATCGAATCTTCGCGGTACTCCACTCTTATCGACCACAACAAGATGCTTGGGCCCTTCCCCGCCCCAGAGATCTTCCGCGCGGACAAGATGGCCCGTTTGCTGGTTGACCAGCACGCAGGCGTTTGTCCACCGGCGGACAAACGCATCATTATAGGTGTTCGTTTTGATTAGATGGCGGATGGCGCCCATCGCGATCGCCGAATCAGCTCCTGGACGCACTCGCAGCCAAACGTCGGCTTGCTGCCCAGATCCATTTGGCTTGGGGTCAATGACGACAACCTTCGCGCCTCGGCTGCGAGCTTCGGCAATTCGACTAGCCTGGGCAAGCCATGTCCTTGCCGGATTATGACCCCAAAGGAGGATAACGTCGGCATTTTCATAGTCGGCAAAACCGATGCCGCGTCCGAAGGTTAGTTCATGGGCATAGTCCTTGTGCCAGCCACAAACCTCAACGGCGTAGATAAGATTGGGCGAGCCGAAGCACCTAACGAAACGTTCAACCCACTCGAAACTATCCACCATGGGGGTACCGCTCGGCGTGGTAATCGCAAAAGCAACCGCTTCGGGACCGTCTACGTCCCTGATGTCACCCAGATGGCTAGCAACTTCGTCAAGCGCATCGTTCCAAGAAATTGCCTCCCATTTGGGGTTCGGAGCGCCTTTGGGAGAAATTCGCCGTAAAGGAGTGCGTAGCCTCTCAGGACTGTGAACCATCTCGGGAGAAGCTCGCCCCTTCGCGCAAAGAGCACCGCCAGTTGGGTGGTCACGCAAGGGCTCAATAGACACAACACGGTTACCACGCACAACCGTCTCTGAGCCACAGCGTGAACGGCAGAGCGTGCAATATCCCTTGAACCTTTGTTCAGTCATGAGTCGACCTCGCACTTTTAAATGCATTATTGTAGCGCGCTACAATAATGCATTTGGATTCTGGCCTTGTCAAAGGTAACGAATTATCATTGAAAAAATGCATCCAAAAATCTGAGTGAACACGCCAATGCAACAGAATCTTCGCGAGCGCATCCTGAAGCAGCTTCGCTCCGAAATCATTTCAGGTGAGAGCCTTCCAGGGACGCTCTACTCCGTCCCTGCATTATCAGCTGAGCTCGATGTTTCAACGACTCCCGTTCGTGAAGCATTGCTCGAATTGGCAAATTCCGGGTTGGTCGAGCCTGTTAGAAATAAAGGCTTTAGGGTTTCGCGACCGTCGATGAAGGAGCTGCACGATCTTTTCGCTATGCGCGATCTTTTAGAAATACAGGCCGCAAAATTGATGATGGCCGATACGCCATGCGACACAGAACCGCTAAAACACTATGCCCGCGAAATCGAACGTGCCGTCAAGGAGGATGATGTTCGTGCTTATCTTGTCGCCGACCGTTCCTTTCACAACGCCATGTTCATGGCGTCTGGAAATGAACTGTTAGCCAAGACAGCACTCTCCCTTCGAGATAGGATGCGCCTCTTCGGTATTCGCTCGGGTGCAGGGGTGGACCGACAACGTGAATCAGTCGGGGAGCATTACAGCATTATTGAACTTATTGATGCCGGTGAGACGGGCGAGCTTATTACACTCTTGCAGCACCACATTCTTAGCTGGAGGCCAATATTTTCGGCGGCTCTAGAACAAGACGACCTTCGCACTCGAAAAAAACGACTTTTGGGGAGTCAGTCATAATGTTGAATGAGAATGAGCAAGGGTTGATCCTTCGGCTGTTTATGTAGGCGATCCGCACCCACGCCAGGTTAAAAAGAGACAAATAAGTATGGTTTCGCTCAAAGTGTTGCAACAGATCACGTGCATCAATCGTATCTTCGCGGATTACGAAGTAGTGACAGCCGGTACACTTGGTCTACTGTACACGAAGCGCGGAAACCGATGCCCCAAAACGGTCGCTGAGTTTCCTGCCAGGTAAGGCTGCCGCATAAAGGTCTGGTCGTTGGTTCACTACAGCATCCACTACCAGCCCACCATTGGATTCGCCCTGGACAACCAAACCAGTTTCCATCGTGATGCCTTGCGTTATAAGGAACTCACTGACCGCGATAAAATCATCAAAGACATTCTGCTTGTTCTCCAACTGTCCCGCTCGGTGCCAAGCTTTAGCGCTGCCTATCCCTGGCAGTTGATCCGTGCCGTCAGCAGTACCATCAAGCGTGAAGCGGCGCATCTGAGTATGCGCATCACAGAGATAAGTCTGTCAGCAGATGTACGCCGAACAGGGCCGCATCGTTCATGACATCCTTATTCTCAGGTATGACAAGCTCGGTCGCCAATTCGGCATCGGCCAGATTGATAGCCACAACTTTACGTCTTTCGGCATCCGGTTGTTTCACGCCTGACAAACCGAAATATCAAGCTTCTCGCTCAAAATAGTGCTGGCCATCTACTCGCGCTTATAAGCGTTGCTGCCGATTAAACTGGCAACTTTCAGCATATCGATAAACAGCACAGGCCGTATGCCGGACTGCCTGATATTAAACTTTAGAAGCCCATTCAAGCTGCTTGCCGAGCTTTTCCACGAAGCTCGCCATGCTTTCCTCGCCTAGATCTACCGCCTTTGCCCCACCTCCAGCCACTAGCGTTACGTCGGAAATACCAATGACATTCAGTACCAGACGCAAATATTGAGTTGCGATATCGCGGTTCTTAATGGGTGAGCCCTCAGTGTATACACCTCCAGATGCGATCAGTACAGTCGCCTTCTTGCCAGTCACTAAACCGCTTCCATCAAAGCCAAGCGTCAAACCCTTACGAACAATGTGATCCACCCAAGCCTTCAGGACAGCCGGAACATTGTAATTGTAAACAGGTGTTGCAATAACGATGTGATCAGCGGCGAGCAATTCCGCAACAAGTTCGTCTGAAAGCTGCAATGCGGCAGCCATTTCGGGTGAATGTTTATCCACAGGTGTGAAGTAGGCTTGTAGCCATGCAGCGTCAACGAACCGAAGTCCTGTCTCCAAAAGGTTGCGGTTGATGATGACACCATCAGAGTGAGCGGTTTCCCACTCTTGTACAAATCTCCGCGCCATGTTGTGTGATACTGAGCTTTCACCGCGAGGGCTAGCTTCTATAACCAAAAGCTTTTCCATTTTAAATCCCCAAAAAAGTAAAGAAGATAGCGCCGTATCGGCGTGTCTCTCCAAATGAGTGTGTTTGGAAAATATAAAGACATTTGTTAATTACCGGAAGTGATTAAATTATGATTAAGTCAATCGGTTTTTATGATAGAGATTGAGGAGAATCCACTTTGATAGAAAGCCTTACACTTGATCAGCTACGCGTTTTAGTGACGATTGCTGATGAGGGAAGCTTTTCAGCGGCGGGCCGGAAACTGGGTCGCGTCCAATCGGCAATTAGCCAAACGATCGCGACGCTTGAGGATATACAGGGCGTCTCGCTGTTTGAGCGTAGTGGCTACCGTCCCGTATTAACGGACACAGGACGAGTGCTTGTCGAGCAGGCGCGATTAGTATTGGCAAGCGCCGCTAGGTTTGAGGGAGTCGCTATGGGAGTGCGCATGGGATTGGAACCAGAGCTTGTCATTGCAATCGATCCTTTAGTTCCATCGGCACCCCTCATCGAAAGCCTATCTGCCTTAAACCAGACCTTTCTGAATTTGCCCGTCAATTTTTCGACCGAAGGATTGGGAGGTTCGCTGCGGAAGCTAAGAAGCGACTCGGCAGCCATTGGTATCTGCTTGCTGCTTCCTGCCATTCCGGATGATATGACTGCCTATCCACTGCTTCGCGTTCGGATGCAGGCTGTGGTAGCTCCTGGGCATCCGCTGGCACAACTTGGACGAGCGGCGACGCAACTCGACCTGGAGCCACATGTTCAGCTCGTTCTATCGGATCCGATCGATCCAGGAAGCGCTAACTTTGGGCTTGCAAGCGCAAGAATTTGGCGCTTCGCGGATCTTGGCCGACGGCTAGATTTTCTGCTGGGTGGTTTCGGTTGGTGCCGCATGCCGGAACATCTCATAGCGAAGTCAGTCAGTGCTGGAAATTTGGTACCACTGCGCATTGAGAACGATCCAACGCCTGAGGAAGGGTTAACAATTTATGCCGCGCATAAGCGTAACCGGCCCCTAGGGCATGCTGGACAATGGCTACTGGATGATCTCAGAAGGCGTTTGCAATCTTAAGGCCGCATCTCTCTGTGGTGCGTCACTCCAGCGAGGCTGAACTAAGGCAGCTCTGAGTTGAACCTAATTGAGATGGCCCAAACGTAATTGTAAGAGCCGCAGATACTTGCAGCCAAGGTACTCTCTCGCTGCAAAGCAGGCATAGGATTTCCCCAACTGTATTTCCCTTGTTACAGACACAAAAAAGCCGCTGAAATCAGCGGCTTTTTCCTAATAGGTGGCGGAGGGACAGGGATTCGAACCCTGGGTAGGTTATTCACCTACGTCGGTTTTCAAGACCGGTGCATTCAACCGCTCTGCCATCCCTCCGGCTTATGCGTGCATATACTACCAGCTTTTCCTTGTAAGTCAACGCCCTTAGTACAATCGAATACCAACGCGAGTAATGTTTCCACCTTCCATCTCGCTGACTACCCAGTGAATGCCGTGCCAGTCCACATCATCCCCTAGCACTGGATGCCCTCCTACGCGCATGGCAACAAATTCAGCCAGCGTTATGCTCGCCTCTCCGTCGCTTAACGTTAAACCATAGGCTAGGGCCACATCTTGCATTAGTGAGGTGCCATCCAGCGTAAAGGTGCCGAAGAACTCGCGCTCCTGTTTTAGTTTCGCATCACCATTAAACAACCGATTAAGGGTATTCAAATCCGCTGAGCGACCAATAACGCAAATCACGTCGCCCAGTTGCAGGCGCGTACTGCCCTTCGGTTGCAGCATGGCGTGATTACGAAACAGCGCAGAAATTAATGCCCCAGAAGGAAAACGCAGCAGGCGAATAGGCACGTCTTCTAAATCTTGATTTTCTACGCCATAAACAAATAGCTCAAAGTCATTTTCGGGCAAAATACCCAGCGGACCCCGTCGGTTGGGGACGGTGCCAACCGGCACCTCTACCTTTAGGTACCGGGCCATTAGCGTTAGCGAGCCGCCCTGGATCAGCAGTGACATCAATACAACAGCAAAGGCGATGTTAAAGTACAGAGAGGCATTTTCGACCCCGCCTATAACCGGGAAGATGGCCAGCACAATCGGAACGGCGCCTCTCAACCCTACCCAGGATATGAAGAAGGTTTCGCGCCAGCGGAATTTGAAAAATGGCTTAATAGCAATCAGCACGGCCAATGGGCGAGCGATAAATATCAGCGCTAGCGCCACCAAGCTGGCAGGCAGCGCTACGTCCCATAGCTCACTGGGCGTTACTAATAAACCCAGCACCAAGAATAGGCCGATTTGACTGAGCCATGCCAAGCCGTCATGTACAGGCAAAATGAAATTGAGGTGCCGCCCCGGCTGATTGCCAATCATCAGACCGGTTAGGTAAATCGCCAAAAATCCGCTACCGCCCAATACGCTGGCGAAGCCGAAAACGCTAAATCCTAACGCCAGCGCTAACATTGCATAAAGGCCCGGTGCTAAGTCGAGCCAGCGCAGCAATTTGGCACTTAGCCAGCCACCGCCGATCCCAACAATTAAGCCAATTCCAAATTGCGAAATGAAAAATAGCAGCGTGTCCGTTGGGCCGCCAATCTCACCTACCAGCAACTCCACCAACATTAGCGTCAGGAAAATCGCCATCGGGTCGTTGGTGCCTGACTCTATTTCAAGCGTAGCCCCTACCCGCTCATTAAGATTAACGCCGCTGCCACTAAGCATTGAAAATACGGCAGCAGCATCGGTCGAACCAACAATCGCACCGACTAATAACCCCTGCACCAGCGTGAGATCAAAAATCCACATCGCGATTAAGCCAACGATACCACTGGTGATAAAAACGCCAAACGTGGCCAAAGAAAGTGCCGGTTTAAAACCAACCCGGAAGGTTTTAAGGCGAGTACGCAAGCCGCCATCTAACAAGATCATGGCAAGCGCGAGATGACCAATAGCAAACGCCATGGAGTAATCATCAAACACCACACCAAGCACGCCCTCTTCACCCGCCAGCATGCCCAGCCCTAGGAAAATAAGTAGTACAGGTACACCCATCATTGAAGATAAGCGGCTTGCCAAGATGCTCAGCGCCATCAGCGCGCCGCCCACCAAAAAGAACATATAAATTGCATCCATGACTCTCTGCCTCTACTTCAATACAGCGCTATTATTGCATGTAACCATTTAATTTACTGTGTCTTGACGGCTTACGCTTATGCCTAAAGGGCTGGTCAGGAGCTTTACTCGGCGGCTACACTTCGCCGTCACAAGATTTGGAGTTACTGACTATGCTGCGCTGCCGATCACGCCAGTGGCACTTTGCGTTACTCACCGTTATTGTCACTTTGTTGCTCTTCACTTCCGTTTGTCACGCTGACAGCGACGATCAGAAAAACGACCAGACAGCGATTCCGCTGACGCTAGAAACCGTTGTGGTAGTGCCACCTTCACTGTGGACTCCTATTGAGGATGTCAGCGAAGATGAAGTGCCGACCATGGCCCTGACACCGGCGCCTGCGCTAGAGCCACCGCCATTAAAAAACATTACGCTAATGCTGGATTGGTACTTAAGCCCCCAGCATGCAGCGCTCGTGGTGGCCAAAGAACGTGGCTACTATGCCGCTCAAGGCCTTGAGGTAGACATTCAGTCACCGGCAGATCCATCTATCGCTATCAAACTACTAACGGCCGGGGAGGTAGATTTAGCGTTAACGCGCCAGCCTTTGCTACACCTTTATGCCCATGAAGGCGCCCCTATTATTCGAATTGCGACACTGATTGAAACAGCATTAACAGCGGTAGTCGTAATGGGGCCTGAGCAGCTTGATAACGCAAAAAATCTAGCGGGATTGCATTATGGCTACACCACCCGCGAAGGACTTAATTTAAGTATCCCACGACTAGTGCCGCGCTCTGTACAACAAACAGATGATTTTTCTGCCCCTCAGAATTTACACTTTGATCCGACAAGAGCATTGAGAGAGGGCCAGGCAGACGCAGTGGCTGATGGTTTCTTTCACTACCTACCGCCGCAGCTAGCAACCGAAGGGATTACCACGCACTTGATACGCTTTGAGGAGCTGGACATCCCTCGCCACGATGGGCTAGTGGTGCTCGCGAACAGTGATTCCGTCGTGCGCCGCGCAGATACGTGGTCACGCTTCACAACCGCTATTGAAGAGGCCAGCAATTGGATAGTTGAAAACCATGACGCAGCATGGGCGCTATTAACCGCCACTCATCCCGTGCTCGACAATGACATCAACGCGGCCGCCTGGCAGGATATCTTACGCCGCATGGCACTGAGCCCTGCCGCCGTTGACAGTCACCGCTACACCGCATTTGAAACTTACTTGCTGCAAATGGGCCTTATAGACGACACGCTCCCTCTCTCACGTTTGGCAGTAGACCCACATGTACTCTAACTGCTTACTTATCGCTTGGGAGGCGCATGAGCGAAAACGCCCTCATTTTTATTGATTTAGAAACAACGGGAACACGCGCGACACGTGACCGTATTACCGAAATAGCGGCATTAAAAATTGCTAACGGCGAGGTGATTGATCGTTGGTCGAGCTTGATCTACCCAGAGGGTAAGGTCCCGGCACAAATTAGCCAGCTGACCGGTATAGATGATCGCATGCTAAGCAGCGCCCCACGATTTGTGCAGATAGCTAAGCCGCTGCGCGAGTGGCTTGGCGATGGGCATTTAGTCGCGCATAACGCACGCTTTGACTACAGTTTTTTACGCAACGAATTTAAACGCGCAGGTCTGGATTACCGCACATCGATTATCTGCACGCTACGCATGTCGCGGCGATTAGCGCCTCAAGAGCGGCAGCATAATCTCAAAGCATTACTCAGCCGTTACGATATCATTCCCCTTCGCCATCATCGGGCTGGTGACGATGTCAATGCGCTGTGGTCCCTATGGCAGGCCTGGCAGAAGGAACACAGTACCGATACGTGGCAGAACCTTCTTAATGAAGAGCAGCGCCACCGCACGCTGCCTGCGCATCTTGATAGCGCTCAACTCGAAGGATTACCCGCCACGCCGGGTGTTTATTTATTTTATGGCCACAATCGACTGCCACTCTACGTGGGTAAAAGCATTAATCTGCGCAGCCGCGTGCTGGGCCACTTTCAGCGTGACCACCAGGACGATAAAGAGATGCGCTTGGCGCAACAGGTTCAGCAGATTGAATGGGAGGAGGCAGCCGGCGATCTAGGCGCTCAATTGCGCGAAGCGCAGCTAGTGAAAAGATTAATGCCCATTATGAATCGGCAGCTACGCAAACAGGGAAAACTGGCGACCTGGCATTGGCCGGAAGGCGCAAACTGCCCTGAGCTCATTAGCGGTAGCGCCCTCAACCAACCACAGAGTAAAAAGCTGTATGGTTTATTTCGCAATGCAACGGATGCTAAGAAGGCACTTCGCTCAATCGTTGAGGAACACCAGCTTTGCCCACGCGTTATGGGACTTGAGAAGGGAAAGGGCCGCTGTTTTGCTAACCAGCTGGGCAAGTGCAATGGAGCGTGTAACGGGCAAGAACCCATAGTTGCTCACACACAGCGCGCAAAGGGCGCGTTACAGCAACTGCAAATCAATGCATGGCCTTGGCCTGGCAGCATTGCTATTGAAGAGCGCCCGACAGGCAACTCCCCTCCTGCCTGGCACGTGGTTCGCCAGTGGTGCTACCTCGGTAGCGCGGCGAGCATTGAACAAGCCAGAGCGTTAGCCGATACCCCCACGCTCTTTGATGTTGATAGCTATCGAATTTTAAACCGTTTTTTGCGTCATCCAGAGCAATATGGACTTACCGTTACAGAGCTTTGATCGCCATCTCGCTTATTGAGCGTTTAAAAAAATCTCAACGGCCTGCTGGAAAGCCTCAGGCTGATCGGCGTGCAGCCAATGACCGGCATTCTTAAGCGTTACGACGCGTGCGCTGGGCATTACCTCACGTAGTGCGGGTATCATGGCGTCAGCGACATAAGGGGAATCAGCCCCACGCAGCACCAGCGTCGGCCCTTCGTAGGGTTGCTCACCGTCCGGCTCGCCAATAATATCGCTATAACCCCGTTTGATCTGATCTAGCCCCACTCTTAACGCCATCACGTTATCGTCGTTACGCACCAGGTTAGTCGCTAAGAAAAGCCGCGTGGGGCGAGAGTCGACATGTTCGCCCAACATTACATCGGCCTCACTGCGCGTTTTAGGCTTACCTTCACGAACGCTTTCGAGTGCGGCAAACACATCATCGTGGCCATGCTCATACGCGACTGGCGCTATGTCGGCAACGATCAGCGAAACAACCCGCTCAGGCGACAGGCGGGCCAAGCTCATTGCTACTTTGCCCCCCATTGAGTGGCCCAGCACATGCGCACGCTCAATTGAAAGGCTGTCGAGCAGTGCTATAACATCGTCCGCCATCATTGCGTAGCGCATGCCCTCAGCATGAGGAGACCTGCCATGGTTGCGCAGGTCGACAGCAATGACCCGACGCGTGCGCTGCCACGCTTTCAAATGCGAGCGCCAGTTGTCAGCACTTCCTAGCAAGCCGTGAATTATCACCAGCGGAGTAGCGTCAGAGGCATTCTCATCAGCGGGCATATCAATACAGTGGAGATCAACGATGGCAGCGTCAGTCATGCAAGCTCCTATGTCTTAGCAATGTTTTTACAAACAATGTTTTTAGGCAGTGCGCGGCACGCTATCTACCTGCCCTGTCCAAACAACTAAACGGCGCGATAACCAGGCGAGTAGCAGGCCATACAGTGGCAAGAAGAATAACAGGCTGATCGCTAATTTGATTGCATAGTCGACGGCGGCAATTTCAACCCAATGGGCCGCCATAAACGGATCAGGGCTGTTGTAAAACGCCGTAGAGAAAAATGCGAACGTATCGGCAAGGTTACCCAGCACCGTTGAACACACTGGCGCGACCCACCAGGATAACTGGCGTAAACGGTCAAACACCTGGACATCAAGCAGCTGACCTATCACATAGGCTAAGAAGCTAGCGAGCGCGATGCGAGCGACAAATAGATTCCATTCAGAAAGCGCTGCAATACCGGCAAAGCTCCCCCGTGGAAACACAACTGAGACCACGTAGGACACCACCAGGGCAGGAAGCATAACGCGAAGAATGATAGCGCGGGCGGGCCCTTTGCCAAATAAGCGCACTGTTAAATCAGTGGCTAAAAAAATAAACGGAAAGCTGAAGGCTCCCCAGGTGGTATGAAATCCAAACAGCGTAAACGGCAACTGAACAAGATAATTACTGGCGGCAATAATGCCAATGTGAAAGGCCACCATTACTAATAAGCAGCGGCGGTGCTGAGCGTCACTCAATGCGAACATGTCGATAAGCCTTTTTGTACATAAGAAGAGGGGTTAGGGAACCCTCGAGGTCATTAGCGCAAGGTGGCGCTAGGGGGCAGCATTATACGGCTTCTACCGCGCAATGAAAGCCGCTCAACTACGTGAGCGGCGTATGGCATCAATCAAAGCGGCGTAGCTTTGTCGGCGGCACCCACCGAACGCTGGCGCATAGTCGTATGAATATCGGCCAAGCTAGCAGGGTCATCAATGGTAGAAGGAATACCAAACTCTTTTCCATCAGCAATCGTACGCAGCAGCTTTCTCAAGATCTTACCCGAGCGAGTTTTAGGCAATCGATCAACCACTAACACCTGCTTGAAACAGGCAATAGGCCCAATGTGCTCACGAACTCGAGCGATTAGCTCTGCCTCCAGAGTCGCCTCATCGCCTGTGAAGCCATCTTTGGGAATCACCAGCCCGATAGGCAGTTGCCCTTTCAGCTCATCATGAATACCAATTACCGCACACTCTGCGACGGCAGGATGTGCACCCACCACTTCTTCTATCTCTCCAGTAGAAAGCCGATGCCCTGCAACATTAATAACATCGTCGGTACGGCCCATAATAAACAAATAGCCCTGCTCATCAAAATAGCCGCCATCACCGGTTAAATAGTAGCCGGGAAACGCCGCCATATACGCCGAGTGGAAACGCTGAGGGTCTCGCCATACGCCAATTAAGCAGCCTGGAGGCATCGGCTGCTTAATGACGACACTGCCCTGCTCCATAGGCTCAGCTTGGCCTCCTTCGCGGTTAAGCACCTGCACATTGAAACCTGGTACAGGGTACGTCGCGGAACCGGCTTTGGTCAGCATCGGTTCGATACCAGGCAAATTTGCCGCAATCGGCCAGCCGGTTTCAGTTTGCCACCAGTGATCAATAACCGGCACTTCAAGCAAGTCATCAAGCCAATGAAACGTCGGAGGATCAAGCCGCTCACCGGCGACGTAAAGATGCTTCAGGCTACTGATATCATATTTTTTCAGCAGCTCGGCATCGGGATCTTCTTTTTTCATTGCCCTGAATGCAGTGGGCGCCGTGAAGAAGCTGGTGACTTGATACTCTTCAATTAAACGCCAGAAGCTGCCTGCATCGGGTGTTTTAACCGGCTTACCTTCATATACAACAGTCGTGCAACCCAGCAGTAAGGGGGCGTAAACAATATAAGAATGACCGACCACCCAGCCTACATCGGATGCGGTGAAAAACACTTCACCGGGCTTCATGGCATAAATAGCCTCCATTGAATACGCCAATGCCACCGCGTATCCACCGGTGTCACGCACCACACCCTTGGGCTTACCGGTCGTACCTGAGGTGTAAAGTATATAGAGCGGGTCAGTGCCCTTCACCGGGACACAATCGGCAAATGGCGCTCCTGCGACTAACTGATTCCAGTCATAGTCGTTAGCGCCTAGCGGTGCCTGATGCGCTGCGCGCTGGTAAACGACACAAGCGTTTGGCTTATGAGCACTGAGAGTAATCGCCTGATCAATCATCGGTTTATAAGGCAGCACTTTACCTAGTTCGATGCCACACGAGGCCGCGACCACCACCTTGGGCTCAGCGTCTTCAATACGTGCGGCCAGCTCATGGGGTGCAAAGCCCCCAAAGACGACCGAATGAACTGCCCCCAACCGTGCACAGGCATACATCGCAATCAATGCCTCGGGAATCATAGGCATATAAATAATGACACGATCACCCTTTTCAACGCCTAGCTGGGCTAAGGCACCGGCGAAATGAGCGACGCGATCACGCAAGTCCCGATAGCTGATAGTTTGCTTAGACTGCGTGGCGGGGGAATCCCAGAAAATGGCCGCTTGATCACCTCTGCCCTGCTCAACGTGGTAATCCAAAGCTGCATAGCAAAGGTTCATTTCTCCATCGCTGAACCAGCGTGCGTGATGCTGATCGTCATAGCTGAGTATCGTGCGGGGCATCGTGTACCAGGGGATACGTTTAGCCTCCTCGGCCCAAAATGTTTCAGGGTGTTCAACCGACTGCTGGAAAGCATTGTGGTAGCGACTCATAGTGTTCTCATCGTTATTATGCAAACGCATTGTTGACACTGTATAAAGTAAATCGCCTTAGCACCCTCATACTATCGGCTAACGTGCCATAGAAGGATGCAACACTCCCTTCTATTGTCGACAATGCACCAAAGGACTTACCATTGATAAACCGTTAAACAAAGCCTTGGACAAAACTCGCTAAATTACTGATCATTAAACAACTTGATCTTCGCGACGCGACGATGCCGAGATAAATTATAACAATGCATATAAATAAGCTTATGTAACAGTGTAGGCGAGGAGATCACTATGTCTGCTTCTACAAGCGCCGCGACACGTTTGCTTGAACACAACTGCCGAGCTATTGAGGCGGGAACCAGCTTACTGAAAGCATTGGCAAACGAAAAACGCTTACAAATACTGTGCTTACTTGCTGAAAAAGAGCTGTCAGTTACTCAAATAAATCAACAGCTTGCCTTGAGTCAGTCAGCTCTATCCCAACATTTAGCGATATTGAGGCGTGATGAGTTGGTCAGCACACGCCGAGAATCACAAACCATCTACTATTCATTAAGCAGTGAAAGCGCCAAAGCCATTCTTGATGCATTGGCGCACCACTACTCAGAATGAGTGCTAGCGGCGCTGCCATCCAGCCGCCTCGATCAGTCCCAGTGCCTTGAGCGCTGCTGTTTCGACACCCGCTGAAACGGCTAAGCCAAGCTTCCGGCTCATTGTTTTAGGCGCCTCAAGCTTGACGGTATAAACCTGTACCTGCGCCATACGCTCTGTCAAATAGGCTTCGCTGGTCCCTACGCTATCGACAAGCAGCTGGGGCAATGCCTCACTGCCGTACCAAATTTCACCGGTGGCCAGCGAGTCAATGTCCATGGTGGGACGACGCTCTGTAACATAGTGTTTAAATAATCGATGGGTGTTCTCTAAATCATCCAAGAACTTGTCTTTGCCTTCATCGGTATTTTCACCAAGTACGGTCAACGTACGCTTATATTTTCCCGCGGTTAGCAACTCGACATCAATATCGTGCTTTTTGAGCAGTCTATGGATGTTAGGCACTTGCGCCACAACGCCTATCGATCCAATAACAGCAAAAGGAGCAGCCTTAATATGCTGCGCGGTACAGGCCATCATATAGCCACCGCTGGCCGCCACTTTATCGATGCATACCGTCGTAATAAGGCCCGCAGCACTTAGCCGGTCCATCTGTGCAGCCGCTAAGCCATAGGCATGCACTAAGCCGCCCGCTGACTCCAGCCGGATCACCACTTCATCCTCTTCACTAGCCACGTCGATAATGGCGGAGATCTCTTGAGCAAAATGCTCGGTTTGTGAGGCTTTTAAATCACCATAAAAATCCAACACCCATACACGAGATGCTGGTGGCGCTTGTTGATCGTTTTTTTGAACCTTTAAGCGCTTTTTCTCATTTTGACGAAATGTTTTTAGCAGCTTTTTACGCGCAGAAGGCAGCGCAGTGGCCAAACGCAGGCGGCGGCTACGATCCAATCGCTGGTCATTAAGCGGCTCAACACGAAGCGTCAGACCACGCTCTTTAGCTTGCCTAGAGCGAGTTACGAGCAATAAACCAATCACCAGCATCGCTATCACGATGGCTGTCTGGACTAAAAACGTACCTAATTCTGCAACCCATTCACTCATTTACGTTCTCCACTAGGTAATTAAATTCTAAAACAGAGACAATGCTCACATGTATCCTAAAGACGCATAATTGTAGCGCTTGATTGAAACGCACGTATGAAATAGTCTCGTCCCATATCCGATTGTTTCTTTGAACTACTATCGATAACCTTAAGCTAATTTATCTACTTACTTGCGAGATTTATGATGTCAACGACTACCCTTGATAAGCTGAAAGCACGTTTCAATCCAGAAGCCGCCAAGGGGATGAACGAAATTTTTCAATTTCATTTCTCAGATGCGGGCAGCCACTATCTGAACATTCAAGATGGCGCGCTTGATGTTCAAGAAGGCGAACACGATGACCCTTCCGTCAGCTTAAGCCTAAGCACCGAGACGCTGAAAGGCATCATGAATGGCGACATCAACGGCATGACTGCGTTCATGACTGGAAAGCTAAAAGCAACCGGCAATGTGATGCTGGCCACTAAACTGACCAGCCTGTTTCCTAGCAAGTAAGCATGTTTAAGCACGCGGCGTTTTTCAGCGCCAGCGTGCTAAATGTGTCTCGATAAGTTCACGCGATATCGAATACGGCGGTGGCAAAGACGGCAGCTGACGAGGGGAAAACCACGCCGCATCGCTGATTTCGACACCGTCAATACGTATGCGTCGCGTCGTTGCTTCGGCAAAGTAGCCAAACATCAGTGAATGAGGGAAAGGCCACGCCTGACTTTGGTGGTAGCGTAGTTGATCAATATGCACCCCCACTTCCTCAAATACCTCTCGATGCACGGCCTCTTCTGCAGACTCACCTGGCTCAATAAATCCAGCCAGGGTCGAATAGCGGCCAGGTGGAAAACGCGGGCTGCGAGCAAGGAGCATCGCCTCACCGCTGGTCACCAAGGTAATAATGCACGGCGAAATGCGCGGATAATTACGATGTCCGCAGGCGTTGCAGTGCATCGCAAATTCGGCAGCCAGTTTGGTGGCAGAAGCCCCACAGCGGCTACAGAAACGATGATTTTCTAACCATGCGCCTACCTGTAAGGCTGTCGATAGCAGGCTAAACCATGCGGTGGGCAGCTCGCTCATCCACTGACGACCATCAATCCAACCACTTTCAGCCTGGGCCTCCACAAGCAGGGCTACGGGTTCATCATCCCAATAGCACAGCGGCTGCATCTGCTCGGTCCAGGGCTGAAAAGGCTGTAACGGAGTGAGTTGATCACTGCCGCTTAACGGAGCAGGCGCCAATAAGCTGCGCGATAGCCGAATAACACGCCCTGCCTGCTCATCATAGGGAATTTCTCGCCTAAGCATCGTTACTTGCGTCCTCAAACCAAGTCAGCTGGTGTGCTTCACACTTAGCTTCATGCGCTGCTTGTTCCTGCTCGGTGGGGCGAACCACGCTCAGTTGACCGGGGGTTAGCGTTAAACGTTGAATCGACAGCCCTTCACTAGAGGTGTCGGTTTGCTGCTGCTCGGAGGCAGAGGCGGCATCTAATGTCAGCGCCGTCTGCCCGCCCGTCATCGCTAGATATACGTCAGCGAGGATTTCGGCGTCTAACAAAGCGCCGTGCAGCACACGGTGACCATTATCAATATCGTAGCGTTTGCACAGCGCATCAAGGCTATTGCGCTGACCAGGATGCATTTTCCTAGCCATCGTCAGCGTATCAAGAACGCCGCAGTGCTCACGAACAGGCCCTAATGACAAACCGCTGCGCTGCTTATTAAGCATGCCGAGCTCATGATCTATAAAGCCCACGTCAAAGGGCGCGTTATGGATCACCAACTCAGCGCCCTCAATAAACGCCCAAAACTCATCGGCTATTTTGGCAAACACCGGCTCATTGGCTATTTTAGCGTTATCAATACCGTGAATAGCCACTACTTCAGCATCGATATGACGCTCAGGATTTATATACTGGTGGTAGGTACGTCCAGTGAAACGACGATTAACCATCTCCACGGCACCAATCTCAACTAAGCGATGCCCATCTTTAGGGTCAATACCCGTCGTTTCAGTATCTAAGATGACTTGCCGCATCACACTTTCCTCTTCTGGTGCTCATCGATAGCCTCATTGGCCAGCGTGTCGGCGTGCTCATTGCCGGGATGGCCGCTATGCCCTTTCACCCAATGCCACGCCACTTGATGGCGCTGAGTCTCTTCGTGAAGGGTTTTCCATAGCTCGGCATTTTTAACTGGCTGCTTGGCGGCAGTTTTCCACCCCCGCTTGATCCAGTTATGAATCCACTGAGTGATACCTTGGCGCACGTACTGAGAGTCAGTCCACAGCGCCACTTCGCAGCGTGTATTGAGTGTGCGTAGCGCCATAATCGCGGCCATCAATTCCATACGGTTATTAGTCGTATCTGCCTCATAGCCTTTTAAGGTCTTTTCATGCTCACCACTCGCCAGCACGACGCCCCAGCCACCGGGGCCAGGATTACCCCGGCAAGCGCCATCGGTATACACCGTCACACAGGGTAGGTGCTCGGCAGCCTTATTAGTCAATCTCTTGATCTCTCTTTGAATGCGTTGGAGCCTGATGCTCTTGATAGGATTGCAAGTGAGCGGATGAGCCAGAGCGGGTAACGCCTAATGACGCCGGAGACGCCGGTGCTTTTAATCCAAATCTCAGGCGCTGAACGGGCGCCTGGCGCTGCTTGCGCCGGGCAAGAATCATATAGCTTTCACCGAGTGGCAGGTTATGCCGACGCCCCAAAGACTCCCAATACTCACCACACTTGGCGTTTATGCGCCCTCTAAAGCAGCAATAGTCTACGCGCTGAACATCAAAGTCGACAAACGCCAACCAGTCGCGAAGGCGGTTCGACGAACGCCACTCGCCACTCCAAGGGTACTGCTGCTGGCGTTTACGCAACTGGCGGACAAGCCCACTGACGCCAATAGGATTAAAGCCAAAAAGCACTAAAATGCCATTATCAGCCGTTACCCGAGCAGCCTCTTTGAGCGTCAGATGAGCATCCGGCAGATGCTCAAGCCAGTGGTGAATAACCATCACGTCTAAACAGCGGTCTGGCAGTGCCAGTTGATCAGGCGGGCACACCAAGGTCGTATCTGAATGCGCTAGCTGGCGAGTTGGCGACCAGCGTATGGCATGCGGAATGGCTGACATTGTCAGCATTGCAGGCCCCATGCCCATTTCCAAACTGTGCCCGCCCACTCGCGTTTCAGCCACAGGTCCAAGACACGCCCGCTGAGACTCCCAAAGCGAGCGACCGGCCTCGCTTTGCCAATACGTCTGGCTATTTATCAAGCGCTTGGCGAGTGTTGTAGCCGTCGTCGAATTTGACATGAACAGCACTTCCCTCCAAAGTAACGGCTTTTAGCGCCTTTTAAGCACCAATTTAGCGCCATGTTTTGCATTTCTAGCTGCGTTTTACATTTATACGTTCTTTTTACCAGCTCTATTTTTTGACACTTAAAGGATCTCGCCGATGATGAGCGTGACACCGATTCCAGCCCTTAGCGACAACTATATTTGGCTATTAAGACAAGATACCAGTCAAAACGTTTGCGTGGTGGACCCGGGTGAAGCCGCCCCTGTAATCGAGTTTCTGGAGCGAGAGTCGCTACGCCTAGAGAGCATTCTGATTACTCATCACCATCATGATCATACCGGCGGCCTAGCCGAATTGATCAAACGTTATTCTCCGCATGTGATCGGCCCCAACAACCCCACCATTCAAGGTATTGATGAGTTTGTGGAGGATGGCGACCAAATCCGCATTATGGGGCGGTTATTTGAAGTCATGGCGACGCCCGGCCACACGCTTGACCATATCAGCTATTTTACGCCGGGCATCCCTGCCCTGCTGTTTTGTGGTGACACACTTTTCTGCGCTGGCTGTGGCCGTTTATTTGAAGGCACTCCGGAACAAATGTTCACAGCGTTGAAACAATTTGCGGAACTCCCAGAAGATACGCTGGTCTTTGCAGCCCATGAGTACACACAAGCGAATCTTGCGTTTGCTCGTGCTGCGGACCCTGATAATGATGATGTCAAACACGCCTTACAGGAGTGTGAAAAGGCCAGGGCACTGGATCGCCCGACCTTACCCAGCACGATAGGACGCGAGCTGAAAATTAATCCCTACTTACGCGTGGCCACCGATAGCGTGCGCCAAGCAGCTGGCACTCAGGGTATTAATGATAATGATCTCGCTACGTTCACTACTCTACGTGAGTGGAAGAACCGTTTTTAATAACGCTATCGAAACGAAACGAATGCAACTATGACCTATCGAACGATTCGCCAGCGCTTGATGCTGAGCGCTGGCAGCTCCGTCATTATGGGCCTAATTTTAGCCGCCGCTGCAAGTTCTCAGGCATCGGCGTATGAAGCATCAACATCGTCTACCGCCACCGCGCAATATGCTGCAAATACTGGCATGCCGGACGCTACACCAAGCCCCTCAGCTTTCCAGTCGCATTTCTGGGAAGCTTTGGAGCTAGAGCCTCAAGACGCCTGGACAACGCTACGTAAAAGCTTCCAATGGCAAGATGCCCCGCTCTCAGCAGATGCCCAAGCAAGGGTAGATGCGTGGATTGAGCACTATCAGTCAAGCCCAGAAAATATCGCCACCATCACTGAACGCGCAACACCCTGGCTTGCCTGGATTAGCCAACAGGTAAGCGAGCGTGGTCTTCCGGGCGAAGTTGCTCTAATTCCCTTTGTAGAAAGCTCGTTTGACCCCGCTGCCAAAAGCCATCGTGGAGCCGCTGGCCTTTGGCAGTTTATGCCCGGTACCGGCGACGCATTAGGCCTAGTGCGCAACGGCAACTATGATGGTCGGTTAGACGTTGTAACATCTACCGATGCGGCACTTGACTACTTAGAAATGCAGGCTGACCAGTGGTATGAAGGTGATTTAATGCTTTCATTGGCCGCTTACAATGCCGGTGCTGGGACTGTCAATCGTGCTCAGCACCAGGCCCAGGACCAGGGTTTAAACGGCGGTTACTGGGACCTTTCCCTGCCATATGAAACTATGCAATACGTGCCTAAGCTAAAAGCCATCGCAACGATTATCAATGATCCAGAACGTTACGGTGTCATTTTGCCTGAGATCCACTCTGATCCAGCGTTTGCAAAAGTGCAGCTAGCCCATGCGGTGAGCCTTTCTGAAGCTTCTCAGTTGCTAGATGTAAGCCAAACTGCACTGGCGGAGCTGAACCCCGGCCTGCTTAATGGCAGCATTGATCCGCGTAGTGCTCAGACGCTGCTAGTCCCTGAAGAGGTCGATGCTCAAGTGTTGGCTCAATTGGCACAAGGCAATAGCCCGGCATTCGCGCAAAACGCTAGTAGCGAGACACATCGCGTTGAGCGAGGCGACAGTCTTTCAGCGATCGCAGCCCAGTATAATATCAACCAGCAAGACCTAATACGCTGGAATGCGATTGATCGGCCCGGCGCTCTACAGCCTGGCCAATTACTGACGCTTTCAGAGCGCTGACACTATGCCGAGTAAAAATCGTCAGCGTTTAGAATAATCGTTTTTTTTAAGCAGCCATTGATCATACCGTACTGATAGCATTGTCATAACAGTAGGCTTTTTTCACATAGGAAATCACCAATGCCGCGTGGTGTATTTTTTGCGAAAACGTTGTTATTCGTCAGCTGCTTAGTTTTCAATGTATCGGCGCTCGCGATAGAGCAAACGCCTGATACCGAGGCGCCCTCCTACGTTGCTAAAAACAGCGTTGATAGAAATAGCGTTGTCGGTGATCTAAATACTGATGAAAACAACGTAGTGCCGGTGGAAACGGTTCATGGGCTATCGCTCTATGATAGCCCCGAGCTCCCCGAGGACTTTGCCTACTTTCCGCATGTAAATCCCCATGCCCCCAAAGGTGGCACAATTACGCATACAGCAGTAGGCGCAAGCTTCGACTCTATCAATCCGTTTATTATTCGAGGCACCCCCGCCAGCGGCATTTCACAAATTTACGACACACTGATGGCCAGTAACCCCGGCGAACCGTTTAGTCTTTACGGCCTGCTTGCAGAAGGCGTGCGTCTTGATCCTGATCGGCACTGGATTGAGTTTGACCTGCGCCCAGAAGCACGTTTCCAGGATGGCGAGCCCGTCACCGCGTACGACGTTGTTTTCACGCTTAACCTATTACGTGAAAAAGGTAACCCGTTTTACGCCAGCTATTATGCGGGCGTGGAAGAGGTGATAGCACTCAACGAGCATCAGGTGCGTTTTACCTTTAACGATACCGAATCTAGAGAACTACCATTAATCATTGCACAGCTGCCTATACTGCCCCGCCACTATTGGGAGCAGCACGAATTTACGTCGCCGACACTCGTAGCACACCCTGGCTCCGGCCCTTATCGCATTAGTGACGTGGATCCCGGTCGGCGAATTACGTTTCAGCGCGATGAGAACTACTGGGGTAAAGATTTACCGGTCAACGTTGGGCGTTACAACATTGATCGCATTGTTTATGACTATTACCGCGACCGCGACATCGCCTGGGAAGCATTTAAGGCAGGGCTAACCGACTTTCGTGAGGACGCACGCGCAGCCACCTGGGCCATTGGTTACGACTTCTCTGCCTATGAAGAAGGCTTGGTGAAACGCCTAACCATTCCTGACGTCAACCCTTCAATGATGCAGGCCTTTGTGTTCAACCTGCGTCAACAGAAATTTCAAGATCCCCGGGTACGTGAAGCGCTTAGCCTCACTTTCGATTTTCCCTGGTTGAACACCAATATTTTTTACGATGCTTATAAGCGTACCGAAAGTTTTTTCCAAAATTCAGAGATGGAAGCCACCGGCCTGCCTTCTGAAGAGGAGCTTGCACTGCTAGAGCCCTTACGTGAAGAGCTTGAATCCTCACTTCACTCTGACCGCTTATTCACTGAACCATTGCCAATTGATATCCCCACTGACCTGCGTGAACGCCTTCGCTTAGCACTTTCGCTGCTACGTGAGGCCGGTTACGCGGTAGAAGACGGCGTGCTGGTTAATCAACAAACGGGGGAGCCTTTAAGTCTGGAAGTGCTGCTCTACGACTCGGCGCTGGAACGCGTTGTGCAGCCTATGTTGCGCAACATGGCCCGCCTTGGTGTACAAACATCACTGCGTATCGTTGATATCAATCAGTATTTAAACCGGCAGCGCAATTATGACTATGACATAGTGATTAGCCACTTCCCTCAGTCGAACAATCCGGGCAATGAGCAGCGCGATTATTGGACCAGCGCCGCCGCAGAGGCTCCGCAAAGCCGCAACCGCATGTCACTGGCTAATCCAGCGATAGATTCGCTGGTGGAAACGTTGATTCGCGCAGACGGGCGAGCAGAACTTGATACCGCTACGCGCGCGCTCGACCGCGTTTTGCGCTGGGGGTTTTACGTTATTCCTCATTACCATTCCGGCGAAAAGCGCATTGCGGTGTGGGATAAATTTGGCTATCGCGAACCTTTTCCCGCCTACGGCATGGATCTGGATGCATGGTGGGTCGACACCGATCGTGAAATAGAACTGCAGCGCCGCCGCTGACCCCGACTTAATAGCAACGGCTTATTGTCAAACATTCGTGGAGTGATCTGTGGCCCGCTATACCCTTCGCCGACTGCTGTTAATGATCCCGACCCTATTAGGGATCATGCTACTCAATTTTATGATTGTTCAAGCGGCGCCAGGCGGGCCCATTGATCAAATGCTAGCGCGTTTTGAAGGTGCCGACGCCATGGCTAGCACCCGTTTAGACATGGGCGGTGCGGACGTGCAGATTAGCGACGACTCCCGCGGTGCACGCGGCATTGACCCACGTTTTATCGAACAGCTAGAACAGCAGTTCGGTTTTGACAAGCCCGCACACGAACGCTTTATCGGCATGATGGCAGACTATCTTAGCCTTGATTTTGGCACTAGTTTTTTTCGTGACCGACCCGTGATCGAATTGATGATCGAGCGCCTTCCCGTCTCTATATCGCTTGGGCTTTGGACGACACTGCTGGTGTATTTAATCTCCATTCCATTAGGCATTCAGAAAGCACTGCGCCATGGCTCTCGTTTTGATGTCTGGTCATCGGGACTCGTCATTGTCGGCTACGCCATCCCCGGCTTTTTGTTTGCGATCCTGTTGATTGTTCTTTTTGCCGGCGGCACCTATTGGGACCTGTTCCCGTTACGCGGCTTAACCTCACCTGACTTTGACCAGCTATCGATACTGGGTAAAGTGAAAGACTATTTCTGGCATATCACGCTACCGGTCATCGCTGCTGCTATTGGCAGTTTTGCCACCCTCACCATGCTGACCAAAAACAGCTTCCTTGATGAGATTCACAAACAATATGTAATTACCGCTCGCGCAAAAGGCGCAGATGAACGTCGCGTGCTTTATGGGCATGTCTTTCGTAATGCCATGCTCATCATTATCGCGGGCCTGCCTTCCGCGATGATCGGTATCTTCTTCACCGGCGCACTATTGATCGAAGTTATCTTCTCGCTTGACGGCCTGGGCCTACTTGGCTTTGAGGCGGTAATGCAACGGGACTATCCGGTTATTTTCGGCACTTTGTTTTTGTACACCGTGATCGGACTAATTCTCAAGCTGATTTCCGATCTGACCTACGTGTGGGTAGATCCGCGTATCGACTTTTCAACCCGGGAGTCGTGATAATGGCCTTACTATCGTCACGCTTATCACCTATTACTCGCCGCCGCCTGGCCGCGTTTAAAGCCAATCGCCGTGCCCGTATTTCCCTTTGGCTATTTGGCGCGCTATTTATTGTCAGCCTGTTTGCAGAGCTTATTGCTAACGACAAGCCCATTGTCATGCACTACGAAGGCCAGTGGTACGTTCCCTTGCTGGTGGACTACCCGGAAACCGAATTTGGTGGTTTTCTGCCTACACGCACCGACTATCTAGATCCCTTCATTCAGCAGCAAATTGATGACCACGGCTGGGCGCTGTGGCCGGCGAACCCTTTCTCTTATCAAACGCTTGATATGTATATGACGCAGCCCTCGCCTGCACCGCCGGACCGCCGCCATCTGCTGGGAACTGATGATCAAGGCCGCGATGTATTAGCACGCGTGATCTATGGGTTTCGCCTTTCCGTTGCGTTTGCGCTAGTGCTCACCGCAGGGTCACTCATCATTGGCGTTTTTGCGGGCGGTGTGCAGGGCTACTTTGGCGGTAAAGTGGATCTAATCGGCCAGCGCGTGACTGAAATTTGGTCAGGCTTACCGGTATTATTCTTACTGATTATTTTAGCCAGCTTTGTTCAGCCAGGTTTCTGGTGGCTGCTAGGGATTATGCTGCTGTTTTCATGGCTAGGCTTAGTGGATATTGTCCGCGCCGAATTCCTGCGGGCGCGTAATCTGGAGTACGTGCGCTCAGCGAAAGCAATGGGGCTCCCATCACGCTTAATCATGTGGCGCCACGTGCTACCTAACGCGATGGTCGCGACGCTTACCTTTATTCCTTTTTTATTCACCGGCGCCATCGGCACCCTGACAGCCTTGGATTTCCTTGGATTTGGCCTCCCGCCGGGCGCCCCTTCATTGGGCGAGCTGGCGGCACAGGGTAAAAATAACCTGCATGCCCCTTGGCTGGGCATTACCGCATTTATGACGCTAGCAGTAATGCTTTCGCTGTTGGTATTTATTGGCGAAGGCCTGCGTGATGCGTTTGACCCTCGTCACGTGCAGCAGTCCCAGCACCCAGCAGGTCCTAGCAAAGAGACTCAACATGTCTAATAACCCGCTCCTGCGCCTTGAAAACATAGCCGTCGCTTTCGATGGCCACCAAGTCGTCCACTCGCTGTCGCTCACCCTCAACGCGGGGGAAACCCTGGCTATCGTTGGCGAATCTGGTTCGGGTAAATCGGTCTCTGCGCTAGGCATCGCTAATTTACTGCCCAACAATGCCACTATTCACGGCGAGCGCTGGCTGGGAGAGACGAATCTTGCCAACTTAACGCCCAGACAGTGGAACGGCATTCGCGGCAATCAGCTCGGGTTTATCTTTCAAGAACCCATGACCTCGCTTAATCCTCTTCATCGCGTTGGCAAGCAGATCGGAGAAGCTCTGCGCCTACATCAAGGTCTCAGCGGCCAAGCGGCACGTCAGCGTAGTAAAGTGCTGCTTGAGCAAGTAAAACTACCGCGCCCGGACGAGTTGCTTGATGCTTGGCCCCATCAGCTTTCAGGCGGACAGCGTCAGCGCGTGATGATTGCCATGGCGATTGCTAACAATCCATTACTGCTGATAGCCGACGAGCCCACCACCGCCCTGGATGTGACGGTGCAGCAAGAGATCCTTGCTTTGCTGCGCGAACTACGCGATCACCACGGAATGGGCATGCTGTTTATCAGCCATGACCTAAACCTGGTACGCCGCCATGCGGATCGCATCTGCGTGATGTATCAGGGGCGTATACAAGAAATAGGGTCAGTTGAGCAGGTCTTTGAGCACCCACAAAGCGATTATACCAAAGCGCTGCTGGCCGCCGAGCCAGAAGGTCGGCCGCAGGCCATTAAACACGCGGCCCCAGTACTTACTGCCCGTAAGCTAAGTGTCAGTTTTAAGCGCGCTAAAACGGGCTTGTTTAAACCGCAGCGCCCTGATTTTGTGGCCGTTCATCCGATTGACTTTCATATCGCACCAGGCGAAACCTTAGGTATTGTGGGTGAGTCGGGTTCAGGTAAAACCACGCTGGCATCAGCGGTCATGCGTCTGGTTGCGAGCCAAGGCGAGGTCATCCTTGGCAACGATAAATTAAGCAGCCTAACCGGCAACGCATTGCGGCGTCATCGCCACCGTCTGCAGATGGTGTTCCAAGATCCTTATGGCGCGCTCTCCCCAAGGATGCCGGTGTTTGACATCGTAAGTGAGGGGCTGCGCTTTCACTATCCTCACCTGACTGATGCAGAGGTCAATCAGCGGGTTAATCAGACCCTGCGTGAGGTGGGATTACCGGAAAGCTGCGCTGCTCGTTATCCACATGAATTTTCCGGCGGCCAGCGCCAGCGCATTGCAGTGGCCAGAGCAATCATTTTAGAGCCAGAGCTTCTAGTGCTTGATGAGCCAACCTCAGCGTTAGACCGAACCGTTCAAAAGCAGCTAGTGACGCTGCTGCGCGACCTTCAAGCTCGCCGCCAGTTAAGCTATCTATTTATTAGCCACGATTTAGCCGTTATTCGTGCCATGGCTCATCGCATCATGGTGCTTAAAGATGGTGAAGTGGTTGAGCAAGGTGATTGCCTGGATGTACTTGTATCCCCACAGCATTCTTATACTCAGGCACTGATTTCAGCGGCTCACTTAACAAGCTAGGGGACTTATTATCCGAAATCGCGCGACGTTAAGCGGGTAGCGCTAACGCTAGAAGGCAATGCCTGCTTGTCATGCTGACAGTTAGTGTATTATTTATGCCATTATGTAGGATAACGGTATAAATTGACTGCTCGAGCATCACTGTATTAGCCGCAGACATAAAAAAGCCGCTTCCCTAGCTAGCAAGGGACGCGGCTTAAACTATTTCGGCATTTAAAATTTGAAGTCACACCAGCAAGTAAAAGCCTCTACTTAGAAGCTGGCAATTTCGGCTTCGGTTAATTCACGCCATTCGCCTGGGGCCAGATTCTCATCCAATGCAACATCACCGATTGAACTACGATGCAGCGAATTCACGTGATTGCCTAATGCAGCAAACATACGCTTTACCTGGTGGTAGCGCCCTTCCGTAATGGTGAGTTCTGCCTGAGTGGGCGAAAGGAGTCGTAACACAGCGGGCTGGGTCAGCGTTTCCTCACCATCAAGCATTAAGCCATCAGCAACTTGATTAATCGCCCAATCCGCGGCTGAGCCTTCCATCGGCTCAGCTAGCTCAGCGATATACACTTTGCCACAGCGGTGGCGTGGTGACGTAACGCGGTGCGACCAGTGACCGTCATCGGTTAATAGCAGCAAGCCGGTGGTATCTACATCCAAGCGCCCTACTGGCTGCAAGCGCTCGGCTTTGGGTAGATCGATCAAGTCGATCACCCTTGGATAGAGCCCACGGCGGGCGTTACATTCAACGTCCACTGGCTTATGCAGCATAATATAGCGAATGCCAACGAGCGCCAGCCGTTCGCCGTTGAGTACGACGACATCGTTATCCGTATCAATCTGGGTCGCCGACTGTTTAATGGGCTCACCGTTCAAGGTGACTTCACCGTTTTTCAGTGCCCGCTTGGCTAGGCTACGGGTTAACGGAGAGGTTTCACTTAAAAATCGATCAAGGCGCATCATTGACCCA
Source organism: Halomonas sp. JB37 (assembly GCF_002332255.1). Classification (GTDB taxonomy): domain Bacteria; phylum Pseudomonadota; class Gammaproteobacteria; order Pseudomonadales; family Halomonadaceae; genus Vreelandella; species Vreelandella casei. The sequence goes on along the minus strand of NZ_NRGW01000001.1, from coordinate 2,347,828 downwards.
CTCCTGGCAGCAGCTCAAAACGATCGGCATCTTGCCAAGCAGGGAATTTTTCACGAAAAGCATCAAGGGCAGTTTTATCCAACGTGCCCGTTTCTATAAACGGGGTATGGGCGGGGTGATCAATTAGCGGTTCGCCTTTGAAGTCGACCAATAAGGAATCGCCGCTGTAGGCAAGCCCCTTAGCATCTTCTCCAACGCGATTAACACCAATGACATAGCTTAAGTTTTCTACCGCCCGGGCTTGCAGCAGCGTACGCCAAGGGTGGCGTCGCGGTGCTGGCCAGTTAGCGACACAGAGAAGGGCATCATACTCGAAATGCTCCCCTTCTGCTGGCTGCTGCCTCATCCAAACCGGAAAGCGCAAATCGTAGCAGATACTTAGCAGCAGTTTAAAACCCTTTAGCTTAACGATATTGCGCTCTACTCCCATGCCATAGCGCTCATGCTCGCCGGCCATACGAAATAGATGACGCTTATCGTAATAAGTGATTTCACCGTCAGGTGTCGCCCAAATTAAACGGTTAAAAAATGCCCCCTGCTCTTCAATCGCTACGCTGCCAGTCATCACACACTGGCGAGTTTTCGCTTGCGCCTGAAGCCAGGCAATACTGGTGCTTTCCGCCATTGGCTGGGCCATTTCACGCGAGTTCATGGTAAAACCGGTGGCAAACATTTCCGGCAAGACAATTAGATCCGTATCGCGGCTGTCCAGCTCACCCAATAACTGTTCAAGATGTGCATGATTTGCCTGAGGATCCTCCCAACGCAAATCGCACTGCACTAAACTGGTTCGTAGTTCGCTCATTCAACACCTCCATTGCCAGTGTTATTTCAAAGTTTATGCTAGATTAGCATCTTTAAATAATGAGGCTGCCATGCTTCCCACATCAACACGCGATCCTGAAGCAGTCAAAGGCGTTATGTTTGGGCTCACCGCCTATGTAATGTGGGGATGTTTCCCATTATTTTTTGCCTTGTTTGACGGTGTTCCCGCCTTTGAAATATTAATTCATCGCATCATTTGGGCGTGCTTGTTTTTAGTCGGCCTCATCACCGTATTACGTCGCTGGTCCCCGGTTGTCGCCGCGCTTAGCGAGCCTAAACGCTTGGGCCGCGTGTTGGCCTGCGCGCTATTGATTGCCTTTAACTGGGGAATTTATATATATGCAGTGGAATCCAAGCAGGTACTGCAGGCAAGCTTGGGCTACTTTCTGACACCTCTAGTTAACGTTGCGCTAGGTGTTTTAGTGCTGCGAGAAGTGATGGCTAAACTGCAGCTGGTCGCGCTGGGCTTGGCCAGTGCAGCGATTGCCACGCAGTTCATGGTGATTGGCGAACTGCCTTGGATTAGCCTGATGCTGGCACTCAGTTTCGGTAGCTACGGGCTGTTTCGCAAACAGGTGCCGCTGGACGGTTTATCGGGGCTGTTTGTCGAGACGTTGCTGCTCTTCCCTCTGGCACTTATCGCATTAACGTGGCTTAGCTGGAACGGCAGCTCACATTTTTTACAAAATGCCTCATCTACCAGCTTGCTCATTGCCAGCGGGGCTTTGACCGCTCTTCCCTTAATGGCTTTTGCCGGCGCCGCACGCCGGCTTCGTTTGGCGACGCTGGGCTTTCTAATGTATATCAATCCCAGCATCCAATTTCTGATTGCCTTAACCGTATTCGGTGAGCCCCTAGGCGTTATCCAACTTGTGACCTTTGTGCTTATCTGGATAGGACTCGCGCTTTATTCATGGTCTGCATGGCAATCCCGCCCGGGTAATATGGCTGCTAGTTAAAACCATTGCATATAAGCGCTGCAACAAAATGAAATATCACTTACCCTTAATCTTCTGCCCCATCTACAACGCCTGGAATCCATGCTAAAGCGCTATTTGCCCATTCTGACGTGGCTCCCTCATTATCATAAGCGACTACTGGGGGCCGACGTGTTAGCGGGGTTGATCGTCACCGTGATGGTCATTCCTCAATCGCTCGCCTATGCGCTATTAGCAGGGCTACCTGCCGTCGTTGGTCTTTACGCCAGTATTCTCCCGCAGCTCATCTATACCCTATTTGGTACCAGCAAAACGCTTGCGGTTGGGCCGGTTGCTATCATCGCGCTAATGACCGGTGCGGCACTCTCTTCGGTGGCGGCAACGGGCACGGAAACGTATTTACAGGCAGCGCTGATACTGTCATTGCTCTCAGGCGGCATGTTGATGGTGATGGGTCTGCTGAAGATGGGCTTTTTCAGTAACTTTCTTAGTCATCCGGTCATTTCGGGTTTTTTAACCGCTTCCGGCATTTTGATTGCGGTAAGCCAGCTGGGCAGCTTATTAGGTGTTGAAAGTAGCGGCTTCACGCTGGTTGAGCGCCTATTTACGTTAGTACCTAACCTAGCCACCTACAATTTATCTACCTTACTGATTGGTAGTGGCACCTTGATTTTTTTGATTACGATGCGTCTGCGCGGTAAAGCCACACTACATAAAGTAGGTTTCCCCCTTTTCCTGGCAGATCTTTGCGCCAAAGCTGGGCCGGTATTTGCAGTAGTGATTACTACCTTAATAACCTGGCACTGGCAATTAGCCGGCGCGGGCGTGGCGGTGGTGGGCGATATTCCTAATGGGCTGCCCGCACTTAGCTTCCCCTGGGGCGACTATTCACTTTGGCAGTCGCTGTTAATTCCAGCGCTGCTGATTAGCTTAGTGGGTTTTGTTGAATCGGTATCGATGGGGCAAATGTTGGCGGCTAAGCGGCGTCAGCGCATTTCACCTAACCAAGAGTTAGTCGGCTTAGGTGCCTGCAATCTTGCTGCAGGTTTTACAAGCGGCATGCCGGTTACCGGCGGCCTATCACGAACAGTCATTAACTACGATGCAGGCGCGCAAACACCCGCAGCGGGCGCCTTTGCAGCGCTAGGCATTGCATTAGTAACGATGTCGTTTACCGGCTGGCTCTATCATTTACCTATTGCGACCCTGGCGGCGACGATTACCGTCTCGATTTTAACCCTCGTCGATATCCCCATGCTGCGCCAGACTTGGCGCTACTCACGTAGCGACTTTGCCGCCATGGCAGTCACCATTGTGCTCACGCTGGGTGAAGGCGTCGAAGCAGGCATCATTAGTGGCGTCACGCTCTCAATCGCGCTGTTTTTATATCGTACCAGTCGCCCGCACAGCGCTTTGGTGGGCCGAGTGCCGGGGACCGAGCACTTTAGAAATACCGCACGCCATGATGTAGAAACAGCTAGCAATGCAGCCCTGCTGCGAATAGATGAGAGCCTTTATTTTGCCAATGCCCGCTATTTGGAAGATACCGTTTATAACCTAGTGGCTAGCCATCCTGAGCTTGAACACGTGGTATTGATCTGTTCAGCGGTTAATTTGATCGATGCGTCGGCGCTAGAAAGCCTGGACGCTATTAACGCGCGCTTAAAAGACTCTGACGTAAAACTGCATTTATCTGAAGTGAAAGGGCCTGTCATGGACCAGCTCAAAAAAAGTGATTTTTTAGAGGCGCTTACTGGCCGCGTTTTTTTGAGCACCTACGCTGCCTGGCGTGAATTCTCCTAATTTTCCCAAAACAAAAGCGTTATTCAAAGCACGTCTCTGAAAGCTATTTCATTGAAAGCTATGTCATTCAGAAACCAGGCCATCGCCTGGTTTTTTTATATCTGTCTGTTAAGCGCTAGATCAGTTCACCAGAACGTCATTGACAGCGGCCTAGCGGCTTCTCTACTATCAGCCGACCACTTAGCAAAACACAATACCGCATAGCAAAACACAAAGTAACAAAACGTAACCACTGCCGTCATCACAACACAATAAAGGAGCATTCCAATGCATCCATTTGCTCATCGCCTACTCCTCGCTGCATTACCTTTATCACTACTGGGTGCCGCGGTAAGCCATGCCAGTGAAGTTGAGCTTCCCAGCACCATGGCTTGGACTGCCTATGGCACCAATTCCAGCGGCTACGCGCAAGCCGTCGCTATCGGCAATATGCTGCAGAATAAATATGACTCTTCGGTACGTATCCTGCCTGGTGATAACGACGTATCACGCATGACACCTCTTAAACAGGGGCGCGTTGACCTTTGCGCCTGTGGCATCGCCAGCTATTACGGCGCTGAAGGCGTGATGATGTTTGCCGATCGCGATTGGGGTCCTCAGCCGCTGCGTATCATCACTACCTCAACAGCGTCTTTTGGGCTTTCCCTTGCGGTCGCCGGTGATTTAGACGTCGAAACGCCGGCTGATTTGGCAGGTAAACGCATCGCTTATATCCGTGGTGATGACGCCTTAAATAAAGGCACAGAAGCTTATTTGGCCTTCGGTGGTCTTACCTGGGATGACGTCGAGCGTGTTGACTACCCAGGCTACGGCCGCTCATTTGACGGCATTATCGCCGGCGATGTGGACGCTTCATTTACCACCACGGTGACGCCGCCAGCACAGCAGCTTGCCAGCAGCCCCCGCGGTATCAGTTGGCCGGTGTTAGATCCCAACGATTCAGCAGGCTGGGAGCGCATGGCAGAAGTCGCACCCTATTTTCGCCCTCATGAAGTGACCTCTGGCGCTGGCGACATTAGCGTCGACAATCCGCTGCCCAGCGCAAGCTACCCTTATCCAATCGTGGTTGCCAATCAAGACCTGGATGACAAAGTCGCCTATGGATTGATTAAGGCCCTTCAGGAAAATTTTGATGACTACAAAGACAATGCGCCTGGCGCTTTGGGCTATGCCTTAGAGTCGCAAGATCTTCAATGGGTAGTGCCGTTCCACGATGCCGTGGTGGAGTATTACAAAGAAATCGATGTATGGACGGATGAAATGCAGGCCCATCAAGACGAATTAGTAGAGCGCCAAAACGTTCTATTAATGGCCTGGGAAAGCTTTATGGAAGATGCACCCAGCGATGATGCTGATATGTTTACGGCTGATTGGATGCAAGCTCGCGCCAGCGCATTAAGCGATGCGGGTTTCGAACCAATCTTTGAGTAAAACGCCACGGGGCGGCACTGGCCGCCCTTTGCTGATCGACGGATCTTTCCATAACCACAGATACCTCGCCATGACTACAGATACCGCACCTGCGAATACTCAGCAGGTTAAAGAAAAGATCAGCCAAATTCGCCAGCTCCCCACCGCGCTGCGGTGGATTCCCGCCTCTGTTACCGTCATTTTAATGCTGATGACGTTGGATTATCTTTTTAACTTAGGCTTATTTACCTTTATCACCGGTCTTGAAACTCAATTCTATTACGCTGTTGTTGCGCTACTACTTCCTCTGGTCTTTTTACTTTGGCCGATGCGCAGCAGCCAGCAAGAGCAGCCAATCCCCTGGTACGACTATCTTTTAAGCGCAAGCACGCTGATCGTGGGCGGCTACTTTGTGTATAACGCGGTGCCTATTTTAGAACGTGGCTGGGCATTCGCCGCACCTGATATGGCCATCTATGCAAGCTACGCTTACTGGCTATTAATCGTTGAAGCCTCTCGCCGGGCGGGTGGTTTACCGATCGCGATTATTGCCGGCGTGTTCTCACTTTATCCCTTAGTAGCCGACATCGTCCCCGGCCCCATTCAAGCCTTTCCCTCGACGCTAGAACAAACGGCCATGTATCACACCATGAGCACCGAAAGCATCATGGGTGTACCGCTTCAAGCCTTTGCAGGCTTGGTGATTGGCTTTTTAGTGTTTGGCGTGGTGTTACAAAAAAGTGGCGGCGGCAAGTTTTTCATCAACCTTGCCTTTGCCCTGCTCGGCCACGTGCGCGGCGGACCGGCCAAAGTCGCCATTTTCTCAAGCGGCCTGATGGGCTCTATGAGCGGTAGCGTTATTAGCAACGTGCTTACCACCGGGGTGTTATCAATTCCCGCCATGCGTCGCATTGGTATGAGCCGCTCATTTGCAGGCGGCGTCGAAGCCTGTGCCTCCACGGGCGGTGTATTAATGCCCCCGGTGATGGGCGCCACCGCGTTTGTAATGGCCATGTTTCTCGATATTCCCTATTCGGCCGTTGCGCTAGCCGCGGTAATACCCTCGGTGCTTTATTTTTTAGGCCTGTTTATTCAAATCGATGCCTACGCCGCGCGCCACGATATTAAAGGTCTGCCTGCCATAGAATTGCCCTCACTTAAGCAAACGCTGAAAGAAGGCTGGTACTTTATTTTCGTCTTCGCCTTGCTGGTATGGATGCTGCTGATTATGCAGCGCGAAGCCGTCGCACCGTTTTACGCTACGGCCCTTTTGTTAGTACTCAATCAGCTCTCTAAGCACAACCGCTGGGGCTGGAAAGACGTAGCAGACACGCTGACATCCGCCGCTAAGCTATTTGCCGAACTAATCGCCATTTTAGCGGGTGTGGGTATGCTGGTCGGCGCGCTTTCGATGACCGGCCTTTCAGGCACGATTGCTAACGACTTTATCAACATTGCCGGAGGCAGCGTCCCACTACTGTTAATCATGGGCGCAGTGACCAGCTTCGTGCTCGGTATTGGCATGACGGTGACCGCTGCATACATCTTCCTTGCGGTAGCGCTGGCACCTGCCTTGATCCAAGGCGGCGGTCTGGATCCGATGGCCGTTCACATGTTCATCCTTTACTGGGGCATGCTGAGCTTTATCACCCCGCCGGTAGCGCTGGGCGCGTTTGCTGCAGCCACCGTTGCCGGCGCACGGCCGATGGCCACTGGCCTTCAAGCAATGCGTTTGGGTAGCGTGATTTACTTTATCCCGTTCCTGTTCGTGCTGAACCCGGCGCTGATTATGCAGGGCGCACCGCTCATGATTGTGGTGGTATTTGTGCAGGCGGTGATTGGCATCATTTTATTTGCCTCTGCGATGCAGGGCTATCTGATGGGCGTTGGTCGGCTGGGCTATGGCGCATTCCAGGAGATCATAATACGCAGCCTGGTATTAATCGCAGGCCTGCTACTAGCGCTACCCGGCGGTGGAATGGTGCCACTTAGCCAGTGGGAGCTAATTGCTCTGGCGGCAGCGGCTCTTGTGCCCGGCGTATTGCTGGCACGGCTGAGTCAGCGCCACCATCAGCAGTCACTTAGCACACCTGCCATATAGTATTGGCATCGACAACATACGTTAAATGACCCTATTGAATAGATCATTATTCATGTCATCAAATACAGTACGGGAGCCAACCATGTCTGTTCATTATCAGCGCCACGGCGATATTGGCGTTATCCAAATCGACAGCCCGCCGGTTAATGCCCTAGGTCATGCGGTGCGCAGTGGCTTAATCAATGCGCTTGAAAAAGGTATTGCCGATACACACGCGAGCGCACTGGTGCTGTTAGCCAACGGCCGTACGTTTATCGCCGGTGCGGACATTCGCGAGTTTGGTAAACCGCCCCAGGCACCGCTACTACCCGATGTTGTTTCCCAGCTGGAAGCCTGCCCCAAACCATTGATTGCCTCTCTGCACGGTACGGCGCTTGGCGGCGGCCTGGAAGTTGCGCTTGGTTGCCATTATCGAGTCGCGCTAACCGATACGCGTGTGGGGCTACCTGAGGTAAAGCTTGGCCTACTTCCGGGCGCAGGTGGCACGCAGCGTTTGCCTCGCTTGGTGGGTGTCGAGCGTGCACTAGAAATGATCACCAGCGGGCGTTTTGTAGGTGCTGAAGAAGCGCTTGAAGCGGGTATTATTGATGCCATTAGCGATGCTCCAACGCCACTTGAAGCAGGATTAGCCGCGGCGAAAAAAGTGTTAAACGCAGAGCAGGCATGTCGTATCACCGGCGAGCTCCCCCCGCCTGCGGCTAATGCCCAAGCCATAGCCGCCACGCTTGAGCATTTAACTCAGTCATCGCCAGCGCTTTTTTCGCCATTTCGCATTATTGAAGCGATTGAAGCCTGCGTAACGGCGCAGTCGCTTCAAGCCGGGCTTCGCCGTGAGCGAGAGCTATTTTTAGCCTGCATGGACTCCCCCCAGCGCGCGGGGCTTATCCATCTCTTTTTTGCCGCGCGCAGCCCGCACGTAGTGCCTGATGCTGAAAAAAACAGCGCCGCTAACGTAAGCAGATATAACAACGTGGCGCTCCTTGGTGAGCATCCGCTGTTTGAGAGACTCAAAAAAGTCGCTCAGCGAGCCGGTATTACCCTGACAAATAAGCCCACCGATACAACGGAGCTGTGCTTATTGGCACCGGATTCGCCAACAGATGACGGCAGCGCTTTACCTGGCGGCATCCCCGTTATTGCACTGCAAGAGATCGATACACCAGGGCGTAGTGCGGCAATGCTAAGTCTGATCATCGTTGCAAACAGCGACATCGTTGAGCTGACAAATATTAGCGCTGAGCCGCTGATCCAGCAGCAGGCAGCGCTTACCTTGAAAGCACTGCGTATCAACGTGGTGGTAAGCCAGCAGCGTAGCTTACTTAATGCAATGCACGATGCCATGCAGCAGGTTTCAGCTGATGAGCAACAGTCAGCGCTTGAAAAAATCAGCATCAGTATTGCTGAACAGGGCTTCTGCTATCGCGAAAGCGATATCGATTTACTGGCCGTAGAAGCGCTGGGCTATCCACGCCACTTAGGCGGGCCACATCGCCAAGCAACGCTCGCAGCCGCGGCCAAGGACGCACAAAAATGAATCTGACCTTTAGTCCTGAAGAACAGGTCTTTCGTACTGAGGTGCGCCGCTTTCTTAGCGATTCATTACCCGGCGATATCCGCGAACGCGTTCGCTTAGGACGCTATCTGCGTGCGGATGATCATCTTCGCTGGCAAAACATTCTCAGCGAACAAGGCTGGTTGGCATCGAACTGGCCAACAGAACACGGCGGCCCCGGCTGGGGTCCGGTTCAGCGGCATATTTTTGATGAAGAGTGCGCCGCTGCTCATGCACCTACCGTCGTGCCCTTTGGAGTTAACATGGTGGCGCCAGTCATCATGAAATTCGGTACCGCTGAACAGCAACAGCACTATTTGCCGCGCATTCTTAACAATCAAGACTGGTGGTGCCAGGGATATTCCGAGCCGGGCGCCGGTTCTGATTTGGCGAGTTTAACGACCCGCGCAGTGCGCGACGGCGAGCACTACATCGTCAATGGCCAAAAAACGTGGACCACCCTGGGCCAGCACGCCAACATGCTGTTCTGCTTAGTGCGCACTGACTTGGCGGCTAAAAAGCAGGCGGGCATCAGCTTTCTGCTGATTGATATGCAAACCCCAGGCATCTCCGTGCGTCCGATTATAACGCTCGACGGTGCCCACGAAGTGAATGAAGTGTTTTTAGACAATGTCCGCGTACCGGTTGAAAACCGCGTGGGTGAAGAAGGCCAAGGGTGGACCTGCGCCAAGTTTCTACTGACTCATGAGCGCACCGGTATCGCAGGGCTTGGCCACGCTAAGCAGGCCTTACGCCATTTGAAATCACTTGCTAGTCGTATTGAGCACCGTGGTAAACCGCTGCTGACGCTACCCAGCTTTCGCCAGCGGGTCGTAAAAGCCGAGCTTGAACTCATGGCGCTTGAAGTTACTAACCTGCGCGTGATTGCCGCTGCCCGCAATGGCAGTGCCCCCGGGGCGGAAAGCTCGCTGTTAAAAGTACGCGGGTCTGAGCTTCGCCAAGAGCTAAGCGAACTAACCCGCCGCGCACTTGGCCCTGCCGCCCTGCCATTTTTCCCTGAGTTTCTACATGGCGAAGCCAGCCTGGATGAAGGTTTAGCTCAACGTGCAGCTGGCAGCGCTCAGTATTTTAATCGCCGCAAGCTATCGATTTATGGCGGTGCCAACGAAATACAAAAAACGATCGTCGCTAAAACTATTTTAGGCATGTGAGGAGCGCAGCATGGATTTTGCTTTAACCGATGAACAGCGCATGCTCGAAGAGACGCTCACGCGCCTAGTCGCCGACCAGGTTTCACCCGAGCAGCGCCGCACGTTGCTTAATGCAGCCGGTACAGAGACATCCGCGCTATGGCGTACGTTTGCTGAACTGGGCATTCTTCACATGCCCTTTAGCGAAGACGTTGGCGGACTAGGCGGCGATGGCACCGATCTGATGATTATCATGCAGGCGCTGGGCCGCGGGCTGGTACCCGAGCCTTATCTCGCAGGCGTGCTGCTCCCCGGTAAGCTCCTAGCGCTTACTGCGAGCAGCACGCAGCAGCAGCGCTGGTTAACACCGCTGCTAGAAGGTGAACATCAGCTAGCGCTTGCCTGGCAAGAGCATCATGCTCGTTACGATGCCTTTGCCGTTTCTACTCAGGCGATCCAACGTAACGGCCAGTGGCTATTAACGGGCAGAAAGGACGTCGTAATGAACCTTAAAGCCGCGGCGACGACGCTGGTTACGGCACGTGTCGAGAGCGGTAAACTAGGGCTATTCATAGTCCCCGCTGGCACTGCCGGTAGCACGATGCATCACTACCGCACCATGGATGATCAGTCCGCCGGGGATTTAACGCTGGAAAACGTTACGCTAGCGCTAGACAACTGCTTGAGTGAGGACGTCAGTAACGCGCTTTCCGAGGTGTTGGCTATTGGCCGAGCGGCGCTGTGTGCCGAGGCTATCGGTGCCATGGAAACAGCCTGCGATCAGACGCTGGCCTATATTAAAGAACGAAAGCAGTTTGGCTTGCCGCTAGCAGCCTTCCAAGCATTGCAACATCGTATGGTGGATATGCATCTGCACTTAGAGCAGTCTCGCTCGATGGCTATTTTGGCAGCGACTAGCCTGACGTTACCTCCCCACGAGCGCGATTATAAAATCGCGGCGGCCAAGGCATATTGCGGCGAGTCAGCTCGTTTTATTGCCGAGCAGGCCATTCAGCTTCACGGTGCCATGGGTATGACGGATGAGTGCTATGTCTCCAACTACGCCAAGCATCTGGTCATGTTCGATCACTACCTGGGTGACAGCGACTATCATCTAGAAACGGTCAGCGAACGTTTAGAGGTCGCTTAAGGAGCATAGATGCCAAATCAAACTGACGATTTAATTCATATCAGCACTATCGAAAATGGCGTTGTAGAAGTCACCATTGCGCGTCCAGAAGTGCGCAATGCGTTAAATGAACCCACCGCTCTGGCCCTTAATAACGCGCTGGCAGCAGTAGCGAAGGATGCTCAAATTCGCTGCGTGATTTTACGCGGCGAAGGAAGTTCTTTTTGCGCCGGTGCTGACCTAGCAGAGTTTGAAAAGGCAGCCTCGCAGCCAGCCAGCGAACGGCTTGAAACACTCTTTCTGCCCGCCCTGCGCTGCCTGATGACGATGGATAAACCGGTGATTGCAGCAGTCACGGGCGCCGCGGCGGGCATTGGCGTTTCCTATGCTCTCGCCAGCGACATGGTCGTTATGGGACGTTCCGCCTACCTGAAACTTGCTTTTATCAACATAGGATTGATTCCAGACGGTGGCGCCTGCTGGCATTTAGTGCGTACGCTTGGCCATGCCCAGGCGTTTGAAATGGCCGCCCTTGCCACACCCATTTCGGCTGAGCGCTGCCTGGCGCTGGGTCTGGCTAACCGGATAAGCGACGATGACCAGGTACTCGAAGAGGCTCGCCGCTTAGCGCAGATGCTAGTGGCGCAATCCCCCCAAGCCTTGAGCGCCACTAAGCGTGCACTCCGTGAAGCGGCGCAGGTCTCGCTTAATGACACCATGACCCTTGAAGGTGAACTGCAGGATCAATGCAAAGCTTCTGACGATTTTCAGGCCCGGGTGGCAGCGTTTCGTCAAAGCCGCCGCAAATGATCCAGCGCTTTCTGGTAATCATGGCGCAGCGTGGCGACTTCTTCGGCTACGCTGCGAAGCGACGTAATCGCGCCCACACCCTGCCCTGCGCCCCAAATATCCCGCCATGCCTTTGCCTTACTGCTACCGTCAGAGCCGTAGCGCATTGCGGCTTTATCGCCCTCTGGCAGCGTATCGGGATCAAGGCCTGCCAGCTCAATACTGGCGCGTAAATAGTTACCGTGCACGCCGGTAAATAGGTTGGTATAGACGATGTCTCCTGCCGCAGCATCGAGCACCATTTGCTTATAAGCCGCTTGTGCGTTGGCTTCTTGAGTGGCAATAAAGCGGGTTCCCATATACACCAAGTCCACGCCTAACGCCTGAGCAGCCGCAATCTGCTCGCCTTTAGTAATCGCGCCTGCGAGCACTAGCGGCCCATCGTAAAAACGACGCACTTCAGCTACAAAGGCAAAAGGATTGAGTCGCCCTGCATGGCCACCAGCGCCGTGGCATACCAAAATCAAGCCGTCGACACCGGCATCAATGGCTTTTTGAGCGTGTCGCAGGGTAGTCACATCGTGGAAAACCAGACCGCCGTACGCATGCACCTGTTCAACTACTCGATTAGGCGCATGAAGACTAGTAATAACCAGCGGCACCTTAAACTCGGCGCATAGCGCTATGTCGTGCTCCAGACGATCATTAGTGGGATGGACGATTTGATTAACGGCAAACGGCGCCGACGGGCTTTCCGGATGCTGCTTGTCATAGTCAGCTAAGCTCTGCGTAATATGACTCAACCACTCTCGGAGTACGTCGGCTGGGCGCGCATTGAGCGCAGGGAACGCGCCGACAATACCTGCCTGGCACTGAGCAATGACCAGCTCTGGCCCTGAAACGATAAACATCGGGGAGCCGATGACCGGCAGAATTAACGAAGCGGTTAGACGCGATAGCATGGAACGGCTCACTGGTTATTATTTTCAGGAGTATCAATAGCAAAAAGGCCCCGCATCGGGGCCCTGATGTATTACTCAAACGCTTACAGCTTACTCTCAAGCTCAGGCAGGATCTCAAACAGATCACCGACCAGGCCGTAATCGGCCACTTGGAAGATCGGCGCTTCGTCGTCTTTGTTGATCGCGACGATTACTTTAGAGTCTTTCATGCCCGCCAGGTGCTGAATCGCGCCAGAAATACCCACCGCGATGTACAAGTCTGGGGCGACGATCTTGCCCGTTTGCCCGACCTGCATGTCGTTAGGCACAAAGCCTGCGTCTACCGCGGCGCGAGATGCGCCAATGGCCGCGTCCAGCTTGTCAGCAATGCCGTCGAGCAGCTTGAAGTTCTCGCCATTGCCCATGCCGCGACCGCCGGAGATCACCACCTTGGCGCCGCCTAGCTCGGGGCGATCGGACGTCGCCAGTTCTTCTTTGACAAAGCGCGACTGGCTGTTTTCAACCACCGTATCGACCGCTTCTACAGGAGCATTGTTACCTTCGCCCACGGCATCAAAGCCGGTGGTGCGCACGGTCATCACTTTAAGCGCGTCATCGCTTTTTACCGTGGCAATGGCGTTACCGGCATAAATCGGGCGCTTGAAGGTGTCAGCGCTTTCGACGGCGATAATGTCAGAAAGCTGGCTAACGTCCTTCAATGCCGCTAAACGGGGCAGTACGTTTTTGCCGGTAGTGGAGGCGCTGGCGAGAACGTGGCTGTAATCATCGGCCAGCTCAACCAGCAGCGCGCCCATGGGCTCGGCTAGCTGGTGGGCGTAGACCGCATTGTCGGCTACGCGCACTTTGCTCACGCCATCCAGCTTAGCGGCAGCCTCAGCGGCGGCCTGTACGCCTTCGCCGACAACGAGAACGTCAATATCGCCACCCATCTCTTTCGCGGCTGCCACAACGTGGGCAGTGGCGCCAGCCAGTTGGCCTTCGTGAAGATCGGCAAGTACCAAAATGCTCATAAAGTCAGCTCCTATTAAAGTACCTTGGTTTATTAAAGTACTTTGGCTTCGTTTTTCAGTTTGTCGACCAGCTCGTCTACCGAGGCAACTTTGACGCCGCCTTTGCGCTCAGGCGGCGATTCCACTTTGAGCAGGCTGACCTTGGAGGCCACCTCAATGCCGTAGTCGGCGGGTGTTTTAACATCCAGCGGCTTTTTCTTAGCCTTCATGATGTCGGGAAGCTTGGCGTAACGGGGCTCGTTGAGGCGCAGGTCGGTGGTCACAATCGCGGGCAACGTCAGGGCGACGGTTTGCAGACCGCCGTCGATTTCGCGAGTGACGTTTACGCTGTCGCCGTCGACCGCCACTTCAGAGGCAAACGTGCCTTGGGGCAAGCCGGTCAGCGCGGCGAGCATTTGGCCGGTTTGGTTATTGTCGGTGTCAATCGCCTGCTTGCCGAGAATCACCAGGCCGGGCTGCTCTTCTTCGACCACCTTGGCCAGCAGCTTGGCTACCGCCAGGGATTCCACCCGCTCGTCGGTTTCAATATGAATAGCACGATCGGCGCCCAGCGCCAGCGCGGTACGCAGCTGCTCTTGCGCGGCTTTAGGGCCGACAGAAACGGCGATCACTTCCGTGGCCACGCCCTTCTCTTTTAGACGCACTGCTTCTTCCACGGCAATTTCGCAGAAGGGGTTCATGGCCATTTTGACATTCGTCAGATCAACGTCTGAATGATCCGCTTTAACGCGAATTTTGACGTTGTAGTCGATGACGCGTTTAACCGCGACGAGTACTTTCATAAGAGATGCTCCGAGCGATTAATAAATTATCATATTCCGCATTGCGGAATATTATTCCAATTTATAGAACAAACAATAAAAAATTGGTCAGCAAAGGTCAAGCGCTACACACGGAGTAGTGCTAGTTAACCCGCCTGCTCAAAAAGGAGACCAGGCAAACCACGCTGCCAGCAAAGGAATCGAGGCTACCAAAAACCGACCATTCCAGCGATAGCCTATCTGCGTCGCGGGCACGCCCGTAAACCTCGACAAGATGAGCATAGAGGCCGTCATTGGCGAGGACATTAGCGCCAGCGCCCAGCCCACCATTAACGATGCGCCAATTAATGCAGGCGTTAGCCCTTCAATGCCTAAGGTTGGCAGCAGGCCGACCAATAACGTCACTGTTACGATAGGATTAACGCCTACCTGGGCAAGCCCGACCACCATTAGCATACCCAGCACCGCGTTGAATGCTCCCCACTGGTTCAGCACCACCAGCAGCGGCGCCAATTGCTGGGTATCGACTAGACCAACGCATAGATGCCCTAAATAGCCCGCAGCCCCCAGCACCACAATCTCATTGGCACTGGGTGACAGCAGCCAGGGCAACTGACGATGTACAGCGCTAAGCGCGGCAGGCAGCCCCGCGTAACCCAGCTTTCGCCGCTGCCAGGCAAGCCAAAGCAATGCGCCGGTGGGCGCACCTAATAGCGCCGCAATCGGCAGGCGCAGCGCTAACAGCCATGCAATCGTAAACACCAGCGCCACGATACCCATCAGCAACACGCTAAACTGGGCCAACGGGCGCAACGATGGCGTAGACACTTGATCTCGATTAGCCGGAGGGTGCGGCCCGGTCAAAAAATCAACCGCCCATCCCACTAGGAAAATGAGCACCGCCGCACCCAATATATACGGCGCCAGCGCCAGCCAGCTAAGCTCGGGCAGACTCGATAGCACCACGGCCACGCCGATACCCATAGGAGAAATCAGCGGGGCCAGTGAAAATCCTCGCAGCAGCGCCAACATCATGCGCCGTTGGCGGGCCTCTTGCACCCAAACACGCCCCTGGGCCGCACTCAACGTATTGCTCTTTTCAATCATGGCTGCGAACAGATTGAGCACGCCGATATTAAGAATAATGCCAAATAGCGCTGAGCCAAGCGATAAAATCGGGTAGCGCCGACTAGGCGGCTGAAGCAGCATGCTCTTGCCGCACCGGCGCACCAAGCGTGAACGATAGGCAGGCAGCCGCAGCATGCTTAACGCCACTACGAAGGTTGCGAAAAATGCAAAACGACCGCTGGCTTCAAACAGTAATTGACCAGGCGTGGATGAACGCCAAAATGCTAACGCAGTGAGCACGCCCGCGGCTAACAATAGCCCCTTTGCCATGCGCGTCAGCTGGCCAGCAAGTGTCGACAAATACAGCAGCAGCGCGGCAATGCCAACGGCTTGCCAAAAAAGGCTTCCGATCACCAAATGGAGCAGCGTCGCGAGAGTCACCACCAGCAAATAAGACACCCGCAGGCGGGCTTTGCTCACTCTACGGGCACGTTAGTCTGAGCTTGCGGTGTATCGTCAGGCAGGCCTTGCGGCGATTCGCTGCCGCTACGGCGACGAAATGACCCCTCACCCATCGCCACTAGGTTCCCGGCAGCATCAACGATATCACCGCTGCTCATATAGGTTTTCTGCCCGCCTCCGCGCAGCGTTCCCGTTGCCCGCAGCACGCCCTGCTTAGCAGGCCCTACGAAGGTGGTGGTCAGGGAAAGCGTCATGCCACGGCGAATATTGCCCGGCACGTCGCAATGCAAACCTGCCAGGCTTAAGGCGCTGTCTAACATTGAGGCCAACACGCCGCCGTGAACATTGCCACTGCGGTTAAGATGTTTAGGTTCAATGATGAGCTCAACCACGACGCGTCCCAACTGCCACTCCACCACGTGCATACCCAGCAGTTCGTGATAGCCCATTAGCGCCTGTTGAGGCGTGTTATCGCAGTGCGAATCACTCATGAGTCGCTCTCCTGCTGTGCTAAATCGCGTAGTCGACCTTTCAGAATTTTGCCGCTCGCGGTGGAAGGCAAAGCATCCATTAACACGATTTGAGTGGGACGCTTATAGGGCGCCAGCCGTTCGGCGATGAAGGCTTTGAGTTCTGCCATGTCAACCTCAACGCCTGGCTCGCACTGCACGAACGCCACCACTTCTTCATTGCCTGCGATTTGGCGTCCCACGACGGCCGTTAGGGTAACCGCAGGATGTTCGTTAATAACCGCTTCTACGTCCGGGGGGTAAATATTAAACCCCGAACGAATAATCAGCTCTTTGCTACGCCCTACAATATACAGCTTATTGTCATGGTCTAGCCGAGCAATATCACCCGTATTCAGCCAGCCGTCATCGCTGAGCGTGACGCGAGTCGCTTCTGGCTGACGGAAGTAACCTTTCATAACATTGGGGCCACGAACCCATAGCTCGCCGACCTCATCGTCGGGCTGCTCGGCCGTACCGCTGTCGCTAAGCGGCTCAAGACGATACTCAAGTAAAGGCAGTACGCGGCCAACGGTGCTAGTGGCGTGGCTATCATCTATACGCGTTTGGCTAATCGTCGGGCTCGCTTCGGTTAAGCCGTAGCCATTGTGCAGCGTCTGACCAAAGACCGCTTCCACACGCTTTTTGGTATCGCTATCCAGAGGAGAGCCACCGGCGGAGATGTAAATCAACGCGGGAGCGTCTAGCGGGCGCTGTTCACGCTTTAAAAACTCTAGCGCGCGGGAATACATCGCCGGCACGCCTTGAAGAACGGTAATGCGCTCCTGCTTAAGCGCTATTAGCAGCTGAGCGGCATCAAAACGCGGCACGGTGTAGAGGCAGGCTCCGTTGTACAGCGACCCCATACACACCGAGGCAAGACCGAAAACGTGAGAAATCGGCAGCACGCCGTACACGCGCTGCCCGTGGCTTAGATGGCGCATGCCACCGGAAATCGACGCGATATAAAGTATCCCGCGATGCGTCAGCATGACTCCTTTGGGCGTGCCGGTGGTGCCCGAAGTGTAAATCATTGCAGCCACCTGTTCGGCACCGCTCGCGCTGACCGGCTCTGGCTCGCTTTCATATAGCGATGAGATGGCCAGCCCGCCCAGTTGAGGATGCTGATAGCGATCCGCACCATGTCGATCGGCGTGTTGGCAAGCCTCTGGCGAAGCATCACAGGTATAAAAAACTCGCCGCGGCTGGCAGTTGCCCTGAATAAGATCGACCTCCTGGGCCGAAAGGCGCGAATTGACGATGGCGACCCATACATTCAACTCACTGGCAGCCAGCAGCACTACCACGAGGGCCCGGCAGTTTTCACTCACCGTCATAATACGATCGCCAGGGCGAATGCCCATCGCCGTGAGCCAGTCACAGGCGGCGTTGATCTCTTGGCCAAGCTCTGCATAATTCCAGCGGACGTGACCATCCACAATCGCAGGCTGATCGCCAAAAAGCCGTGCATTTTCAAGCACACGGGTACTGAGTCGCTCAGGAAGCTCTGCAATTAACTCGCTAGCAAGACGTCCAAAAATGGCCTCATCTGGCGCTTGATAGGAAACCGACAAAGCCATTAGGACGCCTCCCGCACCATATTACGAGCGATCACCAGCTGCTGAATTTGCGTCGTGCCTTCATAAATACGAAATAACCGCACATCGCGATAGAAACGCTCCACCGCATACTCAGACATATAGCCCGCGCCGCCATGAACCTGTACCGCGCGGTCGGCAACACGACCTACCATTTCAGCACAGAACAGCTTGCAGCAAGAGGCCAGCGTAGAGACGTTTTCACCGTCATCCTTGCGCCTTGCCGCGTCCATTACCATGGCCTTGCCTGCGTAGGCTTCCGTTTTGCTGTCTGCCAGCATCGCTTGGATGAGCTGATGCTCGGACAGCGCCGCGCCAAACTGTTTGCGCTCCATGGTGTAACGCAGTGACTCTTCCACTAAGCGATCAGCCACGCCAACGCAGACTGCTGAAATATGTAGCCGACCGCGGTCAAGTACCTTCATCGCTGTTTTAAAACCCTGCCCCTCTTTTCCACCAATAATATTGTCAGCAGGCACGCGGCAGTTATCAAAAATAATATCGCAAGTGTGAGCGCCTTTTTGACCCATCTTATTATCCGCAGGCCCGCGCACTAACCCTGGGGTATCGCCTTCAACAATAAAGGCAGAAATCCCGCCAGCGCCTTTATTATTAGGGTCGGTACGCGCCATTACCGTAAACAAATCGGCCTCTGGGCCGTTTGTTATGTAGCGCTTGGTACCATTCAAAATATAGTCATCGCCATCGCGCACGGCGGTGGTACGCAGGCTCGCAGCATCAGAGCCTGAGTCGGGCTCGGTCAGGCAGAAGGAACTTAGAATTTCACCGGTGGCTAAGCGCGGCACGTATTTGGCTTTTTGCTCTTCAGTGCCATCAATCAAAATACCTTGAGCACCAATACCGTTATTGGTACCAAACACCGAACGAAATGCTGGCGACGTTTTACCAATTTCCATTGCCACCAGGGCTTCTTCTTCCATCGTCAGGCCCAGGCCGCCGTACTCTTCAGGAATAGACAGCCCGAAAAGCCCCATTTCTTTCATTTCAGCTAGAATCTCTGCGGGAACCGCGTCCTCTTCAGCTAGCCGCGCTTCATTAGGAATTAGGCGTTCACGGACAAAGCGAGCGATGGTATCAACAAGCTGATTAATCAATTCGGGATCGCGGATCATGACGGCTCCAGGAGGCAAAAGATGGCTTTTTATCGTTACACGTTAATGCTGATATTAGATGTGCAATCAAATAGTTTCGCTATGCAAAACTAGCGTCCACATTGCTTGTCAGGCACTTTTGCATAGCCTAGGATAGCAGTCAATAATTGAAACACTATTTTGCAATGCAAAACAAAAGCACGATTGATCGCAAAATAAGCACCTAATGGCAGAGAGGATTTGGCGTATGTCTGGCGAACCAATAGTATCCCCCTTCACCACGCTTGGCATTGTGGGCACCGGCGCCATGGGCCGTGGCATTGCTCAGTTGGCGGCCCAGGCGGGTCTTCAAGTCATGCTATTCGACGTTAAAGAAGGGGCGGTAAAAGAAGCCAACGCATTTATCAACGGCCTATGGCAGCGAAGCACTGAAAAGCAGCGCATCAGCACCGATCAAGCACAGCAATACAGTAAGCGATTGATTGAAGCATATGAACTTGCCGATCTCGCCCCCTGCGATATTGTCGTCGAGGCTATTGTCGAAAAACTGGAAGCCAAACAGGGGCTGTTTCGCGATTTAGAAGCAATCGTTAGCCCGCAGACAGTGTTAGCGACTAACACCTCATCGCTATCGGTAACGGCCATTGCCGCGACCTGCCAGCAACCCGAGCGGGTCATCGGCTTTCACTTTTTCAACCCCGTTCCGCTGATGAAAATTGCCGAGGTCATCCCTGGCCTGCGCACGGGCGAAGACGTGACCAAAAGAGTCAATGCCTTAGGTAAAGCCATGGGCCACTTCACGGCCCAAACAACCGATACGCCGGGGTTTCTGGTGAACCATGCCGGCCGCGCCTTCGGCACCGAAGCGCTGCGAATTCTTGGTGAAAGCGTCACAGACCCGGCTACCATTGACCGTATTATGGTCGACCAGGGCGGCTTCCGGATGGGCCCGTTTACGCTGCTTGATCTCACTGGACTAGACGTCTCCCATGCAGTGATGGAATCGATATACCATCAGTACTACGAAGAAACACGCTTTCGCCCTTCGCCATTAACGCGGCAACGCTTGGCCGCAGGCTTACTGGGTCGTAAAACGGGCGAAGGCTTTTATCGCTACGTGGATGGCAAGCAGCAACTGCCTGACGAGCCCACTATTGAGTCTGTGCCACCTTGCCCTGTGTGGATCAGCCAGGACGACCCACAAAGCGCAGCGGCGCTCACCGAATTAGTTACCGCGGCTGGCTGGCCGTTGGAAGCCGGGGCGCAGCCCACAGCGAAAGCACTATGCCTGCTAACGCCGTTTGGTGAAGATACCACCACCTGTGCACTTCGCCAGGGGCTAGAAGCCCAACAGTGCGTCGCGGTCGATATGCTAGCCGGGCTCAATAATCGCCGCAGCCTGATGGCCACACCGATAACTCAAATTGCCTATCTTCAAGCGGCGTCTAGTTTACTCAGTCACGACGGCACGCCTGTGAGCGTTCTTCAGGACAGTAACGGCTTTGTTCTTCAGCGTGTAATTGCCTGCATCGTCAACGTGGGTGCCGACATTGCCCAGCAGGGTGTGGCGGCCCCGACCACTATCGATCGCGCTGTTGAGCTGGGCTTAGGCTACCCCTTCGGGCCGCTGCGTATGGGTGACCACTACGGCGCTGCTCGCATTATGACCATACTCACAAATCTATGTGATGCCACCGGTGACCCACGCTATCGCCCTAGCCCGTGGCTGCGCCGCCGCGCTGCGCTTAACATGTCGCTCACCGCGGCGTAGTTGGCTCATATCAAAAACAAGGAGCATCACTATGCAAGACGCCTATATTTATGACGGTTTACGCACCCCTTTTGGCCGACACGGCGGCAGTTTAGCCACCGTTCGTCCTGACGAATTACTGGGATTGGCATTGAAATCACTGGTGGAGCGCAACCCTTTCGCACCCGAGAGCTATGAAGAGGTGTTAGCGGGCTGCACCAACCAGGCCGGTGAAGATTCGCGCAACGTAGCACGCCACGCTGGCCTCTTGGCCGGTTTGCCTGTCGAAGTAGCGGGACAAACCGTCAACCGGCTTTGCGGCAGTGGCTTAGCGGCCATCATGGACGCTGCACGCGCAGCGCGGCTAGGTGAGGGTGATCTGTTTCTGGCCGGCGGCGTAGAGTCCATGTCTCGAGCGCCCTACGTTTTAGGCAAAGCGGATACCGCCTATGCACGCACTCAGCCTATGTACGACACGGTGATCGGCTCTCGCTTCCCCAATCCATGGATTGGCAAAGAGTATGGCAGTCACAGCATGCCCGAAACCGCTGACAATATTGCCCACGACCTACATATTGATCGTGACGCCAGCGATGCCTTTGCAGCCCGATCCCAGGCACGCTATGCCCAAGCACTGGCAGCAGGTTTTTACGATGACGAAATCGTTGGCGTTGAGGTTTCCCAAGGTCGTAAACAACCGCCTCTGCTGGTAGATAAAGACGAACACCCTCGCCCACAAAGCACCGCAGACAAGCTGGGCAATCTAGCTGCTCTGTTTGAAGGCGGTGTCGTGACGGCTGGCAATGCCTCGGGGCTGAACGATGGCGCCGCGGCAATGATTGTGGGTACCAAGGCGGCTGGCCAAAACGTAGGTTTGCGCCCACGCGCGCGGATTGTAGCAAGCGCCGTTGCTGGCGTTGCGCCACGCGTGATGGGGCTAGGGCCGGTACCTGCCTCGCAAAAAGCTCTGGCTCGCGCAGGCCTGACCCTAAAGCAGATGGATGTTATTGAAATTAACGAGGCGTTTGCCGTTCAGGTACTTGGCTGCGTTCAGCAGCTAGGGCTTTCCGCCGACGACCCACGTTTAAATGCTAACGGCGGCGCGATTGCTATCGGCCACCCGCTAGGCGCATCAGGCACGCGCTTGGCGCTCACAGCCCTGCGTCAACTAGAAGCCACCGGCGGGCGCTATGCGCTGGTGACAATGTGCATTGGCGTTGGCCAAGGTATCGCGACGATCATTGAACGCCTTGATGGCTGAGATAGTTTTATAACGGCCAGCTTTTCGCTGACTGGCTGCAAAGATGTGCCTAAATAGATATGCGATACTGGGCACCATAAGCCACCTATTGTTGGGACACTGCATGCAACCCTTTGACACTGATGCCGACGACCTGCAACTGTCTGGAAAAGATCGTAACTTTGTCACCGCGCTTGCGCGCGGCTTAGAGCTGCTGCGCGCCTTTGGCGCTGGAGAAGAGTATTTAGGCAATGCCGAACTCTCAAACCGTACCAATATCCCGCGCCCTACCGTTTCACGTTTAACCTATACGCTTACTCAGCTGGGCTATCTTCAGCACAACACCCATTTGGAGAAATATCGACTCGGCCCCGGCGTATTGGCGCTGGGCTACCGTTTTCTGGCTAATATGGGCATTCGCGAAATTGCCCGCCCACATCTGCAAAAATTTGCCGATGCTACCGACTGCAACGTTAGCCTGGGCGGCGCGGACCGAAGCGATATGGTGTATTTGGAAACCTGCCACGGCCACGGCCCGCTTATTATTCGTCTAGATACAGGCTCCCGACTACCCATCGCCACCTCCGCCATTGGTCGCGCCTGGCTGTGTGGCCTGTCAGAAGAGCGTCGCCAGCAGGTTCTCCAGGAACTGGCCGAAGCGTATGGCAGCGAATGGCCACGCTATCAAGCGGGCATTCACCAGAGCATGCAAGATTTTGAAAGATACGGCTTTTGTCTTTCCGAGCAGGATTGGCAGCGCGATATTAGCGCAGTCGCTATGCCGCTAATATTAGAAGATGGCGCGGAGGTAATGGCCATTAACTGCGGCGGCTCGAGCCTGCGTCTTGATCATGATCGGCTGGTGAATAACTTAGGCCCGCGCTTAAAAGAAGTGGCCGCCTACATTAAGCAAGAGCTAGCGCCCAGATCCCGCTCTGCGCGATAGAGGCAACGCGAGAGGCTTTAACTAACGCTCGTTTGAATGCATCATAGCCTTCTAAAGAAGCGCATTAACATAATGAGCGCCAAGGAGTGGGGATGCCAAGCGAGTGGATAGCAGGTGATGATCAAGCACGGGCGCTACAGGGCGAATGGACGCTTGCCAATTACCGCTCTATCAAATCAGCGATTGCTCGAAGTGAGATTGGTAAAAAGTCACAGGAGCACATTTCATTAAAGGCTATTACTCGGCTAGATACAGCCGGTGCGACCCTGATTGTTGAGCTTATCGGCATTGAGAAATCGCGCACGGTTGCGCAATGGGCAGATGAACTGCCAAAAGAGCAGCAGGCGCTGCTCATTCGTATTGCTGAAGCTATGGACGCGCCGCTTGACGTTGAGCCTCCCTCTTATTCACGCATCAGCCAGGCGCTTGCAGGCGTTGGACAGCACATGGTGGCGCTGTGGTCGCAGCAGCGCCAGCTACTGGCGTTTATTGGCCTTGTGGTGGCCACGCTATGTCATCTACTGTTGCGGCCACGTCGCTGGCGATTAACGGCGACGGTTGCCCATATTCAGCAAAGCGGCCTTAACGCCGTGCCTATTGTTGCGTTATTAACCTTCATGGTCGGCGCCGTGGTGGCGTTTCTTGGCGCGACCGTGTTGGCAGATTTTGGCGCCACGGTCTATACCATCGATCTTGTCGCGTTCTCATTCTTACGTGAATTTGGCGTTTTGCTTGCTGCAATACTCTTAGCGGGACGAACCGCCAGCGCCTTTACCGCCCAAATTGGCGCCATGAAATCCAACGAGGAAATTGATGCCCTTCAAGCACAGGGGCTAGACCCCATTGAGCTTTTGGTGCTTCCCCGAGTGATGGCCATGTTAATCAGCCTACCAATATTGGCGTTTGTGGGTATGCTCAGCGGCTTAGCCGGTGGTGCCATGGTAGCGACACTGTCACTGGATATTTCGCTGACGCAATTTATGAGCACGCTGCAAAAAGATGTGTCCGTGGTGCACTTTTTAGTTGGCCTTAGCAAGGCACCGATATTTGCCTTTGTAATTGCCGTTATCGGCTGCCTAGAGGGCTTTAAGGTTAGCGGCAGTGCCCAGTCGGTGGGCGCACATACGACGTCTAGCGTAGTGCAGTCGATTTTCATGGTGATTCTGATTGATGCACTGGCCGCGCTATTCTTTATGGAGATGGGCTGGTGATGCACTCAGACGTACCGAAACAGGACAAAGACCACTCGGTGATTAACGTAACTGGGCTCGTCAACCGCTTTGGCTCTCACATTGTTCATGATCACTTGGACTTAACGCTTGAGCGTGGAGAAATTCTCGGCGTGGTGGGCGGTTCTGGTACCGGTAAATCAGTGCTGTTGCGCAGCATTGTAGGATTGAGGCGACCCAATGAGGGCACGATCAAAGTGCTTGGCACGGCACTTCATGAACTTGATGAAACAGAACGCAGTAGAATAGAGCGGCGCTTTGGCGTGCTTTTTCAGCAAGGGGCGCTTTTTAGCTCACTAAACTTGCAAGAGAATATTGCGCTGGCGCTAATTGAACACGCCAAGCTACCACGTGAAGATGCAGAGCATCTCGCCAGAGTGAAGCTCTCACTTGTCGGTTTACCGCCTGAGGCAGCGCTGCAATTTCCCGAATCACTATCAGGAGGCATGATAAAGCGTGCCGCCCTAGCCCGTGCCTTAGCACTTGATCCCGACATTTTATTTCTCGATGAACCGACGGCCGGGCTTGACCCCATCGGCGCTGCCTCGTTCGATCAACTGCTGGTAACACTTCGCAATGCGTTAGGTTTCAGTGTGTTTTTGGTTACCCATGACTTGGATACACTGTACGCCGTCTGTGATCGAGTTGCCGTGCTGTCGCAAAAACGTGTGCTGGTGGTAGATACCATCGATAAAGTAGCGCAAACGGACGATGAATGGGTGCAAGACTATTTTCACGGGCCACGTGGTCGAGCCGCACAACATGCTCATACCGCGTCTTCGCCTACTACAGACAGCCCGGAGTGACAGCACATGGAAACGCGCGCGCACCACGTTTTAATTGGTTTTTTCACACTGGCGACCGTGGCCGCAGCGCTGCTGTTTGCACTATGGATGAGCTATGCATCCGGGCAACGTGACTACCAGCCTTATCGCATTTTATTTGAACGTAGCGTTAGCGGTTTATCCATTGGCAGCACGGTACAGTATAACGGCATCGAAGTAGGCGATGTCACCGAGCTTACGCTAGACCCTGCTGACCCGCGCCAAGTGGTTGCCAATATCCGGGTATACGAAGACACGCCGATAAAAACCGACACGCGAGCGAAGCTTGCGTTTGCGAGCATCACCGGAAGCATGTCGGTACAGCTTTACGGCGGCACGCCGGAAAGCCAACGGCTGATTGATCAAACTGATGCCGATGCTCCCTTCATTCAGTCAGACCCTTCCCCCATCGCAACACTGTTCGATGAAGGTGAGGATATGATCGAGAACATTAACGCCATTCTAAAAAGCGTTAACGACCTGTTTGATGATAACAACCGTGAACAGGCAGGCACGATTCTCAACAACATCGCCCGAATCACTGAAATGATCGCGAATCAGCAGAGTGCTCTGGACGAAAACATGGCGCTGTTCAGTGATGTGTCTCGGCAAGCGACCACGACCCTTGAAAGCATCGATGCACTTAGCCAAGAAGCCACGCAGCTACTGCGCGAAGATGGCCGATTAGTGATGCAAAGCGCCGCCGACGCCAGCCGCGATGTGGCCAGCGCGGCACAGCGCGTCGAACAATTAGTAGAGACCAATGCTGGCGCCATTGAAGGCAGCCTGCAAGGCGCACAAGATATTGCGCCGGCGCTCTCGTCGCTTCGCTCTACGCTGAATACCCTTGACCGTATTACACGTCAGTTAGAAGACAGCCCGACGGACTTCCTTCTGGGCCGAGACCAGATAAAGGAGTTCCGCCCATGAACTATCGGCACACGGCATGCATCTTAGTTGGCACTGCGCTGCTATTCACCAGCGGCTGTTCAATACTGCCCGAAAGTGAGCCTGCGATGCTTTATCGATTGCCCGCGGCCCCCATAGCTGTCGCCGCCTCTCATGCGCCGCTAGCTAACCAGCGTCTTGGCATTGCGGCACCGGAAGCGGGCTATTTATTGAGCAGCAACCGGATTGTGGTCTATCCCGAGCGCGCTATTGTCAATGTTTATGAAGATGCCCGCTGGCACGAAGATACGCCTGAGCTGCTGCAGGCGCGTTTGATAGATGGGCTACAGCAGAGCCAGCTGTTTGCTGGCGTAGGCAGTGATCGATTACCGCATGACTTGCGGCTACTCAGCGAGCTTCGCCATTTCCAAAGCGACTATGTTACCCAGCCACCGACGGTTAAGGTGCAGCTTGACGTGCAACTGCTAGGCACTCAAAACCGAACGCCTCTGGCTGCCATGGACTTTAGCGCCAGCGCGCAAGCTACCAGCGTTGACATTACTGATGTGGTGGATGCCTTTGGCCTTGCCAGCGATGAGCTGACAGAGCAGTTGGCAGCCTGGTTGGCACAGCAGTCAGACGTAATTGCTAATGCGCACAGCCACTAATGCCTGGCCGTTACTGCGTTGCCTGTTTCTTGACATATTCCCGCGGGTCGCGAGGATAAAAGCGCTCAGGCTGCTTCTCAAGGTGAGTAAAATAGCGGGTGTCTTTATAGGGCATTTTCATAAACCCAGATACTCCCAGGCCTTCAATTTCGCTAACCGATGCCAGAATGTTGTCCAGTAGCGTGCCAAACTCACGCTCTTTACCAGGGTCTAGTAACCGGTAGTAACTGTGGATTTTGAGGTGCTGAGGCAGTGCTTCAAAAATAATCATACCGGTGTGGTGAATATCGTTGAGCTGCTGCAGCACTCGCATTATTGAGGCAGGCAGCACCAGTAGCTCTTCAGGGTCAGGACCGTCTTCAAAATAGCTGTGCTGGCGCGTACGGTCTTCAAGCTCTGGCATCGCACTTAGCTCATAGCTGATGGTCATCGTTGATTCGCGGACAAATGCGTCATCTGCTGAAGCACGCTCTAAGTGCAGGGTCTGGCGAGCATTAAACAGGCAGCTTTTAAATACCCCCTGGCGATGAATGGCCCGGGCCAAGTGCACCATGTTATTGACTGCTTCTATAAAGGCAGGCTTGAGTGCAGGGTCGTGAAGGTTTAGCGAAGAGTCGATGTATACCCCTTCCCGCTCCCAGCGCACTGCCAAACCGCCCACTACGGGGTATTTTCCTAAGCGGCTTACCGAGGCCAAAAATGCTTTTTCAGCCTCGCCCATGCCTTGCATAAACTGCTTGTAATAGCGATCCAGCTGCACATCATTGACGTCATTAAGGGTTTCTTGGGCATTGGCTTCGCGTAGAAAAGCTTTGCGTGAGCTATACACAACGGTATCAATTTCCTGCTGAGCCGGGCGGCCCCAAACAGGCACCAGCGGCACATCGAGAGATGTGGGCAGATCGATCATCACTATTCTGGCCATTCGCGCCATATGATGTAAAAAATAGTCGCCGGCTTTACGCCGAATGTAAGCATCCGGATCCAACATACCGTCCAAAGTACGCGCAAACTCCATAGGTAAGCCCAGCGAGCAGGCAGGAATAGCCCGGTGGCCAAAGCGGCAGGACTGAGCAGAAGCAAGAGCATACAGAGTGCCCGCAACACCCTGCTCATCAAACCGCGGCGATGAGAGCGCCCCGTTCAACTGCTCCTCTCCGATAAAGTAAACATCTCCTAGGCGGGCATTGGTTTGCTGCAGATTGTCCGACATTAGCTCCATCACGTTGGCGCCAACAAACTGCAGCTCGGCATCTAGCTGAGCAAACACCGATGAGCCCCAGTCGATTAGCGCAATCGATTCGTTCTCAGGGTCATACACCAAATTGGAGGGTTTGATATCACCATGGACCACCGCCCGAGACTTAGGCCCAGACTCCCGCCGCAGAGCCATAACAATATCGGCCAACTGAGCGGCAATGCGCACGATCAAGCGCGCAGAGAGACGCCCCTGCTTAAGCGAGATCTGCTCTAAATTCCAGCCGGGTGCACGCTCCATCACCAGAATAGACTGGCCGCGGGAGCGCTGATAGGTAATCAAGCCGGGGATTCGCGGATGCGAGACCTGATCAAGCATAAACGCCTCTTCTTCAAGGCGCTCTTGCAGATGGGTTGGCAAGGTGATGCGTGAAAACTTAAATACGTAATGAGCGGTAGCACCCTGGCGCGTGGCGCTACCGCCAAATACGAAGCCGTAAGCCCCTTTACCAATTAACTCAATGCCTTGGTAACCTAACTGAGTGAGCTGCGCTTGGCACAGCGCCACCCAGTCTTTAAGCTTACGGGCATCGTGATGACTCAGCAGATATACCGACTGCTCTTCGGGTATATAAAACTGCTGAAGCGGTGCCTGAGACATCAACGTTACGCCAAATGGAGCAGCATGGCGTCCGGCGTTTCCAGAAACCCCTTCCAAGTATTACAAAAGCGCGCGATCGTCCCGCCATCGATAAAGCGATGATCACCTGCCCAGGTAATGGTCATGATGGCACGACGCACAACCGCGCCGCTTTCATCAAAACGCGGCAGCCACTGGGTTTTGCCAATAGCAACAATGGCGGCTTCCGGTGCATTGATAATCGGTGAGGCGTAGGTACCACCTAAAGCGCCGATGTTCGATATGCTAATGGTGCCACCCTTCAGGTCGGCTTGATCGACTCTCCCCTCGCGGGCTGACGTCGTTAACCGGCCTACTTCACGGGCTATTTCCAGCAAGGTTAGCCGCTCAACGCGTTTAACGTTGGGCACCATCAAGCCCGCTTTACTATCCACCGCCATACCGATATTGCACTGTGGGTAGTAATGTAGTTCATTGCCCGCCGTATTTAACTGCGCATTGAGAATAGGCGTTTCAGCAACCGCCAGCGCCATCGCTTTCATAAAGAACGGCATTAACGTTAGCCGCTCGCCCTGAGCCTCTGCCAGCGGTTTTAAGCGCTCCCTTAAGGATAGCAGCGCGGTAACATCAATCTCTTCGCCATAGTGGAAATGCGGAATAGTGCTGGCCGCCTCCACCATACGTTTCGCCATGACGGCCCGTATGCCGCGTAACGGCTCAACCCTGGGCTCTGTGCCGTTGGCGGGCATTGCTAGCGCCGATTGGCTCGATGCCGCGTTAGCAGAGGCAGTAGTTGGCGACACTTGGTCTAAATGCGCCAGCACGTCCTCTTTTAGCACTCGGCCATCTTTGCCACTGCTCGCAATGTCCGCAAGCTTTAGGGAGTGCTCACGCACTAAGCGCCTAACGGCAGGGCTTGCAGGGACTTTATAGCCGCCCGCATACTCGCCGCCGGACTTCTGAGCGGCCGTATCCGTCGACAAGTCTGAACCATGTTCAGGCAGCTCGACCGGCATTTCATCAGTGCCGGATTGATCGGCTACCGACGAGGTTACAGAGCCAGCGGACTCATGCTTAGCGTCAATTTGGTAGGCATAAAGCGGCGCGTGCACTTTAGCAATTTGGCCTTGAGGAACGTAAAGCTTGGTAACAATACCCGCCTCAGGCGCGGTGATTTCAACCAGTGCCTTATCGGTCATGACTTCAACGATCGGCTGATCTTCAGCGATGACGTCACCTTCAGCAACGTGCCACTCGACGACTTCACACTCGACAATGCCTTCGCCAATATCAGGTAGTAAAAAATCACTCATTGTTATTCTCCCCATGCGTTTTTAGGCGCTTTCAGCCGCTAAAAGTTAACGCTTTCGCGAATCGCTTCAAAAATTTTCAGGTGATCAGGCATGTACTCTTTTTCCAATACCAGCGGAAAAGGCGTATCAAGCCCTGTCACCCGGGCGATGGGCGATTCAAGGTAGAGAAAACAACGTTCTTGAATGGTGGCAGCAATTTCACCGGCGAAGCCTCCGGTTAACGGCGCCTCATGGCTCACGACTAGGCGGCCTGTTTTAAGCACCGACTCGACGACCGTATCGGCATCCCAAGGCAGTAGCGTGCGCAGGTCAATGACGTCACAGGTGATCCCCTGCTCTTCGGCCAATTCAACGGCTTTACCAATAACTTCCATCTGCGCGCCCCAGCCGACCACGGTGATATCCGTACCTTCTTTGATTACTTCAGCTTCACCAATGGGCAGCTGAAAGTCCTCTTCGGGCACTTCGCCTACCGCGGCGCGATAGAGACGTTTGGGTTCCAGAAAAAGCACTGGGTCCGGGTCACGAATAGCAGCCAGCAGCAACCCTTTGGCCTGATAAGGATTACGCGGCACCACCACTTTTAAACCTGGCGTATGGGTAAAATAGGCTTCTGGCGACTGGGAGTGATAGAGCCCCCCCGCAATACCGCCACCGTATGGAGTGCGAATGGTCAGCCCACCGACGTTGAATAGGTCACCTGACCGGTAGCGGAATTTGGCAGTTTCATTGACGATTTGATCGAATGCCGGAAAAATGTAGTCGGCAAATTGAATTTCCGCTACGGGCACTGAGCCTTGGGCTGCCAAACCATTGGCAAACCCAATAATGCCCTGCTCAACCAGCGGCGTATTGAAGCAGCGCGATTTGCCATACTTCTCCTGCAGATGGCTAGTGGCACGAAACACGCCGCCAAAAATACCCACATCTTCGCCAAAACAAATGACTTTTTCATCTTCTGCCATGGCGATATCCAGGGCGTTATTGATCGCCTGGAGCATATTCATTGTGGCCATGTTACGCCTCTCCCTGAGAATCAGTGCCTGAGCCGACGCCCAAATCTAGCGACTTGGCGCCACGAGGATAGGCATCCGGATAACGACGAATATGCCGCTTAAGCTGATCAAATTGACGCTGCAGCTCGGGGGTAATGTCGGCATATACATCACTGATTAAACTCTCAAGGGGCGGGGATGAGCGTTTTTCAGCGCGCTTCATGGTCTCCAGTACTTCACGACGCAGTGTTTCTTGCTGAGCGGTCTCTTCTTCTTCGCTCCACCACTGCTTTTTCAAAAGCCATTTGTGAAGCCGTAGCACCGGGTCTTTGGCGCGCCACAGTTCTTCTTCGTCTTTAGAACGATAGCCAGAAGGGTCATCCGAGGACGAGTGTGCCGCAAGGCGATAGCTCATCGCTTCAATCAGTACCGGCTGGTTGCGCTCCACGGCGATTTTGCGTGCCTGGCGGGTCGCTTCATAGACGGCCAACACATCGTTACCGTCAACGCGAATAACGTGCATATGGTAGCCAAAGGCACGCGGCGCAATGCCATCAGCGGCAAACTGCTCAACGGCAGGCGTTGAAATGGCATAGCCGTTATTACGACAGAAGAAAATAACCGGCACCTGGTGCACCGACGCCATATTTAACGCGGCGTGGAAATCACCTTCTGATGCGGCACCTTCGCCAAAGAAGGTTAGCGTGCAGTGACCGTTACCCGCGAGCTTTTGCCCATACGCATAGCCCGTTGCCTGTGGGATTTGTGTCGCTAAAGGCGACGAGATGGTCATGTAGTGAAGCTTACGCGACCCATAGTGAATTGGCATTTGCCGACCCTTGCCGTAATCCAGGTCATTGCCGAAGAGCTGATTCATAAACTCGTCAATTGAGAAGCCGCGATACATCAAGGCGCCCTGCTCACGGTACTGTGCCATGATCATATCGGCATCATTAAGAGCCGCAGCGGCTCCCACAACGGCCGCTTCCTCCCCGGTGCACTGCATATAGAAGCTGAGACGCCCTTGGCGCTGAGCCGCCAGCATCCGCTCGTCTAAAATACGCGTAGCGAGCATCGCTTGATAAATACGCCGAGCGTGGTCACGTTCAAGGGCGGGCTCTACGGCGCCTGGGTAAAGATCACCTTCGGGATCAAGCAGGCTAAACGTGGGTATCGAAAGCTCATCACCGGTCATAAAATCCGGCTGGTGTACGTACTTTGTCATGAATATTGTCCTTGTTTTACCCCTTATGAGGGCAGTGTTGCTGGTTAAGACCATTCATGCCAGTGGATTTATCTGCCATTGGCCAACACAACTACTGCGACAGTAACGCAGCACAAGGATTTTAGGGATGCTACTTAAGACGCAGAGAGACGAGAACGCAGCTGGCGTTGCAGCACTTCAAACAGACTATCGACCGATAACGCCAATAACGCAATCGTCAGTGCCCCCTGAACGACATAGGCCATATTGCCATTAACGATGCCGGAAATAATGGGGTCGCCCAGGTTGCTGGCCCCGACGGTCGCGCCTAGTGCGGCCGTGGCGATATTAATCGTCACCGATGTGCGGATGCCTGCCAATATAACTGGGGCCGCTAAAGGCAGCTCTACTTGGCGTAATATTTGTAACGGCGTCATGCCCATTGCATGAGCCGCGGTTATAAGCTCAGCATCAACTTCTTGCAGCCCCGTAAGAGTGTTACGCACAATAGGAAGCAGCCCGTAAAGCATTAACGCCACAATGATAGGCAGCGTACCAAAGCCCAGTACCGGCACTGCCAGCGCTAAAACGGCCACCGGCGGAAAGGTTTGGCCCAATGATGCTACCTGGCCTACCAAAGGGAGAAAGTCACTGCCCCGCTTGCGGGTGACGGCAATCCCCGCTGAGACACCAATGCTAATCGTCACCAGCGCCGCGATGCCGACAACAAAAAGATGGCGTCCGAGTAGCACATAAAAATCGGCGCGACTGTAAATCACCTGCCGAGCATCGGGTTCTACCCAGTGAAAAAGTGGCTCAGCAGCAGACATTCCCACAACGCTGATAAGCAGTAGCGAGATCCACAGCAGCGGCCATCGCCATAGCGAATTACTCACGCGAATTGCCTTTGTCCAGATGGGCTTCTTTTACAATTTTGCGTAACGAAAGCTCGCCGACAGGTACATCATGCTGATCGACAACGGTTAGCCGATCGCTATGGTCGCGCAGCATCATAGATAGCGCCTGGCGCAGTGAAAAGTCCGCGGGAATACGTGACTGGGCAGGCAGCGCTGAACCCAGCGAGTTCATGTGGTCTTTAACCCGCGTTAGTGCCGCTTGTTTCAAGCCCCGCTCAAGGCCGCCTAGCAGCGATTCAACAAAAGGATCGGCGGGATGCTTTAACAGTGCAAGGGGTGAGCCCTGCTGGACAATCCGCCCATCTCGCATGACAACCAAGTGGTCGGCTAGCTTTAGCGCTTCGTCCATATCGTGAGTCACGAACACAATGGTTTTGTGCATTCGCGCCTGCAGTTTTGCTAGTTCATCCTGCAGTTTTTCACGGGTGATAGGATCAAGCGCGCCAAAGGGTTCGTCCATCAGCATTATATCGGGATTGGCAGCGAGTGCGCGCGCAACGCCTACCCGCTGCGCTTGGCCACCCGAAAGCTGGTGGGGATATTTATGCCCGAACTCTTCGACCGGCAAGCCCAGCAACTGCATCAGCTCTTCTACACGCGCCTGAACGTCTATTGATGGCCACTTTAACAACCGCGGAACCAGGCCAATGTTGCGCGCCACGCTCCAGTGAGGAAATAGCCCCGTATGTTGAATAACATAGCCAATCCGACGGCGTAGTTTTACCGGGTCGTACGTTTCGATCGATGCTCCATCGAGGATGATTTCGCCCTCGCTATGCGCGATCAAGCGATTAATCATACGCAGCGTCGTCGATTTACCGCAGCCGGAGGTGCCGACTAATGCGCAGAACTTGCCTTTGGGTATCCGTAACGAGATATCGTTTACCGCGATTTCACTGCCAAATCGCTTAGAGACGTGCGCAAGCTCAATCATCTTGCCCCCCCGGGGCGCAGCGCTTCAGCCAGCGCCCCCAAACCTGCATCAACTACGAGAGCCAGCATTAAAATAGGCAATGCGCCAAGCAAAACCATATCCATTGCCGCCTGACCTAAACCTTGAAAAATAAAGGTGCCAAGGCCTCCTGCACCAATCAGCGCCGCCACGGCGGTCAATCCAATAGCTTGAACTGTGGTAATGCGAACGCCCTCTAACAGCACCGGTAGCGCCAGCGGCAGCCGCACCTGCCAAAATCGCTGGCTAGCACGCATGCCCATACCTTTGGCAGCCTCTAATGTCACAGGGCTAACCTCTTCAAGCGCGGTATAGGTGTTACGTACCATGGGAAGCAGGCTGTAGGCTATCAATGCGATTAAAGCAGGCGTTGTGCCAATACCGCTAACGCCAAGCTTGGCTAAAAAAGGCACGTTAACGGCAAGCCAGGCAAGCGGTGCCAGCAGTAAGCCAAACAGTGCAATGCTAGGAATCGTTTGAAGGAAATTGAGTACCGTGAAGGCGACTTTCTGTAGCCGTGCGTAGCGGCGCATTAATAGCGCCAGCGCAAGCCCCAATACAATGCTCACGCTAACGGCAATACCCACCAGCGTCATATGCTGGCCAACAGCGCGGAGAAACAGCTGATCACGCGCTTTAAACTCTTGCACCAAAGCAAGACTATCTAACCAGAGCGTGGCGCACAGCCACCACACTAAGGCAATGCCACTGAGCAACAGTGTGGGCCATAGGCGTGTTAGGTTTAGGCGTAAACGCAGCTCTACCAAACACAGCAACAGTATGAACAGCGTCACCCAGTACCCGGCTCCCAGGCCTAAACGCGCCTGGGCAAGTTCAGGCTCAATTAATAAAAAGCTGCTGACTATTAATCCGAACGGCATTAAGGCCATTAGCATAACCACCGCCGCTAGCAGCGCTTGGTAGTGGCGCTGACTTGGCTGCCACGCTAAAAAACTAATGGCGCAGAACAGTAGCGTGGCTAACAGTGCACCGGGCCAGCCAAACGCTGCCGGGGCACTATAGCCGGTTCCCAATACAATTCGATTGGGGGCCATGCTCACCATGTCTAATGTCCAGAATGCCGCCAGCATGACAATGCTAAGGCTAATCAGCACAGCATTAGGGTTCAGCCCATCTCGGTGGATGCGGGGGGTCGGCAGTGCATCCCGTAGCGACATTAATGAATCATCCTGAGCATCAAAGACTAGTAATTAACGAGATCAGGCGCTACTGATCCAGCGTGTCAAGATAGTCACTGGCCACTTGGGCCGGCGACAAGCCGTTAACCGCCACATCGGCATTAAGCGTTTGCAGCGTATCTAAGTCGAGAGTGACGAACACTTCGTTAAGTAACGCTTCCATTTCCGGATACTCGGACAGGACACTTTCACGTACTACGGGCGCAGGTTGATAAACGGGCTGTACGCCCTTGGTATCTTCCAGAACCACTAAACCCAAGGCTTTTAATCCGCCGTCCGTGCCATACGTCATAGCGCCGTTAACACCGCTGGTCTGCTGCGCTGCGGCGCGCATAGTAGCGGCGGTGTTACCTCCGGAAAGCACCAGCAGCTGATCATCGCCCAATGTAAAGCCATAGGCTTGCTGGAACGCTGGAAGCGCTAGCGCTGATTCTACAAACTCAGCGCTAGCCGCAAATTTGAACGCGCCACCGTCAGCTAAATAGGCGGCCAGATCATCGAGGCTTACTAGATCATTCTCGGTGGCGACGTCTTCACGGATACTCATTGCCCAGGTGTTGTTAGCGCTAGCAGGCTGTAACCACACTAAGCCTTGCTCTGCATCGCGTTCTCGAACGGTTTCATACGCCTTGTCAGCGTCATTCCACACGCCGCTGTCGGTCATATCAAAGAAGAAGGCGCCGTTCCCCGTGTACTCTGGGTACACATCAATTTCACCAGCTTCTAAGGCTGTACGAACCACGCTGGTAGCGCCTAGCTGCAAGCGGTTTTCGGTAGCAATGTCATTGCGCTCAAGAGTCTGAATAATCAGCTCACCCAGCACGGAACCTTCCGTATCGATTTTTGATGAGACGACCACCGGCTCATTAGCGCTGGCGTAAGAGAATGCCGTCAAAGATACGGCACAGGCGCCGATCAAGGGCTTAACAATGAAGCAATTAGCCATGAAAGAATTAGCAGAAAAGCGCATCTTGGAATTCCTTTTGCAGTGGGCTTTTGTCGACTAAGGCTCTTATCCAGTATAAGAGCCTTCAGCGCCTTGAGTATAAGAGCCTTCAGCGTCTTGAGTATAAAAAGACCCTTAGCGTTTAAGTCAGAGCCTATCTCAGCCAAGCCATTTAATGGATATACGCTAAGGCGCTTCAAAGATCCAAGACGTGCCTTCCCGAGCATCTTTAAGAATAATGCCTAGCGCTGCAAGCTCATCGCGGATTGCATCGGCCTGGGCAAAGTCTTTATTCGCTTTGGCCGCTATGCGCTGCGCTATTTTAGCGTCAATCTCGCTTTCGCTAAGTGGCATAGCCAGCTGCGCGCCCTGCAAGAAGGTTAGTGGCACTTGCTGAAGCAGCCCCAAAATAGCGCCAAGCTGCTTTAACTCAGCGGCCAGGCGAGGCGCTTCTTCAGGCTTTTCCTGCTTGGCGCGATTGAGTTCTCGCGCTAATTCAAACAATACGGCCAGCGCTTCTGGAGAGTTGAAATCATCGTCCATGACCTGAGTAAAACGCTCACGATAGGTCGACGCGGTGCTATTTACGACGCTAACTTCCACATCCTGCAGCGCCGTGTATAAGCGAGTCAGTGATTTTCTTGCTTCCGTCAGTGAATCTACTGAATAGTTAATAGGGCTACGATAATGGCTCGCCACCAGCAGAAAACGCACTACTTCGGGGTCGTGTTCGGCCAACACGTCGCGGATGGTAAAGAAGTTGCCCAGCGACTTGGACATCTTCTCTTGATTCACACGCACTGCCCCAGCATGCATCCAAGTATTAACGTAAGTTTTGCCAGTGGCCGCTTCGCTTTGGGCAATTTCATTTTCATGATGCGGAAAGGTTAAATCCGGCCCGCCGCCATGAATATCAAACGTATCGCCCAAACAGCAGGTCGACATCGCAGAGCACTCAATATGCCAGCCAGGGCGACCGTTGCCCCAGGGCGACGCCCAGTGAGCCTCGCCCGGTTTAGCCGCTTTCCAGAGGACGAAATCGAGCGGGTCCTCTTTGTTGACATCAATATCAACCCGCGCACCTGAGCGCATATCGTCAAGCTGGCGGTTGTTAAGCTTGCCGTAATTTGCAAATTTACGTACCCGATAATAGACATCTCCATTATCAGCCGCGTAGGCATAACCTTTTTCAATCAGCGTTTCAATCATGGCCACGATATCGCCAATATGCCCGGTGGCGCGCGGTTCGTGACTCGGCGGCAAGACGAATAAACGCGCCTCATCTTCGTGCATGGCTGCGATCATACGCTCAGTCAGTGCCGAGATGCTTTCACCATTTTCATCAGCGCGCTTGAGGATTTTGTCGTCGATATCGGTAATATTGCGTACGTAGTTGATCTCGAAACCACGCTCACGCAAATAGCGCGTGATGACATCAAAGGCGACCATCACTCGGGCATGCCCAAGGTGGCAATAGTCATACACCGTCATGCCGCAAACATACATGCTCACTTTTCCCGCCACTAGCGGGGTGAAAGGTTCTTTGCGTCGCGTCAACGTATTGTAAATATGCATATGCCTATCCATGTTTCTCAGCCCTTAACCCTTCTGCTTGATTTTAGCCCAGCTATCTTTCAGACCCACGGTACGGTTAAACACGAGTTTTTCCGGCGTGGTGTCGTGACGATCAGCACAGAAGTAGCCGACACGTTCAAATTGAAAGCGTGACTCAGGAGTAGCTTCAGCAAGGCTAGGCTCTCCAATGGCGTGACACACCACCAAAGACTCAGGATTTAAGTGCTCAAGGAAATCGACATCTTTATCACGATCAGGCTGCTCAATGGTGAACAGGTTGTCATACAGACGCACTTCTACCGGCACGCCGTGAGGTGCGCTAACCCAATGAATCACACCTTTAACCTTACGCCCTTCAGGGTTTTTGCCCAGGGTGTCAAAATCAACCGAACAGTGCAGCTCGGCAATCTCACCGGCGGCGTCTTTAATGACCTCATCGCAGCGAATCACATAGCTATTGCGCAAACGAACTTCTTTACCTGGCGCCAGGCGGAAGAATTTTTTGGGCGCATCTTCCATGAAGTCTTCTTGGTCGATGTAGAGTTCCCGAGTGAACGGCACCTTGCGCATCGGCATATCATCGCGCGCTGGGTGCCCAGGCACTTCGTACATTTCTTCGTGGTCTGCCGGAACGTTGGTCAGCACGACTTTCAGCGGCTTCAATACGCACATGGCTCGCGGTGCATTGTCCTCAAGATCCGAGCGAATCGCGTGGGTAAGCATCGCAATATCAACCAAGCCACCATCAGCGCGAGTAACGCCAATCATCTCGCAGAACTTTCGAATAGACGCCGCCGTGTAGCCACGACGACGCATGCCAGAAATAGTCGGCATGCGCGGATCGTCCCAGCCATTGACAATGTTTTCATCGACCAGCAGCTTCAGCTTGCGCTTGGAGGTAAGCGTATAATCCAGATTTAGCCGGGCAAACTCAATTTGGCGCGGTTTGGCAGGCACCGGCAGGTTGTTCAAAAACCACTCGTAAAGGGGGCGGTGATCTTCAAATTCCAAGGTGCAGATTGAGTGAGTAATGCCTTCGATGGCATCTGACTGGCCGTGGGTGAAATCGTAGGAGGGATAAATTTTCCATTTATCGCCCGTTTGATGATGGCTGGCGTGACGAATACGATAAAGGATGGGGTCGCGAAGATTGATATTAGGAGACGCCATGTCAATTTTTGCACGCACGACTTTTTCACTTTCACCAAACTCACCTTCACGCATGCGCGCTAGCAAATCCAGGTTCTCTTCGGCGCTGCGCTCGCGATAAGGGCTAGGCTTGCCTGGCGACGTCAGCGTGCCGCGGTACTCACGAATTTCATCGGGTGAAAGATCGTCGACATAGGCCTTGCCTTCACGCATCAAGTGCTGCGCCCAGGCGTAAAGCTGATCAAAGTAGTCCGAAGCAAAACGCACGGGGCCTGCCCACTCAAAGCCTAGCCAACTGACGTCTTCTTTAATCGCATCAATGTAGGCTTGCTCTTCTTTCGCCGGGTTGGTGTCGTCAAAACGTAAATGACACTCGCCACCCAGCTGCTCCGCCAACCCAAAGTTTAAACAGATCGACTTCGCATGGCCGATATGCAAAAAGCCGTTTGGCTCCGGTGGGAAACGTGTCACGATTTTAGTGACCTGGCCGCCCTCGATTTCGTCGCGTACTTGGTTGCGAATGAAGTTCGGCGCTGGGGTGGTCTCGTTGGTCATGATTGTGTTGATAACCTCTGGTGGATGGCGTACTAAGCAATGAAGGCATGCCGTGAAAACATCCCGTAAAAACATAGGATACTACTATGGGCCTTCGCGGTGCAGGGCAAAACAGCTATTATAACGTGACGCCGATGCACAGCGCCAAGGCGAACGCCTTTATTGAACAGGAATTTATCAATGATCGTATTACAGACGAACCACGGTGACATCACCATCGCTCTTAACCATGAAAAAGCGCCGATTAGCGCGGCGAATTTTGAACAATACGTCCGCGACGGATTTTATGACGAAACGTTGTTTCACCGGGTAATCGACGGATTCATGGTTCAAGGCGGCGGTTTTGATAAGAACTTTGAGCAAAAACCTACCCGTGACGCCATTGACAATGAAGCTGACAATGGCTTGAAAAACACTGTTGGCACGCTGGCCATGGCTCGCACCCAGGACCCAAATTCTGCTACTGCGCAGTTTTTCATTAATGTAGGCGACAATAGCTTCCTAAATCATAGCGGCAAAAACCTGCAAGGCTGGGGCTATGCGGTATTTGGTGAAGTCGTTGATGGTATGGATGTTGTGAACGAGATTAAAAACGTAGCGACTACTCGCCGCGGGATGCACGCCGATGTGCCTGCTGAAGATGTCATTATTGAGCGTGCCTACGTCAAAGACGCTGAATAACGAAGGCCGGGAGCTTTATGCGCACACTGCTTGTTGCAGATCTGCATCTGAGTAGCGATACCCCTGAGCTTAATCAGGGGTTTTATGACTACCTAGAACACACCGCCTCTGGCGCCGATGCCCTATATATTCTGGGTGACTTATTTGATGCTTGGATTGGCGATGACCTTCTTGACGCTACCGCCCATCCGCTCAGCCGGGTTGCACAAGAAGTTATTCAGCGCTTACGTAAGCTGAGTGACGATGGCACCCACATCTATCTGATGCACGGTAACCGCGACTTCCTGCTGGGTGAGCGCTTCGTAGCGGCCTGCCAGGCAACGTTGCTGCCTGATGTTCACGAGGTGGAAATTCAGGGCATCCCCGTTGTATTACTGCACGGCGATAGCCTGTGCACCATGGATCAGGCCTATATGGCTTTTCGAGCACAGTCGCGTAATCCAGAGTGGCAAACACAGATGCTTGCCCTGCCTTTAGAGCAGCGCTTGGAGCTAGCCAAAAGTCTGCGTTTGCAGTCAGGGGAAGCCAACGCAACGAAGGCCGAGGCAATCATGGATGTTACGCAGCAAGAGGTCACGTCGCTGATGGAGCGCTACAGCGTTGCCACCATGATTCACGGCCACACACATCGCCCATTGGTACATGATGTGACGGTGGAAGGCGTTCCAGCCAAGCGCTATGTGCTGGGCGACTGGGATGCCCAGCATGGCTGGGATATCGTTATTGAGACCACTGGCATAGCTACGCCACAGCTACGCCAATTCACACTGGCCCAACTGCCCAGCGCCTGATTATTGAGTCGCTTCACTAAAAAAGCCGATCACGAAGATCGGCTTTTTTTTGCAAACAGGCAATACGATTTTAACGCTCGATGTCTGCATCGCTGTGCAGATCCTCAATCAACCCCTGTAGAACGGATTGAGCGCGTAGCTGCTCAGACATTTGGGTGACAAACGTCTGCATTTGCTCATCGACTTCCCCATCGCTAACGCTATCGAGCGCCACAATGGCGACGCCTTGCGGCAGTTCAACCGATGCATAGACACTCTGATCTTCTTCAGGGTGCTTCATGCGGAA
This sequence comes from Halomonas sp. JB37, assembly GCF_002332255.1. GTDB lineage: Bacteria > Pseudomonadota > Gammaproteobacteria > Pseudomonadales > Halomonadaceae > Vreelandella > Vreelandella casei. Next base: position 2,306,703 of record NZ_NRGW01000001.1, on the reverse strand, counting down.
AGCTTCTTGCACAATGGATTGAGGCACCGTGGTATCGGCCTGGCGACTAACGTTATCAGCCTCTAGCCAGTCAATATCGGCTTGGCCGCTACCTTTCAGCTGGGTGATTAACGCCTGTGCTTCTTCTCGTAACGCCTGCTGCTGCTGTTCGGCTGCTACAGAAATCTCAACCTCTTCTCGCACATCATCAAGCGATAGCAGCGTAGCATCGCGCTGTTCGGCAACCCGCAGCACCATGCGCCGATCCGGATCGAGCTCAATCACTTCGCTGTTATAGCCTTCCTCCAGTACGTCGCTACTGAAAGCAGCCGACATCACGCCAGGTTCAGACAGCACTCCCTCGCTTTGATCATCGCGGCCAAGCCAGTCACTTTCATTGAGCGTTAAGCCAATCTGGTCGGCAACGCCTTGCAAGTCATCCGCGGCAAAGCTTTCATCGATTAGCTTCTGAGCCTGCTGATTAAAATCACTATCAACATCACGCAGGGCTACTTCACGCGCTAGCTCATTACGCTGCTCTTCAAACGAAGGGCCTTGGATATCCGTTACTTGGATAATATGGAAAGCACCGTCCAACTCTACAGGCTGAGAAATGCCACCTTCCTCAAGGCCAAAGGCAGCCTCATCAAACGCATCGCCAAAGAAACCGCGGCTAATAACCCCAAGATCACCGCCCTCTTCAGCGCTGGCGGTATCGTCAGAGTAGCGTAACGCGGCTTCCTCAAAAGACTCACCGCCATCCAGTGCATCGCGTGCGGTTTCGGCTAAGGCCTGAGCCTCGTCACGGGAGCGTTCACCACCAAAGGTAACCATGATGTGCGAAACGCGGCGGTCAGCATCACGATTTTGCTCGCGCCATGCATCCAGTAGCGCGCCTTCATCGACCTCACTCTCTTGCGCCATCGCGCTACGGTCAAGTAATACGTACTCAAGGCGTACCTGCTCAGGCCGTTCAAAGCGGGCTTGATTAGCGTCGTAATAAGTCTGCATTGCCTCTTCGCTGACGGCGATATCAGCTTCTAAATCTGAGCCATCTAATACGACATAGCGGAAATTACGCTGCTGACGCTGTAGCTCTGCCAAGCGGCTCTGCTCATTAGGTAGGCTAAAGTCGCTAAAAGCGAGGCCCTGCTGCAAATGCTGGCGCTGGATATCAACGCGTAATTCATCGCGGAACAACATCGGCGTATAGCCGGCACCCGCTAAGCGATTACGAAATACGTCAGCGGAGAAACGTCCATCCTGATCATGAAACTCAGGCAGGCCGACAATCATCTGATCTAACTGCTCATCAGAAACGCTAAAACCACCGTCTTTAGCATACTGAGATAGCAGTTGCTGAGTGATGAGCTGATCGAGCATATCGCTACGCAAGGCGCGCTCTTGCTCTGGTGGCACCTGCCCTGAACGGAGCGCTCGCTGCACCTCTAGCTCAACCTGCTGACGCATAATTGGCTGGCCATTAACGCTCGCCACTTCATTCGGATCACTACCAAAAAGCCCGAACAGTGACTCAATCCCGAAAAATGCCATGGCCGCGACCATAACACCGATAATAATTTTGGCACCCCAGCTCCTGGAGCCATCTCGAATACTTTGCAGCATGCTAGCCTCAGATAGTCACAGCCAAACACATCGACCCGCCAAATCTTAACAAATAGGGGCCAGAAAATAACATGGGCGCATCGCCAGTGCGATGCGCCCATTGGTTACAACAAACGCTGCCAAATTAGTTAACGGCGTCTTTCAGCGCTTTACCTGCTTTGAAGCTGGGTACTTTTGCAGCACTGATCTGGATCGGCTGACCGGTTTGAGGGTTGCGACCAGTTCGAGCGGCACGCTCTTTGATTGCGAAGGTACCAAAACCTACCAGCGATACGCTTTCACCTTTCTTCAGGCTACCGGTGACAGACTCTACCATGGCATCCAATGCACGGGTTGCCGCTGCTTTAGGAATATCGGCAGATGCGGCAATGGCTTCAATCAGCTCGGACTTATTCACTCTTCACCCCTTGACTATTTCAAAAAAAATGGCTCTGAACGGCATGGCACCGATGGGTATCACTATCAAAGCATAGCTGCGTTTTATAGCAATGCCTCTAAAGCTATGTCAAGCAACCCATGTCGAGCAACCATGCCTCGAAATACCCGCCACACAAGACAGCGGGCCAAAATATTAAGTAAAGTTAAAGATCAAAAAGAGCTTTAACCGCTTAATGGGTACTAGCAACGACGTCACTGTTAAACGATGCTTCAGTATTTTTTAACTGCGCACCTTTTTCTACTTTATCAGCTAACGCTACGGCTAAGACATCATCAATCCAACGTACAGGACGAATATCCAGTGCACCTTTGATATTATCTGGTACTTCCTTGAGATCACGGCGGTTTTCTTCAGGAATCAGCACTGTCTTTATACCACCGCGGCGAGCTGCCAGCAATTTCTCCTTCAACCCACCAATGGGCAACACTTCACCGCGCAGATTAACCTCACCGGTCATGGCAACATCACAGCGCACTGCGCGCTGGGTATAAGCGGAAACAATCGCCGTTACCATCGCAATACCGGCACTGGGGCCATCCTTCGGCGTGGCTCCTTCGGGCACGTGGATATGCAGATCCTCTTTCTCAAATCGATCGGGATCAATTCCATAAGCTTCGGCCCTAGCGCGAACCACTGTCTGGGCAGCACTTACCGACTCTTTCATCACATCGCCAAGAGAGCCCGTTTTGTTGATTCGCCCTTTACCGGGCGTAACAACGGACTCAATATTAAGCAGCTCACCACCCACCGATGTCCAAGCCAAGCCTGTAACTCGGCCGATTTGATCTTCTTGCTCAGCCAAGCCGTAGCTATAGCGACGCACGCCAGCATAGTGCTCAATCTGCTCAGCAGTTAAGCTCTGTCCCGCCTGGCTAGCCTGCGGGTCATTTTCGTTTTCAATCCGTTCGCGCAGAACTTTACGCGACACCTTTGCAATTTGTCGTTCGAGTTCGCGCACACCCGCTTCACGGGTGTAATAGCGGATAAGTTCTAACAACGCGCTGTCTTCCAACGTCAGCTCATCGCCTTTCAAACCGTTAGCTTCTAACTGCTTCGGCAACAAATAGCGCTTTGCGATTGCCAGTTTTTCATCTTCGGTGTAACCCGGCAGACGAATAATTTCCATGCGATCGAGCAGCGCACTGGGAATATTCATCGAGTTTGCCGTGCAGATAAACAGTGTCTCAGAAAGATCATAGTCCAGCTCTAGATAATGATCACTAAAGCTGTTGTTCTGCTCAGGATCCAGCACTTCGAGCAGCGCAGAAGCAGGATCACCACGATGATCCATACCTAACTTATCGACTTCGTCTAATAGGAAAAGTGGGTTTTTGACACCAGCACGACTCATACGCTGCATCAATTTACCAGGCAGCGAACCAATATACGTACGCCGATGCCCACGAATTTCTGACTCATCGCGTACGCCGCCCAGTGCCAAACGCACATATTTGCGGTTGGTGGCACGGGCAATCGATTGACCAAGCGAGGTCTTACCCACCCCTGGCGGGCCAACCAAGCATAGTACAGGCCCCTTCATCTTACGCACACGCTTCTGTACAGCGAGATACTCGAGAATCCGCGCTTTGACCTCTTCTAAACCGTAATGATCCTCATCCAACACCTGCTGAGCTTTTACCAGATCATGCTTAACGCGGGTGCGCTTTTTCCACGGCACCGCTACTAACCAGTCTAGATAAGAACGCACAACGGTGGCTTCTGCAGAATTAGAAGCCATCATTTTTAATTTATTAAGCTCTTGAGTGGCTTTGTCAGAGGCGTCTTTGGGCATGCCTGATTCTTTAATCGCCTTCTCGTACTTCTCAGCCTCATTAGGTACATTATCAAGGTCCCCCACCTCTTTCTGGATGGCCTTCATCTGTTCGTTGAGATAGTACTCGCGCTGGGTCTTTTCCATCTGCTCTTTCACTCGAGAGCGGATGCGCTTCTCCACTTGAAGCAGATCAATTTCAGATTCGATCAGAGCCATCAAATGCTCTATACGATCACGCACCCGATCCATCTCCAATAGCTCTTGCTTATCACCAATTTTGAGCGATAAGTGTGCACAGATGGTATCTACCAAGCGGCTTGGATCCTCAATCCCTGACAGCGAATTCAATACTTCATTGGGGACTTTTTTAGATAACTTAACGTACTGTTCGAACTGGTTGAGCAGCACCCTCACCAGCGCTTCTTGCTCACGAGAGGTCAACGGCTCGCTTTCCCGGGGCATCAAATATGCCTGGGTATAGCCAGCCGCGTTTTCTTCAACGTCCAAGACATCCGCGCGAAAACTACCCTCAATAAGTACTTTAACCGTTCCATCTGGCAGCTTAAGCAACTGCATAATGTCAGCCACGGTACCCATGGAATAAAGATCGGCGTTATCTGGATCATCCTGAGAAGCTTCTCGTTGAGCGACCAGCAATACACGCTTATCAGCCTCCATCGCCGCTTCGAGCGCCTGGATAGACTTTTCACGACCTACAAAAAGAGGTATGACCATTTGCGGATAAACAACGACATCACGCAATGGCAAAAGGGGTAGACACTGAGTCTGTTCGGCGTTCTGCTGCATCGCAGACGTTCCTCGGCAAATCGGATGAGTACTTAAGGAGTACTTGGAAAAGTACTGCATAGTCTTAACAACGCTTGCCTAATTAAGCATTCGCATTGAGCAGACTACGTAGTAACACTTCACAACAGCGCTTCATAAAAACAAGGGGCCGCCTAGGCGACCCCTTGGATTAGCGCAAGCGGTTAAGCTGGGCCACGACACTTGACTAACGCATTAGCCATCCGTGCCGTCAACAAGGGCTTCTTCTTGCTGAGAGTAGATCAGCAGAGGTTCACTTTCACCCGCAATGACTGAGCCATCAATGACCACCTTACTGACGCCTTCAAGCGATGGGATTTCATACATAGTGTCCAGCAGTACCGACTCTAAAATAGAGCGTAGTCCGCGTGCACCTGTTTTGCGTTCCATGGCTTTTTCAGCAACCGCACGCAATGCTTCGTCTCTGAACTCAAGCGTTACGCCTTCCATATCGAACAGCTTAGCGTACTGCTTGATCAACGAGTTTTTCGGCTCGGTAAGGATCTGTACCAATGCATCTTCGGTCAGCTCCATCAGCGTTGCAATAATCGGTAAACGACCTACGAACTCAGGAATCAGACCGAATTTCACCAGATCTTCTGGCTCAACGTCAGCGAGAAGCTCGCCCACGCCACGAGAAGACTCTTTGCTCTTAACCGCAGCATTGAAACCAATACCGCCTTTCTCCGCACGGTCACGAATAACCTTATCGAGGCCTGCAAATGCACCGCCGACGATAAACAGAATATTACTCGTGTTGACCTGGACAAACTCTTGCTGAGGATGCTTGCGGCCACCCTGCGGAGGCACTGACGCAGTAGTCCCTTCAATCAATTTGAGCAGCGCCTGCTGAACGCCTTCACCCGACACATCCCGCGTTATAGAAGGATTGTCAGATTTACGTGAAATCTTGTCGATTTCATCGATATAAACGATGCCGCGCTCGGCTTTTTCGACATCGTAATCGCACTTCTGCAGCAGCTTTTGGATAATGTTTTCAACATCTTCACCGACGTAGCCGGCTTCCGTTAGCGTTGTTGCATCAGCGATAGTAAACGGCACATTCAATAGACGCGCCATGGTTTCTGCCAACAGCGTTTTACCACTACCAGTAGGTCCAATCAGCAGAATATTTGATTTGCCTAGTTCAACATCACCGTCGCGTCCATCTGTTTTCAGGCGTTTGTAGTGGTTATATACCGCTACGGATAGCACCATCTTGGCGCGATCTTGCCCAATGACGTAATCATCCAGAGTATGACGTATTTCGCGGGGCGTAGGTAAACGCTCCTCGTCGCTCTCGGCATCGGCTTCGAGAACTTCCTCGCGAATGATGTCATTACATAAGTCGACACACTCATCGCAGATATAGACGGACGGGCCCGCAATCAGCTTACGTACTTCGTTTTGGTTTTTGCCACAAAACGAGCAGTACAGCAGTTTGCCACCTTCGTCCTTGCCTTTGCCGTCGGCCATTCGTATACCTCTGTCACTGCGGCGGCTAACGCCGCCGAAAAAGCTCGTTAGAAAAGCAGAATCCTATCACGCTATCAGGATGTAGGCCGCTTATCCAGCACTGCATCAATCAAGCCATACTCTTTGGCTCTATTGGCGCTCATGAAATTATCGCGGTCTGTATCACGCGAAACGGTTTCAATATCCTGCCCCGTATGATGAGCAAGAATTTGATTCAGCTTCTCGCGAATACCAAGAATTTCACGGGTATGAATTTCGATGTCAGACGCCTGGCCTTGATAACCACCTAGCGGCTGATGAATCATCACTCGCGAGTTAGGCAAGCAATAACGTTTTCCTGCTGCCCCTGCTGTTAGCAGCAGTGCGCCCATACTGGCCGCCTGGCCAATGCAGACGGTAGACACATCGGGCTTAACAAACTGCATAGTGTCGTAAATCGACATACCTGCAGTGACCGACCCACCCGGTGAATTGATATACAGGTGAATGTCTTTATCCGGATTTTCTGACTCTAGGAACAGCAGTTGCGCGACGACCAAGTTAGCCATGTAATCTTCTACAGGCCCTACCAGGAAAATGACACGCTCTTTCAACAAGCGTGAATAAATGTCGTAGGCTCTTTCCCCTTTGGCGCTCTGCTCAACCACCATGGGCACTAAACCGCCGGCATTTTGAATATCGAACTCACTCATTCAGGTGATTCCTTGCGTCCGGGAAGGGAAAGGCGCACCGAAATGGGTGCGCCACGTTCCAGGGTGTTAGGCGCTAGCTTGCTCGCCTTCCTCTTCAGCACCCTCATCTTGCTCTGCCTGCTTTTGCGCAGCGGCAAGGGCTTGCTGATACGACATTTCTACGTCTTTCACGTTCGTTGATTCAAGCAGCTTGGCTACCGCTTTTTCTTCGAGAATGGCAGATTTAACCTGGGTTTTCAGCTGCTCGTTACCCATGTAATAGCTGACAACCTCGTCAGGGTCTTGGTACTGTTCAGCAAGCTCGGCCACTTTCGCTTTGATTGCATCATCATCAGCATCAAGCTCATTAGCCTTAATAACTTCAGCCAGCAACAAGCCAACCTGAACGCGCCCTTTAGCCTGCTCTTCAAAAAGCTCATTCGGCAGTTGGCTGACATCAAAGTCTTCGCCCAAACCAAACTGTTGCGCAGCTTGACGCTTCATGCCGTCCGTTTCTTGCTGGACTAAGCCGCTAGGCACAGGGATGTCATTGACATTTTTAAGCGCATCAAGCACTTGCTGCTTAACGCGATTATCAACGGCCTGCGACGCTTCACGGGTCATGTTTTTCTTGATTTCAGCGCGGAATTTTTCCTGGTCGCCGTCTTCAACGCCAAAGCGTTCGATGAACTCAGCGTCAACGTCAGGTAGTTTCTGACTGCTGACCTTATGAACCGTCACTTTAAACGTCGCTTCTTTACCGGCTAAATGCTCTGCCTGGTAATCAGCAGGGAAAGTAACGCTAAGCGTTTTATCTTCGCCGGCTTTAGCACCAATCAGCTGCTCTTCAAAACCGGGAATGAAGCTGTTTGAACCGATAACCAGCGAGTGACCTTCGGCGTTGCCGCCTTCAAACGGCTCATCACCGATAAAGCCTTGGAAATCGATAGTGATTTGATCGCCATCCGCAGCAGCGGCATCAACTTCTTCCCAAGCTGCATTTTGCTTGCGCAGCGTATCGATCATTTCATCAACGTCGGCATCGCTAACTGAAACGACAGGACGCTCAATGTCAGTCCCTTCGATGGAAGCCAGCTCTATCTCCGGATAGATTTCCATTACCGCAACGAACTCTAAATCTTTACCGGCTTCGTTGACGGAAGGCTCAATTTTCGGGAAACCCGCTGGATTTAGGCCTTCATCAGTAATGGCACGCACATAGCGTTCGCGCATCACTTCGTTTACTACTTCATTGCGCGCATCTTGGCCGTAACGCTGATTAACGACAGCCATCGGCACCCGACCCTGGCGAAAGCCGTTCAAACGAACATTCTTCGCGGTGTCTTTCAAGCGAGCACTAACAGCCTCGTCGATTTCGGCCGCCGGCACTTGAATAGTAATACGGCGTTCGATCTGGGAGGTCGTCTCGACAGAAACTTGCATGAATTGTCCTCTAACGGCTTGGCGTTGTGTTGATTGCATGTAATAAGTTCAAGGGGGCAATTTTAAGAACCCCGACGCATGGTCGCAAGCGCCATGCTCGCAACATGGGGGCAGTGATTTTAAAAACAAGGCAATACGTGAGCAATTAAGTGCTTTAGAACGTATTTAAGGCCGTTATTAGCTCCATGTTACGTAATCTGTACCATTCTACTGCTTTGTACCTCTTGCAGCGAATTTTTCAATCTTTACCGACAAAACTATTCTGCCTGGCGCTCTGTCTTCCACCACAGGCTCAGCGTATGCATGAGCACGCCCAGGGTCGCGCCATGGGAAATAAACACCTGCCAACTGATCCAGTCCGTAAATAGCGCATGCCAGCACCCCATGGCGACCATTCCTAATAGCATCATAACAACAAGACGCTTGAGCAATGCAGGCAGTTTTTGGCGTGCAGTGGATGACAGCATTCGCCACTGCACGATAGCCGCCGCAGCCACCAAGGTGAAAGCAGCTACGATCAGAATCTGACGCGTTTCGTGACCACCGGCTAGATAGCGCGGCAGTGCCGCCAGCATCAGCACACATAAACCCAGCGCTACGCTAATACGTTCCGGTGAGGTAGGGGCTCGCTGCATTACTTAATCTACCTTCAACTGCTGAGCAACAATCCACTCTTCAACCCAGGGAATGGCAGCATCATCGGCCATAAATGTTTCCATCGCATCGATGTCTAACCGCTCACCTAACCGAGTAGCACCATGATCTTCTAGCAGCATGTCTAACGCTCTGCCTGCGCCACAAAATGTATCGCCATAGGAGCTATCGCCCAGCGCAATTAAACCGTAGCGCAACGATGAGAGCGATGGGCTTTGATCGCGCAGGTGACGAACAAAAGGAACAAAGTTACCGGGAAAATCGCCACTGCCCGTTGTTGATACACAAAATAGCGCCAAATCAGCGTCACTTTCGGTAATGTCAATCAAGGCTGGCTGTTCAGAAATAGTCACCGTGTAACCGGCCTGCTCAAAAAGCGGCTTTACCTGCTCTGCAACATCTAACGCGCCGCCATACATTGTACCCACAAGAATATTCAGCTTCGGCATCGTCACTCCCCTGTTAAAAGTACCCACCATCAAGTCGGCAGATACCCGATGAATTCGCTCAAATATTAACATGGCCAGATAAAATGAAATACGCCCCAGTGCGCTCAGCCAAGACAACGCAGAAAAGCCCTTTCACCACGATATCCAAGCAAAAAAAAGAGCGCTCAAGAAGCGCTCATTTCTGTATTTTAAAAGCGTATATTTAACGAGCAAGGTTTGGCGACAAGCTCAGGTGCAGGAAAATCACTCTGCACCTAAATAGTGCTCTACTTGTTGCTTGAGCTTTTGGCCTGGCCGAAAGGTCACCACGCGCCGGGCAGAAATTGGAATTTCCTCACCGGTCTTAGGGTTCCGTCCAGGACGCTCTCGCTTATCACGCAAATCAAAGTTACCGAAACCCGATAACTTTACCTGCTCATTCTCACGCAGGCAGGCTCGAATCTCTTCAAAAAAAGCTTCGACCATAGCCTTCGCTTCTCGCTTAGACAGGTCTAGCTCTGCATGCAAATGTTCAGCCAGCTCTGCTTTGGTCAACGCACCCATAGGGCTTCTCCTTTTCATTGAGGCAAACACAGCAGCAAACGCATTGCCAAGAACGTGATAAGCGGCGTAGCGTAACCTTAGTTATTATCAGCCGCGCAGCTCAGCATCAAGTTCGACACGCACTTGTGTCACGATTGAATCGACCAACTGATTGATTTCTTCATCGTTTAGCGTGCGCGATGGATGCTGCCAGGTCAAGCCCAACGCAATACTCTTGTATCCATCAGCGACGCCCTTGCCCGAATAAACATCAAATAGTTTGATATTTTGCAAGTAATCACCGGCATTCTGCTTAGTACAGTCAAGCAGTGCCTGAACGGGCGTTGCATCGCTCAGTATAAACGCGAGATCGCGACGCACCTCAGGAAAACGCGATAACGGCTCAAACGCTGCAATCTGACCCTGGCTTAGAACGTCCAGACGCACCTCAAACAACACCGCATCCATCTTTAAGCCCAGCGTTGCACGAACCTGCGGGTGCAGAGTACCAACCCAACCTGCCGGCTTGGCGTTATACAATAGCTGAGCGCTTTGCCCTGGATGAAGTGCAGGATGCTCTGCAGGCTCAAACCGCCAAGCGCCTGACTCACCGCCCAATGCCAGCAAACTTTCCAAATCGCCTTTCAAATCGTAAAAATCAACACGCGCTTTAGCACCGCTCCAGCCCTCTGGTTCTCGCGCACCACAGACCAATGCACCTAGCATCGGCACTTGCGACAATGCATCCAGCTCACCGTTAAATACTAGACCGGTTTCAAAAAGACGCACCCGCGATTGCTGGCGGTTAAGGTTGTATTCCATGGCACGCACTAAACCTGGGAACAAGCTCGCGCGCATTACCGACAAATCAGCCGAGATAGGATTAGCGAGCACAGGAGAAACAGCGTCAGGCAAAATAGCGGCCTGCAGCTCAGGGGCAACAAAACTATAGGTGATCGCCTCTTGGAAGCCCCGAGCAACCATCTGGCGGCGTAACTGTGATGTGGTGAGCGTGGCCTCATCAGCAGAACGCAAAGCTAAGCGTGCCGCAGGACGACGTACCGGCAGATTGTTGTAGCCGTGAATTCGCGCAACTTCTTCAATAAGGTCCTCTTCGATGGCAACATCAAAGCGCCAACTGGGCGCAACCACGTTCCAGTTCCCCTCATCCAGACTGACACTTAGCCCTAAACGCTGCAAAATATCGGTCACGTCATCGCGATCAAGCGACTTGGAAAGCGCCATTTCCAAACGAGCACTGCGCAACACTATCGATCGCTGTTCAGGCATATTGCCAGCACTTTGCACGTCAATCGCCGGCCCGGCCTGACCACCACAGATATCAATAAGCAGCCGGGTTGCCCGCTCAACGGCTAGCGGCGCTAACTGCGGATCGACGCCGCGCTCAAAGCGATGTGACGCATCGGTGTGCATCCCGTAAGAACGCGCTTGGCCAGCAATAGCAAGCGGTGTAAAAAAAGCAGACTCAAGGAAAATAGTATGCGTATTTTCATTAACGCCAGAGTTTTCTCCGCCCATCACACCTGCCATCGCTAACGGACCGGAATGATCAGCAATCACTAGCGTTTCAGACCGCAGCGCCACGTCACTGCCATCAAGCAGCGTTAAACGCTCGCCAGGCTTGGCCATACGCACAACGATGCCGCCTTGCAGGTTATCATGATCAAAAGCGTGCAGCGGCTGCCCCAACTCCAGCATCACGTAGTTAGTGATGTCGACCACGGGATCTATGGAGCGCACGCCGCTACGACGTAAACGCTCGACCATCCAGAGCGGCGTTTCAGCCTGCACGTTGATGCCTTTAATAACGCGACCAATATAGCGCGGACACTGCTCTGGCGCCTCGACACTGATAGCAAAATTATCGTCAATATCGGCAGCCACCGGCGTGATTTCTGGCCCATTAACCGCCAAACGGTTAAGTACACCCACTTCGCGCGCCAACCCCTTAATACTTAAGCAGTCACCTCGGTTGGGCGTCAGATCAACCTCAATAGTCATATCATTGAGGTGCATATACTCTCTAAAATCGGCACCCACGGGCGCTGATGCCGACAGCACCAGGATGCCAGACGACGTATCTTCTTCAAGCCCCAGCTCCGAGGCTGAACAAATCATCCCGCGCGACTCAACGCCACGCAGTTTCGCTTTTTTGATTTTAAAGTCGCCCGGCAGCACACCACCCACCTGAGCAAAGGCAATTTTCTGGTTTACATCAACATTGGCGGCACCACAAACTACCTGAACAGGATCGCCGGAGCCATCGTCAACGGTGCACACATTTAGCTTATCCGCATCAGGGTGTTTCTCTTTACTCAACACCGTTGCCACCACCACGCCACTAAAAGCAGCGGCCACAGCTCCAATAGCGTCGACTTCCAAGCCGGCCATGGTGATTTGATCAGCGATTGTCTGCGTATCAAGCTGCGGCGATACCCACTCACGCAGCCACTGTTCTGAAAATTTCATGGTTTTTCCTGTATTCGGCAGCGGTCTTAAGCGAATTGGCGTAGAAAGCGCAGATCGTTTTCAAAAAACAGGCGTAAGTCATTAACGCCATAGCGCAGCATCGCTAAACGTTCAGCCCCCATTCCGAAGGCAAAGCCGGTGTAGCGCTCAGCATCGATACCTGCGTGACGGAAAACCTCAGGATGCACCATGCCGCATCCCATCACCTCTAACCAGCCGCTATGAGAACACACGCGGCAGCCCGAACCACTACACATCACGCACTGAATATCCACTTCGGCAGAAGGCTCAGTGAATGGAAAGTACGAAGGACGGAAACGTACAGAGAGATCGTCGCGCTCAAAAAATGCTTGCAGAAAATCTTCGATGGTACCTTTTAGATCTGCAAAGCTAACCCCTTCGTCGACCAGCAAACCTTCCACCTGGTGGAACATTGGCGTGTGGGTCAAGTCTGAATCGCTGCGATAAACACGGCCCGGGCAGACGATACGAATGGGTGGCTCGCAATCTTTCATCGTACGGACTTGCACTGGCGAAGTGTGAGTACGCAGTAACCGCGTAGCATCAAAATAAAAGGTGTCGGCCATACCACGAGCAGGATGGTGCGCCGGAATATTAAGGGCTTCAAAATTGTGATAATCATCTTCAATTTCAGGCCCAATCGCCACATCGTAGCCGATGCGTGTAAACAGTCCTTCAATACGCTCAAGCGTTTGAGTAACCGGATGCAAACCGCCCTGGGACTGATTGCGCCCTGGCAACGTGACATCGATGCTCTCCGCAGCCAAACGCGCATTTAACGCAGCACTGTCAAGCTGCTGGCGTTTAGCATCAATTTCGCTGGCAAGCGTTTGCTTAGCCTGGTTAATACGCTCACCCGCAGCAGGTCGCTCTTCTGCTGACAGCTTTCCCAGGCCTTTCAGTAAGGCAGTTACCTCACCTTTTTTACCTAAGTAGCTTACTCGTAACTCGTCTAGTGCAGCGACACTCTGCGCGGCCTGAATGGCGTCGCGAGCCTCAGATACCAGAGTAGGAAGGTGATCCATCCGTTTCACTCCGAATTAAGCGATGTCCATCTCTGAAGATGGCGTAGCACGTTGAAGGTGGCAAAAAAACAGGGGAAGAGCGGCTGCTCTTCCCCTGGATGGGTCACTCTGAAATGACCTCAGGCACGTTACACGGGCAAGTGCCCAGTGCAATTTACCTTATTGGGCAGCCTTGGCTTTTTCCACGATGGCAGCAAATGCAGCCTTTTCGTGTACTGCCAAATCGGCCAATACTTTACGGTCGATTTCGATCCCAGCTTTCTTAAGGCCACCAACAAAGCGGCTATAAGACATACCGTTGATGCGAGCACCGGCGTTAATACGCTGGATCCACAGTGCGCGGAACTGACGCTTACGGTTACGACGGTCACGGTAAGCGTACTGACCAGCTTTGATAACGGCTTGCTTGGCAACGCGGAATACACGCGAACGGGCACCGTAGTAACCTTTAGCAAGTTTCAATACTTTTTTATGGCGACGACGCGCTACTACGCCACGTTTAACTCGAGTCATAACACACTCCTGACTTTAAGGCTGAGGCAAAAAAATTGTGCACTCAGAAAAACGAAAACCCGAATTATAAATTCGGCAGCATACGCTGGATAAGCGCTTTGTCGGATGCGTGAATCTGCTTCATACCACGCAGTTGACGCTTACGCTTAGTCGATTTCTTGGTCAAGATGTGGCTACGAAAAGACTGCTTATGCTTAAAGCCATTAGCGGTCTTTTTAAAGCGCTTCGCAGCGCCGCTGTTGCTTTTGATTTTCGGCATGAGGAATACTCCGCTCGATATTTTTTAGAAAATCCAGGGCCGACCACCGTGTTACCGGTGGCCCGTTGGCATCGCCGTTGGATCACTTCTTTTTCGGGGCAATAATCATGATCATCTGGCGCCCTTCCATTTTCGGGAAAGACTCTACCAAACCGATCTCTTCCAGGTCAGCCGCAATCCTTTCCATCAGCTTACGCCCGATGTCTTGGTGCGCCATTTCACGACCACGGAAGCGCAATGTGACTTTGCCCTTATCACCACCTTCAAGAAAGCGCGTCAGGTTTTTCAGCTTGACCTGATAATCGCCTTCATCGGTGCCAGGACGGAATTTAACTTCCTTAACCTGGATTTGCTTTTGCTTCTTCTTTTGAGCCGCTTTCTGCTTCTTGCTCTCAAAAACGAACTTACCGTAATCCATTATCTTACAGACAATGGGATCGGCATTTGAAATTTGCACGAGATCTAAGCTTTCGGATTCAGCACGCTCTAACGCTTCGGTGGTAGGCACTACGCCTAACTGCTCACCGTCGCTACCGATAAGACGTACTTCTTCTTCAACGATTCGCTCGTTCATTGGTGGGCGTTTATCTGCTGGACGCCCTCGCTGGTTGCTTCGCTTGATCGCTCCGTCTCCTTAGGCAATTGACGATGTCGCCAGGGCTGCTCTCTCGGCGGTGTGGCGCTCAATAAACTCATCGACCGTCATTGTACCGAGATTTTCGCCGCTACGTGTTCGTACGGCCACTGAGTCAGCTTCGACTTCCTTATCTCCTACCACAAGGAGGTAAGGAACTTTCTGTAACGTATGCTCACGGATTTTAAAGCCGATCTTCTCGTTCCTCAAGTCCGCTTTTACACGTAAGCCACTTTTTTGCAGGCGTTTCTCCAATTCTAACGCATATTCACGCTGTGAATCGGTAATAATCATGACGACAGCCTGCTGTGGAGCCAGCCATAATGGCATAGCCCCCGCATAATGTTCAATCAGGATGCCAATGAAACGCTCCATGGAGCCTACGATAGCACGGTGCAGCATGACTGGCGACTTTCGCTGCCCTTCTTCGGTCACATACTGGGCACCGAGGCGCTCGGGCATCATGAAGTCAACCTGCATGGTACCCACCTGCCACTCACGACCCAAGCAGTCTTTCATATGGTATTCAATCTTGGGGCCATAGAAGGCACCCTCACCCGGTAGCTCTTGCCACTCAACATCGCAAGCTTTCAGCGCACTACGCAGTGCATCTTCTGCACGATCCCAAACGTCATCATTACCAATACGCTTTTCTGGGCGAAGCGCAATCTTAATCGCGATATCTTCAAAACCGAAATCGCTATATACCTTGAGCGCCTGACGATGAAAGTTAGTGACTTCGGGCTCAACCTGAGCCTCGGTACAAAAAACATGGCCATCGTCTTGAGTAAAGGCCCGTACACGCATAATGCCGTGCAAAGCACCTGAGGGTTCGTTGCGATGACACCCACCAAATTCACCAAAACGAACGGGTAATTCACGATAGCTACGCAAGCCGGAATTAAACACCTGAACGTGGCCAGGACAATTCATCGGCTTAAGAGCATACTCACGCTTTTCAGACTCGGTAAAAAACATACCGTCCGCGTAATTGTCCCAATGGCCTGATTTCTTCCAAAGCGATACATCCATAATCTGAGGACAGCGAATTTCTTGATAACCACCTTCTTTATAGACATTACGCATATACTGCTCGACCTGCTGCCATAGCGCCCACCCATTGGGGTGCCAGAACACCATGCCCGGCGCTTCTTCTTGCATATGGAAGAGGTCAAGTCGACGGGCTAGCTTGCGGTGGTCACGCTTTTCGGCTTCTTCGAGGCGCTTAATGTACGCTTTAAGCTGTTTTTTATCGCCCCACGCAGTGCCATAGATACGTGTAAGCATGGTGTTATCAGAGTCACCGCGCCAATAGGCACCCGCAAGCTTTGTTAGCTTAAAGGCCTTTAAATGGCGAGTATTCGGCACGTGCGGACCGCGGCACATGTCGGTATATTCTTCATGATGATAAAGGCGAATGGAGGCGTCATCGGGAATAGCGCTGATAATATCCTGCTTATAGGGTTCATCACGCTGTACAAATGTCTGCATAGCCTGATCGCGATCTACGTATTCGCGCACCACATCGTACTCGCGCTCAATCAGAGACTGCATGCGCGCTTCGATAGCTTCTAGGTCATCTGGCGTGATGGATTGACCAAACTCAATATCGTAGTAAAAACCGTCATCAATGACCGGCCCAATGGCCATTTTGGCGGCCGGGTACATCTGTTTAACCGCATGACCAATCAAGTGGGCACAGGAGTGGCGGATTATTTCTACGCCTTCATCATCCCGCGCAGTAATAATAGAAACGCGGGCATCTTGCTCAATCAAATCAGCAGCATCGACCAGCACACCATCAATCTTTCCAGCAATGCAGGCCTTAGCCAAACCAGGGCCAATGGATTCTGCAAGCTGCATAATGGTTAGCGGCGCTTCAAACGTTTTTTGACTGCCATCAGGCAGGGTCACAATAGGCATTCAGGTTCCTTGAGCGCAGTGGTGATCCATACCAAGGATCACATATCGCTATCAATGGTCTTGGGAGGCACTTAGCTTAACAATATAAACAGCGGCCAGCCTAGCAGACTGAGCGCTGCCTCAAAATAAAAACGGGAGGCCAAGGCCTCCCGCTTCTTTACCAAACTCTTGCTGACTAATCGCTATCTACGATTAGCAAAACCAGCAAAAATAGGTGTGATTACTTCCACTCGTCCAATTCTACGCGACGGTTCTGGAAGCGACCTTCTTCAGTTTCATTAGAGGCTACTGGCTGCTCTTCACCGAAACCTACAGACTGCATGCGGTTAGAAGCTACGCCGCGGCTAGCTAGGTAGCGCGCAACAGACTCAGCACGTTCTTGTGACAAGTTTTTGTTGTACGCATCAGGGCCGCGAGAATCTGTGTGGCCTTCGATGCTTACACGTACGTCGGTGTTGTTTACTAGACGCTCAGCAACACCGTTAAGTACGTTACGTGCATTAGAAGTCAACTCTGCAGAGTCGAATTCAAAGTTAACGTCTTGGAGTACAACGCTGTCCGGGCAACCCAGCGCATTAACTTCTACGCCTGCTGGGGTGTTCGGGCACTGGTCACGGTAGTCAGGCACACCGTCGTTGTCGGAATCAAGCGGGCAACCGCTTGCGTTAACTTCTACGCCAGCAGGTGTGCCTGGGCACTGATCACGGAAATCAGGCACGCCATCACCATCAGAATCTAGCGGGCAGCCCTGTGCGTCAACTGCAACGCCAGCAGGCACTTCACCGAAGCTAGGGCACTGAGGAGCGACAGGCTCAGGCGTACGATCAGCACACAGCAGACCACCAATAGCGCCACCAACAACAGCGCCTGTAGCGGCACCACTTTCTTCGTCAGAATCGCCGCTAACTGCATAGCCAATGCTGCCAGCGATAACACTGCCTGCCAAACCGCAAACAAACGGGTGGTTGTACCAGCTGCTGTCACTGCTAGCGCTTGATTGGCCGGAAGACTGAGAGGCCGAGCTGGCACAGCCAGATAGACCCACTACCAGTGCGGAACCGATTAGCAAGCCAGTCGTTGATTTTTTCATGTAAAACTCCTTCTTGATCCAATGCTGAAATGGTCTTAAGTGACCAAATCTATCCAATGCTTCTTATTTGCGAGAGCATCCATTTTTCGCCTGTTTCGCATTACTAAGTACAGCGCACTCAATCATAACGAAACGGTGTGCCTATCATTAACGCTTAAGCGCAAGAAGGCAACAATGCCAAGATATCAACTTCTTGCCAATACCGACATCATTCAGCATAGCAAAATTGCCACAATGGGCACTAAAAAGTTTGCGATGCCTTTTGGCGGCTCATGCCGCACAAAACTGATACTTCTTAATATAATCTCAATGCAATACATCTGCACCTTTGGCCCGCCATTCTAATACAGCTTTAGCCGCCGCCACTACTGCTTCTCGCATATCATCTTCTGCTGCTAATCTTTCTTTATCTTCTTGCATACGTTCACGGGCTGTCAGCTGCTGACGAGCCGAGTGAGTGTTCAAATGTCGCGTGCGATTAAAGTGCTCACTAAACGCTTGAAATGCCGGCCTTTCAGCCAAGCTAGAGTCAACAATCTCTAGTAGTACCTTACAACGCCATGCACCCTCAGTGATATCGACTTGCTGCTGAACTAATGCACTCGCCACATAGTCGAGATTTTCTAAGCTGTTCTGAAGCGCACGGCTATCTTCATCGCGTCGATACGCTTCTCTGCGACCAACCTCTTTGCGCAAGCGCCATGCATACAGGCACAGACCGATAACGACAGCAAGCGCCATCACAAATAAAATTAACGCCCCCGTTGAGCTCATAAAACCTCTCATTAAGCGTGTAAATTTCTTGACGAAAATTGTACACCCTTATACCCCCAATAAGCTAATAGCATATAATGATGAATATTAACGGCACCATAAGTCTCACCGGCAGGCCACAGACAGGCTTATAAAAACCCTTACGCTACGCCAGAATGTCCGACTGCCAGCATCACAGTCAAACAAGGCGGATAATCTGCAGATCAGGGAAGAAATCTGTGCATTTACATGCAGACAGATGCCAATCTATAGCTTCAAATATGTAATAATCGACGCTAACTTATACGAATCGCGCCACCCGATGGAGTGCCTTATGATCAAGCGTCGCCCTACCCTGCGTATTAAGAGCGGCTTAGCTCTTGCACCGCTTTTATTGTTGGCAGGTTGCACTACTTATACTTGGCCGGATGGCTCAAAGAAAACCGTCATTGGTGTGGTACCCGATGATGAAAATCAACGCTATGAAGAGCAACAAGCTGATGGCGTACGCTATCGCATTCCCGATGAAATCCCTGACACCCGCAGTGAATAAATATGCAGTGAATAAACATAGTTTGGCTAATATAAATGAGGTCTGCTCACGGCTGACCTCGTTTTTTAGTATACGACGTCGCAAGTGCCGCTAGCGGGTCTTCAGGCCATGGGTGTTTGGGATATCGGCCGCGCATTTCCTTGCGTACATCTGGATAACCATTTTGCCAGAAGCTGATTAAATCCTGGGTGACTTGCACTGGCCTACGCGCAGGCGAAAGCAAATGAATCATCACTGCAACGGCTCCATTCGCCACCGTCGGCGTTATCCGCCAACCAAACGCTTCTTGCAACTTTAAAGCCAGTACTGGCGGGCGCTGTGAAAGGCAAGGCGCATAATCCAAACCAATATGTTTACCACTGGGCACATCGAGTGCTAACGGCGCTAGCTGTTCAAACTCAAGCTGCTGCTCCCACGTCAATGTATTGAGCAAATAGCGCCCTAGCGGAAGTTTTTCAATTTGACTCAGCCGATTTATACCGATCAAGTAGGGAGCCAGCCAGCTTTCTAGCGATGCCAGTAGTGCCTCCTCCGACCAATCCGGCCACGCTGCTCCAATATTGTCGCTCAGTAGTGACATCCTCCCACGCAGCTGCTGCAGCTGATCGCCTAGCAACCACCCGGGCTGCTGTCGAAGCGCGCCCAACAGCGCTTGTTTCACGGCCTCTTCGGGCAAGCGGGCTAGAGGCCGCCGGGCAATCACAAGGCTACCGTGCGCCTGCACTTCCTCACCAACTAAGCGGCCCTGCTCTTGCGACCATTCCACGCGTGACTGCCACTGGCTAATGCCAGGATATAGGGAGCACAGTGACGCTAGCGCCAACGACTCGCCGGTTACTATCCGCACCGGACCATTTGCCGCGCTATTGATCGCGATCGCCACTATATATGCCTGATGCGCCAAGGTATTACTTAATGACAGCGTGGCCGTTTTGCCATTGGCGAGTCGAAATTGGCCAGGACTTAGCTGTTGGCCAATGCGCTCAGGATAGGCCAACGCTAAAAGAGGCCCTAGGGGCTCTAGCACCGCATCGCTAATGCGCACGCCTGCTTTTTTAGCCAGCCTTAGCGCCTCACGCTGCCAGTTTGGGAAACGCTTCGGATGGCGAAGCCGCTGTGCTAATTCATCGGCCAGAGAACTCTGCGCTGTTTCACGCCCCTCCAACAGTGCGGCCAAGCCACAGGCCAGCGGCAGCGCTTTTAAATCACCGGCGCGCTCTAGCATTGCGGCTATTCGGGGAGCTACCGGCCACTTGGCACAACGGGCACCTAGCGGCGTTAGCTTATGATATTGATCTAATACGCCTAGCTGTATCAGCAGCGCCTGACCACTAGACCAAGCGCCTTTTGGTGGCGGTGTGACCCAACGCAAATCCTCTGACGACGAGACTCCCCAACAGGCCAGCTCAAGCACAACGGCTGAAAGATCCGCTTGCTGGATTTCCGGCTCGCCGTATGGCGCCAGCGTCTGCTCTTGAGCCCAAAGCCGAAAACACGCCCCTTCACGCTGCCGCCCAGCCCGCCCCCTGCGCTGATCAGCGCTCGCTCGGTTAATGCGCCGCGTCGTGAGTCGGGTTAATCCGCTTCGTGGATGAAAAAGAGGTACCCGCTCTAAGCCACCGTCGATGACGACGTTCATTCCATCAACGGTAATACTCGATTCAGTAATGGCAGTAGAAACAATAATGCGCTGCTGCGATGCACTCGGTGCCAAGGCCGCCTGCTGCTCAGCAATACTCATCCTTCCGTGCAGCGGCCGTACCGCCATAAGAGGCATAGCGCTGTTCAGAGCAGCAACGACGCGATTGATCTCCGCCACGCCGGGCAAAATCACCAGCACATCTTGCGTGCCTGGCATTGCAAGCGCTTCGTTGACCACACGCAGCGTATGATTGGCATCACTCTCACCGCTCAGCCCAGGACGATAAGCGGTTACTACCGGATACTGGCGACCGTGACACTCTATGACAGGAACCTGATCACCCAGAATTCGCTTAAGAGCATCAACATCCAGCGTTGCCGACATCACCAGCAGACGTAGATCGTCACGAATGCTGGCCTGAACATCCAATGCCAGCGCCAGCCCAACATCGGCATCGACGCTGCGCTCATGAAATTCATCAAAGATGATACCAGCAACGCCTTCAAGCAGCGGATCATCCTGGAGCATTCGAGTGAGCACGCCCTGAGTCACTACCTCTAAACGAGTTTGCGCGCTAACACAGCTGTCGCCACGCATGCGATAGCCTACCGTTTGCCCAACCGGCTCACCCAGCTGCTGAGACATAAAGCTAGCGGCTAAACGAGCGGCAACACGTCGCGGCTCTAACAAAAGCAGCTTCTGACCTTTCGCCCAGTCAACCGTTAGCAGCGATAATGGAACGCGCGTTGTTTTGCCCGCTCCCGGCTGAGCAATCAGCATCAGCCTATTGCTGGAGGCTAAAACAGCTTTAATAGAATCCAGATGCTGATCAATGGGTAAGGCGCTCATGGTAGGTTCACTTATCCACCAAAGACACGCCAGAGCCGGCCTGCATAACGCCGCACCCTTTTAAGATAACGTGCTCAAGAAAGCAGGAGATAGACTCAAGGTCCTCCTGTGTCAACGCATCTCGCCCTAGAATGCCGCTAACTTGAGCGCTATATTCAGTGTAGTGCTGAGTAGCTGACCAGATTAAGAAAATTAACCACCGGGGATCCACAGCATCCATTTTACCCTGCGCAGACCACTGACGAATGATAGCAGCGCGCGCCTCAACCCAATCGCGTAACTCGCCGGCTAAATAATCACTTAGAAAAGGCGCGCCCGCTAAAATTTCCGCCGCAAATAATTTTGATCCCGCTGGATAGCGCTGACCAAGTATCATTTTTGTACGAATAAAGTCACTGAGTACCGCTGATGGATCACTATCCGGAGTAATGTCTTCAAGGACTTCGTTCCAGCGGCGCATCATGCGGTCAAGCAATCGCATATAAAGTGCCTGCTTACTTCCCATGTAGTACAAGACATTCGCTTTAGGAAGCCCGGCTTGATCAGCAATTACTTGCAAACTCGCGCCACGAAAGCCGTGTTGAGAAAAGACCAGCTCAGCGGCAGTAAGAATACTGGCCTCTATTTTTTCACGACTCGGAGTTTCATAGCTGGTAGATACAGCGGTCATCAAACGTGTTCCTTAAATGATTGCCTAACGTACCTGGAACACATTGTTCGGCAGGGTTATTGGCTGCACTTAAACGTCACATCTTACACAAGCCTGCCCCAAGGTGGTGCGGTGAGCAAACACTTGCAAGGTGAGATGTTTTATCCCAAGCTCAATGCATATTGACCGATCGGTCAGCACAATCCTGGTCTATACGATCACAGTGGAGTTTGTCATGGCATCGATTGCGTTCCTACTCAATGGCACCCTTCAGCGGTGTGACGTTTCACCCGATACGAGTATTTTAACCTTATTACGCGAGCATTTGGCTCAAACAGGCACTAAAGAAGGCTGTGCATCGGGCGATTGTGGTGCCTGTACCGTAGCAATCGGTGAATCAACGACGGGAACGCAAACGTTTAGTAGCGCTAATGCATGTATTACACCAGCCCATCAACTACAGGGGCGGCATTTAGTGACCGTTGAAGGGTTGACGAAAGAGAAGCACTTACACCCAGCGCAACAAGCAATGATTGAGTGCCATGGCAGCCAATGTGGTTTTTGTACGCCGGGCATTGTCATGTCTCTTTTTACCCTGCATGACGATATTCGCCAACGCTGTGCTCCGCGAGCATCTGAGCGAGCACAAGGACGATCTCAAGAACTATCTCAAGAACTATCTCAAGAGCGCCTTGAAGCAACGCTGGGTGGCAATTTGTGCCGCTGCACAGGCTATCGCCCTATCCGCGATGCGGCGTTACGTATGAATGACATACCCTATGAGCGTCCCCAATGGTTTGACGCGGCGCTGCCTGTAGAAAAAGGTGAAACGCTATCAATAGATTCAGAAGGTAACGCTTCTTTTTTTGCCCAGCCAGAGTCTCTTGCCGAACTAACACAACTACGGCATCGAGCACCTGACGCACGTCTTGTGGCGGGTGGCACCGATCTGTGGCTGGAAACCACTCAACGCTTGGCAACTCTTAATCAATTAATCGATATTTCCCGGGTTAGCGAGCTTCTCATCATTGAAGAGACAACGTTTGAGGGCCAGCCCGGTTGGTGGATAGGCGCAGGGGTCACTTATTCCAGACTTTATCCGTTATTTAAAGAGTACTTCCCCGCCTTTGCTCATCTTCTACACCGGCTGGGTTCTGAGCAGATTCGCAACCGAGGAACCCTCGGTGGCAACATTGCTAATGCCTCGCCCATCGGCGATACACCGCCAGTATTGCTGGTATTAGGCGCCCAGGTAGAGCTCGCCAGTACAAAAAGGCATCGCTGTCTGTCGTTAGAGAATTTCTTTCTCGACTATAAAAAAACCGCATTAGCCACAGATGAAATTATCTCTCGTATTTTCATTCCCCAACCTGCTAAAAACCAACAACTACGGGTGTGGAAGCTATCCAAACGCCGCGAAGATGATATATCTGCAGTACTTGGCGCTTTTAGCTACCGCTTGGAACAGGACGTTATGCGAGATGTGCGCATTGCCTTTGGCGGTATGGCCGCAACGCCCAAGAGAGCCTTGAACAGCGAAGCGGCATTAGAAGGTCAAACGCTTTCACCAGACGGCTTTAGAGCGGCCCAGCAAGCCCTCGCCAGCGACTTTCAACCGATGGGAGATGTGCGCGGCAGCGAACATTACCGTCAACAGGCCGCTGCCAACCTGCTGGAACGGCTCTACCTGACGCTTTCAGCGCCCAACCAGGAGGTCATGCTCCATGCGTACGCTCACTAAACTGGATGGCGATAGCAGCCGCGCCCGCCGCGAACTGCATGACCACATTCAAGGGTCGGGTCCGCTAGCCCGCCATACCATTGAGAACCATGCCGTTGACAACACGAGCTCACGCCAAGCGGGCAACGCTAGCTATCATGAAAGTGCCGAGAAGCACGTGACTGGAAAAGCGGCGTATATCGACGACTTAAAAACGCCTGCCGATGCGCTGCATATTGCTCTTGGTTTGTCCCCCATTGCGCACGGTACTTTGACCAAGCTAAATCTCGACGCAGTAAAGCAAGCGGCAGGCGTTATTGATGTCATTACCTTCCACGACGTACCTGGCCATACTGACATAGGGCCAGTATTTCCTGGCGACCCCATTTTTGTTGATACCAACATTAGCTACGCAGGCCAATGCCTGTTTGCCGTTGCAGCGACGTCACTACAAGCAGCCCGACGAGCGGTAATCCTCGCAAAGATTGATATTGACGAACAACCTGCCCGTCTAGATCCGGTCGAGGCTACCGAGCGCGAAGAATTTGTGCGCCCAACCCACGTACAAGAGCGCGGGGACTGGCAGCAAGCCTTACATCATGCCGAGCAACTCATCGAAGGCAACCTGTTCATCGGCGGGCAAGAGCACTTTTATTTGGAAGGGCAAGCTTGCGTTGTGCTGCCAACCGAAGATGAGGGCGTGATTGTCCAGACTTCTAACCAGCACCCGAGTGAAACACAAAAGCTCGTTGCGGAAGTGCTTGGCATTCCCTTTCATGCGGTAACGGTCGAAGTTCGCCGCATGGGTGGGGGCTTTGGAGGAAAAGAAACCCAGGCATCACCATGGGCTTGCATTGCCGCCATCATCGCCCGTCGTACTGGCAAAGCAACTCGCTTACGGCTGCCCCGTCGCGAGGATATGCACGCCACGGGAAAACGCCACCCCTTCCATAATCGCTATAAGCTTGCGATTGACGCGCAAGGGGTTATCCAAGGCGGTGAAATTACCGTTATTGGCGACTGCGGGTATTCACCGGATCTTTCCGACGCTATCGTTGATCGTGCGATGTTTCATGCTGACAATGCCTACTCGCTTGGCGATGTGAAAGTAACCGGACACCGCGCCAAAACACATACGGCATCCAACACGGCGTTTCGAGGCTTTGGTGGCCCCCAAGGCATGATGATCATTGAAGCAGCCATGGATGATATCGCTCGCCAAGTGGGCGAAGACCCTCTAACTATCCGCAAGCGCAATTTTTATCGTGAAGGTCGTGACGTTACCCACTATGGCCAGCAAGTCGACCAGCAGCAGCTTTTGCATACGCTGGTCGAGACGCTGGAAAAAGACAGCGACTACTGGGCACGCCGAAAAGCGATTAGCGCATTTAATGTTAATAGCCCAGTGATTAAAAAGGGCCTCGCGCTCACTCCGGTTAAGTTTGGCATTTCATTCACTGCCCAGCATCTCAACCAGGCCGGTGCACTACTACACGTATACACCGACGGTAGCGTCATGATTAATCATGGCGGCACCGAAATGGGCCAGGGACTGCATACTAAAATCTGCCAAGTGGTCGCCCGGGAACTGGGCCTTGATTTAGACAATGTGCGCATTAGCGCAACACGTACCGACAAGGTACCCAACACCTCACCCACCGCTGCGTCTAGCGGCGCTGATTTGAATGGCATGGCGGCACGCGATGCGGCGAGCAAGCTGCGTGAACGCCTTTTTGACTTTGCGACCGAGCACTTTTCTGAGGGACTAGACCGTGAAGGCATGCGTCTGGCAGATGGTATGCTGATCGCGGGTTTCGGGAAAAGTAAGCGCAGCATTCCATGGGGTGAACTGATTCAAACGGCTTATCTCCATCGCATTTCACTATCAGAAAAAGGCTTCTATGCCACTCCGCTGATTCACTATGATCGCTCAGTCGGCCAGGGTCGCCCCTTTTACTACTATGCGTTTGGCGCGGCGGTAGCCGAAGTCAGCGTGGATACGCTCAGCGGCGAGTATCAGATCGATCGTGTCGACATCTTGCATGACGTGGGCGAAGCACTGAATCCAGCTATTGATATGGGGCAAGTAGAGGGTGGCTTTATACAAGGGATGGGCTGGCTAACCAGTGAAGAGCTAAAATGGAACGACAAAGGTGTGCTCGTTACAGATGGCCCTGCGACCTATAAAATCCCTACCTTTGGCGACCTACCCGCTGTTTTTAACGTTGCCCTGCTGGAAGGCCACCCTAACTCCATGGCAAGCCTTTATCGTTCCAAAGCCGTCGGTGAGCCCCCTTTTATGCTGGGTATTTGTGTATGGTCGGCGCTGCGTGATGCGCTTTCTAGCTTAACGGACTACCAGTTATCGCCTCATTTAGATACTCCAGCAACCCCTGAACGCGTCATGCTCGCGGCAAATTTGATTAGGAAGAAAGCGCTGTGACTCTACAAATCGCCAACACATGGCATGCGGCGCTTGATTACTTTCAGCGCACAGGCACACCACATGTTCTCGCGACCCAGATCACCAGTGCAGGATCGACTCCCCGTGAGCCTGGCGCTCGAATGATCATTACCGAAGATGCTATCTTCGATACGCTAGGCGGCGGTACGTTTGAGTGGCAAACCATTGCTGCCGCACGTGCGCGCTTGGCAGAACAGTGTTACGGACTCAGCTTAGAAGCCTTTTCATTAGGCGGACGCAGCGGCCAGTGCTGCGGCGGTTTCGTCAACATACTGTTAGAAGCCTTTTCAGGGTCATCAGCAATGCTTGCCGTGTTTGGTGCAGGCCATGTTGGCCGTGAAATCGTTAAGCTAAGCGCCCCCTTACCTTGGCAGCTATATTGGTACGACAGCCGCAGTGATGCCTTTGATAATATTTGTGAAAACACACAACGTCACCCTCGCCTGACCTATCAAGCGCTACATGATGCTCAGCAATGCGTGGCCGAACTGCCGTCATGCGCACATGCGCTGGTACTCACGCATCAACATGATGAAGATTACGCACTGATTGCAGCGCTTATTCAGCGAGATGACCTAGGTTCCATTGGGTTAATTGGCTCTGAAAGCAAATGGGCAAGCTTCCGTGGGCGCCTTCAACGTGATGATTACACCGCTGAACAAATTCAGCGGGTACGCAGCCCCATCGGCTGTCTTCATGGTAAAAAGTTGAGCAATAAGACGCCCTATGCGATTGCTTTGACTGTGATCACTGAGCTGCTCTGGCTGGCTGACACGCCTGCCCCACAGGACACTCGTGGCCTCGATCCTCAGGCGCTGCGAGCACTATTTGACGAATCCTCTACTACCACGAGTTGATATGATTTCCTCTACCGATACGCTTATTCGCGCCGAATTGATTAGCTTTGCACGCGATCCTGGAAACGGCGACACACCACAACCGGGTAGCCTCGAGCACTATGGCGATGGATTACTTTGGTTAAAAGGCCAGCATATTCATGCCGTAGGACATTTTTCGGAGATAGCACCCTCGCTGCCAGAGGGTAGCCATGTGCTGGACTATCGCGATAAATTAATCATGCCTGGGTTTATTGACACCCATGTGCACTATGTCCAGCTCGACATTATGGCATCATATGGTCGACAGCTACTGGACTGGCTAAACGATTACACATTTCCGGAAGAGTGTCGCTTTGCCAATCATGCGCATGCTGAAGCTTTATCTAATGCGTTTTTAGATGAAATGCTGCGAGCAGGTACTACATCAGCCCAAGTCTTTGGCTCTAGCCATCCTGGCTCGGTAGATGCCTTTTTCACAGCCTGCCAAAAACGACAGCTGCGTATGCTCGTTGGCAAGGTGCTGATGGATCGCAATGGCCCAGAGGCGCTGATGGACGGCGCATCTGGCATTGCAGATAGCGAGCGCCTCATTGAAGATTGGCACGGCAATGGCCGGTTGGGATACAGCGTAACACCACGTTTTGCGCCGACATCGACCAAGACACAAATGGATGCTGCCGGCGCTCTTCTACGCAATGATTCAAGCCTTTGGCTACAAACACACTTAGCCGAAAATAGCGGTGAACTAGATTGGGTAGCTGA
Source organism: Halomonas sp. JB37 (assembly GCF_002332255.1). Lineage (GTDB taxonomy): Bacteria > Pseudomonadota > Gammaproteobacteria > Pseudomonadales > Halomonadaceae > Vreelandella > Vreelandella casei. The sequence goes on along the minus strand of NZ_NRGW01000001.1, from coordinate 2,278,659 downwards.
ACTTTTCCCAGGCAGCCGTGACTACCTAGCAGTTTATGAAGAGGCAGGCTTAGTAGGCCCTCGCAGTACTTTTGCACACGGCATTCATCTGACTAACGGCATGCGTCAACGCTTAGCGGATAGAGGCGCTAACGTTGCTTTTTGCCCTAGCTCCAACCTTTTCCTTGGCAGCGGTTTATTTGACCGAGAAGCAGCCGACCAAACAGGTATGGCATTTACATTTGCCAGTGACATCGGCGCAGGAACGGATCTATCAGGCTTTGCAACGCTCAAAGCTGCCTACCAGGTGGGCCAACTAGGCGGGCAACCACTTACCGCATGGCAAGGATTTTATGGCTTAACGTTGGGTAACGCTAAAGCTCTCTCTCTGGACAGCTATATTGGGCGTCTGGCTCCTACTCTGGAGGCCGACTTCATCGTCATCGACACTCGGGCGACACCATTACTGTCTCGACGAGTAAGCCATTGCACAACGCTTGGGGAGCGGCTTTTTGCCTTGATGATGCTGGCCGATGATCGAGCTATTTATGAAACCTGGGCCGGTGGTCAATGCCAGCATCGCAGAGACCTATAACAGCATGCTTAAAGCCGCTTCATAAGCGGCTTTAAGACTTTGTGTATCTCGCAAATGTATCTCTAAAATTAAAAAAGATGCAAAAAAAAATCCCCCGGGGCGTTAGCCTCGGGGGATTTTTCGTATAAGTGCCTGACGATGACCTACTCTCGCATGGGGAGACCCCACACTACCATCGGCGCTAAGCGGTTTCACTTCTGAGTTCGGCAAGGGATCAGGTGGTTCACGCGTGCTATGGTCGTCAGGCGTAACTGGTCGTATATCATGCTGATGTGATCGTTTCTTGCTGTCGTGCCGCCTGCTTGTTCACTCTTGATGAGTGGGCTGGGCCACACGCTGCGTATCCGGCTTTTTTTTGATGCGTTAACATCATAACGTTATCACTGCGACCAGACCCCTTGGGTGTTATAGAGTCAAGCCTCACGGGCCATTAGTACACGTTAGCTCAACGCCTTGCAGCGCTTCCACACCGTGCCTATCAACCAGCTGGTCTCGCTGGGCCCTTCAGGAGGCTCTAGGCCTCAGGGATGTCTCATCTTGAAGGGGGCTTCCCGCTTAGATGCTTTCAGCGGTTATCCCGTCCGACCATAGCTACCCGGCAATGCCACTGGCGTGACAACCGGAACACCAGAGGGTCGTCCACTCCGGTCCTCTCGTACTAGGAGCAGCCCTTCTCAAACATCCAACGCCCACGGCAGATAGGGACCGAACTGTCTCACGACGTTCTAAACCCAGCTCGCGTACCACTTTAAATGGCGAACAGCCATACCCTTGGGACCGACTTCAGCCCCAGGATGTGATGAGCCGACATCGAGGTGCCAAACACCGCCGTCGATGTGAACTCTTGGGCGGTATCAGCCTGTTATCCCCGGAGTACCTTTTATCCGTTGAGCGATGGCCCTTCCATACAGAACCACCGGATCACTAGAACCTGCTTTCGCACCTGCTCGACGTGTCTGTCTCGCAGTCAAGCACCCTTATGCTCTTGCACTCAATGCACGATGTCCGACCGTGCTGAGGGTACCTTCGTGCTCCTCCGTTACTCTTTAGGAGGAGACCGCCCCAGTCAAACTACCCACCACACACTGTCCTCGATCCGGATAACGGACCTGAGTGAGAACGCCAATGATGCCAGGCTGGTATTTCAAGGTTGGCTCCCTTCGAACTGGCGTCCAAAGTTCAAAGCCTCCCAGCTATCCTACACAGGCAACATCAGCGTCCAGTGTGAAGCTATAGTAAAGGTTCACGGGGTCTTTCCGTCTAGCCGCGGGTACACCGCATCTTCACGGCGATTTCAATTTCACTGAGTCTCGGGTGGAGACAGCGTGGCCATCATTACGCCATTCGTGCAGGTCGGAACTTACCCGACAAGGAATTTCGCTACCTTAGGACCGTTATAGTTACGGCCGCCGTTTACCGGGGCTTCAATCAAGAGCTTCGCCTTGCGGCTAACACCATCATTTAACCTTCCGGCACCGGGCAGGCGTCACACCCTATACGTCCTCTTACGAGTTAGCAGAGTGCTGTGTTTTTAATAAACAGTTGCAGCCACCTGGTATCTTCGACCGGTTCGGGCTAGGAGAGCAAGTCTCTTCACCCTACGCCGGCGTGCCTTCTCCCGAAGTTACGGCACCATTTTGCCTAGTTCCTTCACCCGAGTTCTCTCAAGCGCCTTGGGATTCTCTCCCTGACCACCTGTGTCGGTTTGGGGTACGGTCGCACATGATCTGAAGCTTAGAGGCTTTTCCTGGAAGCGTGGCATCAGTGACTTCCTGACCGTAGTCAGTTCATCTCGTGTCTCGGCTTTAAGATCCCGGATTTTCCTAAGATCTCGGCCTACTCACTTTCACCAGGACAACCAACGCCTGGCTCACCTAGCCTTCTTCGTCCCCCCATCGCAACCATGTCCGGTACGGGAATATTAGCCCGTTTTCCATCGACTACGCCTTTCGGCCTCGCCTTAGGGGCCGACTCACTCTGCTCTGATTAGCATCGAACAGAAAACCTTGGTCTTCCGGCGAGGGAGTTTTTCACTCCCTTTATCGTTACTCATGTCAGCATTCGCACTCGTGATACCTCCAGCAGACTTCTCAATCCACCTTCATTGGCTTACACGACGCTCCTCTACCGCGCATCATTATCGAAATAATGACGCACCCGTAGCTTCGGTACCTGGTTTAGCCCCGTTACATCTTCCGCGCAGGCCGACTCGACTAGTGAGCTATTACGCTTTCTTTAAAGGATGGCTGCTTCTAAGCCAACCTCCTAGCTGTCTAAGCCTTCCCACATCGTTTCCCACTTAACCAGGATTTCGGGACCTTAGCTGACGGTCTGGGTTGTTTCCCTTTTCACGACGGACGTTAGCACCCGCCGTGTGTCTCCCACGCTGTACTCACCGGTATTCGGAGTTTGCCTCGGGTTGGTAAGTCGGGATGACCCCCTAGCCGAAACAGTGCTCTACCCCCGGCGGTAATACGTGAGGCGCTACCTAAATAGCTTTCGAGGAGAACCAGCTATCTCCGAGCTTGATTAGCCTTTCACTCCGATCCACAAGTCATCCAAATCTTTTTCAACAGATCCTGGTTCGGGCCTCCAGTTGATGTTACTCAACCTTCACCCTGCTCATGGATAGATCGCTCGGTTTCGGGTCTATATCCAGCGACTGTGTCGCCCAGTTAAGACTCGGTTTCCCTACGGCTCCCCTATACGGTTAACCTCGCCACTGAATATAAGTCGCTGACCCATTATACAAAAGGTACGCAGTCACAGAACAAGTCTGCTCCTACTGCTTGTACGCACACGGTTTCAGGATCTATTTCACTCCCCTATCCGGGGTTCTTTTCGCCTTTCCCTCACGGTACTGGTTCACTATCGGTCAGTCAGGAGTATTTAGCCTTGGAGGATGGTCCCCCCGTCTTCAGTCAAGGTTTCTCGTGCCCCGACCTACTCGATTTCACATGATCAGATTTTCGACTACAGGGCTATCACCTGCTACGGCCAGACTTCCCAATCTGTTCGCCTAATCATTCACATGCTTAAGGGCTGGTCCCCGTTCGCTCGCCGCTACTAGGGGAATCTCGGTTGATTTCTTTTCCTCAGGGTACTTAGATGTTTCAGTTCCCCTGGTTCGCCTCTTACACCTATGTATTCAGTGTAAGATACTGACCTTATGGTCAGTGGGTTTCCCCATTCAGAGATGTCCGGGTCACAGGTTGTTGCCACCTCACCGAACCTTATCGCAGGCTACCACGTCTTTCATCGCCTCTGACTGCCTAGGCATCCACCGTGTGCGCTTCATTGCTTGACCCTATAACCCGAAGGAGTCTGGTGTCTCGCAATGATAACGTTCATTTGCCGGATACGTATAAAACGTATCACAATTTAAGAACCCACCTTGCGGTGTGTTCTTGTCAGCATGATATACATTGTTAAAGAGCGGCTGTTCAATGAACAGTGATAAAGCAACGTGCTTTAAACGACAGCACAGTGACTTATCAGTGGTCACAAAACATTAACAAACGGTCGTTAAGGTACTAAATTAAAGTGCTAATTTAAAACACCGTTAAATAAATGGTGGAGCCAAGCGGGATCGAACCGCTGACCTCCTGCGTGCAAGGCAGGCGCTCTCCCAGCTGAGCTATGGCCCCATCTAGCTAACGACTATTAAAACTACATCCGGGTAATTTTATTCAGAACAAGGCATTTTATGACGAAGCATAGCCTGCTATGCGAGTCATAAAATAACGCAGTGCTGGATAAAATTTGGTGGGTCTGGGCAGACTTGAACTGCCGACCTCACCCTTATCAGGGGTGCGCTCTAACCAACTGAGCTACAGACCCGGCTATTCAGCCATTACAGATCTTGGGAACCTGTAGCAACTAAATTAACTACCGTTTGCTCTATCACTTGATCAGGTAATTCATTGTGGACGCTTACTAACTGTGACGCATCGTTTAAGGAGGTGATCCAGCCGCAGGTTCCCCTACGGCTACCTTGTTACGACTTCACCCCAGTCATGAACCACACCGTGGTGATCGCCCTCTTGCGTTAGGCTAACCACTTCTGGTGCAGTCCACTCCCATGGTGTGACGGGCGGTGTGTACAAGGCCCGGGAACGTATTCACCGTGACATTCTGATTCACGATTACTAGCGATTCCGACTTCACGGAGTCGAGTTGCAGACTCCGATCCGGACTGAGACCGGCTTTAAGGGATTCGCTGACTCTCGCGAGCTCGCAGCCCTTTGTACCGGCCATTGTAGCACGTGTGTAGCCCTACCCGTAAGGGCCATGATGACTTGACGTCGTCCCCACCTTCCTCCGGTTTGTCACCGGCAGTCTCCTTAGAGTTCCCGACATTACTCGCTGGCAAATAAGGACAAGGGTTGCGCTCGTTACGGGACTTAACCCAACATTTCACAACACGAGCTGACGACAGCCATGCAGCACCTGTCTTATAGTTCCCGAAGGCACAATCGCATCTCTGCAATCTTCTATAGATGTCAAGGGTAGGTAAGGTTCTTCGCGTTGCATCGAATTAAACCACATGCTCCACCGCTTGTGCGGGCCCCCGTCAATTCATTTGAGTTTTAACCTTGCGGCCGTACTCCCCAGGCGGTCGACTTATCGCGTTAACTTCGCCACAAAGTGCTCTAGGCACCCAACGGCTGGTCGACATCGTTTACGGCGTGGACTACCAGGGTATCTAATCCTGTTTGCTACCCACGCTTTCGCACCTCAGTGTCAGTATCAGTCCAGAAGGCCGCCTTCGCCACTGGTATTCCTCCCGATCTCTACGCATTTCACCGCTACACCGGGAATTCTACCTTCCTCTCCTGTACTCTAGCCTCACAGTTCCGGATGCCGTTCCCAGGTTGAGCCCGGGGCTTTCACAACCGGCTTATAAAGCCACCTACGCGCGCTTTACGCCCAGTAATTCCGATTAACGCTTGCACCCTCCGTATTACCGCGGCTGCTGGCACGGAGTTAGCCGGTGCTTCTTCTGCGAGTGATGTCTTTCCTAATGGGTATTAACCACTAGGCGTTCTTCCTCGCTGAAAGTGCTTTACAACCCTAAGGCCTTCTTCACACACGCGGCATGGCTGGATCAGGGTTGCCCCCATTGTCCAATATTCCCCACTGCTGCCTCCCGTAGGAGTTCGGGCCGTGTCTCAGTCCCGATGTGGCTGATCATCCTCTCAGACCAGCTACGGATCGTTGCCTTGGTGAGCCATTACCTCACCAACTAGCTAATCCGACATAGGCTCATCCAATAGCGGGAGCCGAAGCCCCCTTTCTCCCGTAGGACGTATGCGGTATTAGCCTGGGTTTCCCCAGGTTATCCCCCACTATCGGGCAGATTCCTATGCATTACTCACCCGTCCGCCGCTCGTCAGCATCTAGCAAGCTAGATCTGTTACCGCTCGACTTGCATGTGTTAGGCCTGCCGCCAGCGTTCAATCTGAGCCATGATCAAACTCTTCAGTTTACAATCATTGTGATCCTTACTCGTGTCTTCCGAGGAAAACACAAAAGCGAATCAAACTTGGCTCAAGGTTCAAACGAATTCATTCAAAACAGATTAAAAAGGCAATGCCTTTAAAACCTTATTGCTTGAGTCGCTTGCCTTGATATTTGGTGATTTGTCACCAACATCAGCAAGCGCCCACATGAATTACCTGATCAAATTGTTAAAGAGCTGGTCGCCGAGGCCGTGCCCCGTTGACGTGTGGCGTATACTACCCGATTTCCTATCGGGGTCAACAGTGAAACACATATTTATTAGCAAAAACCTCACATTGGACTCAACAGCACCTATGTCAGCGGCCAGTGCCTAAATGTTTTAAAAGAGACAAACCTACAGGGCTGCTAAGCGTGCACGCAATTCCTCACGCCGATCATTAGTAACGAAGGCTTCATCAATAGCATTAAAGGTCAATTGCCGAAACACGGACTTATCCCACCCGAATGCTTCGGCGCAAGCCATATGATTCGACAGCATGCCGCCACCAAAATAGGCAGGATCATCTGAACTAATAGTAACCTTAAGCCCTTCCGCCAGAAGTTTCGGAAGCGGGTGATCACGTAGATTTTCAACCACTTTCAAACTGACATTGGAAAGTGGGCAAACAGTAAGAACAATCTGTTCGCGACGCAAACGCGCCACCACCTCATCGCTTTCTAAGCAACGCACTCCATGGTCTATGCGCTGAACATCAAGAATATCCAATGCCTCATTGATATATTCAGCCGGCCCCTCCTCACCCGCATGCGCCACGCGCACAAGGCCTAACTGTTTAGCGCGGTTAAATAGATCGACGAACTTTGCCGGCGGATTGTTTTGCTCAGCACTATCTAAACCAATGGCATCCAGCATTTTCCAATAAGGCGCCGCTTGCTCCAGCACATGAAGCGCCTCTTCTGCAGGGCGATCACGCAGAAAAGCCATGATCAAACCTATCGTAAGATCCAGCGTTTCTGCTGCCACTTGCTTGGCCTTTAACAGCCCACTCATCACGACGTCTAACGGCACGCCGCGCTGAAGATGTGCCTGAGGGTCAAAATGCATATCAATATGGACAACGCCCTCGCCTCGCGCACGCTTAAAATAGTCCATGGCCAGGTCGTAAAAGTCCTCCTCTTTGCGGAGCACGTTCATACCCTGAAAATAGAGAGCCAAGAACTCCTGCAGGTTGCTAAAAAGATAAGCATTTTTAGCCTCCTGCACTGTCGCATAAGGCAAATCAATGCCATTACGCTGCGCCAAAGCAAACATTAGCTCCGGCTCAAGCGAGCCCTCAATGTGCAGGTGGAGCTCTACTTTAGGAAGGTCACGTAAAAAATCATGCATTGCGGGCTCCTTACTATTGCGCGTGTTAGGTACTGCGTTCATCCATTTCAAGCAGCTTACCGGCGTCAAGATGCCAGTGGTACTCAACGCGGGGCAGCAGATCCAACGAGCCAATCTGATGAATAAAAAAGATGGCGCTTCGATTGACCAGCCACAGGTCCAACGAGAAAGCAACATGTTGCGCAGTGGGTGCATCGAGGCCAGCGAAAGGCTCGTCAAGGATGACCACGCTAGGATCGCGTAGCATCAAGCGCGCTAATGCTACGCGTCGCGCCTGCCCACCGGAAAGCTGCTGACCTCTTTCACCTACCGCAGTATCTAGACCATCAGGAAGTTGGCTCACCCAATCGCTCAGAGCAACAGCCTTTAATACCTCATGAAGCATTGCATCGCTCGCGTCGGGGCTAGCAATACGCAGATTTTCTGCTAATGAGGCATCAAATAAATCTACTTGCTGCGTGAGCATAGCCAATTTGCTTGCACGGCTCGCTGGCGATAGATGCCACGCATGCACACCGGCAATCATAATGTCACCCTGCGTCGCTCTTAGGCGCCCCATCAGCAGGCTGGCCAGTGAGGACTTTCCCGCTCCGGAGCTTCCGGTAATCACGGCACGCTTTCCAGCAGGCAATTCAAAGCTAATATCGCTTAACGCCGGGACAAATGACTGCGCATAGGTCAGAGAAAGCTGATAAGCAGTGATGGCAAAACCTACGCCTACGGGTAGCGTAACGGGTGAACCCATTGGCTCGCGACCAGCCGTTAATTTATTTAGCCGGCGCACTGCGGCGTAGCTAGCACCGAGTTTCATAAAGCTTGCGGGCAAAGCAATAAACGCCTCATTAGCACCGAGCGCAATCAGCACAGCCATAACTAAAATGGGGCCTGTCACCCACTGCTGATGAAATGCCACACTTGCGAGCCACAAAACGCCTATCACCATTAATCCACTAACGGCACCTACAAGGCAGTTAATCAAAGCTGTCCTGCGGCCTAAGGAACGCTGATTACTTAATGCCTGCTGCTCCTGACGGGCAATAAGCGACCGATGCCATTGTGAACTTTGATAACTAATTAACTCTGCGCAGGCCTGCACCTGATCGACAGTCAAGCGACGAAGAAGCTGCTGATCAACGACCTGCTGATAGCTTTGCGAAAAACCCCAGGTAGCCGCAAAAAATGTCACTACCAGCCAAAGCAAACCCAACGTTATCGCCATTAGCAACGCAACGCTTGGCAACCATATAGCCACGAACAACGACACCGCCAATACGCTAAGCAACGCCACGACAGGGGGCACCAGAATGCGTAAATAAAAATTATCCAAGGTGTCGATATCAGCCGTTAAGCGACTCAGCCAATCACTCGCCCGCTCTGCGCGCAGGCGAGCATCGTCAAACCCTGTTAAATAGCCGAATACGCGATAACGCAGATCAGCCAGCAGCGTTAGTACCGTATTGTGGTTATAGAGCCTCTCAACATAACGGGCAACGGTGCGCACAAGAGCAAAAAACCGAATGCCTCCACCAGGCACATAAACGTCTAGGCGCGCGGGAATACCCAACGCAAAGGCGATACCGGTCAATGCACTCGCGGTAATAAACCAACCGGAGAGCCCCAGTAGCGCCAGCCCAGCCATTAAAGTAATCCAGACAAGAAGAGAGCCGACTAAAAAACGCCGACGTCGCTGTATTAAAAGCTGCAACCAGGGGCGGAAATCACGATAAATATTAATCATGAGCGGACCTTTTCCAACAGGCCCTCTTTAAACACAAAATGTCGCTGAGCAGATGCAATCACCGCCGCATGATGGGTCGCGATCACCAGCGTACGCCCCTCTTTGGCTAGCGCTAGCAATGCTGTCAATACAAACTGCTCGGTCTCTACATCTAAACTCGTCGTGGGCTCATCTAATAACACTAGCGGGGCATTACTGAGGTATACACGAGCGAGAGCCAGGCGCTGCGCCTGCCCGCCTGACAGGCCCACTCCACGCTCGCCAATCAGCGTGTCCAGGCCTTTAGGCAACTGAGTTAAGAGAGAGCCTAAGCCTGCACGCTGCAGCGCGGCCAACATCTCGTCACGGGAAGCGTCTGGCGCCGCTAAACGCAAGTTATCCTCCAGGCTGCCGTACAACAAGCATGGCTGCTGATCCAACCAGGCATAACGGGCACTCTGCCAGCGCACCGTACCCGCACTCGGTGCAACAAAGCCTGCGAGCAAAGCTAATAGCGTCGACTTGCCGCTTCCCGATGCGCCGCTAATAACCACCGCATCGCCCTGCTGAATGGTTAGATCGATAGGCCCTACTACCTGGCCACGCCCGGGATAAGCAGCACAAGCAGCCGTTAGCTCGATAGCCGATGCGCCTGATAATGGCCTCGCATGTTCGTTGGCACTCACCATGTCGGGTACATTAAATATATTCACTACGCTTTCAGCGGCGCCAAGAGCCGCTGCGCGGTCATGGTAATGCTGTGAAAGCGTACGCAAGGGCTGGAAAAACTCAGGTGCTAACAACAGTACGGCTAGGCCCGTAAAAAGCGTCAAAGATGGTGAAGGCCCATATTCAATGTAGCCCAGCAGCCCGAACCCCACGTACATAGCCACAACAGCAATCGCGACGGAAGCAAAGAATTCAAGTACCGCTGAAGAGAGAAAGGCAAGGCGTAAAGTGCGCATACTCAGGCGCCGATAATCGTCGGTGGCATACCAAACATCCTGCTGCACGGCACCCGTACGACCAAATAGCTGTAGCGTTGTCATGCCGCGCACGCGGTCAATAAAATAGGCAGATAGTCGGGATACGGCGACAAACTGGTCGCGATTAAGACGCTCAGCCCCCATACCCACAAGCGCCATAAAAAGAGGAATTAACGGCGCTGAGAGAAGTAGAAAAATGGCCACTAAATAATCCAGCCACCCCACTACTATCAATATTACGAGAGGTAGAAAGAGGGTAATTAGCAGTTGAGGATAAAATCGGGCGAAATAGCCTTCCAGGGCATCGATATGCTCAACCACCTGATTGGCTAGAGAACCGCTATGCTGACTAGTTAGCCATACAGGGCCTAGTGCAGAAAGCTTGTCCAATAGCTGCGCTCTGGCTAGCTGACGAATACGCAGACCGGCTTCCAAACTCAGCGTTTCATAGCACCACTGGCACAAGGCTCGCAGCATTACACAGCCAGCTAGCAAACCAAACACGGGCAGTAGTGTTAACGGCGAGCGATCCTGCACTACCAACTGCTCGATAAGCCATGCAAGCCCCACGACTAAAACAATAGTTTGGCTACCCGCCAGCACTCCGCAAAGCGCCGCACCGAGCAAGCGGTTGCGTTGCGTTAAAGCCAATTCTTTCAGCCAACTACGCGGCGTTAAGACTGCCACTTTCGTTACCATGTGCTCAGTGATATCCCTCACCTACACGTACTTTGCCGCGGAACACCCAGTACGTCCAGGCGGTATAAGCCAAGATGACAGGAATAACAAACACCATCCCTACCAGCAGGAACAGCTGAGACTCTGGAGCGGATGCGGCGTCCCACAGCGTGTAATTGGGCGGCACGATAACCGGCCATTTGCTGACAATAAGGCCTAAGTAAGTAAAAAAGTAGATACCAATCGTGGCGAGAAAAGGGGCAAGTTCGCGACGCTTTTGCACCGTGCGATAAACAATAAAGGAACACACCAGCGCCATCGCCGGAAATATCCAAATTAGCTGAATATTACCAAACCAACGCTCCCAAACACGTGGATTTACAAAGGGTGTCCAAAGGCTAATCACCGCAAATACGAACAGCACTAGCGCGAGTAACATAGGGGTGATTTTATACGCCCAGTCTTGAACGTGGCCTTCAGATTTGAGTATCAGCCAAGTGGCGCCTAGCAATGCATAGCCTGCCATTAAGCCAAGGCCAGTCAACACAGAGAAAGGCGTCAGCCAATCAAATGCACCGCCAACATAGACGAAATCTTCAACCGGAAAGCCTTGAATATAGGCACCGACCACGGCGCCCTGAGCAAAGGCCGCAATGGCCGATCCCCAGCAAAAAGCACGGTTCCACCAATGCCGGTTACGCCGTGACTTGAAGCGAAACTCAAACGCAATGCCGCGAAATATCAAACCAGCCAGCATCAAGAAAACGCCGATATAAAGCGCTGGCAAGAAAACTGAATAAACCAACGGGAATGCGCCTAGCAGGCCAGCACCACCCAGCACTAGCCACGTTTCGTTGCCATCCCATATCGGCGCGACCGAATTCATCATTACATCGCGAGCATCTTCATCGGGCGCAAAGGGGTAGAGAATCCCCAACCCTAAATCAAACCCATCCATCAGCACATACATCATGATGCCGAAACCAATGATGAAGGCCCAGATTAACGTCAGATCAAACATTTCCATGCTCAGTTCCTCACCGGGTCAACATCATCGTCAAAAGGGGTATTCGCAGCAGATAGTGGCCGCATAGGACGATGGACATTCATATCTGTCGTTTCACGATCGTCTTCCGGCAACATACCGTTGCGAACGACCCGCGTGAGATAATAAATCCCTGCATAGAACACCACGGCGTATACCAGGATATAACCAATCAGTGAAAACAATGCCATGGAGCCGGTGAGCGACGGCGTTAAACCCTCTGCATGCGTCATCATGCCGTAAACCAACCACGGCGCACGACCAGACTCTGTCACTATCCAGCCCGCCAGCACCGCGATAAAAGGCAGGGAAATCATGCCGGTTAAGGCCTTTAAAAATAATCGTTGGTGATAAATACGCTCGTTGCGACGCAACATCAGTCCTATCAGCGATACACCAATCATTAATAGCCCAATGCCGACCATGACCCGGAAAGCCCAGAACACAATAATCACTGGCGGCTGCTCTTCGACAGCCACTTCATTGAGGCCGGGTATTTCCCCGTCAGGCGAGTGCGTCAAAATAATGCTGGCCAGGTTAGGAATACCGAGCTCAAAATTATTGGCTTGCGCCTCTTGGTCAGGAATAGCGAACAACAGCAGCGGGACGTTAGTGGAAGTCTCCCAATGACCTTCCATAGCGGCGACTTTAGCCGGCTGGTGCTCTAGGGTATTTAAACCGTGGAAATCACCCACCACCGCCTGCGCTGGGGTTAAAAACAGCAGTAACCAGAGGCACATAGATAGCGCACGACGATTGGCCTCGGGGTCGCGACCACGCACTAAAAACCAAGCGCTCACGCCGGCAACGACAAACCCACCGGTAATAAACGACGCCAGGGCCATATGGACAAAGCGGTACGGAAAAGAGGGATTAAAAATTGCCTCAGACCAGGAAGTGATGTGAAATCTGTTGTCAATCAACTCTACGCCAGCCGGCGTATGCATCCAGCTGTTGGCTGACAGTATCCAGAAAGCGGATATAAAGGTGCCCACCGCAACCATGATGGCCGCAAACAAGTGAACTCCTTGAGGAACTTTGCCGCGCCCAAAAAGCAATATCCCCAGGAAAGCAGCTTCTAGGAAAAAGGCTGTCACGACTTCATAACTGAGCATGGGGCCTAAAAAGTTAGAGGCCGCCATCGAGAAATTACTCCAGTTCGTACCGAACTGAAACGACATTACGATGCCCGACACTACGCCCATGCCGAAAACGACAGCAAAGACTTTCGTCCAGAACAGAGCCAAACGATCCCAGGCAGGATTATGCGTTTTGAAAAACAGCCCCTGAAGCAACGCAATGTAGGAAGCGAGGCCGATGGTAAACACCGGGAAGATAGTGTGGAAACAGATCACAAACGCAAACTGCAATCGTGATAACAATAGTGGATCTAGTTCCATGTCACTCCCCCAAAACCTGAATCGGCATCCCGTTAATGGGCTAACACAAGCCTAGCTAAAGCTTAGTCGATAAAAGGCTTCTAGCTATACTCACTAAGCTTATTTAGTCACTAATATGGCCTTTCTCAAGCGCCCTCTTAGGCAAACATTATATAACAGGTGCTACGCGGCCAAGATGAGTCGCATTGACGCACCGGACAGCATAGCACCGCCTTTTTTCTGTTATATCAATGTTCCCTTACCTAGACATCACCACAATACTCACCATATACCCGGTGTAAGCCACAAAGAGCGCCAGCAAGATACCGCCTTCTAAACGATTAATTCGACGCGGGCGCCCCCGCCACGAGAATGCAAATAAAATCATAAGCAGCGTCATACACGTCATAACGCTCCAATCGCGCACCAACACCTCACGCCCTGTTTCAATGGGCGCGATCAAGCCAGCAATCCCGACCACTGCCAAGCTATTAAACAGGTTAGAGCCCACGATGTTACCCAGCACCATATCGTGCTCTTTGCGGCGCAAAGCACTAATAGAGGATGCAAGCTCTGGCAAAGACGTGCCGACGGCCACAACGGTCAACCCAATAATCAAGTCACTGACGCCAAAGCGCACGGCAATTTCAACCGCACCCCACACTAGCAATCGCGAGCTTGCCACCAACAAAATCAAGCCTAACAGCGTCCACATGATGGACTTGCCGCGGGACATGGGCTTGTTTTCAAGGGTTTCTGTCACCTCAGCGACAAGCGCATCATTGGACTGATTACGCGAACGAATGATGCTGACAACAATGAACACAACCAGTACTAACAGCAGGCATAGCGCTTCCCAGCGCGTCACTATGCCGTCTAACAACATCCATCCAGTGACTAAAGTACATAACATTAGCAGCGGCATTTCTTTACGAATAACGCTGGAGTGCACTGCCAGCGGCGCAATAAGTGCCACAGAGCCCAGCACCAAGCCAATGTTGGCGATATTCGAGCCGTAGGCATTGCCCACCGCCAAGCCTGGATTACCTTGCATCGCGGCCAGCACCGACACCATCATTTCAGGTGCTGAGGTACCAAAGCCTATAACCAGCATGCCGATCAACAAAGGCGAAAGCCCGAGCCAGCGCGACGTTGCCGCGGCGCCTTCAACAAATTTCTCGGCACTCCAAACTAGCAACGCCAATCCGAACGCAACCGCTAACACTGGTAGCAACATTTCATTTCCTTATGGGCGTAATGACAGGCACACTTTTCAGGTGCTATTTTCAAGTTCAGTTTCAGGCGCTATTTTCAGGCAATATGGCTAAGCTTTCTATCAACGCATTGCTCTATCAACGCACTACTATAAAGTGCTATGACAAAGTGCGATTTACTAGCATCATGTTCAAATGCTATTTCATGAGTTTTACGTTTAGATACGCAGACCCAGACAGACATTGTATGAAGCTGGAATGCATTAGGCAGTGCGCATCCACTGTTTACGTCGTCGATGATCCATCGCGAAGCAATCGAGACACTCGTCGAGGCTCTGATCAAAGGCTTTTTCTTTGCGCTTTTTAGACGACATTTTAGCCAAACGACATTGCTAAAATAAGTGCTTGACCGCCTAATGCGCCACATCCTAGTAGCTTTGCTACGAATACGCACTGAGAGTTTTGGCTTTTGCCCTCACAACGCTTCATTAAACGCCGCTCGTTACCGGTTAACACACCACTTGTTGACCTTTTACCGCCTGAGACTAGAACTCAGCGTCGACGTCTGCGTGCCTGTCATGAGTGCGACTGGGTGTCGGCACTGCCGCCATTAAGCTCAGGTGAAAAAGCCACCTGCCCACGCTGTTCGCACGTGCTTGTTAAACGCCATCGCTACCCAGCACAGCGCAGCATGGCATTAGCCTTAGCAGCACTCACCGCTCTTATTCTAGCGGTGTCATTTCCCTTTATTAGTTTCAGCGTCAGCGGCGTTAGCAACCGCATTGAACTATCGCAAACCGCGACTACGCTTATTAGCTTTCATCAACCCGTAGTCGCTATTGCCGTCATCATGACCATTGTCGTGCTGCCCGCCGTTTATTTACTTGGGGTGCTGTGGCTTCAGTTTGGTCTATTACGCGACCACCCCCTACCCTTTAGCCGTGATATTGCACGCTCACTATCGCATCTAACGCCCTGGATGATGGCCGATGTATTTATTATTGGCGCCCTGGTAAGCCTGATAAAGATAGCTGGCTTAGCCGATGTTTCTCTGGGCATTTCGTTTTGGGCGTTTTGCGCATTTGCGCTGCTATTATTAATGACCACGCAATCCATCGACGCCGACTGGATGTGGTTTTCTCTAGAAGGTGAGCCGCTCTCTCCCGACGGTACGCAAACAGGTATGCCCGCCGCTGGCCAAGCATTAACCGGCTGCCCAACCTGCGGGCTTATCAACAGACTTTCAGGGCGTGGTCGAGGGCACTGTACCCGCTGCCATGAGAAGCTGCACCAGCGCCTGCCTCATAGCTTGCAGCGCACTTGGGCTTTACTTGGCGCATCAGCCATTATGTATATTCCCGCCAACATCTACCCCATAATGACGACCACGAGTTTAGGCAATTCAACGCCTTCAACTATTATTGGCGGGGTCGTTCAGCTTATCCAAATGGGCTCATGGCCTATCGCTATGGTGATCTTTATTGCCAGCGTCATTGTCCCTATGGGCAAGCTGGGTGCGTTAACGTGGCTTTGTCTGGTCGTTAAACGAAGCAATGCGCTGAATGCCCAAAGCCGGACTCGGCTTTATCGGCTAACCGAATTTATTGGTCGATGGTCGATGGTCGACGTCTTTGTTGTGGCTATTTTAGTTGCTCTAATCCGCGCAGGATCTTTAATGTCGATTACACCAGGCCCCGCATCACTCGCTTTTGGCTCGGTAGTAGTACTAACCATGCTGGCCGCCATGACATTTGATCCACGCTTAATTTGGGATACCCCCCTCCCAGCTCGCCGCTCTCTTTTACGCCGTAAAACGGCCACCAAGGAACCTGTTGATGGCTAATGAAACACCGACAAATACCGACCAAAAAAGTACCGACCCAAGCGACGGCACGGATTTAAACAAGGCGAAGACATCGCGCCAAACGCGACTATCGCCAATTTGGGTCGTGCCCATTGTCGCTATTGCTATTGGTATGTGGCTGGTTTACGACAATTATTCCAGTCGCGGCACCCTGGTAACGCTTACCATGGACAGCGCTGAGGGCATCGAAGCAGGCAATACGCTGATTCGCAGCCGCAATGTTGAAATTGGGCGCGTGCAGAGCGTAAGGCTATCCGACGACCTTTCACATGCAGTGATGACCGCACGCATTCAGCCTGAAGTTGAAGACATGCTACGCCAAGATAGCCGCTTTTGGGTGGTCAAACCGCGTATTGGCCGTGAAGGCATCAGTGGCCTAGGCACCGTGCTGTCGGGCGCCTACATTCAGCTTGAGCCCGGCACCGATGAAGCGCCGCGTCGCGAATTCCCCGTGAGTGATATCCCCCCCGTCGCACCTGCCGGCCAAGCGGGCCTACGTCTTAGCCTCACTAGCCAGCTAGGCAACTCACTGAGAGTAGGCGACCCTGTGTCTTACCAGGGTTATACCGTCGGCCGTATCGAGGAAAATCGCTTTGAGCCTGAGTCACGCACGATGCAGCACAAGGTATTTATCGAAGAGCCCTACACACAGCTAGTCACCGACAGCACGCGTTTTTGGACAACGAGCGGCGTAGATTTTCGCTTAGGCGCCGATGGCGTGCGCATTAACGTTGAGTCCATTGAAGCGCTACTTGGCGGAGGTGTGACCTTTGGCGTCCCCGAAGAGCTTCCCATGGGGCAGCCGGTTGAAGCCGACGCACACTTCATTTTGTATGCCGATGAAGACACCGCACGAGAAGGCACGTTTAACCGCTACTTAGAGTATGTACTGCTGGTAGACGAAACCGTACGCGGCCTTTCGAAGGGAGCACCGGTGGAGTTTCGCGGTGTCCGCATGGGTACCGTTGCAGCCGTGCCTTGGAACTTTACCGCCCCTCAGCCAGATTCACGGTCGCGCTTTGCCATTCCTGTGCTGATAAGAATTGAGCCTCAGCGCATGGGTATTGAGAATAATGATATTGATTTGGCAGAATGGGAGGGACGCTTTAATCGCATGTTTTCACTAGGCCTGCGCGCTTCGCTTAAAAGCGGCAGCCTCCTGACCGGCGCGCTTTTTGTCGACTTAAACTTCCAGCGTGACCTTAACGAAAGCTATGTGAGCGAAGAGTTCTCTGGCCGAAAAGTATTTCCAACGGTGGCTGGTGGCTTTGCACAAATACAGGCGCAGGTGACCGACTTACTCGACAAGCTCAACTCGCTGGAAGTAGAGCCCCTGTTGACCGGCCTAGATCGTAATCTGCAGGCCTCTGAAAGCGTTCTCAACGAAGTGCGTGACGTTAGTGCCTCTATCAATCAGCTGCTTAGCAACCCTGAAACTCAAGCCGTAGGCGGCAACCTCAACGCCACTCTTGAAGAGCTGCGTAGCACACTGCAAGGATTGTCCCCGTCTTCACCCGCTTATCAGGATCTTACGGCGGCTATTGAACGCCTCGACCGCTTGATGCGTGATTTACAGCCATTGACACGCACGTTGAGCGATAACCCAAGGGCGCTTCTGTTTGATAATTTAGATACCCAAGATCCCATTCCGCGCGCACCACGCGACTAAAGGAGACAAATATGTTGATAGGGACAAGTTGGTTGACGTGGCTGAGGTGCCTACCGGCACTGCTGATTTGCCTTTTGGTGTCAGCGTGCGCCAGTAGCGTTTCGCCACCGGCCCGCTATATGCTGCCGAGCGATCAGGCGGTTATTGCATCAGGCCAGCCCAGCAATACACTGCGGCTGAGCGCTCCACGACTCGCCCATTACCTAGATGTCGACGGCATCGTAATGCAGCTGGACGACATTACGCTGAACGCCGCGCGTGAGCATCAGTGGGCTGAGGGTCTGGGTAGGCAGCTTGAACGCGGGCTGCGCGCTCGCTTAACTCAAGCACTGCCGACGGTCAGGGTAGTCCGTGCCGAAGGCTCACAGTCAGATGCCCTCACGCTACGCCTAGATATTGATCAGTTCCAAGGCCGCTTCGATGGTTTTGCCGTGACGAGTGGCCAGTGGCAACTGCTGGATAGCCAGGGTGAGCTGCTGGTAATGGAAAACTTCTATGCACAAACAAGGCTTGAGGAAGACGGCTATCCCGCGCTGGTGCGCGCCCTAGGCAGTAGCTGGGATCAAGCCGCTGAGCTTATCGCCCAGGAGATACGTCAAGGCGGTTACGTCGACTGACCTGTGACATCAGGTCATCACGGATACTAGGCAGCTAAACAAGCTGCCTAGTTATAACCGTGTTACACTGCCCGGCTTATTACCGACACGTAAGTTTTCTGATGTGTCCGTGCACATCAATCCGCAGCGCTTCTCAGCGCTGTCGCTTTCATGTCACCTGTCACGGTCACACACGGCTAACCAACGACCATCGCTGCCCAGTGAATTATCTGACACACTTCGCTGCCGCGCTGGTGAATCAACCTCGCTTTTTGAACATTACATCTAGTGGCACCCACTACTTACCAGTACTGACTCACTAGGTGGCTGCGGAGAACGCATGAGCTTTTCTGATCTTGGCCTGCACGCCGATTTGTTACGCGCTGTCACAGCGCAAGGTTACACCGAACCTACTCCGATTCAACGACAGGCTATCCCTGTCGTACTAGAAGGTCGTGACATGTTAGCCAGTGCCCAAACGGGCACTGGCAAAACAGCTGGTTTTACACTTCCCATGCTGCAACGACTTAACGACGGCAAACGTCCGGCAAAACGTCAGGTGCGTGCGCTAGTGCTGACACCGACACGCGAGCTTGCCGCTCAAGTAGGTGAAAGTGTTTCCACCTACGGCCAGCATCTCTCGCTGCGCTCACACATTATCTTTGGTGGCGTTGGCCAGCAGCCTCAAATCGATGCGCTTAAAGCCGGTTTGGATGTGCTCATCGCAACGCCCGGCCGCCTGCTCGACTTACACCAGCAGGGGCACGTTGACCTGTCCGCGGTTGAAATTTTAGTGCTTGATGAAGCCGACCGTATGCTCGACATGGGCTTTATTCACGACATTAAGCGCCTATTACGCTTAGTGCCTAAAAAACGTCAAAATTTACTTTTCTCGGCAACATTTTCTAATGAGATTCAAACGCTTGCTCAGCAGCTTCTGGACAACCCTGCGCTGATTGAAGTGGCACCGCGCAATACGACTGCCGAAAAAATTGAGCAAGCTATCTATCGCGTCGATCGTGAGAAAAAACGCGAGCTGCTAGCCCATTTAATCCAGCAGAACGGCTGGTTCCAAGTACTTGTTTTCACACGTACCAAGCATGGCGCTAACCGCCTAGCCGAGCAGCTCTCCAAACAAGATATTCCTGCTATGGCTATCCATGGCAATAAAAGCCAAGGTGCCCGCACTCGCGCACTAACGGCGTTTAAGAGCGGCGACCTGCAGGTGTTGGTAGCGACCGATATTGCTGCGCGCGGCCTGGATATTAACGAACTGCCTCACGTGGTCAATTTTGACCTACCCAACGTGGCTGAAGATTACGTCCACCGTATTGGCCGTACGGGGCGCGCTGGCAGCAATGGCGAAGCTATTTCGCTGGTATGTGTCGACGAAGACGCATTGCTGGGCAGCATCGAACGCCTGATCAAACAGACGCTGCCAAAGCATATTGAACCCGGATTTGAGCCTGACCCTAGCATCAAGGCTGAGCCGATCGAAAACGGCCGTCGTAACCAGCGGCAGCCGCGAGCTAAACGTAAACCCGAAGGCCAAAGTGCCAATGCCGGTGGCGGTGAACGTAAACGGCGCGCTCGTCGTTAATTGATACTGTCGGAATATGTAAAGGGCAACCCTTTGCATATTCCAAACAGCTGTTTTAGCATCTCTTTCCAGCCTTTTGGCGTGAACAATTTTTCATGGAGTGATTATGGCGTCATCCCACCTTATGGCCGACTACCGCCAATGGCTGACCTTTCAACGTCAAGAACAGCTCAGCCGTGAACATCAAGGCATTGTGCAGCGTCTCGAAGATGCGCGGGCCTCCGCAAAGCAAGTGATGCAGGCCTATCGCAGCATGGCTGAAAAGGCATCCGTTGAAGGTGCCTGCTACCGCACACTGTTTTTACGTCAGCGTGACGATGATCATGCTCTGCCTTGCGAAGGCTGGCTGTTCGTGCGGCGCGTGCTGAGCGAAGGCAACAGCACTCGCGTTCGGGTCACTCTGCTGGAAACCTTCACTCTTGAAGATGGCATTATGGCGCCCGGTGATAAGCCTGCACGCAAGCTGACCTTAGAAATATTTGATCAGCTGCACATGGATAAGGGTATGCGCACTAGCGTTAAAGTGGACAGCCTGGATACCGCACAGGACTATCACTTCATTACGTTACTTGATGCGGTTCGCGGGGACTTGCGCCCTCACCTCAAGTAACTCGTCAATGGCTAATCGTCGTTCGATTACGTTTATTTTACTGATGGTAGCGGTGGGGCTGAATTTACGCCCCGCCATGTCATCGGTTGCCCCGTTATTAACTCGCCTGCAAGAAAGTGCAGGGCTTTCTGCTACTGCCGCGGGGTTGCTGACAACGCTTCCAGTGCTATGCCTAGGCCTGTCCGCCCCGCTTGCCCCTTTGCTAGCTAAACGCATTGGCAGCGAACGTACGCTTAGTGCCGCGCTGCTATTACTTGCTGCAGGACTGATTTTGCGCGGCTTACCCGTTCCCGGTGCGCTTTTTATCGGCTCGGCAATGGCTGGCAGCGCAATCGGCATTGGCGGCACGCTACTTCCTGCGTTGGTTAAGCGGGAACTTCCCGATAGCGCAGATCTGCTCACCGGCTTATACACCATGGCGCTGTGCCTAGGGGGAGCCTTAGGGGCCGGGCTTAGCGTACCGCTAACGCAGCTGCTTGGCAGTTGGCAGGCAAGTTTAATGAGCTGGTCGCTACTGGCACTCTTTGCGCTCGCTTTATGGCATTTTCAAATGCCCCGCTCTGCGCTGACAGCCTCCCCCACTCGCTCAAAAAGTGGCACATTACGCCTGCTTAAACAGCCGCTCACTTGGCACGTTATGCTGTTTATGGGATTACAGTCCTCCATGGCCTACATTGTTTTTGGCTGGCTGCCGACGCTGCTAGTTGATCGCGGCTATAACGAAGCCGATGCGGGCTGGACAATGGCCGTTTCGATTATGTGTCAGCTTGCCTCTGCTTTGGGCGCACCATGGATTGCACGAATGGGCCGCGACCAACGCCCTGCGCTGCTGCTGGTCCTGCTGTGCACGGGTGTCGGCCTATGGATGTTACTGGTTGCACCGTTAATGTGGAAATGGCCTGGCGCGGCAATATTAGGCATTGGGCAAGGCGGCAGCTTTAGCCTTGCACTAAGCCTATTAGTGTTAAGAACCGCCAACTCGCGTCTAGCCGGGCAGCTTTCGGGCCTCGTCCAGGGCGGCGGTTACACCTTGGCAGCTTTAGGCCCTTTCGGCGTCGGAGTATTGCTTCAAGCCGGTGCCGACACATCGACCATCGCCTGGCTGTTGATTGGACTCATCGGCGTTTGCTGCGGTTTTGCCCTGCTGGCAGGTCGCAACCATCGCTTAGACGATCAAACCGGCGAACTGCTAACACAGGGCGTTGGTCGCACCGGCTGATCGTCGATTTCCTACAAAGCCACAGGAGATGGCTATGGCCACCTACTCCCGTCTTGCAGACAACATTCCCCGTCAAGAACGCATTTTAGTTATCTACACCGGCGGAACCATAGGCATGCGCCAAGAGGCGCAAGGGCTTGCACCCAGCGGCGATTTCGCCTCCCGCATGGACTCAGCCTTGGCCCGACTATCTCTGGCACAGCGCCAAGCCCTACCGTCTTATGAGGTCATTAGCTACGCTACCTTGATTGACTCAAGTGCGGCAACGCCGCTTACCTGGCAACAGCTAGCCAGTGATATCAATGAGCGGCTGATGGCCTACTCAGGTTTTGTGATTATTCACGGTACCGATACGCTGAGCTGGACAGCTGCTGGCCTTGCTTATCAGCTCCTAGGTTTGGATCGACCCGTGGTTCTCACCGGCTCTATGCTGCCACTAGAAGCACCCGGCAGTGACGCACTGGATAATTTACACGGTGCGTTGCAGTTCGCCGCCAATCCCGCATTACAAGAAGTGGCTATTTACTTTGCGGGACAGCTTTTGCGCGGCACCCGCACCATTAAGCACCACAGCCAAGCACTGAAGGCGTTTGCGAGCCCAAACTATCCACTACTTGGTGAGCGCGTGGGCGACGATTTCGTTTATTACCCTAGCCGCGGGCTTGGCCTGCAGCAGCGCGGCGCTCCTCGGTTTGAATTACCCGATTACCGTTTGGTCGACCGTGGAGAAATCGTACGAATTACGCTTTGGCCAGGCATTTCAGCCTGGCAACTCGGCGCATGGCTAAGCGATTCGCGAGTTAAGGGCGCGCTACTGGAGCTATGGGGCGCTGGCAATCTGCCTGACGACCCTAGCTTGCTGAACGTGCTCGCCAAAGCCAGCGGCGAAGGCAAACTATTAGCCGCGATTAGCCAGTGCCAGC
Organism: Halomonas sp. JB37; assembly: GCF_002332255.1. Lineage (GTDB taxonomy): Bacteria > Pseudomonadota > Gammaproteobacteria > Pseudomonadales > Halomonadaceae > Vreelandella > Vreelandella casei. The sequence continues at coordinate 2,255,735 of NZ_NRGW01000001.1, read as the reverse complement.
AAGGTAGCATCCACCTGGGTGCTTACGCGGCCGGGCATGGGCTTAGCGATGCAGGCATCCTTTCAGGCGATGACATGACGCCCGAAGCGGCGTTCACTAAGCTTGCGCATCTGCTAGCGCAGCCACTATCTCTAGACGATCAACGCCAGCGCTTTTTGACGCCCCTCGTCGGTGAACGATAGCGCACTGATCGCTTTGCACACTGGCTTAAGATGAGATTCACGCTATGGTGTAGAGTAACGTCCCCTTTGCAGGAGCAATAGATCATGGAAAAGCCGGTTCACCATTTCAGCGAGCTCTTCGAGCAGCTAGGCCTTGCATCTGATGCCGATTCAATCGAACGCTTTATTCAGCGTAATGCGCCGCTGCCCGGCACAATGCCCCTTGCCGAAGCGCCCTGCTGGAATGAAGGGCAAGCAGAGTTTCTGCAAGAAGCGGTCGCTGAGGATGCCGACTGGGCTGAGGTGGTTGACCACTTGGACGCCTCTTTGCACAAATCCCATTGACGTATTGTCTAACGATTAACTTGCGCTGCTTCGATTCGACGCCTGAACCAAGCCCCTATTAGCAGCAATAATGCTAAGGCGATGAGCGGCAGCACGACATCAAACTGCAGCGCATTTTCTTCTTCAATAGCCTCTAACGCGCCGTAAATGGCGCTACTGTAAACACTCCATTTCACGGATAAGCCTAGCCCCGCCGCCAGTAGAAACGTTTTTAGCGAAATGCCTCGCAACCCGGCTGCAAAATTAATCACCGAGTGTGGAAATCCTGGCAATAATCTCAGCGCCGTCTGAGTCATCAAATCACTGCGTTGCTCTAGCGTGTGCATGACTTTTAACGTCAGACCGCCGGGGTTCCAGCGCTTGCCTGCCCTCGCCGCTATTTTATAAGCGCCCAATGCACCCACAACGCTACTTAGCGTCAACATCATAGTGGCCATTAACGGCGGGTAAAAGGGCGCAATCAGCCATAGGCCGATACTGCCGGGCAACCCTATCGCTAAGGTCGCTGCCATAATCAGCATCACTGAAACGATCACCGCCGGGTGATGCGATGCTTGTGATGCCCACTGCTTAATCGCCATCAAATCAGGCGAATACCATAACCACACATAAGCCAGCATGGCACAGCATGCAAAGCCAAGCGCCCATCGCCACGGATGTCTCGGCGCTTTATTCATTCAGCCTTGCCTCTACGCGCTCAAGAATCTGCCGGCTTACTTTTCCGACCAGCGGCTTAGCGGCTTTATTAACGGCTCTTTCCATTAACCGATTGCGAATTTCATAGCTCAGCGTCAGCGCTACTTCAGTACCTTCAGGCACGCCTCTAAGCTGGTAGCGGCCCTGATTCTTAACGCCGTCCAACGACTCCCAAGCGAGAACATGCGGGGGCTGAATGTCAGTGACCTGCACATCAAATGCCCAATCCATACCTACAGCGCGAACGTGCCACCGATAGCGGTTCTCACCCAGCGTATCTATAGAGCGAATTAAATCTGAATAATCAGCAAAGTCTTCCACACGGCGCAGCAGTTCAAACACACGCTCTGGTGATGCATTAACGATTTCACTGTGCTCAATGGTAGCCATTGGTTGCCCTCTAACAGCATGGACGATTAGCGTAGCATGTTGGTATTAATGCTGCCCGCCAACCCTGCATTTCGCATAATTATGCGCTAAAACTGGTCAGTTTAGCGGTGATTGCGTAAAATGCTGCCCTTCCGGACCGGACCCCGGAACGCCGCAGCCGTTAATCACGGCCCGCGATCAATAAATTCTCCGACAAAGAGTATTTCTTATGTCATCAACACCCTCAGTGGCTGCTGACAGCACCACGACCGTTGTTATCTATTCCGGCGGAATGGATTCTTACACCGTGCTTCATCGCGCGCTGCGTGAAGGGCTCAATGTCCATGCGCTGTCTTTCGACTACGGTCAGCGCCATGCCCGCGAGCTAGATACGGCCCGACAAGTTTGTAACGCGCTTGGGCTACCTCATCAAGTTGTCGATATTCGCGCCATTCATGGTTTGATCGATAATTCAGCGCTTACTAATCCACACCAGGCCATGCCTCAGGGCGACTACGCCGAAAACAATCTTCGCTCCACCGTCGTGCCCAATCGTAATATGATTTTGATATCGTTGGCGATTGCCAAGGCGGTTAATATTGGCGCTGGGCGAGTCGACTATGGCGCCCATGGTGGCGATCATATTCTTTACCCCGACTGCCGCCCTGAATTTGTTGACGCTATGAACCACGTAGCGGGCATTGCCAATTTCGAACCTGTAAAGCTGCACGCTCCTTACCTTTCTGCCAGCAAGGCAGATATTCTGCGCGACGGTTTGGCCATGGGCTTAGATTATCGCCATACCTGGACATGCTATGAAGGTAGAGAACAGGCCTGTGGCGTTTGCGGCAGCTGCACTGAACGACTCACGGCCTTTGCCGCTAATGGCGTGACGGACCCACTACCCTACAGCGCAGATGTCGCAGCAGGTCAGCGCTGATGTATCACGTCAAAGAAGCCTTTTACACTCTCCAGGGAGAAGGCGCTCAGGCGGGCAGAGCGAGCGTATTTTGTCGCTTTAGCGGATGTAATCTGTGGTCAGGCCGAGAGGCCGATCGCGCAACGGCGAAATGCACGTTCTGCGATACCGATTTTATCGGTACTAACGGCCTAAATGGCGGTAAGTTTGCAGACGCCAACGCCCTCGCTGAACACATTGTATCGCTGTGGCCCGAGATAAATAATAAGGCGACTCCCTACGTGGTATTCACCGGTGGAGAGCCGTTATTACAGCTTGATGAGGCGCTCATAGAGGCCCTACACAGCCACCGCTTTGAAGTGGCGGTAGAAACCAACGGCACTCTAGCGCCACCGGCTGGTATCGACTGGCTATGCGTTAGCCCAAAAGGCAACAATCCGCTAGCCGTTACGCAAGGGGATGAGTTAAAGCTGGTTTTCCCTCAGACGGATGCACCTCCAGAACAGTTTAGCGGCTTTAGCTTTACTCACTTCTACCTACAGCCCATGGACCTTGCGCCACTGAATAAAACTGCGTCTACCGTTGCCCAAGCGACGGCCTATTGCATGGCCAACCCCCAGTGGCGCCTATCGCTGCAAATACACAAATTAGCAGGTTTTGATTAATGTCCTTATTCGTTCAACAACTGACGCATATCGACGTCTCTCTTTGGTGCCCCACGCAAGGTTTGGTGGGCTGCAGCTGGCAAGTAGACGCCATACTCGATGGCGAGCTCGGCGAAGACGGCATGCTGTTTGACTTTGGTGAAGTAAAACCGTGGATTAAGCGCACGCTGGACAGCGGGTTAGATCACACTCTGCTAGTGCCGACGCTTGCACCCGGCGTAAGCATTACGGACTGCGCGGAAGGTATCTGCGTTAATGCTACCGCGCCTTACACGATGGAAGTCCGCGGCCCTAAGGAAGCATTTACTTTACTGCCCTGGCCTGCCATCACCGCCCCCCGTATAGCCGAGCACTTAAGCCAGATACTTACCGAACGTCGGCCTGATAATGTCCATAGCGTTACGCTAACGCTAAGCGAAGAGGCCACTGAAGGTGCCTCGTATGGCTATAGCCACGGCCTCAAACGCCATATCGGCAACTGTCAGCGCATTGCTCACGGGCATCGTTCCAGGCTGTATATATGGCAGCAAAATGCACGTCAGCCACAGCTTGAACAGCAATGGTCGGAGTGGCTGAATAACCGCTACTTACTCGAAGAGGCTGATATCGCCGCCCAGGATAACGAGCGCCTTACCTGCCGCTATCAGGCAGCTCAAGGCGATTTTGTCATTACCCTGCCTCAGCAGCAGTGCACGATATTGCCGGGCCCTACCACGGTGGAAAATATAGCGGTTTGGCTAGCGAAACAAGTTGCCACGCAAAGCGGACAAGCAACGCGAATCCAGGCATTTGAAGGTATTAACAAAGGCGCTATTGCTATGTCTACGCCCAGTCCCAGTGTTACGCCATGAGTGAAGGATGCCGTGCGGGGTGCGGCGCGTGCTGCATCGCGCCTTCAATTAGCTCTTATATTCCCGGCATGCCGGCAGGCAAACCGGCGGGCGTAAGATGCGTGCAGTTGGATGAGCATAACCTGTGTCGCCTATTTGGCGATCCTAGCCGCCCAAGCGTTTGCACGCGCTTTAACTTTGACCCCAGCGTCTGTGGCGAGCACCGCGATGAGGCACTCGCCACACTGACCTGGTTAGAACAAAGTACCTGCTAAAGCGGCGAAGCTCGCCACTAACCTTCCGCACCCACCGGAATAGCCGTACGGCGGTCTAATAAGCTGACCCAGCGCGTCAGCACTGGCGCATCGCTGTGGCTGACCTCGCTCAATAACCGTCTAAAGCTGTCTTTAGCCTGCTGATCATTAGGTTCAATGTGCGTCAGCCATAGCTCTAAGGCCGCTAGTTCCTGATGACGATTGCCGTGCTCTCGAGACTGATAAATAGCCATTTGTGCAAGCGCCTTCACCTCATGAGCCGGGTAGCCAAGCAAGCCGCGAACTTTTGCCAGCTGGGTGGCAAGCTCAGGTAAAAAGAGCGTCGTACGCTCACGGGCAATCACCAAGCACTGCTCAAGATAATCGTCTGCAGCGCTTAATTCGCCTAGCTCAATACAGGCGTCAGAATACCAGAATGCCGGCCGCTGATAGCGGTCGCGCCCATTAAGCTCAGCCATTTGGTCCAAACTGTCGCGAATATGCACTAAGCCTGCTGCGTCTCCCACCAGCGCTCGCTGCCAGCCAAGAATGCTCTGTGCGGAAATTTGCCACAGCTGCAGGTCTGGGGTGGCCGTCATGGCCGCTGCCCGCTCGGCGTGACGCGCGGCTAAATGCACATGACCTATTTGACGGTAAAGCGCCGCGGCGACGAGTAGAGCCATTGCCAACGTACCCGGATGAGCAATCTTTTCAGCCAAGCGAATGGCGGCAGACACTTGGCGCTCGGCGCGTTGATAATCGCCGCGCAAACAAAGCGCCCAGCCTTGAAAGCAGGCAGCCGACACCTGCGGATGATCAGAGAAAGGCAGCCACTCAATCATCATCTGCGCATTGAGGGGATCAATTTCATCTAAATGATCGTGCGCCTGCTGAATACATCCTGCCCAATACTCACAGTTAGCGCGCGCATAGTCCGCCAAACGACGATAACGTGGGTCTTCAAGGCGTGCGGCAATATCAGTAAGCGTTGAAGCCAATGCAAACGCGTCCGCATGAGCATATCGTTGGCTTCGCCCTACCCACAGCCCCCACTTCACTAAAAATACCTGCTCTAAGTCTTCTGGATCTTCCAAGCTATCAATGCCTGATTCGCGCAGCAGCTCACGGGCGCGCACAAAGCTCTCATGGGCGATAGGCGAACCATGGCCTTCTAATGAAAACGCCGCTTGGCCACGCACGGTTAGTAGGCTCACTTCACGCTCAATTTCGTGATCTACGTGGCGTAAACTGGCCAAGCCAGCATCGGCCATACGCAGCGCAGTACGATTAGCACTCACTTTAAGCGCTTCCCGAGACGCCAATTCAAAATAGCGTGCGCCACGGGCATAGTGACCGCTACGCCGGAGGTGCGTTGCAAAATCGCCTGGATGACGACTAATCCACACCGGAAAGCGTTCCTCAATTAAAGTGACTACCTGTTGGTGTAGCTTGACACGCACATCACGCGGACAAGAGAGATAGGCCGCCTCCTGAAGCAGCTGATGGCTAAACTGATACTCGTGCACACCGCTGTCATTCTCGACCGGTTCGACAATTTCTAGTAGCCGCATATGCTCAAGCGCCTGGCCAAGGCGCGCTTGATCCCAACCGCTGCACTCAAGCAGAAAGTCCAGCCTGAAGCGCTTGCCAAGCACGGCAGAGACATGGGCAATTTCGCGATCACCTTCTAGCTGATCAATCCGGCTAGCCAGCAGCCCCAACAACCCTTTGGGAAGCTCATCAAAATGGACGCTGCGCCCTTCTCGACGGTCCATATCTAGGCGACGACAAATCTCCTGCATATAAAGCGGCACGCCATCGCAGCGCTCTATAATTTGATTACGCAGCCGCGGGCTTAGGTGGATTCGGTAGCGACGTGAAAGCTGTGACAGCAGCCGCGATGATTGCAGCGCATCAAGATTGCCCAAGCTAATTTTCTGATCCCAATGCAGCTTCACCGGTAGAGCATCACGCCCATGGTGACTAGCAACCAGCATAAAAGCGGTATTGATAGGCAGACGTGCCTGCAACCCGGAGAGCACTTTAAAAGAAGGTTCATCTAGCCACTGAAGATCATCGATCATCAGCACCAGCGTGCGCGTTTCTGCCTGGCGCTCAATTAAGCGATGCAGCAGCATGACAACTAGCTCTACGGCTTCACCGCTTTGCGCCAGCTGAGTAATCTCTTGCACTTTATGTACGCCCAGCGCCTCTTCCAACAAATGCTGACGATCAGGATCGAGAGGCTCTAATTCTAGCGTTATTTGTAGCGCCTGGATGATCTCTACACTTAACGGCTGCTTTAGATACCAGCTAACCAGCGTACGGGCGACGCCATAGGCATCAAGTGCTGACATACGCGTCGTAGGCTGCCAGCAGATAGCCGCATCGCGGCTAAGCTCCAGTTGGCGAAAACCCACCATGAGCGCAGATTTACCCATGCCCGAGGGCCCGCGAACCAGCACGCTTTGACGCAGGCCAATACCGGCCCGGGCTAGCGCATCGCGCAGGGTGCGCAGTGCGGTTTCGCGACCGACTAAGCTGGGCGGTAGCGCATCGCGGCCGCCTTCATTTTGCCCCAGCACCAGTGCGCGTAATCGCACACGGCCATCACTGGCCATCAAACGAGATACTAATCGTGGCTGAAGGTCGAGTGCTGGCGGCATGTGCTGGCTCGCTTCTTGAGAAATAACCAGTTCACTGCCTTCAGCCGCACTCATCAATTCCAGCGACGTTTGCGTGACTTGGCCCAGCGGGTCAGCCAATTGGCGCTCTGGTAGATACACCACTCGCCCGCTGTGCAAACCAGCGGCCAGTTCAAATTGCGGTACACTGCCTTCGCCCGCCCAGTGACGAACGATTTCTAACGGCAGCGCCTGACGACAATGCTCATAAAGCGCGACTAATTCAGCAAGCTGGTGTGCAGGCCCATGGGTGCCAAAGCAGGCTAACCCTAAACCACCGGTCGCGCCAGGCAGCCAGAAACCGCCTAAGTGGCGGCACTGCTGCTCCAGCCAGCGCAATAGCTCTAGCTGTAGCGCAAGGCAGTTACGCATCGCCGCACGGTCTTGCCAATCCCCTTTTAAGCGCAGCCGAATAGCCATGACCGAAAGCTGGCGAAGCTCTATTTCATCTTCACGCAGTGGTTTGCTATCAACCGCCAGTGCGCGAGAAAAAGCGCCCTGAGGACTCATCAAGCGCGAGTCGTGATGGCCGTCAGACCAAAAGCTGGCCAACTGCACAAAGCTGGGTTCCGGCTGCTGCCCTGACAGCGCCAATAGCTGTAAATAGCTATTGTAGTGCTCATGAGCAGCGGCCATTTTGTTCTGCTCAGCCAACTGGCGAACCAAACGTTCGTGAAACGGACCGTAGCCGGAAAACCGGCTCACCAGTGCTTCTAAAATAGCGCCCGGCAAGTCAGCGTGGGCCTCCAGCACTTGCTCAGCAAAGCGAACCACGCGCTGGCGCCATTCATTACGTACCTGCACTAACCAGCGCTGAAACTCACTACAGCTGGACAGCTGCAGCTCTTCAATCAGATCGCCTTGATAGCAACACATCAGTGCCTCAAGGGTGTCTAAATCTCTCGGACCCTCAAGCAGCTGCTGCAGGGTATGCAAATCCACCTGCCAGTTTGCCGGCAGTTGAAAGGCAATCGTTTGACGAGACACGCTTAGCACCTGATCAGCGCTCTCACCAAGCGACTGGCGCAAACAGTGCAGCGCATGACGCAAATTGGTTCTACCGGAGGACAGCCCTTGGTCGGGCCACAAAAGCTCTGCTAGCGCCGCCCGATTAACCGGCTGGCGATGCAGCAGCAGATAAACGAGCAAGGCTTTGACTTTGTCGTAGCTGAAATGAGTTAGCGCATCCTCGCCTTGAGTGAGCGAAAAATGGCCGAAAAGAGTTAATTGATCAGTCTCACGAGCATCGCGCATGATAGACATCCTGCCTAGGCTAGTAGCGGCTTAAGCGGGCACACCGCTATGAAAACGAAAAGCCGTATCGGGCGAAGTAATCAGCTCCGCTTCACGCGCCACAAAAAAAGCGATTCGATCATCGATTGCATTCGATGTTTGCTGGCGAGCCAGCATTAGGTAATCTTCAAAATGACGACCTTCAGACTTCACCAGCGTGCGATAAAACTTGGCGAGCTCTTCATCTAAATAGGGAATTAAGCAAGCAAAGCGCTCGCAGCTACGTGCTTCAATCAATGCCCCGATAATTAATATATCGATCAAACGCTCAGGGTCATTGCTGCGCAAATGCCGCCGAAGCCCCTCAGCGTAGCGGGAAGCCGTTAAATGCTGATACGCCACTCCTCTCGACTCCATCAGCGAAATCACTTGCTCAAAATGCAGCAGCTCTTCTCGCGCTAACTGCGACATTTTGCTCAGCAGCAGCGGTTGATCGACGTAGCGATAGAGCAGGCTCATTGCCGTCGATGCGGCTTTCTTTTCACACTGCGCATGGTCAATTAAGAGCGTTTCAGGATGTTCGATCGCCCATTGCAGCCATGCGACAGGCGTAGCGCAGGCTAGGAACTGATTGAGGCTTTCAGGCAGAAGATCATCGGCTCTAAGCCCATGAGAGGCGGCCTGCAAAGCACTTAACTGTATCGACATAACACAACCACCGACCCCACGTATCATTATGGTATAGCACATAAGCGCTTGGCGCTTAGTTCTCAGATATTTACTTAGCACGCTTACTTGCATGACTAATATAGTGAAGAGCTTAAAAAGCCTCCAGGTCTTTTATTAACACATCAATAGCCTGTAGCAGCTCAACCCATGGTAACGCGCTGTAACCACAATCACACCCGCCAAACGCCTAGGCTGTCACCAAAAAATGCAAAAAAGTGCTCCATTTAAGACTAAAAAGATTAATTAAACATGTTTTTAGTGGGTTGCCGCCGCAACATCAGCACAAAGTACAAGTGTCTGTTCTGCTTGCCAGCTTAACATTGTCGACAGTTTGTCGTAGAATCTCAGCCATCCATCCAGACGCTGTTTGTCAAGCGTGTACTACATGCGATCGGCCACACTTTTTAACACTGCGCAGTTAACACCGTGCAACGTGCAGACCGTTACCATGAAAATGAAAAAAGCAAATGAGAGGGCCCCAACGTGATTGAAGCTTACCGCCAGCATGCCGAGGAACGTGCCGCTGAGGGCGTCCCGCCCAAGCCCCTAAACGCCGAACAAGTCGCTTCACTAGTTGAGCTACTGAAAACACCGCCGGCTGGCGAAGAGGAATTCATCCTCGAGCTGATCACCAATCGGGTACCGCCAGGCGTTGATGAAGCCGCCTATGTCAAAGCGGGCTTTTTAACCGCTATCGCTAAAGGTGAAGCAACGTCTCCGCTGATCGATAAAGTGCATGCTGTCAAATTACTCGGCACCATGCAGGGCGGCTACAACATCGTTTCGATGGTTGAGCTGCTCGATAATGAAGAGCTAGCCCGTGAAGCTGGCGAGCAGCTTAAGCACACGCTGCTTATGTTCGACGCCTTTCACGATGTTGAAGCGCGGGCCAAAAATGGCAACAGCGTTGCAAAAGACGTTATTGAATCCTGGGCAGAGGCTGAATGGTTCCTGTCTAAACCTGCACTAGCAGAGAAAATCACCCTCAGCGTGTTTAAAGTGCCGGGTGAGACGAACACGGATGATCTGTCACCGGCTCCAGATGCCTGGTCACGCCCCGACATTCCGCTACACGCCAATGCGATGCTCAAAAACGAGCGTGATGGCATTGAGCCAGCAGTGCCTGGCACAACGGGCCCGCTGAAGCAGATTGAAGACGTTAAAGCTCAGGGCTTTCCTGTCGTATACGTGGGCGACGTTGTAGGCACCGGCTCTTCACGTAAATCAGCCACCAACTCCGTTTTATGGTTCTTCGGTGACGATATTCCTTACGCACCGAATAAGCGCGCTGGCGGCTTCTGCTTTGGCAATAAAATCGCGCCTATCTTCTTCAATACGATGGAAGATTCCGGTGCTCTGCCGGTTGAAATGGACGTAGCCAATCTGCACATGAACGATGTTATCGACATTTATCCCTACCAGGGAAAAGTGTGCAAGCACGGTACCGACGACGTCGTCACCACGTTTGAGCTTAAAACGCAGTTGATTCTTGACGAAGTACGCGCAGGCGGTCGTATTCCGCTGATCATTGGCCGTGGCTTGACAGGCAAAGCTCGTGAATCACTGGGGCTGCCAACATCAGAGGTTTTCCGCCTACCCGACCAGCCTAAAGATACTGGCAAAGGCTTTACCTTAGCGCAGAAAATGGTGGGTAAAGCGTGTGGTCTGGAAGGTGTTCGTCCGGGCATGTATTGCGAGCCGAAGATGACCACCGTTGGCTCACAGGATACGACTGGCCCGATGACCCGCGATGAGCTGAAAGATCTTGCTTGTCTTGGCTTCCAAGCTGATTTGGTCATGCAGTCTTTCTGCCACACCGCCGCGTATCCTAAGCCGGTCGATGTAGGCACTCACCACACTCTTCCCGACTTCATTATGAACCGTGGCGGCGTATCGCTGCGTCCTGGCGATGGCATTATCCACAGCTGGCTGAACCGCATGCTGCTGCCTGACACTGTCGGCACCGGTGGCGATTCACATACGCGCTTCCCGCTCGGCATTTCCTTCCCTGCAGGCTCAGGCTTGGTAGCCTTTGCCGCGGCGACGGGCGTTATGCCGCTGGATATGCCGGAATCGGTACTGGTTCGCTTTAAAGGCCAGCGCCAGCGAGGCGTTACGCTGCGCGATTTGGTTCACGCCATTCCGCTTTACGCCATCAAACAAGGCTTGTTGACCGTCGACAAGTCGAATAAGATCAACGCTTTCTCTGGCCGTGTGCTAGAAATCGAAGGCCTTGAAGACTTGACCGTTGAGCAAGCGTTTGAGCTTTCCGATGCATCTGCCGAGCGCTCAGCGGCCGGCTGTTCGATTACGCTTTCGGATGAGAGCGTCACACAATATCTGAAGTCCAACATTACGCTGCTGAAGTGGATGATGGGCAACGGCTATGGCGATGAGCGCACGATTAGTCGCCGTATTGAAGGCATGGAAGCATGGCTTGCCAATCCAAGCCTGATGCGGGCTGACAAAGACGCCGAGTACGCTGAAATTATCGAAATTGATCTGGCTGAAATTAAAGAGCCGGTTCTATGTGCGCCGAATGATCCAGACGATGCGCGCCTGCTATCTGACGTAGCGGGCCAGAAAATCGATGAGGTCTTTATCGGCTCATGCATGACTAATATCGGTCACTTCCGTGCGGCCGGAAAATTGCTTGAAAAGCAGCCGGCAGGTAGTTTAAAAACTCGCCTTTGGCTGGCACCACCGACTAAAATGGATCAGCATCAGCTGACCGAAGAAGGCTACTACGGTATCTACGGCCGCGCCGGTGCGCGGATGGAAATGCCGGGCTGTTCACTGTGTATGGGTAACCAGGCCCGCGTTGCTGCCAAGAGCACCGTGGTGTCCACGTCTACACGTAACTTCCCGAACCGACTTGGCGATGGTGCTAACGTGTACCTCGCCTCTGCGGAGCTGGCTGCCGTTGCCGCAGTAGAAGGACGCCTACCCAGCGTTGAAGAGTACCAACGTTATATGGGTGAATTTGACGCCATGGCTGGCGAGATTTATCGTTACATGAATTTTCACGAAATTGAGGAGTATCAGAAGATCGCCTCAAACGTGATTCCGGTCTCGCAAGAAGCCTGACCGCCCCATCGCCGATGCTCGCACCATCACAGCCAGCGTGACTTATCACACAGGCTGAGTCGATGACCGAACGCCCCGCCACTGTGTAACAGAGCGGGGCGTTTTTTTCTTTTGCATAAGGAGCGCATGATGCCCCATTCCATTCAAATCGTGACACCGGACCTATGCGACGCACATCCTGACGTTGCGGTGCTTGACCCCATGTTTGCCAATTTTGGTGGTCTCGACGCTTTTTATGGCCCTATCCGCACCATCAAATGTTTTGAAGACAACTCACTGGTTAAGCAAGCTGTTACCGAACCCGGCAACGGTGCCGTATTAGTAGTAGACGCAGGTGGATCATATCGCTGCGCCATGCTGGGCGATATGCTAGCAGAACAAGCGGTAGCAAACGGCTGGGCGGGCGTGGTGATGTACGGCTGCGTACGCGATGTTGATATTCTTGCCAACCTTCCACTCGGCGTTCAAGCACTAGGCAGCCATCCGCGTAGAAGCAATAAACACGGTGAAGGCCAGCGCGATGAGCCAGTGGTGTTTGCTGGGGTCACGCTTAAACCCGGCCAGTGGCTGTATGCAGATAACAATGGCATCATCCTTGCTGAGCGCGAGCTGCCGCCATCTTAAGCGAATTTTGCCATAACGGACCAATGCTTGCTTAACCACGTTGCTCTTCTACGATCCTCTTGCCAGGCGTGGCAGTTGCTGCCACTCTGGTAATTCATTCTAAACATTTAATGACAATGCAGCCGTTGACCCACCTTGGCTCTGCCTTACTACGCACATTGCGCGATCATCTGCGTCCATTGATCGCCTATCATTTATTTTTCACTCTGCTCGCTTCGGCCCTGCTGCTGCCCGCTATTACCTGGGTGATACGTGGCTTGCTTGCCCAGCTAAATCGCACCGTAGTGACCAACGATGAACTGATCGCTCTGCTGTTTAGCCCGCTGGGGCTTATCGGCATGCTGGTTGGGCTTGGGTTCACGTTTCTAATTATTTACTGGCAGCAAGCCGGCATGCTACAAGTAGCGGTCAGGCCGCGAGACAACCATTATCGTCTCGCGCTTGAGGCACTCTGGCTAAGCACCCGCCGGCTGCCTGCCCTAGCGGGCCTGGTCTTTCTCCAGGTCGGTACGCATCTACTTCTGCTAGCGCCCTTTATGGCAGCCCTTGCTTGGCTCTATAGCGTGTGGCTAAGCGGCATAGATCCCTACTATTTACAGCGTGTGCGTCCACCCGCACTATGGTATTTCATTGCATGCGCCCTGCCGCTAATCGCCGTTTGGATATGGGCAGCATCGTGGCTCTATCTACGCTGGCTGCTGGCCCTTCCATTAGTGGCGCTGGAAAATTGTCCCCCTTGGCTGGCATTAAAGCGTAGTGTTAGCCTAACGCAAGGCTGGCGGCGCTCTATTGGTGCGGCTGTACTTCTACTGTTAGTGATTATTATTAGCCTACCTTTCCTGGCTACTTTGCTGTTCGACCGTCTTTTCACGCCAATGTTGTGGTGGCTTCCCGAGCACAGCGCAGTACTTATTCCCGCCATGTTGGCGTATTTAATTGGCTATGTACTACTCACGCTCACCATTACCTTTGTCGGCATTGCGACTAATGCGCTGCTTTCTGCATGCCTCTATATGCAGCTGGCTCATCATGAGCCTCGTCCCGCGCCCCCAGCGACAGATGCCAATGCAGGCAAGCTTGCCTGGGCAGTTGAGCTTAGCGTGTTTATTTTTGCGGGTCTGCAGGCCTGGTGGATACTCAATAGCTTTGAGATACGAGACAATGTTGCCGTCATTGCTCATCGCGGCAGCTCTATAGTGGCGCCTGAAAATACCCTGGCAGCCGTCGATCAGGCGCTAATCGATGGCGCTGACTATGTCGAAATTGACGTCCGCTTGAGCACAGATCAACAGGTTATGCTTTACCATGACCGAAGCTTGGCAAGATTAACCGGTGATAACCGTGAGTTTGATGATTTAACCCGAGAACAGCTTAGCCAATATGATATTGGCAGCTGGTTTGGCGATGCTTTTCAAAACGAGACCATACCGGGCTTAGATGAAGCACTCAGCCTTGTGCGCGGTAAGGCAGGCTTAATGATCGATATGAAGCCGTCACCTGGTCAGGAACAGGCATTAGCCGATGCCGTGATAGATACTTTAAATGCCGAGAGTGATCTGCGCTACCGCTGCTGGGCAACCCAACAAAGCGCCTTCGATGGATACACTGCGTGCGGTTTTCCCAATGCGCTTTTAGCTACGCGCGTTGCCACCATGTCGCCGTCCTTACTCACGCATATTCATGAACGAGCGCCAGCCCTGCGCGTCACGCTGCTGGCACAGCTAATTCTTCCTGGAACGCTAGATAGGCGCGAGTTTGATGCGCTCGGGTTAAGACACAACCGTATCACTGAAGGGGAAATTCGTTTAGCGAGGCTATATGGTTACGAGATACACGCCTGGACGGTTAACAGCAGTGCCCGAATGTCGACCTTAATCGACCTGGGTGTCGATGCCATTATCACCGACTACCCAGATCGTTTAACGGCGCTTATTCACGACCGCCGCGAGTTAAGCGACGGTGCGCTAATGCTGGTGAAATTGCGTAACTGGCTACGCCAATAAACCGCTAATCACCCATAACGACGCCTTCACGGCGCGGGTCAGCACCACCAAACAGCGTGCCGTCCTTACGACGCATAATGGCCTGCAGCCCGCTAGTCAGCTCACGTTCGCTGACGGTGTGTCCGCGCTCGCGCAGCGCATCTATCGTGGCTTCAGAAAAACGTCCCTCCTCAACAAACACATCACCGCCCAAGGTAATCGCATGAGGTAGATTCAGTGCTTCTTGCGCATTGAGCCCCCAGTCGCGCAGCGCAACCAATGTACGGGCCGTGTAGTGAATAATCGCTGCGCCACCTGGCGAGCCTAAGCTTGCCACTAGCTCGCCGCTTTCTTGGTCAAACACTAGCGTTGGGCTCATGCTAGAGCGCGGCCGCTTGCCCGGCTCTACGCGATTGGCCACCGGCTCACCATCCACCTCAGGTTCAAATGAGAAATCGGTCAGCTCATTATTGAGGAAGAAACCACCGGCTAAGCCTGTACCACCGTCGGACAAAATTCGTGAGCCAAACGCTTGTTCAATGGTGGTGGTCATGGCTACGGCATTGCCGTCTTCGTCGATAATACTAATATGGCTAGTACCATATTCAGGCTGGTCTGGCTGAGAAGCCCAGGTTATCGCCAGTTCACCAGGATTACCTGGCTCGGCGCTGTCGCCCATGCTCATCTCGCCAATCAGCGCGCTGCGCTGCTGAAGATAGCTTGGTGCCAGCATCAACGACCAATCGCCACCGGGTGCGTCTACAAAGTCGGGGTCCGCAATATAACGACCGCGGTCCGCAAATGCTAAACGCGAGGCTTCTAAGAACTGATGCAACCACCCACTGCTAGAAGCACCATTATTTAACGGCGCTTCAAGCAACGGCTGCTGGTCGAGCATGCCTAGAATCTGCATGACGGTTAGATGGCCAGACGACGGCGGTGGAAAACCACACACTTCCCACTGCTGCCACGGTGTGCACAGCGGCTCGCGGTCAACGGCTTCATAGCCGCTCATATCCTCCAGAGTCAGGGTGCCGGGACGCTCAGGATGGCTCTGAACCAGCGCTACGATATCCTCTGCCACCGCGCCTTCATTTAAAGCATCGCTGCCTTGGGCAGCTACGCGTCGGAAAATTTCTGCTAAGGCTGGGTTTTTAAGCGTTTCACCCACGGCGATGGGCTCGCCTTCCTCATCATAATAAAATTGGCTGGCTAGAGCGTCTTGACGCAGGTATTCATCGCTAGCAAGGGTAGTATGCAGACGATTGCTAACAGCAAACCCTTCCTCTGCTAGCGTAATGGCGGGCTTAAATAGTTCTTCCCAAGCCAGCTCACCATGTTCAGCATGTGCTTTTTCAAGCATTCGAAGCGTACCCGGCACACCCACTGAAAGCCCGCTGGCCACCGCGTCCATAAATGCTATGGGCTCGCCGTCTTCCATGAATAGCTCACCGGTTACGCCTTGTGGCGCCGTCTCGCGGCCATCGTAAGCGCGAATGTCTGCGCCATCGTAATACATCAAAAAAGCACCGCCGCCAATCCCGCTGGATTGAGGCTCAACCAAATTTAATACCATCTGCACTGCGATGGCGGCATCTATCGCGTTACCACCAGCTTTTAAAATCTGGTAGCCCGCGTCGGTCGCCAACGGGTTAGCTGCAGCGACTGCAAATGAGTCGGCGGACCAACCCGGCTTTTCTTCATAGCCCGACTCGACTTCAGGCGAGATTGAAGGTGCTTCATAGCTAAAACCCCAGCCATATATCGGCACTACCAGCAAACTTGGCAGTGCAAATTTCATCTGTTTTGGGGACATCACAACGCCCTCCCGCGTTTTTTTGAAATGATCAAACTGGCGATAACAGTATCTATAAAAGCTACTTATAAAAATCACTGATGATAGCGATCTTTTGAAAGAGACTACCAGTCAACGGCAAAAACTACCCCTATCAGGATAGCTTATGGAAACATTAACGCCCGACACACTGGCCGGGCGCAACAGAAAGACAAGCATTTGTGTATTAATCGATTTTTTGACCTGCCAGCATAAACCATGTTTCCAATACCGCATCTGGATTGAGCGATACAGAGTCAATACCTTGCTCCATCAGCCATTTAGCTAAATCAGGATGATCAGAAGGTCCTTGGCCGCAAATGCCCACGTACTTGCCCTTGGCTTTACACGCCTGAATCGCCATGGCGAGTAGTTTTTTAACCGCTTCATTTCGCTCATCAAAGAGATGAGCCACAATGCCCGAATCACGATCTAGCCCCAGTGTTAGCTGAGTGAGGTCATTGGAGCCAATCGAGAAGCCGTCAAAATACTCAAGAAACTCATCCGCGAGTAGCGCATTTGCCGGCAGCTCACACATCATGATGACTTTCAGGTCGGAAGGCCCGCCGCGCTTCAAGCCATTAGCCGCCAGCAGTTCAACGACGTTACGCGCCTCATCTGTGGTACGTACAAAGGGCACCATAATTTCGACATTTTCAAAGCCCATCTCGTCACGCACCCGCTTCAGCGCACGGCACTCAAGCTCAAAGCAGGGGCGGAAGGCCTCTGAAATGTAACGTGAGGCGCCACGAAAGCCCAACATCGGATTTTCTTCGCCAGGCTCATACAACTTTCCGCCGATCAGATTCTCATATTCATTGGATTTAAAGTCGGACAGCCTCACGATCACGCGCTGAGGGTAAAACGCAGCGGCGAGCGTTGAAATCCCTTCGACCAGCTTGTCGACGTAAAAACTGACAGGGTCCGCATAGCCTGCCGTACGCAGATCGATAACCTGCTGCAAATCCACAGGTAGCGTGTCGTACTCAAGTAGCGCCTTAGGATGGACACCGATCATACGGTTAATAATGAACTCCAAACGCGCTAAGCCAACACCCGCGTGAGGCAAACTTGCAAACCCAAAGGCACGATCCGGATTACCGACGTTCATCATAATTTTAAAGGGAATTTCCGGCATGGCATCGACGCTGGAAATTTTGCAGTCAAAATCCAGCAGCCCAGCATAGACATTACCGGTGTCACCTTCCGAGCACGACACGGTGACATCAATACCCTCTCGCAACTGAGTCGTGGCATCGCCACAGCCAACCACCGCAGGAATACCTAGCTCACGGGCAATAATGGCGGCGTGGCAGGTACGCCCGCCACGATTAGTGACGATAGCCGACGCACGCTTCATGATCGGCTCCCAGTCTGGATCCGTCATGTCCGTGACTAACACGTCACCATCGTTAATCTTGTCCATGTCATCTGGGCTTAAAATGACTTTAACGGCACCGCGTCCAATGCGCTGCCCAATCGCCCGTCCGGTGATCAGCGTGCGGCCTTTCTCTCGCAGTTGAAAGCGCTCAAGCTTGCCGCCCTCCTGCTGGGAAACCACCGTTTCAGGGCGGGCCTGAACGATATACAGCTCACCATCATCGCCATCCAGTGCCCATTCAATATCCATTGGGCGCTGGTAGTGCTGCTCTATCGTCATTGCCTGACGCGCTAAATCCATTACCTGCTGATCATTTAGACAAAAACGCCCACGATCTTTGTGCGGAACATCGATAGTTTCTACCGACTTGCCGGCACTGGTTTCTTTTCCGTAAACCATCTTAATCAGCTTTGAGCCCAAATTGCGGCGCAGGACTGCGGGGCGACCTGCTGCTAACGTCGCTTTATGCACATAGAACTCATCCGGGTTAACCGCACCCTGCACGACCGTTTCGCCCAAGCCCCATGAGGCCGTTACAAACACGGCATCGCGAAAGCCAGATTCAGTGTCAAGAGTAAACATGACGCCAGCTGCGCCGGTTTCAGAACGCACCATTTTCTGCACGCCGGCAGACAGCGCAACGTTCTCATGAGCGTAGCCGCGATGCACTCGATAGGAAATCGCGCGATCATTGAATAAAGAGGCAAAGACTTCATGCACCGCGCGCTTAACATTGTCGAAGCCTTCAATATTCAGGAAAGTTTCCTGCTGACCGGCGAAGGAGGCATCCGGTAAATCTTCGGCTGTCGCCGAGCTGCGCACGGCTACTTTTAGCTGAGAATGTTGCGCCTGCAGCTGAACGTAAGCATCACGCAGCGCTGCTTCAAACGCTGGGGGCAGCGGCGTATCAATGATCCACTGACGGATATTGCTACCCGCTTCGGACAGGGCCTTAATATCGTCTACGTCTAAGCGAGCAAGCGTTGCATTAATGCGTTCATTCAGCCCTTCGTGAGAGAGAAATTCACGATATGCGTGGGCAGTAGTGGCAAAGCCGCCGGGCACGGTGACGCCAGCACCTGACAAATTAGAAATCATTTCACCTAGCGAGGCATTTTTACCACCCACGCGCTCGACGTCCGTCATACCCAGCTGATCGAACCACAGAATGTACTCTTCCACGTAACCCCCTCGCTCTTAGACGTCGACATGACCACTGATACAGTCACGAAAACCACGGACCATGAATTATTGACTGAGACACCGTAGCACCGCGCTCACGCATTCGCCATTGGTCTAATAGCGAAGGCAGTGGAGGATTTTTACAACAGCAAGCCGTTTTAGGCCAATTCTGTAGTCAGCGCTATTTTTGGCAGACTTTTTTTTGCAGGGCGATTTTAGACAGGGCCATTTTAGACAGGAGCATTGCGCACGTTGTGCTGTTAAACCGGTCAGCCCACAATAGGTGAATCACTCACAGGCGGATTTTATTATGAAGCGCACGGCTTTTTTTATTTCTGATGGCACCGGCATTACGGCGGAAAGTTTAGGGCGCAGCCTGCTAGCCCAGTTCAGCGATGTTGACATCAACATGCTGACAAAGCCCTATATCGATACGCTAGAAAAAGCACAGGCGCTGGCAGAGATTATTGAAGCAACGGCCAGTCGTGACGGTCAGCGACCTATCATCATTGACACCATTGTTGATCAACAAATTCGCAACGTTATTCGTCAGGCGTCGGGCTTTAAAGTGGATATTTTTTCAACGTTTTTAGAGCCTTTAGAACAAGAGCTGGACACCCACTCATCGTATAGCGTTGGCCGAACGCACTCGATTGGTAGTGACGATGTGTATATGGATCGCATTCACTCGGTGCACTTCGCGCTGGACAACGACGATGGCGCACGAACCCATCAATACGACAAGGCAGACATCATTCTGGTGGGGGTTTCACGCTGTGGTAAAACGCCGACCTCGCTCTACTTAGCGCTGCAGTTTGGCATTCGGGCCGCGAACTACCCGCTGACCGAGGATGATCTGGATGAAGACGGCATGCTAAAACTTCCCAAGGCGCTCGCGCCCCATCGACAAAAACTGTTTGGGCTGACCATTGATCCACGTCGTTTGGCCGCCATTCGCAATGAAAGGCGCCCTAACAGTCGCTATAGTTCAATCGATCAATGTTTGCAGGAGGTAGATCAAGCGGAGTCGCTATATCGCACGATGCATATCCCTTTTATTGATGCGACACGCTTCTCAGTTGAAGAGATTTCGACACGCATGATTGCCGAAACTGGGTTAGCGAGGCGCTTTTCACCCCGCTAATATTGAATGGCGAATGGTCACATGCCTTTGGGTGCAAAAATACCCGGAGCGTTGCGCCAGTAGCCTTTATAGTCCATTCCAAAACCAAACACATAGCGGTCGGCCACTTCCAAGCTGCAGTAGTCGGCCTTTAAGCCGGGCACCGCTTTGCGATTGTGCTGTTTATCGACCAGTACAGCCGTCGTAACGCTGGCGGCCTTCGCTTCTTGGCAGTAGGCCAAGATACCGGCTAACGTTGCGCCTTCATCTAAAATGTCATCGACAATAACGACATGGCGTCCGGCCATAGGGACTTCCGGCGAGACGCGCCAAAAAAGCTCGCCGCCGCGCAGCTCATTGCGATAACGGGTGGCATGCAGGTAATCCACTTCTAGGGGGAACCCCAACCGGGTTAGCAGGTGGCCGGTGGTAATCAAACCACCATTCATTACGCAGTAAAAAACAGGTAGCTTATCGCCTAAATCTCGGGTGATCGCTTCCGCCATACGATCAAGCGCCCGCTCTACCTCTTGCTGAGAGATTAAGCAGTCGGCGTTATCCATTAACTCACGCATTGAGTCCAGTGACTCCAACGCTTCTTTATCCAACTTCGACATCTAACAACTCCGCGGCGGTTTAAAAATCGTCATATAGGTTAGCAAGTGCGCTTAAAGAGTACTGGCATTCGACTGGTTGGCCAGCGCTTCTAATTTAGCGTGGGTGCGACGCCAGCGCCCTAACGCGCTGAGTGCATCTAAATCTGGTCGTGCACGGCTGTAACGAAGCTTGGCGGCACGCTTAGCGTCGATATCTTGGCAGGCGTTCATTACCTCAAGTGCCGCGACGCGGTCATTGCATACCAGCAGCATGTCGCAGCCTGCGGCTAAGGCTGCCCGGGCGCGATCCTTGGGTTCACCGGCTTCGTGGGCACCCGCCATGCTTAAATCATCAGAAAAGACGCAGCCCTTAAAGCCCATCGACTCACGCAGCATGCCTAACCAGCTAGGCGAAAAACCAGCGGGTCGGGAATCAAACGCGCTGTAAATAACGTGGGCGGGCATAATCCCTTCTAGCTGACCTGCCAGGTGATAAAAGGGCACTAAGTCATGCTGTTTAATCACATCAAGCGGCCGATCATCCACCGGCAGCGCGACGTGAGAGTCGGCAGCGACACTGCCATGACCTGGGAAGTGCTTACCGACAGCGGCCATCCCCGCCTCATGAAGACCTTGCACAAAAGCACCGCCAAGCACGGCCACTTGCTGCGGATCATGGCTGAAACTGCGATCGCCAATCACGCTTGATATACCGCTTTCAACATCAAGCACCGGGGCAAAGCTTAAGTCCAAGCCACAGGCGGCCATTTCCATACCCAGCAGCCAACCAGCATCTTTTGCCAACGCGAGGCCGTCTTCTGCGTTAGCGCTATAGCACTCGCCAATGCGCGCCATGGCAGGAAGGCGTGTCAAACCCTCTTTAATGCGCTGAACGCGCCCGCCCTCCTGATCAACCGCGATCAATAAATCCCCCCGCACGCGGCGAATATCACTACAGAGCTTGCGCACCTGGTAGGCGCTTTCGACGTTACGGGCAAATAAAATGACGCCCCCTACCGTGGGTTCAAGCAGCAAGTGCTTTTCATCGCGAGTTAATGCTGGGCCTTCAAGGTCAAGCATGACCGGGCCTAGAGGTTGAGTCATCGTGAGAAGTCCAATAAGAGGGGCAATGATTTTAGACGATCGTTTATCAGTGTCAAAGATGGGGGCATTTGAAGCCCGCCCCCAATACCGCTCAGCGTCGTTTAGCCAAAGCATCGTTTAGTCAAAGCACTGCCTTTCTCCGTGCAACCAAACGGGGGTGCCGGGCAACGACAATGCAAAGATATGTAGCAAATCGCTATTGCGTAGCCGAATGCATCCGTGCGAGGCGGCGACGCCCATCGGCTGATCGGTAGGCGTACCGTGCAGATAGATATAGCGCCGCTGCGAATCAACCTGACCGCCACGATTCACGCCTCTTTCTAACCCACAAAGCCACAGAATCCGCGTCAAAATCCAGTCACGCTGCGGGTAGGCTTCGCCTAACGCTGGCGAGAATACTTCCTCAGTCCAGCGGCGGCCACGAAATACCGCATTCTCGGGCAAGCCACTGCCAATCGCGGCGCGCACATAGTGCCAGCCATGCGGCGTCTTACCGCTGCCATTATGCTCACCAACACCGGCAACGCCAGAAGAAATAGCGCACTCATGCAGCACTTTAGGCCCCCGCCAACAGCGCAGCAGCTGCTCGGTAGTATCTATCTCAAGCCAGATGTTCTCGGTTGGGGGTAGCTCAGCTAACCTTGGCGTTCGCATGGTGTCCTTCTTCTAAAGTTGGGGGTAGTGGCGCATTCATCGCAGCCACGACTACCGGGCGCAAGCGCCGGATTAAGTCCCGCACTGATACCTGCTCGTGGTAATCCTTTTCCGCAATATCACGCAGGGCATCAAGGCCTGACAGGGTGAAGATAACAGTGCCTAGCATGAAGTGTAGCCGCCAAAAGCGCTCTGCATCGGGCAGTTCAGGGGTTGCTTGGCGCACTAGCTCAGTGAAGCGCGTAAACACATCCCCATATTCTTGCTGTATATGTCGCCTTAAATGCCCTTGAGCCTGACTGTAGGCTAAGCCTAGCAGGCGCATAAAGACCTTCAAGCTATTACGCTCAGCGGGCACCGCAAGAACCGTCGTTGCCATAGTTTCAAGCAGCGTTTCCAGCGGTATCACCTGCCCATCATGCTGAGCCTCAAGCTCATCAAGCGCAGTGTGAAAACGCAGCGTAAAAGGATCCAGATAGCGGGAAAAAACAGCCTGAATTAAGGCTTTTTTGGAGCCAAAATGATAATTCACAGCAGCAAGATTGACGCGCGCCTTGCTAGTGATGTTGCGCAGCGAGGTTTCAGCAAAACCACGCTCTGCAAACAGCACTTCAGCGGTATCAAGTATACGGGTCACCGTATCAGATTGAGCCATGATGCTCTCCAGAGAAACAGGTGTTTAAAACATCGCAAAATACTATGCCATAACCTGGGTAGTCTCAACGCTTGATTTGTCACCACAATGCCTCGGCACTTATAAGGAAAAGCTGCATAAGAAAAAGCTTAGTTTCAAATCATTGAAGCTCCCAGAGCGGTAAATATTGGTATTGACAAGGCCATATACTGGACAGAGACACATACTGTATACTTAAACACTTACTGTTTAAGTTACCTTCATTTTATGACTGTCTATTCACAATTCTGGAGCTTGGTATGTCGCGTCCACTAACCGCTCGCCAACAGCACGTATTTGATTTTATTGTTAAAACCATGGGCGAATTTGGCTACCCTCCGACGCGCGCTGAGATCGCTAAAGCACTCGGCTTTCGCTCACCTAACGCCGCTGAGGAGCATCTACGCGCACTTGAACGCAAGGGTGTGATCCGCATCATTCGCAACACGTCACGCGGTATACGCTTGCCTAACCAAGAGCCTCAAGACGTATTGGACACGTCTGTCAGTACGCTGTCTGCCACGATCGAGCCTGCTCAGGCGGGCCTGCCGGTCATTGGTGAAGTTGCCGCCGGCAGTCCTATTTTGGCTGCCGAGCATATCGACCGCTACTGCCCGCTGCCTGCTGAGTACTTCACCCCCAAAGCGGATTACTTGCTGCGCGTACGTGGCTTATCCATGAAAGATATCGGTATTTTAGAGGGTGACCTGCTGGCCGTGCACCGTACTGAGCGTGTCCGCGACGGTCAGATAGTCGTTGCCCGCTTAGATGATGAAGTCACGGTTAAACGCTTTAAGCGCCAAGGCCATCAGGTCACGCTGTTCGCAGAGAACGCCGACTTTGCGCCGATTGAAATCGATCTACGTTCCCAGTCGCTCGATATAGAAGGCGTTGGCGTTGGCGTGATTCGCGGCGGCAATGGCCAGGCGTTAGGTTAAGCCAGGCATAACGTCATTTATCAATGCCTTCATCAGACCTAATAGAGGTGGTCGCAAAAGCGGCCACCTCATAGCGATAAAGTAGCCTTATTGATAAGCCGCTTAGCTAAATACCACCGTTTTATTGCCATGGATCAGCACGCGGTCTTCTAAGTGCCAGCGTAAACCGCGTGCCAGTACCGCTTTCTCAACATCACGCCCAAAGCGCACTAAATCAGTAGGCGTATGGCAGTGGCTGACACGGTGGATATCCTGCTCAATAATGGGGCCTGCATCAAGCTCCTCGGTGACATAATGGCAGGTAGCGCCAATCAGCTTAACGCCCCGCTGGTAGGCCTGGTGATAAGGTTTTGCTCCCGCAAATGAGGGCAAAAAGCTGTGGTGAATATTGATCACTTTGCCTGAATAACGCGCGCACAGTTCGGGCGGTAGGATTTGCATATAGCGTGCGAGTACGATGCAGTCCGCCTGCGCGCTATCGATTTCAGCCTGTACCTTAGTAAATGATGCCTGTTTATCGTCAGGGTCTACCGGCACGTGGTGGTAAGGAATTCCGTACCACTGTGTCAGCGAACGCAAGTCGTCATGATTGGAAATAACGCCGACAATATCGCAATCCAACTCCCCCGACTGCCAGCGATAAAGAAGGTCTACTAAGCAGTGCGATTCTCGCGACACCATCAGCACTACGCGCCGACGCTTTTGAGTATCAACCAATGCCCATTGCATGCTGAATTCGCGGGCTACCGGTTCAAAGGCGGCACGCAGCGCTTCTACCGAGATGCCTACTGAGTCTGCCAAGATTTCATAACGCATAAAAAAGCGGCCGGTCTCTAGGTCCGAATGCTGGCTGGCTTCAGTAATCGACCCGCCTTGCTGAGCAATAAAGCTCGACACGCGTGCAACAATACCCACCCGATCAGGGCAAGAAACAACTAAACGATAATAATGCGACATGTGGGCTACTCTTGACCTATTTCAAACATCACTAATGAAAAACTAACCGGATAAACCGGCTTAACAAACCATCACCTTGGCATGTTAACGACGCTGCATAGTGTATCGGAAGGACAACGATGATTGTTAGCCGCCCCTGCCTTCCCGTATAGTTAAGTCACTACTTTTTAGGCTTTTCATAACTGATGCATTCTTCACGCGTTCAAATTCGTCCCCGTCGTCGTCCACCGCTGCGCATATTGCCGCTGGGGGGATGTGGTGAGATCGGAATGAATCTAACGCTATACGGCTATGACAATCACTGGATTGCCGTTGATTGCGGCATGATGATTCGCCAGGATCTTCCTAACTCACCGCTTCAAGTACCCAACGTAGATACGCCGAAGGCGCTGGGGATCGTACCCAAAGCACTGTTTATCACCCATGGTCATGAAGACCACATTGGCGCAGTCGCTTGGCTCTGGCCCATGTGGAACTGCCCTATTTATGCCACGCCGCTGGCAGCAGGGCTACTCAGATTAAAATTCGCCGAACATCAGCTTAGCAGTGCGGCGATACACGTCATTGAGCCTGGCGAAGCTCTAGAAAGCGGCCCATTCACTCTACGTTATTTGCTTTTAACGCATTCCATTCCCGAAAGCTGTGCCCTGATGATGCTGGCCGGTGGCTACCGCGTTTTACATACCGGCGACTGGAAACTTGATCCCGAGCCGCTGATTGGCACGCCCATCAGTGCCGCTCAATTTAAAGCACTTGCCCCCATCGATTTAGTCGTCGGCGACTCAACCAACGCCCCTATGCCCGGTCACTCAGGCAGCGAGGGGGACGTCGCTCGGGCGTTAGCAAAAACGCTCAGCCGCTGCGAAGGCCGCGTCGTGGTCTCGTGCTTTGCAAGCAACTTGGCCCGCGTGCTTGCTATAGGCCGCGCCGCACACCAGTGTGGCCGGCGTATCAGCTTAATGGGCCGCTCGATGGAGCGCATGGTCAGCGTAGCGCGCGGGCTGGGATACATGGATGACTTACCGCCCCTGGTGCCCAATCACGACTTGGGCTACCTGCCGCCCGATGAAGTCGTCATTATTGCGACAGGCAGCCAAGGTGAGTCCCGGGCAGCGCTGCAGAGGCTGGCTCAGGGCCGCCACCCTTCTGTCGACTTACAGCCCGGCGATAACGTTATTTTTTCGGCCAAGGTCATACCCGGTAACGAGCGCCCTATTGATCAGCTTAAAAAGCGCTTAACCCAGCTGGGTGTACGTATTTACGACGAGGTGAATCACCCTGAGCTGCATGCGACCGGCCACCCTGCTCAAGAAGAGTTAATTAAGCTCTACCAGTGGCTGAAGCCTAAACACTTGATGCCTGTTCACGGCGAAGCAAGACACCAGCAGGCGCATCAGACAATCGCTGAGCAGTTGGGTATTAGCGCACCGCTAACGCCGGTCAACGGTGATTTATTACGCTTTGACAACTACGGCCTTCACTGTGAAGCACACCATGTGCAGCCACCCTGCATTGTTAATCAGAACAGCGTTGTTCCACACCCCGGATTAGATGCGGCCATTTCCACGGCTCGACGCGGTAGCCTATATTTAGCACTGCCCGTGACCATTAGCGATCACGGCTGGGCGCGTATTGGCCGCTTAATGCTAGATGCAACAAATGCCAGCCCGCTGGATGAAGACAGCTTTATTGATTGGCTTGATGAGCAGCTTGATCAGATTGCCGCCGACACACTCGCAGATCTGCGACAGGCGCTGCAGCCACGCTTGATTCATTGGCTGGCAGATCATATGCAGCACATGCCTGACGTGCACCTGCAAATTACCGCGGCTGAAATGCAAGAGACGTCCTAGCAGACCAGCGTTCTTAATCGTTAGATTTTTTTCTGGGTAGCTAGATGTTTTTCCAACGCGCCACATCCTGTTGATCAGAGTGACGCTCTGCGACCCAATACTCGCCCTGTGCGGAATGCTCTTTCTTCCAGAAAGGAGCCTGAGTTTTTAGATAGTCCATAATAAAATCACAGGCTTCGAATGCTTCACGGCGATGAGCGCTGGCTACAAGCACCCGCACAATTGCATCGCCTGGCTGCATATGTCCTACGCGATGAATAATGCGCACAGCGTTTAGCGCCCAGCGCTGCCCGGCCTGCTCACCGATCGCCTCGAGCGTTCGCTCAGTCATGCCAGGATAGTGCTCAAGTGTTAAACCGGTGACATCGGGCGTTTCATTGAAATCACGCACCAGGCCCGTGAAGCTCACCACCGCACCAATATCGGTGCGCTCTGATAATACCTCATCATATGCGTAGGCCATCGAGAAAGGCGCTGCTTGAATGGCAACCTTAATATCCACGCTTAGCCCCCCGTGACCGGCGGAAAAAATGCTACTTCATCGTTATCGGTCACCAACGCATCATCATTCGCCATCACTTGATTGATCGCGCATAGCGTACGCTGATCGGCCAATAGGTTGTATCGCGAATCGCGTGCAGCCAGTGTCGCTTTTAATCCGCGAATATCACGGCTGGAAAGTGTATCCAGCCCCACGAAGGTCTCGCTCTCGCCGACGCGCTCGCGTAGCTCGGCTAAAAACTTAACGCACACGCACGGCGAAGGACAGCGCTCACTCACGCTGACTTCACCTGCAGAGCCCTCGCCGGTGACAATGGGTGCCTGCTCGCTTAAACGCTGGTAATTACCGCGTTGCCCGCCCTGCTTGCTATCGAGCTGAATGGCATCGATACGCATATTTTTATCGACCGCTTTGCACATATCGTAAAGGGTCAAACAGGCGACGGAGACAGCCGTCAGCGCCTCCATTTCAACTCCTGTACGGCCATTTAAGCGACACAGCGATGTGACGTGAACACAAGATTGTGCCACATCAATTTCAAACTCAACCGATACCTTAGAGAGCGCTAAAGCATGGCAGAGAGGTATTAGCTCATGGGTTCTCTTCGCTGCCTGAATACCAGCGATACGCGCAGTTGCCAGAACATCACCCTTGGGCAATTGTCCGTCACTGAGTAGAGTTAATGTTTCGGGCTGCATCACAATACGCCCTGAGGCAACGGCTTCGCGGCGGGTTTCTTGCTTATCGCCAACGTCTACCATATTGGCTTCACCACGGGTGTTGAGGTGGGTTAGATGCATAGTAATCACCTTTGCTTTTGTGAAGGCCACGTCGTTGAGGATTGGGGCATTGAAGGTTGGGTCATTGAAGAATCGGATGCTGAAGGCAGCGCCTTATTTTTTGCATCTACCCAGGTCACGATCCAGCGCGCGATAGCATCAATATCATCAAGATCTAGCCGGGGCACACCGTCAGTCACATCAATTGAAGGCGGCTGGTTCGCTGCTATCGCCGCCACCCATGTCCCCGTCAAAATTGACGCATCGCCAATGCCATCCCGGTACAGTACCAGCTTAGGTATTGGCCAGGTTTTAAAACCTTCGACAATCACAAGGTCGGGGTGATGCGGCACCAGCATGGCGATCAACTTAGCCAAGTCAGGCTCAGCCTGCCCGGGCGTTTCCTGCATCAGTGCAAACCGCTGATGTGAAGCCACCAGCACCGGAGCCGCACCGGCGCAGCGTAGCTTATGACTGTCCTTGCCGGGCTGATCTACATCAAACGAGTGATGGGCATGCTTAATCACGGCCACTTGTAGGCCATGCTCATTCAACTGTGGCAATAGCTTTTCTAATAGCGTCGTTTTACCGGTGCCACTCCAAGCAGCTATGCCCAAAATGGGAAAGGGTGCCGCTAGTTCATTTTTCATGCTGCCGACGCTCCTGGTTACCACTGGCGCGCTGTCATCCAAGCGATGCACGCGGTGTTCAAAACGCTAATGTTATTCGCCCTCTTGCTCTTGGGGTAATAGCCAGTTCAGCACAATACCCACTAGCGCAGCTAAGCTGACGCCCTGCAGCGTAAACTGGCCATCCCCAAACTGCATACCACCAATTCCAAACACCAGTATCAATGAGACCACTACTAGATTGCGGGGTGCCGTTAGCGATTGCCCAGCACGTACAAGTGTATTCATTCCTACCACTGCGATAGAACCAAACAACAGCGTCATAATGCCGCCCATCACAGGGCCCGGAATGGTTTGCAAAAATGCGCCTAGCTTAGCAACAAAGGCTAATATAATGGCGACGATCGCGGCGACTATCATGTACTTTGGGTTAAATGCTCGCGTGAGAGTCACTGCCCCCGTTACTTCTGAATAGGTTGTATTGGGCGGCCCACCAAATAAAGCAGCTACCGTTGTTGCTAATCCATCGCCGAGTAAAGTGCGATGCAGACCCGGCTTTTCAAGATAGTTTTTGCGCGTCACCGATCCAATAGCCACCATATCACCAATGTGTTCAACCGCCGGGGCAATAGCAACGGGGATCATGAACAGGATAGCGGCCCAATGAAAACTTGGTGCTGTAAAGCTGGGCATCGATAGCCATGCGGCCTCATGAATCGGCGTAAAGTCGACCACACCCATTAGTAGCGCTAGCACATAGCCCGTAAAAATCCCGCCAATAATCGGCAATAGTCTTAGCAGCCCACGCCCAAAAACGGCGAGCAGCAGCGTCACCAGCAAGCTGGTCATTGATAAGAAAATGGCGGCACCATAGCCAATGTTATCGCTAGTTTCACCTGTGGCCATACTCACAGCGACGGGCGCCAGCGCAAGACCAATTACCATAATGACTGGCCCGACCACGACCGCAGGCAGTAGCCGGTGCAGCCAAGCGGTACCTTTTAAGCGCACGGCTTGTGAAATAACCACATACACCAGACCAGACGCCATTAGCCCACCCATCGTAGCTGGAATACCAAAGCTGGCTACCGAGCCTTGAATAGGCGCAATAAAGGCAAACGATGAGGCTAAAAACACCGGTACGCTTTGGCTAGTGACTGAATGGAACACCAGTGTGCCCACACCAGCTGTAAACAGTGCGACACTTGGATCAAGCCCGGTTAAAAGAGGCACTAATACCAAGGCACCAAATGCTACAAAGAGCATTTGCGTACCGGTTAAGAGCACTTTTGCCCACGACTCAGTTTGGCCAGCAACGTCACGCATCGGTGATATCCTAGAGATGATTAAATTGTAATGTGCAAAAAAATGCCCCTAACGCAGAACGTAAGGGGCAGTCTGAAAAAGGACGCTTAGCGCGTTCCGAAAATCTTATCGCCAGCGTCGCCTAGCCCTGGGACGATATAGCCATTTTCATCCAATCGGTCATCAACGGAAGCGGTATAGATTTCGATATCAGGGTAGGCTTCCTGCACTCGCTTAATGCCTTCCGGTGCGGCGACTAGCACAATCACTTTCATGTGTTCACAACCGCGCTCGCGCAGCATATCTAACGTGGCGACCATAGAACCGCCTGTTGCCAGCATCGGATCAATCACAATCGCCATGCGTTCTTCAATATCGTTGGCAAACTTGGCGAAATAAGGCACTGGTTGCAGCGATTCTTCATCGCGGTAAAGCCCTACGACGCTGACCCGCGCACTGGGGATAAGGTCCGTTACGCCTTCCAACATGCCAAGTCCGGCACGTAAAATGGGCACAACGGTGACTTTTTTACCCTTTAACCGACGCGTGGCGATCGGCTCGCCGTTCCAGCCCTGAATCTCATGGTCTTCAAGTTCCAGACCTTTGGTTGCTTCATAGGTCAACAGTTTGGCGACTTCACCTGCTAGTTCACGAAAGCTCTTAGTGCTCAGATCAACTTCACGCATCAGCCCCAATTTATGTTGAACAAGCGGATGGTTAATAGCGTAAACACTCATGGGACTTCCTCACTGCAGGGGATTCAGAATGGCAACCTGAGATCTTTCATTAGGCGCAAAATTGCGCACATTCTAACCGCAACCCGTTTCTAGGTTAAGGGGTTTCCGGTAATTGCCACTCAATAGGCGCTCGCCCCTGCGCTTGCAGGAACTGATTTGCTTGTGAAAAATGCCGTGTACCGAAGAAACCTCGGTACGCTGAAAGCGGTGAAGGGTGAGGTGCTTCGAGTATTAAATGCCGGCTTTGATCAATTAACGCGATCTTCTGGCGTGCATGCCCCCCCCAAAGGAGAAATACACAGGGAGGCGAATGCTGGCTAACCGTCTCGATAGCGCGATCGGTAAACGGCTCCCATCCTTTTCCTCGATGGGATGCCGCATTACCCTGCTCAACGGTGAGCGAAGTATTCAATAACAGCACGCCCTGTCTCGCCCACGCTTCCAGATGACCGTGGCGCACCGGCGTAAAGCCGACATCAGTGGCCAACTCTTTATAGATATTAACCAGCGACGGCGGCACGGGAATACCGGCCTGCACAGAGAAACACAGGCCGTGCGCCTGATGGGGGCCGTGGTAAGGATCTTGGCCTAGAATGACCACTTTCACTTCGCTTAACGGGGTCAGTTCGAAAGCACGAAACCACTGCGTAGAGTGCGGGTAGATAACTTTTTTGGCCGACTTTTGCTGTGCTAAAAATGCCTTTAGCGCCAGCATGTAATCTGCCTCAAACTCATTACCCAGCCACTGACTCCAATCGTTGGGAAGTGGATTGGCCATACTTACCTCTTCAGTTGATCAACAAGCGGCTCAACGTAAGCGACGCCCATGTCCCAGGGAAACTGGATCCAACACTGCTGAGCCACTTCTGTCAGATATTGATCGACTAAGGGGCGGCCGTCCGGCTTGGCATAAATAGTGACAAAGTGCGCCTTGGGTAGCATTTTACGCACTGCCCGCGCCGTTTTACCGGTGTCGACTAAGTCATCAACCAGTAGCCATCCGTCGCCGTCGTGCTCGACGCCCTTCATAATATCCAGACCGCCCTGATCCATATGGTCATAGCTTTTAATGCACACGGTATCGATCAGCCGGATATCCAATTCCCGCGCAATTAATGCAGCAGGAATTAAACCGCCACGCGTAATCGCCACGATGCCTTTAAAATCACGCTCGATCATCTGGTGACAAAGCGCACGCACATCGCGGTGCAGCTGATCCCAGGAAACAGTGAAGTGTTGGTGATAACGGTCGCTGCTCATGGGGATTACTCGTCTTCGTTGAAAGAACAAACTGCGAATACGCTGTAACCGGCATCGCGAATTTTCTGTGAACCACCCAGCTCAGGCAGATCAATAATAGTGGCTGTCTCAACGACGTTGCCACCGCTGCGTTGAATGAGATTTGCCGCTGCCATCATCGTGCCACCGGTCGCTATCAGGTCATCCATCAACAGAATGCGGTCATCCTTTTGGAAAGCATCGGAATGTAGCTCGACCTCCGAGTGGCCGTACTCAAGCGTGTACGTTTCACTGATGGTTTTGAACGGCAGCTTGCCCTTCTTACGCACCGGGACAAAGCTGCAACCCAATTCATATGCCAGCGGTGCGCCAATGATAAACCCACGAGCATCGATGGCCGCGATGGCATCCAGGTTCATTTCTTGATAACGATGAACAAAGCTATCAATCAGCTTGCGAAAAGCCGCGCTATTTTGTAACAAAGGAGTGATATCACGAAAATTTACGCCCTGCTCAGGCCAGTCAGGAACCGTGCGAATGACGGACTTAATGTAGTCGCCGTAGATACTCATCGCGCCTCTCATCGATTAGTAGAAAAAGTAGTAAAAAAACAGTAGAAAAGAGTCAAAATCAGGGGGTCATCACCCCATGAATAGATATCTCGCGGCAAACAGCAGCGACAAAATAATGACAGCTGGATTCAGATCGCTGAAACGGCCCGACAATGTTTTGATGGCAACATAGCTAATAAAGCCCAGCGCAATCCCCTCAGCAATGGAGAACGTCAGTGGCATCGCCAGGGCTGCAATCAAAACCGGCGCGGCATCGGTAGGGTCATCCCAGTTGGCATGCGCCAAGCTACCCGCCATCAATACCGCAACGTATAGCAGCGCACCGGCGGTGGCGTAGGCAGGAATAGAGCCGGCTAGCGGTGCAAAAAACAGGCTGATAAGGAACATCACGCCAACCACTACTGCGGTCAAACCGGTACGGCCGCCCGAGGCAATACCCGCGGTTGATTCAATATAGCTCGTCGTGGTTGAAGTACCCAACGCAGCACCCGCCATAGACGCGGTACTGTCGGCCATCATGGCGCGACCAATGCGGGGCAGCTTGCCGTCTTTATCTAGCAGCTTACCCCGATGAGCAACGCCCACTAAGGTGCCCGAAGTATCAAATAGGTCCACAAACAAGAAAGCGAAAATCACGCTGAGCATCGCTACATCTAACGCACCCATCAAATCCATCGCCATAAAGGTAGGTGCAATGGAAGGCGGCATCGACATTAATCCACCGTACTGGTTATGCCCAAGCAGCATCGCCAGTACGGTGATGCCCAAAATACCGATCATTACTGCGCCGGTTACCCGCAGGTAAGAGAGAGCGGTAATAACAAAGAAGCCCAGCAAGGCATAAATAGCCGGCGGCTGAGAGAGATCTCCCAGCGAAACGAAGGTGGCAGGATTAGCAACGACAATCCCTGCGTTTTTAAGCGCAATCATCGCCAGGAACAGCCCGATACCGGCCGCAATCCCCAGCCGCAACGACATCGGAATGGCATTAATAATCCATTCGCGAATTCTGAAAATACTGAGTAAAAAGAACGTCAGACCAGAAAAGAACACCGCTCCCAACGCTGCTTCCCAGGTGTAGCCCATCCCTAGCACTACGCCATAGGTAAAGAAAGCGTTCAATCCCATACCAGGCGCCTGGGCGATGGGGTAATTAGCCCACAGCCCCATCACGAAACAACCAATAGCCGCCGCTAAGCAGGTGGCCACAAACACTGCGCCGTAATCCATCCCCGCTTCAGAAAGGATGCTTGGGTTGACAAAAATAATGTAAGCCATCGTCAGGAACGTGGTGATCCCGGCGATAACTTCTGTCTTTACATTGGTTTTGTGCTCGGAGAGCTTGAAGTAGTTATCCAGACGTTTCATGAATATTGTTGTCCTTAGCGCTAACGCCGCATCAGCATGCGTTCCGGTGCCCAGAAAAGCCGCACATACTACCGAAACGCTCCACGTGATGCGAGCGCCCCAGCATAGCGGCCCCTAATCGCGAGAAAGTCCCGCGGCTTAATGCCAAGCAATCTTCAGGCCATGGGCTAACCAATTGGTCAATTCCATAACGCACCAATATAATAATCACCGCTGCTATAGGCCTTACTATGGGAGGCCTACCTGTTAAACCCGCGGCTGCGTAGCCAGAATACGCTCTACAGTTTCAACGATGACCTGCGTTTGTGGATCGATTTCAATATTGACCTGATCTCCAGGCGCCCGGCCTTGAAGAGTAGTGCGTGCCAGCGTTTCAGGAATTAAATTAACGCTAAACTCAGCGCCGGCCTCTGTTTGGCGCACGTCGCCTATCGTCAAGCTAATGCCGTCGACACCGATATAGCCCTTCTCAAATACGAAGCGGCCAAGCCGTTCGGGAAGAGCAAACCACAGGCGACGATTATTAGGTGCCTCTTCAATCGCCACCACGTCTGCCATAGAAATAATATGACCCGACATCGAGTGCCCGCCAATTTCATCACCAAAGCGCGCCGCCCGCTCTATATTGACGCACTGCCCTGGCGTAATGGCACCAAGATTGGTCAAACGCAGCGTTTCGCGCATTAAATCAAAGCTTACGTTATCACCCTCGATCGACGTTA
Source organism: Halomonas sp. JB37 (assembly GCF_002332255.1). Classification (GTDB taxonomy): domain Bacteria; phylum Pseudomonadota; class Gammaproteobacteria; order Pseudomonadales; family Halomonadaceae; genus Vreelandella; species Vreelandella casei. The sequence goes on along the minus strand of NZ_NRGW01000001.1, from coordinate 2,221,009 downwards.
CCGTCAAACAAACTCCGTTATGGGCAACCGATGCGCCGATCTCAAGGCCCGCTCGCATTGAGAGAGGCATTTCAACTATGTGCACGCGAAACTCATCCAGTTCACGCACTGCCACTACCTTCGCAACCCCTTGCACAATGCCAGTAAACATAAAGCTCTTATCTCCTAAATTTCAGCGCTAGCGGAATTCTGGGCACAAGCTTACTACTGGTGCCTCGCTCTTGCGCACTCTTCTCCAATATATTGCCTGCTAACCCGATAATGCTGAATGGCTAAGCAACCTCTCACCCAGTCAAGCCAAACATATGACCAAGCATATTGATTAGTGAAAAATACGAAAAAAGTGACCAATGTCAGGAAATATCGCTATTTTTCCAGCTTAAAACATACAATCAGACGGATGTGATTGACAAGGCATGTCGGCATATTTAAACTTTGGTCGCAAATTTAATGACGCCGATTTGTACCCATATTGCGGGCGTCCACCTACTTATTGGCCAAGCCATTGTTAGGTGAAGTGCAGCTAATAGGGTGTGTCCAGCGCTGATGGTCACCCAGGCGGGTGGCTTTTTTTATTTTCAGCCCTCCCCTTGGCCACTTGAAATTTGCACCCCCGCACCCGTCTTCGGCCTACCGTTAAGGCAGACGCTATGATTGAACTTAGCAACGTCAGTAAAACCTACTTCAGCAACACCTCTGTCGGCAAAAGAAAGGGCAACGACAAAAACGCTGTCCATGCACTCAAAAATGCCAGCCTCAGCGTTCCGAAAGGCGCAATTCATGGCGTCATTGGGCTTTCCGGCGCAGGCAAGTCCACGCTAATTCGCTGCGTCAATCTACTTGAGCGGCCCACGAGTGGCAGCGTTACGGTAGATGGTCAAGAAATGACGCGCCTAAGCAACGCAGAGCTTAATCGTGCACGCCACCGAATTGGGATGATCTTTCAGCACTTCAATTTGCTCACCACACGTACAGTATTCGACAACGTCGCGCTTCCCCTTGAACTAATGGGCCAAAAACGTCACGCCGTGCTTGAGCGCGTTATTCCGCTACTGGAAATGGTTGGCCTGGCGGACAAAGCCGATCAATACCCTGCTCAGCTTTCTGGCGGACAAAAACAGCGCGTTGCCATTGCCCGTGCCCTGGCTAGCAAGCCGCAGGTTCTACTTTGCGATGAAGCGACCTCGGCACTCGACCCGCAAACTACCAGCTCAATTCTGGAGCTGCTGCGTGACATTAATCGTCAGCTTGGCATTACCATCTTATTGATTACTCATGAAATGGAGGTGGTGAAATCGATTTGCCATCGAGTGAGCCTGATTTCTGACGGCAAACTGGTTGAAGACGCTGAAGTGGGCGACTTTTTCACCGCGCCGCGCACTCAGCTGGGCCGAGAATTCCTCAATGATTTCCTGCAGCTAACGCCGCCTAAAGAGCTGATTGAACGACTCATGGACGCGCCCGGCCATAATACTCACCCTGTAGTCCGTCTCACCTTCTCGGGCGACGCGGTCTCAACGCCGCTCATTTCGCGCCTTGCCCGTGAATGCGGTGTCGACGTCAGCATTTTGCAGGCTAAAGTAGAATCTATTCAGGAACGCACCCTGGGCTTAATGATTGCAGAGCTATTAGGTACGGCGGCGCAAACTCAGCAGGCCATGGCGTATCTTGAATCTCATCAATTGCAGGTAGAGGTACTTGGCTATGTCCAGCGCAATGATTGATCTTATTTTACAGGCCACGCTGGACACTCTTTACATGGTGGCCATATCGGGGCTGATTTCAACGCTGGTTGGCCTACCGCTAGGCGTATTGCTTTACGTCACGCGCCCCCGCCAAATATTAGCAAAGCCTGTGCTTAACCAAGCGCTTAGCGTCATTACTAACATTGGCCGTTCAATCCCTTTTATCATTTTGATGGTGGCCATCATTCCTTTTACGCGCATGCTTGTTGGTACGTCGATTGGCATCAATGCGGCTTCGGTGCCGCTAACGATTGCCGCCATTCCGTTTATTGCACGCTTGGTTGAAGCGGCGCTCAATGAGCTTTCACCGGGACTCATTGAAGCCGCACAAGCAATGGGCGCCACCCCCTGGCAGATCATTTGCAAAGTACTCATTCCAGAGGCTCGCGGCGGCATCATGACGGGCTTAACGATTACCGTCGTAACGCTGGTGAGCTACTCGGCCATGGCAGGTGCAGTCGGTGGCGGTGGCCTAGGCGATTTAGGCATACGCTATGGCTATAACCGCTTCAACCCGACCATTATGCTCATTACGGTCGTGATTCTGGTCATCATGGTGCAAGGCTTCCAGAGCCTAGGCGACTACCTGGTTCGTAAAAGTGATCGCAAGTAGCTATTTATTTGGCTCATTATAATTACTCGGCCCCATATAACCAAAACGAATTAGACACAGAGTTTTTATTCCCGCATCATTGCGGCATTATCTACAACGTGATTGGAGAAACGCCATGCAAAAGCTCATTATCGGTAGCCTGACAGTCCTAGCCCTTGCGGTGAATGTCGCCAACGCAGAGACTCGCAGCATCAAAATGGGTACCGTTGCGGGCCCTGAAACAGAAGTAATGGAAGTAGCGGCACGCATCGCTAAAGAAGAATACGACCTTGATGTCGAAATCATTGAATTTACTGACTTCGTCACACCTAACGTTGCGCTCGCGGATGGCAGCTTAGATGCTAATGCCTACCAGCACGAACCCTACCTAGACACCATGATTAACGACCGTGGTTACGAGCTCGCGGTGGCAGGCTACACTTTCGTTTATCCGATTGGCGCTTACTCGGAGAAATACGACAGCATTGATGACTTGCCTGACGGCGCACAAATTGCTCTACCCAATGATCCGACCAACGAAGGTCGTGCGCTGATCTTGATGCACAATGAAGGCCTGATCACCCTTAACGACCCGGAATTCCTTGAAGCAACGCCTATTGATATTGCTGAAAACCCGCGCAACTTCCGCTTCCGTGAAATTGAAGCAGCTCAGCTACCGCGCGTACTGCCCGATGTCGACATGGCGTTCATCAACAATACCTTTGCACAGCCAGCGGGCTTAAGCCTTGATGACGCCCTGATTAAAGAAGGCCCTGAGTCGCCTTACGTCAACCTGATCGCCGTGCGTGCGGGTGATGAAGAGCGCGAAGAGATTCGCCAACTGGTCGATGCCTATCAGCGTGATGAAGTCATTGAAAAAGCGGAAGAGTTATTCAAAGGCGCGGCCGTTCCCGGCTGGACTAAGTAACGCCCAGGACTGTTTCCTTCGCAGTAAAAAGATATGCTAAGCCGGCCCTGCGCCGGCTTTGTGCGCTTTGAAAAAAACACCGGTCTTATCCGGTTTCTAAACAAGGAAGCCACATGCAAACCACAGTCGATTTCTCGATGCTTAACCGCCAGCTGGAAGCGCTGCTGGACACACGGGACTGGCTAACCAACAGCGCACAGACAGGCGCGTTTATCGCTCAACAGCTTAGCGATTTAAACTGGGTAGGTTTTTACCTTCAGCGTCAATCTGACGTACTCAGCCTGGGGCCCTTCCAAGGCCATCCTGCATGCCATCCGATCCCCTTCAGCAAAGGTGTCTGCGGTGCCGCTGCGCGCCAGCAAACCACTCAGCGAATCGACGACGTACATGCAGTTGAAGATCATATTGCCTGCGATGCCAACTCACGCTCCGAGCTCGTGGTTCCTATCGTTGTCAATGGCCACCTCTGGGGCGTACTAGATTTAGATAGCCCACGGCACGGGCGCTTCACGCAGCAAGATCAAGCTGGCATTGAAGCGCTTGTTGCCATCTTTATTCAGCAAACTGATTTACCCAATTTCACCGCCGAAGCTAACTAGCACACATACAAAAACACCTCATGCGTTATTGCACGAGGTGTTTTGAGATAATTGGTAGGACCAGGCGGATTTGAACCGCCGACCTCCACGATGTCAACGTGGCGCTCTAACCAACTGAGCTATGGTCCTAAAATTGATGCTTGTAAAATTTGGTAGGACCAGGCGGATTTGAACCGCCGACCTCCACGATGTCAACGTGGCGCTCTAACCAACTGAGCTATGGTCCTACTGGCACTGCTCGCAGACACAATCGTGCCAAGCAACGGATGCGAATTGTACGTCCTTACCACTGAATTGCAAGCTTTTTCCCTGCTCTGCTTCGCTTCTTTGCACGACTCACTCGATAACAAATTATCGTCTAACCCGTGCACTTATATTATTACATCGCAGGCTAAGTATTTTAGTATGATGGCCATTATCTATAGGGAGGTAAGCCATGCTCGGTATTTTACTAGGAAGCATCGCCATCGCGCTGTTATTAGCCACGCTCATTGCGCGCATCGAATTGCACTGGTGGTGGATTCGCAGTTTTGAATTTCCACGCTTACAGATTGCATGCGTAGCGCTCGCGGACTTTATACTGGCGGCTAACTTTGTTGATTCAGGACGCTGGCAGTGGATTGCACTAGGCGCATCAGGCATTACCTTTTTGGTTCAGGCCTATTACATCTTGCCATGGACACCGCTTTGGCCTGTGCAGGTTCAAGCGGCAGAAAGTCCAGATAAAGGCCGCACCATTACGCTGCTAATCGCTAACGTTTTAACGCCAAATCGGCAGGCCCAATCGCTTATCGACATGATAAACAAGCATCAGCCTGACATCGTACTGACGCTTGAGTCTGATCAGTGGTGGGAAGACCAGCTAGACCCCGCATTGAAAGAAAACTGGCCCAATAGCGTTAAAATCCCGCTCGACAATCTTTACGGCATGCACCTCTACTCGCATTTGGAGCTAACCAATACTTCCATAGAGTGGCTGATCCAAGACGATATTCCGTCTATTCATACTACCGTCACGTTAGAAAACGGCGATAAGCTTTGCCTCTACGCACTGCACCCACGCCCGCCTGCGCCCAGCGAGAGTGAGAAATCTTTGTGGCGCGACGCGGAGCTGTTACTCGTCGGCAAGAAGATTTATGACAACCCACAGCCGACGCTAGTAGCTGGCGATCTTAATGACGTAGCGTGGTCACGGACAACACGGCTCTTTTGTCGCGTTGGCGGCATGCTCGACCCACGCCGAGGCCGCGGGTTATTCAGCACCTTCCACGCTAAATATCCAATGTTACGCTGGCCTCTGGACCATATTTTCGTGACCGAGCACTTCACCTTGGTAGGCATGCCGCGCCTAAGCTACTTCGGCTCAGATCACTACCCTATCCTCGCGACCTTTTGCTATCGCCCCTCGCGCAAAGACGAGCATGAAACGCCCGAAGCCAGCGCAGAGGAACAGGAAGAGGCCAGCGAAACGATTCAAGAAGGCAAAACCGAACATCAAGAAACCTAATTGCTGACGCCCCCCAAAGGCCGGGTTACTCGGGAATACCGCCTTGCGTCAATACGGCCGGATCTAACAGGCGCTCAAGCGTTTCCCTATCCAGGTCTGTATTCTCCTCAGCAACATCAATGATCGGCCTACCCGCCTGGTAGGCCTTTTTGGCAATAGCGGCCGCTGCGTTATAGCCAATCACACCATTTAACGCCGTTACCAGAATAGGGTTGCGTGCCAGGGGCGCTTTCAGATTCTCTTCACGCACCTTAAAGGTCGCAATTGCGCGATCAGCGAGCAGTCGAGAAGTATTGCTCATCAAGTTAATTGAAGTGAGCAAATTGGAAGCCACTAGCGGCAGCATGACATTCAATTGGAAGTTACCGCTTTGTCCCGCAACGGTAATCGCCGCGTCTAAGCCAATAACCTGTGCAGCGGCCTGAGCGGCTGACTCGGGAATCACAGGGTTTACTTTACCCGGCATGATTGAGCTGCCGGGCTGCAGCGCCTCAAGCTCAATTTCACCCAGCCCAGCCAGCGGTCCTGAATTCATCCAGCGCAGATCATTGGCAATTTTCATAATCACACAGGCCAGACCTTTTAACTGCCCTGACAGCTCTACCGCCGCATCTTGTGACGAGAGACTGGCAAAAAAACTATCGTTAGGAGCAAACATTAACCCCGTCTGCTCACTGAGTTCCTGAGCAACCTGCTCAGCGAATCCATCAGGGGCATTGATGCCAGTGCCCACCGCAGTGCCACCCTGCGCTAAACGGCAAAGCCTTTGCATTGCGCTATCAAACCGCTCGATGGCTTGATTGAGCTGGCTTGACCAAGCGCCTAGCTCTTGATCCATGCGTAGCGGCATAGCATCCATTAAATGGGTGCGGCCCGTTTTAACGATATGGCTTAGCTCACTAGCACGGCGGTCAATCGTGTCACGCAAATGTACCAGCGCGGGCCGGAGAGTTTCATGCACACCAATGGCGGCCGAGAGATGAATAGCGGTTGGAATCACATCGTTGCTCGACTGCCCCATATTGACGTGATCATTGGGAGTGACGTCGACACCCTCTCGGGACGCCAGGTTGGCCAACACCTCATTGACGTTCATGTTAGAGGAGGTACCTGAGCCGGTTTGAAACACATCAATGGGAAAATGCTGATCATGAATACCGGTTAGCACTTCACGCGCAGCTTTCTGGATCGCTTCTCCCCGCTCATTATCAAGCTCCCCCGATGCTTGATTGACACGTGCTGCGGCTAATTTGATGCGAACAACCGCATGAATAAAGGCCGGGGGCATGGGCGTGTGAGAAACCGGAAAGTTATTAATTGCTCGCTGCGTTTGCGCACCGTAAAGGGCATCTGCGGGCACTTCCAACTCACCCATGCTATCGCGTTCAATACGTGTTGCCATTGCTGGTCCTCCTATGAATATGACGACTCCTCCTGGTCTGAGCGCAAAGCCGTGATATCGTTCGCCAAGGGTTGCCAAACGCTTATCAAATAAAGCCTGCTTCAAAAAAAGACGTCTTCAATAAAGTCTTAACGAACTGCTCAGCACATGCGTTTAAAGCCAATGTTGCACCGCACAAAAGTCTTTGCTATGCTGCATGGCAAGATAACGCGTATAGATGCCAGTACGTAAGCAGTACCCACCTCTGGATGGCTGTTTCTGGCAATCTATTTTAGCAGTGCTGTCTCTGGCCGTGCTGTTGCAACCCTAGAGGGAATGGATATGAATACTGTTAATACGAATGAAATGACCCAGCAGTTTGACAATATGTTTATGGCGCCTGCACGTGCTTTTATGACATTAAGCGTTGATTACGCTGAAAAAATGATCAATGCTCAGATGGATGCCAGCAAAGCCTATACAGACACAGGCATCGCGCAGATGCGTCAGATGATGAACGTAAAAGACGCGGAAGGCCTGCGTAGCTATATGGAAAGCCAGCAAAACGTTGCTAAAGAATTGGCCGAGCGCGCTAAGGGCGATGCAGATAAAGTAGTGTCATTGCAGCAGGATTTTATTCAGAAAAGCCAAAAATTGACTGAAGACAATGTCAAGCAAGCGCAAACCGCCGCTAGCAAAATGAGCAAAACCGCTTAACGCTTTACCCATATTATAAGCGGGTGAACCAGCTCGTTAAAACGCCACCGCAGGCCCTGCCTACGGTGGCGTTTTAGTGGTTGTCGAATCATTTTTTACCCCTATTGATAAACCAGTCCTTACCAACCCAGGGCAGACTTTACAAACGGTATCGTCAGTTTACGCTGAGCCGTCAGCGACGCCTTATCAAGCGTTTCAACCGCACGACAAAGCTCACCTAGCTCACGCGGGCCTCGATGTAGAATATAGCGACCCACGTCGTCGGGTAGCTGTATGCCTCTCACGCTGGCACGTAGCTTTAGAGCAGCCAAACGCTCGCTGTCGTCATCTAGCGGATGAACGTGAAAAGTAACCCCCCAGGTTAACCGCGAAGCGAGATCAGGCAACTGCACATTTAATTGGCGTGGAGAGGCATTAGCAACAATCAATAGCCTTTTACCTGCGTCCCGCAGCCGATTAAAAGCGTGAAACAGGGCCTCTTCCCAGCGCTTGCGCCCGATTACGCACTCCAAATCATCGATAGCCACAAGATCCAGCCGCTCGATATCTTCCAGCATCAGCGGCGGAAAGTGGCCTAAGTCGCCCAGCGGCAAATACAGCGCGCGCTTATCTGCATCTGACGCTGCGTGACAGGCCGCTTGAAGCAGGTGACTGCGCCCTACGCCAGGCGCCCCCCACAGGTATAGAAACTGCTCACCCTCTACCGTTAGCTGCTGGGTGACATGCTCTACTAGCGAAGCGTTCGCACGCCCCGCATAGTAGTTATTAAACGTGGCATCATCACGTAAACCAATGCCCAGAGGAAGCTGTGCCGGTGTTCGGCTCATGGTGACTCCCGTTTATCATCACGACTCAACTCATCATGATATGACGAACTTACCTCGATAATTTTTGGCTGATCGTCGGTATTTTTATCGTCGTACAGCTCGCTGTGCTGATAGCGTACTTTGACTTCTTTAAGCAGCACCAAAATCACCGCAGCCACCGGTAGTGCCAACAATACCCCGGTTAAACCAAACAGCTTTCCACCCGCCAACACGGCAAAGATAACCGCTACCGGATGTAGGCCAATTTTATCGCCCAACAGCTTAGGTTGAAGTACCACGCTCTCAGCCATTTGACCAATGCTGAAGACTAAAATCACGCCCACCACAGCCCACCACGTGGCGTATTGAAAGAGCGCCACCACAAGCGCGATCACCAAGCCGACAATAAAACCCAAGAACGGTACGATGCTCACCAGCCCAGACACAAAGCCGATCAGCAGGCCGAAGTTAAGCCCCATCAGCGTCAAACCTACTGCATAAATAATCCCTAAGCAGAGCATGACCAGCAGCTGTCCGCGTAAAAATGAGGAAAGTACATCATCGCAGCGGCGCGCTAAGCGAAAGGTATCATCAGCCCACTGACGGGGGATTAAATTAGCAATATTGTCGAGCAACCGATTCCAGTCTAAAAGTAGATAAAAAGTCACCACGGGAATCAATGCAACGTAAGTCACCCAGGACGCAAACGCCATCCCCGAACGACCAATCTGGCCCAGTGCCTGCGCTAAATAACCACCCGCATCGCGCCAGTTCTCAGCAAGCGTTTCACGGGCATTGGTTAACTCTGCGGTCAAGTCATAACCTGTCCATTCCTGCACCTGGGGAGCCAGTATGTTTTCGACCCAGTTGAAAATACTCGGAATAGCTTCTCCCAACTGCTTAAGTTGCTGAACAACCAGCGGTATCAATATCAGCAAACTCACCACTAGAATGATGAGCAGGACTAAAAACACACTACTCACCGCCAGGGGCCGATTCATACCCCAGCGCTGGAAGCGATTAGCCAGCGGGTCGGCCAAATAAGCGAGAATCATCCCAGCAATAAAAGGCATCAGCACTGAATCTAGCAAATATATAGAACCGCCTATCACTACCAAAAACAGGACACCCCACCAAGAATTGCGCATGCTTCCCTCTCAAATATGGATTTAAATCGATCATTTTCACTAAGCGTTACTATGCCGTATATCAGCAAAACCTGCTCGTAAGCTTTTCAACATGTTTCACAGCGGTGCGGCCTGCGCCACTGAGTGTTACAATCCGCTTCAGTTATCGTCCAGCACTGGCCATGTCGCCAGCACTACCAGCACCGCTATTTGCTTCACAGGATCTGTCATGACCGAGACCTCTTCTTCTTCGGCTACTCCTTCCCTCAGCTACAAGGACGCAGGCGTCGATATTGATGCCGGTAACGCCCTGGTTGACCGCATTAAACACGTTGCCAAGCGCACTACTCGCCCAGAAGTAATGGGTGGACTTGGCGGCTTTGGCGCACTGTGCGAAATACCGGCAGGCTATCGGCAGCCCGTTCTTGTCTCAGGCACCGATGGAGTCGGTACCAAGCTGCGCCTAGCCATGGATCTTGGCAAACACGACACCATTGGGATTGATTTAGTCGCGATGTGTGTCAACGACTTGATCGTCGCCGGCGCCGAGCCACTGCTATTTCTTGACTACTATGCCACGGGTAAGCTCGATGTGGATATTGCTGCCGACGTTGTCACCGGAATTGGCGCTGGCTGCGAACTGGCGGGTTGCGCGTTAGTCGGTGGCGAAACCGCCGAAATGCCGGGGATGTATGAAGGTAGCGACTATGATTTAGCAGGCTTTTGCGTCGGCGTCGTTGAAAAAGCAGACATTTTGGATGGCAGCAAAGTCTCTGAAAACGACGTTGTGTTGGGCCTTGCGTCATCAGGTCCGCACTCCAACGGCTACTCGCTGATCCGCAAAATTCTTGATGTTAGCAATGCCTCGCTCGACACCGACATTGACGGTACGACCCTAGGCGATGCGCTGATGGCGCCTACCCGCATCTATGTTAAATCACTGCTGTCTTTAATGCGCGAAAGTGATATCGCCGTGCACGCGCTATCGCACATCACCGGTGGCGGGCTGCTGGAAAATATTCCCCGCATTCTGCCTGATGACCTGGCTGCCCACATTGATATTAATAGCTGGACACGCCCCGCCGTGTTTGATTGGTTACAGGCACACGGCAATGTCAACGAAACCGAAATGCATCGCGTCCTCAACTGCGGCATTGGCATGGTGGTGGTGGTCTCACAGCAACAAGCGGATGAGGCAGTCGCTTACTTAGAAACGCAGGGCGAAACCGTGTACCGCCTGGGCAAGATCGTTAAACGCCAAGAGGAAGCCGTCATTCTGGAGAGCCTCTCGGCATGACCAATACGGACTACCAAAGCGACACCATTAAAGACGTAACGCCAGAACCTGTCGGTGCTCGACGTATCGTTGTACTGGTTTCTGGCAATGGCAGCAATCTGCAGGCGCTGATTGATGCTCAGTCACATGACCGCTTAGGCGGTGGTGAAATCGTTGCGGTCATATCCAATATCGCTGATGCCTACGGCTTAAAGCGAGCCCATGAAGCAGGTATTGAAGCGGTCGCGCTGCCCCATCGCGAATATGACAGCCGCGAAGCCTATGATGGCGCATTGATTAAAGTCATTGAACGCCACGAGCCGGATCTCATCATTCTGGCAGGCTTTATGCGTATTTTAACGCCTCGCTTTGTGCAACGTTTCCTGGGACGTATGCTCAACATCCACCCGTCGCTGCTGCCCAACTACCCGGGGCTTAATACCCACGCGCGGGCTCTGGCCGACAGCGTGGAAAGCCACGGCTGCAGTGTCCACTTTGTGACCGAAGAGCTAGACGGCGGCCCGGTGGTATTACAAGCCGAGCTACAGGTAAGTACTGATGACACGGTAGAAACGCTTCAAGAGAAGGTACGCTCGCGCGAACATCTGCTTTATCCGATTGCGGTACAGTGGTTCTTAGAAGGCAGGCTGCAGTTCAGTGCAGATGGCGCCAAAATGGACGGACAGCTGCTACCCGAATACGGAATGCGCCTCTCCCATGCCGATGCGGCGGAAGAGCTTGATGAGGAGCCTGACGACGAATCGCACCTGTAATAGCGTTCAGCAAACGCGCCAGGACTGAGTTGAAAAAATTGAAACAAAAAACGCCTGACGGAGATTGATATTCCGTCAGGCGTTTTTCATAGCGAGCCTTAAGTGCGCGGCAACGTAACCCCCCGCTGGCCCATGTACTTGCCACCACGATCTTTATACGAAGTAGCGCATACTTCATCGGACTCTAAGAATAGCATCTGCGCAACGCCTTCATGAGCATAGATTTTCGCAGGCAAATTCGTCGTATTAGAGAACTCAAGCGTTACATGGCCTTCCCACTCAGGCTCAAGCGGCGTGACGTTAACAATAATGCCACAGCGCGCGTAGGTAGATTTACCTAAGCAAATAGTGAGTACATTACGCGGAATGCGAAAGTATTCTACCGTACGCGCTAATGCGAATGAGTTTGGCGGAATAACACAAACGTCGCCTTTAATATCGACGAAGCTTTTCGCGTCAAAGGCTTTAGGATCGACAATCGCCGAGTGAATATTAGTAAACACTTTGAATTCATCAGCACAGCGAACGTCGTATCCGTAGCTTGATGTGCCATAGGAAATGACGCGCTGATCGTTCACATAGCGCACCTGTTCAGCCTCGAACGGCTCGATCATTGCATCGCTTTTGGCCATGCGACGAATCCAGTTATCAGATTTGATACTCATCTAGTACGTTATCACTCGCTAAAGGAAATGGTAGGGCCTTCGTTTTGGCTCATGTTTACCGCTTCGGCTACTTTTTTGGCAATCGCTGCAAAGGTTTGGCTCACCGTACCTTCTGGCTCAGATACGACGCTCGGCCTGCCTGAATCCGTTAACTCACGGATAGAAAGCGTTAATGGCAGCCGTCCAAGCACTTGGGTATCGTACTCTTGGGCAATGCTATCACCGCCTCCGGTACCAAAAATAGCTGCTTCATGGCCACAATTTTCACAGTGGTAAAGACTCATGTTCTCAACAACGCCCAACACCGGCACGTTAACTTTGCGGAACATTTCAATCCCTTTACGGGCATCTAATAGAGCAATATCTTGCGGCGTTGTGACGATCACGGCGCCTGCTACCGGCACTTTTTGCGCCAGCGTTAGCTGGATATCACCGGTGCCTGGGGGCATGTCAATCAGCAGAAAATCTAGGTTATCCCATTGGGTTTGCGTCAACATCTGCTGAAAGGCACCCACCACCATCGGTCCACGCCATACCATTGGCTCACGGGTGTTAACCATAAAAGCCATCGACATGGCTTGAATACCATGGGCCTCAAGCGGTAGGAATTTATTATTGGCCGCGGCCTGTGGGCGTACGCCCTCTTTAACACCGAGCATTTGTGCTTGGCTGGGTCCGTAAATATCAGCATCAAGAACGCCCACGCGATAATTCTGTGCGGCTAACGCCAGCGCCAAATTAACGGTGACGGTAGATTTACCCACGCCGCCTTTGCCTGATGCCACTGCAATAATATGCTTAACCCCATCCATCCAATGGCACTCCTTTCATTGTTAGGCGCTTAATTAAAATAGCCCCTTAGATTAATCGTTGAGTGAATGATACTCCTCAGCGCAACAATCATAAACCAACAAGCAAAAAGCGGACGCCGGTTGCCCGGCATCCGCTCTTATTTTCAGCATCAGCGCTTAGCGATAAAGGGTAAGCGCTTAGTCACGTTTCAGCCAGCATTCTGCTCTGATTCTTGACTGCCGCCGTCGCTATCGTTGGCGCTTTCATCGCTATTGTCAGGCGTATTCTCTTCATCAGAGCTGTCTTGCGAAGTTGCTGCGGCTTCGCTGACTGAGTTTTCTGCATCCGCTAAGCGGCTGTCTAGTGTGGAAAGCTCATCACGCCATTCACCTAGCTGGCTCTCTAAACGCTGCAGCTGACTTTCACGCTCCTCAAGATTACTCTCGACACTCGCCACTTCTTCGCGTCCAGCGTCTAGAGCCGTCATCAAATCGTCAAGCTCACCCTGAGCAGTGGAAACGTCCTCATTTAGGCTAGTTTGCTGCTCGGTCGTTTGGCTAATCTGCTCTTCCAGTGCAGACAGCTCTTCTTCCTTAGCACTTAAATCGTCTACCGCTTGCTGACGCTGCTCTTCAGCCTGCTGGCGTGCAGCTTCGGCCTCTTGACGGGCATCCTCAGCGCTCTGGCGAGCTTCCTCAACCTGCTGCAAATTACTTTCTGCTTCGTCACGGGTGTTGGCGATTTCGTCTCGCTCTTCGCGCAGTCCCGTCATATCGTTTTCAGCATTTTCTAACTGCTCATTCAATGCTGAAATCTCTTCTTGCAACTTATCCCGCTCAGCTTCAAGCTCTTCTAAGCGCGTCTGAACCTCGCTGACGTCACCCTGAGCACTCTGGAGCGCAGCGTTAGCCTCATCCTGCTGTGCCTGCAAGGAATCCCGCTCTTCCTGCAACGTAGCGAGATTCGTTTCGGCTTCATCAATTTCGCTAACGCGCTGTTTCATCTGACTGTTTTCTTGCTCAGCACTTGCTAGTTGCTCTTCAAGGCTATCGACACGATCTTGACGTGTGCTCGCATTAGACTGCGCCATGATTGCCCAAATAACCGCGATTGCCGCGATGCCTGCAATGGCTTTTACTCGATTGTCTTGAAAGAGCGCTTTCATATCCGCTTGTTTGACCGGCTCCGGCTCCGGCTTGTTGGCTGGCGGCAGATTGTCTGAATGGTTATCTGAATGATTGTCTTCTGACATTATGCGTTCCTCTATGATCTACGCTTAGATTGGCAAGCCAAGGTGTGTCCAAACTGAAGAAATGCTCTAGCAACAGTGATTCCCTAGCGGCGGACGACTACCCTTTCAGCATACACAGCTCACTGCATCTAGCCAGTCTGTTAGTAAACTCTTATAGCCATGCGACAGCCGGGCTACCGCTTAGCTTAAAAGCTAATGCTGCTGACTAAGGTGAATGTTTACCTTCATGAAAGCCTGACGCCTGTCCCTCCAGCACGTCAAACCATGCAAGGGTCGTGTGTAATGACACCACGCTGCCGACTATAAGCAGCGTAGGTGGTTTTATGTCGCCCGCCAAGAAAGCATCGGGCAGCGATGAAAGGGTTCCCACGTGCGTGCGCTGCTGACGCGTAGTGCCTTGCTCGATAAGCGCAAGCGGCGTTTCTGGTGGCAGTCCGTGCTCTATCAGCGCCTGACTAATGACTCTAACGCTGCCTAACCCCATATAGAACACAAGCGTTTGCGCGGGTCGGGCAAGTGCATCCCAGTCAAGCTCGCACTCCCCCTGTTGCAAGTGTCCGGTAACAAACCGAACCGACTGCGCATGGTCCCGATGGGTAAGCGGAATACCCGCATAAGCGGCGCAGCCTGAGGCTGCCGTGACGCCAGGAATAACTTCCACGCTAACCTTGGCGGCCCGCAGCGCTTCTAGCTCCTCGCCTCCTCGGCCAAATATAAATGGGTCACCGCCTTTGAGGCGTACGACGCGCTTTCCTTGATGAGCCCATGCCACCAACGCTTGATTAATCTCATTTTGAGGCACGCTATGCAGCGAACGAGCCTTGCCAACATAGTAGCGCTGCGCTTCGCTAGGTATAAACGCCAGAATTTCATCACTAACTAAGCGGTCATAGAGCACCACTTCGGCCGCTTGCAGGCGTTTATAGGCCTTGAGCGTCAGTAATTCTGGGTCACCAGGGCCGGCTCCGACCAAACTCACCCAGCCATATGGCTGATCACCGTGCTGTCGTCCTGCTTCCAAGAAACCACCTCGAGGAATAAAAATTAGATTCTATATATTAAAAAGTAATTAATTTTATCATTAAATACCGATAACGCCTCGAATAAATTAGTGCGCATGACTTTGCTATGGGGCAGGCCATGTAACGCTGAGCATAGGGGTTGCCGAGTACCGCTGCGGCGAGCCTTTAACGAGCCTCATTGAGCGAGCCGATCAGGCGCTGTATAGCGCAAAAAGCGTAGGCCGCGACTGCGTTCGTCTTCTACGCTGATAGTGACACTAATAGTTCGCTAAATAAGCCGTCTTATCGCTCATCATTTCCTCACAGCAGCAGGAGCTCCATCATGGAAAAGCTCGCCAGCCTAATCTGTGAACCATGCAGTAAGAATGTGCCACCGCTGAGTCCAAAAGAGGCATTCACACGGCTAAAAAGCCTTAGCCAGTGGCAGATTGTCGAGCACGATGGCATCATGAAGCTGTCGCGATGCTTTAAGTTTCGCGATTTTGCTAGCGCCCTGGCATTCACTCAGCGCGTTGGCGATATTGCAGAGCAGGCTGGCCATCATCCCGTTATTATCACGGAGTGGGCCAAAACCACCGTTACATGGTGGACCCATACTATTAAAGGCCTGCAACTAAATGACTTCATTCTTGCCGCCAGAACTGACGAGGTAGCCGATTAAATGTTTGAGCATATTGAGCGAGTCCCAGGAGACGCCATTCTCGGGCTGATCGAAGCTTTCAAAAAAGATACCAATCCACAAAAAGTGGATTTAGGTGTTGGTGTTTACCGCGACACTCAGGGCAATACACCGGTAATGCGTGCCGTGAAGGAAGCAGAAGCTCGCCTGCTCAAGAATGAAACGACGAAAACGTATATTGGCTCTCACGGTGCCCCAAGCTATGGCGAAGTAGTGCTGCCCATGGTATTTGGCGCTGACTCCTCCGTATTAAAAGCCAATCGTGCCAGCGCTACCCAGTCACCGGGTGGTACCGGCGCACTGCGCCTAGCGGCTGACTTCATCGCATCGCAGCTGCCAGGCAAAGGCATTTGGGTCAGCGACCCCACGTGGCCAAACCACCACGGCATTTTCACCGCCGCGGGTATTGAGCTTCACAAGTATCCCTATGTGGATCCCGATAACCGTCTGGATTTTGACGGTATGCGCGCTGCGCTAAAAAGCATTCCACAGGGCGATGTCGTTGTCCTGCACGCCTGCTGCCATAACCCGACTGGCTTTGATCTTTCCCATGATCAGTGGCAGGAAGTATTAGAGATTGTTCGCGAGCGTAAGCTACTACCGCTAATCGATTTTGCTTACCAAGGGTTTGGCGAAGGTTTAGAAGAAGACGCTTACGGCGTTCGCTTGCTGGCTGAAAATCTTGATGAAGTCATTATTACCAGTTCTTGCTCGAAAAACTTCGGCATTTACTGTGAGCGCACCGGCTGCTTGATCATGGTGGCTAAAGATAGCGAGCAGATGGGCAACATCCGCTCACAGGCGGCAATCGTTGCTCGGGAAAACTATTCCAACCCACCGGCTCACGGCGGCTCTATTGTCAGCGAAATTCTACATGACGCAGAGCTTACCGCGATGTGGCGTGAAGAGCTGACCGAAATGCGCGACCGCATCAATACCCTGCGCCGCGATTTTGTTGAAGCACTGAAGCCTTACGGGCTGGACCAGAAATATGCGTGCGTTGCTGAACAGCGCGGCATGTTCTCCTACACTGGCCTAACGCCGGAACAGGTCGATCGCCTACGCGATGAATTTGGCATTTACATGGTGCGTTCAGGCCGTGCCAACGTAGCGGGGTTTTCTAATGAGAACCTGCCCTACCTTGCCAAAGCTATTGCTGCCGTCAACGACTAGCATTACGTTTTGTAATGCGCTAAATGCTCAGGCAATGCCTGGGCATTTTTGTATCTTGGGATGCCATATCGACTTGTGTACAATTACGCGCTTGCCGCCAGAGCCTGGGGCGCCCGTGCGGCGCTCATTGCAACGCAACGCCTGACCGATTAGTCAATTCCTCGGCACACTCAGCGAAGCCTTGTAAACAATCATCACACTTTAGAGGCCTATCATGGCGGCTGCTAGCACCCACTATCCTTGGTATAAAAAAGAAGATACCGACGCGTTCTTCGCG
Source organism: Halomonas sp. JB37 (assembly GCF_002332255.1). Lineage (GTDB taxonomy): Bacteria > Pseudomonadota > Gammaproteobacteria > Pseudomonadales > Halomonadaceae > Vreelandella > Vreelandella casei. Next base: position 2,203,698 of record NZ_NRGW01000001.1, on the reverse strand, counting down.
CTGTTTCAAAACAATATTGCCAATTTCGTTATCATCGCCATTACGATGCTAGGCATGGGATTCCCCTCCTCCATTGTTTATGGACAGGTATTGCCTGGCGCCGCAGTCGCCGTGATGGTGGGAAATTTTTACTATGCCTGGAGTGCGACAAGGCTGGCGCATAAAGAAAACCGCGCTGATGTGACGGCGCTGTCTTACGGCATATCAACCCCCGTTATGTTCGTGTTTTTATTCGGTGTTTTACTGCCCGCTAAGCAGCTTACCGGCGATGCGGAAATGGCCTGGAAAGTCGCCGTGGCCGCCTGTTTTATCAGTGGTGGCATCGAAGCTGCCATTAGCATTATCGGCCGTTGGGTGCAGCATCACCTGCCTCGTGCCGCCATGCTTGGAGCCGTTGCGGGTGTCGCACTCACATTCATCGCCGGTGAAATGCTATTTAAGACGCTTGAAATGCCGATCATAGGCCTGCTGGTGTTAGCGATCATCATCGTCGGCCTAGTCGCGCGGGTCAGCATGCCTTTCAAGCTGCCCGCATCCCTGTTTGCGATTATCGTCGGCACGACCATGGCCTATTTAATTGGCGATGCGGACACAGAGCGCTTTAGCGATGCTTTCACTCACCTAGGGTTCTACCCATTATTGCCTAACTTGGCATGGTTTGAAGGGTTGGGGCTGTTGCTAACGAGCATGCTCGCCATACTAACGGTAGTGCTGCCCATCACGCTCTATAACGCTATTGAAACAATGAATAACGTAGAGGCAATGGAAGCGGCCGGCGACAAATATGATGTACGCGAGTGCCAGGCAGTGGACGGTGTAGGCACCATGATTGGAGCACTATTTGGCGGCGTGTTCCCGACCACGGTATACATTGCAACGGTGGGCGCCAAGTGGATGGGCGCAGGGCGAGGCTATAGCCTGCTCAATGGAGCCGTCTATGCGCTTGCAACTATGTTTGGATTAATTGCCGCGCTGGCAGCGATTATTCCCGTTTCGGTGGTCGCGCCTATTTTAGTCTTTGTGGGCATGTCGATGATTGCGACGGCGTTTCAGGCCAACGATACACGCTACTATCCTGCTGTTGCGTTAGCCATGCTGCCCTACTTCGCAAACTATGTGATGACACGCTTCAACCGTGGCGCTGGCGAAGTGGTTAGCGACATTTCCAGCGCCATTGTGGTCATGGGTCAAGGCGCTATGTTTATGGCAATCTTGCTGGGCGCCATGACGGTGTCAGTCATCGATCATCAGTTCAAACGCGCGGCAGTCTTTGCGGCTATTGCAGCAGGCTTTTCGTTTATCGGCTTAATGCATGCGCCTAAACTCACCTTTAACGCCGCACCCGAATTTGTAATGGGCTACTTAGCTATGGCGTTACTATTTTTATATTTTTCGTTTCAAGAGTCAGTTCGAAAACGCTAATTGACGAATCCCGCCTGCCGGTGTGGGCGGGATAAAATACGCGTTAGCACTCGCCAAGCCATTAAACCTGCCAGCAGATTTCCCACTGCCCCACCGGCCGCTAGCCCCCACCAGCCGAAGAGCTGAGACCCCACCCATAGGCAAGGTAGGTAGCAAACAAATAGTCGCGCACTGGACAAAAGCATCGCGCGCAACGGCCAACCCAGGGCATTACCGGCAGATACCACTAACATGCAGACGCCAAGAGCGGCATAGCTAGGCAGTAGGAAGCGGATCAACAGCGTCAGCTCACTTTGTACATCTGGATTGCCTGCTAACGCCATGGCCAGCCAAGGAGCGCCAAGCGCCAGCACCACGCCAAGGCCTAGCTGCCAAAACAGCGCCACTTTGATAGCTAATTTCATCAGTTGGTGTATTTGCCCCCAGTCGTTCGCTCCATAGCAGCGCCCTAGCCACGGTGGCAGTGACATTGTCATTGCCAAAATCACCATTAGCGAAAGCGTTTCCAAACGGCTCGCCAGCCCCCAGGCGGCTACTTCGCTTTCACCCAGGCCTGCAACCACAGAGATAGCCAACATGGCCGCTAAGGGTGGCATCAGTTGGCTGACCATGGCCGGAGCGGCGATCCCAGTAAACGGCCGCCATGACTGTTTTGTCTCTAGCCACAATCCTTCTGAGGATGCCCACTGGCGGCGGGCCAGTTTCAAACCTGTGATCGCCAGCCCTACCGAGAAAGCAATCGCGGTAGCCCAAGCAGCGCCTGGCAACCCCCAGCCCTGCCAATCACCTACACCAAAAATAAACAAAGGATCAAGAACCAGGTTGATAAGACTGCTGAGCACCATCATTTTACCCGGTAACCGAGTGTCTCCATGGGCGCGAAATACGCTATAGCTAAAATACAGCAGCGCACCTAACCATGTAGATAGCAGCTGAGGCCCCCAGTAGACACGGATATAGGATAGCGTCGTTTCATCCGCTCCCAGCAGTTGAAAAATAGGCACATGAAATAGCCACAAAATGATTGCCAATAAGCCAATTACTCCACCGCCGGCCATCAACACTAGGCTGCTTAGGCGCCTGGCACGCTCTTCTTCTCCAGAGCCCAGCGCCCGGGATATAAGCGCGGCAATAGCGATACCCATTCCTACCTGAATACCAATAATCAAAAATGACAGCGGAAAGGTAAACGACTGAGCTGCCAATGGCGCGGTTCCCAAACGAGCAATGAACGCGCTATCAACCAGTTGAAAACCCAATAGCGCCAGCACGCCAATGGCCATAGGCCACGTTTGGCGCCATAGGGTTGTGGCCAACTCTTTTTGATGCATAACGGCTACCAAGCAGTCTCTCCTTACTCTTACTACAGGGGTTAATATATACGAGGGTTAATACATACAGGCGTTAATACATCATTGACTTAACGTAAAACGCCACCGCCCTTTTAAGGGGCGATGGCGCAAGTACTACAGTACTTAATTACTGACGAATGCCTTCGAAAGTCACATAGAGCTCAACTTCATGCATCGCTTCAGGGAAATCGCTCATGTCGATGCCGTAATCGCTCAGCAACAACGTGGTGGTGCCTTCAAAGCCGGCGCGAGAATTGCCCCACGGGTCATCGCCTTCACCCAGTAGCGTCACCGGCATTTCGATTTCTTGAGTTTCACCATGCAGCGTTAGGTCACCCGTTAGCACGCCTTCGTCTTCACCCGTTGACTCAAACCCTGTCGAGGTGAAAGTAGCCGTCGGAAACTCGCTTGCGTTCAGAAAGTCGCCGCTCAAGATATGACGATCACGCTCAGCGTGATTGCTGTTCAAGCTATCAACCTGAACTTCGATTTCAGCAGAGGATGCATCAAGGTCTTCAGAATCGTAAGAAAACTGACCGTCAAATTTTTCAAAACTACCTAAAAGATAAGAAAAACCCAGGTGGCTAATTTTAAACTGCACAAACGCATGCTGACCTTCTGTATCAAGCTGGTAATCAGCAGCCTGCGCTTGGCTCAATGGCACCAGTGCGAGCGCGGCAATAGCAGATGCAAATGCGGTCTTTTTAAACATCATTGATAATTCCTCTCTTTATTGAAAAGTCACTACTTATTGGAAAGTCACTGCGTTGGCTCAAGGCCGTCGCGTGTTTACAAAAAACGTATATTATTTAGAGAACATAGCAACCGGCAGCGCTTTTTTCTGAGTGCCAGCAGCCCAAAATGTATCAAATCAGTTTACGCCGCGAGCGCTGCGCTGGGCGTGAACAGGATTCATCATACGCACCAGAGTCTTATTACGGTCAAACCAGTGGTGTTTTAGCGCGGCAAGCGTATGGCCCGCTGCTAAAAGCATCAGCGTTAGGGCGCTATACCAGTGCACGTCGCCTGCAAGGCTTGCCTGATTGGGAAAATTTTGCAGTAACGCAGGCACTTCAAACCAACCAAAGACGCTGACGCCGCGACCATTGGCGGTAGAAATTAAGTAGCCACTGACCATGACCAATAGCACAGCCGCATATAGCCCGATATGCCCTAAGTGGGCAGCAATCACTTCTAAGCGACGACCTTCTAGCCGGGGTGTGGGCTGGAATAAACGCCACACTAAGCGCCCTAAAGTGGCGAACAAGAGCAAAATACCAATTGAGCGGTGTATCCATGGGCCTTGATTATACCAAGAATCATAATAGCCCAACCCCGTCATCCACCAGCCTAGTGCAAATAAACCAATAATGGCCAAAGCACTTAACCAGTGAAGCAAAATACTTACAATACCCCAGCCGCGCTGCGTGTTACGCCACATTGGTTATTCCTCACTTTATTGACAACTGTCTACTGTGACGACTGGTGCCTACTGAAGGCTAATCATTTATCAGCAGTTAGCATACCCATTAGCGCTAGTGGAATCTGCTGAAAAAACCAGCAAAAACCATTCGTAAAAATCATTGATTAGCTCGCTAGCAATAGCTATCAGCAACACAGTGGCCACATTGACCTGGGTGGACATAAAGCTTAATCGTAAGAACCATGACTCAATTCATTCTAAAATATAGAATGATAAATGCAATTTAAATCAATTTTTATATTTTATTAGCAGGCTTACAATGGTAACATGTTCGAAAACGAACATGGCGAAATCGCCACCATTACATATTAAAGCACGCCAATGAGGTTAACTATCATGAACAAATTTACCGCAGCCGCCGCCATCGCTCTAACGCTTTTCTCTGGTGCCGCACTGGCAGAAAGAGGCTCGGATGAATTCAATGAAGTCGCTCACGCTACTTCCCAGGTTCAGCACCAAACAATTACCGAGCGCAACATGACGCCAAGCGATTTAACTGCCGTGAATGGCGGTGGTGCAAAAAATGCGGTTAGCCACCCAAAATCAACGGCTCAATATCAAGGTAATGGCGGAAAAGACATCGCCCTTACTGAATTGACGTCTAGAAATTCGTAATAGAGATCGCTGTCGGTTCTTATCCAAGCCGATATCCAGTGGCGCTTCGTAAATCATGCCAGTGCCGCTGGAAAACAAACAACCCCACTTCTGGTGGGGTTGAGTCGTTTCAAAACACTTAGGTAGGTCATCGGTCTTTTAGACTGTTTTGGCCATTAGTGCATCTAAACCGCGAGCTAAATCGCGCTGAATGTCCGCTTGGCTCTCAAGCCCAACCGCAACGCGAATGAGTCCCGGCGTAATTCCCGCTGAGGCTTTTTGAGCATCAGAAAGACGCCCATGTGTGGTCGTAGCTGGATGCGTAATAGTGGTTTTAACATCCCCTAAATTACCCGTAATAGAAAGCATTCGAGTCGCATCAATAACCTGCCAAGCGCCCTCTTGACCACCCTGCACTTCAAAACCTAGCACTGCGCCAAAGCCTTTTTGCTGCTGCTTGGCCAACGCATGCTGTGGATGTTCTTCCAAACCGCTGTAATACACCTTAGTCACCGCCGGGTGGGCGTGTAACCAGCGTGCAAGTATCAAGGCGTTTTCACAATGTGCCTTCATACGCAGTGACAAGGTTTCTAAACCTTTGGTAAAAATCCACGCATTGAAAGGACTCAAGCATGGGCCGCACGTACGCACTACGCCAAACACTTCTTCAAGCAACGTATGGCTACCTACCACGGCGCCGCCAATTGCGCGGCCTTGACCATCCAAGTACTTGGTTGCTGAGTGAATGACTAAATCCGCGCCAAGCGCCAGCGGCTGCTGAAGTGCCGGAGTAAGAAAGCAGTTATCAATCGCTAACAGCGCATCATGCTGCTTAGCTAACGCGGCTAGGGCCGAGATATCGGCGATCTCAGAAAGCGGATTAGACGGCGTTTCAGCAAACAATAACCGCGTCTTTGGCGTAATTGCAGCTTCCCAGGCAGAGAGATTGGAAAGCTCTACATAGCGTGTCTTGATACCTAGTTTTCCTAGGTATTTATCGAACAGACTCACCGTGGAACCAAACAGCGACCGAGAAGCAACAATTTCATCACCGGCAGAGAGTAGCGCCAGCGCGGTAGATAGAATCGCTGACATACCGGAGCTTGTCGCCACACAGCGCTCGCCACCTTCAAGTGCCGCTAGACGCCGTTCAAACGTATGCACCGTGGGGTTGGTGAAGCGCGAATAAACGTTACCAGGCTCTTGTCCACCGAATTTACGCGCGGCTTCCGCAGCACTTTCGTAGACAAAGCTGGACGTTGGAAAAATAGGCTCAGAGTGCTCCTGCTCAAAGGTGCGCTGATGACCTGCCCGGATCGCCAGCGTCTCCAATGACCACTCGTCCTGGTGATTATCGTCATGCATAGGGCTTACCTCTTAATCGTCCAGGTCATTAATCGTCCAGGTCATCGTCCTGATTGTGCATGCCGACCAGAGCATGATCACCCGCGCTCTGGTCTTTCGCGGAATCGTTGCGACTGGCTTCCAACGCCGCCAAATAGGCGTCGTCAATATCACCGGTTACGTAGTTACCGTCAAACACCGAGCAGTCGAAGGCCTCCATTTCAGGATTCACTTCGCGACAGGCCGCTTTTAGATCGTCTAGATTTTGATAGAAAATGCGATCAGCGCCAATCAGCTCACCGACTTCCTCTTCGGTCCGCCCGTGGGCAATGAGCTCAGAAGCGGCAGGCATATCAATCCCGTAAACATTAGGAAAACGTACCGGCGGTGCCGCCGAGGCAAAATAGACCTTACGTGCTCCCGCGTCGCGGGCCATTTGAATAATTTGCTTACAGGTAGTGCCGCGTACGATCGAATCATCGACAAGCAGTACATTCTTGCCGTTAAACTCAACGTCAATGGCATTGAGCTTTTGGCGAACCGACTTTTTACGCTGAACCTGCCCCGGCATAATGAAAGTGCGCCCAATATAGCGGTTTTTCATAAACCCTTCGCGGTAGGTCACTCCTAGGTGCTGCGCCATTTCAAGCGCGGAGGTTCGCGACGTGTCAGGGATAGGAATCACCACGTCGATATCGTGATCCGGCCACTCATTTAAAATACGGTCACCCAGTTTACGCCCCATCTGCATGCGGGTTCCGTAGACATAGGCACCGTCAAGCAGCGAATCTGGGCGCGCTAAATAGACATGTTCAAAGATACACGAGCGAAGCTGCGGGCGATCGGCACATACCTGAGTATGAATATTGCCTTCGATATCGACAAAAATGGCCTCACCAGGCGATAGATCACGTTCAAGTTCAAAACCACCTACATCTAGCGCTACGGATTCAGAGGCGATCATGACCGCTTGGCCGTTCTCTTCTTCACGGGTGCCAAACACAACCGGACGAATCCCGAAGGGATCGCGGAAAGCCACCATCCCAAAGCCGTTAATAATTGCCACCGCCGCGTAGCCACCTTTGCAACGACGATGAACTCTACGCACGGCATCAAAGATGTCTTCCGCTTCCAGATGCAGGCCCTGCTTACCCAGCTCATGGGCAAACACGTTGAGCAGTACTTCGGAATCAGAACTGGTGTTAATGTGGCGAAGATCCGTGGAAAACAGCTCTTGCTTCAACTGCTCTGAGTTGGTCAAGTTACCGTTATGCGCTAGGGCGATACCGTAGGGTGAGTTAACATAAAACGGCTGAGACTCCGCTTCACTCGAGGAGCCGGCAGTTGGGTAACGTACGTGGCCAATGCCCAGGTTACCTTTTAAACGAGCCATATGGCGGGTATGAAATACATCACGTACCAAACCATTACTCTTGCGCAGCAAGAAGCGTCCTTCGTTCCACGTCATCATGCCGGCAGCGTCTTGGCCACGATGCTGAAGTACGGTCAGGGCATCGTAGATTCCCTGATTTACCGCCTGCTTGCCCAGAAGGCCCACTATACCGCACATTCACGTTACCTCGCTTAATGCCATGGCTTCACCTAAGTCACTTACCTAGGCAAGCCCGTACGTTCGAAGAATCGACTTCAGTAACAGGTCAATCACCTGTCGGAATAACTTAACTACTTAGCGCTCGCGACGAGCTTAGACCTTCAAACGCCTTCGCGGGGGCGTAGGTCGGGTAAAGAAATATCGCGTAACGACGCTGGCGCTTCAGGCAATTCGCGGTCCCACTGATCTAATTGGCTAACCGCCCAGTCGCGCAGCTGGATAAAGGTCGGGCGCAGCTCAGCCTGTTGCCAGGCCTGCAACTCTGCAAGCGGAGTTAGCGTGATCAGTACCGTCGCGACCAGCAGGATAACCGCCCCGCGAGCCACGCCAAAAGCGGCGCCCGCGACGCGGTTTAACAAGCCCATGCCAACCCACTCAACCGCAGCATGCACCAAGCGAATAACAATGCCGCAAAGCAAAATAACCGCGAAGATCACTAACGCAAAGGCCAGAACCAAGCGCGCGTCAAAGCTTTCAATAAATCCGCTCATTAGCTCGGCAACCGGCTCGGCCAGCACTCTTGCCACCATCAGGGCCACAACCCAAGCGGCCAAGCCTAGCGCTTCACGAACAAATCCTCTTACAAAACCGGCCAGCATCGAAAGCGCTAGCACGGCCAGGAAAACGGCATCAATCCATGTTAATGCCATCGTTAATCTCTTACTCGCACAAGCAGCCCTTGGACATTAGCGCGCTCTTTAATCGATGTCATGGCAGCATCACCATCTTCCGATGTCGCATAAGGCCCCACAAACACGGTCGTCATGTTGTTATCCCGCTCACGCTGATAGACGGTAAAACCTTCGCCGGAAAGCTGCTCACCCAAGCGCCGGGCATTTGCCGCTTCTCCAAAGCTGCCAACTTGCACCGCCCACTGCCCTTGAGGGCTAGCGGATGGGCTGGATGAGTTCTGTGAAGCGGTATTGCTAGTACTATTACTACCACTGCCGGAATTACTGCCGCTGTTATTAGTAGCCATTAAATCAGCGATAGGGTCGTTATCGGACGTAGCCGCATCAGAGCCGCTGGCCGCAGGCCGCTGGGCTTGATCGGTCTGTGGCGTGCGAGGACTGACATCAATGGGTATATAGCCGTCACTATTCGCACTGCTAGGCGTTGACGATAATGAAGGCTCGTTAACGGTTGAAGGTCGCTCAGGCGCAGGCACATCGCGACGCTCTACTTCAGTCGGCTTTTCAATCACAAAGCTCGGCTGCGGGCGTTCTTCCCTGGGCGCGGGGTCACTCATTAGCCATGGCACAAAAATCGCCAGCAGCGCGAGTAAAATCACAATTCCGCTGATACGTTCCGTTTTACCGTATTTCATTTTCGTCTCCATCAAGCGACACTGCGCCTGTTGGCAGTGGCCTAGCTAACAAAGCCGCTACAGTAAAGAACGACCCGGTGGCCAAGACACGATCATTGAGCGTTAACACCTTCGCCAACCAATCAGCGCCTGCTTGCGGCGTGTCAGCGCAAAAGTGTACCCGCCCTCCCTGTGCAATTATTCGTTGAGACAACGCTTGAGCTTGGCAGCCACGCTCTCCCGTTAGGGTCACACACACCCAGTCAGTTATACGGGCCGACAATGCCTGTATGACACCGTCGATATCTTTATCATTCAACATGCCAATAAGGCCCCACTGCCGGCCATTGCCCGGCGGAAGCGGCAAGTAGTTAGCGATATATTCCGCAGCGTGAGGGTTATGCCCGACATCCAAGCACCACTGACCCACCCACTGCATGCGCCCTGCTAGAATGACGCTACTCAGCGCCTTTTGCACGCGACCTTGTTCAAGCGTGAGTCCAGTGAGTGCAAGTGCCTGCAGAGCCGTGGCGGCATTATCAATCGGCAGCCCGGGATCAGGCAATCGATCCAGCACGATGCCCGTCTCATCTGCTTGCTGGCCCTGCCAGCGCCACGTTTTAAGCCCATTGGAAAAGGCGTCATGCTGAAAATGTTGGCCTAATCGAAATACGGGAGCTCCCAGCGTGTGCGCGTATTCAGCAACGCTTTCGGGCAATATTAAGCTACCAAGCACTGCAGGATGCCCGGCACGAAAGATACCGGCCTTTTCACGTCCAATCTGAGCTATGTCTGTACCTAGAAAATTAGCATGATCCTGGGCGATTGTGGTCACAACTGCCACATCCGCATCAATAATATTGATCGCATCAAGCCGGCCACCCAGCCCCACTTCCAGCACGGCGAGATCAAGCTCTGCACGGGCCAAACACCACAACCCACATAGCGTGCCCGCTTCAAAATACGTCAGGCTTATTTCAGGCTCTTGTAAGCGCGCACGTTCAACGTGCTCAAAACCCTCTAGCAGCAGCTGATCATCGGCCTCCTGGCCGGCGATTTTGACGCGTTCGTTATAGCGCAGTAAGTGGGGCGAGGTATAAGTACCCACCCGCTGACCGTGAGCACGGGCTACGCTATCGATCATGGCCAGGGTTGACCCCTTGCCATTCGTGCCTGCGACGGTAATAACGCAGGAGGCAATGGGACGAGAAAGCAGCCCCATACGATTAGCTACCTGCGACACCCGCTTCAGGCCCATATCAATGCCGACCGGATGCAGCGTTTCCAGATGCTGAAGCCACTGGTCTAAAGACCACCGTTTTAAAGACAACTGCTCTAAAGACGGTCGCTCTGAAGCCAATGGCGACACAGCGTCAGAATCAGGCATTGCGCGAATGGTCGTCACTCTTAGCCGTATCGAGCTTAGTCAACGTTGCTTCTGCATCGTCCGCCAAAACAGCTTCCTCAACGATTGGCTCAGAAACATCCGCCTCATCGTCTACATCGAAAGTTACTGGCGCTGCATCGTGATGCGTTAGCTTACGCAAAACGCTGCCCACGCGTGCGCGCATCTCATGACGATGGACAATCATATCTACCGTACCGTGGTCGAGTAAAAACTCGCTGCGCTGGAAACCTTCCGGCAGCGTTTCGCGCACCGTCTGTTCGATAACGCGAGGCCCCGCAAAGCCAATAAGGGCATTGGGTTCAGCAATATTCAAATCACCCAGCATCGCGAGAGACGCCGAAACACCACCAAACACGGGATCTGTCAGTACCGAGATATACGGCACGCCCGCCTGTTTAAGCCTTTCAAGCGCCGCCGATGTTTTTGCCATCTGCATCAGTGAAAAGAGCGCTTCCTGCATGCGCGCACCACCGGAGGCCGCAAAACATACCAGCGGAATATTCTCGTTAAGCGCTAACGTAGCAGCACGCACAAACTTCTCGCCGACTACCGCCCCCATCGAGCCACCCATAAAGGTAAACTCGAACGCGACGGCAATCACCGGCAGGCCGTCTAACTCACCGCGCATCGCCACCAGGGCATCTTTCTCACCGGTGTCTTTTTGCGCTGCGGTCAGGCGATCCTTGTACTTTTTAGAGTCGCGAAACTTCAGCCGATCATTTGGCTCAAGATCGGCGGCAACCTCTTCGCGCCCGTCTTTATCCAAGAACCAGTCCAAGCGCTTGCGTGCCGTTAAGCGCAAATGGTGATCGCACTTGGGACAAACGCTATTGTGTTTCTCTAACTCAGGGAGATAGAGAACTGCTTCGCATTTGGGACATTTACGCCAGAGGCCGTCGGGCACGCTAGCGCGACGGTCTTTACGCTGGATACGACCCATTGAGGGAACGATCTTGTCTAACCAGCTCATATCAAAAAGGCTTCCGTTTTACGTCAACGCTTGGCAAAACCAAGCTTGATGAGTGTCATTAATCTATTCAGTATAGGCGATAAAGCATTTTTCTTTAGGCATCCATCGCCGTGCGCATTTCTGCTAATACACTTTTCAACTGGCCCGCGATAGTTTCCGGGGCATCCAGGCTTTCAGCAATACGGTTAACCAAGGCGCTACCAACAATCACACCATCAGCCACTTTAGCCACTTCGGATGCGGTCGCGCCATCACGAATACCAAAGCCAACGCATAGTGGCAAATCGGTCATCCCCCGCAGCGGCGCCAAATGCTCAGCTACATCGTCTGCGTTCAGGGTGGCCGCGCCTGTCACGCCTTTCAGCGAAACATAGTACAAGTAGCCATTACCATGGGCGCATATTGTAGCGGCACGCTCGTTAGAAGTGGTAGGCGCAACGAGAAAAATCGCGGCTAAATCACGAGCCTTTAGCAACGGCCCAATTTCATCCGCTTCTTCAGGCGGCATATCGACAATCAGAACGCCGTCTACGCCAACATCAGCGGCTTGATCGGCAAAACTCTCATAGCCAATGCGCTCGATAGGGTTTAAATAGCCCATCAGCACCACCGGTGTGGTGGTATCCGCTTGGCGAAACTCTTTGACCATCTGCATTAGATCAACCAGCCGCGTACCTTGCTTCAATGCACGTTCACAGGCTTTTTGAATCACAGGGCCGTCGGCCATAGGATCAGAAAATGGTACGCCAAGTTCAATAATATCGGCGCCCGCATCCACCAGTGCATGCATAAAGCCCACGGTATACTGCGGCGCTGGATCCCCGGCGGTAATGTAAGGGATTAGAGCCTTACGGCCCTGCTGTTTAAGTTCACTGAAACGCTGATCAATACGGTTCATGCTTACCCTTAAAAAAGCTGCGCTTAAAATGACTGATTCTTAAAACTCTATGCCATCAATCTTGGCCACCGTCATGATGTCTTTGTCGCCGCGACCGGAAAGATTAACGATAATATGCTGGTCAGGACGCATGGTCGGTGCCAAAACTTTTGCATGGGCCAGTGCATGTGCCGACTCAAGGGCGGGCATAATACCTTCCATATGCGTTAGCTCGCGAAATGCTTCCAGCACCTCTTTATCATTGGCCGCCACGTAGCTAACGCGCCCGACGTCCTTCCATAGCGCGTGTTCAGGGCCTACTCCGGGGTAATCAAGGCCCGCCGAAATAGAGTGGGTGTCGGACACTTGGCCTGCTTCATCGGACATTAAATAAGTACGGTTGCCGTGCAGGACGCCCCGTGGCGCGTTCGTCGTGAGGGGCGCCGCATGGCGACCAGTTTCAACGCCATCCCCACCGGCTTCAACGCCATACATAGCCACCGCGTCGTCTTCCACAAACGGGTAGAAAAGCCCCATAGCGTTAGAACCACCGCCAACACAGGCAATCAAGGCATCAGGTAGGCGGCCAATCTGCTCAAGGGACTGGCGGCGCGCCTCGCGCCCTACTACCGAATTGAAATCACGCACCAGCAGTGGATACGGGTGCGGGCCTGCCACGGTGCCGATGATATAGAAGGTGTTATCGACGTTAGTTACCCAGTCGCGCAGCGCTTCGTTCATAGCATCTTTAAGCGTGCGAGTGCCGGACTCTACAGGAATCACGCGGGCACCCAGCAGGCGCATGCGGTAAACGTTCAACTTCTGGCGCTCTACGTCTTCAGCGCCCATATAAACATCGCACTCAAGCCCTAAGCGAGCAGCCACGGTAGCAGAAGCAACACCATGCTGGCCGGCTCCCGTTTCGGCGATAATACGCGGCTTGCCAGTTTTCTTAGCCAACAGCGCCTGGCCAATCGTATTATTGACCTTGTGAGCACCGGTGTGATTCAGGTCTTCCCGCTTCAACCAAATTTGCGCACCGCCCAGACTCTCCGACCAGCGCTTGGCATGATAAAGCGGTGAAGGACGGCCAACGTAATGAGCAAGGTCATAGTCAAATTCAGCTTGGAAGTCGGGGTCGTCACGTAAGCTTAAGTACGTTTTCTCCAACTCTTCCAACGCGAAGCTGAGGGTTTCAGACACAAACCGACCGCCGTAGGGGCCAAAATGACCACGGGCATCCGGCATTTGGGTTAGCTCGCTGAACTTCGTTTCAAGTACAGCTTTAGAAACACCAGTCGCAGAAACGGTCACAGAGATACCTCACAAGATCGCCAGAACAGGCAAACAATAAATGGATCAACGTAAAACGCAGCTCGATAAACATAGGCTAGCGCGTGTCGGCTAACGCCACGTGGCGAACAAAAGCAGCCATTTTGGCAGCATCCTTACAGCCGTAGGCGGCTTCAATACCCCCTGACACATCAACTGCATAGGGCATAACTTGACGCACAGCCTCGGCAATATTATCTGGCGTCAGCCCACCGGCGAGGATAACAGGTTTTGCAAGATTTGCGGGGATTCTCGACCAATCGAAGGTCTCTCCAGTACCGCCCGGCGTCCCTGGACGATAGGCATCTAAAAGCAGCGCCTGTGCCTGGTGGTAGCGTTCAGCCTGTTGCGCCAAGTCTATTTCATCACGCATACGTAATGCTTTTATCCACGCTACCCCATACTGCTGGCACGCTTCAGGCATTTCGTCACCATGGAACTGAAGCAAATCAAGATGCGGCAAACACTGCTCAATCAACTCAGTAGACTGATCCACAAACAGCCCAACGCGGGTTACAAAAGCAGGAACGCGGGCAGACAGTTCGGCCAGTTGCTCAACACTCACACCGCGCTTACTTTTTGGCCACATGACGAAGCCTACTGCATCTACGCCGACCGCGACGGCGCTATCGATATCATCTGAACGGGTAAAACCGCAAAACTTGATGCGCGTGCGCGTTAATGGATCAGCACTCAAAACGACGTCTCCTGCTCAGAGCCAGCCGCACCGTTTAGCGAGCGGCTGCGGCGATAGGCAACACGTGGCGTATCCGGCAACTCCCGCTCGCCGGTCCACTCGCCGGTAAACGAAAGAAGATGCGGCCCCAACGGTTCTTTAGGCAAGTCAAACCGCTCATCATAAACGGAATCGACAAAATGCAGCCCGCAGGCTGGCGCGGTAACGTCGCCCTGACGGCGATTCTGCAGCGCTAACAGTTCGCCAATATAGGCCTCGCTCTTCGCACCACGCCCAACGCTAACCAGCGCGCCGGCAATGTTACGAATCATATGATGCAAAAATGCGTTGCCTTGAATATCGATCATCACAAGCTGGCCATAGCGTTTTACATCAACAAAATGCATATGCCGCCAGGGCGTTTTAGACTGGCAGCCAGCGGCACGAAAGCTGGAAAAATCATGTTCGCCCACCAGCGACTGGGCGGCACGATGCATGGCGTCTGCATCTAGCGCGTCACGGCACCAGGTCACATTCGCCCGCTCTAGCACCGGACGGCTGACTTGATTTAGCAACACGTAGCGGTAACGACGGCCAAGCGCGCATAGCCGCGAGTGAAAGTCATCCCCCACAGGTTTTACCCAGCGCACGGCAATATCTCGAGGCAAATGGGTATTGACACCAAATATCCAGGCTTTTTCTGAACGCCCGACCGGCGGGTCAAAATGCACGACTTGACGCGTGGCATGCACCCCGGAGTCGGTGCGCCCGCTGGCGTGAATCTGGATCGGCTCATTGGCCACCTTGCTCAGCGCGACTTCTAACGACGCCTGAACGGAAGCTGCATGCTTTAGGCGCTGAAAACCGCAGTAATGGGTACCGTCGTATTCAATACCCATTGCCAAACGGCCAGTAAGCGGAATTTTCTCATCGAAGTGATAGGACAGCGTCATCAAGCCACGTCATTTTAAAGATTTTGAAGGTTCGCTATTATCCCGGCCTCGCGGCTTGAATGCCACCTCTTCAATTGTTCACTCTTCCTCAGCCTGCCTGCGCAGCTTTTTAGCAGGGACTATTGTTGCCGTTCTGACGCTCGGGGGGGAATTCAACCTCAGCGTGCTGGGACTCTCTCCGGGAACTGGCGGTCTTCCGGCATCGGCGGGAAGTATTGATAGACCCAGGTCTCACTGATGGTTACGCCCTCGGCGCTTAGCGTCAGGCGCATGTCGAGTGGGTCTAAAGCGTCGCTGGTAGGATACCAATCGAACTGAATACGGAAGCCCTCGAAGTCATCTACCCAAAAAATCTGAATATTCTTGACCTCGCCTTCGGGCACGTCGAGGTGGGTCTGAAGCCCGATCTCATTGTCGTGGAAGTGCTTAACATCACCACCGACAAAATCGATAGCGATGCGCTGAGCCCAGACGTCCGGAAAGTGCTCACCCGGCGCCCAGCCCTCGGGGAAACCACCGATACCGGTAAACGTCTTGCGGACTCGCGCTAGGTCGCTCTGCACTGGCGGAAGAGCACTCCAGTGAAGCTTGTAGGCGTAGTGCAGTGCCTGCCCCGCCTCTACCGCCGCTTCCGGCTTCCAGAAGGCCACGATGTTGTCCATGGTCTCACCAGAGGTGGGAATCTCAAGCAACTGAATTTCACCTCGCCCCCAGTCGCCCAGAGGCTCAACCCAGAGACTAGGACGGTTGTGATAGTTGCCCACGATATCTTCGTAGCTGTCGAACTCGTGGTCAGTTTGCAGCAAGCCAAAGCCCTTGGGGCTGTTGTCGCTGAACGAGTTGAACTGCAAACGTGGCGGGTTATTAAGGGGCCGGCAGATCCACTCGCCGTTGCCGCGCCAGATCGAGAGACGATCGGAGTCGTGGATCTGTGGGTGGAAGGTCAGGCACATGTCGCGCTGCTGGGTACCGCAGCTGAACATGCTGGTCATCGGCGACAGCCCGAGCTGGGCAATCGATTCTCGCGGAAAGAGATGCTTGTCGATCTCCATCACCACTCGGTTATCTTCACAATGGATGACGAAGCGGTAGGCGCCAGCTAGGCTCGGAGAGTCAAGCAGCGCATGAGCCACGAAGGTCGTGGCGCCGGCTTCCGGTGTTTCGAACCAGAAGCGAGTAAACGCCGGAAACTGCTCATTGGCTTCATCGGTGTAGGTATTGACGGCAATACCGCGGGCGGAGATGCCGTACTGGTAGGTGTCATCGACCGCGCGGAAGTAACTGGCGCCGAGAAAAGACACGATATCGCGCTCGGTCAGTGAAGGCTCCTTAAACACCCGAAAACCGGCAAAGCCAAGTTCGCCCTGCCCTTCGAGCTGCGAGACATCGACGTGAGCGCCCGAATAGTTGAACAGATCGGGACGAAAGTGAATCTCTCTCGCCTGGCTGGTCTCAGGGTCCACCGAATACATCCGCACCGGCTGGTCGAATGCCATCCCCACGTGGAAGAACTGTACGTCAAGCGGGCCATTCAACTGATCCCAGAGAGAGTGGTTGGGATCGTAGCCGATTTCGTTGTAGCGCTGTGGCGTGAGATTGCTCAGCGTCGGCGGCAACTGCTGGACAGTGCTCTGATAGGGTTTGACGGCGAGGTCGCGGGCATAATCCTGAAGCCAGTCGAAACTGAAGGCTTGAGAATCGCCATCCGCGATACGACTAGAGGCACTGGCCGCGGCGAACAGAGGTGCCGAAGGCAAGCCATACCAGGCCGCTAGCGCCAACGCGCTCTTGAGCACACTTCTACGATCCATGAACACCTATCCTTTGTATGTAGACAGTCAATTCGCAGCATTTACGATCCGAGACCTCTTAGCTGCAAGCGAGATGCGAATTTCAGACGCCGTATTTCGACGGCAGTTCCCTACATCAAGCCTTGAGCGCCCTCGTCACCGGTTATCAACCGGCTTGAATGCCACCTCCTCAATTTCCCACGACGCCTCGATTGAGCCAGGGGCGCGATTAGCGCCAGTTGCACGATGCGTAGCAAGCTGTTCGTTAGGCGGATGATAATCAACCAGCCAGTGGTCGGGGTTTTCATCCCTTTCACCCTCTCCCAGTGGGCGTTTATTGTGATCATCATCGACCTTCTTATCCGGCCCGGGCGTTAACGTGGGTGAAGCAGAGGGCTTTATCACGGCCTTCGCCATCGCTGCGTCGTCCCAGGTCTCATCTTGATGCTTACGCCGCCAGATCAATAACACAACCAGTAGAACGATGGCCGTTAGCCCAAGCGGCCACTGGTAATCCGCGATGAAAGTGTTCGCACTCTGCCCCTCGCTCGTACTGGCAGCGGGTCGCGCAGGAGATTGCTCCGCAGCAACCGCTTGGCTAGAGAGCGCATCGCTGAGCGCCTCCGCCAGTGAGGCAATATCGCTGCGCAGCTCACTTAACTCGGTACGCATTAGTTCGCGCTCGTCACGCACCTGTTGAAGCGCCGCCTGGTTTGAGCGCAGCTGCTCGGCCAGCCCGCCGGGAAGTAAAGCCTCAGGCGGCTCAATGTCCTCTTCAATCGCCGCGGGCCGGCCTACTGTCAAAGCATCAGCGTTAGCAGCACCGCTGGAAAGATCAGTCTCGCTTGTCTGCAGAGCTTGGGTAGAGTCTGCTGGGGCATTCGGCATGTCCACACTTGAGCGTGCCATTACGCGCTCTTCATTCGGCACGCGCAGCGTTTGGCCTGCTCGGATCTCGTTAGCATTACCTGACGGAAAAATATTAGGATTAGCGTCAACAAGCGCTGCCATCATCTGCTGAACGCTAGCCTTTGCAGGCTTAGTTCGCTCGGCAACGCTCCATAGCGTGTCGCCACGATTGATATAAGCGCGCTGTTGGTCATCGTTAGGAAAATTATTTAAGGCCACGCGCTGGGCGTAATCATGCGGATCAAAGAGTAGCGTGACATCGCGGGTCTGCGACCCGCCTGGGTACTCCAGAGTCAGCAGCAGCTCAAGCCAAGGCTCCTGCATGGTCTGCTGTGAACTTAAATATACCTGGCGGCGGCCCTGTCGTTCCTTAACCTGGGCAGTCACGCTAGCGGCTGACGGCGTCCACTCAAGCCCTGCAGCAGCGAAATCGGTCTGATTGGCAACCCTAACGCTAATATCTTCCAACGGGTAATCACTGTTTCCAAGCAGCGATAGAGAAGCCTTCAACGGCTCATTTAAATAAGAACTGACGTTCGCGTACCCCAGCTCAACGGCAATGGCGAGAGGACTCACCAAGCTCAGTGAGACACACACAGCCCATGCGCGTATTGGTTTCATAAAGCTCCCTAGCGTATTACTTTATTTCTCCCACCGGCTAAACTTGGCGGCGTTACTTCCCTCCCCATAACTTAACTAAATATTGGCTTATTTCCCATTCGTGAGCGTTGTTGCCACGAAAAAAAACGGGAAGCTGCGAACAGCTTCCCGTTTAGACTGATGTACAACCGCCGTCAATTACTGCTCGCGTAAAATCTTAAGCATGCGCTTAAGCGGCTCTGCGGCGCCCCAAAGCAGTTGATCGCCAACGCTGAACGCAGACAGATACTCACCGCCCATTTGTAGCTTACGAAGGCGCCCTACCGGCACTTGCAGCGTGCCGGTAGCGGCAGCAGGCGTTAGCCCAGCGATGGTGGCGTCTTTATCATTAGGAATCAATTTGACCCATTCATTGTGCTTAGCAATGCGGTCTTCAATCTCATCTAGCGGCACATCATGCTTAAGCTTGATCGTGAACGCCTGACTATGGGAGCGCATCGCGCCAATACGCACACACAGGCCGTCAATGGGAATCGGGTTGTTGTCGAGGCCCAAAATCTTGTTGGTCTCAACGCTGCCCTTCCACTCCTCACGACTCTGTCCGTTATCTAACTTAGTGTCGATCCACGGCAACAGGCTGCCCGCTAGCGGTGCGCCAAAGTTATCGGTCGGAAAATCGCCGCTGCGCATAGCAGCCGTTACTTTACGGTCGATATCTAGAATCGCACTTGAGGTATTCTTCAGCTCATCGCCAACGCTTGAATGAAGCTGTCCCATTTGATTGAGCAACTCGCGCATGTGCTTAGCACCGGAGCCTGAAGCGGCCTGGTACGTCATGGACGTCATCCACTCGACCATATCGGCTTCAAACAAACCACCCAATCCCATAAGCATGAGGCTGACGGTGCAGTTACCGCCAACAAAGGTTTTAGCACCTTTGGCGAGCTGGTCATCGATCACCTTGCGGTTAACCGGATCCAGTACGATTGTTGCTTCGTCTTCCATGCGTAGCGTGCTAGCGGCATCAATCCAGTAGCCTTTCCAGCCAGCGCTACGTAGATCTTTATAGACAGGCTTGGTGTAATCACCGCCCTGGCACGTCACAATGACATCCAGCGCTTTAAGCGCCTCGATATCAAAGGCATCTTTCAGCGAAGGTACCTCTACACCGATGTCGGGGCCGGGCTGGCCAACCTGGGAAGTGGTAAAGAAAACCGGCTCTATGCCGTTAAAATCACCATCTTCTTGCATGCGTTGCATCAGCACCGAGCCAACCATGCCGCGCCATCCCACGAAACCGACTTTCAACATATGAAGTCCTCCTGCAAAGAATGAGTCCTTGTATTATACACAAATCGTTAGGGTAATTTTGGAACCAGCAGGGAGGTTAAGGGGTGTCCCTGCGACAAGCCTTCGAGGGGGCGCTGTAAACCCGTCCCTGGGCGCTACATTGGCCATCCATGGCAAATGACCCCCTCTACGGCTTGTCCCAGGCGCCCTTAAGGCAGTCGCTACTTTACTGCTTGGCAAACGCGGCGAGTACCGCATCACCCATTGCCTCGGTGCCAATGGTTTGCATGCCGTCAGAAGCAATATCCGCAGTGCGCCAGCCATCATCCAGCACGCTGCCTACGGCGGCTTCTATGCGCTCTGCCATCGCGGTCTCATCGAGCGAATAGCGCAGCATCATGGCAACCGACAGCATCATCGCCAGCGGGTTAGCAATATTCTGCCCAGCGATATCTGGCGCGCTGCCGTGGCAAGGCTCAAACATGCCCTGCCCGCTCTCATTTAACGACGCCGAAGGGAGCATGCCGATAGAGCCGGTCAGCATCGCGGCGGCGTCAGAAAGAATATCGCCAAACATATTGCCGGTAACAACAACGTCAAACTGCTTGGGCGCGCGGACCAGCTGCATGGCTGCGTTGTCGACGTACATGTGCGAAAGCTCAACGTCCGGATATTCCGGTGCCAGGCGCTCCATCACTTCGCGCCATAAAATCGTCACTTCCAGCACATTGGCTTTATCGACCGAGCACAGCTTCTTGCCACGCTTTTGGGCCATTTTAAATGCCACGCGACCGATACGCTCAATCTCGCTTTCAGAATAAATATAGGTATTAAAGCCCACGCGTTCGCCGTTGCGCACTTCAATGCCACGAGGCTGGCCAAAGTAAATACCGCCGGTGAGCTCGCGCACAATCATAATATCAAGCCCAGCTACCAGCTCAGGCTTCAGGCTAGAGGCGCTGGCTAGCTGCGGATAAAGCATGGCTGGGCGCAGGTTGCCGAACAAACCAAGGTTTTTACGCAGCCCCAGTAAGCCTTTTTCAGGACGCTTAGAGAGATCTTCAATTTTATCCCACTTAGGGCCGCCCACTGCGGCTAGCAGGATAGCGCTGGCCGCTTTGGCTTTAGCCAGCGTTTCCGCGGGCAGCGGGTCGCCGTGAACGTCGTAGGCAGAACCGCCCACTAAACCCTCTTCTACTTCAATATCCAAACCTGCTTCTTGGCACGCTTTTAATAGGCGCGCCGCCTGGGCAGCAATCTCGGGACCAATACCATCTCCCGGTAACAACAAGACCTTATGTGTCATGCAGATTCCTTAACAATAAAATCGATAAACGTCAGGCTTAGGCGGTATCACGGAATAACCAGGGCCGCGCAGCCCTATGTTTTTGCTCAAAGGCGCGAATAGCATCTTCGTCTTTTAGCGTCAGGCCAATATCGTCCAATCCTTCCAACAGGCAGTGTTTGCGGAAATCATCCACTTCAAACGCTAGAACCTCGCCGCTGGGCGTAACGACACGCTGGTTTTCTAAATCTACATCCAACTGATAGCCTTCATTGGCGTCCAGCTCGGCAAACAGACGGTCTACCACATCTTCTTGGAAGGTGATCAGCAAAATGCCATTCTTGAACGAGTTGTTATAAAAGATATCGGCAAAGCTGGGCGCAATCACCACTTTAAAACCAAAATCTTCCAGCGCCCAAGGCGCATGCTCGCGAGAACTGCCGCAGCCGAAATTGCGCCGTGCCAGCAGCACTTCAGCGCCTTTAAAGCGTGGTTGATTCAGCACAAAATCAGGGTTCAGCGGGCGCTGCGAACAGTCCTGCCCTGGCTGCCCCTCATCTAGATAACGCAATTCATCAAACAGGTTAACGCCAAAGCCGGTGCGTTTAATCGATTTCAAAAATTGCTTTGGAATAATCAAATCGGTGTC
This sequence comes from Halomonas sp. JB37, assembly GCF_002332255.1. GTDB lineage: Bacteria > Pseudomonadota > Gammaproteobacteria > Pseudomonadales > Halomonadaceae > Vreelandella > Vreelandella casei. The sequence continues at coordinate 2,181,846 of NZ_NRGW01000001.1, read as the reverse complement.
GACGTTAGCGCGATCAAGCGGCGCGACCACACCTTCAAAACGGGTAAACTTTTTCATGGCTTAGGCCTCCTGAGCGTGAGTGGCGTCATTGGCTGGCAAGGTGCGCACGTCAACAAAATGACCCGCTATGGCCGCTGCAGCGGCCATAGCGGGGCTGACCAAGTGAGTGCGGCCACCGTAGCCCTGGCGGCCTTCAAAGTTGCGGTTAGACGTTGATGCACAGTGTTCCCCAGCACCCAACTTATCCGCATTCATGGCCAAACACATAGAGCAACCCGGTTCGCGCCACTCAAAACCGGCTTCAATAAAGATTTTATCCAAGCCTTCGGCTTCTGCCTGACGCTTTACCAAACCAGAGCCCGGCACGACCATAGCAAGCTTAATCGAGCTAGCCACTTTCTTGCCCTGGGCAACCTTGGCGGCCTCACGCAGATCTTCAATACGCGAGTTAGTGCAGGAACCAATAAAGATTTTATCCAGCTTGATATCGGTGATTTTCTGGTTGGCGTGCAGCCCCATGTACTCCAGCGCGCGAGTGTGGCTACGTTGAACGGTTTCATCTTGCGCGGCGAACGGGTCAGGCACCTGGCCAGAAATACCGGTGACCATCTCAGGGCTGGTGCCCCAGCTCACCTGGGGTTCAATCTCTTCAGCTTTCAGAGTAACGACTTTATCAAATGCGGCATCTTTATCGGACACCAACTGGCGCCAGTCAGACACGGCCGCTTCCCACTGCTCCGCGGTAGGGGCAAAGGGGCGCTGGCCAAGGTAATCAATCGTGGTATCGTCTACGGCAATCAAACCCACCCGGGCACCCGCTTCAATGGCCATATTACAAACGGTCATGCGGCCTTCCATAGAGAGCGAGGCAATGGCGCTGCCCGCAAACTCAATCGCATAGCCAGTACCGCCAGCGGTGCCGATTTGGCCGATAATCGCTAGCACAACGTCTTTAGCAGTAACGCCTAGACCTAGCTCGCCTTCGACGCGCACCTGCATATTCTTCATTTTTTGCGCCAGCAAGCACTGAGTTGCCATCACGTGCTCAACTTCCGACGTGCCGATACCGTGAGCCAATGCGCCAAAGGCACCATGAGTGGCCGTATGAGAGTCGCCGCACACCACGGTCATGCCCGGCAGTGTTGCACCCTGCTCAGGGCCCACTACGTGAACAATGCCTTGGCGTGGATCGTTAATTTTGAACTCTTCAATGCCATACTCAAGGCAGTTGTCGTCCAGGGTTTGCACCTGAATAAGCGACACAGGGTCTTTAATCCCACTATTACCCTCGGCACGTTCTTTCACCGTGGTTGGCACGTTGTGATCGGGCGTGGCTAGGTTGGCATCTAAACGCCATGGCTTGCGATTAGCTAAGCGCAGGCCTTCAAACGCTTGAGGCGAAGTCACTTCGTGAAGCAGCTGGCGATCGATATAAATCAACGCGGTGCCGTCATCGCGTTGTTTGACCAAGTGCTGGTTCCAGAGTTTGTCGTAAAGCGTTTGACCTGACATGTGGTTCTCCCGGGCTGCGCCCTTTTCTTGCTAGTTGGTCGTGCTAATGGGTCTTGCTGGCATCTCTGTGCCAGTGATGGTTAGAGTGTTACGCGGGCTGCGCATAAAAGCAATTCATGTTATTCATAGTTTAGATTCCAATCAGGAATACCAAAATGGATACTCAAAGCCTACAGGCTTTTCTGGCCGTGGCCGATACGCAAAGTTTCTCGCGCGCGGCCGAACAGCTCCACTTAACCCAGCCGGCGGTGAGCAAGCGCATTGCGACGCTGGAATCCCAGGTGGGCACGCGTTTATTCGATCGCATAGGGCGGCGCATTGCATTGACCGAGGCCGGAAGCGTGCTGCTACCCCAAGCCCGAAGCATTCTATTTACCGTAGAAGATAGTCGCCGTGCGCTAGCCAATCTTTCAGGCCAGGTAGGTGGGCGTTTAACGCTTGCGACCAGCCATCACATCGGTTTGCACCGTTTACCGCCGCTACTCAAGCAGTACACTCAGCGCCATCCAGAGGTAGAGCTAGACCTGCACTTTCTTGACTCTGAACAGGCGTATCAAGGTGTTTTAGACGGCACCCTGGAAATGGCAGTGGTGACGCTGGCACCTCACCCCTATGCACAGCTACACGTTGTCGAGTTATGGCGTGACCGGCTGTGTTTTGTGTGCGCGACGGACCACCCTCTTGCCAATCAGCCCCAGTCTCATCATAAATCGGCAGGTCATAAAGGCCTTTCACTCGCGGCGCTGTGTGACTATAGCTGCGTGATGCCCGGGGCCAAGACATTTACCGGCTCGCTCATTGCTCAGCGGTTCCATGAAGCCGGCCTACAGCTACCGGTCAGTATGGCAACCAACTATTTAGAAACGCTTAAGATGATGTGCAGCGTTGGCTTAGGCTGGAGCCTGCTACCAGAGAAGATGATCGACAGTGAGCTCGTAGAACTCAATGTCGACACGGCGCCCATCTATCGCTCATTAGGCTATTTAGTACATACCAACCGCACGCCTTCTAACGCCGCTCGTCGCATGGTTGAACAGCTAGAAAAGGCATCAAGCCATGCAGCAATGCTATAGCGGCTTAGCAATACGGTCACGCTGAAACATCTGCGTATTTCTTAATTAAAAGCAATGGGCTAAAAAGTAACGGGCACTTACTCAGTGCGAGCTGAATGTCTACGAATAGCGGCTTTGTAAGAAAGAAGATTACCACTGGACTACCTTCCGCCGGTTGAGTACCTTTTAAGAGCGACGTATTAGTGGCAATACCGCCAAGGCAGCGGCACTCATTTAGATAAAAATGTGAGATGAAACGACATGAAGCGTACTCTTCTTAGTATCACCACTGCATGGGTGCTTTTTCCATTGGGCACCGCTTTTGCTCAATATGCCCCTGTCGATCCTATGCCGCTGGGGCAGTCCTCTACAAGCGTAATGGCCAATAAGCTTTCAGGAGATATTGCCAGCGGAACCACGGGATCTAATTCCGTGTCAAGCCGCTGCTTCGCGAACTCCGGCCCAGGCCCCGAGCGCCGCGCCATGGAAGCAGAATATGAGCAACGGCTAGCAACAGAGGGTAAAGCCCAAGCGGACGCTTGGTTGGATCAACATGGCCGAGAGTATCGCGCAGGGCTGGTGGCGGAAGGAAAGTGTTAATAGCGATGCGCCTAGCATAAGCAAGCGTTATCAAGTGCATTTACCTGTAATGTAAATCCATCGAACGCCAAGCCCCAGGCCTATTACTGTGACCACCCTGCATAGAAGTGAAAAAAGCCGAGCCAAGTCTGTTCGCAAAGGCCTGCACCCGAAGAATCTACATAACCAAGGCTATGACTTCCCAGCGCTCGTAGAAAGCCACCCTGCACTAGCCCCCCATGTGAAACCGAACGCTCATGGCGAGCTTTCTATCGATTTCGCAGACCCGTTGGCAGTTAAAACGCTCAACGCCGCGTTATTAAATCGCTACTACAACATTACCGATTGGGATATTCCAGAGGGCGCGCTTTGCCCTCCCATCCCAGGCAGGGCTGACTATATCCATTACATGGCCGATTTAATTGAGCTCGGGCTTGGACGTAAAAATCCCAGCATCAAGCTACTCGATATAGGAACGGGGGCGAATGGAATCTACCCGCTACTGGCCTGCCAAATTTACGGATGGCAGTGTGTCGGTAGCGAGATTAGCGCTCAGTCACTTGAGAACGTCGCCACGATTATCGCCAACAACCCCACGCTCAAAGATCGCTTCACGCTGCGCACGCAGCACGATAAAAACCACATGTTTGAAGGGATCATTCAAGCTGGGGAGTTCTTTGACGTCAGCGTATGCAACCCACCCTTCCACGCCTCGCTTGATGAAGCACTGAAAGGCAGCCAGCTTAAACTCAATAACCTTGCGCGTAGTCGCGGTGAAAAAAAAGCAAAGACCAAATCTCCTACGCTGAATTTTGGCGGGATGGGGGCAGAGCTTTGGTGCAAGGGAGGCGAACAGCTGTTTCTTAAAAAGCTAATAAAAGAAAGCCAAGTGTATTCCACTCAATGCCAGTGGTTTAGCAGCCTGATTTCAAAAGCCGACAATGTGAAACCTGCCACGAAGTTGATGCGTAAGCTCGGTGCCGTTGATATACGGGAAATAGAGATGACGCAGGGAAATAAGATGACGAGGATATTGGCCTGGACATTCATCTGAAGCGTTTCTGAAGTGGCGTATGAGCATGCTGTGATATGGTAATCCCTCCTTTTCAGAGGATGAGTTTCATTCTCTCGGGATCTCAGCAAGAACTTCCCCAGTCAACACGCGAACGTACTTTGCTGCTGAGGCTTCGCTGAAACTGACCTCGATCTCTTCGTTTGAATCAATTTTAGACAGCTTTTTGACCAACTCTCGAGTCGCGATCTTAACTGCTGAACGTGGATTAGTGATGCCTTCTTCCTGCATCCCCAATCGAACTTTCATCGTCTCGTAAAGCTCGCCAGCACTCGCCGCCATTTCAATCCTCTCGTGAACTCATAACCCTGTCATAAACGGCGCGGGCTTTTGAGCGTCCGGCGACCGAAGGGAGCGAATTTAATCGCCTTGTTAGGCAAGTACTCATAGACACATATGATTTGAATAACCTTTATATGGCGGAGCTTCTGGATACTGCGGGAGTTCATCGGCTATCTCTAGCCAAGACTGCTTAGATGATATCCAAAAGTGCATATCAGGATTAAAAAGTGACGAATCGTCAAGGCTGCCAGCCGTCAATCCAATAACTCCGGCGGAGGTACGCCGAGAAAATATGCTTGAACCACAACGCGAACAAGATCCTCGCTCTAGAGTTTCTGAGGAGTAAAATGTGCTAATTGGGCCTGTGATAGACACATCTTCAATCCGCATTAATACACGGGCGTTAAAAGCAGCCCCGATAGCTGTTTGACATTCCTTACAGTGGCACACTCTCTGATTTAATGGATCAGCAGTCGTTTCGTAACGAACAGCTTTACATATGCACCCGCCGCAAAATCTGGTCATTTAGTAAACCTTCTCCTCAAGTGGCCAACGCTAAATTAACAGGCCGGCTTTAGCCGGTCCCAACGAGCGCAGCGAGTGGCTTGAATGCCTGATTAGTCTTTCTCACAGCGGCTTGCCACGTATATAGCGATACTCTTGCGTATGCCCCTCGTAACCCCAGGCGTCCGCGTGGACCTCATGGATTACAATGTAACTCACAGGTGCCAACGGCCCAAATATGTTGGCAACCGCATCAAACACCTGTCGGATGTATCCAGACTTTTCGTTTTTAGCATTTGTGCCCTCAGTAACCTTGATGTCCAAGTAAAAAGTCACTAGCGACTGGCTGGCAAGACTCTTGCCCCCTATGTACCAGCTTTTAGCCGATGTGGCATTGACCTCGACAGAAGCAAGCTCGTGCTTCTTGCCAAGAGCGGTTGCAGTAATTTCAGTAAGGGCACTTGCGACTTGATCTGACTGATCTTGCGATACATCGGCAGAGATATGGAAGCTTAGGTATGGCATAAGGAACCTCTCCAAGACTGACTAACGAGGCTGTAGAAAACCCCGAATTTGTCATTGGTGAAGCCAGTACCGGCGGTAACGACAGTGCCCTTTTGATAGCTATTTTCCGAAATACCTAGCTTCTTAAAGCGAGCATCGACCGTTTCCAGTACGAGTTGCAAGGTGCGGTATTCCTGTCCTTCGCCAAAGGCCTGGGCTGTGCGTCTTTAGGAAACGATCCACTTTGTTCATAGCGGCATCTAGCGAGAGAATCGTCTTGGCGCGGCGGATATCTCGATCCAGATTGGCTTCCGTTTCAGCTTCATAATGCGCGTAGTGTTCCACTAAGTGATGCCGAATCAGACCTCTCCGTTTCTCACGTTTCTCGCCTTGCTCTTTGAACGTGCCAGACAGCTCTTTAGAGGCATCAGATGACATTTTGCAGCCGTCAATGGCAAAGAGTTCGTTGCCCAACAAGCCTTGTTCATGGCACACCAACAGCACTTGCTCGAAAAGCGCTTCAATCTCGTCAGCATGGCGGCTGACAAAACTTGCCAGTGTGGTGAAGTGGGGAACGGTAGCGCAGGAGAGCGCTTTGAAAATGATATTAGTCTCGCAGCACCATTGCATCCGTGTTTTTTGTATTGAGTAATTTCAGAAAAATCAACTTGATCGATAAGAATTAAAAGCGTGCCGCTCTCGTCTAGTAGGTACTCCACTCCTCTTGAATGAAAGCTTTCCAAAACGTCTACTTTGCTGGAGCTTTAAAGAGTCGTCATCTAAATCTGCGCTCAATCTTTTACGCTTATGCCATTCAGGAACAAGCCTACAAGATGCCCAATACGCGATTTCGATGAACGGTCATTCTCGATTGCGATGGAAATCGCCGTTACCACGTAAATTAAATCCTCGTAAGTGACATCGCGGCGGATGGCACCTGCTTCTTGTCCACGCTGAAGCAGCCGATGCCCTTCTGCGGTGATCGCATTACATCCGGGCGTACCGCATTGGATAATGGTCCCAATCGAAGCAGCAAGGCTCTGGTAAATGCTCATGTTCATAGCAAGTTCTTCAAGATAAGCTCGTATCGCGTCACCTGGTGTGACATGAGGGTCGCGCGCATGGCTGGTCTGTGCAAGCGACAAGAAACGCTCATTGCTAGTCGCGGCCAAGAGTGCCTCACGCGTGGGAAAGCGACGATAAAGCGTACCTATACCAACGCCTGCGCGCTTGGCAACTTCCTCCAGCGGAACCCCCGCTCCTCTTTCTAAGAAAAGCTCCTCGGCGGCAAAAAGGATAAGTTCGCGGTTCTTCTGTGCGTCAGCCCGGAGGGCAGGTTTATTACTCAATTTTTTTCCTCTTTCGCTTGTTAAGTGGAGTCTACCTCCATATTATAAGTGGAGCAATTCTCCACTTATAACAGAGGTACTAGAAAATGACGAAACGCTTCGAAAACAAAGTTGTGGTGATAACGGGAGGCAGCGACGGCATCGGTCTCGCAACGGCGAAACTTTTTGCCATCGAAGGTGCACACGTTTACATCACAGGGCGTCGGCGAGAACTACTCGACGAAGCTGTGAAAGAGATCGGCCAAGGGGCGGTCGGCGTACAAGGTGACGTCACTAACTCTGCCGACGTCACTCGGCTTTACGAACGGATCCAACGCGATCACCAAAAGGTCGATGTCGTGTTCGCCAATGCGGGCATTTACGAGGTCATTCCACTCGATGCGATCTAGGATACGCATTTCGACTCGACCTTCAACGCCAATGTGAAAGGCATGGTGTTCACTGTGCAAAAAGCACTACCGCTGATGACAGCGGGAAGTGCTGTCGTGCTCAACGGCTCCATCGCTGGCAGCAAAGGCCTGCCAGGCCAGTCTCTTTACAACGCCAGCAAGGCAGCAGTGCGCTCTTTCGCTCGAAGCTGGACGAATGACCTTAAGGAGCGAGGCATCCGCGTGAACGTGGTTTCGCCTGGTGGAACAGAAACTCGCCTGATAAGGAGCTACCTTGACTCGCAACCGGAGGTCGAAAAGGCACTAAATAAAAGCGTTCCGCTTGGGCGGCTGGGGGAACCGAACGAGATAGCACGAGCAGTCCTCTTCCTGTCATCAAGCGAGAGCAGTTTTGTCGCTGGACATGAACTTTTTGTCGATGGCGGTGCAGCCGCAGTTTAGGCCCCGGGCAAGTCTCGTTCAGTTCTAAAGATATTGGAGTCAGATGAAGATTAGCTCTCAGAGTAATTGCATTAATTTTCATTTGGCCCCCCACCCCCTCCTCTCCAATGTGGAGGAATCCTCCACATTGCAATGGCATACTCACACCGATTTCAACTCTCAACAGAGGTAGTCAACATGATCAATCTCCGCACTCTAACCTTGTCCGTAAGCGTCACGCTAGGCGCCATAATTGCGCTGCCGGGCATGGCTATCGCTGACGTACAGAACATCATTCTGGTTCACGGCGGAAACGTCGATGGCAGTACTTGGAGAGGGGTTTACGACCGGCTGACTGCCGAAGGCCTAAAGGTCACAGTTACTCAACTGCCAATGACATCCGTCGAGGATGACGTCGCGGCGGTCCAGCGAAGCCTGGACGTGCAGGACGGCCCGGTTCTGCTCGTGGGGCATTCTTATGGCGGCGTGGTTGTAACCGAAGCCGGCATCGACCCAGACGTCAAAGGTCTCGTCTACGTCACAGCATTCCAGCCTGATATCGGGGAAAGCGGCGGCGACCTGCTAGCCTCAGCGGCCAGCGATTTCACGGCCGACAAGCTGACGGTCACCGACGATGGCTTTCTTTTGGTCAATGACGACGCGTTCCTCTCCTTGGCAGGTAACGGTCTTTCAGAAGAAGACGCACTCTTTTTGGCAAGGTCCCAAGCATGGGCCAACGCGGGGAATCTTGCTCACAAAGTTACTTCTGCGGCATGGCAGGATAAACCGAGCTGGATGACGGTCGCTACCGAGGACCTTCTCATCTCACCGGAGTTGCAGCGCCGTATGGCAGAGCGCGCCGGTTCGACAATAATTGAGATCAAGAACGGCCATATGCTGCCGATGACGAGCCCCGATGAGGTGGCCGAGGTGATCGCGCAGGCCGCCAAGGCGGTGAACTAGAACAGCCCTCCCGTGCGGACCGCGACAGCGGTCCGCACGCTTCTCCCTTTGCACAAGATCATCGTTTTAGTAGATATTTTTATCTGACCCAAGCTTCAAACGCAGTAAATAAATCAGCTCCGCATCCCGTTACTGCCGTAATCGCGATGGCTTCCATTGTACGCCAATTATTCTTAGCAAACTTTCCAAGATTTTTGAAAAAATATCTACTCGGATCGATATGACTCATCGGGTGATTTAACACATAACTGTACCGATTATAATTCTGGCTATTATGTGGATCAGCCTGAATAAATTGAATCGCCCCAGGTTTCGTAGACACCTTCTGGCCTTATACTGACGGCATCTAGGAGGATCCATGAACCTTCCCCGTTACACTGAAGAATTAAAAATCGAAGCCATCAAACAGTGGTAGAACGCGACCATCGCGTTGCCGAGGTCTCTGAGCGGTTAGGCGTGCCAGGCCACACCTTGTACCAGTGGATCAAGCGCTACGATAAGCCGGTAGAACAACGGCATGAAGATGATGATCTCCAAGCTGAAAACCGTCGTTTGAAGGCTGCACTAAAACGCGTGTCAGAAGAGCGAGATATATTAACAAAGGCCACCGCGTACTTCGCCAGGGAGTCCGACTGAGGTACGCGTTTATTCAAAAGCATGCGAGCCAATATCCGATACGGCGTTTGTGCCGCATGATGGCTGTGCACCATAGCGGCTACTACGCATGGTGCAAAAAAGCACTGTCTAATCGAGATCGGTGTGATCAGCATCTCTTGGGATTGATCAAGCATGCGTGACTTGAAAGCGGCGGTTTATATGTCTATCGCAAGGTATATCAGGACTTGCATGAGGCTGGTGAAGCCTGCAGTAAGCACCGAGTAGCCCGCCTGATGCGCAGGGAAGGTTTACGCTCTCAGACGGGCTATCGACGACGCCCTGGCTGCTATGGCGGTGGAAAACTGGCTGTTGTATCACTCAACTATTTAGACCGTCAGTTTGAAGTAGCAGCGCCAAATATTGCTTGGGTGACGGATATCACGTACATCTGAACGTACGAAGGCTGGCTTTACTTAGCGGTGGTTATCGACCTGTTTTCTCGTCAAGTGGTTGGCTGGTCGATGAAGTCTCCTATGACCACAGAATGAGTGCTGGATGCTTTGTTATCGGCAGTCTGGCGACGAACAGTGAGGGTGTGTTCGGATCAAGGAAGCCAGTTCAGCAGTGGAGACTGGCAAAGCTTTCTGAAAGCTTCTTTCAACTCCTCAAGCGAGAGCGAATCAAGCGACAGATTTATTCGACACACGAAGCGGCTAGACGTGACGTGTTCAATTACATTGAAATGTTCTACAACCCAAAGCGCCGACACGGGACAAGTGATAACTTATCACCGGTTGAGTATGAAAGGCGTTACTTTAAGAGCCTAACGGGTGTCTAGAATATCCGGGGCGATTCAAGACGGCGCATCCCATGATTGGATGAACGCGCTAGCATGATTCCTTAGCAAAGGTAGCCTACTTGTTCCCATATAACCATATGACTTTAAATTAATAATAATTAGGCTGTATTTGCAGAGTTTGCGCGCTTTGCCAAACTCAATAATTTTGTATATCCATACACCATCATGGAGCAATGACCATATGGATATGCAAAACAAGCCACCGAAGCTGATGGATCGTGTCAAGGTAGTGATGCGGGTAAAGCGCTACAGTCCACGTACTGAAAAAAAACCTACTGTTATTGGATGCGCTACCTCATTCGCTATCATGGGGTGCGTCACCCCTGCCACTATGGGCCCTGCCGAAGTGCAGGCTTTTCTTGAACACCTTGCCGTTGAGCGATACGTAGCAGCATCAACAGAGAACTAAGCGCTTACCGCGCTTGTATTCATCTATCGCCATGTACTCGATAAGCCACTGGGCGATATTGGCATTTTTTTCCAAGCAAAACGCCCACATCGACTCCCCATTTGCTATTAAACCACTTATCTGGCTCGATGAATTTAATGGCTACTTTGATGTATGGCTGAGGACTGCGGCTCATCGAAACATGTCGTTTGCGCATCAGAGATATTGATACCGAATGCCATATCATCACCGTCAGGGCAGGAAACTTGTTTATCGGCTAGCATTGGGTCGCATACCAGTCACTTTCGCCCGTGCGCTGGATCGCAGTATCTAAACGCGGGTATTTCCTCGGGTTGGCAATGGCTGTTTTCTGCAAGCCGCCCATGCTGTGATAATGCCGTTTTATAAAAGCGTTGCCTTTGAGGACAACAGCTTGCTGGTTGCATTGATCTGGCACCGCTGTGCGGTACTTTCGCAGGTGCCTCGCTCTTAGCTTACTGCTGGCCTTCTTCCGCAAATCCGATTAGCCTGCTAATTCATTACTAAGGGCTTGGCATGCAAGAGACCACTTCTCAGCAGCGTTTAGCGGGCGTGCTGATTTTGTTTGGATTAATCGCTCAGATTATCGGTTTTACGGGCTTATTACATACGGCGCACGCGGTGAGCTATTTGCTGTGGCTGGCAGTGGCGCTGCTTTGGCGGGATATTCCTAAACGCTCGCGCATTCAAGCCGGAGTATTGATGGGCTTGGGCCTATTAATGCTGTTAGTGGCGCGCGTTGTGTATGACGCCGAGGTGGACTGGCCTGCCATGCTACAAGGGAATGCCTTTGTGGCGGCCATGCTGGTAGGCGTTAGCTTTATTACTTTGGTGGGCAAACAGCAGGGGCGAAAAAAAGCGCCGGGTAAAAAGTTAACAGGCTACGGCGGCATTTTACGGACATGGCTAGGCGTGCATTTTCTGGGCACGATTTTGAACATGTCGACGATTATTATGGTGGGCGACCGGCTGGCACGTTCAGGCCCGCTTTCCATGCCCCAGTTTTTAGCGCTTAATCGCGGGCTTTCAAGTGCCGCCACGTGGTCACCCTTCTTTGCTTCAATGGGCATCGTGATCGCCCTAGCCCCAGAGATGCAGTACTCCTATGTGGCAATGTTTGGCTTGCCGCTAGCTTTGTTATCGGGGTTATTAACCACGCTTGAACTTGGCCGCCGGTTTGACCTGCGTGAGGTGTATGGTTTTTCCCTCGCGCCGAGCAGCCTGCTAATGCCGGGGATAATGGCGCTTCTGGTGATGGTGTTTCACTTTTGGCTCACACCTAGGCTATCCATTGTAGGCATTATTACCTTTTTAATCCCAATGGTGGCCTTGCTCTATAACTTGCGTGATGGGCCACGCTACACATTTCGCCGCATTCGCCAGCATACCACTACGCGCTTACCGGCAATGCGCGGAGAGATTTCGCTATTTTTAGCAGCCGGGCTTTTAACGCTAGGCCTGTCGACATTGGTCGCTTCAATAGCAGGCAACGATTGGACACTGTTTGCATCGTTTGGGGCTGCACAAGGCATGATCAGTTTTCTCGCGATTGTGCTAAGTGCGCTGGCGGGCCTTCACCCGATCATCGGGATTTCGGTACTGGCTTCTATGGTGAGTTTGCAAGGCAGCGAACATACCCTTTTTGCATTTGCGGGGCTGTGCTCATGGGCAATAGGCACTAGCGTGGGGCCACTGTCGGGTATCAATCTATCCCTGCAAGGTCGCTATGGCGTTAGTGGTTATCGCATGATGAAAAACAATTTATTTTATGCAGGCGTGATGAGCCTGCTTTCACTGGCTTCGATTGCCGGATTGAGCTACTTGGTGAATTAATCGTTGCCCTTAAGCCATACCAAGTTCAGCCTGGCAGCCCTATTAAGAGCTGCCAGGCCAAAGCCTTTACGTCAGATAGCGCCCGCTTAAGTTTCGATAATTTTATTAGGGAAGCGATAGAAATAACGATGGCCACACTCGTGGCAGGGCTCTAAACGCGCCACGGTGGGCAGCGTGACCTGGGCATCGCAATGCACGCAGGCCATTAAACCGGGCGCCGCCATTTCACCTTCGCAGTAATCGGCACGGGCTGCTTCTAAATCATCCTCGAAGCGCTCACGGTCCACCACGCTGCGGTCGGCAACCGACAGCAGTGATTCAGCCACGCGGCGGGAAAGGCCGTCCAGGTCGATACCTAACCAGCTGGCCACCTGCTTACCGGTATCGGCCATGTAGTAGCGCATATCTTTCAAATCGCGCTCTACCCAGGCTCGCAGCAGGGCTAGCTCGTCTTTGGTGTACTCTTCAAGGTCTGATTCGAATTCAACTGCATCGTCCAAATCCTTCTGTAAATTTTGCCAAGTTAGGTCGTTTGCGCCTCCCTGCATCCGCTCTAACAGTCGTTCATAGCCTTCGCGTAGGCGATTGTCATTCTGATGTTCACTCATGGTGCCTCTCCTTTTGTCGACGCATGCGGTTTCCTATCATCGGCTTACCGTTCAAGGATACACCTGCATAGGATACAATCAGCCTTACTTATCTGACAGATGTCATCTCACATTCACTTTGCGCCCCTTTTGGGCGAATACGCCAAGGCATGAATAAACCGATGGACGCACATTATAGCCCTCGTGAAATTGAACGCGACGCCCAGCAGTACTGGGACAAACATCAGTGCTTCAAAGCAGTAGAGGACGCGAATCGCGAGAAGTTTTACTGCCTTTCCATGTTCCCCTACCCCAGCGGTAAGCTGCACATGGGGCACGTGCGTAATTACACTATCGGCGACGTTGTATCGCGTTTCCACCGCATGCAGGGCAAAAATGTCATGCAGCCCATGGGCTGGGATGCGTTCGGTATGCCGGCGGAAAACGCCGCCATCCAAAACCAGGTCCCGCCGGCCGAGTGGACTTATCAAAACATCGACTACATGCGTAACCAGTTGAAGGCACTGGGCTTTGCCTACGATTGGAGCCGCGAGTTCGCCACCTGCGATACCAGCTACTACCGCTGGGAGCAGTGGTTCTTCACCAAGTTAGTCGACAAAGGCTTGGTGTATAAAAAGATGTCAACGGTCAACTGGGACCCGGTTGATCAAACCGTGCTCGCTAATGAACAGGTCATTGACGGCCGTGGCTGGCGTTCCGGTGCGCTGGTAGAGCGTAAAGAGATCCCGCTGTGGTTCTTGAAGATTACTGATTACGCTGAAGAGTTGCTCACGGACCTCGATAAAGTCGAGTGGCCGGAGCAGGTTAAAACCATGCAGCGCAACTGGATTGGTAAATCTCGCGGCGTCGAGCTGACCTTTGATGTGAAGAATGCTGATGGCAACGCCAACGAGCCGCTAGCGGTCTACACCACTCGCCCAGATACGCTGTTAGGTGTGACTTACGTAGCGGTAGCCGCCGGCCACCCGCTGGCCAAACAGGCGGCTGAGCAGAACGCGGCGCTTGCGGCCTTCTGTGACGAGTGCGCCAAAGGCGGCACCTCAGAAGCCGAAATGGCCACGAAAGAGAAGCTGGGCATGGCGACCGGCCATTTAGCAATTCATCCGCTGACGGGCGATGAAGTGCCGGTGTTTGTCGCAAACTTCGTGTTAATGGAATTCGGTACCGGCGCGGTCATGGCGGTACCTGCCCACGACCAGCGCGACTGGGAGTTTGCGACTAAGTACGGGATTGAGATCAAAGCGGTGATTGCCGATGAAAATGGCCAAGCGCCTGATCTTTCCGAAAGCGCCTATACCGAACATGGCGCCCTGATCCATTCAGGCGAGTTTGATGGCCTTGAGTTTCAAGCAGCCTTCGACGCCATTGCCACAAAACTTGCCGAGCTTGGCCGCGGCGAAGTAAAAACCAACTTCCGTCTGCGTGATTGGGGCGTTGCCCGCCAGCGTTATTGGGGCGCACCCATCCCGGTTAAATACGGCCCAGAGGGCCAAACGGTACCGCTTACCGATGCTGAGCTGCCGGTCGCGCTGCCCATGGAAGTCACCGTTGACGCTTCTGGTTCGCCGCTGAAAAAAATGCCGGCGTTCTCTGATCTAGGCGATGGATGGACACGTGAAACCGACACCTTTGACACCTTTATGGAGTCATCCTGGTATTACGCGCGCTTCTGCTGTGCTGATAATACAGAGGCGATGCTGGATGAGCGCGCCAACTACTGGCTGCCCGTTGATCTTTATATCGGCGGCATCGAACACGCCATTTTGCACCTGCTGTATGCCCGTTTCTTCCACAAGCTAATGCGTGATTTTGGTCTGGTGGATTCTGACGAGCCTTTCCAACAGCTGCTGACCCAAGGCATGGTCATTGCGGAAACGTTCTTCCGCATAAAAGATAACGGCGGTAAAGAGTGGTTTAACCCAGCGGATGTTGACGTTAAGCGCGATGAGAAAGGCCGCCCATTAAGCGCCATTCTCATGAGCGATGGACAGCCGGTAGAGATGGGTGGCATCGAGAAGATGTCCAAGTCGAAAAACAACGGCGTTGACCCGCAGTCGATGATAGACAAATTCGGTGCGGATACCGTGCGGCTATTCATGATGTTCGCCGCCCCGCCTGAGCAGTCGTTGGAGTGGTCTGATTCCGGCGTTGAAGGCGCCCATCGCTTCTTGAAGCGCCTATGGCGCCAGGTCAATGAGCATATAGCCGCCGGTACGCCGGGCTCGCTGAATATTGACGCGCTCAATGACGACCAGAAAACGCTGCGACGCAAAACCCACGAGACCATCAAGAAAGCCAGCGATGATATCGGCCGACGCACCACGTTCAATACCGCGATTGCCGCCGTTATGGAGCTTTCCAACGCCATCAGCAAATTCGACGATACGTCTGAGCTGGGGTTAGCGGTAAGCCGCGAAGCCTTGGAAGCGGGCGTCTTGCTGCTAGCACCGATTACGCCACACTTGTGCCATAGCCTGTGGGAGACGCTGGGACATAGCGGCCCTGCTATTGAAGCAACGTGGCCGGTGGTTGATGAAGCGGCGCTTACCCGCGATAGTATTGAGCTCGTCGTGCAAGTCAACGGTAAGCTGCGCGCTCGCCTTGAAGTGCCCGCCAGTGCCGATAAGGCGTCTATCGAAACACTCGCCATGGAACACGAAAACGTCCAGCGTTATCTTGAAGGTAACACCGTGCGTAAAGTGATCGTGGTGCCCGGAAAATTGGTCAACATTGTGGTGAGCGGATGAACCGACGTACGTTTTTAACCACAAGCATCGCCGCCTCAGCGGCGGTGCTCTTAAGCGGCTGTGGCTTTCGGTTACGTGGTCGTGATTCATTGCCCACCCTGCCCACGCTAGCACTGGAAGGCGATAACAACAGCGCGGTTGCCCAGCAGCTAACAACTCGCCTGCGGCAACTAGGTACCCAGGTAGAACCTGGCGCCCCTTGGCGTGTAACGCTTGGCACGCCGTCGCTCGTTGACCGTCGTTTGGGTGGTGATGGCCGCGCAAGTCGCGAGCATGAACTCACCCTAAGCATATCGCTGTCCGTGCAAGAACGAGCCTCTAACGCTTACCACATTAATAACGCGACGCTATCCTCTAGCAGTCGTATTCGCGTTAATGATGATGACCTGCTAAATCGCGAATCGCTGTTTGCCGAGGCTGAGCAAACGCTTGCTCGCGAGCTGTCGCAGCGGATAATAGAACGCCTTGCCAACATTGAGGCCATGCAGTGAAAGTATTTGCCGACCAGCTACCCGCTGCTTTGGCAAAAAAACTGCCGCGCGTGGTCATTGTAGCCGGCGACGAGCCGCTACAGCACCGCGATGCCTGCGATGCGGTAAGAATGATAGCGCGGCAATCTGGTATCGAAGAGCGCGAAGTGCTGGACGTTGAAGCGAACTTTGCCTGGGGGCGCTTGATTGAAGTGGCCAGCAACCTATCGCTCTTTGCGACCAATAAGCTGCTGGAATTACGGGTAGGCAATCACAAGCTTGGGCAGGATGGTAGCAAAGCGCTGGCACAGTACGCCGAAACCTTGGATAACAGTGACGACGTACTGCTCATCAGCATGGGGAAGCTAGACGCCAAGCAGCAAAAAAGCGCCTGGTTTAAAGCATTAGATAAGCAGGGCTTGTTTGTACCGGTATGGCCCGTCGATGCCTCGCGGTTGGGTTATTGGCTGCGTGATCGCGCCTCAAGGCACGGCTTGCAAATAGAGCTGGATGCGGCCCGCCTACTGGGCGAACGTACTGAGGGCAATTTGCTCGCCGCTGATCAAGAGCTGCAAAAACTGGCTTTGATTCATCCTCAGGGCACGCGCTTAAATGTAGAAAGCATTGCCCAAGGCGTCGAAGACAGCACTCGGTTCGATGTATTTAATTTAGCCGACGCCTGTTTGAAAGGTGAGCCCAGTCGCGCGTCTCGCATTGTTAATGGATTAAAGAGTGAAGGCGTCGAAGCCCCGATTGTACTTTGGGCACTGAGTCGCGAGCTGCGAACGCTGCTTTCGCTGCATCAACATTTGGATCAAGGGCAAAGCTTTGAGCACGCCTGCAAAACCCAAAAGCCGATGATCTTTGACAAGCGACGCCCTGCTTACCAGAAAGCTATTGCCCGCCTGCCCATGAAGCGTCTTCACAAACTGCTGCTAATGGCCCAGCGGCTAGATCTGGCCGTAAAAGGCGCCGCGGCAGTCCCCCTATGGCCCGGGCTGCATGATTTGGCCATGACCATTGCCGGTGGGCGTGGGCTGCTTGCAGAAACAGCCTGGACCTATCGCGTTAATGCGCACGGTTAATCGGCAGCGTAAATACGATGATGAACACTAGCCACGTTAGTGCAAATAATGAGTACTTTTGCTCTTGGGCTTAAAAATTTGGCAAATTATTTCTATACTGTTGATTCAAGCGACAAAAAAGCTTGTACTCCCCCTGACTAGTCTAAGGAACAAGACGATGAAAACATTGCGTGCTTACCTCTCTACCCTGCTGATTGCAGCGCTCGTTATTACCAGCTTGCCCGTTGCTGCAGCACCTGTTACGCCTCACTCAATGGATCTAGTCTCTACCCAATCTGTTTTAGCAGGTGATCGTGCTGGCACTGATCGCGAGCGTATCAATGAAGTGTTAGCCCGCGCAGACGTGCAGGATCAGCTACTAAAGCAGGGTGTTGACCTAGACGAAGTAGATGCGCGTGTTGCGGCGCTTAGCGATTCTGAAGCACAGCAGATGGCTGATCAGCTAGAACTAATGCCTGCTGGTGCGGGTGGCGGTGTTATCGGTGTACTGTTTGCGGTATTTATCATTCTGCTGATTACCGACATTCTCGGCCTGACAGACGTTTATCCGTTTACTCGTTGATAGGCAGCACATGACCAACACGTTTTTTTACGCCCGCTTTGCGGGCGTTTTTATGATCCTTCTGCTACTCAGCGCCTGTGCCCGTAATCCGGTATTGCTACAAAGCAGTTACAGCAACCTGCCGGCGCACGCCGAAATTGAAAGCGTGCCTTTTTACGCTCAAACGGAATTCCAATGTGGGCCTGCCACGCTGGCCATGGCGCTCAATTACCAAGACGTGGATGCAGAGGTTGATAAGCTCATTCCTCAGGTATTCTTACCCGGGCGGGATGGCAGCGTACAGCCCGAAATGCTGGCAACCGTTAGACGCTATGAGCAGTTGGCATATCCTATTCGTGGCACAATGGATGCGTTACTCGGCCACTTAGCGGCAGGCGATCCAGTAGTCGTAATGCAAAATTTATCTCTGCCGATTTACCCTATGTGGCACTACGCTATCGCGATTGGCTATGACCTCCCTAGCGAAACGCTTATTCTGCGCAGCGGCGAAATTGAACGTCATACCCTGTCCTTTAGCCGCTTTGACGCGACCTGGGCACGCACCCAGCGCTGGGGATTTGTGGTCGCAGAGCCAGGCTCCCTGCCTGCCGGCATTACCGCACGCAATGCGTTAGAAGCCATTAGTGCCTATGAAGAGAGCCACGGGCCTCGGGCAGCACTTTCAAGCTGGCAAACGTTCGTAGAGCACCACCCTGCTAACGCAATAGGTCAGTTTGCGCTAGGCAACGCTCTTTACGCAGACCAGCAACCCGACCAAGCGCTTCAGGCATTTGAGAAGGCAACCGACATTGACCCTGAGATGGGCGCGGCTTGGCTAAATCGCGGCCTATTACTTGTTCAACAAGGATCGACTGAATTAGCTAGAGACGCATTAACTCAGGCGGCTTCATTACCAGGTAGCTGGCAAAAAAAGGCCCAGCAGTTATTGGATAATTACTGAGATTGGATAATTACTGAGATTGGATAGTTACTGAGATTGGAGCGTTGCTAGAATTGAGTAGTTGCTAAGGCATATCCATCAGGCCGCCTTCTCAAAGGAAAAGGCAGCCTGACTGGCTAGACAAAAACTTAGAAAACGCGATTTAAGCCATTCTGAGCCGCCACTCGATAAGCTTCAGCCATCGTCGGATAGTTGAAGGTCGTGTTAACGAAGTACTTCAGGGTATTGGCTTCGCCCTTCTGCTGCATAATCGCCTGGCCGATATGCAAAATTTCAGAAGCCTGATCGCCAAAGCAGTGGATACCGAGTATTTCCAGGGTGTCTTGGTGGAAAAGGATTTTAAGCATGCCCACGATATCGCCCGTAATCTGTGCCCTGGCGGTATCTTTAAAGAAAGCCTTGCCGACTTCATAGGGCA
This sequence comes from Halomonas sp. JB37, assembly GCF_002332255.1. Classification (GTDB taxonomy): domain Bacteria; phylum Pseudomonadota; class Gammaproteobacteria; order Pseudomonadales; family Halomonadaceae; genus Vreelandella; species Vreelandella casei. The sequence goes on along the minus strand of NZ_NRGW01000001.1, from coordinate 2,162,674 downwards.
CTTTAGCTTCCGTCAATTCGCGCTCATTGGCCCCGAATGAGCTGATTTCAGGAATAGTATAAATGCCTGTCGGCACATCGCTGACAAACCGATATTCTTTATCGAGCAGCTCATTACACGAGTTCAAGCCTTGATCGTAAGCGGCGCTGGCAAGACTTGGCCAACCTATTACATCGCCCGCCGCATAGACATGCGAAACCTCGGTACGATAATGTTCATCAACACTTAGCTGCCCCCGGCCATTCGCACTCAGGCCAATGTTCTCCAGGCCCAAGCTGTCCGTATTACCGGTACGACCGTTCGCCCATAGGAAAGCATCAGCGCGCAGTTTTTTACCTGACTTTAAATGCACTACTACACCAGACTCATCACCTTCCACGCTGGCGTATTCTTCGTTATGGCGAATCAAGACACCGTGCTTACGCAGATGATAAGACAGGGCATCGCTTATCTCATCGTCCAAGAACGACAGCAGGCTGTCCCGGTTATTAATGAGATCAACTTTGACGCCTAAGCCTGAAAATATCGACGCGTATTCACAGCCAATGACACCAGCCCCGAAAATCACTAGCGTACGCGGCGTGTGCGAGAGGCTTAAAATAGTATCAGAGCAATAAATGCGCGGATGACGGAAGTTAATATCCGCCGGACGATAGGGGCGTGAACCAGTGGCAATAACTATTTTCTTAGCGACTAGTTCTTCCATGCCTTCTTGGCGATCACGTACCACTAAGGTGTGTTCGTCTTTAAAACGGGCAACGCCATGGAACAGGTCAATACGGTTACGCGCGTAAAACGTGGTGCGCATCTCTACCTGTTTGTCGATGGTTCCGCGTGAGCGCTCCATCACTTTAGGAAAAGAGAACCAGCGCGGCTCACCAATATCGCGAAACATTCGGTTTGTGTTGAACGCCATGATCTGTTTGACCTGATGGCGCAATGCTTTAGAAGGGATCGTCCCCCAGTGAGTACAATTCCCCCCCACCTGGGCTTGTTTCTCAACAATCGCTACGCGCTTGCCATGCTTTGCAGCATTGATGGCTGCGCTTTCCCCTGCAGGCCCCGTACCGATTACCACGACATCGTAATTATGAACCGCCATACTCTCTGCGTCTCCCTCTTCCCGTTATACTCGTCTCACGAAATAAGCGCTGCACGTTTTAAACATACGCTTTTCGCCTAGTACATACCTGGCTATCGACGGGTCACATCGTAACCTAGATCAGCGCCGCGACTTTCGTCGCTGCGGCGGCGAATACTGCTTTGCTTGCGATTCTCTTCTTCACACACGTCGTCTTTACCGCCACAAATATCGCAGCCTTCTTTTAATCCAAGCTGATTCAAGCCGCCGCATGTGCCCGCTATGGGTTTACGGCCCATAAGCACACCCACGGCCATGGCGCACATGATCAGTGCCATAAAACCAAATGCCAGTAGCCAAATAGTCATATCAATCTCCCAACACTGCTTATTTTCATAGTGATGCTTTGCTTGCACCTAAACTGTCGCTTGCCAGTAGTCCTCTCTACAAGTAGCTCTCTCTACAGGTAACTGTCGACAGCTTACCTGCCAAGAAGTGCCTTACAAGCTTATTTTGTACACTCATTATACATCAGCGGATCAGAGGTTATAAGCGCCCGCCTATTGAGGGTAATCCATAAACAAACGGGGCCAGCCCAAAAGGCCAGCCCCGCTTATCACGTCTATATCTACTACGGCCTATCGAGGCTGTCGACTTACAATCTTGATGATTGATTAGCCGCCAAAGTCATCCAGTAAGATGTTTTCTGGCTCGACACCCATATCCAGCAGCAGCTTGATAACAGAGGCATTCATCATCGGCGGCCCACACATGTAGTACTCGCAATCTTCAGGCGCGGGATGATCCTTTAGATAGTTTTCGTACAGCACGTTATGGATGAAGCCTGTAGGGCCTTCCCAGTTATCTTCGTCTTGTGGATCAGAAAGCGCCAAGTGCCACTCAAAGTTAGGGAACTCTTCGGCTAACTGATCGTACTCTTCGTTATAGAACGTTTCACGCCAAGAGCGCGCACCGTACCAGAAGGTGATCTTGCGATCCGACTTCAAACGCTTTAGCTGGTCAAAGATATGGCTGCGCATTGGCGCCATACCTGCACCACCACCGATAAAGATCATTTCAGCATCAGTATCGCGGGCGAAGAACTCACCAAATGGCCCCATGACAGTCACTTTGTCGCCTTCTTTTAAGTTGAAGACGAACGTAGACATCAAACCAGGCGCATGGCTAGTACCGGGAGGCGGCGTTGCAATACGAATATTGAACTTAAGGATACCCTTTTCATCAGGGTAGTTAGCCATCGAGTAAGCGCGAATAACTTCCTCGTTGCTCTTGTGGGAAACTTTGAACATGTCAAATTTTTCCCAGTCACCGCGGTATTCTTCCTCAATATCAAAATTAGAAAACTTGATGTCGTAAGGCGGTGCGACTAGCTGCACATAGCCACCTGCACGGAAGGCAACTTCCTCACCTTCAGGCAGTTTCAAGTTCAGTTCTTTGATAAAGGTGGCAACGTTGGGGTTAGCAACAACCTCACATTCCCATTTTTTAACGCCAAAGACTTCTTCAGGCACTTCTACTTTCATGTCCTGCTTCACAGGTACCTGACAAGATAGACGCCAGCCGTCTTTCTTCTCACGCATAGTGAAGTGCGATTCTTCGGTTGGCAGGATGGAGCCACCGCCCTCTTCTACACGGCACTTGCACTGCGCACAGGAACCGCCGCCACCGCAAGCTGAAGAGAGGAAAATACCGTTAGCAGCAAGCGTGTTTAGCAGCTTACCACCGGCTTGCGTACTCAACGTATGCTCAGGGTCGCCATTGACTTCAATGGTCACGTCCCCGCTACTAACTAGCTTACTGCGCGCTGCCAGAATGATCGCCGTTAAGCTAATAACGATGACCGTGAACATGACAACACCGAGCAAGATGACTGTTGTATCAACCATGTCGGTTTCCTATTGCTGAAGGTTTTGTATAACCCGGCGACGCGAGCATCGCCGAGAAAAACCGGCTCCGATTAAAGCTGAATGCCAGAGAAAGACATAAAGCCTAACGACATCAGACCCACGGTGATGAAAGTGATGCCCAGTCCTTGCAGCCCACCCGGCACATCGCTGTACTTCAACTTTTCACGAATACCCGCCAGAGCGGCAATCGCCAGCGCCCAGCCCGTGCCTGCGCCAAAACCATAGACCACTGATTCGCCAAAGTTGTAGTTACGCTCAACCATGAACAGTACGCCACCTAAAATGGCGCAGTTAACGGTGATTAGCGGCAGGAATACACCTAACGCGTTGTAGAGCGAAGGCACGTACTTATCAAGGAACATCTCCATGATCTGTACTAGTGCAGCAATAACACCGATATAGGAAAGCAGCCCAAGGAACGAAAGATCAATATTTTCAGCACCGCTGATACCCGTCCACGTTAGTGCGCCTTCTTGCAGCAAGTAGGTGAACACCAAGTTGTTGATGGGTACCGTAACGGTCAATACAACGATAACGGCAATACCGAGACCAATCGCAGAAGAAACCTTTTTGGAAACAGCCAAGAAGGTACACATGCCCAAGAAGAAGGCCAGCGCCATGTTCTCAACAAACACCGAGGCAACAAAAAGACTCAGATAATGTTCCATATTACACGGCCTCCTTGGGCTGGGTGTTTTCCTTCATTTTGAACTCATTACTTTCTACTTGCTCTGGATTAACCGAACGCATAACCCAAATCAGCAGACCAATAATGAAGAACGCCGAAGGCGGTAACAGCAGCAAGCCGTTAGGAACGTACCAGCCACCGTCTTGAACCGTCTGGAGGACGGTGAAGCCAAAGATGCTTCCAGCGCCCAGCAGCTCACGTACAAAACCGACAATCAGTAGTACAAAGCCGTAGCCTAAGCCGTTACCGATACCGTCTAAGAACGACAGACCTGGCGAGTTAGACATCGCAAAGCCTTCTGCACGGCCCATAACGATACAGTTGGTAATGATCAGGCCTACAAACACAGAAAGCTGTTTGGACATCTCATAAGCGTAGGCTTTGAGAATCTGATCTACCACGATAACCAATGATGCAATAATGGTCATCTGCACAATGATACGAATCGATGACGGAATGTGATTCCTGATCAACGAAACGAACAAGTTTGAGAACGCAGTCACAAAGATAACCGCCAGCGCCATTACCAGCGACACGCTCATGCTTGTCGTTACTGCCAGTGCTGAACAAATCCCCAAAATCTGCAGTGCGATGGGGTTGTCTCTAAAAATCGGCGCCGTTAAAACGCCTTTTGCATTTACGTCCGCCATGATTAAGCCCCCTCAACGTCTTCGAAGTCAGTATCGGTGCCTTCGGCATCTTCCGGCTCAGTACCGCTGCGGAATTTCGCCAAATACGGCCCGAATGCTTCCTCGCTTAACCAGAACCGCAGCATGTTTGTCACGCCATTACTGGTTAGCGTAGCGCCAGATAACGCGTCCACTTCATAGTCGTCGCTCGCGCCGCCCTTAGTAAGGTGAATTGCCGGTGAGAGGTCGCCCTCTTCATCGTAAATTTTCTTACCTTCCCACTGGGCCTGCCAACGTGGGTTGTTTACTTCCCCACCTAGGCCTGGCGTTTCGCTGTGCTCGTAGTAGGTGATACTAACGATCGTGTTGCCATCACCCTCTACCGCTAAGAAGCCCCGCATCAGTCCCCAAAGCCCTTGGCCACGAATAGGTAGCACAATTTGCTCTGGATCGTTTTCGTCACCAATCAGATATACCGTCGCGTAGTTTTCTACCCGCGAAAGGCCTGCAATATCCTGATCGCCTGACAGCGTGCGGCCGGTAGCGGGATCCCGCGCAGCCTCAAAGCTATCAAACGTATCGGGATCGAACTCATCAGTGTATTCGCCGCTATCCAAATCGATAACGCGGGCGGTGATTTGCTCGCTAAAGGCCTCCTCAACGTCCATACCGGGCTCATAGAGCTTGGCAACGTTGAGGATATTGGTTTTACGGTCAAGTTCCTGATTGAGCTGCTGAGCGGGGCGCAGTGCAACCGCCGCCGTCGAGACGATGACCGAGCACACAATACACAGTGCAAAGGCCACAATCAGGACTTTCTTGATGGAGTTATTACCTTGTGCCATTAGGCAGTCTCCTCGGCCGGTACACCGGTACGCTTAACGCGGCGCTTGATATTGGCCTGGACGAAGAAATGGTCAATCAGCGGTGCAAACAGGTTCGCGAACAGAATCGCAAGCATGATGCCTTCTGGGAAGGCCGGGTTCACAACACGAATCAAGACAGTCATCACACCAATCAGCGCACCAAATATAAGGCGGCCCTGGTTAGTCATCGAGGCTGACACCGGATCAGTCGCCATGAACACCATACCGAAGGCAAACCCGCCAATAACCAGATGCCAGTACCAAGGCATGGCGAACATGGCGTTGGTATCGGAGCCTATCAGGTTAAAGAGTGTACTGGTGGCCACCATGCCCAGGAATACACCCAGCATGATCCGCCAGGAGGCAATACGTGTCCACAGCAGAACCGCCGCCCCCATAAAGATGGCCAGCGTGGAAACCTCACCCACAGAGCCTGGGATAAAGCCAAGGAAGGCATCCCACCAGCTAAAGGTATTGGTCAACGCCGTCATGCCGTCCTGGAATGCTAAGGAAAGCGCAGTGGCTCCCGTATAGCCATCGGCTGCGACCCATACAGAGTCACCCGAGATTTGCGCCGGATAAGCGAAGTATAGGAATGCACGCGCCGTCAGTGCGGGGTTCAAGAAGTTCTTGCCCGTACCACCGAAGATTTCCTTGCCAATGACCACACCAAAGGTGATGCCTAAAGCAACTTGCCAAAGCGGGATAGTGGCGGGAAGAATCAGCGCAAACAGCACTGACGTCACGAAGAAACCTTCGTTCACCTCGTGGCCACGCTTAATCGCGAACAACACTTCCCAGAAACCGCCCACTGCAAACGTTACCAAATAGATAGGTAAGAAGTAGGTAGCACCAAGAACAAAGTTAGCCCATAAGCTGCTGGAATCATGACCCGACGCCAAGGTCATCATGATCGCTTCGCGCCAGCCACCCATTGACGCGTAACCCGCATCAATGGCGACGTTAGCTTGCCAGCCGGCATTCCACATACCAAATAGCATGGCAGGGAAAGTGCACAGCCAAACGGTGATCATCATACGCTTAAGATCAATACCATCGCGCACGTGGGCCGTCGTTTTAGCAACGCTAGGCGGTGAGTAGAAAATAGTATCTACCGCTTCAAATAACGGATAGAACTTTTCGTATTTTCCGCCCTTGTGGAAATGCGGCTCGATATTTTGGAGTGTCTGTTGAATACCCATCATCACGCCTCTTTCTCGATCATGGAGAGATTGTCACGCAGGATAGGGCCGTATTCGTATTTGCCAGGGCAAACGTACGTGCACAGCGCCAGATCCTCTTCGTCCAGCTCAAGACACCCAAGCTGCATGGCAGCTTCAATGTCACCCACGATCAGCGAACGCAAAAGTTGAGTAGGCATAATGTCTAGTGGCATCACTTTCTCGTAGACACCGATGGGCACCATCGCACGCTCAGAACCATTCGTTGACGTCGTCGGTGCATAGTTGCTCAGCCCTTTAATTTTGGAGATATAAATTCCCAAAACCGAGTGGCGATTAACACCGGGAGACATCCAACCCATGAATGTGCGCTTATTGCCTTCTTCTAGCAAGCTCACTTGGTTGCCAAAGCGGCCTAGATAGGTCAACTTGCCTTCTGCAGCAAAACCAGAAAAAACAGAGCCAGAAATGACGCGAGTGTCATCAGGCTTGATAACGTCGCCGTCCAGCAGCTCATCCGTATTAGCACCTAGGCGTGTACGAATAAGACGTGGATTCTCCGCACGCGGACCACCGATGGCAATAACACGGCTCACATCCAGCTTACCTTCTACAAACAGCTTGCCGAACGCAATCACGTCCTGATAGCCGATGTGCCACACTTTTTTATGCAGTGCGACCGGGGAAAGGTAATGAATATGGGTCCCGACCAAGCCGGCAGGATGAGGCCCCCCAAAGCTTTCAATCTTCACACCGTCAATATCGCCGCCCGGAATAGAGGCATTTTCGCCTGTACCCTTTTCACCTGCACCCTTTTCACCTGTACATAGGAAAACGTTGCCCTCGGTAAGGCGCGCTAACACCTTGAGGCCGTCTTCAAATGCCTGCGGCTGCTCATTTATGATCAGCGCAGGGTCAGGGCTCAGCGGATGGGTATCCACGGCAGTCACAAAAATATCGACCGGCGTGCTGTCGATAGCTGGCGTACGCGAGAATGGACGCGTGCGTAGCGCTGTCCACAGCCCAGATTCCACCAGCTGATCAACTACGATCTGACGATCAAGCTGTGCGATGGCATTACGATCATGAGCTGCGAACTCAATCGCCTCCTCAGTCTCATCAACTTTAATCACAACAGATAGCAAACGACGTTTTTCGCCACGGTTTATTGCAAGCACTTCACCGGCAGCAGGCGCTGTATAGCGCACGCCATCAATCTTCTTATCGGTGAAGAGCAATTGGCCTAGTTTGACCTTATCCCCTTCCTGAACTTCCATTGTTGGCTTCATGCCAACGTAGTCAGTACCCAGGATTGCCACGTGGCGCACAGGCCGCGCATCTTCAATACGCTGCTCGGGCGCTCCCGTGATGGGGAGATCCAGGCCTTTTTTGACTTCGATCATAGTCTCGCCCAGTTGTTGGATCGGATATACGAAGGTATGGGGTTCGAATGCTTCTTTTCTGCTCAGTGAATTCTTGTTTTCTGCTCAGATTGTTACCAGTCAGGCCCAAGCAGCACTTGAACCACCCCGAAAAATCCCTCTTATTATAAAGACAAGCGCGTCCAATGACCACATCCCTTATGACCTTCAAAAGTGCTATATACATACACAAGAAGGTGAATTGGGACCAAAAAAAGGCGCCACCCAAAGGTAGCGCCCGCTAGTCCTGCTCGCATGAACGTCCAACGCACGGACTTTCCTACGACTAATTACTTAGCGTGGTAACTTTAAGAACTGCACATTAGACATCTGCTGCAAAATACGCACTACCTGACAGCTGTAGCCAAACTCATTGTCGTACCACACATAAACGACAGCATGATGACCGCTAGCAATCGTCGCCTTAGCATCAACAATGCCTGCATGGCGGTTGCCAACGAAATCAGATGACACCACTTCGGCGGAATCAACGAAGTCAATCTGCTTCTGATAAGCGGACTCAATTGACATCCGACGCAAGTAATCATTTAGCTCAACGGCATTGACTTCTTTATCCAGCGTCAGGTTTAGAATAGCCATGGAAACATTGGGGATGGGCACGCGAATGGCGTTGCCTGTCAGCCGGCCTTCTAACTCAGGCAATGCCTTCGCGGCAGCTTTAGCGGCTCCCGTTTCAGTCAATACCATGTTGAGCGCCGCGCTACGGCCACGACGATCGCCTTTATGGTAGTTATCGATCAGGTTCTGATCGTTAGTGTAGGCATGGACGGTTTCAACATGGCCATTCACAACGCCGTATTCGTCGTTGAGCACCTTCAATACCGGCACAATCGCATTGGTCGTGCATGACGCAGCAGAGACAATAAGATCGCTGTCACCAATCGACGCATGGTTAATACCATAAACAATATTCTTAATGTCGCCTTTGCCCGGTGCGGTTAGCAGAGCTTTAGCGGCACCTTTACATTTCAAATGCTGACCCAGGCCGTCTTCATCGCGCCAGATACCGGTATTATCAACAATCACAGCGTTGTCGATGTCGTACTCGGTGTAATCAATCTCACTAGGAGAATCGGCGTAAATAACCTGGATAACATTGCCATTAACCGTCAACGTGCGCGCCTGCGCATCGACGATAATCGTACCATCGAAAGGGCCATGAACAGAATCACGGCGCAGCAGGCTGGCGCGTTTTTCAAGATCTTTCGCCACGTCGCCACGGCCGCGCACCACGATGGCACGTAGGCGCAGAAGGTTACCGCCTCCGGCTTTCTCAACCATCACTCGCGCTAGCAAGCGGCCAATACGACCAAACCCGTAAAGCACTACATCTTGAGGCTCGCCCGTGCTTGCGCCCGACTGATAACCATCAATTATTTCGTGAAGCTCTTTACGTAGGAAAGCCTCAACGTCACCGCCACCTTGGCGCTTAAACATCACCGCCAGCTTACCGACATCTACATGCGCAGGCCCAAGGTTAAGCGCAATCATGCCTTTTAGGATTGGGTACGTATCGTCGACAAACAGCTCTGTCCCTTCCAGCTTGCGCACGAAGCGATGGTCTTTAAGAATGCGAATGACCGACCGCTTAATCAACGAACGTCCGAACATGGTGGCAACAACGTTATTTTGACGATAGAGCTGACCCACCATAGGGATCATCTGTTCCGCCAAAGCCTCGTTACCCTGCCATTCTTGAAAAACGTTTTCGAGAGCTTGCTGACTCACGTGCGGCCTCATTAATGTAGTGAAAAAGTGTAAAAACAATAAGTAAAAAACAATTTCCGTGCTGCATTATCCTAGCCAAGCGCCGCCGTCGCAATCAAAGGATGGTCGCACAACGTGTAGGCGTATTACAGAATCGTCGATTTGACTACAAGCTTGGCCAATGATTAGTAACTATCGATAAGCGACAGCGCTCTAACTGAAACGGGTGATCGTGTATGATCTGCTTTCCGTTTCAGCGCAAAACGATATCTTGATTATGCCGACTTTTTCTCTGCTCGAACCGCCCCAGCCCGAAGGGACTCGCGATACGCTCTACTGGACATCGCCGCCGGGCAGTGCGACTGCACTGGCACTCTCCCGCGTTGCAACCCACGCGCCTCTATTGGTCATCACGCCCAATACGGCCAGCGCGCAGCGCCTTGAGCAAGACCTGTATTTCTACAGCGACGTACCGGTGCTGCCCTTCCCCGACTGGGAAACGCTGCCCTACGACAGCTTTTCACCCCATCAAGACATTGTCTCGGCACGACTACGCACGCTTCGTCAGCTGCAAGATGGCGTGCGCGGCATTGTGCTGGTGCCAATCAATACGCTGATGCAGCGTCTGCCCCCGGTTGAATATATTGCCGGGCGAGTGATGACCTTAAAAACCGGCGAGCGGCTGGATCGTGAGACCTTTCGCGAATCATTATCGCGAGCGGGCTACCGTGCCGTAGAAACGGTTTACGAACCCGGCGAATATGCCATGCGCGGCGCGCTGATTGATCTGTTTGCCATGGGTATGGATGAACCAATCCGTATCGACTTGTTTGATGATGAAATCGATACGCTGCGCCACTTTGACCCAGGCAGCCAGCGCTCTACGGATAAACTTGAGTCACTCGAGCTATTACCCGCTCATGAGTACTCACTCAGCCGTAGTGCCATTGCCTGTTTCCGCGAAAAATTTGAAACACTGTTTGACGTCGACCCGCGCCAGTGCCCGCTGTATAACGATGCATTAAAAGGCATTCCATCACCGGGCCTTGAGCACTACCTACCGCTATTTTTTGAGCATACCGCCTCTTTATTCGATCACCTGACGAATGACACGCGAGTAGCTTTACTGCCCGGCGTTTTCCAAGCAGCCGAGCAGCATTGGCAGGCAATAGACGCCCGCTTTGTCAACTTAGGCGTGGACAATACGCGCCCACTTCTGCCTCCGCACCGGGCATTTTTTCCCGTCAGTGACGTATTTTCGGCCATCAAATCGTATCCGCGCATTGAGCTGACCGAAGACAGCCAGCAACGCCATGCGCAGCTGCCTGACGCCACATCGCTTCCTACGCTGTCGATCAACTCACGAGCGAAAAAGCCGTTAAGCGATCTGTCCGCGTTTTTAACCTCACACTCTAAAACACGCACGCTTTTTGTGGCGGAATCCCGCGGCCGGCGCGAGGCATTAGAAGAGATACTGGCACCGCTGAAGCTATCGCTGCCCCACACTGAGAGTTTCCATGCGTTTCTGGCTGGCAGCCAACAGTATGCGATTACCGAAGGGCTAGTCGACAGTGGCCTGTGGCTTAACAACCCCAGTTTGGCGGTGATCAGCGAAACCGAGTTATTTGGCGAAGTCGTACGTCAAAGTCGCCGTCGTGAAAAAGCCACCGATGACAATGAGCTAGCGGTACGTCATCTATCAGAGCTGCGTGAGGGCGCGCCGGTTGTTCACCAAGCCCATGGCGTGGGCCGCTACTTAGGCCTTGAGACATTAGAGGCAGGCGGGCAGGCAAATGAGTTTCTTGCGCTCTCCTATGCAGATGGCGCCAAGCTGTATGTGCCCGTCGATAGCCTACATATGATCTCCCGCTATAGCGGCGCCGACGACGAACTAGCGCCTCTGCATAAGCTGGGCTCAGATCAATGGGAAAAAGCGCGTCGCAAAGCCGCCGAGAAAATTCGTGATACCGCAGCCGAACTGCTGGACGTTTACGCACGCAGGGAAGCTCAGCAGGGCGTGGTCTACGAAGCCCCCGGGGAGGATTACCTACGTTTCTCAGCCAACTTCCCGTTTGAGGAGACGCCCGATCAGCATGCGGCCATTGAGGCGGTGATCAGCGACATGACGTCGCCACAGCCGATGGACCGCGTGGTGTGCGGCGACGTAGGCTTCGGCAAAACAGAAGTCGCTATGCGCGCGGCGTTTCTAGCCGTGCAGTCCGGCCGGCAAGTGGTCGTCCTGGTGCCGACCACTCTGCTCGCACGCCAACATTTTGAGAACTTCCGCGATCGCTTTGCCGATACTGCCGTCAATATTGGCCTGATTTCCCGCTTCACCAGTGCCAAAGAAGTCTCTCAGACGCTGGAAAGCATTAAAAACGGTCAAACCGATATTGTGATCGGCACTCACAAGCTGCTCTCGAAAAGTGTTGAGCTACCTAAAATGGGCCTGCTCATTATCGACGAGGAGCATCGCTTTGGGGTTGCCCAAAAAGAGAAGCTAAAAACGTTACGCGCTGAGATCGACATATTAACCCTGACCGCCACGCCTATTCCGCGTACGCTGAACATGGCCATGAGCGGCATCCGCGACCTATCGATCATCGCCACGCCGCCGGCCCGCCGTCTTTCGGTCAAAACCTTCGTGCAGCAGCATGACGACAGCGTGATAAAAGAAGCCCTGCTGCGTGAAATATTGCGTGGTGGCCAGGTCTATGTGCTGCATAACGAAGTTAAAACGATCGAAAACACCGCCGAAAAGATCCGCGAACTGATACCCGAAGCACGCGTTGGCGTTGCCCACGGCCAGCTACCTGAGCGCAGCCTGGAACGCATCATGTCGGACTTCTACCATCGCCGATTTAACGTATTGGTCTGCTCCACCATTATTGAGACAGGCATTGATGTGCCTAGCGCAAACACCATCATCATTGAGCGTGCTGACAAATTTGGCCTGGCCCAACTACACCAACTACGGGGACGAGTTGGCCGCAGCCACCATCAAGCCTATGCCTATCTTTTGACCCCTACACCAAAAGCCATGACGCGCGATGCGATAAAACGTCTTGAGGCCATCAGCGCTTCGGATGATTTAGGGGCGGGTTTTACGCTGGCTAGCCACGACATGGAAATTCGCGGAGCAGGTGAACTGCTAGGCGATGAGCAGAGCGGCCAAATGGAAACCATTGGCTACACGCTTTATATGGAAATGCTTGATCGAGCCGTGAAGGCGATTCGTGCCGGCAAAACCCCCAATATCGATGTTCCCTTCAATACCGGTGTCGAAATTAGCCTTAATCTGCCTGCCCTCATTCCCAGCGACTACATTCACGATGTGCAGCAGCGGCTAGTGATGTATAAGCGGATTGCCAATACGCAGAGCGATGGCGAGCTTAAAGAACTGCAGGTTGAGCTTATTGACCGCTTTGGCTTGCTGCCCGCGCCATTGAAAAACCTCATTCGGCAAACCAAGCTGCGCCATCGCGCTGAGCAGCTAGGCATCAGCCGAATAGAAGCCGGCGAAAGCCGTGGTCGAGTGCTATTTGAGAGCAGCACTCAGGTCGACCCCATGACGCTGGTGACACTTATTCAACGCTCACCAAAACACTACCGCCTGGATGGCGCAGACACCTTAAGATTTGAATTACCTATGGAAAGTGTTGATAAGCGTTTTCAGCAGCTAGAAAACTTACTCAGCACGCTTAATCAAAAAGTAGCGGCGGCGTGAACCTTGGGGCAAACTTGTCAATAGCTATGCCCTACTGGTCACCAAAACGCGCATCAGCAGTAAATTAACATATTAGGAACGACTATGAACATTCGACATACTTTCAATCTCTGGGGCCCCACCAGCTTGGCTGTGCTGTTTGCAGCTAGCCTGGCTACCCCTGCTTTTGCGCAATCCGCTGACGAGCAGGTAGACAGCCAACAAGCGCAAGAAATCAACCTCGATGCCGTTGACAGCGCATCACAAGTTGCTAGCCGAGACGAGCTGCCCCGCGGCCACTTCCGCCTACCTGAAACCGGCGACATCGTCGGGGAACGCTATACGGTCGTCGTCGAAGACTCTAGCCAGACACTCCTTGATATTGCTCGACGTCACAATATTGGCTATGAAGAAATTCGTATGGCCAATCCTGGCGTAAGCCTATGGGTTCCTGGCGCAGGTACCGAGGTCGTTATTCCGGCTCAGTATATTTTGCCCCCAGCACCTCGTGAAGGCGTCGTAGTCAACCTATCTGAGTTGCGTCTTTACTATTACCCGGCCAACAATCCGGGCATCGTTGAAACCTACCCGATTAGCGTAGGTCGGGAAGAGTTTGCAACCCCGGTTGGTATCACTCGCACAACCGTTAAGGTAAAAGATCCTGCATGGGCACCGCCAGCTTCGATGCGCCGCGAAGCGGCTGAACGTGGCGATCCTGCGCCTTCAATTGTGCCCTCAGGCCCTGACAACCCGCTTGGCGAGCACGCCATCCTTCTGGCGATGCCTAGCTACTTAATTCATGGCACCAATAAGCCAGACGGCGTAGGCATGCGTGCTAGCCGTGGCTGTATTCGCATGTACCCTGAAGATATCGCCTCGCTGTATGAGCGCCTGCCTAGCGGCACTCAGGTCAACCTGATGGATGCACCCTTTAAAGCAGGCTGGGGAGCCGACGGCACACTGTTCGTGCAGTCCTTCCCTCAACTTGAAGAAAACGTGGGTGATTTCGAACCGATACGCAACGCAATTGATCGCGTTACGGCGCTAACTGAAGATCAAGTAGAGATCGACCCAGAGCAGATAGAGCGTGCCGTTGACGCACCAGACGGCCAATTTATTGCCCTCTTTGGCCCCGGAGCACCTGAAATAAAACCCGAGCCTGTCGAACTTATCGACGAAATTGAGCTCACAGCAGCACCTAGCAGCGAAGAAAAAGCTTGATGCGCTGATAGCGCAGCAACAAAAAACCCCGCCGAGGCGGGGTTTTTTTGTGTAGCTGTGTGCAAAGCTTCTTGCATTACAATCTACACATACAGCAACCGCTGAAAGAGTCTATTGACTCCCCAACAGTCCAGGCAGAATTACTTCTGCATGGAACGCTGGAACATACGGTTCATTTCTTCACGGTTCTGCTCAGACATCTGCAGAGCAGCCTGCGCATCGCGCTGGGCTTGGTTTGCAGTGTTCATAGCCTGTGAAGCCATGCTGCGTGCTTCTGCAGCGTCAGCTTGTGCAGACTCAGCAGTCATGCGAACTTCTTCCAGAGCGCTGGTAGAAGCACAACCAGCTAGGATTGCCAGAGAAGCGGCAGCAGCAGTCATTTTCAGAGTATTTTTCAGAGTCATAATGTTCTCCTTGAGTCGTCCTTGGGTACTACGTTAAGGGTATGACAAAGGTAAGGCTAAGCTCTTAGCTTAAATTTGTCTACCTGCGGTGCAGGTTCTTTTCAATGACTTGTGCTGTTAAGCACACAAGTCAAACGCTGTTTTATAATAGTCCACAGCGCTTGTCTATAGCCACTTATTTAAAAACCTCGAACTTCCTTACAACGGCGCTAGCTTAACGGATCACTACACGGGTGCCAACACCCACTAGCTCTGCGAGGCGATCAATTTGCTCGTTGGTAACGGCAACACACCCCTGAGTCCAGTTATAGCGCCCATGAATATCGGGATCCGCGCCACCCAACCCATGAATACCAATAGCGCCGCCAAGCGCCGTATTTTGGGATGGGTGACCGTAACGGCGGTAGTATTCGAAGTAGTCTTCATAATCCGTTTGGGAGTAAACCCCACTTTCCAATGCCATGCGTGCATGGGCCGGCGTTGGATAGTCAATGGCCATAAAAGTGCGCCACTGGCTTTCGTAATTAAAACGATTGATACGAAACTCGCCCAAAGGGGTCACACTATCGCCACGTACGCGCTGCGTTTTTGCCCCCGCCCGCCCTAACGATATCGGCGCAAAGCGCTCTAGTAAGGCATTGCCACGAAACACGCTTAGCGTAGACTCTTGATCATCTATCAACACCCATAGTTCGTTGCTGTGCCTAGGTACATGAGCACGCGTGAGCATCGCCTCAACGAGATCCGGGACGCCTGATGGACTAGGCGAATTCACAGCAGCGCTCGCAACGGCGGGAAAGCTCAGCGCCATAGCGAGAAAACGACGGCGATTGACAGGCATCATGGTAGCTCTCGAAACACGTTAGCCTGTGGTTGACCCACAAGGCTCATCTGGTGGCTGTTATACATTATTCCCACATTCGCCGTTAGTATTTTCGTCATACGCGCAATACAGCTAACGCGCAGTGAATAACCGCGCTCACCAAGGCATTACTGCAATGAGCGCTTTTCGTTATTTTAGTAGACCTACCATTCCAAGCTAGTTTCCCGCAGAGCGCCTATTTCTCGCTTTGCTGCCTGGAGATTATCCAATAGCTGCTTGCGTAAATTCACTGGGCTACCCACTGCAATCATCGCGGGATTGTGCGCCGTACGCCGTGCGGCCCCATCGTCACTGTGCAAGCGCTCAAGCTGGGCCACGAGCCAGTGTAACCAGCTCTCAGGATGGGCTCTTAAATCGCGCAGGCGTTGCAGCTCTGCTAAATTCACACCATCTTCTGCTAGCAGAATACGCCAAGCATGTTCTGACAACCGTGCATGCTCAGTGACTTCACGCAACAGCGACTCTAAAGCCAGCTCAAAGAGCGCCAACGCGCCCTCCTCCTGGGCCATCTGTCTCGCCGTGGCATGTTCGTCATCCCCGGCTGATAACGTGGCTAGCAGCTCAGCCTGATAGAGCAATTGATTGGTTCGGGACTGCGCACTCACTTACGCTTATCCTCCACGTGCCATTTGCCGGCATCAAACGTGGCTTTCCAGCCAGTGGCCTTACCTTCCTCATCGGTCATCACAAACTGCTCTTTACTCTTGCGAGAGTATCGAATCTGAGCCGGGCGTCCATCAGGATCTTCACTAGGCGCCTTGAGAATAAAGTGATATTTCTCTGGCAGCTCATCAGCATGCGCTTTCAATTCTTTGACTAACGGCGGCCGCGTTTCACGATTTTTAGGAAACTTGCTGGCTGCTAAAAATAGACCGCTTGCCCCATCGCGCAGCACGTAATGGTCGTCAACCTTCTGACAGGCCAGCTCCGGCATCGGAATCGGATCCATTTTGGGCGGCGCCACTTCGCCACTTTTCAATAGCTTGCGCGTATTTTTGCAGTCACCATTGGTACAGCCAAAATACTTACCAAACCGGCCTGATTTAAGCTGCATCTCAGAGCCGCATTTATCGCACTCAATCACCGGGCCATCGTAGCCTTTAATCTTGAATTTACCACTCTCGACTTCGTAGCCATCGCAGTCTGGGCTATTGCCACAGATATGCAGCTTGCGCGTCTCATCGATTAAATAGCTGTCCATGGCCGTGCCACACTTGTGACAGCGATTCTTCGCCCGCAGCGCGTTGGTTTCAGCGTCTTCTCCCGCGTCTTCGGCAACGGCCTCCTCACCCGGAATAAGGTCGATAGTCGTTTTGCAGCGCTCTTTTGGCGGCAGATTATAGCCGCTACAGCCCAAGAAAACGCCCGTAGAAGCCGTTCGAATCTGCATATGACGACCGCAGCTAGGGCAATCTATGTCTGTCGGCACCGGCTGATTGGGCCGCATACCATCATCGCTCTCTGCTTTAGCAAGCTCTTCACGGAACTCACCGTAGAAGTCGTCTAGCAAACCCTGCCAGTTGCGCTCACCTTCGGCAACTTCATCCAAGCTATCTTCCATACGAGCGGTGAACGAGAAATCCATCAAATCCGGGAACGATTCTTTTAGCCGTTCGGTGACAATATCACCAAGTTTTTCAGCATAAAAACGCCGGTTTTCTAATTTCACATAGCCGCGATCTTGAATCGTCGAAATAATAGAGGCGTAGGTTGAAGGTCGACCAATGCCCTGTTTTTCAAGCTCTTTAACCAGGCTTGCTTCGGTATAGCGTGGTGCAGGCTTAGTAAAGTGCTGCAGCGGATCAAGCGCTTCCAGCGCCATGGGCGTCCCCTGCGGCAAGTCAGGCAGGGTCTGGTCCTCATTTTTACCGCCGGGCTTCATTACCCGCGTATAGCCATCAAATTTGAGCACGCGGCCTTTGGCACGCAGCTCATAGCCATCGACCTCAACGCTCAGCGTGCTTGAAAGATACTGCGCGGGGGTCATTTGACAAGCCACAAACTGGCGCCAAATCAATTCATAAAGACGCTCTGCGTCACGCTCCATGCCCGCTAAATCGGTTGCTTTGCGCTCAACGCTTGAAGGGCGAATAGCTTCGTGAGCTTCTTGGGCGCTTTCTTTACTGCTATAACGATTAGGCGCTTCCGGCAGGTAGCGCTCACCAAACTCTTCACTAATGTACTCACGCACGCTTTCCACGGCGTCTTTCGACAAATTGGTGGAATCAGTACGCATGTAGGTAATGTAGCCAGCTTCGTAGAGACGCTGAGCCATGGTCATGGTTTTCTTAACCGAAAAGCCTAACCGCCCACTCGCCGCTTGCTGCAGCGTAGAGGTAATAAAGGGAGCCGTGGGCTTTGAACTGGTGGGCTTATCTTCACGCGAGGTAATCGCTAGTTTGGCTTTCCTAAGCTGCTCAATACGCGCCAGCGTATCTTTTTCAGAGGTAGGCCTAAACGCTTTGCCGTCTTGGCGCACCAATGCGAAGCGCACTAGCTCGCCCTCTGGTGAGGCTAAGTCAGCGTGAACATCCCAAAACTCTTCAGGAATAAACGCACGGATTTCGCGCTCACGCTCAACAATTAAGCGCACGGCTACCGACTGCACTCGACCAGCTGACAGCCCCCGTGCCACTTTCGCCCATAGCAGCGGCGAGAGCATAAAGCCCACCACTCGGTCGAGGAAGCGTCGCGCTTGCTGTGCCTCTACACGGGGTATGTTAAGCACGCCAGGTGCTTTGAACGCGTCCTGGATCGCGTTTTTGGTGATCTCGTTAAACACCACGCGCTTGTAGCGGTCGTTATCGCCCCCGATGGTCTCGCGCAGGTGCCATGCAATGGCTTCCCCCTCGCGATCCAAATCCGTTGCGAGATAGACAGCATCAGCTTTCTCAGCCAGCTTTTTCAGCTCGGCAACGACTTTTTCTTTTCCGGGCAGCACTTCGTAGTGAGCTTCCCAACCGTTATTAGGATCGATGCCCATACGCCGAATTAGCTGATCTTGGCTTTTGCGCTTTTTATGCTCAACTTTCTCTTCCGCCGACATTTTGCGTGTCGCTGCGGCCTGGCGAGCGCGCTCCTTAGGGTCGGAGGCTGCCTTACCTGAGCCGCTGGTCGGCAGGTCACGGATGTGACCCACGCTCGACTTCACGATGAAATCGTTGCCGAGATATTTGTTAATCGTCTTCGCTTTAGCTGGCGACTCGACGATGACCAGTGACTTGCCCATAGTGCTCCACTTTCCTAATGCACGGGCTGACTCTAGCGCGTGCTCTGAATTCGGTGCCGTATCGCCGGGAAACAGGCCATTAAAAAGATACGGATGAAAAAATGCGCCTACCCTACCCCAGCCCTTGGCTAAGCGCCAGTAGCAACTAAGTAGTGGTGTGAATCCTTAAATTTCAGATAAAGAGTAGCTAGACACTAGACTGCCCTCGGCTTTACGGCAACCCAAAAAGTGCTGAAACAAACAACGCGCCCCCACCAAATAGGCGAGGGCGCGTTGAGCTAAGCGACTGATTTAGCGTTTGGGCGGTGTCTTTTTACCCGCGCCATTCGCAGGCTTCGCAACTGATTTACTGGCTGCCTTTTTCTCGGCACTAGCTAATGGCTTAACCGATTGCAATTTAGCGGGTGCACGCTCAGCGGCACTTGGCTTTGGCGTGGTGGGCTCAGCCACAGCGGCTGGTTTAGCGGCAGACTTGGGCTTAGCAACCGTTTTAGCGGGCGCTTTTGCCGGGGCGGCGGCGGGCTTGGCTGGCCTTGCTTTATCAAATAGCATTTTAATCTGTGCGAAGCGCTCTGCTGCACGTTCTGAAAGCTCACCGCTGGCGGCGAAAACATGCTCAAGCTGCTTCACATGGCCGCTAATATCGGCATTACTCAGCCCGTTGAGCAGTCCAGGCAACACATTTAACGCTTGCTCACGATCAAGCTTCAATATGAAGAACTGCTCGCGTACCAAACGCTTAAACTCACTGAGCTTAATGCCGGGCTCAAGCTCAGATCGCGAGGCGCGCAGACGCTTGAAATTACGTTCATCTGTCGCGGGTGCGCCGCCGAGTACATAAATAAGCGAGCGCATGACTGCTTCATGAGCGCCACCTTGCGCTATTTTTTCACGAATCTCTTCCTGGCGCTGCTTAACAAAGCGTCGGTGCTCAGGCTCTGCACCAGGGCGGCGACGGTGTACGTGGGCATCGCCATGAAGACCCACAGCTGCCTGCAAAAATGGCTGACCGTAGATATTCATGAACATTTTTTCGGTATTGGCGTCACGTAAATCGCGCATGCTGTTTAAGCTAGTCACAATCTGATCTGAGCCCATGGTCTCAAGTGCTTTAAACAAATTGTCTTGAGAGACAGAGTGACGATTCTTGCGCACCACCTCCGCCATTACCGGCAACGGCACTGACAATGGGTTACGGTCAGAAAATAGCTTATAGCCCAAACGAATGGGGTGCATGCGGCGTATCCAGCGCGCGGCTTCCGGCGTAATGCTCGCTTTTAGCCAAGGCTGAAGGAAAAGGCGGTACATGCCCAGATTAATTTCGGATACACGCGCAACCGTTGCAAAACGTCGGTCATCCTCCGGCTTATGCATCACGTCCCGATCAAGCTCTGCAAAATTACGGGGTGTAAACTCCAGCAAATAATCGCGCTCGATTAACGCCGGGTCGTGATGATCATCGGTATGCGTCACCGTGGTTTCATACAGCCCCGGTGGCATCACATCAATATAATCCATATTGGCGGTGAACTCGGTATGCTCTTTACGCGAGACACTGCTCGATACAAAAATTCCTAAATGGCCCGTAGTGTCGTGCTGGCAATAGACGATGGTCTGCTCATTGGCGATAAGATCATCTTCGTCTTCATAAAGATCACGAATCCAGCCCAGGGCTTGAGGCGGTGGCGTTATATCATCGCCTTTTGAACAGAAAACAACGACCGGTGAGCGAACATTACGCAGATCAATGCGACGACCGTCGTGAGTCACTAACTGTGCGGTCGAAAGCCGATTTCCGACAAACAAGTTATCGACGATGTATTGAATTTCTTCACCGCCCAACACAACGTGACCACCCCACCAGCGTTCAAAATCAAGGTAGCGACCCGCCTCGGTATCAATGTTGTCGTAAAGGTGATATTGCTTTTTCCAGTGGGTGTTTGCTGGATTGAGGCGCTCAAAATTCTGTACCAGCCAGGCACCGTCAAACATCCCGTCGCCGATATCGCTCGTTAACGCGGTAATCCAACTGCCGCCCGACATTCCACCGGTATAACGCATGGGTGCCTTACCGTGCTCGCCAGCCCAGTAAGAAAGCGGCGCGCCGGCAATCAATATAGGCCCAAACACATCAGGCTCTAAGGCAGCCCCCATCATAAGCTGCCAACCCGCCTGGCAGTTGCCTACGACCATGGGTCTTTCGGTGGTTTCCGGATGCAGTTCTATAACATGACGCAAGAAAGCGATTTCTGCCTCGACTACATCCTCAACGGTTTGACCGGGCTCAGGGAACGGCAGAAAACCAATAAAATAGCAGGGGTGGCCAGCTTTCAGCGCGACGCCTAGCTCGCTGTCAGGTTTAAAACCACCGATGCCTGGCCCATGCCCTGCGCGCGGGTCTACAACGACAAAGGGACGCTTTTGTAGATCAACTTCGGTACCTTCGTGAGGTAGTACACGCAGTAGTTCATAGTTAGTGGGCCGTGGCAGCGTGCGCCCATCCATTAATACTTCAGTATCGAAGCCCAGCACACTGGGCTTAGTTTGCTCCATATGCTCAAGGTATTGATTGCCGCGTTCGCGCATTACATCTAAATACAAAACGCTGCGCTCAACGCTATCGCGCCAGTAATCAAAGGCCGCACGCCCAAATCCGAACGGATCAAATAAAGGCGTAAGCGTGGAACTAGAAAGCAAAGGATTTGCCAAAAAATTCATAGGTTCCCCCATTGGGTAGATGCACAAGCATCAGACCCGAAAGCAATGATGCTGCAACGCAACATAGTTTAGGACACTACCTGTATGACGTCGATCTTTAGCCCAAAATAAATGCCGGCACTATTTTTAAGGCTATTTTCAAGCCTCTTTTTTCAGGACTATCCTGTGCAGCATTCCGGTTATTTCAACTGGGCATCTGCCCCTTAGCACGCCAGCCCGCAGGCCGATTGGGGTTGAGCTGGCAGTAGTCCCTATCGGTGTCCTGTTGACGGCGAGATATGTTACATTAGCGCCCATTAGGTTAAAGAATTATCCAGCGAGTTACGCATCAACTGGCAGGCTGGGTGAGAGGTGAGCGCCCCCTCCGTCACCATGCCTACCGCACAATAGAGAGGCTCTGTCCCTATGAGCAAGATTCCCTCGCAGCGCGTGTCTAGCGGTGAAAAATTCCGCAATGAACATGGCATGTCGGTAATCAAGGATGGCATGAAGCAGCGCAAAGAGCAGGCAGAAGCCCCTACTCTTGAGCGCAAGCCAAAGTGGTTACGAGCTCAGATCCCGGGTGGCGAACGCTTTGAAGCGGTGAAGAAAAACGTCGCCACGCATCGACTTAGCACCGTATGTGCAGAATCACACTGCCCTAATATGGGCGAGTGCTGGAGCAACGGCACGGCCACTATCATGCTGATGGGGTCCGTCTGCACACGCGCATGCCGCTTCTGCGCAGTAGACACCGGCAACCCACAAGGATGGCTGGATCTTGAAGAGCCTGAAAACACGGCTAAGTCAGTCGAGCTGATGGGGCTGCGCTATATTGTACTGACCTCGGTAGATCGTGATGATCTAGACGATGGTGGTGCAACGCATTACGCCAACTGCGTAAGCGCTATTAAAGCGCGCACGCCGGACGTTGTCGTTGAGGCGTTAACACCCGACTTTGATGGCGAACTCACGGCAATTGAGCGCGTCGTTGATTCCGGGCTACAGGTATTTGCCCAAAACGTTGAAACCGTTGAGCGATTAACGGGGCGCGTACGTGACCGGCGTGCAGGCTATCGTAAAACTCTTGATGTGCTTGCTCATGCCAAGCGCTACCGTCCTGACATCATCACCAAAACCAGCATAATGCTGGGATTAGGTGAAACCGACGAAGAGATCTTACAAACGTTTGACGACCTGCGTGAAATAGGTGTCGACATTGTGACGCTTGGGCAATATCTGCGCCCAACCAAAAACCACTTGCCGGTAGAGCGCTGGGTAACACCAGAAGAATTTGATCGCTACCGTGAGATTGGTCTTGAAAAGGGCTTTATGGAAGTTCCATCAGGTCCGCTCGTGCGCTCAAGCTATCGCGCTGACCGCGTTTTTGAAAAGAATAACCTAGGCCTTGCCTCACCTGCAGCCATTCCCGGCCAGCATCAAGAACCCGATCCCAATCGTATTCCTACGTTCAATGTAGGCTAGGCATAAAAAAGCCGCTGTACTGAAAGCTAACCTCTAGGCTCCCGGTACAGCGGCAATTTATAGCATTGAGAAATCATGTATCTAGAACATAACGGTTCTAGACAAAAGCCCTAAAAAATTAGTGTGCTGGCAACGGCTCAACGAGCAATAAACGGCGCTTTAACTGAGCCGCTAACGCTTGCGCCAACTGATCGCCTACGCAGTGCTCATCAGGTAATGTCACAAAATCTGACAATTTCGCCATCGGCATGCCGGCATAACCACACGGATTAATGCGCAGAAAAGGCGATAAATCGCCATCCACGTTTAACGCCACCCCATGAAAACTGGCACCCCGTCTAATACGCAGCCCTAGCGAGGCGATTTTTTGCTCACCTGCCCCGCCAGCAACATAAACGCCAGGCGCGTCAGGTTTGGCATATGCATTAAGACCATAGCTGCTCAATACCTCAATCACCGCGCGCTCCAACGCGGTCACCAAATCACGCACACCGATCTTACCCCTGCGCACATCTAAAAGCGGATAAAGCACCACTTGGCCAGGGCCATGGTAGGTGACCTGACCGCCGCGATCAGTCTGCACAACTGGGATATCGCCGGGCATTAGCAAATGCTCCGGCTTACCTGCCTGGCCCTGAGTAAATACAGGGTCGTGCTCAACTAGCCAGAATTGATCAGGCGTATGCTCATCTCGGGTATCGGTCAGCGAGCGCATCGCCTCCCATATCGGAAGATACGGCTGGCGACCTAAACGATGTAGCTCAATCGGCGCCGAATCTTGCACGATTACACCACCATATGGACACGACCGGTAGCCTTTAGAGCATCAAACAATTGTTTTATTTGCTGCTCACCCGTTGCTCTAATCACCACACGCACTGACTGGAAACGCCCGTTTCGACTGTCAACCACCTGCATCGTGGTCGCATCGAAATCAGCAGCGTATTGCACAATGACTTGGCATACGCTGGCCGGAAAATCGTCCGCGGCGTCTCCTACGATTTTTAATGAATAATCACAGGGAAAGGTGATTTTAGGCGGCTCCAGCACTGCCGGCTGGCGCAAATCGCGGACTCCCTGAGGGACACCTTTTTTCATAGCAAACCTTTCATCGTCAATATACGTTTGGACTAATCAGCGAACATACCAACGTCAAACTAGTCGGTAAAGTTACTGATCAGACCGCTAAAGAAGCGCTGAACCTGATCAAACAGACGCTTGAACAGCCCACCCTCTTCAACATTTTCCAAAGCGACTAAACGACGCTCGCCCACGATTTCATCACCCAGGTGCACTTCTAGCGTACCCACCTCGTCGCCAATGGCAATCGGCGCTTTCAGGTCTGGATCAAGATTCAGGCGAGCGCGAAGTTCTTCATTACGATTGCGCGGCAGAGTCATGAAGACTTCTTCATCAACGCCGACTCGCAGTTCGTTAATATCACCACCCCAAACGCGCGGCGTAGCGAGAACAGCGCCACGCTCGTAAAGCTTCATCGTTTCAAAGAAGCGGAAGCCGTAGCTAAGCAGCTTTTGCGTTTCCTGAGCACGCGCTTCGTCAGAATTGGTGCCCATGACAACAGAAATCAAACGCATGTCGTCACGCTTTGCCGAAGATACCAAACAGAAACCCGCTTCGGTTGTCCAGCCAGTCTTAAGCCCATCTACCGAGGTGTCACGCCACAGCAAGCGATTGCGGTTGGGCTGATCAATGCCGCCAAAGGCGAAGGAGCGATGCGAGTAGATTTCATAATGGTCAGGATAATCATTGATGATATGGCGTGACAAGCGCGCCAGATCATGGGCGGTTGAGTAATGATTTTCAGCAGGCAAACCAGTAGCGTTCTGGAAGTTAGTGTCGTTCATGCCCAAACGCGTGGCGTGCTGATTCATCAGGTCTGCAAAAGGCGCTTCGCCACCGGCCAAATGCTCGGCCATGGCCACACTCGCATCGTTGCCTGAAACGATAATGATACCGTGGAGCAGGTTATCGACAGAAACTTGGTCGCCTACTTCAATAAACATTTTCGAGCCGCCGGTGCGCCAAGCGTTCTCGCTGACATTAACCATGTCGGTCAGATTGATGGTGCCTCGATTAAGCTCGCGCTCAACCAAGTAAGCGGTCATCAGCTTGGTCAGGCTGGCCGGGGGAAGGCGTTCATCCGAGTTATGCTCGGCCAATATGCGACCACTATTGGCATCCATGAGTATCCACGAACTTGCCGCTAACTGTGGTGCCGCCGGAATAATTGTTTGTGGCTGAGGAATTACCTGGGCAGCGGCAGGCAAAGTAACAGTTGCCATGGCAGCAAAAAGGCACAGCCGTGCAGAGCGGCCAATGGATGTAAACACGTTCATAACGTCATTCTCACTTACTTGAAAGCTTACTTGGAAAAAACAGCGGCGCGTCAGTTGCGCCGCCAGAAATAGATAGGCAGTGAATTATCGCACAACAAACACTTGAGGGAAGCCCGCTTGACGTAACGCTTCACGTGCTTGAGATTCTTGCGCTGGTGCAATAGGGCCCACCTGCACTCGATACATATCCGCGTCGTTCATTATACGCACTGAGTGCGGTTGTTCACCTTCCAACCGTTGCTGTAACTGCTGTGCACCTTCGGGACTACCCAAAGCGGCAATCTGTAGATACATAGCCCCACTGCTATCACCGGCTGTCGTAGGTGCCGATGGCTCTTGAACAACAGGCGCTTGAGCAACCGCTGTTTGAACAGGAGCAGCGGGCACGGGTGCAGCGGGCTGCTGCGTGGCAACGCTAGGCGACGGACGAGTCGCGGGCACCTGACTCACGACACGTTCCGGGGTTGCCCCACCACGTTCAGCGACCCAACGTTCGGAATCAATAGCCTCCACTTTCACAAGCCCCGTACCGTTATCGAGAAAGCCTAGCCGAGCCGCTGCCGCGTAGGACAAATCGATTTCACGATCACTGTGGAACGGGCCGCGATCGTTAACCCTGACAATAATCGACTGGCCGCTATCGAGACTTGTTACGCGCGCATAGGTAGGCAATGGCAGTGAACGGTGAGCTGCCGACATTTTATACATGTCGTAAATTTCCCCGTTTGAGGTGGCATAGCCATGAAATTTTTCACCATACCACGACGCCGTACCGCGTCTTTCGTAGCCTGTCGCATCAGGCAATACGTGGTACGTTTTGCCCCACACTTCATAGGTCGAACGGTTACCACCTGCTGAGGGTTGCTCAATACGCGGCTCTGCATCCGGCACTTTGGCAACATCCGGCGGCTCAATCGGGTAAGCATCGCCCGTTAACGCGTAGCGCCCTCCAGCCGTATTGGCAGCCGTTGGCGCTGGGGCCGTAGCGGCAGCTTGATTGGCTGAGCTGGGCGTATCAGTACGCTGAACGTTGTTGCTCGCACAGCCGCCAACCAATGCCATTATGGCGAGTACACCGCCCGCTCTCAGAGGCACTGTAAGCTGCATTTTCGCTAATCGTAACGCTGATAAATGAGCATTCATTCCTCGTCCTCATATCGCTCAGCAATCGCTTCTGATAGCTCAGCCACGGCCATTGCATACAGGTGACTATGGTTGTAGCGGGTAATAGCATAAAAATTATACTCACCAAACCGATAGTGCGTTTCACCATCAGCAAACTCAAGTGCCAGCGGTATCACCGGCAAATCGCTGTCTAACGGCTCGTTAGGCTCAATGCCGTGCGCGGAGAGCTCAGCAACACTCACCGTAGGCGCTGAGGTTTGATTGAACGAAAGTTCATCCAATAGCTCGACGGGCAATACGTCGGGGCCACTGGCCAGGTGATAGATAGGCGCGTCCTGCTTCCAACCATGTACGGCGAAGTAATTAGCAACACTGCCTATAGCATCGACTGGATTCTCCCACAGGTCACGAATTCCATCGCCATCAAAATCGACGGCGTAGGCTTGATAACTCGTAGGAATAAACTGCGGGTAACCCATAGCCCCAGCGTAAGAGCCCTGTAACTCAGCGGGATCAACATGCTGCTCATACGCTATGCGTAAGAAAGCGGCCAGTTCACCACGAAAAAACGCACCTCTTGTGGGGTGATAAAACGCCAGCGTCGCAAGCGAATCTAGCACACGGTGCTGCCCCTTATGACGCCCGTAATACGTTTCAACACCGATAATGGCGGTGATAACTTCTGCGGGAACTCCGTAGGTGCTTTCGGCACGTGCTAAAGCATCAGCATGAGCGTTAATAAATTCAGCGCCTTCTTGAATACGCTGCTCGGTCATAAAAATATTGCGATACTCGTACCAACGCAGGCGACGCTCCGCCGCTCCTTCCATAGCATCTAGCACGCTTTGCGTGTAACTCGCCTGCCCCAGCGCTTCTTCCACCCACGCTTTTGGCAGGCCCTCTGCGACGAGTTCATCTACCAGCGCTTGACTATCCGTATTGTACTGCGGAGCAACCTGCTGTTGAGACGCCTGCGAAGGCTCGTCGGCTAGCGCCGCTGGCGTTACCCAGCACATCAGCGCTGCTAAAAAATAGCTGCTCGTCCTGCCGTGAATCCCGTTCATTTTTCTACTCCTGAACATTTCATTCCTGAGGCCTCCATTCCCGAGCAACGCGCGCGAACAGCACAAGTGGAGCCTTGCACATTATCTCTAACGCGACAGCAGCCGACGGTGGGCATGTATAGACATGAGAATACCGAAACCCGCTAACAAGGTCACGCTTGAGGTGCCACCATAACTCACCAGCGGTAGCGGCACGCCTACAACAGGCAGAATTCCGCTCACCATGCCCATGTTGACAAACACATAGATAAAAAACGTCAATATAATGCTGCCTGCGACCAAGCGACCAAAGGTATCCTGAGCAGAGCTTGCCATCCATAAACCGCGACTCACGATCAGCAGATACAAACACAGCAGCACCAGCATCCCCACCAACCCGAACTCTTCTCCTAATACGGCAATAATGAAATCCGTATGCCGCTCGGGTAAAAACTCTAGCTGCGACTGAGTGCCTTGAAGCCAGCCTTTACCCCATATTCCACCACTGCCAATGGCCGTGGTCGATTGAATAATATTCCAACCCGAACCCAACGGGTCGCTTTCAGGGTTTAAAAACGTTAGTACCCGTTGACGTTGATAATTATGCATATTCATCCACAGTACCGGAACGCCCGCGGCGCCCAGTACGGCAATAAATCCTATCAATCGCCACGACAAGCCTGCTAGCAGCACCACAATTAACGCCGCGCTGGCGACTAAAAGCGAGGTTCCCAGGTCTGGCTGAATCGCCGTTAACACTACCGGCACCCCAATAATCACACCACATACGATGATATCGCGCAGGCGCGGCGGTAGTTCACAGCGGCTAAGGTAGGCCGCCACCATTATAGGAGCCGCTAATTTCATCATCTCGGAGGGCTGAAAACGAATCACGCCGGGAATTTCCAACCACCGCTTGGCACCCATCCCCACATCGCCAACTAAATCAACCGCCAATAGCATTGCTACACCGATCCCGTAGCCAAGTGGCGCCCAGCGTAGAAAAGTCGACGGAGAGAACTGCGCAATAATCACCATCACCGTCAGCGCTAGGCAAAAACGCACGCCTTGAGCAATGACAGAGTCAAGAGACTGACCAGAGGCGCTATAAAGAACCACTAAACCACCGCCCATCAAGACGAGCAGTAGCCCCAGTAACCAAGGGTCAAGATGGATTCGCTCCCAAATACTTTTACGCCGTGAAATACCGCTATCCGGCGGACGGACGGGATGGCCACGCATTGATCGAGCTATAAAATGCCACGGCATGGCTTAGTTTCCCTCCACATTGGCATTATCATCCGCTAGCGCTTCGCGCACTTCTTCCACGTCAGGCGCTTCATCCTCTAGAAGCCAAGCATCGGTCATGGCCCGCGCCAGGTGGGCAGCATGCGTACTACCGCCACCGGCATTCTCAACAATAACGGAAACAGCGATTTGAGGGTCGTCTAACGGTGCAAACGCCACAAACAACGCGTGGTCACGCAGCCGCTCTGCTAGCTCATCCGCGTTATAGCGCTGGTCTTGACCTAGCGAAAACACTTGCGCAGTGCCTGACTTACCGCCCATACGATACTCAAGTCCAGCGCCGGTGCGGCGAGCGGTTCCTTCGCTACCGCTTAACACCTTTTCCATACCGCTGAAAACGCGATCCCACCAGCCATCGTTGGCCAACGTTATATCGTCCAAGGTGTCTGGGAGGTCTCGGGGAACAGGTGTATCGCCAATTTGGCGCGCTAGCCGTGGCCTAACCCAGTGGCCGCGGTTGGCCAGCGTCGCAGTGGCGCTAGCAAGCTGCAAAGGCGTCACCTGCCAATAACCCTGCCCGATGCCTACTGACAGGGTTTCACCCGGGTACCAGGGCTGGTTAAAGCGCCCACGCTTCCAATCCCGAGAAGGCATTAGAGCGCCACTTTCGCCCTGAACGTCGTACGCCACGCGCCGACCGAAACCAAAGTCACTCATGCGATCATGCAGGCTATCAATACCCAAGTCATGGGCCAAGGTATAGAAGTAAGTGTTATTAGATACCGCTAACGCTCGCTCTAAATCTACCCGCCCGTGCCCCCAACGCAGCCAGTTGCGGTAGCGGCGCGTATCGTTAGGCAATTGATAGTAGCCAGGGTCATTAATCGTGCTGTCAGGTGTAATCACGCCCTCGGAAAGCCCCGCCAGCGCTAAAAAAGGTTTAATTGTAGAGCCAGGTGGATAGTGGCCACGAATGGCGCGGTTAAACAAAGGCAGATCAAGATTTTCCTGCAGAGCGCGATAAGAAGCCACATCGATACCGGTGACAAACTGGTTACTATCAAACCCTGGTGTGGACACCATCGCCAGAATTTCGCCCGTTGCAGGCGCGATAGCGACGATAGAGCCGCGACGGCCATCAAGCAGCTCATACGCGAGCATTTGAAGCGATTTATCCAACGTTAAAGTCAGGTTTTCGCCTGGCACAGGGTCGGTTCGCCCCAGCTCTCTTAGTACTCGACCGCGGGCATTGGTTTCTACCTTGCGCAAGCCCGCCTGGCCGTGAAGCTCTTCTTCATAAAAGCGCTCGATGCCCGTTTTGCCAATAAAATGCGTGCCCGCATAGCGGCCCGCATCCAGGGTCTCCATTTCTTGGGCGTTTATACGTCCCACATAGCCCAATGCGTGGGCCATGACTTCAGCATCGGGATAAAAGCGCAGCGGCTGGGCCTCCACTTCTACACCCGGTAGTCGATGGCGATTAACCGCTAAACGCGCAATTTGCTCTTCACTAAGATCGCTGGTCAATAGCGCGGGCTGATAAGGTCGTTGACGCTGACGCGAGCGAACATTGAATGCCTCAATCTCTTCTTCAGGCAACTCGAGCAGGTCGACTAAAAGCGCCAGCGTTTCATCTAAATTATCGACCCGCTCACGCACCAACGTTAAGTTATAGGTCGGACGATTTTCTGCCAGCAGAACGCCATTACGGTCGTAAATCAAACCTCGGTTGGGCGGCAGTGGCTCCACGCGTACACGGTTATTTTCAGAGCGTGTGCTGTACAAATCATGTTGAACGATTTGTAAGTAGACCAATCGGCTCGTTAATAGGCAGGCAAGTAACAACACGGCTAAGATAGCGATCAGCGCCCTGACTCGAAAAATACGCAGCTCTTGCTCGGAGTTTTTAAGCGTGTTGGGGCGCTTGAGCATGGCAAAAATGACTCTCAAATCGAATAATGAGCGCCGCAAGTCGAGAACAGTGGTTGCCCACCATTCAATCTTTAGCGGTGATAGGGATGGCCCACTAGCAGTGTCCAAGCACGATATAGCTGCTCAGCCAGCATAATACGAACCAGAGGATGAGGTAGCGTTAAAGGGGAAAGCGACCAGGCTTTTTCCGCCATCGCCGAAAGCGAAGGCTCAAGCCCATCGGGCCCACCGACCAGCAGAACAATATCGCGCCCGGTCATACGCCAATCATCGGCTTCCTGGGCTAATTGCTCGGTGGTCCACGGCTTACCTTTCACTTCCAATGCAACAACGTACTCATCACCACGCAGCTTATCGCGAATCCGCTGTGCTTCTTGAGCACGCGCTTTTGCAATGTCGGCATTTTTGCCACGTTGCCCAAGCGCAATTTCTTCAATCTCGAGATTAAAATCTCGCGGCAGCCGTTTGCGGTAGGTCTCCACGCCCTCTTCTACCCAGGCAGGCATTTTGTTACCCACGGCTAACAGCCGAATTTTCATGACATACTGGCCCGCTCGCGGAAGCGTTCAAGCGATTCGTCAATAGCGTTAGAGTCGCTCGGCAAATCAGCCCAAAGACGCTCTAGATCATACAAAAGCCGCGCTTCAGGCATCATGACGTGCACTACAATGTCGCCTAGGTCGACAAGCACCCAGTCAGCATTATCGCCACCTTCAACACCCAGAGGACGCAGCCCGGCCGCTTTGGCTTTTTCAACCACGTTTTGGGCAATCGCGGCTACGTGCCGAGTAGATGTACCACTGGCAATCAGCATGAGGTCAGTGACCTCGGTTAATTTGGAAACATCCAAGTGCGTAATGTCACGTGCTTTTAGCTCTTCTAGCGCGTCAACCGCTAGGCTTTTCAATGTATCGATGTGCATGACTCCTAAAGACAACCTCGTTCGATAACCGGTCAATAAAGCCGGCCATTGTAACGGCTTCTTTGCTGACTGCCAGCGCTATATCTCACTGCTGATAAAGTCCGTGGTGCTTAATGGCCTGCTCAACGGGCTCTGGCATCAAATAACGCACGCTTTTGCCTTGATATAAACACTCGCGAATGCCCGTGGCGGAAATTGCCAACAATGAAGGCAGTTCAAGGAATAAATATCCCCCGCGGGGGCTCTGCATCAATTGTTCTACGCTATCGACTCCACGTTGCCCCACCAGTTCCGTTAATGATTCAGGCAACGCGTCACTGTAGCCAGGCCGCGCAATGACCACCAAGTGGGCCAGTGCAAATATGCGTTCAGGCTGATGCCACTGCGCAAGCCGCAGGAAGGCATCATAGCCAATGGCCATTACTAAGCGGGCATGCTCGCCATAATGGGCTCGCAGCTCGGCCAGCGTATCGACACTGTAGGAAGGCCCGCCGCGCTGCAGCTCACGGTCATCCGCGACAAGTCCTGGGGTGTCACCGATACCCACCTGTAACAGTGACAAGCGCTGCTGGGCAGATACCTGCGGGCGTCCGCGCAGCGGTGGCTGCTGCGCTGGAATCATATGCAACTGATCAAGCGCCAGCGCCTCGTGTAGCTCCACGGCACTACGCAAATGGCCCAGATGAACGGGGTCAAATGTGCCGCCAAGCATACCAACACGAGGTTCGTGGCTGCTCATTTCACCCCCTTATTATTCCACCTAATCACTCGCGCACCTGCCCGTCACCAAACACCACGTACTTACGTGTTGTAAGCCCTTCTAACCCTACCGGGCCACGGGCATGAAGCTTATCGGTTGAAATACCAATCTCAGCGCCTAAGCCGTACTCAAAACCGTCGGCGAAACGCGTTGATGCATTGACGATCACTGAGCTGGAATCAACTTCAGCCATAAAGCGTCGTGCCAGCGAGTAATCTTGAGTGACAATCGCATCGGTATGATGGGAGCCGTAAAACTCTATGTGCGCAATGGCTTCCTCGATGCCATCAACGATTTTGATGGCCAGAATCGGAGCTAAATACTCCGCTGTCCAGTCGGCATCCGTGGCAGCAATGGCTTGGGGCAATAGCGCCAGCGTACGCTGGCAGCCACGCAGCTCAACGTCATGCTCGCCATAAGCGCGCGCTAGCTCAGGCAACAGCAGGTCTGCAATCGGCGCATCCACCAGCAGTGTTTCCATCGTGTTGCAGGTGCCATAACGATGTGTTTTGGCATTGACAGCAATCGCTAGTGCTTTAGCGGGATCCGCCGTTGTATCAATGTACACATGGCATACGCCGTCCAAATGTTTGATCACCGGCACGCGCGCTTCACGGGAGATACGCTCAATCAATGATTTCCCGCCCCGCGGAATAATCACATCAACATACTCGGGCATACTGATCATTTCACCGACGGCCGCGCGATCAGTCGTGGCAACCACCTGCACGCTTCCAGCGGGCAGCCCTACATCCGCAAGCCCTGCTTGAATACAAGCGCTGATGGCAGCGTTGGATGCACTAGCCTCCGACCCGCCGCGTAAAATACAGGCATTACCCGACTTCAAGCACAGGCTTGCGGCTTCCAGCGTCACGTTAGGACGTGACTCATAAATAATACCGATAACGCCTAGCGGCACGCGCATTTTACCCACCTGAATACCGCTGGGTCGGTACTGCATATCGTCAATCTCGCCCACCGGATCAGGCAGCGCTGCCACATGATGAAGGCCTTCAATCATGCTACTAACCCGCACATCGTCCAGCGCTAAACGATCTAGTAGCGCGCTCTCTAAACCGTTTTCACGACCGCGCTGTAAATCTGCTGCATTGGCGTCTAAAATGCGTGCGCGTGCAGCCTTTAAGCGATCGGCAATGGCGAATAAAGCACGATTTTTCAAGCCAGTATCCGCTCGCCGCAGCTCACTGGCAGCGTGCCGAGCCGCCTGCCCCAGTGCCTGCATGTAGGCGGGCACATCACCGCTAGAAAGGTGTTGAAGGGCCCCGCTTTGGAACGGTGTTGAAACGCTCATGCTGTCTCCGCGCGTCGTCGCGCATACTCGGTTATAGGTGCCCTAAGCACTGGCTAGGGTCGTCAACTAATACTGCTTCTTCAAGGCCGGCAAGCATGCTCGCGTTGCCGTTTTTCACGCTGATAAAGATGTTACGCCTTTTGGACGTTATGCTAAGGATGACTAAGGCGCTAATGTATACAGCGTACGTTTACCATCCTGCGCTCACCCATTTGCCTAAGCGCGCCAGATTATTCAGGACGATAGGTTACTCAGGACGAATAATAAGCCACCATGCAAAGCAAGTACAAAATCGGCCTATTACGAGCCAATCTATTCGCCGCTGCCGCCGCCTTAGCGTTTTGGGCACCCGCCCCGTCCAACGCTGCCAGCATAGTGCTTTGGCTTTCCGTCGGCTGGCTGTGTATCACTGCGCTAGTGCTCGACTTTAGCCACCGCCGCTCACGAGGGCTGTCATGGCAAATAGTACCCGGCGCACTATTGATGGGGTTAATAGCCACAGCACCAGAGCAGCGCAGCATTTTAATTTGGGCGTGGGCTGCCATGCTGATGTTACCGCAACGCAGATGGGGCACTGCCTTTACTCTAAGTGCTGCGCTGATTAGTACGGCAATGGTGGCACCTCAGTTGGACACCCCGACTCTCATACTCTTGTTAGCTAGCGTGATAATACTCAGTTTGATCGCCCTGTCGCGGGCACAGCAACTTATCGATATGAACGGGGCTATTCGCCAACGCTTACGCTTGATACCAGGTCTAAATCTATGGGCTGAGGAGCAGCTGCTTCGTGATATCCCTCGGGAGCAGCGGCGCTGTCAACGCGAGGGAACGCACGCCGAAATATTTATTCTGCATGTGAAACGCCACCAGCTTTGGCCCACTGCACATAAACTGTGCGACCTGACACACGCGTTCGAAAACGTCTATCGCATCAACAACACAACGTTGGTCACGATACTGCTTGCCCGCTCTGTGCAAGAGACAGCACACCGGCGCCGCATACTGCTAACTGCGCTGCCAGATGTTACAACGAGCGAACATTTTGGATTAACGGATATCGATGCCGCTACGCTAGCGCAAATGAGCAAGCAATCGATAGCGCGAGAGACAACATGACACAGCAGCGCATCCCAAGACGCTTAATGGCGCAAGCCTACGGGTCAAGCATTGTACTGATGGCAAGCTATGCGCTTTGGCTTTATGCGATGGGGGAATATCGTGATTTATTAATTCCTACCTTTACAACGCTGCTACTCATATCGGCACTTTTGATGCACATGGGGCAAAAGCTAGCGGCTTACCTACCCCGCATGATTTTACTCTGCAGTGTCTACGCCGTAGTACTTGGCGCATTTTACTATCAGCCGCAGGTGTCACCTATTTGGCTAGGCCTCCCTGTTATCGCTGCATTTTTGCTATTGCCACTGTCGGCTGCGATTACCATCAACATAATCGCAGGGCCGCTGTGGTGGCTATTACCTGCCGTGGCTAATTCATCACCTTCGAATGTCGTGGGCTACGTCACATTAACGCTTCTTCTCGCCTTACCGCGCTGGGAGCATGCCCGTCGCCAAGCACTGCTACGCGCCACCGACCCAAACGACAGCGACTGTAACGCTTACCATATTGATACGCTTAAAGAGCGGCTGCATAGTGAATACCAGCGCGCAGAGATGCTTAATAAGCAGCTAGCCCTGTTAGTATTGCACCTTCCCCAGCTAGATATGGCCGAGGAGCAGTTTGGCCAGCGCACCAAAACAGCACTGCTAGCCGTTCTGTGCAGTGAGGTTCACAGCCGCTGCCGCGACCATGATGTTCTGGGGCGTACGAGCAATGCTACTTTCTGGCTTGTGCTGCCAGATACCAGTGAAAGCGGTGCACTATTGGTCCGTGAACGCTTACAGCGGGCACTTTCTCGGTGTGTTTTGGTCGAAACAGGGCAACTTGAAGTACGTATTGCAGCCTGCATACCTGCTCGCGTAGAAAGTTTCGAACGTTATTTAAGCCGTTTAGAAGCACGCGGCGCGGCTATCGCGCACGCTTAGCCTCCGTTTACTTATTATTCAAACATTTAGCTGGAGAGGCTTGTGTCCTTCGCTGATACGCTACAGTCTTTAACGTTATCCCCACCGCTGTTACTTTGCCTAGTTCTCGTTATTGCACTTGTCGAGTCTCTAGCGCTAGTGGGCCTGCTAGTACCTGGCGTTATGTTAATAACCACGATGGCTTCATTAGCTGGCCATCAGGATATTGCCCTGGCATGGTTGATAGGCGCGGCCTTCATCGGCGCCGTTTTAGGCGATGGCATTAGCTTTTCACTGGGTTTTAAACATCGCGAGCAGGTGACTCAGCGCTGGCCACTGTCGCAGCACCCTGAATGGCTAGATCGGGGTACGCGCTTCTTTAAGCGCTATGGCGTTTCATCCGTTTTTATTGGCCGTTTTGTAGGCCCAGTGAGGCCCATCATTCCATTAGTGGCAGGCATGATGCGCATGCCGCCGCGCACTTTTGTGTTGGCCAACATAATCTCAGCAGCGCTTTGGGCGCCCGCCTATATACTGCCCGGCTATTTGCTTGGGCGCGCTTGGCAGCACCATCTAAATCTACCGCCCGGCTTAGAAGCGGGCTTAGTGATACTCGCGTTTATCATTATTGTATTGGCGGTTATTTTCTCTTGGGGCCGGCATCAGGCGTCGCGCCATGGTCGGCTTTATCGCATCATTGCCGGAAGTATTCGCCGCATCCCGCTATTACGACGTCCTTGGCTTGCAATGAGCCAAGCGGGCGATGTCCCGCTGGCGTCGTTGCTGCTGCTAGTGATCGCGTTAGGCAGCTTGTCTGGCTGGACATTGCTGGTTATCAATCATCACGGCCCGCTGGAAATGGATTTACTCGTTCAGCGCATGTTCGTATGGCTGCACAGCGATATCACCTACATAATCGCGAATGTTTTTGCTCGAATCGGCGACACCTACGGTATTATCGCGTTAACGCTGCCCTGGGCAATCTGGATGCTGGTGCGCAATAGGTGGGATGCTCTATTGCATTGGAGCGGCGCATTAGGCGGCGTAGCGATGCTCAACACACTGATTAAGGAGCTGTTTGCTCGTCCTCGCCCAGGCACCCCGGACTACTTAATGGGCTCGTTTTCTTATCCCAGCGCCCATACATCAACGGCCGTGGTTCTGTTGGGTCTGGCGGCAGCTTTTATTGCTGCCGAACTACCGCGACAACAACGTTTTTGGGCCTACTGGGTAGCCCTCTCTTTTGCGCTACCGATGGCACTATCGCGGTTGGTGGTGGGGGTGCATTGGTTTAGCGATCTTGTTGGCGGGGCATTATTAGGGCTGGTGGTATGTGCACTGACACTGCTTCATTGGCAGCAGCAGCCTCGAGCGTGTTTACGCCCCTGCCCATGGCTGCTGCTATGTGTGGCATCTTTAGTACTTATTAGCGCCCGCGTAGGACTGCTGCCACCGGTTTAGCGACCAGGTATTAGCTAACCCAGCGCCAGCCACAGGGCCACGCCAATCATCAGCGTACCGGCTATGCGATTTAGCAAACGCACGTTGCCGCTTTTACCCAGCACGTTGCGCAACGTTTTGCCGCCAGTGGCATAGACCAGCATACTCGCAAACTCGATAGTCAAAATCACTGCAATCAGAAGACTGAGCTGGCCAAACAGAGGGCGGCCACCGTCCAAGAATGGCGGCAGCAAAACCATAAAAAAGGCCCATCCTTTAGGATTGGCTACGGCCGTGACAAACCCTTGCGTTACCAATTGAAGGCGGCTGGCCGGTGGGCCGGCATCCAGCTCGCTAGGAATCGCCATACGCCCACGCGAGCGCCACATCATGATGCCTAAATAACCGAGATAGGCGCCCCCAACCCATTTAAACAGCACAAATAATTCAGGCTGACGCAGCATGAGCGCGGCAACGCCCGCACCGGCGGCGGCGGCGACTAAGCCCACGCCCGCCAGTTCCCCGATCATCATCCATAGCGTCCGCTTAACGCCCTGGGTCATCCCAAGCACCATGGCGAGCGTCATGCACATCCCTGGCGTTAGTGAAACAAAGAGAAACGTTGGCACAAAAACCGAAAGTGTCGCCCAAGACATCATCTATAAATCTTCCTGTGCAGAAGGAGGAGTCGCCGCACTACCAGCTTCGCCCCAGCGAGGGAGCAAAGTATGTTCAATGCCCAGCTGGTTAAGAATACGCGCTACGATAAAATCAATAAGATCATCAATGCTCTGAGGGCGATGATAAAATCCTGGTGCAGCAGGCAAAATGACCACCCCCAGGCGGCTCAACGCCAGCATGTGCTCAAGATGAATGGGCGACAGCGGGCTTTCGCGCGGCACCAGCACCAGCGTGCGCCGCTCTTTAATAGCGACATCCGCGGCCCGCTCAATCAAGTTATTACTGGCCCCTGTTGCGATAGCTGACAGCGATCCAGTGGAGCACGGGCAAACGACCATGGCTGAGGGCGCGCCTGAACCGGATGCCACGGGTGCCATCCAGTCCTCACGCCCAAAGCAGCGTATTTGCCCAGCCTGCGCCCCACTGCGCTCACTGAGCGCCTCCACTAAACGCTGGGGCTGCGCGGGGAGTGAGAAAGGCGTTTCTGTTGCGATCACCATGTGGGCTGCTTTTGACACCATAACCCATACTTCATGACCGGCGGCGACCAATACATCAATCAGGCGTAAGCCATATTGCGCCCCCGAGGCGCCCGTCAGCGCCACCGTAATCGGCTTTTTGAACGATGTACCGCTTGTGTTTGTCACGCTTGGCTCTCCTTGGCGATTGTTAGCGCGGCAAGCAGGCGCTCATGAACGCCCTCAAAACCACCGTTGGACATGACCACAATACGATCTAGCGGTGACGCCTGACTAACCACGGCCTCTACTAGCGCCGTGATCTCGCTAAATAGCTGCCCACGGCCATCTTGTTCGGCGACAAGCTCCTCCATCGACCAGTCCAACCCGCTGGGTTGAAACCAAAACACGGCATCAGCATCAGCAACGCTTTCAAGCAAACGCTCGCGTAGCGCGCCTAAACGCATGGTATTTGAGCGTGGCTCAATAACGGCCAGCAAGCGGCCTTTGGTAGTGGCGGCACGTAGCCCTTTGAGCGTGGCGGCAATGGCCGTGGGGTGATGGGCAAAATCATCAATTACCTGAATACCATTGATTTCACCACGCACTTCCTGGCGCCGCTTGGGCGTTTCAAACCGCGCCAATGCAGCGCAACCACGGGCTAAATCAACCCCGCACAGGTGCGCGGCTGCTAGCGCGGCAAGCGCATTACGCGCGTTATGCTCTCCCGTTAACGGCCACTCAACGACAGCATCTTCATCCTGGCCGTGCTCATCCGCGCAGTGGATGACCTGAAAGCGGCTGGCATCAGCACGTTCTAAGCGCAGCTGCCACTGGCTATTGTTTTGATTGCCAAAGCGCGCGACCGGCGTCCAGGCTCCCTGCTCCAGAACGCGGTCCAGGGCGGGCTGCTCATCAGCGACCAGCAAATGACCTTGGCTGGGCACGGTGCGAATCAAGTGATGGAACTGGCGCTCAATGGCGGCCAGGTCGGGAAAGATATCAGCATGGTCAAATTCAAGATTATTGAGAATCGCGATACGAGGGCGATAGTGAACAAACTTGGAGCGCTTATCGAAGAAGGCCGTGTCATATTCATCGGCCTCGACTATAAACGGCGCCTGTGGATCGCCTAGCCGTGCCGATACGCCAAAGTTGCGCGGCACGCCGCCAATCAAGAAGCCCGGTGCTAAACCGGCGCTTTCTAATAGCCACGCGACAACGCTAGCCGTCGTGGTTTTGCCATGGGTGCCGGCAACGGCAATAACGCGCCGCCCTGGCAGCACGTGCTCAGCCAACCATTGCGCACCCGAGGTATACGGCACGCCGCTATTAAGTAGCGCTTCGACCTCTGCATTACCGCGTGATAACGCATTACCTACGATGACAAGATCGGGAGCTGGCGATAAATGCTCTGCTGTATAACCCTCCATCAAGGTAATCCCAGCATCAGTCAACTGAGTACTCATGGGCGGATAAACATTCTTATCAGAGCCGCTAACTTCATGCCCCAGCTCGCGCGCCAGTAACGCTAGGCTGCCCATAAAGGTGCCGCAGATACCAATAATATGAAGGTGCATGCCTCTCGCCCCGTTAATCGCCAATAAATGATTTCAACTAGTTAACTGCCCATAAATGCATTACAAAATAGGCGCAAAAATAGCTAAATAGCCTAGCATGCTGGTGCAATTTGCTCATCACCTCATCGTTATAAACCGCGATTAACGCCCGTCAAAGCTCTTCAAGTGACAAATCCCTTCAGTTGTTGCAGGATGCGGCCACTCTTTATGCGTTTTATCGCCAATTCGTCGACCCACTTGTCATGCTGTTATCAGCCAAGGAGCCCTATATGCGCATTCTTATTCGCTACTTTTTCCGTGGTCTTCGCGCCGTACTCGCCCCCGTTATGATTGTCTCGGAAAAGCTCACTACACCGACGTCAATTGAGCGCACGCCTGAAGATCAGGCTCGCGTTGATCAAGCGTGCCAGGGCCTTACACTGTATCAATTTCGCACCTGCCCTTTTTGCATAAAGGTACGTAAAGAGATTGCACGCCTGGGATTGAATATTGAGTTACGCGATACTCAGCTTGACCCCGCCCACAAGCAGGCGCTCTTAGAAGGCGGCGGCAAAAGTAAAGTGCCGTGTTTAAAGATCGCTCATGACGATGGGCGTGAGGAATGGATGTACGAGTCAGATACTATTAATAGCTGGCTGCATCAGCAGTTCGGTTGAGCGACACAAGAAGGCCCGGCGCAGTTGGGCCTTAGATTTAAAACTCTATCTTCTGCGCCTCGATATCGAACGTCACGTCAATATCAATGCTTTCATTGGGATCCGGCGCATCACCTAGCTGAACTTGAAGCGCCAGCATCCCTTGGATGGTGCCCGCTACATGCACCGTTTGGCCATCACGCTCGTAGTGCGTCAGTGAAACCGTCACGTCACCGCCGTCAGAAGTATATAAAGGCGGGGACGTCGATGTGCCAATAAGCTGAAGAACGGCGGCACTCAACAACTGACCGTCACGCACAGTTAGGCTAATAGACAGCGCCTCTTGCGCATCCCAGCGCTCAGGGTCGATAAAACCGGTGATATCGATGTTAATGTCGTCACCAAATTCGACGAACGAGGCATTGGAGTCATCACCTTGGCTTAATACAAACCACTCTTGTGAATCGCCCTCAAGCATTCCTGTAATGTCCGGCGATTGCTGCAGCGATTGATCAGAGGCCACGCTACCGACGGGCAGCCACCCTGCTATTACGGCGATGCCAATTTGTTTCCACATGGTGAGTCCCTCTCTGATGTTTGCGCTATTTTACCTGCAATGCTTTTGCCGAGTCAGTAGGCGATTGTACGCCGTCCTTAGCGCTGTCATTTAGTAGACGAATGATGCCTGTCATTATTTCGATTGTATGAGGCTATGGGTATTCACTATGTTGTTAGCATAGCTTACGAGCTGACCGTGTCTGTTTTACTGGCGTTTTCTCAATTTAACGTATCGCTCGATACAAGAAAACATCCGTAAAATTAATAATAAACAATGAATAAAGGGAACGAATATGACGTTCAAGAAGACTCTGCTAGCGACTGTTATTGGTGCAGTGGTTGCCGGTACGACGCTGCTGCCGATGACGGCTAGCGCTGAAACGTTGCGCATTGGTTACTCCGCTGATCCTGAAACGCTTGATCCACACGAGCAGCTATCCGGCGGCATGCTGCGCCTATCGCATTTAACGTTTGACCCGCTAGTACGCTGGACAAAAGACTTTCAATTCGAGCCTCGCCTAGCCAGTGAGTGGGAACAGGTCGACGAAACCACCATGCGCATGACACTGCGTGAAGGCGTCACTTTCCACTCGGGTAACCCCTTCACTGCCAAAGACGTGGTTTGGACCATTGAGCGTTTAAAAGAAAGCCCTGACTACCGCGCCATTTTTGAGCCGGTAGCGAGCGTCGAAGCCATTGACGACTATACCGTTGAAATCGTGACTACTGAGCCTTACCCGCTGCTGCTTAACCTCGCCACCTATATATTCCCAATGGATAGCGAGTACTACAGCGGTGAAACTGACGATGGCAAAGACAAAGCTGAAATAGTTAAAGCCGGTAACTCCTTCGCTTCACGCAACGTTTCAGGCACTGGCCCCTTCGTTGTCACCGACCGCCGCCAGGGCGTACGGGTTGATTTCGAGCGCTTTGACGACTATTGGGACACCGAAAGCGAAGGCAACGTTTCAAGCATCGTGTTAACCCCTATTGCTGAAAATGCCTCACGCGTTGCTGCCCTGCTTTCAGGCGGTGTCGACTTCATTGATGCCGTACCGCCCAATGACTTAGATCGCGTGCGGGAAGCCAACGGCGTTGATTTAGTTGAGATTGACGGTACACGCATTATTGGCCTCCAAATGAACGAAGAGCGTGTGGAAGCCTTCCAGGACGCTCGCGTTCGTCAAGCCGTTGATTTAGCCATCAATCAGGAAGGTATTGCCGATCGTTTGATGCGCGGCTTCGCGACACCGGCTGGCCAGTTCTCACCGATGGGCTACTCAGGTCACAACTCGGATTTAGTGCCGCGCTATGACATTGAGCGTGCCAAAGAGCTAATGGCCGAAGCAGGCTATGAAGATGGCTTCAGCGTTGAGATGATCGCGCCCAACAACCGCTATGTGAACGATGCTCAAATCGCTCAAGCGGTATCCAACATGCTGGCGCAAATTAATATTAATGTTAACCTGCGCACCATGCCGCTTGCCCAGTATTGGCCGGAGTACGATACGCGCGAATCTGATATGGCGCTGCTTGGCTGGCACTCGGATACCGAAGACACCGCTAACTTCTTCCAGTACCTCTCCTTCTGCATTGATGATGAATCTGGCGCTGGCCAATATAACTACGGCAACTATTGCAACGAAGAAATCGATGCATTGGTCACCGCAGCTGATAGCGAAGTCGACCTAGAAAAACGCAACGAAATGCTCCGCGAAGCTGAAGCTATGCTGTATGAAGATGCCGGCTTCATCATGCTGCATTGGCAGAATCTGGCCTACGCCGCCGCAGAGGGTATCGACATTGAGCCAGTGGTCAACGCCATTGACTTCCCTTACCTAGGTGACCTGGTCATTAATCGCAGCGATGATTAATCAATCCATCGCGAGTTAGTGACACAGCGTTAAGCAAGTCACTGCAGCGTTAATTGCAAAAGAGTTAGCCGCAAGCATGCTTCGTTCCTTAAGCGTTTAAGGGGCGAAGCCTTTTAATTGGCGGTCAATAATTCTGCATAACGTGTCCCAACTCCCTTTGTTGAACCCATTATATAGGTGGCGTACGCCATGATTGCCTTTCTAATCAAGCGGCTGATGCACGCGATTTTGGTGATGTTCGTCATCAGCGTGCTGGCCTTCGCCATCCAGGACAACCTGGGTGACCCCGTACAGCAAATGGTGGGCCAGTCGGTACCTGAAAGCGAGCGAGAGGCTCTTCGCGAGCGCTTAGGCCTCAACGATTCCTTCGTAGTGCAGTATGTGCGGTTCGCCAAAAACGCGGTACAAGGCGATTTTGGCGACTCGTACTTTTATCGTGAACCTGCGCTGCAGGTCATTGGCCGCCACTTACCGGCCACGTTAGAGCTGGTGTTTGCAGCCACGCTGATTATCATG
Organism: Halomonas sp. JB37; assembly: GCF_002332255.1. Classification (GTDB taxonomy): domain Bacteria; phylum Pseudomonadota; class Gammaproteobacteria; order Pseudomonadales; family Halomonadaceae; genus Vreelandella; species Vreelandella casei. Next base: position 2,119,062 of record NZ_NRGW01000001.1, on the reverse strand, counting down.
CTGTTCTCAGTGCCCATTGGCGTGTACAGCGCGATTAAGCCCCGCTCACCGATTTCACGCCTATTCATGGGCGTCTCTATTATCGGCATTTCGATACCGGTGTTCCTAACCGCGATCGTCCTTATTCAGATTTTTGCCATTGGCGTGACCGTCACCGTGTTTCCAGAAAGCACGGGCTGGGGCGCATGGCTCAACAGCTTCTTTTCTACTGAAGGCAACATGCCCTCCTTTGGCCGCGGCTATGATCTTGTCAATGTCGTAGGCAACTGGGATACCAACTTAGCCACCTGGAATGGCCTGCAGCATTTGGTATTACCCGCCGTTTCACTGGCCTCCATCATGCTGCCGTTGTTCATTCGTTTGATCCGCGCTGAAATGATGGAAGTACTCCAGTCAGAGTACGTCAAGTATGCGCGAGCTAAAGGCATTTCTATGCGCCGCGTCTACTTCGTCCATGCGCTGAAGAACACCATGCTGCCCGTTATTACCGTCGGCGGCGTGCAAATCGGCACCATGGTGGCTTATACCATTCTGACAGAGACCGTTTTCCAATGGCCGGGCATGGGTCTGATGTTTTTAGACGCTATTAATCGTGCCGATATTCCGCTGATTGTGACCTACCTGATGATTGTCGGCGTCATATTCGTGATCACCAACACCATCGTGGACTTGATTTACGGCTTCGTGAATCCCACTGTTAAACTGACAGGGAAGCCCGCATGACAATGACCACTAAATCATCACCGGCTAAATCATCACCGACTAAGTCTTCACCGACTAAGTCCTCCCCCCCCGGCCGTTGGGAACGTCTACGCGATTCTTATTTATGGTACAGCTTTAAACGCGACCGCACTGCCCAGCTATGCCTAGCAGTGTTTATCTGCATGGTGGTTGCCGCCTTTGCTGCGCCCCTATTGGCGCCGACTGATCCTTATAACCTGGCTCAGATCGACATCATGGCTTCAGAAATGCCGCCCTTCTGGATTGACGGCGCAGACGACCGTTTTGCACTGGGCTCCGATGCCCAAGGGCGTGATCTATGGTCGATTGTGCTTTACGGCACACGCGTCTCTCTACTGATCGGCTTTGGCGCTGTGATTCTGCAAGCCCTGATTGGTATCACCTTTGGCTTGATGGCGGGCTACCTTGGCGGGCGAGTTGATACTCTTCTGATGCGCCTTGCCGACATTCAGCTATCGTTTTCAACCCTAATGGTCGCCATCGTGGTAGGTGCCGTAGTCAAAGCGACGATGGGAAGCGCTTTCTATAGCCAATATGCAGTGATGATGCTGATTTTAATTATCGGCCTAGCTGAGTGGCCACAGTATGCCCGCACCGTGCGCGCCTCTGTACTGGCTGAGAAAAACAAAGAGTATGTTGACGCCGCCCGCGTCATGGGTCTGCGCAGCAAGCGGATTATGTTTCGCCATGTGCTGCCCAATACCATGTCGCCTATCTTTGTTATCTCAACAGTGCAGATTGCCAACGCGATTATCTCTGAAGCGGCACTGTCGTTTTTGGGGCTGGGAATGCCGGAAACGCATCCATCGCTAGGATCACTAATCAAATCTGGCTTTGACTATATTCAATCGGGCTCCTGGTGGATCACCCTGATTCCGGGCCTGGTACTCGTTGTACTGGTGCTGTCGATCAATCTACTCGGCGATTGGCTGCGCGATGTCATGAACCCACGACTCTACAAAGGCTGAGGACACCATGGCACTACTTGAAGTCAACAACCTCGATGTCCGCTTCGCACTTCGCCAAGGTGAAGTACACGCCTTACGAGACATTAATTTTAGCCTTGAGCGCGGCGAGCGCTTGGGCATTGTCGGTGAATCTGGCGCGGGCAAGTCGGTCGCTGCGTTTTCGCTGCTCAACTTGATTGCTAAGCCGGGCTTTATTGCGGGCGGTACTATTAACTTTGACGGCCAAGTGCTTAATCGCATGTCTGAACGCGGCCTGCGCAAGGTCCGCGGCAACCGCATTTCGATGATTTTTCAAGACCCAATGATGACGCTCAATCCCGTGCTGGCTATTGGCGAGCAGATGATCGAGTGCTTGAAAGCCCACCGCCGCATTTCGTCCAAAGATGCCCGTGCGATTGCCCTCGACAAACTGCGTCAGGTGCAAATCCCCTCGCCGGAAACGCGTTTAGATCAGTACCCCCATGAGCTTTCAGGTGGCATGCGCCAGCGTATTATTATTGCGATTGCGCTGCTGCTTGATCCAGACATTATCATCGCCGATGAGCCGACCACGGCCCTTGATGTGACGATACAAGCTGAGATCATGGCCCTGCTGCTGGAACTCTGCGAACAGCATAACGTGGGGCTTATCCTGATCACCCACGACCTTGGCGTGGTCAGCCAGGTCACCCAGCGCATGCTGGTTATGTACGCTGGTCGAGTGATCGAGCAAGGGCCAACGCGGGAAATTATCAATGATCCGCAGCACCCGTATACGCAAGGCTTAATCAACGCCCTACCGCAGATGGCCACGCCCGGCGAAAGGCTCAATCAGATTCGTGGCAGCATGCCGTCGCTTTCTAACCTTCCCAGCGGCTGCGCGTTTCATCCGCGTTGCGATTTTATCAATCGCGCCGATGGCCAACCTCGCCCGGCCTGTACGCAGCAAGTGCCTGAATTTGTCGAATCAGGCAACTGTCGTGTTGCGTGTCATATGGTGGCTGAAATGCTTGAAGACCGCCGCTTGAAGGAGGAAACCTCATGAGTTCACAGCCTGAGGCTATAGCGGATAATCCGACCACGATGCCTACCCCGCGTCAGAACGAACAGAGCGCTGATTCGCTGCTCCAGATCCGCGATCTCAAAAAGCGTTTTTCGCTCTCCGGCGATTTTCTAGAACAGCTGCGCTTTAAAGGCGGCAAGCTGGTTCGCCACCAAGAATATGTGCATGCCATCAACGGCGTTAATCTGGATATCAAGCGCGGCGAAGCGCTCTGTGTCGTGGGCGAGTCAGGCTGCGGAAAATCCACCGTCGCTCGGACGGTCATGGGGCTATTAACACCGTCAGAAGGTGAAATTTTCTACGACGGCCAGCGTATCGACAATCTAAGTTCGCGTCAGCTATTGCCATATCGCAAGCGCATGCAGATGATTTTCCAGAACCCCTACGCGTCGCTGAATCCGCGCATGACGATTCAGCAAACGTTGGAAGAGCCGCTGCGCCTGCATCATCCTGACTGGAAGCGTCAGCAGATTCTCGATAAGGTCGAGCAGGTGATGCGTTCAGTGGGCATTGATCCTGACTGGGGCAAACGCTTTGGGCACGAGTTCTCCGGAGGTCAGCGCCAGCGTATCGCGATTGCGCGCGCCTTGGCCGTTGACCCTGAGTTTATCGTTGCCGATGAGCCTATTTCCGCACTCGACGTTTCCATTCAGGCCCAGGTACTTAACCTGCTGATGGAAGCTCAGCAAGAGCGCAATCTCACCTATCTCTTCATTACCCACGACCTTGCGGTCGTCGAGCACTTTGGCACCCGTGTGGCGGTGATGTACCTAGGCACGGTCTGCGAGATTGCCACTACAGCGACGCTGTTTGAAAAGCCACGTCACCCCTACACCCAGGCGCTACTTTCAGCGATTCCACGCCTGAAAGATGATCGCCCACAGCATATTCGCCTAACAGGTGAAGTGCCCACCCCGGTGAACCTACCCAGCGGATGCGTATTTCATGGCCGCTGCCCGTATGTTAACGCGCGTTGTAAGCAAGAAATCCCCCTATTGCAAACCCAGGATGACGGAACGCGCGTAGCGTGCCACGCTGTTGAAGAGGGCCGCCTATGAAATCGGCGGCATACATCCAGCGAAGAAAGGCATGGAGAGGTAAAACATGGAAATTCGCTGGCTAGAAGATTTTATTGCCCTGGCCAGAACTCGGCACTTCTCACGCGCAGCAGATGATCAGCACGTTACGCAGCCTACCTTTTCCCGTCGTATTAAATTACTTGAGGAGGAGATGGGCGTAACGCTGATTAACCGTCAAACGCTGCCGCTTTCGCTCACTCCCGCTGGGGACGAGTTTTTAACCCTGTGTGAGCAGGTAACCGAGCGCGTGCGGCTAACCCGTGCGCGTGTGCGCGAAATTAATGCCGGCCAGCAGCGGCGTATTATGGTCGCGGCACCGCAGAGCCTGCTGCCTCATTTTCTACCTGAATGGCTAACGTCTACGGGATGGCACGATCGCGTGCAGCCCTACCTGCGGGCAACTGGCTGGGTGGCCAGCGACTACTTTCAAGCCCTAGCACGTGCCGAGTGTGACCTTGCTATTTGCTACTGGCCGGCTGGGCGCTGCGACCTTGATATTGATACTAGCGCCTGTAACTACCGAGTCATTGGCCACGAAAGACTCATTCCAGTGACGGGGTTAAATGCCGATGGTGCCCCCTGTGCGCTGCTGCCAGGCTCTCGCGACCAGCCGGTGTCCTGGCTTGCTTACCCTAAGCGCGGGCTGCTTGGGTCTGCGGTTAAAGCACATTTGGCCAGGATGCCACAAAGCACCCATTTAACCGTGCAGAGTGAAAACCTTTACGCAGCCGGCATAAAAGAGTTGGTGCTGCTGGGCTACGGCATGAGCTGGCTACCGGAGCGCAACGTAGCGTCTGAGCTTGCTCAAGGGACCCTAGTACGAGCAGGCGACAGCCGCTGGGATGTCCCTATGGAACTACGCCTATATCGACATCAAAGCCATCACCACGCTGAACTTGACGGGTTCTGGAGCGAGCTCGCACCGCCCCGCGCCTGATGATGATGTCTGTGAGAAAACTTACTTGAGAAAAGGCACTGCTGTTATGTCAACGACTCTATTTAAACTGCAGCGCGAACACTTAGTACATCTACAAAGTGCTTACGCGACACTACTAGCCGACCATCAATTGGATAGCCTGGCCATTTACAGCGGTCACGCTAGCGACCATTTTGCAGATGACCACGCTGCCTCGTTTCAAACCTACGGCCATTTTATGCACTGGGTGGGCCTAGCTGACGTTCAGCATAGCTGGCTGATGATTCAACCCGAAAAACGACCCCAGCTTTATCTTTATGCCCCGGCTGACTTTTGGCACCTGCCCACGCGCCTGCCTGAAGAGCCCTGGGTTGCCGAATTCGACATTCATTTATGTAGCGATAAAGTTGCCCCGTCACTGGCTGGCAAAGCTGCCATTATTGGTGATATTGAACGCCTCCCCGCTAGCACCCTGCAATCGTTAAACGCCGAATGCCAGCCAGCAACTATCGTCCATGCACTGGATGAACTGCGACTACTCAAAACGCCGTATGAAATTGCCTGTCTGCGCGAAGCAAATCGCTTAGCGATAGCGGGCCATCAAGCTGCGCAGGCCGCCTTTATTGGCGCCTCAGGTGAGCTGGATATTCAGCTCGCCTACTTAGCGGCAAGTCGTCAGCGTGAATCAAGCGTCCCTTACCAGAACATTATTGGTCTAAATCAACATGCCGGTGTTCTGCACTACCAGCATTACGATCTCAAAGCACCTAAACAACGCTATAGCTTATTAGTGGATGCAGGCAGACGCTTTCGTGGCTACTGCGCGGATATTACCCGTGCATACGCCGGCCCCGATGCACCCGCGGCCTTTGGCGAGCTAGTCGCGGCAATGCACGGCTTAAAAGATGAGTTGGTCAAAGGCGTAGCGCCCGGCGTTAGCTTTGTGGCGCTTCACGAGCAAATGCATCATCACTTAGCTGAAATACTCATTGCTCACGAGCTATTCCAAGGCACGGTCGAGCAAGCCGTTGCTGAAGGCGTCACGCGAGCATTCTGCCCTCACGGGCTAGGTCATTCGCTGGGTCTACAGGTGCACGATGTAGCCGGGTTGCGCCACCCCGACGGCACCCCCGCGCCAGCGCCGGAAAATCACCCGGCTCTGCGCTTAACCCGCACGCTCCGCCCTGGCATGGTAGTTACCATCGAGCCAGGCCTGTATTTTATCGACATGCTGCTTGAACCGCTGCGTAACTCTTCACTGCCCATTAACTGGCCGCTGATAGACCAACTCTCGCCCTGTGGCGGTATTCGCATTGAGGATAATGTGGCGGTGACGGAAAGCGGTTTTGACAATCTAACGCCCTGAAAGCGTGTTGCCACCCTTAAGAACGTCTTGTTACTGTTTAGCAGGTCTTATCAATGTGTAGAATGCACATCGCCCGGCACAAGGCCGGGCGATGATTTACTAACACTTTATATGACACGTGGTGCCACATAGAGCCTAAGTCACATAAAGCTTATGTCTATATAAACTCAGGCTATATAGAACTTAGAAGCGGTAAGTCACACCGCCGCCAATAGTGACAGGCTCGATATCAATTTCGCCAACTTGACCAGCACCATTTGCGTTGATATCAGAACGTACGTCAGCATAGCTAACATAGCCGTTAAGCAGGATATTCTGAGTGATCGCAAGATCAACGCCTGCTTGGCCAATCACACCATAGCTTTCATCAACGTTGAAGCCGCTCGGCTCGCCAGAGAAGCGCGTGTAGTTAAGACCAGCACCTACATAAGGCTGAACGCGTGAATCTAAGCCACCCATCGGGTAGTAATTCACCAGCAGGTTAATAGGAAGACGGTCAATGCTACCAACGCCACCGGCAGATGCTGTATTAAGCTCGTGCTCAAATTTCTCAGAGCTGTTTAGCTCCAGGCCTACTTTATCGGTAAGGAGATAACCAGCACCGAAAGTAAAGCCGCTTTCGCTCTGCACATTAAGTGAATCACCCGCTACGTTACCATTACCTGAGCCTGTATTGGTCTTGGCAACGCCGCCACGAACAAATACGTCGCCAGCGTTATAAGCGAGAGCCGCTTGGCTTGCCAGTGCGAAGCTAGCAGTGATTACAGCGGCGGAAATCAGTTTCATATTGCTCATTAGATTTATCCTCTCTATGCAGCGCTAGTTCCCTTGCGCCTTGGTATTACGGTGCCGGTTATCCGGCTTTCCTGTATAGTATATAGTATACGAACAGTGTTTCCAAATTGCATGTAAAATTTTGTTATAAGAATTCCAAGTCTGATAGTTTTTTCCACGCATAAAAAAAGTCCCCCGAAGGGGACTAGGTGGAGCACGCCAGCTCACTCTGTGTATCGCTAGATTGTCTAGCGATGTAGATGATGAAGGGTGAGCAACACATTAATCGCCACATCACTCTGTTCAATCATCCTTTGCCATATATATAGCGATTCGCATGCCAAAAAAAATAAAAAACATATATTTCAAAATCTTAAATAATAAAAAGACATTGGCTGATGTTTGAAGCAAAAAAACCGCACCAGACCAAAGCATTAGTCGGGTGCGATGCATCATCGTAGCGCAGGCGCTAAGGGGTCACGATAATCTTCACCTGCGACTTATCGCTAAGCAGTGCCTCAAAACCCTCCTCGATGATATTCACCAGCGCAATGCGCTGAGTCACCATATCTTCTGCGCGGAAATAGCCGCGCTCCATCAGCGCAATAACGGCGGGGTAAACATGCCGATAGGCAATAATACCCTTCATGGTGCGCTCTTTGATGACCAAGTCGTTGGGATGAAAGCTAGCCTCCCCTTCCCAAATACTCACCACGACCGTCTCACCGCCTTCATGAGTGCTATGCAAAGCCTGATTCAAAACGGCAGGAATTCCCGTCACCTCAAACGCGACGTCAACACCGCCGCCACTTAATGCCTGAAGTTTGGCCACGGCATCTCCCTGCTGGGGATCAATGACCGTTGCACCTAACGACTCAGCTTTTGCCTTGCGTGAGGGGGCCACCTCAACAGCATAAACACGAGCAGCACCGGCAGCCTTTAGCGCTTCTATGGTCATGAGCCCAATCGGACCTGCGCCAAATACCGCCGCACTGTCGCCCGCTTTTAGGCAGCTCTGGCGCACCGCATGCAGCGCAACCGCCGCGGGCTCTATCAGCGCGCCTTGCTCGAAACTTAGGCCATCCGGCAGCTTATGCACCATGTGCTCGCCGACTACGGTGAACTCAGAGAAACCGCCACCGCCGCCGGATAGGCCGTGAAAGCCCAGCTCCGGCGTCAAATTGTAGCGCTCCATCAAGTAAGCCCCGTCTTTATGGGGGGAAAGAATCGGCTCAATGGCCACGCGATCGCCGACACTCACCCGCGATACCTTTTCACCGATTTCGACGACTTCACCGGAAAACTCATGGCCCATAATAATCGGCGCCTGCTCACCGCTAATAGGATGCGGCTCGCCCACGGGAATAAAAATCGGCCCTGCCGCATACTCGTGCAAATCGCTGCCGCAGATACCGCACGCAGAAACTTTAACCTTTACCTCGTGAGAATCACTGATAGCGGGTATCGACACGTGCTCAACGCGTAGATCTTTTGCTGCGTACCAAACCGCTGCCTGCATGGTTGATTGCGTCATTTCTGGCTTCCCATTAAGACTTATGATGAATCGGCTGGAGCCCGTAAACAGGCGTTTCCAACCCCTCCATACGTGCTTTCAACTGCAGCGCCAAATAATGCGAGTAGTGTCGAGACTGGTGCAGGTTGCCGCCATGAAACCAAAGCGCTTCTTGCTGGGTGGGCTTCCACATATTGCGCAGCTCGCCTTCCCAAGGCCCGGGGTCTTTCGTGGTATCGGAGCCTAAGCCCCAACATTTGCCCACCTTGTCGGCCACTTCTTGAGAGATAAGCCGGGCCGCCCAGCCGTTCATCGAACCATACCCAGTGGCATAAACGATCAAATCAGCCGTAATCTCGCTACCATCGGTCAATGTGATAGAGCGTGGATTAATGCGTTCAATGCCCACGCCGCTACGTAGTTTGATATCACCATTGGCCACTAGGTCACAGGCGCCCACATCAATGTAGTAGCCAGAGCCGCGGCGCAAATATTTCAAAAAGAGCCCCGACTCATCGTCACCGAAATCGAGCATAAAGCCGGCATCTTCCAGTTTTTGGTAAAACGTGGCGTCACGCTTTTTAACGGCAGCAAAGGCCGGGCGATGAAAATCCGGCAGCACCTTATAAGGGATAGACGCGAAAATAAGATCCGCTTTATCGTGAGTAATGCCGTTAGCGACGGCCTCTTCTGAATAAAGCGGCCCTAGCACCTCTTCCATTAATGAGTCCGACTTTACGATATGGGTAGACGATCGCTGCAACATCGTCACATCAGCGTCGTGTTCCCATAGCGCGGCCGCAATATCGTGGGCCGAGTTATTAGCCCCAATAATGACGCACTTTTTACCCTTATAGGCATCCGGCCCCGAGTGCTGGCTAGAGTGCTGCTGCTCACCTTCAAAGCTTTCAGCACCGGGGAATGTCGGCACATTAGGCATGCCCGACATTCCGGTCGCCATCACGAGCTGCTTCGGCCGTAGCGTCACTTTTTCACCGTTGCGAGTCACATTCACGACCCACTCACCTGCCACTTCGTCAAAGTGTGCATTCTGGCACTCGGTAGAACTCCAATAGTTGAGTTCCATCACGTTGGTATACATTTCCAGCCAATCACCTACTTTGTCTTTAGGGGCAAAGATCGGCCAGCTATCGGGAAAGGGAATATAAGGAAGATGGTCATACCAGACAGGGTCGTGCAGACATAGCGACTTATAACGTTTACGCCAGGAATCGCCCGCGCGCTCGTTACGCTCGATAATAATAGTTGGGACACCCATCTGTTTGAGCCGTGCGCCTAAGCCAATGCCCCCCTGGCCACCGCCAATAATCACGCAGTACGGCTGCTGGGTGTAGCCTAATTCAGCTTCCTCGCGCTCCCGAGCTTCTAACCACGTTTCGCGGTTTTTATTGGCGCCGTGCTCAGCCCCTTTGGGGCGATGGTGGTTACGACGCTCAGGATAGTCATTAAGCGCCTGCATCGTGGTCAGCAGCGTCCAACACTTCCCCTGCTTAAGACGCAGGTAGCCTTTGCCGCTAGACACTGCTGTTTTAAAGGTAAACCACGCATCAAAAGTGTCACCACTGTCGGTCGCCTCGCCTTCTAGCTGCCAATCAGAAGGACATACGCTAGCCAACGTTGCAGAAAGCATAGCCTGAATATCGCTTTTGCCCTCGCAGGTTTTTAAATTCCATGTGAAGGCTAGAAAGTCACGCCAATAGCACTCTTCACCGAACAGTGAAAGCGCGTGCTGTATATCGTTAGCCTGTAGCGCGTTATCAAAATCTCTCAGCCACGCATCGACGGCTGTTGTGGCAATTTTATGTGACGGGATCTGTGACATAGCGGGTACTCCATATACGCTTGTTATTGTTGAAAGGCCTTTTACCTACACAACTCTAAGCACCCGTCGTGCCAAACCGAACAAATAAAATATAAACAATTGAATAGTAAAGATTAATAATCGGCTATTGAAAAATTAAAGAGCATTTACGGCGGCGTACACCTGTCACACTGTTTACAGCTCGGCGTAACATCCGTTACAGGTGTAACACACGACTAACGGCGTAAGATGGCTGCGTTGACACCTGCGCTAGAGCGCATAGGCTGGAAAGACAATAACGCGTCTTACGGTGCAAAACGCCATGCCAACTCAATCGCTATTGCCTGCACGATTACACTCTGTACAGCGCCAGCATATCGAGCATATATTCTTGCTCGGCGAAGGGGTGGACGTGCCTCAGCTACCGGCTCAGCCAACAATTCGACGCTCCTGGCTGCGCTGTTTGAATGAATACCAGCTTGACCCTACCCAGCCGCGCCCCGCAAGAGTTGTGACTCAGCAAACGCTTATCGAGCACCGGGAACCCGTTGATGAACTCCTACACGTTGCCAGGGCTGGCGTGGATCAGCTTTATCAGCAAATCTCCCAGTTGGGCTACGTCCTGCTACTCACCGACCATCGTGGTATTACCGTCGAGTTTCGCGGCGACCCCCATAAAGATAGGCTACTGCGGCAAGCGGGTCTTTACTTGGGCGCCGATTGGGACGAGCGATTTGCTGGCACCTGCGCCGTGGGCACCTGCCTTCACGACCGCCAAGCGATTATCTGCCACCGCCAGGAACACTTTGATGCCTCGCATATTTCGCTGACCTGCACCGCTGCGCCTATCACCGACCCACAAGGTAACGTCATGGCCGTGCTGGATATCTCTGCTCTGCAATCACCTAGCCAACATGAAAGCCAAAATTTCAGCCTTTCGTTAGTAACTCTCTACGCCCGCATGATTGAAGATGCCTACTTTCTCCGGCGCTACCGCGACTGCCTAATGGTACGCCTGGATACCTCCCGGGAGTTTGTGCATGTGAACGGGCGTGGCCTGATCGCCATTGAAGAAAATGGCCAGGTAATAGCGGCCAACGCCGTCGGCCGTGAACTCATCGCCTGCCATCAGCACCGGTGGCCACCTTGGTCAGCGCGCCACACGCCTATATTGGATGAACTATTTGAATGCGAAATCGCCGACGTGCTGAGCATCAATAGCGGCTCAGATGATCAGCTGCGTGCCTTTCGCGCCAGGGCCGACAACACGATTTACTTTATTAGCCTGCTGGAACCTCGCCGCACTCGATCGACGCATGCACAGCAACCGCCCGCATCATCGCTACCGGAGCCACTGGCTCGCCTGGGTGCCGATGACCCCGCCATGCGGAAAATACAAAAACTGGCTGAGAGGCTGCGCAATGAAGTCAGTGTTAATGTCCTTATTAGTGGCGACACTGGGACAGGTAAAGAAGTTGTTGCTCGCGCGCTGCACGACAGCGGCCACCGCTCCAGCAAGCCCTTTGTAGCGGTCAACTGCGCCGCTATTCCTGAAGCACTGATCGAAAGTGAGCTATTTGGCTATCAGCCAGGAGCATTTACCGGAGGACGCTCGCAAGGCATGCGCGGGCTCATTCCCCAAGCTGACGGAGGCACCCTGTTTCTTGACGAAATAGGCGATATGCCACTGGCACTGCAAACGCGTCTGCTGCGCGTACTCGCAGAACGGGAAGTCATGCCGCTAGGTGCGAACACGCCGGTGAAGGTTGATATTAGGGTAATTACCGCGACCCATCGCAATATAGAAGAGATGATTCAACGCGGAGAATTCCGTGAAGATCTCTACTACCGCCTGAACGGTGCGCAGCTGCGCCTGCCCTCACTAAACGAGCGCGCCGACAAGCTGTACGTGATTCGTCGCGTGTTTGCAGACGTAATCAAAGAACGGGCCGCCAGCGAGTCACCACGCCTAAGAGCAGATGCTATTAGCGCTCTGCTGGCTTACGCATGGCCAGGTAATATTCGGCAGCTAAAAAATGCGCTGGCCTTCGCACTGGCCACCTCGGAAAACGATGAAATCACCGTCGCTGATTTACCGGAGCAATGCCTTAGCGAACGCATTACGCGCAAGGCTAATGACTTATCTTCCGACAGTTGCTCAGATCCAGGGCAGCCGCTACTAGATCTACTTAAAAAGCACCACTGGAACATTAGCGCCGTGGCTCGCGCGCTAGGCGTTTCACGGCCAACGATATATCGGCAAATGCAGCGCCAAGGGATTGTGCCGCCAAACTGGCTGCATTGATAAAAGCCAGGAGAACATAAAAGACACCTCACTCTGAATGGCCTTGGGGTTTGCCCTCACGTACACTTGTTTGAATATTTCCCAACACGTTTTCGACAAGCCGAGGCCCTGCTCATGGCGTTTGAATCCACTTCGACCTATATCGCAACCGACGCGCTTAAGCAGGCGGTCAATGCTGCTGTTGTGTTGGAACGCCCGCTTTTAATCAAAGGCGAGCCGGGTACCGGTAAAACGCTGCTGGCCGAAGAGCTGGCCGAGTCGCTGGGCACCAAGCTGATCACTTGGCACATTAAGTCCAGCACCAAAGCAGCCCAGGGTTTGTATGAGTACGATGCGGTGAGCCGCTTGCGCGATTCCCAGTTAGGTGTGGAAGGCGTAGAGAACGTTGCCAACTACATCAAGCCCGGCAAACTATGGGATGCCTTCACGGCGAATGAGCGCGTTGTGCTGCTGATCGACGAAATCGACAAGGCGGATATCGAATTCCCCAACGACCTGCTTCAAGAGCTGGATCGTATGGAGTTTCACGTTTATGAAACCGGTGAAACTATCCGCGCCGAGCAGCGCCCGATTATCATCATTACGTCAAATAACGAAAAAGAGCTGCCAGATGCTTTCTTACGCCGCTGCTTTTTCCACTACATTGACTTCCCCGACCGAGAGACCATGCAGGCGATTGTCGATGTTCACTTTCCAGACATCGCTCCTCGAATGGTCAGTGAGGCGTTAGAAGTATTCTTCGATTTGCGCAATGCCCCTGGCTTGAAGAAAAAACCGTCAACCTCTGAGCTGGTGGATTGGCTAAAACTGCTCATGGCGGATGAGCTTGCTCAGGAAGCGCTGTATAACCGCGACCCGGCCAAAGCACTGCCGCCCATGGCCGGTGCGCTGGTTAAAAATGAACAGGACACTCATCTGCTTGAGCGCTTAGCCTTTATGATGCGTCGCCAAAAAGGCGCGGGCCGCTAAGCCATGTTTATTGGTCTCTTTGAAACCCTCAAACGTGCGGGCGTTCCAGTGTCGCTACGTGAGCTGCTGGACCTTAACACGGTAGTAGAACGCGGCATTGTATTTGCTGATATCAACGTATTCTATCAAGTAGCGCGCACCGTTATGGTTAAAGACGAGCGCCACTTTGACCGCTTTGATCGCGCGTTCGGTGCATGGTTTAAAGGCCTGGAAGATATGGATGCCGCCATTGAGGCATTGATTCCTGATGATTGGCTAAGGCGCGAATTTGAGAAGCAATTAACCGACGAAGAGAAAGCCAATATCGAATCCCTCGGCGGCCTTGAAGCGCTTATTGAAACGTTCAAAAAGCGCCTGGAGGAGCAAAAAGAGCGTCATGCAGGGGGGAATAAATGGATAGGCACCGGTGGCACCAGCCCGTTTGGTGCCTATGGCTATAATCCGGAAGGTATCCGGATTGGCCAGGAAGGCTCGCGCCATCGCCGCGCCATTAAAGTATGGGATGAGCGCCGCTTTCGTGACTACGATGACTCCCTTGAACTCGGCACACGTAATATCAAGATGGCACTACGCCGTCTGCGCAAGTTTGCCCGTCAAGGCGCTCTTGAAGAGTTCGACGTTGACAACACTATACGCGCCACCGCACGCGATGCCGGGCTACTTAACGTGCAGATGCGCCCAGAGCGCCACAACACGGTAAAAGTGCTGCTGTTTTTAGACGTTGGCGGTTCAATGGACGACCACATTCGCGTTTGCGAAGAACTGTTTTCAGCGGCGCGCTCCGAGTTCAAGCATCTGGAGCACTACTACTTTCATAACTGCTTGTACGAAGGGGTGTGGCGGCGTAACGCCCAGCACTCGTCTCGCCGCAACAATGAACGAATTCCGACGATGGACGTGCTGCACACTTACGGCGCTGATTATCAGGTCGTTGTAGTGGGCGACGCTGCCATGTCACCTTATGAGATCACTCATCGCGGCGGCAGCGTTGAGCATTTTAACGATGAACCGGGCGGCGTTTGGCTTCAACGTTTATGCGCCACCTTTCCACGCTTGGCGTGGCTCAATCCAATGCCGCCACGCGCCTGGGAAAGCACCTACTCCACTCAGCTTATTCGCGAGCTTATCAACGACCGAATGTACCCGATGACCATGGAAGGCTTGGAAACGGCCATGCGCGAACTGGCGAAGAAGTAAATCTGCCCAACGTGACGAGTCGTCATTAAAGCGCCGCGGGAAAGTCATTCAAGCCGCTCAAGAACGCCTGTTTGGCTGCCTCGAAAGCCTTTGGGTCATGTTTAAAACGACGCAAAATAAGCGCTTCGTCTAACCCTAAAGTGGGTGCCAACTCGCGAACATTTTGCGCCGGGTGACGCGCCCCCAAGCCAATACGTTTGCCATCCACTCCGCCGAACCAGCGCTTGATACCACTCTCGCGGTAAAACGCTTCTTGTTCGCCAGTATCTACCTCAACACGCAGCGGCGCTTTTAAGCTAAGTTCACTAATCAAGCGCTGCTTGGCATCTAATTGGCCCAGCGTGCAGGCGTGGGTAATCGTCATCCCCTCACCCTCTTCATCTAATACCAGCAGCGCCAGCGCCTGCGGTTTTCCTTTTGCATCAACGGCAGCAAATAAGCGTGCGGCCTGCTGAGCAAATAAAACGGTGCGAGTGCCGGCAAACACGACGAGCGGCGTTAAACCAGCTTCTTGGCCGTAAACTTCAGCGCATAGCCGCGCTAAACAGGCATCGCGCTGGGCCTCTTCTTTAACGTGTATGACCTTCATTTATCCCCCAATGCCGACAGAAAAGCCGCAAGCCTAGAGTAAACACCGCTATTTTGACAGTGCATAATGCCTCCCCTTGTTCTATTCATAATGACTGATACTGAACACTAGCACTATTGCCCTGTCGTAGAGGATGTATGTGCGATCAGCAACTTAGAAGGAATTAGCATGCCGACCTATACCAACGATCCGACACTGCCCACACCGAGCTTTCCCGGTAGCCACATGGTAATCGACGACCACTATGTGTTCATTTCAGGGCTAACCGTCGCAGATTTATCTAATGGCCACGCGGCGCGGGGCGACGTAAAAGAAGAAACACGCCTAGTGATGCGGGCCATCTCTCGCATGCTTGAAATGGAAGGCGGCAGTTTTGCTGATGTAGTGCGCGTAGATATCCACCTCACTGACCTGCACACGCTTCAAGAACTAGACGGTGTGTATGCCGAGCACTTCGATCCCGGCCGCTATCCAGCCCGCACTTGCACTGAATCGGCAAACATCTGTGGTGGGTGCAGTGTTGAGATCACCGTGATGGCGAAACGCCAGCATCAATCAGCGCAATAACTTGCTCTATATCAATGCTCGCCTCTAGCATGTCAGCCAAGCGATTAAGCTCATGCTCACGGTGAGCTTGATAATCACTTGGTTCAACATGGGTAAGGCCCAGTTTTGTTAGCAACGCTTGGCAAGCATCGGGGTGATCAAATAACCCATGCAGGTAAGTGCCCATTATTTGGCCATCGTCACTAACGGCCCCTTCAGGCTTACCCTGTATATGAAAAAGCGGCGAGTTAAGCGCTAAGCCCTGGCTGACGCCGTTATGAATTTCATACCCCTCGACAAGGGCAGGTTGATCTGACAGCAAGCCACTAACGTTGCGCAGCTGCTTGCCCGCTACCATTTGCGTTGTGAGGGGCAACAGCCCTAGCCCGGCCACTTTTCCTGGTTGCCCCTCCAAGCCATCAGGGTCGTCCACCCACTCGCCCAGCATTTGAAAGCCACCGCAAATACCCAACACTGCCCCACCGTAACGAAGATGGCGCTGAAGCGCCTTATCCCACCCTTGACGTTTTAACCACGCAAGATCGCTGGCAGTGCTTTTACTACCGGGCAAAATGATCGCATCGGCAGCGGGAATTGGCTGATCAGGCCCAATAAAACGCAGCGAAACCTGGGGGTGTAAGCGCAGCGGATCAAAGTCGGTATGATTGCTGATACGTGGAAGCGCGGGGACAATAATATTGATCACAGCGCTGCGCTTTTCTGCTTGAACGACACCAATGCTGTCTTCGGAGTCCAGCACCAGCCCCTGAAGATAAGGGAGTGTTCCCAGTACCGGCTTTTGTGTGCGTTTTTCCAACCACTCAAGGCCGGGATTTAATAACGCGATATCGCCACGGAATCGATTAATAATAAAGCCTTTTGTGCGCATCTGCTCACTCTCACTAAGCAGCGCCAGCGTGCCTACTAACTGAGCAAATACGCCGCCACGATCAATATCGCCCACCAGCAGTACGGGGCAATTTGCCGCTTCGGCAAAGCCCATATTGGCGATATCACCCTCGCGTAAATTGATTTCTGCCGGGCTACCGGCGCCCTCGGCAATAATCACATCAAAGCGGTTTTCCAGCGCCTGCCAAGCGGCCATCACGCTCTCTTTCGCGGTGCGCTTATAGGCGTGGTAATCCAATGCATCCATATGGCCATGCACCTTGCCGCGCAAAATCACCTGAGCGCCGCGGTCTGTTTCAGGCTTTAGCAGCACGGGGTTCATATCGCTGTGCGGCGCCAAATAGCATGCCTGCGCCTGTAGGGCTGTAGAGCGACCTATCTCACCACCATCTTCAGTCACGGCACTGTTAAGTGCCATGTTCTGAGGCTTAAACGGCGCGACCGAGATGCCACGCCGTGCCAGAGCGCGACATAGCGCAGCCACCACCGTGCTTTTACCGGCATCAGAGGTCGTGCCTTGAATCATTAGTGTGGCCATAAGAAAGCCTTGCCCAGGTTAACTAACGCGAGACTTTAGCGGGAGGTGCACCGCTTCGCAACGTAGCCAAATAAAACAGACCGCGTTATCAGTGCAACAAAACCACGCTGTCACATGAATAACGCCAAAAATACTTTTTACCGCCATCAGTTCGTCACATGCGCTAGTTAGGCTGACACCCAACAAATGAGATCGATCTCATTACGCAAGCGAAAGGTGTTGGCATGGCAGATTTACTCAGTGTGGCAAAGCGAGCGGGGGTTTCTCGCGCTACCGCTGCGCGGGCCTTTTCAAGCCCCGACTTAGTGCGCCCCGCAACCCGCGAAAAAATATTCAATGCAGCCCAAGAGTTGGCATTCAGGCCCAACAAAGTTGCGCAGCAGCTGCGCTCACAAGCCACACAAATGATTGGCGTGATGGTGCCCAGCCTCGACAACCCCGTCTTTGCTGAGCAGCTGCAAGCCATGGAAGTGGCGGCCCGCGACTCAGGGTACTCCTTAATCGTTACCACCAGCGAGTACTCGCCCAGCCGTGAAGGCAACATTGTTGAAGAGATGCTGCGCCAACGCGTAGACGGCTTAGTGCTCACCGTCGCCGATGCTAGTAACAGTGACGTACTGGATAAGCTGCGTATGGAAAACATTCCTTGCCTGCTGGTCTACAACCCACCTGGGACTAGCGGCTTTACCTCAATTGGCGTCGATAACCTTGCCGCTGGTGCTGATGCTACTCGCCACTTAATCGCCCTGGGGCATGAGCGCATCGGCATGATCGCCGGCCCATTGCTGCAATCAGACCGTGCTCAACAGCGTTACGAAGGTTATTGCCAAGCAATGAAGAGTGCCGGTTTCTTGCCTCATCAGCTTGTCGAAATGGCTCGTCATACCCAAGCCGACCTCGCCAGCCTCAAGCCAGCGCTACAAGGTTTTCAATCTTTTAGCGCTGTTATTTGTACCAATGATCTGCTTGCTATCAGCCTAATCGGAGAGCTGCAACGTGCAGGCTTTGCCGTGCCCGGCGACCTTTCGGTGATGGGGTTTGATGGCATCGCTTTAGGTCAGTACCTCTATCCATCGCTATGCACTATCGAACAACCGCGTGCCGATATAGGACGCACGGCGGTTCACACCTTATTAGCCATGATTCGGGGAGAAAGCTGCACGACGGCTCCCCTGCCCCACGCATTGCGTAAGGGCGAAAGTACCGGAATACCGGCATCACGCAAGTCCAACACAGGCACCACTCAGAGGAGCACGTTATGAACCTTAAGCGCAGGCATATGAAGCGTATCTATCAAGCATTACTGACCACCGCGGCTATCGCTACATCAGCGGCAGCGATGGCTGAACCTGGCGATAACGCGATTTGCTACAACTGCCCACCTGAATGGGCTGACTGGGGCACACAGCTGCGCTTGATCGAACAGGAAACCGGCATTCACGTACCGCAAGACAATAAAAACTCAGGCCAGTCCTTAGCCCAGCTGGTCGCCGAAGCAGGTAGTCCAGTGGCCGATGTTGTCTACTATGGCGTCACCTTTGGTATCCAAGCCATGGCGGAGGGCGTGGTCACGCCCTACCAGCCCGAACACTGGGAAGAGATCCCTGAAGGGCTTAAAGATCCCGAGGGCAACTGGTTTGCCATTCATTCCGGCACCCTCGGTTTTATGGTCAACGTTGATGCGCTAGATGGCGCGCCAGTGCCCACCTCTTGGGAAGATCTGCTTAAACCCGAATACCGTGGCATGGTGGGCTATCTTGATCCTGCAAGCGCCTTTGTAGGCTACGTGGGCGCTGTGGCGGTCAACTTAGCGATGGGTGGCGACCTTAATGATTTCACACCCGCCATCAACTACTTCAATGAGCTGGCCGATAACGCCCCCATTGTGCCCAAGCAAACTAGCTATGCACGCGTCCTTTCCGGTGAGATCCCTATTCTGCTTGATTATGACTTCAACGCTTATCGCGCTCGCCACAATGACGGTGCCAACGTAGAGTTTGTCATTCCCCAAGAAGGCAGCGTGGTTGTGCCTTATGTCATGAGCCTAGTGAAGGATGGCCCTAACCCCGACAATGGTCAGCAAGTGCTTGATTTCGTGCTTTCTGACCAAGGGCAGGCTGTCTGGGCCGATGCGTATCTACGCCCGGTGCGTGAGAGCGCTATCTCAGCAAAAGCACGTGAGGTTTTTCTGCCTGATAGCGACTACGCCCGCGCCGCAACCGTTGACTACTCTGCAATGGCGGCTGCTCAGCGAAGCTTCTCTGAGCGGTATTTGTCGGAGGTTCGTTAACCATGAAAGCAGCATCCAAGCAGCCCTTGGGGGCTGCTTCTTTTTCAACTCGATGGATGGTTTTAACAGTACCCGTGCGGCATAAAAGCCTCGTGGCCGTACTCGCCTTAATGCCTGCGCTCATTGTGTTCTGCGCTTTTTGGCTACTACCTTTTTCACGCTTAATATTGATGGGCGCCGAAGCAGACCGAAGTAGCGGCGTGAGCGCTTATCTCACTATTCTCACCCATCGCCAGTACTTAATCAGCATAGTGACAACCGTTGGTATCTCACTCGTTGTCTCACTAACGGCAGTCGCTATTGCTGGCTTTGTGGGCTTTTTTCTAGCCCGTCAGCATTTTTGGGGTAAGGCCGTGCTGGTCGCTATTTTGACCTTCCCCCTTGCCTTTCCAGGCGTCGTGGTCGGCTTTTTAGTCATCATGCTAGGGGGGCGCCAGGGGGCGCTGGCACAGTCAAGCCTATGGCTTTTCGGCGAACGTTGGATGTTCGCCTACTCATTAGCCGGGCTATTCATTGGCTATCTCTACTTCTCCATTCCTCGCGTCATTACCACGGTGATGGCTGCTTGTGACAACTTGGATAAAAGCCTTGAAGAAGCTGCCCGCTCGTTAGGAGCCAATACCTGGCAGGTAACAAAAGATGTGATTGTGCCAGGCATTGCGCCAGCGCTGCTCTCAACCGGCGCGATCTGCTTTGCTACCAGCATGGGCGCCTTTGGTACCGCTTTTACGTTGGGTACGCGGCTTAACATTTTGCCCCTCAATATTTACGGCGAATTCACCAACTACGCCAACTTTGCGATGGCGGCCGCCCTTTCCGTTGTGCTGGGCGCTATCACCTGGATAGCGTTAAGCATTGCCCGCCGATTAGCAGGCGGAAATCTAGGAGCTTCCGCATGAAATCGCGCCTACGTTTCACACTGCAGCTGAGCTTCACGCTGATCGTATGTTTATTCATGATTGTGCCTGTAGCGATGTCGGTGCTGGCAGGGCTGACCGAGAATTATTTTGTTGGCTTACAGAGCGGCTTGACCCTGCGCTGGGTAAATGAGGTTTGGGAGCTTTATTCAGATACGATTTGGCTGTCCATTAAACTGGCACTCGCCTGTTTGCTGATCACTACCCTTATTGGCGTACCCGCTGCTTATGGCCTGCTACGTAGCCGGCGCCGGTGGGCCAATGCGATTGAAGAATTGCTCCTACTCCCCGTTGCCGTCCCCGGGTTGGCGACTGCCCTAGCGCTGCTGCTCGCCTATGGTAGCTATCGTGAATTTAGAGGCAGCTGGCTATTTATTCTGATTGGTCATGTCCTTTTCACACTGCCTTTTATGGTGCGCGCAGTACTTTCCGTGATGCAGACGGCAAAGCTTCCCCAGCTTGAAGAGGCGGCCGCAAGCTTAGGTGCAAGCTTCAGGCAACGCTTTTTCTCAGTGGTCATCCCTAACTGTATGAGCGGCATTTTGGCAGGCGCGCTAATGGTGATCACACTGTCCATTGGCGAATTCAACATTACCTGGATGCTCCACACTCCGCTGACTAAAACACTGCCGGTTGGCTTAGCCGATAGCTACGCGTCTATGCGCCTGGAAATCGGCTCAGCCTACACGCTGATATTTTTGGTGATGGTGGTGCCGTTGCTGGTGGCTATCCAATGGGCTGGGCGATTAACCGAGCAACGCCGCTAAGACTCACGCCGTTAAGACCTCTGAGATTCAGCTCCACATTCAAAGACACCTGATTGCTTTATATGAGAGTTCGCTATGAGTTCATCTGTCAGTATTACCCTAACCCACTGTAGCCGCACGTTCGCTGGCGGCCACATGGCCTTACAGCCACTTGACCTAAAGGTGAATGCGGGTGAAACACTGGTGCTGCTAGGGCCTTCTGGCTGCGGAAAAACAACCACGCTGCGCATTATTAGCGGCCTTGAAAGCCCAGATAAAGGCGGACAAGTGCAGTTTGGCCAGCGTGATGTCACTACTTTGCCAATTGAAAAGCGCGACGTCGGGATGGTCTTTCAAAACTATGCGCTATTTCCCAACATGAGCGTTGCCGACAACATTGCTTACGGCCTGAAATTACAACGCCTGTCGCGTTTCGAGATCACCCAACGGCGCGACGAAGCTATGCGCATGGTCGACTTACAAGGCTTTGGCGAGCGAAGAATCGATGCGTTATCCGGTGGCCAGAAACAGCGTGTTGCTCTCGCCCGCGCCATTGCGGTGCGTCCCAAGGTGCTGCTATTTGATGAACCTTTGGCCGCATTGGATGCAAAACTACGTGATCGCTTACGCATTGAAATTGGTCAGTTACTGCGTGAATTAGGTACCACGGCGGTATACGTTACCCACGATCAAGATGAAGCGATGGCGTTAGGTGATCGTATTGCGGTGATGCAAGCAGGACGCATCGCCCAGCTGGGCACGCCACAAGAAATCTATCACCAGCCGGCCAATGCTTTTGTGGCCGACTTTATCGGCGCGGTTAACTGTTTAAGCGTCATTGCAACAAAACCGGATGGCCAATTAGCGGTACATGGTGGCGAGCTGTCCGCGCCTCATTTACTGGGGGCTACAGAGATTTACTGCCGACCAGAAGATATTCAAGTGGTACCGCTTAATCAAGCCGACATTAAGGGGCAGGTGGTACAAAGCGTTTTTTTAGGCCAGACACAGCGCCTGCTCGTGGATGCCGGGGGAACAGTGCCGCTTCAAATAGAGGCACCTTCGCGCCAGCGTTGGCCAAACGGCACAGCGATTGGCCTAGCGTTGCCTTTTAACGTGCTATTTCATCCCGATAAGCCGACTACGACGATTAACACCAAGGAAATGGCGAATGGCTGATCAAGCTTTTAGTGTTGAGCAATGCCCCTCTTCTCAGCAATGTCTTATCGCGCAAATTAGTGATCCACATATCAAGGCAGGCGGTAAGCTCTCTTATCGTCAAGTCGATACTGCCAATGCACTGCGCGAGGCGATTACTACGCTCAATCAGCTAGTGCCTCGGCCTAACTTGGTACTGATCAGCGGTGACTTGGTCGATTTTGGCCACCCAGAAGAGTACGCCACGTTTAAGCACATTCTGTCTGACTTAACGCTGCCGGTGTATTTGATTCCCGGCAATCACGATGATCGCCAAAGCTTGCGCGCAGCCTTCCCAGAACATCGCTATCTGTTTCAGCACCGCGACTTTCTTCATTGGGTCATTGACGATTACCCGGTACGCCTCGTGGGGCTAGATTCATCGGTACCCGGAAAACCGTACGGGGAGTTAAGCAATGCCAGCTTAGAGTGGCTTGATAAAATTCTAACGGAGCAACCCGAAAAACCTACCCTGGTCATGGTGCATCACCATCCGTTTGTCAGTGGCATTGATCATATGGACCAACAGCCGCTTAAGCACGCGAGCGCGTTAGAAAACGTCATTGGCAAACATGCACAAGTAGAACGCGTGCTTTGCGGCCACCTTCATCGGAGCATACAGGCTCGCTTTGGAAATACCTTAGCCATTAGCTGCCCGGGTGTTTCCCACCAAGTTAGCCTTGACCTGACTCCAGACGGCCCTTCTCGCTTTCAGCTTGAGCCCCCCGGCTACCTGCTGCACCAGTGGTCAGCGGCGCATGGCATGATTACTCACCAAGGTTTTATAGCGTGCTACCCGGGCCCTTTCCCATTTTATGATGCCAACGGGCTCATTGATTAAGACGTGGCCATGGGAGCACGCGCTGTATCGTTCATTGCTAGCTCCCAGGCTTGCACCATCTGCTTTTTCTCCACCCCCCAGCGGTAGCCGCCTAGTGCGCCGCTTTGTTGAATCACTCGGTGGCAGGGAATCCACAGCGCGATGGGATTAGCGCCCACGGCGTTACCCACCGCACGGGAGGATTTAGGCGCGCCCAACGCCTGGGCTAGGTGGGAATAGCTGGCTAACTGGCCTTCAGGAATGGTCAACAGCGCTCGCCATACCGCCATTTGGAAATTGGTACCGGTCACGTGCAGCGACAAAGCGGCCGCGCCCTCTTGGGGTTTAGAAAGTTTAGGTTTAGAAAACCTAGATTTAGCAAATAACCCTTCTACCGCGTAACGCGTGGCCTCAGTATTGTGCTGCAACGTACTAAGCGGCCACTCCTTGGCAAGCCGTGCCAACAGCGACTCTGCGCTGGTGGCATCAACAAACCCCATTCGGCAGATACCGCGAGGGGTCACGGCAACAAAGATGCGGCCAAACGGCGTTTCATGAACGCCATAAGCAATCTCAACGCCCTCACCTAGGCGCTTATATTCACCGGGAGTCGCTGCTTCTAGCTGCACGAAATGATCATAAAGCCGTGAGCCGCCGCTCAAGCCCAGGCTATGGGCAACATCCAGTAGCGAAGATGAGGATTGAATCAGCTGCTTGCCGCGTTCTAACGTCAGCGCCTGCAAAAAGCGCTTGGGGCTAACCCCCACGTAATGACTAAATAGGCGCTGAAAGTGAAAGGCACTTAAATGAACGTGATCAGCCACCATCTCTAAATGAGGCTGCGCCGCTGCATGGGCCACCATGTAAGCCATGGCTTTTTCGATACGCTCATAATCGTTCATCTGTTCTCTCTAGCGGTCAGTTTATTCGTTGTGGTGCCCTGCTGGCAGCCTAAGCGACCTGACTGCGTTTGCCGACCCGAATCTTGCTCAGTACCTACACTCGGATGAAGCTGTCATTAGCGTTATAGTGAAGCTAAAGACATCCTCACACTTTTCCGCTAGGGTGTGGCCCCGCCTCAAATGACGGTACACAATACGCCCATGCAAGACTTGATCAATGATATTGCGACAGCCATGGCGAACGCAGAAGAGCGTGGCAAAGTGGCAGACTATATTCCCGAGCTTGGCCACGTTGACCCGAAGAAGTTTGCCATCTCACTCGCCACCGTGGACGGCAACGTGTACTCGGCAGGTTGCGCAACCACACCGTTCTCTATTCAGAGTATCTCGAAAGTATTTACGCTGACCATTGCCCTTGGGCAGATGGGCGATGCGTTATGGAAAAAAGTCGGCCGCGAACCGTCAGGCGACCCTTTCAACTCGATTGTTCAGCTTGAGCACGAGAGCGGTAAACCGCGTAATCCGTTTATCAATGCCGGCGCTATCGCAGTTGTCGATGCCATCATGATGGGCCATGAACCCAAAGAAACATTGGCCGAAATTCTCAATTTCGTGCGCTATATCGCCGATGACGACAGCATCTGCTTTGACCACGCAGTGGCTGCTTCCGAGATGGCGCACCGCGATCGCAATGCATCACTGGCACACTTTATGAAAGCGTTTGGCCACCTGCGCCACGATGTTGATAAGGTGCTGGGTACTTACTTTCACCAGTGTGCTATCGCCATGAGCTGTGAACAGCTCGCTCATGCTGGCCTATTTTTGGCATCAGATGGCATAAATAAGCCCAGCGGCATTCGTGTGGTAGCCCCCCAAAGAGCACGGCGTATTAACTCGCTAATGATGATGTGCGGGCACTACGATGCCTCTGGCGAGTTCGCTTTTCGTGTTGGGCTCCCCGGTAAAAGTGGCGTGGGCGGCGGGATACTGGCTATCGCCCCAGGGCATGGCTCTATTGCGGTTTGGTCACCGGGATTAGATTCCTTCGGCAATAGTCTGCTAGGTAGCCAAGCGTTGGAGATGTTTGTGCAACGTACCGGCTGGTCGGTGTTTGGGCACTAACACCGTTTAATAAGCCACCTCAATTTTGTTCAATACGAAGTCGTGGCTGCCATTGCAAACTCCTTGCTTTCCTTAAGGAGGATGACAATGAGCACGTCACTACTGCTACCTATAATGCTACCCATGTCGGCCTTTGCACTTGCTGCTTCTATTTCACCAGGGCCGGTGAATATCGTTTGCCTGAGCAGCGGCACGCACTACCCCATCGCTCAAGGGCTGAATTTTGTGACAGGCGCTACGCTGGGGTTTATTGCACTGTTTTTATGTATCGGTGCAGGGCTTTATTCACTTTTGAATGTGCTGCCACTGCTGGAAGCATTTTTACGTTGGGCAGGCTTGCTGTTTTTACTTTATCTCAGCTATCAACTGTTACAGCACGATGGCCGCTTGCAGGAAAGAAGCGCCGATAATGCTCCGGGCTTTATTACGGGCGCCGTGATGCAGTGGCTCAACCCCAAAGCATGGCTAGCATCTGCCGCTGGCATTGCCGCCTATACCAGCGTTATAGCCAGACTGCTGGCATAAGCGTTCAAGCGAGATGTCAGTGGCGAAATTTACACGCAAGTAGGCAGCGATTTTTTCCAGTTCACAAGACACTTGAGGCAATATCACAGGGGGATCTTGGGCAAGCGCCTGCATCATCAGAGATAGGCACTCCCTCAGCACCATTTGCTTATCGCCAATAGCTCGCTGATCATCCAGTAAGCATGCTGCCATATCGCAATACTCTGCATAGAGATTTGGCTGAGTCACCACGGCCGTCGATATGTCTTGCCATTCAGGCGCGTCGAGTAAACCTAGTTGATAACGCAGCTGGCTCAACCATTCGGCGTCGATATAGAGCATCAAATAGGCCCATGGCTGGCTCTCAATAGGATTACAGGCGTGCACCCAGTGGGGGTTCATCATAACCATGTCGCCCGCTTGAATCCGGTAAGATGCGTCACGATAGCAAAACGTGCTACGCCCTGCGGTAACGGCCCCGAGCGACCAATGCGAATGGCTGTGAGGGGCATAGCAAATTTGCCGCGCATCACTAATATGACGTAGTTCCACATAAGGCATGCGAGCATCGCGCCAGAATCTAGGTGACGAGCCAGTACTGGAGAACATCGTATTGGGTGTAAGTGTCGATGACGAAAGTGTACTCATGTTCTGCTCTCATTATTGCATAGGGTTTGCTCGGCTATGCTATGTGGCGAACCATTCAAGCGCTTAAAAACGCCGATCACCATGGCAACGACGCCAAAGGGTTAGCTATCCGCGCAGGCCTAATGGTGAGTGCCGTCTAGGTACAGATAGCTTAATCTACAATGAATAGCTTGGCGCCCTGCTGGGTAGAGGAGCGATGAGGCTCCGCATTGTCAGCGACCTGGTAGCTCATGCCGGGGCTGAGTACGAACTGGCGGCCATCTGCTAATTCGGTGTGGAGCTCGCCTTCCAAGCAAAGCAATATGTGGCCCTTTACACACCAGTGGTCGGCCAAATAGCCGGGGCTATACTCGACCATACGTACCCGCATATCGCCAAAGTGCTGGGTGCGCCAGTAAGCCACTCCTTGCTCACCTGAATGCTCGGTCTTCTCAATCTCAGCCCAGTCAGTAATCCCAAAAGGTAGGTCTTTAATGTTCATCGCTGATCCTCTAGAAGCACGAAATATTACGTTTCTATCGGTGCATACTATCACCTCAGAATGAGCCACCGCTGGCATGAAGCGGTACTTCCTTCTCAAACTCCACGCGCTCGTTTACTATGCGCCATCCACCCCATCGACCACCACTAGGCGACCATGTCTGTCAACGCGCTCTATACCGACCTTTCTGGCTACTACGACTTGATGTGCGTGGATATCGACTACCAAGCACAAAGCAACGCCATTCGTAGACTTCATCAGATTTTCGGCAACGGCGGTACGTGCCATCTGGATTTAGCCTGTGGCACCGGCCCACATGTACGCCATTTTATTGATGCGGGCTACACCAGCAGCGGCCTTGATATCAATCAACCCATGCTGGATATCGCCGCCAAGCGCTGCCCAGAAGCAGATTTCACGCTGCAGGATATGAGCGATTTCACGGTTGATGAATCTCAGGACTTAATAACGTGTTTTTTATATTCGATTCATTACAACGATGGGATTGAAAAGCTAACAGCGTGTATTGCTCACGCCCACCGCGCCTTAAAAACGGGCGGCGTTTTTTATTTTAATGCGGTTGATAAAGACAAAATTAATAACGATTTATTTGTTAAGCACACTGCCAAACATGAAGGCGATGTGTTCACGTTTCGTTCTGGGTGGCACTACGCAGGCCAAGGGGAGCAACAATCGCTTCGGCTCAGCATTGAAAAAATCAGCGGGGCAGAGTCTCAGCAATGGAACGATGAGCATCCGATGGTGGCGTTCAACTTTGCAACATTATTAGCGCTGTTGAAGCCATACTTTGACGTTCACGTCTTTGAACATAACTACGAGACTATTACCCCTTGGGACGAAAACGCAGGAAATGTGATTTTCGTCTGCGTCAAAGTTTAACGTTCAAACTTAAGTGGCAGAGAGGCAGGCACACGTCGCCCTGCCTCTTTGTGTAATACAGCAAGCTGACTTTTATAAACTCAGGCCTCGACGTCACTCTGATTAGGCCGCTGCTGACGCTGAATGCCGAGTAAAAAATTGCGTAGCACTTGATCCTTGCACTCGCGATAGTTCTTATGACTGGGCTTGCGGAAAAATGCGCTTAGCTCGTGATTACTTAAACTGAAATCTGCCAGCTCAAAAATAGCAGCAATATCATCTGCTTGTAAATTCAACGCAATTCTCAGCTTCTGAAACACCATATTATTATTCAAATGATCTTCTAATTTGGGTTGCGGACCATCACGCTTACCACGTTTAAAGCTAATAAAACCATTGAGAAATGCGGCTAACTCTTTGGCTCTCATATTGAGAAAGGCCTCATCTTCTTCCTTTTTCAACCAAGAAGACACTTGCTCTTCGCTGGCCTCAAAATCTGCCAGGGCGAAGATTTTAATCATAGTGCTATCTTTAAAATCAAAGGCGTACCGTATACGGCGCAAAATATCATTATTGGTCAAAATTACAGCTCCTAGTCTTAGGGAAATCAGCCCAGCCCTTTATCGTATAAGGCTGTGCTTAACATCAGCAACCTACAGATGACAACGTAACGTTTATGCAGCCGTTAGCGTTGCCAGCAGTTTATCTATTTCTTCTTTCAAATCATTATCTTCAATCTTATTCGCATTCAATTTTGCCGCTTGAAGATTCTTGATAGCCGCGTCTTTTTGACCTAGCTCAACTTGCAATGTCGCCATTGAAAAACCGATGGATGACATGTGGTCTTTCGAATTAATAGCGACCGCTTTCTCTAGCGCTTTGTCATAGACACACAGCGCATCGTCTAACTCCTCGGTAAAGTCAGCCAGCGTTTCCCACTGTTCAGGGTGATCTTTATCGGTATTTTCGTTATCAGTGCAAATAGCCTTCAACTCTGCATAGAGTGACTCAAAAGCCTCTCGATCTTCTTTGTCAGCCGCCTTCATTAGCTTCTCAGCCAACTCATAGACAGACTTGTAAATTTTAGTATTAATCACGTCAGCTACCTTCAACAGTAAAATGTGAATCGACTGATTAACTCGCCGATACGATCCATTGCGCGCCAACACTACGGCCATTGGCGATGGCTCGCATTATACCCATGAAGCAACGCATTGAAGTCTTTTTCCAGAGTGATGCCCATGCCACGCTCTGCCGATGACGACGACAACTTTTTAAACGAATCCCTAAAAAGCACAAACCTTACGATAAAGCCTATTCAAACACCTCGTAATGACGCGTCACGTTTCGGGTTAGCTGTCCCCAATCGGAGTTTGCTACACGCTGCTGATGTCGCTCAAAGGCGGCACGGTCGACAAACTCTTCATAGACATCAAAACGGCAAGGGTCGGCGCTATTCTGAGCAACCTCGAACGTCATGCAGCCTGGTTCTTCAAGGGTGAGCGCGCGGTGATCGACAAGCCCGGTTTTCACGGCTTCCAGATCGCTGTCAGGGACGGCTATAAAACCTTTCAAGGTTACTTTTGGCACTGAGGTCTTCCCTTTATACAGCGTTACCATTCAATGTGAATGGGCGTACCCACCTTAACCAGCTCCATGAACTCATCCATTTCCGAGTTGCTCAAGGCAATGCAGCCATTGGTCCAGTTGAAGCGTTGAGCAATGGGCGCCAGCCACCCCAACCAGTTAAACTGGCCGTGCACCATGATAAAACCACCTGGCGATACGCCGAGGCTTTCGGCATGCGCTATATCTGCTTCATTGGGGTAACTCACATGCATGGAACGATAAGCCGCGGAGTCCTCTTTCTTGTAGTCCAGCGTGTAGTGACCTTCAGGCGTTCGCTGGTCGCCCTCCTGCACCTTATGGCCCTGCGGGTTGCCGCCAAACGCAACGCGAAACTCTCTAACTACGTTCTCCCCATCCAGGAGATACATACGGTTTTCTGATTTATCTACTTTTACCAGATCGACATCCGCCAGAACCGGAGTCACTAGAAACAGCAGCAGCCATGCTAGTTTATTCATCGTATAAGCCAGTAGATAAAAGCCCTGGAGTG
Source organism: Halomonas sp. JB37 (assembly GCF_002332255.1). GTDB lineage: Bacteria > Pseudomonadota > Gammaproteobacteria > Pseudomonadales > Halomonadaceae > Vreelandella > Vreelandella casei. Next base: position 2,089,163 of record NZ_NRGW01000001.1, on the reverse strand, counting down.
TACGGGAGATCGTTTAGGCGGTGCTACCGCTAAAACGCGATGTACAGCCGCAACGCATACTGATGCTGTATGCCCTGCTCGATAATCGGTTCAGGGTAATGTCTTAAAACCGATTACGCGGCGGTGATAGGTAGCGCTTCCAATACTCGTTATGAAGCCAGTCAATAAACTCATCAGAACTAGTATGGCCCGCGAAGGCAAAATTATAGATAAGCCAGATAGCCCCACGATTAGAGGCGGCTCTATAAGCGGCAATCGCCTGAGCGCCATCAAGCCAGTGAAAGGCCATACACGTCGAGATAAGGTCAAAACGACCCTGCTTCGAAAGCTCGGTATAGTCGGCCCTTCTTACACATAGCCCGCGCTTTCGTGCTATGGCCAGCATCTCGTCAGATGAATCAATTCCCATGACGTCCTGACCAAGTTCAAGTAATAGTATAGTAGAATCACCAGTGCCACACGCCACATCAACCACGCGCTCAAAGTGCCTGTCCTGCACGTGCTGGTGCATTTTTTGAACGACAGCCTGATGGATTTTGGGGCGATAGTGGTCATACCGTTCACCCATGCCACTCTCTGTGAGGTACTGGGTCATGGGCGCTTCCTGTCCAGCCGGCTATTAGTAAACACATGGCTAAAAGTTAAGCTTCCGAGGCTTCCACTGCTAAACCAATTTCTTGTCCATAGGAGATCTCTAGAATATGACCATCAGGGTCATTGATAAATGCCCAATAGCCAACCGGATCGCCTGAATCAGTCGCTTCTTTGGATAAAATACCTTCATGCCTAGCACGGTCGCATAGGTCATCCACTGCGCGTCGACTTTCACACCCCACACCCAAATGAGCAAAAGGCCCTAAAATAGGAACCGGCTGGCTATTTTGGACGAGAACGAGGACAAATGGACGCGTTTTATCTGACAACCAGACAACGCGTTTGCCGGCTTCCTCATCGATTCGCTCGTGCATGACTGACATGTTGGCGTAGCGCTGATAAAACGCAATGCTGCTATCCAAGTTACTCGCTGATAATGCAATGTGGGTAAAGCCAATATCTTTTGCCATCGAAAACTCCAAAGCGATCTAGATAATTCAATAAGTATTACGGCGCTAGGCTTTAACAATGCCGAGCCAAAAGTTTCGTCACGGACTCAAGCGTCACCGTCACTCCGCGCAATTGCCTACAACGCATCACGATTTAAATTGCGCTCCGCCGGGATGTCACTCTGGTACTCCACAAACTCGACTTCAAAACCCGCCGGGTCGACAAAATAAACGTTTTTGCGAAACGGCTCTGTCGCGCCGGGTTTGGCAATGGCAAAACCCGCGTTATTTAACCGGGCAACCGCAGCATCCAGGTTATCGGTCACGTAGGCAAAATGCGCTAAGCCGACGCTATGCCCCGTCAAATCGCGATTCGTTCCTTCGCCATGGTCGCTTAATGCTAGGTAATGTCTATCGTCACCGAAGTGCACCCATTTACGCGGCTTGCCGTACCACTCGCCTTGGCCCTCATCGCGTATCTGCCAGTGTGGGAAAGCGGCGCGGTAAAAGTCCAGCATGGCATCCATATTCGCAACGACCAGGTTAACGTGCTCTAAGTACATAAGCGTTCTCCTTGTTTGATTTACAATAAGAGGTTAAAACCTCAACCCATATTGAGGTAAAGCTTTTTTTGAACATGAACAAAAGCGGGAGCGAGCATGGCGGAGGCAAATTGGAGTGTTGGCAAAGTGGCCAAGCGCTGCGGAATCAACGTCAGTGCCCTGCATTTTTACGAGCAGCAAGGGTTGATCCACAGTTCTCGCAATGCAGGAAACCAGCGCCGCTATAAATCCGAGGTGCTTAGACGCATTTCTGTGATCAAAGCCGCGCAGAAAGTCGGCGTGAGCCTTGAAGAGATTAAACAGGCCTTTGAATCGCTGCCGAATAACCGCACGCCCACGATGGAAGACTGGCAACAGCTTTCAAAACGCTGGCAGCGCATGCTGGATGGCCGTATTGCGTATCTACAAACACTGCGTAATAACCTGAGCGGCTGTATCGGCTGCGGTTGCCTGAGCATGACCAACTGCCCGCTGTATAACCCGGATGATCAATTGGCGAAAGTGGGTAGCGGGCCGGTACTTTTGGATCAGGCGGAAGAGCGGGCCGGAGGCAACGCTCATCAACAAACCAACGCCAGCTCATAGGCCAGCACTTGCCGCTAACGTGCGCCTCGATAAAACCACGTTGATCAATCAGTGTGCGAATGCAGATGGTGCTAATCTTGGATAATGAGTGGTTGCTCAGTTTTCTCACCATACAATGACAAGGATGGTTATGGCCGCTTTTTTTACCTCTTCAAGTGCACGTCGGTCTTTGCGCGTCTGTTGTCTATTATTGCTTCTGTTAAGCATTGCCTATGGATTCTCTGCTGACGCGGCAGCCGGGGATGCAACAACGGCTCGGGCGTCCAATAATGTAGAACAAGGCGATACTGGTGCCGCTGCCCCCGCAGCCCTCCCAGCGCCTGCTACTATCAGCAGTGAGGGCACTAACAATGCGCAGATCGAAACCACACCTTCACCGCTCAAAGACAATGAGATTCGCCAGCGCATAAGCGGAATTTTTTCTGAAATTGAGGGACTGGGAGCGATTGAGGTTAGCGTCGCCCAAGGCGTGGTCATCCTGGCAGGTGAAACGGCCAATGAAAGAAAAGCCCAGCAAGCCATCAATTTAGCCAATCGGCTGACTGATGTAGTAACGGTAGATGATCAGATCAACCGTACCTTGGACGTGCAGGATAATGTCTCGACCGCCTATCAAGGTTTAAGGACCAAAGGCCGAAATCTGTTCAAGGCCCTGCCCTTATTAGTGGTCGCTTTCTTACTGTTTGGGTTAGTCGCGTGGTTTGGCGCCTGGCTGTCTAGACGCCAAAAACTCTGGCAACGATTAACGCCTAACCCATTCGTGGCAGAGTTGTTGGCACAAACTATCAAAGTTATTTTTATTATCTTGGGGCTGATACTGGCGTTAAGCCTGATAGGGGCTGAGACAATTATAGGTACGCTGCTGGGCGGTGCGGGGGTGATCGGTATCGCCATTGGTTTCGCCGTGAAAGATACCATTGAAAATTACATTGCATCCTTGATGCTCAGCATTCGCCAACCTTTTCAAGCGCGGGACCACGTGGTCATCAATGATAAAGAAGGCATTGTGGTGCGCCTGACCTCCCGCGCCACGATTCTCATGACCCTGGATGGTAACCAGCTACGTATACCTAACGCGGATGTATTCAAAGGCATTATTCTCAATTACACCCAGAATCCAGAGCGCCGCTTCACGTTTGAGCTAGGGGTTGATGCCAATGACGACCCGCTAGCGGCCATCAAGGTAGGCCTTGATGCCGTTCAGACATTAGACTTTGTTTTAGCCGAACCCAAGGCCATTGCCATCATCACTCACGTGGGCGACTCCAACATCATATTGGAATTTCAAATGTGGGTAGATCAGTCAAAAACGGACTTTGGTAAAGCCCGCAGTATTGCCATTCGTGAAACCAAACACGCCCTAGAAGATCAAGGGTTCAGCCTACCAGAACCGATCTATCGCTTACGTTTTAATTCCAAGCTTGAGCAAGCATTGGAACGCTTTCAGATCCAAAGCGCAGATTCGCTCACCTCTGATATGACGCTGACCTCTCCCACGCATGATTCCCAAATAGCCATGGGGCCCAATGCGCTTGACGAAAGAGAGAAACGACAAGCCAAAGCACGCGCCAAGGAGGTACTGCGCGGCCAGGATGCCGATGAAGTGCTGGATGCACGGCCTGACGAGAAGCTTATGGAAAAGGTAGATCAGGAAATTGCTGAGAATGTTGATGGAACCGATTTATTGAATAAGAACTCACTGCGGGAGTAGATCTCAGGCTATCCGGCACATGCGTATAGCGCCCTTTGATTGTCGATGGCGGTAGCTGAATACAGCGGCGTTAGCCTGAAAGAGATCAAGCGCATGCTGAATAGCTCATGAATAATGGCGTATTACCCTTTTACGCTATACTGCATCATCTTTTATTTTCGACACACCTTACGACAATCTGTCAGAGCTCCTTATGTCATTTGCAAAACTAGGCTTATCCAGTCCGCTTGTTCAAGCGATTACCGAACTAGGCTACACAACGCCAACGCCCATCCAGGAACAAGCGATTCCTGTCATTCTCTCGGGTCAAGACTTAATCGCCACCGCACAAACGGGAACAGGCAAAACCGCGGCCTTTGTTCTGCCGCTGCTAGAACGATTCAGCAACGCGGGAACGTTACGCGGCAAACGCATACGTGCGCTAATTCTAGTACCGACGCGTGAGTTAGCAGTTCAGGTCGAAGCCAATGTGGCTCAATACGCTAAACACACGCACTTAACGTCCATGGCGATGTATGGCGGTGTAGACACCGAAGCTCAAAAAGAGCGCCTAATCGCAGGGGTGGATATTCTGGTCGCCACGCCGGGCCGATTGCTGGATTTGGCTCATCAGCGGGCGCTGCACTTTGATGAGCTAAAAGTCCTGGTGTTGGACGAAGCGGACAGAATGGTCGACATGGGTTTTGTCGATGACATCAAAAAAATCATCGACCGCCTGCCTGAAAACCGTCAGAACCTGCTGTTTTCAGCCACCATGACTGGCGACGTTCGGGCGCTGGCCTACGGCTTTTCAGATAGCAAAATGACCGACCTGGCGGCGGACATCTCCATTACGCCCAACGTTCGCGCCGCCGCCAGCATCAAGCAATGGCTCATCACGGTAGATAAGGACACCAAGTCCGCACTGTTGAGTCACTTGATCAACGAGAACAAGTGGGATCAGGCGCTCATCTTTGTCGAGAAAAAACACAATGCCGCCAAGCTGGTGGCGCAACTGGAAAAACGCGGCATCACCGCGGACTCCATTCACGGCGGCAGAAGCCAGGCCATGCGCGAGCAGGTCTTGGCTCAGTTCAAATCCGGCGAACTCAAGTACTTGATTGCCACCGGGGTGGCCGCTCGTGGTCTGGATATTGACGAACTGAGCCGTGTGGTGAATTACGATTTACCGTTCCAGCCAGAAGATTACATCCACCGCATTGGCCGAACCGGTCGTGCGGGCGCCTCGGGTGAAGCTATATCGTTGGTCGATATCAGTGACTTCAAGAATTTGTGTGCCATTGAAAGGCGATTAAACGCAATCATCGAGCGCAAGGAAGTCGAAGGCTTCCCGGTTAAAAAGGCCGTGCCCGCTTCAAACTTGAATTATAAAAAGAAGTAATCGCTAATACGTAACCAAGAAGCTCACCTCTCAAGCGATCAACAGGTGAGCTTCGTTAGTCGGATGTAAACGCATCTAGTAGCTCCGCATTAGTCGGATATTTCTCCAATAGCGCAAGCAACTTCTGCGCGCCTTCTATTGGCTTAAGTGCTGTCAAACCTCTACGCAATGTGCGTACTTTTTCAATATCTTTTTCATCAATCAAAAGCTCTTCACGACGGGTACTGCTTTTGGCGATATCTATCGCCGGGAAAATCCGTTGATTGGCCACGTCGCGAGATAACACGAGTTCCATATTGCCCGTGCCCTTGAACTCCTCGAAAATCACCTGATCCATACGGCTTCCCGTATCTACCAGCACGGTGGCCAGAATCGTGAGCGACCCGCCGTTTTCGATCTTTCGCGCGGCGCCAAACAGCTTTCGGGGTATTTCCATCGCGCGGGAATCCAGCCCACCCGACATCGTACGGCCATTGCCCCGCTGCTCGGCATTATGAACGCGCGAGAGTCTGGTAAGAGAATCAATCACAATCATCACATCATGCCCCTCGCCCGCTTGCTTACGTGCCGTCTCAAGGAGCTTATCTGCCATACGCACATGGTGTGTATAGGTTTCGTCTGAAGACGATGCATGAACCTCTGCCGACACACTGCGCTTAAAATCGGTCACTTCTTCAGGGCGCTCATCAATCAGCAAGGCATACAGCTTTATGTCAGGATGAGCCACTGCAACGGCCTGACAGATATGTTTTAACATCGTCGTTTTGCCAGAGCCTGGCGGCGCCACGATTAATCCTCGTTGCCCCATCCCAATGGGCGTAATTAAATCCATCGCCCGCACAGTGCGCTCTTGAGAGCCAGGCGCTAAATAAATGCGTGGGGAAGGATGAATAGCGACGCCATTTAAAAAACGTTGTTCGGGATCATCAGGGAATTGATCTTCCACTTCGTCGGCGGGGTTGTCGTCTATCTGTTTTTTTGCCTTCAAAGCTAATGTTTTTCTAGCCATAATATCGATGGATTGCCTTAAATAATCTGAATTTATAGAATAACTGCAGCACTTTGAAAATGACATTGGCCTCTTGCCGATATATAACGCCCAGCGTATGAGCGCGAACGTGCGAGCGTCGCAGCAGCCGAAATCCGTGAATAACACGATCCGTTATGTGGCAATCCAACCAAGTGCTACAATTTATGACATTGCAACACATTCTGAAGTAGTTATCATGAAAAGCGAAATACTTAAGCGCACGCATAGATCATGACACAAAAGTCGCATTTACCAGCATCTGTGATGATCTCGGATTAAGCCCATCTTAGGCACTCAAGCTTTTTGCACGTGCCGTCATCAATCATGGCGGTATACCCTTTGAGCTTAAAACGCGCCAACCAAATGAAACAACTGCGGCTGCAATTCAGGAACTAGCAGAAGGTAAAGGCCACCATGCTTTCATAGTTTCGCCTGCGTGGAATCACGGCCTCCATGCCCTTTGCCTCAACCTGTTCACGGATACGCTCGCTGTCATAGCCTTTGTCAGCCACCAGCGCATCACCTGACGGCAAATCGTCAATTAATGCCTGGGCTTCTGTGCTGTCGTGTACCTCACCGCCCGTTATCCTGAAAGCATTGGGAAGTCCGTAAGCGTCGACGGCCAGATGAGGTTTGCTGGTGTTGCCTGCACGGCTTTTACCAATGACTTCTGTTTGCTCTGTGGCGGCCCTGTACTGTCCTGGTGTGCTTTAACATAAGAGCCATCAATGAACAGCCACTCAACATCAGGGTAATCCACCAATGTGCTGAAAACCGTCATCAGTGTTCCAGCCGCTGACCAGGCGTTAAAGCGCTTATAGACAATATTCCAAGACCCAAACGCTTCGACCAGTGTTCATCCGTGAGCATTTGTCAGGGCATCGCAGGCTCGCAGTTTGTTGGTGCGGGAACCTCTATTCTGCGAGCTTGCTTCTACTCTACCAAATCTTCTTCGCCCAAACGTCAACAGGCCCTAGCTAATTCAGCTAATCAATATAGGTAGGCTCGCTGGAGAGACGGTCTTCCGGCAGTTTGTCTCGCACGCCGGCTACTTGGCCAGCACTTACCTCACCACCTTCATTGCCCCAGGCATTACGCACGAAATTGGCCACATCAGCTACCTCATCATCAGAAAGCCGCCAGGCGAAATCGGGCATGGCCAGCGCTTCTGGACGCTTCTCGGTCGAAGGCATACGAGCGCCGGATAGAATCACGCGAATGATCCCGGTGGGATCCTCGGCATTGACCAGCGAACTGCCCTCCAGTGACGGAAACACCTGCGATGCCCCTTTACCATTGGCAAAGTGGCAGGCGTTGCAGTTATCCAGATAGAGCCGAGCACCGGTATTACCGTCCACATCGGCGTGGGTCAGCATCGCTTGGGTCTGTTCGTCGGCCTGTTCATCGTAGGGCGCCTCGTCGCCTTTTCCTGCGGGCAATGATTTGAGATAGCTCGCGATAGCATAGAGGTCGGCCTCATCCAGATGCGATGTACTGTACGCAACCACCGGGGCCATCTCACCGGCAACGGCGCTATAATCATTTCGGCCTGTCTCCAGATAGGCAACGATATCCTCTTCGCTCCAGCGCTGAAGCGGATGGCGCTGATTACCACGACCGCGCAGATTAGGTGCGTACCAGCCTTCCAGCGTTTCCCCTCTCAGGAAGTCACGGCCCTCGCCGTTCATGGCCTTTTCCTGGAAGAACAACCCACGCGGTGTATGACAACTGCCGCAGTGCCCCAGCCCTTGCACCAGGTAAGCGCCCCGGTTCAGCTCATCGCTTCGATCATTAGAGGGCGTGAACGGTTCAGAGGATGTGAAAAACCAGTTCCAAATCCCAATACCCCAGCGCTGGTTGAACGGAAAGCTCAGATCCGTACTCTCCGGCTGATTCGACACCGGCGCAACGCCTTCCATGAAGTAGGCATAGAGGGCGTCAATATCGTCATCGATAATTAACGAGTAGGAAGGATACGGCATGGCCGGATAAAGCTTTTTGCCATCATTACGCACGCCATCGCGCAGCGCAGCGGCAAACTCATCGCGCGTATAGTTGCCAATTCCGGTATCTGGGTCAGGGGTAATATTGGTCGAGAAAATCTCCCCAAAAGGGCTTTCAATCGCCTGACCGCCAGCAAAAGGCTCGCCACCTGGAGCGGTGTGACAGGCAACACAATCGCCCGCTCTGGAAAGGTACTCACCGCGCTCTATCTCAGTCTGATCAAATGCCATGCCTTGCGCCGCCGCGCTTAAAAGACCAATGCCCGCCAACCCCTGACGCCATTGTCGATGTATCATCATGGTCGCTCTCCTTATGCTTGAACCAGCGGGCCGGGGTTGGGTAAGTACTGCTCGCGGATCGCTTTCGCAGCCCAATAGGTCAGCGCGCCCACAAGCCCCGTGGGGTTGTACTGAAGATTCTGGGGAAAAGCATTGGCCCCCATCACAAACACGTTGTGGACATCCCAGCTCTGCAGATACCTATTCAGCGCACTGCTGGAAGGGTCGGACCCCATGATCGCACCACCGACGTTATGGGTCGTCTGGTAAGGCCGGACATCATAATGCGAATCGAAATCCTTGAACGAGAGCTTGTAGTCGTCCGGCCCCAGCGCCTTGGAGAGCGTGTCGATCTTCTGTTTCATGAACTGGGTCATGCGCACATCGTTTGCCTTCCAGTCAAACGTCATGCGCATGAGCGGTCGCCCATGGTCATCGGTATAGTTGGGGTCAAGATCCAGATAGCAGTCGCGGTAGGCCATGTTGCTGCCGTGAGAACCAATCGTCATGGTGTGACCATAGGTTTCCTGCACGGCCTGTTTCCAGCCAGCGCCCCAGCTTGGCGCACCTGAGCGCAGCGGCATATTGCGAATCGGCTGCCCATTGGTCATCGCGGCATTGATATAGGAGCCACCAATGAAGCCTTCCTGGGCAAAGTCGATCTGCTCAACGCCGAAGTCGTTGATGATTTCGCCATTGGCACCTGCACCAATGAAGGGATTGAACTCTTTATCCTTGAAGTAGAGCGTTGAGCCACCGTTCATCTGGTAGGCGTAGTTCTTGCCGACCACACCCTCGCCGCTTACCGGGTCATAAGGGGTACCAATACCCGATATCAACATCAGGTGTACATTGTTCAGCGAGAACGTACCCAGCACCACCAGATCAGCCGGCTGAAATATCTCATCGCCCTCGCTATCGATATAGGTCACGCCGGTGGCCTTTTTGCCATCGCTATCTAGCTCGACCCGTAGCACTTCGCTATTGGCCTGGTAAGAGAAATTTTCGCGCCGCTTCAGTGCGCCCAGAATACAGGTCTGGGGCGAGGACTTGGAGTAGTTCATGCAGCCATAACGTTCACAGAAACCACAAAAATTACACGGCCCAAGCTGCATACCATAGGGGTTGGTATACGCTTCTGAAGCGTTACCGGCAGGCAAGGGAAAAGGATGCAGTCCCTGATCACGCGCCATGTCAGCAAACAGCGTATCGTTATGGGTACGCGCGAGCGGCGGCATGGGATATTCATTTGAGCGCCATCCCTCGAATGGGTTGCCCCCTTCCTGAAGCTCGCCGTTAAGGTTACCCGCCTTGCCAGAAATACCCGCCACTTTTTCGAAATAGTCAAAAAAGGGCTCCAGCTCTTCGTAGCTTACGCCGTAATCCTGAATGGTCATTTCATCAGGAATGATATCGGCGCCGAAGTTCTCCTCGACGTAGCTTTTAAGGCGCAATTCCTGAGGCTGTGGCCGCCAAGTATGTCCGTTCCAGTGCACGCCCGCGCCGCCAACACCATCACCGGGTAGGAATGAACCCAGGGTACGGTAAGGGACAGCCATATCACCAAGACCATGACGAACCGTCAGCGTGCTTTTGGCCGGCTGTTGCATCAGTTTAAGGCGCACGCCGTAGGTAAGCTCATCGGCCATTTTCGGATAGGAAAAGTCCGGTACGGTATCGCGGTCTTCACCGCGCTCAAGCGCCAAAACGCTTAAGCCTTCCTCGGTTAATTCCATGCCCATAATCGAATTGGTCCAGCCAAGACCAACCAGTACAACATCAACCGGTGGATTTATTTTTGCCATGCTTATCCCCTTTCGCCGGTAAGGCTGACCGGCCCTAACGGATATTTGACGTTATGTTGGTCGACCCACTCCAGATACGCGCCCCTGGCGCCTGGGAAGCCGATAAATTTCCAGGCGGCCATATGCTTGTTGCCGCCATGGATTGGGTCGGCAAAATAGCCCTCTTTGGTATTTTGCAACAAAAAGGCAAAAAACTGGCGAGCACTAACGTTGTCGAAGGTTATGTCTTCCTGCTCAAGCTGCTGTAACACCTCTTCCTGAGTGGCGTTATCCAGGGCTGAGAACCTTTGGCCATACTGGCGCACGCAGTAGTCAAGCGTTGCGGCAATCCCCGCCCGATAAACCTCCCGTGGGAGCATTGACGACTGATATCCCATCAGCGGTAATACATCGTCAGGAAAGGGACCTTTCATGTACCAATCAGCCGCATAACCAAAGCTGCCTTCCATCTGCCTATCAATAAAGATGGGCACATTGGTTTCCAGGGCACCGGGCCCAGGCCCGTCGCTGGGAATCAACCGGTCACAGGCCGCAAGCAGAAAAACCCATTCGTCTGCGTCGAAAAAAACTGGCTGATAGTCACTTAGCTGTTCTGGTGGTTCGCTGGCGGAGACGGTGAGTGAGATGCCACTCCCCAGGGTGACGGCAGGAATGCTGGTTAACGCACCCTTCATAAATCGTCGACGCGATTCATTGTTTAGGCTCAACGGTCTGCTCCTTTATGCTTTTTTCAGTCACGGTTTTTTATAGTTAGCTCGGGCTAATTAATTAAGTCTAGGACCTGTTGACGTTTGAGCGAAGAAAATTTGGCAGGATAAAGGCAAAATCGCACAATGTTGGTTCCCACACCAACAAACTGTGAGCCTGCGATGTCCCGAAAATGCTCACGGATGAACACTGGTCGAAGCTAAAACCTATCCTGCTTCAACACGGTGTCTATGACAAGGCCAGTCTGCGACCCACTGTGGAAGGTATTCTTTACCGGATGCGCACGGGTTGTCAGTGGCGGAACCTGCCCGAAGCGTTTGGGTCTTGGAATACTGCCTATAAGCGCTTTAACGCCTGGCCAGCGGCTGGAACACTGATGACGGTTTTCAGCACATGGGTGGATTACCCTGATGTTGAGTGGCTGTTCATTGATGGCTCTTATGTTAAAGCACACCAGGACAGTACAGGGCCGCCACAGAGCAAACAGAAGTCATTGGTAAAAGCCGTGCAGGCAACACCAGCAAACCTCATCTGGCCGTCGACGCTTACGGACTTCCCAATGCTTTCAGGATAACGGGCGGTGAGGTACACGACAGCACAGAAGCCCAGGCATTAATTGACGATTTGCCGTCAGGTGATGCGCTGGTGGCTGACAAAGGCTATGACAGCGAGCGTATCCGTGAACAGGGCACGATTGAGGCTGTCCAGTGCGCGAACCTTGAGCGACTTGTTAGAAGGCGACCTACTGATAAACTTCAACATAGAACCGCACCTTGCCTAAAGGCTTAACCTCATGCCGTATGGTCAGTTCTACGACACCACTATTTTCCGGATCAAGAATAATAACTTCTTTTACTGGCTCGTTGATTGTGTACTGTAGCTTGCCCTCCAGCACCACAATTTTTCCTCATAAGAACTCCTTGATTTGGTGCTCGTTCAGCAGCCCTTTAGGCATTGTATGCTCATCAAAGTCTGGGGTTTTCTTGTATGGAGTAACGCTGTTCGGTAACGGCTTCAAGTTGGGTTGCCTTCTAACGCCTTAGCTCAGTTGCCGCCGGAGCGGCCGAAGGCCGCGGAGGGAACCCGAAGCGCGGCAGCGCTTTGGGTGGTCAACTGCAGCGATCTGTTAGCTTTGTTTGGCAAGGTATTCTTTAGCGCGCTGGCCAACGAAACTACGCCCAGCATTTGACCCGTTAATCCATTCATCAACTGAAAACAATTCAAACAGTCCGACTTTAATCAACGTCGGAACGGCCACTTCCAAGTGTTCTTCTACTTCTCCGCGTTCGCCTGCGTTGTACAAAGCGACATTGCGAAGCATCGTCGCGACCGTACCTGTTTGCACCCTACTCCCGTCCTTGAGAGTGACGGCGGGAAGCTCTTCTCCGTCGGCCACGATCTTTTTATTGATCGACCTGAGCTGTTCGGTGTTATCTGGCGAGCTTTCAAGCATCTCTATTTCCTTCAACAATTATTCGTGATAGCTAACGCTTTGCTAAGCGGCGTAAAATAGTTGGCTAAAATAGTGAGGAACGAACGACAGCCAACTATTTTACGTCCGCTTGAGCAACTTGTTAGTGAATCGCCCCGGATATTCTAGACACCCGTTAGGCTCTTGAAGTAACGCCTTTCATACTCAACCGGTGACAAGTTATCACTTGTGCCGTGTCGGCGCTTTGGGTTGTAAAACATTTCAATGTAATTGAACACGTCACATCTAGCCGCTTCGCGTGTTGAATAAATCTGTCGCTTGATTCGCTCTCGCTTGAGAAGTTGAAAGAAGCTTTCAGCAACGGCGTTGTCATGACAGTTACCACGTCGGCTCATGCTGCCTACCAAGTGATTCGCTTTCAGAAAGCTTTGCCAGTCTCCACTGCTAAACTGGCTTCCTTGATCCGAATGCACCATCACCGTTCCTTGTGGCTTGCGTCGCCAGACTGCTGATAACAAAGCATCCAGTACCAACTCCGTGGTCATGCGAGACTTCATCGACCAGCCAACCACTTGACGAGAAAACAGGTCGATAACTACCGCTAAGTAAAGCCAGCCTTCGTAAGTGCGGATGTACGTGATGTCCGTCACCCAAGCAATATTTGGCGCTGTTACTTCAAACTGACGGGCTAAATGGTTAGGGGATACAACAGCCGCTTTTCCACCGCCATAGCCGCCAGGGCGTCGTCGATAGCCCGTCTGAGAGCGTAAACCTTCCCTACTCATAAGACGCGCCACACGGTGCTTCCCGCAAGTTTCGCCAGCTTCACGCAAGTCCTGGTAGACCTTGCGATAGCCATATACACCGCCACTTTCAAGCCAGGAGTGCTTGATCAATCCCAGTAGGCGCTCATCTTCCCGAGCTCGATTAGAGAGCGCTTTTTTACACCATGCGTAGTAACCGCTGGGATGCACGGCCATCATCTGACACAAGCGACGTACCGCGTATTGGCTCGCATAATTTTGAATAAACGCGTACCTCAGTCGGACTCCCTGGCGAAGTACGCGGTGGCCTTTTTTAATATGTCTCGCTCTTCTGATACGCGTTTGAGTTCGGCCTTCAAACGACGGTTTTCAGCTTGGAGATCATCATCTTCTTGCCGTTGTTCTACCGGCTTATCGTAGCGCTTGATCCAGTTGTACAAGCTGTGCCCTGACACGCCTAGCCGCTCAGCGACCTCGGCCACGCGATGGCCGCGCTCTACCACCTGTTTGACGGCTTCGATTTTGAATTCTTCAGTGTAGCGGGGATGGCTCATGGTTCCTCCTAGATACCTTTAGTATAAGGCCTGGAGGTGTCTACGAAACCTGGGGCGATTCAGAATATCTTTGAATGTAGATCCATTACACGCGATTCGAGAATGGCTTTCATCAGCGCTTCCCGAATCGGGCCTCCATAGTAAGACCCTAATGATTCGTCATCAGCATCAAAATGAAACGAAATTTTCACAGAAATTCTTCCTACCTTTTAATGCAAGACGCACCGCGATCAGTTTGACGATGCATAACGCCTGAGTTCAGGTGCGTTTGATCCGCCGGCCGTTTTTGTAGCAGCAAAAATGGGCAGCGGGTCAAAGGTCACCTGCAACGATTTGTTAGACGCAAACTCACCCATCCCCATCAATCTCTCCCAGCAAAGCAAATTCCAACTGCTCGGGTTCCTTCGATGACTCAAGATGCCCCTTCATTTCCGACCAAACCTCATCCATATTGGCAAGATCTTCGTCTGTATAGATGATGTAGGAGACACCATATTTCCTCCAGTACCGCTTGTGCTTCTTCATCTCCTTTTCAAAGTTCTCCTTTGCATCCTTGTCATATTCCGCCATTTTGCGACCAGCACCCTTTAGCTTACCGTGGGCCGACCAAGGAGAAAATTCGAACCCGTATTTTTCATGGGTCCAAGGATTAACGATCAGGTAGTCGAGGCGGTGCTGGTGCTTTTTCTTGTGAGGATCGTATCTCAGCTCAGGTATGAGAAGTGGAACCGAAAGCGGATCATCGCTCGTACTAACGAAATCAATGTATCGATTTGCGACGTCCAACTGGTACTGCGATTTAGTCCGGCGTACCATGTCTCGGAAGAACTGAAGATAGTCTTCGATGGTAGTGAACGTTCGAACACGTTTTTCACCCATGTAGCAGAACCCCGTCTCCATCACATGAGCGATTGTCCAATACGGGTTCTTGAAATGGCGAATCTCGGAGTTGTCGTTTTCCCACTGATCTGCGGCGAAGCGGGGCGTAACAAGAAGCCCAAACTCATCATCGTTGTTCCCAAACCAGTATTCGCTTTCGTCCAGCTTGGGCTTCTGCTTGTAATGCTCCTCATAGTGCTTCAAAAAGGAGCTTTCAAGAAATAGGGAAACGTACTTTTTGAAGTTTGGGTGGTCGCCGGTGATAAGATCATACATCACAACATGCCGATGGTTCGTTCCAGCTTTTAGAGCCTTGGAACGACAACGCTTCAGACCAGAGAGCCACTTGCTTTTGTATTCAAGCGGGGTATGAATCACGTCATCGTGCAGTTTTATGTAGTCATCTGTCTTACTGCCTATAAACGCGTTCAGAGAAGCCTCTGCGGTGTACTTTCCGCCGCAAGCTGCCTTCATTTCTTCAAACACGAGTGGCTGCAGGATTCGCCGCTGAGATTTTATTTCTGCAACTCGCTTGTTTCGGGCAGTCTTGTTTGGGTCCCGTTTGGCCATTAATCCCTCCCTTTGCGTCTAACAGTGATTATATAGCCCGCCACATAACATTCTTAAATATGCACGCGTATTTATTAACATTATCCAGCATTCAAAAATAACTCTAAACATCTGTTTTATATAGCACAGGCGCGACATTCGGCTATATATCAAAAACTCGCGTGTCCGCTCGTTTTGCTCTATTCAATCATACTTTATTGATAAATTTTGCTTCGGTCACCTGAAAACTTGATCGCGAGGGGTAGCCATAGGTCTTAGGTGGGTGTTGGTTTGGGTGACGTTACCGTTGCGCCCTGAGCCGCAACGCCTGCGCGGTGGGGAGTTGACGATGTGGGCATGTGGCTGAGCGGGGCTGCGGGTGCTGCCCTTCGCGGGTCCCTTTTTAGCTCGTGCCTTCCCAAGGCGGTACCCGCATTACAGGGGGCTTTATTGTGGCGGAATATATCGCGCGCTAAAGCGCCCTCCCGCAACACTTGTTCAACACCACTAATGCAGTGGCTATGTTTGTGGGAGGAGCTTTGGATTTATGCTTTGAGGACATAGCGCAGAGTTTCGACGACTGGATCGGTAGTCGTACGCATGGCCTGGGCCTTGGCATCATCTGCTTTAAGCGAGCTTCTTCGCTGAGTATAGTAATATAAGGCTAGGCCAGCGCTGCAACGTTTATTGCCATTCCAGCTTAAGGTCTTTATGTGACTGCGCGCAGTCGCGCAGATAGAGATTAATCAAGCTTTGATAAGGTAGGTCTTTTTCTTCAGCGAGATTTTTGAAATACGCGATGGTGTCTTCATCCAGCCGGATCGTGACCTGCTTTTTAAGCTTTTTGGCGTATGGGTTTTTAACAGACTCTGAAAAATCATAATGATCACGCATATCTATATCCTTCGTAGGCTTTTCTCTCTCGTTTATCTGCCTTGCGCGCTGAAATAATGCGAATGGTCTCACCGTCTCTAATGCAGTGGCACACCACCAACAAGCGCGAATGAATGCTCGTCCCGAGAAGTATGAAGCGATCCTCCTCCTCAGAATGGTCGGGATCTGATATCAGACGGCCGAACTCATCTGTAAAAGCAGTTCTGACCTCTTGAAAGACGTCATGCTTTTTACGATTAGCGGCATTCTTACGTGGATCCCAGTCAAAGGTAAGACAACTCATAATTACGTTGTAGTTATATTATAAGTATTATCAAGCTATTGGAAATGATGATTCTTGGGGCAAGATCTTTGACGCGCCAAAGCGTGCGCTCATTAAATCAACGATTCAAAGTCGGAAATTCTACAGGCCACTTTGGGCCTGCAGAATATTTTGCAGGCTTATGCTTTCAGCACGTACTTGAGGGTTTCAACGACTTGTTCAGTGGTGGTGCACCAAGCCTGCGCACCGGCATCCACCTCTTTCAGCGGGTGAACGATGTCGTCGCTGTGCAGGGTTATGTAGGGCTTAGCGAGTGCGGCGCAGTAGCCTGCATCAAAGGCGGCATTCCACTGCTTATACTTGTCACCAAAACGCACCACGACTAAATCGCTTTGCTCAATCAAAGTGCGAGTACGTATAGCGTTGACCTTAGACGACTGGTGGTCGCGCCAGAAGCCGTTTTCTGGCTTACCTAGGTGGTCGCCTGCGGCATCACTGGCGTCGTGGTCGGTGACCGGGGCGGTGAAGACGATATCCAAACCTGCGGCTTCTGCACCACGCTGGATTTCATCGCGCCAGTCGGTGTGGATCTCGCCGGATAGGTAAACGTAAAAGCTCATGGCTTACTCCTTAAATATTGAATATCAGATAACTAAGTAGAGCCATTTTATGGAAAAACATTCCAACTTAATACCAGCGTTACAGTAGCGGGTGTTTGGCGAGCATATAGATATCCATAATCCAGCCATGTGCTTCACGCAGCGCGGCGCGTCGCTCAATAATCTCATCGTTTACTTCGCTTAGCGGGCCTTTGATCAAGCATTGCTTGTCCATCCCCAGGTAAGCGCCCCACCAGATGTAAGTATCTTCTTGTGGCAGCGTGGTGAACGCCCCGCCGCTGTCGAGCATGACGGCAACGGTGGCGGCATCGCTTGGCCAGCCGCGTTCGCGTAGGCGGCGGCCGGTGGTTATTTGAACTGGCTCGGCAAGCGCATTGAGGGGAATTTTGTGCTCGGCGGTGAGCACTTGCAGGCTGGTGATGCCGGGCACTACCTTGACCTCAACGGCGCGGCCACTATCGGTCAAGCGCTTGGCAATACGCAGGCTGCTGTCATAAAGCGAAGGATCGCCCCACACCAACATGCCAACCCGGCCGCCGTTGGGTAGATGCTTATCCATAAGCTGTGCCCACACCCGCGCAATGGCACTATGCCAATCGTCTACCGCGCTTAGGTACGCACACTTGGCATCGCGGGTGGGTAAATCGAACTCTACGATGTTGGCCTGAGTAGCGCTATCAAGCAGCTGTTCGCACAGCAGTCGGCGCAGGTCGAGCAGGTCTGATTTCGCCTCGCCCTTGCGCGGCAGCAAAATCACATCGGCGCTGTTGAGCGCCCGCACGGCGGCTAAGGTAACGTGATCGGGGTTGCCAGTGCCGATACCAATCAGCGAAAGCGTGATCATGCGCGGTCCTCTTCATCATCCACGCTGCCCGCAAACGGTGAATCCGCAGACTGAGGCCGAAAGCGGCGGTCGTAACCTACCGCGTAAAGGCTGCTTTCATGAAAATCGTCGTTTTCCAGCACCGGCCCTACCAGAATCAGCGCCGTGCGCTGCAGGGCACCTGCGGCTAATGCTTCAATGCTGGAAAGACGGCCTCGAACCACCCGCTCATCGGGCCAGCTCGCCCGCCAAACGATAGCGACCGGGCACTGCGGGCCGTAAAACGGCGTCAAATCACTCACTACCTGCGCCAGATTATGCACGGAAAGATGAATAGCCAGCGTAGCGCCGGTATTAGCGAAGTTAGCGAGGCTTTCACTGCTGGGCATTGCGCTGGCACGGCCCGGCGTGCGTGTTAGCACTAATGATTGCGCCACTCCTGGCAATGTTAGCTCTTGGCCCAGCGTTGCCGCCGCCGCCGCAAATGAAGGCACGCCGGGGGTGACGCTGTAGGGAATATCCAGCGCACGCAGGCGGCGCAGCTGCTCCCCCATGGCGGACCACACCGACACATCGCCGGAGTGCAGCCGGGCGATATCCTGGCCCGCAGCGTGGGCGGCTTGAATTTCATCAAGAATTTCATCCAGAGAAAGCGTCGCCGTATTAACGATGCGCGCGCCTTCAGGGCAGTGCTCAAGAATCTGCTCGGGCACGAGTGACCCTGCGTAAAGGCATACAGGGCAGGCCGCGATTAAATCGCGCCCGCGCAGCGTGAGCAGATCCGGTGCGCCGGGGCCTGCGCCAATAAAATGAACCGTCATCAAATAACTCCTGTTGCCCGTGCCTTTGCCACTGCGGCCGTGGCTTTTCTGTCGGCTGAAATAATTCGCGGCCCCAGTAGCTGGGCACCGCTGCCAGCAGCCAAAAGCGCAACGGCTTCCGCCACGCTGCCGGTGCCCTTTGCCTGCTGGCTGTAAGCTGAGCGGGTAAGCGTCGCCATGCTGGCTAAGTCGTCATCTGCCACCACGACAACCTCAAGGCAATGCTGGCGGCCGAGGCTTTCCACCAGCGGGCGCATCGCGTGAGTAACGGCCAATCGGTCGATATCGCCATATTGGTGGCAAAGCTGCTCAAGCGCTTGTTCTAGCGATGCCAGCGTTGCCTCGCGGCGAAAACCAAACCCGGCTATGAGTATCGGCGTAGTGCTCATCGGCGTACCTTCTGCATTACCCGCCCTTTCAACGCACCACCCGCCACTGCACAATCGGGTAGCTGGCTTTCCAGCCCCGGCGTTGGCCGATAGGCGCGGCAATGGCCAGCTCAAGGCGATAAAGATCGCCGCCTATCGCCTGATGCCAGTGCGCCAGCAGCGCTTCTGATTCCAACGTAACGGCATTGACAACAACCCGCACGCCCGCTGGCAGGCGCTGCCATAACTGTTCTAAAAGCGCTTGAGAAAGCCCGCCGCCGATAAATACTGCCTGCGGCAGCGGCGCATTTGCCAGCGCTTCCAGCGCATCGCCTTCTTTGACGTCTAGCCAGTCAACGCCAAGATGCTGGGCATTGCTGCGCGCCCGCGCGGCCCGCTCAGCGTGATGCTCAAAACCAATGGCCTGATTGTCAGGGTGAGCTAGCAGCCACTCAATGGCGATGGAGCCTGAGCCGGTGCCGATATCCCACAGCCGCTCACCGGGTTTAGGGGCCAGCGCTGCCAGCGTCATAGCGCGCACAGGCTGCTTGGTGATTTGCCCATCGTGGTCAAAAAAGCTGTCGGCAAGGCCGGGCGTGAGTGGAATAGACGGGCCGTCACCGGCCACAAGAATGCCCAGCGCTACCGGATGAGTGATATCCGACGGCAGCGTCTCGCTCATACTCAGCGTGCGGATTCGCTGGTTTTCACCGCCTAACGATTCAAGCAGGGTTAGCTGAGACTCCGCAAAGCCAAACTGCACAACAAGCGAGGCCAGCTCGGCCACCGCATCGGCGTCTCTTACCAGCACCAGTAAGCGCCTGCCGGCATGCAGATACGGCCGAATGCGGGTCAGCGGCTTGGCATGCAGGCCCAGGCAGGTGCAGCGCTCTAACGGCCAAGCCAAATGCGAGGCCGCTAGGCTAAACGTTGAGGGCGAAGGGATAGCCGTCCATTCGCTGGCAAGCAGGTGAGGCGTCAGGCTTGTGCCGGCACCAAACCAGAACGGGTCACCGGACACCAGCATCACGACTCGGCGGCCCCGCTCGTTCAGCAACTCGGCAATACCCTCGGCAAACGGCACCGGCCACTCGCGAACCGCCGCATTGAGTGGCGGCAAAAGGCGCAAGTGGCGGCGCGCACCGAATACTACCTCGGCATCCGCCAGCTGCTGACGGCTTGCCGCCGTCAATCCCTCTGTGCCACTCTCCCCCCAGCCTAAAACTGTCAGCCAGGGAGTGTTGTTAATCTCAGCCATGATAAACGTCCTGATTCTTGGCGGAACGAGTGAAGCCAGCGCCCTGGCCTGCGCCGTTGCTGAACGTGGGCTTCCGGCCATCTTTAGCTACGCAGGCCGCGTCAGTGCGCCAAAGCCCCAACCGCTTCCTACCCGCGTGGGGGGCTTTGGCGGCGTGGATGGCCTTATCGCGTTTATTAAGCACGCGGGTATTACCCATATCGTCGATGCCACCCA
The DNA here is from genome assembly GCF_002332255.1 of Halomonas sp. JB37. Classification (GTDB taxonomy): domain Bacteria; phylum Pseudomonadota; class Gammaproteobacteria; order Pseudomonadales; family Halomonadaceae; genus Vreelandella; species Vreelandella casei. Next base: position 2,068,615 of record NZ_NRGW01000001.1, on the reverse strand, counting down.
CCCTTTCGCTGCGCAAATGAGCCGCAACGCGCTGAGTGCCGCGGCGCAAAGCGGTGTGGCTATGCTGGCCTTAACTCGCCCCGCTTGGCAGCCTAAGCAAGGCGACCAATGGCAGCCAGTGGCGAGTATTGATGGCGCCGTGGCCGCGTTGGCCGGCCCACCCCAGCGCGTGCTGCTAGCGATTGGTCGCCTACATCTGAAAGCATTCAGCGCGCAGCCCCAGCATCACTACGTGCTGCGGCTGATTGACCCGCCAACTGAAACGCCGCCGCTGGCTCATTTTACCACCACGCTAGACAGAGGCCCGTTCACTCTCGATGGCGATTTAGCGCTACTAAAAACGCAGCGTATCGAGCGTATTGTTTGCAAAAACGCTGGCGGCGAAGGCGCCGCGGCTAAGCTTGCGGCTGCGCGTCAACTGAAGATACCCGTGATGATGATCGAACGGCCGATGCTGCCAGCGCGTCGTGAAGTTCATTGTGTCGATGACGTGCTTGCGTGGATTAACTCAGCATACTGACCTTGGGGTATACACCAGCGGAGCCTGGTCTTCATCCGCGCCTGGGCTTTTCATTCGCTCAATTCGGCGCGTTTGGCTAGAGCCGACAATCACCAGCGTGCGCATATCGGCCATTTCTGGCGTTGCTTTGGCTAGGGTCGTCACGCCAATCGCCTCATCGGGCGTGGAAACCGCTCGGGCAAAGATGATCAAACGCTCGGGCTCACACACCTCACGCAATACCTTCAACGTGCGCTCAAACCCTACCGGCCTTGCCTTGGAACGCGGGTTGTAAAACGCCATGGCGAAATCGGCCTCTGCCGAGAGGCGCAGGCGCTTTTCAATCAGCGACCAGGGCTTAAGGTTGTCGGATAAATTAATACAGCAAAAATCATGGCCGAGCGGTGCGCCTGCCCGTGCGCTGGCTGCCAGCATGGCGGAAATACCCGGCAACACCTGAATATCTATTGATCGCCAACGCGAGTCGCCTGCCTCTAGTGCCTCAAACACGGCGGATGCCATGGCAAAAACACCCGGGTCGCCGGAAGAAACTACTGCAACGCGATGCCCCTCAAACGCGAGCTGCAGCGCCTGTTCAGCACGATTAATCTCTTCGCGATTATCTGAACCATGGCGAATAAGCCCTTCACGTGGCGCGACCCGATTAACGTAGGGCACATAGCCCACCACATCAGACGCCTCTAACAGCGCGGCCGAGACCTCGGGCGTGATCATGCTCGCCGCCCCCGGACCTAAGCCAACAATTTTTAGCCATCCGCTCATGGGCGCCTGCCGTTGCCGTGGATCAGCACAATCGAGAAATAAGGCACGTTCTCAGTTCCTTCAGCTAGCGGATCAAGATCGCTTAGCGGCAGCACGCGCTGCTGCGCCATCGCCGCGTACTCGATTAGCCACGCCTGATGCTCACGGCCAGCCGTTACCAGCGCCCGTCGCAGCTTGTTAAGGTTGCGGCCGATTTTCATGACGACCAGCGCGTCGGTCTGGGCGATCCGCTCCGCCAGTGCTTGCTCAGGGAGCGTTGCCATGAGGACGGTCAGAATGTCATCGCCCCAGGTGATCGGCTGCCCGGTAGCGGTCCAGGCCGCCGACATACCGGTAATTCCCGGCACTACTGAAACCGATACCTGGTTAAGTAGCCGCGTATAGAGATGCATAAACGAGCCGTAGAAGAACGGATCGCCTTCGCAGAGCACCACCACGTCGCAGCCGGCGTTGGCCATCTCAATCAGCTGGGCAACGCTCTGCTCATAAAAAGACGACAGCAAGGCGTTATAGCGCGGGTCATCCACCGGAATTTCCGTGGTCACCGGATATTCCATGGGCAGCTCAATAACATCCGGTGCCAGCAGGCCTTCAACGATGCTGCGCGCATGGCCTTTACGGCCCTTCTTACGAAAATAGGCAATGTGCGTGGCCTGGCGAATCAACCGGTCGGCCCGCACGCTCATTAGGTCCTGACTCCCCGGCCCCAGGCCAACGCCCACAACGCTTCCCTGGGTCGTTCGGGTTCCCTGGGTCATTCGCTACGATCCGCCAGCGCATTGAGGGCTGCGACCGTCACCGCGCTGCCGCCTAAGCGGCCGCGCACGATACAGCTGGGGATGGCAAAATTCTCCCACAGCGCCTGCTTTGATTCCGCCGCCCCCACAAACCCAACCGGGCAGCCGATCACCGCCGCTGGGCGCGGGCAGCTAGGGTCTTCGAGCATATTTAAAAGATGAAACAGCGCGGTCGGCGCATTGCCAATCGCCACCACGGCACCTTCAAGATGCGGGCGCCAAAGTTCAAGCGCCGCCGCCGAGCGGGTATTAGCCATCTGTTGAGCCATGCCCGGCACGCGTTCATCGCGCAAGGTACAGATCACCTCGTTGTTGGCCGGCAAGCGCTTGCGGGTAATGCCTTCAGAGACCATATGCGCATCGCAGAGGATCGGCGCGCCCTGCTCTAATGCTGAGCGTGCGCGGTTAACCGCATCGTTTTGAAAATGAATATGCGCGGCAAGCTCGACCAGCCCGGCGGCGTGAATCATACGAACCGCTACCGGCTCTTCTTCTGGCGAAAAGCGGCTCAGTTCTGCTTCGCGTCGGATAATCGCAAAAGATTCCCGGTAAATCGCCGGTCCGCTTGTTTCGTACTTATAGGGCACCCAAATTCTCCAGATATGCAATTACCTCAGCATCACTGAGGCCTGTCTGAACCGGCGTGCTGTCGGCACGGCCGTTGACGATAAGATTAAATTTTCCAGCATGGCCCACTAAACAGACCGCTGCAGCCTGTTGCCGGGCACAGCCCTTGGCGCAGCCCGACACGTGAAGAGACGTTTCTACCAGGCCACTCAATCGCTCAGCCAATGGCTGCGTGGCGACACTTGCCTGTGCGCAGTAAGGCGCGCCGGGGCAAGCATCTATCAATAGTCGCGAGTCACTGCTATCGCTGATCAAGCCTTCTACCGCGGGCAAGGCTGTGCCTTCAGTCAGCGCTTGCTTGACCACCAAACGCCGCCAGGGTGTGACGCGTAGGTGAGTCACAGACGCCGGGGTCACGGCTTTGCGCCAGGCGGTGGCCGGCGCACGGCCAAACGGCAGCCCATAGACCATCCCGCAGGCCTGTTTACCAAGTGCGCGGCTTGCCGCTGGCTGCGCCGGGCGCACGCTGGCGGGTGCCCACGGGGGCAACGCTACCTGGTGTCGGCGCATGCGCCCTGCCTGGCTTCCGCCGCTTTCCACAAACCAATGTGTCAAGCGAATCAAGTGCTCAACGGCGGCCTCAATCGAGTCCACTGGCGTGCCACGCTGATACCCCTCTGCGCGCACCATCAAGCCACCCGATTCTGAACGTTCAATACGAAAATCTGCCGCAGCGTCGCTCAGTACCGGGGCGTCTCCTGCATCAATCGCAATGCCGACCTTGCCTGGCATGATGGCCAGCGCATTGCGCCTTGCTTGCAACAAACGTGCACCGGTGTGCGTGTCATCGCCTATTTGCCAGCCGGGGGCCAGCATGATGGGCGGCAGGCGCTCGGCCCCTGGGTTGGCATCCACCAGGCCGTTTTCAACCAGAAAGCTCATGAGCGCAGGCCAGCTAGCGTCGGTTACTCCGCGCAGCTGGATATTGGCTCGGCTGGTGAGCTCTATTAAGCCGTTACCAAACGTATCTGCCGCCTCACACAGGGCCAGCACCTGGGCACGCGAAAGCTCGCCCATGGGCGGGCGAACTCTTACCAGCAGGCCATCGCCGGTTTGCATAGGCTGCCACGCGCCGGGGCACCAACCTTTGATACCAGGGCTGAGCGCCTCTTCGCGCGTATTAATGGCCATAGCGGCCGGTCTCTTTGGCTTCATCTATTGCCAGCAGCAGGTCTTGCAGCGCCTGCCCCTGCTCGCCCGGATCTTGCCACATGCCGCGCTGGGCCGCTTCAAGCAGCCGTTCGGCCATTTCCTCAAGCGCGGCAGGATTATGCTCACGCAAAAACTGCTGGCTGGCCGGGTCAAGCACGAAGGCCTCGCTGATCTGGGCGTACTGATAGTCCGCGACTAAATCAGTGGTGGCGTCGTAGGCAAACAGATAGTCCACGGTGGCGGCCATTTCAAACGCGCCTTTGTAACCGTGCTCGCGCATCGCATTTATCCACTTCGGATTCAGCACACGCGAGCGAATAACGCGGGCAAGCTCTTCTTTCAGCGTGCGAATCTTGGGGGCGGCCGGGTTAGCGTGATCCGCGTGATAAATGGTCGGCGCATGGCCGCTTAGCGCACGAGTGGCATTGGCCATGCCGCCTTGAAAAGCGTAATAGCTGTTGGAATCAAGAATATCGTGCTCGCGGTTATCCTGGTTTTGCATCACCGCGTCCAGCTCTTTGAGCTGCTGTTCAAACGCCTTGCGTGCGCCAACGCCCGACTCTTTAAACTGCCCATAGGCGTAGGCGCCTGCGTCTAAATACGCCTCGGCCAAGTCGTCAGCACTGTTCCAAGCGCGGCTTTCGATCAGCCGATTAAGACCGGCGCCGTACTCACCGGGCTTGCTGCCAAAAATACGGTAGCGGGCCTGCTGAGCGGCGCTTTCAGAAGACATTCCTTGAGCTTCAAGCGTGCGCTGCTGGCTGAGCACAGCCGTTCGAATGGTATTGCTGTCGCCCGGCTCTTGATACTCGGCAACGGCTTGCACCGCGGCATCGAATAGCCGAATGACGTTAGGAAACGCGTCGCGGAAAAAGCCGGAAACGCGCAAGGTGACGTCGACGCGCGGGCGGTTCAGCAGCATCGATGGGATCACTTCAAAATCGAACACCCGCTGCGAGCCCAGCGACCATTTAGGCCGCACGCCCATCAGCGCGAAGGCCTGGGCGATGTCATCACCGCCGGTACGCATGGTGGCGGTGCCCCAAATCGACAGACCCAGACGGCGCGGGTAGTCGCCGTTATCCTGCAGGTAGCGCTCTACGAATGCCTGCGCTGATTTCTGCCCCAGCGTCCAGGCCGCCGGTGAGGGAATCGAGCGGTTATCCACGCTAAAGAAGTTACGCCCGGTAGGCAGCGTGTCTAGCCGCCCTCGGCTAGGCGTGCCGCTTGGCCCAGCGGGCACGAACAGACCGTCCAGCCCATCCAATAGCGACTGAATCTCCATTTTCACGCCGCGCTGCATAGCGACCCACAGATGTTCGCGGGCATAGCGCAGCTGCGCCGCGGTGGCAGGATAGGCATGGGCGAGTTCAACGAGGCAGCCCTGGGCGAGAACGTACTCGGTAATAAGCTGCTCGGCCAATAGTTCCAGCCGCTCACGGGTATCCGCACCGGTTCGCCAAGCATCGCTGAGCTGGCTGGCCAATAGTGCCGGGCGCGGGCCGTTCCAGGGTTCACTGCTGGCCGCCAGCGGGTCAAAGGGGGAAGCGTCGTTCAATAGCCCCAGGTCATCGGCTAGATTATGCAGCAGGCCGCGCTGAGCAGCCGCCTCGCCACGCGGCAGCCTCAGTAGCGCTACCAGCGTACCCGCTAGCTTCTCCTGCGGTGGCAGCGTGCCGAGAATGTGCAGGCCGTGGCGTATCTGCGACTCTTTAATATCGCAAAGGAAGGTATCCAGCTCATTGAGAATCTCGCTGTCACAGCTGCTATCAACAGCGCGGGCAAGTTCCTGGTCGATGCCGGTTGCGCGCAGGTGGCTCAAAATCTGCTCACGAATCAGCGCTTCGCGCCGGGGGTCCATATCCAGCGCCTGATAATACTCATCACACAGCGCTTCAAGCTCGGCCATCGGCCCGTACAGTTCAGCCCGCGCCAGAGGCGGCATTAGGTGATCAATGATCACCGCTTGGCTTCTACGCTTAGCCTGGGCACCTTCACCGGGGTCGTTGACGATAAACGGGTAGAAATGCGGCAGCGGCCCCAGCGCGATATCCGGCCAGCAGTCGGCACTTAGCGCCGTGCTTTTGCCCGGTAGCCATTCTAAATTGCCGTGCTTGCCCACGTGCACCACGGCATCAACGTGATAGTGCTCGCGTAGCCAAAGATAAAACGCCAAGTAGCTATGCGGCGGTACCAACTGCATATCGTGGTACGACTGCGTTAAGTCAATGTTCGGGTCGTCACAAAACTCACGTTCAGGCTGAATACCGACGAACGTTTCCCCCAGGCGAACACCGGAAATCATCAGCCGCCCCTGCCGGCATTTGGGGTCATCTGCGGGTGCGCCCCATCGTGCCCACACGGCTTCTTGGAGCGTGGCGGGCAGCGTTTGAAACCAGCTTAAATACTCATCAACGCCAATACTTTGCCAGCAAACGCGCTGGTCGAGGCTTTCGTGATCATTGGTGACTGCACCCTGCAGCAGGCGAATCAGCGCATCGCCATCACTAGGGATATCGTTGACCGGGTAGCCCGATGAAGCCAGCGCGTTTATGAGTTTTAGCGTTGAAGCGGGTGTATCCAACCCCACGCCATTGCCAATACGCCCATCGCGGTTGGGGTAGTTCGCCATGATCAGTGCGACACGTTTTTCAGCGTTGGGCGTTTGCCGCAGGTCGCAAAACCGACGTGCCAGCGTGGCGACAAACGCTGCGCGTTCAGGATGCAGCGTGTGATGCGTGACCGACAGCTGGCTGCGGGCATTGTAGTGTGCTTCGGCCTTAAACCCGACGGCGCGAGTGATGATGCGCCCGTCCATTTCAGGTAGCACTATCTGCATCGCCACGTCGCGGCTATGTAGCCCCGCGGCCATTGCCTGCCAGTCCTCAGCTGTGCTGCTGGCCATCATGGCCTGGAGCACCACGGGGCTGCCGACAAACAGGCTGCCCGAAACATCACTGCCCTGCTCGCTACTGAGGGCATCGACCTCGTCGGTATTACGGTTGACCGAAAAGCTGGTGGTATTGATCACCAGCATGGCACCGGTTTGCTCAATAAGATGATTGGCAAACGCGATACAGGGCCCCTCTTTTAGCGATGCTACGGCCACGGCTAACGGCTCAAGCCCTTGGGCTTTAAGCGCATCAATCATGCCGTCGGGCACGGCGGTATTGCCGCCCTGCAGATGGCTGCGATAAAACAGCAGTAAGCAAACAGGTCGCTCAGCAACACGCTGATCACGCCATTCACTTAGGCTCACCGCCTGGCGCCCGCTTACCTGCGGCACATAGATAACCGCCGCGGGGATCACCTTCGGCTCTTGCCACGGCTGAGCGTGGGCTAAACACTCGCTACCCACAAAGCGCAGCAGTTGCTCGGCATTGTCAACGCCGCCTTCGCGCAGGTAGCGCCACACGCGGTAGGCAGCGTCAAAGCTCACGCTCGAATCGTTCAGTAGCGCATCGTCCGGTGCATCACAGCCGGGGACCATAATCAGCTGGCGCTCAGGTTTCGCCGCAGCCCAGGCCAACAAGCGCTCATGACCGTAAGGCCAATAGCCCTTGCCGCCTAACAGCGAAACGATCACCAGCCTGGCTTTTTCAAGCACGCGATCTTCATAGAGATCAAAGGCCGCCGGCTTTACCAGATTCATCCAGTTCGCCAGCCTCACCGACGGGTAATCATCGCCCAGGCGGTCAACCGCCTGAGCCAGCGCCGACAGGTTGCTGTCAGCCGCTGACATAATGACGACCTCGGCGGGGCTTTGTTGCAGGTCGACGATACCTTCATCGTCAACAAAGCCCCCAGGCTTGGCAGCGAAAAGATGCATTAAGCGCTAACCGTGCGCTCAGCGCTGGATAGCGCCGCCTGAATATCGTCGCGGTTAAGCGCTTTACCAATAATGACCAGTTGGGTTTGGCGACGCTCATCCTGCCCCCAAAGCCTGTCGAAGTAGCCGTCTAGCCGTTCGCCTACCGCTTGAATTACGCGGCGCATCGGCTTGCCGGGAACCGCCGCAAAGCCTTTAGCCCGATAGATTTCCTGTGTTTCTAGCAGCTGCTGAAGCTGGGCTGCCAGAACGTCGGCATCGACTTCGCCGAGCGTTATCACGCAAGAATCAAAATGATCGTGGGCGTGGTCGTGGTGCGCGCCTTCAGCGTGATGTTTGTCGTGGTGGTTGGCGATACGGTCGATGTTCTCTTCGCTAGCCGCGCCAATGCCCATTAATGCCTCTAGCTGCGCGGTGTCGGTCGCCAGCGTTTGGTCGATAAACAGGATTTTGACCGACGCTGGCACCCGCGCTTTTACTAGCGTCTCCACGCGGGCCTTTTCCTCTGCGCTTAGCAGGTCGGTCTTGGTGACCAAGACTAAATCCGCGGCGCTGAGCTGATCGTCAAGCAGTTCACGCAGGCTCGGGTCGTGATCAAGGCTTTCGTCAGCTAAACGCTGCGCAGCCACTTTACCTTCGTCGCTGGCAAAACGGCCGGCGGCCACGGCAGGCCCATCGATGACGGTAATAATTGCATCTACGGTGCAGTGGCTGCGCACTTCCGGCCAGTTAAATGCCTGCACCAGCGGCTTGGGCAGCGCCAGCCCGCTGGTTTCAATTAAAATGTGGTCGATATCATTACGCCGTGCGACCAGCTTTTTCATCACTGGCAAAAATTCTTCTTCCACAGTGCAACAGATACAGCCATTGGCCAGCTCGTAAATACTGCCGTCCTCGCCGTCCATCGGCTGTTCGCCTTCGCAACCGAGCGCGCAGCTACGCAGCAGGCTCGAATCTATGTCCTGCTCGCCAAATTCGTTGACGATCACCGCAATGCGCTTGCCGGTCACTTGACGCAGAATATTGGCCAGCAGCGTCGTTTTACCGCTGCCGAGAAAACCGGTGACGACCGTGGCGGGGATTTTATTTAGCTGCATGCGTTAAATTCCTCTGTGGCGCTAGGCTGCGCTGATGCTGCTGAGCCGCTGAACAGGCTCGCGACCGCGGCAGGATTATTAGGAAAGAAAAAGTGAAGATACGATGCGGTTAACTGGCGCTGGCGATAAATCGGCTCGCCCGGTGCGGGGTGGCGCTGACGGCGGCCGTGGGCAATGGGCTCAGGCGTGCCTTCTGCCATTGAGCGATGATGCGCATGCCCGCGAAGAGCACCTTCCGCCAAGTCGGCGGTTTGCATTCCCTGGCAGCCTCTTCGTCCGCGCATGGCGCCTTGCCCTGGCAGTAGGCCCAGCATCGTATGGGTGTTCTCGTCGTAGTCGGTCAGCGTGTCCAAACAGTAGAGCATGCCGCCACACTCAGCGAGAATGGGCTTGCCTGCGCTATAAAAGCGCTGAATATCCTCGCGCATACTGGCATTCTCAGCCAACGTTGAGGCATGCAGCTCAGGATAACCACCGGGCAGCCAAAGCGCATCGCACAAGGGTAAACGGCGCTCGCTCAGCGGTGAGAAAAAGCATAGCTTCGCGCCCATCTGCTCAAGCAGGTCCAAATTGGCCTGATAGATAAAGCTAAACGCCGCATCTTTAGCTACACCAATGGTCTGGCCCGCCAGCGATGATGGCACTGACGGCACATGGCCTTGCGCAGCGGTGAACGTTACGGGTGCTATTTTCATCAGCGCCGTCGCCAGCCCGGCGGCGTCTAATGCGCTGGCGGCCGCTTCAAAGCGCGCTTCCAAATCATCACGAATCTCGTCTGCCTGAACCAACCCCAGGTGACGTTCGGGAAGCGTTAAGGCGGGGTCGCGCGGCAATGCGGCAAGTAGCGGAATCGAGGGCGGTAGCGCTGACTCAATCAGCTCGCGATGTCGCTGCGTGCCGCAGGCGTTGGCGATCATGCCTGCGATGAGAAGGTCATCACGAAAGCCTGCAAGGCCCGACATCAAGGCGGCCGCCGTTTGTGCCATGCCTTTAACGTCCATCACGATCACCAGCGGCAACTCGAACAGCGCAGCCAAATCGGCGCTGGAAGGCTCGCCATCGAAAAGGCCCATGGCGCCTTCCACCAAAATAATATCGGCACTCACCGCCGCTTGATAAAAACGCTGCCGGCAGTAGGCCTCGCCGGCCATCCACAGATCTAGCTGGTCTACGGGCTGGCCCGATGCTTGCGCCAATATTTGCGGGTCCAGATAATCAGGGCCAGTTTTAAATACTCTGACTACTTTGCCCTGGTTGCGCAGCAGGCGTGCCAGCCCCGCCGTGACGGTTGTTTTGCCCTGCCCTGAAGAAGGTGCGGCGATAAATAGCGCCGGGCAGCTAGCGCTTGGCAAAGATGTCGTCATCAGTACTCGATCCCCGCCTGAGCTTTAACGCCGTTACGAAACGCGTGACGGTCATCCTGTACGGTGCTGATGGTATCGGCGATTTCCTGCAGCGGCAGCGCCATGGTTCGGCCGGTGATAATCACATTTTGGTGGGCGGGTCGGCGTAAAAGCGCCTCGACAATAGGCGCCGTGTCTAAATAGTCGTATTTGAACATGTAGCTCATTTCGTCCAATACGATAACGTTGTAGGCAGGGTCTTCTAACAGCCCCCGGGCGATTTCCCAGGCGGCTTCGGCGGCTTCGATATCGCGCTGTCGATCCTGGGTTTCCCAGGTAAAGCCCTGGCCCATAATGTGCCAGTCAAGCTGAGGGTGATCGCGAAAAAACAGATATTCACCGGTCTCACGGCGGCCTTTAATAAACTGAATGACCGCGCCTTTTTGGCCATGGCCTAACGAACGCGCCAGCGTGCCGAAAGCAGAACTGCTCTTTCCTTTGCCGTTTCCTTTTAGCAAAATCAATACACCGCGCTCTTCAGATGCACGCGCTATTCGCTCGTCGATAACTTCTTTCTTACGCTGCATACGGTCTAGGTGGCTGCTATCGCTCATGCTGGCTCCTGGGTGGGCGGTGTCCAATAGAGTGCGCCAAGCTGCTGAGCAAGACGCGCTGCCTGGCCACGTTTAACGAAGGACTGTTCGGCATCCATGACCACGCAGTCGCCAAGCGGCGGCAGGCCAGCGACGGACTCTCGGGTACGCCCATCGGTCATTAGGTAAGTACGGATAAGTAAGCCGGGGTCGCGGCGCTGCCACTGACGAATCAACTGGCCTGCGTGAGCAACCGCTTTACGTAGCGGTGTGCCGCCGCCGCCATCGGTGGCATTCAATAAGGCCTGCACACTTTTGGGAGCACGCTGTCGTGGCAGTAGGCACGCCAGCGTGTCGTTACCAAACCCGACTATCGCCACTTGCTCACGAGCTGAATAAGCTTGACGAGTAAGGCTATCGACCCATCCTTTGGTCTGGCCCAAAAGCCGCTTACCGAGCGTCGAGCCGGAGGTATCAAGCAATACCAAATGCACCCGCGGCTGACCGGTTCGCGCCTTGCGATAGCGCAGCTGACGCCAGGGCCACTGACCGCGATTTGCGATCAAAGTGCCAAACCAATCGGGGCGAAACGCTGCAGCTGGCGGCTTACTGGCTCGCCCCTGCCCCAACGCAAGGCCCTTACGCGTGCCGCCGTTAAACAGCGAGTGTTTCCCAAAGGGCCGAGCTAATAATGCAGGCAGCGTAAGCGGCTGACTTTCTAGCATGTTCTGCGCCATGGGCGGCATAGCGCCCCATTGCCCGTGTGAAGCTGAGTGCTCGTCAGTATTACTTGACGACACTGAGCTGCCGGGGTCTTGGCCCGATTCTTGAGGCGATGACGGTGAAGATGGTGGCGGTGAAGATGGCGGCTCAGCAGACTTATCGTCAGAGCGCGTACGCCGATGGGCCAGCACCCACGGCTCAACGCTATCGACATCTTCCTGGCTGATCGTCGTATCACCACGCCAGGCAGCGTGGGCCTGCGCAGCGCGGTGCCAGGTGACATCGGCGCGCATACCTTCAACCCCTGCTGCTTCGCAGCGCTTAGCGATGTGCTCGTAAACCCAGGCAGATGCCGTTACCGTCGCCAGCCCTCGGCGCGCATGCTCTACACGGCTGACGAGCGCAGCTTGTTCGTCGGCAAAGCCTGCTATAAAACTAGCGGGATCGCGATCAAAGGCATCGCGCTGCTGCACAATGGCGATGCGCGCTTCAATACTGACGTTAGGCGGCTGCTCAAGGCACAGTCCAAAGCGGTCAAGTAACTGGGGGCGAAGCTCGCCCTCATCGGGGTTCATGGTGCCGATTAGGCTAAAGCGCGCTGGATGCGAATGGCTAATGCCGTCGCGTTCGACGATGTTGATACCGCTGGCCGCGACATCGAGCAGTAAATCGACCAGCGTATCGGCCAGTAAATTCACTTCATCGACGTATAAAATCCCGCCATCGGCTTTGGCCAATAGCCCTTCATGGAACGTGGCTTCACGCTCAGTGAGTATCTTTTGCAGATCAAGGCTGCCGGTTAGGCGGTCTTCGCTGGCGCCAAGCGGCAAGGTGACAAACGGTGGTTTTCGCTTCTCGCCCTCAGGCAAAATGGCCGCTAGCGCCCGCGCAAGGGTCGATTTCGCGCTACCGCGTGGCCCGCTAATCAGCACCCCGCCAATACGCGGATTAATCACGTTCAGCAGCAGCGCTGTTTTAAGCGACGTCTGACCGACCACGGCGGTAAAGGGAAACTCAACCACAGGCATCACCATGGGCAAAAGGAGCCAAGTTAATACATTAAACGGCGTAGGGACACCGCCTCACGCGTGAAAATTATTCATACCTGACAAGAACATAACGATAGAGCCAAGCGTTAAGAAAGTGACTACAATGACCGTCCAGTATAGTGGAAGGCGTTAGATAGAGGCCAGCCTATCACGCCAGCACGTCACCAACCGCAAAGGCCTTGCGTGCTTTATTCTCTCGTCTTCGGCAGTCCGTCGAGTCTTTCCTCAATCGGCATTTGGAACACCGTCCCATGAAGCTCGCCCGCCCTTTATGCATTTCGTTAGCTTTCTTACCCGCCCACGCAGCCTTTGCTGATAGCACGGTCTATCCGCTTACGCTGACTAATTGCGGCGTAGAAATCACGTTTGATGCGCCACCCGCGAGTACGGTAACGGTCGGCCAGTCTGCGACCGAGGTGCTATATCGCCTGGGGCTTGCCGATAAAGTGAGCGGCACGTCAGTCTGGTTTAATCCCGTGCTGCCCGAATTCAGCGATATAAACAGCCGCATTGAGCGTATTGCCGATAACGACCCAAGCTTTGAGTCTGTGGTGAACAAGCGGCCTGATCTCGTCGCGGCTCAATACGAGTGGCACGTAGGCCCTACCGGCAGCGTAGCCACCCGCGAGCAGTTTCATGAGCTGGGCATCGCCTCTTACATCATGCCTGCCGATTGCGATACCAAAGACAATGCGACCGGCGGTGACGGTACCCGGGTGGCGGCATTCTCAACCGACTCAATTTATAAAGGCGTTCACGAGCTGGCGGCTATTTTCGACGTGCAGAGCGCGGGCGATACGCTAGTGGCCGATTTGCAGACCCGCGAAGAGCGCGCTATCGAACAGGCGACTAGCCTTGCACTACCCGACGATCTGTCGGCCGTATTTTGGTTTTCCTCCTACGATTTAGCGGCCGACCCTATCGTTGCCGGTCAGTTGGGGGCGCCTGGCTATATGATGGAGCAACTCGGTATCCAAAACGTGGTCACCTCTAATGAAGAATGGCCGACCGTAGGCTGGGAGTCGATTGCTCGTGCTAATCCTGACGTGATCGTTGTGGCACGCATGGACCGGCGCCGCTACCCAGGCGATGATCTGGCCACCAAACTTGAGCTTCTACAAAGCGACCCAGTTACTCGCGAAATGAACGCCGTGAAAAACGGCCGCATTGTGGAAATGGATGCCCATGCGATGAGTGCCACCATGCGCAGCATTTATGGCCTTGAGTCTCTTGCCCAAGCGTTATCGACCATGTCGTTTAACTAATGCCTATCGCACTAAAGCGATCATCCACAGAGGGCTTTTGGTGGCGCTGGCTATGGTTAACGCCGCTTGTGCTGTTCATAGCGCTAATGGCGGGCACCGCGATTGGTGAGACATCTATTCCTATTGAGACGATTTTCAAAGTGCTGGCTAATCAGCTGTTCGGGGCTGACTATGCCGTTGATCGCATTGATGCCGGCATTATTTGGAACTATCGGCTTAGCCGCGCCATTGTCGCCGCCTGCTGCGGCACGGGTTTGGCCTTAGCGGGGGTGGTGCTACAAGCCCTGTTGCGCAACCCTCTCGCCGACCCTTATCTCATGGGCATATCGGCCGGGGCTTCCACCGGCGCGGTCGCCGTAGCGGTGGCGGGCGTTGGCGCAGGCGTTATAACGCTTTCGATTGGCGCTTTCGCGGGCGCGGGATTGGCGTTCGGCTTAGTGATACTGCTTGCCCATGCGGCGAGCAGCGGCACCGGCGGCGGGCGTGGCATTCAGGCGGCGGGGGCTATTATCTTAGCGGGCATTGCGGGCTCGCAGCTATTTAATGCGCTGACCGCTTTCATTATTACTAAATCGGCTAGCGCTGAGCAGGCCCGTGGAATCATGTTTTGGCTACTGGGCAACCTTTCCGGCGTGCGCTGGGACAATGTTTGGATGGCAGTCCCCGCCGCGCTGTTTGGCCTTATTATTTGCCTATGGCACCGGCGAGCCCTGGATGCCTTTACCTTCGGCACCGATAGCGCGGCCTCCATGGGCATTGCCGTGCGGCCGGTGCGCGGCCTACTGATTACCACGATGGCGCTGGTGACAGCGATCATGGTGTCTATGGTAGGGGCCATCGGCTTTGTGGGCCTGGTGATTCCGCATGCCATGCGCTTTATTGTCGGCAGCCGCCATACGCGGCTGGTGCCTGCCGCGGCGCTGGCGGGCGCTGTATTTTTGATTTTTTCAGATATCCTGTCACGCATTTTGGTCACAGGACAGGTGCTACCGATTGGCGTCATCACATCGCTTATTGGCGCGCCGGCCTTTGCTCTTATCCTGATACGCGGGACAAGGACACGATGAAAATCACCGCCGAACAACTCACCTGGCGCGTTCACGGCAGCCAGCTCCTGACGGACGTTTCGCTGTCGGTATCGCCTCGCCAAACCTTTGGCCTGATTGGCCCCAACGGTTCAGGCAAAACCACCCTACTTCGGCTTCTCGCGGGGCTGCGCAAACCGAAGCAAGGCCGAGTGCTGCTGGATGATCGGCCGATGAATACCATGCGTCAGCGAGATATCGCCCAATCGGTTACGTTAGTAGAACAGCAGGCGGAAACCACTGATCGCATCAAGGTGCGCGATGTCGTGGCGCTTGGCCGTACGCCGTTTCTGTCAGCGCTGCGCCCCTGGTCCCACCAGGATGAGCTGATTGTGGCGCAGGCGCTAAAGGATGTGGATATGCAGCATATGGCTGACCGTTTTTGGCACACGCTGTCAGGCGGCGAACGCCAGCGTGTGCATATTGGCCGCGCCCTAGCTCAGCAGCCTAAAATTCTGCTGCTTGATGAGCCGACCAACCATTTAGACATTCGCCATCAGCTTTCGATTCTTGAGCTGGTCAGGCAACTACCGATCACGGTGATTATTTCTCTTCACGATCTTAACCACGCCATGGAGTGCGACCGAATAGGCGTCATGGAGGGTGGCCGTTTGGTTGACACCGGCCCACCTCGAGACGTGCTGACACCTTATCGCTTACGTCAGACGTTTGGCGTTTATGCTGATATCTTCGCCGACCCCATCGACGGCAGCCAGGTGATGCGTTTTCGTAGCGCCGTTTAATAACAGCCTGCGACTTAAACACTTACCTAAAAAACTCCCAGACGACGCTGTGCTCAGTGCCCATGCTCCACAGCAGCACCGTAACGACGAGGAGTGCTTCTAGCACCAAGACACCGATCCCCAATGTCTTGATTGAAAGAATGAATCCACGCTGATGGCTAATGCCTAGAAAACTGGGCGTCCCTCTGTAGAGCAGGTAGCCGGAATACACCAGCCCAATCACCATCCCCAGCATACAGAGCCAGAAAACCGGATATAGCGCAAAAACCCCGCATATAAACATGGGGGTCGCAATGTAGCCCGCAAAGATAAGGCAGTCGCGGCGACTGGGGCGCTGCTCTATATCGCGAGCCATCCAATAGATCACGCTACCTACAATGCCAACGGCCAGCAGTATCAGCGCATAAAAAGCCACGCCTAGCGCAATGCCGTTTGAGAGAGACACTTTATAGGTGTCACTGCCGCCATAGGTCCAGCCAACCTGAGTGGTACCAATCAGTGCGCAGATGACGGGGATAGCGGCAAGCAAAAGAACGTGGTGAGCATAAAGATGGGTGACCGTTTCATGCTCGCCACTTATCTTATGCCATTCTCGTTCAGGATGATGGAGGAGCCCCCAAACATGATGGATCATAACGACCTCCCGTTTTTGCAGATGCAATATCGATAGGATCATTCATTAACCGACCGGGCCAGCAGTGGTCCGCATCAATATTCAGTGTAGGCCAAGAATCAGGTGTGAAGGGGTTTATCACGGAGGGTTTTAGAAATAGATTATCCGTTGATGGGCACAAACACCGGTGCGCCATCCACCTCAACCACCGTTAACCGCTGGCGATACAGCTTTTCCAATGCGCTAGGCACCAGCATGCTATCCCGCGTGCCCCAACAGGCCTCGCCATTAGGATAAAGCAGCAGCACATGGTCGCACCAACGGGCCGCTAAGTTGAGATCGTGCAGACACATCATTACCGCATGGCCGGAAGCGGCCTGCTCGGCCATAAGCGTCATCACTGAGCTTTGATGATGAAGATCAAGATGATTGGTGGGCTCATCGGCCAGCCACACGCTAGGCGCCTGCGTTAGCACGGTGGCAATCGCCACGCGCTGGCGCTCGCCGCCCGAAAGCGTGCTGACCAAGCGGTCACGTAAGTGCGCCACGTCTAAGCGCTGCAGCGCTTCTTCCGCACGCTGGTAGTCCGCGGCGCCTTCCATTTGCCAAGCCGATAGGTACGGATGACGCCCAATCAGCGCGGTCTCTAATACCGACGCAGGAAAGCCATCCTGGCGATCCTGAAATATCAGCCCTAAGCGCTGAGCAATATAGCGGCGGTGTTGTTGATGCATGGGCTGCCCATCCAATCTAACCTCGCCGGACCGGGGCGCATGCAGCCCCGCCAACGTATGCAGCAGCGTCGTTTTACCCGCGCCATTGGGGCCCAATACGCCCCAACGCTGACCGGGCTGAATGGTTATATTAAGCGGCGTACCGCTTTCTCTACCGGGCACATCGATGATGAGGTCATGGGTAGAAAGTACGCTCATCAGCGGCTCCGATAGAGCAGAAACAAAAAGGTAGGAACGCCCAGTAGCGCGGTGATCACCCCGACCGGCAGCTGTTCTGGCGCGATCATGGTACGCGCCAGCGTGTCGGCCAGCACTAGCAGCGTGCCACCGGCTAACGCGCAGGCAGGCAGTATCAGCCGCTGATCATTACCCAACAGCAAGCGCAGCATATGCGGCACCACCAAACCCACAAAACCAATACTACCGGCGGTTGTCACTGCCGCCGCCGTCAGTAAGCTGGCGGCAACGTAGATACACCACTCAAGCGGCTTGACCGCAACGCCCAGCGCGGCGGCCTGCTGCGGGCCACGCGCCAGCACGTTTAAGCTGCGCCCAAGCGGAATTAGCACCACGCAGGTGGCTAATAGCAGCAGTAGCGGCGGCCACGGCGTTCGGGCGTAGGAAAGATCGCCCATCAGCCAATAGAGCATTCCCGGCAGGCGTTCGGCCGGGCTTAAGGCCAACATCAGCGTAATCACTGCGCCCCACCCCGCCGCGACGACTACCCCCGTGAGCAGCAGTCGAGAAGGTGTCCAACTGCCGCTGCCATGCGCCAGCCCAAACACCAGAAAGGTAGAAAACAGCGCGCCGCCAAACGCTGAGCTTGAGATGGCCAACCCCCCTAGCCCTGCCAGCATGGCCGCCAGCGCGCCAATCGAGGCACCACCAGAAAGCCCAAGCACATAAGGATCGGCCAGAGGGTTTCGCAGTAGCACCTGCATTAACGCCCCAGCTACCGCTAGCAAACCACCCACCGCAAAGGCTGAAAGCGCGCGAGGCAAGCGCAGCTCTAGCACCATGATCCGCGCCAAGGCATCGCCCTGCTCGCCATCGCCCGTCACCACAGCCCAAATTTGTGCGGGGGAAATCTGCGCACTGCCGACACCCAGTGCTACCAGCAGCGCACCCAGCGCCGCTAGCAGCAATAGGCCCAGTGGCAGGCCCAGGCGCGTTAGCATTAAGTATTCCTGCGCTTTTGACGGGCGATATCAAGCTTCTCACAGAGCAGCTGAGTGCCCTCCATGAGGCGTGGCGTGGGGCGCTGTATGAGCGATGGCGGTACGAAAAACAGGTTATCTTCAGCCACGGCCATCAGACTAGAATACTGCTCCCAGTGCGTGAGCCAGTGACGATTTTCCTCTCCCATACCGCCGGCAACAATGACTTCAGGGTTAGCGGCAAGCACGGCTTCATCGTCGATGCGTGGGACAAGCCTCGACTGCCCGCCGAAGACGTTAACACCGCCACACATTGTGATCACTTGGCCAATAAGGTGCTGATCATTAACGCTCATCAATGGTTCATCCCACACCTGGTAGAACGTCGGCACCGGGTCGCGCTCGCTGTAGCGTTCGGCAAGCTCGGTCATGGTCGTGCGGAAATTATCGGCAACGGCCTGCCCGGCAGCTTCAGTACCGGCCAAGCGTGCCAAGCGTTCTATGGCGCTGGCCACACCTTCCATACTGCGTGGCTCAATGTAAAACACCGGCATCCCCAGTGCTTTCAGCGTTTCAAGCTGCTCTGCCGGGTTGCCTGTTACCCAGCCGATCACTAGATCGGGCGCCAGACCTACCAGCGCTTCTAAATCAATGCGGGTATGGCTACCTACCGAGACCACATTTTTAGCGTCAGGCGGGTAGTCGCTGTAAGACACCACTGCCACCACTTGGTCGCCGGCACCGGCTGCGTACGTCAGCTCAGTCGCCCCCGGCGAAAGGGTAGCAATACGCTTAGCAGCCGAGTGAAGGCACACCTCACGGTCACGGTCATCGATTGCGCAGCGCGCAGGGTTATCGGCGTACGACGCTACCGATGCGACCAACAGCGCGAGGCCTAAGGCCCCGCACAGTCGGTGATTTTTCCTATTGGCCAAAGTGCACACTCAAAAATCCTGCTCGGCCTGCGTTAATGTAGTCCGCGCCGTCAAAGGAACGCGTGGTGATATAGTCTTGATCCAGCGCATTTTCAACCGTCACACGGGCGCTCCAAAGCGGAGCGAACTGCCAGCCTGCACGAAGGTTAACAAGCCCATAGCCACTAAGGCGATCGTTATTTTGCGCATCACGATAGCGATGATTTTGCACTACCCACGAGCCTCCCAACGACCACTCGCCCAGCTCGCGATCAGCATCTAAGCGCACACTTTGCGTGGCGCGATTTTGTAGACGATTATCTGTCAGGCGATTTTCCGGATCGGTATAGGTCAATGCGGCGGCCAGCGTCCAATCATTAATCTCAACGCCACTTGCAAGCTCAGCACCGCGAATGCGTGATGTGGGCACGTTGAACTGAACACCCTGCCCTGCGATCAGGTTATCGATATCCGTTTGATAGATGGCCGCATCCCAGAACCAGTTTGCGTACTGGCCGCGCACGCCGACTTCAATTGATTCAGACGTTTCCGACTCTAAATCAGGATTGCCAAAGCCGGAGAAATATAGCTGGTTATAGGTAGGCGCATTAAATGCCGTCCCGTAGCTCGTGCGTAACGTATGATGGCCATCTAAGTCGTAACCCAACCCCAGGCTACCCGTTACTTCATTGCCATAGGCTTCGTTATCGTCAAAGCGAAGGCTGGCCTGAAGCATAAACGGCGAGAAATCCAGCAGCGCTTGAGAAAACACGGCGGCATTGCTGCGGCTATTTTCATCATAATCCGTCGTGCCGCTGACTCTGTCTTCGCTGTACTCAGCGCCGGCGATTAACTCGTGCACGCCTGCCGTGAAGGTGTTTTCCCAGCGCGCGGTACGCACTTTGGTATTAAAGACGGACTCCCCTGAATCAGCGACGTTATCGCTTTCATCCCGGGACTCGCTGAGCGTCAGTCGACTCCGCCAGTTGTCCATCAGCGGTAGCTCGCCATAGACACCCGCTACCTGCTGGACAAAATCGTTCTCACCGCCGTCATATTCATTATTACCGCGCGCACGAAGCGCCAGTACTCCCATTTCAGCGCCGCTTTCAAACGTATGCGAAACGCGCGCCAGCGCGGACGTATTGTCGTAACCTTTGTCGTCGCCACTCCTGCGCACAGGCTGGCCATCGGTGTTGAAATGACTGCCGGCAAAGCTATAGCGAGTGCCGCCTTCGCGACCGCTCACGCCAGCACTTAGCCGCTGGGTATTGAAAGAGCCCCCGCCTACCGATATACGCGGCTGCGGCCCCTCTTCATCGCCTTGCGGCGTAAAGAGCTGAATGACGCCACCAATCGCATCGGCACCGTAAAGGCTGCCGCGCGGGCCACGTACAATTTCCGCACGATCAAACATGCGCGGGTCAAGATACGACCACGCTGCACCGCCGCTAGTGGCAGAACGTAAACGGATACCATCAATTAACAGCACGTTTTGGCCGCTACCGGTGCCACGAATAAAGACGCTGCTGTTTTTGCCGAAGCTGCCATTGGAAGATACATCAACGCCCGGCTGGCCGCGGAGAAGATCGGTAATGCTGGTAGGGTCCTGGCGGCGAAAAGTCGCTTCGTCTATCACGGTTACCGACGAAAGGCTTTCATTAGCCGTACGCGGGGCCAGTGCTGCGGTGACCACAACAGGGTTAAGTGACTCAGCCGCTGTCGGCGTATTTTGCGCCGTGGATTGGGCCTGAACAGCCAGCGGTAGCGCAGACATAGCTAACGCCGCAAGCGTTGCGGTGGTATTAGAGCGATGGTTCATGTGAGATCCCTTGCGCGTCGTGCTCACCCGCACAACGTATTTTTTTTGGCCGAGCGCAGGGCATAACTAGGCATAGCAAGGCAATAACGGTCGCACTGCATGATCACATCATGCCGCCGTCAACCACCCTGAGAGCGCCCACCGCGTCTCGGTATAGTTTGGTTCTGTTGAACCGCTACTCTCGGGCCGGTCTCCGGGCTGACGAGCGAAAGGCGCGCCTAAAAAGGCCCACTCATTTCTGAACGACCACCTTCCCATGCCAAGGCACAGTGGCGTTTTAGCCGTTCTTATCTCGATCACCGTTGCGGGGGCAGCGCTGGAATCACGCAAGGCGTTCACCAACTTCCCGTTTCACTAGCGGCTTTTATACCGCCAGCACCTGAGAGTGCGCGTAAGCTAGCAACTTGCTATGAGGAGGTCAATTGAAAGAGAAGGTCAATTAAAGTGCCGTGAGCAGGCCTTTAACTAAGGGTTAAGCACTTATTTAATCGCCATCACCAGCCCGTGGCGGACATACCACACCCGCTCAGCGTGGGCGGTCATATCTTGAGTGAACCAACCATTTACATCGCGCAGGCGACGCTGCGTAGACTGCATGGGCACAATGCCACGCCCAACGTCAGTAGCGATGATAATTAACGCTGCGCTGAGTGTTTCAGCGCGCAGGCAGAGCTGTTCTATATCGCCCTGCCAGCGCTGGCGCAGCGTGTCGCTATCGGTTGTTTCTAAATCTGCGCTGAGCCAATCAAGCACACCATTAATTACAAGCGGCGAGTGGCTAGAAAGCGCTGACCGGCAATCACTCAGCGGCTTATGGGCTTTGAGTCGCCAGCTAGTGGCGGCGGGAAAGCGAGCGGCTACGGCGTCGCGCTTGCCAGCGCAGGCACCGCCGATGAAGAGCTGCATTGCCATTCTCCTTGTCCCTTTTCATCAACGTGATACGAGAGCTGCCAGCGCCTGCCTTGAGCTTGAAGTACCGTGGCATCCCAAAAGTGGATAATTTCAAAGCGTCTGCGCAGTTCGCGAATAACGCCGCCGTGGGTCATGGCCAGAATTTTTCGAGGGCCATTGGCCCTGGCATCAGCCGCCAAGTCAGATAGCCAGGCATCCAAACGCTCACGCAGCTGGGCGGCAGACTCGCCGCCGGGGATTTGCAGCTCACCCACGCTGTCAATCCAGGCACGATAGTGCGGCAAGTCTTTCAGCTCGTCGTAAACCTTACCTTCGTAGTCGCCAAAATCTAGCTCGCGAAGGCGCGCTTCAAGGTGCACCGGCGCGCCCGTATCTGCCGCCTGCGACCATTCCAGCGTTTGCTGACAGCGGTGTAGATCGCTTGAGTAGATCAAATCAAACGACTCAAGCGCCAGCGCTTCACGCAGGGTTATCAACCCCGCCTGCGCATCGGGGAAAAGCAGCGGAATGTCGCGCTGGCCTTGATAGCGGCGCTCTAAATTCCAAGCGGTGATACCGTGACGAACTGCCACCAGCTCCACAGTAAGATCAGTAGCCAAAGCTCTCCTCCTTCAATAGTGGCACCGACCATATCGCCGTTAATGCCGTTGAATAATCGCATCATGGCCCCGCGCATGAGCATCACAAAGACCGCGACCGCTAGCAGCATTAACACTGTGGAAGGCACTAGCAGGGCTAACAGCGCCATCGGCAATAGCGCTAGCGCAACGTCCTGACCACTAAGCGACTGCTGCCAGCTCCATGCCAAGCCTTGCGATTGGGCGCAGGGCGTCAGCACCAACAAGGCAACGCCGGCCCAGCGGCCTAACGCGGGCATCGCCACTAGCCACCAGAGTGGCGCCTGATAGTGAAGCAGCGCCCATAGTAAAATGCCTTTCCAGGCGAGTAAAAACACCAGCACCAATATGCCGAAGCTACCAACCTGAGAGTCCTTCATGATTTCCCAGCGGCGCGCCAGCGGCTGATTACTGCCCAGCGCATCAGCGATATCCATCACTCCGTCTAAATGCAGGCCACCCGATAACGCCACCCACACGCTTAGCACGGCCAGCGCGGTGATCGGTACCGGAGCGTTTTGCAAAAGCAGTGCGACGAGCACCAGTACGCCGCCAATCAACAATCCCACCAGCGGGTAGGAGCGCACTGCCCAGCGACGTGTTTCTGGCGTCCATGGGCAGGCAACAGGCAGTGGAATGCGGGTAAGAAACTGCAGTGCTAACACCAGCCCCCATAGGGCATCTTTCATAATGACCGCCCGTTCATAAATAGCATCCGCTGACTGGTTTCCACTCCACCGCGCAGCCTGCCACCACCTCTATCACTGAGTCCGACTCTGCCGCCACCCAGCGGTGAGCGCGCTGCAGAAACGCGAGGTAGCGCCAGGTCTCGGCATCGGTGGGCGGCAGCGATTCATTGATGTCGTTAGAGACAATCACTAAATGCATGCTGCGTGCTCGGGCATCACAAAGACTATTGCCCAACAGCGTCAAGCCCTCCTCGTCACTCAGCTCACTGGCATACAGCACTTGGCTGGCCCATAGCGTTAAGCAATCAAGCAGCACGACACTGTTAGCGGGCAGCGCGGCAATCGCTTGATCGATACCGAGCGGCGCTTCGATGGTTTGCCACTGCACGGATTGTGACAGCGCGCGTCTGGACTCCCGATGGCGGGCCACCCGCTCGGCCATCTCCTCGTCATACACGCTGGCGGTGGCCAGGTAATAGCAACGGCTGCCAGCCGCCGCCTTTAGTACTTGCTGCTCAGCGATGGCGCTTTTACCTGAGCGCGCCCCGCCGCTAACAAAGACAATCATGCAAGACCTTCATCAGCCGTTGATTGGCAGGCGCATCGCGCAGCGCCACGCGCAGCCAGCCACCGTCTAGCCCGGCAAAGTTATGCGTATGGCGCACCAGCACACCGCGGCGCAGCAGCTTTTCAAACAATGCATCACAGGTAACGTCATGCTGGGCGCCGGGCCTAATTAAAAAGAAGCAGGCATGGCTAGGCGCGACGTCCAGCCCTAGTTGAGCCAGCGCTTGAGCCATGCGCGGATGCTCACTGGCAAGCCATCGCTGAGTGCGTCGTGCAAAGGCATCGTCTGCGAGCAGCGGCGCCACCAGCTCGGCTGCCAAATGATTAACACTCCAGGGTGGCTGATGAGCCTCTGCCGCGCTAATGGTGGCTTCATCCGCCAGCAGATAGCCCATACGAAGTCCTGGCAAGGTATAAAACTTGGTCATTGAGTGCAGCAATATCAGATGCGGAAAGCGCGCTAACAAAGGTGCCAGCGAGGCCGTTTGCTGGGTGTCATCAACCATATCGATAAACGCTTCATCAACCACCACGCGACAACCAAGCGCCGCGGTGCGCTCCAACAAACTCAGCATGGCCGGGGTATCTATAAGCGTCGCGGTCGGATTATTAGGTCGACAAAGGAACAGCACATCGTGGTCGGCTAGCGCCTCTAAAAGCGCATCATATCTCAGCGAAAAGTGCGGCACGGCCAGTGGGAACGCCGTGACAGAAAGCCGGTGAGCGCGACAAGCGCGGTCATACTCACCAAAGGTGGGCGTAATGATAGCGGCTCGCTGACCGGCATGCAGCGCGGCAGCGAGAAAAATCGCCTCGGCTCCGCCGTTGGTCAGCAGCACTTGTTCGGGCTGAAGCTGATGATGTGTGGCAATCGCCTGACGGGCAGCGTGGTAATCGGGTGCTGGGTAGCATTCAACACCGGCCAGTTGCTCCATCAACCAATCGCGAACCCACGCGGGCGGGCCCATGGGGTTAAGGTTGGCACTAAAATCTTCCAGGCGATGATCTGCGGGCAAATTGAAATGTGCTAACAGTGCCTCGGCTTGGCCGCCGTGGCTGGGCCATTCAAGCTCATTCATATTACCCCCGAGAAGATAGCCATCTTCATCGCTATCGGTACGATCATTAGAAGAACAAAGAGTAGCGTAAACAACAGCCACGCACCGTGCATTAAACGCACCGTGGCGCTGATGTGTGCAACCCGCAGCACGTTAATGGGTTCGCCTAGCGTCGCGCGGTGCGATGCTAGGCCTTGGTAGAAGCTCGTGCCGCCCAACTGCACACCCAGCAAGTGGGCAACCATTGCCTCCGGCCAGCCAGCGTTTGGGCTTAGGTGGCGCGGCGCATCGTGGCAGGTACTGCGCAGCGCACCTTTCCAGCGCACAGATAACACACCTGCAGTGCTTAATAGCAGGCCTGCAAGCCACAGACACAGCGCCGTTAAGCGCGCCGGTAGCCAGTTGGCGATATCGTCTAGCTTGGCAGAAAAAAATCCAAAATCGCTGTAGCGCTGGTTTCGATAGCCGACCATCGAATCCAAGGTGTTCACCGCCTTGTAAGCCAGCGCTAACGGTGCGCCGCCAATGAAAGCAAAAAATAACGGTGCAACAATGCCGTCTACGGTATTTTCTGCCACGGTTTCCACCGTGGCGCGAGTAATATCGGCTTCATTTAGCGGGTGGGTATCGCGCCCCACAATCATACTCAGCGCTTGACGCGCTGCGGGTAAATCACCGTTAGTCAACGGCACGACAACGGCGCGCGCCGCATCACCCAAGCCCTTAATAGCGAGCGTGGTGGAAAGCAGCAAAAGCTCAGCGATAAGCGCCAAGCCTGGGTGCAGCTGTGCTAATGCCCAAAGCAACAGCCAGCTGACACCCAATACGCCGCCCACCACGCTGACCGTTAGTAGCAATCCGCTAAATCTTCGCGCAGCAGCAGAGCCACGGTTCCAGCGCCGCTCAAATACGCTAATGAAGCGCCCGATCAACACCACCGGATGCGGCCACGAGCGCGGATCGCCGACGATTAAATCAATCATAATGGCCAGCATGATCAAACCTGCCCCACCGAGCGTGGCGCCAGCGATCATGGCTTCGCCTTGTCACTAACGCCCGCCGCGTCAAACGTGGCCATTTCGCGCATCATGGCGGTTGCCGCCTGTAGTAGCGGATACGCCAGCGCCGCACCGCTGCCTTCGCCTAGCCGCATGTTCATATCCAGTAAGGGCTTTGCTGCTAAGGCCGCTAACGCAATATCGTGCCCCGGCTCTTGGGAACGATGACCAAAAATGAGATAGCCACGCACTGCGGGGCAGAGTCGGCAAGCGGTCAGCGCGGCAACGGTTGCAATAAAGCCATCGACAATCGCCGGTAGCCGCTGGGCAGCCGCCGCCAAGTAAGCCCCCGTCATGGCGGCAATTTCCAGCCCACCCAGTTTAGCCAACACGTCAAAAGGTGCCTTAGGGTCAGCGCGCCGTGCGGCAATAGCACGCTCAATCACTGTGATTTTATGCGCTTGCTGGACGCTGTTAATCCCCGTACCCGCGCCTACTAGGTCTGCTACTGACTCGCCGGTCAAGGCCGCTAACATCGCGCTACTGGCGGTGGTATTCGCAATACCCATTTCGCCAACAATCAGGCAATGGGTGCCGGCGTTTTGGGCTCGCTCAACGGCCGCAATGCCCGCATCAATCGCGGCCAAGGCCTCATACGCTTGCATCGCGTCTTCCACCAGCATATTCCCGGTGCCATGGCGTACCTTGGCATTGACCACGCTGGGTTCCGTTAGATGGCTTGCCACACCAACATCGACTATCTCAACACGGGCGCCAATCTGCCGGGCGAAGACATTAATCGCCGCGCCGCCGTGTACAAAGTTGGCTACCATCTGCGCGGTTACCGCTTGAGAAAAAGCCGAGACGCCTTCCGCGGCAACGCCGTGGTCTGCCGCAAAGACAATCACTGCTGGTGCTGCAACGTTGGGCCTTAGCTCGCCCGTCATGGCGCTAAGCTGAATCGCCAGCGCTTCCAGCGCACCCAGGCTGCCGGCAGGCTTAGTCAGCGTATCTAAATAGCGACGCGCTTCCTCACCCGCTAAGAAATTAACGGGTTGAATGCGGTTAACAGTGGCATGCATGCGGGCTCCAGCTCAGGGATGGCTCATTCAATAATCAAATGCGAGGTATAAAAGGGTAGCAAAAGCCCGAGTGCTATACTTGCTATTTCACGGGCGGCGCTCACACTCCGTCTGGATTTTATAACGTCATGGAGGCCATTGTTGGCGATGTACTCCGGCCTAATTTGAGGTAATAAAACTACAAACAGTGTTTTTATTGCCGTAAAGTCTCTTATATCGACACCAAAGAATGTAAAATAACTACAAGTCTCACACACCGTCTCTATCATGCAGAGGTCACTATGCCGAGTTCAACACCTGCCCCATTAAACCCCATTGTTGCCGAAGTCACCCAGCGCATTCGTGAGCGTTCTGCCGAACGTCGTGCTCTCTATGAGCAGCGCATGGCTGACCAGCACAAGCGTGGTGTGCATCGAGGCGAGCTTAGCTGCGGTAATCTGGCTCACGGTTTCGCCGCCTGCAACCCGCGTGATAAGGGCGAGCTTAAGCTGATGAACAGCGCGAACCTGGGCATTATTTCGTCTTACAACGACATGCTCTCAGCGCACCAGCCGTTTGAAACTTTTCCTGAAACTATTAAAGCCGCCGCGCGTGACATGGGCTCGACCGCTCAATTTGCCGGCGGCGTGCCGGCGATGTGTGACGGCGTTACCCAGGGCCAGCCAGGTATGGAGCTGTCGCTGTTCTCCCGCGACGTGATTGCGATGTCTGCAGCCATTGGCCTGTCACACAATATGTTTGATGCCGCTCTTTATTTAGGCGTGTGCGACAAAATTGTCCCTGGATTATTTATTAGCGCGGCGCGCTTTGGGCATCTGCCGGCCATGTTTGTGCCCGCAGGCCCAATGCCCAGCGGCTTGCCCAACAAAGAGAAGGCGCGTATCCGCCAGCTTTACGCAGAAGGTAAAGTGGGCCGAGCGGAGCTGCTTGAAGCCGAGTCCGACTCTTACCATAGCCCCGGCACCTGCACCTTTTACGGCACCGCAAACTCCAATCAGCTAATGATGGAAATAATGGGGCTACACCTGCCGGGCACGTCGTTCGTTAATCCTGGCAGCGACATGCGCGAAGCATTGACCCGCTACGCCACCGAGCAAGCCATTCGCAATACTGAGCCCGGCGGCAACTATCGTCCGTTCTATAAACAGATTGATGAACGCGCTATCGTTAACGCCCTTGTGGGATTGCTGGTCTCGGGCGGCTCGACCAACCATACACTGCACCTGATCGCGATGGCCGCCGCTGCTGGAATCACCCTTAACTGGGACGACTTCACGGCGCTTTCCGCAGTGACGCCCAGCCTGATGCAGGTTTATCCCAACGGCCAAGCGGATATCAACCACTTCCAGGCCGCGGGCGGCATGAGCTACCTGTTCCGCGAACTGTTAGCGGCAGGCCTTATTCATGGCGATATCCCTACTGTCTTCGGCACCGATTTAACCGCCTACACCCAAGAGCCTTTCATTGAGAACGGCAAAATTGTCTGGCGCGAAGGCCCTGAGAAGAGCCTTGACGAAGACGTTCTTCGCCCTGTCGCAACGCCTTTCGCACCCACTGGTGGCCTAACGGTAATGAAAGGCAACCTGGGCCGCGGAGTGATCAAAGTGTCGGCGGTGGCAGAAGAGCATCGCATTGTAGAAGCACCGGTCAAAATATTTGAAGACCAAAACGATTTGAAAGGTGCATTTGAGTCAGGCGAACTGGATCGTGACGTTATTGCCGTAGTACGTTTCCAAGGCCCCAAAGCCAACGGCATGCCAGAACTTCATAAACTGACGCCGTTCTTAGGCGTGCTGCAAGACCGCGGCCACAAAGTAGCGCTGGTGACTGACGGACGAATGTCAGGCGCATCGGGCAAAGTACCTGCCGCTATTCACATTAGCCCTGAAGCCTTGGATGGCGGCCCGCTGGCCAAGCTGCGCGATGGCGACATCGTGCGCTTAGATGCGAATGCAGGCACGCTAGAAGCAAAGGTTGATCCCGCTATCTGGGCGAAACGTGAGCTGGTGGTCGCCAATTTAGATCATTACCACGTAGGCATGGGTCGTGAGTTGTTTGGCGGCTTCCGCCACTTGGCCATGCGCGGCGAAGAAGGCGCCGGGGTATTTGGTGGGTTTGAAGCCGATGATCTCGCTCGCCAGCAGGAGCACATTTCACAAGAGGATGCTTGATGCGACCGGCATTAATCGGCGACATCGGCGGCACCAACGCACGCTTTGCGCTGGTGCCGCCGGGTGAAATGGCCCCACGCGATATTTTAAACCTGCCCTGCGCCGATTACCCCGGCGTAGTAGACGCGATTCAAGACTACCTGAATCGCGTAGGCGTTAGCGCTGCAGGCGCACCTCAAGAAGCATGCTTAGCCTTCGCCTGCCCGGTTCACGCTGAGCGGGTCAAAATGACGAACAACCACTGGGACTTTATGAAAGGTGACGTTCAGCAAGCGCTGAACTTATCGCTATTTAAAGTCATTAACGACTTCACTGCTCAGGCGCTGGGCGTGCCCCACGTGGCGGCAGGT
This sequence comes from Halomonas sp. JB37, assembly GCF_002332255.1. Lineage (GTDB taxonomy): Bacteria > Pseudomonadota > Gammaproteobacteria > Pseudomonadales > Halomonadaceae > Vreelandella > Vreelandella casei. The sequence continues at coordinate 2,039,346 of NZ_NRGW01000001.1, read as the reverse complement.
GATTTGGTAGAGATCCAGCCTGGGAACCCCCAAGCGCATTCAACCCGCTTAGTCATCGGGCCAGGCACAGGGTTAGGCGTTGCTGGCGTGTTTCCCGGTCAACATGCCTGGATTCCTCTGCCAACAGAGGGCGGTCACATTACCTTCGCCCCCACTGACGATACAGAACGCGCGATTTTAGATATTTTTAAGCAACGCCGTTCGCGTATTAGCGTTGAGCGCCTACTTTGCGGTCAGGGCTTATTAGAGCTTTATCAAGCCTACTGCGTTATTGAAGGTGTCGAGCCGCGCCTGACGACCCCTGCCGACGTCACAGCAGCTGCCAATGAAGGTGATAGCCTTTCCACCGCTGCCCTGCTGCGTTTTCTTAAGATTTTAGGCGATGTTAGTGGCGATGCCGCGTTAACCATGGGCGCGCGCGGCGGGGTTTATCTGTGTGGCGGCATTCTTCCACGGCTGCTGGAATGGCTGCCGAAAAGCGAGCTACGTACAGCCTTTGCGAACAAAGGCCGCATAGGTGCTTATAATGCGGATATCCCCATATGGGTGGTTACCGCCCCCTGGACAGGTCTGCTGGGCGCCGCAGAAGCGCTATATAACGAAGAAGTTTTCTAACAAATTCAATAAGAGGCAGCTTATGACGCCAGTCATCGCATTTGGAGAAGCGCTCGTTGACATGCTCTCCAATCGCTTAGGGGTTTCAACGGCTTCCCAGGAAACCTTCACACCCTATGCCGGTGGTGCCCCCGCTAATGTCGCCGTCGCCTGCGCACGTTTAGGTGTGCCCAGCCAGTTTTTAGGCATGCTGGGCGATGATACGTTTGGCCATTTTCTGGTGAGAGAGCTTAATAGCCACGGCGTAGACACGGGCGGCGTAGTATTCACAAAGCAAGCACGCACGGCGCTGGCTTTTGTTTCCCGTGATGAGGCTGGCGAGCGCACGTTTGATTTTTATCGCCCACCTGCCGCGGACTTGCTTTACCGCCTTGAGCACCTACCCGCGGGCGTTTTCGAGAACCCCGCCATTTTGCATCTCTGCAGTAACAGCCTTACCGACCCCGACATCGCCGCCGTGACCCTGGCGATAGCCACTATGGCCAAGCGTGCAGGCTGTTTGGTCAGCGTAGACGCCAACTTACGCCACAACCTGTGGCCTGAGGGGTCGGCGGATATCAGCCTTGTCACACAGCTGCTCGACAGCGCCGAGCTACTCAAGCTCTCCCAGGAAGAGCTTGACTACCTGCGTGCCGATCATGACGCTGAAGCGTGGCTAGCCCAACGGCTAGCGGCGGGAGTGAAGATTATTTTGATCACCGATGGCCCCAACGACGTCGTACTCAAGGGCATCGATATTGATCAGCGCATTGCGCCACCCAACGTTGTCGCCATTGACACTACCGCCGGGGGCGACGCCTTTATCGGTGGTCTGCTCGCCGAACTCTCGGCTCACGGCATTAACGAAAACTGGCAGCGCGATAGCAACTTTCTTGCCCAAGCAGTCGATACCGCATGCCGCTGTGGTGCCTTTGCCGTGACCCGGCCAGGCTCCTATGCAGCGCTACCCACCCGGGCAGATATTATCTAGCATCCCTATCCAGGCATTAACCTATCGGCGCACCTGCATCAGGCGCGCCGTTTTGCTGTTGTTAACACCCATGCTCTTACGCGCTCTTCCCCGTGGTGCTTAGCGCCCAATCAACTAGGACTTATGTCTAAAGCCGTTTGGTTGTAGAAATGTCAGACATTTAATAAACTGAGCTAAATACGGTTATTAACGAGACGCGCCATGACGCTGGACACCCTGCCGCCCCACACAGGTGGTGCCGAACATTTAGCACGCCTACTGGCGCAGGCATTGCTAGCAGGCCGTTGGCAGCCGGGCGACGCCTTTCCCCGCGAACTGGATATCGCTAGACACTTTGCGGTTAGCCGTAACCAGGTTCGCAACGCGCTAGCCACTCTCACCTCGGCGGGGCTATTAGAGCGCACGGCAGGCCGTGGCACGCTGGTTCGCGAGATGGGTGACTGGCACCTGCTCGACCCGCTAATGAGCAAGTGGATGACAGGCCTGGTCAATATTGACCCCCAGTTAGTACGTGCCATCTATGCCTTTCGCTACTCAGCCGAACCCATGGTGGCTGGGCTAGCGGCTCAGGCAGCCCTACCTGAAGATCTTGAGCGCCTAGAAACCGCCTTTGCCGGCATGGAAAAAACCGCTGCCAGCACTGATTTACGTGGCGAACACGCCGAGTACGACGTCGCTTTTCACGATGCGACCTACCGGGCTACTCACAATCTCGTCTGGCGGCAAATGGGGCATCTGCTGCGACCTTCTATCATGGCCCTTGTTTGGGGATCGCAAGACCGCACTGGCACCTTAGACGACAGCCTTTCACGCCATCGCCAGGTGCTTGAAGCGATACGCAACCGAGACATCAGCGCCGCAGAGTCCGCAGCGCACGAAGTCCTTCGCCGTACGGCTATCGATCTTGGCATCGTCAGTTAATCATTAAGAGGAAGATTGAATATGAAAATCACCCGTCTCAAGACCTGGCAGGTTCCGCCGCGCTGGTTATTTCTGAAAATCGAGACTGACGAAGGCTGCTACGGGTGGGGCGAACCCGTCGTAGAAGGTCGCGCCGCCACGGTTGAAGCCGCCGTGCATGAGCTTTCTGACTATCTGATTGGCCAAGACCCGCACCGCATCGAACATCTCTGGAACATGATGTATCGCGCTGGTTTTTATCGCGGCGGCCCGATTTTAATGAGCGCGATCGCGGGGATCGATCAGGCACTATGGGATCTTAAAGGTCGTGATCTGGGTGTGCCGGTTCACCAGCTACTCGGCGGTGCCGTGCGCGACAAGATGCGCATGTACGCCTGGACAGGTGGCGATCGCCCAAGCGATGTAGGTGCGGGTGCTAAAGCGCTGGTCGAAAAAGGCTTTACCGCGTTCAAAATGAACGGCACACCAGAGATGCAGATTGTTGACTCGCACCGCAAGGTCGACGAAGCCGTGGCCCGGGTCGCAGAAGCCCGCAATGCCGTGGGCCCTGATGTCGGCATTGGTATCGACTTTCACGGCCGCGTACATCGGCCAATGGCCAAAGCGCTGCTACGCGAATTAGAGCCCTTCCACCCGATGTTTGTGGAAGAACCGGTTGCCCCGGAACACCTGCCCTGCTTGAAAGATATTGCAGGAGGCTTGGGTTATCCGCTGGCGACGGGTGAGCGCCTGCACACCCGTTTTCAGTTTCGCGACCTGCTCGCTGATGGCATGATTGATATCATTCAGCCCGATATCTCGCACTGTGGTGGCATCAGCGAAGGTCTTAAAATTGCCGCCCTGGCATCCGCCTACGATGTGGCGCTAGCGCCGCACTGCCCGCTTGGCCCGCTGACATTAGCCGCCTCGCTCCAGCTGGACGCGGTGAGCCACAACGCTTTTATTCAAGAACAAAGCATGGGCATTCATTACAACCAGGGCAACGATGTACTCGACTACCTGGTTGATAAATCAGCTCTCGCCATTGAAGACGGTTTCTGCGCGATTCCCCAAGGTCCAGGGCTTGGCGTGGAAATCAACGAAGAGTTCGTTGAGGAGCGCTCCAAGGTTGGCCATCGCTGGCGCAACCCGGTGTGGACGCACGAAGACGGCTCTATTGCAGAGTGGTGAGCATGAGGTTAATTAAATGAAAACAACCGCTGCAGAAATAGCGCCTCAGTTAGCTTGGATTGCCGTGGACTGGGGCTCCAGTAACCTGCGCGCCTGGGGGCTGGATAAGCACGACCACGTGATTGCCCATGCCAGTAGTGAAAAAGGCATGCTGTCGTTAAAGGCCGATGAGTACGAAGCAGAGCTGCACCGACTGGTAGCTGACTGGCTGCCCGACAGCGGCCAGATCAACGTAATGGTGTGCGGTATGGCCGGGGCTCGACAAGGGTGGCGGGAAGCCGCTTATTTGCCGGTGCCCACGCGCCTTGATCAGCTTAGCCAGGGCGCTGTGATCCCTACGCTGTCTAACGACCGGCTGCGCGTGCATCTGCTGCCTGGCTTGAGTCAAACTCGCAGCGCATCCGCTCATTTTGATGTCATGCGCGGCGAAGAAACCCAACTGGCGGGCCTGGTGGCCGATAACGCCAGCTTTTCGGGCCTTGCATGCCTGCCCGGTACTCACGCCAAATGGGCGATGCTGGCATCCGGTGCCGTCACGCAATTTACTACCTATTTAACCGGCGAAACGTATCAGCTGCTGGCACGCCAATCGGTTCTACAGCACTCTATTGGTAGCGACGATTTAAACGATTCGGCTTGCCGCGACGCGTTTATAGCGGCAGTCAGCGAGATCCATAAAGCGCCAGCCACCTTTAGCAGCCGCCTTTTTGGCCTACGCGCGCAAGACTTACTCGACGGCACCTTACCACCAGGCAAGGCGCGCTCGGCAATACTCGCGGCAAGGCTTTCAGGACTGACTATCGGACTGGAGCTTTCAGGCGCTTGTCACGCATGTCCGGCGTCTGAGCCCATTACTCTGATTGGCAATCAGGTGCTTTGTCAGCGCTATACGCTGGCCCTGAATGCTATCGGCTACCAAACACAGTATGTGGATGGCGATACGGCCGTACTCGCAGGTTTACGCCTTGCGCATCAAGCGCTGAAGACTTGATGCGCGCGCGAATCGCTTGGACCACTATCGGCATACTTAAGGTTGCAACAATTAACGTAAGGAGAGATTGGCTATGACGCTGCCTCTGATTGGTATTTTACGCGGTGTAGCGCCCGATGAAGTCGTTGATATCGCGGCAGCGGTGCTGGCGGCGGGCATTACGCAAATCGAAGTGCCGCTCAACTCCCCCAGCCCGCTGGAAAGCATCCGCCGATTGGTCGATGCATTTGGCGATCGCGCGGTGATTGGCGCAGGCACGGTGCTGATGCCGGCACAAGTGCGCGACGTCCACGCCGCTGGGGGGCGCTTGATTGTATCGCCTAACTGCCAGCCAGCGGTCATCGAAGAAACCCATAGGCTTGGCATGGCAAGCTGGCCGGGCATTGTCACGCCCTCCGAAGCCTTCGATGCGTTAGAAGCAGGCGCCACGGGGCTTAAGCTATTCCCCGCCGTTCAGGTAGGTTTAGAGGGCATGAAAGCCGTTCGCGCCGTGCTACCGGCAGGCACTCTGCTATATGCGGTGGGCGGAGTAGGCATCGATAATTTTGCCCAATGGCGCGCCGCTGGCGTTGACGGTGCAGGCCTGGGCAGCGCGCTATACAAACCTGGCCAAAGCGCTTCCCAGGTGGGGCAACAGGCGCAAGCCCTTGTTGATGCGTGGTTGGCAGGAGAACAATAAGGGGAGCTAACAACAATGGACGCAGGCATGCATGTTGCAACGTGGCAGGCAGAGTTAGCGGTTGATTGCCGCTGCACATTAGGTGAAGGTCCGCAGTGGGACGCTAAAAATAAGCGCCTTTATTGGTGCGATATTCTTGGAAAACAGCTGCACTGGCTATCCCCTAGCAGCGGAGAAAGCGGCTATTATCCGCTTGATCATAGGGTATCGCTAGCCACTCCCCTTGAAGAAGGCGGACTGCTGTTAGTGGGTGAAAATCGCTTAAGCCGCTTCGACCCTAGCAGCGGCAGCGTAGAAACATTTTGTGACTTCGAAGCCGATAACCCACTTACCCGCAGCAACGATGCCCGGGTTGATCGACATGGCAGCCTGTGGCTTTCCAGCATGGGTAAGGCTGCCGAAAAAGGCGCAGGCAGTCTTTATCGCCTGCATCGCGGCCAGCTCACACTTTTACGCTCGAACCTGACAGTTCCCAACGCCATTTGCTTCTCTGAAAACGGCGAGTTCGCCTGGTTTACCGACACCGCTGCCGGCATAGTGATGCGCTGGGCGCTAGATCGCGATGGATGGCCAACGGGTGAGCCAGTGCCCTGGGCTGATTTCTCATCTGTACTGGGCAACCCAGACGGCGCCGTAATGGACAGCGAAGGCTGCCTGTGGCTCGCGCTTTGGGGGGCAGGCCAGGTGGTTCGCCTTGATCATGAGGGTCAGATCATTAGTCGCGTTGAGCTTCCCGTCAGCCAGCCCTCCTGCCCCGCGTTTGCAGGTCCTAACCTTACAACGCTATACATCACCACGGCCCAGGAAGGCTTTAGTGCCGCACAGCTTGCCCAGGAACCGACCGCTGGTTCACTTTACGCGGTAGACACCGGCATTGCCGGTTTGGCTGAGCTGCCGCTACGCCTGATATAACGCGAAGGCCCCGCCAGCATATGCTAGCGGGGCCTTGATGTTGCGGCTGAAGTATCTGATTTTCTAGTTACTCGATACCACCATTAACCCGCAAAGCTTATATACATCACGATCACTAACACCACCAAAACGATACCAGCGGGTACCGCGCCTTTCCACGGCGTTAGGTCAACATCACCGGTATGCTCCTGTACCCAGTCAGTCTCACGGGGACGCAGCTTACCAATAATTAGCATCGTCACCACCAATAGCACAAACACCAACGCCACAAAGTGGAACTCGTTCATGACCTGTGGCAGCAAGTTAAAGGGCGGTACAAAGTAGCCGGCAGCAATCAGCAAGCAGCCACCCACCAGCGCGATTTTAGCCGCCATGGGAGGAACGCGTTTCGTCAGTAGCCCCACCAGCACGACGGCCAGAATGGGAATAAAATAGATCGCATTCATCTTCTGCAGATAGCCAAACAGACTCTCTTGACCTGCAAGCAGCGGTGCAATGATCATGGTAAGAACCGCCATGATCCAACCAAACACCTTGCCCGATTTTACGATCTGCGCTTCAGTGGCCTCTTTGTTAAACACACCTTTATAGATGCCTAAGCTGAAAATAGTCGTCGTGCTGTTAAGTGCCGAGTTAAACGATGACAAAATCGCCCCTACCATTACCGCGGCGAAAAAGCCGGTTAAGTAAGGCGGCAATACGTTAAACACCAAGTGCCCATAGGCTTCATCAGCACGCACGCCCTGATCGGCATAAAGGTGATAAGCAATAATCCCTGGAAGTACCAGATAAAGCGGACCTAGAAGCTTAAATAAGCCGGTGAGCAAAACGCCTTTCTGGCCTTCAGCCAGGTTTTTCGCGGCAAAGGTACGCTGAATAATCTGCTGGTTGGTGCTCCAATAGAACAAGTTAATCAGGAATACGCCGGTAAACAGCGTGAAGAACGGCACCTGCTGATCACCGCCGCCAATCGAATTAAGCTTGTCAGGGTCACTCTGTTTAAGAATGCTCCAGCCTTCCATAATGCCTGTGCCACCGCTCACGGCCTGCAGACCGTAATAGACGATGACAAAACCACCAATTAATAGACCGACCCCGTTAAGAGTGTCAGAGACTGCGACTGTGCGCAGCCCGCCAAACAGTGCATACACGGCCCCGATGATGCCGACGATCCAGACCGTTAACCAAAGCAGCGTCGTGGAAGACTCAATGCCGGTTAACCCCTGCAGATCAAGCATGCCCTGCAGCCCTATCGCCCCCGAATAAAGGATGATTGGCAGTAGAATAACAGCATAAGCAAGCAGGAAAATAATGTTGGTAATCAGCTGTGTATCTTTATCAAAACGAATTTCAAGCAGCTGCGGCAGCGTTGCTATACCGCTTTTCAAAAAGCGTGGCAGGAAAAACAGTGCTAATGCCACCAGCGCGATAACCGCCACGACTTCCCAAGCCATGACGCTCAAGCCATCGGTGAAGGCCGCACCGTTGAGCCCTACCATTTGCTCGGTAGAGAGGTTGGTCATCAGCAATGAACCGGCGATCAGTGGAAACGTTAGGGTACGCCCCGCTAGAAAGTAGCCGTTGGTACTCGAGTGGTCATCTCGGCGGGTGATTCGCCAAGTGATAAAGGCGACAAATCCTGTAAAGAACAGAAAAGACGCCAGGGTCAACGCGTGCATAGGGCTCACCTCATCATCGTTATCAGTGATGCGCACGTCACAATCGATGCGCACTCAAAATGTCAGACATATCGGCTATCATTTTAGACGAGCTAAATATAACTTAGTAATAAGTCTTTGGTCTTAAATCCGCGTCAAAGCGATCAACAGGCGTCACGAAGCCATAAAAAAACCCTAACAGTTATTTAAAACAGTTAGGGCGCGTGTTGCTTCGCTAGCGGCTACCCGCCGAGGCAGCCTGATTAGTGGTGAAAACGCTCGGCCGCTTGACGGGCCAGCTCACGAATACCATCCCAGTCTTCCGCCTCTACCATGGCTTTCGGCGTTAGCCAGGAGCCACCGACACACATTACGTTGGGCAGCGACAGGTAGTCATCGGCGTTATCTACCGTGATACCACCGGTGGGACAAAAACGTGCTTCGGGAATAGGGGCGCCAAACGCTTTGATCGCTTTCGCTCCACCGCTAGATTCTGCCGGGAAGAATTTAAACCGGCGATAGCCGTACTGCCAGCCGGTCATTAGTTCAGACACTGTCGACACACCCGGCAACATTGGCACTGCGCTTTCAATGCCATAACGATACAGCGCTTCTGTCGCGCCCGGCGTCACGATAAAGTCAGCCCCCACCTGCTCGGCTTGGCGATACTGCGCCGGTGTTAGCACCGTGCCAACGCCAATGCTGGCGCCAGGCAATGCTTCGCGCATGCGTTTAACCGCTTCTAGCGCGCAGTCGGTACGTAAAGTGACTTCAAGTACGGTCAAACCGCCTTCGACCAAAGCACGTCCAAGCGGCACGGCATCTTCCAAGCGCTCAACGGTAATCACCGGAATAACTTCGGCTTTTAGGCAGATGCTATCAAGCTCAGCGGTGCGGGTAGACGGTAATTGTTTTTCAATGGTCATGTGCGAGTCTCCAAAAATCTATTATTGCCCGGCCGATAGGTGGCTAAGCGCGAAGCGTTAAGGCGCCCAGTAAATCGCTAGTGGGCAAGATAAAAAGGCCCGGATAGGCAGTTGGCGAACATCATCGCCATTTAATGCCTTCGCCAGCACGGCTCGCTTATCCTCACCGGTAATGTGCAAAAAATGACGGCGCGCTTGATGTAAGCGATCCGCTGAAAAGGTAATTCGTGGCTGTAACTGGCTTGGCGTTCTTACCGCCACCAGCGGCTCGCCTGTAGCCAACGCTAGCGTAAGCTCAGGGCTGTCGGGGAATAGCGAGGCCGTATGGCCATCGCCGCCCATGCCTAAAATCACCGCGCTAGCTGGCCAAGCAAGCAAAGCAGCCTGCTTAGCAACATGCTCCACGCCCTCCTCTGGGGTCTCTGCATCACAGGTTAACGGTAAAAAAGTGGCGGCCGCGGCGTTGCCTTGCAACAAGTGCTCACGCACTAACTTGGCGTTGCTGTCGCTGCTGTGTTCGTCTACCCAGCGCTCGTCGGCAAGCGTGATGTCTACGCGCGCCCACGGCAGTGGCTTCGCCGCCAGTGCCGTGAAAAAAGGCAACGGCGTGGAGCCACCCGACACCACCAGCAAGGCCCGCTCGTGATGCGTTAAGTCTTCGTGCAGGGCTTGAGAAACGGCCTCTGCAAGCTGCTCAGCCAGCTGTTGGCGTGCTTGACTCATATCAATAATCCTCGTACCAGCTGCGGCCGTCTTGGGTAATCATCGCAATAGAAGCGACTGGCCCCCACGAACCCGCAGGGTAGCGGCGAGGCGGTGTTTCACGTTTTTTCCAACCGTCGATGAGCTGATCACACCAACGCCACGAATGTTCAATCTCATCGCGACGCACAAACAGATATTGCTGCCCTTTCATGACTTCTAATAGTAGACGCTCGTAGGCGTCAGGAATCCGCGATTTGGGAAAGGCGCTATTGAAATCAAGATGCAAAGGCCCGGGACGTAGGCGCATGCCCTTATCTAGGCCACTGTCTTTGGTCAGCACTTGCAGAGCGATGCCTTCTTCGGGCTGCAGACGAATAATGAGCTTGTTTGATGCGATACCGCGCTGGTCTGGATCAAAGATATAGTGCGGCTGCTGGCGAAAGTGAATGACAATTTGTGAGAGTTTCTCCGGCATACGCTTACCCGTACGCAGATAGAAAGGCACCCCAGCCCAACGCCAATTAGCCACTTCCGTTTTCATGGCTACAAAGGTTTCTGTCTGGCTTTGTGTATTGGCATCCTCTTCTTCCAAATATCCGGGCACTGACTTGCCGTCGGTGTTACCGGCGATATATTGGCCGCGCACAACGTCACGCCCAAGCGCTTCGCCAACAAAGGGTTTAAGCGCTTTCAGCACCTTCACCTTCTCATCCCGAATCGCATCGGCATCCAAATTGGACGGCGGGTCCATGGCGATTAAGCACAGCAGCTGCAGCAAATGGTTTTGCACCATATCGCGCAGCTGCCCTGCCTCATCAAAGTAGCCCCAGCGCCCCTCAATGCCGACTTTTTCTGCCACCGTAATCTCGACGTGAGAGATATTATTCTGATTCCACTGGGTGCCAAACAGAGGATTGGCAAAGCGAAGTGCAATCAGATTCTGTACGGTTTCTTTACCTAAATAGTGATCGATGCGGTAAATCCGCGACTCGGGAAAAACGTCGCCAATGGCGTCGTTAATCTCAATCGACGACTGCAGATCGTATCCAATAGGCTTTTCAACGATGATCCGTGAGTTTTCGCTCACACTGTTACTGGCCTGAAGATTGCGACAGATATCGCCGTAAATACGCGCCGCTACCGAAAGATAAACCACCATCGGCTGCGACGAACCCTCCCGCCACTGACGGATTGCTTCAAAACCATCAACCTTGGTGAAATCCAGCTGCCGATAATCCAGGCGATTAAGAAAACGCTTTAGGCTCTCTGCATCCTGCTCATCTTTTTTAAGTCGCTTCTGTAGCGCGAGGTTAACCAGCTCGCGAAACTCAGCAACATCGTGCTCCTGGCGAGCCAGCCCCATAATGCGGGTGCTTTCAGGCATCAAGCCTTCGCGGTCTAGATGGTATAAGGCAGGGAACAGCTTGCGCATGGCAAGGTCGCCCAGCGCCCCGAACAGCGCCAGATCAATGGCGTGATCGGGGTCACCGAGGGGAATACTTTGTGAAGCACTAGACTGGCTCATCGTTGCTCCTATTAATATCTAAACAGCTACTTGTAGTTAGATTACCTAAAATTTACCGTAAAGCAGGCATTGTACGCAATAATTCATGTAATTTTACTACAAAAAACACAGTGACTGACAATCAACACCTGCCAGCCCCACGTTATCTGTTAATAGCCTTACATTTTTACAGACTTTTTATGGAAGGCCATGATCTCTTAGCGCATGCTTAAGGGTACTAAATGGCGAGCTGGGTATATGACATCGATGACACCGTGGTTTTATCGTAGCAGGGATGTGTACCGGCACTGGGCACCTGTTTTTAAAATCATTTCGATTCTGTGGGTGGTGCTAGCGCTGTTTATGCTGGTGCCGCTTGTCTTATTGCTCATAGAGAATGATCCCGATGCCATGGCCTTTGGTATTTCGGTACTGATCATACTAGGCGCTGCGGCGCTGATTTGGCTATTGACGTACCGCGTATCGTTGGAGCTAAAGCCGTGGCAGATGTTTATTCTCACTGCCGCCAGCTGGGTCAGTATTAGCGGCTTTGCCAGCCTACCGCTAGTGCTTGGCGCGCCTCAATTAACGCTCACAAATGCAGTGTTTGAATCAGTTTCGGCAATCACTACCACCGGGTCGACCATTCTGGTCGGCATTGAACATTTTTCCGATGGCTTGAAGCTTTGGCGCGGCCTGATGCAGTGGATAGGGGGCATCGGCATTATTGTGATGGGCATTGCGATTTTACCGTTTTTGAAGGTAGGCGGTATGCGCCTTTTTCATACCGAGTCATCCGACTGGTCCGATAAAGTGATGCCCCGCACGGGTGGAATTGCCAAAGCGACGCTAACGATTTATGTCAGCCTCACCCTTATCGCTAGCGTTAGCTATTGGTTTGGCGGAATGACGCCGCTGGACGCCATCGTGCACGGCATGTCATCGCTTTCGACTGGCGGGTTTGCTAATTCTGATGCTTCTTTTGGCGCCTACGCCGACCGGCCGTGGCTGCTGTGGATGGCCAGTTTATTTATGCTCAGCGGTGCGCTGCCCTTTGTGCTCTATATACGCTTCATACGCGGTTCAGGCAGTGCCTTATGGCAAGATCAGCAGGTGCGTGGTCTGCTTAAACTACTGCTGGTGGCGATCGTTATTTTGAGCGCATGGCGCGTGACTCACGGCAGCGCCCCTTTTGAAGCGGTCACTCACGTGACATTTAATATTGTGTCAGTAGTGACCACCACCGGCTACGCCTCAGATGACTACACTCTTTGGGGCGCCCTACCGGTGGTAGCCTTCTTCTATCTTACGTTTATCGGTGGCTGTAGCGGCTCGACCAGCGGAGGGATGAAAATCTTCCGCTTTCAAATTGCCACTTTGATGCTGCGCAATCAGCTACGCTACTTAATCCATGCTAACGGGATCTTTACCACTCGCTATAATCAACAGCCGGTGACGAACGATATTTCGCGCAGTGTGGTGGCTTTCTCATTCTTCTTTTTCATTACCATTGCCGTGTTGGCACTTTGCTTATCCGCGCTGGGGCTGGACTTAGTAACCGCCCTTTCAGGTGCCGCCACGGCGGTAACCAACGTGGGCCCCGGGCTTGGTGACATCATTGGCCCTGCAGGTAACTTTGCCCCGCTGCCTGACGCCGCAAAATGGCTGCTGTGCATTGGCATGCTGATGGGCCGATTAGAAATACTCACCGTAGTGGTACTAATGACCCCGATGTTTTGGCGACGTTAGCCGTTCACATATATTTACTCTTAGCTGCTGGTTACCGGATAACTATCATGCGCCTGTTAAAAATCGACTTAACATTCTTTTAACAGGCGCATAGATACAGATTAAATCTCGACCGAGCGGCCGATAAATTCAATAGGCCCGGTCGGAAGTCCGGTAGATGAGCCCGCCTCATCTTCAAGCGTTAGCTCAAACAGCTGATTATCTTGCAGTGGTGGCAGCTCATCCAGACGTAGCCGAATCGGCTTGCCGGGCTCGACTAAACCAAGCGAGACCGGTGCTTGCCATTCATCTGCCTTGGTCCAGAACTGAAGCGCTTTGCCTTCAGGCACTGTAAAGGTACCGAGAGGAATTAGCTCTATTTCCTGGCGTGATGACGCCTGCACCACCCAGCCAGCCGACTGAGTTTGCGGGGCTAGCAGCACCACCATGTACTCGGGGGTAGTTGGCGAATTGACTTGGTTTGTCAGCAGCACGCCCATAACCAGTGCAGCAGCTAACCCAAGCCCTGCAGCGCCGCGCCACAGTGGCAGGCTGCGTAAAAAAGGACGCCGTGGTGAAGAAGCTAGCGGACGAGCAGCGATTGACGGTTTTTTTGATGCCGTCATGCTGCGCTCAATGCGAGGCCACAAATAGTCAGAAGGCGTTACTGGCGTCGTAATAGCGGTATAGGGCAAGAAACGCTCTTCCCATACCATAACGGCTTTTTGCAATTCAGGCTCATTGGGTAGCCGCGCTTCAAATGCTTGGCGTTGCGCTAACGACAGCGTGCCCAGCACGTATTCACCCGCCAAGGCATAGTCGTCTTCGTATTCATTTTGGCTGGGGCGAGTCATGCCATACACTCCCTTAGACGCAGCAAGCTGCGTTTAATCCAAGCTTTCACGGTACCAAGCGGCGCACCCGTATGGGCGGAAATTTCAGCGTGACTGAGGCCATCAACATAGGCATGGAGTACGCAGTTACGTCGCTCCGGCTCAAGTTGTTTTAAACAGTGATCCATTTGTTGACCGGTCTGCCAATCAAAGGCTTCTTCTGCAACAGAGGCGTGCTGGAAATGCTCATCGTGGGCTAATTCGGTCGGATCGTTGCTATCAAAGGTAATTTCACGATCACGATAGCGGATGGCATTTAATGCCAGGTGACGCGCTACGCTAAATATCCATGCTCGCGCGGATCCTTTATCAGGATCATAACTTCCGGCGCGCTGCCAAATATTAAGACAGGCATCGTGGACAATATCTTCAGCCATGCCGCGATCTTTGACGATTCTAAAAACTACTCCTAAAAGTCTTGCACCTTCATGAGCATAGAGTTGATGCAAAGCGTCATGATCGCCGCGAGCACACTTAATTAATGCGGCATCATGATCAAATTCATTAGCTATATCGGACACACCTTCGCTCCCTGATGACGCGTCGATCCCACTCGTCGCACGTCCAGACAGCATAGCGGCTAAGGGGTCGCGATACGACCCCTTAGCCTTACTGAACTCTAGCTTTGCTAAACTTAGTTAGCAGTCCAGAAGATGTAATCGGCTTGATAAGTAACTACTGCAGTTGCGCCGTCGTGATCTGCATCACAAGTGACGTCAGGTGCCACGCCGCCTTCGGTGTTCAAGCGCTGAATGTAGCTAACGTCCATCATCGCGCCTTCGCCTTCAGCTGGGTTGGCTTCTACTAACTGAAGAGGAATGTTGCCATCACCGTTGGCAGCGGTGGCTAGCTGAGTACCGGTGATTTTAGAACCATCCAGCGCTTCCCAAGTAGCTGGGGGACCATAATAGCTACCTACTTGAGTGCCGTCGGTGTCATTAAGTGCAGCGTGTGGGCCTTTGAAAACCCAAGCCATGTCGCCAGAGTCATTGGTTTCACACATATAAGTGATAGCGCCAACGCCAACGGTTTCAAGCGCTACGGTGTTGCCGTCTGGTACTTGTACGTCCGCTGGCGTTTCAGCCAAAGCGGCGTGACTGAAGGATGCAATCAGGGCTGCGGCCAGTGTAGTACGCGTCAGGTTTTGAATGGTCATTTCAGTCTCCAAAAAGGGTTGTTATCAACCACCTCAAATAGCGGCTGTATAGGGAATACCCGCGAGACCCTCTTTTGGATGCAGTGATGTTAAAAAAATGTAAAAAAAAACCCTGAGCAGATTCTCAGGGCATTATTTAGGGGTAATACGTAAGCATTCAAAGCCTAACAATAACGATTAGGCCGTTGCCTGCATCGCAAGCGTGGTATCCAACATCCGGTTAGAAAAGCCCCACTCGTTGTCATACCAAGCCATCACTTTGACCAAGCGGCCATTCACGCGAGTGTGATTGGCATCAAAGGTCGAGGAGTTGGCATCATGGTTGAAATCGATAGAGACCAGCGGCTCAGCGTTCACGGCCAATACCGGCGAGTTAGCGGCGGCTTTCTCAACAATGGCGTTGATCTCTTCCTTCGTCGTATCGCGGCTCGCGGTGAACGTGAGATCTACCAGCGAAACGTTAATGACCGGCACGCGCACCGCTAGGCCATCCAATTTGCCTGCCAGCTCTGGCAGCACCAACCCTACCGCCGCCGCTGCACCGGTTTTGGTTGGGATCATTGAATGGGTTGCGCTACGAGCCCGGTAGGGGTCGGTGTGATAAACATCCGACAAATTCTGATCATTAGTGTAGGCATGAACCGTGGTCATCAAACCGTTCTCAATCCCCACGGCATCGTTCAATGCTTTCGCAACCGGCGCTAGGCAGTTAGTCGTGCAGGAAGCGTTGGAGACCACTTTGTGATCAGCCGTTAAAACATGGTCGTTCACGCCATACACGATGGTCGCGTCGGCATCGGGGCTGGGCGAGGAAATCAGTACTCGCTTGGCGCCGGCGGTAATATGCTTGGCCGCCGCCTCACGCTTGGCAAATAATCCCGTACACTCCATGACTAAATCAATTTTCATGGCTTCCCATGGCAGATTCGCCGGGTCACGCTCAGAGGAGATCGCGATACGATCACCATCGACAGTGATGCTCTCGGCATCATGCTCTACTTTAAAAGGAAAGTGACCATGAACGGTATCGTGACGCAACAGGTGTGAATTTAACGACGGATCGCCAAGATCATTAATGGCGACAACCTGAATGCGATCGCGGTAGCTATTTTCGTAAAGGGCGCGCAGTACATTGCGGCCGATACGGCCAAATCCATTAATCGCAACTCTTATTGTCATGATAGCTCCTCAATAAATCGGTGGTGAAAAGTAAGGCATGATGTAAAAAAATTACCAAAAATACGTATTTAAACCTCAAAAAAGCTGCCAACAGCTACTTAATTGCCTTAAAAGGCTTATGTAAACTCGATATGTAGTAAAATTACTATATAAACACTATTGTAGTCCAATACTAAAAATTCAAAAGAGAGTGATGCCATGAGTGATGCGCAGCCGCCCCGCCAGACTATTCGTACACTACAAGCGCGTAAACGAATTGCCCTGATTGCTCACGATGGTAAGAAAGGTGAAATGCTCGAATGGGCGACTCGCTGGAAAGACACGCTTAGCCAGCACACCCTTTTGGGCACCGGCACCACTGCCGGGCGCTTAAAGACAGCTTTAGGATTAAGCGTAGAAGGACTCATGAGTGGGCCGCTGGGCGGCGACCAGCAGATTGGTGCGCGTATCGCGGAACAGCGCCTGGATATACTGATCTTTTTTTGGGATCCCTTCTCGCCGCAACCACACGACCCGGATGTCAAAGCGTTGCTGCGTTTGGCCGCATTATGGAATGTGCCGGTCGCCTGCAACGCAGCCACCGCAGACTTTTTGCTTTCCTCGCCTTACTTGAACGAAAGCTACGATATGTCGATTCCGGATGCCAACGCCTGGGCTCAAGCGAGAACCGTTTAAGCACTATGCGTAGCGCAACACTATACAGAGCGGGTACGCAGGTGACGCGCCACCACTTGCCGTCCGCTGAGATAGTCGCCACTAGCCGCCGATAACGCACAGGTGAGGGTCAACTCGGCAATGCGGTCATAGTCCTGCAGCGCCGAGTTGACCGGCTGAGGGAGAAAATCCAGCAGCCGGTGGTCGCCAAAAGTGGCTAAATGAATATCTTCCGGCAATCCACCGCGCTCCAAGAACACATCAAACACTCCCTCCAGTAAAGCATAGGACGCCGTCACCAACGCATCCACACTGCCATGCTGATCCAGCAGCTGTGTGGCTAAGTGCGCGCCTTCGCTACGCTCGTAACTCGTACCACTCAGCACAATCGACTCAATGCCAGTGCCCGCCAGAGCATCCTGAAAGCCTGAGCGCCGCTCACTGCTGATGGATAAATCAGGCATCGCGTCAAGCCACGCCACGCGCTTGGTTACTTTGCTGATCACTGAGCGAGTCAGTAACGTCGCTGCTTCCTGATCATTGCTCACGACGCTGGCAAACAGCGCTGGATTTAAACCCCGGTCCATGCCCACTACGCACCAGCCCTCTTCCATCAGGTCGGTGTAGAAGGTGTCATCACTAGGCAAGCAGCTAGCGGTTATCAATACCTCACAGCGCTGGGCACGCAGTGACAGTGCCAGCGTTCGCTCACTCTTGGCACAATCATCTGAACTGACGATCAACAGCTGATAGCCCTTCTCCCGTGCACCACGCTCTAAGCGCTTGGCGAGGCGGGCATAACTGATGTTCTCCAAATCCGGAACGATAAGCCCCAGCAAGCGGCTCGCGCCTCGGCGCAGCGCTGCCGCCTGAGGGTCAATGTGGTAGCGATGATGACGCACCACCGCCATCACTTTTTCAATCGTGGCGGCACTGATACGTCGCTGCTCGGCCTGGCCATTCACCACATAGCTAGCGGTAGTGCGTGAAACGCCAGCTAGTCGAGCAATATCGGCGAGTGTCATGAGGGTTCCCCTTGGCGTGACCGGGCAGTTTATCAGTAAGTTAGCGCATGCAAGACCAAAGTCTAGAAGATCAAACCTTGTGTCATTAAGTGAATCGATTCAGCATAGCACTATACTTCGATGAAACGACAGGCATGACACGGTTAATCCAGCTAGGCGACATGCCACGATAACGATCAGTTTATGTACACGTCTCTGCGCTCATGGGCAGTGCTAGCCTGCAGTATTCAGGGCAGCCAGGGCACGTTTACAGGAGAATACTATGTTGACACTCGGCCCCGATGACATCTTGCTAGGCCGCCACGCGGATAGCTGGCAAACCGCCTTGGACAGCGCCGCTGAAGCGCTGGTAGACGCCGGATTCGTTGAGGCTGAGTACCGCGACGGCCTGCATGCTCGTGAAGCACAGTCATCAACGTTTCTGGGCAATGCGATTGCGATACCCCACGGTACGCCAGAAAGCCGCCAGCATGTAAAACGCACCGGCGTTCGCGTACTGCAGTTTCCCCAGGGCATTGAGTGGCACGACGGCCAGAACGTGCATGTGCTGGTCGCTATCTCGGCACACAACGACGAGCATCTGGATATTCTGCGACAGCTAACCCATGTACTCGACCGCGAAGGCGTGGCTGAGCAGCTTGCCAGCGCTACCTCTGCCGCGGATATTGCACAATTGCTTTCAAAGCCAGCGCTTGAACCGCGGCTTGATGCTGACACGCTATGTGTCAATTTTCCCACTCGCGACCCACAAGAACTCGCCTTGGCTGCTGCCGCTCGCTTGCGCCAAAGTGGCTGTGTTGATAATACCTTTATCGCCGCCGTCGCGGACGCTCAGCCTATCTGGTTAGGCAAGGGTTTATGGCTGTCCAGCAGTTCACACGGCGTCAACCAGCCTGCCCTCGGTATCGCCACACCGGCTGAGCACACCCTGAAAAGCGCGGGTCACCCCGTGCATGCGCTGTTCTGTTTAGCGGCACATGGCGATGCCCACCGCCCACTGCTAGAGCAATTAATGGCACTTGTCGACAGCGGCGTCAGCGACATCCTCCTCACACGTACCAGTGATCAGTTGCTGGCACTGCTGGCCGGGGAAACCGCCAATACACACACCCGCCGCGTGCGGGTGCTTAATCCTCACGGCTTACACGCCCGCCCCGCGAAGCAGTTGGTGCAGGTGGCTCGCGCTCAGTCCATGCCGATTAATGTGCGCTTGGAAGAAGGCAGCGCCACGCCGGTTTCCGCAGCAAGCCTAACCAAAGTGATTGGCTTAGGGGCCCGGCGCGGCCAGTGGTTGGTTCTGTCTGCCGAAGGCGACACTGCGCAGCAGGCGCTTGAGCACTTGGCCGAAACGATTGAAGCAGGTCTGGGCGAAAAAGTGACGCTCCTTGAGGGTGGCCGCGATAGCGCCCAAATGCCCAAGGTAGCAACGGCAAACGTGGTTCCGCTGAGTGCGGATACGCCTCATGCAGGAGTGGCGGCCTCGCCCGGCTTAGCCATCGCCCCTGTGTTTGTTATCCGCCCGCTGCAGTTTGATTACCCTCAGCATGCGGACGACTCAGAGCAGCAGATCACCCGGTTAAACAGCGCCATTCAAGAAGGCACCGCGCAGCTACAGACACTGGTGCGTAATGCACAGGGGGGCGAGGTAGCGGACATTCTCTCAATGCACGAAGAGATGCTCGACGACCCCGAACTTCATCACGCGGCGACGGATGCCATTCGTGAAGGCCGCTCTGCGCAAGCAGGCTGGTGGGAGGCGATTGAAACCGCTGCCCACGCGCAGGAAATGCTCGCTGACCGCCTGCTTGCCGAACGCGCTGCTGATCTGCGCGACGTTGGCCGTCGGGTGCTTGGCGTACTCTGCGACGTGCAACTCCCTGAGCCCCCTAATCATCCTTACATTCTAGTGATGGACGATATTGGCCCGTCCGATGTCGCTCGCTTAGATACTTCCCGCGTGCGTGGCCTGCTGACCGTGCGTGGCGGCGCCACGGCGCATAGCGCTATTTTGGCACGCGCGCTGGGCATTCCAGCGGTGGTCGGCGCCGGACAAGCGGTGATGGCACTTAACAACGCTAGCATGATGATCCTGGACGGCGAGCGTGGCCGTGTAACCTCACAGCCATCTGAGGAGCGTTTACAGCGCGCCGAACAACAGCTGCTCGATCATCAGCAGCGGGAAGCCGATGCCTGGGAAACCCGCTTTGACCTTGGCCAAACCCGGGATGGCCACCGTGTCGAAGTTGCCGCGAACCTTGGCAATACCGCCCACGCCGCCGATGCAGTAGAGCGCGGTGCCGAAGGCGTTGGCCTGCTGCGTACCGAATTTTTGTTTATGGCCCACGCCAGCGCACCGGATTTAGCGACGCAAATTGGCGAGTATCGCCAGGCGGTTGAAGCGCTGGGCGAGCGCCCGCTGGTAGCGCGCACTTTGGATGTGGGAGGCGACAAGCCCCTGCCCTACTGGCCGGTGCCTCAAGAGGACAACCCGTTTCTGGGTCTTCGTGGTATTCGTTTAGCGCTCACCCAGCCCGAGGTGCTCGAAACCCAGCTACGTGCGTTACTAATGGCAGCAGCGCCAGCGGTAGGCTCGAAAGATAAAAATCATCCGCTGCGCATCATGCTGCCAATGGTCAAAGACATTGCCGAGTTCCGTGCCGTTAAGATCGTTTATGACCGACTACTGCAAGAGATTCCCTCCGCTCAGCGCGCCACCGACGTGCAGCTTGGGGTGATGATCGAAGTTCCCTCCAGTGCGCTTTTGGCGCCTAGTCTGGCCACCGAGGTGGACTTCTTCTCGATAGGTACCAACGACTTAACCCAGTACACCCTGGCAATTGACCGTGGCCATCCAGAGCTCTCGGCACAGGCCGATGGCCTGCATCCTGCGGTACTGCGCCTGATCCAAATGACAGTGGCGGCCGCACATACCCAGGGCAAATGGGTGGGCGTCTGCGGCGAGCTGGCCTCAGATGCCGCGGCTATTCCGGTCTTGGTCGGTTTGGGCGTGGACGAGCTGTCGGTAAGTGCGCGACAAATCCCCTTGGTGAAGGCACGCCTGCGTGAGTTTGACCTTGCCGATGCCCAGGCCAGCGCTCAACTTGCGCTGAGCAAAGCAACCAGTGATGAGGTGCGCGACGCCCTGGGGGCGCGTTAATGGCCCGTGTGCTGTGCATCACCCTAAACCCGGCGCTGGATTTGGCGTTTAACCTTGACGCCTTAGTACTGGGCAGCGTGAATCGCCCCTCCAGTGCGCAGTTAGAAGCGGCAGGAAAAGGCGTCAACGTCGCGCGAGTGCTGGCCGGTCTTGGCCACCAGGTAACGGTCAGTGGCTTTTTAGGCAGTGAAAACGATGCCCCCTTTACGCTCGCTTTTCAGCAGGCGGGGTTGGTTGATGCCTTTGTGCGCGTTCCCGGCAGCACTCGCATTAATGCCAAACTGGCCGAACACAGCGGCCGCGTCACCGACATTAACGGCCCTGGCATGCCGATTGACACCGCTCAATTGAACGCGCTGATCGCAGCGCTGGATACCGAGCTGACCAGCACCACGCCGCCACACGCGGTCGTGATGGCGGGCAGCCTGCCCCCAGGGTGTTCACTGGACGATTTCAGCCAACTGCTCGACCACCTAAACGCCAGCGGCATTCCGCTCTGGGTGGACACCAGCGGGCCCGCCCTGAATAAAGCGATTGCGTCAGCTCCCGCAGGCGTCAAACCGAATGAAACAGAACTCGCTGAATGGGCCGGTGAAAGCATCGATGGTACCCAGGCACGCCTAGGTGCCGCCCGACGACTGCACGAAAGTGGCATCGCCCACGCGCTCATTTCGGCGGGCAGCGAAGGAGTGCTGTGGGTCAGCGCTCAAGGTAGCTGGCACGCTACACCGCCCAACGTCACCGCCATCAACACGGTGTGTGCCGGCGATACGTTTGTAGCTGGCATGCTGCATGGCCTGCTCAGCCAGCACGACGCGGAACAGACACTGCGCTTCGCCACCGCGCTTTCTGCTGAAGCCGTGCGCCACGTAGGCGTGGGCGACCCCCACGCTGCTGATTTCGACTCACTCCAACAACATACCCGGATACGGCGTCTTGACGACGCCATTACCGAGAGAGCCACGCTATGAATGTCATTCTGATTACCGCCTGCCCCAGCGGCATGGCGACGACCTTCCTCGCCGCGAAGCGCCTGGAGCAAGCCGCCCAGCGCCAAGGCTGGTCGGCTCACGTGGAAATGTACGGTGAAGTAGCGCCCCTGCACGCTGCTAGCGCAGAGCAGATCGCCAACGCTGATTTAATTGTGGTGGCCGCCGATCACGTACCCGGACCAGAGCGTTTCGAGGGCAAGCGCCTATTTCAGGCACCGATTGCGAGCGCCCTACCCGACCCTAGCGGCTTTCTTGCTCAAGCGAAGCGGGAAGCGCCTATTTATAGCGCCCCCGTAACGTCTAGCGCACCGGCTGCTGCAAGTAGCGACGGCGGCAAGAGAATCGTTGCCGTTACCGCCTGCCCGACCGGCGTTGCCCATACCTTTATGGCCGCTGAAGCGCTAGCAGAGGCGGGCAAAGCCATGGGCCACGCCATTCGCGTTGAAACCCAAGGCTCGGTAGGTGCACAAGATAAATTAACTGAAGATGATATTGCTGGCGCCGACATCGTCGTACTGGCCTGTGACATTGACGTTGATCCTTCTCGGTTTGCAGGCAAACGCATCTACCGCACGTCGACCGGCAATGCGCTTAAAAAGCCGCGCCCCACCCTTGAAGCCGCGCTCAGCGAGGCCGCCATAGAGAGCGACAACAGCAATGCGGGCACAGCCAATAAGAGCGTCAAAGAGAAAGGCGTTTACAAGCACCTGCTCACCGGCGTTTCCTTTATGCTGCCGATGGTGGTGGCAGGCGGCCTGCTGATTGCGCTCTCCTTTGTATTTGGCATTGAGGCCTTTGAGCAGGAAGGCACGCTGGCTGCCGCGCTCATGCAGATCGGTGGCGGTACCGCCTTTGCACTGATGATTCCCGTTCTGGCAGGCTATATCGCCTACTCCATCGCCGACCGCCCCGGCATCGCCCCGGGTATGATTGGCGGCATGCTGGCGGCCAATATCGGCTCCGGCTTTATCGGCGGTATTTTGGCAGGTTTCCTGGCGGGCTATGTGGCGCTGGCGGTTACTCGCTACGTCAAACTGCCTTCTAGCGTTGAATCTTTGAAGCCGATTCTGATTATTCCGCTAGTGGCCAGTTTGGTCACTGGTCTGACCATGATCTACGTGATTGGCGAGCCGGTTGCTGCGCTGCTCAATGCCCTGACCAGTTTCCTGGAGTCCATGGGCTCCACCAACGCAGTACTGCTGGGTATTCTGTTGGGCGCGATGATGTGCTTCGACCTGGGCGGCCCAGTTAACAAAGCCGCCTACACCTTTGGCGTGGGTTTGCTCGCCTCCGAAACGTACGGCCCTATGGCGGCGATTATGGCGGCGGGTATGGTGCCAGCCATTGGTATGGGTATTGCCAGCTTTGTGGCACGTAACAAGTTTTCTGCGCCGGAACGCGAAGCGGGCAAAGCATCATTCGTGCTTGGCCTTTGCTTTATCAGTGAGGGGGCCATTCCGTTTGCGGCGAAAGATCCGCTGCGGGTCATCCCCGCCTGTATTGCAGGGGGCGCGTTAACCGGTGCCCTTTCGATGCTAGTGGGCGCAAAGTTAATGGCGCCTCACGGCGGTATCTTTGTACTGCTCATTCCCAATGCCATCACCCCTGCACTGCTTTACCTTGGCGCCATTGTCGCGGGCTCGCTGGTGACAGGTTTAAGCTATGCGTTTATCAAACGCGGCGCCGCCCAGGTCGCTGTCGCCAGCTAAGCGCTCCGAAACAATAGACGATAGGCAGGCAAGTAAACCTGCCTATCGCTAAAAACACGTACTTTTACGCAGATAATTGCTTTAAAAGCTTCAACACGCTCCCCTTTATGCGCTTTTTTATGTAGTATTTTTACATAACGTCGATATAAGCCATTCCGCTTTTAACAGCCTCTTATAACAAACGGATCGCTCAATGTTTCAGCTGACTCGCAGTGTTACCTGGCAGGCGCTAGATCGCCTACGCGACAAAACAACGAACGACCGCATTCGTGACTACTTCACCCATGACCCCCAGCGTTTTGAGAAAATGAGTTTACGCGTGGGCGGCCTATTTCTTGATTACTCCAAAAATCACGTCTCTGATGAAGTACTCGCTAAGCTGATTGAACTGGCAGACCACTCCGCGCTAGTTCAACGCCGCGCGCAGATGTTCTCTGGTGACATTATCAACGTCACCGAAAATCGCCCGGTACTGCATACCGCGCTGCGTAATCTCAGCGATGACCCGGTGTATGTCGATGGCGAAGACGTAATGCCGGAGATCACGCGGACTCGCGAGCAGATCAAGCAATTCTCAGAAACGGTCCGTAGCGGCGAATGGAAAGGCTACAGCGGCAAACCGATCAAGGACGTGGTTAATATCGGGATTGGCGGCTCGGACCTTGGCCCTAATATGGCCGTGCGCGCGCTGCTTAAATATCGCCACCCCGAAATGCACTTTCACTTTGTCTCTAACGTGGACGGCACTCATATACAGAAGGTGCTTTCACGGCTTGACCCTGCCACAACGCTGTTCATTGTTTCCACCAAGACCTTCTCAACCCAGGAAACGCTGCTCAATGCCAAAACCGCACGGCGCTGGTTCCTGGAAAACGCCGGTGATGATGCCGATATAGGCGCCCACTTTGTGGCTGCTTCCACCAACCGCAAAGCGGCCATGGAATTCGGCATTCGCGAAGAGAACGTATTCGAATTCTGGGCCTGGGTCGGCGGGCGTTACTCCATGTGGTCGTCGATTGGGCTACCGATTGCGCTTTCCATCGGTTTCGAGGGTTTTATCGAGCTATTGGAAGGCGCTCACGAGATGGATAATCACTTTATCCATGCGCCCCTCTCGGAAAATATGCCGGTATTGATGGCACTGATCGGTATTTGGTACATCAACTTTATTGGTGCTGAAACCCAAGCCATAGTGCCCTACGACCAGGCGCTAAATCAGCTGCCCTCTTTTTTGCAGCAGCTGGATATGGAGTCAAACGGCAAGTCTGTGGATATATTCGGCCACCCGGTCAACTACAAAACCGGCCCAATTGTTTGGGGTCAAACCGGCTCAAACGGCCAGCATGCGTTCTTCCAACTGCTGCACCAGGGCACGCGCTATGTGCCGATTGATTTCATCGCTTCGCTCAAACCTGAGCCGGGCATGGAAGACCACCACTTCGCCCTACTAACCAACATGCTCGCCCAGGCCAACGCGTTCATGGAAGGCAGCCAGGGTGGCAGCCAGCAAGATCCGTTCAGCTGCCCCGGCAACCGCCCTTCCAGCACGCTGCTGCTGGACGAACTCACGCCCCGCAACCTGGGCGCACTGATTGCGCTTTACGAGCACAAAGTGTTCGTGCAAGGCGTGATCTGGAACATCAACTCGTTCGATCAGTGGGGTGTTCAGCTGGGTAAGCGCATCGCCGGTGAAATCAGCGAACGTATCGATACTAACGCTGCGGATTTTGATGCTTCTACGCAAGGATTATTGGAGTTGGTGCGGGCGCATTTTCCGGGTGGCGGTTCCGAGGAGAATGCCCAAGCTGAAAGTGGTAAGAAGATAAATAAGAAGAATGAATCGCCCCAGGTTTCGTAGACACCTCCAGGCCTTATACTAAAGGTATCTAGGAGGAACCATGAGCCATCCCCGCTACACTGAAGAATTCAAAATCGAAGCCGTCAAACAGGTGGTAGAGCGCGGCCATCGCGTGGCCGAGGTCGCTGAGCGGCTAGGCGTGTCAGGGCACAGCTTGTACAACTGGATCAAGCGCTACGATAAGCCGGTAGAACAACGGCAAGAAGATGATGATCTCCAAGCTGAAAACCGTCGTTTGAAGGCCGAACTCAAACGCGTATCAGAAGAGCGAGACATATTAAAAAAGGCCACCGCGTACTTCGCCAGGGAGTCCGACTGAGGTACGCGTTTATTCAAAATTATGCGAGCCAATACGCGGTACGTCGCTTGTGTCAGATGATGGCCGTGCATCCCAGCGGTTACTACGCATGGTGTAAAAAAGCGCTCTCTAATCGAGCTCGGGAAGATGAGCGCCTACTGGGATTGATCAAGCACTCCTGGCTTGAAAGTGGCGGTGTATATGGCTATCGCAAGGTCTACCAGGACTTGCGTGAAGCTGGCGAAACTTGCGGGAAGCACCGTGTGGCGCGTCTTATGAGTAGGGAAGGTTTACGCTCTCAGACGGGCTATCGACGACGCCCTGGCGGCTATGGCGGTGGAAAAGCGGCTGTTGTATCCCCTAACCATTTAGCCCGTCAGTTTGAAGTAACAGCGCCAAATATTGCTTGGGTGACGGACATCACGTACATCCGCACTTACGAAGGCTGGCTTTACTTAGCGGTAGTTATCGACCTGTTTTCTCGTCAAGTGGTTGGCTGGTCGATGAAGTCTCGCATGACCACGGAGTTGGTACTGGATGCTTTGTTATCAGCAGTCTGGCGACGCAAGCCACAAGGAACGGTGATGGTGCATTCGGATCAAGGAAGCCAGTTTAGCAGTGGAGACTGGCAAAGCTTTCTGAAAGCGAATCACTTGGTAGGCAGCATGAGCCGACGTGGTAACTGTCATGACAACGCCGTTGCTGAAAGCTTCTTTCAACTTCTCAAGCGAGAGCGAATCAAGCGACAGATTTATTCAACACGCGAAGCGGCTAGATGTGACGTGTTCAATTACATTGAAATGTTTTACAACCCAAAGCGCCGACACGGCACAAGTGATAACTTGTCACCGGTTGAGTATGAAAGGCGTTACTTCAAGAGCCTAACGGGTGTCTAGAATATCCGGGGCGATTCAATACTCCTTTGTTCATTTCTTACCTCGTATTGCATAACAGTGATTATATACCCGGCTGCATAACCTCAATGAACGTGCTGTCGCGTTGATTGAGGTTATCTAGCCGCTTAGATCAAATCTACCTCATTGATTCTATTGCTAGCAAAGCAAATTCTGGCTGCCTATCCAAAATTCGTGTGCTTTCTCGCTTTGCCTGCAGCTCATGCGATTAAGGGCTGCGATCAGCGTCCTACCTCCATGTAGGAGCAGTCGAGCCAGAGCCCTATTGATTAGCTACGTGGCCGGCTTAACAAATAGTTGAGATGTGCCTGCACTTCTGGCCACTCTCCCCTGTGCAGGCTATACATCACGGTGTCGCGAATAGTGCCATCTCGGCGCAGCTTGTGGCCGCGTATGACACCATCCTTTTTAGCCCCCAGGCGCTCAATGGCACGTTGGCTTGCGTAGTTGAAGTTGTCGGTGCGCCAGCCAACCACTTTACAACCCAACGTATCGAAAGCATGTGTTAACACCAGCAGCTTGCAGGTGGTATTAATATGGGTACGCTGCGCGCGTTTGGCATACCAGGTGTGGCCAATCTCTATCCGTTTTACCTCAGGTAAGATGTCGTGATAGCTCGTCGTGCCCAGCACAGTACCGCTGGCCTCATCCATGACAGCAAAAGCAAAGCGGTGGCCTGCCTCACGGTCTTTCAAGGCGGTTTCAATAAAGGCGCTTGTTTCATCGGGCGAAGGCACCGATGTGACGCGTAGATTCCACAACTCGCCATCGGCGGCAGCGGCGCGCAGGCCAGCTTCGTGATCGTGCGCTAATGGCTCAAGCTTTACACCGTGCGCGTTAAGGGTGACAGCGCTTACGTAAGTCATATCTATCCACACGCCTCTTATATTTGGCAGTCGAAAAACAGCAATTAGTCGATATTACTAAAATAAGATTCGAAATAGTCGATAATGCCTATTAATAACACGAAGAATTGGTCATGGCGGTCGGCATTTACACGTTGGGTTATTACAATGCTTTGCTTAGCCAAGCGCCACTGGTTGACGCGAGCAGGACCACTCGGTGATTGCCGGTACTCATATAAGCGTTTAATTTAGCCATGTCCAGAGACGCAGACGCCGGAACTATAGAGTTCCGGCGCCGGTGCAGTCAGATAAAAATTACTACTGGATGTTTAAGCCTAATGCTTAAAGCGTATTTTTATACGCCACGCCCCCTTTCATGATAAGCATCAGTTGCTCATCCGGCTCAGTAAGCACAGTGATATCGTCCAGGGGGTTATCTTTAAGGATAATCACGTCACCACGGGCGCCAGGAATGATTTCACCAAAATCGCCCGTATGGCCGTAGGCATCGGCCGCGTGACTGGTGGCCGCACGGATCAGCTCATCGGCAGGTACCACCGCTTTGCGAAGGTGGAACTCATTGAGCTGATGGCGCTGCATACGACCCAAAAGGTCAGAACCGTAGAGCATTTTCACCCCAAAGCGCTGGGCCATTTCAAGGGCTTTGCCGCCGGCCTCAAGCACTTCAAATACTTTTCGCTGCAGCTCTTCGGCCATCCCTGCTTCAACGCCTTCTTTCGCTAGCGCATCGTAAGTACACAGCGTCGGCGTCAAATAAGCATCATGTTCGAGGAACAGGCGGCAGCTCTCTTCGTCCATAAGGTTACCGTGCTCGATGGTTTTAACGCCGCGAGGCAGCAGTCGATTAATAGCACGCGCAGTATAAGCATGTGCCATGGTATGAATATTGGCAGCAATCGCCTCTTCTACAATGGCATCAATTTCTTCAAGTGAGAACTGCGTGCTATCGATACGATCCGTTGGCGATGATACGCCACCTGACGCCATGATCTTAATCTGAGTAGCGCCCTTGCGAATCTCATCGCGTGCGGCATGTCGTACTTCACTGACACCGTCACATACACGGCCCAGACCTGCGCAGCAGAAGCAGCCTTCAAAGGTTTGCTGGCCTGGCCCACGCATATCCCCGTGGCCACCGGTTTGCGAGAGAGCTCGCCCAGCGTACATGATGCGTGGCCCGGCCAGCGTCCCTTCGTCTACCGCTTTGGCAAGGCCGTAATCCGCGCCACCTGCATCACGCACAGTGGTAAAGCCGCGCATCAGCATGGCTTCAAGCAGCTCACTAGACTTGGCGCCCACGTAAAACGGCGAAAGCGTGCCTAGGAGCGCAAAGTTGGGCGTGATAGCGGTTACGTGTACGTGGGAGTCCACCAAGCCCGGCATCAAATAGCGACCTTTGACATCGATCACCTGATCGTCGTCGCCTTCAAGCGGCGTTGCGCTTACCGCGTCGATGCGGCCATCTTTAATACGCACCTGATGATTAGGGAGCACTTTACCGTTGCGTGAATCGATAACGTTGGCGTTGATAAAACGAATTGCTGTCATGTGTGTTCCTTATTGAGAAAGCGTCAGAACATTTTCTGCGGAAGATAAAGCGAAAGCGCGGGAATCAATACGATGAGTAATAGTGCGACGATGTCCATGACGATAAACCAGCTCACGCCCTTAAAAACTTCGCTAAGCGTAACGCTGTTGCCCAGGGCACCCTTGATGACATAAACGTTAAGGCCGATGGGCGGAGTCACTAACCCGATTTCCAGGAGCTTAACCACGATAATGCCAAACCAAATCAAATTAAGGTCTGCACCTTCGACCAAAGGGAGTATCAGCGGCAGCGTTAGAAGCAGCAGACCAATTGAGTCGATAAACATTCCGAGCACAAGATAGATCAGCGCTACCGCCAGAATGATCCACCATGTTTCAGTACTGACACCCAGAATCAACTCAGCGAATGCAGCAGGTACACCGCTCATGGCCAAGAAACGGGTAAAAAAGAGCGACCCAATCAAGATAATGAAAATGCTCGCCGTGCTGACTGCGGTTTGCGTAACGGCTTCACGAACAGCTTCAAGGGTCAGGGTACGTCGAGCCAAGGCAATTAATGCGGCAATGGTAGTTCCTACCGCTCCAGCTTCGGTAGGTGAAAAGACTCCCAGGAAGATCCCCCCAAGCACGGAGCCAATGAGCAATGGCAGTGGCCAAATATGTTTGAACGCCTCCCATTGTTCATTCCACGTCGAGTGAATATCAGTATCACCCGCGAGCTTCGGATTCAGCTTGGTCCTCACCATAATCATGCCGATATATAACAGCGCAGAAACTACGCCTGGGATGAAGCCTGCCATAAACAGCTGGCCGACTGACACTTGGGCATAAACACCATAAAGCACCAGCAATACGCTTGGTGGAATCAGTGAACCCAGTGTCCCAGAAGCAGCTACGGTGCCGGTGGCAAGCCCCTTGTCGTAGTTGTGTTTGAGCATTTCGGGTACAGCGATGCGCGACATGGCCGCGGATGTTGCTACACTAGAGCCAGACGCAGCCGCAAAAAAGGCAGAGGCCATCACGCTGGAAACGGCCAAGCCTCCCGGAAGACGCGCTAGGTAAAGACGCATGGCCTGAAATAAGCCTTGCGTCATATTGGTAGTGGTACACAAATAGCCCATGAATAAAAACATAGGCGCGGCGGTTAATTCCCAAGTGCCTGCAAAATCGAAAGGAGTGGCAGAAATCATCCCCCATGCCACGCGCATACTGGTCATTTCGCCTATACCGATAATCGATACTAGGCCAAGGGCAATGCCGATTGGCACCCGCAGGGCGATCAGGGCCAAGGCGATGGCGATACCCGCCACACCTATCTCGATGTTAGTCATTGATTAGCTCCTACAGCGCTTGGCGTTGCTGCACTGCCTTTATCATATTGGCGAGAATGGCCAGACACATGGCGGCAAAACCGACGGGTAATGCCCAACGACTAGGCCACAAATAGAACGTGAAGTTGGCCATGGCAGTTTCCATACGAACCGTGGCACGAACTGCATCGAGATAGCTCTGGTAACAAAGCATGCCAAAATACACAAGGCCCAGAGCACCGGCAAAGAGGTAAAACGCTAGCTGTACAGTAGGCGAACACCTGCCCACAAAAACATCAACGCTAATATGCTCGCGTTTTAATTCAACGTAAGCAATTGGCAGGAAAATCACCGCGACCATATAGTAGAAAGAGACGAACTCCAGCGTGCCGGCAAACGATTTTCCAAAGAAATAGCGCAGTCCGACATCAAGTGAGACATGCAGTGCCATTAGTACTAAAAAGAAGGCAGCGAGTACCAACGTGCTCTTAGCGACCCACTGGGATAAGCGTTCAATACTGTTCGCGATCATGCTGTTCTGCCCCTCTCGGAATCTGTAGTCGAGAAACCAAGCTTCATAAGAGTTTCCTTCCAAAACAGCAACATATCACGATAAAGCTCAGGATCATCACGCCAAATGCTCTGTGCACCCATCCCTCTCATCATGCATAAAGTGGCGTTCAAGGCGACACGATTTTGATGAGAAGTGTGCTCAGCACTAGCGACTAACTGCTCCCATATATATTCAAGTGATGTGTTGAATTTGATCCCTAATGGAGCTAGCACTTTCATTAAGTTAGGGTCAGTTCGCGCATTGGTAAGATATTCTAGCGTCACCATATACAGGTCGCCCTTGAAGTGCTCATGCAAGGCTTTTAATAGACTATCAAAGTCCAAGGCACCCTCTTTGACCCCATTAGCCATGATTCGAACGCTCTCAACCTCCCTGCTTAGCAGGTCTTCAAGCGCCGACTGCATTAACAGCGTCTTAGATGGGTAGTGATGTACGAGAGCACCGCGAGAAACGCCAGCCTGACGAGCGATGTCAACGGTCGATGTAGCGCGGATGCCATTCTCAAGAATACATTCAATAGTCGCCTGTATAACGCGAGCCTGGGTGTGACGTGAGCGCTCTTCCTGATTTTGTCGTTTAGTCATATAGCGCACTCTTTTATCGTATTAGCATTGACTGCCCATTAGGGCAGCCAATGACGGCAAAATTAATAAATGCCGTAGTCAGCGGGTAGCTTATTATAAATTTCTTGCATAGCTAGCTCGGCAAGCGCCTCTTCATCATTACGATCAACGTCGCTGAGTAAACTTTCCCACTTTTCGTAAGTGGCGAGGAAATCATCAATTAGCGCTTCTGGATCTTCCACACCGTATTGATCACGGGCCTTATCGTAAACATTTGCCAATGCCTCATCACGGAAAGCCACCACAGATGCCATTAGATCTTCTTCCGGCTCATAGATGTTATTGCCAAGCTTGATCGCTTCTTCGATAGCTGCCTCTGACGCATTAATATACTGCACAACCATACGCGTCATTGCATGAGCGGTAGCTTCTTTGAACACATCACGCTGCTCGTCATTAAGGTTTGACCAGAAATCTTCGTTGAAGCCCCACTGAGGGCCGGACCAGTACATGCCGGTGGGCAGCAGCGTGGTGTGCTCAGCCACTTCCCATAGGGAGCGATCAATCAAGTCATTAGCCGCGTTGGTTGCACAATCCAGCGAGCCTCGATCAAGGCCACTATACATTTCACTCGAAGGAACATTGACAGGCGTGCCGCCGGCTTGTTCGACCCAGGCAGACACCGTTGAGCCCGCAGTGCGGATCCGTTTACCGCGTAATTCTTCAAGGTTTCGAACCGGTTCGCGGCAGAACATGACATAAGGCGGGGTGCTGTAGGCGCCGAGATAAACGATATTCAGGCCTTCCCATTCGGCTAGTTGAATGGGGTTGTTAAGGCTGAAATCGGTAACGGCCAGTATGCTGACTAACGGATCATCGTAGTTAAAGCCCAGCTCCTGAACGGCATTCGCTACTGGCATTTCAGACGGAGTAAAAATAGCAGCATGATGCGCCACCTGAACGATATTATCCTGAATGCCCTGCAAATTAGCACGAGGTGCTAGCAGTACAGTCCCGGTATACACCTCGGGTTGAAGCTCCCCGTTAGACAGTTCTTTAACCATCTCTGCCCATTCGATATAGCCGTAACGAGAGAAAGGGTGTTGTTGATCATAAAACGAATTGGCAATAAATGAAGTTGAAGCTTGAGTAGAACTAGCTGTTACAGGTAAAGCTAAAGCTGTTACCGCCAGTGTTATTACATTGCGCTTGAAGTTCATATATCAGTCTCCTGACCGAATTAATCGGCTTTTTTTAGTGTTATATTATTTCATTATTTTTAATAACACATTGCCTAGCGGTGTATGTGTGCTGTTAAATCTAAACGCGAAGAATAATAAAAACAAGCACGACTGTTTGTTTTTATTATTCACTATCAAAAGATGCCTAGTAAGCTTATGAATACAAGAGAAAATAAAATAAAATTGGATATGGCGGGTACGTGGCGAGGTATTCTCATGATGCTGCCTTTGGCCACTTTCACGGTGGCCTTTGGCCTAGCCTTCGGCGTAGCAGCTATCCATGCAGGCATCACTCATTGGGAAGCGATATTAATGAGCATGTTTGTATTTGCTGCTCCCTCACAGTTTGCGGCACTTGAACTATGGACAACGCCGCTGCCCCTTCTGGCCCTAGCAATGACGACCATGGCCATTCATACCCGACACCTATTAATGAGTGCATCTCTTTATCCTTGGCTCAAACCATTACCTCTACTGCAGCAATTTGGCGTCATTTTCATGTTAACGGATTCCAATTGGGCCATGGCACTGGGCGAATATCAGCGCGGAGAGCGCAATATTGGCATTCTCCTAGGAGGAGGTATCGCGTTATGGACTGCCTGGGTAATAGGTACGGGTATCGGCTTGGCATTTGGCGGTGGTATCCATCAACCTGAACGCTTTGGTCTTGACGTGATCATGCTATGTTTTCTGCTTGTGATCGTGATAGGTGGTAACCCAAAGCTAGTAATGATTCTTCCATGGTTAGCAGCAGCCCTCAGTGCGCTGCTAGCCTATTGGTGGCTACCGCCCTATCTACATGTACTGGTCGGCGCACTGACAGGAGGAATGGTCGCCATATTACTTCCCAAACGCTGGTATAAGGCGGGTATTTTGTGAGCTCATCACCATTATGGCAATCGCTATTAGCCATCATGATGATGGTAGCTATAGGCTACGGGTCTCGAATTTTGGGGCTCCTCATTATGGCCCGTATACCATTAAGCCCTAACATTCGCCTGTTTATTGATGCCATGTCTAGCTCGGTGCTTATTGCCATCATCACCCCCATCATTGTGCATGGTGACGGAGGAACCCGGTTTGCCGCTTTAATGGCAGGTGCTGTCGCTATTATCTTAAAAAGTCCTCTAGCATCAATTGCCGTTGGCATTATATGTGCGGCAAGCTGGCGCTGGTGGTTTGTAACATAATGAATTGCTAGGGTGATTCAGGGCACGGCACAACGCTCGATAATGTCACCAGAAGTGCCGTCAGCCAGATGGCTGAGCAGTATACCCTCAGACCCTGAGCCAGAGCCTTTTGTCCACCACTCTAAATCGTCACTCACATAACGCGCACCGCTGCCAGAAACTGCAATTTGCATACTGTAGCTTCGGCCTTTGTACTGCACTCTCGCCGTGTCTGCTGAGGGGTAGGCGGCGGCTATCGTTTCACCGCTCTCGCACTCATAGCTATGCATAATAGATTCTGGAAGTGTCGCGGCAGATGCTTGAGCATCAACTTGATTTTGGGCTGAATTTGCACAGCCCGAAATGAACAAAATTGAAGTAATCGTTAGCGGAACGAAGATTTTCACATGAGCCTCCCGGTGGTTGAGATGCGGGCTAATCCACACTATATAATACTGTAGCCAGTGCGGGATTGTTACCGTCCGCCCGCCACATCAATAAATGATCCCGTCACATAAGAAGCTTCCTCCGAAAGCAACCATGCGATGCTATTCGCTACCTCCTCAGCGGTACCGCCACGCTGCATAGGAATCTGCGGTGCTAAACGGTCAACACGACCTGGCTCGCCCCCATCGGCATGCATATCAGTGTAGATAGATCCAGGGCGAACGGCGTTGACACGAATACCCAAGGCGGCAACTTCTAAAGATAAGCCTTTAGTCAGCGTGTCCATGGCGCCTTTCGAGACGGCGTAGTCAACGTACTCAAAGGGCGAGCCTGTTTGTGAGGCACGCGAAGAGACATTGACGATCGCACTGCCTTGCCTAAAGCGCCGGATAGCTTCTCTGCAACACAGAAAACAGCTGTCCACGTTACTACCCATCACCTGTTTGAAGCGCTCAAAGTCAATATCAACAAACTTGGATTGCGTAAACAAAATACCCGCATTGTTAACCAAGTGGGTCACACTGCCAAAGTGAGCCTCTGCCGCATCAAACAAGCGAATAACGTCGGCTTCCTTGCTGACATCGGCTTGGTAAGCAAAGGCTCTACCTCCGCCACGTATAATGGAATCAACCACCTCATGTGCTCGCTCTTGGTTAGCAAGATAGTTAACACACACCGCATAGCCTTTAGCGCCTAGCAGTAATGAGGTCGCTGCCCCAATACCACGGCTGCCTCCTGTCACGATGACTACTTTCGACATAATGCTTCCTCAGTAACGCGTTAATGGTCAGTTCATTCAAATACCTTAACGTCGTAATAGCGACTTGGGTAGCGTCGTGTTCCCGGCATCATACGCTCAGCAACTAGCTGGCTATTGATTTTTTCTCACTCCGCAACTACTGTATATAAAACCAATAAAGAGGTGAATACATGGCATCTCTTGGCCAGCCTATCCAGCCAACTATCTACAAGGGCCGCGGCGCGACGTATGATCCGCACAACCGCTTCGCGCCGACCCAAAGCATTGCAGACGACGACGGCTGGTGGCGCGAGGAAACCTC
The DNA here is from genome assembly GCF_002332255.1 of Halomonas sp. JB37. Lineage (GTDB taxonomy): Bacteria > Pseudomonadota > Gammaproteobacteria > Pseudomonadales > Halomonadaceae > Vreelandella > Vreelandella casei. The sequence goes on along the minus strand of NZ_NRGW01000001.1, from coordinate 2,003,953 downwards.
CACGACCATTGCCACCGAAGTGCGGGAAGAAGTGAGCAAGAGTGCGCTGTCGTGGAATAAATCGCCGGACTTACCCTTTGATCGCTCGTTAAACCCTTATCGTGGCTGCGAGCATGGCTGTGTTTACTGCTATGCACGACCTTCCCATGCCTACTGGGACCTATCGCCTGGGTTAGATTTTGAAACCAAGCTGATTGCCCGCAGCGGTTTGGTTGAGCAATTATCGGAGGAGCTTTGCCACCCCAACTATGTGTGCAGGCCAATTAATCTTTCTGGCAATACAGACTGTTATCAACCCTTAGAAGCTACCCAACAAACCACCCGCCGGTTGTTGGAACTACTATTAGCATGCCGCCACCCCGTCACAATTGTGACTAAAAGCACCTTAGTGCTGCGTGATTTAGAGCTATTGGCCGAGATGGCCGAGCACCGTTTAGTACGTGTTTTTGTCAGTTTAACTAGCCTAGATGTCAACTTAAAACGTACCTTAGAGCCACGTGCGGCGTCGCCCCAGGCACGTTTGAGAGCGATACGTGAACTGAATACGGCGGGCATTCCGGTGGGAACGTTGATTTCGCCGGTGATACCAGGGCTTACGGATCACGAAATCGAAAAACTATTAGAAGCGGCCAGCCGCGCCGGTGCACGCACCGCGGCCTGGATGTTGCTGCGCCTGCCCTATGAAGTCGCACCGCTGTTTGAAGCATGGTTGGAAACACACTACCCAGAGCGGGCCGCTAAAGTCCTGAGCCTAATGCGCCAATGCCGGGGCGGGAAGATATACGACGCTCAGTTCGGTAAACGCTTTCGCGGTGAAGGCGTCTTTGCAGATTTGATCGCGCAACGCTTCGCTCGCGCCAGCCGCCAATGGAAGCTGCAGGATCGCACGGAGCAGGGCTTAAACACGCGCGATTTTCGTCCACCACGGGCGCAAGGGGATTTATTCATTTAAGCTAGCTAGCAACGCCAATACGTTTGCTACCAAGGAAGCCCCATGCCCGACCTTAGTAAAACTAAATCAAGCTTTTATAGACGTTTATACGTGGCCCATTTGATCAAACAGGGCATTGCCAGTGTACCTGCCATCATAGAGGCCACCGGCATGCCGCGACGCACTGCTCAGGACACGATAGCATCACTTGCCGAACTGGATATTGAGTGTGTCTTTACTAAAGATGACGGCCAACGCCATAACATTGGCCGTTACCAGATTCGAGATTGGGGCGCGATTGACCCCTGCTGGGTAGCCACGCATGCTGAGCGGCTAAAACAAGTGCTTGGCTATACAGGTTAGCGTAGCAACCTAACTCACTTGAACCTCATAACCCGTGAATTTACGCAGGTTAATCACGCCGCTATCGAGTATCAAATACTGTCCTTTAACCCCCTGTAGCACGCCCTCCACCAGCGGTTGCTTATCAAAGTTATGCGACGCAACTTTTTGTGGGAAAACACTAACCGGGTAGTGAAAATGATGCGCTGGCTGGTCTAACGTGCGAATAGCGTCCACGCCATGAGTATCACGTAGCTGGCTCAAGCCATCAGACAACAGGCTAAGCAAACGGTCACGCTCGGCGCTTAAGTCCATTACGTCGATATCACCTTTAAGCATAGCGCGCCAGTTAGTGCGGTCTGAAACCTGCTCTTTGAACAGCATTTCGACGAACCCTGACTGCTGGCGAGTATCCACTTCAAGAATAGGCAGCGCCTGAATAGCGCCTTGGTCTAACCAACGGGTAGGCATCTGTGTTTTTCGCGTGATGCCTACCTTGAGGCCGGAAGAGTTGGCCAAATACACCGTATGAGGCTGAAAACAATGGCGCTCGCCCCATTCGGGCTCGCGACATGTGCCTTGAAAAAAGTGGCAGGTTTCCGGCTTCATAATACAAGTATCGCACTGCGCTAATCGTTTGAAACACGGATAACAGTGGCCCTGGGCAAAACTTTTTTTCGTGGCTCGACCGCAGTGAGTACATGCAATGGCGCCTGTCCAACGTAGGCTGATCAGCTCACCAATGCGCTCATTAAGCGCAACGCGGTGCTCACCGGCACGTAAATGGTAGACCACTTGGTCATCTTGGTGGCCTGGTACCGCGACCGCCATTTTACTTAAACAGCCTTGCACTGCCGCTTCAATCACGCGTTGCATCCCGAGCCAAGCCAGCCATTTCTGGCGTTACGCCTGCGCCCGTCGCCGCCGCACCGCAGGTGCGCTGCTCTAAATACCCCACCCGATTCTCTTCCGGCACGTTATTTTCAGCCTCAAAACGCATCACGGCTTCCAAGCACAGATCGGTCTGTTCTGGCGTTAGACGGCGGCCATCGGGCCACTTGCGCAGCGACACCGCCTGTTTCAGGCTCTCATAGATCGCCGGGGTCATTTGATTAATCATTTTATCGAAGGTCATTTCGCTCATTGCAGGCCTCTTAACTATTTTTCAAACGGCGGGATGAATAATACCAGCCTGTGACAAGGCCCACGAGTAGCCCGCCCAAATGCGCTTCATTAGCGACATTGCCAAAGCCAACGCTGCCTGCTACCCCTGTCATGGTAAATACCATCCAACCCAGCATAAATACCACTAACATTTGGGGCACAAAAAAGCCGCTTTGGGGTACTCGCCGCGACATTAGCCAAACATGCGCTAACAAGGCATACACCACGCCTGACATACCACCAAACAGCACGGTACCGGTCATATATTGAGCGATGTTCGCACCGATACCGGCAACAATAAGCAGCAACAGCATGGTACGGCTGCCTTGCAAGGCTTCAACCTGACGACCGAAGTACCATACCCACATCAAGTTAAAGATGAGATGCATCAAGCCAAAATGTAGAAAGGCCGGCGATAGCAATCGCCAAACTTGTCCTGAGGCAAGCATTTGCGACAGGTTACCAAACGACAGCTCACCACCAGAAATGCCAACGGGCACAATAGTTAAGGCAACGATTAGCTGATTGCCCAACACTTCGATCAGGGCAAACACCACCAGGCTAAAAACAATCATCAGCGAGGTAACCGGCACTTGGCGCAGCGATGCAAAAGAATGGGCCATAGAACGCGGGTGCTTAGTCGTTTGTTGAAGCGCTAGAGGTTCACCCTGTTTCCACTGTTCGACAAGCGCGGTGAGTTCACCCTGCTGGCGAGGGTCGGCGATCCATAATAGCTGGCCGTCGGCCTCGTCGGTAATCCGGTGACCAATACGATGGCGCCATAATGCTTGGCGCAGTTCGCTGGTATCCGCGTGATCGGGTAAAAGCATCACTGGATGCATAACATCCCTCTAATCAAAGCGCTCGCGGCATATTGACCGCAGCGGGTAGGTGTTCATTGCAACGATGGTAACTAACGCGCTGGAAAGCCAACAGACAGGCAAAAAAAACCGGCGGTAAGGACCGCCGGAGAATAAAAGCAAGGGATCATTCAAGGGAACACTTACTCTGATAGCCGACAGCAGGGTTAGTTCATCTGATTTGCAAAAATTATGTAAAGATATGTAAATTTTAAAAAAAGGCACTAATCGAAATCTATTTCCCATGGTTTGGGAAGCATCCGCTCCTCTCTAGGCACCTTGACCCAAGCAAAGTGATCGGCACTTAACGTCGCCTCTCCACTCCAGCGGTAAGCTACCAAACGCCCATATTTAACCGCGCTATAGTCTAAACAGGCGATATTGTGGGCAGGCAATGCTGGTATACCCTCGCACCAATAATGCCCAATAAATAACGGAGGCTGCTCAGGACCATAATAACTAAGTTGCCGGCGCTCCTGGGCTGATAGTTCGCGAGTTTCGAGATCGCCGGGTAAGTTATCCGGCTGAAAGACGACATCCCCCCACTGCTGCGGCGCCTGAGCCCAAAAATGGGCGCGAAAACTTTGCCGAGTAAATCCGTCACCTGAGTGTATTGCAATGCCGTCAGGTAACGAGACATGCGGGCCTCGGGTCAAGCGATCTAAAATACGAAACGCCTGGGTAGAGGGATCCGTTGATTCCACTAAAAATTGCGTATCCATACAGCAGTCAGGACGGCGTTGTTTAAGCTCGGCAATCAGTTGCTGGTCCCAGCAAGCATGCACCACGCGAATGCCTTCTAACTCTAGGCATAGCGGAATGGTTTTAAACCACGCCAGCGTATCATCCCACTCATTGGTGTAATCACTGTACTGCGCCAGGGTATCTTGAATAATACGGTTATGCCTGGGCGTATGCTCGCGCAGCCACCGTTTATGACTGCCCGCAGGCCCTGGGTGAGTATATGCTAAGGCATTATATTCGTGATTACCCATCACAATATATGCCTCGCCCTGCTCCACCATCCGGCGGGCGATAGTCACCGCTAGGCGAATACGCGGCCCGCGATCAATCAAATCACCCAAGAAAACAACTTTTCGGCGCGGGTGGCGATACACGCCGCGGCTTTGATGATAGCCCAGTTTTTCTAGTAACGAGGCAAGCGTAACGCCGCACCCATGCACATCACCAATCAGGTCGTAGCCTTCTAACCGGGGCTTGCCCTGCGTTTGACGCTGCATGCTTAATCCCCCAACCGATGGCTCCAGCCTAATTTGCTGCGCAGTACTTCGTAGAAATTATGGCCGATAGGATGTACCAGCTGCACTCGCTCAGGCTTGCGTGTAATGACCAGCACATCGTTGGGCTTGGCCACCGCCCGAGTCTGGCCGTCGCAGCTAATATGCGGATAGGTCTGGTTCGTTTCGCCAATGTGAATGCGAATTTCGCTAGCAGCATCAATAACAATGGGCCGACTCGACAGCGTATGAGGAAACATCGGCACCAGCGTCACCACATCAAGCTTTGGATGCATGATCGGCCCGCCGCCCGATAGCGCATAGGCCGTTGAGCCGGTTGGCGTGGCAACAATTAAGCCGTCGCTGCGCTGGCTATAAACAAACTGGCCATCAATAAACAGCTCAAACTCAATCATGCGTACCGCTTTACCCGGATGAAGTACGACTTCATTCAAAGCATCGCCATTACCGACAGCGATCCCGTTACGATAAAGCACCGCATCGAGTAGAAAGCGCTGCTCAATCTCAAACTCGCCTGCCAGCACTTCACCAACGCGGGTTTCCAATTCGTCCGGAGAAATATCGGTTAGAAACCCCAACCGCCCACGGTTAACGCCCAAAATAAGCGTGCCGCTTCGGCACAGTGTGCGCGCCGCACCCAGTAAGCTGCCATCGCCACCGACAACAATGACCAGATCACATAGCTCTCCCAATACGCGACGGCTAGCTTCTGGTTGGCCATGCTTGGGCAAGGCAGTGGCTGTGCGGTCTTCTACCAGCACGCTGTAACCATGCGCGACAAGGTACGTCACCAGCCGCTGAAGGGAGTCGACCACTTTATCGCTACCTAAGCGACCAATCAGCCCAATCGTCTTAAAGGGTTTGTCTGATGGGCCGCCTGCAGTAGGCATAGTGTCTGGTAGTAACGCGTTGCTCATGGGCCGACTCTCGCTAGCATAAGTCGCCATTATGGAGACACCTTACTTGCCGGGCAAATAGGCTGAAGCGTTGTTTGACAATTAGCTGGCCGGCGCTGTCTGCCGACGCTGGCACCACCAGTGGTTTAACCAAAGTGATGCGGCCATAATCAGCGCACCTATCACCAAGCGCGGAATATCCGCATCGCGGTTCCAAATCACCAGGTTAACAATGAGTCCCGCGGGCACTAGCGCATTGTTCATAATGGCTAGGGTGCCCGCATCTACCTTAGTGGCGCCTTGATTCCAAGCAAAGTAACCCACGCCAGAAGCGACAAGGCCCAACCAAGCCAACACGCCCCACTGCACCGGTGTGCTTGGCAATGCCGCGCTGTTGCCAAAGAGTAAATACGCCGGTAGTGCCACAATCATCGCACCAATAAAAAACCAGCCAAACACGTTGTGCCATGCAAGCGTAGGCGGTAAATCAGCCGCTAAACGCCGGTAGCCCACCTGGCCCAAGGCAAAGCAAAGATTGGCCCCTTGCACAACTAAAAAGCCCGTCCAAAAACCGCTATCGATACCGTCATAGCGGATAACCCCCGCTCCAATAACCGCGAGCAGCGCGGTCACAATATAAATCGGCGTAAAGCGGCCAAACAGTAAGTCATCAAGCAGCGCGATATAAATAGGTGTAAAGATGGTGAATAGCAGCACTTCCGGCACTGATAGCAGTAAAAAAGACTGGTAGAAGAAGGTATACATCACTCCCAGCTGCACGGCACCTAACGCCATTAGCGCCAAACGCTGTTTACCTCGCAACAAGCTTGGACGTAAAAAGGGCAGAAATATCAGCATTGCCAGCGATACCCTTAGCAGCACCGCAAAGTAGCTATCGACCTGCCCTGCCAGATAAACACCTATTAGCGAAAAGGAAAAAGCCCAAAGCGCTGTAACGCCAACCAAATACCCCATCGTAAACCCCATTATTTAAATAAGTTTACGCGGATTATACCCAACTACGTCGGCCTGCCAAGCAGTAAACATGCCTCATACAAAAAGGTTAACGTCGCTGCAGCCACCAAAATGCATAGGCAACGCCGGGCAGCCAGCCCGCCACTGTTAACAGCACCGCAATAGCGACACGTTTAGCGCCACCTTGAGTTAAGCCTACCGCTAAGGGCGGCAGCAAAATCGCCAGCGCTTGATAGGCCAGCGCTAAACCCGCGGTTGGCGGGGCTACCTGTTCAGATATTGGGTTCTGCGGCTGCTCCCTGGCGGCGACTAGTGGTGGCGTGAAGTGTTCAACGTCAGCAGAGGCTGGGCGAGCGCGAACCTGTGCCGCCGGCTCTTGAGAAAATCGATGCGCATCTTTGTCAATTTTCTGCTCTAACGTCTCGGCACCTTCCGCAAGATCATCATGGTGGCGCTCCCAATCTTCCCAATCATGGGGCGTCCCGGATTTAGGCCGCTGATCACCGGCACCGCGCGCGCGTTCCCAGGCTTTTTCTTCCAAAGTGTTGGGGCGATCAGGGTCCCGCTCAACGCCTACCCCTTTCCGGTTTAAATACTCACGTGCATCCATCAGAGGGTCCTTTCAGAGTTAAATAATAATTCTTTCATGATGAGAGCCGTGACAGTTTATAAAATTCACTGCTCAAAACGTTGAATAGCACCAGCCTTCCACCGGCGCATAAAAAGCTAATTCAGCTACAGTTTCAACTACAGTCAATAGAGCCGATGATACATTAAGGCCAAGCACGAAGGATTGCCCTTTAACAGCAGTGGCGCTGCACGCGATGAAAAAGGAGTGGCTACGATGAGTACAACCACCATGCATACCTTATCTATGAACAAAACAACTATAAAAAAAGCAACGATGAAAGCAGCACATCCCAGTACCGTTCGCGACATTATGTCTCGGGATTGCTACCGAGTAACACCAGACGCTTCAATTACTACGTTAGCCAAAGGGTTAGCACTGCACCGTTTACCCGGTGCACCGGTGGTTGACGCAGCCGATCGGCTAATAGGCTTTATCTCAGAACAGGACGTTCTAGGGCGAGTGCTCGACAGTATTTATCATGACCACGAAGCACCGCTGGTCAAAGAGCTAATGCGCCATGAAGTACTCAGCGTCTCGCCTAATAAAAGCATTACCGACCTGGCGCAAGAAATGCTTGGTGCCAAGCCAAAAGTGTATCCGGTGGTCGAGCAGCAGCGGTTGGTGGGAATCGTCACCCGGCGTGATATCCTGGTGGCATTGCTGAGCATTCGATGCCACTAACCCGCTATAAAATGTCGGGAGGCACAGAACATAGACAAAAAAAACCGTTACTCGAAGAGTAACGGAAGCAAGGGATCAAAACATATAGAGCCAGAACAACTTTAGCGACTGCTATCGCGATGTTGCCTGTACTAACTCAGACACGCTGTGAAGGAAAAGTTCGCAAAAAAGTAAATTTTCCGTGTAAAGACCACCAAGCGTATAGTTAAGTGACGATTTATTGACCGGCTACGCCTAGTCGCATAAAGCCTACTCGCATAGATAGGAGCTCAGAAAATGGCGCTGTATTTATTAGTGTTCGCGGTGTGCCTACTGGTGATTGGCGCGGTCATTCTCGTGTTAATGTCGTCAAGCACGCCGCGCTACCGCACTGAGCCAAAAGATTTGATCGCTTTGTTCGATAAGGCGCTTAACAGCCAAGTAAGCGAAACAGAGTGGAATGCTACGATCGGCTATCCAATCCGCCATAATGAATATTTGGAAAGCATCCGGCGACGCGGCGAACACTTAATGGAGCGGCATGGAAGGCGCTGGATGATTGCCCAGGGCAAGCCACTGCTTAACCAAGAGGGCCAAGAAGAGCTCAAGGCTCTGCGCGATCATTTGTCCGCTCATACAGCCCTCCGTCAGCAGTAGAGACTGTTCAAAAAAGACTGTTTAAAAGAGCTATGGCGGCTCAGGAGCCCGATTATGCCCAGCACGATTCGTCAGATTCCGCTAGCCAGCGCTACGCATCACCACACGCACGACTTTCATCAGATCGTGATTACGCTGTGTGGCTCATCGGAGTTTGAAATCGAAGGGCTCGGCGGCCGCGTCAATGCATTTTCAGGCTGTATTGTTCCGGCGCACCACGAGCACTACTATTCAGGTTACGGCCATAATCGACAGCTAATCTTTGACCTCCCAGAAGATACCCCCGCATTGACCGGAGAAAACCGTGAGCTGGTGGCGCTATTTGATGCACCGCGCTTTTTTGGCTTAGATAACGCGCTACGTCACTACCTCGCCTTTATGCAAAGCGAGCTTGCTCAAGAGTTTGATACTTCGACTAATTCTTTTCAGCAAGATCGCTTAGCGGCGACAATGCTGGGCGCACTTAAGGCGCGACTGGGCAAAGACACTCATACCAGCCCGAAGCGCTTAAACCTGACACGCATTGATCGCTTCATCCGCCAGCATCTCGCCGATGACATGCGCGTTGCCGATTTAGCGCAGATTGCATGTTTAAGCGAAGCGCATTTCTCCGATTGTTTTCGTGCGCAAACGGGACTCTCTCCCTGGCAATACGTTAAACGGCAGCGGTTGCATGCGGCGCGTGAGCTGATTTTACAAAGTAGGCTTCCTCTTACCGATATCGCGATGCAAACAGGTTTTGCCAATCAAAGTGCGCTTTCACATGCGTTTCGCAGCAGTTATGGATTGTCGCCACGCAAGTTGCGCCAGAGCGATATGGCGCCAGTGAATGTTAGCTCGTCAAATCCCCCATCAGGGCCACTAGCAGGACATTAAAAACTCTACTAAAGTCTTAAAGACTCAGCGCTTGCCGGGGAATTGACACGTTTTACCTTGAAACCAGCATGCACCCAACGTGGTCGCGCTCTACATTCGCTTATTCGCTTGGGCCTAATGCCCTGTTACCCATTCGTTCTGTTCAGACTTCCGGGGGCTTCAATGCTCAATGCTAAGAAAATGCGTGACCCAGCCATCTGGCAAACTGATCTCGACACACTCATGGCTCGCGTTAGCGATCACTATTTAGTGGATGAAAGCGCCTACGTCAGCGAACTGATCAAGGTGCTGGATACGGGCCACGATGACTTTGCCCGCATTGAAGCCAACACGGCGGCGCTGGTTCAAGATGTCCGGAAGATGGATACAGCCGTCGACACCATTGATGAGCTACTGCAGCAATACAGCCTGGACACTCACGAAGGGCTAATGCTGATGTGTCTAGCGGAAGCCATGCTGCGGATCCCCGACAAGGCGACGGCGGATGCATTGATTGAAGACAAGCTGGGCCCTGCCGACTGGCAAGCCCACGTGGGCAAAAGCGATTCTTGGATGGTCAATGCCTCTACCTGGGGCTTATTGATGACCGGCCGTGTTCTCAAAATGGATCATCCTAAAGAGGGCCAGCCCGCCAGCTTCATCAATCGCATGGTTAATCGCATGGGCGAGCCGGTTATTCGCCGCGCAATGTACGAAGCGATGAAAATTATGGGTAAACAGTTCGTGCTGGGCCGGGATATCAATGAAGCCCTTAAGCGCTCAAAACCGCTGTTCAATAAAGGCTATACCTATTCTTACGACATGCTGGGCGAAGCTGCGCGCACACGCGATGATGCCAAACGCTATTTGGATGATTACGCTCGTGCAATCGAACAAGTCGGCAAAACCTGTAAATCCTTAGGTGATAAAACGCCGGCACCCTCGGTGTCTATTAAGCTTTCGGCGCTACATCCGCGCTATGAATTTGGCCGCCGTGAGCAGGTGCTCATCGAGCTCGTCGACACCGTTATCCAACTGGTTAGCAGAGCCCGTGAGCTAGAAGTGGCGGTCACTATCGACGCCGAAGAAGTGGATCGCCTAGAGCTTTCAATGGAAGTTTTCCGCGCGGTTTATGAAAGTGAAGCGGTCAAAGGCTGGGGGCACTTCGGCCTGGTGGTTCAGGCGTACTCCAAACGTGCGCTGCCGGTATTGCACTATATCAACCGGCTAGCCGAGCAACAGGGTGATGAAATTCCGCTGCGCCTAGTCAAAGGCGCTTACTGGGATACCGAAATTAAAGAGTCCCAGCAGCTGGGGGTCGACGGCTACCCGGTATTCACCCGTAAAGCAGGCACCGATGTAGCGTACCTCGCCTGCGCTCAGTTCCTGCTTTCTAACGATACCCGCGGGCGTATTTTCCCGCAGTTCGCGACTCACAACGCTCACACTGTGACGACTATTTTAGAGTTCGCCAACGACGACAGCCGCCCGTTTGAGTTTCAACGCCTGCACGGAATGGGCGAAGCCCTCTACGATGCCGCTCTGGAACGGGCGCCTGAAGGCACCTACTGCCGTATTTACGCCCCGGTAGGCGCACATAAAGATCTGCTGCCTTACTTGGTGCGCCGCCTACTTGAGAACGGCGCTAACTCGTCGTTTGTCCATCAACTAGTGGACCCTGATGTTCCGGTTGAGTGGCTGTGCCAGCATCCTATCGAAACGCTGCGTCAGCAAAAAAGTTTGATCAACATGAATATTCCGCTGCCTAAAGATATTTACGGCCCCAAGCGGCTCAACTCTCGTGGTGTGAATCTCAACATCCGCAGTCACTACTACCCGCTGATGGAACAGATGGCTACGTTTATGGACAAGCAGTATCCGGCTAAGCCGCTGCTCGCCTTTGATGTTGCCGATGATGCAACCCTTACCCATAGCGTTACCAGCCCTTTTGATCGCCGACAAACGGTGGGCAGTATACAGTGGACTAGCAAAGAGCAGGCCACCCAGGCCCTTGACGCTGCCTGGGCAGCATTCCCCCGCTGGGATGCAACGCCCGTGGCTGAGCGCGCGGCCATTGTGCGGCGCCTCGGCGATTTGATGGAAGAGCATATGCCGGAGTTAATGACTCTGTGCTCTCGGGAAGGCGGTAAGCTGCTTACCGACGGCGTCGATGAGATCAAAGAAGCCGTCGATTTCTGTCGCTTTTATGCTATGCGCGCTGAAGAAGATTTCGGCGAAGCCACCGTACTACCTGGCCCCACCGGTGAATCCAATCGTCTAATCATCGGCGGCAAAGGCGTATTCGCAGCTATCAGTCCCTGGAACTTCCCCGTCGCGATCTTCTGCGGTCAGGTGGTGGCGGCCGCAGTATCGGGTAATACCGTCCTAGCCAAACCGGCGGAACAAACCTCGATTATCGCGCATCGTGTCATTGAACTGCTTTACGAAGCCGGCATGCCCCGCGACGTTGTGCAGCTTTTACCCGGCGATGGCCCCACCGTAGGCAGCGTGTTGACCTCCGACCCACGGATTACTGGCGTGGTATTTACCGGCGGCACCGACACTGCTCACATTATCAACCGCGCCCTTGCGGCACGTGAAAATGCCCCGTTGGCGACGCTGATTGCTGAAACTGGCGGCATGAATGCGATGATTGTCGACTCCACCGCCCTGCCTGAGCAGGTTGTGGTTGATGTGGTGCAATCCGCGTTTCAAAGTGCCGGGCAGCGCTGCTCCGCGTTGCGCGTGCTCTATCTTCAGGATGACGTCGCTGACCGAGTGATTGAAATCCTTAAAGGTGCAATGAACGAGCTGCGCATTGGCGATCCTCGTGACTTGGGTACCGATGTCGGCCCCGTTATCGATGAAGATGCGCGTAAAAGTTTGCTGGAACATATCGAAAAGCTAAAGGCTGAAAATCGCCTGGTGGCGGAAACGCCGATGGCTGCCGAGCATACTCAAGAAGGTACTTTCGTCGCGCCGGTAGCGTTCACTATCGATAGCATTGATGCACTTACTCGTGAGCAGTTCGGGCCGGTGCTACATATTGTGCGTTACAAAGCCAGCGAGATTGATAAAGTCATTAACGATATCAATGGCCGCAACTATGGCTTAACGTTTGGTGTACATAGTCGAAACGAGTCTTTTGCCGCTGAAATAGCGCAGAAAATGCGCGTCGGTAATGTTTATATTAATCGTAATATCATCGGTGCCGTCGTGGGTGTTCAGCCATTTGGTGGCCAAGGGCTATCGGGCACAGGCCCCAAAGCCGGTGGGCCCCACTACCTGCAGCGCTTTGTGACCGAGAAAACGATTACCAATAATACTGCAGCTTTAGGAGGGAACGCGTCGCTATTGGCGCTTGGTGATGAGTAAACAGCTCATACAATACTAATAACCTGTCGGAGCTATATCCGGCCTCAGAACTAAGAATAGGGAGACGTTTTATGGCTATTGGAGTTTGGATCAGCCTTTCCGCTTACTTTGCGCTTATGATCGGCATTGGGCTTTATGCTATGCGCACATCCACGTCCACGTCTGAAGATTATATTCTGGGCGGCCGAACACTTAGCCCCCAGGTGGCGGCGTTGTCGGCCGGCGCTTCCGACATGAGCGGCTGGCTGCTGCTGGGCTTGCCCGGCGCAATGTTCGTATCCGGACTGGGCTCGGCCTGGATCGGTATCGGCCTGTTCGTGGGTGCCTTCTTCAACTGGGTTTTGGTTGCACCTCGTCTGCGTGAACAGACTGTTCACTACGGTAATGCAATCACCATTCCAGCCTTCCTGGCAAATCGATTCCCAACGCGGGCGCTGTCGTTAAGAACGGTTTCCGCTGTCGTTATCGTCGTTTTCTTCGCGGTTTATACTGCGTCAGGCCTAGTCGCCGGCGGTAAACTGTTCGAAAGCGCGTTTTCCGGCATTGTCAGCATTGGCAGCCTAAGCGATTACACTGTTGGCATCATTATCACACTAGGCGTGGTACTGGCTTATACCGTCGTCGGCGGGTTCTTGGCCGTAAGCCTGACAGACTTCGTACAGGGCTGCATCATGATGCTGGCACTGGTAATCATGCCAGCCGTTGTCCTCTTTGGTGAAGGCGGCGGCGGCTTCAGCCAAGCGTCACAGACACTGAACGAGGTCGACCCAACCCTGCTGTCTTGGACCGAAGGACTGACCTTCATCGGCTGGCTGTCTGCGGTAACATGGGGCCTGGGATATTTCGGGCAGCCGCATATTATCGTGCGCTTCATGGCGATTCGAACGCTGAAAGATGTACCGACTGCTCGAAACATTGGCATGAGCTGGATGGCCATCTCGCTGATCGGCGCCGTTTCTCTAGGTATCTTCGGCCGCGCCTATGCAATTCGCAATGGCATGGACGTCCAGGATCCGGAGACGATCTTTATCATTCTGGCGAACCTGCTGTTCCATCCGCTGGTAACCGGCTTTCTCTATGCAGCGCTGCTTGCCGCTATCATGAGCACCATCTCTAGCCAGCTTCTGGTGGCGTCGTCATCACTCACCGAAGACTTCTACCGTCTGTTTTTGAATAAGCAGGCAACGGAGAAACAAACGGTTGGCGTAGGCCGTATTAGTGTCGTTCTAGTGGGTTTGGTAGCGGCCGTTATTGCGTCTGACCCGGACTCACAAGTGCTAGGATTAGTGAGCAATGCTTGGGCAGGATTTGGCGCAGCATTTGGCCCGCTGATTATTCTCTCGCTGATGTGGTCGCGCACCAATGGCGCCGGTGCTATTGCGGGGATGATAGTCGGTGCTCTTACCGTGATGATCTGGATTTCGCTGGGCTGGAGTGGGGAGTTCATGGGTGGCCCCGGCGTTTACGAGATTATCCCTGGTTTCATCGCCTCCTTCATTGCCATTTTGGTAGTTAGCAGCGTGACTGCCGATGCCGGTGAATACCAGCATATCGAACGTTAATTCAGTATGAGTGCAGTCAATTGATGATGCTTGTGTAGTCCACAAAGCCTGCCTTTCGGCAGGCTTTGTGCGTTTCAAGGTCTAGCCAGCCAAAATCAGCTGTCAGTCACTATCTGGTCAACCGTTTCTACTGCCCGAACAACCAGCACTAAATGATGGGCAGGCACTTTCTCCTGCAGCAAATAGGCCGCCACCGCTGGTGCCACTTCGCATTTAGCCGGCATAGCAGCACCTGTTTCAATTAACGTATTCAAGCGCGCAACAAACACGAACCGTATCCATTGAGGAAGCGACATTGTATCGATGCAAAAAGGCTGCTGGCTGGCCAGCGCGTCAGCATCCGGTGTTGGCATACGCCATAAGTCAGCGGCTTTCATCGATGCTTCAAGTTCAAGAAGCGCTGTTTGTAGCGTCTGGTAAGTGCTCATAAATACCTTGGTTAGGTGGTAAAAGTGTGTATCTAGCAATTATCCCAACTCAAACGCTTGCTTACCACAGGTCATCGCTTTTGGGCATGGCTCATAGACCCACAGAAAACGTGCACGAGCCTGTGGATAAACTATGGAAAGGTGTCGCATCCTCAACGCTCATGCACCTTTCACCTTGTTGTTTAATTTTTAACCGCCCTGTCATTAACGCTATGCTTTATTACCCACTACCTTTTATTACCCGCTACGGCTGACAGTGTTACATCAGCAAGGTAGAGTGCGGTCTTGCAAAGCGGAAGGATGTCATGCAACCAATTAAAACGCTTGATGAGTTTTTTACCCGTAGCGGTGCGGAGGTCTCCCTCTATCATATGGGCCGCCGTGTTATTCCCTGCCCACGGGAATCACTCGCCGTATTTGAGCGGGGCGAAATAGCGTGGGCGGAACCTTGGCAAGGACAGGCGCGAGTGGCCATTGTATTTCGCCTGGGCGATATGCCTGAGCCTGCGATTTGGTTTTTAGCCCTGCCGCTGGATGAGCAAGGCCTGCTGGCACCCGCTCAGCGCGATGCATTTTTAAATCGACTGCTGGAGACATTAGGTCGTAATGTATCGCAAGTAGGTCGTGAAGAAACTGCAGACGTGGATCATTTAATGAAGGATAATCCCCTCGCCTTCACGCCTAACATCACCTTTCAAGCAATGCTTAATGCGCGCGCCACGAGCGATATGGGGCTATCTGCAAGCCAACATTTCGAACCCGTTGAGGCTTATTTTAGCGGTCAACAAATGATTGACTGGCAGTCATTGGGACTGCAGGGAATCGCTGATTATATTGTTCGTATGCAAGCACATGAGAGCGCATCGCTAGCACAACTATTTGAGTCACTGCCTACCGCCGTTATTCACACCCTGTGCTACTGTTTAGAGCATAGGGCATTTCCAGACACGTTAGTTTCTGCGTTACACAGACGCGGTGAAACAGCCGCCCAAATGGGTGATATAGAAACACTGTGTGCCTGTTTGCGTGCCGTGGGCACGGCTAGTGCGCCTGAAGCTGGCAATTGGTACTCGAGCATATTGAGCGATATCGCCGCCTGTGGACCGGATGTGCTGGCAGCAATCGCTGGCCGTGGCTGGCAGCATCTTGAAGACGCCCAGCGCCTGCCACTTTTTCTGCAGCGCCTAGCGGAAGACGAACGTACTGACTTTGCGGCGGTAGTGCGAGACATTGCACTAATACCGCGGCTGCGTTTGCCCGTCATGATGGCGTTGCGAGATGCGCCAGCGAGCTCTGCTATTCAACGTCGCTTAGCCATCATGACGCCACACAGGAACGCTTGATTTGATGCAGTCTGTTATATTTTCAAGGAGTGAGCCGTGAAGGAATTACCCTATCAGGCTAAGGCGGTCATTGGTCGCCGTGAAATGGTGACGCTGCCGGAACTAGGCCTTCATCTATGCTGCAAAGCAGATACAGGGGCACGCACGTCCGCCCTGCATGCAGAAGAAATTGAGACTCATGAAGATGAGCATGGCCAGCTGTGGGTCAGCTTTATAACCCATAGTGGCGGGCCAACAACGCCTGCTCACCGCTATCAGTTACATCTGCACGATAGACGCCGGATCACCAGTTCCAACGGTCATAGCGAATGGCGCTATGTTATTCGCACGCCTATGCAAATGGGCGATTTGAATTTCCCCGTTGAACTAACCCTGACTGACCGCAGCAATATGCGCCACCCCATGCTGCTAGGACGCCGCGCCATGCGCCGCCTGTTAGTTGCACCTGGCGCCGCGTTTTTGCACGGTGAGCCCTAAATTTTTTTAGTCGCCTTTAGCCCGGAGTTTTTACATGCATATCGCCCTGCTTTCGCGCAATCGCAATCTGTATTCGACCCGCCGTCTCATTGAAGCCGCAGAGCAGCGTGGGCATACCGCACGCGTAGTGGACACGCTACGCTGCTATATGAGCATTACCTCGCATCACCCTTCTATTCACTATAAAGGCGAAGAGATCGAACCGTTTGATGCGGTGATACCTCGCATCGGTTCATCGGTGACCTTTTACGGCTGCGCGGTGCTACGCCAGTTTGAAATGATGGGCACTTACGTTATTAACGATAACGTCTCGATTACTCGCTCGCGCGATAAGCTGCGCTCACTTCAGCTGTTGTCGCGTAAAGGGCTGGGCTTGCCAATTACTGGCTTTGCGCACTCACCTGATGACATTCCTGACTTAATCACCATGGTGAAAGGCGCGCCGCTGGTGATTAAATTGCTCGAAGGCACCCAGGGCATTGGCGTGGTACTCGCTGAAACCAACCAAGCCGCTGAATCGGTCATTCAAGCTTTCATGGGCATGAAAGCTAATATCATGGTGCAGGAGTACATCAAGGAAGCACGCGGCGCAGACATTCGCTGCTTCGTGATCGGCGATAAAGTCGTAGCGACCATGAAACGCCAAGCGGCGGAAGGCGAGTTTCGTTCTAATCTGCACCGCGGCGGCACCGCCAGCGTCATTCGGATTACCCCGGAAGAACGCTCGACCGCTATCCGCGCCGCAAAAGCCATGGGGCTGCGAGTGGCGGGCGTTGACTTACTGCGTTCAAACCACGGCCCGGTGATTATGGAAGTTAACTCTTCGCCCGGATTGCAGGGTATTGAGAACGCTACCGGCAAAGATATTGCGGGAATGATCATTGAGCATATTGAAAAAAATGCAGTTCCAGCACGTAAAGCCCCCCCAAAGCCTAAAGGCTAAGGTGGAAATTCAAAAATAATCCGTTTTGGGGTGGCAAATCATCGCTGCCACCCCCACAATCGGCGTCACCGAAGGAGGTAGACGCTCATGTTTCTCGATAATCGCCAAGTGGCGATGGACAGCGTATTGGAAGCGCTGGCCGATAGCATTGATTATTTCCAAGATAATATCGAACGCCTGCGCCCATCACTGCGCGATGCTTTAAAGCCGCACTATACTGCGCGGCTAAAGCAAATGCGCAAACTGCAGGATCTTGCCCGTGCGCATTTAAAAATGCTGCCGCGTGATGCGGACGTTGAACGCGATGATTTTCTGTGGCTCTGGAGCCGCCTGAAGAGCTTTGTTGGCAACGATAGTCAGGTATTGATCAATGAGCTATTAGAGCAAGAGCGAGTATTGATGCAGGCGCTCTCCTCACTCTTTACCCATCCGCTACCTGACCCAATCGAACCCGTGGTTGATGAGGCCATGCAAGGATGTCGTAAACTGATTCGCGAGTTGTATGCGCTGCAAAAGCGGAAAACGCACCGCTAAGGTTTGGGACTAGGGCTAATTAAGCGCTTGTCTAGCGAGGGCGCGATGAGGTCTATTAGCGTCCTCTTTGGCAATCTAATGGGCTCCGGCGATCCCAGAAAATACGGCTGCCTGTTCCAAATATAAAGATCTCCTAGGGTGGCCACACGCGCCGCCCACTCACGCACCTTCAAACCCCACTCAACCCCTGCCGTTGGATCATCGGCCACACACCCAGCCACATCCATCCCAAGTGCACGACCAATAAACACGGCCCTCGGTAGATGCCAGCTTTGGGTAATCAACAACGCTTCATCTAACTGAAACACATCTCGCGCACGCGCCAGCGTGTCATAGGTACTAAAGCCTGCAAAATCCATGGTAAGCCGTTCGGCCGCGACGCCGCGCCGATGAAGATCGCGCCACATTGCTCGCGGCTCATTATAGGCCTTGGTGCGATTATCACCTGACAACAGCAGGTGCTCAACCTGAGACTGTTCAATTAACGCGGCAGCGGTGCGCATGCGCGCATGAAAATGAGGGTTACGCACGCCGCTGCGCGTCCAGTGAGACGTACCAAACACAATGCCCACTTTGTCGGCACGGCACTGCAAGGGCTGCTGCTCAATATAAGCGGCGGTGGTGGCGACTACCCATAAATTACCGGCTATAAACAGCAACGCCGCCAGCAGCAAAAGTGCTCCTAGCGACATTAATAAGCGCTTAATCCCTTTCAAAACCGCGTTATACATCCAGCGCCCCAGCCGAAATTAAAACATGCCGAGTTCAAGCTTGGCCTCGTCACTCATCATGTCACGGCTCCAAGGAGGGCTGAAGACAATCTCAGTGTGCACTTTGCTAATCTGCGGTGCGCCAAGAATTTTATTTCTCGCGTCTGCCGCAATCACATCCCCCATACCACAGCCGGGAGCAGTCAACGTCATGCGGATAGTGGCAATGCGTTCGCCACTGATTAGCCGATCAATACGGCATCCATAAACCAGCCCTAAATCAACGATATTAACGGGAATTTCGGGGTCGAAACAGGTGCGCAGCTGATCCCACACAAATTGCTCGATCTCTTCCTCAGACGCTGTTTCTGGCAGCGTCGGGCGCGGCAATGCCTCAAGACCTAAGGCGTCTAAATTGCGCCCTTCGACCAGATAGAGACGCCCCTCAAAACCGACGCTCACCGAGCTGCCTTTCGCTTGCATTACGCTCACAATGCTATCTTCGGCCAGCGTTTCCGTTTTACCAAACGGTATGGCAATAGCATCCACATCACGCTGTAGCGGTAGCTGTTGGCCTCGTTCGAGACTCGCGACTTGCTCAAGATCCATAACTATCCTTAAAGAACTGGCCTTAACGCACCATACCAATGACACGGTTGAGTGCTTCAATAAAGTGATCCACTTCTTCGAGCGTATTATACGCAGCAAATGATGCACGACAGGTAGCGTCAACGCCAAAATGGGCGAGCAACGGCTGCGCACAGTGATGCCCCGTACGAATAGCGACACCCAGCTGGTCAATCAGCAGGCCAATATCTTGGGAGTGTGCGCCGTCGACTACAAACGAAAGCACGCCGGCTTTTTGAGGCGCAGTGCCTAAAATACGCAGCCCATCGATACAGCTAACTGCTTGCGTAGCGTGATCGAGAAGTCGCCCTTCCCACGCGCCAATGGCCGTGATGCCAACGCTCTCAACCCACTCCAGCGCCTTGCCAAGGGCGATGACTTCAGCAATAGCCGGCGTACCCGCTTCAAATTTATGCGGAATAGCGGCAAAGGTGGTACCCGCATCAAACGAGACGGATTGAATCATCTCACCACCGCCCTGCCAAGGAGGCATGGCTTCCAGGAGCGCCTGCTTACCGTACAATACGCCTACGCCAGTTGGCCCATAGACTTTGTGGCCCGAAAACGCATAGAAATCGGCATCGATCGCCTGCACATCGACGACTTGATGAGGCGCTGCCTGGGCACCGTCAATTAAAATGAGCGCGCCATACTGATGCGCTAATGCGGCCATTTCCTGCACGGGATTAATGGTCCCAAACGCATTAGACACGTGATTGACCGCAACAAGCTGGGTGCGCTCACTGAGCAGTGCGCGGTAGGCTGCCATATCCAGCGCGCCATTGGCTTCAACGGGAATGACCTTAATGGTAAAACCAATCTCAGCGGCCAACAGCTGCCAGGGCACAATATTAGAATGATGCTCCAACATTGAGATCAGCACTTCATCGCCAGAGGCAAGGTGCTGACGCCCCCAGCTTTGAACGACTAAATTGATCGCCTCGGTCGTGCCGCGAGTAAAGATAACCTGACGCGCATCTTCCGCGTTAAGAAACTCCTTTACCCGGTGACGAGTGCCTTCAAACGCCGCCGTCGCCTCATCGGCCAGGGTATGCAGCCCGCGGTGAATATTGGCGTTATAGCGTGAGTAGTAATCGCTAAATACGTCAATCACCGACTGAGGCGTCTGACTCGTCGCCGCGTTATCCAGGTAGATCAGCGGCTTGCCATGCACCTCACGCGCCAGGATCGGGAAATCCTGACGCAGTCGCATAACATCAAACGGCGCTTTCACACGCGTAGGCTCAGTAACGGTATGTGGCATCAATCACTCCTGGTATAGCCCTTGAGAGCGGGTGGTTAAGCGAGTGGTTGAGCTAGTCGTTAAGTGCGACGGCTGCTTCAACAAGCCCAGCAAGGTTGAAGCGCTCTGGTAGCTTACCGGCAACGGCTAGCTCAACGCGCTCTGCAATCGCATCCAAGGTAACTTTGTCCAGCACTTCACCAGCAAACGCGAGTGTTAGCAGTCCACGGGCCGTTGCTTCATCAATACCACGCGTGCGCAGTGCGTAAATAGCATCTTCATCCAACTGGCCCGTGGTGGTGCCGTGAGAGCACTTAACGTCGTCGGCGTAGATCTCCAGCTCAGGCTTGGCATCAACATGAGCACGATCAGATAACAGCAGGTTTTTATTGCTCTGAAAGCCTTCAATTTTTTGGCTATCGCGCTTCACATACACTTTGCCGTTAAATACGCCGTGGGCGCGGTCGTCCAAAATACCCTTGTAGTTCTCATTAGAGAACGTGAGCGGCGCATTATGGTTAACCTTGGTGTGGTTATCGACGTGCTGACGGCCCTGCCCAAAGAACAAACCATAGAAATTGGTTTCTGCCCCTTCACCATTCAGATCACTGATGAGGTCGTTACGCACCAGCGCACCGCCTAGGCTCAGGTTGTAAGAGGTATAGCGCGTATCGCGCGCCTGCTCGACGTGAATACTCGCCACATGCAGGTCGCCCAGCGGCGCTTCTTGCAGCTTGTAATGCGCCAGTATCGCGCCCCGATCAAGCATGAGCTCGGCCACCACGTTCGTGAAGTTAGCCGCGTCACTTTCACCTGCATAGTGCTCAATCAACGTCGCTTCGCTACGGCCACCGGCTGTAACCAGCACACGAGGATGGCTCATCATAGGCTTACCTGCACGGGACAGGAACTGCAGAAGAATCGGCTTCTCAACGATCGTTCCGGGCGCAATACGTACCACGGCGCCCTCTTCCATAAACGCTGTGTTCAGCGCAGCAAAGGGTGAAAAATCTACGCCGGTGAGACGGCCAAGCGGGCCACCTACCGCTTCGTGATTTTCCTCTAGCGCCCTAGAAAGCGGCAGCACTTGAACGCTTGAGGGCAGTGATTCAACATCCGACAGCGCTGATGAAAAAACACCATCGACGAAGGTCAAGCGGTAAGCATCAATCGGCAGTGTCAGCGCAGCGGCAGCAGCCTGGGAGAACTCGGCATTATCGGCAAGCGCAAAGCTGCCCTGTGCAATTGAGCGTACATCCGTATACTTCCACTCCTCGTCACGGCGAGTAGGAAAGCCGAGCGCTTCAAAGCGCGCAGCACCGGCCTGGCGACGAGCAGCAATCCACGTCGGCTCCGCCTTATAGCGAGAGCTACGCGCCTTCAGCGTATCTAAAAAGTTTTGCGTATCGCTCATGCCACAGACTCCTCGATACCTTCATAGCCGTTGCTCTCAAGCTGCTTGGCCAGCTCAGCGTCGCCGGTTTTCACGATACGACCATCGACCAAAACGTGAACTTTGTCTGGCACGATGTAATCCAGCAGGCGCTGATAATGCGTGACCAGCAAAATGGCGCGATCAGCAGCACGCAGGCTATTGACGCCGTCGGCGACAACCTTCATCGCATCGATATCCAGTCCTGAATCTATTTCATCCAGCATGGCAAGTTTGGGCTGAAGCACCAGCATTTGCAGGATCTCGTTGCGCTTTTTCTCGCCGCCCGAAAAGCCTTCGTTAACGGCGCGCTGCAGGAAACTTGCATCCATTTTCATAAAGCCTAGCTTCTCTTTCACCAGCTTCATGAATTCAGGTGCCGGCATTTCACCTTCACCGCGCGCGACGCGCTGGGCATTCAGGGCAGACTTCAGCAGGTAGATATTTTTAACCCCTGGAATCTCAACCGGATATTGGAAACCCAGCAGCAAGCCGGCTTGGGCACGCTCCTCAATTTCCATTTCCAGCACATCTTTGCCTTCAAAGGTAATCGTACCCTGGGTAACTTCGTAGCCGTCTTTACCGGCGATGACTGCCGACAGTGTCGATTTACCCGCGCCGTTCGGCCCCATGATAGCGTGCACTTCACCCGCATTGATGGTCAGGGTAAGGCCTTTAAGAATTTCTTTGTCTTCGACGGTGACGTGTAAATCTTTCACTTGCAACATGTTGATTACCTTTTGATTCTGGCGAGCCGCCGCGGCGACACTGATAAATTAAATAGGATGAACAGCGAACTGCTTAGCCAACCGCGCCTTCCAGGGTCACGTTGAGCAGCGCTTCGGCTTCTACAGCGAACTCCATGGGCAGCTCTTGGAAAACGTCTTTACAGAAACCATTGACGATCATGCTCACCGCATCTTCTTCTGAAATACCGCGGCTCTTGCAGTAGAACAGCTGATCTTCGCCAATTTTCGATGTGGTCGCTTCGTGCTCAATGGTCGCCGTGCTGTTGCCAATTTCCTGGTAAGGAAAAGTGTGTGCTCCGCACTTATCACCGATCAGCAAGGAATCACACTGGGTAAAGTTGCGCGCGCCTTTGGCACGCGGCCCAATTTTAACCAGTCCACGATAGGATTGATTGCTCTTACCCGCCGAAATGCCTTTAGAGACGATATAAGAACGACTGCCTTCGCCAATGTGAACCATCTTGGTGCCGGTATCCGCCTGCTGGCGACCGTTAGTCACCGCCACGGAGTAAAACTCGCCGATACTGTCTTTACCGCGAAGCATGCAGGAAGGATATTTCCAGGTAATCGCTGAGCCGGTCTCGACCTGTGTCCAGCTAATCCGTGAACGATCGCCACGGCAATCGCCGCGCTTAGTGACAAAGTTATAAATACCGCCTACGCCATTTTCATCGCCGGGATACCAGTTCTGCACGGTGGAATATTTGATATAAGCATCATCCAGCGCAACAAGCTCTACGACTGCCGCGTGAAGCTGGTTTTCATCGCGCATCGGCGCGGTGCAACCTTCTAAATACGATACTTGAGCGCGGCTTTCACAAATAATCAGGGTGCGCTCAAACTGGCCGGTGTTGGCCGCGTTAATACGGAAGTAGGTAGACAGCTCCATCGGGCAGGTGACGCCTTCAGGAACAAACACAAAGGAGCCATCGGTAAACACCGCGGAGTTCAGCGCCGCAAAATAGTTGTCCGCCACGGGAACGACCGTACCCAAGTATTGCTTGATCAGCTCTGGATAGTCGCGGATAGCCTCTGAAATCGAGCAGAAAATAACGCCTGCTTCGCCAAGCTCTTTCTTAAACGTTGTGGTGACAGAAACGGAGTCAAACACCGCGTCTACCGCAACACCAGCAAGGGCCGCGCGCTCATGCAGCGGAATACCCAGCTTTTCATAGGTTTCGAGCAGTTTAGGATCTACTTCATCCAAACTTTGCGGGCCATCTTCAGGCCGTTTTGGCGCACTGAAATAGGAGATCGACTGGTAATCAATCGGCGGATAATCAAGATGTGCCCAGGAAGGAGCTTTCATCTTCAACCACTGGCGATAGGCATCAAGACGCCACTCCAGCATCCATTCCGGCTCACCCTTTTTATTCGAAATAAAGGCGATGGTATTTTCATCAAGGCCAGGTGGCAGGGTGTCGCTCTCAATATCCGTTACAAAACCATCTTTGTATTCGCGACGAACCAACTGTTCCATTTCTTCGCTTGCCATGGTGATACCCTCCGGGCAGTTGGGTGGCGAGTTCGGCTCGCCGTCAAAATGAGTAAGGCCTGTTTTACGTCGCTAGGAAGCCGACGCTGTCGACAGGCTGATCGTTTGAATAGGCAGTTGCACCGGCAGTTTTATCGGCGCTGTATCCGCCAGGTGCGCGAGCGTTACGCTTTCTAGCAACGTTCGCATTGCCAGTGAAACTCGCTGCCAGTTGTCTGCCACACCGCAGGTAGCCACAAGTTCGCAATCGCCTTCTGCCTGACTGCATTCGGTCATGGCGACAGGGCCTTCAATGGCCGCAATAATGTCAGCAGCGCTAATCTGCGACGCCGGTCGCGCTAGGCGATAGCCGCCTTGCGATCCTCGCTGGGAAACAAGCAAGCCAGCGCGCACCAGCATTTTGAGCGTTTTGCTCACAGTCGGGTGTGGCAACTGCACAGCATCCGCTAACTCTGCCGCTGCATGCGATGCCTGAGAGTGACGGGCAATTTGCGCCATCACCACAGCGGCATAGTCTGTCAGCCGAGAAAGCTTGAGCATGTCACTCCCCTTCATATACATAAAACGCAGTCGATCAAATGAACGCCACGTCAATTGAGGACCATTTTAGTCCTGTATAAATTTGATGTGAAGCCCTTGAGCAAAATGGTTAGCAATTTGCGCGAAATATAAGCACGTTCGGCGCTGATAGCATCAAAAACAACAATCATTATCATTTAAAAAGCTATTGGTTTATTGTGCTCTCCCCCTGGAATTTGCATATAACCACCGGACAGCAATGCTGCGCATGGCTACCAGAGAGCTTGGGAATAAAAAAATAGCCCATTGAAATCAATGGACTATTTTATTAATAATACTTGGTAGCAGTGAGCTCAGGCTTTTTTGACAAACTCAGATTTCAACTTCATCGGGCCGATGCCATCAATTTTACAATCGATGTCATGATCCCCCTCTACCAGGCGGATGCTTTTGACTTTGGTGCCTACTTTAACGACCAGTGAGCTACCTTTTACCTTTAAATCCTTAATGACCGTTACGCTATCGCCATCGACCAACGGATTGCCATTCGCATCACGCACGCCGGATGCGTCATCAGCGCCCTCTTCTTCTGCTACCTTTGACCACTCGTGACCGCACTCTGGGCACACGTATTGAAGCCCGTCATCGTAGCTAAATTCAGAGGCACAGGCAGGACAGTTAGGAAGATCACTCATCAGACGACTCCATCACTCAACAAACACGAGAACGCGTACAAGCACTCGTATATAGGGGTTCAGAAAGCGATGGAGCCTACACGGGTTGCGTAAAATGTCCAGCCGCTAGCGAATCAACCGCGCTGGTAAGTACCTACCAAGCGATTCATACCCAGCAGGTGCGGCTCTATCTCATTGAGCAACTCAGCTTGGGTCAGCCCTGCTGGAAGCGACGTTTGATGGTCTAACGCTAGCACCCAGAAATAGTAGAGATGTTTGCCATGCCCTTCTGGCGGCATCGGACCACAGTAGCTGCTATTACCACGATCATTCACGCCCGAGGTGCCCACGGCCGTGTTCTCAGTTAATTCTTGAATATCGCCAGGCAAGTTATAGAGCACCCAGTGAATAAAGCCGTAGCTGCCTTCTTTAACCAAAGGAGCGTCCGGATCATGGCATATCACTGCAAACCCTTTGGTTCCTTCAGGTGCACCTTGCCAGGCTAGCGCAGGAGAAATATCTTCACCTTCACCGGAGTATCTGGAAGGAACCGCTTGGTGATTAGCAAAAGCTACGCTAGTAACCTGCATGGTTGAAAGTGCAAAGGCCATCGTTCTCTCCTGAATTATCTTAATAATGGTGGCGCGTTAACGATCAAGCTGCATCGCGTGACGTTGCCACCACTGCTGGGCGATAGCAATGTTGTCAGCGTTATACGCCGGGTCTAACACCACTCCCAGCTGAATATATTCACCACTGGTTCGGACCATAAGCTGCGGATCCTGCGTAGCGAGTTGCAGAGCATAGAGTGCCAGCGCCAGCTCATATTGGTCGGCAGTATTCAAACGAGTAAACAGCAAAGGAATCGCTGGAAGGCCTATTTCGCCCAAACGCTCGGCGGCAATATAAAAAGGCCGCCGATTATCATAGCCACCGTAGCTGGTCACAAAGCGCCTATCCGCTAAACGGCTAACGTAATAGGATGCTTCCTCTTCTGGGCTAATAAACAGAGGCGGCACCCAGTCACTTGCCATCCCGGTAACGGGCATCGCATTCATGCCCGTTACCGGGATGGGCTGCGGGGCCGTTAGCGGCGCCTCACTGTCAGGCTGAATGGGCGAAGGTGCAGGACGTTGCCCGCCGGCACAGCCTGCTAACAACAGACTCCCCCCTATCCCTACCGCCCACATCCATAGCGAACTTCGCTGCATTGCCAGGCATCCTATGCTAGTGCTTAAGTGGGCCAGCGGCCCTGTTTTTGTAGGCGGCGTTTTACCCACCTATCGTAAAGTGCGCGAACGCCCGGTTTTATTCCTGGTAGGCCAAGAACCCAGGCGACAGGCACCAATAATGAAATACGCCTCATTAGCACTCGGTAGGCATCAATACCTTCTATCAGCTCGCCCTGCGTCGTTTCAATATGCAGCGAGCGCAGCGCCATGGCAGGCTCAACGCCCTTATCTCGCAGCGCCTGCTCATTTTCGCTGACATCAAGCCAGTCGATATCATCCGCCTCGTGCCCTAGCCAGCGCTCATAGCGGCGCCGCTCTTTACGGCAAAGCGGGCACTGCGCGTCGTAAAAAATGTTGATAGATGTCTTACTAGGCATGATCAGCTCTCAGCGTTAAGACTCTCACCATGTTAAAACATTTAAGTAGTGTCTTCACTCTAGCAGCCTCGCCATAGTAAGCACTATATGCTTACGCGGCGGGCAATATCGGCAACCACAAAGCCAGGGCGACCAAGGCCGCCAGTAGTACTGGCGGCGTAATCAATAAGCCAATTTTCATGTACTGGCCCCAACCAATTTTGTATCCCTTGCCCGCTAGCACATGTAGCCATAGCAGAGTCGCGAGACTACCAATGGGGGTGAATTTTGGCCCCAGATCATTACCGATTACGTTAGCGTAGATCATTAACTCCTGAGTTCCCGCTGGCAATTTCGCCTGCTCAATAGCCAGCGCGCCCACTAGTGTCGAAGGCATATTGTTCATTACCGAGGCCACAATGGCGGAAAGGAAGCCAGTACCTAACGTGGCGATAAAGTCGCCCTGCTGCGCCAGCCATTCAAGCGCCAAAGCGCCATAATTCGTCAGCCCTGCACTACCCAGCCCGTAGACAACGAGATACATCCCAATTGAGAACAGCACTATCTGCCAAGGGGCACCGCGTAGTGCTCCCGTTACAGAAACGACGGCACCTCGGCCTACTTGCCACCAACGCCCGGCAATAGCCATCAACAGAATGGCGCCTGTTCCCGTCACAAACGCGATTGGGATCCCTAACGGGGCAGTCACAAAATAGGCAATAAGCAGTACCGCTAGCAATGGGAATGCTGCGCGAAATACGAGGGGATCTTTGATGGCCGAAACCGGCGCGTCAAGATTTTCGACACTATAGCGTACAGAAATACGGCGACCAAATACGATCCAGAGAACGATCAGCGTTGCCGCCAGCGACACTAGGTTGACCGGTACCATGACCGCAGCATAACGATCAAAGCTGATATCAAAGTAGTTGGCACTGACAATATTCACAAGATTGGAGATCACCAGCGGCAGGCTTGTGGTATCGGCGACAAACCCCGTTGCGATAATGAAAGCGAATGCCGCAGGCGGCTCAAAGTTAAGGCGTAACAAGATAGCGATCACAATGGGAGTTAGCAGTAAGGCCGCGCCATCGTTAGCGAAAAATGCTGCAATGATGGCGCCTAATATAACGACCAGCGGGAAGAGAAGATGTCCTCGCCCATTGCCCCAGCGCGCAACATGCAACGCCGCCCAGGCAAAAAATCCCGCCTCGTCTAGAAGCAGCGAAATGATGATTAATGCCACAAAGGTGAAGGTAGCATCCCAGACAATCCCCCACACTATCGCGACATCCCCCAGCTGCACGACGCCCATTAACAGCGCCACTAAAGCACCGCCCAGCGCGCTCCAACCAATACCTAAACCTTTCGGTTGCCAGATCACTAACACTAGAGTGACGACAAAAATGGCTAGCGCCAACATGAAATGACCTCGATCAGAGAGTGCTTTGTTTAGCCCGATGAGCAAGCTTTGCGCTTTCAGCGCGTATCGAACAACCATCGACACGATAGGCTGAGCGATTCATAAGTGCCTTTACTCTACGCGCATAATCCCACCGTCTTCTTTAGTCGATATTGCCACCTGGTTGGCTAATAAATCGAGTACACGCTCTGCAGGCCGACACAGCTGGGCGCCTTTGTCCGTAACGACAATCGGACGATTGATCAAGATTGGGTGCGCGATCATGGCATCTATCAGCTGATCATCGCTTAACGCTAGATCATCAAGGTTGAGCTCATCATAGAAGGGCTCCTTACGGCGCAGCAGCTCTCGAGGGGCAATCGCCATCATCAAGATCAGCTCGACTAGCCGTTCACGGCTAAGCGGGGTCTTGAGATACTCGACCACCTCGAGCGCCTCGCCTGAGGCTTCGAGCATTGCTAGCGCATTACGGGAGGTGCCGCACGCTGGGTTGTGGTAAATCGTCGCTTTCAACGCCTTTTACTCCTGGCTTTAATTTTGACAGTTTACGTTAGTTTGAAGACAGGTATATGGGCATTTTTTTGCAAAAAAAACGGCACTCAGAAGCGCCGTTTATTACTTAAATACAATCGATTACTTCAAGCGTTCAAACACTGTGGCAACGCCCTGCCCCATGCCGATACACATGGTCGCCAAGCCTAACGTCGTATCGCGCTGCTGCATGACGTTAAGTAGCGTAGTGCAGATACGCGACCCCGAGCAGCCCAGCGGATGCCCTAGCGCAATAGCGCCGCCGTTAAGATTGACCTTATCGTCTAGCGCATCTAGGAAACCTAAATCTTTCAGTACCGGGATGCCTTGAGCAGCAAATGCCTCGTTAAGCTCAACGGTCTCAATATCCGCGGACGACAGACCCGCTGTTTTAAGCGCCTTCTTCGATGCGGGCACCGGGCCATAGCCCATGATCGATGCATCACAACCAGCCACACCGGTTGATAGCACCCGTGCGATGGGCGTTAAACCAAGTGCCTGTGCACGCTCATAGCTCATGACTGCCATCGCTGAAGCCCCGACCGACAACGCCGATGAGGTGCCCGCCGTGACGGTGCCGTTACGCGGATCGAATACAGGCTTCAGGTTCGCCATAGATTCAAGGGTCGAGTCGCCACGAATAACTTCATCGCGCGTCACCATCACTTTAAAGCCGCGCTGGTCGTGGCCTTCTACGCCGATAATCTCATTATCAAAATAGCCCTTTTCCATCGCTGCCTGGGCGCGCTGATGAGAGCGCACGCCAAACTTATCCTGCTCTTCACGCGAAACGCCGTGCATTTTGCCCAGCAGTTCGGCGGTTAACCCCATCATCATGGCCGCTTTGGCCGCGTACTTACTGGCCGCCGGGTTCACGTCAACGCCGTGTGCCATGGGCACATGCTCCATGTGTTCAACGCCGCCGATGATAAAGAAATCACCCATGCCCGCTTTAATATTCGCAGCGGCAATGTGTAGGGCCGTCATTGAAGAACCACACAAACGGTTCACCGTCTGCGCGGGGACCGAGCGGGGTATGCCAGTCATAATCGCCGCGTTACGAGCGATGTTCATGGACTGCTCAAGCGTTTGGTTCACGCAGCCCCAGATCACGTCGTCTACTTCTGATGGATCTAGATTGGGGTTGCGGGTAAACAGCGCCTGCATCGCCGCTGCGGATAGATTCTCAGCGCGAACGTTGCGAAAAGCACCATGCTTGGCTTTTGCCATGGCGGTACGGACACCGTCAACCACCACAATATCTCTCGGACTCAAACTCATCTTTTATCTCCTATGCGTGGTGGTTAGGCTTGGTTGGCCTGCTTATCGCTGGAATAGAATAACTCGCCGTTTTTCGCCATCTGACGCAGCTTGTCGGTGGGCGCGTACAGCGGCCCCAGCTCATCGGCTAAGCCTTCTGCCAATGTGACGAACGCTGCTACGCCCATCGCGTCAATATAGCGCAGCGCACCACCGCGGAAGGGAGGGAAGCCGATGCCATAGATCAACGCCATATCCGCTTCTGCTGGCGTCGCTACAATGCCATCTTCCAAACAGCGCACGGTTTCCAAGCACAGCGGCACCATCATGCGCGCAATGATGTCTTCGTCAGAAAATTCTTTATGCTCTTTCACCACCTCTTTAATCAGAGCGTAAGCGGCTTCATCGGTTACTTTCTTAGGCTTACCTTTTTTGTCTTCCTCGTAAGCGTAAAAACCTTTGTCGTTCTTTTGACCAAGGCGGTCATTGTCATACATGACCTGAATAGCGGTTTTACCCTCACGCGCCATGCGATCAGGGAAACCTTCCGCCATTACCTCATTAGCGTGTACGGCAGTGTCTAAGCCCACCACGTCGAGCAAATAAGCGGGGCCCATAGGCCAGCCGAACTTCTCCATCACTTTATCAATATGCTGGAAGTCAGCGCCCTGCTCGACCAGGAAACTAAAGCCGCCGAAATACGGAAACAGTACGCGGTTAACTAAGAAACCGGGGCAGTCGTTAACCACGATCGGCGTTTTCCCCATCGCACGCGCATAGGCCACGGTTGCTGCAACGGCGGCATCAGACGTCTTTTCACCACGAATTACTTCCACCAACGGCATGCGGTGAACGGGGTTAAAAAAGTGCATACCGCAGAAGTTTTCTGGACGCTTAAGATTCTCCGCCAATCGATTAATGGAAATCGTTGATGTATTAGAAGTAAGAATGGTGTTTTCGCTCACCGCATCTTCAACTTCAGCTAGCACCGCGCCTTTTACCTTGGGGTTTTCAACCACCGCTTCGACAACGAGATCAACGTTACCAAAATCACCATAGGAGAGCGTTGGGCGAATATTGCTCAGCTTTTCAGCCATCTGCTCGGTGGAAAGCTTTTTACGCTCAACCTGCTTGGTAAATAGCTTGCGCGCTTCTTTCAAGCCAAGCTCAATCGCTTCATCCTTGATGTCTTTCATCAGGATTGGCGTGCCCTTAGACGCACTCTGGTAAGCGATACCGCCGCCCATAATACCGGCACCCAGCACAGCCGTTTGTTTCACTGGCTGTGCCTGTTTCTCATAACGGCTGGCTTTCTTTTTAACCACTTGGTCATTCAGGAATAGGCCCACCAAATTGAACGCCACGCTGCTCAGCGCAAGCTTAGCGAATGCCTTGGCTTCAATTGCCTGGGCACGGCCACGCTCTTCACCCGCGCCTTTCTGAATGACTTTGATGGCTTCAACCGGCGCGGGATAATGCGGCCCAGCTTTTCCGGCAACAAACCCCTTGGCGGTTTCAAACGCCATCATCTGCTCAATGGGATTAAGCTTCAGCGGGCTGGTTTTTTCCAGACGGCGCGCTTGGTAATCCAGCTCGCCGCTATTAGCGCGGTCTAGAATGTCGAACGCCGCCTCTTCTAACTGTTCTGCGGCGACGACCGCGTCGACAGCACCTACTTTAAGTGCCGCATCGGCGCGGTTTTCGGTGCCACCTGCAATCCACTCAATGGCATTGTCTGCGCCGATCAAGCGAGGCAAACGAACGCAGCCTCCCCAGCCGGGGAGTATGCCTAGCTTGGTTTCTGGAAGGCCGATCTTGGCAGTTTCACTCATCACACGAAAATCGGTGGTCAGCAGAACCTCACAACCGCCGCCAAGCGCCAGCCCATTGACCGCCGTGACTGTCGGGAAAGGCAGGTCTTCAATCGCGTTAAAAATGTCGTGAACCTTAAGGTTCATCTCGACGAGGTATTCTTCGCCTTTATCGAAAAGCGTATGAAACTCGATGATATCGGCGCCTACGATAAACGCGTCTTTACCACTGGCGATGACCAAGCCTTTCAAGCTGTTTTCAACCTGAATAGCCTTCACCGCGTCAGCGAGTTCTGCAACAACAGCGCTAGAAAGCTTATTGACGGACTCATCTTTCAAATCGAAAGTGAGCATTGCGATATCATTACCGCTAGGGGTGTCACGACGTGTCACCGTGATGGCATTGCCTTGGTAGATCATCCGCGTTCTCTCCGCTTTTCGGGCTGGCTCTGAAAAGAGAACCCGCCACACTTTTAGACGACTTTCATACGGCCGTTTGATTGCCTTAGCTTGGTTGAGATGCCTAAGCACGTCAAGCCCTGACTTTCGGCTAATAAATCAATTCATCCAGGCCGAGATTCGCAGTAGATCAGCGCCAAGCCCGGCAGACTGTTAGAATCACACATCTTTCATCATCCAGGTTACCTTGTATGGGCACACTGCTCACACCTTCTCGCATTGCTTCGGCTCAGCGGCGTATTGAAAGTATAGTCGTACGCATAAAGCCTTGGAGCTGGTTATGGCCCCCAATGGCATTCGCCGCAGGCCTGGGAAGCTTTTTTCTAGTCGATCGTCAACAGTGGCTAGGCGCGGCCTTAGCGCTTGGGCTGCTGTTCGCCTGGACACTGCTACTATCAGAAGGATTGATCAGCCGCTGGCTATCTCACCGGGGTCACCCGACGCCACCGCGGGGCGTGGCGACGTTTATTGCGCAAATGATTCACCAAGAAACGCTTTTCTTTACGCTGCCGTTTATTTTAGTCACAACGGTTTGGAATAGCGGGCAAACACTGTTTGCAGTATTAGTTGGCGGCATGGCCTTGTTGTCTATTATTGATCCGCTATATTTCAAAGTAGCTGAACGCTGGCGCAGCCTTTACTTTATGTTTCATGCTATGTGCGTGTTTCTAGTGCTGCTGGTTACACTGCCTATCATGGTGCACCTGACCACCGGTCAGAGCTTGCTGCTAGCACTCAGCATTACCATCGTGGTGGCGCTACCTAGTTTTTGGCATTTATTGAAGCGACGTTCGCTTCAACGCTGGTGCCTATTTTTTGCACTAACATTAGTGCTGGCCTATGGCGCTTGGGTAGGCCGCATATGGGTACCGCCTGCCAGTTTATGGATGACCAGCAGTGCACTGTCGCCCTCTTTCAATATTGAACAGCGACTGCCCGAAGGTTCAATAGCATTAACGCCTCAGACAATTAGTGAAAACGGGCTTTATGTTTATACGGCCATACGCGCACCAAGGGGATTAAGTGAAACCATTACCCATGCTTGGCATCACAACGGTCAGCCCATGGATGTGGTGAAGCTGAATATTAACGGCGGGCGCGAAGAGGGTTATCGTGCTTGGAGTCATAAGCAAAACTTCCCCGATGACCCTACCGGTGATTGGCGCGTTGATATTATGACAGGCAGCGGGCAGCGCCTTGGTCTGATACGTTTTGAAGTCTCAGAGGATAGTCAAACCGCCTCTAAAGCCGATGCACAAATACGCCCCAGCGGTCTAAGTGGCTTGAATCTAAGACGTTTTGTGCCCGGAAGTTCTAACAATACTAAGGACGAATAAACAGATTGATTGATTCAGCACCTTGCATTCAGCGGCGTAGCTTATGACAATTCGCCTATACACACTTATTGGTAGCTAGTTGCTTATGGCTTCATCTATTGGTTTTCGCCTTGCCCGTTTGCCACATCTGTGGCGCTCAATCCTAGATCGGCGACTTGCCCCGCTGGGCTTAACGCAAACCCGCTGGGTAACGCTCTATCACCTATGGCGCTTGGGAGAGGGACACCCCCAGTGTGATCTTGCTCGGGTTATTGGCGTGGAGGCACCTTCACTGGTGCGCACGCTGGGCCAGCTTGAAGAACAAGGATTAGTTGAGCGGCGTGCCTGCGACAATGACCGTCGCAGCAAGCGTATCTATTTAACGCCTGCCGCTATGCCACTACTTGAAAAAATTGACAGCGTTGCTAAAGAAGCCCGCAAAGAGATATTACAAGGCCTAACGGATGAAAATCTTCAGCAGTTGGATGAGTGGCTGACCCTGATTGAGTCAAACGGACTGGCGATACAAGCGCGCGATCAGGATGGCTCTGAAGAAAACTGCCCTGAAGAAAATGATACTGAAGGCGACAGCTCTCAATAAGAGACTCTTCAAGACAAGCCCGCGTCCTAAGGCTTCGCCTCCCTACTGCCAGGCTGCTCTTTAAAACCGAGCGGCTTGGTAATGGGTCGATCCGCATAGCCACGCAGCGCATCTCTTAAGTGCTCAAACACCGGCACATAAGTCGTAAATCGTTCCGCCGTTTGTGACTCCCACCACCATAGCGTCAACGTATATTGGGTCGACTGCACCACCAGCGCATCCTGTGGCAAGCGCTCCAGCAACGTTTTTAAATGCACCGTAGCGCTATCAGGTAACGGGCGTAGCGGCGCTATTCGCCAGCGCCAACCGGCATGGAAAGGCGCTAATGCTTCGCTTGCATTGCTGTCTCTTACCAGCAGAAAATCCGGCCCAGGATCGTCTTGCGGATAGTGCCAGCGATAAGCTGGCATCGTGCCTTTAAAATGGTGAAGCGGAGGCTTTTCCATCTTAATAGTGACGCCTTGACGCGTGATCTGCGAGCGAAGCAATGAGTGACGCTTTTGCTCCGGGCTGGGCTTCAACCACATCACGGGCGCGATGACAAACATCACAATACCGACAATAATTAACCATTCCATCTCTACATTTCCTTCAACATAAGCCACACTGACTAAGCTAACCTAAAAAACCATGACATAGGTCGTTGTTAAGTAACGCTACGCCATCTAAAGTAAAGGCCATCATCATCGTACAAAGAGTACCTTTGTAACCCACTGCCAAGGAGATACGCCATGAGCTATCACCACATTTTAGTTGCCGTTGACCTAACCAAAGACTCGCACAAAATTCTTGAGCGCGCCGTCGTCATTGCAGAGCGTAATGACCGGGCTAAAATATCCATCATGCACACGCTTGAACCGCTTGGCTTTGCCTATGGTGGCGATATCCCGATGGACCTTACCAGCATTCAAGACCAGCTGGATGAGCATGCCAAAAAGCGCCTGGCTGAAATTGCCGCTCCTCACGTGCCTGAAACCCATCAGCATGTGGTAGTGGGTATGCCCGACACCGAGATCCATCGCTTTGCCGAAGATCATAACGTGGATTTGATTGTCGTAGGCTCCCACGGCCGCCATGGCTTTGCTCTGCTGCTGGGTTCAACCTCCACCGGCGTACTTCATGGCGCCCAGTGCGATGTCTTAGCCGTTCGCGTCGGCAAGAAAGGTGAGAAAACCGACGAGTAATCGAGCCCGCTTTATCAAGAACAAAAAAGGCGCCCATAAGGCGCCTTTTAATTTATCGGGCTTACTCTCCTGCGGCCATTGCCTCCAGCTCCATCCAGCGCTCCATCGCTGTTTCTAACTGCTTTTGCACGGCTTCGAGCTGCTGCAACTTAGCTGCGACGGTGTCGGCGTCCTGCTGATAAAACGCTGGGTCACCTATCGCATTTTCTAACGTTTCTACCTCGCCCTCAAAACGTTCAATGTCAGCGGGCAACGTATCTAACTCACGCTGCAAATTGTAAGAGAGCTTGACGCTTTTTTTGGCAGGTGCCGCCGAGATTTCAGGCGCTTTTTTGGGCGCCTCTGAGGTCGGTTCAGTACGCTGCCGCGCTGCCCCTTCCCAAGGCGCCGGCGGCAGCTTACCGCCCTGACGAATCCAGTCGGTGTAGCCGCCCACATATTCACGCACCACGCCCTCGCCTTCAAAGGCCAGCATGCTGGTGACAACGTTATCCATAAAGGTTCGGTCGTGGGATACCAGCAGCAGCGTGCCATCGAAATCAAGTAGCAGCTCTTCAAGCAGCTCAAGGGTTTCCATGTCGAGGTCGTTGGTAGGCTCATCGAGCACTAATACGTTGGCCGGCTGGGTAAATAGCTTGGCGAGCAGAAGTCGATTAGATTCACCACCGGAAAGTGCTTTCACCGGCTGGCGTACCCGCTCAGGCGTGAACAAGAAGTCCTGAAGGTAGCTCATCACATGGCGATCTTTACCACCAACGCTCACCCGGTCACTGCCCTGAGCAACGTTGTCGTAAACCGTTTTGTCCAGTTCAAGCCCGGCGCGCAGCTGGTCAAAATAGGCCACCTTCAGATTGGTGCCCATCTGAACACTGCCCTCGGTGGGCTCAAGCTCGCCCAACAATATTTTCAGCAGCGTGGTTTTACCCGCCCCGTTGCGCCCTAAGAAGCCGATTCGGTCACCACGCAGTATTTCGAGATTCATGCCACGCAGCACAACGTCATCGCCAAACCGCTGAGTGACGCCTTTCAGCTCCACGATGCGCTTGCCGGTGCGCTCTCCACGGTCTACCGTCAGGTTAGCATTGCCTTGGCGCTCACGACGCTGACTGCGCTCATTGCGCATGGCTTCTAAAGCGCGCACGCGACCTTCATTGCGCGTACGCCGTGCTTTGACGCCCTGGCGAATCCAGACTTCCTCTTGCGCTAACTTTTTATCAAACTCGGCATTTTCACGCGCTTCAACTTCAAGCTCGTGCTGCTTACGGGCTTGATACTCGACGTACTTACCGGGGTAACGACCCAGTTGACCACGGTCCAGCTCCAGAATACTGGTCGCCAACTTAGATAAAAATGCCCGGTCATGGGTAATCAGCAGCACGGCGCCATTAAACGACAGCAGCTGTTCTTCTAACCAAGCAATAGTGTCTAAGTCCAGATGGTTGGTCGGCTCATCGAGCAGCAGCAAATCAGGCTCAGCGACTAACGCGCGTGCAAGCGCCACACGCCGACGCCAGCCACCGGAAAGCGCGCTCATTTGCGCCTCAGGCGGTAAGCCCAAACGGGTTAATACGGTATCAATACGCTGGTGATACGACCAGCCGTCAATAGCTTCCAGGCGCGTTTGCAGCGTCGCCATGCGATCCATATCAGGGTCAGGATCATTGATAAGATGATCATACTCAGAGAGCAGTTCACCGGCTTCGGGCAACCCTTGGGCGACCATATCGAAAATAGTGAGGCCGGATGACTCCGGCAACTCCTGTGCAAGCACACCGATCTTGAGACCGGGGGCACGCCAGATGGAACCATCGTCGGGTAAAATATCGCCCGCTACCAGTTTTAGTAGGGTGGACTTGCCGGTGCCATTGCGACCGACCAGCGCGAGGCGTTCGCCTTTTTCAACCGTCAGATCGGCGCGATTGAGCAGTACATGGGTGCCATAGGCGAGTTGCAGCTGTTCGAGTCGTAACAGGGCCACGCGGAGTCCTCCTTAATCATAAGGCGCACAGTGTAACGCATGCGCGCGCCGAGGGGGTGGAACCTATGGAGCGAAAACTGGCAGCGTGGTAACGTTTTGCCAATGTACAACAACAATTCGTCGATAAGACTTTTTCTATAGGCAGCCCGCCAGTGACGGTTACCGTCTCGATGCATTTTGTAAATGAGCTATTTAAAGGCTTACCGATCACCGTAACCCCGCCTACTCGCTATCTTGAACGGGCAGGGATCTCGCCCTTTTTACTCGCAGCACCACATGGCCGAGTAACGGTTGAGCAGTTTGCCGAGCTTTACCGCTTATTGGTGCATGAACTAGACGACGAAACGCCCGGCTTTTTTGCCCGCCCGCTGCGCGGCGGCACATTAAAGCTGCTGTGCTTAACGATGCTGGATGCGCCCAATCTACAGGTGGCGCTGCATCGCTACACGCAGTTCTTCCGCATTTTGCTTGATGACTTTGGCTACGTGTTTACGCTGGAAGGAGACCTAGCCCGCATGGCCCTGGTCGAGCACGCGCCCTTGGCGGGGAGCAGAACCTTAATTCATGAGCTGATGCTCAAGCTCTTTCACGGTATAGCATCATGGATGATTGCACGTAAAATACCGCCGATTTTAATGGAGTGTGCCTACATCCTGCCGCCACACAGTGCTGATTATCTGTACTTCCACCCAGGTACGGTTCGCTTTGAGCAGCCTCAAACCGCGATTTATATTGATCGAGGATGGCTTGAACATCCTATACGCCAAACCAAAAAACACCTGGGCGCCTTTTTAAAGCGCGCCCCGGCAGATTGGTTTTACGTCTCATTTGCGGACCGCCTACTGGCGCACCGTGTACGTGAGCACCTAGCGCGCGATCTTATCAATGCCGGCACGGTGCACAGCGTCGCCGACGCCCTACACATGTCGGCGCGCACATTAGCTCGGCATTTGAAGCAGGAAGGCACTCACTTTCAGGCCGTTAAGGATGAGTACCGGCGCGACTACGCCGTTCAGGCGCTTACCTGCAGTCAAAAGCCACTCATCAGTATTGCCGAAGCATTAAGCTTTGAAGACTTGGCCTGCTTTAGCCGCGCGTTTAAAACCTGGACAGGCAATTCGCCCGCCGCTTACCGCAAAGCTCGCACGGCGGGCAACCTTCACTGATCGCGCGACAGGTACTTTAGACACTCTAGACTTCGCTACGAATACGTTTTTTATCCAGCTTACCCACGCTGGTCTTGGGGATTTCATCGACGAAACGGATCATGCTCGGAATGGCCCAGCGTCTGAGTTTTCCCTGGGTGACAAACTGCTCTAGAAATGCCTGTACATCTGCCACCGTCGGCGGGTTGTTAGCGTCGACGGCTACAGCCAATGCAGCCGGACGCTCTCCCCACTTGTCATCGGCGACGCCGATCACGGCCACTTCGGCAATCCCCGGACACTGACTGATATAACTTTCAAGCTCTAACGATGAGAGCCACTCGCCCCCCGTTTTAATAACATCTTTGATACGATCGCTAATGGTTAGAAAGCCACGTTCATCGAGAGAACCTACATCTCCGGTGTGAAGCCAACCATCGCGCCATAGCTCGGTGCTGCGCGCCTCTTCTTTAAAATAGGCTTGAGTCAACCAAGGCGCCTGGACGCGCACTTCGCCGATGCTTTTACCATCCTGCTGTAGCGGCTCATCGTTGGAATCAACAACCTGCAGCCTAACCAAAGGAATGGGCAGCCCCGCTTTACAGCGCCAGGGCAGTTGGGTCGCAAAATCGGCGGTGGCGATATCCTGGGGCAAAATCCCGGCGGTCAGCAGTGGACAGGTTTCCGACATGCCATAGGCGCTGCGCGTATCAATCCCAAGTTCCCAGGCCTTGCTTGCCAACGATTGCGTTAGCGCACTGCCACCCACCAGCACCTTCCAACCAGTGAGATCAATCTGTTTTGAGGCAACCGCCTCAGCGCTAACCACCATGTTTAATAGCGTCGGTACACAGTGTGAAAAATCGACCTTTTCGCTGACCAGCAGTTTCACCAGCATTTCTGGCTCATATCGCCCCGGGTAGACCTGGGTAGCCCCCATCAGCGTAGCCGTATAAGGCACGCCCCAGGCATGCACGTGAAACATGGGTGTAATAGGCATATATACCTTGTCTCGATTCAACAGCTCAAAACCTGGCGCTTGGAACGCACTCGCCTCGCTTAAGGTATGTAATACCAATTGGCGATGGGTAAAGAAAACCCCTTTAGGGTTGCCCGTGGTGCCCGTCGTGTAAAACAAGGTCGCCACGGCGTTTTCATCAAAGCGAGGGAATGCATAGTCAGTGGGCTGCTCACTTAACAGCGATTCGAACTCACCAACAACAGGAAGAGTGGTATTAAGAGCCTGTGACGCGTCTTGGCACAGCAGGTAGCCACGTACTAAGGGAAGTTTATCGGCCAGCGGCTCAATCAGCGATATGAACTCTTCATGCAGGATAACAAAAGCGTCTTCGGCGTGCTCCATGGTGTAAAGAACTTGCTCCGGCGCCAAGCGTACATTGACCGTATGCAGCACTGCGCCAATCATTGGAATCGCAAAAAAACACTCCAGATAACGATGGCTATCCCAATCTAACACGGCCACCACATCACCCGCTTTAACACCCTGGGCAGTCAGCACGTGGGCCAGTTGATGGACTCGCTCGCGAAAACGCCCGTAATCGTGGCGGCTTTGGTCTCGATATACGATTTGATTATCGCCGGCCATGCGAACACCCGCGTCCAGCAAGTCGCCAATCATTAGAGATGGATTGGTGGCCGACGCCGTTGCCGGTAACATTTTTGGTGTGATCGTGGACATTAAAACTCCTTTTCGCTTGTTCTTGTTGCGGCGAGCTTCTTTAGCAGCGCTCAATAAGCAGCGCAATACCTTGACCGCCGCCAATACACAGCGTGATCAAGCCGTAGCGACCGTTAATACGCTCTAATTCATGCAGCGCTTTGAGAATCAAAATAGCCCCCGTCGCGCCCACTGGATGGCCTAGCGCAACCGCCCCACCGTTAGGGTTGAGCTTTTCCAGTGGAAAGCCTAGCGTCTGCGCTACCGCCATTGCTTGAGCAGCAAAGGCCTCGTTTGATTCAATCACATCAATATCATGAATACTAAGACTTGCCTGCTGCAGGCAGCGCTTAACCGCGGGAATCGGCCCTAAGCCCATAAGCGATGGCTCAACACCCGCCATCGTAGCTACCCGTAGGCGTGCCCGGGGCACCAGTCCGCGCCGTTTCGCTTCATCTCTGTGAGCAAGGACAAGAGTTGCTGCGCCGTCATTAATGCCTGACGCGTTGCCTGCGGTCACCACACCGTCCTTTTGAAAGGCCGACTTCAGCCGCGTTAAATCGCCTAGCTGGAGACCTTCGCGCACGTGTTCATCCTGACAGAAACGCACCGTCTGCTTATCTTGGCTTATTTCTATCGGTACAATTTGAGCATCAAAGCGACCTTCCGCTATTGCCCAAGCCGCCTTTTGGTGGCTTTCAAGAGCAAATTGATCCAACTGTTCACGGGTAAATCCATACTTTTTAGCGATGTTTTCTGCGGTGCATCCCATATGGCCGCTACCAAAAGGATCGCTAAGTATGCCCAAGGTTAAGTCCTGGATGCCCATATCGCCCATACGCACACCGTTGCGCGCCGGAGGCGGTAACATATAGGCCCCGCGAGACATGGATTCAGCACCGCCCGCTAACGCCAAACGACTATCGCCTAAAACGATCTGCTGTGCGGCAGACACCACGGCCTGAACACCCGATCCACACAGTCGGTTAACGTTGAAGGCACCGGCTTCCTTGGGCACGCCAGCGTTCAGCGCAATATGCCGCGCCAAATAGGCATCTTGAGGGCCTGTGGTAATAATGTGGCCGAAAACAGAATGGTCAATATCACCAGCCTCAACACCAGAGCCCCGTAATGCCTCTTTCGCGGTTATCGCCCCCAATTCAAACGGCGCCATGCTTGAGAGCGACCCGCCAAAACTGCCAATAGCGGTGCGCGCACCCGCTAAGATCACGACATCATCCAACCGCATAGATATTTTCTCATGTCTTAACTAACTGATTCTTAGCAACGCTTTATTAGCGACTCGATGAATCCACTTTGCCAAGCAGCGAGCGTGCAATGACCTCTTTCATGATCTCTGAGCTACCGGCATAAATAGTCTGCACTCGTGCGTCTCGATAAAAGCGTGATATAGGATATTCCTCCGTATAACCGTAGCCGCCAAACAGCTGCAGGCAACGGTCCACCGCTCGGCACTGCAGCTCACTTAGCTGCAGTTTTAAAATCGCGGCATCGGTGCTGCTCATCGTCCTTTGGCGGTATTTTTCGAGGCAGTGCTCGAAGTAGGCGCGTGCGACGTCTAGCTGGGCCTTTATATCAGCCAGGACAAAACGAGTATTTTGAAAATCAGCCACGCGTTGCCCGAATGCTTGGCGCTGCTCCACATACGCTAAGGTAAGCGCTAACGCGCCTTCTACTGCGCCCAAGGCCTGAGCGCCAACGCCGAGACGTTCGCGCGGCAGCTCCTGCATTAAGTAGCGAAAACCGGCGCCCTCTTCGCCCAGCAAAGCATCATGAGGCAACTGAATATGATCAAAGCTAAGCTCGGCGGTGTCGCTGGCGTGCTGGCCGATTTTTTTGATCGGTTTGCCCCGTGCAAAGCCCGACAAATGAGTATCGACTAAAAACAGAGAAACGCCTTTTGCGCCAGCGCTAGGATCCGTCTTGGCACACACAATCACCACGTCGGCAAACTGGCCGTTGGTGATAAAAATTTTGCTGCCGCTTAACTCCCAGCCTTCATTAGTGCGCTTCGCGCGAGTGTTCATTGATGCCAGATCGCTACCGGCATGGGGCTCGGTCATGGCAATGGCACCGAGAATTTCGCCACGGGCCATGGCTGGCAGCCACTGCTCGCGCTGTGAGGCCGTCCCTAGCGTTTGCACATAAGGCATGACGATATTGGCGTGAATATTATAAGCGCTGGCTAAGCCACCAAATCCTTGGCGAGAAAGCTCTTCCAGCACGAGCTGGGTAATCGCAATATCGG
This sequence comes from Halomonas sp. JB37, assembly GCF_002332255.1. Lineage (GTDB taxonomy): Bacteria > Pseudomonadota > Gammaproteobacteria > Pseudomonadales > Halomonadaceae > Vreelandella > Vreelandella casei. Next base: position 1,961,369 of record NZ_NRGW01000001.1, on the reverse strand, counting down.
CCTCTGACCCACCGTTTTGTTCATCTAGATCAATACCCAACAAGCCTGCAGCGCCTAACGCATGCCACAACGAACGGGGGATTTCGCCTGAGGCCTCCCACTGATCGTAAAACGGTGCCACTTCTTTCGTGAGACAGCGCTTAATCATGCTGTAGAACAGCGCGCTTGCTTCCTGGTCCACGCTCATGGCTTAAGCTCTTGACGTAGATGGCGCTTGAGGATTTTTCCAGCGGTGCTCTTGGGTAACGCATCGGTAAAGACAATGTGCTTAGGCACTTTATAAGGCGCCATTAACGTTTTGGCGTGATGAATCAGCGCTTCCTCGCTGACCAACTGGCCTTCTTTTAGAACCACCACGGCGGTGATAGCTTCAATCCACTTCTCATCCGGCTGACCGATGACAGCAACTTCCGATACCGCAGGGTGCTTAAAGAGCCCCTCCTCTACTTCACGACTGGCCACCAGTACGCCACCGGTATTGATCACATCCTTAATGCGATCGACGACATAAAGATAGCCTGCCTCATCGAAGTAACCCACGTCGCCAGAATGAAACCAGTCTCCCAGGAAGGCTTCTTCTGTCATCGCTGCTTTGTCCCAGTACCCTTTCATAAGCTGCGGTGAGCGATGGACAATCTCTCCATGCTCGCCGGAAGGTACGTCATTCATGTCTAGGTCGACGATGCGCGTCTCCACCGTCAATATGGGCCGCCCGGCGGAAGCAGGCCTCGCGGCATGCTCTTCAGGACGCAGAACGGTGGCTAACGGGGCAATTTCGCTCTGCCCATAGCAGTTGTATAGCCCTACGCCCGGTATGCGCTGCTGCAGCTCCTCCAGTACCGGCACCGGCATAATCGAGGCACCGTAATACGCTTTGTTGAGGGCACTTAAGTCAAAGCGGTCAAATTCAGCATGGCGTAGCAAGCTGATCCAGACCGTTGGCGGGGCAAAAAAAGATGCGACCTTGTGGTTAGACATGGCGCTTAAACATAGCTCAGGAAGCGGCGCTTCAAGCAAATAGACGGTAGCGCCCAATAACAGCGCGGGCATTAGAAAAACGTGCATTTGCGCTGAATGGTAAAGCGGCAACGCGGCGAGCATGGCGTCATTGCTCTTAATATCCAGCTCGACCATGCAGGCCATGTATTCGGCCATTAATGCTTGATGCGTCATCATGGCGGCTTTGGGCGCCGCGGTGGTGCCCGAGGTATAAAGTAGTTGAGCGAGACTGGCGCCATCGACTGCAGCGTCTGGCTCTTGGCTAAGTGCTGCTGATCTCGCATGCCTTAGCACATCAAAACTGCCGGCAGTACTCTCCTGCTCAGCGTGTAGCGTTCCCATCAGGGCCAAATTCAACCCCTCTGTCGCGGCATTCACTTTGCTAGCAAGACTTATATCACTCAGCAAGCCCATGGCACCCGACTGTTCAAGAATGTAGCGCAACTCCTCGCTGCTTAGCGCAAAGTTAATAGGCACATGCACTAAACCTGCCTTGGTAGCTGCCAACCAAGCAATCACATATGCGTCAGAGTTTTTGCCATAAACGGCCAATCTATCACCTGGTACGAGGCCTGCTGCCAGCAAGCCATTAGCCACCCGATTGGCGGCTTGACTGAGCTCAAGATAGCGCCACTCACGTTCACCAAATACCAGTGCCAACTGATGCGGATACTTTCGAGCGCTGCGACTTAAAGCAGCCCCAATACTATTTTGCTGAATAATAGACGGTTCAGACATGCTAAATCCTCAAGTGGGTGGCCGTTAATGGGCAACGCTTTAGCTCGTGACCAGTGGGCAAACACTTTCTGAAAGCGGCCGGAAGGCTTCTTCTGCAGGAATGGTACGAATGATATGGAAAAGATCATCCTCATCCTGCGACTCTTCAGGCGTCTTAACTTCGACTAGATACATGTCATGCACCATGCGGCCATCCTCACGGATGTAGCCATTGGTAGCAAAGATGTCGTTGATGGGCGTATCAGCCATTTGCTGACGCACGGTCTGTGTATCGTCCGTGCCCGTTGCTGCAATGGCCTCAAGATAATGGCGAGTGCTGGAGTAAAGCCCTGCATGAACCATCGTTGGCATACTGCCCGTGCGTTCGCGAAAGCGTTCAGCCCAGGCGCGTGTCTCGTCGTTTAAATCGTAATACCACGCTTTGGTAAACTGTAAGCCCTGTGCATTCTCTAGCCCAATACTGCGCACATCGGTACTAAACAGCACCATTCCGGCTAAAATCTGGCCTGCCTGGGTAATGCCGAACTCCCCCGCTGTCTGCACGGCGTTAATCGTGTCGCCGCCAGCGTTGTTTAACGCAATAACATCCGCACCCGAGGCCTGAGCCTGGAGCATAAAAGAAGAGAAATCACTATTGGGGAACGGGTGCCGAGCGCTGCCCACAATGGTGCCGCCATTTTCTGTGACGACTCTTGTGACATCAGCCTCTAGCGCATGGCCAAACGAGTAATCGGCACTCAGCAGGTACCACTTTTTATGGCCCTCGTCGGTAATGGCTTTTGCAGTGCCATTGGACATCGCCCATGTGTCGTATACCCAATGAATATGATTAGGCGAGCAGTGTTCGTTAGTAATAGCTGACGACACGGCACCATTGACCAGCCCAAGCTTGTCGGCTTCTTCTAATAAACCTACCGCAGCGAGCGTGACAGATGATGCCACCAGCCCGGTGACCATATCGACATTACGTTCGTCGATCCATTCACGCACTACGCTTGAGCCAACGTCTGGGCTATTGCGATCATCGGCACTAAATACCACGATATTGGCGCCGTTAACGCTTCCGCCGATATCTTCAATCGCCATCATGATGGCATCTTCGCCTAGCGGGCCAATAGGGTCGCGGTAAACGCCTGACATATCAGCTAAATAGCCGATCCGTATTTCATTATCAGAAACACCTTCAGCAGCAACAGCCAGGGAGGCACTGCTAGCCAGTAGAATACCAATGGCGAGCGTGGAGACAGCAAAGCGGTGAGATATTGGCATGGTTATTAGACTCTCTATTGTTGTTATTAAATCAATGGCCGCAGAATCGCCGGTAATACCCTCACTTCATCCTAGCCGCAAATACCCCGTTGCTGTTTACCTAACAAGCCAAGTTTTTTGCAATTCGTGCCATTCGTGCGCACTGACCACTATCAACAGAGCATTAGTCGATGTACGCGCATACCGTTACAATGGAGGTTTTCTATCTGGCTAAGGAGCAACGTTTGGCTACTGCTGACACTGATGCGTTTTTACCCGAAGCACTACAGTTTCGCCCTAGCGCTCCTTTAATAGATATTGGTGCAAACCTGACTCATGAAAGCTTTGGTCGCGATCTTGAGGCAGTGATCGAGCGTGCCCAGGCGGCGCAGGTAACGACTATGATCGTGACCGGCACTGATCTCGCCCATGCTGAACAGGCCGTTGCACTCGCCAAACAATATTCTGGGTTATACGCGACGGCAGGCGTACATCCCCATGATGCCAGTCACTGGAATGACGACCTGTCGCGCTCGATGGCGGCGTTACATGCCATGCCAGAAGTGGTCGCAGTGGGTGAGTGCGGGCTGGATTTCAATCGTAATTTTTCGACGCCTCAGCAGCAGGAGCGTGCCTTTGAGGCTCAGTTGGCACTCGCCGTTGAAAGCGGTTTACCGCTCTTTTTACATGAGCGGGATGCGGGTCAACGGATGCGCGAAATATTGCATGCATGGCGAGACGACATCAGCCAAGCGGTGGTGCACTGCTTTACGGCCGATCGCGATACGCTTTTTGGCTATCTCGACCTAGACTTACATATAGGTTTAACCGGCTGGATCTGCGATGAGCGACGCGGACATCACCTGCGCTCGTTGGTTAGCGATATACCGCTGACACGGTTGATGGTGGAAACGGACTGCCCCTACTTGCTGCCCCGCAATCTGCCGGCGAAATTAAAAGGCCGTCGACATGAGCCCGCACTGCTGCCGTGGATAGCGCGCGAGATTGCCCAGTGGTACGGCATCAGCGATGCAGCATTAGGCGCAGCCACGACCCAAACCGCACAGCGATTTTTCCGCCTTCCTACGACGCCCCTAGAGGAGTAATAGCGTGTCTGATTATCCAGGATTTATAGCCATTGAAACAGGTGAAGACGATGGCCTACCGCTAGCCATTGCTTGGTCACTACCCGATGGTCGTGTAAAGCAAACGTTGATTCAGCCGGATGACAGCTGGATTAAAGAAGACACGAATGCCTTGGGCGCCTACAGCATGGAAGAACTGGAAAGCCTCGGCGTAAGCCCGCTTGAGGTGATTCGCGAGCTAGAGACCGATCACTTTTCCGCCACGCTATATACCAGTGACAACGGAGAAGACGAAGCGGCGCTTGCGCGTCTATTCGACACCTATGGGCTAGACCCTTTTGTTGAGCTTGCCCCCGCCTCGGTACTCTACCCATCGATCACTCCTAGCGAATGGCATCGCCAGCGCCGGGAAACCTTTAGCGAACTGGGTCTGGAACCGATGCGGCCAGAACATGAGCTCGAGGTCATGCTGTCGATGCATCAGCGCCTAACAGACGACGATTAAGCGCTGGCCGTCACGTCTAATTGATCTAACACAGCCTGCCCTTCGGCGATGGCGTCCGCTAGCGCTTTCTGGTGAGAGTAAAAGCAGTTAATGGCCACCAGGAAAGCGTTAGCGCGTACAGGCAGCCCTTCTTTCAAGTAGCCTTGCGCGCGAGATACAACGCGCGCCGTAAATGCACTTCTATCGACCTCAACATCGCCACCGAGATTATCGACACTGATATTAAACGGGCGGCCGCAGGCATGAGTAAATATTGATTCGAGCGCCTGTGGCACAATTTCAGCCCGCTCGAACAATGCCTGCTGCTCGGCATTACGTCCATCAGGACAGTACCAGTAGCCGTAATCTTCTTGCAGGCGCCGCTGCGAGCCAGCAATACACCAATGGCTCATTTCTAGCAATCTCTTAGCAACAAATGTACATACATAACATTCTGATTTAAAATATAATTTTAAATTCCAATTAAAAAGCAGCATGTCTTAGAAAAATGTACAAAATTGCTATAAAATTCTCTTTTTGTACATTTTCCCTATGTTTACCAAACGCTGCTATTGAGGAGCCTCCAAACCTCAGTGCTTGGAGATGGTCTGCCCGCAAAAAGCTGAGAGAATTGGGTCGCTCGGCCCTTCTATCCGTGAATAAGCTGTTAAATCGAACGGATAAACCGCACCTTTTAATAGGAAGGTTCTGTATCTGTGCCAATGAAAACGATTCCCAAATAATTGTTTTGCACGGCTCCCAGGTAGCTGGCAGACTTAAAAGCAGATAATTCATACTAAAAAAGAAAAAACGACAACAGTCTCCACCGGTCAATTAAGTTGGAGTTAAACATGCAAGGATACAACTATTATGGCCACTACCGCTAATTTTAATTTAGAAATAGAAGAAGAATTACCGCTTGAGGAAAATTTCATCGAACAAGCGGAATACATCGACCGTGCAAAGTTTCAAAAGTTAGCTGCAGAGCACCCTAATGAAACGGAAATTTTAAAGAAGCTCATGGGTGGTGGAGCAAAGCTTTTGATAGGCCCTCGCGGTTGCGGCAAAAGCACACTTATGAAGAAGGCGTATTACCGCCTTATTGAGGAAAGTGCAGACAAGACATTACCAGTTTATGTGAACTTCAAGCTCACTTTAAAATTAGAGCCTTATTACGTAAATGGGCCTAATGCATCGTATTGGTTTCGGTCTTGGCTTATTGCGAAAATTCTTTTATCTATATGGGAGGCTATGGAGGAGCATGGCAATCTGGTTGCCCCAGAATCCTTTCCTCCAAAAGAGTTTATTTCAAAGGCTATTAACTCACTGGAGGCGAGCAGCGCAAGTGCGGATCAAATAGATAAATTCACATTAACATTCTTAACAGAGCATATTGAGGAATTGATTTCAAGGAACGAACTTAAGCGCTGTGTAATTCTTATAGATGATGCCGCTCATTCATTCTCAGAGAAGCAGCAAGAAGATTTTTTTGACTTCTTTCGTGCAATAAAATCGAGAACTATTTCTCCAAAGGCAGCAATATATCCCGGTATAACCTCAAATTCGGCTAATTTTCACGTTGGACACGACGCGGAACAAATTGATGCGTGGATTAAGCCATCTGGTAAAGAGTATGAAGCCTTCATGGTTTCGTTGGCTAGCAAGAGATTTGAGGGCGCTGATTTAGATTTTATTTCAGGAAACGAGGAAGACATAATACTGCTTGCATATGCTGCATTCGGAATCCCTAGAGGATTTTTAGGAATGCTACGATCTGTATTTAACACTCCAGATACATACATTAATACTAACGGCGGTCTGAATAAATCAAAATTGCTGCGCCTATCTCGTATTGGAAGAGATATGTCGCATGGTGTCTACGATTCACTTACCGCAAAATTACCCTCTTATGAAAGCTATGTCGAAAATGGATCTAGGGCTTATCAAGCAATACTTGCTCAGATAAGAGATTTTAATAAGGGAAAGCCGCTTGAAAAGCAGGCGCTGCAATTTGCTGTAAAAACACCGATTAATGCAGATTTGGAAAAAGTGTTCGGATTTCTTCAATACTCGGGACTGATTATGTCTTCCGGTTCAATCCTCAAGGGTGAAAAGGGAGCATTTCAACATTATCACGTTCACATTGGTGATCTAACTACGGAAAATATTATTGTAGGAAGTCGAACAAAATCAGTTAGCTCATTTCTTAAAGTTATCAGGGCGCCAAAGCACCAAGCTTGGCCGAGATTGACATCCACCTCTATTTTCGAGAAGGCAGGACTCGTATCCGAAGATTTCACACTTGCACTGCCGCTTTGTCATGCTTGCTCAACTCCGAGAAGCAATCCAGAGGCAAGGTTCTGTTCCAATTGTGGGGCAAAGCTAAAGCCGTCCTCAGCCTATGAGGAGCTTGTAAAACGGGACATATCAGTTCTTCCAATCTCAAAAAGGCTAGAGAAAAGAATTAAGGAGCATTCACAAATTCGTAGAATTCGAGATATTCTTACAGATGCTAATCGAGAAACATTGCTTGGAATTTCATATATAGGTAAAGCACGGGCGCAAGCGATTGTAGGGCACGCTGAGGAGTATGTTTCGTGACGCTCTCAATCTCGGATTATGTAAATGAAGCTCCTTCATCTAACAGCATGGGATCGGATCATTCCTTTTTGGTTGAAATTGATCTTCCTTGTCCGATTGATGCGTATGTCGATTACTCTAGAAGTTTGCTTGCCTATGGCACTGAAGAAAAACTTCAAGAGAACGAGCATCTTGGAGGGTTACTATTACTTGGAGCTGTTTCCGCTGCGGAAGCATATTTTCGCTCTATATTATCGCTTACTTTGGAAGCGTGCCCAATTTCTCGCGAAAACGCCGCTGAAAAGCAAATAAATTTAGGTGGCGTATTGTGGCATGGGCATGCTGAGTTTCGAAGAAGTGCATTCGAACATCTTACCTTTTGCTCGAAAGATGACATTAAAAAGGCTGCGAAAGGCTACCTTAGGTTCGAACTCAAAGACTCTAGCTTCAAAGGCCCCCTTGAACAATACGATCTTGTTTGCCATTTGCGCCATGGTATCGTACATAACGCTGGCATTTTGCCAGGGAGAAATGCAGTTCAGATTGGAGCAAAAAATTACAAAAAGCCAGTCAGGATTGCTGTAGGATTTGCAACATTGCAAAAATCTATAGAGGCAATTGACAGTTTAGTACTTACTTTTAATCGCGAGCTTTTTGATGAAATGTGCCGGAGGTGGGCAATTGAATGGCGAAAAAAATTGGACTGGGATCCTAGCATAGAAGATAAAATATTCAATAAAATTTGGAAAATTTATTTTTGCCGTAAGTTGCATGGTACACGGCAAGGAAAATCTTCAATAACTAGGGCAAAATGTCTTTCGGAAGTGAAAGAAAGATATGACCTTTTAAATATATAGACATAGTAAGCAGTAGATTGGGGGGATTTAATCTGCAACTATTCTGCCTGCATACGAGACTGAGCCCATTAGCTGTTTTTTCACTTGAACACACGAGATGAGTAAGCACTGCAAAAAAACCTAGAGGCCGTTCTTTGGTTGGGGCTCAGCTCACCTAAGGTAGTGTAATGGCAATAGCTGCCTCCATAATGATGCTATTTATCCGTTCGGCTTAACAATTTCATGGATGGAAAGCCGAGTGAGCCAATTCTCGCAGCCTTTTTTCGCGGGCAGACCACCTCCAGCCACTGAGGTTCGGAGGCTCCTAATCAGCGGCGCTTGACAAACTATGAGCAAGGAATAAACCGTAGGACAGCAAGAGAGGCATTCGTCCAAGGTAGGCAAAGTGGTACGCATGCCTCAGATATCGCTGCTGTCTCTCTTAAAGGGCCTCGCACTTGGCTAATTGAGCCCCATACGCTCATCCTCTAAGGAGCAGTCATGCCATAAAACATTACATCAGGTATTAAAGAATTAGATGACTTATTTTCAGCTATTATGCGACGTTGGTCACCTAATAGCCGTAAGTTATAGTAACCTGCACAATATTAAATGCGACAGAATTAATAGCTATTGCTGCGACAGGCTATGTATTTTTCGACATATATTGCGATTGCATTTATTTGCCGTGCTCACAGGGAATGAAACACACCCTTGGCGGCATCCCTCCAGATGATTTGCGCGATCTCTGGCTTACCAGTAGCTACAAGGTTGGCCATTAAGCCCCCCGATTTAAGCATTTCTTCAGCTTCAGGCTTAATTATATCAAATGGGTTACTGATAACATCTGAGAACTGAACCCTAGCATCAAAAGACATTTGCGCTATAGGGCTATGCTTAGATAATTCATCTGATAACTCAAGCGCCTCATCAAGCCCTCCGCCTTGACTAAGAAAGAGTTGCTTACCATATCCCGCCGCCATGAAACGTGTCCTATAGATTCCCAGAACGAAGTCACGAATCTCTTTGTCTGATGCTCTTCCTGACAAGCACTCACCGTGCATCCAGCCCAGCAACTTAATAATTTCCAATTCACTAAAGTCGTAGAGAGTTTTCGTATATACATCATCCGCCTTTACGGATTCGCTACCCCCAGCATTCTCCCTTTGTGTCATGATGTTTTCCTCAGCCGTGTTTAGATATAACCATACCAGGTGTGTTTAATGCGCCTGTTAAGACCATTCTAGCACCTGATTTCTTAATAATTGGCCCCCAATGAGCAATGGCATAAACCGGCCCTGACTTCTCGATGCTGACGTGCGCCTGCTCTGCCGCATGATGGATCAGATTCGAGACAGTTTTCTTGTCCAGGCCACTCCTGGCCGCTATTTTTACCAAAGTGGCCTCTCGGGTGGTGTCTATCACGCCAAGCACAAGCAACATACGCCTTAGATCACCCTTGGGATAAGAGATTTGATCAGACACATTTATTCCTAAAATGGTGCGTTAAAAGCACCCCTGGCAGACATTAAACTCCATACGTCACTAGGTCAAGGTTAACTCACATGCTAGCCGTATTGTCTCTTGGTTTACGGTGAGGTATGGCCTTGTATGGTCAAACTCTTGGTGGCCTAAAACGGCCTGGACTATCGCAGCCATTTATTAAATGCCGTAACAATTACTGATAATGACAGGACGTCCCTTAGCATCCCCATAGTTTTTTATACCCAATAATGCTTTTTTTGCAGTAGGAGGCGGACTTGTGATCATCTCTCGATATGCCACATTCAAATTTTTCTGAAACTCCTCCGAGGGGGGACGCCCTGAAAAATCGTCCAAACTTGGTGAAAATTTCAAACCTAGAATCTCACACATGGCTTTCTCTAATCCTTGAGGCCTGGCCTCAGCGTCCTCGAATAGCAATTGCTCTTTCGCAGTTCTTCCGCATGGAGAATACCAAAAGCCGAAATCATCTATATTTCTTCGTCTATCACCCGCTAAACAATAATGAGAAATCTCATGCAGCAAACTTCTCGGGTAATTACTCCTAAAATAGATTATTGCAGCGTCATTGTCTTTAGGCGCTACATAAATCGGCTCCTCAGCTCCCCCTATTATTTTCAGATCGGGGAATATACCTGCAAATGCGGCTATCAAATACTGACAGCATTCTTCATCGTTAACAAACATTTATAAATCCCTGAGAACAAACCATTTAACGACTAATGACAAAAGAGCATAAAAAAAAGTCATTGAAATTTGAGACTCTTCCACAAAGATCAAAGGCATTATCATCTATTTCTTATTTGGAACTCGAACGAGCCTTTGATTATTACTTTCAACCAAACCTGTTTCCAGCTCAAAATTGCGCCGAACAACGTTTAAATATTCAGCCATTAAAAGATCATATTCTTTTTTAAGTTTATGGTATTCATCTCTTGCTTTTTTTTTGAGCTCTTTTTGCTTCTCAACTTTATGAGCAAAACCAGGAGCATCTAAGCCATCTTTTTTACGATTAGCTTCAGCATCAGCTATAGCATCACAAAGCGATGGATAACGTTCATAACGCACATAGCCCTTACCTCGCCCAGCTTCACGGCCCACAGCATCTTTAGTGAACTTAAACCGAGTTGATCTTGTATCAACCACCTCAGTTTTTCCACTCTTTAACCGTACAAGGGCATCCCAATATTGCTGTTCTGCTTCGCTGTGAATCCTCATGAGACCTCCACTGATTCAACCAAATTCTGCAAGAAGATATCAATTTGCCTTACATTTTCCTCATACTCTTGGCGGGCACGCTTTGGAATTACACCTGCTAACTCCAGCTTATAAAACTCCTTCGTTTGTTCCAAGGCTATCTTCGATCCTGGTAAAAACACGGAATTTTCGCAACTAATACATGCGGAAGCCAGAACGCCTGCTCCTTTATTACAGGGTTTCAGTGACATACATCCTCCTACCAAGGTAGGGCGGTAACGAATCTTACCATTTTTGACAGCCTGCGTTGTTGTCTTACGACTCTCTAAAAAGCTTGGCAATTGCCCCTTAGTTTGTTGTGTTCTTAATTTTTTCCCCGCGCTACCAGCTAATGGCAGTCCATTTTCTAATAAATGAAAGAGATCATCTGCTTCAGCACGAGCCTTCGCCTCAGCCCACTCGGCACGTAAAGCTTTAACTTCAAGGCCATTCCCTAGTATGTTTATAGCTCTCGAGCTTGAGTTGGAATAATATGCAGTCATCACCATGCTGATGTGCTTAAGCTGAGCCTTTAAAACAGGATATGATACTCGCCCGCTCGCAGCTGCATAAACTGCCATTGATCGCCTAAACTGATGAAATGTTAGAGGCCATGTTTCACCCACGCTAATGCAGTTTGGTAAATCTTCGCCATACAAGAACCAACTTACTTCCTCTACATCTTGATCGGAAATCTGAAGTTCATCTTTGTAAAGTCCTCCAAAGGCAGAACCTCCATTGAATGAAGTTGCTGCATAACGAAACCTCGGATGGGGCTTTCCCTTTTTTCCATGCTCCACTGATAAGAATAAAGGTATGTCTTGCTCATTAGGATATTCTAAAGATCTGTCATCAGTCCAAGATAGCGCGCCATTCGCAATAGTCCTGGCTACTTCAAATGCAGATTCGACTACACCACTAGTAACCCATTTTGTAAAACGAGGTACACCATTATCCTCAAGTTTTGTTGTAGATGACCAAACAACGGGAATATCTCCATTATCAATACTTAGAGTTTTGAGGCCATTAAGTGGTATAGACAACAATTCGCCCTTGCGCATACCAGTAAAAGCAGCAATCACAATTGCACAGCGAATTTGCCAACGGCCAAAATTCTCAACGATCCCTGCCCAACTTTCGTTTTTTGAAATACCCGCATCTAAGAGCTCTTTGAGGGCGACGCGCAGCCTATCATTCTCTAAAATCAATTTATTCCATTGAAATGTTACACGCGCGGCTTGTTTACTTGTAAGTGGACTAGCTTCAAGCTTTCTGTCCAGACTCACCGCCTTGTCTCTTGCAAGAGTTCGCATTTGAAAGATGAAATTGATAGCATCAATTTTGTCAATGAATCGGTCTAAATCTTCAATCGTGCTTTTTAATAAGCACTGATATATTTTTGATGGAATAAGAAGTGTCTGAAACGTATCGCCGGTTTCCGGGAACTGCTTTCTAAATATTTTTAACCGATATAAAAACTCCAGAGAGGGAGTCAACTCTTCCCAAAACCAACTATTACCGAGAGCAGTCGCTGTATCTGTGAAGCGCTGAATCTTTGCAAGTAATATCCCCACCTGCTTGTCTGACGACCCACGGCTAATCAAAAAATCAATTGAATTGGGAGTAGAGAAAACTTTGTTAACCGGAATATTATTATCAGCGCAATAACAAATTAAAGACGCCATTGCCACCAAATCGCCATTAAGTTTTGACATTGAGCATCCACCGACAAAATTAATCCAATGAATCGCAAAAGTCTTCAGAAACTTAATTGCACAAGAAGCATTTCCATGTTTGAACTTATTCGTACCTATACCAGAAAGAAAACTCTCAACTTTTGTCTTAAAATTGAGAGTTTTCATTGCTGTGCTAGTAGCACTATAATCCCAAATATCATCTCTAAATCTTGACAAAGGATTCCCATCTCTGGCAATGGTAACTACCATTTCATCTGCGATCGTTGCGCTTGATACTTCTTCAGCTAGAAATATCTCCTTCGCAGTAGAATCTCTCGACATCAAATACTCCATAATTAATGCTCTATCAACAATTCGTTATATCGAGATAATAGCGCTTGTATCTGTCTGTTCCAGTGTAGATTATATTTACCCATTTCAATTTCCTCCTCCACTTTGCTAAGTACTTCTCCATAGCATTCGTTCTTGTCTAAAACAAATGCTAAAATTTCTTCAATTCTTAAAAGTGCTGGTTTCACTACGGCTTCATAATGCTCCGGATCATTTCTGATCAATGATGCTATACGCAACGCTTCCCGGAGGCTTAAAATTTTATGGATATCTTGAAAATCGGGATGGATTGCAAAGTACTCACAAAATAGACAGCTTTCAAAAGTTCCACAAGAAGGCTCTGGGGCTTCAGTATTAAAACCTTCTCGCCTTAACGGGGTGCCTCCATCTAAGTTAGAACAAGACCCAGCTGCGATTCTTTCAGTCTTACAATCACTCGCCAGATTAACAGAAATGGGCTCTACTGTTGCCCGATCAAACTTTCTCACTTTAGAGCTCACCGCTTCATGGAAGTCATTCATCTCAATAGCCTGTGATTCCAAGTCAATAGATGTGTAAGACTTTGTAGTTGTTGCAATTGAATTATTTAATTTTTTGGCCACCAAGGATATTTTTCCTTGTGATTTTCTAATAAAATATTCACCGGATAGCTGTCTAATATCTCTCGATGAAATAATTGGAATACCTTTAAACAGCGGTGATCCTCTTATAAGCCAATTACCACTGCTTCTTTCCAAACGTTTTAAAGTCTGATTCTCGCCAATTTTTACAAAAAGATAATCACCGACATCCCCTGAAAGACCTAAACCTTCAACCCACTCTCTTAGCTTTAGGTATCTTAGCAGCTCTTTCTTTAGTTTACTCGAAGCCGTAAATTCAACGGATCTTCCTGCACGAAACTTATGCTTTTTAGCGAATGAAGAAGAACCAATTGCACTTAAATCAATATCTGATATCTTTAGATCAAGAGTAGTTTGAACGTTCGCTGCAGTAAGCCCAAGATAAATCTGAAAAAAACAAAAAACACTCAAGTTGTAAGCATAAATCTTTTGAAAAGTTAAACTCCCACTCCTCCATTCACACCTATTAAAAATAAGAGTTTTATCATAGAAGCCTCTTTTTCCATGAAAACCACTTTTACTTTTGAAATTCTTTGAGACAGCATAACCAATATCTTTCTTAGGAAGTGGAGCACCATTTACATCGAAACAATTAGACAAATCTTTCAAAGTAGCCCCTCTTGGCGAATGCCAATAAAGATCCTTATCAGTAGAATTTGGCGGAGTCACTCGAACAGGATATTTATTATCTAGAATAGCATCTGAAAATTGGCTAAAATAGACGGCACACGCGCGCAAATAATCTTGTCCATCTTTAAGATTTATAGTTCTAACTTCTGGTTCTATATTTAACTTTCTATGTCGATTCTTAGGGACATATTCAAGAATTTCATTATTCGACAGTTGCGCACCCCACTGAATAAAGTCTCTAGCGGAATTTAAACGCCCATTTAATGCTGTTCCACCCAATGCAGAAACACCACTCATGCGCGCTCGTTGATAAAGAACTATATGATATCTTTTATATTCATTTACCAAATCAGTCAATGAAGTTGGTTTTGCCCCTTCATTAAAATCGCAAAACTGAAAAAAATATCGTACATAATGAAGCTTTCCCCGCAAAGTTTCATCACGCCAACCTTTACGAAAAGCGTAATCCAAATAATTCCTTAGCCAATTCACCCTCTCTGACGATAGGGAATCAGCACTAACCAATCCAAGCGAGTGATGCTTCCCCCTTGACAAACGTCTGGAAACTTCATCTCTCTCTAAATAACAGATTCTGCCAATATCTACCTTATAAAATAAGCCATCGGCCCTAACCCCTTTAACAATAACAGCTTGGGGCGCATACAACTTAGGAGGGTCTTGAGGGTCTATTTCGACCATAGGTCGAGAAGTGAATAACTTACTCATCATTATCCCCCGGATAAAATAGCGAACCAAATTCCTCTTGGATATAATTAAACTCAGTTAGCTCTGCATCGAAATTTAAATACAATTCTGTTGTTTTAATATCACTATGATTCAAACGTTGCCTGACATGATCAAATATCTTAGAATCAGGGTAACCTTTTCCCCTCAGCAGTCGTACTACGTTCATTCCCATTGTTGCCCTGAGGTCATGAAAACTAAAAATCTTGAAATCGGGCTCATCTTTTTGGATACGTGCAATAAATCGTCCCAACTCATTTCTAAGCGATTGACCGTTCTTCGGCACCATCAGTGGCGCGTTAATATTCCACGCAGCCATCGGGTCTTGACGGTCTCCAATTTCTCGTTGAGCTGTTAAATATGGATTCCCATCACGTGTTAAAAATACATAGTTTTCATCTGTTTCAGAATAAAAACTGTTTTTTCGGCTTCGTCTTTTTTCCGCACGCTCACAATAAATATACGTTATTAAGTTGTTAATAAGCTCGCGTCTAAAAATCAGATTGTTTGGCCTTCCTCCTTTCGTATCTGCTTTGTATCGTTGGCCTGTTTTTATAACTACATTATCTATAAAGGAGGATGACTCTAGCTCTTCAAATGCCTCTTTAATGCAACCGATACTCAACGTGCATACTGTTTGTTGTCTGGCACCTGTTTCAAGAGCAACTCGAATCATTAACTCCAGCTCTATTGATGCGTAATTTTTTCTAAATCCTTCCCCAATAATTTTTTGCTCTACGGGCATTAAAGGTCGCAAGCTTCCACCATCTCTGAGCTTTCCATGTTGAGGAATTGGACGTCTACTACTCTTAATCCGGAGGTCATTCGTAATCGTCTGTACACTGCGAACCAAACCCACACGGTTAGCCGTCATAATCGTCTTTCTGATAGGCGTGAATGGCTCATTCTTCAGGCTAACTTCCGTCACGAGTGACTCGTAACGAATGTTTGTATAAAAATGGGCAACTGTGGAAAGAATGTTATTAATATGTTCAGCACTGAAGTCATTATTATTTAAAGACTGCTTCATAAAAACGCTGAATTTTTGCGGTGCACGTTCGTAGTATTTCTTTGGCAAATCAAGAAAGTGTTGCCCGGTATCTTCGAGGTATTGCAGGTAGTATTTCAGATGAGTCGCCCGAGCAGTGAGCGTTTTCATATTTGAGAGGCTAGGCTTTTCAAGCTGTCCCAGTAAGTAAGCGTTCCCGATATCCCAAGGCAATCCATCAGACTGAAGAATTACTGGCATCTTTGGAAAATAGCCGACACCCTCTAGGCGTGAGAAATGGTATTCATATTTATGGTCGTCTTCAACCTTCGACCACATCAATTGGCCTTTATAAAAATGACTTAGATGAATGACCCTAGCTTTTGACCTAAATAATTTATTGAGGGTGGTTTTCATACCCTTGGTGTCCTATAAGGATGTACACCATGCGAGCATGAGTTTCTTAGCATGTCAACTTTTAAAGAGTTGCCTGGATTTCATGCAGCGCACTGGCAAAATAGCCGCGCGCAAAAATCACCTGGTGATAAGGTGTTTCATTATTCGCGGGGCGATAAAGAGGCTCATCGTCTCCTCGAATCAGGCGTGTTTGATAGCGCTGGCCAAAAACACCATCAAATAGCGCGGTAATATCTTCAAGGGTCCAGCGCTCCTCGGCGTAACTCACATTGACCTCATTTGTCGTTTAATTTGCTGCATTATACCCGCCGGATGAACACCAGCTAAATACTAGGCGGCAAGGCTTAGTGATCCCTGCTAATCTATCGCCTTTTTATAGCTTAACTCGCCAACCAGGAGCCAACCATTGGGCGATTTCACTCGACACGTTAAATCAGTGTACTGGCCGGAAACGCGCGCCTTGATCTTTTTGGCACTGCCCATTTGTGGTGCTCAGTTGGCTCAGGCGGGGATGAGCGTTGTCGATGTCATGATGACTGGACGACATAATGCTACGTCACTCGCGGCGGTCTCGGTTGGCTCCAGTCTATGGATGCCGCTAATGCTATTTATGACCGGCACCTTGATGGGGTTGACGCCGATTGTGGCTCATTTACTCGGTGGCCAGCGTCAAACGGCCATTCGCCCAGCAGTACACCAGGGTCTTTGGGTCGCCCTACTGCTAGGCATCGTCGCGGCGTTGCTGCTTTGGTCAGTCGTGATGCCCATATTTGAATTAATGGACGTGCCACCCGCCGTCGCCCGCGAATCTGCAGCCTATCTCTCTGCCGTGGCATTTGGCATGCCTGGAATTGCGCTCTTTCAAGCGCTGAGGGCATTCTCAGATGGTATGAACCATTCTCGCCCGGCACTGTGGATTAGCCTGGTAGGCTTGAGCGTCAACATTCCCGCCAACTATGTCCTGATTTACGGTGGCGATGGGTTAGTTGAGCTATTCGGCTCCTGGACACCTGACATCTTGCAGCAAATACCCGCGCTAGGCGCCTTTGGCTGTGGTGTAGCGACGGCGTTCTCAATGTGGACGATGGCGTTAGCGATGGCTTATTACACGCGCCACGGGCGTACGTATAAAAGTGTAGCTATCTGGCAAGGGCTAACGCTCCCACAGTGGGCAGGCATTCGCGAACTCATCGTCGTGGGCGTCCCCATTGGCGTGGCTATTTTTGTTGAGGTAACGCTATTCACATTTATTGCGCTATTCATTGCAAGCTTTGGTGAGGTTACCGTGGGCGCCCATCAAATAGCGCTGAGTTTCACTACTATTCTGTTTATGCTGCCTATGTCGCTGAGCATGGCGTTAACCGTGCGCGTTGGTAACACGCTGGGGCAGCAGCGCTGGGCGCTTGCCAGAAAAGTCGCCTGGAACGGGGTTATCATTAGTGTGATCATCGCGGTTATTAACAGCACGCTACTCTGGTTCACGGCGGTGCCCGTTATCTCACTCTATACGTCGAATAACGAGATACAGGCCCTCGCGCTATCGATCATTGCATTGGCCGCTATTTTTCAGCTATCCGACTCTCTTCAGGTTACGCTGGCAGGCGCTCTAAGAGGCTACAAGGATACGCGTATCGTTATGGTCATTACGGTGCTCTCTTATTGGATTGTCGGCCTAGGGGGCGGCCATTGGTTAGGCACTCATGGTGTAGGTGATATGGTTGTGCCGTTAGGGGTTCACGGTTACTGGATCGGCCTCATTGCTGGTTTAAGCACTGCCGCACTCCTACTCGGCTGGCGCCTACAGCACATCAGCGTTCGGGAGTAATCATGGCTCGATGGGCGCATGCTTGTGTCACGCTCGCGCTAAGCGCCCTACTGGCTGGCTGTGGCGACAGCCCCGCTGAAAAGCAGTGGCGAGACTATCATCAGCAGCTTGCAACTGATCTCGCACGGGCAGATATAGATAAGACCGATATAGATAGAGCAGCTCCGGCAAATATTGGCGCGTTTCCTGATCGCAAAGATCGCCTTATTGATATTCCTGAAACGCGGGACAGCATACTCAACGTTTACGCGCTGCGTGAATGCCAAATCACCTCGCTAATCGCGGCACGTAATAATCAGCTTGGCCGCGTAGCGCCTCCCAGCCAGCAGTGGCTATATGAACGAACGCTATGGCAGCGGCTAAGCGTCTGTTCGCATAGCGACGTTGCCGACCAGTTAAACCCTGAAGATCAAGAGCGACTACAGCAGTTAACGGCAACAAAAACGGCACAGCTATCCGCCGTAAGCTGGAACGCTATCTTTGATTCCAGCGAGTGGATAAAAAGCTTTTCGCGCTCAAGCCAGCCTTTAGCCAATGTCGATAAAGCGGTTATCGCAGGCCATCTCGAGGCTATCGATTATTTACAGGAAATGACCGTGCACCAGTTTGACCTCGACTGGCAGCAAAACTCATCAGTCCTCGAAAACCATCTAAAAACGCTGCAAGAGCGGCCACTGACGGCTGAAATTTTGCGGGCGTTATTACTCGCCACTCAACGCTTAGCCGAAGAAAATACGCTATTAACGCAGCAAAGCGATACTCCCATGCGCTGCCTAACCCCCTGGAACTTACAGCCCCTTGAGGATTTAGCAAACACGGCGCATGAGTGGCTTACTGCGATCAATCGGTTAATCGATGCGCAGCAGGTCGACAAGCCAGCGGCAGTCCAACGTTATCAAGTGCGCTGGCTTTCACTGCAATACCCAGGTGCTCCGTGGCAACAGTTTCAACAGGCACTCAGTGAACATAAAGCGTTAAGAGCACGTTTCGCTGCTTGCACTACGAATTAAATTGCCCAAACCCTTAACCTTATAAGCAACTTGTGCTATTGGTGAATATAAGAGGTGAAGAATGCAGCAAGCTAGCCTGCTTCGCCACTGTCATGACCACGCAGCACAAGGAGGGACACAATGGGCGCATCCCT
Organism: Halomonas sp. JB37; assembly: GCF_002332255.1. Classification (GTDB taxonomy): domain Bacteria; phylum Pseudomonadota; class Gammaproteobacteria; order Pseudomonadales; family Halomonadaceae; genus Vreelandella; species Vreelandella casei. Next base: position 1,942,265 of record NZ_NRGW01000001.1, on the reverse strand, counting down.
GTCACCCCGCTCTGCCCAGGTCATCGACCTGGAAACCGTGCGCCAACGTCAGCAGGCGCAAAAGTGCTTAGTCCGTTTAGCACCTGAGCTAGATGGCATTGAGATGGTGTATAAGCTCGCTGCGAACCCTGACACCTATTACGGCATGCCCATTCTAGCCTGGGGGTTAAGAGAGGACGGCAACATTATCGGTCTAGTACCGTGGATGGAAACCTTAGCCGCCTGCCAAGATCTGAACAGTGAAGAAAATGGCTATTTCGTTGGCTATCGTGATCCTGAAACGGAAGAAATTTTCGATTCCCCACCCGATCACAAGTTTCATGAGCTAATGGCGGCAGCGGAATACTTCGATTATGAGGCTTCAGGCGACGTCACCCTTATCCAACAAATCCCAGATACACTTGGTACACATGCTTTATGTATGAATCACCCAAACTCGCCCTGGCATATGAAACCCGTTTACGGCTGGCGGCTTTACAGTGATGGCAGTCTTGACGCGCTGTTAGCTGATGAACAAAAAGCGCTAATGACACCCATTCTTCTCGGCGACAAGTGCCTATACAGCGCACAGGATCGACACCAGACCGTTTATTTTTTCCAACGCCATATTGCTAACCGCATATTGGAAGAAGATCCGGCAACGCTGGATGCTCTCGCCATGATGGTCGTGGCAAGCGATTGATACAGATGCTGAACAGTTGCACTAATAGCGAGGCCAGTCGCTCTGTGCCTCGCAAGCTTCAAAGGCCTTAAGCGGGGCTATGCTAAGCGTATAAAATAAAGGTAGCTGCTCTCGGATGAGACGTCTTGCCCAAGTAGCTCATGGCCCAGAAACTGACAGAATTTAGGCACGTCACGCGTTGTCGCTGGGTCTGTAGCCACCACTTTAAGAACCTGACCTGGCGACATATCGCGTACTTTATTATGCATCAACATAATCGGCTCTGGGCAATAGAGTCCAGAGGTGTCTAACAACTCATCATAGCTGGGTAAGTTACCCGTATTAGCAGCCATTGATATCCTCGATGCAGGAAGCAAAGCGTATGATTAAAATCATCATCGAACGGCGCATTATGCCCGGCCTAGAAGAAGAGTATGAACAAGCGGCACGGGAAGCCATGCGCGTCTCTTTAGGCGTAAGGGGCTTTGTCGGTGGCGAAACCCTCGTAGAGCGTGGCCATACCGATCGCCGTTTAATGATTACTAAGTGGCGCGACATCCGTGCTTGGAAAGAGTGGCACTCAAGCGATGCGCGCACAATGGCTATGCAGCGTATTTTACCGCTACTAACCGAAGATGAAACTATCCGTATTTACGAGCCCGGCTATTAAACTTGAAAGACCGTCGGTACTAGCTTCTGAGCCTTACATGCACAGTGACTTCTTCGCGATCATGGTAAAGATGACGACACGTTACCTTAGCACTGACACCCGCTTTTTCCAGCGCGTCTTCCAAAGTCGTTAAGCAGCGCGTTACTTCGCCCCAGCGCTTTTTCATAGGCAGTTTGAGGTTAAAGATTGCCTCTTTACACCACTTACGAATTAGCCAGCGCTCAACCATCGCCAGCACGCGTACAGGCTTATCGACAATATCACACACCAACCAGTCTAAACGCTGTGGTGGCTCCCAGGTAAAACCATCTTCTTTAAGATGATCAATCTGCCCTGTCCCCATCAGTTGAGGATCCATTGGGCCATTATCAATCGCATACACGTACATGCCGCGCTGTACGAGCTGCCAAGTCCACCCGCCGGGTGCAGCGCCTAAATCAGCGGCCTGCATATGCGGCGCAAGACGCGTCTCCCACTCTTCGCGAGGGATAAATTCGTGCCATGCCTCTTCTAGCTTCAACGTTGAGCGACTAGGCGCACGCGAAGGAAAACGCAGCCGACGAATACCGTTAACAAGCTCACTACGATTACCCGGAAAGCTCATTGCCAGCTGCGCTTTATCACCATCGGTCCAAAAAATGTGTAGCCGTCTAGCACCCGCACTTCGCCTTAACGCGCCACGCTTCTTTAGCAAGCTTTCCAATGGCTTTTTAAGCGCCTTGATTAGCCCTGCCAGTGCTTTACCGTCGTTAGTGTCCGGCGTTTCATGCCAAATTTCTTCGAAGTTCCAGCCACTGGCCTTGACCTGCTCCAATATAGCGGTAAGACGATCATCACGCGATAGGCTCAGCGCAGGCAGTGCCGCTAGGCTCTGGCGAGCGAAAATCAGTGATTTAAAGGCAGCTTGGCGGTGCAAATCATTCACCGGTTCGCCATCGATACGCGTTAGGCTTACCCACCCTTCTCCGTAAGATGCCTCACAGGAAACATCGAGCCGTTCTGCGTGATGTTGCAACTCGGCCAGCGCATCATGCTCAAACCCAGGACGACAGTAAACTAGCCACGAAGTGGGTACTATCTCACTCACCCTTTCACCTCAAACTTAGCATATAGACATGGCGGATTATTTCGAGTCGAAGCGATAACCCTTAACGGCTGCATCATAGCATTTCTGGCAGCGAGGCGGTCGGCAATACGCGCAGCTATATTGTTTACGTTTTCTCTAAAATTAAAAAAAGATGCAAAAAAAATCCCCCGGGGCGTTAGCCTCGGGGGATTTTTCGTATAAGTGCCTGACGATGACCTACTCTCGCATGGGGAGACCCCACACTACCATCGGCGCTAAGCGGTTTCACTTCTGAGTTCGGCAAGGGATCAGGTGGTTCACGCGTGCTATGGTCGTCAGGCGTAACTGGTCGTATATCATGCTGATGTGATCGTTTCTTGCTGTCGTGCCGCCTGCTTGTTCACTCTTGATGAGTGGGCTGGGCCACACGCTGCGTATCCGGCTTTTTTTTGATGCGTTAACATCATAACGTTATCACTGCGACCAGACCCCTTGGGTGTTATAGAGTCAAGCCTCACGGGCCATTAGTACACGTTAGCTCAACGCCTTGCAGCGCTTCCACACCGTGCCTATCAACCAGCTGGTCTCGCTGGGCCCTTCAGGAGGCTCTAGGCCTCAGGGATGTCTCATCTTGAAGGGGGCTTCCCGCTTAGATGCTTTCAGCGGTTATCCCGTCCGACCATAGCTACCCGGCAATGCCACTGGCGTGACAACCGGAACACCAGAGGGTCGTCCACTCCGGTCCTCTCGTACTAGGAGCAGCCCTTCTCAAACATCCAACGCCCACGGCAGATAGGGACCGAACTGTCTCACGACGTTCTAAACCCAGCTCGCGTACCACTTTAAATGGCGAACAGCCATACCCTTGGGACCGACTTCAGCCCCAGGATGTGATGAGCCGACATCGAGGTGCCAAACACCGCCGTCGATGTGAACTCTTGGGCGGTATCAGCCTGTTATCCCCGGAGTACCTTTTATCCGTTGAGCGATGGCCCTTCCATACAGAACCACCGGATCACTAGAACCTGCTTTCGCACCTGCTCGACGTGTCTGTCTCGCAGTCAAGCACCCTTATGCTCTTGCACTCAATGCACGATGTCCGACCGTGCTGAGGGTACCTTCGTGCTCCTCCGTTACTCTTTAGGAGGAGACCGCCCCAGTCAAACTACCCACCACACACTGTCCTCGATCCGGATAACGGACCTGAGTGAGAACGCCAATGATGCCAGGCTGGTATTTCAAGGTTGGCTCCCTTCGAACTGGCGTCCAAAGTTCAAAGCCTCCCAGCTATCCTACACAGGCAACATCAGCGTCCAGTGTGAAGCTATAGTAAAGGTTCACGGGGTCTTTCCGTCTAGCCGCGGGTACACCGCATCTTCACGGCGATTTCAATTTCACTGAGTCTCGGGTGGAGACAGCGTGGCCATCATTACGCCATTCGTGCAGGTCGGAACTTACCCGACAAGGAATTTCGCTACCTTAGGACCGTTATAGTTACGGCCGCCGTTTACCGGGGCTTCAATCAAGAGCTTCGCCTTGCGGCTAACACCATCATTTAACCTTCCGGCACCGGGCAGGCGTCACACCCTATACGTCCTCTTACGAGTTAGCAGAGTGCTGTGTTTTTAATAAACAGTTGCAGCCACCTGGTATCTTCGACCGGTTCGGGCTAGGAGAGCAAGTCTCTTCACCCTACGCCGGCGTGCCTTCTCCCGAAGTTACGGCACCATTTTGCCTAGTTCCTTCACCCGAGTTCTCTCAAGCGCCTTGGGATTCTCTCCCTGACCACCTGTGTCGGTTTGGGGTACGGTCGCACATGATCTGAAGCTTAGAGGCTTTTCCTGGAAGCGTGGCATCAGTGACTTCCTGACCGTAGTCAGTTCATCTCGTGTCTCGGCTTTAAGATCCCGGATTTTCCTAAGATCTCGGCCTACTCACTTTCACCAGGACAACCAACGCCTGGCTCACCTAGCCTTCTTCGTCCCCCCATCGCAACCATGTCCGGTACGGGAATATTAGCCCGTTTTCCATCGACTACGCCTTTCGGCCTCGCCTTAGGGGCCGACTCACTCTGCTCTGATTAGCATCGAACAGAAAACCTTGGTCTTCCGGCGAGGGAGTTTTTCACTCCCTTTATCGTTACTCATGTCAGCATTCGCACTCGTGATACCTCCAGCAGACTTCTCAATCCACCTTCATTGGCTTACACGACGCTCCTCTACCGCGCATCATTATCGAAATAATGACGCACCCGTAGCTTCGGTACCTGGTTTAGCCCCGTTACATCTTCCGCGCAGGCCGACTCGACTAGTGAGCTATTACGCTTTCTTTAAAGGATGGCTGCTTCTAAGCCAACCTCCTAGCTGTCTAAGCCTTCCCACATCGTTTCCCACTTAACCAGGATTTCGGGACCTTAGCTGACGGTCTGGGTTGTTTCCCTTTTCACGACGGACGTTAGCACCCGCCGTGTGTCTCCCACGCTGTACTCACCGGTATTCGGAGTTTGCCTCGGGTTGGTAAGTCGGGATGACCCCCTAGCCGAAACAGTGCTCTACCCCCGGCGGTAATACGTGAGGCGCTACCTAAATAGCTTTCGAGGAGAACCAGCTATCTCCGAGCTTGATTAGCCTTTCACTCCGATCCACAAGTCATCCAAATCTTTTTCAACAGATCCTGGTTCGGGCCTCCAGTTGATGTTACTCAACCTTCACCCTGCTCATGGATAGATCGCTCGGTTTCGGGTCTATATCCAGCGACTGTGTCGCCCAGTTAAGACTCGGTTTCCCTACGGCTCCCCTATACGGTTAACCTCGCCACTGAATATAAGTCGCTGACCCATTATACAAAAGGTACGCAGTCACAGAACAAGTCTGCTCCTACTGCTTGTACGCACACGGTTTCAGGATCTATTTCACTCCCCTATCCGGGGTTCTTTTCGCCTTTCCCTCACGGTACTGGTTCACTATCGGTCAGTCAGGAGTATTTAGCCTTGGAGGATGGTCCCCCCGTCTTCAGTCAAGGTTTCTCGTGCCCCGACCTACTCGATTTCACATGATCAGATTTTCGACTACAGGGCTATCACCTGCTACGGCCAGACTTCCCAATCTGTTCGCCTAATCATTCACATGCTTAAGGGCTGGTCCCCGTTCGCTCGCCGCTACTAGGGGAATCTCGGTTGATTTCTTTTCCTCAGGGTACTTAGATGTTTCAGTTCCCCTGGTTCGCCTCTTACACCTATGTATTCAGTGTAAGATACTGACCTTATGGTCAGTGGGTTTCCCCATTCAGAGATGTCCGGGTCACAGGTTGTTGCCACCTCACCGAACCTTATCGCAGGCTACCACGTCTTTCATCGCCTCTGACTGCCTAGGCATCCACCGTGTGCGCTTCATTGCTTGACCCTATAACCCGAAGGAGTCTGGTGTCTCGCAATGATAACGTTCATTTGCCGGATACGTATAAAACGTATCACAATTTAAGAACCCACCTTGCGGTGCGTTCTTGTCAGCATGATATACATTGTTAAAGAGCGACTGCTATAAGCAGTGATAAGACAACGCCGGAGGCGGCTGGCTTATCACTGCTCATCAACAGCATTTTGATCAGGTAATTCATTGTGGACGCTTACTAACTGTGACGCATCGTTTAAGGAGGTGATCCAGCCGCAGGTTCCCCTACGGCTACCTTGTTACGACTTCACCCCAGTCATGAACCACACCGTGGTGATCGCCCTCTTGCGTTAGGCTAACCACTTCTGGTGCAGTCCACTCCCATGGTGTGACGGGCGGTGTGTACAAGGCCCGGGAACGTATTCACCGTGACATTCTGATTCACGATTACTAGCGATTCCGACTTCACGGAGTCGAGTTGCAGACTCCGATCCGGACTGAGACCGGCTTTAAGGGATTCGCTGACTCTCGCGAGCTCGCAGCCCTTTGTACCGGCCATTGTAGCACGTGTGTAGCCCTACCCGTAAGGGCCATGATGACTTGACGTCGTCCCCACCTTCCTCCGGTTTGTCACCGGCAGTCTCCTTAGAGTTCCCGACATTACTCGCTGGCAAATAAGGACAAGGGTTGCGCTCGTTACGGGACTTAACCCAACATTTCACAACACGAGCTGACGACAGCCATGCAGCACCTGTCTTATAGTTCCCGAAGGCACAATCGCATCTCTGCAATCTTCTATAGATGTCAAGGGTAGGTAAGGTTCTTCGCGTTGCATCGAATTAAACCACATGCTCCACCGCTTGTGCGGGCCCCCGTCAATTCATTTGAGTTTTAACCTTGCGGCCGTACTCCCCAGGCGGTCGACTTATCGCGTTAACTTCGCCACAAAGTGCTCTAGGCACCCAACGGCTGGTCGACATCGTTTACGGCGTGGACTACCAGGGTATCTAATCCTGTTTGCTACCCACGCTTTCGCACCTCAGTGTCAGTATCAGTCCAGAAGGCCGCCTTCGCCACTGGTATTCCTCCCGATCTCTACGCATTTCACCGCTACACCGGGAATTCTACCTTCCTCTCCTGTACTCTAGCCTCACAGTTCCGGATGCCGTTCCCAGGTTGAGCCCGGGGCTTTCACAACCGGCTTATAAAGCCACCTACGCGCGCTTTACGCCCAGTAATTCCGATTAACGCTTGCACCCTCCGTATTACCGCGGCTGCTGGCACGGAGTTAGCCGGTGCTTCTTCTGCGAGTGATGTCTTTCCTAATGGGTATTAACCACTAGGCGTTCTTCCTCGCTGAAAGTGCTTTACAACCCTAAGGCCTTCTTCACACACGCGGCATGGCTGGATCAGGGTTGCCCCCATTGTCCAATATTCCCCACTGCTGCCTCCCGTAGGAGTTCGGGCCGTGTCTCAGTCCCGATGTGGCTGATCATCCTCTCAGACCAGCTACGGATCGTTGCCTTGGTGAGCCATTACCTCACCAACTAGCTAATCCGACATAGGCTCATCCAATAGCGGGAGCCGAAGCCCCCTTTCTCCCGTAGGACGTATGCGGTATTAGCCTGGGTTTCCCCAGGTTATCCCCCACTATCGGGCAGATTCCTATGCATTACTCACCCGTCCGCCGCTCGTCAGCATCTAGCAAGCTAGATCTGTTACCGCTCGACTTGCATGTGTTAGGCCTGCCGCCAGCGTTCAATCTGAGCCATGATCAAACTCTTCAGTTTACAATCATTGTGATCCTTACTCGTGTCTTCCGAGGAAAACACAAAAGCGAATCAAACTTGGCTCAAGGTTCAAACGAATTCATTCAAAACGGATCAAAAAGGCAATGCCTTTAAAACCTTATTGCTTGAGTCGCTTGCCTTGATATTGGGTGATTTGTCACCAACATCAGCAAGCGCCCACATGAATTACCTGATCAAATTGTTAAAGAGCGTTTCGCTGTGGCTATCGTGTTGTGATAGCGGGCCAACCGTTGAACTGTTTGGCCTCAGCGAGGAAGGCGTATTCTACGCACTTCCGAGTGTTTGTCAATCGGCAATTTCTGGGGCCGATTCGGGAAACATTTTTCGATGACCTGAAAACGCTAACCTGCTGACAAACCGAAGGTTTTCACCTTCATCCACCGCTGGTAACGCTAGGCGTCCCCGGCAGCGGATGCGTACTTTATGGCTTCCCAGATGAGATTGCAAGAAAAAGAAGCGGAGAGCATAAAAAAACGGCAGAAGACCTCCCTTCTGCCGCAAACCACGTTTAGAACAACGCGCAGAACAACATCATTAGAGAGCACTCATTAGCGCTTGCGTTGCTGGGCCAATGCTAGCGCCTAAAAATTAAGACCTGTTATTAAATTTCAAAACCTAAGCCAAAGTCCTCACTAGAGATGGCCATTAAGCTCGCGGCACCCGCACTTATCATTTGTGCGTGCGCACGAGTGCGCGGCAGGAGCCGCTGATAGTAGAAGCGCGCAGTGTTTAATTTCGCGGCATAAAACGCTTTATCAGACTCGCCCAAGGAGCTCGATGCCTGTTTGGCCGCACGGGCAAATAGATACGCTAACGTGACGTAACCTGAGTACATAAGGTAGTCAACGCTAGCCGCACCGACTTCTTCGCGGTCTTGCATAGCTTTCATACCCACGCCCATGGTCAGCTCACCCCACTCTGCATTCAGCTTGACAAGCGGCTCGATGAATTCGTGAAGGGCGGGATTATCAGCCTCGGCTTTACAAAACCTATGGATCTCTTTGGTGAATACTTTTAGCGACTCACCCTGGCTCATAAGCACTTTACGGCCCAATAGATCAAGCGCTTGAATACCGGTAGTACCTTCATAGAGGCGAGTAATGCGTGCATCACGCACTAGCTGCTCCATCCCCCACTCTTTAATAAAGCCATGACCACCGTAGATCTGTACGCCTTCGTTAGTACATTCAAAACCAACTTCGGTCAGGAAAGCCTTAACGATAGGTGTTAGCAGACCAAGGAGAGTTTCAGCATGATCTCGCTCTTCACCTGGCTCACCTTGTTCCACCACGTCGAGCATTTGGGCAGCGTACAGCACCAGCATGCGCCCGCCTTCCGCAAACGCCTTTTGCGTTAGCAGCATACGGCGCACGTCCGGGTGAACGATAATCGGATCAGCTGGCTTATCAGGCGCCTGCTTACCCGACAGCCCACGCATCTGTAGTCGATCCCGCGCGTAGCTCAGTGAATTCTGGAAACTCGCCTCAATCAACCCAAGCCCTTGAATACCTACGCCGAGACGCGCAGCGTTCATCATAGTAAACATGCACGCCAGCCCTTTATTGGGCGGCCCAACTAAGTAGCCTATTGCGCCATCGAAGTTCATCACACAGGTAGCATTACCATGAATGCCCATTTTGTGCTCGAGCGAACCACAGGTGACGCCATTCCGCTCCCCCACATTACCCTGAGAATCGGGTAAGAACTTAGGCACTACAAACAGTGAGATACCTTTAGAGCCTTCTGGCGCATCAGGCAGTTTTGCCAGCACTAAGTGGACAATGTTCTCTGCCAAATTATGCTCACCGGCAGAGATAAAAATCTTGGTGCCCGTAATTGCATAAGCATCACCATCAGCAGGCACTGCCCGCGTTTTGATTAGGCCGAGGTCGGTACCGCAATGGGACTCGGTTAAGCACATAGTGCCGGTCCACACACCCTCCACCAACTTAGTGAGATACGTCGCCTTCTGCTCATCAGTGCCATGGTGACGCAGAGCATCAGCAGCGCCATGCGACAGACCTGGATACATACCCCACGCCAAGTTAGTGGCACAGATCATTTCCGAAAGCAGCATGGCTAGCGAGGGCGGCAACCCCTGCCCACCATGCTCAGGGTCAGCAGCCAAACTTGGCCACCCACCTTCTACGTACTGCTGATAAGCTTCTTTAAAACCGCGAGGGGCTTTAACCTCCCCCCCTTCTAGCAAACACCCCTCTTCATCTCCACTTTGATTAATCGGTAGTAACACCTCGCGGGCAAACCGAGCTCCCTCTTCCAAAATAGCGCTGATCACATCAGGCGATGCATCATCGCCACTTGGAAGCTGTGCGTAGTGAGCGGGGTAATCAAGCATCTCGTCCATCACGAAACGCATATCACGAATAGGGGCTTGGTAGCTGGGCATCACACTTCTCCAAAAGAAGGGGTATTGAAAGCCGATAAATTGCTTTTAGACAAACAACTTTCAAACACATGTTTGAAAACTAGCGCGAGCGCTCTATAGAGTCAAGCGAGCGTTTTAATTTAGCCTAGAAGCGCATTACAACTTTGGCCGCCAACTCAACATGCTATAGCCTCTAAACATAAAAAAACTCGCCAGTGATTAGCTGACGAGCTGCCATAATTTACTGGGAAAAACGACTACTGCATGCGAATGCCGCCATCCAAGCGAATCAACTCACCATTCAGCATAGCGTTGGTAATAATTTGCTCCGCTAATTGAGCGAACTCGTCTGGCTTGCCTAATCGCTTAGGGAATGGCACCGCAGCGGCTAGCGCCTGAGCGGCTTCATCAGGAATCTCGCTCATCATCGGCGTTTCAAATACCCCTGGGGCGATTGCCATCACGCGGATAGCATGCCGAGACAGCTCACGCGCGGCGGGAAGGCTCATCCCCACAACCCCCGCTTTAGAGGCACTGTAGGCACACTGCCCCACCTGCCCATCGAAAGCCGCAATAGACGCAGTATTGATAATCACCCCACGCTCACCGCTTTCACTAGGCACATTTTTCGCCATCGCTGCGGCGGCAAGGCGCATAACGTTAAACGTGCCCACCAGATTGATATTGATCGTTTTCTTATAGCTTTCTAGATCCGCCGGAATACCGTCTCGATCAACCAGCTTTGCCACGCTTACCACGCCCGCACAATGAACCACGCCCGACAGCCCGCGCTCACCGCCTAGCGCAACGGCTGCGTCCACCGCTTTCTGCATCTGTTCAGCAGAGGTGATATCAGCAAGGACAGCCTGTGCGCCTGCCCCCAACTGCTGGGCATGCGCATTCACGCTGTCGTTCAAGTCGCACAGAACGACCCGTGCACCCGAGGCGACTAAACGCTCAGCGGTTGCTGCGCCCAGCCCTGAGGCGGCGCCGGTAATCAAAAACGTACTGTCCTTAACCTGCATAACTGGATTCCCTATGGTGGTTACAATGACTGCCTTGACTTGGATTCTTCTACCGCTTGAGCGCGTAGCTTAAAGCGCTGGATCTTTCCGCTGGGAGTTTTGGGTAGCTCATCGACAAACTCTATGATGCGTGGGAACGCATGCGTCGAAAGCCGCTCGCGTACTCGCTGCTTGATTTCATCGGCGAGGACATCACTGGGCTCAAAGCCTTCGCGCAGCACCACATACGACTTAATTACCTCGCCTCGAATTTCATCTGGCTGCCCTACGGCTGCCGATTCAGCGACCGCAGGATGCGTCATCACGCTGTTCTCAACATCCGTTGGCCCAACGCGATAACCTGCCGTGGTAATAATGTCATCATCACGGCCGGCAAACTGAAAGGTGCCATCTTCATTGCGAATCACCACGTCTCCGGTTAGGTAATAACCTTCCACAAAGGGATTTTTTTCCTGCCAGGTATATCCTGGAAAGAAGTGCGCTGGCGAGTTCTTGATATCCACCGCCAGAACACCAGGCTCCCCTGCGGGGAGTTCGCGATACTCCGCATCCAAAATGACGAGACGGTAGCCCGGCATCGGCACGCCCATGGCGCCTACGTGCTTTAAATGATCAAGCGCATGATGGTTATTACAGGTCATCCCCGTTTCGGTTTGACCGTAGTGATCCATCACCGAACAGCCGAGCGACCTTTCTACCCAGGTAACCACTTCGGTATTTAAAGGCTCTCCTGCTGAACTTGCCGCTCGCAGCTCTAACGTTTCATGCGCGTCATCAAATAGGCCTGAGGCCTTCATCAAGCGATAAGCAGTGGGCGCGGCGGCAAAATTGGTAATGTGGTGGCGCTTCATAAACGCCAGCGCCCCTTCGGCACTAAAGCCCGCCTCACAGAAATGCGTGGTTACGCCCAGCAGCAGCGGCCCGGTGATCGCATAGTAAAGGCCATAGGCCCAGCCTGGATCAGCCATATTCCAGAAGCGGTCATCGTCGCGTAGGTCAATGGCGAGCTCCATATAGATCGCAAATGCCGTCATGCCCGCCAGCGGAACCGCCACCCCTTTTGGCTTGCCCACCGTGCCAGAGGTAAACATTTGCAGAAATGGCTCATCAGGCGAGAGCCTTGGCGGCCTTTCGCTCATTGACGTATGCGTCAATGCAGCTTGCCAATCGTGATCATCGGCATGCTCGCTGGTTTCACCACCGACGGCTAACACCGACGGACACTGGCTCAAACCATCAAACTTATAGCGATTGGCGTGATCAGTTATCACAAGTTTGGTATCGGCACGCCCTAACCGATAGTCCACGGCATCAGGACCAAACGCGGTAAACAGCGGCTGGTAAACGGCACCGATACGCCATGTTGCTAGAACGGCAATCAACAGCTGCGGGGATCGTGGCAACATGCAGGCGATGCGATCGCCCTGGCGTAGCCCTTGAGCTTGAAACCAACCGGCAAGCATCGCGCTTTGCTTATCAAGCTCGGCGTAAGTCAGCGTATTAATAGCGCCTTGGGAATCTTCCTGAACCAACGCCAGTAAGTCACCACGTCCTGCACGCACATGACGCCCACAGCAGGCCTCAAAAGCATTAAGGAAGCCGTCTTGGTGGTCATCTAAGCGAGCAATGACGCTATCGATAGAAAAGCTATCCAGGTAGTGCTGGTAGTCGGGCAGTGTGTGCGGTGTCGTGGTCATGATGGCTCTCTGATGTCGTCGGTAATTGTTGTTGGTAATGAGCACGTAGCAAGCGATATGGGAACAGGCAACGCCTATAAAACATCCGTTGACGTTAACGGAACTTTTGAGATAAAAACAACGCTAAAAGCAATCGCCTTGGAGAGCAAGCATTCTGATGGTTTAAGGCACTAGACGTTGGTCGGGGCTAGCCAATGGTATACAGCGGGATATCAATCAGCGGTGGGCATTATCATAGCGACAAGCTCGTCAGCGAGGTCATCGGGTGAGCGAGAGCCGTTGGGGTCGTACCAACGAACGGTCCAATTCAAAGCCCCCAGCACAAAGCGCGACACAAGAAAACGATCACCATGGATTAATCCTGAGTCCAGCGCCTCGTCAATCACCGAGACCCACAAAGCCTCATAAGCATCGCGTAAATGACTGAGATGAGCGCTCGCCACAGGATCAAGCCTACGCCACTCAAAGAGCGCCACTACATGGGCATTGCGGTCGGTAAATAAGGTTTCAAGGTGGGCACGCGCCATGGTGCGTAAGCGAATTTCCGGCTCGGTGGCGCACTCATTCAGGGCTTTACGTGCAATCAACAAGGCATTTTGGGTGCCCTCTTCAATCACCGCCGCCAGAATTTCCTGCTTATCTTTAAAATGATGAAACAAGCTACCGGATTTAATGCCCATTTCCTGCGCCAGCATGCGCACCGTGGTGCGATCGAAGCCTTCTTGGACGAACAGCTGAGCGGCGAGACGCGTCAATTCCTTGCGGCGTGGTGATGCATTCATTACATTCATGTCATTTACACTAGCGCTTGCTTGGTTACTCTGGAGAGAACCACAGCGCTGCCAACGGGTCAACGTGTCACCCACCACTCGGCATGATAATCACAATAAACTGGAAGGAGATTGAACATGAGCAGCCCCACCGATGTTGTATTTCTAGCCGCTAAACGTACGCCGATGGGCGGCATGATGGGCAGCCTTGCCACGATGACAGCGCCACAGCTTGGCGCAACCGCCATTAAGGCGGCGATTGAAGCGTCAGGTATCGACCCCGCTGCGATAACCGAAGGAATTATGGGCTGTGTACTGCCCGCGGGCGTTAAACAGGGGCCTGCTCGCCAAGCCATGCGCCAAGCCGGCATACCCGATGCCAATGGTGCCACCACCATTAATAAGCTGTGCGGCTCTGGAATGAAGGCTACCATGCTTGCCCACGATCTTATCAAAGCGGGCAGTGGCGATATTGTGCTGGCTGGCGGCATAGAGTCCATGTCTAACGCACCTCACATTCTGACGAAGGCACGCGGCGGCTATCGACTGGGACATGGCGAACTAAAAGATCACATGTTTTTAGACGGACTGGAAGATGCTGAAACGGGAAAACTGATGGGCGTCTTTGCCCAAGACGTCGCCACTCAGCGCGGCTACACTCGCGAACAGCTTGACGACTTCGCTATCGCGTCTCTTGAGCGCGCGATGGCCGCGACGAATGCAGGCCACTTGACCAACGAGATGGCCCCCGTCACCGTTACATCTCGCCACGGAGACACCGTTGTTGAACATGACGAGCAGCCCTTTTTAGCCAAACTAGACAAAATCCGCCAGCTCCGCCCTGCTTTTGCCAAAGACGGCACCATTACCGCGGCCAACGCCAGCTCCATTTCCGACGGCGCCTCCGCACTCATCTTGGCCAGCCAAGCAGCGGCCGAGCAGCACGGCATTAAACCACTCGCGCGGATGGTGGGTCATTCAACCCATGCCCGCCACCCAAGTGAGTTCACCATTGCGCCTGTCGGTGCGATTGAACAATTGATGAAAAAGCTAGGCTGGGGCGTTAACGATGTGGATTTATTTGAAATCAACGAAGCCTTTGCCGTCGTGACCCTGATGGCCATGGATGATCTAGGGCTGCCCCATAGCAAGGTCAACGTTTTTGGCGGCGCCTGCGCCCAAGGCCACCCAATTGGCTCGACTGGCTCGCGCATTATTGCCACGCTGATTCATGCCCTGCGAACACAAGGTGGCCGACGCGGCATCGCAAGCCTGTGTATCGGCGGAGGTGAAGCGACAGCCGTCGCCGTTGAGTTAATCGACTAATCAATGGCACATAGCTCGTTGTGACAAGAGCCAACGTCTCTTTTTAATAAAAAAGACGTTGGCTTAAAGCTTAGTCATTAAATCTTAGTCATTAAAGCTTAGTCATTAAAACTGAGCCATTAAAACTTAGCCAATTAAGGTACTTAACCGAAGCGTCCGGTAATATAGTCGTGCGTGCGCTGATCCCGTGGGTTAGTGAAAATAGTATCGGTACTGTCCACTTCCACCAGGTCTCCCATGTGGAAAAAGGCGGTACGGTCAGCGACGCGAGCAGCCTGTTGCATATTGTGCGTTACCATCACAATGGTATAACTCTCGCTCAGCTCATCTATCAACTGCTCAATTTTCGCTGTTGCGATTGGGTCGAGCGCCGAACAGGGCTCGTCCATCAAAATGACATCAGGGCTAACGGCCACGGTTCTGGCAATACATAGACGCTGCTGCTGCCCGCCGGATAGGCCCGTGCCGGGCTGATCAAGGCGATCCTTAACCTCGTCCCACAAGCCCGCACGACGCAGGCTGCTTTCAACGATATCGTCTAACTCTGCCTTACGCTTTGCCAGTCCGTGAAGACGCGGCCCATAGGCGATATTTTCGTAGATCGATTTAGGAAACGGGTTAGGCTTTTGAAACACAATGCCGACCTGAGCCCGCAGTAGTACGACATCGCGATCCGGAGCATAAATATCGTTATTATCTAACGTTATTCTGCCTTCGACACGACAAATATCAATAGTGTCGTTCATCCGATTCAGGCAGCGTAAAAACGTTGATTTACCGCAGCCCGAAGGGCCGATAAAGGCCATTACTTCATTCTCGTAAATATCGAGATCAATCCCATTAATCGCCTGAGCATTGCCATAAAACACTTCGACGTTTTCAGCGCTCATTTTCACTTTATCTTTTGCCTTACTGGTGCGGCTCTCGCCGTTACCCACACTCACCATAGGCGAAGGTATATTAGGCTGTGTAGAAGTATTCACTTACCACCTCGTCTCGAATTTTTTACGCAACCAAATCGCCAATGCATTCAAGCTAAGCATCAGCCCTAGCAACACGATGATGGCTGCTGATGTGCGCGCTTCAAAGAAATTGCGCAGCTCATTGCCCTGCCAGAGATAAATCTGTACAGGCAACGCCGTTGATTGTTCCAGCGGCGTACCCGGCACGTTGGCCACAAAGGCATTCATTCCAATCAGCAGTAACGGCGCCGTTTCACCTAACGCTTGTGCAATACCTAGAATAGAGCCGGTCAATATACCGGGCAGCGCCAGCGGCAGCACATGGTGAAAAACGGTTTGTACTTTCGATGCCCCAATACCCAACGCCGCTTGGCGTATGGAAGGAGGGATCGAACGCAGCGATGCGCGCGTGGTAATAATGATCGTCGGCAATGTCATTAACGTTAGCACCAAACCGCCGACGACCGGTGCTGATAGCGGCAAGCCAAAGTAGCCAATAAAGATGGATGCCCCCAACAGGCCAAAGACAATGGAAGGCACAGCGGCCAAATTATTGATGTTGATTTCGATCAGATCGGTGAGACGGTTTTGAGGCGCAAACTCTTCAAGATAAACAGCGCTCGCGACACCGATAGGCACCGACAGCAAAATGACCACCATCATCATAAACAGAGAGCCCATAAAGGCACCTGCCAAACCTGCTGACGCCGGTGAACTGCGCGAATCCGTATTGAGAAACAGCGATGTGCTGAAAGCATTCTCAATGATGCCTTCATCACTGAGCCGATCAGCCCACTCACGCGTTTGCGGGCTAAGCTGCTGACGCGCATCCGGTAAGCTGCGATCTATATTGCCTTTGATCCATACATCCACATTGGCGCTGGCAAGCAGCTTGACCTCGACAGTTTGACCAAGCAATGAAGGCTTTTCAATAAACTGGTCGCGTAATGCAAAGCGCTCGCCAGAGGCCAATAATGCCCGCAAGTCGCGCAATTGGCGAGACTCAACATCCACGCCTAATGCATCTTCCATTGCATTATCAATCAGTGACTGCCAGTTGATTAAACTGGCCTGCGTTAGCCATGCGCCATAGCGTTCATCAAATGCAAGCTGGGTCTCGCCATCTTCACGCCGCGGCTTTTCATCCAACTGAATAACCTCAGGGTCAAAATACACGTCGGTGTAAACCGTCGACTGCCAAAAAGCAGGTACGCCACGCGCAAGAATACTCGCGAATAAAATGATTACCAGAGCCATGCCCGTTGTCACAGCGGCTAACCCCACGCGGCGAAAGCGGGTCTCTTTGCGGTGTCGTTTCGCCAGCGATTTTTCGATCGTCATCAGACGGTGCTGTCGACGCTGCTCAATCGTTATAGACATAGTCGCTTACTCGTATTGCTGGCGATATTTACGCACCACAACCAGTGCGATAACGTTCAAACCTAGGGTAATCACAAACAGCGTCAAACCAAGTGCAAACGCAACCAGCGACTGCGGGCTGGCAAAATCCATGTCCCCGGTCAGCTGATTAACAATGGTGACTGTGATGGTTGAAACCGCTTCGAAGGGATTGCCATGCAGCACTGGATTATTACCCGCGGCCAATACCACAATCATGGTTTCACCAATCGCCCGACTGGCCGCCAACAAAAAGGCCCCGACGATACCCGGCAGTGCTGCCGGCAAAACTACTTGGCGGATCGTTTCAGACTTCGTTGCACCTAGCCCCAGCGCACCATCGCGCAGCGATTTAGGCACCTGGGTAATAATGTCGTCGGAAAGCGATGAGACAAAAGGAATAATCATAATCCCCATCACCAGGCCGGCGGTCAGTGCGCTGGTGGTACGGATATTGATACCGATGACATCACCGACACTCGACAAGAAAGGACCAATGACAATCAGCGCGAAAAAACCATAAACAATCGTTGGAATACCCGCTAACACCTCAATTACCGGCTTAGCGATATTACGCAGCCAGCGAGGCGCGTATTCGGCCATATAAATGGCTGTCATGAGACCAATGGGGATGGCCACTAAGAGGGCAATGGCGCTCACCATCATGGTGCCCCATAGCAACGGCAGGAGCCCAAATTCGCCCTGAGCACTCGACCCGGCGGTATTGAAACGAGGATTCCAAGTGGTTCCCAAGAAAAATTCAGCGGGGCTAATAAAGCTGAAAAACTTTAAAGCCTCTCCCAGCATGGAGAGCACAATACCCACCGTGGTAAAAATCGCTACTGCCGAACAGGCTGCTAAGGCAAAGGTAATCACCCGCTCAACTTGGTTTCTAGCGCGCCACTGGGGTGAAATATGCCGCTTGGCATATGTCAAACCGGCGACCACTAACACAGCCATTAGCGCGACGAGACTTAGATTTTCATAGGTATGCAGGCGCGCCATATGGTTGGCAGCCGCCAGTTCTTGGGCACTTCCACCGCCGGCAACACCACGCCCTTCGGCTAGTACGGAAATACGACGTAACGTTGTTTCAAGCTCCCGTCCGCTCATGCTAGCCACCAACTCATGGGGCAACTGATGAGTAACGAGCATCTCAATAAGCTGGGGCGCTAAGAAAGACCACAGCAAAAACAGCACTAAGGCTGGCAGCCCGCACCACAATGCAACGAGCACACCGTAATAGCCCGGCCGCGAGTGCATCCTGACATCATTTTCTGCCGCAACCGCACGGCTTCGTGTCAGCCCTAAGTGGTAAGCCAGGGCCATGATCACGAGCAGTGTGGCTATCAAGGCAATGTTGCTCATTATCTCTCCGCCTGTGATTTTCTACATTTAAGCGCCGGCATCAGATCATTGATGCCGGCGCGACTGCCAAGCGAGTTAAGTGTTAATCGATGGCAAGTAGGCCCGTATTTACTCTGGGCTAACCACAGTGCGGGCTTGGAACTGCTCAAGCGCGGTTGCACGCTCCTCTTCATCCAGTGGAATAAGACCAGCATCTTCCAGCGGGCTGCCGTAGCCTGACACCATGTCGTTCAGGAAGTATTCGGTGTATTCGGCCAGACCCGGAATTACGTCAAGGTGCTCACCTTTCACGTAGAAGAACAGCGGACGAGAAATCGGGTATTCGCCCGAGCCAATGGTTTCCAGACTTGGCGTTACGCCGTCAACGGTGGCCACTTGTAGGCGGTCGCGGTTCTGCTCGTAAAAGCTAAGACCAAATACGCCAACGGCGTCTGCTTGAGCATCTAAACGCGCTAGCGTTTCGGTGTAGTCGCCAGCAATTTCAACGATACGGCCATCGCCACGTAGGTTGACGCAGGCATCACCCTCAACCTGGGCGTCGCTTTCACAGCCAGGGTGGATGACTTTCTCTTCGAACACTTCACGGGTGCCGTGGTTTGAAGCGGGGATGACCAGCACAATTTCCTGGTCTGGCAGGTCAGCATCGATTTCTGACCAGCGGGTATAGGGGTTATCCACCAGTTCGCCGTCTTGGGTAACTTGGGCTGCGGCGGCTTTGAAGACATGGTCTGGGGTCAGTTCAAAGGCTTCGCGGTCTAGGCGCGAGGCAAAAACAATACCGTCGTAACCGAATTTGACCTCAAGTATTTCATTGACCCCGGCCTCATTACAGCTCGCTACTTCAGCGCTACGGATGGCGCGTGAGGCATTAGCAATATCGATGGTGTTTTCGCCAACGCCTTGGCAGAACTGACGCAAGCCACCACCAGAGCCACCAGAGCCAACGACCGGTGTACCGAACTGAGAAAAAGTATCCCCAAACTCTTCAGCAACGATACTGGCAAACGGAAGTACCGTAGAGGAACCCGCAATCTGCACAGTATCGCGCGCCATTGCAGTAGCGGAAACGCCAGTGGCCAGGGCCGCTACTACTGCAACACCTAATGTCTTCTTAGCTACATTCATCGTCGTGTTCCCCTCTGGTTTAATATCCGGTTAGCACTTAGCTTCCGGAAGAGCTGGCCCAATGGCCTTGCGCAAAGAGGAGTCTGCACACGATCGATTGCAGAAATATGACAGTGACCAATTATTGCTATTTTTTTAACGTCACACTAAAAGCCCTATCGCTGCTAGCGTACACAGCGTTAGTGAAGCACGCTGCAATAGGCGTCTGTCTAAGCGATGTGCTAGCGCACCTGCCAGCGCATTACCGATAAGCACCGCAGGCAAAAAAGTCAGCGCCATTTGAAAATGCCATAGCTGAATTTGATTCGCCAACGCGAGAGTTATCAGCGTTAGCGTAGAGGTTAAAATAAAGAAAGCGGCCAGATTGCCGCGCATTCGATCAACCGGCAAGCCGTGCATCAACAATACGATAGGCGGGCCGCCAATAGCCGCAACGGTACCGAAAATACCGGACAGAACACCCGCTCCAAACAGCGTTATACGGTTCACCGGCAGCTGAAAACGGCATACAGTGACTAATACCGTGAACAATACGATAACGGCAATCAGCTTTTCTAAGATCACCATAGGGGCCACAAGTAGCAGCCAAACACCCAGCGCATTACCAGGCAGGCGGCCTACTAACGCCATTCCAATAGCATCCAGCCGCACCTCGTGCCAATAGTGGCGCACCATCATAAGCGAGACAGTCAGCCCAAATAACACCAGCGTGACCGGCACTAGGCGAGGCTCCAACATCAACAGTAGCGGTGCCCCCACTACCGCCAACCCGAAGCCGGTCGCTCGCTGAACAAAAGCACCAAGCATCAAAACCGCGGCACAGGCAAGCCAGGTATCTAATGGCAGATTGATCCAGGCAAGCAGACTATTCATGTGTGCTGTTCATCCCCGTAGCTCATCCACCGCAGGTTTCTTGGTTAGCTTGCGTACCCCAATATTGCCTAGCAACGTCGCACTCAGCATGGTGAGAACCATTGGCCACAGATGCTCTACTTCAAACAGCCCAACCATGACACCGGCAAGCGCTCCGCAGGTGAATTGGATACCGCCAAGCAACGCCGTTGCCGTTGCGCTGATATGCCCAAAGTGATCCAACAGTGCGGAAATAGCGTTAGGCGTAATCAGCCCAATCATGCCGGTAAATAGCATAATGAGAGGCACCACAACGAACAGTGAGGCTATATTTAAAGCGGTAACAAGCACCAGACCAAGCGCGGCGACTAACTGCACTAGTAGTCCTAAACGTAAATTTTGTTGCGGTGAACGCTTACGCAACAGATGAATATTGACGCGATTTGAGAGCGCAATAACCAATACGTTCACCCCAAACACCAGAGGGTAAGTAACTGGAGACAAGCCAAAATAATCTAGATACAGAAATGGCGACGCGGTTACAAACGCAAATAACCCGGCAAACGAAGAAGCAACGGCGCAAATATAGCCCATACCTTCCCGGTGCTTAAGCACGCTGGCATAGTTACGGATAACTTGTCGTGGTGACGCTGCCGGTAATGACATATCCCGCGTTTCAGGCAGACGCGTGCCTAAAAGCCATAATAAGAAGCCGGCATAGACCGCTAAAAATACAAAAATTAGCCACCATCCGGCAATATGAAGCAACAAACTGCCGACTGCCGGCGCTACTAGCGGCGCCAGCATCATAATCATCGCCATGGTAGACATGACTTTGGCAGCCTCTCGGCCACTAAAACAGTCGCGCACAATCGCGGCCGAATTGACCACGCAGGCACCTCCGCCAAGCGCTTGTATAAAACGCCAGAAGAGCAGCGTAGACAAACTATCCACCGTGGTAATCGCTAAGCTTGCCAGCATAAAAACGACTAAACCACCCAGCAGTACCGGCTTGCGTCCCATTCGATCAGATAGCGGACCAAAACAAAGCTGGCCTAATGCAAAGCCAAACAAAAAGACGCTAATAGAAAGCTCAGTCCGATGAATGCTGGCATCAATACTTTCAGCGATGATGCCTATAGCGGGCAAATACGCATCAATAGCAAAGGGAGCAAGAGCAGTATTGGCAGCAACCAGCAGTGCCACCCGACGAGGATTAAGGTGCATGAGGCTCCATAGGAGGCACAACAGGTGCGCACAGGGATAGATAGGCCGCTAAGCATAGACGATTTGATTACATTTGTCGGTATTTACACGCCATTACCACTGCCTCGTTAATCCCTATAGGACTAAAAGAGCTAGATAATCAGGCGAGCAATTTAAATAACAACAGATAAGCAGGCACGCATACGAGAACGATCATAAAAGGCAGAAACACGACGATTCAGCGTATTGCGCAATACCCCGTTAGCATATGCGCTCTAGCCGCAAGGTCAGTTCACAGACGTACTAGCAATGAGTTGTAGCACACTGCGACTCAAGCATCTCAACCAGCGGCTGAAACTGCTCACGGTTGTGCTCATTCATATGCATTAAAATGCGATGGGCCTCGAGAATTCGCTCACGCAGGCCTTCTTCGTCTGCGGGCTCTTCAGGCAATTCTTCAAGTGCATCATTGAGCGCGACAGGTTGCTGCAGAGGCAAAGGCGCTTCCATAAGAGTAAAGAAGCGCGCGAAGCCCATTACATCGAGCATTTTGCGAACGTCAGGATTATCGACAATAATGGTTGGCGGCTGCTCCAAGCGCCCTTTGACGGCCATCGCAACCTTAGCGAGAAAGCCCAGGGCGGTGGAGTCCACATTGGTGGCTTCTCGCAGGTCAATCAATACGGCGCGCAGCCCTGGCGTCTCGGCAAGACGTTGAGCTTGAGAGTCCAGCGTGGCGCATAGCGTCAAGCGCACATCGCCGCACAGCTTTAAAACAAAAACACCAGTATCGAAAGCCGCTTTTATGCGACCTTCTTCAATCAGCATGACCAAATCCGCTCACCATCATGATTGTAAGATCATCGGGTAAAGCATCGCGCTCCTGATTAGCGTCAAACTGTGCATCTCCTTTAGCAAGGAGTGCATTAGTTCCCACTAACCTATCGCGCAACAGCTCAAGCGTTACACTCTCGCTTACTAATTGCTCAAGCTCCTTGAGCCGCGTGTCGAGCGTTTTACCCGGCAAGCATTCCAATACACCGTCTGAACATAGCCACAAACGAAACTCAGGCGGCAAGGAACAGCTCAGCGAAGGATACTCTACATCGGGGAAAAGGCCTACCGGCATTCCTTCGCCCTCTAAGCGACTTAGCTTTCCTTCTGCCACTAACAGGGGCATCGGCAGCTGAGCGCCGAGCGAATAGTGAAGAGTCTTTGCCTCATGGTCAATAACACCGACAAATAACGTCGCGTGCTTGCCAATGTCAGTGCCCTGCAGCTCACGGTTCATTGCCGTTAACCAGTCCGGCGGTAAGTCCTCAGGCTTCTGCCCATCCCACTCACTGAGCCAGCGGTTACATAAATACTTTAGTAACACCGTCACAAATGCCGATGAGGCGCCATGCCCCGAAACATCCGCAAAATAAAAAGCGCTATAGCGGTCGTTATAGCGCTGATAGTCTAGAAAATCCCCGGATAAATACAGCGAGGGGGCAAACCAGTAATCGAAATACACCCCGTTGATGACTTTAGGATGAATCGGCAGTAAGCGCCGCTGGATATGGCCCCCACTTTGCTGGTCCATACGCAGCAGCGCTAAATGCGTCTCTAGGCTTTCATTCAGCTCAGCTAGACGCTCGTGGTCGCGCTCACGCTCCAGGGCAAGATCATTAAGCTCTATCGCTTTGCGAATCATCCGTCGTAACAGCTCGGCATGGCGCAAAGGATGAACGATATAGTCCACTAGGCCAACATCAATCGCCTTAATAAGATCCGCATCTTGGCGCGAGTCGCTGACCACCAGCGTCGGTAGGCGCCGGGTTAGCTGCGACCACTGCTGCCTAGGAACCGCTCTAGCATGCGCGACAATAAGCACTGTGTCAGCGGGGAGATGCTCAATATTCTCTGATGCAAACACCCACATGCCATCACAGGTAATAGCTTCAGCCAGCGCATCGCGCTCACGACCCGGTTCGTCGATGACCGCGATCAACTGCTTAGAATGATCCATCATTAGCCTCAATCGGCGCTATTATCGCCATCAACGCCGTCATCACCAAAGTCGCTATCATCAAAGTCAAAGGCATCAGCGGCAAATGGGTCATCGCCCAGTTTTCCATCACTCACCTCAAATTGACGACTCTGTAAGAAAGCATCACGGATAAAGCTATAACGATCACCGCGGATCAACGCCTCCTGATCAAGCAAGCCTGCACGAACATCGATTAGCCGCAGTGCAGTAAGGCTTATACGAGCGGTATCATCATCGACATAGGTGACCGGATACGCAGCCAGGTCGGCAGGTAAGCCGGTAGTATCGCGCAGCGTGCTTGGGCCTAATAAAGGCAGTACAAGATAGCGCGAATCATCCCATCCCCACACTGCTAGTGTTTGGCCAAAATCTTCTTTATCAGCGGTAATTTCCATTAGGGTGGCATAGTCCAATAACCCGCCGACGCCCACTGTGGAGTTAATTAAAAACCGTGATGTGGCCAGGCCCGCGTTTGCTGGCTTACCCTGCAGAAGGCTATTAAGCGCCGTTCGCACTTCGCCCAAATTGGAGAAAAAGTTACCTACTCCTGTTTGTACCGGGTCAGGCGTAACCGTTCGGTAGCCCTGAGCGACTGGCTTTAGCGCATAGCGATCTAATACGTCGTTAAACGCAAACACTTTGCGGTTAAAGCCTTCCCAAGGATCATCAGGGTTAGTGTCTTGCGCCACCTGCGTGCTGGCACAGCCGCCGGTGGCCAATAACGCCACCAATAGAAGAGGCAATCCTTGTGTACGCCACGTAAGCGCTGGCTTTTCTTTATTTAAAAACGGCTGCATGACATTTTCCTTTATCCATTTCAACGCCACGTTACCGGCGGCGAACTACCACACTTCCAGCACTGTAACCCGCCCCGAAGGAGCAAATCACGCCAATGTCGCCTTCTACCAGCTCTTCGCGATGAAGGTGGAACGCAATAATCGACCCAGCGGAGCTAGTGTTCGCGTAGCGATCCAAAATAATCGGCGCCTGAGCGGCACTCGGGTCGTAACCAAGCACTTTACGGGCAATCAAGTCATTCATATGCTGATTGGCTTGATGCAGCCACATACGCTTCAAATCACTGCCATTCAACTCCAAAGATGCCAAATGATCGGTGATCAATTTAGCGACCATTGGACAGACCTCTTTAAACACCCGCCGCCCTTCTTGCACAAACAGCTTATCAAGGGCCAGCGGGTCACTATCCGTTACACGGCTGAGAAAACCCGCATTATTACGAATTGCATTGGAAAACTTGGTAACTAGGCGCGTACCCAGAATCTCAAACTGTTCATCGGCAGCAGCAGTTGCACTATTTTCCAGGACGATGGCGGTGCAAGCATCACCGAAAATAAAGTGGCTGTCACGGTCTCTGAAATTGAGATGCGCCGAGCAAATTTCCGGATTGACCACCAGCGCGCGCTTAATGCTTCCAGACGCTATCGCATTGGCCGCTGTTTCCAAAGCAAACGTCGCGGAGCTGCAGGCAACGTTCATATCAAATCCGTAGCCGCTGGTACCCAGCGCTTGCTGTACTTCGACTGCCACGGCGGGATAAGCACGCTCTAAATTGGAACAGGCAACAATCACCAGCTCAATGTCAGCAGGATCAACGCGCGCAGCGGCCAAAGCTTGGTGCGCTGCGGCGGTAGCCATTTCACATTGAAGTGAGGGTTCATCATTATCCCGATGTGGCAGTTTAGGCCGCATACGCTGTGGGTCAAGGATACCTTGCGCATCGAGGACGTAACGATTCTTAATACCTGATGCTTTTTCAATAAACTCACTGCTCGAGTGTGCGAGTGGCTCACGCTCTCCCCGGACAATGGCGTCAGCATGCTGATGATTTTCACCGTCTACCCAAGTATTAAATGCCGCCACTAAAGCGGCATTATCAATGGCGTGTTCCGGCGTATAGAGGCCTGTTCCGGTGATCACCACATGTGTCATGCCAATCTCCTTTTAGCGGCTTGCCGAGGTAACTTTCGGCGTAACCATAATGTTACTGTGTGCGTAAAATAGCGCTTTTTCCAGCAACTTTTTTTCGACACCTGTTTTAGTCAACGCACTAGGCACTAATAATTTCTTGCCAGCGCTTTTCTAATCGTTTCATCGAAACCGCCATCTTAGTGCCCAACTGCTGAGCGAACAGTGACACCCTAAGCTCCTGCAGCCACCAGCCGAAAGCAACCAGTTCGGGGTCTTCCACTTGGCCACGCTGTTCGCTCTTACGCCGCGCATCAAAACGCGCCTCCAACGCCTGAACATCGTGCATCATCATTTGATCGCGGCCACGCTCACGGGCGGCCTTTTCAAGGCGTATCAGCGCCGCTTCGGTGTAACGCGGGTATTCCTCAAGCCACTCGCCTGCATTGCGAATAAAGCCGGTATAAACCAAGCGCTGCATTTGTGCACTGACATCGCTATACACCAGCGCAAGGGCAAAATTGAGTTTACCTTTAAGCAGCTTACTAACCGCTAAATGACCTTTTAGCGCGGCCTCTACCCGTAATAGTAAAGTGCTCGCTGCGTTAACAAGCTGATGCTGAGTATCGTTGAGTCGTTGGCTCAACTCCCCTGCCGAGCGCGGCAGCGGATGCTGAGCCACCACCTGACTGAATACCGCCAGCAGCAGATCATCCACCAAAGCTTGCTTACTCCCCACTTTAGCAAACAGCAGTGCGCACTTCTCAACGCCCGGTAACTGTTTAATCGCTTTAACCTGCTCCGGCAATTTGGCAATCGCTAGCCGGGCAATGCCCTCCTGATGGGCGGCATCGGCTTTGGCAGGGTGATCGAACAGCGCAACTTTAAACTCGCTTGCTTGCGCCACCAACGCCGGGTAGGCCTCAACGCGAATGCCTGCCTGAGTGGTAACGCGGGAAGCCGGTAACGGGGACTCAGGCAGACCGGCAACGGCAGGCTCAATGCTGACCTGTTCGGCCAGGGCTTGAGCACCTGCGCTGGCCGCCGCTTCATAGCGCCGTTCTAGGGCGCGCAGATCGCGACCCTGACCCAGGGTTTCACCCGCGTGATCCACCACGCGAATATTCATAATCAGGTGTGGCTCAAGCAAGTCTAAGCGCCAGTCTTCGAGCTGCACGCGTGTCGCTGTGCGACGGCGAATAAACTCCCCAAGAGCCTCGGTTAATGGGCGCTGATCAGGCCCCAAGGTTTCCAGCGCAGCATCGACCCAATCGGGAATTGGCACAACCTGGCGGCGAATACTTTTCGGCAGCGACTTCAATAGCGCAGTGCACTTTTCACGCAATAGCCCGGGCACCAGCCATTCTAAAGCATGCACCGGCACCTGCGGCAGCATGGCCGCGGGAACGGTCAACGTGATGCCGTCGTCTTCAGCGTCAGGGTCAAAGTGATAGCTAATCGGGTACGCAACGCCGGCCAAGGTTACATAATCGGGATACTGAATTTGGGTGACGTCGTCAGCATCGCGCGCTTTTAACGACTCAAGATCGAAATGCAGTAGCTCTGGATCACGCTGCTCGGCTTGCTTGCGCCAGTGTTCAAACCCTTTGCCGTTAACCGTTTCGTCGGGGATACGCGCATCGTAAAAATCAAAAAGCGTGTCTTCATCGACCAAAATATCGCGCCGCCGAGCGCGATCTTCTAGCGCCTCGACTTCGCTGACCAACGCTCGGTTGTGGGCGAAGAAAGCACCTTTAGTCTGAAACTCACCCTCCACCAGCGCGCGGCGAATAAACAGCTCCCGAGACTCCTTAGGCGCTATTGGCCCGTAATGAACGCGGCGCCTCGCGACAATCGGCAGACCAAACAGCGTAACCTGCTCAAATGCCACCACCTGTGCCCGCTTCATTTCCCAATGCGATTCGCTGTAAGTACGCTTTATCAAATGCTGCGCCTGAGGCTCAATCCAGTCTGGGTCAATTTTGGCCACCGTGCGGGCAAATAGCTTTGACGTCTCGATCATCTCAAACGCCATCATCCACTTGGGTGATTTTTTAGCCAGCCCAGAGCCGGGGTGAATCATAAACTTTCGGTTGCGGGCGCCCAGATATTCACGGTTCTCAAGCAGCGTGCCCAAATTAGAAAGCAGCCCTGATAACAGCGCCTGATGCAGCTTGCCCGAGGTTTTGCGCCGCATCTGTCGAGCCTGCTCTTCACTCTCTTCTTCGTTGCGTGGCAAGGGTGCAGGTACATCAATATCCATATCTCGCAGCAGCTGGCGCAGCTGTCGGAAGGTGTCGTGCCATTCTCGCATGCGCAGGTAGTTGATGTAGTGCTCGCGACACCAGCGCCGCAACTGGTTTCCGGACAGCGCCTCGCGGGCGTTTTCGATGCCGTGCCAAAGGTTCAGCAATGCAACAAAGTCTGAATCCGGGTCGTGCCAGCGCTGGTGCGCTTGATCAGCCGCTTGGCGCTTATCTGCCGGCCGGTCGCGGGGGTCTTGAATAGCCAATGCCGACACCACAATCAGCACATCGCGCAAACTACCCATGTCCACGCCTGCCAACACCATGCGCGCTAAGCGAGGGTCAATCGGCAGCCGCGCAAGCTTACGACCCAGCGTAGAGAGGCGCTGCTGCTCATCCACGGCGCCCAGCTCGAACAGCAGTCGAAAACCGTCTTTAACAAAGCGGCTATCCGGCGGATCAACAAAAGGAAAAGCTTCTATATCGCCAAGCTTGAGGCCCAGCATTGAGAGAATCACCGAGGCTAAATTGGTGCGCTGAATTTCAGGGTCGGTAAAGCCTGGCCGAGATAAGAAATCTTCTTCGCTGTAAAGGCGAATACAGACCCCTTCCGCAACCCGCCCGCAGCGCCCTTTACGCTGATTCGCGCTCGCTTGACTGACGGCCTCCACGGGCAGGCGCTGGATTTTTGACCGGTAGCTGTAACGGCTGATACGCACAAGCCCTGGATCGATCACATAGCGAATGCCGGGCACCGTCAGCGAGGTTTCTGCAACGTTGGTCGCCAGCACAATTCTGCGCCCGCGGTGTGAGGCGAAGACACGGTTTTGCTCTTCGTTGGAAAGGCGTGCGTAGAGAGGCAGAATTTCAGTGCCTTTTAACTCCGCGCGGCGCAGCGTATCGGCGGTTTCACGAATCTCACGCTCGCCGGGTAAAAACACCAGCACATCGCGAGGGCCATGCAACCAGCCTTTATCACGCTCAATGGCCTCGATTTCTTCTACCGCGTGCAGAATACCCTCTTGCAGCGTGCGATCGTCTTCATCGTCTTCGTCACGTACCAGCGGCCGATAGTGCACTTCAACGGGATAAGTCCGCCCGGTCACTTCCACGACCGGTGCAGGCGTCTTAGCGGTACCGAAATGCTCAGCAAAGCGCGCCACGTCAATGGTAGCCGAGGTAATAATAACTTTGAGATCGGGCCGCTTGGGTAATAAACGCTTTAGATAGCCCAGCAGAAAATCGATATTAAGGCTTCGCTCGTGAGCCTCATCGATGATGATAGTGTCATAGCGCAACAACAGCGGGTCGTGCTGAGTCTCAGCCAGCAAGATACCGTCCGTCATTAGCTTGACTAACGTGCTCGGCGTACTCTGATCATTAAAGCGTACCTGATAGCCTACCTGCTCGCCCAAAGAGACGTTCAACTCTTCCGCCAAACGCCCGGCAACGCTTCGAGCCGCCAAGCGCCGTGGCTGGGTGTGGCCAATCAAGCCACGACGGCCACGCCCCAGCTCTAAGCACATTTTTGGAAGCTGAGTGGTTTTGCCTGAGCCGGTCTCCCCTGCCACCACGACGATTTGATGATCACGGATGGCGTTAAGAATATCTTCTCGCCGCTCAACAACCGGTAGTTCAGGCGGATAATTAAGCGCGACCTGCTGAGCCTGACGTAGGCTAAGCAGCTGCTGAGCACGGCTGATCTCGCGCTGCACCTCATCCAAACCACGGCTGATAGGCTTGTTATCGCGCAGGCGACGGTTCAAACCACTCAGGCGCTTCTCCAGCCTCTCTGTATCGCGCAGCATCACATCCCCCGCTGCCTGTGTCAGCGATGCAAGGCGTTGGCTATCGGTGGGGGCTGTAGGGATGTCAGTGGTCACGATTGAGTAGGCTTCCATTCGCTTGAGTGGCACAAAAAATCAACCCGCTCAATTGAGCGGGTCGTAAGCACAGCCCCGTAGTGTAACGCTTTCATTTGCTTGACGCCTAGCACGGCGCTGGGTACGCGTTAAACGGTTACCCTTTAGGCGCTTCTTCGTCACGC
Source organism: Halomonas sp. JB37 (assembly GCF_002332255.1). Taxonomy (GTDB): domain Bacteria; phylum Pseudomonadota; class Gammaproteobacteria; order Pseudomonadales; family Halomonadaceae; genus Vreelandella; species Vreelandella casei. The sequence goes on along the minus strand of NZ_NRGW01000001.1, from coordinate 1,912,302 downwards.
AGCTGGCGGCGCAGAACTTTGCCCACGTTCGTTTTAGGCAGTTCATCACGAAATTCGATAACTTTAGGCACCTTATAGCCGGTGAGCTCTTTTTTACACCAATCACGGAGTGTTTTTTCATCAAGCTGGCTATTTTTGCTTACGACAAATAGCTTGATCGCCTCACCGGAGTTTTCATCCGGAATACCTACCGCAGCCGACTCAAGCACATCGGGATGAGAAGCCACTACATCCTCAATTTCATTGGGATAGACATTAAAACCAGAGACCAGAATCATGTCTTTTTTCCGATCAACAATGCGGATGTAACCATCATCTTGAAGTATGGCGATATCGCCGGAGTGAAACCACCCACCCTCATCAATGGCCGCGCGGGTGTCATCCTCGCGCTGCCAGTAGCCTTTCATCACTTGTGGCCCTTGTACGCACAGCTCACCTGGCTCGCCCATGGCGACGTCGTTGCCGTCGGCATCAACAACTTTGACCGCAGTACCTGCCACGGGCTTACCAATCGAGCCCAGTTGAATGGCATCAGCAGGATTAAAGCTAACGATAGGCGATGTTTCAGTCAGCCCGTAGCCCTCAGCAACCGGGCAGCCGGTCGTTTGTTCCCAGCGCTGCGCTGCGGCTTTGGTCAAAGCCATACCGCCAGAAATCGTCAGTTTTAAGTTAGAAAAATCTAGCTGTTTGAAATCGTCACGGTTACAGAGGGCATTAAACAGCGTATTCAGGCCAATGAAGGCGGTAAAAGGCAGCCCTTTGAGCTCTTTAATAAAACCATCCAGGTCACGAGGATTGGTAATCAACAAAGAGTGGTTGCCGGTCTCCATCAAAAATAGGCAGTTAACGGTAAACGTATAAATGTGGTAAACCGGCAGCGGCGCAATAACGAGTTCTTCGCCATTACGCAAGCGGACGCCAATCGCTTCACGTGCTTGCAGCATGTTGGCGACCAGGTTGCGGTGCGTCAGCATCGACCCTTTGGGCGTCCCGGTCGTGCCGCCGGTATACTGAAGGGCCGCCAAGTCATCGTGCGTCTGCTTGACCTCGGTATGGCTTAACGAAGCGCCTTTTTTCAAAGCCTCTCTAAAGTCAGTCGCGCTGGGTAGCGAATAGGCGGGCACCAGCTTTTTGACGTGTTTAACCACTGCGTTGATTAACCAGCGCTTGGGTATATCGTGTAAATCCCCGAGCTGAGTTACCACAACGTGCTTGATATCCGTTTTATCGAGCACTTTCTCAAGCTTGTCCGCCATATTGGCCAGAATAACAATCGCTTTCGCGCCGGAGTCTTTGAACTGGTTTGCCATTTCCCGTTCGGTATAGAGCGGGTTGGTATTGACCAACACGAGGCCTGCACGCAGCGCGCCAAAGACTGCCACGGGAAATTGCAATACGTTGGGCAGCTGAATGGCTATTCGGTCACCGGGCACCAGGTCAGTTTCGTGCTGTAGCCAGGCGGCGAAGCCCCCCGATAAGCGGTCAAGGTCGGCAAAGGTCAGCGTTTTCCCCATACAGGAAAAGGCAGGCTTTTCTTTAAAACGCTCTACTGCGGAATGAAAAACATCTGTGACTGAATCATATTGATCCAACCCTTCAAGCGCTGGGCCACTTAAAACGGCGGCGTTGGCGTGTTCGCTCATGGGCAATCTCCGCTATCCGTGTCGGCGAGATCACCGACCTTGTTATTGTCGCGAGGTTGAGAGCACCAACGATATACGACGCGTAAAGGGCTGTAAAACGATCGATTAAAACCTACGTTTCAACCTTAGCCTAGCGCCAAATACGTCTTATTCATTGCTCACTCTCACCTGCTACTTTAGCAACTCATTCATTTATGGACAGTATCGCGCCTGAATTTCTCCATCGCGCCAGACTAATAGCTCACCAGGCACCATTTTCTCCCAGGCTTCATTATGGGTAAGTGGCTCAGTGGCAATAACCGAAACAATATCATCGGGGGTGGTATGCTCAGCGAAGTTGACCGTCATTTCAGCATCAGATAGTTCAGCATCGCCAAACGGCGCGCAGCGCGTTATGTGCGCAAGCTTAGTAGCGCAAAAGGTATATAAATAATGGCCGTCGGAGAGCAGCATATTGAATACGCCTAGCGCTCTTAACTGCTCACACAGTTGGTGTAAACGCTCCCACAGGCTTTCAAGTGTATCGGGCGGTGTCGGAAAGGCTCGTCGTAGCTCGCCTAGCAGCCAACAGTAGGCATGCTCACTATCCGTACTGCCCACCGGGGTATAACTGCCTAACGGTAGATTTTCCCAGCTGCTTAACTGACCGTTGTGCGCATAACACCAAGGGCGCCCCCACATTTCGCGCATAAACGGATGCGTATTGGACAACCGCACTCCGCCCACATTGGCTTGCCGGATATGGCTAATCACCACATTGGACTTAATGGGATAGTCGCAAATCAATCGAGCAATAGGCGAATTGACCGAAGGATACGGATCTCGAAAATCGCGATAGCCGCCTTCCTCATAGAAAGCGATACCCCAGCCATCACGGTGAGGGCCCGTCCCGCCCCCACGGTGTAAAAAGCCCGAGAAGCTAAAACAAATATCAGTGGGTACATTAGCGCTCATGCCCAATAACTCACACATGCCTAGCCACCCGTAAAGATCTCAACATAATCTGGCACGCAGGGCCTCTCACAAGGGCAATCACCCATGCGCATAAAATCATTAGCCAATCACCGGTTCACGACGGCGTGAAGGCTGCGCAACACCGTCGCGCTCTTCGTCCTGCTCGACATAGTCGTATTCATCAGGGCGACGCCACCACCACAGAGCGACACCAATAAGCGCACCCACGGCGACGCCAAATATCAGCCACATCAGGCCTCCACGCAGCGCTGCACCGTTATGTTCTAAAAAACCCACCGCTGACACCATCGCCGACGGTGCCCAACCGGTATAGAATTCACCCTCCTCTATCAGCGGCAGCCGAAAACTAGCGGGCATCAGCACGGCGCCAGCGACACACCATGTCAGCACCAGCCGTGGCAAACGGGGCAGCAGAGATAGCGCAAAGTAAACAGCGACAATCACTAACAGCGCTACGCCGTAGTAACTTAACCACAACATTGACGTTGAATTTGCAATTAACATAATACCCCTCATGTGGGTGAACTCACCCGACGTTGATTTCTCGTTATGGTACCTATGAATTTATGAAAGCACAGCCAAGCATCCACTCAAACTTACCCGCTGCGCGCTATTATCGCGCTAATGACCCTCAATGGCACTGGTTAGAAAAGCGCGATGATTCAGAGGTTACTGCCTTTTTAGAGGCTGCCAATGAGCAGCAGGCTGCTTGGTTCACCCCGCTAGCACCGCTAGAAGAAGCATTATATCAAAGCCATTTGGCACGCCGCGAGCTTGCAGTGACTAGCCTTAAGACAGCGCTTGACCACTTCACGTTCTGGAGCGAAACCGGCGCTAAAGATGATTACCCCTGCTGGTGGCGTCATCCTAACGCTAGACACGAACAGCAGGAGTGTTTTTTTGATGTCGGTGCCCGCGCCGCAGAATATGACTTTTATGACATGGGCGATATTGCACTCTCCCCGGACGAGCAGTGGCTAGCCTGGACGGAAGACACTCAGGGCGACGAGCGCTTTACGCTGTGGCTAAAAGCACTGCCTAACGGCCAGCCCCTGCAATTATTAAGCGATATTGGCGCAGGCCTTTGCTGGGCAGAAGATCAAACAGCAAAGACGGCAACGCTGCTGTTCACGCGCTTTGACGACACCCAACGCCCAGATAGCGTATGGCGTCTACCGCTGGCGCTGACAGAGCCACATGCCGCAACGGCCCCCATCCTTGTGTTACGCGAAGATGATCCCGAATTTTGGCTCGGTATCGGCAAAACCCGGTCGAAAGCGTGGCTACAGCTTGAAAGCGGCTCAAAAGATACTAGCGAAATCCATCTGGTACCGGCGCACTCTCCTGCCACTACGCCGATATGCATTCAAACACGCCAAGCAGGCGTTGAGTACAGCATCGACCACCGTCCTGGGTCGTTTTACCGCTTACACAATCAATCCGGCGCTCACTTTCAACTTGATCACCTGCCGGAAAGCCAGCTTGGTCAGCCCCAGCCTAAGTGGCAGACACTCATCGGCCACCGCGAAGATGCAACGCTTGAAGGCATTGATGCATTTTCTTGGGGACTAATGCTCGCGGAGCGTGACCATGCCCAGGCACAGGTGCGCCTACGGCGGCTTGTCTTAGATGATCAGCATAGCTGCACCTTGGATGAGTATCTGGCACTACCCGAGCAGCCCTGCTCACAGCTATTAGAAGATGCACCTCATTTCGATAGCCAGGTGCTTCAACTGCGCGAAGAGTCCTTTATCCAGCCGCCCAGCTGGTTCGCGCTCGATCTTACGAACGGCCAGCGCACGCTGCTAAAACGCGTGCCCGTTTACGGCAATCTTTTGCCCGAACAACTGGTCAGCCGCCGCCTATGGGCGACAAGCCAGGATGGCGAGCAGGTGCCTGTCTCAATCGTCATGCGTGCAGACCTGGCAGACCAACCTCTGCCCACACTGCTGTACGGCTATGGCGCCTACGGCGAAGCGCTTGATCCATGGTTCTCTATCGCACGTTTAGAGCTACTTGAACGCGGCGCAGCCTTTGCCGTTGCACACGTGCGAGGAGGCGGCGAACGCGGCGAACCCTGGTACTTAAACGGCAAGATGGCCCACAAAGAAAACAGCTTTAATGACTTTCTGGCCGCGCGTGAGGCGCTTGTTGAACAAGCTGTCAGTGACCCTCAGCGCATAGTGGCCTGTGGCGCGAGTGCGGGTGGATTATTGGTCGGCACCTGCATCAACCGAGCACCCGAGGCGTTTTGCGCAGCACTGCTAGACGTGCCCTTCCTTGACGTATTACGCACCATGCAGAATCCTGAGCTTCCCCTGACCACCGCGGAGTACAGTGAATGGGGCAATCCCGAAGAAGTCGAAGTGGCCGAGCGAGTTAGCGGCTATTCGCCGATCGATAACATCAAATCTCAGGCATATCCTGCACTCTGGATTGAAGGCAGCTGGTTCGACACGCGTGTGAGTTACTGGGAGCCTGCCAAATTCTATGCCCAGGTATCCCAACAGCAGCAAGGCTCAGCGCCTATTCTAATGCGCACTGATATGAGTAGCGGCCACGGCGGCGCGTCAGGGCGTTTTAAGGCGTGGCAGGACACCGCAAGGCAAGATGCCTTTATTCTGTGGGCGATGGGGCTCGCGGAACAGCCAATGCCCAGCTAACCCCCACATTACTAGCCTACGCAAGAGTCACTTAAAAGCAGCGCTTCAAGCGCTGCTTTTTTAATGGCTGTCAATAAACACCACTGCTGAGTAACCCTCGTCAACAGCGCGCATCAACCTTTATGAAAATACTTTCCATAAAATATTCACAGACCAATAAAAATACGCCATACTAGACATTAGTCGCATGCACTAACGTCTAATCAAGGCTATCTGGAGATATTATGAAATACCAAGACCATTTTCCCACTATTTGGGATGCGCCACGCCAGAAAAAAGCTGCAAGCAAAAAGCCAGCAAACGCAGCACCTGCTAAACAAGAGCGTTCAGCATTTAAGGACGTGTTTCTGTCTATTTGGGATTCGCCTAAATCCAACGCTTAAATAAGCGAAGGTTACATCGGCAGAATCGCGATGATGTGGGATTCTAGCTGTTTTTCTGGCACATCATCTTGCGATACAGCAAAACTGCGCACACTGATCCCCTTGCGATGAACCCGCTCTGCATCGTTACTCAATAGCGGGTGCCAGCCGGCCAACTTGCGCCCTTCCGAGACTCGCCGATAGCCGCAGCTTTGTGGCAACCAGGTGAACTCTTTGACCAGTGCAGGCGTGAGCTGGGTACAGTCAGGTACGCTGTCAAAACGATTCGGGTAGTCACTGCATTGGCACGACTGAATATCCAGCAAACGGCAGGCAACGTTAAGCACCGCTAGCTCTTGGGTTTCTTCATCGTGCAACTTTAGCAAGCAACACTGCCCGCACCCATCGCACAGTGCCTCCCATTCTGGCGGCGTGAGTTCTTCAAGCGTAAAGCGCTCCCAGAAACGTTCGCGCATGGTGGCTTTCATCGCCTCCTCCTTCATTGTCACGCGGCAACACACGCTATAAAGCTGTGTTTTGGCGACTGAGTGTTTCAAACTTAATGCTTCAAATAAAACCGGCCATAACGACTGAAAATCTTGCTCTAGCCTTGGATAATCGTCATGCAGCCACGGCACAAGCGCCGCAAGCTGATTCGGGCCAGATAAGCGGCGCCCAATGCCAGCAACGGCACGGCAAGTGAATTCAAAGTCAGCGTAGCCTCTTAGCCAGTCATGCTTGACCAGCAGCGGCATCATGCCAGCCAAGCGATTGGGGGCTGGGCGCGTCGAAAGCAGCTGATAGCAGCGCTCAATCAACTGCTCGTGATCTTGTCGGCCGGCCATATCCCTGGCTAGAAAATGATCCCAGACCATATCTAACGCGATTCCTGCATAGCGGCGCTGAGCGGTTGGAGCGCGGCGCCTTGCCCCCGCAACACAGGGGTGGCTATCAACCCATGCATCCACGCGGCGGTGATGCCGAATACCCAGGGCAGTCGCATCCGACCAGCCGCTTAAATCGCGACCTTTAACGCCGTCAGCAATTAGATTGCCGTATAGAAAATCATCGCTACCGGCACGCGCCAGCCACGCATGGGCTAGAAAATTCATTATGCCGGCTATTCAGCGTCTGAGCGTGATGCAACATGGGCACGGTGCACATCAAGCAAATAGGCTTCTTTAGGAGGAGGCATCTGCAAATAATAACCTTTGTCCTTAATCCCTTCGACCACATCAGCCGCACTGACGCGTGAAAGCTTTTTGTCAGCCGTCAGCAGCATGGTAAACACAGGCAGCGGTTTGCCAAACGTCTCCATGAGTAATTCTGGCACCTGTGTCATCCCCTGACGCTTATCAACGTATAGATACATCTCGTCTTTACGCGAGCTTTTGAAGACATCACAAATTAACTTATCGCTCATGAAGGCAGCTCCTCAAGGGCTTGAACTAGCGCAGTATTCAAACACTCGCCACGCCAACCGCTGGGTAATGAATGCGGCTCACTGGCCAAATCCTGCATCACGAGCGTTTCAATATCTCGACGACGCATCAGCATTTCAGGCGCCATGCCTAAGTCATCGGCTTTGGCAGTGGTCACTTTTTTAAGCGCTTTAAAGCGCGTTTTAAAAGTAGGATGCATGGGGTCAGGCCAGCGCACTGGCAGGGCCGACTCGTCGCAGTGCTGTGCCTGCTTTACCATTGCTAACAGCGTGTCACCCTCTTTTTTAATCAGCACTGGCTTAACGCCTTCCACCTCGGCTAGCTCAAAGCGATTGCCAGGCATTTTTTCTGCGATCGCAAACAGTAACTTATCACTAATTAGCCAATTACGAGGTAAATCACGCCGGCGTGTCTCACCCTCGCGCCACGTGGTCATTAGACGATACGCCTCCATTTGGCGAGGCGCTAAGCGCCAAAGCTGGCGTTGCCGGGTATACCACTGCTGATCGTTTTCAACACTGCGACCCGCCTGCTCAATTAAAATGGCGCACTCAGCATCCACCCATTCACGGCGACCCAACACAGCGAGCTTCTCAGCCTGGAGGCCCCATACTTTCAATAAATAAATAACGTCTAGCGCAGCGTAATGGCATTGCGCTGGCGTTAATGGGCGCACTAACCAGTTTGAGCGTGTTTCCTCTTTAGGAAGCGTTTCATCGAACCAAAATTCGACCAGCTTTTGATACCCCATGCTGGGATTTTCGCCTAAAAAACCCTGCGCTACCTGCGTGTCCACTAACGGCGTAGGCAAAACGCCTGCCCAGCATTGAAATACTTCCAAATCCTCGCTGCAGGCATGCAGCAGCTTAATCGCGCTATTTTGCAGCAAAGCGCGGAATTTTTCGGTACATGGCACCGCCACTGGATCGATTAAATAAGCCTCCTCTCCCGCTGTAAATTGCAATAGCGCAGGAACAGGGAAAAACGTGTTCTCTCGGAAAAATTCGGTATCCAGTGCAATCACTGAGGCATCGGCTACTTGCTCACACGCTGCATCGAGCGCATCGGGGGTATCAAGCCATTGAAAAGCGGGAGTAAGAGAGGACAAAAGCATTCTTCCAAGTTGACACACAATCGCCAGAGCGTTTGCGGTTAGAGAACTACTGAGTAAGTAGGCTTATTCACTGGTAAAAGGCAGGCGCCCATTAAACGCGCGACTCAATGTGCCACCATCGACGTATTCCAACTCACCCCCCATTGGCACTCCGTAGGCTAGCCGAGAGAGCTTGACGCCATATTCAGAAAGCTGCGAGGCAATATAATGAGCCGTCGCTTCACCTTCGATGGTTGGGTTAGTGGCCAGCACCACTTCTTCGACCAGCCCTTCTGCAACGCGCGCTTCAAGTAAATCTAAACCAATCGACTCGGGGCCAATGCCGTCCAGTGGCGAAAGGTGCCCATGCAAGACAAAGTAGCGCCCCTTAAACCCACCGGCTTCTTCAATGGCCAACTGATCAGCAGGCGACTCTACGACACATAGCAATGCATCGTTACGTCGCGCACTCTCACACAGAGCACAAATTTCAGCCTCTGTAAGGGTACGGCAACGCTGGCAGTAACCCACTTCCTCAATCGCTTGCTGAATCACCGCGGCAAGACGTTGCCCGCCTGGGCGCTCGCGCTCGAGGAGGTGCATAGCCATGCGTTGGGCCGTTTTAGGCCCAACGCCGGGCAGAACGCGAAAAGCCTCCATCAACTGCTCAACGAGGGGAGAAAAGCGCATTGCTTAGAACGGCATCTTAAAGCCGGGAGGAAGACTCAGCCCGGACGTCGCTTCTTCCATTTTCGCCTTAGAGCTAACTTCTACTTTGCGTACCGCATCATTAACCGCCGCCGCCAGCAAATCTTCCAGCAGCTCCTTATCTTCTTCCATAACGCTAGGATCGATGGTCACATTGGAAACGTCATGGCGACCGTTCATTGTAACTTTCACCATACCAGCGCCCGCTTCGCCCTGAACCTCAACCTTGGCGACTTCTTCCTGGGCGTGCTGCATCTTTTCCTGCATTTCTTGGGCCTGCTTCATCAAGTTGCCCATTCCACCTTTAAGCATGATCCGATCTCCAATATGGCTGAAAAAAAGTCTAAGGACGTGACTCGCAGGATGCGCTGTTAGCGCAATTGCTCGGCAGGCTTCACGCTGGATTCTATCAGCTTTGCGCCAAACGCCTGCTGTAACTTTTGTACATGGGGGTCATGGTTGAGCAGATCAACCGCCTGAGCGTGCCGCTCTTTATTAAGGCGCTCCTCACGTTTACGGGGAGTTTCAACATTGCTAGGCAGCTCTGCGACGTAAAATGCCACTCGGCGCGGCTTTCCCTGCTCGCCAAGCGCACGCTCGATACGCGTCTGATGAACTTCCGCCTGCATAGCCGCTTGGCTTGGGTCTAAGCGCAGCGTTAACAGCTTGCCATCATCGCTTTCTACTAAACAGTTGCCAGCAAGGTTGCGCGTCAAACCACCCAGACCGAGAGAATCAAAAGACTGCAGCCAGAGCGCGTTATCCAAAGTATCTGAGCCATTTTCTGCCATAGCATTCGATGGCATCACGATGTCTGGCTCTGGCTCTGGCTCTGGCTCTGGCTCTGGCTCTGGCTCTGGCTCTGGCTCTGGCTCTGGCTCTGGCTCTGGCTCTGGCTCTGGCTCTGGCTCTGGCTCTGGCTCTGGAAAAGATGCTGGTTCTGGTTCCCGCTCAGCAACAGGTTCGGGGGCAGAAACAGGCTCGGGCTCGGGCTCGGGGGCCGTCACTTCGGTGTCAACTGACCAAGGTGGTGGCTCTTGAAGTGGCGGCTCCTCTTGAATCACAGGCCCTTCAGACTCCGCCTGAGAAGGCTGGGCTGAAAAGGCCGTTTGAGGAGCTACTTCGCCGCGCTGATCACTCTCTCGGTGACTCTCACTGGGCGAGGGCTCAACAGGCGGCGAAGGTGCGGGCAAGGCAGCGGATGTGCTCGCAACCTGGGCGGCGGCATTGGGATCACCCGCGGTTATTCCGGAAGGCTCACTTCTCAGCGGTAGCGGCGTACGCGGCGGCTTCGGCACACCTTGGGGTCTAAAGGCCAGCATTCGCAGCAGGGTCATCTCTAATGCACTGCGTAAATCCGGCGCGTGCACCATGTCGCCACGGCCTTGAATACCGATTTGATAATAAAGCTGTATATCTTCAGCGGTAAAACGACTCGCCAACTGTAAGATCACGTCACGATCGCCGTGGCTATTATCAACGGCGTCCGGCACCATCTGCGCAACCGCTAAGCGGTGCAACATACTTGCAAGCTCGTCCAATACAGCGGCAAAATCAGGGCCCTGCTCTGCAAGCTGGGACACTTCTGCCAGCAGCCGCTGCACGTCGACATCGGCTAGCGCTTCTGCCAGCCCCAGAATATGGCGATGATCTAGCGTGCCCAGCATTGAGGCTACATCGGCATGCCGCACCGAGCCTTGACCAAATGCGATGGCCTGATCCGTTAAGCTCATGGCATCACGCATTGAGCCTTCGGCGGCCTTACCCAGCAGCCACAGTGCGCTTTCATCGAACGCAACACCTTCTTCACCCAACACATATGTCAGGTGCTCAACCACTCGCTCAGGCGGCATGTGCTTGAGCGTAAACTGTAGACAGCGTGAGAGCACGGTCGGCGGCAGTTTTTGCGGGTCGGTGGTCGCCAGCAAGAACTTAACGTGCGGGGGTGGCTCTTCTAATGTTTTCAGCAGCGCATTAAAGCTGCTAGTGGAAAGCATGTGTACCTCATCAATCAGGTACACCTTATAGCGCCCTTGGGTGGGCGCATACTGCACGTTATCTAGCAGCTCGCGGGTATCCTCCACCTTCGTGCGTGAGGCTGCATCAACCTCGATCAAGTCAACAAAGCGGCCTTCATCGATAGCCTGGCAGCTCGCACACTGACCGCAGGGAGTAGAGGTAACGCCCTCCTCTCCACGCCCGTTGGCGGTGCAGTTCAAACATTTGGCAAGAATGCGTGCCAGCGTGGTTTTACCCACGCCACGGGTGCCGGTAAACAGATAAGCATGATGCAGGCGGCCCTGATCAAGAGCATTGACCAAGGCGCGCTGAACATGGGCCTGGCCCACGAGTTCGTGGAATGTGCGGGGTCGCCACTTGCGGGCCAGAACCTGATAGCTCATGAAGCTGTTTTTCCTTCGAGAGGGTAATGCTTAAGCGTTGTCGCCGCCTTCTACCGCACCAGCGCGCTGAGCAGCGGCTTTTACTAGCTTTTCCAATTCGCCGCTTTGATGCATTTCTACCACGATGTCACAGCCGCCTACGAGCTCACCTTCAACCCACAGCTGGGGGAACGTCGGCCAGTTAGCAATTTTCGGCAGCTCGGCGCGAATATCCGGATTATCGAGGATATTAACGAACGCAAAACGCTCGCCACAGCTCATTAGCGCTTGAATTGTCTGGGCAGAAAAACCGCACTGTGGCAGTTGCGGAGATCCTTTCATGTAGATGAGGATTGGGTTTTCGCTAATTTGGCGCTGAATGTTTTCGGCAGTCGTGCTCATACAATTTTCCTCGCATAAAAATAGCCGGAGCCCACTCACTAATGCTCGAGTGGAACGCTAGGCTTAACGTGTAGGCATCATTCTACGCATGCCGTACGCGTTGCGCATCCCCTGCCGCATCGCTAGGATAGTGTTTTTGCGCGGAGAGAAGCCCCTATGGCGACACGCCATTTCCTGACCTTGCTAGATTTGTCCCCGGATGAGCTGGACTATTTAATCCAACGCGCCATTACGATTAAGACCAATCTTAAGGCCCAAGGCCCTGTTTATACACCATTATCCAACCGCACTCTGGCGATGATCTTTGAAAAATCATCAACTCGCACGCGGGTGTCGTTTGAAACAGGAATGGCGCAGTTTGGTGGCCACGCACTATTTCTCTCTCCCCGCGATACGCAGCTAGGCCGCGGCGAACCGATTGAAGACACTGCTCGCGTACTGTCTGAGATGGTCGATGCGGTGATGATCCGCACGTTTTCACATGCAGGGCTGGAAACCTATGCCAGCGCTAGCAGTGTGCCGGTCATTAACGCGTTAAGTGATGACTATCACCCTTGCCAGCTACTGGCTGACGTAATGACCTGGACCGAGCTACGCGGCAGCGTTAAGGGCCGTACTGCAGTATGGATTGGCGATGGCAATAACATGTGCCATTCATGGATCAATGCTGCCCGCCAGTTCGGCTTTCATCTGCGCGTATGCTGCCCAAAAGGCTACGAGCCGCGCGCTGACATAATGGCGGCCGCCGGCGATCACGTTAGCATGCTGCATGACCCTCAGGCAGCGGTCAAAGACGCTGACTTAATCACCACCGATGTTTGGGCTTCAATGGGACAGGAAGAAGAACAGGCTAAACGCGAAGCAGACTTCGCAGGCTTCCAAGTCACGGAAGTGATGCTTGATGGCGCCCGCCAGGACGCGCTGTTCTTGCACTGCCTGCCGGCTCATCGCGGCGAAGAGATTAGCCTCACCCTGCTCGACGACCCTCGTGCGGTCGTTTGGCAAGAAGCCGGCAACCGTTTACACGCACAAAAAGCGCTTATCGAATTTTTGCTACTAGGCAAAATTGCAGCTTAGCCGCTGACATTAAGACAAAAAAAGCCTCGCTTAAACCGCGAGGCTTTTTTATCGATGATCGATAACAGTGAATATAATGGTGGAGCCTAGCGGGATCGAACCGCTGACCTCAACACTGCCAGTGTTGCGCTCTCCCAGCTGAGCTAAGGCCCCACTTACTGCTCGTACTTGCAGCGAGGCGGATACTACGATGAACATTTATCTCAGTCAAGTTTTTGAATCACCTGCTTTTATCTAATTCTCCTTTGTTGTTAGCTGTGGCACCCTATATGCAGTTAATGTAATAGATTAGCGTACAAGGCCAACGCCTGAGCCCAAGAAGTTTCCATGCAGGAGCCTGTCCATTGATCAGTGTCCTTATCGCCGATGACCACCATCTCGTTAGAACGAGTATCGCCCACCTACTAAACGAAGAGTCCGACATTAAAATTGTAGGCGAGGTCGACGACGGTGAAAGCGCGGTAACTCAGTGCCGTCAATTGAAGCCCGATATCGTGCTGATGGATATTCGTATGCCGGGGATTGGCGGGCTGGAAGCAACGCGACGCATTCGCCGCACGATGGAAGACATTAAGGTCCTCATCTTGACCGCACACATGGAGGACAGCGTACTGAGACGTATGCTCGAAGCCGGTGCTTCAGGTTTTTTAAGCAAAGGCGCCGGTGCGCTAGAAATGACCGAGGCCATACGACAAGTGTTTCATGGCGGCCGTTACGTCAGCCAGGAAATTGCTCAGCGCTTAGCACTTTCTCATTTCACCAATGAAGACAATCCTTTTAGCCACCTCTCCCACCGTGAGCTACAAATCGCGCTCATGATTGTTAATTGCCAGCGGGTGCAAGATATTTCTGACCGTCTACATTTAAGTCCTAAAACAGTAAACACCTATCGCTATCGACTCTTTGATAAACTACAGGTTGCCACTGACGTTGAGCTAACGCATTTAGCGCTTCGGCATGGGCTGGTCGAGGGGTTTGACACGACCCAAATATAACCCCACCTTCCGCTGTAATCGGGTACCGACACGCTGATATGACCTTTGATTCAAAACAGTTCTTGAGCTCCGTGAGCACCTCCCCCGGGGTTTATCGCATGCTCGATGAACAAAGCAATACGCTTTATGTCGGTAAGGCCAAGCGCCTTAAAGCACGCCTATCCAGTTATTTCCGCGGCCAGTTGAACACCAAAACCCAGGCGATGGTTGGCCGCATTGCCGACGTGCAAGTCACTGTTACACGCACGGAAACAGAAGCGCTGCTACTCGAGCAGACGCTAATCAAACAGCTGCGCCCGCCGTACAATATTTTGTTGCGTGACGACAAATCGTATCCCTTCGTGTTTGTCACCGACCGCCATGCTTACCCAGCATTAGAGTATAAGCGCGCACGTCAACGGCGCGACGATGGCCGCTATTTAGGCCCCTACCCTAGCAGCGGAGCCGTGCGCGAAAGCCTATCGTTGATGCAAAAAATATTTCATATCCGCAACTGCGAAGACAGCGTATTCGCGCATCGCTCGCGGCCATGCTTGCAGTATCAAATCCAGCGCTGCAGCGCGCCTTGCGTTGACTATATTTCGGCAGAGGATTACCGCCGTGACCTTGAACATGCGGTGATGTGCTTAGAAGGTAAAAGTGAAAATGTGACCCAAGAGCTGGTGGCCGCGATGGAGGCAGCCAGCAAAGCGCTAAACTTTGAGGAAGCCGCACGCCTTCGCGATCAAGTACAGCAGTTGCGCCAGCTTCAACAGCGCCAGTTTGTCGACACCGGCGGCGGCGATGCGGATATTTTCGCGCTTGCCACGCGCCCCGGTGCGCTGGGCGTTTCTGTTCTAAGCGTTCGCGATGGCCGACTACTGGGCGCGCGCCATCACACGCCGAAAAACGATCTAGACCTGCCGATTGAGATACTGCTGACGGAAGTCGTCAGCCAATATTATTTTGGTCAACCGCATAACGTGCCCAGCGAAGTCATCACCAGCCATCCGTTAGAGGACAGCGATCTGATTGCCGAAGCGCTGACCCAGCAGGCGGGCAAACGAATCCGGGTGACTAGCCAGGTGCGCGGTCACCGTGCCCAGTGGCAGCAACTCGCTATTACTAACGCAGAACAGCAGTTGGCGTCACATCTCGCCAACCAAACGCAGCTGACCCAACGTTTTAGCGCCTTACAGAAAGCACTGGAGCTAGACGAAATACCCCAGCGCCTTGAGTGCTTTGATATTAGCCACAGCCATGGCGAAGCCACCGTTGCCTCCTGCGTTGTCTTTGATCACCAGGGGCCGCGTAAAAGTGACTATCGGCATTTTCGCATTGAAGGAGTAGCCGCAGGCGATGATTACGCAGCCATGCAGCAAGCGTTGACACGCCGCCTAAAACGGGTAAAAAGTGGCGAAGCGGTGGCGCCCGACATTTTGATTGTCGATGGCGGTAAAGGTCAGCTCAACATGGCTCGCGGCGTGTTTAAAGCATTAGATATTACCAATATCATTCTACTCGGGGTTGCCAAGGGCACAACGCGTAAGGCGGGGCTTGAAAGCCTATTCTTAGAAACAGCGGACAACCCCCTCAACCTAGACCCCTCCTCGCCGGCGCTGCACCTGATACAGCACATTCGGGATGAGTCACACCGCTTTGCGATTGCCGGACATCGCGCCCAGCGCGACAAAGCAAGACGCACGTCTACCCTACAAGACATTCCTGGCGTTGGCCCTAAACGTAGACGAGAGTTATTACGCTTTTTTGGCGGCCTACAAGGCGTACAAAAAGCCAGCCGCGATGAACTTATACGCGTACCGGGTATCAATGCGGCACTCGCCGAAAGTATTTACCGGGCGTTAAACGGATAAACATCCTGTTAGCATGGATGCTATCGGCTAAGGGGGATAGAATGACTCCAAACATTTCGAATCCTATGATTTCCAGCAAGGATCGCTTCCTGCGATGAATATACCCAACATACTGACCCTGGCGAGAATCGCCTTCATCCCGCTACTCGTGGTGCTGTTTTATCTCCCGTTCAACTGGAGCATGCCCGTGGCAGCGGGGCTATTTGGCCTAGCCTCGATTACTGACTGGCTGGACGGCTATTTAGCACGCCGCTGGAATCAGTCAACGCCGTTTGGCGCTTTTTTAGATCCTGTGGCCGACAAGCTCATGGTCGTGGTGGCCCTGGCACTATTAATTGAACGCTACGACACGTTAGTGCTAACGCTTCCCGCCCTCGTCATTATCGGCCGGGAAATTGTTATTTCAGCTCTGCGAGAATGGATGGCGGAAATGGGCAAGCGTGGCATGGTGGCTGTATCATGGGTTGGCAAGCTCAAAACAACGCTACAAATGGTCTCCTTACTCATTCTACTGGCTTTCCCGCCAGCGCACCCGCTTGCGCTGGTAGGCGTTGTCGTAGTGTATGTCGCCGCTGCTCTAACGCTCTGGTCAATGATTCAGTATCTAAAAGCCGCCTGGCCGCATCTCAGCCGTTCGATGTAACTAGTCGCTCCGTGTAAGCTGCTGATAAATAAATAAGTAACAATCTAAGATTGATTGATTGACAACTCGGTGGTGATCCGTATAATTCGCCATCGAGTCGAGCGGGAATAGCTCAGTGGTAGAGCATCGCCTTGCCAAGGCGAGGGTCGGGAGTTCGAATCTCCTTTCCCGCTCCAATGACTCTTGAGGCTGGATGGCAGAGTGGTTATGCAGCGGACTGCAACTCCGTGTACGCCGGTTCGATTCCGACTCCAGCCTCCACATTTCTCGTGTAGCAATGGCTTTTCAAAGCACCATTTTTCAAAGTTTTTTTGAAAAAAATTTGAAACAACATTGCAATGATTTGCCCGGATGGCGAAATCGGTAGACGCAAGAGACTTAAAATCTCTCGGGGGAAACCCCGTGCCGGTTCAAGTCCGGCTCCGGGCACCATTTCTTTTGTTTGACTCTTCATTTCTCTTCAGCTTTTGGCTGCCCTCCTTTCTATTGAGTTAGCTATTCTTATTGCCCCAGGCGAACGCTTGCAGGGCCTATTTTGCGTTCAGCAATATCGTCATTTAGTCATTGTCACGCTATGATGCTCGGCTTTCGTTCGCCTAGACACTGACCGTGAACTGACATCCGGCAAGCACGCGAACCAACAATAAGGAGCGGGCATCATGAGCACGCCAACACCCGACGTACTGATCATTGGCGGCGGCGTTGCCGGGTTAACGCTTGCTCTGGACATTGCTGACCACCTGTCAGTAATGCTCGTGCGCCCTGCTCAAGACGACCAAGGGGCCAGCCGCTGGGCACAGGGCGGTATTGCCGCGGTTCTTTCACCTGACGACAACCTCGAAGCACATATTAACGATACGCTGGTTGCGGGGGATGGCCTGTGCGATACAGAGGCCGTTCGGTTTACCGTCGCCAACGGCCCCTCCGCCATTCAGTGGCTGATCGATAAAGGCGTTCCTTTTACGCCTGAGACCGACCCTGACGCACGCTACCCGTATCATCTGACTCGTGAGGGTGGCCACAATGCCCGACGCATCATCCACGCAGATGACGCCACGGGGCGCGCCGTGGTAGAGACGCTATTAGATAAGGTCGCACAGCATCCACGGATTATGCAGCGCAACGACCTAACAATCGTTAGCTTATCACAAGATGATAGCGGTAGGTGTCGAGGCGCCTATGGCAGTGATCTTAACCAACAGTGGCACTCGATTACGGCACGCCATACCGTTATCGCCACCGGCGGTGCCAGCGGGCTTTATCAACACACCACAACGCCAACCCCAAGCAGCGGCGAAGGCATGATGATGGCCGCCGAGCTGGGCGCCCAGCTAATGAATTTGGAGTTTCAGCAGTTTCATCCGACCTGCTTATTTGACCCTGAAGGCCCCGCCTTTTTGATCAGCGAGGCAGTGCGGGGCGAAGGTGGACACCTGCTAAATGAAACCGGGCAGCGCTTTATGCTGGCGCTGGATCAACGCGCCGAGCTGGCGCCTCGCGATATCGTCGCCCGCGCTATTGATACTGAGATACAGCGCGGCACGCTCGGCCACGTGTGGCTGGATATTCGTCATCTAGGCACCGAGGCCATTCGCCACCACTTCCCTACCATTCAAGCTCATTGCATCACTCGGGGCATTGATATTACCCAGCAAGCTATCCCTGTGGTGCCTGCCGCCCACTATAGCTGCGGCGGCATCGCCACCAACCTGCAAGGCGCTACCAGCGTTATTAACCTTTATGCCATTGGTGAAACGGCATGCACAGGCCTGCATGGAGCTAACCGAATGGCAAGCAACTCGCTGCTTGAGTGTTTGGTGTTTGCTAGGAGCTGCGCACAAGCACTATTAGCCTGCGCGCAAAAACAAGACAAAGGCTTACACCGCGATGAATATCGTCCTCCCGCCCAACCTGCGGCGTCCGCTATTTCTCAATCGGCACTGAAGGACATTCGCCAGCGCATGCGTCAAGTGATGAGCCAGCATGTGTGCATTGTGCGCAGCAATGCGGGATTAAAAACGGCCATGGAGCAGCTAAAGGCGCTGTTAAACAGCGCGGAAGGACTTGAAGGCATCCAAGCAGCCCCAGAAGGCCGTCGCCTAATTCAGGCACTGCAGCTGGCCATATTGACAGTACTGGCTGCCCAGCAGCGACGTGAGTCACGCGGCCTGCATTTCACGACCGATTGGCCTCATCAGCAGCCTAAACCCACCGCTTCAATGCTCTCAAGCATGCATCTAGCGCCCGGGACGATGAAATAGCCGCCTTACTTCACGCAAGCGCTCTGGCGGCGCACTGTCCGGCCAAAGCCAAATCCTCTGCTTTCCCACGTAAAGACCGATCAACCAAGGCCCCAAGTAGTCGCAGCGCACTTGATATTCATCGCCAAGTGATGGGCGGCTACCCGCCGACTGCTCTGGATCAAACGGTAGCAGCCAGCGGCCATAGCATGACGATGCCGTTGAACTAAGGCTAAGCACGCCTTTAGGTGCTTGAGTGTAAGCACGCCAGAGGGCGATAGCCCCTAGCGTACTCACCAGCATCAGCGCTAACGCACCGCCGACCCAATAGCCCAGCGCCGCCAATCCAGTAAAAAGGCAGCATTGTGCTGACAGCCAATAGTTAGAGGGTGCGATAGGCAGAATTATCGGTGGTTTCAGCATGTTCAACAATCATTTGTACAATGCGACGCTGGCTGGCTTCTTCAGGCCACTCCCGATGCATGAGCCAGACAAAAAGATCCTGGTCCTCACCTTCAATTAATTGCTCATAGGCCAGCTTATCCGCATCACTAAGCTGATCAAAGCGTTGCTCAAGAAACGGAATTAGCAGCAAATCAAGCTCCCACATACCTCGGCGGGAGTGCCAATAAAGCCGCTTGCGCCGTACAGCTGCAGGGGATGTGTCGTCGCTCAACGTCAGCCTCTCAAGATCACAAAAATGAAAAGCCAGTATACCTAAGCTACAGGGTCGCGCCAGCGCCACACTTCGCCTATGCTGCTAATGGGTCTAGAACCTTGTTTTATCTGAATTGTTTTATATTCAATAGCGCAGTATGCTGAATTTGATGTTAGTGAGGTCGGGAGCGCGTCACGGCCTTCAATGTTCGCAGGGAGCTAACCGATGACTAAATCTGAATTAATCGAACAAATCGCGATGCGTCAACCGGAGTTATCCGCCAAAGATGTTGAAACGGCGGTGCGCATTATCCTAGACGATATGACCGACGCACTATCGAGTGGCGGTCGCGTTGAGATCCGCGGCTTCGGCAGCTTTTCGCTGCACTACCGAGAGCCGCGGGTTGGGCGCAACCCCAAAACGGGCGATGCCGTTGATTTAGAAGGCAAGTATGTGCCGCACTTTAAGCCGGGAAAAGAGCTGCGTGAGCAGGTCGACGCTAGCCGCGCTCTTGGCTACTAGCGATCAGTTATTACACTACCCGACCGAATCTGGGATGACGTCGGGCCTTGAGTCGTACACAATAGAGCTACCGTGAATGTCACAGACTAGGGAACTCTCATGCGTTGGATAAAAGGGCTGATTTTAGCCGTTATTTTGCTGGCAGTCGTACTGGTAGGCATCCTGTTTGCCGTCAATAATCAGCAAACGATTGCCTTGAATCTAATTTGGCTAGAGCTACCGGCAGTATCGCTTTCGGTCTGGCTGCTAGCAACATTAGTCTTTGGCGTTCTGCTGGGCATGCTCGCGATGTTAGGTGTTTACGTGCGACTGAAAGCAACGCTAGCACGCAGCCAGCGGCATAATAAGCAGCAGCGTAAGGAACTCGATAGTCTGCGTACCCAGGAGTTCAAGGAACTGGCATAAATGCTGGATACTGCGCTGCTAGGCGTATTACTCACCGCTATTGCTATCGGCTACGGGCTAGGTTACCGGCAGGCTACGCGCCGCCGGCAGCAGCATCCATCGTCCGCGCCGACTTCGCAGGTCTTATCGCGAGATTACTTCGTCGGGCTCAATTACCTGCTTAACGAGCAGCCTGACGAAGCCATTAATACCTTCATTAACGTGCTGGCGGTGAACAGCGACACCGTAGATACGCACATTGCCCTGGGCAAATTATTTCGCGCCCGAGGCGAAGCTGATAAAGCGGTAAGCATTCACCAAAACTTGTTAGCCCGCCCAGAGCTCCCTCAGCATACCAACGAACAGATCCAGCTAGAGCTTGCTCGCGACTTCATGGCACTCGGCGTCCATGACCGAGCTCAACGCCTGCTTAATACTCTGCTGGAAAATAGCACCGACGATAATCACCGCTATGCTGCCAAACAGCTGCTCATCGATTTATTAGAGCGTGAAAAAGCATGGCGAGATGCGTTAGAAGTAATTCAGCCCATACTCAAACAGCGCCCGGCAATGCGACGCCCCGCAGCCCATTGGCTATGCGAGTTAGCGCTCGAAGAAATCAGTGAAGCCAGCCGGGCACTGGCGAAAAGGCACCTCAAAAAAGCGCTTCAACTGGACGAAAACTGCGTTCGCGCTACCCTGCTACTGGCTGACCTAGAGATGGATAACGGCCATTATGGCCGCGCCATTGAGCGGCTGGATTGCATAGTGCATCAAGAAACCACACACATACCGACTATGTTGCCGGCGCTTAAACGCGCCTACTTACGCCAAGATGACGAAGCGGGCTATGAAGCACACTTGTTTCGACTGCTTGAGCAAGCACCTTATACCAGTATTATCATTGCGCTGGGGGAGCTCGTTCATCAACGTGACGGGGTCGACAAAGCCATTACGTTGGTCGGCGAGCGCTTGCGCGCCGTGCCTAGCCTAGGCGGGCTGGACTACTTAATCGATCTTTACATTGAAAGCCAGCGACAAAGTGGCAAAGAAGCCCCTGATACGCGCCTGCTATTGCTTAAACATCATACTGATGCGCTGCTTCTAAACCGCACGCGCCACCGCTGTCAACGCTGCGGCCTTGCTAGTGATGCGCTTCAATGGCAGTGCCCCAGCTGTCGTTACTGGGGAACGATAAAGCCCATTATTGGCGTAGAAGGTGAATAGCATCTCGCCATTAGCCACTTCCACCTCCTAACCCACCTGTGCACTTGCTTTGACTTAGCGCTGACCCAACTCCTCTTCAACCATATGTAGCGCGGCCATAGGATCATCAGCTTGCGTGATAGGACGGCCGATAACCAAGTGCGTGCTGCCTGCTTCAATAGCTGCGCTAGGCGTCATGATCCGCTGCTGGTCATCAACCGATGCAAACGTAGGTCGAATGCCAGGCGTCACTTTCAAGAAGGCATCGCCGCACAGCGTTTGAATGTCAGCAGACTCCTGTGCCGAACACACAACACCTTGAAGGCCGCTGTGTTGCGCCAGCAGTGCTAAGCGCTCTACGTGCTCCTTGACCGAGATATTGATACCGATATCGGCCAAATCATCGGCCTGCATACTGGTTAATACAGTAACGGCAATCAGGTGAGTCGTTAAATGCTGTTGCTCTAAACGCTGGACGGCCGCTTCCATCATCCGCCGGCCACCGCTGGCGTGCACATTGACCATCCACACGCCCTGCTCCGCAGCCGCCTGTACGGCACTCGCCACGGTGTTAGGGATATCGTGAAACTTAAGATCCAGAAACACTTCAAAGCCGCGCCCGTGTAGAGCATCAAGCACCGCAGGCCCACTGCGCGTAAACAGCTCTTTACCGACTTTCACCCGGCAGCGGGCAGGATCTAACTGGTCAGCCATGCACAAAGCAGCATCTAACGAGGGATAGTCTAGCGCAATAATAATCGGGGAATCAGTGGCCACAACGTTGCTCCAAATACGTTTTCAGCCATTATATCAGCCTCCCCCCTCTTCTCGCGCCCTGAGTTTGTAAGCCATTTGCCATATTCCCGTAGCGAAAAACTTACAACTGCTGTCACACATCGCTGACATAATCACTCAACATATAGCGCTAAGTTAACTATGGCGCGACGTTTATTGAGATGATATTTATTGTTTACAACGGTAAAGCTCTTTATTACATGGCGCCGGCACTATTTATTAAAAAATTTCATTAACAACCGTTATTAAAAGGATCACAAGATGAACATGACACTTAAAGGAATGTTAGTAGCACTACTGCTAAGCGTCAGTTTAGGACTTTCAAGCAACGTTCTAGCGCAGCAACTGGCCCCCATCAATGTTAACACTGCCGACGCTGAGCTGCTGGCAGAGCTGCCGGGCGTTGGCCCAAGCAGAGCAGAGGCCATCATTGAAGAACGTCAAGCCAGCGGTGCGTTTGATAGCGCGGACGACCTTACTCGCGTAAGCGGCATTGGATCAGCCACCGTTGATCGCATGCGCGACCAGGTAACCTTTGAAGATTGAAACAATAGTCCTGATGAACTTAGTCCTGATGAACCTAGTTCTGATGAGCTAACTCTAATGAATCAGCTCTAATAAACTAGCCCTGATAAATAGCTGCCCGGTAGCGCCGAGACGCGCCGGGCATTATTGATAGCGGCACTTATATCATCCACGCATCCATAAACTTATGAACCGGCAGCTGCTCCAGCGCTATCTGATCGCTGCATAACTGCGCAATTTTATGGCAGCGATCTTTTGCAAACCGCGTCGCCAGGTGATGTTTAAACTTATCGATCAGTAGCGGCATCCCCTCTTCCCGCCGACGCCGATGGCCAACCGGGTATTCCACGGCAACGTTATCAGTTGCGCTTCCATCGGTGAAAAAAACCTGCACGGCGTTAGCGATCGAACGTTTTTCCGGATCATAATAATCGGCCGAATACTCAGGGTTCTCTTTTACCTGCATTTTACTGCGCAATTCATCAATCAACGGGTTCGCCACATGGAAACTATCTTCATAGTGTTCAGCACTAAGTGCGCCGAAGATAAGCGGGACTGCGGTCATGTATTGCAAGCAGTGATCACGATCCGCGGGATTAGCTAGCGCGCCGGTTTTGGAGATAATTCTAATCGCCGAGTCGTGCGTGGTAAGCACAATTTTATCAATATCGGCCAAGCGATTTTTAACCTGCGGGTGTAACGCCACGGCGGCCTCGCAAGCCGTTTGGGCGTGGAACTCGGCGGGAAAAGAGATCTTGAATAAGATATTTTCCATCACATAGCTGCCGAGTTCGCGCTGAAATCGAAAACGTCGCTCAGCCGCTGGCTTTAGGCTTAGATCTTTATTGGTATGGCTAAACAGCACATCGTAGAAGCCCCATTGCGGTGCCGAAAGCACACTGGGAATGCCCATTTCACCCCGCAAGGCGATATCAGCCAAGCGTACGCCTCGCGAGGTAGCATCGCCGGCCGCCCAGCTTTTACGTGAACCCGCGTTCGGCGCATGACGATACGTTCGCAGACTTTGGCCATCGGCCCAAACGTGAGAAAGCGCTGAAAGCATCTGCTCTCGATTGGCTCCGGAAAGCTTGGCGGCCACCGCGGTAGACGCCACCTTCACTAACACCACGTGATCTAACCCCACGCGATTAAAGCTATTATCCAACGCCAACACGCCCTGTATCTCATGGGCCATGACCATGGCATTGAGCACATCGCGCATCACCAGGGCCGCTTCGCCTTGAGCAACCCGCCGCTGGGAAAGGTGATCGGCAACGGCGAGTATCGCGCCGAGATTATCGGAAGGGTGACCCCACTCGGCGGCTAGCCAAGTGTCGTTGTAGTCCAACCAGCGGATAATACAGCCGATATCCCACGCTGCCTTAACCGGGTCTAAGCGTAGCGAGGTGCCCGGCACTCGAGATCCAAATGGCACCACAGTGCCTTCAACAATGGGCCCCAGATGCTTCGTGCATTCAGGAAAGCGTAGCGCTAGCAGCCCACAACCCAGCGTGTCCATCAGGCAGTAACGCGCTGTTTCCAGGGCCTCAGAAGAGGCTACCTGATAATTCAATACGTAGTCGGCAATAGCCTGTAGCTCAGGATCATAGTCCGGGCGCTCATTGGCTTCGGATGTTGCGGGTGCTCTAGTGGACATAGTGCTCTCCTAATGGATAACCGCCTATTCAGTATGGCCTAAAAGCTGTCACCGGGAATTCTCACGACGCCCTCCATCAGTACCCGCGCGCTACGGCTCATGATGGCCTGATCAATCTGCCAGCGTCCGTCAACCAGATTGGCTTCAGCGCCAACACGCAAACTGCCCGAAGGATGGCCAAAGGTAACCGCCTGACGCTTATCACCTCCAGCGGCCAGATTAACCAGCGTGCCCTCAATGGCGGCAGCCGCCGCAATGGCCACCGCAGCGGTACCCATCATGGCATGGTGCAGCTTACCCATCGAGAGCGCCCTCACCAGCAAGTCAATATCGGCGGCCTGCACAGGCTTCCCACTAGAGGAGACGTAATCTACAGGGGGCCCAACAAACGCCACTTTCGGCGTGTGCTGTCGATGGGCAGCTTCACTCACATCGTTGATCAGCCCCATACGTACGGCGCTGTAAGCACGAATGGCTTCAAACATTTTAAGCGCGCGGCTATCGCTATTAATCACATCCTGCAGCTCTGCCCCGGTATATCCAACGTCTGCCGCATTGATAAACACCGTAGGAATGCCTGCATTGATCAGCGTGGCTTTTAACTTGCCCACGCCTGGCACATCCAGATCATCAATAAGATTGCCCGTAGGAAAAATCGCCCCTTCACCATCAGCGGGGTCCATAAAGGCCACCGCAATTTCAGCAGCAGGGAAAGTCACGCCATCGAGTTCAAAGTCACCGGTTTCCTGCACCTGCCCATTCACAATAGGCACCTGAGACACGATAGTTTTCTGAATATTGACCTGCCAAATTCGCACCTCAGCTAAACCGTTTTCTGGAATGCGGGCAGCCTCCACCAGGCCATTGGCAATCGCGAAGGGACCTACTGCCGCCGAAAGATTGCCGCAGTTGCCGCTCCAGTCAACCACCGGTTTATCGATTGAAACTTGCCCAAAGAGGTAGTCCACATCGTGCTCGGAAGACTCACTTTTAGATAGAATCACCGTTTTGCTGGTACTCGACGTTGCGCCTCCCATCCCATCAATTTGCTTTTCATAAGGGTCGGGACTGCCAATCACTCGCAGCAATAGCCGGTCCCGCTCGGGCCCGGCTTTTTGCGCCACGCTAGGTAAATCGCTGAGCTTAAAAAACACGCCTTTACTGGTGCCTCCACGCATGTAGGTCGCCGGTATTTTTATTTGTGGCGTACTGGCCATAATGCTATCTCCTAAAAGCTAAGCGGCAGTTGATTCAAGAAAGTCCTGGGCAAAGCGCTGTAAGACGCCGCCGGCGGTGTAAATCGATACTTCTTCCGCGGTATCTAGGCGACACTTCATCGCCACACGCTCGCTTTCACCATTTTTTCGATGAATAACCAGCGTGAGCATCGCACCTGGCGCTGCCGCCCCTTCGACATCAAATATTTCAGTGCCATCTAAACTCAGCGTCATACGCGTGGTGCCCGCTTCAAACTCCATGGGCATTACGCCCATACCAATCAAATTAGTGCGGTGAATACGCTCAAAGCCTTCGGCGGCAATCGCTTCGACGCCCGCCAGCGCCACGCCTTTGGCCGCCCAATCCCGCGAAGACCCTTGCCCGTAATCCGCGCCGGCAATAATAATTAATGGCTGTTTGCGCGCCATATAGGTTTCGATGGCTTCCCACATGCGGGTCACCTCACCTTCGGGCTCAACTCGCGCCAGCGAGCCCTGCTTTACGCTGCCATCAGCCTCTCGCACCATCTCATTAAACAGCTTAGGGTTAGCGAAAGTGGCGCGCTGGGCGGTTAGATGATCACCGCGGTGAGTGGCGTAGGAATTGAAGTCTTCCTCAGGCAGGCCCATTTTGGCCAGATACTCGCCCGCAGCGCTGTTCAACTGAATAGCGTTAGAGGGCGACAGGTGATCGGTGGTGATATTGTCAGGCAAGATTGCCAATGGGCGCATTCCCTTAAGCGTGCGCTCTTTGGCCATGTTGCCCTCCCAATACGGCGGGCGGCGGATATAGGTACTCTCAGGGCGCCAGTCGTAAAGCGGGCTCACCAGGGTACGGGCGCTTTTGTCCAGGTCAAACATAGGAATATAGGTCTGCCGGAACTGCTCGGGCTTCACCGCGGCTTTAACAATGGCGTCGATCTCTTCATCGGCCGGCCATATATCTTTCAAGGTAACGGGATTACCTGCTTGGTCGATACCCAGCACATCCTTTTCGATATCAAAGCGTATTGTGCCCGCAATAGCGTAGGCGACGACCAGCGGCGGCGATGCTAAAAAAGCCTGCTGGGCATGAGGATGAATGCGACCATCGAAATTGCGGTTGCCGGAAAGCACGGCCGTCGCATAGAGGTCGCGATCAATAATTTCCTGCTGAATAGTCGGATCAAGCGCCCCGGACATCCCGTTGCAGGTGGTACAAGCGTAGGCAACCACGCCGAAGCCGAGAGTTTCCAGCTCACTCATTAAGCCAGCTTCTTCCAGGTACATCTTGACGGTTTTCGAGCCAGGCGCCAGCGATGACTTTACCCACGGCTTGCGCAATAAGCCCAGTCGATTGGCGTTGCGAGCAATCAGCCCTGCCGCCACCATGTTACGCGGGTTAGACGTATTGGTGCAGCTGGTGATAGCGGCGATAATAACCGCGCCATCAGGCATCTTGCCGGCTTTCTCTTCTTCACGTGCGGCATCAAGCCCTACGGCAATACCACGTTCAACAAGCTCTGAGGTGGGTAGGTGAGCGTGAGGATTAGACGGCCCCGCTAGGGTGCGATGTACAGAAGAAAGATCAAAGGTCAGCACTCGCTCGTAGGTAACGTCAGCTAGACTGTCTGCCCATAAGCCGGTGTGTTTGGCATAGGTTTCTACCAGCGCCACCTGATCATCTTCACGCCCGGTAAGCTTCAAATAATCGATGGTTTGGCCGTCGATATAGAACATCGCCGCCGTGGCACCGTACTCAGGCGTCATATTCGAAATTGTGGCGCGATCGCCCACGGTCAGCGCATCAGCCCCTTCGCCATAAAATTCTAAGTAGGCCCCCACTACCCGCTGTTTGCGCAGAAATTCGGTAATCGCCAGCACCATATCCGTGCCGGTTATACCCGGCTGCAGCTTACCGGTTAACTCTACGCCCACAATATCCGGTAGGCGCATCATGGATGCTCGACCCAGCATGACGCTTTCGGCCTCCAACCCACCTACACCCACTGAGATCACGCCCAGCGCATCGACCATCGGCGTGTGGCTGTCGGTGCCCACACAGGTATCTGGATAGGCAATGCCATCGCGGTTCTGCACCACCGGCGACATTTTTTCCAAATTAATCTGATGCATGATGCCATTACCCGGCGGGATGACATCGACATTTTCAAAGGCTGTCTTAGTCCAGTTAATAAAGTGGAAGCGATCGTCGTTACGACGATCTTCAATCGCTCTATTTTTTTCAAAGGCGCCTTCTTCTGATCCTGCGTGCTCCACTGCCAACGAGTGGTCAACAATTAGCTGTGTCGGTACAACGGGGTTCACCTTGGCGGGATCACCGCCCCTCTCGGCAATGGCATCGCGCAGCCCGGCTAAATCGACCAAGGCAGTCTGGCCGAGGATGTCATGGCAAACCACGCGGGCTGGGTACCAAGGAAAATCCAGGTCACTCTTGCGCTCAATCAACTGCTTGAGTGCATCGGTCAGTAGTTCAGGATTGCAGCGGCGTACCAGCTGCTCAGCCAGCACGCGGGAGGTATAAGGCAGCTGTGCATAGGCACCGGGCTGGATATCTTCAACCGCCTCGCGAGCATCAAAGAACTCAAGCTCGGTGCCAGGCAGCGGTTTTCGGTAATCGGTATTCATAGCAGACGCACTCATAGCAAGCGAGGGGAGAAAAAAACAACGCCGGCAGCCAAAGCTGCCGGACAGCTAGCCTGATATAGCTAGTTAATGTCGCTAGGTGAATGAACAGTAAGCTGAGCTTAGTCGACTAGCGACGTGCTTCAATCGGCACCCACTCACTCTTCTCAGGGCCCGTATAATCAGCGCTCGGACGGATTATGCGATTGTTAGCGCGCTGTTCAAACACATGGGCCGCCCAGCCGGTGACGCGCGACATGACAAAAATCGGCGTGAACAGTTTGGTGGGAATATCCATAAAGTGATAAGCGCTAGCGTGGAAAAAATCAGCATTACAGAACAGCTTCTTCTCGCGCCACATCACCGCTTCAACACGCTCGGAAACGGCGTACAGGACATCATCGCCCACATCGTCAGAGAGCTTTTTCGACCAGTGCTTGATAATCGCGTTGCGAGGGTCAGACTCACGATAAATCGCATGCCCAAAGCCCATGATCTTGTCTTTGCGCTCAAGCATGCCCAGGATCTTGGTTTCCGCCTCTTCCGGCGACTGCCAATCCTCAATCATCGCCATGGCGGCTTCATTCGCACCGCCATGCAGCGGGCCACGCAGCGAACCAATCGCCCCGGTTACGCAGGAATGCATATCAGAAAGCGTTGAGGCACACACACGAGCCGTAAAGGTAGAGGCATTAAATTCATGCTCGGCATATAGAATCAGCGATACGTTCATTACTCGCGCATGCAGCTCAGAGGCCGGTTTACCGCGCAGCATATTGAGAAAATGACCGCCTACGGAGTTATCGTCGGTTTCAGTATCGATGCGCACGCCGTCGTGGGAGAAACGATACCAGTAGCAAATGATAGAGGGCAGCACCGCTAACAGGCGGTCTGAGACATCCTGCTGCTGATCGAAGCTCTCCTCGGTTTCCAGATTGCCCAGCATTGAGGTACCTGTGCGCATCACATCCATAGGATGCGCATCTTTGGGAATCTGCTCGAGCACGGCCTTAAGCGCATCGGGTAGCCCACGCAGGCTTTTCAGCTTGCTAATGTACTCACTCAGCTCGGCTTGATTGGGCAGTTTTCCCTTTAGCAGCAGGTAAGCCACTTCTTCAAATTTGGCTTTTTCAGCCAGCTCTTTGATATCAAATCCACGGTAGGTCAGGCCCGAGCCTGTTTTACCTACCGTGCATAGCGCAGTACTGCCAGCGCTCTGACCACGTAGTCCTGCACCTGTCACGGGTTTATCAGCCATGGTGTGTCTCCTATCGCTACTTTTATTTTGAGAATTTTATGGAGGTATCTTGTGAGCGCGCAGTAAGCGATTACCTTGGGCTCACGACCCTGGTGTAACGCTTATTGGCCATCGCCTTGCTCAACGAATAACGCATCCAGCTTCTGCTCAAAATCGTGGTAATTCAGAAAATCGTAAAGCTCGTCGCGAGTCTGCATCAGTGGCACCACCTCTTTTTGGTGGCCGTTATCCAGAATACTTTGATACACCTGCAGCGCCGCCGCATTCATGGCGCGAAACGCAGAAAGTGGATAAAGCACCATGCGGCAGCCGACATCGCCCAGCTCCGTTTGCGTGAATAGCGGCGTGGCGCCGAACTCGGTGATATTGGCTAAAATGGGCGCGTTGACGCGTTCACAGAAAGCATTGTAATCATCCAGCGTGTGTACCGCCTCAGCGAAGATCGCGTCAGCGCCGGCTTCAATACAGGCATTTGCGCGCTCAATGGCCGCATCCAGGCCCTCTTTTTGAAATGCATCGGTGCGTGCAATCAAATAAAAATCGGGATCGATTTTGGCATCGGCAGCAGCCTTGATACGGTCCACCATTTCCTGCTGAGACACAATTGCCTTATTCGGGCGGTGACCACAGCGCTTCTGAGCGACCTGATCTTCCATGTGAATGGCAGCAACGCCTGCACGCTGCATCTCTTTAACCGTGCGCGCAATATTAAAAGCGCCTCCCCAGCCTGTATCGATGTCTACCAGCAGCGGCAGTTCAGTAGCGCCGCAGATCCGGTGAGCATCTTCGACCACGTCGTTCATGGTGGTCATACCCAGGTCTGGAAGGCCGAAAGAAGCATTAGCAACGCCACCACCGGAAAGATAAATCGCCTGGTGGCCCACTTTATCCGCCATCAGCGCGGTGTATGCATTGATGGTGCCTAAAATGGGCAGCGGGCGATTGGCTTCAAGCGCGGCGCGGAAACGAGCGCCGGGAGTCATCTGTAACATGGAACATTTCTCCTATTTAATGTGTCGTTATTGTTAGCTATTTTTAACGCTGCAATGTAGATGTGGACTGTGCTAGGGCTGCTGCATAGCGGTCAGCCACATTGGCTCGAGAAGCGCTTACATGGCGGCGCATCAGCAGCTCTGCTAGCTCCGCATCGCCTGCTTCGATAGCATCTACAATACGGTGGTGTTCCACAAAAGCGCGCTGCGGGCGGGTGCCGCTGGCACTAAACTGGGTGCGATACAGGCGCACTAAATAGTAGAGGTCATCGCACAGAAGGTTCATCAGCATTTTATTGTGGCTGCCCTGAACGATGCAGTAGTGAAAATCAAGGTCACCTTCACGTTGATAATAGGCCTCGCCTCGTTGCAGATCGGCTTGACCTTCATGTAGCGCCAACACATCACGCAAGCCTTGAACCTCTGCTGCTGACATATGCTCAGCGGCTAGCCTAGCGGCCATACTTTCCAACGCTTCGCGCAGATCAAAAAGCTCTAAAAGCTCTTTCATGGAAAGCTGAACCACGCGCGCGCCCACGTGAGGAACGCGTTCAATTAAACGGTGTGCCTCTAAGCGCCGCATCGCCTCGCGTAGCGGCCCCCGTGAGATACCGTAAGTTTTCGAAAGCCCGGGCTCGGTAATTTTACTGCCTGGCGCCAGTTCACCACGCACAATGGCATCCTGAAGCTGGTGAAATACCCGCTCTGCAAGGGTACGAACTTCCGGCAACGTTGCAGTTGAAGCGGCGATTGCGAAAGGAGCGCCCTGTTCGCCCGCCGTTTCAGATAGCGCAGCAGCGGCGGTAGAGGAATGAGAAGTAAGTGTTGCCATAGATAATTGTCGACAATTGAAAAGTAAACAAACTCTAGCGCGTGCAAACTGCACCGTCAACCAGGCGAGCCAGCCGATTTTATGCGTCTTTCGTCGTATAAATAGACTTATCCGAAACAGACTTGTCAACAATCGCGCCATTTTAAACACACTGCCGTGACACCGCCTTTTTTGCTTGAACTCGCCAGTGCGTGAAAAAGGCGTCGAAGCCTAGCGCTGGCGTCATTTGGCAAGCCCCTCTAAAATGTCACGCCCCTCTTAACTGGTTAGGCGTTTGCTTCATGATCAAGGCATTAACGATTACTGCCCTGCCCTATTCGACCGACCCTTTAGGTGCATTCGCCTGCCTGCGCAAACGCCCTGGCGCCGTTCTGCTCGATAGCGGCCGACCTATCGCCAGCGGCCGCTTCGACATTCTTAGCAGTGACCCGCTCGCCACTCTTGAAGTGAGTGGCGATGGCATAGTGAGCGTGGAATCCAACCAGCTTAGCCCTCCGGCTCAGCTGGCCAACGATGCGTTCGCACATCAGCAGTGGCTATTAGATCAGCTTGCAATCCCTAATCAGCCTAGTGAGCTACCTTTCCTAGGTGGCCTGATTGGCTACTGGAGCTATGACTTAGGCCGTAATACGCTGTCTATCTCGGGCCTGAAAACCAGCGCTGTATCACTACCCCAGGCGCGCCTAGGGCTTTACGACTGGTGCATCACGTTTGACCACGCAGCCCAACAGGCATGGTTAATCGCCACACCAGAGCGCCGTAAGGAAGTAGAAAGCTGGCTTGCTCAAGAGCCAATGCAAGACAGCGTTTTTACATTGAGCAGCACATTTAAGGCTGAGCAGAGCCATGCCGAGTACGTCACGCGCTTTGATGCCGTTCAGCGCTATATTCGCGCAGGCGACTGCTATCAAATCAATCTGGCTCAGCGCTTTTATGCTGACTATCAAGGGGATGAATGGCAGGCGTACCTTTTGTTGCGAAAAGCAACACCAACGCCTTTTTCAGGCTTTATGACCTGGAATGACAAAGCCGTGCTGTCACTTTCGCCTGAACGCTTTATTCAAAGCCGCGATGGTCAAGTGGAAACACGCCCGATTAAGGGCACTCGTCCTCGTGGTCAAACGCCCGACGAGGATAAGGCGCTAGCTGAGCAACTTCTGAGCAGCCGCAAAGATCGCGCTGAAAATGTCATGATTGTCGATCTACTCCGCAACGACCTAGGCCGCGTGTGTCTACCAGGCTCTATTCGCGTGCCGCAACTATGTCATTTAGAGAGCTATCCTAACGTTCACCATTTGGTCAGCGTGGTGCAGGGAACGTTAGCCGAGGACTGTAACCCTCTGACGCTGCTCAAAGCCGCCTTTCCCGGTGGCTCAATTACCGGCGCACCGAAAATTCGCGCCATGCAGATCATCGACGAGTTAGAGCCCTGCAAGAGAAGCGTCTACTGTGGCAGCTTGGGCTACGTGGATGTGCGCGGCAGCATGGATACGTCTATCGCTATCCGCACAATGGTGGCAGAGGCTGGGAAACTACACGTATGGGGTGGTGGAGGATTAGTGGCCGACTCTCAAGCCGACGAGGAGTATACCGAGACCTTGGATAAAATCCGTCACCTCATCGAGGCTTTGGAATAAGCAACGCAAATAAAATATCAAAAAGGAATATAAAAGCCTAACCAAACGGTATTGGGGGAACCTGACTTGAATTTGATAGCCTAGCGGCTGATGAGCTTAGCAGCGATGACTCTACACCTGAATAGGAGGCCATATGTCCTCAGAGCTTGAAGCGATTAACCGCGACTTCGCCAATAACCCCCAAGGGCTAATTGAATGGGCGCTGTCCCAGGGCGCGCGACCTATCTGCACCACTAACTTTCGCCCCTTTGAGGCGGTGATTCTGCATATGGTAAGCCAGGTGCGCCCCGACATTCCTATCGTATGGATGGACAGCGGCTATAACACCGAGGCCACGTACCAATTTGCCGATACGGTTATCCAACAGCTCGATTTAAAGGTTATTAGCTTTTTACCTCGCCGTACCCGCGCCCATCGCGAAGCGTTGGATGGCCCCATGCCGGGCATAGATGACTCGCGCCACGCGGTCTTTACGCAAGAAGTAAAACTTGAGCCCTTCGAGCGCGCACTGAGTGAAATGCAGCCCGACGTATGGTTCACCGCGCTACGCGCTGAAGATACCCCTGAGCGCGCTAAAATGCAGCCGGTCAGCCGTAACAGCGATGGCCTATTGAAAGTGGCCCCGCTGCTGCAGTGGAGTGCAAAGGACATGTACCAGTATCTAGAGGCGCATGGCCTACCCAACAACTTCGATTACTTCGACCCGACCAAGGTTGAAGAGAAGCGCGAATGCGGACTGCACTTACAGCATTAGTATTCACAGAATAAATACTTACAGCATTAATACTCAGGCAGGTCTATGTCATCAAACAAAGATTGTTCATGACGTGGACCTGCCGTTAACGCTTCATCGACGAGATCACGGGTTAAATGCGGCGCAAAGCGCTGTAAAAAGTCATACATGTAGCCACGCATAAACGTACCGCGACGAATGCCGATTTTGGTTGTAGAGCTGGCGAATAAGTGGCTGGCATCCAGGGCGACAAGATCAGTATCAATCGCCTCATCGACCGCCATATGGGCCACTATTCCGACCCCCATTCCCAACCGCACATAGGTTTTAATCACGTCGGCATCTGCCGCCGTCAGCACAACATTGGGCGAGAGCCCTTTAGCTTTAAAGGCATCGTCTAGCTGCGAGCGTCCGGTAAAGCCAAAAACGTAAGTGACCAGCGGATGCTCAGCCAACGCTTCAAGCGTTAAAGCCCCCTGGTGGGTTGCTAACGAATGGCCTTTAGGTACCAGTACACAGCGATTCCAGCGATAACACGGCAGCAGCACTAAGTCGGTAAACAGCTCTAATGACTCAGTGGCAATAGCAAAATCTGCCTGCCCTTCACTGACCATTTGCGCGATCTGTTTCGGATTACCCTGCTGCATATGCAGTGCCACATCAGGATACTTTAACGTGAATTCGCTGATAATCGGCGGCAATGCATAGCGCGCCTGGGTATGCGTCGTCGCGATTGCCAAGCTTCCCCGACGCTCATCGCTATGCTCTTGGGCCACCTGCTTGATATTATCCGTGAGGCGCAGAACTTGGCCAGCCAGATCAATAATCGACTGCCCGCCCGATGTCACTCGTGTCAGGTGCTTACCGCTACGGGCAAAAATCTCCACACCTAACTCGTCTTCTAATAAACGAATTTGTTTAGAGATACCTGGCTGTGAGGTAAATAGGCTTTGTGCTGTGGCTGAGACGTTCAAGTTATGCCGACTGACTTCCCAGATATAGCGGAGCTGTTGTAGCTTCATATCCTCACCTTATTTGTTGTCTATACAGACCATGCCTGGGCGTTCATTCTGACCCTGCAGCGGCGATGCGTTCAGTCATCGCCTTGGCGACAGCGCCCTACATAATACCAGATAGAATAAAAAACACATTGATAATACTTTTATAGTATAAAAAAATCGCCTGACAGGCACTCATTAATTTCTACTTTTGTGATCATTTACCGCACAGGAAATTTGCCAGCAACCTTCGCGAACGCTAACATCTGCCCACGATTATCGTGATAAACAGGAAGCGCTGTGAAAGAGCGCCAATTGATCGCGTAATGACCGTTGCTCCATTTGAGGCAACGAAACAGTAAGAGCAACGCAAACGGGAGAATCAAATGGCTAATAATGTTGATGTCACCAACGCCAATTTTGAGCAAGAAGTCCTCAACGCTGAACAGCCTGTGCTGATGAAATTTTGGGCGCCGTGGTGTGGCCCATGTAAAGTGATGGCCCCGGTCGTTGATGAAGTGGCTGCTGAACGTCAAGACAGCCTGAAAGTGG
The DNA here is from genome assembly GCF_002332255.1 of Halomonas sp. JB37. Taxonomy (GTDB): domain Bacteria; phylum Pseudomonadota; class Gammaproteobacteria; order Pseudomonadales; family Halomonadaceae; genus Vreelandella; species Vreelandella casei. Next base: position 1,877,234 of record NZ_NRGW01000001.1, on the reverse strand, counting down.
TCAGTGTCAATGTGGACGACGCGCCTGAAATTGCCGCTGAGCAAGGTGTACGCGGCGTTCCTACCGTCATGCTGTTCAAATCCGGCACCAAAGTTGCTTCATTAGTTGGCGCGCAATCCAAATCACAACTGACGCAGTTCATTGAACAAAACGCTTAATGAATGCGCCTAGCACTTGAAACAGCCGCCGACCTAGTCGGCGGTAGCCACTCTCTTCCTCTCGCGCTTTACGCTATTTTTCACGCCTCCATGGCGGCAGCCGTGCATCGCTAGCCCTAGTATCTTTTAAACGACGTTTTCCAGGCCCTAATAAACGCGCCATCCATCGGGTTTGCGGATGGCTATCCAGCGCGATCTTCAATGTCATCGTAAGCACCACTGAGAGCAGCATTCCCGCAGCACCAAAGACCCACCCCCATACCACCAGTGATAAAAACGCGACAAAGGTAGAAAGCCCCAACGCCTGCCCCATCACCCGCGGCTCAATCAAGTTGCCAAGTACAAAGTTGATGACCAAGTAAGCCGAGGCTAAAAGCATTGCCTGAAAAGCACCGCCATCTTGAGCAACCAGCAGCAAGAGTACCGGCGGGATAGCCGCTAGCGCAGAACCGATATTCGGAATGAAGTTTAGGGCAAAGGCCAATACCCCCCACAGCAATGCAAACTCGACGCCAATGATGACGCATGAAAGCCAAACCAGCACCCCTGTGGTCAGGCTAATCACAGTTTTGACCGCTAAGTAACGCTTTAACGTTAAGCTAAATTCGCTGAATCGCTTTAAACTTGGGGCAGGATTTTCAAGCGCTCGCGAGATTTTATCGCGAAAATTGAGTGTCTCAAAAAGCATAAAGATGACCAGCAACCCGACGATACAGCTTTGCATGAAGAGATTGCCTATCTCTCCTAGCAAGGTTGGCATCCAAGAATCTTCATCATCCATGGCAAACATTGAGTTCACCTGGTCTGGATTAACGGCCAGACCATGCGCAGACAGTGCATTGAGCAAATTCCAATACTGCTCGTAGAGTCGAGATTCAATATCCGGTAATGCGGCCAAAAACGTGCTAAAACTATTAACTACCAACAAGGCGAGTAGCGAAAGAAATCCCAGCAGCACCATTAAAGTGAGAAAAGCCGATAATCGCAAACTCAAGCCACAGCGGTGTAGCCATTGCACCGGAGAGGTACATACCACGGCAATAAATATTGCCAGCAACAGTGGTACCAGCAAATCAGACCCAACCTTCATTCCCGCAACGATCACTACCAGCGAGGCGAGTGCCAAGGTGGCATGAAGAGGAACCGTACGGTAATCCTCGTCCGATAATTTCGACATAAACCCATCCCTAGACTGTTGTCAGATTCATAGTGGTTGCCAGCACGATAATGCACTAACCGTGCAAGCAATAAGCAACTGTTTTGCATCCATTCTTCAGCACTGAACTTTCCTTTCCAATGCGTTTCCAAGCCTTGACGATAATTAACATTAGCCTACCGACAGCAAGGACATTTCATATGATAGCGACATCACTACGAACTCAACGATTTGCTTCTAATCGGCTGCGTTACAGCCTGCTAGGCGGTGCTCTAGTGGCACTGCTTAGCGTACCTCTTGCTCAAGCATCGCCCCCTCACCAAGCCCCACCCAGCCTGCATGTGCAGGCACAGTCATGGGTTGAGGTAGAACCTGACAAAGCGACGCTTAATGCTCGACTATGGGAAAATACTCCCGCGCTTTCCACTCTAGAAGAAAGTGATAGTAGCGCACTAACCGATGCACGTGAGCGCTTAGAGACCCGCGCCCGCGAATTAATTGAGCAGATGGAAGCGACCGGCCTCGAACGCAGCGCTATCAATGCAGGCTCATTAAATGTCTATCCCGAGCACGTTCAAGGGCAGCGTAACGAAGACGGCGAGCATGAAACCTTGCAGCGCACTCGCCTTGAACGCCCGGTCACCGTTGAGCTAACGGACCTAGATCAGTTAAGCGAAGTGTTAGACGCACTGATCGCTGCTGGCGTCAACGCGCTAGATGGCGTTCAGTTCGATTTACAGGACCGCGACTCAGCCACTGACGAAGCGTTGGTTAAAGCCCTTGAAAAAGCTCAGCATAAAGCGAACCTAATGGCAGGTAGCTTAGATGCCGAACTTGACCACGTGCAGCGCATTGAAGAAACCCAGTCACCGATTTTCCAACCGCGCATGATGATGCGTGCTGAAAGTGCTTCTGCCGATGCTAGCCAATCCGGCGGCGCCAGTGACTACAGCCCCGGCACCATCCGTATTGATGCCGGCGTTAGCGTTGAGTGGGCGCTTAAAGGGCCAGACGTTCCAAACCGCCAAGGTAGCGACGTAGCGGCTCAGGAATAATTACCGAGCCATCCGCCTGCTGGTGGTTTTCAAGCACCGCCAGCAGGCAGCGCCCTACTGCCAACCCTGAACCGTTCAACGTATGTAGTAACTGCGGCTTCTTCGAGTCTGGGTGGCGATAACGTGCCTGCATGCGACGCGCCTGAAAATCCTCGCAGTTTGAGATCGAAGAAATCTCCCGATACGTTTCCTGACTCGGCAGCCACACCTCTAAATCGTAGGTTTTCGTCGCACCAAACCCCATGTCCCCGGTGCACAGCGTTACCACACGATACGGCAATGCTAGCGCCTGTAAGATAGCCTCAGCGTGGCCACGCATCTCTTCAAGTGCCGTATAGCTGTTCTCAGGTTCTACAATCTGAACCATTTCAACTTTATCGAATTGATGCTGACGGATCATGCCGCGAGTATCGCGACCGTGCGAGCCTGCTTCGGCACGAAAACACGGCGTATGCGCCGTAAGCTTCATCGGTAGTGCCGCCTGCTCGACGATCTCATCGCGAACAAAGTTCGTCAGCGGTACTTCTGAGGTAGGAATCAAATGATACCCGCGCTCATCATCCAGCTTAAACAGGTCTTCGCCAAACTTAGGCAGCTGGCCGGTCCCCATTAGCGAATCGCGGTTCACCATATACGGCACATAGCACTCTTCGTAACCGTGCTGCTCCGTTTGGGTATCCAGCATAAACTGCGCTAACGCACGGTGCAGCCGCGCGATAGGCCCACGCATCACGGCAAAGCGAGCACCGGTAATTTTAGCCGCCAGTTCAAAATCGAGATAACCCGACTGCCTGCCCAAATCAACGTGGTCTAAAACGGTAAAATCAAATTCGCGGGGCGTACCCCAGCGGTGTAGCTCAACGTTATCGTCTTCGTTTTTGCCTTCCGGCACGCTTTCGTGGGGAAGGTTGGGAATACCGCTAATAGCATCTTCCCACTCTGCCTGCACCTCGGCCAATTCTTTCTTGGCATTATCGAGGCGATCACCTAAATCGCTGACCTCATCCAGAAGCGGCTGAATATCTTCGCCGTTAGCCTTCGCTTTACCAATCGTTTTGGAGCGCATATTGCGCTCGTTTTGCAGCTGCTCGGTTTGCGTTTGCAGCTCGCGGCGGCGCGACTCCAACGCCTGCAGTCCCGCTTTATCAAGCACAAAGCCCCGGCGGGCCAGTTGTTGAGCAACCGTGTCAAGATCACCGCGCAGCAGTTTCGGATCGAGCATGAATCCTGTCCCTTGGCCTGAAAATAATAAGAGCATCGCGCCAACGCGCGTGCATAAAGGCGCCTATTGTAGGCAAAAGCGCGGCAAGGAGCCATGACTGGTAGCATCAGGCTCGTGTTTAGCTCCACGTCCGCGCCCCATCATTTCCCAAAAGTGATAAAGTGCCCGGCGATTCGACTGGCGAATCACCTAAGGATAGGCCTTTACACTTTGATAGGAGGTGGGCAGTGCCAGAAACAACACAGCAAGGAAAATTTGCCTGGTGGCGAAGAATAGCCTTATGGAAAAAGATCTTGGCCGGCTTAGCGCTAGGCATTCTAGCGGGGGCTATGCTGGGCGAGACCGCTAGCGTATTTAAGCCACTCGGCGATATTTTTATCAACGCGATTATGATGCTGATTGTGCCGCTGGTGTTTTCTACGCTGGTGGTGGGCATTACCTCGATGCGCGACCCGCAGAAAATGGGTCGCATTGGTGCCCGGACGATTACGCTCTATTTGATCACCACGGCCTTTGCCATCAGCATCGGTATGCTGTTGTCTACTTTGCTGCAGCCGGGGGTAGGCGTCAACTTAAGCTTCGATAGCGAAATTGCTGCAAACGAAGCCCCGTCGCTGATCTCTATTCTGGTTGATTTATTGCCACGCAATCCGCTGGACGCCCTGGCCAACGGCAACATTATGCAGATCATTGTGTTTGCCATTGGCCTGGGTATTTCACTGACGCTCATTGGCGATAAAGGCGAGCCGGTGATGAAGGTGTTCGACAGCTTCGCCGAAGCCATGTACAAGCTCACGGGTATTGTGATGGCCTTTGCACCCTTTGGCGTATTTGGCTTGATCGCGCACGTCTCGGGCCAATACGGCTTAGAGATACTGCTGCCGCTGGCCAAGCTGATTGGCGTCGCGTATCTCGCCAGCATCCTCCACGTTTTGCTGATCTACTCCGGCTTTATCTATCTGATTGGGCGCTTAAACCCCATGCGTTACTTGCAGGGTAGCCTGGACGCTATTGTGGTGGCATTTTCGTCCGCCTCTTCTGCCGGCAGCCTGCCCATATCTATCCGCTGTGCGCAGAAAAACCTTGGCGTTTCCGAAGGTGTTTCGGGGTTTGTGCTACCGGTAGGCGCCACCATCAATATGGATGGCACAGCGCTTTACCAAGGCGTGGTGGTGCTGTTTATCGCCCAGATGACCGGTACTGATTTGAGCATGATGGACTACGGTATGATTGTTGCCACCGGCACGCTGGCCTCGATTGGCACCGCGGGCGTACCGGGTGCTGGCTTAATTATGCTCTCGATTGTCATGGCACAGGTTGGCCTGCCGCTAGAAGCGATCGCGGTCGTCGCGGGGATTGACCGCATTCTTGATATGGCGCGCACCAGTGTCAATGTCGCCGGTGATTTAATGGTAACAACCCTAGTAGGTAAGAGCGAAGGTGAGCTCAACGAAACCGTCTATAACGCCCGCCAGACCTAACACGGGCCGTTATTCATCAAAACGTCCGCCTGCTGCGCTTTGCAGCAGGCGGCGGATTCAAGCTTTTCCCACTCTGCCGTTGCGATTGGCGCTGTTTCGCGGCAACCTAATCCCTATCCAATTTAGACGTTATTCAATTTAACCATTCTCTTAGCCGAGCACCGCTGCTATGCCGACTGCTTTTGATCAAACGCTCGCCGCCATTGATGCACTGCATGCGCAAGACCCCCGCACCAGCATTCTAGCGGATGGCACGTCAACACCGCAGGAACTGGCCTATGCTCAGCGTATGAGTGGCTGGTTAGATCGCGTACACGACGCTCCTGATAAAGTACTGCGCCTAGCAATACGTGCTCAGCACCTGCAACGCTGGCTAGTACCGCGCGAGCAGTACCCCGAAGGACGTGTGGGCTACCTCACCTGGCGCCGCGACCAAGGTATTCGTGCTGGAGACACTACCGCCCAGCTAATGCACGATACAGGCTTTTCAGCCGAAGACGCCGAGCGAGTCGCTACCATTATTGGCAAAAAAGGCCTGGGACGCGATGCCGATGTGCAGGCATTAGAAGACTGTGCCTGCCTCGTTTTTCTAGAGAATTACTTTGCAGATTTCTCACGCAAGATTGAGCACGAGCATATGGTGCGTATTGTGCAAAAGACTTGGCGAAAAATGTCGCCCCGTGCCCACGCACTGGCCTTAACGCTGCCTATGTCAGACGCCTCGTTAGCACTGGTCAAAGAAGCATTGAGTGCCGAATAAGATGCCTGCAAGAAATTGGGTAAATCATCACGTTAAGATGCAGCTAGGCAGCCGCTGCGGTAAAGTAGCCGACTTCCTTTATTGCACCCCCGGCACTGACGGCTTAATCACCTATGATTGCACCCCTGGACACGCGTTCCGCTCCGTTTGAGCGTTTAGGTAACGCCTATGTACGTTTTCTCGAAGCTCTCAAAACACGCGGCTTTGAAGGCGACATTGCCCCTGATTACGCTCACCGCACGGTATTGGCAACCGACAACTCTATTTACCAGCGCCTGCCCCAGGCAGCGGTTTACCCCAAGCATGCCGAAGATCTAGAGCGCCTAGCCAAACTCGCCGCACAAACAACTCATCGAGGCGTTGTATTGACACCACGTGGGGGCGGCACCGGCACTAACGGCCAGTCACTGACCGACGGCATTGTGGTCGATGTCTCTCGCCACATGAATAAGATCCTTGAAATAGATACTGAGAACCGCCGGGTGCGCGTACAGGCCGGGGTGGTAAAAGACCAGCTCAATGCCGCTTTAAAATCTTACGGGCTGTTTTTCGCCCCGGAGCTTTCGACCTCCAACCGCGCCACCATCGGCGGTATGATTTCAACGGATGCCAGCGGCCAGGGCAGCTGCGAATACGGTAAAACCCGCCATCACGTATTGCAACTGGATACGGTCTTACTCGGCGGCCAGCACCTGCATAGCCGCCCGCTGAACTCGGACGAAGAGCACAGCGAACGCCAAAAAGAAGGTGTTTTAGGCCGCGTGCATACCACCGCCGCCGCGATTATCGACCAGCAGCGTGATTTGATAGAGGCAAAATTTCCGCCTCTCAATCGCTGCTTAACTGGCTACGACCTGGCCCACCTGCGCGATGACGAAGGCCAACTCAATCTCAACAGCCTGCTATGCGGCTCGGAAGGTTCGCTGGGCTTTCTAAACGAAGCGGTGCTGAACGTGCTGCCGATTCCCAAGCACTCCACCCTGGTCAACGTGCGCTATACAAGCTTTATGGATGCCCTGCGGGATGCTAAAGCACTGATGGCGAGTGCCGCACAGCCCACTTCGATTGAAACGGTCGATGATAAAGTGCTCCAGCTCGCCATGGAGGACTTTGTTTGGGATAGCGTGGCCGAGTTTTTCCCTGCCACCGGCAGCATGCCGATTCGCGGCATTAATCTGATTGAATTCAACGACGATGATGAGAAAACTCTCGCCGACCGCGTACGGTTATTTACCGACTATCTAAGCCAAGATCCAACGGTAGAAAGGCTAGGCTTTACCCTGGCAGAAGGACGCGCCCAGATTCAGAAAGTTTACGGCATGCGCAAACGCTCGGTGGGACTGCTGGGCAACGTCCAAGGTGAAAAACGGCCGATTCCGTTCGTGGAAGACACCGCCGTGCCGCCAGAACATTTGGCTGACTTTATCGCCGAATTTCGTGCCGCGCTGGATGCCCGCAATCTCACCTATGGCATGTTCGGCCATGTGGATGCAGGCGTACTTCACGTGCGCCCCGCCATCGACATGAAGGACCCGGAGCAGGAAACGCTGATTCGCGCCGTCTCCGACGAAGTAGCCGCTCTTACCCAAAAATATGGCGGCCTGCTATGGGGTGAACACGGCAAGGGCGTGCGCTCAGAGTACTCGCCTAAGTTCTTTGGCGAGCTCTACCCTAGCCTTCAGCGTGTAAAAACTGCGTTTGATCCTTACAACCAGCTCAATCCGGGCAAAATCGCGACGCCGCAGTCCACGGCGTCTGAAGACGTGGAGGCAACGGCCGCGCGTGAGCCTAGCCAGCTAATTGCCCGCGAGCGTGACCCAGAGCTGCTGACCATTGATGGCGTGACGACGCGTGGCCAGCTTGACCGCACCATCGATGAGCGAGCATGGCAGGCCTATGACGCCGCGGTATACTGCAACGGCAATGGCGCCTGCTATAACTACGACGTTGACGATCCTATGTGCCCTTCCTGGAAGGCCACTCGGGATCGCCGTCACTCGCCTAAAGGCCGCGCCAGCTTGATTCGCGAATGGCTGCGCTTACAGTCCCAGGCGGGCATTGACGTCGTGGAAGAGTCACGCAAGAAAAAGGCCGAAGGCGGCTGGGGATTTATCAAAAGCTTTCCGCGCCGGATGGCCAATAGCCTAAGCCGCAAACAACATCACGACTACTCTCATGAAGTTTACGATGCCATGGCAGGCTGCTTGGCCTGTAAATCGTGCGCAGGACAGTGCCCGATTAAGGTCAATGTTCCCCAGTTCCGCTCGCAGTTTTTAGAAGTTTATCACGGCCGCTATCTGCGCCCGTTGCGCGACTATGTCATCGGCGGCACCGAATTCATGCTGCCCTCTCTGGCCAAAGCCGCTCCGCTGTATAACGCCGTGATCGGACAGCGCTGGATCGAAAAGCTGATGGGCCAACAGCTGGGCATTAGCGATTCGCCAGCGCTTTCACCGTCAAGCGTTAAAAAGCAGCTACGGGCCTGGGGAGTGCCCGAAGCAACGCCCGCAGCGCTTGCCATCCTCACCGAGCAGCAGCGCGCCAACAGCGTGATCATTGTTCAAGATGCCTTTACCACCCATTTTGAAGCCACATTGGTCATGGATATCGTTGAGCTACTCTCGCGGCTTGATCTACGGGTATTCGTAATGCCCTTCTCTGCGAACGGAAAACCCCTTCATGTGCAGGGATTTTTGGGTGCCTTTGAGCGTACCGCAGCCAGACAGGCCAAACGGCTGCGCACATTGGCACGCTTTGACATTCCGATGGTTGGCATTGATCCAGCGATGACCCTGACGTACCGTCAAGAGTATGTGAAAACGTTTGGAGATCAAGCAGCGCCTGACGTAATGATGCTCCAAGAGTGGCTAGTGACCCGCCTTAACACCTTGGCGCCTAACCAGCTAACGCTCACCGACCCGGGCTTTAAGCTGCTATCTCACTGCACCGAGAAAACCAATGCGCCGACCAGCCCCAAGGCCTGGCAGCAGGTGTTCGCGGCGTTTGGTTTAGAGCTTGAATTGATGGCCACCGGCTGCTGCGGTATGTCCGGCACCTATGGTCATGAAACCCGAAACGTGGCGACCTCAAAGGTCATTTATGCACAGTCTTGGCAGCCGCAGGTGGAAGAACAGCACAATACAGGCAGGCTGTTAGCGACCGGCTACTCCTGTCGTAGCCAGGTAAAACGCTATTCCAACCAAACCTTGCGTCACCCGCTTCAAGCGCTGCTTACGCTGTTACGCAGTGCTTAACGGATCGATAGCCAAGGCTCGGCGCTGAAACTCAAAAGAAAAGAGTCTTCAGCGCCAGGCCTGGGTCACTTGCACGCATAAAAGCCTCACCGACCAAGAAGCCGTTAACGCTATGATCACGCATTAGCTTAACGTCATCGCGGGTATGAATACCCGATTCGGTGATCACCGTGACATGCTCAGGAATCCGCGATAGCAGATCAAGCGTGGTGTTCAGGCTAGTTTCAAACGTATGCAAATTGCGATTATTAATGCCTATCAGTTTCAGGTCGAGCGCCAGGGCGCGCGCCAGCTCATCGGCATCATGCACTTCCACCAGCACATCCATCTCTAGCTGGTTGGCCTGCTGATGCAGATCGCGTAGCTGACTATCATCTAACGCAGCAACAATCAGCAAAATGCAGTCTGCACCAATTGAGCGAGCCTCTGACACCTGATAGCCGTGAGTAATAAAGTCTTTGCGAATCACCGGCAGTGAGCAGACATCACGAGCGGCAATCAGATAGTCTTCATGGCCCTGGAAAAAATCAGCATCGGTGAGCACGGAAAGGCATGCTGCACCCGCCTGCGCATAGCTTTTAGCAATATCCGAAGGATGAAATTCTTCACGAATCACGCCTTTTGAGGGCGAGGCTTTTTTCACCTCAGCGATAATGGCCGGGTCGCCTGTCGCAATGCGCGCATTGAGAGCGTTAATAAAACCGCGCGGTGCGCTTTGCTGCTCACCTAGCGCTAGCAGATCCTGTTCTGAAACTGCTTGACGGCGCTCAGCTACCTCTTGGTCTTTACGGGCCAGAATGCGCGTTAAAATAGTCGGCGTTGCCTGTTGAGTCATGGTGATCTCTTCGTGTTTAAAGCTTATCTTGTTTAAGAGCCTACGGCTTAAAAACGCTGGTAAAGTGCGAAAGCTCTTTAAGCTTCTCAAGCGGCAGTTTGGACGCTTGTGCATCCTGGGCCACCATTACGCCTTCTTTTAACGTGTCCGCCACCCCAGAACAATAAAGCGCTGCACCGGCGTTCAGCGCGACAATATCTGCAGCGGCGCCCTCACCGGCCAAGGCTGCTTTAACTAAGCGCAGGCTATCTTCTGCATTGTTAGCTTTAAGCGTGGCAAGGCTCTGACGCTCAATGCCCAGTTCTTCGGGTGTCACCGTATATTGGCTAATCTCGCCACCTTTGAGCTCCGCAATCAGAGTGGGGCTCGCCAGCGAAATCTCATCCAAGCCATCTTCTGAATGCACCACCATAACGTGTCGGCTGCCCAGCGTTTTAAGCACTTCGGCCATTAGCGGCACAAGCTCCGGAGCGTAAACGCCTAGTACCTGATTAGGCGCACCGGCGGGGTTCGTTAACGGACCTAAAATATTAAACAACGTGCGAACGCCCATCTCGCGGCGAGGCCCAATAGCGTAACGCATAGCCGGATGATGGTTAGGCGCGAACATAAAGCCTACCCCCACCTGCTCGATGCAGCGCGCTACCTGCTGGGACTTAAGATCAAGATAAATGCCCGCCACGTCGAACAGATCAGCACTGCCAGACGATGATGAGACGCTGCGGTTACCGTGTTTGGCCACATGAGCACCCGCTGCGGCGGCGACAAAGCTAGCAGCGGTCGAAACGTTAAACAAATTAGCACCATCGCCGCCAGTCCCCACTATATCTACCACGTTATCAACGTTCAGCTCGACGCGTTTCATTAGCTCGCGCATTACCTGGGCAGCGGCGCTAATCTCTAGCGCGCTTTCGCCTTTCATGGCTAACCCCATCAGCAAGGCGCCAATTTGCGCATCGCTGGCATCGCCGGTCATGATTTGGCGCATCAAAGCATGCATGGTGTCGAAAGAGAGGTTTTCGCGGCGCATTACCGCATTAATCGCATCGCGCATTTGCATGAGCAGAGGGGCCTCTAAAGCGTGTGAAACCGGCAATCAGCCGCGTTTTAAAAAATTGGCCAACAGCTCATGACCTTGGCGGGTAAGAATCGATTCGGGGTGAAACTGTACCCCCTCGATATCCAGTTCACGATGGCGCAGCCCCATGACTAAATCCGGCGTGACATCATCATCGCCTGTCCAGGCAGTCACTTCTAAACAATCGGGTAGGCTCGTTTTATCGACCACCAAAGAATGATAGCGAGTCACTTGCACGGGGTTCTCCAGCCCTTCAAAAACGCCGTGATTATCGTGCCATACGTCTGACGTTTTGCCGTGCATAACCTGCGGGGCACGAACCACTTTACCGCCATAGACTTGGCCAATGGCCTGATGACCAAGGCAAACGCCTAAAATAGGCAGCTTGCCGGCAAAGTGTTCAATCGCCGCCATGGAAATACCTGCTTCATTGGGCGTACAGGGGCCGGGCGACACCACTAGGTGCGTAGGCGCCAGCGCTTCAATCTGCTCAATGCTGATTTCGTCATTACGATGGGTGATCACTTCAGCACCCAGCTCTCCCAAATACTGCACGATGTTAAACGTGAAGCTATCGTAATTATCGATCATTAAGACTTTTTGCACTGACTGTCCTTTCGCCATTGCCCCGCTTACTCCCTCGCCTTATGAAACTGCTAATAAAAACGTTGGACTCGATGATACCGCAACCAAGCACTTCCTTGCAGGGGTTAAGTGTGGCCCTTCATCAACAGTGCTTGAAAAGAATAAACCGTTCCGTTCAGTATAATGCACGCTATGCTTAGGAATGGACCATTTTTCAGACTAATGGCTCCTTTCTCTCTACATAGGCCGCTGCATTGGAACTGGCAACGGGCCACCGCAGTCTTTATTATCTGCCATCTTTTTTCGCTAGTTTTTAAGTTGGTTTTTCAAGTTCGTTCTTCAAGTTCGTTAGGAGCGTGGGATGTTAAAGCGGGTTACCTGGATGAGTGCGCTCTTATGCGCTGCGGTGTTAAGCGCTGCGCCAGCCTATGCCAACCCCACAATAAGCGTTATTGCCTCGTTTTCTGTCATGCAAGATCTGGTTAAACGAGTCGCCGGTGATACGGTTAGCGTCAACGTGATTGTACCTGCAGAAGAAGATGTTCACCGCTGGGAGCTAACGCCGCCCAACGTGCTCGATATGGAAGATATCGATATCGTGTTTTATAACGGACTGGGGTTAGAGCCCTGGATGCACCATGTTGAGGCGATGTCAGGTGACCGTCTCACGTTAATAGAGGTAGCCGCTCAAGCGGATTACGCGCCGATAACGATCTCTACCGGGCTGCATAAAGGCGAGCCAGACCCCCATATGTGGATGGACCCTCAAGGCGCTGCCGCCTACATTGATGTCATTGCTGACGTGCTGGCCGAACATCTGCCCGACCAGGCCGATGCGTTTTATGCGCGCGCCGAAGAAGCAAAGAAAGCGCTCTCGATCATTGATCAGGCGGTGAAAGAGCGCCTTGATGGGATTCCGCAGATTAATCGCACGCTGGTTACTAGTGAGGCGGGCTTTGGCTACTTTGCACGCGCTTACGCATTTCAGGCGTTTGGGGTATGGGGAGTGAATCATGAGACTCAAGGCAGCGCGCTGGCGATGGCTAAGATGAGCGAGTATCTTGCCGAAAAACGTCCCTTAGCGCTGTTCTACGAGAGCACCACCTCGCAGATACACATGGATGCCTTGTCACGCGAAACATCACTCCCTCTAGCAGGCCCCTTGTACGTCGATGCACTAAGCAATACCGATGGCCCGGCAGCTAACTACTCAGCCATGCTGCGCCACAATGCGGAAGTGCTGCATACCGCGTTAGGAGGCGCAACGGCCGAGTAATCGGCCCAGGGTTAAAGGTTGTCTAAACCACGCTCAGCCATGGCCACTGCACTGAAAATCGCGCGTCCCTTATTAAGCGTCTCCTGCCACTCCATTTCAGGAACTGAGTCAGCCACAATGCCCGCCCCGGCCTGAACATGCAGCTGGCCGTCTTTAATCACCGCGGTACGGATGGCGATCGCAGTATCCATATTGCCATGCCAAGACAAATATCCTACCGCTCCGGAATAAATACCCCGTTTAACCGGCTCAACCTCATCGATAATTTCTAATGCGCGAATTTTAGGCGCCCCGGAAACCGTGCCAGCGGGGAAAGTGGCACGCAGCGCGTCCATCGCCGTCAGGCCCGGCTTCAGCTGTCCGGTCACGTTGGAAACGATATGCATCACGTGAGAATAACGTTCTACAACCATCTGGTCGGTGACTTCAACGCTACCGGTTTGGCAAATTCTACCGACGTCATTGCGCCCTAGATCAATCAGCATGAGGTGTTCTGCGAGTTCTTTAGGGTCCGCCAGTAGCTCTGCTTCTAAAGCATCGTCCTCTTCCTCATTTTTGCCACGCTTGCGAGTACCGGCAATCGGTCGTACGGTCACCTCACCGTCTTCCATCCGGGTTAGGATTTCCGGTGACGAGCCCACTACGTGATGATCGCCCAAGTTAAAGAAAAACATGTAGGGCGATGGATTCAGGCTGCGCAGCGCGCGATATAGATCGAGCGGTGATGCCTGATAAGGAATCGACATACGCTGGGAAGGCACGCACTGCATGATGTCCCCTGCCAGCACGTACTCTTTGATTTTATCAACAGCGGCTTTAAAGCCGTCTTCGGTAAAGCCTGAGTTAAAGTCACTCTCCTGCACGGGCTGTCGGTCGCTGCCGGCATTGTTGGGGCTGATGTGCGCTTCGCGCAGGCGGATCTCAACATGTTTCAAATGCGCTTGAGCGCGCTCTAAGGCATCTGGCTTGGCAGGATCAACGTGGGTCCAGATCGTTAGTCGACCGGAAAGATTGTCGAATACCACAAAGTCATTGCACACCATGAGCAGAATATCTGGCACGTTCAGCGGGTCAGGCTTATCTGCGCCGCCGCGCAGGCGCGGTTCGATATAGCGAATAGTGTCGTAGCCAAAGTAACCGACTAGCCCGCCGTCGAAACGCGGCTGATCATCTAATTTGGGGACTTTGAAACGACTCTGGAATGTTTCAATCCACGCGAGGGGATCGTCCACTTCAGTGACCCCAGCGGCTTCACCCTCTTTAATATGGTGCACCGTAAAACCACGTACTTCGATACGCTCATGGCTAGGCAGCCCAATCATGGAGTAGCGGCCCCACTTTTCACCACCCTGCACGGACTCAAATAAGAACGTCCAGGGCGTATTGGCGAGCTTTAAATAGGTCGATAGCGGCGTATCTAAATCTGCCAGCACATCACGCGAAACAGGGATTCGGTTGTAGCCTGCCTGGCTAAGCTCTTGAAAACGTTCCGGGGTCATCATTAAGCGGTCCTTGTCGCATGGGGTGCAGTCATCAGCAATTCGGTTAGCGAACTGACTATCAGATCGGGGTGACTGTGTTCAATCGGCTCGCCATGATTATAACCATAGGGCAGCGCAAGCGTCGTAAAGCCCGCTGCTTTACCAGCAGCCACATCATGGCGCGAGTCGCCAACCATCACACACTCAGAAGGGGATGTTTGACACCTATCAGCAGCGTGCAGCAGCGGCAACGGGTGGGGTTTCTTTTCTGCCAGCGAATCACCGCCAATCCAAAGCGTGAAATAATCGATTAGCTTGAAATGGTTGAGTAGCGGTTCAATAAAGCGCTCAGGCTTATTAGTGATTAATACCAGTGTCATGCCGTGCTGATGCAGCGCCTGGAGCGTTTGGACAACTCCCGGATAAAGCGTCGTGAGGGCATTGGGCGCGGCGCCATAATGCTTCATAAAAGCCTCATACGCGCACGTTTCAAGCGCTGGCTCTGCCGCCTCTTCCCGCGCCCAGGCCAAAGCTCGCTGCACTAATACAGGCGCCCCGTTACCCACCCAGTTGCGCACCTGGTCTTCACTCGGTTCACGCAGCCCTAACTCACGCAAGGTAAGCATGACAGCGACAGCAAGATCCGGCACGGAATCAATCAACGTGCCATCCAGGTCGAACGCAATCAGTCGCTTGCCCTGTAGCACTGAATGTAATGCCGAGTGTCGTATTGAATGCACCTTGATTGCCCTCTCACTTCATTCGCTGCTGAAAAATCTTTCGTTAGCCACCCATCTTACCCGCTCTAGGCCAACTTTCGCATTAGTCAGAAGCTGAAGAAACTTCTATGCTATGGCTAATTTAGCCATGGAGGTAATAATGACCACTCCCACCATTGTGATTGTCGGCGGCGGCGCGGGCGGCTTAGCCCTCGCCACACGCTTAGGACGTACCTTAGGTAAGCGAAAACGCGCAGAAATTGTGTTGCTAGATCGCGATACCACACATGTTTGGAAGCCGCTGCTCCATGAGCTGGCTACCGGCGTGCTTAATTCCAGCATGGACGAGGTGGACTATCGCGGGCATTCGTCTGCCCATTTTTATCGCTATCAACGGGGCTCATTAACGGGCATAAACCGAGAGGAACGACGGCTGCAGCTAGCGCCGATTCAGGATGAGCACGGCCTTGAAGTATTGCCCGCCAGGGAGCTCTCGTATGACTATTTAGTGATGGCGCTGGGCAGCATTTCAAACGACTTCGGCACCCCCGGCGTTGCTGAGCACTGCCACTTTATCGATTCGCCGCAGCAGGCTAAAGCCTTCCAGCGCGACATGATCAACACCTTTTTGCGCTACACCGACCCGACGCTGCGCCAGCATACTCAGCTAACCATCGGCATCGTCGGCGGTGGCGCCACCGGGGTTGAACTCGCAGCGGAGCTGTTTGATGCCTCGCGCATGTTGAATGCCTACGGCGTCACGTCATTAGATCATCAGACAATCAGCGTTCACTTATTGGAAGCGGCGCCGCGCTTGCTGCCAGGCCTTGCTGAGCGAATCAGCCAGACGGTTAAAACTGAGCTTGAAAGCATGGGGGTGACCGTTCACACCAACACCGCCATTAAAGAAGCCCAGGCGCACCAGCTGGTAACCAATGACGGCGAAGTGATCGAAACGGATATCAATGTGTGGGCAGCCGGCATCAAAGCACCGCCCTTCCTGGCGGAGCTAGGATTAACGACCAACACTAAAAACCAAATCAACGTAGCCACCACGTTACAAAGCGTCGATGACGAGAGAATCTTTGCTCTGGGCGACTGCGCAAGCTGCCCGATGGGTGAAAGCGGTACCGTGCCACCCCGTGCACAGGCGGCCCACCAGCAGGCAACGCTACTTGCCAAAAATCTGGCCAATCACTTAGCGGGCAAGCCGCTTGCTGACTTCCGCTACCGTGACCATGGCTCGCTGGTATCACTTGCGCGCTACGACGCGGTGGGCAATTTAATGCGCAGCTCAGCCTCCAAAGGATTGTTTTTAGAAGGCTGGCTGGCTCGTCAGGCATACGCCTCGCTGTACCGCATGCACCAGCTGTCTATTCACGGGGCGCCGAAAACAGGACTGTCTTGGCTAGTAGACAAACTCAATCGCTATTTAAAACCGCGCATGAAGCTGCACTAAACACCCCGCTATTTTGTCGATTACGCCTTTGCCAGCGCTGCGCGCAGCTGTTTGATAACCGTATTGTAGCCGTGCGGATCGCTGGCCTGGTGAGCACTGAAGATAGCTGATCCGGCAACAAAGGTATCGGCGCCGGCGGCGGCAATATCGGCAATGTTGCCTACCTTCACACCACCATCGATCTCCAAACGCATAGCATAAGGAGAGGCATCGATGCGCGCCCGCGCTTCGCGCAGCTTATCCAGCGTTCCAGGGATAAAGGACTGGCCACCAAAGCCTGGATTGACGCTCATTAGCAGCACCATATCGACTTTATCCATCACGTAATCGAGGTAGGAAAGCGGCGTGGCAGGATTAAATACCAGGCCAGCTTTACATCCACCGTCGCGGATTAGCTGCAGCGAGCGGTCCACGTGCTCAGAAGCTTCCGGATGAAAGGTAATGTAGCTGGCACCCGCTTCGATAAAATCATTAATCATACGATCGACCGGCTTGACCATTAAATGCACATCAATAGGCGCCGTCACGCCGTGCTTACGCAGCGCTTTACACACCATGGGCCCAATGGTCAGATTGGGCACGTAGTGATTGTCCATCACGTCAAAGTGAACCACATCCGCACCGGCAGCCAGTACGTTATCCACTTCCTCACCCAGCCGGGCAAAATTAGCCGATAAAATAGAAGGGGCAATTAAAAAATCCTGCGCAGCGGTCATATTCCAATCCTGCTTATTAATCAGTAGACGAGATTAGCTCCCGAATGCCTGTGGGCACAGGCAAGAAAGCATAGCCAGCGACCTATCTTACCAGAGCCAAACCCAAGCCACTTACTAAGCAGCAGCATAGGCCGCCAAGCATATATTCTTAAATAGAATATAAAGCATGATTGTAATTCCACATTGATAGATTTAATCTTGCCAATATTGCGCTGCTAAGCGCCTACCGCTCGAAGGAGTTTGTCCATGTCAATGCCAACCATTTTCAGCCGCAGCCTGATTGCCATCGCGCTAGGCGTTACCGTGAGTGGTGCTGCGGCAGCGCAAGAGCGTGAACTGCTTAACTCATCGTTCGATGTGGCTCGAGAACTGTTTGCCGCCATCAATCCAGAGTTTCAAGCGAAGTGGCAAGAAGAGCACGGCGAAGAAATTGAGATTAGCCAGTCGCACGGCGGCTCTTCTGCCCAGGCTCGTGCCATTCTGCAAGGTTTACGCGCCGATGTGGTCACATTTAACCAAGTAACCGATGTTCAGGTGCTCGCGGATGCCGGGCTCGTTGCAGAAGATTGGCAGCAGGCCTTCGAAAACAATGCGTCACCCTATTACTCAACGACGGCTTTCCTGGTCCGCAAAGGCAATCCAAAAGGGATTGAAAGCTGGGACGATTTGGTAAAAGAAGATGTATCAATGGTCTTTCCGAACCCCAAAACGTCCGGCAATGGTCGCTACACTTATTTAGCGGCATGGGGGTTTGCCGATAAAGAGTTTGATGGCGATGAAGAACAGATTGAAGATTTCATGCGCACGTTCTTAGCCAATGTCGCCGTATTTGATACCGGCGGTCGTGGCGCAACCACTAGCTTTATCGAACGCGACATTGGCGATGTGCTAATTAGCTTCGAGTCTGAGGTCAACAATATTCGGCGTGAATATGGCAGCGACGATTACGAAGTGATCGTACCGCCGATCAGCGTTTTAGCTGAATTTCCTGTCGCCGTGGTAGAAGAGAACGCCGAGCGTAATGGCAACAGCGACTTAGCGCAAAGCTACTTGGACTATCTTTACACTGAAGAGGCTCAGCGCCTGCTAGCGGGCTTCAACTACCGCGTGCATAACGAGACCGTGGTAGAAGAATTCGCTGATCAATTCCCAGAAATTGAGTTATTAAAAGTAGAAGACGTGTTTGGTAGCTGGGATGACGTTATGGGCACTCACTTTGGTAGTGGTGGCATTCTTGACCAATTACAGCGTCGCTAATAACTCTCTATGAGTAAGCCTCAACTATGAGTCAACTCGCATCTTGGCGAACCGGTAGCACACGCGTGCTGCCGGGCTTTGGCCTGTCTATGGGTATCAGCGTGCTGTTTATATCGCTGGTGCTAATGCTACCGATTACCGGTCTGTTCGGCCAGTTAGCGAAGCTTAGCCTTGCCGAGTACTGGGCCATCATTACGGAAGGTCGCGTGGTGGCAAGCTACATGGTCACCATTGGCGCAGCTGCAGTGGCGGCGCTGATTAACGCCGTGTTTGGGCTGTTACTAGCATGGGTGCTGGTGCGCTATGAGTTTCCCGGCAAGCGCTTACTAGACGCGCTGATGGATCTGCCCTTTGCGCTACCGACGGCCGTTGCCGGCATTACGCTGGCCACGCTTTACGCCAGCAGCGGTTGGATGGGCCGATTACTCGAGCCACTGGGCTTTCAAGTCGCCTACACCTGGGTAGGCATTGCGCTCGCCATGGCATTTACCAGTATTCCGTTTGTTGTTCGTACCGTACAGCCAGTGCTGGAAGATCTGCCCATTGAAGTCGATGAAGCTGCTATGTCGCTGGGTGCAACCGATGCGGTCGCCTTTCGTCGCGTCATCATGCCCCACCTTTGGCCTGCGTTAGTCACCGGCACGGGGCTCGCTTTTGTGCGCTCGCTAGGCGAGTTCGGTGCCATTATCTTTATCGCTGGCAATATGCCTTACGAAACAGAAATCACCGCGCTGATGATCTTCGTCAAACTGCAAGAATATGATTACGCAGGCGCATCAGCGATTGCGTCAGTGGTGCTATTTGTATCGCTGGCCCTGCTGCTGGCTATTAATATTTGGCAGGGCCGTTTTGTGCGCCGCCTGCACGGAGGTAAAGGGTAATGCGTCGAATTGGGGATTCGCCACTTATCCGGCGCCTGCTAGTGGGTGCAGCCCTACTACTATCAGCGCTTTTTTTGCTATTGCCACTGATTGCCATTTTTGCCCAGGCGTTTTCGCAAGGCGTGATGGTGTTCTGGGCGAATGTCGGTAACACCTTCACCTTGCATGCGATTGGCCTCACTCTGATGATTGCGCTGTTAACCATTCCAGTCTGCCTAGTGTTTGGGGTTGCGCTGGCCTGGCTGGTCACTCGGTTCAGCTTTCCTGGGCGGCGCATTCTGCAAACGTTAATCGACATTCCCTTTGCAGTATCGCCAGTGGTCGCCGGGCTTATTTATCTGCTGCTTTATGGCCGCAACGGTTGGATCGGTAGCTGGCTCGATACTCACGACATTCAATTGATGTTCGCGTGGCCCGGCATTTTGATGGTGACCATTTTTGTCACCTGCCCGTTCGTTGCCCGAGAGCTTATTCCACTCATGCAGGCGCAGGGCTCTCGTGAAGAAGAGGCGGCCGTCACGCTTGGTGCTTCAGGTTGGACCACCTTTCGCCGCGTCACACTACCCAATATTCGCTGGGCGCTGCTTTACGGCGTCATTCTTACCAACGCCCGTGCAGTCGGCGAATTTGGGGCCGTCTCCGTGGTCTCAGGCGCTATTCGTGGCAAAACGAATACCCTGCCACTGCATCTTGAGCAGCTCTATCAGGATTACAACGCCGTGGGCGCATTTGCCTGCGCAGCGTTACTCGCATTCATTGCCCTACTCACGCTCGCGGCCAAGGCTGGGCTGGAATGGCGCGCATCGCGCCGGGAGGCATTTGCATGAGCATCCGTTTACATAATATTGCCAAGCATTTCGGCAGCACCCAGGCCCTAGAACCTATCAATTTAGATATTCATGAAGGCGAACTGGTCGGCCTGCTGGGACCATCAGGGTCAGGCAAAACCACCTTGCTGCGCATTATTGCGGGCTTGGAAAATGCCGATCATTCTGCACAGCCGGGTAAAATTTTGTTTGGCGACCGCGACGTGACGAATGTACATGTGCGCGATCGGCGCATCGGCTTCGTGTTTCAGCACTATGCGCTGTTTCGCCATATGAGCGTGTATGACAACGTCGCATTTGGGCTTACTGTTCTGCCGCGCAAACGCCGCCCTAGCAGCGGCGAGATTCGCGCCCGGGCGTTTAGATTGCTGGAAATGGTCAAATTGGAGCATCTAGCAAATCGCTACCCTGCGCAGCTTTCAGGTGGTCAGCAGCAGCGCGTTTCGCTGGCTCGCGCCCTGGCGGTCGAGCCTGAGGTGCTGCTATTGGATGAGCCGTTTGGCGCCCTTGACGCCAAGGTACGCCAAGAGCTTCGTCGCTGGCTGCGCCATTTACACGATGAACTCAACTTCACCAGCGTATTTGTGACCCACGATCAGGAAGAAGCGTTGGAGTTGTCTGACCGCGTCGTGGTCATGAGCAACGGCCGTATCGAGCAGATTGATACGCCTGATGAGCTTTACCGCGCCCCCAAGAATCGCTTTGTGTTTGAGTTCCTGGGCGACGTCAATCACCTAGAAGGTAACGTCAGCAATGGCGTATTAACCTGCGGCGACGCCTATTGGCACGTTGACCTGCCGGATGGACATGAGGAACTACTGCTACGACCCCACGAAGTGCGCCTAACCGAGCAGCCCACATCAGAAAGCCACCTGCCGGTCACCATCACTGCGATTTCGCCCGTCGGGGCTGAAGTGCGCGTAGAGCTAGAGGCAGATTGGCTAGCCCAACCATGGCTGGCCACCGTGCGTCATACTGACTTTGAGCACTTGGCATTGCGCCGCGGGCAGCGCTTATTCGCCCATCCGCGCCACTGGCGACGCTTCCCTAAGGTGGCGTTGAATACAGCGGCACAAACACACCTAGCTTGAGCATACCACCAACGCTCAGGGCGCGTTATACTGGTATTTTAGCCACCGTGGAGGAAGACCATGCTTCGGCGTCAATTTATACGCATGTCAGGTGTACTGCTTGCCAGTGCATGGCTAGCTGGCTGTGCTAGCCCGCAATATTTGCAGCTCAGCCCTGAGCGCAACGCCGATGTGCCGCAAACTGGCTCAGGCCAACAGGTCACGGTGATTGCTCAGGATGGACGCGACAGCGACATTATCGGCAATCGCGCCGGCGGCAATATGTCGACGGCGCAGATTACGGTTAGTAGCCACGAGCTGATTCCGCGTTTGCAGGAAGAGGCCGAGCGCGCCGTGCGTGACATGGGCTTTAGCCCGACCACCGAGCCGGCCAACGGGCGCCCAAGCCTAACGCTAGAACTGGCCAACCTGAACTACGCCCGAGGCGAGAGCGGCCAGCCGTTAGTCGATGAAGCGCGTCTGGAAGGCGTATTTCGCGCTATCGCGAAAAATAAGGGTACCACCTACACCGGTACCTATACATCACGCCGCACCCAGGGATACGCGCTTAAGCCTGACGCCGACAGCAATGCGCGCATGCTGAGCGATCTACTCAGTGATGGAATGAATCGTGCCTTTAGCGACCCTGAGTTAGGTCGACTGCTGGCTCGCTAATCTGCTTGTCTTGCCTAGCGTTATTGATACGGGCCACGCCGCTATAGGCGTGGCCCGCGTCGTTCTAGCGCCCATATACTTTCTGTTCGACCACGCTCATCCGGGCTACCTTCCTCCAAAAACGTTAGCGTGAAGTTAGCTTTGAACAGGTTTTCAATCTCGCTGGCCGGCACACTGTAGGGTGGCCCAGCCCCCTCTTCGCTGTGTGACAAACTAATCAACAGGCCTTTGGCACCTGGCGGCACCAATTGAGCAAGATGAAACGCATAGCGCTGACGCGTCGCTGGCGGCAGTGCAATCAGCGAAGCGCGATCATAAAACGCCCCAATCTCAGCAGCCTGTTGAATGTGCAGATGAAAGAAGTCGCCACACCATAGTTCGACGCTGCCTTGCCGGGAAACGGTAAAACCCGCCTGGCTATAGCGTGATACCGCAGTGCTGCGCTGTAGCAAAAACTGTTCGATAGCCTCGGGCGCAAACTCAATACCCAGCACTGAATGGCCTATATCGGCCAACCAGCGCATATCGACACTCTTACCACACAGCGGCACCAGCACTTTAGTGTCGACATCAACATCCAGCGAGGCCCAATGACGCAGCAACGCCGGATGCGCTTGCTGCAGATGAAAACCAATACGCCCTTCCTGCCAGCGCTTGCGCCATTGCTCGCTCATTATCTAGCCGCCTTGCTGCTTGTGATCACTCAAACGCTTATCCGTAGCGAATTAGAACCAGCGGTCACGCTTTTTACGCCGACGCGGCAAGTGTGGAACAATCAGGCCCACCAGCAAGCCCGCGCCCGCCACACCGCCGCCATACATAAAGTAGCGCATCAGAAGGTCTTCTTCCTGCGTTTCTAAGCGGGCCTGAAGCCCCCTTACCTGCTGGCGAGACGTTTCTGATTGGCTATCGAGCTCTTGATTGCTGGCTTCAAGCTCCGCAATCCTACGCTCACGCACGTCTAGCGTTTCAGTCATTGAAGAAACTCGCTGCTCCCAGGTGTCATTAATGCCATCGAGTTCAGCGGTTAATTCTTCTACCTGCGACTCTAACGCGGGCAACTGTTCGACCGCACTAGGGGTTTGCTGAAGCTCATCGCTCAACACCCAAACCGCATTGCCATCACCGTTGCGAACCCGCGTGTAATTGCCGCTGGTCTCCAGCACATCGACCTGCTCACCGGCATTAAGCGTACCAATAATGCGGTAGCCATCGGTCGGACCGCTACGCACGTAGGTGCTAAGCTCATCGGTTACCCACGCCTGATTATCAGACTGGGCAGTAGCATTAATACTCGCCACACTGAGCAAAACACCGGCCGCAGCGGCGTAATAATGAATACGAATTTTATTTACGTGCATGACATCATGTCCTAGTTAAAAACGCTGCGAGGCGGACGAAGCCAACAGCGCTTATCGCTTAACTTAGCGGTGCGCTTATCTTATACGCTTAACCTTCTCCGCGCGGTGGCAACGGAAAGGGACGGGGGAACTCTGCTACCCGCGCATCGGTTTTGACTGCTTTCAAAGGGCCTTCGCGCTCTACTTCATCGATGCGAACAATAGCATTCAACGGCAGATAACTTCGCTTAACGCCCTCGAAAGTTCGCTGTAGCTTCTCAGTCGTAGGATCAACCACTACACGGCTAGCATCGTCAAAGACAAACTCCTCGACTTCAATAAAGCCCCAGAGTTCGCTTTGAAAGATTTCTCTGACGTATAAATCCCATATTTCACCCTGCTGGTGAACCACTACACGGTAGATCGGCTTGGCCGCCATCTTGGCCTATTCCTCTTGCCACTTGTACATGAAGTTGAACCGCCTAGCTTACCATAGACACCCCTCTACGCCTTTAGCTATCCCAGCGTTAATGGTTTAGCGCGCCCCATTAGCCGAGCCTAGCTGCCTTCGTGTATGGTGATGCACGTAGTTTGGTAATTCTGTTCGTTAACCAAGTAGGAGCCATCAACATGCAAAAGGATCCAAATAAGGGCTATATCGCCCTGTTAGGCTGGAGCCTCAATGCGATTGAAGCGGCCGAAAATTTTGACCGTCGCTACATTGTCGTTGCACCTGATTGGGCTGAAGAGTATTGCCAACAACACAATATTCCCTACGTGCCCTGGAACTTTGAACGCCTCAATGATCGCTCCATTGAGATTGCCGAGACACTCAAAGAAAAAGGCGTTGATGTTGCCATTCCGCTCTACGAAGAAACCGTTGAGTGGGCGGGCGCTATCAACTCTTTGCTGCTTGATAATCCGCGCATTTACGGTCAGTCGCTACTGCTCCGCGATAAGGCACTCATGAAGCGCCGTGCACAGCTAGGCGGCATCCGCGTAGGTATCTTTGAAGAAGCCCACGACAAAGAAGACGTTGTGCGCTTTCTCAAGCGGGTTAACCAAACGCTGCTTAAGCTAGATGGTGACCCCAACGACCCGATTCACCTCAAGGCCTTTGATAAAGCGGGGTGCCTAGGCCACCGTGTTATTCGTACGCCGGATGAAGTAGATACCATCCCCGACGAAGAGTTCCCGGTGCTGATGGAATCACACCTGGACGGCTGGGAATTTGCTGTCGAAGCGTGGATTCATGATGGTAAAATCGCCTTCCTGAACATCTCTGAATACGTAACATTGGGCTATTCAGTGTTTGTGCCCGCGTCTCCAGAGCTTGAAAAATACCGAGAACAAATTACTCAACAAATCGAAAAGCTTATCAAAGCCTTTGATATTGAGTTTGGCTTGATCCATCCGGAATACTTTGTCACTAGCGACGGTGAAATGTACTTTGGCGAGGTTGCCTACCGTCCGCCGGGCTTCAAAGTATTTGAACTGCTTGAGCGGGTTTACGGCTTCAATGCCTACCAAGCCTCTATGCTGGTATTTGACCCGAAAAGCAGCAAAGAAGAAGTGGCAAACTTCTTCCCAAAAGAAGTGGTCGATGCCAATGGCTTTGCCGGTTGCTTTGGCGTTTACCCACGTCGCCGAGTGGTCAGCCGCCTGGAAATCCCGGAAGAAACGGAAGATCACCCGTACTTTGAGTCTCATGAGTTAACCTCACCGGTAGAAGAAACCGTGACCAAGCGCACCGCGTTTGGTACCCATTGGGGTCTGATCTACTTTAAAGGCGAGGACGCGCATACGATTCGCGATCTGCTAAAACGCCAAGAAGATCTCGACTTCTATGTATAATCCCTGCTAATGCTGGGATAAGGAGTCACCGTGAAGACAGATCAACTCGCGTCTTCTCAGGAAGATAGTAAGCTCAGTGCACTATTGAGCAAATTTGATGATGCTGTGCGCCTGCTTACGCAGGCGCCCGCGTTCTCAAAGCCCGCTAAGCTGCCGCGCGTACTCGACACTGCGCGGCGCGTGCTACTACAGGATGGCGGTTGTGATGCGCTAGAATCTCGCGCGAAAGCGTATGAGGATGCTGGCATATTCTTAGGCTCGGATTGGGAAACACCTCAATATTTAGTGCCTACGCTGACAACCTTCGCGCTAAAAAGCGCGGATGCCAATGTCCTCGTGATTGAGGCATTAAGCGAACTCAGGCTCCTCGCTGTGGCCAAGGGCGATGTCGAGCATTCGCTCATTTCCAAAGAGAATGCCCACCATTATCTGACGCAAGTCATGGCCATTAATCTGTGGCTGCTTTTTTTGGCACCGAGCGAAGCGGAGCGCGAAACCCAAGGCCGGCTGGCCACTATTCCCCGCCAGCTTTTCCAGCATTTAGCCGACAGAATTGGCTACGAACACATCATTGATCAACTGATTGAAGAGATTTGGCGCATTTTGAAGCAGCGTCCGATCCAAGTTGATTCGATCAAACAGATGATTACCCAGATTGCACTGTGCCAGGCTAATCCTGCGATTGATCTTGGCATTAGCGGCCAAGGCGCCGATCGGCTGGTCAGTTCTCTCTATGGCACCACCCAAACCTGTCGCGAAGATCCCGGTGTCGACGTTTATCGCGAACGACTTGAACACATGGATCAAGCCGCTTTACAGGCTGAATCCACCGGCTTTGCCCGAGCGATGCATGATACCGGGCTAGTATCGCCTTACCATACCGTGCTGCTCAGACATTTGCTGGAAGAAGGCGACCACTTGCTTTCTGAAGCACTGGGCCTTTCATCTACCGGCCGCGACTGCCTGTTGTGTTACCGCGAACTGGTCCAGGCGCTGATTCGTGGCGGCGTTTATCCTGCTACGGCGCAGGCGGTCTATGGGCTTGCGTTAATGTTGGAGCGAGGCATTCTTTACCAGCCGCCGGTCGCGCCAGCAATGTGGCGCCAGCTGAACTTGCCGCTATCTGAGTGGGCGCAGTCTCGGCTTAACATCGCTTACGGCGACAGCGTTTCTCCTCGAGCGCGTCTCATTGAAGGCGTGCTGTGCATGCTGGGATTGCCGCTGGGGGTTGGCCAGGGTAATAACCCCACCTGCCAATCTGCCCGCGCACTTTCGATGTGGGCCTATAACGACCCCGACTATTTGCTACAGATGGTGGCGTGGGCAGCACGCGATGACGAAATCATTATGCATTTTGAGGGGCAGGCCATCTCATCAATGGAAAGCCTGTCTGGCGTTGCCACTGAGCTACCGATGGATCTCGATCCGGTGTCGCTGATTGTGGTGCCCCACCTGGATCGTATCTATGCAGAAATGGGTCGTCGTTGCATTGGCCGAGAAGGCGACCCTCACCGCTGGGTAAACCCTGAGTTCCACGGCTGGTGGTCGGGGCGTGGTTTTCGTATTAATGTCGATGTAGCGACGGGCCAGCTAATCGATGTGGATGATTTCGTGCGCCATTTCTACGCCTGCTATCATCCTTATTACAATGGCAATCAGCCGCTGATTCATCCGCAGCCTGCGGGTATTGCCATTACCGATAGCGCAGCGCGCTTCATCGGCTGGCATGCGATTACTATATTGCGTGCGTCTCTCGATCCTTCAGACGTCATGCGGATTTATTTCTATAACCCCAACAATGACAGTGGGCAGGACTGGGGTAACGGCGTTCTCGTCAGTACGTCTGGCAACGGTGAGCGCTTTGGCGAAGCATCGCTACCTTTTGAGCGCTTCGTCTCGCGGCTGTATATTTATCACTATGATCCTCTAGAGCGTGGTGAAATAGTCTCTGTGACGAGCGAGGAGCTTGAAAGCGTCAAACACTACCTACACCGTAGCTGGGGCGCTGCGCGCTTGCCGCCTACCGAACTCCAGGCAGATGCTGGACCAAATGCATCTTTAGCCCCCAATGCACCCTAGGCATGGGATAACCAAGCTGCTTAACGACACCCCATATACTCATGATACGACTTGATCAACTGTTGGTCAGCCTAGGGCTGGCCAACTCACGTACGCGCGCCCAACGACTGATTCGCCATGGCCGGGTCAGCCTAGCTAACAGTGGCAGAGTACTCACTAAAGTGTCTGAAAAATGGCCCGACACTACTCGCTTTATCGTTGAAGATGACCCCGAGGAGCGCTACGTATCCCGCGCAGGCTTGAAACTGGAAGGAGTGCTTACAGCGCTTGGCCTTCGCTTTGACGGCTGCGTTGTTTTGGATATTGGCCAGTCAACCGGTGGCTTTACTGACTGTGCGCTACGGTTCGGTGCTCGCCATGTCATTGGCGTGGAGGTCGGCCATGGCCAGCTTGCAGAACAGCTGCGTACTGATCCACGCGTTACCTGTCTGGAAGGCCTCAACGCACGGCACATGAGCAGCGCAACGCCGCTCATTCACGTTCTTGCGGACCAGCCAATACACGTTGCCATAATGGATGTTTCGTTCATATCCCAAACGCTAATTTTGCCCGAGGTTGCCGCGCTATTACCGCCTGACGGGCAGTTAATCTCACTGGTTAAGCCGCAGTTTGAGTTAAGCCCCGGCGCGTTGGACAAACGCGGCGTAGTGCGCGATGCGACACTTTTTGCCGATGTAGAGGCTAGCATTCGAAGCGCTTGTCACGACTGCGGGCTCACCATACGCCACTGGCAGGAGAGCCCTATCACCGGCAGCGACGGCAATCGCGAGTTTCTTTTACATGCAGCGACAGAAGCTTAGCTTGGATCAGGGCGTAGCACGTTTGAGGACGGCCGCGCTGCAGACTGTACCTTAACCGCATCGCCCTGATCTCGGTGTAACCATACATCCATCTGCTCAAACGCTACGCGAACATTCTCTTCACGGAATAGCTCATCTACCCGGCAGTTGACTTCATCGGCGGCAAACAGGCGGTCGACCAAGTCATTAACAAAAATACGCAGCTCAAAATTAAGGCTGTGCTGCCCGTAGTTTAAGCAAAAAACCTGCGGCTCCGGGTCGGTTAACACTCGGTGGTTTTCATCGGCAGCCTGGCGCAGTAGTTGGTGCACCTTGGGCATATCCGAGCCGTGAGCCACGCCATAGGTGAGCACCACGCGCGTCACGTTATCCGACAACGACCAGTTAATCAGCTGGTCGGTTACAAATGTCTTATTGGGAATAATGATCTCTTTACGATCAAAATCGGTAACCGTGGTCGCACGGATACGAATACGGCTGACAGTCCCATGTAGATTACCTATCGTGATGGTGTCGCCTATCCGTATTGGGCGCTCAAACAAAATGATAAGCCCAGAGATAAAGTTGGCGAAAATCTCCTGCAGGCCAAAGCCTAACCCCACACTCAATGCTGCCACGAGCCACTGCAGTTTATCCCAAGACACGCCGAGCGTGGCCAGCCCCATCACCACCCCAGTGCCCACAATGGTATAAGAGAGCAGCGAGCTAATTGCATAGGCGCTGCCCTGTTTCAACGACAGCCTGGATAGCACCATCACTTCCAGCAGACCGGGCAGGTTACGCGCCATAATAAAGGTAATAGCGACGACCAGCAGCGCAGTAAAGACGTCGGAGATTGACAGTACGCTGTCGACTAAATCACCCTCTTGAGACTCCCAAAGCGACACATGGTCTAAATAGCCAAGCACTGACAATAAGTCTGCCCACACTAAATAGAGCAGCGCGCTGAAGCCAATCAGTACAATCAACTTAGAAAGCCGTAAGGATTGGCTGTTAATTTGCTCCATATCGAGCGGCGGCTCTTCGACTACCTCCAGCCCGCCTTCCGCACCCTCCTGCACCTGAGCACGACGGCGAGCCAGCGCACGGCGATAAGCGAGGCGTCGAGCAGCTACGGCCAAGCTTCTCACCAGCGTCGCTTCCACCACCACCCACAACCCCAGCAGATAAAGCGTAATGGCAAACCTGCCCACTAAGCGCAGCGCGGTATATTCGTACCCCCACACCACAAGGCCAAGCAGCATCAGCGGAACCGCTGCCATCGCAAGCCCCAGCAATAAGCGAAACAGCCGCACACCAAATACAGGGATATGCGCCAGTATTAACTGCGCTAGCCACCAGCTCATGGCTAATAAGCCAAACGACAATAGCGCAAAAGCGACGGGGCGCAGTGCTAACGGCGTTTCCATTTCATCCGACATCGTCGCAATCGCAATGACCGGCACCAGGGCAACGCCGAATCCTCCCAGAAGTTGACGCAACCGTGCGGTATATTGCGGCGACCAGGTAAAGTGGCGCTCTGCGACTCCATCCGCGACCAGCAGCCTGCGCACCCATGCCACCACGCCCCAACTTAAGGCCAACTGAAGCAACCCTGGCGCAACGCTAGTGGCTAAAGGCCCAGCCACTTCAAGCAGCCCAATGCCAATGCCGGCTAGCGCGAGCGGGCCCGGAAGAGCCAGCAGTGCATTAAACAGCACTGCTTTGGGAGTATGTAGCTGAGTGTCGCTTTTCAGCCGACCAATTTGCGAATGTATGTCGGCCAGGCGCGTTTTGATTTTGCGCCGCAAGCCCATTAGTACGATGCCAAGTAAGAAAATCGGCGCTCCCTTTAATACTTCCCAAGAAAGTCCCTGCCAGCGGGTAGGCAAAATAGCGCGCCACTCTCCTTCACTCCACTCTAACAACAAATTGTGAGGCAATTGCCGCAGCCAGCCAAAGTCCAGCGGGCGGCTATTGGCGACCCAGAAAAGCTGCTCATCAATCGTTTCGCGCAGCTCGCTGGTGGTAATAAGCAACTGCTGCTGATTCAGTTGAAGCTCAATCGCCGCGCTTAACAGGCTTCCATAGGATTGCTCTAACTGTTCAACCAGCTCACGGCGCGACTGATACAGTCGAGAAAGTGAGTCTACCAGCCCCGGGGTTGCCTCTATGCCCGCCTCTTCTAAGCGCGTCTCGGCAAACTGTGCGCTCTGACGAAGCTGGTCTCGCTGACGTACCAAATCAAACTGCTTTAAACGCAGGTCCGCTATTTCATCCTGCAAGTCTCTCCGCACTGATAGCGGCGGTAGCGACTGGCGCTGTTCGCGCAGAATACGCGACAGCAGCTGACTACCGCGTATCGCATCAATCTGCTCATTGAGGCTGCGCTGCAGCTGTCGCACATGCTCTAGCTGGCGCTGGGCTTCTATGTTTTCGCGCACAATGCTGTTAGCACGATCCGTTGCGCGCAATAACTCTTGGCTTAAAGTTTGATTGGTTTGCTGTACTTGCAGCACCACTGGATGCCCGGCGGCAATTAACGGGTCATCTCGCGCGGCGTCAGCGATGGCCTGCTCAGAGGCCAGGCGTCGCTGCTGATCTATCACACCTTGCAGCATGCCCAACTGCTGTTCTTGGTAATCGATCTGCAGCATCAGTACATCGCGGCGCTGTTGAGCTAGCTCACGTAGCCGGCTATTAGCGCTTAGCTCTCGCTGATTAAAACTCACTTCACGATCGGCCAGTATTCGCTCAAGGCGCAGCTGAATCAGGGCCGCATCATTCAGTGCGGAAAGCTGTCGATCTGCTAACAAAGCCTCGCGCTCATCGTGCTGTCGGCGTAAACTCTCGGCGCGCTGAAGCGTTTCAGCAATATTTTGCTGAGCGCGCTCTGGGAGCGTCTGGGCAGCAAGTAGCTGTGAGTTCACTTCGGCTAACTGGCTTTGCAGTTGCTGAAGCTTGACCACTGCCTGCGTTTGCATTGTTTCTAGCTCATCTAGCGGCCGATCGCTTAAATTAGCCACTGAAAGCTGCTGCGAAGCTTCTTGAGCATCGCTTAAATCACGCTGTAAACTTGCCAGCAGCTCTGGGGCCTGCTCAACACGGGAGTCTAAGGCATTCAATCGCTCATCGACGGACACCAGCCTTTCGTACGCATCTAGTGCCGCCTCTAAGGCTTTTTTATCGCTGGCCTGCTGGTTCGTTAACGCTCCTTCATTTGATTCTAATTGAGCGAGCCTTGATGCCAATTCAGCTTGTTCGGGCACGCCATCCAGCGCATCGGCCTGAAGCGAGGCATAAGCTTGAGAAATAGCAGTGCTGCTGATGGCCAGCAGAAACAAACACGTTACTAACCATTTACCGGCGTATCTAACCACGTTACTTATGCCTCGTTGACATCGAAAGCTCCGCAAACACGGATAATTGCCCCATTGTCAGACGTTCTGATAGCTAGCGCAATCAGAGGTATTGACTTCACGATGTAGCGTGATAGAAACAACCTTGGCATTTGCCTCTTTTAATCATTTTGCGAGCCACCTTGATGGTCATCCGAAAACGGTCGTTGCGAAAACTTATTACGCTGCTCAGCCTCGCCACTGCTGTGAGCGCCGCGAGTGCAAATGCCTTTGCTGACTCACAGGCAGAAATTGAGGCGCGTATTAATGCCCTCAATACCGAGCTTTATGAGCTTCGTCAGCAGCTTCAGCAAGTAACAAGCCCCGAAGACGCAGCGCTTGGCTTACCGGTGGAGCCGCTGCCGCAGGAAGTGGCGCTGGAAGACTTAAGCGAGCGCCGGCTGCTTGAACAGGAATCGAGCCAAAACCCATTTTCGATCACAACGCACCGTACGAATTATCTGTTCCCGGTCAGCTATAACGCCAACCAGAACCGCGAAAATTTTCGCAATATTACTGAAGATGCTTCAGTGGATAGCGTGGAATTGAAATTCCAATTCAGCGCCAAGGTTAATCTCGCCGAGCAGGCATTTGGTAATTATGGTGATGTCTTTTTTGGCTACACTCAGCGCAGCTGGTGGCAGGCCTACAACACAGATGCCTCATCGCCCTTTCGGGAAACTAACTATGAGCCTGAAATATTCATCGACTTTAATAATGCCTGGAGTGCACTTGGTTGGGTGAATACCCTCAACCGCGTATCGTTTAACCATCAGTCTAATGGCCGCTCAGACCCGCTGTCCCGTAGCTGGAACCGGGTCTATCTGGAAAGCACCTTTCAGCGCGGTGACTGGGCCTTCACCGTGGCGCCGCACTGGCGGGTACCGGAGTCGCAAGAAGATGACGACAACCCAGACATCGAACGTTTTATGGGTTACGGCGACATCCGCCTAGCGAAACGTCTTAATAATAACCATGAAATGAGCGGCCTGCTGCGCGGCAATCCAAGCGCAGGCAACTATGGCACCCAAATTGATTATAGCTGGCCAGCGTTTAATACGCTGAGGGCGCATGTGCAGTATTACTACGGCTATGGTGAAAGCCTGATAGATTATGACAATCGCGTTCATCGCCTGAGTATTGGTTTTAGCTTAAATCCATTATTTAGTGCGACAGGGCTGAACCGATAGCAGCATTTACTTGTCTCTTACGATGTGGCTGCTATGCTTACAGCAGCCTCAATCATTCACTCGTCAAAGGAAAGACACCATGGCTAAACGTCAACTCCCCTTCTCTTCTCAGTCAGATCAACTTAAAGACGACCTGCGTCATTTGAGTGAAACGGTTGAAGAACTTATGAACGCGACGGCAAAGGACGCTAGCGGTGAGATGAACGACCTTCGCTCGCGTGCCGAGCGCCGCCTTAAAGATACTCGCGCTCGTTTGGAAGAACGCGGTGAGCGTATCTATGATGAAGCGCGTGATTCACTGAACCACCAAGCTGATGCTTGTGATCGTTACGTCCATGACAATCCTTGGACAAGCATTGGTATTGGCGCAGCGGCAGGCCTAGTTGTGGGTATGCTGCTCGGTCGTCGCTAATGGCCTTGGGTCCTACCCAACGCGTCTTCTCTGCCGCCAAACGCTTGCTGAACTCGCTGATTGCTAATAGCGAAACCCGCCTGCGTTTGGCGGTACTTGAATTAGAAGAAGAGCGTGCTCGCCTAGCAGTTCTGCTTCTTTTGGCAGGGGCAAGCTTGGTTCTGCTGTTATTAGGCATTGCCACCCTGACCGCACTGGTAGTCGTGCTATTTTGGGATACCTACCGCTTAACGGCTATTGCCGTTAGTGCCGCCGTTTTGATAGGCGCCAGCGTGCTATTTGCTGTTATTGCGATTCGCCAATCGAAGCGCCACTCGCTCTTGAAAGAAACGCTTAAACAGCTTACGGCTGATAGAGCATTGCTTGAGGAGCATGAGGATGAAACCATCCGCAAAAACAGCTAAGCCGTTAGTTCAGCCTTTAAGCCGCTCTCAGCGCAAGGCACAGCTACTTGCTGAGCTGGAACAACAGCGTGTGGACATCTTGATAGAAAGTGCATTTTTACAGCAGGCAACGTCACCGCTAGATAAAAGCTGGAAAAGCTTCAAACTTCCGCTTTATTTCATTGGTGGCGTTGCTGCGCTGAAGCTGGTACGCCACCCAGGGGGCGCTATGGCAGCAGGCAGGAAAGCGCTTGCGGGCTATATGCTCTTCAAAAAACTTAAACTATTAGCCAAAGTGGCGACTTAAAACGATAGCGAGCAGTTGATCGGCGTGAACCGCTGCCAATGCCTCGTGAATTGAATGAAAAACGAGGCCTTGGCACCGATTTTTATCATGCCATGGCTTTGGCGCAGTTAGTCTAGTCAGGTCCTAGCAAGATTGCCCACAGGCTACCCCACTGGCCCACGCCCACTGAAAGTTGTACCCCCCCAATTCGCCCGTTACATCCAAAACTTCACCGATAAAACGCAGTTGAGGCAAGTCCTTAACTTCAAAGGTCTTTGACGACAGCTGATCGGTATTAATCCCCCCCATTGTCACCTCTGCAGTGCGCCACCCTTCGGTGCCAGATGGCTTTAGTTGCCAGGCATTTAACCTTTGCGCCCACGTATCCAAGGCCTGATTAGAATAGTGAGCCAAGGGCCGTGCAGCATCATCCTCGGGATACCACTCTAATAGTGCTTGGGCCAAGCGCTTAGGAAAGCGTTCGCCCAGCCATGTGGAAAGCTGACGTTTGGGCATATGCTGACGAGCATCACGCAGGGCACTAGCCGCATTTTCACTCGGGAGTAAATTAATACTGATGCCTTGCCCCGGCTGCCAAACACTGGATATCTGTAGTATGCCGGGGCCGGATAAGCCGCGGTGGGTAAATAACATGGGTTCTACAAAACAGCGATCACCGGCACTTACTGCCACCGATGCACTGACGCCTGAGAGCTGAGCCGCGCGGTCTTTCCATGTATCGCTGAGCGTAAAAGGCACTAGCCCAGGCCGCGTCGCTAAAACCTCTAAACCAAACTGGCGAGCTAAGTCATAGCCAAAGCCTGTCGCGCCCATGGTTGGAATCGAAAGCCCTCCGGTTGCCACCACTACCACTCCAGCATCAATCGCTCCCGCCGACGTGCTAAGCCGCATAGCGTCGCCTTTTCGCTCTACGGCGCTGATTTGAGTACTCAGCTGGATATCAACCCCTGCCCATTCGCACTCGGTTATCAGCGTGCACACTATTTCTTTAGCCGAGACTGCGCAAAATAATTGGCCTGGTGTTTTCTCGACGTACTCCACTCCGTGTCGTTCTATCAACTCAACAAAGTGCTCAGGACGGTAACGTTGAAGCGCCGAAATGCAAAAGTATGGATTTAACGAGTAAAAGTGCTGTGGCGTAGTGCCAAGATTGGTAAAGTTGCAACGGCCGCCGCCGGACATCAAAATCTTTTTGCCCGCTTTATTCGCATGATCTAGTACTAAGGTACGTTTGCCGGCATAGCCCGCTTGAGCAGCACACATCAATCCAGCCGCTCCAGCACCGATAACGACAACGTCATAAATCATAAGAAACTGCTCATAAAAGGGCCACTTACTCTGTACAAACAAACATTCTAACAGGGTCAGGCCTTAAAATTATCGACTAACACTGAGATAACTATGCATTTTCCCTTTCGCCGACGGCTATTTTCGCGACTCATCCTAGTTACTCTCACTCTGTTGCTATCCAGTCTAACGTTTGCTCAATTACCGCCCTCAGTCATCGGCACGCGTGCGGTTATGACCACATGGTCTGATCCTTTAGAGGCGCTAGGAACGCTCAGTGCGGAGGAAAGCGTCGTGCTATCCACCACGGTGACTGAGATAGTGGCCCAGATCAATTTTGAAGACGGTGAGCAGGTTGAAGAGGGGCAGCTACTCATCCGCTTAGAGGATACAGAAGAACAGGCTCAACTAAGATCCTCTCAGGCGTTGCGCGATGAAAGACGTAATGCCTCGAACCGCGCCTCTCAATTACAAGAACGTAACCTAGCAGCCAGAGCCGACGTTGAAGATAGCCAATCGCGGCTGCGCCAAGCAGAAGCCGATATTCAAGCCATAGAAGCCCAGCTGGCAAATTACCGGCTGCGCGCGCCCTTCAGCGGCCGCGTTGGATTTCGCAATATCAGCATCGGCGCGCTGGTAACACCAGGAATGGACTTGGTGACGCTCGATAAACTGGATGTAATGAAGCTCGACTTCAGTGTCCCAGAAGTGTTTCTTGGCCGAATCTCACCAGGCCTAATGCTACATACCGCTACCGCCACGTACCCTGACGACATCTTTAATGGTCAAATCGCCACTATTGGCACGCGCGTGGACCCGGTTACGCGTAGCGTTAATGTGCGCGCAGTACTCGACAATACCGATGGCCGGCTACGGCCGGGGATGTTAATGCAAGTCATTGTTCAGCAGCGGGTTCGCGACGCGGTAGTGATTCCTGAAGCCGCCATTGAGCCCAGCGGTGACCGACACTCAATCATGCTTATCGAGCAAAGCGAAGATAGCACGCGCCTCGCCAAGCGGATTGTTTCGATTGGCGAGAGACGCTATGGCGAAGTTGAAATTTTGGAAGGGTTAGCCGCCGGCGAACTCGTTGTGGTTCACGGACTGCAGTTGGCACGCGATGGCCAGGAGGCACGTCTGCTTGGTATCGCTGACGACGAAACCAGCATTCGAGCGCTGCTAGAGGCCGACCGTTAATGCGATTATCGGATATTTCTGTTCAGCGCCCGGTACTGGCGATGGTGATCGCGGCACTCATTATTGCCTTTGGCTTAATGGCGCTTAACCGCCTACCGCTACAAGAATATCCGACCATTGATCCACCCGTGGTCACGATTGACACCCGCTACCCTGGCGCGTCCGCAAGCGTCGTTGAAACGCGCATTACCCAGGTGCTTGAAGACCGCATTGCCGGCGTGGAAGGCATTGATCTAATTACCTCACAAAGCGAGGATGGCCGCTCTCGGATTGAAATAGAATTCTCGTTAGACATGGATATCGATGCCGCCGCCAATGATATCCGCGACCGCATTTCCGGGGCGCTGCGCAACCTGCCCGATGACGCTGACAACCCTGAAGTCACCAAAGCCGACAGCAGCGAAGAAATCGTTGTGTGGATGAGCCTTTCTGGCGAAGACTACTCCATTACCGAGCTGACCGACTATGCGAACCGCTTCTTGGTCGATAGCCTTTCTGTGCAGCCAGGCGTGGCACGCGTTCGTGTCGGTGGCGGCAGCGACTACGCCATGCGCGTGTGGGTTAATCGCAATGCGCTGGCCGCGCGTGGATTAACGGTCAGTGATATTGAAGATTCACTACGGGCAGAAAATGTCGAACTGCCGGCGGGCTCGATTGAATCACAGGATCGTCAGTTTATTGTTCGCCTTCCACGCAGCTTTGCAAGTGCCGAAGACTTTCAGCGCCTCGCGCTCAATCAAGGTGACAATGGCTATCTTGTGCGCCTTGCTGATGTTGCCCGCGTTGAAGTTGGCGCCGTTGAAGACCGTACAGTATTCCGCTCCAACGGAGTCCCCATGGTAGGTCTTGGCATGATCATGCAATCGACAGCCAACGTCATTGAGCTATCTGATGCGGTAAAAATAGAGCTTGAACGCCTGCAAGGCACTCTGCCAGAAGGAATGTCGCTGAGTTTAGATTACGACGCTTCGCTGTTCGTCTCCGGTGCCATCGACCAGGTTGTCATGACGCTCTTTATAGCCATGGCCCTAGTTGTGGTCGTGATTTTTCTTTTTTTAGGTAATCTACGCACGACATTGGTGCCCGCCGTCACCGTACCTATTGCGGTTATTGGTTCGTTTACCGCCCTTGCCGCGATGAACTTCTCGATCAATCTACTCACCCTGCTTGCCCTGGTGCTGGCGATTGGCCTGATTGTGGATGATGCCATCGTGGTGCTTGAGAACATCAATCGTCGTATGCACGACTACGGTGAAACGCCCCTCGTCGCGGCCTTTCGCGGCACTCGGCAAATTGCCTTTGCGGTGATTGCCACCACTCTCGTGCTCGTCGCCGTTTTCGTTCCACTCAGCATGTTGCAAGGTGATATCGGGCGACTGTTTTCCGAATTTGCGCTGACCATGGCCGCGGCCGTCGTTATCTCAACGTTATTAGCGCTGACGCTAACGCCAATGATGGCTTCAAAGATTCTTAAGCCCGGCATGCACGATAGCCGTATTGGTAAGTCAGTACAGTGGCTGCTTAACGGCACGCAGCGCCGCTATCAAACATCCTTGGAGTGGATGCTTAGGATGCGCTGGCTGGTCGTGGCTATGTTTATCCTGCTGATTGCCGCCACCGCTTGGCTCGCCACAGCTCTACCGAATGAATACACGCCACAGGAAGATCGCGGCAACTTCATCGTCTTAGTCAACGGGCCAGAAGGCGCTACCTTCAGCTACATGATGGATTACATGGACGAAATCGAGGCGCGTTTGGCCCCGCTGGTAGCCAGTGGTGAACTGGAGCGCGTGGTAGTTCGTGCCCCACGCGGCTACGGCAATATTGAGAACTTCAATAGCGGCTTTATTATTGTCAACATGGCCGACTGGGGAAGTCGACGCAGTGCGTGGGAAATTATGGCCGAAGTGCGCCAAACCCTCAGCACGCAGCCGGGCGTACAGGCCTTTCCGGTCATGCGCCAAGGCTTTGGGCAGCGCACTCAAAAACCGGTGCAGTTTGTGCTGGGAGGAGGTACTTACGAACAGCTTGCCCGCTGGCGCGATACGCTGATCAACCACGTGCGTGAAAACAATCCAAACTTAATGGCGCTAGAGAGCAATTACAACGAAACACAGCCTCAGCTGCGCGTGGATATTAATTACCAGCGAGCCGCTGCGCTAGGCGTAACCGTCACTGAAATAGGCCGAACGCTAGAAGTATTGCTGGGTGGGCGCAATGTCACACGCTACGTTGACAATGGTGAAGAGTACGATGTGATCTTAGAGGGTGATCGCAGCAGCCAAAACAGCCCACGCGCGCTGGACAACATTCAGGTGCGCTCGGCACGCTCAGGCGCACTCATCCCGCTGGCCAGCCTTGTCACGCTCTCTGACTTTGCGGGCGCCAGCACGTTGAATCGCTTTGACCGCATTAGATCAATCACCATTGAAGCCAACCTAGCCGACGGATATCCCTTGGGTGAAGCGTTAGCGTACCTGGAAGAAAGCGCTGCTGAGCTGCTGCCAGTCGAGGCGCAAACTAATGTGACAGGCGCCTCACGCGACTTCCAACAGGCCAGTGGCGCCACTGCCTTCCTGTTGATACTTGGTGCGCTAGTGGTCTTTTTAGTGCTAGCGGCGCAGTTTGAAAGCCTTATTCACCCCTTTGTAATCATGCTCACGGTGCCATTAGCCATGAGTGGCGCTTTGCTTGCCCTACTGCTAAGCGGGCAGTCGTTGAATATTTACAGCCAGGTGGGGCTAGTACTACTGATTGGTTTGGCAGCTAAGAACGGTATTTTAATTGTCGAGTTTGCCAACCAGCTGCGCGATGAAGGCCATGCGTTTAGAGCGGCGTTAATTGAAGCCTCCGTGACGCGCCTGAGGCCTATTTTGATGACCGCGGTGACTACAATGGCCGGCGCTATTCCGCTGATAATTTCAACCGGGCCGGGCGCAGAATCGCGCCTTGTTATTGGCACCGTGATCATGGCCGGCGTGGGCTCTGCTACGCTGTTTACACTCTTTGTCGTTCCCGTAGCTTATGACCTGCTGGCACGCTATACAGGCTCACCAGGGGCAGTCAAACGCCAGCTCGAGGATGAGATCGCCGGCGCATCGAACACCCTGAACTCAACCAGCCAGTTACACAGCGAGCCGCCGGAGCGTTAACAGGCGCCGAAAAAAGGGCGTCCCTTAACGGAACGCCCTTAATGCTAAGCACTTCAAGACTGAGGCACTTCAATACTGCTGGCACTTCAAGCCTAGTGGTGCTTCAAATCTGATGGCACTTCAAGCCTGGCGGTTATTCACACTCACCGACGTGCTCGCCTTCAATGACCGTATTCATGCTCAGCTCACCCATTGGAGACTGAGTAAGGATATCGACGCTGCCTTCAATGAGTTCGCCCATAAAACGCATTTCGCCGTCGATCGTCGCTTCACCGCCTTCTGCACGGCATACCATGCTATACGTTAGGCCATCCGCGGTCATATTCTCGTCAAGTAACTCACAGCCTTCTTCTTCTTCGATAAAGCCAAACTCTGAGCCTTCAAGCTCTTCTTGAGTAATGCACTGACGCTCAGTTTCCGTTTGATCCGGAATGTCCATTTCGCCACTAATACTGGTGGTGCTCACAAATTCCCACTCACCAGGCTTCACGTTGGGGGTCTCAGCCAACGCGACCATCGGAAAGGCCACCAGGGCCGCTACTGCCATGTTACGTAACATCATCGCTACTCTCACTGCGTTGCTTTAGGAACCTGCGAATATCCTACCTGATTCCATTCGTCGATGCCTCACCTAGCCATCAGACTGCTACACTTAAGCATTTTGATACACCCGCTTAAAAGGTAGTTAACGATGCATGACGACGCCCTGATTAATTATGATTTCCACTGCCCTTACTGCGATTCACCGCTGACCTTCGTCATTGATGTCTCTCAGGGCAGCCACGACACCTGGGAAGATTGTCATCAGTGCTGCTCGCCTATCCAGTTGCAGATTATCGTCTCCCCTATGAATGGCGAACTTGAAAGCGTCGTAGCGGGCCGCGATGACGACGTTATGTAATGATAGCTAAGCCGTATCGCCCTGCTTAACGGCCAGTTTGCGTTTAGTTTCACTGCGCCGCATAAAGAACCACGCTAATAAGGTCGCAAGCGACACTACCAAAATAATCAGCGTCGCCAGCGCGTTAATCTTCGGCGACACGCCTAGACGCACCGATGAAAACACCACCATCGGTAGCGTGTTTGCCCCAGGGCCCGAGACAAAGCTGGCAATTACCAAATCATCGAGCGACAGCGTAAAGGCCAATAGCCAGCCTGCAGCCAGCGCTGGCGAAATAATCGGCAGCGTGATGAAAAAAAACGTTTTCAACGGCGGTGAGCCTAAATCCATGGCGGCTTCTTCAATTGAACGATCCACTTCTCGCAGCCGAGCAGCGACCACTACTGCCACATAGGCACTGCAAAAGGTCGTATGGGCAATCCAGATAGTCGCCATACCCCGATCGGCAGGCCACCCGGTAATCTGCGCCATTTGCACGAACAGCAACAGCAACGACAGGCCG
Organism: Halomonas sp. JB37; assembly: GCF_002332255.1. Lineage (GTDB taxonomy): Bacteria > Pseudomonadota > Gammaproteobacteria > Pseudomonadales > Halomonadaceae > Vreelandella > Vreelandella casei. The sequence continues at coordinate 1,836,508 of NZ_NRGW01000001.1, read as the reverse complement.
GTAATCACTTCCGGCATGACCAGAGGCGCGGTGACCATACTGGAAAGCGCCGTTTTACCTCTAAAGTGCCCATAGCGCGTCATTACAAAGGCTGCTACGGTGCCCAGGCAAACCGCCATGCTCGCCGCGAAAAAGGCGATTTTCAGGCTTGTCCACACGGCCGATAAAATCTGCTGGTCCCGGAACAGCTCGCCATACCATTTCGTTGAAAAGCCAGACCATACCGTGACTAGCTTGGATTCATTAAATGAATAGACAACCAGCACCACCATCGGCAGATAAAGAAACAGCAGCCCAAGCACTAACATGACCGTCGAAAAATTAATTCGCCGCACAAACCTCATTCTTGATAACTCATTATTCAAACATCCACTATTCAAGTTCGCGCGACTGATAGCGATGGAACCAGACGATTGGCACCAACAGCAGCAATAACATGACAATGGCTAACGCCGAAGCGACAGGCCAATCACGATTAAGGAAAAACTCCTCCCAAAGCACCTTACCAATCATTAACGTATCGGGGCCGCCAAGCAGCTCAGGAATGACAAACTCCCCTACTGCCGGTATAAACACCAGCATTGAGCCTGCCACAATACCGCCCATCGAAAGCGGCAGGGTCACTTTGATGAAGGTATTCAGCTTACGCGAACCAAGGTCGGCGGCGGCTTCAAGCAGCGAGTTATCCATCCGCGTGAGATGGGCATACAGTGGCAACACCATAAACGGCAGGTAGGCATACACAATGCCGATAGTGACCGCAAACTGGGTATTCATCATGCGCAATGGCGATTCTATGAGCCCAAGTCCCATCAGCAAATTATTAATGAGACCGCTGTTACTTAAAATACCCATCCAGGCATAGACGCGAATCAAAAATGAGGTCCATGACGGTAGCATCACAAGCAGCAATAAAAGCAGTTGCCAGCGTGCTGGCGCCCGCGACATTGCATAGGCCATCGGATAGCCAATCAGCAAGCAGGCGGCAGTGGATATAAAAGCGGTTTTTACTGAGCCCCAATAAGCAGCGATATACAGCGAATCGGAGAGCAGAAAAATATAATTGCCCACATTCAGAAATACATGCAGGGTTTGATCAGCATATTCCAGTAACGGGCCATAAGGTGGAATGGCTACCGCCGCGTCGGAAAGACTGATTTTGAGCACCAGCGCAAAAGGCAGCAAGAAAAACAGTGCCAACCAAACTAGCGGCAACGCAATCACCGCCCGACGCCCCAGCTGCCAGCGTTTGAGCAGCGCTGAAGAACGAGATGGCTTCATTTAAGGCAATTTCCTCGCAGTAAAAAGTGCACCCATCTAACGGTTCAACACAATGATACTGTGGTCTTCCCAGTAGACATACACGCGGTCTTCCCAGGTAGGCCGATCACCACGACGCTCGGTATTAGCCATACTGACCTTAATCATCTGGCCGGAAGGTGTGCGCACGTAATACAGCGAGAACCCACCTAGGTAAGCAATATCGTCAACCCTACCTTCTGCCCAGTTATATTCCGTCGTAGGCTTTTCACGCGTTAACCAAATTTTTTCAGGGCGCAGTGCAACCCACACTCGCCGGTCCATCGCCTGGGTGGTAATACCATGGTCGATATAAATAGGCCGCTCGAGCGCGGGGGCAGTAATTCGGCAATGATCAGCGGCATCTTCGATGATCTCGCCTTCAAAGACATTCACCGTGCCGACGAACTCAGCCACCATGCGGCTAACCGGACTTTCATAAATATCCACCGGAGAGCCCACCTGCTCAATCCAACCATCGGCCATAATCGCTACGCGATCCGCCATGGTCATCGCCTCTTCTTGATCGTGAGTCACCATAATGCAGGTAACGCCTACCTGCTCGATGATCTCGACGACCTCTAGCTGCATCTCAGTGCGCAGCTTTTTATCCAGTGCGCCCATGGGCTCATCTAGCAATAAAATTTTGGGCCGCTTAGCCAGCGAGCGCGCCAACGCCACTCGCTGACGCTGACCGCCCGACAAATGGTGTGGCTTGCGCTTGGCAAAGCGCTCCATATGCACCAGCTTGAGCATTTGCGCTACGCGGACATCAATATCCGCTTTAGAAAGCTTGTCCTGCTTCAAACCAAAAGCGATGTTTTGCGCTACCGTCATATGCGGAAACAGCGCATAAGACTGAAACATCATGTTAATAGGCCGCTTATGCGGCGGCATCGCGGTGATATTGTCACCGTCTAATAAAATGCGGCCTTCGGTAGGTGTCTCAAAACCCGCGAGCATTCGCAGCAGAGTAGATTTACCCGACCCGGAACCACCTAGTAGCGCGAAAATTTCGCCGCGCTTAACCTGCAAGTTGACATCATCCACCGCCAGCGCATCATCAAATCGCTTGCTTAAGCGTTTGACTTCCAGCACGACATCTTCAGCAAACCGTGGGGCCTTGCCCTGGGCGCGTGGTGCAGTCGTGCTGATAGGTGGGGTGGATGAAGCCTCGTTCGACAGGGGCGTAGTGACCATTCGCCACTCCCATCAAAAGCCCGACAACTCGAGCGTTTAAAGACAAACAGCGAGACAAGCACAATGCTTGTCTCGCCGCCAGACGATACAATTATTAATGACCAGATTTAACGCGATTCCAGGTGCGTGTCAGGACGCGCTGAACGTTTTGCGGCTTTTCCAAGGGTACAAATGAATTCTGTAACACCTCGGCTTCCGGGTAGATAGCTGGATCATTAATGATCTCGTCAGAGAGATAGTCATTCGCCGCCAAGTTTGGATTGGCGTAGCGAACGTATTCAGTAATTTCAGCCGCTATCTCGGGGTCAAGAATAAAATTGATAAATGCGTGCGCGTTCTCAGCATTGGGTGCGTCAGCAGGGATCGCCATCATGTCAAACCACAGCTCAGAGCCTTCCTTGGGAATGCTATAAGCGACAGTGAAATCACGCCCCGCCTCTTGTGCGCGCTCGGCGGCCTGAAAGATATCGCCCGAATAACCGGCCGCAACGCAAATATCGCCATTCGCTAGATCGGCAATGTAACGTGAGGAATGAAAGTAGGTAATGTCGTCGCGAATGCCGGTTATCACCTCACCTGCGGCTTCTAGATCGTCGCTATCATTACTTTGTGGGTCGAGCCCCAGGTAGGACAGCGCTGCTGGCAGCATTTCTATACCAGAATCCATTAGCGAGATACCGCAGCCCGCAGCGCTCAGCGCACCGGTAATTTCTGGATCAAACAGAAGCGCCCAGCTGTCGACAGGGGCGTCTTCGCCAAGAATTTCTTCGATACGATCGGTGTTATAGCCGATACCGTTGGTTCCCCACATATAAGGGACTGCATACTCATTCGTTCCGTCGATGTGTTCCAGATTAGCCATCAAATCTGGATCAAGGTTGCCAAGGTTGCTCAACAACTCATGGTCAAGGGGCTGATAAACGCCCGCACTCAACTGACGCGTGAAATATTGGCTAGAAGGCACGACCACATCATAGCCAGAACGGCCGGCAAGCAAGGCGGCATCAAGCGTTTCGTTGCTATCGTAAACATCATAGGTCACGTCAATGCCGGTGCGCTCAGTAAATTTTTCAAGCGTTTCCGGAGCAATGTAATCTGACCAGTTAAACACCCGCACCTCATTGGCGTAGGTAGTGCTAGCCGCTGCGGCGAACGAAATAGCCGCAACGGCCGCGGAAAGTTTGTGAATGTTCCCCATATTACTGCTCCTATTATCTATATCTAGCTACGCGATCTTTTCAACACGGTTCTAAGCGATTATTGTGCCACGTATTCCCCGTGGCGAGCTGTCTGCCACTCAAACAGCGTAGGCCATCATACTAGCCGTGCGAATTTTGCGGTGCGTGAGCCCCTATCGCAAGACAATGTGAAAAATTCTTGTATTCCGCACCATCGGCCCCACTTAACAGCAGTGCGGCGACGCCGGCCAGTCCACCAATAGCTAAATACTATCAAACTAATGGCTATTCTTAATTTTATTCATTATCCGTTAGCCCTTAGTATTATCATCACTTCTTAACCCTTTGTTCATCAATCACGGAGATTACCCGAATGTCTTTAATCAACACTGAAGTTAAGCCATTTAAAGCAACAGCTTATGTTAACGGTGAATTTGTCGATGTTACTGAAACCGACATACAAGGTCAGTGGTCTATCTTTTTCTTCTACCCAGCTGATTTCACCTTTGTATGCCCAACTGAGCTTGGTGACCTAGCCGATCACTACGCTGAGTTTAAAAAACTGGGCGTTGAAATCTACAGTGTTTCTACTGATACCCACTTCACGCACAAAGCATGGCACGACAGCTCTGACACCATCGGCAAGCTGCAGTACCCCATGATCGCTGATCCGACGCTGCGCATTTCACGCAACTTTGAAGTCCTGATTGAAGACGCTGGCCTTGCTGAGCGCGGTACCTTTGTTGTCGATCCTGACGGCAAAATCCAGATTGTCGAAATCAATGCTGGCAACATCGGCCGTAATGCCGAAGAGCTACTGCGTAAAGTGAAAGCCGCTCAATACGTTCGCGCTAATCCGAACGAAGTTTGCCCGGCTAAATGGAAAGAAGGCGAAGAAACGCTGGCGCCTTCTTTAGATCTGGTAGGCAAAATCTAAACCGCCTATCGATCTAACCAGCCGCCAAGCTTAGCTTTGGCGGCTAGTGATACCTCAGCACCCGGGTCCTGCCCGGGTGTTCTGTTTCTGCTCAGAGTACTGCGAGGAAGCTACTGTCATGCTGGACGCCAATTTAAAATCCCAGTTGAAAACGTATCTGGAGAAAGTGACTCAGCCGTTCGAGATCGTTGCGTCCCTCGATGACGGAGCCAAGTCACAAGAACTGCTGGGTCTTTTGGAAGACATCAGCAGCCTAAGCGATAAGATTACCCTGCACAGCGACGGTCAAGATGCCCGCACGCCGTCGTTTGCAATTAACCGCTCCGGCGAAGACACCGGCGTAGTTTTCGCTGGCATCCCGATGGGCCACGAATTTACCTCGCTGGTTCTCGCGCTGCTGCAAGTAGGCGGCCATCCGCCTAAAACCTCTGACAAACTGCTGGATCAAATCAGGGCACTCGACGGCGAAATGCTGTTTGAGACCTACTACTCACTTTCCTGCCAGAACTGCCCAGACGTTGTTCAGGCGCTTAATCTCATGGCCATCTTTAATCCCAACGTCCGTCACGTTGCGATTGACGGCGCGCTGTTTCAGGATGAAGTTGAGTCTCGTGAAATCATGTCGGTGCCGAGCGTGTATTTGAACGGCAAGCCGTTTGATCAGGGCCGCATGACGCTTGAGCAGATTTTAGCCAAGGTCGACACCGGCGCGGCTGAGCGCGATGCCAAAAAGCTCAGCGAAAAAGCGGCCTTTGACACGCTCGTGATTGGCGGTGGCCCCGCGGGTGCGGCGGCAGCGATCTATTCAGCCCGTAAAGGCATTAACACCGGCATAGCCGCGGGACGCTTTGGCGGTCAGGTGGCCGATACCATGGGGATTGAAAACTTCATCTCCGTTTCGCATACCGAAGGCCCTAAGCTTGTCAGCGCGCTTGAAGAGCACGTAAAAGATTATGAAGTCGATATCATGAATCTGCAGCTCGCCACTAGCTTTAAAGCAGCTGAGGCTCAAGGCGGCCTGCATGAAGTGTCGTTTGATTCCGGCGCGACACTTAAGAGTAAAACGCTCGTGCTCGCGACCGGTGCTCGTTGGCGCGAAATGAACGTTCCCGGCGAGCAGCAGTACCGTAACAAAGGCGTTGCCTACTGCCCTCACTGCGATGGCCCGCTGTTCAAAGGCAAACGCGTTGCCGTTATTGGCGGCGGCAACTCTGGCGTTGAAGCCGCTATCGACTTAGCGGGAATCGTCGGCCACGTGACACTGATCGAGTTTATGGGCGAGATGCGCGCCGATGCAGTGCTGCAGAAAAAGCTTAAGAGCCTGACCAACGTCGATATTATTCTTAATGCACAGAGCACTGAAGTCACTGGCGACGGCAGCCGGGTCAACGGTTTGATCTACAAAGATCGTACCAACGATGAAAGCAAATCCATCGCGTTGGAAGGTATTTTTGTACAAATTGGACTGGTGCCCAATACTGAATGGCTTAAAGGCTCGCCGATTGAAATGACGCCACGCGGGGAGATCATCGTCGATGCACACGGCATGACGTCGGTACCCGGCGTCTTCGCCGCTGGCGATGTTACCACCGTGCCCTACAAGCAAATCATTATTGCCATGGGCGAAGGCGCTAAAGCATCGCTCGGCGCGTTTGACTATCTCATTCGTAATTAACGATTGAGAAATCCAAAAAAAGCCCGCTGGGTTGAACTACTGTTGAGGGTCAGCTCAACGTCAGCGGGCTTTCTTATGATCGTCAGCAGCAGTTACGGCGTCGTCGGTATTTCTCCTAGCACCTCAGGAATGGTCATCTTGACATAGCGCCCTGGTGCCGGCTCGATGATGGAAAGTGCGCCATCGCCAGGTTGGCGCACAGGTACCATTTTCTCGCTGTCGGCATAGCCATTGTCAGTCATCCACGCCTGCCAATGAGGCCACCATGAGCCCTCATGCTCACTAGCGCTTTCCAGCCACGCTTCATGGTTTTCCGGCAATGCATCGTTGGTCCAGTATCCATACTTGTTCTTACTGGGCGGATTAACAATACCCGCAATATGCCCTGAACCGCCGAGCACAAAGGTTGCCGGCCCCTTGGGCAGCAATGCCCCGTAGTAGGTGCTGTTCCATTTAGCGATATGGTCTTCTTTAGTCGATACAAAATAGCTGGGCGTTGATATTTTGCGCAGATCAATCTTCACGCCATCTAATTCAATGCCGTTTGGTTCAACCAAGCTGTTCTCCAAATACATATGACGCAAGTACCATGCATGGGTACCTGCAGCCAAATTGGTGCCATCGGTATTCCAGTAAAGCAGATCAAAAGCGGCAGGCGTTTCACCCTTCAAATAGTTACTGATGTAGAACGACCAAAACAAATCATTTTCACGCAGTAAATTAAAGGTATAGGCCATTGAACGGCCGTCCAAATAGCCTTTCAGCTGCAGCGTTTGCTCAATACCTTCAACCACACGCTCGTTGAGAAAGACGCCGATATCGCCAGGATCGCGAAAGTCCTGCAGCGTTGCCATATAGGTCACCGACTTCACTTTCCGCCCACGCCGAGTACTCGTAAGGTAAGCCACCGTTGAAGCCGTTAGCGTACCGCCAACACAATAGCTAAGTAGGTTCACCGACTTCTCGCCACAAGCTTGCTCGATGGCATCCATCGCACTAATGGGCCCCATCTGCATATAGTCGGCCCACGTGATATCACGCTGCTCAGAGCCAGGATTACGCCAGGAAATCAAGAACACTGTATGCCCTTGCCCTACTAGCCACTTGACCATGGAGTTATCGTCACGCAGATCAAGAATGTAATACTTATTGATCCACGGTGGCACCATCAGCAGCGGCGTTTTAAACGTTTTCTCTGTGGTTGGGGTGTACTGAATTAATTGGATTAATTCATTTTCATACACCACCGCACCGGGCGTCACTGCAATGTTGTGACCCACACCAAAAGCGCCGCGGTCCGTCATGCGGACATTGATTCCCTCGGCGGAGTTGGCCAAATCTTCACGTAAACTCGCTAAGCCATCAACCAAGTTCTGGCCACGTGTTTCCAGCGTTTTACGCATGACCTCGGGATTAGTGGTCATAAAATTCGTCGGCGCCATCGCGTTCACCAACTGGCGCGCGTAAAACATCAAGTTGCGCTTATGGGTTTCATCCAAGCCGCCCAAGCTTTCAACCAGCTCTTCAACGACCTGCGAAAACAGTAAATACTGCTGCATGATCGCCATGTAATACGGCTCGTGGGTCCACGCACTGTCTTTAAAGCGACGATCATTTTTTGCAGGGGTTATCAGTGGTGAGACTTGTTCGCCGGCCATGCCTCGCATCGCCTGCTGACACAACAGCCACTGGTCTTGTAGTAAACGTGTTTGGGTTTCAAGCAACAGAGTAGGATTTTGCATCAGCGACTGCGCCCCAGCCTCAAAGCTTTCACGCATATCGGCATAGATAGAGTCGGCAGCTTCGCTGGGTGCAATACGGGAAAGTAAGTCCTGCATCAGTCCCTGATACTTGTCGCTAATATCGCTAAGCTGGATAGCCCAAGCATCGGCTTCCGCTTGAGAAAGCCCTTCAGAGAGTTTTTGAGATATAGCCTGAAACGGATTCTGCCACGCTGACTGCATACTTACTCTCCCTGCGCCTACTCTCAGGCGCACCAAACGCTGTCGACCGGCGAGGCCATAAATCAGGATGATAAAAGCATCGCGGCGCCCTAAGGCGCCGCGATGGTGATCTCACTCAGCTTTTACGCGACGCCTGACTAGAGGCTTTGGCCGATTGCGCGCCTTTAGTCGCAGCCTTGGCTTGCCCGGACATTTGCTGCCCGGCTTCGCTAAACATCTTTTCCACTTCAGATTTGAACTGCTGGCTCATCTCGCTCATTGCCCGCGCATCTTCCTGCATCTGCTGGGACACTTCGTTCATCATTTCTGCTTGCTTAGTACTAAAATCGCGCAGGCCTTCGGCATCTTTGATTTCAGTAGCGCTGCGCATACGCTCGGTACCCATTTGGCTATAGCGTTGCATTGCTTCCAACTGATACTGGGTCATTTTTTCCATATTGTTGAGCATCAGCGAATTGATTTTGCGCATAGGCTCAAACATTTGACGCGTTTGGGCGTTAAAGGCGTCCGTCATATTATCTTGCATAGTGTCTGCTCCTCTCGATGGATCCCTGGCATGAGCCTTAGGCTACACATGTAAAACGCCTGGAGTGACTCATGGTGACGTAGCATTGCTGCACTGAAAAACGCACTGCAAAAACGCACTGCAAAAACGAGTAGCCGCTGACATACGGGGTTGCAAACTACTCTAGAAAGTATCCTTACCTTCTTACCTTCTAACCTTTCGCTCGAGATCGCGAAGAAGCGGTTGTTTTCGCCTTCGCGCCCTTCGCGCTTGAACTGCCTGAGTCCGGCGCTCCTGCCGACGATGTGTCTTTACGCGATGCACCTGGGCTGGCCTCTTCATCCGCAGTAGAAGAATCATCAGACGCAGCAGCATTACTCGCTTGACGCAGCATATCCAGCATCATTTGCTGGTAGGTGCCGAAGTTCGCTAAACCTTGGGAAAGCCCCTTGGAGAGTCCTTCTGAAAGCCCTTGCTGCATCATCGGCTGTTGTAAGAAAGGCCGCATAAGGCTCATAGGGTCATAGCCTTCAACACCGGATTCCATTTGCCGCTGAATATTTTCTAGCAGATGCTTTTGGAATTCCTCTACATCAGGCAGCCCCAGTGATTGGCGAAACTCATCAGGGGTAAGATCAAACTCAACGTTAATCTTCATAGGCGGCTCCTGCCAAGTTTTACCGACACTCACTTTATCGATACTAATTTCACCGACACCGGGGTTTTGTCTGAGTGTAGCAGCGATAAGCCCACTTCACCGGGACTTTAAAGCTGCGTTAAACGCGGGGTATCAACGCTAACGTCACCATTTTGGCCTCGCTGGCGTAACCAGTGGTCCAACAGCGTTATGGCCATCATCGCTTCAGCAATAGGCGTCGCGCGAATACCCACGCAGGGGTCGTGTCGCCCTTTTGTGATCACGTCGACCGCTTGACCATGCACATCAATAGAGCGGCCCGGGGTGGTAATGCTCGACGTCGGTTTTAGCGCCAACCGCGCAACGATTGGTTGGCCGCTGGAAATACCGCCAAGCACGCCGCCTGCATGATTAGACAGAAACCCTTCGGGCGTCATCTCATCGCGATGTTCGCTGCCGCGCTGGGCAATACACCCAAAGCCTGCACCGATTTCAATGCCCTTTACGGCATTGATGCTCATCAGGCCATGCGCAAGCTCAGCGTCCAGGCGGTCAAATACCGGCTCACCCAGCCCCACGGGAACACCTTCAGCAATCACGGTAATTTCAGCGCCCACTGAGTCTTGATCACGCCGCAGTTGATCCATATAGGCTTCAAGCTCGGCTACGCGCTCCGGGTCAGGGCAGAAAAAAGCATTTTGCGCTACCGATTCCCACTGTTTGAAGTCAATTTTGATCGGCCCTAGCTGACTCATATAGCCACGAATCTGTACACCTTGAGCCGCCAAATATTTCTTGGCGATGGCCCCAGCGGCTACCCGCATAGCAGTTTCTCGTGCGCTGGAGCGCCCGCCGCCCCGATAGTCTCGGTGGCCATATTTATGATGATAGGTGTAGTCCGCATGCGCGGGCCGGAACTGATCTTTAATTTTCGAGTAATCGTTAGATCGCTGATCGGTGTTTTCAATCAGTAAACCAATCGACGTACCGGTCGTTTTACCTTCAAAAACGCCTGACAGAATCCGCACCTGATCCGGCTCTTTGCGCTGGGTCGTATGTCGCGAGCTTCCCGGCCTGCGGCGATCCAAGTCGTGCTGCAGGTCCGCCTCGCAAAGCGGAAGCCCTGGCGGGCAGCCATCAACGATTGCGCCAAGCGCGGTGCCGTGGCTTTCACCAAAGGTTGTGACACTGAATAATTTGCCAAACGTATTGCCAGACATGGCCGTTAATTCCTTACACGAAAGACGCCGCATGGGCGTCGAGTTCAGCGGCGCTCAGGACAAACACGCCCTGGCCGCCACGCTCGAATTCAAGCCACAAAAAAGGAACATCCGGAAATGCTGCTTTCACATGGCAATCTGAGTTACCAACCTCAACGATCAGCCAGCCCTCATCGGTCAAATGTTGCCGCGCTTCACGCAGTATACGCCGCACAATATCCAAACCGTCACTACCGGCACCCAGTGCCAATGACGGCTCATGGCGGAACTCAGCGGGCATCAACGCAAGATCACGCGCATCCACGTAGGGCGGGTTAGAGACAATCAAATCAAAGCGCTGGCCTTCCAGGCTATTAAAGACATCCGACTCCAGCGCGCGCACGCGATTGCCCACATCGTGGCGGGTAATATTTTGCCGCGACACGGCTAAGGCATCTTGGCTAATATCCGCCAGCGCTACTTCGCAGGTGGGCAAATACAGCGCCGTGGCAATACCAATACACCCAGAGCCCGTGCATAGGTCTAGCACCTTAGCGGGAGGCTCTTCTGGAAACCAAGCCGCAAAGCCATCTTCAATGAGTTCGGCAATCGGTGAACGTGGAATCAGCACGCGCTCATCAACGTGAAACGGATGGCCGGCAAAAAAACTTTCACCCAGCAAATAGGGCAGCGGCCGACGCGTGGTAATACGTTCGCGCGCTAAGCCAATGATACGCAGGCGCTCAATGGGCAGCAGCCGCGCCTCTAATACCCCGGGGTCAACGCTCCACGGCAGATGCAAAGCGCCCAAACAAAGCGCAACGGCCTCGTCCCAGGCGGAGTCGGTACCATGGCCATAATGCAAACCGGCCAGATAAAACTCGCTGGATACCCAGCGTAAATAGTCACGCAGTGTGAAGAGTTCGCTCACCAGCGCCGACTCTGGCAGGGAAAGGGTTGAGTGAGAATGCTCAGCGTTGAGATGCGTGGTCACAGCGACTCCTGGGTTAACGATAATCTTGGATGCAGCCAGGCCATGCCTGATAACGCTTTATCCACATGACGAATAAAAGATTGTACCTTTCACGCCGCCAGGTTCACAGCAACGCTCAGCCCGCTATACTGTGCCTCTTTACGCTGACTTACCGTTTTGACACCTATTTTTCATACCTGAGCCTGCCATGACGCGACGCCGCCACCTTCCCAATGATGATGATATCAGTGCCTTCCGTGAAGCGTTAACCGCGGCGGGCGTACGCCGTATCGCGACCAATCAGGCCGATCCAGGCAAACCTAAACAAGATGGAAAGGCACATGAGGCGCGCCGCCACGCGGCGGTGCAAAGCGATGCTAAGCAGGTCAGCGGGCGCACGTCGGATGGCCGCGTGGAGGCCGTACGCCCGTCTGAATATCTGGAGTTCAGCGTTGTTGACCTGCCGCTACGTACCTTCAGCCAGCTAAAACGCGGCCAAACCGCGTGGCAGTCGGGGTTGGATTTACATGGCTATACGCTAGAAGAGGCGCGTACGGAGCTTGAGAGTTTTCTACGCGATTCAGCCAGCCAAGAGCTGCGCTGCGTACTCGTGGTGCACGGCAAAGCATGGGGCACCACGTCTGATTTCCCCGTACTCAAAAGCCACACCAATACATGGCTGCGCGAATGGCCAGGGGTGCTGGCATTCTGTTCGGCGGTGCCCGTCGATGGTGGCACCGGCGCCGTGTATATCCTGCTACGTAAACGTGGCCTTTAGCCGCTACTCAGCGGCATCCGAAGCAATGCTTGGCATTCGCCGCTCTAACGCCTGATCCGCCAAGTGACGACCTAAGCGGATCAAATCTCTACCGCGATGAAATTCATAGGTGCTACAGACGGTCTTGGGTATTTCAATCAGCACATCGGGTGGGTAACCCGCCACTTTATATTTAGCCAGCGCCGCCTGGGTAATATCAAACGACTCCAAAATCATATCCAGCTTGCTCCACTCACGCTTACCGCGGGCTTCCGTGGTCTCATCAGGCTCTTCATCCCCGTTGGCACCCAGCCCACCCCAAAGTTTACGCGTCGCCGCACGAACATCGCCAATCCACTTACCCATACTTTGGTCACGCTCGCGCTCATTTTCACTGCGGCTATCGGTGGCCTCTTCTTCTTTGGGAAGCAGTTCCTCTAATGTAACCGGTAGCGGGCTGTGCGCGGTGACGTTAACCGCCACGACAAAATCCGCCTGATGGGCAGCGACCACGGGCATAATGGGTAAAGGGTTGAGCAGCCCGCCGTCGACCAAGACTTGCTCACCAAGATGAACAGGGGTAATAACACCGGGCACTGCGATAGACGCGCGAATAGCGCGCAAAAGAGAGCCCTTTTGAAACCACACCTCGCGTTGGCGCACTAAGTCAGTCGCCACGGTTGTCACCGGAATCGACAAATCTTCCATCAAAATGTCGCCTACCAGCGCTTCTAGTTTACTCATCACTTTGCTGGCACGCATCGCGCCCATAGGGCTCCACGTCACATCAACCAGTTTGAGCACATCAAAGTAATCCAGGTTACATACCCACTCGCGGTACTCCGGCAGCTTACCCGCGGCGTAAATGCCGCCGATCAGCGCGCCCATTGAGCAACCAGACACGGCAATAATCTCAAAACCACGGGCTTCTAATGCTTCAATAACACCAATATGCGCGTAGCCACGCGCACCGCCGCTACCCAGCACCAAGGCAACTTTGTTGCCACTGGCCAAGTGAGCCAATTCATTCATGCTAACGTCCTTCCTTAGCGATTATCGGTCTTGTCCCAGTGACCGCCAATAATCGTCGCGACTTGCGCCACTGCACGAGGCTCCAGGTGCAAATGATGGCCGCCAATGAGCACGTGGCGGTGTAAATCTTTGACTGCCTGCCGCGCTTGAGCGGCCCACTCACGTTGACCCAGAATGCCGCTATCGCCTTCAATCAAGAGAACCGGAGCATTAATATCTGCCAGCAATGACAGCACTTGCTCCGGCGTAAAACGCACCAGCGATGGCTTCAGTAGACGGCCGTCAGTACGCATTTGCACATGGCCATCGGCGGTAGGCTGCGTATTGCGCTCCACAAGCGGCGCGGCCGTTATACTATCTAGCGGCGTCACACCGCCCGCCACACGCGCAGCGATCGCGCTTTCTATATCCGCATAGCGTGGGGCCCGAGAACGCGGCCGTCGATAAGCTGCCAATCCTTTGCGCAGTTGGCTGGCGGTCTCCTCCAGCGGTGTATTGAGCGCGCCTAATCCGTCAATCAAGGTTAAGCGCACTACCCGCTCAGGCAACGCCGCGGCCACTAGACATGCCACTGCCGCGCCCATTGAGTGGGCCAGCAAGCTGGCTTGCTCTAATCCGAGCGTGTCCATGACATCGAGCACGTCGTGACAATAGTCCCACAATGCATAGTCGACGCCTTCAGGCACATGTGAAGAGTGCCCATGCCCCCGAAAATCCACCGCTACAATGCGGATACCTAGCGCCTCAACTAGCAGCGGTGCCAAGCGTGAAAAACTGGCTGCGTTATCTAACCAGCCGTGCAACGCCAGCCACGTGGGAGCATCCGAGCGCCCCCAGCTCAGCGCGGCAAGGCGGCCTTCGGCAAGCAAAAGCGGCTGCGGCGCAAAAACGCGGGAAGCCGTTAGATCAGAGTGGTACATAAGCTAAAAGTCCTGGGCCAATAACGCTGCGTGAAGGCAGTCAAGATGACGACGCGGGCAACAAACGGTACCATGCCCGGCGTAATACTTTTGCTGCTTTTCTCTCCACGCTTATTTTGGTGTTGCCATGAAACCACGCCGCGATACTCGCGCCCGTAATCTTGTCTTTCTCATTGCTGTTATCAGCGCCGCCGTGGTCGGCTTTTGGCTCGCACGCTAATACGCAGCGATACCGCTACGCCTCCCCGAGAAGCCCTAAGCTGGCCGCTGGGGCTTGGCGACGCAAGCCACGTGATAGCGCGTGGCCGATCACGCCAATCAGCACAGCCCCGCCGAGTGGCAATAATATCCATAGCCCTAGGTGGAAGGTTGGCGTGAGATCTAGCCAGTAAATATACAGTGCTGCCGTGGCAAACTCTGCCAATACCGCCCCCATCAAACCACTGGCAAAGCCTAGCAGCGCATACTCGGCTCCCTGCACGCGTGAAATCATCCGGCTGCCTGCCCCAAAGACACGCAACAAACCGCTTTCATGGGCGCGCACAGGAAGGCTTGCGGTTAACGCCGCATAAAGCACGCTAACCCCGGCTAAGAGTACCAGCGCAAGCACCAACTCCACAGCACGCGTCACTTGGCTAAGCACGTCGCGCACTTGGCCTAAGATGGCATCCACATTGAGCAACGACACACCGGGGAAATCGGTAATAAGCTCTCTAATCAGGCCACTTTCCGCTTCAGGCAAATGAAAGGCCGTAATGTAGCTGTGGCCAAATTGCTCCAGCACGCCCGGCGGAAAGATAACGAAAAAATTAGGCTGAAAGCTGTCCCAGTGAAGGCTACGCAGGCTGGTAATCTGTGTCGCTATCTCGTCGCTACCGACTGAGAAGGTGATCTCGTCGCCAATGCCTAGGCCTAACCTTTCAGCCAGCCCATCTTCCATCGAAATAGGCACAGGGGTTGCTTGCGGCGTTGCCTCAACTGCACTCATCCACCCCTGGCTTGCGTCGCTTGCTTGCACTGTTGAAAACCATTCTCCGGCGACTAACTCGTTACCATCGGGCAGCTCTGCTTGCCAGGTGAGGTTTAACTCACGGCGTAGCGAGCCATCGCCACGCGCATCCTGCGGCACGGCATCCTCTGGGGGCTGATCATTAATAGCAATAACGCGACCGCGTACCATTGGGTACAGGGTGCTTTGAGTTTCTACACGCGGTGAAACGACCGTTTCAAAAGGATCCCGCTCGGAGGGTTGAATGTTGATCGCGAAATAATTAGGGGTATTTTCAGGCAGCTGATCTTGCCAGGTGCTCAACAGATCACCGCGCACTAATACAATCATCGCCATCGCAAAGAAAGTCACCGAAAATGCTAGCAGCTGACCCAGTCCTGCCTGGCGTCTGCGAGCCAACTGACGACCGCCTAAACGTAGCGCCTGCGACCACTCATTGCTTCCCGTTACTCTTTGGACACCCCGCAATAAAGCGCTGAGTAAAAAGGCGCTAATCAGCCACAGCAAACCGAGCAGCATCGCCCCGCCGATTAATAGCGCAATCGCTAGCACCAGGCTGCCCGAGTAAAGCCATAGCAACCCGCCAAACACAATGCCCGCCACCCCCACCACCAGCCATGCAGAAGGTGGCAACGGATCGAGCTCGCGACGCAGCACTTTCAACGCGCTAACTTGCTTAATACGCAGCAAGGTTGGCCCAGCAAACCCGACTAACACAGCAAGCGCTGTGAAAACGCCCAGCCCTAGCGGCATCAGCCCCGGTGGCGGGAGCGTCATGGGCAGAAAGCTCACCAGCAACCGGAGTAAAACGGCTTGTCCAACAAGCCCAAGCAGCGCCCCAAGCACTGCTGCGACCAGGGCTAGCCCGAGCAGTTGAAGAGTAAAAATTGATACTAACTGGCGCTGACTGGCGCCAAAGCAGCGCAGCAGCGCAGCGGTGTCTAAGTGACGCTCGACGTAGCGCCGGGTCGACATTGCGACAGCCACGCCTGCCAGCAGTACGGCGGCTAACCCGGCAAGTCCTAGATAGCGTTCAGCGCGCTGTAAAGCGTTCCCCAGCTGAGGCCGATCGACTCGCACGTCGCGAACCTCGACGCCGTCGCGGCGGAGTTCCGCCAGCAGGTCTTGAACCCGCTCTAGTGCCGCTGGCGAGCCTGCCGCTAATATTTCAAACTCTATGCGTGAGCCAGGCTGGATTAGGCCAGTCGCTTCAACATCCGCGGTGTTCATCATTAAGCGCGGGTTAAAGTTGCTAAATCCAGCGGACTGGTCTGCCTCACGCTCTACAATACCCGTCACGGTAAGCTCGGTTTGGCCTACCTGCACTTGATCACCGAGCTGTATCTCGACTAACTGCATTAGCCGCGGGTCAGCCCATGCTTCGCCGGGCGCGGGACCTGATGCAACCTCCTCAGTGCCATCGCCAAAATCTACGTGTGATACGCCGTAATGAGGATAAACATCATCGACAGCTTTGAGGCTCGCGGGCTGAAAGCGCTCGCCGCGGCTAATCATGGAAACGAGATCAACCTGGTCACTTAACGTAAAGCCGGCATTTTCCAGAGTGGCCCGCAGCTCTTCGGAAAAAGGATCGCGCTGCTCTAACACTAAGTCGCCGCCCAGCATTTGGCTTGCTTGACGCTCCAAGCCACGTTCTAAACGGTCCAAAAAGAAAGCGATCATCGTCGATGCCGCAACGGCCAGTACCAGAGCGATAAACAGAGCGCGCACGTCGGCAGCGCGAAGGTCTCGTTTAAGACTGCGCATCGCTAAGCGCCAATTCACATCGCTCATTGCGTCCCCTCATCTACCGAGGCGGCTACTGGCACAAAAGGTTCTAACTTGCCTTGATCCAGGCGCAGACAGCGGTCACAGCGACGGGCCAGAGCGTGATCATGGGTAACCAAAATGAGCGTAGTGCCCGCTTCACGGTTCAAGGTAAAAAGCAGATCAATAACTTGAGCGCCGGTATCCGGGTCAAGATTGCCGGTTGGTTCATCGGCAAACACCAGCTCAGGGTCAGTGACGAAAGCGCGAGCCACCGCCACCCGCTGCTGCTCGCCGCCAGACAGCTGCTTAGGGAGATGATCGACGCGCTCGCCAAGCCCCACGCGCGCTAACCACTTAGTCGCGGTTTGTGTTTCGCCGGCACGGGGGGAAAGCTCCAATGGCAGCATGACGTTTTCCAGCGCACTCAACGTAGGTAATAACTGAAAATTTTGAAACACGAAACCTACTCTCCCCGCTCTTAGTGCCGCACGGCCATCTTCATCTAATCGGCTGAGCGCTTGACCGAAGAGCATAAGCTCACCATCACTGGGTGTATCCAGACCCGCCAACAGCCCCAACAATGTTGATTTACCCGCACCGCTTTTGCCTAAAATCGCAACGCTTTCACCCGCTTCTACGCTTAACGACAGCTCATGTAAAATAGTTAGCGAGCGCTCTCCGCTGGTGACTTTTTTCGAGAGCCTGTCGGCATGTAGAACGGGGTACCCGGAAACGCCATGAGGAACATTATGCGCCGCGGGGGTGTCTGTAAGAGGGCGGCGGATACCATTTGAGTGTTCGGTCGTTGACGAGGCGTGTGCAGCTGAGTTTTCAGTTTGATCAGAGGAGTAAGGCATGAAGCATGACATCCCTAAAGCTTGGTGTGGGCTGAACCGTATGGTAACCGTATGGGTACTAGTACTGGTAGCCACCTGGACCTCAACCTCAGTCAACGCAGAACCGGTCAGTGAAGACACGCGCCCCACCCTACTGGTAATGGGCGACAGCCTAAGCGCCGCTTACGGCATTGAGCGTGAAGAGGGCTGGGTGAGTTTACTGGCCGAGCGCCTAGACGATAAAGCACAGGTTATCAATGCCAGCATTAGCGGTGAAACGACGTCTGGGGGGCTACAAAGATTCACTGACATCATCGGACAACGACAGCCCGATATTGTTCTACTTGAACTGGGCGGTAATGACGGCTTGCGCGGCTTGGCACCTAATCAAATGCAGGCAAACCTAGCTAGCATGATTGAGCAGAGTCAAGAAGCCGGGGCGCAGGTGCTGCTGCTGGGTATTGATATTCCGCCGAACTATGGCCAAGCGTACCGCGATGCGTTTACGGGCGTATTTCACTCATTGGCGGAGGAGTACGACGTGGCGCTAGTGCCCTTCTTACTTGAAGACATCGCCTTAGATGCACAGCTGATGCAAAGCGACGGTATTCATCCTACTGCTGAAGCACAGCCGATTATTTTAGACAATGTATGGCCTGAGCTTGAGTCGCTTCTTGAAGAATCCTCAGTCGATGCCCATCTGTCTTAAATCCTAACGCATATCCTCAGCCATATGCGCCAACAGCAAAAGTGTCGCTGAAAAATAATCATCTTCTGATTGGGGCGTTGCGCTGGGTAGTTTTTCGCCGCTCGCATAGGCCCTAATCGCATCCACGCCGCGCGAAATTGGGTATTCCGCACGCTCGTCACTCACTACATCAACCCATGCTGATGGAGGTTGATGCGCAGGGTCATTCCAAAAAGCAGTTATACTGCCAATAGCGCGCGCTTCGTCGCGCCCACCCCAGACAAAATAGAGCGGAATGCGGACTGCGTCAAAGCTAAACCTAGGCGCCCAGTTGGATGCCGGTGCAACCTCGCCTCGTTGATTAACAACCACCCAATCAGTGGGTAATAGATAAGCACCAAAGCGTGCTTCATCCAGTACGACAACGCCGTCATCAATCAGGCGCTGCCAGGGTTGTTCAGGCTCAATGTCAGCAAAATCTCTTAGTGCCGGTAAAAACCAGTAAGAAAGATTGATGTCGACCTCTTGATCGCGTCGAAATCCTTCTATAGCGGGTAGAAGCACTTGGTAACCCGCAATCTCATAAGTCAGGTTTTCTAACACCGCGCGGCGGATACTTCGAGAAGCACTCGCGTAATTCGCGTTGTTCCAGCGCTCTGCGGCCAGGTACAGAGCCCAGGCGATAAATAAGTCGCCATCCGTCGCATTGTTAAGGTCACGCACCGCAGGCTTATCGCGAGGATCGTAGCGCCACGAGAAGAGAGAGACATCAGGGCGACTCAAGTGCCGGCGAGTCCATTGCCAAAGCTGATCAAACGCTTCTTGGTCATTATGATGCTGAGCAAGCATCATGCCCCAGCCCTGCCCCTCCGAGTGGCTGATATTATTATTGCCGGTGTCAATGACCCGCCCATTGGCATCGATGAAGCGTTCTTTATATGTGCTCCAAGGCGTATCTGCCTGAGCTGCGCAGGCCCCCACCAACATACAAACAATAAGCCCAGTGCCTAACATAAGCCGACGCAGCATAACGAGTTATCCCTTAAATGCGCAGTTCCACTATCAGGAACGGCTAACGTCCATAAAGAAAGGTGCATTCACGTTGCTCAGCATTACAGCTAATGCAGGTAATAGGCACCTCCATATCCCCCCCCTGCTGGCTTAGCCAACCTTTATATAATCCTTCTAACAAGGCAGACATTGCTAGCAAACCGATGTCGATACCCTCTTGGGAGTCGCCTGGGATAGGGCATGCAGAATGGCAAATCCGCATTTTTTGATGCTCAGCAATGATGCTGACATATCCCCAATCTAGCAGATTTAATGCCTCATTAATGGCCTTCTCCAGGCTTTCTAAGGTAGCGCACTCGCCCATAGGCATTTCTATCGCCATACGGCTGCCAATGTGACGCCAGAAACCCGAAGACTCTTCTTTGCCTGCGCTATTGAAAAGCTCATCAAAAACCAGTTCTAGGAAAAGCCGCCACTGGGTGCTGCAATGGCGCTGAGCATAATGCTCAATGTGTTTGGAATGATTATCTGGCTCGTTCACCGCTATCTCCAAAGGTATAGTTCATAAACATGCTAGCGGATGTATCGTTGTAATCACCGAAGCTGTTGAAATCCACCCGTCCGCCAAGAGCAAGATCAGGGGTCATTTGGTACTCCATAGCACCGCCAAAAGAAAGCCCTATCCCACTTTCACTTTCTCCTGAATAGCGTGATGCCGGCGTAGCCCCGAGAGCAGAAAATACATCAAGAAGTGCCTGCGCCTCTGGATCTGTCGGGAAATAGTCGCTGTCATCGGTGCTATAACTTTGGAAGCCCGGCGCCACATAGCCGCCCAGCGTCAGTTGGTCGGTGAAATTCTCACGATAGTTAATAGGAAAAGCGACGCTGACATAATCTTGGGGGCTGAAATAGCCACCGTGGCCATAAGTGAAATGGCTCAGATCATCATCGAAGGCCATGGCGGAAACATGTACACCGGCTTGCAGCTGGCGGCGTTCATTATTGACCGGGCGAGCATAGCCACCTAAAGAGAGATTGTAAGACTGGTTATCAGCGACGTTATGGCCGGTATAGCGATAGGTGCCAATATCTGCATACAGGCCACCCGCCTCAGTGTCATAGTTGATGCCTGCGCGACCACCGGTGCGCACAACGCCACCCCACGTATCACCACTATAGGCATCGTAAGCGCCCGCATATGACAGCACGCTATCTTTTACAGCCCTTCGTTCCGCAGTGAAATTCAGCGTTGTATTCTCAGCGATCTCCGGTTGCCAATGTATGCCACCCACTAGATTAGTTTCTTCAAACCCAAGGGGCGTACTGCCAATATCAAGATTGACACTGCCATTTTCATAGCTCAGCGCTAGCCCCGCACCGCTGTCACGTAAACTGGATGGTCTGGCTGACTGTGCCGTCGACTGCAGCCGGCTCTGAATGCCAGCGAGGGCCGTTTCTATTTGCTGGCGGCTCTCGACAAAGGCACTCAGCGACTCTCCGTCAAAACTTAATGCCTCAAAATCGACACTATTACCTGCTAGATATTGATTGAAAAGCTCGCGCTGCTGATCGGTAAGGCTTGCGACCGTCAAACCAGCTTCAAACAAAGGGTTACGCTCAAGGGCGGCATCGTAAAAACGCCTAGCCTCTTCTAACACAGCCGCCAAGCGTACCCGCTCTTGCTCATTAACCGCAGCATCCAGATTACTTTGGGCCGTGAAGAAATTAGTAACGGTAGTCTGAATTTGGTCCAGAATCGGAGTCACACCGCTAAGCGATTCATTGAGAGAAGCAGCACTTTCCGCGAGCCCGCTACGCCCGTAGCGACGCAAAGCATCGCCTTCAGGCATGCCGGCGGTTACCTGAGTTGGGGTTACGGCTATCTCAAAACGCCCTTCTCCAAACGGCATTAGTGAAAAGCGCACGGGGGCTTCGACACGGTCCTGTCGACTAAGGCCGCTCTCGCCATCACGCAGGTTAAAGGCGAATTCAGTGGCCACCGTTGGCGCTCTCTCACGCCTGATCTGGCGAGAAAGCTCATCTATCTGCTGGCTGGTAGATGGCGTCAACGCTTCCGATTCAGTCATTGCGATGTCATAACTGACCTCACGACTAGCGCCCGGCAACCAGTTAGGTCGTTGTGACGCACGCGCACCTTGCGATCTGTCGGTAAACGGGTTTTGCCTCTGTACAAGGGCCGCCGCACCGTCTTCTTGTCCACTTAACCGCTGGCGAGCTTGGCTGAGTAAGGCGAGCGCTTTTAAGCTTTCGCCATTAGCCCTAGCGACCTGGGCGCTGAGCAGTAAGGTATCGGGGGTTTGTTGCTCGGGTCCATAACGACTCAGAAGCTGACTTGCTTGGCGCGAGCGATTGTTAGCAAGTGCCGTCTGCACCGCTCCCTGCAACGCCTGCTCACTTTCAGGGTGACGCGTGAGCACATAGGTATATATCTGCTCAGCTTGGGCTTGACGATCACCTTCAGCGTATAAACGCCCCATCGCCAACAACAAGTCCTCGTCATCTGGCGACTGCTGCATCGGCTCTGCCAACACGTCATAAGCGCTGGCTAAACGGCCACTCTGACGCAACTGATCGGCTTTAATAATGGCTAAACCACGCTCAGCGGCCAAGGCGTTGGAATCCTCACGCCACTGAGGAGAAGCGGCTAAACGATTGAGCAATTGCTGGGCAGCGTCAGATCGACCGGCCTGAGCCATCACCAGCGTATGATTGATATAATCATTGGGTATTTGTTCATCAATACCACGTGCTAAATCGCGCTCTACCCAGCGTAAAGCCTCACTTTTAGCACCCGCTTCTGACAAAGCCCCCGCAATTTGACTAACCTGGCTAGGCGTAAGGCCGGCCCCTTCAGAACGCAGATAAAGTTGCTGCAGTGAGGCAATCGCTGCAGACTTATTTCCTTGCTCTAGCTGCGCTAATGCCTGATTCAGAGGCTGCTGGATCTGAGCCCGTTGCTGCAGAGACGTCATCTCAACTGTTAGCGAATCTGACGGTATATTCGACAGCAGTCGCTGGGTTTCCGACCAACGCCCCTGCTCCGACGCAAACAGCGCTGCGGCATAACGCTGATCTAGCGAGGCATCACTTGCAAGAAAGGGCCTCATCAACACCTGCGCTTCATCTGGGCGCGATTGCCCCGCCAGCAAACGAGCTAGATCAAGGCGCGCCCAAGGGTTGTTAGGCACCAGCTCGAGTGCTTCTCGAAGTGCCGTTTCCGCGCCAAAATCATCTTGCTGGCGCGCTTGAAGGCGCAGCGCTTCTACTTGGGCCGTGGCTAACCCACTCATCTGAGCGCGCCTGCTTTCCGGCAACGCCTGAGCTATTTGTTGTGCAGCCGCCCAGTCACCTTTGTCAGAAAGCACTTGAACGAGTCCTACTCGCGCGTCAACATCGCTTTGACGCGTTTCCAGCATGGCGCGATAAGCCTGTTCTGCGGCATCTAAACGCTTTTGACGACGCAAAATATCGGCTTCCAGCAAGCGTGCGGCGCGTCCAGCATCGCCGCTCTGCTGAGTAAGTGGCCGCACTTGCCCAAGTGCTTGGTCAAGATTGTTGGCTGCCGCTAAACGACGCGCCTCACCTAAGCGAGCATAAAAGGCCGCACTTTGATACGCGGCGGCCCACTGCTCTCGCCGCTCTGGCGCCTGATCCATAGCTTGTGACAGCAGGCCTCTGGCTTCAGCAAACTGCTGCCTACGCAGCAATATGAGCCCTAATCCACCTTTCGCCTCAGCATCTTGTGGATTTTCTTCCAACGCCTGCCGAAATGACTCTTCGGCACTTCCCAGTTGCCCCGCCTGTAAGGCTGTGAAACCTACGGCGCGTGTATTCTGAGCAGTTGAATCTTCAAAATGCTGGGGCACGTCGTTATCGTCTGGATTAACCTGCGCATAAACCTGATAAAGCGTTTCATCAGCCGGCGTGGCTTCTAACCACAGCAGCGCTTGCCGCCAGCCGCTTCTTGCAGCAACGGCTTCAGAGCCGCCTTGTCGCGCTAACTGAGCCAGTTGGCTAATACCCTCACGGCGAGTACCTTCGCGATAGGTTAATACTTCGCTCAATGCACGCTTTAAAGGAGCATCAGTAGGATAGTCGTCACTAAACTGGCGCAGGCCATCACGCGCTTCTCGCCATTGGGCATCAGTGCCACCAGCCAGTGTTTGATAGTACTCAACGGCGAGACCGCGGGGAGGCGTATCGCCACCAAATAAAGAGCGATATGCCGATGCCGACTCTTCATAGCGATTCGCGCGTGCTAGCTGACGGGCGCGATTCAACTGCGTTGTGTCTAATTGATTGCCCTGCTGCAATTGGTCTAACTCAATCAAGTACTGGCTATTAGGTGACGCCTGCTCCAATCGCTGCGTCCACTGCGCTACTTGATCGGGCTGGTCATCTATCACTGCTTGGCGCGCTAGCCTGTAAAGCACTTCGGGGTCATCAGGCCGCCCGGCAAGATAGCGCTCAAGCGCTTGGCGCGCTAAGTCAGGACGCTGATTTTCCTGCCAAAAATCAGCTTGGCGCAATAAAGCATCTAAGGCCGACTGCGAGTTTTCCTGTCCCCATGCTGCCGTCATCGGCGCACAGCTAACTAAGGCACTCAGCAAAAGCCGATTTTTTAATTTCATTAACGTTGGTACGGGCGTACGCATGGTTATTCTCCGCCTGAGTGCGTTTTGCTACCAGCATTTGCTCGACGCAGTGCTCGGCGTTTGAGAGTGCTATAAAGAAGTCCGGACAGTAAAAGCAGAACAATGCCCATAGCTAATAACATGGGAATAATGTATTGGCCGGTGTACCAGCGGATAAGACGATGCCAGACCATTTCACCTCGAGGCGTCCGCGGCCCAACCTGATAAGCACTGACCTCTTGGCTCGGCGACACCATGACTAAATCCCCCACGGCTTGACGACTAACTTGGGGCTGATCAATCACGGCCGGTAGCGTGCGCATGCCTTCATCATGAAAAGCAGTGGCTACGATAATGCTTCGCGTGGGGTTCAGCGGTGACCGAACGCCTAGTAATATCTGTTTAGGGGACTGGCTGCCAATCCTATTGCGAGCACGCTCGGTATCTCGTCCCCACTGGGCTTGTGCCCAAAGATTTAATCTAGTCACTAAGTTCAAAGGCGTGACGCGTAAAGCTCCTTGCTCAATACTGAAAGGCCCAAGAAAACCATTAAGCTCACTACGCTCCAACTGATCAGCACGCGCAACAACCAATATATCGCGCTCTGACAAGTTGTCGTTAAGCGTTAGCCCCTTGCGCACATCCAGTGCCAGACTGGGGTATCCCGTAGAGGCCCCCATGCGCCCAATGAGCCCAAGCGCGGTACTAATCTCAACGGCATCAGGTTCAGTGGCAAGCAGCAGCGTCGTGTGGGACAAATCGGCCCACTGTGTAAAGGGAAAGCCCGCACTTAGCCAGTATGAGAGCTCTGGCAGTGCTGCAAAATACTGTGCATCGCTCATATCCAAATAAGAATCAGGGTACAGGCGCGTTTCAATTCGATCAGGAAGGCCAAGCTCACATCCATTTTCCGGCATGTTCACTGCCATATTAAAATAAAAGCTGAGCTGGTTATTACCGTATAACTTTTCCTGGGGAATGCGTAACGTAGCGCGCTCTTTACGAATATCATTTCCCAGAAAGCGCCAAGCTTCCCAGGCTAAAGAACGCTTCTCAACGGGTAAAGAGGCTAGATAAGTGCCGTTAAGAGCAATCTCCAGTCGTGACTCATCTTCGTTTAGCCATTCGCCACGCGGGAACTCATAGCCCACTTCTAACGTTACATTATCACCCGGCCATAAATGCATGTTTGGGGGCAGGCGAAAGCTATAATTTTGCGGCGATGGGCGAATACCCTCACCGAGCATTTCATTCTCACCAGCCATTTTATCAAGATAGATCGGCTCATTAAGCGCCTGCCAGTTAGGTGCATCATAGGCCTCTCTAAGAGCTAGCTGGGGCGCACTTACCGTTTCACTATCGCCGCTTAAACGCTCTTGATAGTGGGCTAGATATGCAGCGGCGCTTTTTACGTCTTGCTCTGTTACTCCCGTGACGATCAATAACCGATACATAGCATTATTAGGATTAGCCAGTTGAAGTAAGGTAGGGCCCTCAATGCTCGGCAGCTCTACTCCTAAAGGCATTTGTTCGGGAGTTCCTATTACGACCGCATGTTGATCCGGTATCTGAGTATGATGAACGGGGAAGTCAGCACCTCTAAAATCCGCTTTAATCGCAAAATACGATGCTAATATTGCGCTGGTACTCAGTAGCGTTTCTGAAGGCATAGAGGGCATAATGAAAGGCAATACTAGCCGCTCCATGTCGGCTGCATCAGCGAAAGGGGCAGGTAAATTGGCTAACCCGTTAAGTGGAGGTAACGACTGAACATTCACGTTGAGCGTCGAGCTTGGTAAAACCTCGACCCAAATATCTTCGCTGAGCAAATTATTACATTGTTCGAGTGTTTGGCCGGCTACGCTTAGCAATAGTGTGTTGTAGGTAATGATTAGCTCAGGCGGAATCGCGACTTCAGCTACTAGGTGCTCAGCCGTAAACCGATCAAGTTCGAGTGTCTCGATGACAATGCCATTCAGGGTAACGTCAAATCGGCTAAGTCCCTCTAAAAGAGCATCTGAATAACGTATATCTAAGTGCAGCACAGCGCCGGTAGATACTTCATCACTACGCAAAGAAAACTCGATACCCGCCTGAGCGCCGTTTCCCTGAATGCGAAGTGGTTCAGGCTCGCCTTCATCGATACGCTGCAACAGTGGATAAATTCGTTCCCGAGTCTCCACGGGCATATTGAAAGCCAAGCTGCCCCGAGCATTCACCGCGACATCAGGCAACGTCGCAGCCTCGCTTGGCAACATCTCTAGCATTAACGGCCTAGCGGCCTGAACATCTAGTGATTGGCTCCATGCTCGCTGGGTAGACATGATGCCTACCATAATCAACGCGACGAGAACCATTCGCCATACCCAGGTGGAGACAGGTGTGGATATCGCTGTAGCAGCCGTTGCCATCGATGCAGAACTACCAGAACGTGCATCTGCTTGGCGTGCTTTGCTTGTACTTTCGCCACCACCGGCAAATAAACGTCGCTCCTTCCAGTTGCGGAAAAAAAGCCCCGTGACGGCGCGAATGACAGTCCACATCGAACGCAGTGGCTGGTCGTGGGGAAGCTTGCGTTTCTGTATCCAAGCATCTGCACGACCCATGACAAGCTTCACTAACTGGCGGCGCTGAACCACATTTAACGTACCAAACCGCAGACGTATATGCTGTTCATCACGGCTTACTATGTGCACAGGAAATAGGATCGGATTACCATCGAACTCCATTTCGATAAAGTCAATCCGCGCATCCTTTGAAAAGCCAGCCACTGCAGCAAGCTGCATACCACCCATAGACAAATTTTGCGTCGTAGACGACAGCGTGTAACCGCCAGAGAGATGTAATACCACAGGCCGGCTTAACTTGATTCGTACGTACTCACGCACCTGCTTTTGTTCGCTGCCAACAGCGATCGCCGCCATCAGAAAAATTGCGCTAAATGAGGCCCATGCTACGTTAAACAGCAATACGCTTACTTGCTCACCTTCAGGATTCCACCAAACTAAGCGTACGACACCCCATACTAGGCCCGCAGCCAGTAATGCCAGTAAAAACAGATGAGGCCGCGTCACATTAAAATCAAAAAAGCTTTGCTCGAGTCGCCCACCTTTTTCCGTGACATCAAACTTGCCTCGATTGGGGTTAAACAATGTTACAAGAGAAGGCTTGAGCAAATGAAAGGTTAAAACCGTTTCATATATTTCATTCCAGAACGTGTAGCGATACTGCCCTACCAGCTTCGCATTGGTATAAACGGCTGCAAATAAGTGAGGAAGTACATAGACAGCAACGGCCTGAGGCGATGCTTGAATAATATTGAGTCCAAACAGCATGTAAGCCAACGGGGCCGTTAAAAAAATAAAGCGCACTAACGGAAACTGAAAGTGCAACATCGCGCTTAAATAGCAGAGCCGCTGAGGAATGCTCAACCCTCGGCCTAACAGGGGGTTATCACGCCGTAATATCTGCGTCATACCCCGTGCCCAACGCGCACGCTGAACAATATGCAACGCTAGTCGTTCCGTCGCTAACCCAGCGGCAAGGGGTATGCCTAAGTAAGCGGTAGACCATCCTTTTCTTTGTAGTTTTAATGCGGTATGCGCATCCTCTGTGACTGTTTCAACCGCAAACCCACCTATTTCCTCTAGTGCACTGCGCCGAATAACTGCACACGAGCCACAAAAAAAGGCTGCATTCCAATAGTCATTGCCCTTTTGAATAGGACCATAAAAAAGCTCACCTTCGTGTGGCACTTCCCGGCCACTGACTAAATTCCGTTCAAAGGGATCAGGCGAATAAAAATGATGGGGCGTCTGTATAAGTGCTTGCTTCTGATCAACAAGAAAAGAGCCCACCGTCGCCTGTAAAAAAGCCCGCGTGGCAATATGGTCACAGTCAAAAATACAAATAAGCTCGCCGGACGTTTTCTGGAGCGCATTATTTAAATTACCCGCTTTCGCATGCTTATTATCTGTGCGAGTAATATATCCAACGCCCGCCTGAGATGCGAAAGCGCTAAACTCAGCTCGCTTACCATCATCTAAAAGATAAACATTTACTTTATCAGCTGGATAGTCAATATTTTGCGCTGCCAAAACAGTATCACGAACTACGTCTAAGCTTTCGTTATACGTCGGAATATATACGTCTACCGTTGGCCACTTAGTGATGTCTTTAGGCAGTGGGACAACTTTACGATCAAGCAACCACGCCGACTGAAAGAAGCTCAGCACCAAGACAACCCAGCAGTAACCTTCTGCCGCCAATAGCCCAAAGCTCAATATCGGCTCTATAAAACCATCCGTAATGAGCGTTTCAGTTACCCGCCAATAGAGATAGCGAGTTGCCGTCATGACGGTTACTAATGCCATTGCTAAACGTATGCGTGGAGAATCGACCTGCCCCATGATTAATAAAAAAACAGCGGTAACGCCCCCAAAGGCCAGTTGGTTATTCAACGTCATCGGCGTTGTAACAACAATTAACATGACAGGGGTACAAAGAAGTAGTAATAGAGCGATCCACGCTTTATACATAAGGGTTTTCATTATTCACCCTCTTTGCGTACTTGAGATAGCTCGGCATCTTGCATTAAACGAATGAGATTATGGGCGATAGCCTCAATATCATTAACAACCGCAGAGGTATACGCATGTTGCAGCACAGAAACCTGCAGTGCGTGTGCTTCGGACACTGCTGCGTCACGGTGAACCGCCCCTAGCAGTGATGCCTTCAAACGCTCTTTTAAAAGCGCGTATACGTCGCGACTTAGGTCATTACGAAGGTCTAGCTGATTGGCGACATAGTACAAATGCCTGCCAATGGTATCAGGATAAAAGCCACCACTTTCAATAGAGGGTAGAACGGCCAAAGAGGCGCTATCGGCCATCAGCATAGTGATGCACAGTGGCTTTAACTGGCAAACAGCCTCTAGTGCTACGGAGTGCCCTGGCGGCAAGTCAACTAACAGCACATCGTTTGGGGAGTTATAAAAGCCGCTAAGCGCTTGATATAGGGCTCTTGGATCATTGGCAAGAAACGTTTCGAAGCGATGGCGCTGCTCTCTAGTTGTACAGCCATAGGCAAGCACGTCAATGCCGCTTGCCGTTGTTCGGGCCATTTCACCCCAATAGGGAGTAGACGCGGCTTCAACGACATAGCCTTGAGCATCATTAAAAGCAATACCGAAGTGAAGCTTCAATGCATCTTGGCTATCAAAGTCAATGACAGTGACATTTAAACCTTGGCGTTGCAAAGTGTAAGCAAGATTAGCAGTCAACGTTGTTTTACCAACTCCCCCTTTAGGAGAGGCAACACAAATAAGCGTCATTTATTGATTTGCCTTATCAACGCTTTTAGCGATGTTCCCTGACGGTGATTACTTTGAGCATCATCATTACTATCTGTATAAGACTGAAATAAATGGCCAAAAGAACGCTGCGTTGCTGGCTTGTCAACCGGGTGCTGGTGAGAAGCATCAACACCTGATGTCGGTTGTTTATTTTCTAGTCGATACGGCACCGCCTGCTGCACCGGCGGCTGTTCACGCTCCTGGGCATAAACCGGAGGCACAGCAATAGGCCTAGACCTCTCAACGCTTTTTGGCGAGGCGCCCGGCGCTTGCTTGGCAATCCCATCAAGCAATTTCCAACGCTGCTGATCGTGTGAATAAGCCTCGTCAGACCTAAATTGCTGATACTCAAAATCCGCCCCGAACTGCTCGCTCAACACACCAATGTCTATGCTCTTCTCCATGCCTTTGTTATAACCTCTCTCTAGCCGTAGCTATCGGCTCAGCTGAAGATTAATGTATCGTTATGGTCACATTCCATTATTTAAGAAAATGTACTCATACTTCAGAACTAGTATTTTGTTTGACTTTTATACTAGTTCACATTTCACTTCAAGAATTAAAATAATAAAAAAAGACAAAAAGAAATATTTTACTACCCAGACTACCCCCCCTCTGGCTGCTTCTGCTGGGTTTGCATCCCTAACCCTAAAAGTATTAACACCAGTCCCATTAGGGTTGATGGCAAAATAGGCTCTCCAACCACCAAAAAAAGCAGCATCAGTGATACCGGGGGTGAGAGAAAAATAAGATTAGAAACCTTTGCAGTGCGCGACACCTTGTGGACAGCCATCTGCCATAAAATGAATGCTATGCCCATTTCAAACAGCCCGACGTAAACGCCTGCCCCTAACGCCCCCCAGCCATGCCACTGAAAGCCAGGGCCTAGTAATAACAGGATGGTTAGCACCGGCAAACCCACCGTAAAATTTTGCCATTGGCCCACTAATGCCGGGCGTGAGTCGCGCGCATTAAGCAGCCAATAAAGCGCCCACAGCAATGTTGAAGCGAGAGCCAGAACAACCCCTAACGGGTCAGCAAAAGAGACATTGAACACCGCGCCACGCGTTGCAATCACCCACACCCCGGCATACGCAATCAATCCAGCGATGATATCCATGCGCGTTAAGCGTTGTCCCAGCAAGGGCACGGCTAAGAATGCCATCGCCAACGCCCAGGTGTAGTTGAGCGCCATCGCCTCCTGCCCTGGAAGTCGGTCATACGCAGCAAAGAGCACCAAATAGTAGGCAACGGGGTTCATTAACCCCGCCCACGCGGCAGTCTTCCAACCGGTGCGCAGCGCCGTAGCAAGATTGCCCTGCTTTATAACGAGCGCCCCCATTAATGCCCAGGACACAAGCACTGCGAGCCACATCAATTCTAATGGGCTCATCCAAGCAAGAGCCACTTTGAACGCCGTCGCTACGGTCGACCACAGCGCAACGGCCCCTAGTCCATAAAGGATGGCTTGGCGATCCTTATTCATCGGTCGATATGGCCTAAATCACGCCCAGGCTCTAGCTGGTCACGCACACTTTGTTTGAGGCGCTTGATATCCGGAAAACCACCGTCGCGTTTGCGCTCCCATAGCAGCACATCCTCATACCAAATCTCAAAAGTGCCGCCATGAGATGGCATCAGTGCCACTTCATCTAAACCTTCACCGAAGGTCGAAAGCAGCTCCTGAGCATACCAAGCACTGCGCAGCAGCCATTGGCACTGCGTGCAATAGCGAATTTGAACACGTGACATTTCTAATCTTCCCGTCAGATTAATAGGGTCTCTTTAAGCGCCATTCTGTCATGTCGAGTTAGCTTGAAACAGGAAACAACCACCTGCCAGTCTTAATGGCGTTACGTTCTATACATCGCTACCCTTTCGTTTGATGCATGTCGTTTAATTATCAGCGGCCAAGATAGACGTAAAAAACACCTCGCGTCCGATCCTAAGAGTGCGTTGACGATTGCAATGCATCGCAACGCTCGCCATGATGGAGCTCGATAGCCGTTACGGACTGACACATTGGCTATCTAGCCTCTAAAAGTGAGTAAAAATCCCGCTCGGACCAAGCATAGAGTGAAAGGCATGGTCTCCGGAAAGGACAGGAGCTGCAACAGGAACCCTTTGATGAAACGATCTCCCTTGATCAGCCCAGAACTGCTCGAACGCATTATTGATGCATCTGAAGATGGCATTGTGGTTGCCGAACAGGAAGGGGATGAAAATATCCTCATCTACGTCAATAAAGGCTTTGAGCGTTTGACGGGCTACAGCGCGGACGAAATTTTATATCGCGACTGTCGTTTTTTACAAAACGAAGACCGCGATCAGGACGCACTTGGCGCCATTCGAGAAGCGTTAAAAGCAGGTCGGCCGTCTCGTGAAGTGCTGCGCAACTACCGCAAAGACGGCACCATGTTTTGGAATGAGCTTTCCATTACGCCAGTTTACGACGAGGCGGATAAGCTGATGTATTACATTGGTGTACAGAAGGATATAACCGAACGCATAGAAGCACAGCTTGCCTTGGCTGAAGTACAAAAACAGCAAGAAATAAGCTAAAAATTAACTTTTTAACGCAAAAAAACCAACAAGACTTGAACTTCAGCTCAACTGGCGTTATATAGCGGCAAGGCGCTTAAACTGCGCTAGGCGCTTCACTTTGTAGACCAAACGCGTTTACTAATGAAGCCGTTGTGATGCCGGTACGCCGGCTGGGTTGGAGGGCATATCATGAGCCGTGACCCCTTAAGTCGTGAAACCTTTACTACCGATAGCGTCGACTCAGACGAGTTCGAAAGCTTAGATGCTGTTAATGATGACCATTACAGCAAAAGCAAACCCAGCAAAGCCGACAGTTTGCGCTCTCGACGCCAGGTTGAAGCTTGGTTAGAAGAACGCCGATTGCAGCGCGTCATTGAAGATGACTGGGATGAAGAAGAGTAGCCATTCGCTTCTCCCCGCTTGCCAGTACTGCCATCCACCAGCTTAGCCTTCTCGCTCTATGGGTAGGCTTAGCTAGCAGAACACTTCTCATAACCTAGCCTTTCACGGCGCAGACCTCTATCATCAGTGAATAGCTAGCCGCATACGGCTATCGTTTTTTCTTTCATCAACCTAACGGATCTCCATGGCGCAATACGTTTTCACCATGAATAGGGTTGGCAAAGTAGTGCCACCCAAAAAGCAAATTCTTAAGAATATTTCGTTATCGTTTTTCCCAGGTGCCAAAATCGGCGTGCTGGGCCTCAACGGTTCGGGTAAATCTACACTGCTGCGAATTATGGCCGGTGTTGATAAAGAGTTTGAAGGTGAAGCTCGTCCGATGCCCGGCATCAATGTTGGCTACTTACCTCAGGAGCCGCAGTTAGATGACGAGAAGAACGTCCGTGACACCGTAGAGGAAGCGCTCGGTGCCATCAAAGAGGCGCAGGAGAAGCTTGATGCGGTTTACTCTGCCTATGCAGAGCCAGACGCAGACTTTGATGCACTCGCAAGCGAACAGGCGCGTCTTGAAAATATTATAGAAGCAGCCGATGCGCACAACTTAGAACGTAAGCTTGAAGTGGCCGCGGAAGCCCTTCGCCTGCCCCCGTGGGATGCCAAAGTAGGCAATCTATCGGGCGGTGAGCGTCGCCGCGTAGCGCTCTGTCGTCTACTGCTTTCCAGCCCCGACATGCTTCTGCTTGACGAGCCCACCAACCACCTTGATGCTGAATCCGTGGCTTGGCTTGAACGCTTCCTGCATGACTATAACGGCACCGTGGTCGCTATTACTCACGACCGCTACTTCCTGGATAACGTTGCAGGCTGGATACTCGAACTTGACCGTGGGCAAGGTATCCCATTTGAGGGTAACTACTCGCAGTGGTTAGAGCAGAAAGATCAGCGCCTGAACCAAGAGGCCAAACAAGAGGCTTCGCGCCAGAAAGCCATCAAGCAAGAGCTTGAATGGGTGCGCAGCAATGCCAAAGGCCGACAGGCTAAAAGTAAAGCGCGCCTTAACCGCTTCGAAGAAATGCAGTCCGGCGACTTCCAAAAGCGTAATGAAACTAACGAAATTTATATTCCGCCGGGGCCGCGTCTGGGCGATAACGTTATTGAGTTTCGCAATGTCGCCAAGCGCTTTGAGGACAAGTTACTTTATCAAGACCTCTCCTTCACCATTCCACATGGTGCGATTGTAGGTATTGTTGGTGGTAACGGTGCGGGTAAATCGACCTTATTTAAACTGATAACGGGTAAAGAACAGCCTGATGTCGGTGACGTAGTCATTGGCGAGACGGTCGATATTGCTTACGTTGAGCAGCTACGCGATGCTCTTGATGACAAACAGACCGTATGGGAAGCTGTTTCTGGTGGACAGGACATCCTCAACATCAACGGCTATGAAGTGTCATCACGCGCGTACGTTGGTCGCTTTAACTTTAAAGGCAACGACCAGCAGAAGCGCTTAGCAGAACTGTCTGGCGGTGAGCGTGGCCGCCTGCAGCTCGCGCAAACGTTGCAGCAAGGGGCAAACGTTCTGCTGCTTGATGAGCCCTCTAACGACCTGGATATCGAAACGCTGCGGGCATTGGAAGAAGCACTGTTAGCATTCCCAGGCTGTGCCATGGTGATTTCACACGATCGTTGGTTCCTTGATCGTATCGCCACCCACGTAATGGCATTTGAGGGTGATTCTGAGGTCGTCTTATTCGAAGGCAACTATGCAGAATACGAAGCAGACCATAGAAAGCGTGTGGGCAATGACACACCTAAACGCATGAAATATAAGCGCATTGATGCATGACGCAAAATAAGATGATGGCCCTAAAAAGGCTCCGCTCTGCGGAGCCTTTTTATTTTCAGCGAATGTGAACCGCAGATATCAGCAGCCGATCAATCCTGTATATTAAAAGTGATAGACACCCTTAGCCACCATTTTAGCGCCTAAACGCATTAGCCACTTAATTGGCGCTGGAAAGCGCAACCCTCCGGCCTCTATGGCGATATGTGAATGATGCGCTTCATCAATCGCCATTTGACGCAGTATAGTGCGCGAACAGACATCACCTGCGGGCAACGATTGCTGATGTAGGTCAAGAGACTTACCCGCCTGCTCTTCAGCCGCGGCCAAAAAGCCCAGGCTTACGCGGTCACTTACCGCACCGGTCGCTGCACCTATTCCAAACCCGGTGATATAATAAAGCGGATTTAAATAGCTGGTTCGGCTGTGTAACTGCTCAAGGCGCTCGTCACACCAAGCGAGATGATCGATTTTCTCGAACGCCGACTGCTCCATTTGCTTGCGTGCATGGGGCAGCTGCGCGGTGATGCCCTGCCCTTGATACAGTCCTTGCAAACACACTCTACCGGTGTGATGAATACGCATTAAGCCAGCGGCATGACGGCGCTCGTGATCGTCCATTCTTTCTCCGGTGAAATCCTTGGCGGGACTGACACGCTGCGGAGATGCCGCATGAGGGGCAAGAGTACGCAAAACGGTATCAAACTGGTGAATCAGTCTATCGGCTCGACTCTGTTGACGATCCATGGGAACACTCCGTTGCCTAACTAAGCTTACCGGTTAAAGCGTACTTAATTACCAAATCGAACTTATCTTGCTTAAGCATAATTACTAGCCGGGGGGCCAAGTGAAGATACGCCCGCCCATTAGATGCATGTGAATATGATAGACCGTCTGCCCGCCCATTTCGTTGCAGTTCATCACCACACGGTACCCATCTTCATCAAAACCCTGCTCACGGGCGAGCTTAGCGGCGGTGAGCTGAAGGCGGCCAACGGTTGCTAGATCGGCTTCTTCAATATCATTCAGCGTCGAGATATGCTTTTTAGGGATAATTAGCTGATGGGTGGGTGCCTGAGGGCCAATGTCGTTAAAAGCCAGAACGTGCTCATCTTCGTAAACAATATCGGCCGGAATTTCACGATTGATGATTTTACAAAAGAGGCATTCCATAGATTACTCCATTACTTTTATCAGCAAGGATTAGCGAAAACGCCGCTGTGCCAGCAAATGGCGAACTAAAGGAGCGAGGATTAACTCCATCGCCAATGACATCAGTGCCCCGGGCACTACCAGCGTGTGGGGGCGAGTCATAAAGGAGTCTTTAATCATGGCCAGCAGCCAGGGAAAGTCAACGGTGGAGGGGTCCCTAAAGCGGATGACCACTAACGACTCAGCGTCAGTAGGAATGTCCTGGACCTCAAAGGGGTTAGAGGTATCAACCGTAGGCACGCGCTGAAAATTGATGTGGGTGCGTGAGAATTGCGGCTGAATGTAGCGCACATAGTCATCCATTCTGCCTAAAATCGTATCGATCACCGCCTCTTGTGAATAACCGCGCAGCTTTGTGTCACGATCAATCTTTTGGATCCATTCAAGGTTCATGGTCGGCGCAACGCCGACTAAAAGATCAACATGACGCGCAATATCAAAGTCTTCAGTTACCAGCCCGCCGTGCAAACCTTCATAGAAAAGCAGGTCAGTACCACAAGGCAGCGACTGCCAATCGGTGAAAGTGCCTACGCGGCAGCCTGCTTCAATTTTCTGCTTATCTTCGGCGTGAATATAGTGTCGAAACGTACCGGAGCCATGCTCGCCGTACTCACCGAACAGCCCTTCTAGCCTATCCAGCAAGTTAGCCTCAACGGCAAAATGGGAGAGTTCGTTCTTGCGCTCAGGCTCTTCGCGGAAAATACGGTGCAAATCGTCGCGGGTGTAGCGATGAAAAGCATCGCCATCGACGATCGCTGCATGCACATCTTCCCGCAAAAACATACGCTCGAAGCTGCGCCTTACGGTCGTTGTGCCTGCCCCAGAGGAGCCGGTCACGGCAATTACCGGGTACTCTCGTGACATTAGCCACTCCTCGCAAGAGAAAGCGCATGTTTCACGTCAGCGGGCACATCCACAGGGGCTCCTGTATTTAGATCAATCAGCAGCTGGTTTACGCGCGCCGTTGCTACGATTTTCTGAGATTCACTCTGGCGAATGCGCTGATAAATCGTCAACGCTTTGCCTTGAGGTACCGGCACGGCGGTTTCAATGATTAACGCATCAGGCCAGCGCGCTTCACTGAGATACTGTATCGCCAAATCAGCCACCAGGCTGGGGTGCCCGCACATATCCCACTCGGGCAAATTAAGTGCCGAAAAAGCCTGCACACGAGCCTCGTGAAGCAGCGACACTATCGCGTCATGCCCTAAGTGTTGGCCGTAATTCATATCGGTTACACGCACCGTCAAGGGGTGGCGGTGAATAACCGCTTCAGCGGGAAAGTCCAGCTTGACACGTTCCATGCCTGCATCCTCGACGGTGTTGGTTAGGAATGA
The DNA here is from genome assembly GCF_002332255.1 of Halomonas sp. JB37. GTDB lineage: Bacteria > Pseudomonadota > Gammaproteobacteria > Pseudomonadales > Halomonadaceae > Vreelandella > Vreelandella casei. Next base: position 1,799,572 of record NZ_NRGW01000001.1, on the reverse strand, counting down.
CGCTGTATAGGCGCAAATGTTTTTTTAGGCCTCGCGAGAGATTGCCCTAAAGGCAATATCACGACGGTATTCAGCGCCGTCCCAGCGAATCGCTTTAACGCCTTGATACGCTAACTGCTGTGCCTTTGAAACCGTCGTGCCCAATGCCGTTACGCACAGCACGCGCCCACCTTGAGTAGTAATCTCACCTTGAGCGTTCTGCGCGGTGCCGGCATGAAATACTTTACAGCCGTCTTGCTCCGCCGCTGCCAAGCCATGAATCACATCGCCCTTCCGATAGTCGCCAGGATAACCACCCGCCGCAATCACCACACCGACCGCCGCACGCGGATCCCATTCGCAGCGATGTCCTGCTAATGCTCCCTGTGCGCCGGCTAAGCAGAGCTCAGCGAAGTCAGACACTAGCCGCATCATAATAGGCTGGGTTTCAGGATCACCAAAACGACAGTTATATTCAATCACTTTGGGATTGCCTGCGGCGTCAATCATCAGGCCTGCGTACAAGAACCCGGTGTAAGCATTTCCCTCTGCGGCCATGCCGCGCACGGTAGGCCAAATAACCTGCTCCATAATACGCGCGTCAATCTCGTCAGTAACCACGGGTGCCGGAGAGTAAGCCCCCATGCCGCCAGTATTAGGGCCAGTGTCGCCGTCATAAGCACGCTTATGGTCTTGGCTAGTCGCCATGGTAACAACGTTCTCACCATCCACCATGACAATAAAGCTGGCTTCTTCACCTTCTAAAAACTCTTCAATGACTACGCGTGCGCCAGCATCACCAAACGCATTAGCTTCCAACATGTCACGAATGGCATCGGCTGCTTCTACTTCGCTCATCGCGACAATAACGCCTTTGCCAGCGGCAAGGCCATCCGCTTTGATGACAATGGGTGCACCCATTTTGCTCAGATAGGCAAGTGCAGGCTCGACTTCAGTAAACGTTTGGTAGTCTGCTGACGGAATATCATGGCGTGCTAAAAAGTCTTTGGTGAAGGACTTCGATCCCTCAAGCTGTGCAGCGGCTTGATTAGGGCCAAAAATCGTCAAGCCGGCCGCTTGAAAGCGATCAACGACACCTTCTACCAGCGGCGCTTCCGGGCCAACCACCGTCAAGCCAATCTGCTCATCACGGGCAAATGCAACCAGGCTATCGATATCCGTTGCTGCAATCGCGACGTTGGTGACCTTCACTTCCGTCGCCGTACCAGCATTGCCCGGTGCAACGAAGACGTGTTCAACGCGGCTCGACTGAGCCAATTTCCAAGCTAAAGCGTGCTCACGACCACCGCCGCCAATCATCAAAACCTTCATGTTCATCCTTCTCAAACGGGAGAGCGTTATTGGCGGCATTATGCCACAGCGCGGCCCCAAGTGGGGTCAGGTGGTTTTGTCCTGTTTCTTTTTATTGCTTCCGCCGGCATCGTCATCAGGCTTAACGCTGCTCTCTGGCGTTTGATGATCGTCAGCGTCAGCTTCATCGCTTTGCGCAGATTGATTTAGCGTCTTTTGCCAAAAGCGCATATTCTCTTCGCCTAACTCGCGCATAAAGTCCAGCGGCGTGTTACGCATGGCCTGCTTCCATTGGCTTTGCAGGCGCTTTTGCTGTTCCAGCATCAGCTGCGTACCCTGCTCAAGATAACGCGACAGTGGCAGTGGTGATGTCATGTCATAAACGCGGATCAGTTGCGCCAACAAATCGTTGGAGAACACTTGAGATTCACCGTCTGCCTGCTCTTGCTCAATGATGATCGATAGCAAAATAGTGCGGGTCAGGTCTTCACCGCTTTTGGCATCTTCAACGCGAAAAGGCGCTTCGTCGATGATTAAGCGACGCAGGTCTTCTAACGTTACGTAGCGGCTTTGCTGTGTATCATACAGCCTGCGGTTAGCATACTTGCGAATCACGCGCACGGCGCATCTCCTTAAAAGCGATAGGGACTTTAAAAGCGATAGGGGCTTTTTCCCGTTGCTGGTATTGTGCCTGCACCACGCGCCCATGCAAGCGGCTTTGATCGATTAGATAGACGCAACACGCCTATTCTGTGACCAATAGACTCTCATTATGAATTTGATTTTACTCAGCCCCGACGACCTTACCGGCGATAACCGCGCCTGCATCAGCGACCCGCGTAGATTGGGCCATCTGCATAACGTTCATCGTTCCACGCCAGGAGACCTGCTTACTGTCGGAATCCAAGGGGGAGCGATGGGTAAAGCACGGCTTACTGAACTCACCGCTGAACGTGCTTATTTCACGCTGGAAACGATGGATGAGCCACCGCCAGCGCCACTACCGGTGCATTTGGTATTAGCACTGCCAAGGCCACGTATGCTAGCACGCACTCTGGAGCACGTGACTGCGCTAGGAGTGAAAGATATCACCCTGCTGCATACCAAGCGGGTAGAAAAAAGCTACTGGCAGTCTCCCGAGTTACGCGCGGAAAAAATACACCAGCACCTAATACTAGGTTTAGAGCAAGCCCGCGACACGCAGCTACCTAACGTTACGCTTAGCAAGGGGTTTAGGCCTTTCTTAGAAGAACAGCTTCCCAACCTACTCAAGCAATACCGAGGACTGCTGGCACACCCTGGCATGCCAAACGCTTGCCCAAGAGATGTTAAGCACCCAACGCTCTTACTAGTAGGCCCAGAAGGCGGTTTTATTGCTTGGGAAGTAGAGCAACTGCTAGCGGCAGGCTGTGAGGGAATGCACCTTGGGCCGCGAATTTTACGCGTAGAAACAGCCGTGACGGCGCTGCTGTCACGGCTGTTTTAAGCGTTTATACGTTAAGACTGATCATCTTCCGGGTCGTGAGGCACGACCTGGGAATTCTCATCGCACCCGGGTTCTTGCAAGAAGCTGTTACGCACATCAAGCAAGCCAAGGTGGCTGATTGTGCTGCGGCCCAGCAGCATCGGATAAATCATCTCTTCACGGTCGCGCAAACTGAACTGCTCTTCGTAGATGGTATCGCCCATGCACACTTCCATCAGAATAACGGGGCGGTCATCACTGCCACCCGCGCCGCGCACGGTTTGTTCACGATACAGCGGGCGCTCAATTTCATCACTGAATACTTCGCCACTTTCCTGATCTTCCAGCTTGAGACGAAAACGCACCCATTCTTCATCATCTTGCTCGAACATCTCAATGTCACGAGCGTCAAGCGAGGATGTTAATGCACCGCTGTCGAGCTTTGCCTTAACCGTAATATCCCAGGGCTGAAGCGTCGCATTTTCTACCCAGCCAAATACTTGGTCGTCATCTGCCATCGCGGTGGAAGTAGATAGCAAGGCACCCATAACAGCGCTGCCTAATAACGTTTTTCCTAGCACTCGCATAGCATCATCCTTGGTAAGTTAAAACTTTCAATAAAACGTTGCCTACTCAGCACGGTTTCGCAATTGCTCTAATAGGGTCTGAGTTGCAAAGCCGTCTGGTATTAACCCTTGATCACGCTGGAAGTTCCGTAATCCTTGCCGCGTATTGGGCCCCATGACACCGTCAGCGCCTCCCGCTGAGTAGCCGGTACGGTTTAACTCGCGCTGGAGTTCTTGCACATCATCGCGGGTCAATGGTGTTTCCCCTCGCGGCCATTCATGCTGGGTGCCCTCTCGCCCGGCAATAGCATCGCCCAGTGTGGCAACGGCGAGGGCGTAACTGGTGGCATTGTTATAACGTAAAATGGCGCGAAAATTAGCCCCCACCAGAAAAGCAGGGCCTTGAGCACCGGCGGGCACCACTACAGACGCGCTATCGAAATCTGGCAATTCGCCCTGCTGCGCTCGAACGCCTTGATTACGCCACTCGGCACTACTGCGCCGGTCGGTCTGAGTATAATCAAATCCTTCGGGTAGCCGTATTTCCACGCCCCAAGGCTGACCCGCTTGCCAACCAGCTCGCGCTAAGTAATTTGCCGTCGATGCCATTACATCGGGAATACTTCCCCAGATATCACGCCGACCATCACCATCGCCATCGACGGCATACGCCTCAAAGCTGCTGGGAATAAATTGGGTATGGCCCATCGCGCCGGCCCATGACCCCTTCATTTGATCTGCGGCTATATCACCTTCGTCAATAATACGCAGCGCAGCGAGCAGTTCACCTCTAGCAAAATCACGGCGGCGGCCATCGAAAGCGAGCGTAGCAAGGGACTCTAACGTTGAGAAATCACCGAAATTGCTGCCGTAGTTACTCTCGATTCCCCAAATAGCGACAATAATTTCGGCGGGTACGCCAAAGCGCTGCTGCATTTCCAGCGCGGTATCGCGGTGAGCCGCTAACTTTTCTCGCCCGGTATTAACACGCGTAGATGAAACCGCGGTATCAAGGTATTCCCAAATAGGCCTGACAAATTCGGGTTGATAGCCATCGAGCTCAATGACGCGATCAAGGTGGCGTATGCCATCGAATGCTTCGCTCAATGTCGCTTCGCTAATGCCTTCACCGGCGGCATAGCGACGAAACTCATCTAGCCATTGCTGAAAATTAGCGTAGCTAACCTGTGTAGCAGCCCGCGCATCAACTTCAGTCATCAACTGCTGATTTGCGAGCGCTGCGCCTCCAACGAAGGGGGTGCTCAACGCTATCGCCAGCGAGGCACACAGTAAGGGGCGGTAACGCCGCCCTGCAGGCAAATTAATAGACATCGTTTATATCCTTAGGCAGTCCTTGGCATGTCTAGAATGATGGCCTAGAAAAGTAGTAGATACTAGACGCTGAGGCTTATTAGAAGGCGCAATTACCTTTCAAGCGATGTCATCCAGTGGGCGACATAGCGCCCATGCGGGTCATAATGATTGACCTGCTGCTGCACATCAAAGTAGCGACGATGACGCGCACCTCTTCCCACGCCGGCAATATAGCGCCAGTTTCCCCAATTGCTGGCAACGTCATAATCAATCAAGCAATGCTCGAACCATAAAGCGCCTAAACGCCAGTCTACCTGCAGGTCGTTGACCAAGAAGCTGGCGACATTTTGCCTGGCGCGATTGGATATCCAGCCGGTGCGATGAAGTTCTAGCATGGCCGCATCCACAAACGGCACGCCAGTCACAGCATTACGCCAAGCATCAAACGCCGTACTCGGCTTGGCCGCTAGAACCTTACCAAACATTTGCACACCTTCAGCCTGCGCGACACGTATAAAATACTCACGCCAAAGCAGTTCAAACGTGATCCAGTAACTCGATTCATTGCTGCCGTGTTCGGCTTCCCACGCTTTCACTGCATCATTAACTTGGCACGCAGTGACACAGCCGCGCGCAAGCCACGGCGAGATGCGTGTTGAAAAATTCGCGCCCAAAAGACCGTTTCGGGTTTGCTTATAGACTTCTGCGCCCTTTTGATGCCACAGATAGTCATGAAGGCGCACATGCGCCGCCGACTCCCCTCCCTCATAGGTATAGCCTTGACGTGTATCCGGCTGCCACACAGCGCTATGCTCAGAGACAGCCTTTAACGGCGGAAAGCCACGCGGCGCCTCAGGCCAAGGCGGCAGTGTTACCGGTGCAGGTCGGCTCGCGGAAAGTGAGCAGTTTTTTTCTACGCAGCGCCTAAAGGCCGAAAAACTTTGCGGTAACCTATCCGCGTCGAAAGGCAGCGCCTGCCGATTAATCAGTTGCCCGCTCTCAATACAGCTCAGCGTTGTGTGGCCGGAAAGCCCGCTGGCCACCGCTTTAATCTGCTGTATTTCTTCAACCCCGGGGTGGTCAGAAACGCGGACCTGGCGAGCACTAAGCGACCTGGCCAGCTCAATCACCACATCGCTTGGATTACCGATGCGGACAAGCAAATCACTGCCGCGCTTTAAAAGCTCGCCGCGCAACGCCATTAAGCATTGCCATAGGAAGCGTAAACGCGCCGGGCCTATGCGCGGCACGGAATCGTCTTTTATGAGAGGAGCACACCAGCGCTGGTCCAACACATAAAGGCACAGCAAATGACTGGGGGGAGCATTAAAGTGCAACAGAGGGTTGTCGGCCACGCGCAGGTCGTCTTGCAGCCAGACAATATCAACGGTGGTGTTCATGCCCTTGCCTCCCAGAAGCGCTTTGCTGTTTTGCAGTACGTCGACATCTCTCGCTGCAATAGCGCACCTCATCCCAACAGCGCGCCCATTTCTTTCGCCAAGCAAAGGGTCGCTGACATAGGGCACACGTTTTTTGGGGCAGGTGTTGTTTGCGTTGCTTGCTCACAGTCGGCGTACTTCTTAATAGGCACATGATTAATTATGAACATATCATCCTACACGGTATAACTGTTGTACATTAATTGTTAATCATCGGTGCTGATAAAAATAAAGCGTTGCGAAACATCAAATGCAAAAAAGCCACCCTTAGGTGGCTCAGCGGCAAGATACAGCCTTCTAACTATCGAACTCGCATTCTAATCTGGATCAGTATCTCTTGGCTGACGCTTGGCATTTTCTTGGGTCTCCAGGCCACTTTTTAATTCATGGGTCAAAGGATCATAGTTAGGCCGTAATTCATCCTTTATTGTGCCGCTCCAAAGCTTGGACCCAACGAAATAACCGGCACGACCAATCACATGGGCGGCCACCGGTGCTGTCATTAGAATAAATAATATAATGGCAAAAGAGCGCGCGACGATTCCCACCTCAGCAAAGTGCATTGCCGCCGCCAGCATGATTAAAATCACGCCTAGTGCGGCGGCTTTGGTGGTCGCATGCATACGTGTTAGCAGGTCGGGTAAACGCAGCAAACCCACAGAGGCAAGCAGCATAAACAGCGCACCGCCAAGAATCAGCGTGCCTTTTATAAAATCAATCATCGCGCGGGCCTCCTCGTTCTAAAAAGCGCGCAAAGCCAATAGCCGCCAAAAAGCCCATGAGCGCGACCACAATTGCGGCGTCGAGGAAACTAGCAACCTCTGTTTTGATCGCATAAACCCCCACCAACCCCACCAAGGTGGTCGAAAAAAGCTCTAACGCTACAACACGGTCGGGCAAACTGGGGCCGCGTACAACACGCACGAAGGTGAGTATCAGCGCTATGCTCATAATCACCTGACTAATTAAAATAACGGTATCCATCAGCGAAATAGCTCCAGGGCCCGGTGCTCCATCTCTTTTAAATTACGCCGCAGCTCTTCTTCATCGTCTAAAAACATCGCATGGATATACAGTACCTTACGATCATCAGACACATCTAAGCTAAGCGTGCCGGGTGTCAGCGAAATCAAGTTAGCCACCATGGTGATTTCCATTTCCGTACGTGCCGAAAGTGGCAGCGCAATAACGCCAGGTTTCATATGCCAAGGCGGCGTCAAAATATCGAAAGCCACACGCAGGTTGGCTTGAATCAGCTCTTTCAGGAAAAAACCGATAAAGCCCACAAGCCGCGGCACCCGCGCCGGGTAACCTTTCAATGAGTCAAGCTGAGGCTCAATCAAAACAAGCGTGATATAGCCAAATATCAAGCCGATAAGAAGATTCAAACCGGTGAAATCACCGCTCAACAATACCCATGCCAGACCTAATAGTAAGTTCCAAATCGCTCCTGTCATGGCGCATCCACTCCCGTTGCCGCTTCTTCAGCGTCCGCTGCTGATGAATTCAGCAACGTGTCTTCTACACTGGCCGAAGCGCCCAGAACGGCTTCGATATACCCCGATGGTTCAAGCAACTGATCACCTATGCTCGTCATCACCCACATAATCGGCTCAGCAAATACCCCGATCAACAGAGAAGACATCGCCAACACCATCACCGGTAAATACATCATCCACAGGCTTGGCTTTAACAATCGACCATCATCCCCGGTCGGCGTAACGGTTTCAGGCACATGATTATCTTCCGGCAGCGACTTCCAGAACACCTCATTCCAAATTTTCACCATGGAATAGAGCGTCATTAAACCTACCGCCAGAGCAATACCGGTTACGACATAGGCTTCAGCTTCGAGGCCTGCGCGCACAATGACAAATTTAGCAAAGAAACCAGACAGCGGCGGGATGCCCGCTAGAGAGAAAGCCGAAATAAAGAAGGCGACGGCTAGCCAGGGGCGCTCCCGATACAAGCCGCCCATTTTTTTGAGTTGATACGTGCCCTGCAAACGGTGGGTAATACCGCTGATCAAGAAGAGGTTAGTTTTCACCACCATATTATGCACGATGGCAAACACCCCACCGGCTATCGCTAAGGGTGTATAAAGCGCTAGCCCTAAGATCATATAGCCAATCTGGCTGACAATATGAAACGATAGAATACGCCTAAACTCATATTGGGCCGCCGCGCCCAGCACGCCAGTTACCATCGTAAAGACCGCCCCCCAGAGCATAATGTCCTGCAAATAGCCCATGGTCTGGTCAAACATCAACGTAAAAACGCGGAACAGCGCATAAACGCCGACCTTGGTGAGCAGCCCTGCAAACAGAGCTGAAACGGCGACAGGCGGCGTATGATAAGAAGCAGGTAGCCAAAAGAACAATGGAAAGGCGGCAGCCTTAATGCCGAAGGCCACCATAAACATGACGGCCAACACTTCAACCATGCCCGTGTGCTCAGCCTCCCCCATGCGCAGCGCAATATCGGCCATGTTGAGCGTCCCCACCATGCCATAAAGCAGCCCAACGGCGGTCAAGAAAATGACCGATGCCAGTAGATTCAAGGTGACATATTTAATCGCCCCCTCCATCTGCGCACGCTCACCGCCTAGAATCAGCAGCGCAAACGACGCCACCAGCATTACCTCAAACCACACATAAAGGTTAAAGATATCGCCAGTTAAAAATGCCCCCATAACGCCTGCCAAGAGCAGGTGCATTAAAGGGTAGTAGCCAAATTTCTCATGACCCCGGCCGGTCGTGGCCAGCGAATAGATCCCCATTGCCAAACCAATGACGGCGGTCATCAACACCATGACGGCGCTCAGCATATCGGCGATGAGCGTGATGCCAAACGGCGCGGGCCAGCTGCCCATCTGCATCGTGACGTAGCCGTCTGAGAGCGTTGATACGAACAACCAGAGGCTAACAATCAGCAGCGCTGCATTACCGGCCACTGCCAAAAAGCGCTGCATGGGGCGGGAACGCCAAAACAACAAAGAGATTGCCCCTGAAAGCAGCGGCAAGAGGACGGGAAGAGCAACTTCAGGCCTCACGTATCGGTATCCTTCATCTTATCAAGATCATCAGCCTTAACCACTTCATAGGCACGTCGAATCAACACCACCGCAAAGGCAAGCACGCCAAAGGCAATTACGATAGCTGTCAGCACTACCGCTTGGGGTAAGGGATCAGCGACGGCGCCTACCGGCTGCATCATGCCTTCAGGAATCAGTGGCGGCGCGCCCCGCGTCAATCCCGCCGTTGTAAAGATCAGTAAATTGGCCGCATTTGAAAGCAGCATTAAACCAATCACTAGCTTCACAATAGAGCGACGCAGCATCATGAAAATAGCCGTCGCGTAAAGCAGCCCTATGGCTACCGCCATTAATGGTTCCATGCTGAGCCTCCTGTTAACTCAAGGTTCATCCTTGTCGACCTCCATCAGCGTCATCACCATGCCGGTGACCGAGCCCAGCACCGCAAAATACACACCGATATCAAAAATCAGCGGCGTGGAGGCTTTAAAGTCGATGATTGGAATGGTCCACCACTGGGCGGTTAGAAACGGTTGCCCCATAAACCAGGCAGGCACGACGGAAATCATGCCCAGCAATAGGCCAATGCCAATGAGGTCTCTGGGGTCAACCATACGCAGCACTTGCTTGGTCGCACTAACGCCAAAGGCGAACAGATAAAGCGTAAATGCCCCCGCCGCCACAAGGCCTGCGATAAAACCGCCGCCCGGCTCATCGTGTCCTCTAAGCAATAAGAAAACGGAGAACATCAGCTGCAGTGGCATTAAAAACCGCGCAGCCGTGTTGAGAATAATGGTGCCTGACTTAACCATCGTTAGGCTCCTTAGCCGCTACTTTGCTGCTTTCGCTCGGTTTATTCTCACTACCTTCGCCATGACGCAGCTTCAGCATGGCAATAACGCCAACGGCTGCGAGCGCCAATACAAACATCTCGCCTAGCGTATCTAACGCCCGGTAATCGACCAAAATGACATTGACGATATTGCGGCCGAAGGCCAAGGGAGCGCTGTTCTCAATCATGTATGTCGAGATCGGCTCAAACTGCTTAATACTCCACGAGGTCATAATCAGCAGGCAGATCAAAATGCCCATCATGGCGGCGACAGCGCCATCACGGATACGCTCAAGGCTGGTAGAAAGGCTCGAAAAGCGCGGCAGTCGGAACAATACCAGTACCAGCAAAATCACCGTTAAGGTTTCCACCAGCAGCTGGGTAATGGCAAGATCAGGCGCACTGAAGAGAATAAAGATTAACGCAATAGAGAAGCCCATCACGCCTACCGACACCACCGCCCCAAGCCGGGATCGAGAAATGGTCGCGAACAACGCCCCCATTACCATACAGCCTGCGACCACGGCCTCGTGAAAGCGCACGTCTAGCTCAAAGGCAAACTCAGGCGAATGCCGCAGCAATATGGAGTTACTAATCAAAACGATCAGCGTAATCAGCATAATAAGAATGTAATTACGCATATAGCCGTTTTGCAGCATGCGCGTTTGCCACTCGGAGAAATGTACGATGCCGTTCATCGCGCCCTCATACCCGGCCTCAGGGCCATGGCGCATAACCGGCGCCAGTATGGAAAGCCTGGCACGTACGCTGTCCCAGCGTTTAAACAGCAAAAAGCCTAAGCCAAGGCTGACAATCGACATTATCAATGCCACGTTCACGCCATACCAAAGCGACAAAGAAACGTTGCTCGGTTGCCCAGAAATGGAGCTCGCGGCAGCGCTCAGCAGCGCATCGGCGCCTAACGCCGCAGGCCATAAACCAAGCAACAGTGATCCTGTTGCTAAAAGCGCCGGCCCCGCTAGCATACTGAGTGGCGCTTCATGAGGATCTAGCGGTGTTTGATGGCGTTTGCCGTAAAAAGGACGTAACGCAATAATAAAGGCTACCGCGATCGTTAATATCGCGGCAATAAAGGCAAATATCACCAGCAGCATGTTGAAGCTGTCGGCGCCGAGTGCCGACTCAAACTTCAGCTCCTTGCCGATAAAGCCAATCAATGGCGGCACCCCAGCTAGCGAAAGCGCTGCAATCAGCGCAATCGTCGCCGTTACCGGCATCACTGAACGTAGCCCTCCCATGTGCGTCACATCCTTGGTACCGGTTTCGTGATCCAGAATACCGGCGACCATAAATAGCGCCCCTTTATACAAAGAGTGCGCCAAAAGGAAAGTAACGAAAGCAGTCATCGCATAGTCACCGCCAATACCTAACAGCATTGTCAGTGTGCCTAGCGCCATAATCGTTGAGTAGGCTAATAGCTTTTTAATATTCGTATGCTGAATAGCTAAGAACGAACCGATCAACATCGTGGTCGCGCCGACGACGGAAAGAATCCCTACCCACAACGCCGTACCGCCCAGCTCTGGATAGAGCCGCGCGAGCAGATAAATACCCGCTTTCACCATAGTGGCTGAGTGCAAGTAAGCCGAAACCGGCGTTGGCGCAGCCATCGCATTAGGCAGCCAAAAATGAAACGGAAACTGAGCTGACTTGGTGAACGCGCCAAGCAGCAAGCAGATCAGCATAGGGGTATAAAGCGCATGCTCACGTAAATCTGTATCGCTACTAAGAATCTCTGACAGCGACCAGCTATCGCTAGCAATCCCAAGCAGTATCAGGCCGGCCATTAACGCCAAGCCACCGGCGACGGTCACAAATAAGCCCTGACGCGCTGACTTACGAGCCTCAATATCGGCATGATTAAAACCAATCAGCAAATACGAGGTAATACTGGTTAATTCCCAAAAGATGAACAGTGTTAATAAACCATCGGCTAGCACCAGTCCCAACATGGAAACCATGAAGGCTATCAGCGCGATATGAAACCGCGCGAGATCAGGATGATCTTTCAAATAGCCGCCGGCATAGACCAGAACGAAAGCACCAATGACGGTAATCAATAGCCCGAAGAGTAGCGACAAGCCATCTAACAAAAACGTAAGGCTTATGCCCAATGACGGCACCCACTGCCACTCGAGTAGCAAGCTGCCATTGTCAATCACATAGGGAGCTTGAAGGGCTAACCACGCCGCCAGCCCTGCTGGGAATATTGCCAGCACAAGGCTTGCGCGCTGGCCAAACCATCGATGCAGCAACGGCGACGATGCAGCCAGCAAAAAACCCATTAATATGGCAAGTTGCATCTAGCATTATCTCCTAAATAACGAAACGCCCCACCGTTAGATCGGGCGCGAGGGCTATTGGCACCATGCCTTTGGACTGGAACGCCAGCGTTGAATAATAGTGATTTCAAAGTGAGACAGCTTATAACAGACAGTTTTGCCTGACCAGTCAAACGCTTAAATGCAAATAGCCGCAGCGAAGTAAACCCCGCTACGGCTATTATTGCGCTTTAGAAAAAAATCAGCGGGCGGGCAACCATCCGGCCAATTCGTTATTAATCACGGCGAGCAGTGCCTCTATATGATCGTCGCGATCATTCAAGCACGGTATGTAGCTAAACGTTTCACCACCTGCCGCCATAAAGCTATCGCGAATCTCTTCTTCTATCTCTTCCAGCGTCTCAATGCAGTCTGAGGAGAAAGCGGGTGAGATAATCGCGATGTGCTTGTGCCCCTGTTGAGCCAACTCTGCCACGTGCTTAACGGTAGCCGGCCCCAGCCACTTCTCGGGGCCAAACTTCGATTGAAAAGCGGTATCCACTTCTTCTTTGCTAAAGCCGAGTGTTTCGCGCAGCAGCCGCGTTGTTTTCTGACACTGGCAGTGATAAGGGTCCCCTTGCATCAGGTAGCGTTCAGGAACCCCGTGATAGCTAGCCACCAGCTTGGTTGGCCGCGTCGGCAAATCGGCGTACGCTTCTTGCACAGAGTTAGCCAGCGCCTGAAGATAGGTAGGATGGTCAAAATACGCGGGCACCGTTCGGATATAAGGCTGCCACTTCATCTTCATCAGCGTACGAAACGCTTGGTCGTTAGCCGATGCTGTCGTTGGTGATCCGTATTGAGGATAAAGCGGGAAAAATACGATTTTTTCGCAGCCCTTCTCTTTTAAGCGCGTCAGCACACTTTGGGTTGAAGGATTTCCATAACGCATACAGAAATCAACTTCAACATCATCACCATAAAGCGCCTTTAAGCGCGCCGTCATTTTCACGTTCTGCGCCCGAGTTATGGTCAGTAGCGGGCTTTCATTTTTCTCGTTATTCCAGATGCTGCGATACGCTTTGCCCGACGAGAATGGACGCTTGGTCAAAACAATCAGTTGAAGCAGCGGCTGCCATTTCCAGCGGGCATAGTCGACCACGCGCTGGTCAGAGAGAAACTCATTTAAGTAACGACGCACGGACCAATAGTCAGTGGCATCCGGCGTACCTAGATTCGCGAGCACAACACCCACTTTGGCACGCGGCACCGGCGGGTGATCACTGGACGCGTGCGCTAAACGCCCTGCCCCAGGCTGATCCTTGACGACGCTTTCGGTCATTACATTTACTCCCGAAAATACCTAAACAATTGAAAAAAGGTCATTAAAAAAATAAAAAGACACAAAATATGGCGACTTAATTGCCAAGCGGCTCACGCAAATTCTATCACTTATCGGCATACTGTCGGCATAAAGTTATACTACAATTACTGCTTGTATAACTATTTTGAAAATAGCTACCGATAGGCGAATCATTATGAACCGTTTTACGCCATTAAAGGCCCGCCCTCCGGTCACTCTATTTCACGATGGGCACTGCCCCTTCTGCCGCCAAGAAATTGCCTGGCTAGCCAAACATAGCCACATAGGCCACATAGGCCACATAGGCCACATCGCATTAGTGGATATTCAGGATGAGTATTTTAACGCGCAAACGCACGGATGCGAATTCACCGCCATGATGGGGCAGCTGCATTTACACGATAGTCAGGGAAAGTGGTATATCGGAATGGATGCCAGCCGTGCCCTGTATGCAGTATTGGGCTACCGGCGGCTAGTGTGGATATCGTGCTTGCCGGGGATACGCGGCCTAATGAACGCGGGTTACCGGTTTTTTGCCCGTCGCCGAATACGAATCGGGCAGTGGTGGGAAAAACGTCAATCTAAAGCTTAGCAAGGTGGCGTAAACGCGTTAAAAGACGAGCGGCATACGCGAAGTAAGTGGCTCACTGTAGTGCGTGTCGCGACCAATGACTTCATCGTGAGGCACGTGCTGGACTAAATAAGCACGATGAATCTCGGCACGCTTAAGCTCCATATAAACATCATCTAACGAACGGAACAGCATCGGCTTATTGCGCTGCATTAACATATGGCGCTCGCCTTCAACATCCTCTAACTCAATTTGATAAAAACGACTACCCGAATGGATAATCACGCGTATTTCGAAGTTGTCGTGGCTGGCGACAAACTGTTTAAGATCTTTCAACTCCATGGTTCACTCCTGTTATTGATACATACTAAATAGGGCACAGCATGGCTGTGCCCTATGACATTTCAGTTGCCCTATTATTACATTGTCATGACAGCTTTCAGTTCCATGATATTCAACAACTAAGACGACGCTAGTGCAAGAGAGTTCCTGACCAAAGCGTCAACAAATGCGATTAATTACTGATATTCAGAGGGATCGATCGCTTTACCCAGTGAATTGCGATCAATCCAATTGCCGCCTTTCGTTTCTTTATAGCGGAAAACTACTTTATCTCCCACGGTGACGGGAACCTCTCCGTCTTCGGTTTGATAGCTGTATTTCTCGCCCTCCACTACCAGGTGGTAACGATAAAGGTCCGGCATACCCAGCCACTCTTTGAAAGGCCCTTCCCGCTCTAGTGACTGTAGCTCACCGCGACCTTCAAGCTTAGGAAGACGCTGCCGATTACCGCGCCGAAATCCACCTGCCATTTGCTACTCCCATTTTTGCATTGCACATCAAGTTAATCGCCAAACGAATCGCCGTAGCTATCCGGGGCTAAATCTTCAAAGCGCGTATATTTACCGATAAACGCCATATGCACCGTACCGATAGGTCCGTTACGCTGCTTACCAATAATTAACTCGGCAATCCCCTGGTTGTCGGGATTGTCAGGGTTATAAACTTCATCGCGATAAACAAAAGCGATAACATCAGCATCCTGCTCGATAGCGCCCGACTCACGCAGATCCGACATAATAGGACGCTTGTTAGGACGCTGCTCCAACGAGCGGTTCAGCTGTGAAAGCGCGACGACCGGGCAATTAAATTCTTTCGCTAAGCCTTTCAAAGAGCGCGAAATTTCAGAAATCTCACCGGTGCGGTTTTCACTGAAGCCGGGGATCTGCATGAGCTGAAGATAATCGATCATGACCAGCGCAATGTTGCCATGCTCACGAACTACTCGACGCATCCTGGAACGCATTTCATTGGGCGACAATGCGGCCGTATCATCGATAAACAGCTGCTTATCTTTGAGCAGATTCACCGCAGAGGTTAAGCGTGGCCAGTCTTCGTCTTCTAATTGACCGGTACGAACACGGGTTTGGTCAATCCGACCAAGCGAAGACAGCATCCTCAGCATCAGCGATTCCGCGGGCATCTCCATCGAGAACACCATCACCGGCTTGTCGCTGGCGATGACAGCATGCTCGACCAGGTTCATGGCAAACGTGGTTTTACCCATTGATGGCCGGCCGGCAATAACCACCATATCCGACGGCTGCAGACCCGTGGTCATATCATCCAGGTCACGAAAACCCGTCGAAAGACCGGTCATCTCACCTTTCAGGTTAAACAACTCATCAATACGATCGACGGCTTTGGTTAACAGCTCACTCATGCCAATAGGGCCGCCCGTTTTAGGGCGTTCCTCAGCAATCTGGAACACTAACCGCTCAGCTTCATTGAGCAGCTCATCCGCCGGACGCCCTTGAGGCGTAAAGGCGCTGTCAGCAATTTGATTAGCCGCGCGGATCAGCTTACGCAGCGTGGCACGTTCACGCACAATATCGGCATAGGCACGAATGTTGCTGGCAGACGGCGTGTTACGCGCAAGCTCGGCCAGAAATGCCAGGCCACCCACGGTATCCAAGTGATCGCGTGCTTCCAGGGCCTCAGAGATCGTCACCACGTCCAACGGCTGTGCGGATTCGGCTAAATGAATCATCACATTGAACACCAATCGGTGTTCATAGCGATAAAAATCATCGGCCACCAGACGCTCAGAGACGTTATCCCACGCCTGATTATCCAGCATGAGCCCGCCTAATACCGACTGCTCTGCCTCAAGCGAATGCGGCGGCAGTTTTAGCGCGGCCGTTTCTTTATCAGCAGAAGGCGTGTCCTGCATGGCAAGCTCCTTTAAATACGACAACGTACCCAGTAAAGATGCTTATCTTAGCCGAGCCCATACCGCGCGACGACCCACATCATCAAGATGTTGCCTTAAAGTACCCGGCGCTAATGAACTGGATAATTTAGGCAACGTCCAGAAATAACAAAAGGCGCGGGAAAACCCGCGCCTTTTGAGGCGTACGTGTCAGCGCAAAGAATTACTCTGCGACGACAACCACGCGTACAACGGCATCCACTTCAGCGTGCAAGTGTAGCGCGATGTCGTATTCGCCAGTTTGGCGAATCGGGCCATTCGGCATACGTACTTCGCTCTTGGCAACATCGATGCCAGCAGAGGAAATCGCGTCGGCCAGGTCACGTGGACCAATCGAACCAAACAGTTTGCCTTCGTCGCCTGCTTTGGAAACCAAAGACAGTTCGATGTCGTTCAACTGCTCAGCACGCGCTTCAGCTTCAGCTTTACGCTCAGCGGCTTGTGCTTCGAGCTCAGCGCGCTGCACTTCAAACGCTTCGATATTGTCTTTGGTGGCCGGTACGGCTAAACCGTAAGGCACCAAATAGTTACGACCATAACCAGGCTTAACAGTGACCTTGTCACCCAGGCCGCCCAGCTTACCAATGTTGTCGAGCAGAATGACTTCCATCTCGTAAACCTCTTGTCAGTTGCTGCGGGCAAGGCGTGCGCGAACGTTCGCGAATGTATCAATCAGCCCCAACAGCAGCACAATGAGAATCGTGGGCCAGGTCGTGATTAGCAGCACATAAAATGCGACTAGCCACAGCCCGTTCATCCCCTTTAATCCAATAAACCCGTGCACTAACGCAACGCCAGCTACCAATAGCGGAATCCAGCCAAGCATGGCCAGCGCGTGGACACCTAACAGCGAGCCTGCCACCCCAATCACGGCCAAAATGGCCAATTCTTTAGGGCTCAAGCGCAGTGCGTGAAACTCTTCGCGAAAGCCGCCTGGGTTGTACAACCCAGCTTGCCAGCTTCGTGCAAGCGCTAAACACACTATTGCTGCCAACAGCACCACGAGCCCGGTAACTCCCCCCACTACCAGCGCGGCAATGGTTTGAGTATCGTAGCCTTGGTTGGCAAATTCCGTGAGCATGCGATCCACTTCTTGCGAACCTTCTCGCAATTGCTCAAGCATTAGCTCTGTACCACCTGGCGGTGAAAAAATGCCAAGTTGAACCATGACCACAGCGACCAATGTCCCCACAATCAATGTTTCTCCCCAACGCATCCTTTCGCGCAGGATGACGGCCATCAGCGTTACCAACAATATGCTAGCAAGCGGAATCACATCTCCCTGGGCCCACCACCAGCCAGCCGGTAGCGCTGCTGCGATGATCACCGGTAGTGCAGGCGCAAAGCCTTTACGTAAGGTCATCAGCGCGGCAATGGCTGCTCCTAACCAGAACAGCCAAGGCACTAGCGTTGCCAGGGCCGCCACGCCTGCAGCGTAGGGCGTGCCCCGCATCAGCCATCGGGCTAGTGCCAGCATCACGTTAAACGCTTACTGGTGGCTATCGGAGTAGGGCAGCAGTGCCAGATAGCGCGAGCGCTTGATAGCGGTCGCCAGCTGACGCTGATAGCGTGCTTTGGTACCGGTAATACGGCTTGGAACGATCTTGCCGGTTTCGGTGACGTAAGCCTTCAGCGTGTCCAGATCTTTATAATCGATCTGTTTGATGCCTTCAGCAGTAAAACGGCAAAACTTACGGCGACGGAAAAAACGTGCCATGGACTAGCTCCTTAAAACGTGCAGTGAAAAAAATCAGGCAGTTTCTTCTTCTTCAGCGCGCGGTTTTTCTTCGCGACGCGGACGTTTTTCTTCTGCCGGTTTCATCATCGGGGAAGCTTCAGTAACAGCTTCCTTGCAGCGTACAACCAGGCTGCGAATGATGGCGTCGTTAAAGCGGAAGATATTCTCGATTTCTTCGAGAGTCTCGCCAGCACATTCGACGTTCATCAGCACGTAGTGGGCTTTGTGGATCTTGTTGATCGGGTAAGCCAAGTGACGACGGCCCCAATCTTCTAGACGGTGCACAGTGCCGCTATTTTCAGTAACGATGCTGGTGTAGCGCTCGACCATAGCCGGCACCTGCTCGCTTTGATCCGGGTGGACCATAAACACGATTTCGTAATGACGCATGGAATCTCCTTGCGGTTTGACAGCTTCCTTAGTGTGCCACTGCTAAAGCAGATAACGACGACTGGGAAGCAAGGAGTTAACTGAAGTGTCCAGTGGCCGCATAAGCAATCACTGAAGCATCAAACAGATCGTTTATTTCAATTACTACTGTTCACAGCTAACGCCCGCTTGCATACAAACGGGCGCGTGTATCTTAGTGGCGCGGGGGTTAACTTGCAAGCTGCCGCTGACGAACAGCTTCAAACAGACAAATTCCGGCCGCGACCGACACATTCAGGCTAGACACCTCACCCGCCATCGGCAGCTTAGCAAGATTGTCACATGCTTCACGGGTTAACCGACGCATGCCCTTGCCTTCAGCGCCCATCACCAGAGCGGTCGGGCCAGTCATATCGATTGCAAATACGCTGGCCTCCGCCTCACCCGCCGTACCGGTTATCCAAACGCCCGCATCTTTGAGCTTGGCGAGGGTACGCGCCAAATTGGTGACCTGGTAAACCGGAACAACTTCGGCGGCGCCGCAGGCCACTTTACGCACGGTGGCATTCAGCGGCGCCGCTTTGTCTTTCGCGACAATCACCCCGTGAGCACCGGCGGCATCGGCACTGCGTAGGCAGGCACCAAAATTATGCACGTCGGTCACACCGTCTAAAATCAGCAAAAGCGGCGGCGTTGACGACGGCCAGGCACGCAGCTTTAACCATAACGACTCTTCGCCCTCAGGCGTTAGCGGTGGGCAAAAAGCGACGACGCCCTGATGAGCCGCGCCTTGAGTCAACTGATCCAGCATATCTCGCGGCTGCTCCTTCACGCGAGCACCGCGCGCCTGAGCTTGAGCAACGACTTCTTTTAAGCGGCTACCTGCGCCCTGCTGCACCCAAAGTTCACGCGGTGATTCACCTCGATCCAGAAGGCTTTGCAGAGCGTGCACGCCATACACTTGATCTAACCCATCGGGAGTCTTAGGCCCCCGTCGAGACGATGCCGGTTTCATGCTCAACCCTTATTCGGTGATGGCTTGCGCGGGCCAGTGCGCGTGCGCCGAGGGCCGCGACGCACAGCAGGCCGATCGCCGTTAGATGCTTTGGCACCAGCAGCCTTAGCTCCTCCAGCCGTAGAGCCAGCGCCCTCTTCTCCGCCGCGACTTTTGCGGGGCTGACGGCGCGGGCGAGGCTTCTCATCACCTAGGCCAAAGTCGATTTTACGGTCGTCCATATCGACGCGGGCCACTTGGACAGTAAGGCCATCGCCTAACCGGTAAGTAGTGCCCGTCCGTTCGCCCTTGAGGCGGTGTTTTTCAGCTTCGTAATGATAGTAGTCGGAAGGCAGCGAGGTTACGTGAACCAAGCCTTCTACATAAAAGGCATCTAAGCGTACAAACAGACCAAACTGAGTAACCGATGCAATGGTGCCCTCAAACATCTCACCAAGCTTGTCGGACATAAACTCACACTTCAGCCAGCTCTCAACATCACGCGTGGCCTCATCGGCGCGCCGCTCAGTCATCGAGCAGTGCTCGCCCAGCTCAAGCATTTGCTCAAACGTATACGGGCACCATTTGCTCGGCGGATCAACCGGTGCACCCTCAACGCGTAACACCGTGTTGGTCTGGCGCGGCCCGCGGATAACCGACCGTATAGCGCGATGCACCAACAGGTCAGGATAACGGCGAATGGGCGAGGTGAAGTGTGCATAGGCTTGATAAGCCAAGCCAAAATGGCCTTCATTTTGCGGCGAATAGACCGCTTGATTCATCGAGCGCAGCATAACGGTCTGGATGATATCGAAATCGGGACGATCGGCAATAACCTCACGCAGCGCCTGATAGTCTTGTGGCGTCGGCATATCACCACCGCCAACAGACAAGCCGAGTTCATTCAGGAACAGGCGCAGCTTATCAAGGCGTTCAGGTGTAGGACGCTCGTGGATGCGGTAAAGCGCGGGCAAATCGTGCTTATCTAAGAAGCGCGCGGTAGCAACGTTGGCTGCCAACATGCATTCTTCAATCAGCTTATGGGCATTATTACGGCTACGCGGAACGATTTTTTCGATCTTCCGCTCATCGTTAAAAATGATCGCCGTTTCGGTGGTATCAAAGTCGATAGCGCCGCGCTCTGCACGCGCTTCACGCAGCAAGTAGTAAAGCTCTTCTAGGCTTTTCAGCGGCTTCACTAATTCGCTGTACTCTGAGCGAAGCGCTTCGCCCTCTTCGCTTTTCTCATCAAGAATCGCCGCCACTTTGTTATAAGTAAGGCGCGCATGAGAGTTCATTACCGCCTCATAAAAGCGATAGCGACTAATCGCCCCCGTCTGAGAGATATTCATCTCACAGACCAGCACTAAACGATCCACATTCGGATTCAGTGAACAAAGGCCGTTTGAAAGCAGCTCCGGCAGCATAGGAACGACTTGACCAGGGAAGTAGACCGAGGTACCCCGCGTGCGGCCTTCATCATCCAGCGCCGTACCAGGACGTACATAGTGGGAAACATCGGCGATCGCCACCAACAGTTTCCAGCCACCCGATTTTGTTTTCCACGCGCACACGGCATCATCGAAGTCTTTGGCAGACTCATCATCAATGGTGACCAGCGGCACATCACGCAAATCAACGCGGTGCTGCTTATCGTCTTCCAGCACTTCGGCTGAAATGCCGCCAATTTGATCCATGACCTCAGGGGAAAACTCAGCAGGAATGTCATAGCTGCGAATCGCTATATCAATCTCCATGCCCGGGTCCATGCGTTCACCCAGCACTTCAACCACCTCACCTACCGGCTGTACGCGGGTAGCGGGCTGCTGAACGATTTTGGCAGAGATCACCTGTCCATCCTGTGCCCCACCGCAGGCGCTATGAGGAATAATTACTTCCTGCGTGATGCGCGGATTTTCCGGAATCAGGATGCCAAATTCAGGCGTATTACTGCGATAAACGCCTACAATCGTTTGCGTGTTGCGGGCGATGACGTCGGCGATGGTCGCTTCATCGCGGCCACGGCGGTCGCGACCACTAATGCGAGCCAGCACGTGATCGCCGTGAAAAACACGCCGCATTTGACGCGGCGGCAGCACCAAATCAGGCTTTTTGCCGTCATCGCGCAGTAGAAAGCCAAAGCCATCGCGATGGCCAAGCACTTTGCCTTTCACTAAGTCGAGCTTATCAATCAGCGCGTAGGCGCCTCGACGGTCGCGCAGCACCTGGCCATCGCGCTCCATTGCGGCCAAACGGCGCCTGACGGCTTCGATAAGATCTTCGTCTTCAAGACCCAGCATGCGGCTCATATTTTCGTGGCTAATCGGCTTGCCGTAGCTTTCTAATGCGGCTAGAAGATATTCCCGGCTTGGTGCTGGGTTGCCGTATTTGTGCGCCTCGCGCTCGGCGTGCGGATCATCACTTAACGTCCAATACTTCATGCGATCAACATCCTTAATGACGTCATTTGCGAGAGGCGTAAAAAAAGCGCAGACGCTATGCGTTGCGGGCGGGCTACTTCAGCGCTTGAGAGGCTAAAATGAATAGGGTTTTGTTTAGTCATAGCCGCAGTATAGCGCCGCGCGTTCAATCACCCAACCGTCTTAGGCGTTGTTTATACAATTTGCTTTATAAAAAGCGCCCGCGAAGCCTTGCATTTAACCATCACCCCGGTATTATACGCGCCACTTGCCCAGATGGCGGAATTGGTAGACGCGCTAGCTTCAGGTGCTAGTGTCCGTATGGACGTGGAGGTTCAAGTCCTCTTCTGGGCACCATACTGTTTCTATACCCACTCATTGGTATAAATAGTGCGGTGTTAAGCAAGTCGGTACTAGGCAGTATTGCTGTTGTAAATGTTTTGTGTTCGCCCAGGTGGCGGAATTGGTAGACGCGCTAGCTTCAGGTGCTAGTGTCTGTATGGACGTGGAGGTTCAAGTCCTCTCCTGGGCACCATACGAACACAAACAGTAGTTCGTTAATCTAAGCTGTAAATGATGCGCCCAGGTGGCGGAATTGGTAGACGCGCTAGCTTCAGGTGCTAGTGTCCGTATGGACGTGGAGGTTCAAGTCCTCTCCTGGGCACCATGACAACATGGTCTCGTACGCACCCCCCCCTAACTACGCATCATCCCCTCCTATATAGATTCCCTTTTTTAAAACTTACTGAAAACGCCCAGGCCGACGCGATACTTCTTCAAGCGCCCACCCTTGCGTACGCAGCTCTCCCTCCAAAACAGCTTCTACGTCAGCGCTCAAGTCTGGAAAGAAGTTAAGGCCAGTAAGCGCTTCAATTTCATCAATTGTCACTAAGTAATCATCGAGCGGTTCATTACCTCGGACGTCTTGCGGCATGATAAATGCCAGCGCTAATGGCGCATCACTATGCGGCGCGACGATAATTTTGTAGAACGCCTCTGGTACTTCTACAAAGCCCACACGATTAAACACGTTATCCATAAAATTTGCGGGAAAAACAGGCCCCGTAATAACCTGCAAATGATCAAAACGCGGGGCAAAATGATCCATGACCGCTTCTTCTAAACGCTGCCATAGCTGACGATTAAGCTGTGGCCGTTGAGGCGTCATGTTACTCATTAAGAAGGTATCGACCTGAGCGCTGCGGCCATGCACAGCAGCAATGGCATAGTTAGGCGCCATATGCCCTCGGTCATAGCCACTGCCCGCATAGTCGCCTGTGCCGATCGGCCAGAGCGTGCGCCAATCCGCCTGAAAATTAGGTCGCGAACCGATTCGCGTCTCGTCGCCAACCGCTTCAACCTGATAGCTCACCCACAGCGGATTAACCCGCACATCAGACCAGCCCACTAAATAGCCGTCGTTACGCAGCACTCGATGCATCGTTGTAGGGCTAAACGCCTCCCATGTCGGCACGCCCATCCAGGTATAGGCATCTTTATGTTGGCGTTCCTGAAACTCCCACAGCCCTGTACCCGCAACAATAAACAGCACAACGATGCCCAGGCGTCGACCGTTACTACGCCAGCGCGAAAACGATTTTCCCAACAGACTTACTCCCTACTTAGCGCTTAAAAACGCCTCTCGTTTTATTCAAGCTTTAATGACGAATTTCGAAAACCTACCAGCCTAGGGAAAACATGGTTTCTAGATCGTGCCGCGAATGCACCTGCATGGCGTTGAGTGTTTCTGTATCACTGATACCTTCAACGGCGTTTAGGCGCTCGGTAACAAGCTCGGCTAAGCTTTCAAAATCACGGGTACGGGCAATCGCTACCAGGTCGTAACGGCCGCAGGTGGAATACACCTCACTAATACCTTCAACATCGGCCAGCCGCTCAGCGACAGCTTTAACTTGCCCTTTATCAGTATTGATTAAAATGACTGCGTTTTGCATGGTGCGCCCTCTCAACAGAAAAAATCACGACTCACAATGGAATGTCGGCGTCGAGCAGAGTATACCAGCGACGTGGAGGCTGGCGTAGCACCTGCCGCTGGCATGGCTTATCTCATCCCTATACGCACAGCCTTATTTGCACAGACTTATTAGCAAAAACTTATTAGCACAGACTTTGTCATCCGCTAGCATCTAGCCGATAATGACCCGCAAGCTGACTGAGAGCCACTTGGAGGCTCTGAATGATGCGCTTTAAGTAAATTAACAGAACGAAAAGGCTTAAGAGGTGGATAACCACCCGACAATCGTGGTCAAACGTCAAACCGTGACGATAAGGAGAAATCATGGCCAATCAGAATCGTCGTGACTTCATGCGCAACAGTCTGCTGGGGCTTGCCGCCCTCCCACTAGGTGTGGGCATTCTGTCTAAAACCGCTTTTGCTCAAGGCCTTCCGCGTCTTGCCCCTTCAGCGCCTAACGCGCAGGCACTTAATTATGTAGAAGTTGCCAGTGATGCGAGTGATCACCCAGCTTTTGAAGAGGGTGAACTCTGCGACAACTGCATGTTTTATAGTGCTAATAATGAAGGCTGCCAGCTGTTTCCAGAGAATAGCGTTGAACCTGCCGGATGGTGCCAGTCCTGGACTGCCCAGTCCTAAGCATCTGTCGCTAACGAGGTGCCTGTAAAGCACTGCCCCGCTGATCATGCGGGGCAACGATGATTAAAGAGCCTGCGCTGAGAAACCCTGCAAAAATTCGCTTTAGGCAGTGCTGTTTTCGTCCTCTATCGGCCAGTGATAGCACCGCGTTACGCGGCCTTCCTCAAGCGAAACCAAATGAACGGGAAACCCCCATAGCTGCTGTAAATGGCGCATGACGGGATAGACGCTACGCCCCAGAGGGCGACGGCTGCCCTGAACATGATGAAGCGTCAATGAACGATCTCCCCGAATCGCCGCTTCGGCGACTTGTATATTAGGTTCGCGAACAGACAGCGCATACTGGGTAGCCAGCGCGTCACGCACGCGTCGGTAGCCCTGTTCGTTGTGAATAGCCGCCACTTCAAGCGTCTCAGCCTGATCATCATCCACGACAAGAAACAGCTTATGATCGCGCATCACCTTCGGTGATAAAAACTGCTGAATAAAAGATTCGTCTTTGAAGTTACGCATCGCAAACTCTAGCGTCTCCCGCCAGGGTGTCCCGGCAATGTCTGGAAACCACGCTTGATCCTCGTCATTGGGCGTTTCGCAGATCCGCTTAATATCCATAAAAATCGCAAAGCCTAACGCGTAGGGGTTAATGCCGCTGTAGTGCGGGCTATCAAAGGGCGGTTGATAAATAACGGCCGCGTGGGACTGCAAAAATTCCAGCATCAGCCCTTCATCGACATCGCCATCGTCGTAAAGCCGATTCATTAGCGTGTAGTGCCAAAAACACGCCCAGCCCTCATTCATCACCTGCGTTTGCCGCTGAGGATAAAAGTACTGTGCTAATTTGCGTACAATCCGCACGATTTCACGCTGCCATGGCGAAAGCAGCGGCGCGTTTTTTTCAATAAAATAGAGCAGGTTCTCTTGGGGTTCCGAAGGATAATGACCGCCACTATGTAGGCCTAAAGGATCATCATCGCTATTCAGGCTGGCCAGTAGCGGCGAGCCACCCTCCGGCAATCCCGGAATGGTGCGCCAGAGCATGTTTACCTGGGTCTGTAGGTAGGCCTCTCGCTCATCTTGACGCTTAGCTTCTTCTTGAGCAGAGATAGGCGAAGGCCGCTTGTAGCGATCCACGCCGTAGCTTTGGAGTGCATGGCAGGCATCCAGCAACTGCTCGACGGCTTGCACACCGTGACGCTCTTCACACTGGTTGATGTAGCGTCGAGCGAACACCAAGTAATCGACAATCGATGAGGCGTCGGTCCAGGTTCGAAATAGGTAATTGCCTTTAAAAAAAGAGTTATGGCCGTAGCAGGCATGCGCCATCACCAGCACCTGCATCATCAGCGTATTTTCTTCCATCAAATAGGCAATGCAAGGGTCAGAGTTGATCACCAGCTCATAGGCCAAGCCCATTTGGCCGCGTTTATAAGCTTGATCAACCGCCAAAAACTGCTTACCAAACGACCAGTGATGGTAGCCAACCGGCATCCCTACGCTTGCGTAGGCATCCATCATTTGTTCAGTGGTGATCACTTCTATCTGGTTGGGATAAGTATCCAGCCGATACTCGTCAGCGAGCCTGGCCAGCTGTGAATCAAAGCGCTCCAGCACGGCAAAGTTCCAATCGGAGCCGGTGGCAATCGGCCTGCGTTTGCGAGTCGCACTCATAGCCCACTCCTTTACACGCGGTCATTAGGACTGACTTAAGCGGCGCTTAAACAGCTCGCGAAAGACTGGATAAATATCGCCCGCTTCCACAATTTGCCGCATCGCAAACCGATCGGGAAACTCATTGACCACGCTCTCATACTCATGCCATAGCGATTGATGATCGTGGGGGGTGATTTCAACGTAGGCATAGTATTGCAACTGTGGCATTAGCTGCTTAATCAGCAAATCGCGGCAGATATTCGAATCATCATCCCAATTATCGCCATCGGAGGCCTGCGCTACATATAGATTCCACTGGCTAGTGGGATAACGCTTCTCGATGATTTTATTGACGAGGTTTAGCGCGCTGGAAACAATCGTGCCACCAGTTTCACGTGAGTAGAAAAATTCCTCTTCGTTTACTTCCCTGGCGGCCGTGTGATGGCGTACAAACACCAGTTCGACCTTCTCATAGTGTTTTTCCAAAAACAGATAGAGCAGTAGGAAAAAGCGCTTGGCGATATCCTTGTGGTTTTGAGTCATTGAGCCGGAAACGTCCATGACGCAAAACATCACCGCTTGGTTAGAGGGCTGCGGCTGTGCGCTGAGCTGATGATAGCGCAGGTCATAAGTGTCAATAAAAGGCACGCCAGCAATGCGCTTCTCCAAGCGTTCGATCTCGGCTTTCAGCTCAGTGATACGGGTAGGATTGCGCAGCACCGAGTCTTTACGCTCTTCGGCATCCAGTGCCTCAACCGCATCCTTAAGCGCTCGTTTAATGGGCGCTCGCATCGCAATACGCCTGGCATACGCCTCTCGCATCGAACGGGTAATGCTGATACGCGAAGGAACCCCGTCGCGCGAAAGCCCCGCCCGCACCATTTTGACTTCTTCCAATGACTTAAGCGGCTTG
This sequence comes from Halomonas sp. JB37, assembly GCF_002332255.1. Classification (GTDB taxonomy): domain Bacteria; phylum Pseudomonadota; class Gammaproteobacteria; order Pseudomonadales; family Halomonadaceae; genus Vreelandella; species Vreelandella casei. The sequence goes on along the minus strand of NZ_NRGW01000001.1, from coordinate 1,772,446 downwards.
CGCTGTAGGTGGGGCAATTCCAGACCATCGAAAACAAACTCTAGAAACTCCTCACGACTAAGGGTGAAAGCAAACTCATCAACGCCCTCGCCCTGGTTCGATGCCCCTCCTTCACCATTTCCGTTGCCATCCCCCTTACCCTTTGGTCGGCTAATCTTATCGCCGGCGATATATTCCTTATTACCGGGCGAAACGATATGCCGCGCACCGCCTGGGCCATGCTGGAAGACCGGTTCAGAAATATCCTTCGTCGGAATAGAAATGCTCTCCCCACGCTCCATGTCGGTAATTGAGCGGCGATTAACGGCCTCCTCGACCGATCGCTTGATATGCTTACGATAGCGCTCTAAAAAGCGCTGCCGGTTAACCGCGCTTTTATGTTTAGCGTTTGGTCTTCGGTCAATAAAGTAGGTCATACGACCTCCTTAAGCGTACAACGTAAGCGCGGTTCTTAAGCGCCGCCCCTTATTGAGACTTGCGTACACGCAAATACCATTCGGATAACAGTCGAACCTGTTTCTCGGTGTAGCCGCGCTCGACCATCCTTGCCACAAAATCTTCGTGCTTTTTCTGATCCGACCGGGAAGCCTTGGCATTAAACGAGATCACCGGCAGCAGCTCTTCCGTATTGGCGAACATTTTGTGCTCAATAACGCCTTTCAATTTTTCGTAAGACTGCCAGCTTGGATTCATACCGTTATTTTGCGCCCGAGCCCGCAGCACAAAGTTAACCACCTCATGACGAAAGTCTTTCGGGTTTGAAATCCCCGCAGGTTTCTCAATTTTCTCTAGCTCTTCATTCAACGATTGGCGATTGAGCTGCTCGCCGGTTTCATGGTCACGATACTCCTGATCCTGAATCCAAAAATCGGCATAGGTGACATAGCGATCAAAGATGTTCTGGCCATATTCACTATAGGATTCGAGATAGGCCGTCTGAATTTCTTTACCGATGAACTCCACATAGCGAGGCGCCATAAACTCTTTTATGAAGCCTAAATAACGTTCAAATGCCTCCGATGGCAGCTGTTCGCGCTCTAGCGCCTGTTCCAGTACGTAGAGTAGATGCACCGGATTAGCCGCCACTTCGACACTGTCAAAGTTGAACACTTTAGACAGAATTTTGAACGCAAAGCGGGTAGAAAGACCCTGCATGCCCTCGTCCACGCCTGCCGCGTCGCGGTACTCCTGAATCGATTTAGCGCGCGGGTCGGTGTCTTTCAGGTTTTCACCATCATAGACCCGCATTTTGGAATAGATATTGGAGTTTTCCGGTGCTTTAAGCCGTGAAAGCACAGAGAACTGCGCCAGCATGCGCAGCGTGTCCGGCGCACAAGGGGCGGCGTTAAGTGAAGAATCTTCAAGCAGCTTTTGATAGATTTTGATTTCTTCCGACACCCGCAAGCAGTACGGCACCTTAACGATATAGACCCTATCGAGGAACGCCTCATTGTTGCGATTATTTCGAAAAGCCTGCCACTCAGATTCGTTAGAGTGGGCTAAGATGACGCCATCAAACGGGATCGCACCCATGCCTTCGGTAGGATTGTAATTGCCCTCCTGCGTTGCGGTGAGCAAGGGGTGAAGCACCTTGATAGGTGCTTTAAACATCTCAACAAACTCCATCAGCCCCTGATTAGCGCGGCACAGGCCGCCGGAAAAGCTATAGGCATCGGGGTCATCCTGGGAATAAAGTTCTAACTGACGAATATCAACCTTACCCACCAGCGACGAGATATCCTGATTGTTCTCATCACCGGGCTCGGTTTTAGAAATAGCGATCTGGTGGAGTCGCGAAGGATATAAGCGCACGACTCTAAACTGAGAGATATCGCCGCCGTACTCTTTTAGGCGCTTTGCAGCCCAAGGTGACATCACGCTGCGTAAATAACGCTGCGGAATCCCATACTCTTGCTCTAATAGCTCGCCATCTTCTTCCGGGGAAAACAGTCCCAGCGGCGACTCATAAACCGGTGAGCCTTTAATGGCATAAAACGGAATGCGCTCCATGAGCAGCTTAAGGCGCTCCGCTAGCGAGGACTTACCGCCGCCCACCGGGCCGAGTAAATAGAGAATCTGTTTACGCTCTTCAAGCCCCTGAGCCGCATGACGAAAGTACGCCACAATTTGCTCAATGGCGTCTTCCATACCGTGAAACTCTGCAAAGGCAGGATAACGGCGGATAACTTTATTGGAAAAAATACGCGATAGCCGCGCGTCCTTGGCAGTATCTACTACGCCAGGCTCGCCAATCGCTTCCAGCATGCGCTCTGCAGCACTGGCATACACCGCTGGCTCACGACGACACAACGCCAAATACTCTTCCAGGCTCATGTCTTCTTGCTGGACGCGGGAAAAACGGTCTTGAACGTGATCAAAGATGCTCATGGCACTCTCCTGTGGCCCATCCCCGGACAGTCGCCGCCAAACCATGTGTTTCGCAACGGCGTGCCAAACGAGGTGTCGCTTTTTTAGCGTAGTCAGTATTAGCAAAAAGTGATGACTAAAACCTTCAACGCTAGAGAGCCGGAAAGATTAAAAGCACCCGAGACGTCGCGGCCAACGTCTGAACGCGACGCTGGAACCCCGAGCTTGTAACATGTTCGAATACAGGTAACCTTTAATCACTTGACGGCAACCACTTTGAGCCGCCCTTTTTGAAAGCCCGTCCAACCCTAGGAGATATGAATTCATGCAAATTCGTCGCGCGCTGATGACCGCTTTATTACCACTGTTCGCCGCTACCGCCACGTCAACGGCCCTGGCCCAGCAAAACGCCCAGAACGTTGACACACAGCGCTTTCAGGACTGGGAAGTGAGCTGCCCCTCCGCGTCCGGTCAGCAGCAGGGTTGCACCATGAGCCAGATCGTTAACAACCCAAACAGCAATGAACCCTTGATGAGGGCTATCGTTGGAAACTCGTCTCAGATAAATAGCCCAGTGATGGCCTTTGTGATGCCGCTAGGGGTGAACCTAGCGGCAGGCATGCAGTTGCAAGTGGATAACAACGAGCCGGTCGGCTTCCCCTACCAGTTTTGCCAAGAGCAGGGCTGTCGCGCCGATCTGCCGCTGGAACCAAGCATGTTGCAGCAACTGCGCGGCGGCTCAACCGCGACCGTAAGCGCCATCTCTCCGGACGGTCAGCGTGTTGACATGGATATGTCACTGATGGGCTTTACCAGCGCCAGTCGAGAGATCTCTCCCTAGTCGGTTCGGTGCCCGGCGGCTAAGCCAATCCGACGCGAGCTAAGCGATCACCTCTCTCACGTCGGCTAACAGCTGGTCAAGTAGTTCGACGGTGGTGTTCCAAGCACAGACAAAGCGGGCGCCGCCGGCGCCAATAAAGGTATAGAAGGTCCATCCCTTGGCTTTCAACGCTTCAATCGCCGGGGGTGGCAACTCAACGAACACGCTGTTGGCCTCGGTCGGGAACATCAGCGATACGCCTGGCAGCGCCTGCAGTCCTTCCGATAAATAGCGCGCCATGGCATTCGCATGCTGGGCATTGGTTAACCAGGCGCCGCTTTCAAGCAGCCCTAGCCACGGAGCCGATACGAAGCGCATCTTAGAAGCCAATTGGCCAGCCTGCTTACAGCGGTAAGAAAAATCTTCGGCAAGCTCACGATTAAAGAACAAAATGGCTTCGCCAAATGCCAAGCCATTTTTGGTCCCCGAGAAACACAGGGCGTCTACGCCAACCTGCCAGGTTAGCTCTGCTGGCGAGGCATTGAGGCTTGCACAGGCATTGGCAAAGCGTGCCCCATCCATATGCAGACGCAGGTCGTGTTTGTCGGCAACGGCACGAATAGCCATGAGCTCTTCGCGGGAGTAAAGCGTTCCCACCTCGGTTGCTTGGGTCAGCGATACGACTTTAGGCTTTGGATAGTGAATATCGCTTCGCTTAGTGACCAGCGCCTCGATACCTTCAGGCGTAAGCTTACCGTTAGCACCTGGGGAGGTCAGCAGCTTCGCACCGTTGGAGAAAAATTCAGGTCCGCCGCACTCATCCGTTTCGATATGCGCCAGCTCATGACAAATAACACTGTGATAGCTGCGCCCCATTGCCGAAAGCGCCAGCGAGTTGGCGGCCGTGCCGTTGAAAACAAAGAATACGTCGCAGTCATAGTCAAACATCTCGCGGAAACGGTCTGCGGCACGGGCCGTCCAAAGATCGTTACCATAGGCCAGATCGTCACTACGGTTGGCTTCAAGCAAATATTCCATCGCCTCTGGGCAAATACCTGAGGTGTTATCACTGGCTAAAAAACGCGGGCTACACTCCGAGGTCATGACGCTTGTCCTTATATCTGGCGATCTTACGGCGCAGGCTGGGTGCCACCAGCGCCTTTAATGCCTAGTTACGCTTAATAAATAGGCCAAGAAATCCCTTATTAACGGATCATTTAGTCTATCGCCATTTATAGGCTAACGTCACCCGCGCTTTTTAAGCACTTACTTATAAATACGCCCTCATACTTGTATTGCTATAACAGCGCCGCTAAGCGAGTGCCCTGTTCAATTGCGCGCTTGGCGTCCAGCTCGCTGGCTTCATCAGCACCGCCGATAATATGCACAGCCACTCCTGCCTGCTCTAGGGGAGTCAATAAATCACGCACGGACTCCTGCCCGGCGCACACCACCACGCTATCCACCGCTAGCAGTTGATTAACGCCGTCTCGCCGGATATGCAAACCAGCGTCGTCGATATTGAGATACTCACAGCCGGTTAGTATCTTGACGCCACGCTGTTTAAGCGAAGCGCGGTGCACCCAGCCAGTTGTTTTACCCAAGTACTTACCCGGTTTAGACCTTTTACGCTGCAACATCACAATGTCACGGGGAACCTCTGGCGGCCTGGGTACCTTTAACCCACCTCGCTCGCCTACGGCTAAATCAACGCCCCACTCGTCGCACCAGGCATCAATATCCAGCGCGGCGTGGCCCTGGTGTGCTAATAGCTCAGCGACATCAAAACCAATGCCTCCTGCGCCAATCACCGCCACTCTACGCCCTACCCGATCAGGAGACTCAATCGCCTCAGCGTAGCTAAGCACCGAGGCATGGTCGTAACCTGGCAAGCTTAGCTCGCGAGGCTGAACCCCCGTAGCCAGCACCACCTCGTCAAAGCCCGCTAGCGACTGCGCCGTGGCCGTAGTGTTCAAGCGCACCTCTACTGCATATTTAGTAAGCATGCCTCGGTAATAGCGCAGCGTTTCGTTGAATTCCTCTTTACCAGGAATTTTGCGCGCATAGTTAAACTGACCGCCTAGTTCACTACGCCGCTCAAACAGCACCACGTGATGCCCGCGACTGGCCGCTGTCACCGCAGTGGCTAGCCCTGCAGGCCCACCCCCCACAACGGCGATGTGCTTGGGCGCCTGTGCCGGTGTAATGATTAGCTCCGTTTCATGGCAGGCACGAGGATTCACCAAGCAAGATGTCAGCTTTCCTGCAAAGGTATGATCCAAACAGGCCTGGTTACAGGCAATGCAGGTATTGATCTGCTCGGCCTGGCCTGCCTGCGCCTTACTCACCCAGGCCGCATCCGCCAGAAAGGGCCGCGCCATAGACACCATGTCGGCATGGCCTTGCGCCAGCACCTGCTCGGCAACGTCCGGCATGTTGATCCGGTTAGTGGTAATGAGCGGAATCGTTAGCGCCGACTTAATGCGCCGGGTCACCTCGGTAAAGGCCGCCCGCGGAACGCTCGTCACAATGGTTGGCACCCTTGCTTCGTGCCAGCCGATACCGGTATTGATCACATCGGCCCCGGCAGCTTCAATCGCCTGCCCCAGCGTGACGATTTCTTCCCAGGTACTGCCGTCTTCAACCAAATCAATCATCGAGAGACGGAAGATAATCACAAAGCGTTTTCCCACCGCAGCGCGTACGCGGCGGACAATTTCAACCGCAAAGCGCATCCGGTTCTCGAATGGCCCGCCCCATTCATCGTCACGCTGATTGGTCCGCTGGCAGATAAATTGATTAATCAGGTAGCCTTCCGAGCCCATCACTTCAACGCCATCGTAGCCTGCCCGTTGCGCAAGCTGGGCACAGCGGACGTAATCGGCTATCTGTTGCTCAACATCTTCACTGCTCAGCGCCCGGGGCATAAAGGGGTTAATCGGCGCCTGAATAGCCGAAGGGGCGACTAAATCCGGCGAATAGGCATAGCGCCCGGCGTGAAGAATTTGCATGCATAAATGGCCGCCCTCGGCATGCACCGCATCCACTACCTGACGGTGCTCCGACAGCTGCGCGTCATCGGTCAGCGCGTGTGCACCCTGAAATACCGCGCCTTCAGCGTTGGGAGCAATCCCTCCCGTCACAATGAGGCTAACCCCTTCCCGCGCCCGCTCTGCATAAAACGCCGCTAAGCGTGAAAAGCCGTCAGGCGCTTCTTCCAAATTGGTATGCATTGAGCCCATTAATACGCGATTGGGCAGCGTTAAATGGCCAATGGTTAGCGGGCGAAAAAGATGTGGATAGGCGGGCTCACGGCTCATCAGGTTTCTCCAGATATTATTAGACGGCATTATTCAAACAAGCGTATGACATCCTGACCATCACGTATAGTCCCGCTAACGTCTGCCAATCGCTTGCCCAGCGTATGAATTCACGGCACATTACCCGGCTAACGATAAGGAAACGTTGCTATGCCCTTGATTTACTTTTTACCGCCGCTCGCTACCGTACTCATCTGGTCGGGCAACATGACCATTAATCAGCTTAGCGTAGGTGCCATTGCACCGAGCAGCATCGCTTTTTTACGCTGGTTATTAGCACTGGCGGTAATGACGCCCTTTGTACTACCGGCAGTGCTACGACACCGCGCGGAGATTAGCCGCCAATGGCCTAAGCTTGCACTGCTAGGGCTGCTCGGTATGGGGCTATGGCAAGGGCTGGCCTATGTCGCGGCAGAAACAACTACCGCGACGAATATGGGCATTCTAGCGGCAATGGTACCGCTGTTAACGGTGCTGCTAAGCGCACTGATCCTGCGCGAGCCACCCACCCTTGGCGGCATCATCGGCGGCGTGCTGGCGTTTGTCGGCGTCACGGTGCTGCTGGGGCGCGGCAATCCGCTGTCACTGCTGCATTTACAAGTCGCGCTCGGCGATGCGCTGATGGTCGTGGCGGCCACCTGCTACGCGCTGTATGGCGTTATGCTCAAACGTTGGTCGATGAATTTACCACCCTGGGTAATGCTCTATGCGCAGGTTTGTTTTGCTGTTTTGTTCTTGCTACCGCCGTATTTGATGGGTCCGATGACGCCCATCGACGGGCAAAACATTGGGCTAATACTCTATGCGGGCATTCCTGCTTCCGTGATTACCACCTTTTTATGGATGCGTGCGGTGCGTCAAATCGGCGCCAATCAATCAAGTATTTTCATCAATTTAATGCCGCTATTTAGCGCTCTGATCGCGATGGTTTTTTTAGGGGAGCAGGTGGCCGGTTTCCATCTGGCGGGAGGGCTGCTGATTCTGGCGGGCGTGATCATGGCGCAAACGCTGACCCGGCCGTTCACACGTGATTTAACCTCCGATAAGTCGAGCCGCGCTCGATAATGCTAGAATGGTCGTTTATTTCTGACGCTGGGAAGCCCTAATATGTCCCTGGAAGAGCTGCATCTTAATCTGCGCAACCTAATGAGCGATGACTACGATCAGCTCAAGACCCTAATGGACGCGGTCTATCATGATATTGGCGGTGCTTGGCCAAAGCGCACGATCGACAAGCTCATTCAGGAGTTTCCTGACGGCCAAATCGCCATTGAAGATGATGGCATTCTGGTAGGCGTAGCCCTAACGGTTCAGGTCGATTACGACGAGTTCTCTAACCCGCACAAGTATGACGATCTTATTGGTCATCGCGAAATCATCCTCAACGACGAGGATGGCGATGCTATGTACGGGCTAGACGTGCTGATTCATCCCGACTACCGGGGTTATCGCCTAGGACGACGCCTTTACGAAGCACGTAAAGAGCTGTGCCGTTCGATGAACCTGCGGTCAATTCTTGCCGGTGGTCGTATCCCAGGCTATCACCAGCATGCCGATGAACTTACGCCTGCTCAATATATTGATAAAGTCTCACGTAAAGAGATTTACGATCCGATTTTGTCTTTCCAACAGGCGAATGATTTCCAGGTAAAACGCCTGCTGCGTAAATACCTGCCGGAAGATGAGCAGTCTCGCGGCTACGCCACCCTGCTGGAGTGGAATAATATCTTATTTGAGCCCGCCGACAGCGTGCTCGACAACAAGCCGACTCAAGTACGTGTAGGTGCCGTGCAGTGGCAGATGCGCGAGTTCTCTTCGGTAGAAGCCGCACTTCAGCAGATCGAATACTTCGTGGATGCCCTCTCCGATTATCAGAGTGACTTTGCGGTCTTCCCCGAGCTGTTCTATGCACCGCTGATGGGCCTTCAAGACCGCGATGCCCAGAAGGACCAAATGGGCGCTATTCGCTTTTTGGCCGGTTTCACCGAGCGCTTTAAGCTCGAACTATCGCGTATGGCGGTCTCGTATAACATCAACATTGTTGGCGGCTCAATGATAGAAGTCGGTGACGATGACAGGCTCTACAACATCGCTTACCTTTTCCACCGTGATGGTAGCGTTGAGCGCCAGGCCAAACTGCATATTACCCCTCAAGAGCGCCGCGACTGGGTGATAGAGGGTGGTGATGAGCTTCAGGTGTTTGATACGGACGCAGGCCGCGTAGGCATCTTGATTTGCTATGACGTGGAGTTCCCAGAGTTGGGTCGCCTGCTGGCCGATCAAGATATGGACATCCTGTTCGTGCCCTTCTGGACCGACACTAAAAACGGCTATCTGCGCGTGCGTCACTGTGCCCAGGCAAGGGCGATTGAAAACGAGTGCTACGTGGTGCTCTGCGGCAGCGTTGGCAACCTGCCTTCGATTGAAAACCTCGACATTCAATACGCTCAGTCAGCGGTTTTCTCGCCTTCTGATTTTGCCTTCCCTCACGACGCGGTGCTGGCGGAAACGACACCCAATACCGAGATGATCTTCTTCTCTGATTTGGATCTCACACGCCTCACGGTCGTGCGCGCTGAAGGCTCAGTGACGAATTTGAAAGACCGTCGTAAAGATTTGTTCGATCTACGCTGGCGTGACTGGTCGTGGAAGTCCGGCGGTAAGTCAGAAGAGTGAATGACCGCATAACGCCTTAATTGCTAAGCCTAATACAACAACGCCGCCCCATTTGGGCGGCGTTGTTGTTAGCGAGCATCATGGCTTTACTCAATCAGGCCAAACGAGATGGGCAGGCACCCGCCCTTTAGCAGCAAATAACACACCTTCATCGCGTAGTTTCTGATGCTGACGCTCAGCCCCACCATGATCAGCAAGCTTTAACGACGCCGCAATCACGCGATGCCAAGGCAACTGATGGCCATCCGGCAAATGCCGCATCGCCGAGCCCACCATGCGCGGGGTCGCGCCTTCCGTCATTTTAGCAATGCGGCCATAGGTGGTAACACGGCCCGGCGGAATCTGATCAACGATCGTATAAATCTGTTCGAGTAGTTCAGGCCGAGCCATGACGACAACCTCCTTTTTACTTTTTCGGCCAAGCCTTAGGGTCAACCTTATTGGCTAACTTAGGGAACTTGCTGGGATCGAAGGTAGGCTCCTTGCCCGCTTTCAACTGCACTTCGTAGTCGCGAAAGAGTGAGAAAGCCACCGGCGATAACATCAAAATAGCCACCAAGTTAATAATCGCCATCATCCCCATCGATAGATCAGCGAAGTTCCAGATAGCTCCCAGGCTGGCCACCGAGCCCACCATAATCATCGCCAGCACCGCGAAGCGATAAAACATAACGGCCAAGGGAGCACGGCGTCCGGCTAAATATTCAATATTAGACTCACCGTAAGAGTAGTTGGCAATAACAGACGTAAACGCAAACAGCAGAATCGCCACCGCGACAAACATGCCGCCCCAGTCGCCCACGTGGCTGGATAACGCCATTTGGGTTAGCTGAATGCCATTATTTTCATCACCTGACATTAGCTCTGGCCCGGCCATAATGATGATCGCCGCCGTTGCCGTACAGATGACCAGGGTATCTAAAAACACCCCCAACATTTGGATAAAACCCTGCGCGGCAGGGTGGTCGGGGCGCGTAGAGGCCGTTGCCGCCGCGTTGGGTGCAGAGCCCATACCCGCCTCGTTAGAGAAGAGTCCGCGCTGAATACCGTTCATTATCGCCTGAGAAACGGCGTAACCAACGGCACCACCGGCCGCCTGTTCAAGACCAAAAGCACTGCGCACAATCGTCATGATCGCGGCGGGCAATTCGCTGATATTCAACCCCACCACGACCAGCGCCAGCACCAGATAAAGCAGCGCCATTAGCGGTACAACCAGCTCAGCTACTTTGGCGATCGACTTTAAACCGCCAAAAATGATCGGTGCGACCACCGCCATCAAGACTAACCCCATGGCCCAGGTGGGAATGGCAAATGCCTGTTCCATCGCCTGGGCGATGGAGTTGGCCTGAACACTGTTAAACGCCAATCCAAACGCAATAATCAAACAAATCGAAAACAGCATCGCCAGCCAGCGTAAGCCAAGCCCTTTTTCAATATAGCGGGCCGGGCCACCGCGAAAGGTATTATCGCCATGGTCGGTTTTATACGCCTGAGCCAGCGTTGACTCTACAAAGCTGGTTGCCATGCCGACCATCGCGGTCATCCACATCCAGAAAATGGCGCCGGGGCCACCAAAATAGATCGCGACGGCCACGCCAGCAAGGTTACCCGTACCGACTCGCGCCGCTAAGCTGGTTGAAAGTGCTTGAAATGAAGAGATACCGCCGTTTGATTGGCGGGAGCTGCGCAGCAGCTTAAACATATGGCCAAAATAACGAACCTGAACACCGCGGGTCATAACGGTGAAGTAGATACCAGCACCAATCAATAAGTAAACCAGCACGCTGCCCCAAAGCAGTCCATTGCCTCGATCCACTAGCGCTGCAAGAGAAAATTCCATATATCAGACGCCTTTTTTTAGCATTGAAAACGCATCATTCTTCACGGTTGCACCAAAATGGCAAGCGCATTGGAAAAATGATGCCGACCACCAGCGCACCAATCCAGTTTTAACAGCAGCTTAACGTGACTCAACCAGCCACGCCCAAACCAAGGCAGCATCCTCATCTACGTGACGACGATTAGGGCGCACTAACCAAAAGCGCTCATCACTCACTACGCTAAGCGCAAAGGGAGCGGCCAGGTCCGTGCGCCGTTCCATTAAGCGTCGATGGGTAAGCGCGACACCTCCACCCTGGCTAGCTAATACCAGCGTCATCACCTGGTTATCGCAGGTTATTGACCAACACCGTGCTTCCATATCCGCCACGTTTGCGGCCTGCAGCCAACCTGACCAGCCAATGCCAAACCCTGCTGCATGAAGCAATGTATGCCCAGCCAAATCGCTTGGTGACGCCAGTGTTTTAGCCAGCGCGGGCGAACAAACCGGCTGCAGTTGATCCTCACCTAGCGACTGCATATCAACACCGGCCCATCCCCCTTTGCCGTAACGAATTTCAATGTCGGCGCCTTCGGGGCCGAAGTCATCCGGCCAGATCGCACTTACCAAGCGCACGGCCACCTGCGGATAGGCACGGTGGAAAGCAACTAAGCGCGGAGCCAGCCAGGACTGCTGAATCACCGGTGTCGTGCGTATCGTGACCGGCTGCTCAGTGGTGCTGCCAAAGACTTCTAGCGTGCCTTCACTAATACGCATGAAAGCATCATGAATACTCGGCATCCATGCCTGACCGGCGGGCGTTAACGTCAAGCTACGGGCATGGCGCACAAACAATTTTTGACCTACGCGATCCTCAAGCAGCCTAACACGCTGGCTGATGGCGGCCTGAGTGACGCCTAGCTCGTTACCTGCGGCGGTAAAACTCAATGTACGTGCCGCAGATTCAAAGGCTTGCAGCCATAGCAACGGCGGTAATTGACCCATGAAAAAGCAACCTATAAGTAAAACGATGTCTTAGGGGCCAGATTAATCGTTTGTCACTGACGCGGCTACTCCTTCATCCTAAATAACAGTAATGCACCGCCCCTTAGACATTTCCGTCAAGGGAGTCATCTGGAGTTTTAATGAACAGCGCAATACAAACGATACCTTCGACAATAACGAGCAATGTTCACGCCCCAGACATGGGCGAATTAACTCCCTATCAAGCCGGGCCTGCACTTACCCAGGCGATGCTCGCCCAATATGGCGTCTCACTCGAGTGGCAAGATGGCCAGCAAACCACCCTGCCCTTGCTCTGGTTACGCGACCACTGCGCCTGCCAAGCCTGCCGCCATCCGCAGACACGCGAAAGGCTCTATCTGCCACTTGAAGCGATTGCTGAGCCGCCAAGCGTTGCGCTACTGGATGGCCACCTGCACCTGAACTGGCAGGATGGGCATGTCAGCGCGTTTCATTGCGGCTGGCTATATCAACGCCGCCCAGAAGCAAGCCTGAGTTCAGCGGTACCCAGCAGCATGGCGTGGAATGATGGCTTTGCGCCTGAGCGTATCAGTCACTGTGATTTTTTAACGCCTCAAGGTGAGAAAGCCTGGCTCACCGCCATGCTACGCGATGGCCTGGCACTAATGACGGATGGCCCCTTGGTAGAAGAGGAAGTGAGCCGTTTGGCTGAGCGCATTGGGCCGCTGCGTGCCACCAACTTTGGCGCTCGCTTCGATGTGCGCTCAAAACCCAACCCCAACAACGCGGCTTATACTGCGGTCGGGTTACCGCTGCATATCGATTTGCCTAACTGGCGCCAACCGCCGGATATTCAGCTGCTCTACTGCCTGCAAAATGGCGCCAGCGGTGGCGAATCACTGTTTGCAGATGGTGCCCGCGTCGTTGAAGCCCTACGCAAGAAAGACCCGGCAGCGTTAGCTATTCTCAGCGAGACACCGATTGATTTTCGCTTCCAGGATGAGACCCACGATATTTCTATGCGAGCACCCGTGGTCACACTGGATGTCGCCGGTAACCTTGTTGAGATGCGCCTGAACAACTGGATTCGCGACGCCCTGCACTTACCGGTGGAGCAAATGGAAGCTTGGTACAGCGCTTACGCTCTACTGTGGAAGCTGTTTCACAGCGAAGCACATCAGTTAGAGTTCACGCTTCGCCCGGGGCAGATGGTGGCATTTGATAATCGCCGTGTGCTTCATGGTCGTCGCGAGTTCGATCCCAACAGCGGCGCACGTCATTTGCAGGGTACCTACTTAGACCGCGATATGCTGGCTTCACGCCTTCGCGTGCTCGCCCGCCATAGCGATCGTTCGACCGTTACCTGCGACTAATTTACGGCGGTTACAACATCTTAGACGTGGATTTTGTCACGCACATCGCAAATGGATAGTGCGACGGAAGCGCGTCTACAACAGCGTGCGGCAGAGCTCGATTTCCCGACCGATGAGTTCATCGAGGTTACTCAGGGCGATTCTTGCACGGACCGTTAAGCGTTTCTTCTGGCAGTGCCGACACTCGCCCGACCATTTCCCGTTGCGCAAAATCAATAAAGGCGCGCAGCCTGGCGGGCACGTGACGGCGCTGCTCAAATACCGCGTAAAAATCTGCTCGTACGCCTTGCCAGCTAGGCAGTAACGCCACTAAATCGCCGCTCGCTAGGTGTTCATTAACATCCCACCAAGAGCGCAACATCACGCCGTGGCCATCTAGCGCTAACCGAGTGATCACCTCCGCATCATTGCTGGCCAACCGACCGCTGACTTTAACCGACTGCACCTTGCTAGGCTGACCGCATCGCTCAAAGCGCCACACCGGAAAGTCACTGTCGTTCTCGCGGATCACTAGGCAAGCATGCTGCTGTAAATCTGCGGGCGCTTGAAGCGTTGGCGCCTGAGCGATATACGCCGGAGATGCGCAGAGCACGCGCCGATTCGCTAAAATTCGCCGGGCAACTAAGCGCGACTCAGGAGGCTCGCCAATGCGAATGCCAATATCAAAACCGTGATCGCTCAAATTAAGCGGAAAGTTGGTAAGTTCGAGCCACCCTTCTACGTCTGGATGCTGGGCACAGAAACGTGACAGCAAAGGCGCAATGTGGCGACGGCCAAAGCCAAAGGTGGCGTTAATACGTAGCCTCCCGCTAAGTGCCTGGTTGATGCCCTCGCCCAATGAATTTTCCAGTTCATCAAGCTCGTCTAGAATCAGCGCCCCGCGTGCACAATAGCGTTCGCCCTCGGCCGTCAGCGTTAATCGCCTTGTGGTACGGGCGGCCAACTCAATGCCTAAACGTCCTTCCAATATTTTTAATCGCTTGCTCACCGCTGACAGCGAAAGGCCAAGCTCGCGCGCCGTCGCCGTTAAACTCCCGGCACGCGCTAAATGCTGAAAAAAAGCCAAATCATCCAACTGAGCCATCCAACACCTCGGCTATTCTCTACTTTCAAGCAACAATAACTTGAATAATAGCCTGATTATCTCTTAACAAATAGCCGCTACACTCAGTTCTGATAGTGCTTTATGTTTCAGTATTCATGCATCTGAACTGATATTGAATAACAAACAATATAAGGAGTTACCATGGCTCATACGATTGCGGTCATCGCTGGCGACGGCATTGGCACCGAAGTAATGCCTGAGGGCATTCGCGCGCTTGAAGCTGCGGCTAAGCGTTTCAATATTGATCTTGAATTTAGCGTCTTTGAATTTGGTAGCTGCGACTACTATTTAGAACACGGCAAGATGCTGCCGGATGACTGGTTCGAGCAGCTAAAAGATTTCGATGCGCTCTTCTATGGCGCCGTTGGCTGGCCTGAAAAAGTGCCTGACCATATATCACTATGGGGTTCATTGCTCCAATTCCGCCGCCAGTTCGATCAATATATTAACCTGCGTCCTTGCAAATTAATGCCCGGCATTAAAAGCCCACTAGCGGGTCGCGAAGCGGGTGATATCGACTTTTATGTGGTTCGAGAGAACACCGAAGGCGAGTACTCAAGCGTTGGCGGCAAGATGTTTGAAGGCACCGACCGTGAAGTCGTCATTCAAGAAACCATCATGACCCGCACCGGCGTTGACCGCGTGCTGAAATATGCGTTTGAGTTAGCGCAAACACGCCCACGCAAAAAGCTCACCTCGGCGACCAAGTCCAACGGCATCTCAATCACTATGCCTTATTGGGATGAGCGCGTAGTCGAAATGTCGAAAGGTTACCCAGAGATTGCCGTGGATAAATTTCATATCGATATTCTGACCGCTAACTTTGTGCTTCATCCGGACTGGTTTGACGTAGTGGTGGGCAGTAACCTGTTTGGCGATATCCTTTCTGACTTAGGTCCCGCCTGTACCGGCACTATCGGCATTGCACCGTCGGCTAACATTAACCCGGAAGGCAAATTCCCGAGCCTGTTCGAGCCAGTTCATGGCAGCGCACCTGATATCGCTGGCAAAGGTGTCGCCAATCCTATTGGCCAGATATGGTCAGGTGCCATGATGCTTGAACACTTAGGCTACAAGGAAGCCGCCGACGCGATAGTAACGGCGATTGAGGAAGTTCTCAGCGAAGGCGATAGCCAAGTACTTACTCGCGACGTGGGCGGGCAAGGCACCACCGCAAGCCTGGGCCGGGCAATTGCCGATAAGCTTGCGGTCTAAATTTGAACGCGGCGCTTAGGCTTTAAATACTTATATTTTAAATACTTTGCTTTAAATACATAGATTTAAGATCTGAGCCTGAACGACTGAGCAATGACGCTAAGCGCGTGCGCCTAAAGGCCCACGCGCTATTTTATGGGCGAGCCACCAAATGCTCAGGTGCAAGCTGGCCAATATCCGTCACCCCCATTAATGCCAAATCGCGGACAACCTCTTCACGCAGTAGATTCAATGCATGCGTCACGCCCGCCTCACCTGCATAAGCGGCCGCGTAGTTAATCGGCCTGCCAATGAATACAAAGTTGGCACCTAACGCTAACGCTTTAATAACGTCCGTGCCACGTCGAAAACCGCTATCGACCATTACCGGGATATGCTCCACAGCCTGGACAATATCAGGCAGCGCATCGAGTGCCGCCACACCACTATCGAGCTGTCGACCACCGTGATTGGACACAATGACAGCGTCGCCTCCCAGCGCTTCAACCCGCCGCGCGTCCTCAGGATGCAGGATCCCTTTGACGATCAGCTTACCTGGCCATAATGCCCTCACTCGCTCAAGGTAGCTCCAGTCGAGATGAGTGCGGCCAGAGAAATCGCGAGTGACATTCTTGGAGATAACCGCAATGCCCCGCTGGGCATAGTTATTCTCAAAATGCGGTATGCCGTGATGATAGAGCGTGCGTAGAAAAGTACCAAAGAGCCAGCGTGGTCGAATAATGCCATCCCAGGCCAGCCGCAAACTCGGCCGAAGCGGCGATGAAAAACCGCTGCGGCGATTATTGTCGCCATTAGGTGGCACGGCATAATCCACCGTAATCACTAAGTTGCGGTAGCCCGCCCGCTCGACGCGAGCAAGCAATGCTTCAATCTCAGCAAGCGTGCCAGGCAAATAAGCCTGGAACCAGTCGGTGGGCCCATCCTTCTGAACGGTTTCAAGAGGGATAAGCGAGCTGCCGCTAAGTATCATCGGAAGCTTGGCTTTAGCCGCCGCGCGCGCCTGCACAAGATCACCGCGGTAAGCCGTTAAGGCGCTAATCCCCATGGGAGCAATGCCAAAGGGCGCGCTATAGCGCTGGCCTAAAAGCTCAGTTTCAATCGAGATGGCAGAAACATCAACTAGGGCTCTAGGCCGCAAGGCATAGCGATCAAACGCCTGCCGATTGGCTAACTGCGTTTTACCCTCTTCTGCACTATTAGCCACATAGCCAAACAGCGGTCTAGGTAAGTGTTTATGCGCGACGCGCTCAAAGTCCTGCAGGTTGCCAATTTTTTTTAGTTGCTTCACACCATTTCCTATTGGGTCTTCGTCCACGCATTGGGCTCAATAATAATAAAATTTATCAAACAACCAATGTGTGACCTTTAATAGATTATGTTCTACATTTCCTAGGAGGCGAATATACCGTCACTTCCACTTTGCACATACCCATGCAATCAAACAATAATCAGGATAACGCTATGAAACTTGGACGCCGTCAGTTCCTTTCGGCAACGGCCGCCCTAGCGGCCGTTAGTACGTCACCTCAGCTATTTGCTTCTCAAATCTCACTAGGCCCTATCCCCGACCGCTACCCCATTGATGCTTGGAAAGTCGAAGATCCACGCTTCAGTGACTACATGATTTTCAATAGCCCATTGGAGCGACATTGGAGCGGTGGGCTATGGACAGAAGGACCTGCTTGGAACGCAGTAGGACGTTACGTCGTTTTCAGCGACATACCTCGTGCTAAGCAAATGCGCTGGGATGAATCGACGGGGCAAGTCAGCGTCCTTCGAGATAATGTTGGTTACTCTAACGGTAATACCTTCGATCACCAGGGTCGATTGATTTCTTGTGAGCACTCCCCCGCCCGCGTCTTGCGCTATGAATGGGACGGCAGTACAACCGTTCTCGCTGAACGCTATCAAGGCAAGCCACTTAATGCACCTAATGACTTGGTGGCTCTCCCTTCGGGTGGTGTGATCTTCACTGATCCGGGATATGGCGCCCACTTCGATTACGAGGGCAAGAAGCGCGATCTGGAACTTGAGACAGCCATCTATTATGTTGATGACAGCCTTGATGAACCAATAATGCTGACCGATGATATCCGTAAACCAAACGGTATTGTACTGACACCCGATGGCAACGGATTCTACGCCAGCGACAGTGCCTCCACCCATTTTGAAGAACCTGCTCAGATCATTCGCTGGTCGCTTGGCGCAGATGGGCGAAGCGTCAGCGATCGACAGGTTATCGTGACCAGTGAAGATACAATCTTTGATGGCATGACCTGCGACATGGATGGCAATATCTGGTCGAGTGCTAACGGTGGTGAAGGGATCGATGGTGTAGTGGTTTTTTCACCGCAAGGCGATCTGCTAGGGCGTATCTTGCTACCCGAAGTCTGTTCTAACGTGTGTTTCGCTGGCAAGGATCGCAACCGACTGTTTATGACGGCCAGCCAGTCCGTGTACACCATTTATACGGCAACTCGTGGGGCATAACAGGGCCATACGGCCAATTGATACCGAGAGCTTTCAGTGGTGGGGTAGCATGCCCACCACTATACTCATTAAAAATGAACATATTTGCCACCTTGCACTTTACGCCATCCACCGTTAGCTTTTGTCATGCTAACCCCTGAAACGTTTCCAAGGAGCTAGGAATGACGATTTTTGAAGCCCTGCGCAAGGATCATGATATTCAACGCGACCTGCTCGCACAGTTAGTTGAGACCCACGGCGACAGTGAAGAGCGTGATAGTCTTTATCAGCAGGTGCGGGCTGAACTCCACTACCATGCGGCGGCGGAAGAGCGATCGCTTTATATCCCCATGATGGCCATTGATTTAACCCAAGAAAAAGCGCGCCACAGCGTAGCTGAGCACCATGAAATTGACGAGCTATTAGAGCTGCTCGATGAGACTGAATATAGCGCGACTCACTGGCTGACCCATGCTAAACAGCTGCAGCATTTAGTGACCCACCACCTGGATGAAGAAGAGCAAGAAGTTTTCCAGCTGGCTGGGCGTGGGCTTGAAGACAAACAAAAAACCTCTCTCGCCAGCGAGTATCAGCAAGAGATGAAGCGCCAGCGCTCAGCCTAATCTGACATTTCTTCTGCCAAAAGCGCTCATGCTTAGCATGGGCGCTTTTTCATTGTTTCATGATTAAACTGGGCTTTTTCACGCGAACGACCTATGGGTTTGTCACTCCCGCTCAACGTGCTAAACCTAGGCTCACGGTTATGCTGACATCAACACGGATAAAGGAACCAGCAATGCTAGGCCACTGGCTAGATTGGTCGCTTGACGGGCAGCTCCCCGCCTCTCGCAGCGGCGCTTTTAAAAGCGGAACGTATTCTTTGCATGCGCCTGGCATTATGGAGCTCACCCCTCATCAGCCAAGCGCTGATGCCCACGCTTGTATCTTTTCAGCAGCGATCCACGGCAACGAAACGGCGCCGGTTGAGCTGATCGGTGAGTGGCTAAGCGCTTTGGAAGCAGGCACCGTTACTCTTGGCGCGCCCATGTTAGTCATTCTAGGCAATTTGCCTGCGCTTAAGGCTCAGCGGCGCTTTCTCAGCACTAATTTAAACCGCCTGTTCAATCGCGAGCTAACGGCTGAAGGCCCAGAGCCTGATCGTGCCCGTGAACTAATGGCCGCGGTCGATCATTTTTACGCCCGACATGCCCACCAACCCAAGCTACATTACGACCTTCATACCGCCATACGAGGCAGCCGCTACCCACGCTTTGTCGTGCAACCCTTTGCGCAATCAGCGACCGACCCTGCGCAGTGGAGCTGGTTCGCCGCGGCGGACATGCAGGCAGTGCTGCATCAACATCAGCACAGCTGGACATTCTCCCACTACAGCAAGCATTATCACGCAGCCCAGGCGTTTACTATTGAGCTGGGGCGTGTCGCACCTTTTGGCCAAAATGACATGGCATCGCTGGCACCCATGCGTGCGCTGCTGACATCACTAAGTGAAGGTCATCAGCCAGCAGGTAAGCCAGCATCACAGATGGTGTTTTTTCAAGTGCACCACGAACTCATGCGCCACTCTGACGATTTCCAACTGTGCTTTGCCGACGACACGCTCAATTTCAGCCGCTTCGAGCCCGGCACGCTTTTGTCGCAAGACGGCACTGCGGGTGATATTCGAGTAGGTGATACGCCTCTTTGCGTGGTATTTCCTAACGCCAACGTTGAAGTGGGCGCTCGGGCAGCACTATTAGTAGTGCCTATTTCAGCGCAATCTTAAATCAGTACAACACTAAGAGCATCACGAAAGAGTCGAGAAAAAATGCGCTTTTAAACCGTATAAAAGTAAGCGATGTTGACAATAATAATGGCGAGATGATCACAGGCCCTTAAGCACCACGACGAACGTCGAATGCTTAATCTCATAATTAGGGCGCGCGCAGTGTGCCCGGCCTGATAGAATCGCCCCTTTTTTCGCGCCAGCCGCACCAAACAACCTACTGTTGCTGCGGCAACTCTGTACTGGAGCCAATCTTATGGCCGCTACGCCTACTCCCCTTGAAGTGCGTAATATTAAAAAGCGCTTTGGCGATACGGAAGTCCTGAAAGGCCTTTCATTGCAAGCCCAAAAGGGCGATGTCATCACGCTGATTGGCGCCTCTGGGTCAGGTAAAAGTACCTTTTTACGCTGCATGAACCTGCTTGAGCAGCCCGACGATGGCGAACTCATTGTTCACGGCGAGCCAATCCGCTTTAAGACCACTAAACACGGCCGCGAACCGGAAGATTGGAAGCAGGTGGTGCAAATGCGCGCCAAGCTTTCGATGGTGTTCCAAAGCTTTAATCTGTGGGCACACATGACGCTGCTGGAAAATATTATAGAAGCGCCGATCAATGTGCTGAAAAAACCCAAAAAAGAAGCCTTAGAACATGCCCACGCCTTGCTTGATCGCGTGGGTTTAACGGCTCGTGCCAATGCCTACCCCGCCCAAATGTCAGGTGGGCAGCAGCAGCGTGGCGCGATTGCCCGCGCCCTGGCGATGGACCCAGAGGTCATGCTGTTTGACGAGCCCACCTCTGCACTTGACCCTGAGCTTGTCGGCGACGTACTCAAAGTCATGCACGGTTTGGCTGATGAAGGCCGAACGATGGTCGTGGTCACGCACGAGATGAGCTTTGCTCGCGATGTATCCAGTCAGGTTATTTATCTTCATCAGGGCTTAGTGGAAGAAGCGGGGCCGCCTGATCAGGTGCTTGGTAATCCGCAGTCTCCGCGTCTGAAGCAATTTTTAGCACCCAAATACTGATCTGCGAGGCTTACCATGCTTGATTTACAAGGTTATGGTCCCCGGCTGATCGAAGGGGCTGGCGTCACTATTCAGTTGGCGGTGCTTTCGTTACTTTTGGCGATTATTTTGGGGCTGCTAACCGCCACCGCAAAGATGTCGCGTAATTGGTTTTTAAGGCGAACCGCTACTGTTTACACCACGTTAATTCGTGGCGTGCCTGATCTCGTGCTGATGATGCTGCTCTTTTTTGGCGGCCAAATTGGCGTGAACGCTATTAGCGACATGCTTTATTACAACTACGAGATCGATCTTTATATTAACTTCAATGCCTTCGCCGCCGGTGTGCTGACCATTGGCTTCATCTTTGGCGCCTACATGGGCGAGACCTTTCGCGGTGCCTTTATGGCGGTCGACAACGGTCAGATTGAGGCGGGTAAAGCCTACGGTATGAGTAGCGGCTTGGTATTTAGACGCATTCGTTTCCCACAAATGATGCGCCATGCGCTGCCAGGGCTATCGAATAACTGGATGGTATTGCTGAAAACCACCGCGCTGGTGTCCGTTATTGGCCTGACCGATATGGTTCGCGTCGCCGCCGAAGCCTCCCGCGCCACTCACGAACCGTTCACCTTTTTAATTCCCGTCGCCGTGGTTTATCTGCTAATTGCCAGCGTATCCGAATGGATTTTTGCGCGCTTGCAGAAACGCTATGACATCGGCTTTGGAGGTCAGTGAGATGCTTGATATTTCCACTTGGTTTAATGACGCGCTCGCTGGCAACACCATTTTTACCGCCGATACGCTTGGGTACTACGCCCAAGGGTTTGTCACCACCACACAACTGGTCTTTTTATCGCTGATTGCGGGGCTCATTATTGCCGTGCCGCTTGCGATTATGCGCAGCTCAAAGCATAAATGGATTAGTTTGCCGATTTACCTGTTTACCTATGTATTTCGCGGCACGCCGCTGCTGATTCAGCTTTACATCATCTATTACGGCGTGGTGTTTATCGACGGCATCCAAGAGTCTTTTTTATGGCCCATACTGCGCGGCGCTTTTTATCCTGCGCTGATTGCCTTCACGCTTAACACTGCCGCCTATACCACCGAGATTTTTCGCGGTGCGATCAAAGCGACTTCGCAAGGTGAGATCGAAGCTGCCCGTGCCTACGGCATGTCACGAGGCCTAATGATGCGGCGGATTATTTTACCCAGCGCTTTTCGTCGTGCCCTGCCCGCCTACGGCAACGAAGTAATCTTTATGCTGCATGCAAGCGCGATTGCCAGCGTAGTCACACTGATGGATTTAACCGGTGCCGCACGCTTTGTATATGCACGTTTTTACGCCCCGTTCGATGCGTTTCTGTTTGTCGCGGCTATCTACCTGTGCTTAACGTTCGCAATTTTGTACTTTTTCCGTTTCTTGGAAAAACGCCTATTGGCGCACTTACAGCCACAAACGCCGTAATCAATCAATGCTAGCCCCTGGACCTAATAAGTTTGTGGCAGTAGCAAACCTAAATTACCACCGTCAAACAAGCGTTGGTTTATAGCAGTAATTGCCTCTTTTCGTCTGCCACCAGCTGGGGTACGTTAAGGGGGATGATAATTAGTAAACCTGTTCTCTACGGAGTAGAAAAATGAAAAAACTAGTAACGGTTTCTCTTCTGGGCGTAGCCATCGCCGCAGCCTCCTCCGCTCAAGCGCGTGATTACGACAACGTTCGTATTGGCGTAGATGTTCCCTATGAGCCGATGGAATTTCGTACCGCTGAAGGCGAGCTTACCGGCTTCGATATCGACCTTGGCAACGAGCTGTGCGATCGCATGGGCGTTACCTGTGAATGGGTCGAGCAAGAGTGGGATGGCATTGTTCCCGGCCTGATGTCACGCAACTACGACGCCATCATGTCGTCGATGACCATCAACGATGAGCGTCGTGAGCAGGTGCTGTTTTCTGACCCCTACATCACTATGCCGTCAGCCTGGTTTGCCGCCAGCGACCTGGACATCAGTGAAGCAAATGAAGAAACGCTGGCAGGCATGACTATCGGCGTTCAGCGCGGCACCTTGCAAGATAACTACGTCACAGACAACTTTAGCAGCGTCGCCGAAATCAGCCGCTACTCTACGGCTGACGACATGGTGCTGGACATGGAAGCCGAGCGTCTAGACATCGTTTTCCTCGACTTCCCGATTGGCCAAACAACGCTGCTTGAAAGCGACGACGCTGACTATGTAGTGATCGGTGAGCGCATTAGCGAACCCAAGGAATACTTCGGCGATGGCTTTGGTATCGCCTTCCGTCAGCGCGATGAAGCGCTAGCCGAGAAATTCAACGAAGCGCTGGCTGAAGTACAAGAAGACGGCACCTACGACGAAATCTTTACTCGCTACTTCGGCGAAGAGTAATCGTAGCACTCAATGGGCGGTCTCCCGCTTATCGAGTAATAAGTGCTATCGTCACCCCGGCCTATGCCGGGGTGACGCGTTTTAAAGCAGCACAATGCAGGCACGTTTTCGCTCAGATACCGCCCATTCTCACTCCTTTCAAACGCAGCAAATTCAGTGAACTAGGTAGAACAGCCTGAGTCTGTGTATCATTGCCGTTGATCAACACGGAGGTTTTATGGCTCTTTCACCGGGTACTCACCCAGACACTTACTCGCGCCCGTCATCCCATTGGACTGGCTGGGGGCAATGGTTAGCACTGTTCACAATGACCGTCGATCATCTCACGCGCTATGTATTGCCGGGCGATTGGGATTTAGGTTGGGCAGGTTCATCCATTGGCCGCATTGCTTTCCCACTTTTCGCTGCAATGGTGGCCTGGCACGGGCTGTTTAATACGCGTAACCCGCTGCGCTATTCACGCCGCATTTTAGTGATTGGCCTGGTTGCTCAGTTGCCCTATATGGTCATGCCCCGTGCATCCGACGCGTTTATCTTAAACGTCTGCTTTACCCTGGCCAGTGGCCTAGTGCTGGGTACGTTAGTCCGCCAAGGCTGGCAGCACTATCAGCAGCAAACGCTAGGGTTACCTTGGCTGTTAGCCGGTTCAGCGGTCGGTGTGACGGTTTGGTATTTACTCGGGTTTTGGGTGGAATACGGTCATAACGGGCTGCTGCTGATTCCGCTATTAATGTTTGCGATGCACGCATTACATCAAGCAGGCAACCATTTCCAAGCGCGCCTATGGGCGGGGCTAGCGGCCTTTCCAGTGCTCTGGATCGCAGGGCAAATGAATGCTTCGGATATGGCCAAATCATTCACCGTTGGCACCTGCGTCATCGTGCTGATTTTAGCAGCCGGTGCGGCCCGCTATATTCCCACCGTCATCGTGGAGATGCCGCGCCGTTTATGGCTAGCCTGGTATCCCGGCCACTTCGCATTAATTGCGCTGTGGGTACTACTGAGTGGCCAGTTGAGCTAAATGCGTCAGTGATCAGCAGCGCTCAATCATTAGTGCTTAATCAGTAGTGCTCAATCGCCAGCACTAAAAAGCCGCCTGTTGCTAGCAGGCGGCTTTTTGCAATTACAGTTTGCTATCAGAGCTTGTCAGTAAAGCTAAGCGCTGGCGACGGCGCCTCCGGCATCAAAGCGCTACATGTGCGCACTTTTTCAAGCAGTTCGGCGTGGTTGGCCGCTAGGATATTGACGTGGGCAAGCTTACGACCGGCGCGCTCAGCTTTGTCATAGCGGTGCAGATGCGTGTTAGCAAGCGCCAGCATGGCCGCGTTATCGCCTTCGCGGCCAATGACGTTAATCATGCAGGTGGGCGCAATCGCTTGCGTATCGCCTAGCGGCAGCCCCTGTATCGCACGCAGATGGTTTTCAAACTGGCTGGTGACGGCCCCATCCATGGTCCAATGGCCAGAATTATGCACGCGAGGCGCCATTTCATTGGCTAGCAGGCTGCCGTCACGGGTTTGAAACAACTCCAGCGCCAGTACACCCACATAATCCAGCTCATCTAACAGCGCACGAATATAGCTATCGGCGGTTTGCTGAACGCTGGCATCCAAGTCAGGCAGCGGCGCGACCGAGTAGCGCAAAATGCCGTCGACGTGCTGGTTTTCCGCCATGGGATAGAACACCACCTCGCCATCGCGACCCCGTACAGCAATCATTGACACTTCGCGCACGAAATCAACGAAGGCCTCAACCACCAGCTGCGAGTGGCCGATAGCCGCCCATGCGTCCTGCGCCTGCTCAGGATGCTTCAGCACCGCCTGGCCTTTGCCGTCGTAGCCCTCAGTGACTGATTTGGCCACCACGGGGCAGCCAAGCTCACGAGCGGCAGCTTCAAGCTGCTCGGCACTCTCAACGACCCGGTAGGCGGGCGTGGGGATGCCCAAGCGATCAAACAGCGTCTTTTCTTCGACACGGTTCTGGCACACTTCAATTGCCCGGCTGCTGGGATATACCGGCTTGTGCTGTTCAATGTCGCGCACCAATTGAACGGGCAAGTGTTCAAACTCGTAGGTCACCACATCGACGTTAGCCAGGAACTCGGCCAAGCGCTGGTTATCGGGGTCGATGATCACCTCACCGATGCCTGCACTGGGGTTGCCCGTGGTATCCAGGAAGGTGAAGCGATTGCCCAGCGGATATCCTGCCAGCGCTAACATACGGCCAAGCTGACCGGCGCCTAAAATGCCAATACGTTGGGTCATGCCTGAATGCTTGGTAATACCAGACGTCATAACCGAGCTTCCTTATTCAACGTCCGGCTCGGGGCGCGGATCTGGGTTGTCGAGTACTTTCTGAGTCTGCTCAGCGCGAAAGGCTTCTACCGCACTGCGCACCGCAGCATCTTGCAGGCCGACGATTTGTGCCGCCAGTAGCCCGGCGTTGGTCGCCCCCGCTTTACCAATTGCGAGTGTTCCTACCGCAATACCACCTGGCATCTGCGCAATCGAAAGCAGTGAATCCAAGCCCTTCAAGGCTTTGGACTCTACCGGCACGCCCAGCACGGGCAGCGGCGTTTGTGAAGCAACCATACCTGGCAAGTGGGCCGCGCCACCCGCGCCAGCCACAATCACCTGTAGGCCGCGCTCAGCCGCGCTCTTGGCATAGTCGAACAGCAGGTCAGGCGTGCGATGAGCCGATACCACGCGCGTTTCATACGCCACGCCCAACTGTTCCAGCATCGCCACTGCGTGCTCCATGACGGGCCAGTCAGACTTAGACCCCATGATCACGCCCACCTTGGGTGTGCTGTTCGACGACATGCAAAACTCCTCGGCCCAACGGCCTATAAAAGCAAAACTAAATTGAAAAATGGCGCGCACCAAGCTTGGCGCACTGAAAAATAGGAAGGCGGATAGTTTACCAGAGCTAGCCCGTTTGCGGGCTTTGCCTGCATCGTGAAATTTTCATCAAAAAAGGCATTGAAAAGCGCACCGGTTGGCGGCATTGTGTGTTTGTCATTTCAGACTAATGGAGCCACATGAGCACGGCACGCGCAACTGCCACAGCGGAACAGGTTGATCCCCCGCGAAGCAGCCCTGACCTCGATGTCAGGGAACTAGAAAAACGTACGCGCTTAATGCGTATTATCACGCGTCTGATCGCAGTATCAGACCTAGGAAGTCGAGACATTGCCCGTCGGGCAGGACTTCCCGTTCAAAAAATTAGCGACTTGCTCGCCGGAAGGCTTGAGCATCTGTGCGTGGATGAACTCCTCGCCCTGCGTCGCACCTTAGAGCTGGAGGCGCCTTAGCAGTATTCTTCTGCTTTCTCATCGCGCTTTCTTCCACAGGCCGCCTCCCGGCGGTCTGATCAAATATTTATCCTCTCGCATTTAAAAACCAACTCAATAGCTGCACCGATTCGCATACCTGCCATGATTCTTTCTACTTTATACCCATAAAAAAGCGCAAGGCTTTGATATTCAGCCTTGCGCTTTACCGCTTCATGACAACGCGATTATTACGTCGATTTACTCTTGGTCGGTTACCGCACCGGTGCTGGCCGAGCTAACCAAACGCGCATATTTCGCCAGCACGCCACGGGTATAGCGGGGTTCAGGCTGCTGCCACGCCGTGCGACGGCGAGCTAGCTCTTCGTCTGACAAATCAACCTCAATCGTGTCCGCCTCGGCATCAATGGTGATGGTGTCGCCATTTTCCACCAGCGCCAGCGGGCCACCGTCGAACGCTTCCGGCGACACATGCCCAACCACAAAGCCGTGGCTGCCACCCGAGAAACGTCCGTCGGTAATTAGCGCAACGTCGTTACCCAGTCCGCGGCCCATAATGGCCGATGTAGGTGTGAGCATTTCGCGCATACCCGGGCCACCTCTCGGGCCTTCGTAGCGAATAACCACAACGTCGCCAGCCACGACGGTGCCGTCATTAATGCGTGCCTGAGCTTCTTCCTCAGAGCCAAATACCCGCGCGGAGCCAGAAAAGCGCGTACCTTCCTTACCAGTGATTTTCGCAACGGCCCCTTCTGGCGCCAAGTTGCCGTAAAGCATACGCAAATGGCTTTCTGCTTTAACCGGCTTATCAAGCGACGCGATGATCGGCGGCTCAGCGGGGTAAGGCGCAACATTTGCCAAGTTCTCTGCCAGAGTTTTGCCGGTGACGGTCATGCAGTTACCGTGCAGCAAGCCTGCGTCCAGCAATACTTTCATCATTGGCTGAATGCCACCAATCGCCACCAGCTCGCTCATCATGTAATGGCCGCTAGGGCGCAGATCAGCCAGTACCGGCACGCGCTTACCAATCTCGGTAAAGTCAGAAAGCGTCAGCTCAACACCAATGGTGCGCGCCATACCAATCAAGTGCAGCACCGCATTGGTAGAACCACCCAACGCGATAGTGACCGTAATGGCGTTCTCGAACGCCTCGCGAGTCATGATATCGGAAGGCTTAATATCGGCTTCTAGCAGCGCCAGCACCGCTTCACCCGCCGCTTTACAGTCATCACGCTTCTCTTGAGAGATAGCGTTCTGCGCTGAGCTGCCCGGCAGGCTCATGCCTAGTGCTTCAATCGCGGAGGCCATGGTGTTAGCGGTGTACATACCGCCACAGGAGCCGGGGCCAGGAATAGCGGTTTCTTCGATATTCTTTAATTCGATCAGATCGATATCGCCACGGGAGTGCGCACCCATAGCCTCGAACACTGAGACGATATCGGTGTGGCCTTTGCCCGGCATGATGGTGCCGCCGTAAACAAATACGCTGGGGCGATTCAAACGCGCCAAGCCCATCATGCAGCCCGGCATGTTTTTATCGCAGCCGCCAATTGCCACCAGGCCATCAAAGCCTTCACAGCCAGCCACCGTTTCGATGGAATCCGCAATGACTTCACGGGATACCAGCGAGTACTTCATACCTTCGGTGCCATTCGCAATGCCATCAGAGATAGTGATGGTATTGAAAATCACGCCTTTACCACCGCCGGCATCAGCGCCATCACGGGCGAAATCGGCCAACTCACCAATATGGCTGTTACACGGGGTCACCATGCTCCAGGTGGAGGCAATACCTACTTGGGGTTTCTTAAAATCATCATCATTAAAGCCCACCGCCCGCAGCATGGCGCGGCTAGCAGCTTTACCTGGACCATCGACCACTAGAGAAGAGTGGCGACGGGAATGTTGGGATGACTCAGTCATTATTGATCTCTCTTAGCTTTGCTCACGGTATCCGTATAGCTTGGCGATATATTTCGTATCCCGCAAGATGATTAACATATGGCACCATAGCGCTATGCCCATCGCCACTGCCGTCAAGGAATCATTCATTAAGGACTATCGTGCATGCCTGTAAACCCTCTGCTCTCACAAACGCCGTTAGCGCCAGGCTTTATGGTGGTGCATGCCAATCGTCTTGAAGACCTGCGTGGCTTGGCGGTGGAGTGGATGCGCAGGCACCCGTTAGCGCCGTTGGAAAATGAAACCATCTTGGTACAGAGCAACGGTATCGGGCAATGGCTAAAACTGGCGCTCGCTGAAGACCCCGCGCAAGGTGGCGCAGGTATTGCCGCCGCGCTTAATGTCACCCTGCCCGCGCGTTTTTTATGGCAAGCCTACCGCACGGTGCTGACGCATCTAACCGAAGACGAACAGGCCGTTCCCGAAACATCGCCGTTTGATAAGTCGCGCTTGATTTGGCGCTTACTGCGCCTGCTACCCAGCCTTGCCGAGCAAGAAACCTTTGCGCCGCTGGCACGTTTTTTAGAGGTCGATCGCGACCAGCGCAAGCACTACCAGCTGGCCGAGCGGCTGGCCGAT
The DNA here is from genome assembly GCF_002332255.1 of Halomonas sp. JB37. GTDB lineage: Bacteria > Pseudomonadota > Gammaproteobacteria > Pseudomonadales > Halomonadaceae > Vreelandella > Vreelandella casei. Next base: position 1,743,259 of record NZ_NRGW01000001.1, on the reverse strand, counting down.
CTATTTGATCAGTATCAGGTCTACCGCGCAGATTGGCTGGACGCCTGGGCGAAGGGCAACGATGTATTGATTACCGCCCGCGGTGAGGCGCGCCCGCTGGAAGCGCATCAGCAGTGGCAGCCGGCACTATGGCGAGCGCTACGCGACGATGTGGCCCACACACAAGGTGCTGCGGGCCTTAACAGCAGCCGCGCCCAGGTTCACAGCCGGTTTTTAATCGCCGCTGAGCAGCTAGAAGGCCAGCCATGCCCGCCCGGCCTCCCCCGGCGGCTGATCATTTTTGGCATTTCATCGCTGCCACAACAGACCCTGGAAGCCTTGGCGGCACTGTCACGCTGCTGCCAAATTGTGCTCTGCGTTCACAACCCCTGCCAGTACTACTGGGCGGATATCATCGAACACAAAGACCTGCTGCGCGCCAGCCGCTATCGCCAGCAGCGTAAGGCGGGCATGCCCGACGCGCTGGACGTACTGGGTACCGGTGATGGCATTGATGCCCTGCATCTGCACGCCCAACCGCTGCTGGCCGCCTGGGGCAAACAGGGCCGCGACTACTTACGCCTGCTTGATGAGCACGACGATTCAGGCAACTACCAAACGCTGTTCGAGCAGCAGGCGCTACGAATCGATATGTTTGAGCCGTTTAGCGGCGAAGAACGCAACTGCCTGCTCAGCCAACTGCAGGACGACATCCGCGAGCTGCGCCCCGTCGCCGAAACCCAAACCCACTGGCCCGCATTAGATGCGGCCAGCGACGATTCCATCGTGTTTCATATTGCCCACGGCCCCCAGCGCGAAGTGGAAATTCTCCACGACCAGCTGCTTGCCGCATTCAGCGCCGATCCGGATCTGCGCCCACGCGACATCATCGTGATGGTGCCGGATATCGACCGCTACGCGCCGCACATTGCAGCCGTGTTTGGCCAGCTGCAAAGCGACGACCCGCGCTATATTCCCTACACGCTGTCGGATCAGGCCAGCCGCCATCGGCTGCCACTGATGATAGCGCTGGAAAAACTGCTGCGCCTGCCCGAGCTGCGCCTCTCGGTAAGCGATCTTTTAGACCTTTTAGAAGTCCCTGCGCTGCGCGCCCGCTTTGGTATCGATGAACACGATCTACCCACACTTAGCCGCTGGATTGAAGGCGCGGGCATTCGCTGGGGGCTCAATGCCGAGCAGCGCACTCGGCTGGATTTACCTGAAGGGCTGACCCAGAACACCTGGGCATTTGGCCTGCGCCGCCTGCTGCTGGGCTACGCCATTGGTGACGCCGACGCCTGGCAAGGCATTGAGCCGTTTGACGACATTGGCGGGCTAGAAGCGTCGCTAGCGGGCCCGCTGGCCACGCTGCTAGAGCGCCTGGAAAACACCTGGGAAACGTTCTGCCAGCCCACCGATACCGCCACCTGGGTGGCGCGGCTGCGCGAGCTGCTGGAAACTTACTTTGTGACCGACGACGCTCAAGAAAGCGTGATGCTCACCAAGCTGGAAACCGCGCTTCAGCAGCTGTTAGACAGTACCGACGAGGCCCAGCTTTTTGACCCCCTGCCGCTTTCCATGGTGCGCGAACACTGGCTGGGGCAAATCGACGAACATAGCCTGTCTCAGCGCTTTTTAGCCGGGGCGGTCAACTTCGCAACGCTAATGCCGATGCGCGCGATACCGTTCAAGCACGTCTGCTTACTGGGCATGAACGACGGCGAATACCCGCGTTCGCAGCCACCGCTGGATTTTGACCTGATGGGCAGCGACTACCGCCCCGGCGACCGCTCACGCCGGGAAGACGATCGCTACCTGTTTTTGGAAGCGCTGCTCTCTGCCCGCCAGCAGCTCTACATTAGCTGGGTAGGCCGCAGCCTGATCGATAACAACCCGATGCCACCCTCGGTGCTGGTCGGCCAACTGCGCGACCACCTTGCAGCAGGCTGGCACACGCAAAAAGGCACACCGCTGCTCGATGCCTTAACCACCGAGCACCCGCTTCAGCCATTTAGCCGTCGCTATTTCACCGCACAAACTGACGACTCCCCTGCCCAGGCGCGGCTATTTACCTATGTACATGAATGGCGCGAAGTACATGAAGGGCGCGCTCCGCATACGCAGACTAGCGACAGCGACTCTCGCCCGCAAAACCCAGCGCCGCTATCTGAGTGGGGCCTTGAACAGCAAAGCACGCTAACCCTTGGCCAACTAGGCAGCTTTCTACGTGAACCGGCGAAAGCTTTTTTCAATACCCGCCTAGGTGTTTACTTCGAACAGGAAGAGCTCGCCCAGCTCGATGTGGAACCCTTCACCCTAGACGGGCTACAAAACTGGCAGCTACAGGACCAGCTAATCGCCGCCCAGCGCCATGCAGTCGACAACGGCCTGCCGCGCATCGAAGCACTGCACGCAACGCTTGAACGCTTTAAAGGCCAAGGCGTACTGGCGGTGGGTGCGTTTGGTGAACGCATGCGCGAAGCGCTGGCGGAGCCAATGGAGGCACTGTTTGGCGCCTACGAAGAAGCCCTACAAGAGTGGCCCCACATAGTGACGGCGCCCCAGGCCGTGCAGGTTGTTGAAGAACGAGTTGTTGAAGAACAAGCAGTTGAAGAACAAGTTATTGAAAGCGTTGAAGGCAAGGTAACGCTGGAAGACTGGCTAGGCGAGTTACGAGAAGATAGCGAAGGCAACCGCTGCCGCCTGTTACTGCTCAGCAGCAGCCTGGTCAGCCAAGGGCGCGGGCGTGCTCAGTACCGCTGGCAGCACCTGCTACGGCCCTGGGTCGCCCACCTAGCGGGTAATGCCGAGCGCCCGATGACCACACAGCTACTCTCAAAAGCCGGCCATGTGCGGCTGGAGCCTTTAGAGGCCGAGAATGCCCGCTACCAACTACACAACATGCTCAACGCCTGGCGCGATGGCATGCAGGCTCCGCTACCGCTCGCCCCGCAGGCCGCGTTTGCCTGGCTAGCCAAACAGGGCACGCCAGAATCTGACCCCGCAAGCGACGCCTACGCCGCCGCTGAAACGGCCTATGAAGGCGGACGTTTTCAGGCCGGCGAAGTTGCCCAAAGCGCCTACCTCGCCCACCAATGGCCAAGCTTCGAAAGACTGTTTAACGAGAACAATAGCGGCCACTGCTTCGCGACACTGACTGAGATGCTTTATGCGCCACTGCATCGATCCATTAAAGGAGGTGCCGCATGAGCCAACTGCCGTCAACCAACAGCGTTACACCGCTTAACCCGCTTACGCTCCCGCTTCACGGCAGCCGGCTGATAGAAGCCAGCGCAGGCACCGGCAAAACGTTCACCATCGCGCTGCTTTACGTGCGGCTGGTGCTCGGCGGCCACAGCGTTGACGACGACACCGCCTTTATCCGCCCGCTCACCCCGCCGGAAATCCTGGTAGTCACCTTCACCAACGCTGCCACCCAAGAGCTACGCGAACGTATCCGCAACCGGCTGGTAGAAGCGGCGGAAGTGTTTCGCGATGATGGGCAGGCAAGCGATGAGCTTCTGCTAGAACTCCGCGACCAATACGACCCCGCCAGTTGGCCCGCCTGTTCGCGGCGCCTGGCGCTGGCCGCCGAATGGATGGACGAAGCCGCGGTTTCCACCATCCACAGCTGGTGCTACCGCATGCTGCGCGAGCATGCCTTCGACAGCGGCAGCCTATTCTCGCTCAATTTAGAGAACGACCAGCGCGAGCTGGAACAAGAAGTGGTGCGCGACTACTGGCGCAGCTTCTACTACCCGCTGGACAGCGACGCACTGGGCATTGTCACCCGCTACTGGAAATCGCCCGACGATCTGCATGCTCTACTGCAGCGGCTATTGCCTGAAAGCGAAGCGCTGGGCGGCGCAAAGCCACAGCCCCGCGAAACGCTGGCCGCCACCCAAGCCGAACGCACCGCCCAGCTCAACGAACTCAAAGCCCCCTGGCCTGCTTGGCTGGATGAACTGGTGCCCGCTCTGGAAGACGCCGCCACGCGCAAAGCGTTCAAGGGCCAAAGCTTCAACGCCAAAAGCCGCACCAACTGGCTAGGCGCACTGCGCGAGTGGAGCGAAAGCGACCTGGACCGCCCTGCGCTTACCGACGCCGCCTGGAAACGCATGACGCCCGACGGCATGGCCGATATCTGGAAAGAGGGCGCACCGCCTTGCCCCCAGGTGTGGGACGCGCTGGCGCTGCTACCGCAAGCGTTAGATGCCCTTCCCGAGCCACGTAACGACCTGCTGATTCACGCCGTGCAGTGGTGCCGCGCCCGCCTGGAGCGCGAACAGGAACGCCGCGCCGAAATGGGCCCCAACGACCTGCTTACCCATTTAGACCGCGCCCTGCAAGGCCCCAACAAAGAAGCGTTAGCCGCCCAGATCAAGCGCCAGTTCCCCGTCGCGTTGATCGACGAGTTCCAAGACACCGACCCAATTCAGTACCGCATCTTCAACGCCGTATATGACGTCGCAACGCCCCGCCGTGACAGCGCCATTCTGCTGATTGGCGACCCCAAGCAGGCCATCTACGCCTTTCGCGGCGCGGATATCTTCACCTACCTGCAGGCCCGCCACGACACCGATGGCCGCCACGTCACGCTGGGCACCAACTTTCGCTCCAGCCTGGCCATGGTCGCTGCGGTCAATCACTGCTTTAGTTACGCTGATCAACATCACGCCGGGGCCTTTTTATTCCGCGCTGATGGTGGCAACAACCCGCTGCCGTTTAACCCCGTCAACGCCAAAGGTACCAAGGACACGCTGGTGCTCAACGGCCAGCCGCTACCCGCGATGACCCTGTGGCCCCTTGAAAGCGACGAGCCGCTCTCCAAAACCGCCTATCAAACCGAGATGGCCGAGCGCTGCGCCTCGCACATGGCCGCGCTACTGGAAGCAGGCCGCCAACAGCAGGCGGGCTTTGCGAAAGCGATCGACAACAGTGCGACGGGCGATAGCAGTGTGAGAAGCGGAGAGCAATCACTCACTCCGCTGGCCCCCTCGGACATGGCCGTGCTGGTCAACGGCCTGCAGGAAGCGCGGGCGATTCGTTTGGCCATGGCCAGCCGGGGCATCAAGAGTGTTTACCTTTCCGATCACGACAAGGTGTTTAGCTCCCCCATCGCCCCGCAGCTAGCCATTTGGCTACGCGCCTGCGCCGAGCCCCAGGCCAACTCCCGCCAAGCGGAGGCCAAACTGCGCGCCGCCCTGGCAACGCCGGTGATCGGGCTCAGCCTTGAAGCACTCGACCATCTCAACCAGAGCGAACTGGCCTGGGAAGCAAAGGTTGAGCAGTTCAGCGGCTACCACCACCTGTGGCAGCGCCAGGGCGTGCTGCCGCTGGTACGCCGCTTGATGGTGGATTTTGATATCGCTGCACGGCTGTTGAGCGAGTTTGCCGAGGGTGAGCGTTTGCTAACCGACCTGCTCCACCTGGGCGAAATGCTGCAGCACGCCAGCCAGGAGCTGGATGGCGAACACGCGCTGATTCGTTTTCTCGCCGAGGCGATTGCCGACCCGGATAGCCACGGCGACAGCCACAAGCTGCGCCTGGAGAGCGACGCCGATCTGGTCAAGGTCGTGACCATTCACAAATCCAAGGGGCTTGAGTATCCGCTGGTGTTTCTGCCGTTCATTTCTAATCACCGCCCGGTCAGCGACAGCGACCTGCCACTGCGCTGGCACGACAGCGAAGGCAGGCTGCAACTCAGCCTAAGCGCCGATGAAGAGACGCTTGCCACCGCCGACCGCGAACGCCTCGGCGAAGACCTGCGCAAGCTCTACGTCGCGTTCACCCGCGCCCGTCACGCCACCTGGATGGGGCTGGCGCCGCTTAAAGGCAGTGAGAACAGCGCCATCGGCCATCTCATCAACGGCGGTAAAGCCATTGCCCCCAGCGCGTTTACTCAAGCGCTAGGTGAACTGGTGGCAGGCAGCAATATCGAACTGAGCGCCGCGCCGGAGCCCACTGCATTACGCTTTACCCCCGCGCCGGAACAGCAAGCGCTGGGCCACGCCCGCACCCCGCTGCGCCCCGCACGGGAACAGTGGTGGATCGCCAGCTACTCGGCGCTGCGCACCTCGGGGGCCATAACACCATTGATGCCGACGCCCGAACCCACCACGCCCCAGGAAGCCACCACCCTGGAAGTGCTGGATGAACCTCACGACAACGCCATCAACACCGAAGCATTCCACCTGCACCGCTTTCCCCGAGGCCCCGGCCCCGGCACCTTTCTGCACGGGCTTTTAGAGTGGGCGGGTCAGCTAGGCTTTAACAAAGCGTTAGAAGACCCCGCCGCGCGGGAAGATATGCTGCGGCGGCGCGTTCAGCTACGTGGCTGGCAGGCATGGCACGACACCCTGGCGGGCTGGTTTGAAGAACTGCTCAATGTCCCTCTTCCCCTGCCTTCATCAAAGCAAGGCGAAGGCGACCAAGTAGCGCTAAGCGAACTAGGCAGCTATCAGGTAGAGCTGGAGTTCTGGTTTGCCGCCCATCAGGTGGGAACGCGCAAATTGGATGAACTGGTAAGCAATCATTTACTGCCTGGGGTGTCGCGCCCCGCGTTGGATGCCGACACCCTCAACGGCATGCTCAAAGGCTTTATCGACCTCGCGTTTGAACATGAAGGCCGCTTCTACGTGCTCGACTGGAAGTCCAACTACCTGGGCAGCGACGACAGCGCCTACACCTTTGATGCCCTGCGCAGCGCCATGATCGAAAAGCGCTACGACCTGCAAGCGGCGCTGTACCTGCTCGCGCTGCATCGGCTACTCAAAGCGCGCCTGCCCGACTACGACCCGCACCAACACTTAGGCGGCTCGATGACGGTATTTCTGCGCGGCAGCCGCACCACTCGCGGGGTACACGCCGTGCCCGCCCCGGTCGCGCTGATTGAAGCGCTGGATGCCCTCTTTGCAGGCACAGCGGCAGATGCAGCCCACAAAGAGGTGGAGGTATGAGCAAGCGAGACACGCCTTCCATGAACGAGCCCATGAACTTCGACCTGTTCGCCGATGACGCACCGCCCGCTGCGCCTGATTCAACCGCATCGACAGCACCACCGACGCAACCCGCTACCAGCACCACCCAGCCCCACCCCGCGCTAAGCGATACCGCCGAGCTGCTACAGCTGTGTGAGCGCTGGGTTTCTCGTGGCTGGCTGCGGGATTTAGACCTGGCCCTGGTGCGCTTTTTTGAGCGCGAAAGCCAACACGCCCCGCCACTGCTACTGCTGGGCGCAGCGCTGGCCAGCCATCAGCTTGGCCGCGGCCATGTGTGCCTGGATTTAGCCGCTACGCTGGAAGCGCCGGATTTTGCCCTTTCGCTGCCACCCGAAGGCGACGACCTCAACGACCCGCCGCCGCTGCCCAGCCATTTGCTGGCCACGCTAACGCTGCCCGAATGGCAGGCTGCGCTCAGCCACCCCACGCTGATCAGCGACGGCCCCGGCAATACGCCGCTGGTGGTGAGCCACAGCAGTAACACCAGCAAACTCTACCTGCGCCGATACTGGCAGTTCGAGCAAACCCTGCACCTGGAAATCGCCAACCGGGTTAGTACTGGCAACGCAGCGAATAGCCCGCCACTCAAAGGCGCGTTAGAAATATTATTCCCCACAAGCAAAAGCCTGGATTGGCAAAAGAACGCTTGCGCCCTCGCCGCCAGCAGCCCTTTCGCGATCATCACCGGCGGCCCCGGCACCGGCAAAACCACCACCGTGGTACGCCTGCTAGCCCTGCTACAAACCTTGCAGCTAGCAGAACCCAGCGCCCACCCGCTGCGCATTCGCCTAGCCGCGCCCACCGGCAAAGCCGCCGCACGGCTAAATGAATCCATCGCCGGGCAGGTGAAAGACCTACCCCTTAGCGGGTTGGAATCGCTATTAGACGAGCACGCAGCTGCTGCCTCATCGAACGCAATAGACATTCCGACGGAAGTGACCACGATCCACAGGCTACTTGGCGCCCGCGCCGACACCCGCCACTTCCGCCATAACGCCGCCAACCCGCTGGCGCTAGATGTGCTGGTGGTAGACGAAGCCTCAATGGTAGATATCGAAATGATGACGGCGCTACTCAGCGCCCTGCCCGCCAGCGCCAAGCTGGTCCTGCTGGGGGATAAAGACCAACTGGCATCCGTTGAAGCAGGCGCCGTGCTGGGCGACCTATGCCGCCGCGCCGACGCCGCCCACTACACCCCCGCCACAGCGCAGTGGCTAGCCGAACTCACCGACCACCCGCTGCCAGAGTCATTAATCGACCCGGACGGCCAGCCGCTGGACCAAGCCATTACCATGCTGCGGGTAAGCCACCGCTTTACTGAAACAAGCGGCATCGGCCAGCTCGCCCAGGCGATTAACCAGCCGCTAAGTGAGGCATTGCGGGAACGGGATAAACACCAAGCCGTGCATGGCGTACTGAATAATGGCTATGCCGACCTGCATCACTTGGTATTAAAGCCAGACGCGCAAAACGAAGACAGCGCCCTGGAGCGCCTAGTGATCAACGGCAGCCCGGAACGTTTTCCCCACGCAGGCGAAGGCCGCACCAATTTCAAGGGCGAGCCAATGGCACCGCCAACCGGCTACCAGTACTACCTGAATACCCTAGCGAGTGAAAGGCCTGATACATCGCTAGCATTTGAAGAGAACGGCGAAGTTTACAATGCCTGGGCAAAACAAGTACTGACCGCCTACAGCCGCTTTCAGCTGCTGTGCGCGCTACGCAAAGGCCCCTGGGGGGTAGAAGGCTTAAACCTGCGCATCGCCAAAACTCTACGTAGCGAAAAGCTGCTGTTCGGCAACGACTACACGTTAGAAAAAGGCTGGTTCGAAGGCCGCCCGGTACTGGTCACCCAAAACGACTATGGCCTAAAGCTGATGAACGGCGATATCGGCATCACAATGGCGGTGCCAGATCCCCGCTCTTCATCAGGAGCGCCCGGAAGATCGCTATTAAGAGTCGCCTTTCCAACCAGTGACCCAGAAAACCCCATCCACTGGGTGCTGCCTTCCCGCCTGCACGCGGTAGAAACCGTGTTCGCGATGACGGTACACAAATCCCAAGGCTCAGAGTTTCAGCACACCGCCCTGCTGCTACCGCAAACGCCCAACCCAATTCTCACCCGCGAGCTGGTCTACACCGGCCTCACCCGCGCCCGCGATTGGCTTACGCTGATCGAAGCTAAGCGCGGAATATTAAATGATGCGGTGACTAGGGAGGTTATGAGGGTGAGTGGTGTGGCAGGAAAGGAAAATTAACGCTCAATCAGAGGAAAAAATAGCTGGTTAAAATTGGTTACGTCGGAGCAAAACCAACTATTTTTTGCTGTTTTAATTAACTTCTAGATTTCATTTGAGCTTGACTTTAACCCGTTTGACGATCTTTTCCACGACTACAGTCAATGAATCTTATCAAAATTAAAATAATTAGAAAGTCGAGCAATCGCCTGAAATTGCAAAAACCTTCATACTTAGTGATGTGCACTATGGGAACAAGCTGGCTATCTGCTAAAAGCGCCACTCTATTTGGGGGACAATTAAGCATTGCTTGGGTAACAAATATAAGCCTATTCGTGAGCTCGCTGATCCTTTATCGATAATGCTAAGCCAAGAGCAAGGTCGAGTTTCAACATACTATACCCGTGAGCATTCTACCCAATAAGGCTACATCGGCATAACCCCATCGCGCGAATGGCTTACGCTGATCGATGCTAAACATGTAATTTTGAATGGTCTTATGTCGAGGATATTAACGAAAATTAGCATCTCCTTATCTTGAATTTAAGTTTATACATAAAATTATTTTAAAAATTAAATAAACAACCCAAGACCGACTTATAATAAGCTATGCACTATTTCTTATATTATTGATTTTTATCAAACGTTTCTCCTTGTAAAAAACCATCATTGACAGCAGGATTAAATACGGCTTCAACTTGTTCTCCATTTCCTTTTTGAAGATAAAAAATGAAATCTTGGAAGTACTCATCAGCACCATAAGATCTAATTTCAAAACTTGAATAATCAGATATTTCTGTTATAGCGTACTGACCAAAATAAGAATAACCATGCTTAGAAAAAACTGATTCAGCTTCATCATAGCCATATACTTTATCGAATTGAAGGTAACCAGCAAGAGACTTCCATGCTTCGCTAGGAATCAACGTACCAATCTCAAGAACGAAGCTTTTTGGCTTATTAGGTTCAATGCTGAAAGGAAGAGCAGCCTCTACCCCGTTAATTTCGTAAAACCAAGGTCCCATACCACTGTATCCACCATAAGCACGCTTTTCTTGAAGATCATTCTCTATTAAAAAACTACCCACCACACTCCAATCAACTATTGATGCAGTCTGAAAACCAATATTGTTAAGCGTTACATTATATTTTTGCTTAAAAAGAGCGCTGTATCTCGGCACACCTGTTAACTCTGTGAAAATAATTAAATCTTGTTCATAGTCTCTGCCTAGCTGCACTACTACATTTGATCTTCTTAGCCTCTCATCAAATTTCATTCGATCTTCATGTAATTTATTTGCCAAATTGTTTGTCCAATAAATATTAATTGAAGTAAAGAAAAGCGACACAAAACTCATTACACATGCTAAAACTCCTATAGTACAACTAATTTTTTCATAACGTGTCATTTATCTTTAGCTTCCATATTAATTTTTACCATTGGACACACCAAAAAAAATTACTGCAAATAGGCTACAACTCTAAAGTATGCTTTACAGGGAAAAAAATTAGCTTAATAATAAATATGTATTTCCATGATTAATCCTAATCCATAATGCACTACTCTTAAAAAAAGAAAATACCTTTTTATTTTTGAGTTTATCTTCGTTAAAAATTAGCGCAGTAACACATCTCAACATCACAAAAATTCGATCTAAAAAAATTAAATCCAAACAATAAAACATGGATTAACAAATACTATTAATAAAAAATAGAAAACTCACAACCAAAAATTCAAACTACAGCCCTTTATCTGCAAATATTTTATTTTTTATTTTAACAGCTTTAAATGCCAGTAAAGAAGTATTTTTCTTGCATAGAATCAAAGCTTTTGACATACCATGTTTTGCAATTATAGATGCATGCTTGGAGTCTTCGTTTTCATATCTATAATTAACTAATATATAAACTTCCTTAAGCAAATTAATTGTTGCTGCGTGGATAGTCGCAATCCGTCTATGAGCATTTAAATTGTGATTAGAATCAATTAATCTTTCTGAATCCAGCGTACTCTTTTCTCGAACAGCAGCTAACAAATCGATCGACTTATTAATTATCTTATCACATTCTTCAAAGTAAGCTTGATTTGAACTTGTCTTCTTAGATAAAAGGATGATTTTATCCTCAATAATATCGCATTTATAAGATATATTAACTTGGAATATTCGGCATTGCACTTCAAAATCTTTTTCAGTAATTGGATTTTTGTTTTTCCAAAACTCGTAACTACTTTCAGATATATTTTGTAATATTTTTTCAATATCGCTTACAAGAGTATAACATTCAGATTTTTTTGCGAGAGCTCTTGAGTTTTTATAAATAAAATACCAGCCAGTAGCGGCTAGCAAAAGAACTAGTGTTCCACTCTCAGATAGCTCTCTTAGCATTAACCGCTCCTCAATTTAATAAAATTTTTTGAAACTATTTTTTCTTTTTACCTTCTTCTGCTTCTTGCATATATTTGTATATATTACGCTTTACACTTTCTTTGTTGTATTTAAATTCGAGCCGTTCAAAAAGCTCATCTTTAGTAAAACCCCCATGCTTAATGAGACCTGCGAAAGCCTCATCAAGAAAAGAAGAACCATAACCTAAGGCATTAGACATTTCGATAATAACTTTTTTATTTTCTTTCAAAGCAGGCAGAAGGACTGTCTCCCTAAAATGTTTACCATTCAGATCACCATCGCGTTCATCACGACCGTACGGTAAGTCAGTGTAATCGAGACCTATATCAATGATTACAAAGTCACTCATAACTGTTTTCCAGTTTCAAATTCCATTGAATTAATGTCCCGGCAAAACATTTAGGAAGATTTTCAACTTCCTCTTCCGCGTTTATTGAACAAAATGTATAAGAGCCGAAACCACTATAAATTAAAAGCTCACCTTCTGGATTATTTGCTACAAATTCTTTAGCTTCACTTAAACCTTTACCTCTATTATCCACTTTAAACCGGGATGTGCCATACTCAACTGCAGCTTTTATACGCGATCCATCACCTAGACTAATGATAGGCAAATTCACTGCCTTTGCAATACTTGAAATAAGCGCTTGAATTCCGGGCTTATTACTAATCGTATCAGGTATACCGGCGCCCATATCATACACGGAAATAAACAGCTGATCACCTATTTTATGAACAATAATCCACCAATTCTTTAAGTAACCCTCAAATTCTTCACTAAAGAACTGGTTGTCATATGCGTGCTGTCCTACATTACTAACTGATTCAGTTATTGCTGCAAAAGCACTGTCATTATCATCATCTAGAGTAGTATTTTCTAATGATTTTTTTGTATAATTAATAACTTTTCTTAGCTGTAGTCTACTGTCTTCATTATTTCTATTCATACCTACTGAGGCAGTACATATCTCTAATTCCAAACCTGGTTGCTTTGGATATACAGGCCTGTGACGATCTTCATTAGTAAGTTTCCATATCCCAAACTTTTCAAATATCATTGATATAAATCTTGTCTTACAGACTGTAGTTTTAATTATTGCCTTAGAATTATATTGCTTTTGCGATTGCTCTATATTTGCATAAAATACCAACAAAGCTGAAACTTTCACATCCTCAACCTGGGACAAATTTATTAACACTTTATTATTTTCTTGCACATTGACTTTTACATCTTCTATAAAATCTAAAAAAAATGAATAATTATCACCAAATAATGAAAAAACCCTTGGAGCAACAATTTCTATTCGTCCGAAAATCTTTTTCTTATTTGGCAAATGCGGCATATATGGCTTAGATCTTTTCCTATTAATTTCTTCCCTTTGTGACGAAATATCTTGATATTTTTTTGTGTGTAAATTTCTTTTCTTCATCTCAACACTTAACCCTATAAATTATTTATAATTAGAACTCTTTATTTTCAAATAGCTATATAAAAAAATTCTTCCATACACGTAGCCACCGCTAACAACACCACACTAGAACATGTAATTATTTTCTAAGTTTAGCTTTAATCCATACTTTTACAATTTAGTTTTTCTCTAAAATGAACTAGTCAGCCAAAAGAAAATAAAAAAACATTGACACCAGAAAAACCCCATGTATCTAGCCGCACCCTATGCAAAGCATTACACGCAATAATGAAGCCTACATAAAGGTAATTTTTATTGTACAGCCTCATATAGCAATTTTTCATTACCGATTCAAGCATAGTAGTTACACTTATTGAACCTACATTACTGCTATATAAAATCTAGACTGATGAAATTATATATTTAACGTTTTCTCCCGCTTACACTTCTTTCGATCATCATGCCACAGCCTATGTCAATCGCAAAAAATGCCAGCGGAGTTCTGTACTTTTTGGAATATCCGTATGGGCTAGACGCCATAACGATCCCCCCAGTAGCGAGGCGATGAAGGCAGCGAAGACTTTGGCATGTGCTCTTTCTAAACAAATGCCGTCTCCTGAAAGCTCTCTCTTGCAATCACACCCTCATGCCACGCCTGTAGCTGCGGGTACTCCTCTTTCCAGCTCACCTCCGGCAGCCTGAAGGCGAGATAATCCAGCGCTACTGCAATAGCAATTTCACCCAGATTAATATTTGAGGCCTGCTGTTGTTTTTCGCCAAACTCACTGCTCAGTTGTTTCAACAACCTCTGAATGGCCCGAGAACGCCGTTGCCCCAGCTCGCTCTCATCAATCTCCTTGCCATAATGCTTTCTGGCAATCACGGTGGTGAACGCGGCATCCATCAGGTTTTGACCCAGCCCGGCTAAGTGCAGCACATCGCCCAAACTGTCTTGGGGAATCATTGGCTTGTCGGGGCTGACGCTATCCAGGTAAACGGCAATCAGCAGTGATTCACTTAGCGTGGTGCCTTCCTCCGTTACCAGCGCGGGGATTCGCCCGGCGGGGTTGGCTTTTAATAGATCAGCATCGTCTGCCCAAGGGTCGCACCACTTCAGTGTGACGGCGTCTGCTAAGCCTTTTTCCATTAACACGATGCGCACTAGGCGCGCATAGGGCGAAGTTGCGTTTAGGTAGAGCTCCATTATTGCCTCCCTTGGTTTGAAGAGTGCTTTGTAGAATGCTGATCAGATAAGTGGGCTTGGCGCTGCTGAACGCCACGGCTGATTAGCACCAGCAAAAAGCCTGCCGCTAGCATAAGGCCGCTGATAGCAAATAGCGGCGCGTAGCTGCCCCAGGTGTCATAAAGCGCTGACATGCTATAGCCCGCCACGGCTTGGGCCGCAGCAAAAGCAGCGGTTGCCTGCCCCCAGAGCTTCTTGTGCGCGGTCGGGCCGACTAACTCGGCAAGGCGGCCAGAGGTAAGCGCCACAATACCGGGGATCATCGCCCCCACCATGAACGAGGAAACCGACTGGCTGAGCAGTGCGAGCGAGAATACCGGCAGCGAGACGGCGGCGGCCTTCGCCGCAAAGGCGATCATCAAGCCTCCCTGCCAGCCCACCCGCTGCGCCAGCGCGCCTACCATAAACGGCCCACACAAGGCGCCCAACCCGAAGATACCCCACTGCAATGAAGCGGCGTGATTACCCAGGGCGTTTTCCCTGGCGAGATAATCCACCCAAAACACTGTATGGGGCACAAACCCAATCGCATCCAGGGCATAAGCGCCAATAACCAGCAACACCACTAGTTTTATTCCCGCATAGCCCTTCTGGCTATTAGCCGTTGGGCTAGCTGCCAAAGGTGGTGCTAAGGGCGTCACGCCTTGTCGTAAAAAAGCGTCGCTTACCAGGCCCGCTGCGATACACAGTAGCCCCAGCGTGGCCCAAGTGGCCGTTAGGCTTAACTCAAGAAGTACGGGTACGATGGAGGCCGAAAGCAGTGCGCCCAGGCCAATGCCGGTAAACACCATTGCCCCCACACTGGCTCGCCTCTCAGGCGGTGTCGCCGCCAGCGCCAGCGAAGGGCCAACTACCATCAAGATGGCCCCGGCAATACCGGAGACTAATCGCCATAAGAAGAACCAGAAGAAACTACCCGCCCCAGCGCAGAGCATAAAGCTGAGCGCGATAGCTGCGAAGCTTGCGCCGATGACTAAGCGGGAAGAAAAACGCTCGCTCAGGGCGTGGGCGCAGAGCGCGCCGATAAAGTAACCCAGCAGGTTAGCGGCCCCGAGGTAGGCGCCTTGGCTGGCGGTGAACCAGCCTTCCTGAATAATCGCCGGCAATAAAGGTGTGTAGGCAAAACGCGCAATGCCAATTCCCGCCAAGGTTGCCATTACCCCGATCATCAGGGCGGGCCAGTCTTTTCTGTTGATCATGTCGTGTCCTTCGCGTGCCGCCATTCGGGCAAAGTCGTCAGCTCGGTTGTGTAGGTACAGACTACCCGCGCAGGCGCGTTTTCTAAAAACGATTATAATTGATCACTGCTATCTTATTTTGAGATAGTCATAGCTTGACGATTATCGACGGGGAGGTAGGCCATGCAACTTAAATCGCTGCGGCTGTTTATGGCAGTGGCTGAAACAGGCAGCTTCGTGGCGGCGGCTAATCAGCTGCACACGGTGCAATCTAACGTGACAGCCCACATCAAAAAACTTGAGGAGGAGTTAGGCGTACAGCTTATTCAGCGTGCGGGGCGAGTGCGGCCTACGAATGCGGGCTTGGCGCTGGTGGAGTACGCCGAGCGCATACTGACGGCCCACGATGACGCGGTTTCGCTGTTTAAGGGCCCGGAAAAAGCCTGTGGCCGATTGCGGATAGGCGCCATGGAGACCACGACCGCCCTGCGCCTGCCGCCGATACTGGCGGCGTACCACGCAGCGCAGCCTGACGTTGATATCCAGCTAAAGACCGGGCCAACGGCAGAATTGGTCGAGTTGTTGCTAAACGGGCAGGTGGACTGTGTGTTCGTGGCCGGGCGGCTTGAGCATAGTCGCTATCACTTACTCAAAGCGTTCAGCGAGCAGCTTGTGCTGGTCGGCTCAACGCCGATGTCGACGATGCCCTCTTCACAAGCGCTGCTGACCTCTGCCTTTATGGCATTTCGTCAGGGGTGTAGCTACCGCCAGCGTATCGAGCTATTGCTGGCCTCCCATGGCGTTAATGCGGGGCGGATATTTGAGTTCGGGTCATTGGACGCGATGCTTGGCTGTGTCGCGGCGGGAATGGGTTACACGGTGCTGCCCCGTGGGACGGTTGAAGCCCACCAACACCGGTTCGCAATTCACACCCTGAAACTGCCCGCGTCCATCGCCAATATCGATACCTATTTTGTCGCCCCCGACCCGGAGACCTGGACACCCGCCCTGGCAAGCTTCGCTGAAACGGTGCGTGACGCGGTAGTAGATGAGCCTCAGCTGACTGCGTCTTGAGATGGGTGCTGACACTACGCTATAGCGTTGTCCTATTCGCTTTACAGTCGGTTCATAGATGCGTGTAGGACGGCGAGAACGTCAATTTGATCTGGTTGATGTCGTAAATAAAAAAGCTAACTCAATGACCCATAGAAAAAATCCCGCAGCAGCTTCTTTTTGTTGTTGTTGAAACTTGTTAGCGCAATATTAGAATTTGATCAGTACTTTGCCTATGTGTTTGGCGGCAGCTTGGAAGCGGTAGGCTTCTGGGGCGTCGTCAAAGTCAAAGGTTTTGCTGATGAGGGCGGTGCTGTCGTTTGCTGCCAGTGCGTTGATGTAGCTGACGAACATGGCGCGACTGCCGTTGGCGATGCCTTTGATGGTGATGTTTTTGGTGATGAAGCTGATGTAGTTGGGGATTGGTGAGTTCTGTCCTGGGGTAACGCCGATGATAACGATTCGACCATTAACGGCCGCCGCGGCAACGGAATGGCCTAGGGTGTCTTGCCCGCCGGTTTCGACGATGATGTCGGCGCCTTGGTTGTTGGTTTGCTTCATTAGCTCGGCAGGCCAATCTGGGTATTGTTTGTAGTTGATGGTGATGTCGGCCCCCAGTTCACGAGCAACGCTGAGTTTCTCGTCGCTTGATGAGGTGATCGCTACTCGTGCACCATGCATTTTCGCCACTTTTAGCGCCGCTAAAGACACGCCGCCAGTGCCAAGGCAAAGGACGAGGTCGCCCGCGTTTATGTTGGAGGTTTCTACCAGTGCGTTCCAAGCGGTTAGCCCTGCGGATGCGAGAACCGCTGCGTCTTGATCTGGGATGTTGTCAGGTAAGCGAATGAGTGACGCTGCAGGCAGCAGGATTTTTTCAGCTAGCCAGCCGTCGTGGGTGATGCCAATGTCGTGGGAGAAAATATTGGCACTGAAAGGGCCTTCGCGCCAGTTAGCAAAGTGACCACACACCACGCGGTCGCCCACGCTGATCTCTGTTACGCCTTCGCCAACGGCAACCACATCGCCCACGCCTTCTGTGCCAGGCACACGCTTAGGGTCTTGTAATGGGCCGTATGTGCCGGTGAGTATTTGTATGTCTCGGCTGATTAGGCTGACTAATCGTGGCGCAATGATGGCTTCTCCAGGACCTGCGATAGGTTCTGGTCGTGTGGTGGCACTTAAGATGTTGGTGCTGTGTTGTTCGCCAATTTGAAATGCTTTCATCGAGTAGGTAATCCTTTTTTTAGCCTGTATAAGAACGATGCTATCGCGTTGGGCTAACAGTTCAGGCCTTTTTCACAAAATGGGCGGTCACCATCATGTCACCCACACCATCGACCTTGCAGTCCAGCTGGTGATCCTTGCCCTCTTTGAGCCGCTTGATAACGGCTTTGGTGCCTACCTTGAGTACCAGCGAGCTGCCTTTAACCTTGAGGTCTTTAATCATCGTTACCTTATCACCTTCCGCCAACAGCGTTCCGTTGGCATCTTTTACCGTTACGGCATCTTCCGCTTCAGCTTCAGAGGGGTTCCATTCGTGGGCACACTCCGGGCAGATGAACAGGCTTTGATCTTGATAGACAAATTGAGATTGGCAGTTTGGGCAAGGTGGGCATGACATAAACAAAGGCTGCTGTGGCTTGGTTGGCTCCTTATGATACCGAGCCTGTGTGACCTTGGCGAATGAGGGTCAGGGGAATTAAAGCCAGCCCTTTGAGGAAGCTGACCGGGAGAACATTCTGGCTTCGCATCTTCTCTTAAGAAAGCGAGGGCCAGCGCTCTCACGGCCGCACGTTGACACAGTAAACGGCTCGCAGCTTCCCAAGATGAGCTAGCGCTAGCTCACCTTCCACCACTCAAGCACCTGCGGCTCAATATGGCCGGTGGCCGGCAGCTGTCCGGTACGCGCGAAGTCAGCCCATAGGGCGCGCATGCGTTGGCCGTGTTCCAACAAGGTGGCCTCGTCCACGCCTTTTACCAAATCGGCATGTTGCCAGCTGGATGGCTCGCCCAGTAGCAGCGGCAGGTCGATCGTGTGGGCGGCGCCAAACGGGTAGCGGCCCTTGCACCAGTCCAGCCGATACAGGTAAGCGTGCCCACCCGCCTGCGTATGGCGGCGGGCAAATTTGTGCGCATCGCGTATGTAAACCTGACGTGTGGTGACGGCCACCATCGCTTTGCAGAGCGCCTCCCCCACCAAGGGCGTATTACGCAGCCGCGTCAGGCCCGGCGACATGACTAAAAACAGCGCGCTCTCTTCCGCGGTATAGCCCATAAACAGGTCAATCTTTGCGGCCGCACGACGCCAGGCTGCATCAGCCTCGGCCTCAATAGGCAGCGGGTAGTGGCCGTACTGGGTGCCAAACGGCATGGCCGCTTTAAGCCCAAAGCCTCGGGCAGATTCCGCCACTTGGGTTTGCACGCGCAAAAGCTCCTCAAGCGGTGCATCATCTTTTACCTCGGCCGCCTTTTGGCTCATCTTGGCATTCATTTTTGCCCGGCCACGGCTAATGCCCAGCGGCGCACTCTGAATAATGGCACGCTGAAATAGCCCCTCGGTGCCTTCGGCAATCATCAGATGCGCCGCCGCATCGCCCCCGGCGGACTGTCCAAACAGGGTGACATTGGCGGGGTCGCCCCCCATGGCCGCGATATTGGTGTTCACCCAGCGCAGGGCCGAGATCATATCGAGCAGGCCTAAATTGGCGGGCCTATTGGCGTAGCCACCTAGAAAGCCTAACAAGCCAAGCCGGTAGGTTACCGCGACCACAATCACGTCCTGCTCAAGCGCCAGTGGGCGTACGTCGAACACTGAGAGATCCCCGGCGCCAAACACGTACGAACCACCGTGTATCCAGACCATCACGGGGCGCGGCGTTGCCGAGGGGTTTTCCGGCAAAGTGACCGACAAATGCAGCTCGCCTTCGCAGGAGGAGAACGCCTGGGCGCTAATCCCCAGCGCAGCGTTTAGCTCGGGAATGATGTTTTGCGGCGAGCAAGGCGACCACTCGGTGGCCAGGATGGGCGTAGTTGATGACGGCTCATCTACCGGCGGACAAAAGCGCTGGGTACGGGCATAGCGAATGCCCGAGGCGCGGATAACGCCGCGGTCCCGCCAGCCGATGATCTCACCGGCGGGGGTGGTAAAGCGTGGCACATCGTGGTCGTTTGACGTGTCGTGGTCGTTTAGCTCAGCGTGGCGCATACCGCTCCTTAGGTTTCTAGCATGAAATAAGCTAGCGCAACCGTCGCCACTGCGCCAGCGCTTGAATATCGCTTGGCGCTGTTCGGCAGCAACCGCCAATGGCTGACGCGCCTGCGGCTAGCCACTGCTCAATCCCTTGCGCCAAACCAGAAGGCCCGCTTGAGGCATGCTCGCAGGCGGCGGCGTGCCAGGTTTTAGTCACCGCGTCGTACGCTTCCCCCGAGTTGGGATACACCAATATCGGCAGATCACACGCACGGCGGATTTCTTGAATCAGCGATTCGATGTGGGCCAGCGCAGTGCAGTTCACACCGATGGCCGCCACGCCGGGGCAGTTGGCCAGGGCGGCCGCACACTCGGCTATTGGCGTTCCGTCGCTGATGTGGTGGCCATCCTTCGCTGAGAAGGTGATCCAGGCCTGCGCGCCGGGGTGCTCGGCGAGCAAATCGGTAATGGCCAGCGCCTCTTCCAGGGAAGGCAAGGTTTCAGCAGCCAGTAGATCAGCGCCCGCGTCTAACAGCAGCGTAAAACGCTCACGGTGAAACGCAACCAGCTCGGCGCGATTTAGGTCATAGCCGCCTCGATATTCACTGCCGTCGGCTAGATAGGCGCCATACGGGCCCACGGATGCGGCTACCAATGGCTTGGGCCGGTCAGTTTGACCGGGTTGCCAGACCGCATCTCGCGCTTCTTGCGCCAGCGTGACCGATAGCTGAATCAACGCCCGCGCCGCCTCTGCCGTCATCCCCGCCTGCATAAAACCAGGCACTGTGGCCTGATAGCTGGCAGTGATGGCACAGTCGGCCCCGGCTTCAAAATACGCCTGATGAACCTGACGGATTTTCTCCGGAGCCTGGGCCAGCAAGCGCGCTGACCAGAGCGTGTCATTTAAATCACAGCCTAGCGCTTCCAGCTCAGTGGCCAAGGCACCGTCGATGACCATAAAGGGCACTTCTGCCAACAGGGCGTTGATCGGATTCAATTCACTCATAGGGACGTTTCCTTAAGGGCGTGACTTCACAGCGCTGTTTGACGTTGCGGAACGATCAGCAGCTCCACGGTGGCGCACAAAATGCACCAGATAGCACAGGGCAATAAAGGGCACACCGAAATAGAGCGCCACGCGCTGCTGTGGGTCAAAGGCGATGCCAACACATGCTGCCAAACAGGCTGCAAATGCGATTAGCGGCACCCAGGGGTAGAACGGCGTGCGATACAACAAATCTTCCAGCCGCCCGCCTTCACGCAGGTAATGGCGGCGGAAATTAAACTGGCTAAGGGCAATGGCCATCCACACTATCACCACGGCCAAACCGGAAATCGAAACTAACACCAGATAAACGCTCTCAGCGGCATAAATGCTGGAAAACAGCGCCCCCAGGCCACCGACCATGCTGAGTAATACGGCATTCATCGGAATACCGCGCTTATTGAGTCGGCTCAACGATTTTGGCAAGGTGCCTTGATCCGAGAGCGTCCATAGCATGCGTGAGGAGGCATAAAGCCCGGAATTGGCCGCTGACAGCAGCGCGGTAATGATCACAAAATTCATAATATCGGCTGCGCCCGGCACGCCGAGCCGCTGAAAGACGGCCACAAAAGGGCTTTGACTGAGCCCAGCCTGATCCTGAGGTAATAGCGCTGCAATCACGACGATGGTGCCCACGAAAAACAGGATCAATCGCCATAGGGTCGCGCGAATGGCTTTGGGCACATTCCGAGCCGGGTCGACGGTTTCCCCGGCGGCAATCCCAATTAGTTCGGTGCCGGAAAAGGCAAACATCACCGCTAGCAAGGTGGTGCCAATGGCCAGCAAGCTGGGCGGCATGGCGCCTTCTCCCCATAGTGCAGAGAGACCCGGCGAGGCAACCTCAACACCCGCCTCATTATGCAGCGGCACCCAGCCAATAATCGCTATCGCGCCCACCAATACAAATACCACTACTGCAATCACTTTGATCAATGAGAGCCAGAATTCAGACTCGGCAAAGAAGCGAGTGGTAAACGCATTGACGCCAAAGACTATCGCCGCAAATAGGCCACTCCAGTACCAGCCGGGGATATCGGGAAACCAGCGCCCCATAAAAACCGCCGCGGCGGTAAACTCTGACCCCAACGCCACCGTCCAGGTGAGCCAGTACATCCAAGCCACCATATAGCCGGTGCCGGGGCCGATATAACGGCTGGCATGGGCGCTGAAAGCCCCCGACTCCGGCATATGCACGGCCAGTTCGCCGAGGCACATCATCACCAGCCACGCAATAATACCGCCCACCAAGTAGGCCAATACCGCACCGATAGGCCCTGCCTGCTGCACGGTATAACCAGAACTTAAAAATAGCCCGGTGCCAATCACACCCCCCAAAGAGAGCATCACCAAATGGCGCGTCTGCATGCTGCGTTTGAAATGCACGCCCTCTTGATCACTTGCTTGCTCACTCATAGTGACATTCCTATTGGTAACCTAACGAGGCAGCAGGCGCCCAGCAGCCCGGCTCAGAAAGAGCACCATTTTAGTGCAATATGGAGTTTCAAAAAAGAATAAAAAAAATATTTAATATTCTTATTTTGAATATATGGGATTAATATCGCTGGGTAAGTATTGTCGCGAGGTTCCAAACAGCTATAAAAAAAGCGCCCTGGCTGGGGCGCTTCTCGCTGTTATCTTTTGATCGGCGCCATGGTAGATGTGTTGACGCCTCTCACCCCTATCACCTCTATCACTTTTACGGCGACCTAACTTGGCTGGTTGCTCTCGAGTTCATCATGTTCAATATCCATTGGCCCGTAACAATCAACTTTTAGCTATGCGCTAGTTGCGTGCCTCTGACCAAACCGCAAACTCGTTGCCACTGGGTTCCTGAAAGTGAAAACGGCAGCCGCCGGGAAACTCGAAAACAGGCCGCGTGATCTCACCGCCGCTCTTCTCAACGTTGTTGAGCGTTGCGTCAATATCCGTGCTATAGAAAACCAGCAGTGCACCGCCGCTTGAGGTTTGGTTACAGGCCTGCGCTTGATAGAAACCGCCATCGAGCCCTTGGTTGGAAAACGCGGTGTACTCAGGGCCGTAATCGACAAACGTCCAACCAAATGCCGCTGAGAAAAAAGCTTTTGTCGCGGCCAAGTCTTTCGCAGCGAACTCGACATAGTTGAGCTTTTCATGCTGATTCATCGCCTGCTCCTTTGATTTGTCATTCTTCAGGGTGCAATGATATTAATGGCACCTCGGGGCTTCATGTCGACACGCCTCACATGCAAGCATGTGATCAATTCATCAACAAAGCATTCAGTTATCACCGACAAGGCGACTCGCTGTAAATCAGAAATCACTCCTCACATGGCTGGACTTATAACCCTTGCTGCGCTCTTGCAATGGCGGCGGCAATAGCTGACTTTGCTTGTGGGCTATTTTTCCAGCAAGTTGTTTGCAGCATGGCTGCAACCATTTCGGCTATCTCGTCGGCACGGTGGACGGCAAGATCACTGAATGAATCGATACCAATCTCTTCAAAACGTTTAATGACGGTGGGGCCAACACCCTTCACGCTCAAAAGAGCATCTCTTTCTAAATCTGAAAAAGCCACTTGTTTGTACCTCGCTACTAGAAAACCAGACTCTTAAGCCGCTAGAGATAAATCGGCTATTTAAATCCTGGCTAATCTTATTCGAATGCCCGAATCCTTTTAATGGGCGTTCTATTATTAATCTATCAGCGAGCAATGACGACTAATTTAGCATGACCGCATGCCATACCAAGCTTTCTGTGCTTATCCGCGCGTCATCCACGAGGCACTAATTTTTACTTAAATAAAGATGGAGAAAAATAATGGCTGACCCAAAAGTAGCGCTGGTAACAGGTGGCTCTCGTGGCATTGGTGCCGCCATTTCAACACGCCTGGCTCAAGATGGCTTCGCGGTCATCGTTAACTATGCCGGTAATACCGCTGCAGCAGAAAGTGTGGTGAATGATATCGAGTCCACGGGAGGCAAAGCACTAGCGCTGCAAGCAGACATTGCAGATTCCGAAGCGGTACGCCAGATGTTTGAACGCATAGAGGCTGATTTCGGCCATATCGACGTACTGGTGAACAATGCCGGTATCATGAAGCTTGCGCCGTTGGCACAGACGGACGATAGCTGGATTGATAAGCAGATCGATACCAACCTGAAAGGCTCGATCAACACCATGCGAGAAGCAGCTAACCGCCTGAGAGACAGTGGGCGAATCATCAACCTTTCGACCAGCGTGGTGGGCTTAAAGCTTGAAACTTACGGTATTTACGCTGCGACCAAAGCGGCTGTCGAAACATTGACCGCGATTCTCGCCAAAGAGCTGCGTGGCCGTTCAATTACCGTTAATGCGGTTGCCCCCGGCCCCACCGCCACCTCTTTATTCCTGGATGGAAAATCTGACGAATTGATTGAGCGTATGTCCAAGATGCCACCACTTGAGCGCCTCGCCACGCCTGACGATATCGCCCATGTGGTGGCGTTCCTTGCCTCTCCTGAGGGTGGCTGGGTCAACGGTCAAACGCTGCGCGCTAATGGCGGCATCGTTTAATCACTCAGCAGCTCATTGACCATCCGGCACGCCCTGGTGCTTGCGGCCAGTTCACTCACTAGGTCGTGAACCCGCTGAACAGCTTCGTCGGGCGTATTAGCGTGTTCGATACAGTCGACCAGCGCGGAGCCCACCACCACCGCATCGCTGTAGCGGCCAATGGCGGCGGCCTGCGCTGGCGTGCGAATGCCGAAGCCAACGGCAATAGGAAGCTCAGTGTGTTCGCGCAGATCGGCAACGGCGCGCTCTAAACGCTCCGGCGTGGGTGCACTGCCGCCGGTCACGCCCGCCACCGAGACGTAGTAAATAAACCCGGAGGCATTGGCCAGTACGTTGGGCAGCCGCTTAGCATCCGTGGTCGGCGTAGCGAGGCGGATAAAATCAATGCCGTGCTTTGCCGCTGGCTGGCAGAGCTCGTCGTCATGCTCTGGGGGCAGGTCAACCACAATCAGGCCATCCACCCCGGCGCGCACGGCATCGGCAAGAAAGCGCTCAACGCCGTAGCAATAAATAGGGTTGTAGTAGCCCATCAATACAATCGGTGTGGTGCTGTTTTCTTCCCGAAAGCGGCGCACCATTTCCAGTGTTTTGACTTGGGTTTGGCCGTTATTCAGGGCACGCAGCGCGGCTTTTTGAATCGCGGGGCCATCGGCCATGGGGTCGCTGAACGGCATCCCCAGTTCGATTACATCCACCCCAGCGGCTGGCAAACCGTGTAGCAGGCGGCGCGAGGTGTCGGCGTCTGGATCACCGGCTGTAAGATAGCTCACCAGCGCGGGACGGTTGGCTTGCTTGAGCTTAGCGAAGCAGCCTTCAAGACGTGAAACCTTGTGCGTGGTGTCACTCATCGCGTTGTTCTGTGCTGCGCTCATTTGAACTTATCTCCTAGATAGTGGGCCACGCTCATCATGTCTTTGTCGCCACGGCCGCTTAAATTCACCACCATTAAGTGGTCACGGGGCAGCGTGGGAGCGCGCTTGGCCACTTCTGCTAAGGCGTGGGCGGTTTCCAGGGCGGGAATGATGCCCTCTTGGCGGCAGCACACTTGAAAAGCTTCCAGCGCTTCATCATCGGTGGCAGAAACGTACTCTACGCGCCCCTGCTCGTGCAGCCAGGCGTGCTCTGGCCCGATGCCGGGGTAGTCCAACCCGGCGGAAATCGAGTGGGCATCGCTAATCTGGCCATCTTCGTTTTGCAGCAGATAGGTACGGTTGCCGTGAAGCACGCCGGGAGTGCCGCCGTTGAGGCTAGCCGCATGCAGGCCGCTCTTAACGCCCTTGCCACCGGCTTCTACACCAATCATCTTTACGCCAGGGTCATCAAGGAACGGGTGAAACAGTCCCATCGCGTTTGAACCACCGCCAATACAGGCCACCAGCGAATCGGGTAGACGCCCCTGCTTCTCGAGCATTTGCGTGCGGGTTTCGTGGCCAATCACGGCTTGGAAGTCGCGCACCATGGCAGGGTACGGATGGGGCCCAGCGACGGTACCAATAATGTAGAAGGTATCGTCAACGTTGGTGACCCAGTCGCGCAGTGCCTCGTTCATGGCGTCTTTTAACGTGCCGGTGCCAGAAGTTACCGGGATGACCTCGGCCCCCAATAGCTTCATGCGGAAAACGTTAGGCTGCTGGCGTTCGATATCGGTGGTGCCCATGTAAATCACGCATGAAAGGCCAAAACGCGCCGCCACCGTGGCCGTGGCCACGCCATGCATGCCAGCGCCGGTTTCGGCAATAATGCGTTTTTTGCCCATCTGCTTGGCAAGCAGCACCTGACCGATGCAGTTGTTGATCTTGTGCGCGCCGGTATGGTTAAGCTCTTCACGCTTAAGATAAATGCTGGCGCCGCCGAAGTGCTCGGTCAGCCGCTCAGCGAAGTAGAGCGGGCTTGGCCGCCCTACATAATCGCTCTGAAAATAGGCCAGCTGGCGCTGGAATTCAGGGTCCTTTTTAGCGGTGGAATATTCATCTTGCAGCTCTAAAATCAGCGGCATTAGTGTTTCGGCGACAAAACGGCCGCCGAAGCTGCCAAACAGGCCGTTGGCATCGGGCAGGCTCTTGGATACGTCTACAGGTTGATTCATCACGACCTCTGAATGCGTTATCAAACAGTTCAGTAAAAACAGTTCAGTGAAAACCGTTCAGTAAAAACAGTGCAGTGAAAGTAACGCAGGCAGGGGGAGATAAAAATCGATAAGATATCAGCAATACGTGATCTCAGGTCAACTGTCAGCAGGACATACCATGCAACATAGCATGCCACCGCTTAGCGCCCTGCGCGCCTTTGAAGCCACGGCCCGGCTGGGTAGTGTGACGGCCGCTGCTGAGGAACTAAGCGTTACCCACGGCGCCGTTAGTCGCCAGTTAAAAAGCTTAGATGAACATTTTGGCGTCTCGCTTTTCGTCAAAGCAGGCCGTGGCATTGTGCTTACTCAGCATGGCGAGCGGCTACAAAGCGGCGTTGGTGAAGCATTTTCTCGCCTTCGCGATAGTTGTGCGGCGCTCAAGAATGAAGTGGAACAACAGCCCTTCACACTCGCCTGCCCAGGCAGCTTGCTGGCGCGGTGGCTTATACCCCGCTTGGATCGGCTTCACGAAGCACTCCCTCAGTTGAAGCTGCAAGTGGTTGTGAGTGAAACCGAGCAGCCTGGCAAGCAGGCAAACGCCAGTGCCACGCTGGCGTTTTCCACACCGCCTTGGCCCGCAGATATTCAGATTATCGAACTCATGGCGGAACATATCTGCGCCGTGGCAAGCCCAGAGTTAGCAGCCCTGCTTGATGCAAAACGGCCCGAGACGCTCTTCTCAACCAAGCTGCTGTACACCGCTTCTCGACCCCAAGCCTGGCCACAATGGGCCAACGCTCATGGGCTTGAGCTGGCGCAACTTGAGCAGGCGCTAAGCAAAGGCCAAGGATTTGATCATCTTTACTACTTAATGGAAGCAGCAGTGGCTGGATTGGGTATTGCTATTGCGCCGCGGCTATTGGTGGAGGATGACTTGAGGAGTGGCAGGCTTGTGGCACCCTGGGGAGGTATCGAAACTCCCGCCAGGCTCTGCCTATGGCTACCTGTGCCAACCAATGCTCACAACATCCACCATCGCCACAGCGAATCACTTGCGACATGGCTTAAGCGAGAGCTTGAGATGGTAACGCCATAATGATCAAGCACCTGGAGACAACGATGATTAAGGCAAAACGCCATACCAATGTTGCAGCTATTAACGATGCTCATACCCGAGCATGTTATATAGCCGATATTCAGCGTGTTTCCTCAGCCGCTAAAGTGGACCTTTCAGTAGGTCGAATCAACTCTCTTGAAGCGGCTGAGCACTGCTATGCAATGCGCAACCAGCTTATGGCTAAGTATAGAAACTTAACAAGCGTGGCGGGATTGGCGACGGCTAAGCAAATTAAAAGCACACCGCCGAGCATTGCCGACCTTTTTGAGCAGTACGCACGGCGACTATTTAGCTGTTCATACCAGAACCTCTCAACCGAACAACAGCAAGGCGTACATTATGCGGTGATTGATGCCTCTGGACGCAGTAATTCAACGTTATAAGAGACACCATAGCGCTTAGAAACTGACGGCTGGCCGGCCTTCTACTCCACTGGCGTGACGCGTAACAACAGGCCTTCCGGGCTGTCGGTCAGTAGATAAATTGCGCCTTCAGGGCCAAACGCGCACATCTCCAATGCGTTCTTCCCGTTCGCCAAAAAGGCCTTCTATATCGTCCGCATGTGAGCCGTCATCAGATAGGCGCACCCGGCGTACTTCTTGATTAACAAGAGCACCGACTAACAGATCACCTTGCCACTCGGGAAACAGCTCGCCGGTGTAAAGCGCCATACCGGACGGGGCAATAGAAGCCGTCCACGCCAGCACCGGTGACAAGGTGACACGGTGCCTGGGTACGCCTGGAACCTGCCGCCTAACCAGCGTGAGAGCCGCACTGCTGCTGTTTGAGAAAATATAAAGCCTACGGAGAACAACAGCGCGTAGAGGGGGGCAAAGGTGAGTAAATCATTAACGGTGGTGTCAAGCATTGCAGGTATCTGTACTCCCATGCCCTGAAGCGCGGCAAGGTTGATCTGGGTTTGGACTACGCTGCCCAGTAATACACCTACCAGCAGTGCTATTAGAAAACTGATGCTCGTCGATAACCATCCTGGTGTTGTGATCATTACTGCGTCTCGGCGCTAGGTTTTAAATACGCGTAGCGACTATAAAGCCTAGCGGTTCTTTGTGCGTAAACGGACTTTAATCATTGAACCCAAAGAGCCCTTTGTTCGACTTTCAGTACCATGCATAGCACTGCCCTCACATGGTTTTCATCGCGGCCCCCTTGTAAAGTTATTGAACAAACATTCAATTAAGGAGCTTCCATGCAACGTCACCCACTAGTAGCCGCTATGTCTCTGGCCCTTTTTGCGGGTACGGCGGCAACAACTGCACTGGCAGAAATGGCGCCACTGGAGCAGCAGCTTAAAGAGCTGGAATCGTTTCAAGTGATTGCTCACCGTGGCGCCAGCGGACATGTACCGGAGAGCAGCATGGCGGCGCTGGAACTCGCCCACGGATGGGGTGTTGATTATTTAGAACTCGATGTCCAAATCACATCCGATGGCGAGCTGGTGGCCTTTCACGATGACGATATCAGCCGCGCCAGCAACGGCGAAGGCGGTATTAACGAGCACACCCTGGCAGAACTTAAGGCATTGGACACCGGCTCATGGTTTAACGAAGCCTATCCAGATCAAGCCGATGAAGCGTTTGAAGGCACTCAAATACTCACGCTTGATGAGGTGTTTGAACGCTTTGGCCACGATGCCCGCTACTACCTGGAAACCAAGTCGCCTCAGTTGAATCCGGGCTTAGAAGAAGCCTTGGTCGCCACGCTCGAAGAGCACGACATGATTGAAAGTGGTCGCGTGTTGATACAGTCTTTCGAGCAAGATAGCTTGCTGAAAGTACACGCATTAAACGAGAACGTGCCGCTCATTCAACTGGTGTGGTACTACCCCAGCGACGACGATAATTCGCGCCTTGTGGAATGGACCGGCGTAACGCCGGGGCCACAAGAAATCACTGATGAAGATTTCCAGAATATCGCGGATTACGCAGCGGGTATTGGCACTAACTTCATTTACGAAGGTGAGCAAGTCATTGACGCTGACTTTATTCGTCAAGCCAATGAAAACGATCTACAGGTGCACGTCTATACCATCAATGAAACCGATGAGATGGAGCGCTTAATGGAAATGGGCGTGAACGGTCTGTTCACTAACTATCCTGATCGCCTGCTTGAGCTTGTGGACTAAGCGTTCCATTCGTTGTCATGACGCCCGGTATTGACCGGGCGTTTTTGTTACGCAGGTTTATGCTAAGCCAAGCTGCTCCAACACGTGCTCCACTCTTTTCCGATCGTCGCCTTGCAGCGTTTTAAGTGGCTGCGGCAAACAGGGCTGGCTCGCTTTGCCGGTTATTTCAGCAATGGTCGCCGCCACTCGCAAACTGCCTCCATAGTCGCGGTAAAGTGCCCATAGCGGTTCAAGAGCTTCCGAAAGCGTTTGAATAAGCTGCATGTCCCCTTTTTGAGCGGCACCTGTAATGGCCAGCGCCTGTCGGGGAAACAGCCCGCCAAAAACGGAGTACCAGGCATCACAGCCTGCCCGTAATCCTACTCCTGCCACCGCATCGCCGCTGATGCCTATGGTGACACCGTCAGGAATCAACTTACGCAGCCGCTCGACGCGGGCGCGAGCTACTTCTACCTCATCCGCAACGGGCGGAATTTTTATTGAATGTACCTGCGATAGCTGAGCAATACGGCCATGCAGTTCATCGCTAAATTCAAAATGGGTAGTGCCAGGGTTGTCATAAACGCAAAGCGGCACACTCAGCGAACGGCAAACCGTTTCATAAAGATCAAACACCTCATTATCGGTAAGCTTTTGGTAGGAAACAGGAGCTAGCAGCACCCCGCTGGCACCTGCTTTCTGGGCGTTTTCTGCATTGGCCAACACATCGCGGGTACGTAGTGCACCAATACCCACCACAACAGGCACACTGGCTGCGCTTTCCACGCTAAGCTGGGCCACACGCGCTCGCTCTTCTTGGCTTAAATAAACGTAGCTGCCGGTCGATCCCAGCACGCCAATGGAGTCCACCCCAGCGTTGGCTAAGTGCTCCACTAAACATATTAGCTCACGCTCTTTGATACCCTTTTCATTCATAGGGGTTAGCGGAAACGCACTTAGGCCGGTGAACATGGTGGATCGTCCTATTTAGAGGGGCTTTATTGCAGTGTCACATAGACAGCTAACCGCTAACTAAAAGCATTTTAGGTAGATACTGCCGCAGGCAAAATGCAATAGCGGGTCAGAGCAGTGCCTACAGGTGTAATTCTAAAAAATTTCAATCGGTTATGTGCGTGAATGAGCTTTGGCTATCCGTTGAGTCAACCCCACAGCCTCCACCATGCCTGATCGTCTATCATTGACATAACTTCCTGTTATTTTTCTTGAATTGATGTAGTGTTTGCGTATATTCCGTAACAACGACACAGCGGTGTTTTTCTGAGGCTTATCATTTCGTTATACCCTAAGCGCGCGACATAAAAAACGATATTTAAAAAAAGCTAAAAAGGGAGATCGCCATACAATCATACTCATATAAAGTGCAGTCAGAACCTGTATGGTGCATGATCCTGGCGTTTCTCAAGCCGCCAGTATACCAATGCCATCATCTTTCTTGACTCGCTTCATCGCGCGGATAGCGTTATTAACAGTGATTACCACTGTTTTAATGGTGTGCATCACGTTTATGAGCACTACTGCCATGGCGCGGGAAGCACCTATTTTTCTGGTTGCACACCCAGATGTTGCTACTCGCGGACTCAATACTGATACCGCCCGCGCTATTTTCGCTATGCGTCAACGCACATGGCCAAGCGGGCAAGCAGCCCGAGTCTTTGTGTTGAATAATAACGATTCTGTGCATGCCCGCTTTGCTAAAGAACATTTGGCCGTTTACCCACATCAACTACAGCTGGCCTGGGACAGAATGGTGTTTTCAGGCACCGGGCAGGCCCCTAACTTAGTGCGCGATCAGGAGGAGATGCGCGAGCGCGTTGCGACGACGCCCGGCGCCATTGGCTATCTTGAAAGGGAGTATCTGGATGATAGTGTCCAAGTCATTTCGATGGAATGAGTACCGCACAATCGCGGCACTAGTCGCTGCACTGGCCTTGGTATTTCCCGTTCCAAGCCAGAGCAACGAGGACATTCTGGATACTTTCCAGGTGCATGGTTTTCTTAGCCAAGCGCTGATCGTGACTGACGATAACAACTTCTTTGGCCCTAGTAGCCATAATGAAGGCAGCCTGGAATTTACTGAAGTAGGCCTGAATGCATCATTACGCCCGCATCAAAATGTGCTGATGGCTGCCCAGGTACTCAGCCGACGAGCAGGTGGCGATAGTGGCGATGCAAGCCCCGTGCTCGATTACGGTCTCATTGATTACCAGCTAATCTCCGACCAAAAACACACGCTGGGTGTTCAAATAGGGCGTTTTAAAAACCCGTTAGGGTTTTATAATCAGACACGCGACGTAGCCTTTACTCGCCCAAGCATATTACTGCCTCAATCTATTTATTTTGATCGTACGCGATCGCTTGGGCTTTCAGGTGATGGGGTAAGCCTTTATCACGAGGCACGATTATCTGCTGGCGTGATACGTACTCAAGTAGGGATTGGCCAGGCTCAAGCGGGTGACGATTTACAAAGCGCCCTGCGACTAGAAAATGTGCCAGGTAGTTTGGACGCTAAACAGTCTGCTATTGGGCAGATTCGTTATGAGCATGACGGCGGCCGTATTGTTGCAGCGTTGAGTGCTGCACAGGCAAAAGCGCGCTTTGAATCAGGCACTCCTCAACAACCAGATGTTGCTTTTCGATTTCGTCCCGTAGTTTTGTCCCTGCAATATAACGAAGAGCTTTGGAGTTTGACCGGCGAGTTCGCGCTTAGACCAACCAAACTTGGCGGGGTAGAAAACCCCTGGGTTAATGATGTCATTGGAGAAAGCTGGTATATCCAATACACGCGTCGGTTTGCCAGTAACTGGCAATGGTTAGCTCGGTATGACAGCTTGACCAATAATCGCGATGATCGTAGAGGGCGGTCGTTTGAAGAAAGCACCGGTGGTGCCATTCCAGCCCACACCCAATTTGCAGATGACCTGACGTTTGGCCTTCAGTGGACCCCGCATCCAAGAATAATGCTGGCAGGCGAGTACCACCATGTCGATGGCACTGGCTGGCTACCTATCCGAGATAACCCTGACTCATCACAGACTAGCCGTCGTTGGAATATGCTCTTATTCCAACTATCGCTTCGTTTCTGACGTCATGCTCACTAGGTTAGGAAGCTGAATGTGATCAAAACCACTGTTCCTATTCACAAATCTCATCGATTCAGTCTAACTTGGCGTGTCATTACGCTAAGCAGCTTACTGCTTCTGGCACTAGTGACGTTGTTTACCGTCCTAGGCCACGACAATTTAACTCGCCAGTTTAAGGAGAGCCGAGACCAACACCATGAACGCCAACAGCGTGAAATTCGTTTAGCCCTACAGCACTCATCAGAAAATCTTCGCCAATTAGCGGGGTTAACGGCGGCCTCTTCAAGCCTGGGGCCTCCACTGCAAGCGGGGGATTCAGAAACGGTCGGGCAAGCATTAAATTCGCAATGGCCCGCGCTACAACTTGAAGCGGGCATTGATGAAGTTCTGGTGATGGACACCCACGGTCAAGTTCTAGGCAGCTGGGGAATGGGGGCAAGCGAAAGCCAGTTGCCCATATTGAGTTGGGTTAGGCGTGTGATCAATACCGAGATACCGCTCACCACATTGCGGTGCTCAACCAGTTGTCAGCAGTTTGCTGCGGTGCCTGTATTAGTCGAGGGTGAAAGCGTCGGCATGCTCGTATTAACCCGATCATTAGCCGATGTGACCAGGGAGGCCAACGAGGTTTCAGGTAGTGAAGTGGCACTGGTCGTCACAGGGGCGGATGATCAGCGCGATATTGCCGATGAACGCTATTTAGAACGCTGGAATGGTCGTATCACAGCGCTAACGCGTCAAGAATATAGCTTGGCACTCTTACAACAGGCCGCACAGACTTTGTCGTTACCTAGCCTTTTAGAAGCGCCGGCCATTTTTGAAAATGAGGGTAGGAGTTTAGAATTAAGTGCCGTAGACATGGAAGAAGACGCCGACCTTATTCATAGCAGCTACTTCTTATTGATATCTGATATTACCGAACAAATTGATACTATCAATCAGGATACGCGCACACTGCTGTTCGTCGGCGTGATTGGCTGGATCTTAGCGGAGTTGTTGCTGTTATTCATACTCCTTGGCCCCATGGCTCGGCTACGTCGAGTGGCAGGGCTTCTGCCGACACTGGCACGAGGCAAGTTCAGCGATATACGTTCCGCCATTCCCGAAAGACAGCGGCGTCTTCCTGACGAAATTGACGTGCTAGAAAGCACAACACTGGCACTTTCCCATCAACTCGAAATGCTAGAGACGCAAGTCCAGGAACGCGGCGAACAATTAGCCGAGCGTATTGAAGAGCTAGCTAAGGAACGTGACTTCGTTAATAGCCTGTTAAATACGGCCCAGGTATTTATCGTTGCTCAGGACAGTACGGGCCGTATCAGCTTGGTTAATGAATATTCTCAAGAGATTTTAGGACTCGATGAATCGTCCTTACTTGGACGCAATTTTGGCGACATCTTTGAGAATGGCAGTTCAAAACTGTTCCACACGCCAAACGTTTCCCAGCAGGATGAAAAAACGCTGCTAACGCCAGATCAGAGCCTGCATACCATCGCGTGGTATCACGCTCCATTGCAGGCTGGCAGCAACGAGCAACCGTCAAGAATATCGGTGGGGCTTGATATAACGAAGCGCAAGGCTGCCGAGGCGCGTTTAACTTGGCTGGCCGAACGAGATCCTCTCACCGAGCTGTATAATCGTCGTTATTTCCAAAATTCGCTGCAAGCTGCCATGGAACGCACTATGCACGCTAACGGTGCTGTGCTGCTGTTGGACTTAGATCAATTTAAAGAAATTAACGAGCTTAGTGGGCACCATGTGGGCGACCAGCTGCTACGCAAAGTGGCCAAGACTCTCTTTCATAACCTTGGTCGACATGGCGTTGTTGCCCGCTTAGGTGGTGATGAGTTTGCTCTGCTGCTAGAAGATACCAACGCAGAACAAAGCGTCAAGATCGCGCAATATATCGTGCAACTGCTTGAAAATCTCGGTTTCACCGCAGGAGAACGGCGTCATCGTGTTACCGCCAGTATCGGCATTGCCCTCTTCCCAATGCATGGCCATACGCCCGCGGACATGATGGCCAGTGCAGATGTCGCGATGTACAAAGCCAAGGAAAATGGCCTTCAGCATTGGCACTTACTTTCCCAAGCGGAGAATGCCAAAGACGAGCTCAAGGAGCGGGTCTACTGGGTTGAGCGCATACGCAACGCGCTTGAAGAAAACAGCTTCGAGCTGATGGTACAGCCGATTATGCGCTTGGAAGATAGCGACGTGAAACACCATGAGGTGTTGCTACGTATGCGTGATATCGACGGCAGTCTAATTTCACCAGCACATTTTATTCCCGTTGCCGAACAAAGCGGTCAAATCGTACTCATTGACCGCTGGGTATTACGTCAAAGCTTGAAGGCCCTTAGTCAACTGCAGAAGCGCGGCATTACCTTGGCGGTTAACCTTTCAGGCCAGTCACTACACGACGAGGAACTAAAGCAGTATCTTTCAGACGAGCTGGCGGCTAGCGGCGCAGACCCTCATCATCTTATTTTGGAAGTAACTGAAACAGTGGCTGTGACCGACTTCTCGACGGCACGTGGCGTTTTACAATCCGTACGTGAGCTGGGGTGTCGCATCGCGCTAGATGACTTTGGCATCGGCTTCAGCAGCCTCCATTATTTAGGGCAGTTGCCCATTGATTACATCAAGATTGATGGCTCTTTTATTCACAGCTTGCTGACCAACCCCGATAGCCGCGTGATTGTGCGTGCTATTGCTGACATAGCCAAAGGTTTTGGAAAGCAAACTATCGCTGAATTCGTCGATCAAGAAGCTTTGTTACCGTTATTAAAATCCTATGGCATCACTTATGGTCAGGGATTCTATCTTGGTCAGCCAGTCGCCATTGGCAATGCTTTCTCTGACTTGCCACCATCAGATAAATATTTAAATTAGACCAGCGCTTTTCTTAATTTATATTAATAACTCTATTAGCCAAGGAAAATCATTGATGGAAAAAAATCAACAAAAGGAGAATAGCAGCACTACCGCTTATGATTTTTTCGCTTCTTTTAAAAATGATTTTAATTTCAAAATAGCCATTACGGACATTGAAAAGCGCCGAATATACAAACTTCGTCATGACGTTTATTGTCAGGAAATTGGCTATCAAGCACCTGAATCATCGAGTAACAACCTTGAGCTGGACATTCACGATGCTCATTCAATTCACTGTTTGATAGAGCATCGTCGTTCAGGGCTAGCGGCTGGCTGTCTTCGTCTAGTGCTCCCCGCCCCCTGTACTGACGACAATATAAAACGGCTCCCTCTACAAGATTTTGGCGAGCAACACTTACCCCATAAAACGTTACATCCAGCAAAGCTGCCCTATAACAGTATTTGTGAAATATCACGTTTTGCTATTGCCAGGGCGTTTCGCCATAAAGCCATTAAATATGAGACGCTGGACCTCAATGATATCGACTATCAATTTACTAATGCAGAAAGAAAAACATTTCGCTTAATCGTCATTGCGTTATTTCTTTCAACATACTCGCTTGTAGGTCTAATGAACAAGCGACATGTCTTTGCCATGATGGAGCCACGACTTCCACGGCTCCTTTCTATGTCTGGCTTTAAGTTTACGAAAGTGGGAGAAACTATCGAAATGCATGGTAAGCGCAATGCTTTCTACATCGATCACGCTAAAGCTGAAGAAACAATGCACAAAGATCTAATGCCATTTTATTCGTACATTAGGCAAGCCTTAGATCCACAGCTTAAGGAACTGCTGGCTGTAAGGCTCAGCAGTTTCAATCAAGCTAGCTAATGCTGCTAAAAATACGCTTATAGCCCCTGCGCACCTCGACGCAGCCACTCATGGACGAAAGCAAGCTTATGTCGGGCGGCTTCTGAAAGCACAAAGGGATAAAGATCGGGCAAACCCATAGAGCGATTTATATGATTAACGCCGACAGTGAGCCCCGCTGCCACGTAAATCAAACGCTCAGCATTCGGCTCTGCATATGGCTCCCACTGATGGCTAGGGAGCTCCGGGGAAGAAAGATTGGATGCAGCAAAGCTATCGGCTATATCGGTTAAATGCAGAAGATGTGCAGCCGTTTCAGCCCAGTCTTCATGAGGGTGCGCAGAAGCATAGGTGGTCAGGAAGCTCTCCTTCCAGTTCGAGGGAGGGCCTTCCTTGTAGTGGCGCTGAAGCGCAGCCGTATAGTCTTGGCGCTCGTCACCGAAGGTTTTGCGGAAGGCATCAAGAAAATCTTCTCGCAGACTAAGCCGCCACCAGAGCATGTGCGATATTTCATGGCGCATGTGGCCGATCATGGTTCGATACGGCTCGTCTAATGCCTCACGACGCGTTGTGACCAATACAGGGTCTACCTCTGCCACGCTGATGGTCACCACCCCTTCTATGTGCCCCATGGGCACCGGTGTCTTCCCTTCGGCTAACAAATGAAAAACCGGCGGTGCGCCTGCGTCTTCAGGGCGAAACCAGTGCCAGCGACCTAGGTTATCCAGCACCCAGCGTTTTGCTGCTTCCGTTTTCGCCCAGTTAGCCATCGCATCGGGAAGCTTGGGGTCTGGTGCTAGCGCCGTCATCGCACAAGAGCGGCAAAAAGCACCTTTTTTAGGTGCAATCCAATTACAGCCGATGATCTCCCGATTGATACAGAAAGGCGGCATGGGTACAAAGGCCCTTGCCTGGGGATCATAAGCAACAGGAGTACCATCAGCAGTCGCGAGGTTGTCGAACCAAAGAGAGCCTGCACCGACGGGATTGGAAAATACACGCATACGGTAGAGCTCCTAAAAACGAGAAAAGAGAGCGTCCAATAAGCAGTTGATCGCTCTCTTTTCCGAACAGCCTATCCAGCAGGATGCTGCACCTCACATATCCTTACGGCTTACTTCATCTCAAAGCCGCGCTTGATCAAGAAATCACGCATATGAGGACGCAGCTTGTTATCGAACAGTGGCTTAAGATTATGCGACCAGTCAGTGTCTTTATTACTGCTGCTACGCGCTTGATAGTAAGCCTGCATAGTCGCGTCAAAAGCTTGAACCTGCTCGCTGTCTTCAGTGTAGTAGTCTTCCTTCAGAATGGCCTCCACCGCTAAACGAGGCTTAACTTCAGGGGCGTGATCAGGATAGCCAAGGCACATTCCGAACACGGGATAAACGTGCTCAGGCAGTCGCAGCAAATCACTAATCGCCTGGGGATTATTGCGGATGCCGCCAATATAGCAAATGCCCAGCCCTTCAGACTCAGCCGCCACTGCCACGTTTTGCGCCATTAGCGCCGTATCTACCGTCGCTACCAACAGCTGCTCGGTCATGCCGCGAATGACGTTGGCACCCGTGAGCTCAGATGCCTCAGTGGGCCGCTTCATATCGGCACAAAACACAAGAAAGTCTGCGCAGGTAGTAATATAACTTTGCCCACCGGCCAACTCCGCAATCTGTTCGCGGTTCGCCGCATTTTTCACATGAATAACGGTATAGGCTTGAACATGGCTGGAGGTTGCTGCGCCCTGCCCCGCTTGAATCAGCTCTAACAGTAGCTCTCGCGGAATCGGTTGATCGCTAAATTTACGGACCGAGCGGTGGGATTTTAACAGTTCAATAACGTCGTTCATGGAACCTCGCTTCTCTGAATAGCACTTTTCTGATTAACACTTACCGATATAACGACTGGATATGGGTTAACAGTATCTCACAGCCTGGCAGGACTAGCGTATGCTGCATACTGACTGACACTTGATGAAATAATCACGAGGCTTAGAAAGCAGACATGACCCATACACCTCAACAAAATGCGCCTGGCCAAAAGTGGAATGCCAGTGGCTATGCCGAGAATGCTGACTTTGTACCGAAGCTAGGCGGCGACGTACTTAAGCTTTTGTCGCCTCAAGCCGGTGAAAGCATTTTGGACCTTGGCTGCGGTGACGGTGCCTTAACCGAACGCCTTGTGCAGCTTGGCGCCAATGTACTAGGCGTCGATGCGTCAGAAGACATGGTAAACGCAACACGTCAGCGTGGCATTTCCGCGCAAATCGTTGACGCCCACCAGCTGGATTTTGACCATGAGTTTGACGCAGTGTTCAGCAATGCGGCTCTGCACTGGATGCTTGATCCGCAGCCGGTTTTAGTGGGCGTTAAACGGGCATTAAAACCCGGCGGTCGATTGGTAGCCGAATTTGGCGGCCACGGTAATGTAGCGGCGATCTGCACGGCACTGATCGCTGCGCTGCACCTGCGTGGCATTAGCATAGAAGGCCGTCATCCATGGTATTTCCCTACCCCCACCGAGTATACGAAGCAGTTAGAACGTGCCGGCTTTGAGGTTGAGAGTATCGCTCTGATTCCTCGCCCAACGCCGCTACCGACCGGCATGGCAGGATGGTTAAAAACATTTGCCAGCCCGTTTATGCATGGTTTGGATGAGAGCGTACGCGAAGCCGTACTAGAGGATACCTTGATGCTTCTTGAGCACAGCCTGCGTGATGAGCAAGGAAACTGGACAGCCGACTATGTTCGTCTGCGCGTTTCAGCCCGCGCGTAAAGTAGCCCAACAACTGTCCTTATCGAAGCGATGCACATACCGGGCAAGCAGGGTCTCTTGGAACCTGAAAATGGCGCCATTGGCCGCTCAAACCATCAAACGTGGATAGCCCTTGATGGGCTGTGCCGGCGCCGCTGAGTAGTTTGAAAGCTTCCACCGCTTGAAAGCAGCCAATTAAGCCGACAAGAGGCGCCATGACGCCGCTTTCTGAGCAACTGAGCGCTTCGTCGCCGCTATCATCCGGCGGATAAAGGCAGGCGTAGCAGGGGCAATCAGCTCGGCGGGGGTCAAATACCGCCAGTTGCCCAGAAAATCGTATGGCGGCGCCAGAAACCAACGGCACACCGGTCATTTGTGATGCTGCATTGATTGCATAGCGGCTTGAGAAACGATCGGTGCAGTCCAGCACGACATCCACAGACGCGACTAAGCGTTCAAGTGCGCCACCTGCTATATGCTGATCTAACGCGATAACGCGACAGTGCGGATTAAGCGCCTGCATGCTGGCTTGAGCTGAGCGCGCTTTATTGCCACCGATGCTAGCCTGCTGGTGAGCGATTTGGCGTTGAAGATTGGAAAGCTCAACGTGATCAGCATCGGCAATGGTGATGCTCCCCACGCCCGCAGCCGCCAAATAGAGCGCAACCGGTGAGCCAAGGCCGCCTGCGCCAACAATCAGCGCGTGGGCCGACTGCAGGCGTTCTTGGCCCTCTATATCAACCTCGGGCAGCATGATCTGGCGGCTATAGCGCAGCAGCGCCTGGTCATCCATCATGGGCTTACTTATCCTCAAATTCCTCATAGGCGGGAACGTGTAAATTAAAGCTTTCTTTTACCTCTTCCATCACCACGTAGCTTTTGGATTCTTTTACACCCGGTAGCGTTAACACGACATCTCCCAATAGCTGCCGATAGGCGGCCATTTCGGGGATACGGCACTTTAAGATGTAGTCGAACTGGCCTGAGACAAGATGACACTCTTGGATCTGGGGGAGTTTTTCGACCGCGCGACGAAACTCATCAAAAACGGCAGGCGACTGTGTCTCTAAGCTGA
This sequence comes from Halomonas sp. JB37, assembly GCF_002332255.1. Lineage (GTDB taxonomy): Bacteria > Pseudomonadota > Gammaproteobacteria > Pseudomonadales > Halomonadaceae > Vreelandella > Vreelandella casei. Next base: position 1,703,006 of record NZ_NRGW01000001.1, on the reverse strand, counting down.
TCTCAACAAAGACTAATAAATTGGCCTTTAAGGCTCGTGGATCAAGAATCGCTTGGTAGCCACGAATAATGCCGGCCTTCTCCAGTCGCTTAACGCGTTCAAGACAAGGCGTTGTGGACAACCCAACCTCTGAGGCTAAATCAACGTAGGAAATGCGCGCATTCTCTTGCAGGGAGCGCAAAATTTTAAGATCGATACGGTCCAGCGTTCTATTTTTAGGTTTCATGCCAGAATCCATTGCTAATAATCAGGCCGTTATTTTAAGCGCCCAAGAGTAACGCGTTCATGTCCGCCTAGGTCACAAACACTTTCAACGTTTTGATAGCCCGCGCTGCTGAGCGCCATGCGTACTTTATCCGCCTGGGTGTAGCCATGCTCAAGCAGTAACCAGCCGGACGGCGCCAAATAGCGCTGAGCGGCATTTACCAGATGCAGCAAATCGGCCATGCCATCGGCCTTCGCCACTAGTGCAGAGCGAGGTTCAAAGCGTACATCGCCCTGCGCTAAATGTGGATCATCGGCAGCAATATAAGGAGGGTTACTCACGATCATATCGAACGACGCCACGCTCTTCTCATCGGTACTTAAAGCACTAAACCAGTCGCTTTGGCAAAACGCGGCATTGGTAATCGCAAGCGACTGTGCATTACGGACGGCCAATGCCACCGCTTCGACGCGCACATCCATGCCGAGCACTTCCCAACTTGGCCGCTCACTGGCAAACGCTAACGCGATAGCGCCAGTGCCTGTACCAAGATCAAGCAGGCGGCCTGCCGATGCTGTCGCTCGGCTAAGCGCCTGCGCTACTAGGGTTTCCGTATCGGGCCGGGGAATTAACGTATCGGGCGAGGTGGCTAAACGCAGCCCCCAGAACTCGCGTTCGCCAATTAAGTAAGCAACAGGCGTCCCTTGGGCGCGTGCCGCCACGAGGGCATCAAAACGCGCATGCTCCCAAGCCGGGCAGCGCTGGTCGCCCCAGGTATAAAGCCAGGTTCGATCACGCCCTGTAACGTGGCTTAACAGCACGTCTGCATCGACGCGCGGTGAAAGCGAGCCCGCCGCCTGCAAGCGCAGAGCGGCCTGTTTAAGCAGCGCATCAAACAGCATTAGGCGTCCTGAAGAGCAGAAAGCTGTTCCGCCTGATACTCATGAATCAGCGGGCTGATGACATCGTCAAGCTGTTCGCCGCTCACCACTTCGTTGAGCTTATAAAGCGTCAAATTAATCCGGTGATCGGTAATCCGCCCTTGCGGAAAATTATAGGTGCGGATCCGCTCACTGCGATCCCCAGAGCCTACCAGCGAACGCCGCGCATCCGACTGCGTTTGATGCTGAGCATCGACGGCATTGCGCTTCAATTTCGCCGCCAGCAGCGACATCGCTTTGGCGCGGTTTTTATGTTGGCTACGTTCTTCCTGACACTCCACCACGACGCCGGTAGGTAAATGGGTAATGCGGATTGCTGAGTCGGTGGTGTTAACGTGCTGACCACCGGCGCCACTGGAGCGGTAGGTATCCACTCTCAGGTCGGCGGGATTAATCGTGATATCACCGACCTCATCGACTTCTGGCATCACCGCGACCGTGCAGGCAGAGGTATGAATACGCCCCTGTGATTCGGTTGCGGGTACGCGCTGCACCCGGTGAGCACCGGATTCAAACTTCAGCTGTGCGTATACGCCATCGCCTTTAACACGGGAGATAATCTCTTTGTAACCACCCTGCTCGCCGTGACTGGCGCTGACCACTTCCACTCGCCAACCGCGCTTTTCGGCATAGCGTGAGTACATGCGAAATAGGTCGCCGGCAAAAATCGCCGCCTCATCGCCGCCGGTCCCCGCGCGTACTTCCAGAAACACCCCACGCCCATCATCAGGATCTTTAGGCACAAGTAAACGCTTTAACTCAATGTCCAGCTCAGCTAGCCGATCGCGCCCTTCGCTTAGCTCCATCTCGGCCAATTCACGCATATCCGCATCACTATCGCCGCTAAGCTGCTCGGCATCCTGCATATTGGCTTCAACGTCACGATACTGCTGCCAGGCAGCTACCAGCTCTTCAAGCTCGGAATACTCACGCGAGTAGTCGCGAAAACGCTGCTGGTTATTGATCACTTCTGGATCAGACAGCAGCATCGCCAGCTCTTCAAAGCGTTCCGTAAAGCTGTCTAAGCGTTGGCGCAAAGTCTCTTTCATGCGGGCGTATCATCCTTCTGACGGTTAGGCACAGGCGTGGTTTCAAAGGCAGGTTTGGCGGGCAAAAGTAGGCGCGTCGCCGCATTCAGCAGCTCGTGGCGCTCTTCAGACGCAGCATCGCGTATTGCCTGTGTCGGCTGATGAAGCAGGCGGTTGGTCAATTGGTGCGCTAAGCGCTCAATGACTTTAGCGGGGTCTTCACCACTTGCCAGCCGCGCTAAGGCCTGGTCGCGGGTAAGATCACGCAGCGCCTCCCCCTGCTGGCGATAGTCGCGGATCAACTCACCGCCGTTACGAATACGCCGCTCGTGCTGCCAACTCCCGACGCCGTGCTCAATTAATGATTCGGCTTGGTCTGCGGCTACCTGGCGATGACGACGATTCTCTTGGATCACTTCTTCCAAGTCATCAACGGTGTAGAGAAATACATCCGCCAGCTCGCCGACTTCGGGTTCGATATCCCTAGGTACAGCAATGTCCACCATAAAAATCGGCCGGTGGCGACGCTTTTTAAGCGCCCGCTCCACCATACCTTTGCCCAGAATAGGTAGCGGCGATGCGGTAGAGGAGATCACGATATCGGCATGTTCAAGCGCTTCAGGAATTTCTTGAAGGGTAATCGCCGACGCACCCAAGGGCCCTGCCAAACGCTCGGCGCGCTCACGAGTACGATTCGCAACGGTCAGCTGACGAACGCCCGCCTCATTTAAATGCCGAGCCACTAGCTCGATGGTTTCACCGGCGCCAATCAATAGTGCCCGCGAACGGCTGAAATCATCAAAAATACGGCTGGCCATGCTGACAGCGGCATACGCCACTGAAACAGGGTTTTTGCCAATACCGGTCTCGGTGCGTACCTGTTTAGCGACGGCAAAAGTATGCTGGAAGAGTCGCTCAAGCTCGCCGCCCAAACCTTTGGACTGACGTGACTGCTGATAGGCATCTTTTAACTGCCCCAGGATCTGCGGCTCGCCCAGCACCATAGAGTCCAGGCCAACGGCTACGCGCATCAAATGGCGCGCCGCATCGTTGTCTAAATAATGATAGGCACAGCGAGTCAGCTCATCGACGCGAAGATTATGAAAGCGCCCAAGCCAATTCAATACTGCCTGTTCACCAGCCGCATCCGTGACACAGTAAAGCTCCGTGCGATTACAGGTGGATAGCACGACCGCTTCACTAATTTGCGGCAGGCCACGCAATTCGGCCAGCGCGGCATCAAGCTGCGTTGGCGTAAAAGCGACCTGCTCACGCACGGCCACGGTGGCGGTACGATGATTTATTCCCAGGGCAAGAAGCGTCATGCGTTATGCGTCTTCGCTAGTGTGTCGGACTTTTCGTCAGCCGCTGATCTAAGCAGGCAGCTGTAACGTCAATTGGGGCTTGCTAAAACAAGTCTTAGCTATGGTCTAAGTGAGGCACATTCAGTATGCATAAAGATGGCTAATCACTTTTTCAAGGAGGAACATTCTATCACAGCAGGCTATCATCTGGCTCACACCACTTTGCCGCAGGCAGGCAAGCCGCTATGCTGAGCATTCGGCCACTTAATTGAGAGACGCATGCGACTTCGCTCTACATTACTGGGCACCACATCGATGGGCTCTATTTTAAGGGGTTCGACCCTATTATCCATGACCGCTGCTGCGCTGCTGCTAAGCGCCTGCCAATCGGCACCCAGCTCGCAGGATGGACCGCTAGGCCCGTGGACAGACGATCCAATGCGTACCGCTCCGCCGATCACGCGCGGGCTCGATGCGGCAGGGCTCAGTGCACTGCTAGGTGCAGAGCTTGCTGGCCAGCGAGGCGACTACCGCTACGCCAGCCAAGGTTATCTGGATGCCGCGCAGCGCTACCAAGAGCCTGCGCTCGCTGAGCGGGCGACGTTCGCCGCCCGCTTTGGCAATGAAACCTCTTTAATAGAAGCCTCGGCACTGCGCTGGCGCGAGCTGGCGCCTCAAGCAGAAACACCTAATCGCCTACTGGCGGCTTTTTCACTGCAGCGCGGTGATTGGCTCGATAGCCTAGCCCAGCGTCTTTCAATTGCTGAAGCAGGCGGCCACGGCGATTTAACCGCCTTTGCAGAGATTGCCGTCGCTGAAAATGCGCCATTAACGTTAATCGCCCAGCAGTTGCGCGACCACCTAGCCCAACCCAATGCCGCGCAATTAGAGCATCACAGCGATGTAGTGCTGGCGACCGCATTGATTGAAGCGGCGCTTGGCGACACCGCCAGCGCTCAGCAGCGGCTTGACCAAGTAGAAGCACTCGAACCTGAGTCCGCCGCGCTATGGCTCGCGAAAGCGCGGCTAGCCTTTGAGACAGGTAATCTTAAAGCGGCTCAGCAAGCTGCCGAGCAGGGCCTTAGCTTGGCCCCTGACGATGTCCGCTTTATTTTGCTATTAGCGCAGGCGGAAATTCGGCTTAGCAATATCAGCGCTGCCGAAGTTCAAACGGATGCGCTGCTAGAAAGCCATGGCGGCAATCAAGAGCTGCGTTTAGCCCTCGCCCAGCTTTATTTTGAAGAGGGCCACCCCGCCCCCGCCCAACGCTTACTCCAGCCGCTGATCGGCCAACCCGACGTACCCAACTTAGCGTATTACCTGCTGGGCGCCATCACCCAGGCGCAGGGCGATATCGACAACGCCCTGTTGTATTACCGTCAAGTCAGCGAGGGCGATGAATTTATGCCCGCGCGTGCGACAGCGGCCCAAATGCTGCTTGAAGAAGACCGCCTGCTTGATGCCCGCGCCTTTCTACGCATTGAACGAATGCGCTCGGAGCGTTATTTCACTGAGCTGGCAATGCTCGAAGTGCAGCTGCTGGATGAAGCGAATCAGCGAGAAGATGCTGCAGCGCTGCTAGATCGAGAAATAACACGCACGCCTGACGACGAAGCGCTACTTTATATGCGAGCAATGCGCCGCTGGGGAACGGGCGACATTGCCGGCATGGAAAGCGACTTACGCCAAGTGCTGGTCACTGACCCAAACAATGCCGAAGCGCTTAATGCACTGGGCTACACCCTGATTGAGTTAAATCTGCCTGACCGCCTGGAAGAGGCCTTTGAGTTTATTGAACGAGCCTATGAGGCAGAGCCCAGCAATCCTGCCGTACTCGACAGCATGGGCTGGGCCTACTACCGCCTTGGCAATTTAGAAGAAGCATTATCTTGGTTAGAAAGCGCCTACGCGCAACTGCCGGACCAAGAGGTTGGGGCGCATTTAGCAGAAGTACTCCAGGCGCTAGGGCGTGATGAAGAAGCGCGCCGAGTTCTCCAGCAAGTCATGCAGAGAACCGACCGGCATCCGCTAATTGACGAGCTACTGCAGCGTCACCCGGAGCTAACGCCCTAACAAAAATCATCAATGGCACGTTAAAAACCACGTGCTGACTGAGAAGGGTATTGATCAATAATGGTACCCTACTCCTTACGCTAAAATATTCATCTTGCACTTACCCTTATTTAACATGGAGCCTGTTTATGCTGACAATGACGTCCCTTTCATCCCGCCTCCCGCTTTCTCTTCCTTCTTCACGCCTCTGGCTGACGGGCATGGCACTGCTGTTACTCGCTGGCTGTGCATCCCAAGGCCCCATCGATGAAAGTGGCCGCCAATCCGGCCAGTGGGAGCGCCAACAGGCCGACGTTGAAGCGTTTGATACTTGGACACTGGTAGGCAAGGCAGGCCTGCGCACACCGGAAGAAAACATAAGCGCCAACCTTGACTGGAACCAGCACCCTCACTATTTCCGCATGCTGATCAGCGGCCCTTTTGGCGGCGGACGCAACGTGCTTGAAGGCCGTGAAGGACGTTTTTCACTCTCCAACAGCGACGGACGTTTTGAAGCTGAAACGCCCGAAGCGCTCATGGAAGAGCAGCTTGGCTGGGCACTACCGGTCAGCGCCATGCCCGACTGGGTGCGCGGCCTACCCGGTGAACATGGCAGTTATCAAATCGAAACCGACGAACTCGGCTTTCCAAGCCATCTGACTCAAGACGGCTGGGAAATCGATTACCGTGACTGGGAAAGAGTCGATGAACTATGGCTGCCTCGCCGGCTAGTCATGCACTATGACGACGTTCGCATCACCCTAGTGGTGAATCAATGGCAAGCCAGCGGCGAGTAATTAAGCGCATGCAAAAGAGCCTAAATGATCGCATCACTAACGCTACCAGCACCGGCAAAGCTTAATCGAATGCTGCATATTGTGGGCCGTCGTGAAGACGGCTATCACAGCTTGCAAACGCTATTCCAGATTATTGACCTCTGCGACCATATTACCTTTACGCCTCGGCATGATGGTGAAATCCACCTCACCAGTGAGGTTAGCGGCGTTGATCACGATGACAACTTGATCGTGCGCGCCGCGCGACTACTGCAGCAATATAGCGGCTCGCATCTGGGTATTACTCTAGACGTTGAAAAACGCCTGCCGATGGGCGGTGGGCTGGGCGGCGGCAGCTCCAACGCAGCGACTGTTTTGGTGGGGCTCAATCATATTTGGCAATTAGGCTTGTCTCTTAACGCGTTAGCCGAGCTCGGACTGCAGCTGGGAGCCGACGTACCGGTTTTTGTGCATGGGCACACCGCTTGGGCAGAAGGCGTTGGTGAACAACTTACTCCGGTCACGCTTGATGCTCCGTGGTTCGTGATTATTCATCCGGGCATTAGCGTCTCTACTCCCAGCGTCTTCCAAGACCCGCAATTGACACGTGACAGCCGCCCCATTACTATGGCGCGCGCACTGCAGGGGGGAGCACCGGAGTGGCGCAACGACTGTGAAGCCGTCGTAAAGAAGCGTTATCCGCCGATTGCGGAAGCGCTCGACTGGCTCGGACAGTATGCGCCTAGTCGCCTAACCGGCACGGGTGCCTGTTTGTTTGCTGCGTTTCAGACGCAACAGGCCGCACAGGCAATCGCTCATTTGTCAGCTAAACGCTGGCCTACGTGGGTAGCGCACGGACTCAACACCTCCCCCCTACATGATGACTTGGGCTATTTCACAAAAGCTCTGGGCCGCTGAAAGCGGCCGGTCATCGCAATCGTTTATTGTTGGGGTATCAGCATTCCCAGGTTTGAATCCTGGTGCTCCAGCCAACCTAGGGTTGGTCAGCGTTTTCTCCCCCGATCCCCAATACTGCAAAGGTGGCTGCGCGTGTCAAAATTGATGGTTTTCACTGGGAACGCCAATCCCGAGCTCGCTCAAAAGATTGCCGAGAGCTTGGACAGCCGGATGGGTAACGCCACGGTGGGTCAATTTAGCGACGGCGAAATCGCAGTCGAGATCAATGAGAATGTACGTGGCAAGGACGTTTTCATTCTGCAGTCCACCTGTGCACCGACAAACGATAATTTAATGGAGCTGATTCTGATGGTCGACGCTCTTCGTCGCGCCTCAGCAGCCCGCATTACTGCGGTACTCCCCTACTTTGGCTATGCACGCCAGGATCGTCGCGTACGCTCCGCTCGCGTGCCAATTTCTGCCAAAGTCGTTGCCGACATGATGGTTAAAGCAGGCGTTGACCGCGTGATGACCATGGACCTGCACGCTGACCAGATCCAAGGCTTCTTCGACGTACCGGTCGACAACGTGTATGGCTCACCCATCCTGCTCGATGACATCGAGCGTCAGAATTACAGTGACTTAGTCGTTGTTTCTCCAGACGTAGGTGGCGTTGTTCGCGCTCGCGCCATCGCCAAACAGCTAAATGCCGATCTTGCCATTATTGATAAGCGTCGCCCTCAGGCTAACCAAGCCCAGGTGATGCATATCATTGGTGAGATTGAAGGCCGCACCTGCGTCGTTGTCGACGATATGATCGACACCGCAGGCACGCTATGCAAAGCCGGTGAAGCGCTTAAAGCGCATGGCGCCAAGCGCGTTGTGGCTTATGCAACTCATCCAATTTTGTCTGGCCCTGCGGTCGACAACATTACCAACTCCGTACTGGATGAAGTGGTGGTGACCGACACTATCCCGCTTTCTGACATTGCACGTCGTAGCGGAAAAATTCGCCAGTTGAGCGTTGCCGGCCTGATCGCAGAAGCGATTCGTCGCGTCAGCAACGAAGAATCCGTCAGCGCGATGTTCCACTAATCGTCTGACGATATAGCCCCCTTTTGGGGCCACGGAAACGCTGTCATCTGGTCGCGGTCGGCAGCGCCTTCCTTACTTAAACTAAGAGGCAATTCCATGTCTGATTTCATCCTAAAAGCTAGCGTTCGTAACGACCTGGGGAAAGGTGCGAGCCGCCGCCTGCGTCGTGCGAACCAGCAAGTGCCAGCCGTTGTATACGGTGGCGAGAAAGGCGCGCAGTCTATCTCTGTAGAAAAAACAGCTTTCTACAAAGCGATCGAAGACGAGACTTTCTTCTCTTCAGTGATCAAGCTAATGATCGACGGCAAAGAAGAGCAGGTTGTTGTTCGTGATCTGCAGCGCCACCCTTTCAAGCCGTTGTTGACCCACGCTGACTTCCTGCGCGTTGATGCTACTCACGAAATCACCATGAACGTGCCGCTGCACGTCACGGGCGAAGAGAAATGTGTCGGTATCAAAGATCAAGGCGGCGAACTCCACGTACTGTCCAACGACATTGCGATCAGCTGCTTGCCGAAAGATCTGCCTGACTTCATCGAAGTCGACATCGCAGCGGTTGAGCTGGGTACGACGCTACACTTGTCAGACCTCACCATGCCGGCCGGCGTCACTTCTGTTGACCTGTCTCACGGTGAAGAGCACGACAATGCCGTACTAAGCATCTCTAAAGTAAAAGAGCGTGCTGAAGAAGAAGACGAAGCCGGTGAAAGCGAAGGCGAAGCAGGTTCCAGCGCCGAGTAAGTACCCTGTTAAGCACTCTATTGGGGCCATGCCTGCATGGCCCTCGTGATGCTGACATGATGTTAAAATCAAGCGCCTCGGCGCTTGATTTTTTTTGCGGCAAGCCACCACTGGTAGCCGCCCTTCGGGCCGCCGCTTACGCGACGCCGAAAATTTCTTCTGGAAATTTTTTGGAGGTGGGAAGATGAGCCAGGTAAAGGCCATTATTGGGCTAGGCAACCCAGGTGCTGAATATGAAGCCACGCGACATAACGCCGGCTTCTGGCTAGTCGATGCCATTGCGCAAATTGCCCACGGTGAACTGCGCCCGGAAAAAAAGTTTTTCGGCCACTATGCAAAAGTGCGGATGGGCGAGCATGAGCTACATCTACTCAATCCCGCTACCTTTATGAATCGCAGTGGCGCCGCCGTGGCAGCACTGTGTCAGTTTTTTAAGCTTACGCCTGAAAACTTACTGGTCGCTCATGATGAGCTCGACCTGCCTCCCGGCCAGGCACGCTATAAAACCGGTGGTGGGCACGGCGGACATAACGGGCTGCGCGACATTATCAGCGCATTAGGTGATCAGAAGCAGTTTCATCGCGTACGGATTGGCATTGGCCATCCCGGTGAAGCACGCCAGGTGACCAATTATGTTCTAGGGCGCCCCGGCAAGGCCGAACAAGAAGCCATTGTTCGCGCCACAGATGAGTGCATCGCCACCCTGCCATTAGCACTATCAGGCGACTGGGCAAAAGCCATGAATAAGTTACATAGCCTTAAGCCAGAGTAAGCTTTCGAAAGGCCATCGTTAAGTCGGTGGCTGACGGCTAGCGCATCTCGTAGAATAGCGATTACTTTCACGCCTCACCGCCTTATTTACACAAACACTTTTCAGGAACATTTTATGGGTTTCAACTGCGGCATCGTCGGTCTGCCCAACGTCGGCAAGTCCACACTGTTTAATGCACTGACAAAGTCAGGCATCGATGCAGAGAACTTCCCCTTCTGCACCATTGAGCCGAACGTGGGTATCGTTCCGATGCCGGACCCGCGTCTCGACAAGCTTGCTGAGATCGTCAAGCCGCAAAAAGTACTGCCGACCACGATGGAGTTTGTCGACATTGCCGGCCTGGTCGCGGGCGCCTCCAAGGGCGAAGGTTTAGGCAATAAATTCCTGGCCAATATTCGTGAAACCCAAGCCATCGCTCATGTTGTGCGTTGCTTCGATAATGACAACGTCATTCACGTAGCCAACCACGTCGACCCACGCGCCGATATCGAAACGATTAACCTCGAGCTCGCCCTTGCCGATCTCGATACCGTTGAAAAAGCCAGCCAGCGCCTCGTTCGCTCGGTGAAAGGCGGCGACAAAGATGCAATTGCTACTAAAGCAATCCTAGACCGCATTCAGCCGCACGTAGCGGAAGGGTTTCCTTTGCGCAGCTTTGGCTTGAGCGAAGAAGAACAGCGCCAGGTGAAGAGCTTTGGCTTCTTAACGCTGAAACCCACCATGTACATCGCTAACGTCAACGAAGACGGCTTCGAGAACAATCCCTATTTGGACATTGTTAATGAAATCGCCGCTGAGGAAGGCGCACTCGTGGTACCCGTGTGCAATCAGCTGGAAGCTGAAATCGCCGAGCTGGATGATGAAGAACGCTCTATGTTCTTAAGCGAAATGGGCATGGAAGAGCCAGGACTGGATCGCGTCATTCGTGCAGGCTACTCATTATTGGGCCTTCAAACCTACTTCACCGCCGGCGTAAAAGAAGTCCGCGCATGGACGGTTAAAGAAGGCGCCACCGCCCCTGAGGCCGCCGGCGTGATTCACACCGACTTCCAAAAAGGCTTTATCCGCGCCGAAGTTGTCGCGTACGACGACTTTGTTTCGCTAAACGGCGAGCAGGGCGCCAAAGATGCCGGTAAATGGCGTCTGGAAGGCAAAGAGTACATTGTTAAAGATGGCGACGTAGTTCACTTCCGCTTCAACGTCTAATTGTCACGACGCCGCAGGCCCTAGGCGCATCAATGCGCTCAGGGCCGTGCGGCACGCCTGATAAACGATGTGCTTAAGAAAGCATCGCCTCAAGCCATCGATACTTGCCCCAGACTTTATCTGGCTGGAACGTATTATCCATGGAAATACTGTTCAATTTACTGATCCTGGGTAGCTTACTACTCTCCATTATTGCGTTTGTGCAGTGGTTCTCTGCGCGCACGGCCTTTCCTGAAGCGACATTATTGGCGCTAGTGGGCATGACGCTCGGCTTCTCATACGCCACCCTGTCAACACTGTGGCCAGAGATCCATCAGTTCGACCCGCTTTTGACCGCATCACTACCTGCCGAAATCTACCTGTGGATATTCCTGCCTCCCTTGCTTTTTCAAGCGGCACTGAGTGTTGATGTCCGCGAAATGATGCCGGATGCGGCACCTATTTTGCTGCTGGCAGTGGTCGCTGTTTTTATTGCCACCGGTATGGTCGGCGTCTCGGTGTGGCTATTGAGCGGCGTGGCACTCTCGACCGGCCTGTTGCTGGGAGCGGTCATTGCGACGACCGACCCATCGGCAGTGATTGCGATTTTTCGCAGCGTGGGTGCCCCGGCACGACTGATACGCTTAGTTGAAGGAGAAAGCCTACTTAATGATGCTGCCGCCATTGCTATCGTTGGCGTGCTGGTGGCATCGCTCACCGGCAATGCAGCCGCTGCGACGTGGCAAGCAGGCGCCTGGGCCCTCGCGGCCGACTTCGGTGGAGGCCTACTGTTTGGCGCCGCGGCCGGAAGAATTGGCGCTGCTGTACTGGCATTTTTTGGCAATGATGGCAAAGCACAAACGGCGCTAACGCTTTCGTTGCCCTACCCCGTCTACCTTATTGGCGAAAGCATTGGGGTATCGGGCGTTGTGGCGGTGGTGGCCACGGGGCTAGTGCTCAGCGGGCTAGGGCGAACGCGCACTTCACCCGCCAACTGGGCGTATCTACAGCTACTTTGGGCGCAAATTGCCTCGCTCGCTGGTGCCACCGTGTTCCTGCTAGCCGCACTGCAGGTGCCGAAAATGCTGGAGGGCATTACGCTTGCATGGCTACCAATGCTCGCCGTCGTTATCGTTGCGACCCTACTGGCCCGCCTAGTGGCTTTATTCGGCTTTTTGCCACTGCTCAGCCGGCTCAAACTTTCTGCCCCTATCAGTGCCAGCTACAAGCTAGCCATTACTTGGGGGGGATTACGCGGTGCGGTGACGCTCGTGCTGGCCCTGGGCATAGCGGAGCAAACGGCACTCCCCGAACAGATCCGCCACTTCGTGGCTATTTTGGCTACCGGCTTCGTGCTATTCAGCCTATTAGTTAACGGCGCCAGCCTGCGCGGCGTTATTCGCTGCCTAAAGCTCAATAAGTTAAGCCACCACGACAGCGCTCTTCAGCAGCAAGCGATTCGTCTATCGACCACGGATGTCGAAAATGCTGTCAAGCGCACCGCGCACAATCTTCATATTGCTCCGTCAATCACTGAGGAAGTCATTGCGCGCTATCACCGCGACATGGCCATTGAAACGGCACCGCTAGATCTTGATCAAGCCCTTCCAGAGCGTGACCGAATGACCATCGCCCTGGTCACGCTGGCAATTCGAGAACGCGACCTTATTCCTCGCTATGGCAGCGGCGTCACCAGCATTCACAACCTGGATGCCATGATGCATAACAGTGGCAGAACTATTGATGCCGTCCGCTCAGACGGCCGTATTGGATACAACCGAGAAGCACGTAAAATTCTGGCCACCAGCCTCTGGCTAAAACCAAGCATCTGGCTCAACCGCCACCTACGCATACGCTGGCCGCTGTCGTGGCTGCTGACCAACCGTTTTGAGCTGCTGATTTGCCGTCGTGCCGCGCTTGAGGAGCTGCGCCACTACAATACGCAGCGGCTAACGCCACTCTTCGGTGAGCGCATGTGCGCCTTGCTCGATGAGATACTCGACGTCCGAATTACCGCGGTTGACCAGGCGATCCAGCAAACGGAAGCACAGTTTGGCCCCCATGCGTATCGTCTCGAACAGCGCATGCTACGACTTTTTGCGCTCCGCCGAAGTACTGAGAGCATGGAAGAAATGGTACAAGACCGGCTAATTTCTCAGCAGGTCTTCGACGATGTTCAACGTGGCTTACATCGCGCTTGGCGCAATGCCCTTGATCGCCCGCATATTTCACACACTGCTGAAACGCCAGAAAAACACTCGAGCAGTGAGCCAAAACAAGAGTGAGTAAAAAACACTATCGACCACGCTGGACAGGTTGCCGATATGATTCTTGGCACGAAGCAGTTGACGAGCGAAATATCTCTGGTATCATTCGCCCCCGTTGAAAGGCTACGTAGCTCAGCTGGTTAGAGCACATCACTCATAATGATGGGGTCCCCTGTTCAAATCAGGGCGTAGCCACCAAACGCATTTAAGCAGTACAAAAAAGCCCGCTGATCACATCAGCGGGCTTTTTGCTTTGCTATTATCTATTTAGGTTCTTACCTGCTTCGGCTACCTACGTCAGCTCAAGACCGCTCGATTTAGAAATAGCGTCAGCGCGCGAGTCAAGTGCTCAACGTCGTGAGTACCTGCCGTTTCCCGGATGGAGTGCATTGCCCATTGGGGGATGCCAACGTCAATGGTGGGAACACCTAACTCTGTGGCGGTAATTGGCCCAATCGTGCTGCCACAGCCCATATCCGCTCGCGTTACAAACGACTGTACCGGCACGCCCGCCTCGCGGCACACATCTCTAAATAACGCCCCTGTCACGCTATTGGTGGCATAGCGCTGGCTAGCATTCACCTTAATCACCGGGCCACCGTTAATCGCAGGGCCGTGACGCTCATCGTGCTTATCGCGGAAGTTAGGATGCAGTGCGTGAGCGTTATCACACGAAATCATGTAAGACGACTGAATCAACTGAATTAGCGATTCCTCACTGCCTTTATCACCCTCGCGGCCACCCACTTGAGCATTAATGCGCTTGAGCACGTCTGCTAAAAATGGGCCTTGGGCGCCGCAGGCGCTAGCGCTACCAACTTCTTCGTGATCATTGGCGACCAATAGCGTGCCCTGAGCGCCATCGCAGGCCAACAGCGCTTCCAAACCAATAAAACAAGAAAGCAGGTTATCTAAGCGTGCGCTTGCCACCAGCTGTTGCTTTACGCCGACCAAAGACGGCGGCTGTACATCGTAAAAACTTAGTTCAAAATCAACGATCTCAATATCATTTAAGCCATGCTGCTCGCTTACCCATTGCGCCAACAGCTCGCTGAGTGTGGCCGTCTCGCTCTGCATCAGCACGGGCGCCATTTGCGTTTGAGCATTCAACGCGCGTCCGCTGTTCACATCGCGATCAAGGTGGATCGCTAGGCTCGGCACCATAGCAACCGGCTGATCAACGTTAAGCAGCACGCTTTCTAAGCGCCCATCGGCATGACGTACATGCACCCTGCCCGCTAATCCCAAATCCCGGTCAAACCATGGTGCTAACAACACGCCGCCGTACACCTGCACGCCCAGCTGTAGCCAGCCAGCAGACCGCTGTGTCGCGTTAGGTTTTAAGTGCAGCCCAGGGCTATCGGTATGTGCGCCGATCATGCGCAGGCTGGTTAATTCAGACACTGGCAGCTGAAAAGCAATAATCGCCGAGTCATTGCGGGTGACGTAATAGCGCTCGCCCGGCGTCAACTGCCAATTTGCCTTCTCTTCCAGCCGCTGAAACCCAGCTTGCTCCAAGCGTGCCGCCATATTGCCTGCGGCATGCCATGGAGTCGGCGATCGGCGCAGAAAATCGCATAGACGCGTTAAACGATCAGCGTTGAAAGTCTCGGACATGGAAATCCTCATAACAGTAATGATTGAGTCTCATCGTGCAAACGACCTGCTACAATATCCCTCGGCCCTACGCAACTCATGGGTCATACGCGAGTCTAGGGAAGAATGAGTGTACACAAATCCGGGAGAGCTTGACTGATGAGCTTGTTTGCAACGCTTTCGCGTTCGGTCGCCCTAGCTGTCATGCTGGTTATTACCAGCCCAGCAGCATTAGCGCAACTTGAGCCGACCGACGAACAACGCCAGGCGGCTGTGGAAATCGCGGACTCACTCCGCTATGGCCACTATGCTGATATTAACTTTGATGAAGCGTGGTCAGAAGACGTCTTCCAGCGCTATTTAGACATTCTAGATAATCAGCGAGCTTACCTGTTACGTAGTGATATTGAGCCCTACCGTCA
This sequence comes from Halomonas sp. JB37, assembly GCF_002332255.1. Taxonomy (GTDB): domain Bacteria; phylum Pseudomonadota; class Gammaproteobacteria; order Pseudomonadales; family Halomonadaceae; genus Vreelandella; species Vreelandella casei. Next base: position 1,687,725 of record NZ_NRGW01000001.1, on the reverse strand, counting down.
CTTAGAAGCCGACATGGCAGACGCTATTTTCAACGGCGACTTGGACGAGGCTTTCGCGTTATACGATGCATTCAGTGAGCGGCAGCGTTCGCGCTTGGAGTCACTGCTTGCACAGCTTGATGAAGGGCTAGACTTTAATTTTGAGAGCAATGAGCGTCTAGAGATTGATCGTGAAGACGCTCCGTGGGCTACGCGTCAAAGCGAGCTGGACGACCTGTGGCGCAAACGCCTCAAAAATGATGCCCTCACGCTTGCACTAACCGATCAGGATAACGAGCAGATTGAAAGCAACCTGCGTCAACGCTACGAAGGTCAGCTCACTCGCATAGACCAGACTGAACCCGAAGACGTTTTCGGCGTACTCATGGCGGCAGTCACTGGCAGCATTGAGCCGCACACTGGCTATCTTTCTCCTCGTCAAAGCGAGTCATTCGATATTCAGATGAGTCTTTCACTGGAGGGTATCGGCGCGCTGCTTCAATCTGACGGTGAATACGTCAAAGTCGCAAGCCTGGTGCCCGGCGGTCCCGCAGAACGCGCAGGCATCTTGGAGCCAGCAGATCGCATCATTGCTGTTGGCCAAGAAGACGGTGAGATGGTCAACGTCGTCGGTATGCGCCTGGACAACGTCGTTGATCTCATTCGCGGCCCTAAAGGCTCTGTCGTTCGCCTGGATGTAGTGCCGGCTCAGGCAGTTGATATGACGCGCTCACAAACCGTTGAAATTACTCGCGACACCGTTAGCCTTGAAGATCAAGCCGCTCACGGCGAAGTGATTGAGGTCGAACGCGACGGTGAGCCCCATCGCCTTGGGGTGATCAACGTACCTACCTTTTACGTTGATTTTGACGCATTCCAAGCTGGTGAAGAAGAATATCGCAGCACTACGCGTGACGTAGCGCGAGAAATCGATCGCCTCAAAGAAGAAGGCATAGAAGGCATTGTGCTGGATCTTCGCAACAACGGCGGCGGTGCACTGCAAGAGGCTAATTCGCTGATCGGCCTGTTTATCGATCGCGGCCCAACGGTGCAAGTACGTGATGCTCAAGGCCGTATTCAGCTGTATGGCGATACTGAAGCCGGCACTCACTACGACGGCCCGCTAGGCGTTCTCGTCAACCGTCTCTCTGCTTCAGCGTCTGAAATCTTTGCTGGCGCCATACAGGACTATGGCCGCGGCCTGATTCTGGGTACATCAACGTTTGGTAAAGGGACGGTGCAAACGCTTAATGATCTAAGCCACGGGCAAATTAAGCTAACGCGCGCCAAGTTCTATCGCATTTCTGGCGACAGCACGCAAAATCGCGGCGTTGAACCGGACATTATTTTTCCGAGTTTGATTGATCCCGAGCGGATTGGCGAAAGCAGCCTAGATAACGCGCTAGAGTGGGATACCGTACAAAACGTGCAGTATCGTCGCTATGGTGAGCCAGAAAACGTGCTGGAAAAACTCATTGCCCAGCACGACACCCGGGCGCAGAACAATCCGAATTTCCGCTACCTGGAGCGCCAGTCAACGCTGGCCCGCCAACTACGCGAGCAGCACACCAGCGTGAGCTTAAATCGCGAGCAGCGTAAGCGCGAAATGGAAGCGCAAGAAGCCGAGCAACTCTCTCTGGAAAACCAGCGCCGTCGTGCACTGGGTCTTGATGAGCTAGACGAGTGGATGGATGCTCGCAGCGAAGGCGTAGACGGCGCAGAAAGCGCAGAAGGTGCGACAGAGGACTCAGATGCTGAAAGCGAAGGCGAAGAAGACGAAAAAACGTCCGTCGATCGCGCTCATGTGCTTGAATCTGCAGAAATCTTACTTGACTACGCCAAGCTCCAAGACAACCGCAGATTAGCCGCTAAACGCTAATTCATCAGGGCTAACGAACGTCGGCACCGTCAACGGGCCGGCGTTTTTTAATGGCTAAATTGACGACATCAAAACATTATTTAAAGCACTCAATCGTCACATACCCGTTTGCTAAACAGCATAAAACACCCTGGTGCCATTCGGCAGCGGGCTAAGATATAGCGATGCAGTTAATGAGGGGTAAGAATACAGTACAGCGGAAAGGTTGCTAGCTTACAAAGACGTAAATGATGCGAGGCGTACTAGATGGCTCCTCGAACAGGACTCGAACCTGTGACCCAATGATTAACAGTCATTTGCTCTACCAACTGAGCTATCGAGGAATCTTGCGCTATCTTTAACGGTAAGCCGTCAGCGATAGTTAAATAAGGCAGTACAACTTGGCTCCTCGAACAGGACTCGAACCTGTGACCCAATGATTAACAGTCATTTGCTCTACCAACTGAGCTATCGAGGAACATAATAAGTTGTCGTGTTTAACACAGCGTTTTCAAAAATTTTGCCAAGTACTTTTTTGCCAAATACTTTACGCAAAATATTGGCTCCTCGAACAGGACTCGAACCTGTGACCCAATGATTAACAGTCATTTGCTCTACCAACTGAGCTATCGAGGAACTGCTCAAACACGGTGCGTAGTATACCCATAGAAATGTGATGGTCAAGTATCGATTATTGAGGAACGCTAGCCGCTGCTTTCTTGTATCCGTATAATGCCGCTATTAAAGATTGCGGCCTGGTGATGACAAACATGGGCCGCACGATCACTTTCCATTCATCCTCGTCCCCCGACGACTCATAGATGACAGGTACCGATGGCGAAGAAGCTCTTCATCAAAACGCACGGCTGCCAAATGAACGAGTATGATTCCTCCCGTATGGCGGATCTACTCGGTGAATCTCACCAGCTCGAACTCACGGACAATGAGCGCGAGGCGGATGTTATTCTGTTGAACACCTGCTCAATTCGCGAAAAAGCGCAGGAAAAGGTTTTCCATCAGTTGGGACGCTGGAAAAAGCTCAAAGATGCGAATCCCGACCTGGTGATTGGCGTTGGCGGCTGCGTGGCAAGCCAGGAAGGCGAAGCGATTCGCAAACGTGCGCCGCATGTAGACATGGTATTTGGGCCGCAAACGCTGCACCGCGTACCCTCAATGCTGGATGCTCGTAGCAATAATCAAATTGCCGCAGTCGACGTTACCTTTCCAGAAATCGAAAAATTCGATCACCTGCCTAAGCCAAGCTCTGATGGCGCCTCGGCGTTTGTATCGATTATGGAAGGCTGCTCAAAGTACTGCACTTTCTGCGTCGTGCCGTACACGCGTGGTGAGGAGGTTTCTCGCCCCTTTGAAGCGGTCATGGATGAAGTCATACACCTGTCCGATCAAGGCGTGCGCGAAATCAATATGCTGGGGCAGAACGTTAACGCCTACCGCGGTGAAAATCAGCTGGGCGATGAGATCGACCTAGCCGAGTTAATTGCCTGCGTGGCGGCGGTAGACGGCATTGACCGCGTGCGCTTCACGACCTCACATCCGGTTGAATTCACTGAAAGCCTCATCGATGCTTTCGCGGATATCCCTGAACTTGTGAGCCACCTGCACCTACCGGTTCAGTCCGGCTCTGACCGTATTCTCACGGCGATGAAGCGTGGCCATACGGCGGCGGAATACATTGATAAGATGGAGCGTATCCGCGCCAACCGCCCGGATATTAGCTTCTCCTCTGACTTCATTATTGGCTTTCCCGGCGAAACCGAAGAAGATTTCGAAGCCACGATGAATCTAATTCATCAAATCGGCTTCGATCACTCGTTTAGCTTTGTTTATTCGGCACGCCCAGGCACGCCCGCCTCAGGCCTACCCGATGAAACACCCGAGAGTGTTAAAAAGCAGCGCCTGGCCATCTTGCAAGAACGGATCCTCCAGCAAACGGCGCAGATCAGCCGCCGCATGATGGGAACCACCCAGCGTGTACTGGTGAATGGTTTTTCGCCGCGTGACCCCGGCCAGCTTTCTGGACGCACCGAGAATAACCGCGTGGTTAACTTCCGGGCAGCCAACCCTACCGAGCTAATCGGCTACTTTGTTGATGTTGAAATCACTGAAGCCTTCCCCAACTCGCTACGCGGTGAGCTAGCGTCGCCCGAGCGCTATTGAGCGTTTGCTTAGCACAATCGTTAACACAGGTAATTGCCCCGATCCCGGTCGGGGCAGTAAGCTGAACACCACACACACTAACGAGGGGTTCCCCACTCTTGAGCCAGCCAACACCTCAGGCCAATCGCATTCTCACCTTAAGCCTTGAACCCAATGATCCGCAGCGCCTTGCTAGCCTTTGCGGCCAGCAGGACGAGCATTTGAAGTTGATTGAAAGCCGCCTGGACGTGACGCTGCGCAACCGGGGCAATGTGTTTCAGCTGGCCGGCGCTGCCAACCGTATTAAGGCCGCGGCCAACGTGCTGGAACATCTTTATCGCGAAACAGCAGCCAATGATCTTGACGCGGATACCGTGCATCTTTTCCTTCAGGAATCAGGGCTTGAAGCACTGGAAGACGAAGAGGAAAGCACCGGCAGTAGCGATGAAGTGATCATGCGCACACCGCGCACTATGATCAAACCTCGCGGGCTTAATCAGCAGCGCTACGTTAGCAGTATCCGTGAGCACGACATTAATTTTGGCGTCGGCCCCGCGGGTACGGGTAAAACATATTTAGCGGTAGCCGCGGCGGTCGAAGCACTCAACCAGCAAGAAGTCCGACGCATATTGCTGGTACGCCCAGCGGTTGAAGCTGGTGAAAAACTAGGGTTTCTACCGGGCGATCTGGCTCAAAAAATCGACCCTTACCTGCGCCCGCTTTACGATGCCCTCTACGAAATGATCGGCTTTGAGCAGGTCGCAAAGCTGATTGAGCGCCAGGTGATTGAGATTGCACCGCTGGCCTATATGCGCGGCCGCACGCTCAATAACTCCTATATTATTTTGGATGAGAGCCAGAACACCACGCCGGAACAGATGAAAATGTTCCTAACCCGGATTGGCTTTGGCTCCACGGCGGTGATAACGGGCGACGTTACCCAGGTCGATCTGCCCAAAGGCCAGCGCTCCGGTCTGATCCAAGTACTCGACGTGTTAAAAGACACCCAGGGTATCGGCGTTACTCACTTTGCTGCCAAAGATGTTGTACGCCACCCGCTGGTTCAACGCATTATCGAAGCCTACGATATGTTTGAGTCCCAGCAGGAAGTCGAAGAGCGCGCTCGCCAAGAAGCACGCCAGCAAGAACGCGATGCGCGTATACATGCCCGAGAAGATTCATGGGACCGCTCACGATGAGCGAAGGCGCACTAAGCGAGATAGTGATTGATCGCCAGGCGGCTATCGACGAACCGCTGCTTCCTTCGCTGATACAGCTCACCCAATGGGTGGGCTGCGTTTTTGCGCACCACCCTGATGATCAGCGACGTGAGCTGACTATTCGCTTTGTGGATGAATTCGAAGGCCAGACGCTTAACCGTGACTATCGCGGTAAAGACAAAACCACTAACGTACTGTCGTTTCCCTTTGAAAGCCCACCAGGCATTGAGCTGCCCCTACTAGGCGACCTAGTGATTTGTCACGCGGTCGTAGCGCAGGAAGCCAGCGAGCAAGGCAAACTTTTGGAGCATCATTACGCGCACATGGTTGTGCATGGCACCCTGCACCTGATGGGCTATGACCATATTGATGACCAGGAAGCGGAGGAGATGGAGCAGTTCGAGCGTGAGCTACTAGCTGAGCTGAATATTCCCGACCCCTATGCGACGGATACCGGTGCTGGCGATGACGATAGTCGCTCGGAGCGTTAGCAAGCGGCTGCCCTAATTATTGGAGTGTCCAATCACCCTGCAATGAATCTGGTACTATCCTTGCTCAGCTGATACAACAGCTTCATTGATAAATTAGCCACCTGACATTGCAACTGTCTGTCCGCAAACAAGAGATTTGACGCATGAGCGAAGACCGATCGAGCACCCCTAGTCAAAAATCCTGGCTCGAGAAACTCTTTGGCGCCCTTTCCGGAGACAATGACGAACCCAGCTCACGAGATGAGCTGATGACGTTTTTACGCCATACCGCAGGCAAATTAAAGCTTGATCAAGACGCCATCATGATCATTGAAGGCGCGCTTGATATTAGCGATCAGCAGGTACGTGAAGTGCTGATCCCGCGCTCGCAGGTGTCGGCAATAGCCCTAGATCAAGCAAGCGACGGCTATTTGCCGTTAATCCAAGAAACCGGACATTCACGCTACCCGGTGATCGGCGAAAATTTGGATGACATCAAGGGCATACTGCTAGTTAAAGACTTACTGCCGCTGCTTTCGCAGACGCAGGCCCAGCGCGACGCTTTCAAGTTAGACGACATCTTGCGCCCTGCCATGTTTATTCCAGAATCAAAGCGTCTTAACAGCTTGCTGAAAGAGTTTCGGGATACGCATAACCATATGGCGGTGGTCGTAGACGAATACGGCGGCACTGCTGGCATCATTACGATCGAAGATATTCTTGAGCAGATCGTCGGCGATATCGAAGATGAGCACGATACCGATGAAGAAGACGATATTCGCGAGATTGAAAATGACCATTTCGCCATTCGCGCACTGACCCCCATCGAAGACTTCAACGAGCGCTTTGGTACTGAATTCTCCGATGACGAATTTGATACCGTCGGCGGCCTGGTCATGCAACAGTTCGGCCATCTGCCCCGGCGCGGCGAACATACCATCCTCGGTGGCTGGCGGTTTGTCATTCTCAACGCCGATACTCGGCGTATACGCCTGCTTGAGGCGTATCGTGATCACCGTCGTGATGAAGATGAAGACGACGATCAAGAAGACAAGCAGGCCTAATCCACGCCATTTCATTGTCTCTCTATCCACTCCCTCAAATTTTACCGACGATAGGTCATCGCTATGGGCTTACCCCCCGCGTTTTTGTTACAGCTGCTTGCCGCGCTGGTGGCAGGCGGCTTCACTACGCTAACCGCCTCCCCTTTCGAACTATGGTGGCTAGGGCCTGTTGCGATTGCACTGCTATACGCTGGGCTGCACACGCTAACGCCTGCTCAAGCGGCCCTTAAAGGTTGGCTATATGGCGTTGCACTGTTCGCCAGCGGTACGTCGTGGGTATACGTATCAATTCATGACTACGGTTATACCGGGGTTCCACTGGCAGTATTTCTGACTGCTCTGTTTGTTACCGTTCTGGCGCTATTTTTTGCCGGCACTTTTTGGCTCTACCGACGATTTACATCCGCTCGCCTCGCGTTTATTAGCTTTGCTGGGGCCTGGGTACTGGGCGAGATACTGCGCACCTATCTGTTTACTGGCTTTCCTTGGCTACTGCTGGGCTCTGGCTACGTTGACTCGCCGCTAGCCTCCTGGGCGCCCGTTGGCGGGGTCTATTTACTGTCTCTGTTGGTTGCACTCAGCGGCGCACTCGCAGCGGAGCTACTGCTGCGCCGTCAGTGGTGGACGCTTGCCCCACTCGCCACCATTTGGTTAATTCCTTTAGCACTTCCCACGCTGTGGACCACGCAAGCCAGCGAGCCAACGCGGGTAGCATTGCTGCAAGGCAATCTACCCCAGCTTGTAAAGTGGACCTCAGAAGGCCAGCGCGTAGCGGCTAATACCTATAGCCAGCTGACCCGCGACGTTGCCGATGATGTTGACCTAATCATCTGGCCAGAAACGGCCCTGCCGATGACGGAAACTCAGGCTCGACCTGTATTGGAACGAGTGCAAGCGAACCTACCGCCCAACGTTGCCCTGCTGACCGGCGTCGTGCAACGCGATGAGCAGGAACGCTACTTCAATGGTGTGATTGGCGTTGGCAATGTCGAAGGCCGCTATCAGAAAGAGCATTTAGTGCCTTTCGGTGAGTACTTGCCGCTGGAAAGCTTATTGCGCGGGGCGATTAACTTTTTTGACCTGCCCATGTCATCCTTTACCAAAGGAGCGACGGAGCAAGCGCCCATGCAGGCAGCGGGAACCTATATTGGTAACGCAATCTGCTACGAAATCATTTACCCAGGGCTAGTAGCCCGTCGCGCGCAAAGTAGCGACGTCATCGTAACCGTCTCCAACGACACCTGGTTTGGCGCCTCTATCGGCCCTAATCAGCACCTGCAGATGGCACGGCTACGCGCGCTAGAAAATGGCCGCTACGTGCTTCGCGCGACCAGCAACGGCATTACGGCGATTATCGATCCCACTGGCCGTATCGTTGAACGCGCTCCGCAGTTTCAGACAGCCACACTCAAGGGCGAGTTCTACGCTATGGAAGGCTTAACGCCGTTTACGCGTACCGGAAGCTGGCCTGCTTGGCTGCTGGCCGGCGTGATGCTCTTAGCGGGTGTATTTGCAGCACGAAACGCGCGCCGAGCAGCACGCTGATAAGAAACGCACCGAATAAGGCTGACTAAAAAAATGCCCCGAGTCCTCTCAAGGACTCGGGGCATGTCGTTTACGCCTGCCCTTAGCGAGCAGGTGGAAAGTGATTTAAGCCGGGCTGTTTTTCAGCGTCGCCATGTCGATCACAAAACGATAGCGTACATCGCCTTTTTCCATGCGCTCGAAGCCTTCATTAATCTTATGGATATCGAGCATTTCGATATCACAGGTAATGCCTTGCTCGGCGCAAAGTTTTAGCAGCTCTTCAGTTTCAGCGATACCGCCAATCAAAGAACCCGCCACAACGCGACGTTTAAAGACCAGATTGAACGCTTCAATAGCAGGCTCAATCGGCTCAAGTAAACCAACGATAATGTGCGTGCCGTCATACTTCAGCGATGTTAAGTAAGGATTTAGATCGTGCTGAACCGGGATGGTATCGAGCATGAAGTCGAAGCTTTCAGCCACGGCGTCCATCTGCCCCTGATCGCTAGAAACCACGACATGGTCCGCACCGTTGCGCTTCGCTTCTTCAACCTTTGCATCAGAGCGCGTAAATACCGTCACTTCAGCACCCAGCGCTTTCGCCAGCTTAACGCCCATATGGCCTAAGCCACCCATGCCAATCACGCCGACTTTATGGCCCTTTCCTACGCCGTGGTGCTTGAGCGGAGAATAGGTAGTGATGCCTGCACATAGAATCGGTGCCGCAGATGCCAGATCAATACCATCAGGCATTTGCAGTACAAAGTGCTCACTTACCACGATAGCGTCGGAATAGCCGCCCTGAGTCATGGTGCCGTCTTGGCGATCTTCACCGCCGTACGTCATGGTAAAGCCTTCCAGGCAGTACTGCTCTACGCCATCTTTACAGGCAGAACAGGTACGGCATGAATCTACCATGCAGCCTACGCCGACTAGATCGCCGGCTTTGAAGCGCACGACGCTGTCGCCAACGGACGTTACACGGCCGACAATTTCGTGGCCGGGAACAACGGGGTACTGACTCATGCCCCAATCGTTACGCGCAGAGTGCAGGTCGCTGTGGCAGACGCCGCAGTAAAGAATCTCAATCGACACATCGTCTGAGCGTGGCTGGCGACGTTCAAAAGTGAAAGGTGCTAGCGGCTTGTCGGCAGCAAACGCCGCATAGGAAAGTACTTGGGGTAGCGCTTGGCTCATCGGTGGATTCCTCATCGTCAAAACTTGTCCTTCAAGAACGGGCCTTCAAGACAGGGTCTTTAAAGTCGGCCATTATTATTGGCCTAATCAGAGAGGATAGCGATAAACAAAGCTACGCCATTTTTGCCTATTCCTACGCATGCGCGTAATTAAATAACAAAAACAACGCCGAAATCGTTATTATTATACAAAATCCACCATAAAGAGAGAGAAGTAATCATGCCCTCTACCGCCAAGGCAGGCAATGCGCTGGCTGATGTTATCCAGCCCCTCGTTGAGGGCGATGGCATGGCCGCAACACCTCTTCCTGGCGTGTCGTTACTCTGCCTCAGCCGCCATCAAGTGCGCACGCCACTGCTTTATGAGCCAAGCTTAATCATCATTGCGCAGGGACGTAAAACGGGCTATCTGGGCGATCGAGAAATCCATTACGATCCTGGTCATTACTTAGTGCAAACACTGCCGCTGCCGTTTGAATGTGAAACCTACGGCTCACCGCAATCTCCCTTGCTGGGCATATCCGTTCGACTTGATCCTGCACTATTAAGCGAGATGGTGACTGCCATGGGCGATATTGGTCATCATTCCCAGGCGCCGCTGCCAATGGCGTCTGTCGCCATGACGGAGGGCATGCAAAATGCCGTTCTTCGCTTAGCTCGCTCGTTACCAATACAGGTAGAGCGCAGCACGATGGGCAAAGCCCGCATTCGCGATGTAGTGTTTGAAGCACTGAAGGGCGAGCAAGGACCCGCACTGAGGGCGTTGGTATTAGGGCACGGCCATTACTCACGCATCGTGCAGGTGCTCTCGAAGCTGCATGCTAATGTTGCCGGTGAGTTTAGCGTGGAGCAGCTGGCCCAACAGGCCAATATGAGCGCATCGACGTTTCACCAGCACTTCAAGCAGATGACGCGCTCGTCACCCGCTCAGTACTTAAAAAGACTTCGCTTGATCAAAGCGCAGCAACTGCTCGTGCAGGATAATCATAATGTGAATCAAGCCGCTGCGGCCGTTGGATACCGCAGCGTTTCTCAGTTTAGCCGTGATTATAAGCGCTACTTTGGCGAACCGCCCTTGCAGCATCGCCGCCAAGAGCAGGCCTTACGGGCGTAAAACTGAACAGAGTGTTGATATACCGCTCGGAGCTTACTTCGCGAACACCTGGCTCATATCTTTGAATGCTTTGAACTCAAGCGCATTGCCGCACGGGTCGAGTAGGAACATGGTGGCCTGTTCGCCTACTTCACCCTTAAAGCGCACGTAAGGCTCGATTACAAACTGTGTATCGCGTGCTTTTAAACGCTCAGCCAGCGTTTCCCACTCGCTCCACGTTAAGATCACACCAAAGTGCGGCACTGGCACGTTGTGGCCATCAACGGGATTGGTATGCGCGCTCTCTTGGCCCGCCGTTTTGGGCTGCTCATGAATGACCAGCTGGTGGCCAAAGAAATTAAAGTCGACCCACTGCTCGCTGGAGCGCCCTTCTTCCAAGCCAAACACGTCATTATAAAAGGCTCTTGCAAGCGCTACGTCGTACACGGGAATTGCCAGGTGAAAAGGTGAAAGGCTCATGAGCATCTCCTAAATTTTTACGTTAGGTAAAATGGCTAGCGTCTTGCAAGGCCACGGTGTCATTATCCTAAGACGTGATATGCAAAAATAAAATCAATTGTTTTTTAACCAACCCACAAAAAGTATTTATGAATGATTCGTGAGCTCAAAACGTTGATTGCCGTTGCCCAGGAAGGCACCTTCGCAGCGGCAGGTAATAAAATAGGCCTGACGCAAGCCGCGATCAGCGCTCAGATGAAACGCTTGGAAAGCGCCCTTGGCGTGGCTTTATTCGAACGCAAAGGCCGCGTGGCGATACTGACTCAACGCGGCCAAGAAACGTTGCAGCAGGCCCACACGCTGCTTGCGCTTTATGGCACCTTAGGGGTTTCGCCCTCCGGTCAAGAGCTGAACACTCGCGTGAACATTGGCGCTATTGCCTCTATTCAGCGTACGTTTTTACCCGACATTTTGGCGAACTTTCATCGCCGATTTCCTGAATGCTGCACTCGGGTAGTCCCCGGTCTTTCCATGGCGTTAATGAACCAGGTCGATGCCGGTGAGCTAGATATGGCGGTGATCATTCGCCCGCCATTTTCGCTGCATAGCGATTTACGCTGGACGCCGCTTGCCCATGAGCCTTTTCGTTTAATAGTCCCGCGCCGACTACCGATTGAGCCTTGGCAACAGATGCTGGCTACTCACCCATTTGTGCGCTATGACCGCGCATCTTTTGGCGGCCGCCAGGTGGACCGCTTTTTAAGAGATAACCACTGCCATGTCCGCGAGGTATGCGAGGTTGATGAGTTAGATGCCATTGTGCAATTAGTGGCCAATGGGGTGGGCGTGGCGCTGGCCCCGCAGTCGGGAGCACTTAAACGCTGGCCTAAAGAAGTACGGGCTATTGATTTAGCCGAGCGGACGTTTCACCGCGACATTGGGCTCATCCACCGGGCTAGCGGGCATTTAAGTCCGCCCGCGGCTGCGCTCGCCGACTTAATTAACGATACCGCTCACATCATCGAGCAGCCCTCTCTCTAGCGCTGAAGCCTGACGTAAACAGCGCTTTAACAGTGATTGGCTAAGCTAAAAAAACCTAAAAAAAACGCCAGCCCAAAAGGGCTGGCGCATCTATACGTTAAACGCGTTAGAGCACACGCATTACGCGTCTGTCGTAACGTCTTGCTGCTCGGCGTCCTGTGCGTCGTTCATCTCAGCATCGTCCTCTTCAACGTCACCTTGAATCTCGTCTCCGGCGCCGTTGGGTTGAGGCTCAGCGTCGGTGTTTGCTTCTTCTTCCAACGCTTCATCGCTGCCATTGGCAGCGGCCAAGTTTGCTGGCTCGTCCAGCTCTAGGGTACTCGCAGTATAAGCACGCACCTCACTCAACAAGTCAGGATTTTCTGCGAGATGCTGGCCGTATGAAGGCACAATCTGGCGCAGAGCATCTTGCCATTCGCTACTTTCCATCTGTGCTGGGAAGGCCGTATCCAGCAAATTCAGCATAATAGAAGGTGCCGTCGAGGCGCCTGGCGAAGCTCCCATTAAGGCTGACATGGTGCCGTCAGCAGAGATGACAACCTCTGTACCAAACTGCAGGGTGCCACCGTCTTCGGGATCATCCTTGATAATTTGGACACGCTGCCCCGCTGTCCACAGCTCCCAATCATCTGGGTTGGCTTCTGGATAAAAGGCCTGCAAGGCTTCCATACGGTCGCCATCAGACATCAGCACCTGGCCAACCAAGTAGCGCACCAAGTTAAAGTTATCCAGGCCGACTTCCATCATTGGCCAAGTATTGTTGAACGTCATTGAGCCAAACAGGTCCGTCCAGGAGCCCTCTTTGAGGAACTTGCTTGAGAACGTCGCAAACGGGCCAAAGAACAACGCCGGTTCACCGTTAAGATTACGGTAGTCTAAATGCGGCACTGACATGGGCGGCGAGCCCTCACCGGCCTTTCCGTACACTTTAATTTGATGTTGAGCGACAACGTCAGGATTCGTGGTGTAAAGGAATTGACCACCTACCGGGAAGCCTGCATAAGCACTCGCTTCAGGGATACCCGATGCTTGGAGAAGCGGCAGCGCGGCGCCACCGGCACCAATGAAGACAAATCGAGCATCAACGCTGGTTTCATCGCCACTTTCTAAGTTTTTAACTGTTACATGCCATGAATCGTCGTCATTGCGCTCAAGCCCACGGACTTCACTGTTCAACGACAAAGTGAAATGCTCGTTGTCGCTCAGCGATTCAATCATCTGCTCTGTTTGGGCGCCGTAATTAACTTCTGTACCCATCTGCATTCGCGTTGCCGCAACGGGAGTGTTGTCATCACGGCCTGCCATCACGAGGGGCATCCACCCAGCGATCTCGTCACGATCTTCAGAGTATTCCATATCAGCATAAAGCGGATTTTGCACCATGCTGGCATGACGCTCGCGTAGGAACGCCACATCATCTTCACCCCAAACAAGTGCATGATGCGGAACGGTGTTGATGAAAGCGGTCGGATCACTCAAAACATCCTGGTCTACCTGATGCGCCCAGAATTGACGAGAAAGCTCGAACTGCTCGGTTACGTTGATCGCACGCTCAATTTCGACGTGATCGCCATCGCCCGGCGTATAATTCAGTTCCATAAAGGCGGAGTGGCCGCTGCCGGCGTTATTCCAAGCATTTGAGCTTTCTTGACCCACTTGATCAAGGCGCTCAAAAAGCTGGATATCCCACTCAGGCTCTAACTCTTGTAGATAGGTGCCGAGCGTGGCGCTCATAATACCGCCACCAATCAACACGACGTCAACAGGCTCATCGGCTGAAATGGGCATAGCCGCTAGCGCTAAAAGCGGCGAGCAGAGTAAAAGGTTAAAACGTTTTTGCATGTCATGCCCCTGGCGGTACATAAAGAACGTGCCGAAAAGATAGTCGCCCTTTATCGAGATAGGTATCATTTGTCGACGAAAGTCTAACAAAAATATGCCACATCAGAAACATATGGCATCACTTAAATGAAAACGGATGGAATTCAGCGTATGAAACCAGAAGACCTGGAAAAGCTAGTGACACGCACCATGCCTTTTGGAAAGCACGCGGGATGGCTCATTGCCGACCTACCTGGCCCTTACCTAAACTGGTTTGCTCGGGAGGGATTTCCTTCAGGTGAGATCGGCCAACTGCTACAGTTGATGCAGGAAATTGACCATAATGGCCTTAGTGAGCTGTTAGAGCCACTGCGCCAGAGACCCAGGCAGCGTCAAGATTGATGCTGGCTGCGTTCGCTGGCCGCTCGCTGAAACTCAGCGTGATACGCCACCTCATGCAGCGCACGATCAGCAGGAAAGCGCCCGAGTGCAACAGCTAGCTCAAAAAAGCCTGCTGCAGGCAACCCCTCGCCTCGCCGGCTAACCACTAATGCGGCCATGAACGGCTTATCTTGCGTAGCGTCTTCACGCATTAGCTGCTCAAGTGACTGAGTAACCTGGCCAATGGTGCGAGGCGGTGTTAGCGATAGTGCTGAAGCGACCTGCTGATAGGTCATAGGCAGTGCCTCACGCGGTGCGCTCACGAGCAATTCGCGCAGCGCTGTTTTTATAGCGGTCATAAAAATCTCATTGATGGCGCAGTTGCGTTAACAATAGCTGAAGACGATGTGATAAGGAGAAAACGTGACAACACGCCAAAAAACCTCTCACCCCAACCGTAGCCGCTGGCCAGGTGTGCTAGCAGGGTTAAGCATTGTACTGCTCGTCGTAGCAGCCATGATGATGGCCGGATCAGGCCCAGCATACCGCGGTGAACATATCTCGTTAAGTGAGGCGTTTATCTTACTACGCAACGGCGTTTATGCCGCTGGGGCGGCGGTTGCATTAAGCCTTGTGGCACTTCTCGTTAGCGCGATCAAACGCCGCTCCACGCCAGCCGTGATAGCAACACTCGTTATTTTTAGTGCGGCAGCGCTACTTTATGTGCCTTGGCAGCACTGGCAGCGTGCCCAGTCTCTACCCGCCATTCACGATATCACCACCGATATGCAAAATCCGCCTGCTTTTGAAGCACTAGCAAGCGCTCGCCAAGCAGCGCCTAATGCACTCGCTTATCCCGGCGAAGCAACCGCTCGGCAACAGCAAGCAGCTTATCCGGCGATCAAGCCTCTCCTTTTGAAAGCAACGCCTCAGGCAGTGCTGGCTGCGGCACAAGCAGAGGCAGAAGAAGCTGGCTGGCGAATCGCCAGGATTAGCGACGATCACATAGAGGCCACGGCAACGACACCTTGGTTTGGTTTTGAGGATGACGTTGTCATTCGCTTAACGGAACGCGAGAACGCTGTGCAGGTAGATATGCGCTCGGCATCGCGTATAGGTGCCAGCGATGTAGGTACCAACGCTGCGCGAATCCAAGCCTTTTTGGATGAATTAAAAGCTCGTCTTAACTGACGCTTTTACTGTACTGGGGCTGAGCCGGTGGCCACCTTCACACGCTATAATTTGTTCAGCGTCTAAGGTGGCGATGGGTACCTGATGCCGTGTAGGAATATCGACGGCAATCCATTATTACAGGGCAACTTCTTCAGCTACCGTTACTTAACCAATAGCAATAGAAAGTCTTTTCTAAGCAGGACGCTCAATAGCAAAGCGATCGCTGATACGAAGATAATCGCTGCCGGCTAATCGGCCCACGGGCTTGAGTTGCTCCATATCAACATGACGGCCGTCCCACAGTGCATCATCAATATGAATCGAGACCACCTGGGCAAGCACTAAGGTGCCTGCTAAGGGCTGGTCGCCAAATCGAATCATATCGAACAGCTTGCAGCCAAAAGCAACCGGGGCGTTGGCAATCCGGGGCACGCTCACACCGGGCATACTAGCTTTTTCTAATCCGGCCAGCGCAAACTCATCCTCGTCTGGTGGCACGCTTGCACTGGTGACGTTGAGTGCTTCGACTAGCGCCTCACTGCCCACGTGCACGACACATTCCGCGACGTCGTTTAAATTGCGAACCGTGTCTTTAAGTTCGCCACTACCGTCTAACAAAGGTGAAAATGCCAGCACAGGTGGATTGACGCTGGCTACGTTAAAAAAGGAAAACGGTGCCAAATTGGCATTGCCGTGTTTATCTTGAGTCGCGACCCAGGCAATAGGGCGTGGGCAAACAGTGCCAGACAGCAAGCGGTATATAACACCTGGACTTAATGGGGATTCATCTAGCAAGTAGTCGCTCATTTGTGGCTCACTCTTCAGTCGCTAAAATAGCTGCTGCCCAGCAGTTCTCATCATCTTGTGTGTAATTTAATAAGCCGAAAGCCAATATAGGCCTACGCTGGTCAAAAATCGAGCCTCGTTGCATACAGTAATCCCGGCATCGCTCACGGTCATTGGCAGCCATATCAAAAAGTAGGAGCTCAAAATGAAACTCGACCCAATGTCCTTGCGACTGTTTGTCCGGGTAGCAGAGACGGGCACTATTACGGGTGCTGCTGATGCAGAGTTCATTGCGACATCTGCGGTAAGCAAACGCCTAAGCGAACTAGAGACACATTTCAGCACGCCGCTACTACACCGCAACAACCGTGGCGTAGAGTTAACGCCCGCGGGAAATGCACTACTGCATTTATCGCGAGGCGTGCTGCATAACCTTGAAGACTTAGAGCTTCAGATGCGCGATTACACTAGCGGTGAACGGGGTATTATTCGCATTTTTGCCAATATGTCCGCCATCACTCAGTACTTACCTGGCGAGACGCAGGCATTTTTTGAAAAGCATCCCGATATCGGTGTGCAGCTCGAAGAGAAAGTTAGCCCGGTTATTACCCGTGAAATTATGGCAAATGGCGCCGATATTGGCATATGCGCAAAGCTGCCTCATGGCTATGACTTAGCAGAGTTGCCTTACCATACGGATGAGCTAGTGCTTGTCACGCCGTTAAATCACCCACTTGCCGATCGCGACGTCATCGATTTTCGCGATAGCCTTGAGCATGCCTATGTAGGTCTGCACTCATCAAGCGCCATCAATTTGCAGCTGTTGAAAGCGGCCAGTTTAGCTAATAGGCCATTACGGTTACGTATTCAGGTTACCAGTTACGACGCGCTATGTTTGATGGTTCAGGCAGGGTTAGGTATTGGCGTAGTTCCCCGAGGTGCTATTCGCCAATATGTTGGCGGGCTACAGGTGCGTGTACTGCCTATTCGAGATGACTGGGCAAAACGCCCACTGTGTATCTATGTCAACAATATAGAACGAACATCCATGGCCGCCAGGCTATTTATCGACCATCTTGTTGAATCTGCTAAATTTTCACAACCATCAAATCAAGCATAAAAGAGACAGAACAATGCGATGCTGCCAGGCATTTAGCACTCATACAGCGCCAGCCTTCTCGCTTTACGAAAGCAGGCTCATCAATCACCAATATCCAAGCGCACTGATAAAAGGTAATTATAGTCTTGGGATGGTTATGTATAATAAAGGCCGGCTGTCTCGCAAGCACAATTAAAAAGTGGCACTTAGCGCTTAAGCTAAGCGACTGAAGCTCAGAACGCTAACGCGCCATCACCGAATCGAACACTCCAAGACAATAAAAGCATCTCAATGCTTGAGGTAATAACAATGATTCCTTTCACGCTGAAAGCACGCTTACTCCTTCCTGCATCTATATTGGCCTTAGGCACGCTTTCTAGCCCTCTTGCTCAAGCACAAGATGCCTTAAATATGGGCGCGGTTCCTACTGGCACTGGCTGGTTCTTTGGTATTTCAGAGGGCGCACGGGTTATCAGTGCTAACACGCCTTATGAAATTACCGTGCGCGAAACCGGCGGCACGCGAGAAAATGCTATTCGCTTAGGGCGCAATGAGCTTGATCTTGCCTTCACCGAAGCCTTGGTAGGCTACGAGCAGTACAACGGTATTGGTCGGTTCGAAAGCACACCCAACGAAAACGTACGCCTTGTATACTGGATTGCTCCCTCCACAATGCACTGGGCCGTTCGTCAAGACGCCGACATCAAGAGTTTCGAAGAGCTCGCGGGCAAGCGCTTCAATCCCAGCAGTATTGGCGGCGGCGGCGAGTACATCACTGAGCTAGTGTTTGATATTTTAGGCGTAGAGCCTGACTTTCAGCGCATGCGTATTGATGATGCAGCCGAAGGGGTCATTGATGGTCGCTTGGTCGGTTTTAGTTATAACGGCATTCCCCCCATACCGGCTTTTACAGAAGTTCACTCCTCGCGCCCCTTACAGCTGCTTTCGCTGTCAGAAGAGCAGCTTGAAACTGTCACAACCGAGCTTCCTTTCTTATCGCCATCAATTATCCCTGCAGACACCTACCGCGGCATGGATGAGGCAACATCCTTGGGAATCTATATGGGCGTATCGGCCAATAGCTCTCTTGATGATGATATTGTTTATAACATCACCAAAGCTTATTGGGACAACCACGAACAGGTAGCGGCTTCTTTTGCTCCTGCCAAGGGAATGACCCCGCAAGACGTCATTGATAATGCCACCTTCCCGGTCCATGCGGGTGCGCTGCGCTATTACCAAGAGCTGGGCCT
This sequence comes from Halomonas sp. JB37, assembly GCF_002332255.1. Classification (GTDB taxonomy): domain Bacteria; phylum Pseudomonadota; class Gammaproteobacteria; order Pseudomonadales; family Halomonadaceae; genus Vreelandella; species Vreelandella casei. The sequence continues at coordinate 1,669,148 of NZ_NRGW01000001.1, read as the reverse complement.
TGAAATCCCAGAAGACGTTATTCCTCCCGAAGCACGCTAATTTCTGCTGGCACCCGCAGGCGATTAATAGCCTGCGGATGTTTAAACATCCTCATATTTATACACGCCTGCAGTGGTTGCTAAAAGACACGTGAGCGTGGGAGTCATCCGATGGATACCCCTGGAAGCAATAAGATCGTTGAGAAGTACTCAGAAGACTCGGGCAAGCGCCAGCTTACGGGTGTCTGGTTTTTGGTGATGCGATCAATGGCAGTGGCGATGGCAGTTTTTCACCTTTATGCCGCCATAACGGGGGCCGTTAATACCCAAAATGCTATACACCTCTTGTTCGCTCTGCCGCTAATCTTTTTGGGCTACTCCTGCCGTGCGAAAGACAATCACCGCCTGCCTTGGTTTGATGTCATCCCTGTGATACTGGCAATCGCGGTTAGCGGTTACTACATCATGCAGTTTGATCGGATTATCTATGAGCTGGGTTACCTCATGCCGACCACCTATGATTTGGTGTTCGGGGTTCTGGCCATTTTACTTTTGCTTGAGGCCTGCCGTCGTGCCATCGGCCTTGCGTTTCCAATCCTGGTACTTATTGCGCTTTCCTATGCCTATTTTGGCAACTACCTACCCGGTGTATGGGGGCATGGAGGGTTTGGTTGGGCCGACTTAGTGGCCACTTTTTACATGAGCCCAACCGGGATTTACGGCAGTTTGATGCGCACTTCCTCAACGGTGATCGTGGTATTTATTATGTTTGGCGCGCTGCTGGTAACCACTGGCGGTGGCGATACATTTATGCGTTTATCTAATTCGCTGACTGGCGGCATGGCCGGAGGCCCCGCTAAAGCGGCCACTCTATGCAGTGCCCTATTTGGTAGTATCAGCGGCAGCACCGCTGCCAACGTAGCGACTACCGGCGTATTCACCATCCCCCTGATGAAAAAAAGCGGTTATAGCCCACGCTTCGCAGCAGCCACAGAGGCCTCTGCATCCACCGGCGGACAAATATTACCCCCTATCATGGGTGCCGCGGCCTTCGTCATGGCTGATGTTATTTCGGTGAGCTACCTAGAAATCATCGGTGCTGCCCTTATCCCCGCCCTACTTTTCTATCTAGCCATCTGGATGAGCGTTCACTTCGAAGCTAAGCGCCTTGGGCTAAACCCTATACCCAAAGACCAGCGCCCTACATTACGCGAGGGACTGTTCAACATTGAAACACTGCTGCTGCCGATCATTGTACTCATCGCCATGCTGGTGCTGCGCTATACCCCCACGACTGCCGCCGTCGCCGCTTATTTCACAGCACTACTAATTTACCTATTCTCCTGGCGCAGCCCCGGCAGCTTTACGGATCGCTTGAAGTCGATTCCCGCTGCCTTAGAAGCGGGTGCGATGACCGCTGCAATGATCGCCGTTATCATCGGTAGCGTTGCGATTATTGCATCCGTCATCAGCCTTACCGGCCTAGGGCTTAAAGTCTCATCTGTGATTCTCGTCGTCAGCGGCGGCGATGTATTAATCACACTACTGTTGGCAATGGTAGTGGCGATCATTCTCGGCATGGGGCTCCCTACCGTGGCAGCCTACATGCTGGCTGCGTCTGTTGTAGCGGCTGCGTTTATTGAGGCTGGCTTGCCCAGCCTTTCATCGCATCTATTCATTCTCTACTTTGCAATCCTTTCCGGCGTGACACCGCCCGTTGCGCTAGCGGCCTATATTGGCGGCGCTATCGCGGGTTCACACTGGTTTAAAACGGCCCTGACGGCGACCAAAATATCGCTCGGCGGCTTCTTAATTCCCTTTATGTTTATCTACCATCCACCTCTTTTAGGCGATGGAACCGTGCTTGAGATTGCCCTTGCCGTGGGTTCTGGCATTATCGGTATAGTGGCGCTTGCGGCATCAACGATTGGCTTCTTTTTACGCCCATGCAGTTGGCTCGAGCGTGGATTATTACTCACCGCTGCACTGATGCTGATTAATGGTCAAGTGATGACCGATATAGCAGGCATTGCACTGATTATCGGGCTTTTTGGGTGGCAATACCGATTAAATAGTACTGATAAAAACAGTACTGATAAAAATAGTACTGATGACGCCCGCGCCCCTCTGCCAAGCAAGGAGCTCTCGCAATGAACATTGTCATTCCAGACGATTATCAGGACTGTGTACGCAGCTTAGACGCCTTCAAGCAGTTAGAAGACCATGATGTGGCGATTTATCATGACACCCTTACCGACCTGGATGCGCTAAGCACGCGATTGAAGGCCGCAGAGGCACTCGTGCTTATTCGCGAACGCACGCCCATCACGGCGGCCCTACTTGAGCGCCTGCCCAACCTCAAAGTGATTAGCCAAACGGGCGGTGGCGCGGCGCATGTTGATATGGCGGCCTGCCGTCGCCACGGTGTGACCGTGATGGCGGGCACCGGCTCGCCTAACGCCGCGGCGGAATTAACCTGGGGACTTGTGCTAGCCGCGATGCGCAATATTCCCGCAGAGGTTGAAAACCTAAAAGCAGGCCGCTGGCAGCGTACGCTAGGCACGGGCCTCAAGGGACGCACGCTAGGTATTTTTGGCTATGGGAAAATTGGCAGTTTAGTCGCACGCTACGGTCAGGCGTTTGACATGGAAGTACTGGTATGGGGGCGAGAAAGCACCCGCCAGCGTGCTATTGAGGCTGGCCTTGACGTTGCCAAAAGCCAGGCGGATTTCTTCCAGCGCGCCGATGTATTAAGTCTTCACCTTCGTTTAAACGATGACACTCGGGGTATCGTCACCGCTGAATTACTCGCCCAAATGAAGCCAACGTCCCTACTGGTGAACACCAGCCGTTCTCAGCTACTGGCACCACAGGCGCTTGAACAGGCGCTGCGCGCCGGACGCCCAGGCCAGGCCGCGGTTGACGTCTTCGATACGGAGCCTGTCGTCACAAGCTCCCTGCTCGAATTGCCCAACTTAGTCGCCACACCGCACCTAGGCTACGTCGAAAAAGACAGCTATGAGCTCTACTTTGGCGATGCGTTTAGCAACCTACTGGCATATATCAATGGGCAGTCAGTCAATAATTTAGCTGGCTAGAGTCGGTTAGTATCATTCAGCCAATAAGCCCCGCCTCTGTGCCAATTGTGCTAGCCTTATAGGTTCATGAGTAACACAGAGGACATGAATGCTCACCATTTCTAGCGACGTTACCCTAGCTGATTGGGAGATTGGTATTAGCCAGATTCGTGCCCAAGGCGCTGGCGGCCAGAACGTCAACAAGGTCGCTTCAGCCGTACACTTGCGCTTCGACATTCTGAGCTCCACGCTGCCACCACTCTACAAAGAAAGGTTAATGGCGTTGTCCGACCAGCGCATTAGCAAAGAAGGCGTGGTGATTATTAAAGCCCAGAGCCATCGCAAGCTTGAGCTAAATAAAGAAGATGCACTGGCACGTTTAAGAGAGCTGATACGGAGTGCCACCAAACCGCAAAAAATTCGCCGTGCCACTAAGCCCACTAAAGGCTCACAACGCCGTCGGGTTGACCACAAAACCCGCAAAGGTAAAGTCAAATCGCTGCGCGGCAAAGTATCTGCCTCATAAGCCATCGCTCGATACTTAATGCCAAAGAGCTTTCAATCATGACTAAAGCCCATATACCCGCTAAGGTGCGGCCTATTTCGCCTTGCGTACAAATCTGCCAAATAGAATCGTCAACATCGGTATGCGAAGGCTGCGGCCGTACATTAGATGAAATAGCCTGCTGGGGAGCTATGACCGAGGCTGAAAAAGCCCCGGTATGGGAACGGCTAGAGGCAGAAGGCTACGTCTCAGACTCTGTACGCTGATGACGATCACGCAATATATGATGTAGCTCGCCACAGCCCACCATGGGGTCGTCACAGTTGATAACGATATCAGAGTGAGCCAGCACATAGCTGCGACCTGTAATGGTGTTTTCGACGACGTGATGATCGCCCTCTTGGTGCGTGCCCGTGAAGGTGCCGATAAAGCCCGTCTCACGCAACGAAACGGTCTCTAGCTTATCCCCCACGTTCAGCCGCCCTTCATAGTTCATTAGCGCTAAGCGTGCCGACGTACCGGTGCCTGTGGTGCTGCGACAGATAACGCCAGGGTGAACATACGTGGTGGAGCGTGAGCGTATATACCCCTCCCCTACCTTCTCCTCAGGGCCCATAAAGTGCAAAAATGGCAATGGCCCCACATCTCCCAGCGTGTAATGGGAGAAGCCACGCTGCGCTTTAATTGCCTCAACAATTTTATAAGCGCACTCAGAAAGTGCTCGTTCCTCATCACGCACTAGCTTAAAGCCAAGCTCAGTCGCATCCACCAACGCATAAAAGCCGCCGCTATAAGCGATTGAGTAGGTCACATCGCCAATACTCGGCACGCGAATCGTAGCGCGATAGGTGTCGATATAACTGGGCAACCCGCTGCAGGTGACCGATTCGACAACGCCGTTATGCACCTTCGCTTCAATTTGCACCAGGCCCGCGGGCGCTTCTAGTTTGAAGCGCTGAATACCTTCTTGCTTAGGCACAATGCCGCTCTCTAGTACGGCGGTGGCCGTGCACAGCGTATTGGAACCAGAGTAAATGGGATAACCCATCACTTCCATAATGATGTAACCCGCGACGGCCTCCGGATGGCAGGCTGGCACCAATAAATCGACCGACATTTCCGGCACGCCGTAAGGCTCTTCCAGTAGCAGGCGGCGCAATCCGTCGGCGTCATCGCGCAGGTACTCCATCTGCTCGCGAACGGTGGCACCGGGCAAACTATCAATACCACCCGTAACAATACGGCTAACATCACCACCGGCGTGAGTATCCATTAACTGAATGGTATGAAAATTATGCACTAGCGTTGCTCCTGAGCATCGGAAGAGGTGTTTTCAAGAGCGAACGACGCACCGTGGGAAGCCCACTGTGAATCGGGAACCAGCACAATTTTGCCCAGATAATTGCCACCTCGATTAACAAAATAACGCTCGGCAGCATGCAGGTCAGAAAGTTTAAACGCTGCATGAAGCACCGGTTTGAGTAGGCCGCTACGAATCCATTCGACAAGCTGCTCAGCCTCTTCACGAGTACCGTGAGAGACGCCAAAAATCTGCACCTGGTAGAGATAAATACGGGTCCACATCATTTCGCTGAGATTGCCACCGCTGGCACCGGCTATTGAAAGACGCGGATAGCTCTGACGGCCCTGCATATCGACAATCATGGTATCGATAAACAGGTTCGTCATCTCACCCCCGACCAGATCCATCACTGCATCAATCGGTTTGCCGTTAGTGGTAGCCAGCACTCGCTCAACAAACGTCGGCAAGTCGCCACGATCAATCACCGCCTCTGCGCCGAAGGCGCTTAGCGCATCGGCTTTATCTAGCTGGCTGACGGCGTAAGGGATGGCCCCAACGATTCGGCACAGCTGAATGAGCGCCGTACCCACGCCACCGCTGGCACCGCTTACCAGTACCCGCTCACCGGCACATATACTGGCAGCTGTCATCATGTGGTAAGCAGTTTGATACGAGCACATACCCATTGACGCCAGCTCAGCATCGCGCAGCTCAGGATTCGGCACAGCGTAAAACTGATCGGCTGGCACGGCGATATATTCAGCAAACCCACCGTCAGCACCGTGGCCGTAATAATCCGGCGTTAGATTGATATCGCGACGCTCGTCAGCGTAGATATTAAAATCGAGCAGCCCGCGCTCACCAATACGCTCAGCGCCAACACCTTCACCGACGGCTACCACGCGGCCTGCCACATCAGCGCCTTGAATACGCGGAAAGGTAAGCGTCGGCGTGCCGCCCATGGCAAAGGAAGTGACGTCGCCCTTATCTTTGGTGGGATAAAGACCTTCCCGGGCTTTTCGATCGGTGTTGTTCTTGGCCGTCGCGGTTACCTGCACCAACACCTCGCCTTGCCTGGGCTGCGGCGTAGCGACATCCTGATGGTATTCCAATTTATCGATATCCCCATGCCCGGTTAAGAGCATGGCAGCCATCGTCGTTGGTACCTTGTGTGCAGTGTCGGCCATAGATTGACTCCGTTGTATGGCGTTAAAACCAGTTTTTACGCTTGAATAACCAAATCAGTATTCCAGCGATGCCCAACATGGCTCCCCATACAAAAAAGTAGCCATACTCGTAGCGCAGCTCGGGCATATTGGCAAAGTTCATGCCGTAAATGCCGGCAATAAACGTCAACGGCACAAAGATCGCGGTAATCACCGTCAGCACACGCATAGTGATATTTAGCTGGTGGGATGAAATAGAAATATAGCCATCGATTAAGTCACCGCAAATTTCATAGTACATCTGGGTCAAGGTATAGAGACGTTCGAAACGATCCGCCACATCATTAATCGCGTGGAGCGTCTCGCTTTCTTCGCGGGGCACATGCTCGTAGTCGTAAGCCGTTAGCTCCTGGGTAATTCCCTGATGGTAGCTAAAGATTCGGCGCATTTTCACCAGCCGAGAACGATAGGTGATGATCTTGCGCATGAGCGCATCGTTGCCATTTTCGAGTAGCTCATCCTCCAAATCGCTTAGCTCAGTTTCAAATTCGAGCAGACTATCGATATAAAAGCCGGCTGAAATATACATCACTCGCAGCGCGACATGCTCAGGGGAATGCGCCAGCAGTTTCTTGCCGTGCTCATTAAACAGCCGCTCAATGCTGAGCGCCTCACCGGGGTGAAGCGTGACTAGAAAGCGCTCACCGACAAAAAAACATATCTGCTGCGGCAGATAATTCAACTCAGCATCGAAGGAGGAAATACCCCGGTAGATAATCAGCGTGTGATTATCGAACTCTTCAATCTTTGGCGGATGGCGCTCCTTATGAGCATCCTGAATCGCCATGGGATGAAATTTGAAAGCCTCTAAAATGGTGCGTTCACTGTCCTGCGTCTCACCCTGCATATCGATCCAGATATGGCTGTCAGGCGTGGATTGCCACATGGCCAGCAAGTCTTCATTGCCTTCGTGAACCGCACCATCGGGCGTAGTAAGCATAGCTCTAATCATAGTCGTCCTTGCGATTAGCGAGCGCTCAGAAGCGCAAATCGTTCTACGTACTTATCCACTATAGCGATGCATTCCCGGCACACCAAGCCCACGCTAGGCGACTCCCTTCTACACAGGCTGTTTTTTTATAGCATAGGCAAGCGCCACGCTAACTAACGTTGACATAACCAATGCGCCCAGAAAAGGGCCTAACGTTGGAATGCTGTCAGGAAAGCTCGCCGCCACCACTCCTGCGCTGACACTGCCTTGGCTTAACCACCCGGGCAAAATAGCCCCGAGCAGCCCAGCAACGCCGCCCCCGATGGCGGCTATTGGCGTCATCCGTTGCCATAGCCCTAGCAACACCGGCACTACGATGGAGGCGCACAGTAAGTCGGCAATAAGGAAAAGCCGCAGTATCGATAATCCCTGTAAAGCAACCACTACCACGGGAATCATTAATGCAACCGTCGCCCAGCGGGCTGCCTCCAGCGAAACACCGCGCTTTTCGCTGCGTGCGACGATAAGCGAGGCAATGCCATTCTGGAGCGTATCAACACTGGAAGCTACCAAGGTAACAGCCAATACCAGTGCAGGTAGCGATAACCAAGCGGGTGCATCCGTTAGCAGTGCGAAAAACGGCATAGGCGGTGTGCCCAGAGCAACACCGCTCATCGCTGCTAAAATGCCTAAACTACCAATAACCATTACCACCACCATCGTCATAGCGCCGCCTAGCCATGCGCCACGACCCAGGCTGTGGTCATCCTTAGCAGCCCATACGCGCTGCCAATAGCCCTGATGAAATAAATTGGCGGCCGTTACCGCAATCACTAGTGTTAATGCCACACTGAGCGCGCTGGTAACAGGGATAGCAGGCATCGCCGCTTCGCTAGGCAATGCAGGAAGCCGCCAAAGCGCCATGCTGCCTACCACGACCAATAGCACCAGCAGCAGCCAGGCCTGCCAGCGGTCAGTGGCAAGGCTGGCGCGCAGGCCGCCCACTACCGTGTAAATAAGCGTAGTCAGCGCGACGCCAATCACCACGAGTGAGGGAGGTACATCAGACAGCAATGCTGTTATCGCACCAATCGCCGTTAGCTCGGCGGCCAAAAAGCAGGCCATGTAAGCAATGGACACCAGCGTGACCCAGCGCCGTACGCCGAGGCCATAGCACGCCTGTGCAAATTCGGCGATGCTACGCCCTTCGGGAAGCGCGCGGCGAATCTTAGGCCCATAAAGAGCTAAGATAATAAAGGGTAATGTGGAGCCAAACGCGTAGCCTGCTAGCGCAAGCGGGCCCACGAAGGCACCAATTTCAGGGGGCGCAAAGAGAATCCACGCCCCCATGCCTGACGCGAGAAAGGAAAGCCCGAGAGTCGAGCTCGTCTGCGAATTGCGAGCTGTCATATAGTCATCAAGCGGGCCATCAACCCTGCGAGTCCGCAGGCCTAAAAAAGCAAAGCAGCACAGCGCCGCGCCAAGTACGGCTGACGTTAGGTAAAGCATGTCGCGCTTCCTCCGCCGGTACGAACCGGATCAGGTTCCAGGGTCTGCGCAACGCGCATTCTCAGCCCCGTTGATAAGGGCTCCCCTGGCGACAGTGAGTGGAGGCGCTATCCTCACTGAAAACCGCGCCTCAGTAAAGGAAAGTGAAGGTAAGTAACGCTTAAACGTTACCAGTCGATGCCTCGCGAGGTATGCGCCCCATCAGATAAAACTCCTCATTAGGCGGCGTACCCGCCAGCGTGACCAGTCGATTAGACAAACCAAAAAAGGCTGCAATAGCACCGATATCCCAGCAATCCTCTTGGCTGAAGCCGACGGCCAGCAGCCGCGCAGACCACTCGTCGGTCATTTCACCCACATCTATCGCACAGTGCATAGCAAAATCGAGCATCACACGATGGCGCTCGCTAATAGGCGCCACGCGATGATTAATCGCAACCTGGTCGGCCAACAGCGGGTCTTTGCTATAAATGCGCACCAGCGCACCGTGCGCCACCACGCAATATAAGCAGCGGTTTCGCGCACTGGTAGCGACCACAATCATCTCTTTCTCAGCTTTAGTGATCGACTCTGACTCCCGTTCCATTAACGCGTCGTGATAGGCAAAAAACGCCCTAAACTCAGCGGGGCGATGGGCCAGCATTAGGAAAACATTGGGCACAAAGCCTGCTTTTTCCTGCACGGCCAGAATCGTAGTACGAATATCGTCGGGCAACGCATCGAGCGTTTCTGGCACGTTAAAGCGACTTAATGATGGCAACATAATCACCTCTTTATTGTTAATTGCTTTGCCCTACTACCATTAGGCCCCGCTTAAGCGGGGCCTAATATAGCTAAGATCGGCGTTTCTTTTAGCCCAGCGAAATCGTGCTATTAATGCCACTGGAAACGTTCTCCGGCTCGAACCAGCGTGCCGTGACGGTTTTTGTTTGCGTCCAGAAGGCGATTGCCTGCTTACCGTTTGGCCCTAAGTCACCGAGCTTCGACGCCCGTGAACCGGTAAAGCTGAAATATGCCACCGGCACCGGAATTGCCACGTTAATACCGATTTGCCCCACATCAATGTCGGTTTCAAAGCGGCGTGCCACCCAGCCTGAATTGGTAAAAATCGAGGTCCCGTTACCGTTGGGATTAGCATTGATAAAGGCGATGGCATCATCCAGCGTTTCAACACTGACCACGCACAGCACAGGCCCAAAGATCTCTTCGCGATAAATAGTCATCTCGGCGGTCACATCGGCAAATAGCGTCGGCCCAACAAAGTTACCGTTAGGGTAACCCTCTACCTGAATATTACGGCCATCGACCATCAGCTTGGCACCCTCTTTTTCACCCGCATCGATTAAGCGCAGCACACGATCACGCGCAGCGGGTGAGACTAGCGGGCCTAAGTCTGCATCTAGCTGGGTACCTGGCCCCACTTTCATATTACGTGCGGCATCAACAATATCGCTTAACCATTCCCGAGCATCGCCCACGAGCACGACCACCGAGTTAGCCATACAGCGCTGGCCCGCTGCGCCAAATGCCGAGCCCAGTAAATTGTTAATGGCCTGACTGCGGTTAGCGTCAGGCATAACCACACAGTGATTCTTAGCGCCCATCATCGCCTGCATCCGCTTGCCTGCCACCGCCGCGCGGTTATAGAGCAGCGAGCCTACGTGGGTTGAGCCAATAAATGAAAGCGCTTTGATATCTTGATGATCAGCAATTTGATTGGCGACATCCGGGCCACCGTGCACCACGTTGAGTACCCCCGGCGGGATGCCAGCCTCGTGGGCCAATTCCACCAAGCGCATGGTAGAGCTTGGGTCTTGCTCCGACGGCTTTAGAATAAAGGTATTGCCGGTCGCAATGGCCAGCGGAAACATAAAACAGGGCAACATGATCGGAAAGTTGAACGCGGTAATACCAGCGCCAACGCCGAGCGGCTGGTGCATGGTGTAAACATCCACTTCATTCGCCGCATTTTCTGCCAGCTCGCCAAGCTGCAGCGAGGTAATCGAACAAGCATGCTCTACGACTTCTAGCCCGCGACCTACTTCGCCTTCCGCATCCGGCAGAGTTTTGCCATGCTCTTCGGTAATCAATGCCGCGAGTTCCGACGTGTTATCGCGAATCAAGGCCTGGAGTTTGAGCATAATGCGCATACGCTTGCCCAGCGGCACTTTACGCCACGTCTTAAACGCCTCTTTGGCGCTGCTAACCGCGCGCTCCACTTCCTCCGCCGTGCAGAACGGCACCCGAGCGACCACTTCTTGCGTCGCAGGGTTAACCACGTCGTGCCACTCTTGGCTTTGTGACTGCACGGGCTGACCATCGATAACCATAGGGATTTGGCGAACGGACATAGTGCTGCTCCTATTACTTGAAAATGCATATTTATTGTTGGAAAGCGGTTGCTGACACACGTTAGCGATAATAAATGGGTGCTCAGGGTATAGCAGCAAGTTGACGTTAACGTCAATCAGGTATCATATGAGTAAACAAAATCTTCGGCGTGGCGTCAATGAGCCTTTCCCAATTGAGACAACTGATCCTACCGACGGCACCGTGCTCGCCTGGAGCCGGGATTACGCCGACGTAGCGCCGCTCAAAGGCGTGATGAATGGCGGTGGTGAGCATCGCTTGGAGGTAAATGTTGATGTACTGCCCGTCACAGGCTGATGCAAATATCCCTCACCTAAGGTATAAAAGGCGCCTCACAAACGGCTTTTTCAAGGAAGATGCCATGCGGCATGGGCGTTGCGAACACAAGGAGCATTCATCGCGATGGGTTTCCCGCCTACTCACTCTTTGCTGTTTTTCGATCTTACTGTTGGGTGCCGCTAAACACCTCTACTCACCTCATTTAGCAGGCGTGGCGCAGATTCACGAAAGCCTGCACAGTCATTCGGATAAAGCGAGCGTTGCGCATATCCCGGATAAGCTGCGGATTCGAAATGACTCACTCCAGCGGCAAGCGGATGACGATCCTCTAAAAATCTTTAAATTACATTCAGGCGATGGATTCTTAAGCAACATTTTTCCCACCCTGATGCCGACTCTGCCCCATCAAAGTGGCGTTAACGGTGTGGTGTCTAACGATCGTTATTATTTTGGCACCGCTCTTCCTCCCAGCAGAGCCCCGCCTAGCACGTAAGTAAGTTAGTCAACCGTTGTTGCACTAGTAACGACCTGGCAGAAAATTCTCTGCCTATTCGTGTTATGGGCGAAGTTAAAAGGGCTCTACATTTATGTTTCAAGTTGATCATCTCATTTTACTTGCCGCGATACTGATATTAGTCGGCATCGTGTCAAGCAAGCTATCTGCGCGTCTTGGCTTACCTGTTTTAGTACTGTTTTTAGTCATAGGGATGTTAGCGGGTGAGAGCGGTGTGGGCGGCATCGCCTTCGACAATCCCGCCGGTGCGCATGCGCTCGGCACGCTAGCACTCGCGATGATTCTATTTGATGGCGGCCTACAAACGCCGACGTCCTCGATTAAGAAAGTATGGAAACCCGCTTCGCTATTAGCGACGTTCGGGGTGTTAATCACTGCCGTTATTACGGGGTTAGCGGCAGCTTATATTCTTGACTTACCATTGTTAGAAGGCCTGTTGCTAGGTGCGATTGTCGGATCAACAGACGCAGCAGCGGTCTTTTCGCTGTTGCGTAATGCCGGCATACATATCAACAAAAAACTAAAATACACCTTAGAAATAGAAAGCGCCTCGAACGACCCTATGGCGATTTTTCTGACCGTTGGCCTGCTAGAAATCCTGGTTAACGGTATGCAGCCTGGCGTGGGCTTACTAGAGCTTTTCGTCCTTCAAATGGGGGTTGGCGCACTCGTGGGGCTTGGGGTCGGTTGGGCATCAGTAAAAATCATTAATCGTATACATCTTGTCGCATCGGGGCTTTATCCGGTGATGGTCGCGGCCTGCGGCTTTCTCTCATTTGGCATCTCGGCCAATGTCGGAGGCAGCGGTTTCCTAGCTATTTTTTTAACCGGCGTGGTGATTGGTAATCATAGAATTGTCTTCCAGCGCAGCACCTTCTTATTTCACGACGGGCTGGCCTGGCTAAGCCAGATCATGATGTTTGTGGTGCTCGGACTACTGATCAATCCCCTTTCGCTACTCGATGTCTGGCTTGAAGGTCTCATCATCGCCGCCGTGCTTATTCTGGTTGCCCGCCCGATTGCCGTTATACCGATTATGCGTCTATTTGGCTTTAACGCCCGCGAAACAACCCTAGTCGCCTGGGTCGGTTTGCGGGGCTCGGTGCCGATTATCTTGGCTATTTTCCCGCTGATGTTTGGGCTCGAAGGAGCGGAGTTAATCTTCAACGTGGTGTTTTTCGTGGTGCTTATTTCAGCCACCATTCAAGGCACCACGCTTCCGCTGGTCGCTCGACGGCTTAGGCTCACTGAAAAACCGCCCGCCTTGTCAGCAGCCAGTATTGAAATCACGGCAATTGAAGAAGTTGATGCTGATATCGTTGAGTACACGTTGAGCGAACACCCGCGAGCGGCAGGACGGCGGCTTTCACAAATGGCCTTACCGGATACCACCGTGGTCGCCATGATTACCCGTGGTAAAGATGTCATTCCACCGCGAGGCTCAACGACGTTAATGGCCGGTGATCACTTGTTTGTCGTGCTTCGTCCTGAAACGCGTCCCTTTATTGACTGCGTGTTCTCTGATGCCGTGGATGACATCAGTAGCGAATTACCTGATCAGGAGTTGAAGCTTAAGGGGAGCACTAAGATAGACGATCTACACCACTCCTATGGCTTGTTGATCCAAGAAGAGGACCAGCATATGACGCTGGATTCGCTGCTACGCAACACCTTAGCCGGCCAGCCGAATGCTGGCGACTCAATGCAGATTGAAGGACTGACGTTGGCAGTGCTAGAAACACTCGGTGGCCGCATTACCACGGTAGGCTTAACGGTACAGGAAAAGCCTAATCAGTAAGTAAGAGCAGCCATCACCCACATTGACGCCTAGGCCGTTTCGTAAGCGGCCTTTAGGCGATAGAACTCTTCTACAATCGCGGCCATCTCGTTTGCGTCGTAACTGCAAAGCCCGCTAACCACGAGCTTTTTAGAACCGACCCCGACCGCTTCGCCGGCGGATTCAATGGAAAACTCCAGCAGCGCATCCGCGCGTTTCCCCTGAACACTCAGCGACGATTGATTTAACGTTAAACCCGGTGAAAAACCATCTAAGCGCTTGAGTGAAAAGCCCATGCTGTCGTAGATTACCAGTGGGCGTTTAGGGTTGAACATTACCCCATGCTGCTCCATCAGCGGTTTTAAATAGTGCGGGAAGTTTTTGCCCGAAAACGCTACATAGCAGCGCGCAAAGGCTTCGACTGCGGCTACGTCGTGAGTGGTTTCACCACTGCGCAGCACTTGTAAGTAGCATTTCCCGCTCTCATCGCAAACATGAACGGAGCCATTATCCGCTTCGCAAAATTTAAGCGGCGTCTCCGCCGCCACCATGTTGGTGAAACGAAACTCCATCTGCCGCGACAAACCGAACTTTGTCAGTACCAGTACAAATAGCAGGTCGCCAGGAACGCAAAAACGGCGCGCTCCCGGATTATGGATAGGGTTGTAGTCGCCAGCCACGCCTTTAGCGAAACGGCTGGCCTGCTCTGCAGAGATCACTACATACTCTCCGCGCTGCGCGTAAAAATCCTTAAACATGGCGTTAGCTGCCTGCCTAGCGTTGAAATCGAAAACCCGTCAGTGCCCAACGTCGCGCATAATGCCATAAAACACGGCTCAACAGGAGTTATCTGCTAGGGAAGCCACTATGTCAAATGCCAATACGCGTAAAAAACGCTTACCACGCCTGCTATTAAGTATGTTGATTGGGCTACTGTTTATCATCGCTATCTGGGTGGCAGGCAGCTATTGGCTGCTCAACAGCCAGTGGCTGCCCGAGCGCATTTCTCAATTTGATGGCATTGAAATACGTTGGGAGCAGGGCGCCAGCCGCCACCCCGGCCGCTGGGAAGTAGAGGGTCTGTATTTAGCACGCGAAGATGCGGCGCTGCCCATCAGCATTGAAGCCGAGCGGGCGACTCTTTCGCTCTCTCTATTCGCCCTATTACGCGGAGAACTGCATATCGAAGCGCTGGATGCCGAAGGCATCCGCCGCCTCACCGTAGGTGATATTGCCCTTGAGGCGCAGGGCCAGCTGCACGTGGCGGAAACCACATTAACGCGCGAGACCTTAGCGATCCCCGACTTTTCACTAGCGATTACTGACGGTCGTTTAGTGCGCTTAAGTGATCAAGCCACGTTAGTACGCGATATCAATCTCAACGCGGATGCAACATTAACCAGCTTGACACCCGTGGCCGCTGCGACGGGTGAACTGAATCCCGATCTATTGTCAGCGCTTTCTGCTCAGCTACAGATTGAGGCGCAGGCAGATGCCTGGGATGTTTTCATGCCTTACCTCAACGCCCTGCCCTGGCTGACTCTTGAGGGGCGCGGGGCTTTAGCAGGCGCACTTGAGCTAACCGCTGGTGAGTTACAGCACGGCAGTGTTTTAACGCTGGATTCCCCTACGCTGCGTTTAGCGGTCGATGAACAGCGCCTACGCACACCCAGTGGCTCACCGCGCTGGCTCATTGCCGACAACCCACCCCCGCGCCACACGGCCACCGGCAAAGGCCAAGTCCGCTTGGCGGTTGAGAATGATCAGCTACATTTTTCGACGCAACTGGCTGACGTAACGCTGGCTGATACTCATCCCTATGCTGAAAATGCTGAGCTACGCCTTGCCACTCAGATACCCAATCAGCGGCTAGACCGGCTTGATCTCCCCACCAATGTCACGCTCGCCTTACAGGGCCGCGTGATTCGCCTGGACATGTTTGATCGCTATCTAGCGCCAACCCTTGACGGCAAAGGCATACGGCTTTCCGGCAATGGACAAATAGAGGCGAGCGCCACGCTTGTTGATGCTCGCCCTCAGCAGGCGGCGCTGGCCATTCAGGCACCGCTGCTTGCTGCCGAGGCGCTGGACTTTAAAACACAGGGCAGCGGCTCACTTACTGCACGACTCACGCCTGACGAAAACATTGACGCCCGCTTAACGTTCGCCAATGCGACCCTAACGCACCATCAGCGAACATTGCTTTCCGATGCTGACATAACATTAATGGCAAAGAGCCCGCTAGACGCACAAAGGGCGCGCCAAGAAGCAACGGCAACCCTCAGTTGGCAAGCGGCACAGCTACCCGATATTAGCGTGCTGCAAACGTACTTGGGGGCGGTATTACCTGAGCCCGCTCCGCTTCAACTACTGAGCGGCCAAGCCGCCAGCCACGGCCAGCTTCAGGTAACGTCTGAGCAGGCGACTGGGCAAGTGCATCTATCCGGCGAAGGAATGACCACCCGTTGGCAGCACGGCGAAAGCGCCGGCACGCTCACAAGTGATATGCAGCTTTTTCTGCCTATTCGACAAGCGGCACTGGATGGCTCCGCGTTGAATATCAGCGGCACTCGGCTGAGCTGGCAAGTGGCCAACCTAGAGCAGCCTGACGAGCAGCTGGAAAGTATTTTGATTCTCACCGACGGCCGATTTCTACGCCGCGAAAACGTGCCTAGTGGGCAGTTTTCTCTTGAAGGTAGCGTGCAACAGCTGGGCTTCTTAAATACTTTTCTTCCCGATGCTCATGGCCTATCGCTGACAGGCAGCGGCCAGCTTTTTGCTCAAGGAGCCTTTCGCGACAAACAACTCCTAGCACCTACCCGGCTACGCGTTAATGCTAATCAGCTTGAGGTCGCCTTTCTCGACTACTTGGCTACCGGGCGCGGCGAACTCACCGCTCAGTTGGACAGCGCTGAGCAGGCTCAGCTATCGCTGGGTATCCCTAACTTCGCGCTGATGCGCCAAAACGATGGCCGCCCCCACCTTGAAGGCCGCCACTTTGCGCTTACCACTCAAACCGACCGCTTTAGCGAGGTGCTTAAGTCGCCACAGCCAGAGCACTTCGTCACCCGCATCGCTATGCCGATTATCGATGTGCCAGACTTTACTCGCTACAACCGCTATCTGCCCGAGGATGCCGGGGTTCGCTTGCTAGGTGGACAAGCAAACCTTTCCAGCGAATGGAGACTTGATGGGCTAGAGGCCCAAGGGGAAATCACGCTTCGTGCCTTTGGTGCTGACATGGAGCTGCTTGATCAGCGGTTACGTGGCGATGTTGAAGTTTACTTAAATCTAACCGAAGGCGATTTACAAGCGCGGCGCTTCACCGCCAACGACTCGTTTTTACGCTTAGAAAACGTGTTTCGGCTAAGTGAGCAAGGTGCGCCGGACGCCGGCTGGTGGGTACAACTCAGCATGGAACAAGCGCAGCTTGAATGGGATGACCCTATTCACCTAACGAGCCAGCTGCGTTTGGGAATGCGCGATACGGGCTTGCTGGCACGGCTATTTTTGGCCCGTGCCCGTGAAAGCGACTGGCTAGGCAGGTTGCTAAACGTGCACGATATCAACGGCACGGCTTTACTCCAGGTCGGCGACCAACGTATTCGGCTACAAAATCTTACGCTTACCGGTGGGCCACTGCTGCTGCTCTCCGACGTTACTCTGCAAGACAAGCGCGCTAACGGGGCACTTTATGCCCGCATCGGCCCATTGGGCGTTGGCGTAGAACTAGTCGACAGTGAACCTACTTTACGCGTGATACAACCGCGCCGGTGGTTTGATCATTGGCAAAAAACTCACCAACCAGAATGATAGTGTTAGCGTTTTTTACGCTCTCGACGAATCATTCTGACCCGCTCCTTGGCTTTTTGTGGGCTAGACAGCGGTACTGCGCTCTCATCATGGGTTTTCGGCGGCACGGTGACCCAGGCAAACACCGGCAGCGCTAAATGCCAGTGAATTGCCGCTAAGCGCAGCCCTAGCGTCACGCTTAATGAGGCGCCAATGGTTATTGTCAGCGGTAAGTTCAAAGCGTCTAGCGCCACGTAAACGATCCCGCCGGCCATTGCGGCAGTGGCGTAGATCTCTTCGCGCAACACCATCGGAACTCGCTGGGCCAACACATCACGGATCATGCCCCCCGCTACGCCGGTCATCATGCCCATCAATACGGCCACCGTGCCGGAGCTACCGAGTAACAGCGCTTTATGCGTGCCAATCACCGTAAATAACGCCAGCCCAAACGCATCCGCCACCGGCAAAAAGCCGCGAGAAAGGCGGTGGATATAGTGAAACCCCACCAGCGACACACACACGGTGGCTAAAATCACCCATAGATACGTCGGGTCCGTCACCCAAAATACCGGTCGTACGCCCAGGACTAAGTCACGAATGGTACCGCCGCCAATCCCGGTTACCGCCGCCAGCACCAGCATCCCCATCGGGTCCATTTTTGACCGGCATGCCAAAATAACGCCTGAAAGCGCAAAAACAATAACCCCCGCCATGTCCAGCCAGTAGATCACCCCCGACACGCCCCTCTCCTTTTGTTTGCCTGCGATTAAGGCAGGCAGAATAACACCTCTGCCACAGCTCATGAGGGCAACGTTGTTTACTTTTTAATCATCAAAAGCCGATTTTGTAAGAGATTGCCTACACGGCTTGTAAGACATTGCCGCTAGATAGCGACCAAGGGTTGCTGTGAGGAGTCAGGTCGTTATCCTGATCGTTTCTCATTTATTTAGATTACCCTTGTCAATTATCCCTGGAGGGGGCATGACGCTCAGCACCGGTTTGCAATTCACGGTGACGCTACCCGGCGTTGATGATATCGCGGTGATCGATTTCACCCACCGCGAGACGCTCTCCCAGCCCTTTGAATTGGCGCTGAACCTGGCTAGCCGCGATGGCAGCCTAGACGCCGCCGATCTTCTGGACCGCGAAGCCACCCTGACTATTTGGCAGGACAGTGAACCGCTGCGTCGCGTGCACGGCATCATCGCTGAATTTGGTCGAGGCGACCGCGGCCACCGCCGCACCTTTTATTCGCTAGTACTGCGCCCCGCCCTTTGGCGGCTGTCGCTGCGCCAAAACTCGCGAATTTTCCAGAAGACTGACTCGCTCACCATCATCAACACCCTGTGCGATGAGCGCGGCATCACCGATGTGGCCTTTGCGGTTAATCGCACCCTTCCTGAACGCGAGTACTGCGTTCAATACCGCGAGACAGACTTGGCGTTTATTGAGCGCCTGGCCGCCGAAGAAGGCCTGTTCTACTTTCATGAATTTGCTGAACGAGGTGAAGGCACCGATGGCGGCGCCCACCGGCTGACCTTTGCCGACGATCCGCAGGTGCTCACAAGCCTTGGCGAGCGCACTTATCACAGCCGAGCCGGTGGCACGGCTCCCAGCCGCCACGTACGCAAGCTCAGCCAAAAGGCCCGCGTTGCTGCAGCCTCCGCCACGCTGAAAGACTACAGCTTCAAGAACCCGGCTTACGCGCAGTTGCACGAACATCTGGGCCGCGATGTCGAGACACACGGCCAACAGTCTGACTACGAACATTTTGATTACCCCGGCCGCTATAAGCAGGACGCCTCCGGCGAGCCCTTTACCCGTATTCGCCTGGAGCAGCTTCGCCGCGAAGCCATCACCGCCAATGCCGAAAGTGATCTGCCCGAGCTCGCGCCTGGCCTGCGCTTTACACTCACCGATCACGATACTGACAGCCTCAACCGTGATTGGCAGGCGATAAGCGTTACTCATCACGGTGAACAGCCCCAGGCGCTGGAAGAAGACGGCATGACTCAGGGTGATGCCAACGGGATGACCCGTTATTACAACCAGGTCACGCTAATTCCCGGTGATGCCCCTTGGCGAGCCACCCCTAATCCCAAGCCCCGGGTCGATGGCCCACAGGTGGCCTTTGTAGTGGGCCCCGAGGGCGAAGAGATTCACTGCGACGAACACGGCCGGGTGAAAGTCCAGTTCCCCTGGGACCGCTACGCCGAGCCAAACGACACGGCAAGCTGCTGGGTACGCGTAGCCCAGGGCTGGGCGGGCGGTGGCTATGGCAGCATCGCCATTCCGCGCATCGGCCACGAGGTTATCGTCTCGTTTCTGGAAGGCGACCCGGATCAGCCCTTGGTCACCGGGCGTACCTACCATGCGGTCAATACCGCGCCTTATCCCTTGCCGGCGCACAAAACCCGCACGGTGCTGCGCACCCAGAGCCACAAAGCCGAAGGCTTTAACGAACTGCGCTTTGAAGACGAAGCGGGTGAAGAACAGATCTGGCTCCACGCCCAGAAAGACCTGGAGCTGCTGACGCTTAACGACCGTATCGAAGAGATCCGCAACGACAGCTTCTTGAAGATCAAGAACGACCGCATCAGCGAAATCGACAACGACGATCACCACACGGTGCATGGCAACCGCTTCGAGCACACCGAAGGCCAGCAACACTTCAACGTGCAAGGCACCCTGCATATCAACGCCGGCCAAGCCTGGCTCAGAGAAAGTGGCCGCGAGCTACACATCAAAGCAGGTCACAAAGTCGTGCTAGAAGCGGGTGACGAACTCACCCTGAACGCAGGCGGCAGTTTTCTTAAGTTGGATGGTAGCGGTATTACCATCGCTGGCCCCAAGGTACGCGTCAACGCAGGCGGCAGCCCTGGCAGTGGCAGCGGGCAAGCGGTGGAAGGCCCTCTGCTACCAGGGCATGCGGTGGCGGAGGGGCATAAAGCAATACTGCCCGTCACCCACGAGGCGCTACTGGAAGCTTCCGCACGGGAGGCCAGCATCATCCAGCTATGCCAAAAGCAGACCGATGGCAGTTGCCCACTGTCTGACTGTCCATGCCGGGATAGGGCGAGTTAATGCGTTATGCAGTGAATTTTCCAGAGCAAAGAGAGCGGCGCTACTGGTTGATAGATACGGCCAGCCTCCCTGAAGGTGAGGTGTTACGCCGTTTCTACGCCGTGGTGAGCGAACCCATGTTCCGCTGGCTTTACGACGGCACGGCCTATCACGCGGTGCGAGACAGCGGCCCCGTGCTGTTGGATATCACGCATAATGCCGACGTTTGGCAGCAATACAGTGCTGACTGGATGAAGCATGCCGCCTCGGTGGTCATCGACACGCCGGCTTCTCTGAATGACCTGCAACAGCGCCTCGCCGCCTGCCTGACCATTGACACGCCTGGGAACGGGATGGGCTTGCTGCGCTTTCACGAGCAGGCAGTCTTGCACCTCTTATTGGGGGAAGAAAAACTCGACCAGGCAGACCGTCTGGCCCTGATGGATAAAGATACCTGCTGGTCGTGGCCGCTTTGCCGGAGTGCTGACGGTATTGTTTATGAACGCCATTTCTCGACTGGCGGCAATAGCATACCGAGTGGCAAGCCACTACGGCTGGACGAGGAGACTCAGCAGCGTCTGCAAGGCTTGAGGCAGTATTCCCGGCTAATGCCATTACTGGGCGACGCCATTCACCGTTTCGACCTGCTGCAAAAAGAAGACGACTGCATCACCTCCCTTTGGCGGGCGCTGGAGCACTACTGGCACGATACCTGGCAACTCAATCTGTCACGCAAGCAAGCGGTGGAAAACGCGCAAGGCAAGCTGAAAACGAGTGACGCATTTGAACACTTCATCGAGTCCCTTTCTCTCGATGCAATGACATGACAAAGGACACGGGAATGTCACAGAACCATGCGTGCAGCCCCAAGGCGATCTACGTGGAAATCACCGGTCGTCATACGGATAACGACCAGAATGAATACTGGCTCTACCAGGGTGACGCCGCCGAAGAATGCCTGGCAGAGGGAGATGCCTCGGAAGGCCGTTACGGGCCGATTGTCGAGACCCAGCAAACGTACTTAGAAGAAGAGCTGGCGGGCTATGGTCTGATCCAGAAACTCGGTGACATCGAGATTCCATTGCTGCAGGTGGAAGATATCTCCCAATGCGGCTTAATCCCCAAGCAGCGTTCATTCCAGCACAACCTGATGGTCTCGACCCTGCCCATGCTGTACATCGATCATCAGGAGCTGGCGGCAGGGCCATGCCGTGGCGGCTTCATCTACGTGTTTCTCGACAACCGACTGATCAGGGAGTTGGTGGTGTCCGGCGAGCCGAACCAAGCGCCGCAGTTCACCGATAGCGACATCGCGACGTATCGGCAACAGGGTGACGTTCCCTCCGTTCGAGATTTCAGCGGTCCCGCTCTGGCACACCTCCATTTGCCCCTCAAGCTCAATGGCGAAACAGCCAATGTGCGCTTGGCTTTCTCCGACCACCCCTGGCCCTGGGCGCATATCGAACAGTTGGAAGCCAACCCAGCGTTGATCAACCAACGTTGCCAACCGCTTGCCCTCAATGAATCGTCAGTGAGTGCCATGCTGCAGGGCGACGTGCGCAACATGTACACCCACAGCTTGGAAATCAACCGTGACGAGTGCGCTGGCAAGGCCGCCGTTGAGTGGCTGCCACCCATGCGACCACGCGATGTGATGTACGAGCAAGCCTGGGGCAGCGCCAGAGATTATCTGGAAGATACCACGGCAGCGGGTTGGAACACCCTTGTCCAGCAGTTACAGGCCGACCGTGAGTTCTTCGAGTCCGACGACCAACAGGCAGTAGCGCCAGACATCGATACGCAGACGCACCAACGGCACTTCTCACCCGCGCTACGTAGTTGCCTGGTGCAGCAATGGAACAATGCCTGCCGTGCGGATGACGAGCGTGCGGATGACGCCTCGCTTGCCTTGCTCCCAGCGCCGGAGGGAACCGACGATTGTCTAGTGGCGCTTCGCGAACAGCAGCTCTGCGCTATCTTCTTGCGCGACCCCAAACAAGCGATTGACCACCTGATCGAGGATGTCCAGGCGGGTCAGGAACTGCTTTGGGTACTCTCCGAAGGCATGAAATATCACCCCCACGGCAAGTCGGCTGAACTGATTCAGGCCAACTGTTTCATGCCGTATGGCCCGGAGGGTGAAGACAACCCGCTCTACCTCGACACCTGGTATGACACCCGCCTCGAACGCTCCCGGGAGAGCCTGTTCGCCCGCTTGATCAAGGAAGAAGAGCGACGCCTGGCCCGCCTGAGGATCGACGAGCGGCTGTCGGCGCTGGTGACGCTGTTTAATGACACATCGCCAGGGGCCTTTTGCCATACCCTGCGCGACGCCATGCTGTTTGATGATATCAACCACCTGGAGCCTTACGCGCTGCTGGCACGCTGTATCGAGACGCTGCAAACCGGCTTGAACTGCCTCGACTTCAAGGCTACGCCCGAAGAAGCCCAAGCCCTCCAGGCCCCTGCACAGTGTCGGCAAGCTCTTGAAGCGCTGTTCGCCTCCAATCAACAGCAGGCGGGCCATGCTTGCTCTCCCCTGCTGTTCGCCGATGAGAACTGCAGCACGAACGTTTGGGGCAGCCCTTATGCCAGGAATCTGGACGTGCTGCAGGTGGCCGCCCAAAACGTCAAGGACCAGCAGGACCAGGTCGCTACCCCGACCGGGGAACAACTGATTGCCTGGCAGCAGCGCCTGGATGAAGAAGTCGGTGATCTGGGGCCGGCCATGAACCGCGCACGCATGGCGCTCAACGGTACGGATGCCGTCGCCAGCAGCATCGTACCGACCCTGCTCAACGCGGTGGCGGGCCTGAAACTGGGTGAGACCATGACCATCACCCTGGCCTCCGATATCGGTGATCTCAAAGGCGCTTTGATGGGTGGCCTCCCCATTGAGGTGGCCGATGTCGATGGCGCCGTTCATTGGCTCTTGCCCAGCCAGTTCAAACCTTTGACCGAGGAGATGGCCCAGGGCGGCATCGCCCTACAGGCCGCCTCCGCCCGCAACGTCATGGGCGGCGACGTCGCCTCGTCATCAGCGGCCACCGGCCGTGCTCAGGTGACAGGACAAGTGACCAGTGAGCAGGCCTTTCGGTGGACACAGACGGGGTATATCGGACTTTGGTCTGGGTTGGTGGTGCTGGAGCTGTGGAACCTGACAGTGAGCATAGTAAACGCGCGAGATAATAATAACGCTTTGAATCGAATGAAAGTTGGCAGTGCAGTTATTGATGCCTCGTTATTAACAGCTCAAGGCTTGAAGCTAGCTAACGTTAATTGGGCCTGGGCAGTAAAGGTCAATAAAGCACTTGATTCATCATTTATCACTAATGATGAGTGGAGGCGAGCCATGGGAGACGCTGGTCGCTACCGTGGTGCCTTTGGTTTCACTGCTGGGCTTTTTACAGCTACGTTAGTGGCCGTGGATGCTTACCAGCTCTATCAGCAAAAACAATACACTTCGGCGCGCTGGATGGCAGGTTCTAGCGCCGCCATTGGTGTCGGTAGCTATGCTGGTTCGGGTTTCGGCCAAGCGGCCGCCAACATTGCCGAGAGAAATTTATTACGAAATCAGTTCTTGCACAGAGTCTTGGGCTTGGTGGGCACGCCACGACCAGTGCCTATCATGCTTGCCAGCTTGGCAGTAGCGCTGGTTTGCAACTATATGGCTACCAACAGCCGCGACGATCGCGTGTCGTTATGGGCCAAATATGGCCCTTTTGGAAATCAGCAGAATGAGCGCGACGGCCGCCTCGCAGAGCTTACTTCGCAAGATGAATCGGGGACGACAAACCATCAGGCTAAGATTCGTGATTACCTTACTCCCTTGCAGGACGCTTCCCCCCAACAGGCCTACATACTGCTGCTTCAGGGTCTGTTTCAAGCACATTTCGAGCTGGTATCGACAAGAGGATTGGAGCACATTGATTCCGGTTTTCACAATTGCGACATTGCCCTCAAAATGACCTGCCCTGGCCTTCGCTACGGTGAGTTTCAATTGCCCATCACCCAAGTCGAAGTCGACTGCTCTGCCCCCGTACCGGACAGGAGGTACACCTATCAATACGCCCCTATGGATCGCCGCCGCGTACTAGTGGATATTGCAAAGCAAGACCCAGAAGATTCAACGGTACGTTATTTGGGTATCCGTCTTCCTCGGGAGTGGAACCGTTTGGGCGTCCCCTCTACAGGATTAGGTGATGTTCCGGCCGATTGGTTAGCATCCAGCTATAGCCGCTTTCGCCACGAGCCAGATTATCAACGCGAATACCACCAGGGGAGTTACTTGGTGCGCGTAAGGCCGGGTGACCTTGAAGGCCGAGGTAGCGTGGAGTACTGGGATACGGATGAGAAACGACACTGCAAGCTGGAAGATAGTGTAACTTTCGCGGCACAACCC
Source organism: Halomonas sp. JB37 (assembly GCF_002332255.1). Lineage (GTDB taxonomy): Bacteria > Pseudomonadota > Gammaproteobacteria > Pseudomonadales > Halomonadaceae > Vreelandella > Vreelandella casei. Next base: position 1,644,418 of record NZ_NRGW01000001.1, on the reverse strand, counting down.
TCGACGCTAACCTGGGTATGGAACAAGCAAGGAGCCCGAGCATGAGTCAGACGGAACAGCCACAAGATCATTATGCTGAGACCGCCTTTCGGTCCGATGCCATTCCCCGCCAGGCTCCGCCCCCAGAAAAGAACGTATGGGGAAAACTGGAAAGTAACTTCGATGTCGCTCGGCTACCCTGGGGAAATTATATTGGGGTAAATCCTTCTATCTACGAATATGAACATTCGGAGTCCTGGTATCGTAGCTATCAGTACATGGGGGAGCAGGATTACCGTCGTTACAATATGATCAACGAAATGCGTTGGTCGCAGTTTGTTGATGAAGATATAAACTTATTTTATCGCTTTTTGCGCTTTTGGTTTGTATTTTTTTCCCATTTATTTAGCTTTATAGGAGGGGGGGGGTATTTTTTTGTCGGAGTTTCAATCGTAGTTCTTTTAATCGAAGTGTTTATGGAATTATTCTGGCCAAAAAATGGTTTGTCACTTGATATCTTTATTATCCCATTATGCGTAACGGCACTTTGTAGCATTGCAACGATACTACGAAGGCTTTACGAAAAAAACAGTATCCGTTTCTATAAAAGCAATAAGAACTGGTCAGACGATGTCGCTTTTTGTCGACGAACGGGCATTGTGAAGTCCTCTCGCGGTGATTTCCCTTTCTATGAATTCGATGCCTTTATCGAAATGAGTGCTGACATGAAAGGTAACCAGTTCCATAGCCTTAAGGTGCGCCATCGCTATCCGCAGCACAGTAAAGACGAGCGCAACGGTCTACCGCTCGATTATAATTTTCCGGCTGACGGGAGCATTGCCCAGCTGTATGCGATGTGGGACATGCTGGGCCGCTATATGGATGTCAGCCAGCCACTGCCGGATATCCCTCGCCTGGAGCCGTTTCGCCATCTAGACCCTACCACCAAGGCCTTCGATGAGGCGGGTAAGCGTGGTCGTCCAGCCACCTACTGGCGCGACCTCTACGCCAAGGCCAGCGAGCAGGAACTAAAACAACGCCGCGAAGAGCACCGCCAAGTGGTCGATGCCGCCCCTTGGGGCAGCCGCCCAGACCTAATGGCCCAATCCGTGCCCGGCTATGGCGACAGCTATACCGCAGAGCCCGAAGACGTTAACGCCTACGGCCGCTTCCCCAACAAGGGGGACCGCTTCGTCGAGCGCACTGAAGCCAAAGACTCAACTGTGCAGAACAAACGCGACAACCATTAACATCATCGCAATAACTGTCATCAATACATTATTGTGGAAGGCCGCTGGCGGCCTTCCCTGGCGGTAGTGTGGCTAAACGGGCATGGACCAAACAAGGAGCCAGCGTATGAGCCCAACGGAACAAGATCATTATGCTGAGACTGCCTTTCGGGCTGACGCTATTCCCCGCCAGGCACCGCCGTCAGAAAAAAGCACTTGGAAAAAACTGGGCAGTAATTTAGATGTGGCCCGGCTACCCTGGGGGCATTATATCGGGGTTAATCCTACCCTCTATGAGTACGATAATGAGTGGTTTGAGGATTACCAGTACATGAAAGAAGATTATCTTGGCTATGCCATGATTAATGATGCACGCTGGTCGAAGTTTGTCGATGAAGATATCAGCCTGCTTTATCGCTTCTTGCGCTTTTGGTTTGTCGTCATCTCTCACGGGTTTAGCTTTATCGGTGGAGGGGGGTACTTTGTTTTCGCTCTAGCCGTCATAACTTCGGTCGTTGGAGTGATCGCTCAATTCTTTTCTGACACACCAGAATATCCACCACTTATTTTGACATTTCCGCTTGGAGTAGCTGCATTCTGTGGGGCAGCTACCATACTGCGAAGGCTTTACGAGAAATACAGCATTCGCTTTTATAAAAGCAATAAAAACTGGACGGACGATATCGCGTTTTGTAGGCGCACGGGCATGGTGAAGTCCTTCCGTGGTGAGTTCCCTTTTTATGAATTCGATGCCTTTATCGAAATGCGCGCTGATATGAAAGGTAACCAGTTCCATAGCCTCAAGGTGCGTCATCGCTATCCGCAACATAGTAAAGACGAACGCAACGGTCTACCGCTCGATTATAATTTTCCGGCCGACGGTAATATTGCCCAGTTATATGCCATGTGGGACATGCTGGGCCGCTATATGGATGTCAGCCAGCCGTTGCCGGACATCCCCCGATTGGAGCCGTTCCGTCACCTCGACCCCGCCACCAAAGCCTTCGATGAGGCAGGTAAGCGCGGCCGCCCAGCCACCTACTGGCGTGATCTCTACGCCAAGGCCAGCGAGCAGGAACTGAAACAACTGCGCGAAGAGCACCGCCAGATCGTGGACGCCGCCCCTTGGGGTAGCCGCCCGGATCTGATGGCCCACTCTGTGCCCGGTTATGGCGACAGCTATACCGCAGAACCCGAAGACGTTAACGCCTACGGCCGCTTCCCCAACAAGGCGGACCGCTTCGTCGAGCGCACTGAAGCAAAAGACTCATCCCCGCAGAACAAACCTGACAACCATTAACGGCACCGTATCAACGTTATCACTACGTGCTTTTGGAAGGCCGCTGGTAGCCTTCCCTGTCGGTAGCAAGGTCAAGTGGGAATGGAGAAACAAAGGAGTTGGACGCTGGTTGCGCAATAGCTGTGGACGTGGGCGTGCCGTTTTCAACATGAACCCGATTACACGCAGGAATATCATCAGAAAGCCAGCCTAGTGCGTCTGTACCTTGACGATCTAACAGGACAGGGCACCATTCAGTGCTGGGATCAGGCAAATAGACAATATCAAGCTATCGAGGACGAAATGACCTTTACCACGCACCCCTCGTCGTTGACCTGGGTATTGAATCCGCAAGGAGGCCGCCGATGAGTTTGCAAAACGAACCGCTAACGTCTGCGGATGGCTACGCCGAGACCGCCTACCGCGCCGATGCGATTCCCGAGCAAAGCTATGCCCCTCAAAACGAGATGCTGCGCGGACGCATTTTGGAAACTCGCCTGCCCTGGGGCAGTTATCTAGGTATCAACCCGACTACCTATCAGTACTCGGAAAGCTGGTTTTGGGAGTATCAATATATCGGCGACGATTATCATGACTACACCATGATAAACGAGCTTCGCTGGTCAAAGAGAGTTGATGAAAACATAGGCATTCTTTATCGCCTGTTACGCTTTATCTTTGTCATTTACTCCCATGGTTTTAGCTTTATTAGAACTGGGGGGGGGGGTGGGTGGTGGATGGCTGTTTACGGGTATAGTTGCATTTGGAACCCCGCTATTCATCTTTGCTGCGGATATATGGCTACAAGGTCTCATACCTCTTGCCATCGTATCGGCTTTTTGTGGGGGCGCTACTCTTCTTCTGCGACTTTGGGAAAAGCATGAGTTGAAATTCTATAAAGGCAACCGTAATTGGTCAGATGATTATGCTTTTTGTCGCCGCACCGGCATGGTCATGACCTCTCGAGGTGACTTTCCCTTCTATGAGTTCGATGCCTACATTGAAATGCGAGTAGGCACCCAAGGGTCACAGTTTCACTCGTTCAAAGTGATCCACCGCTACCCTCATCGTAGCCCTGACCCGCTTACCAAGAACCCACTGGAGTTCAGCTTTTCCGTGGATGGCAGCATTGCTCAACGCTACGCCGCTTGGGATATGTTGCAGCGTTATATGGATGTCTCTCAGCCGTTGCCGGATGTACCTGAATTAGAACCCTTCCGTCACCTTGATCCGACCACCAAGGCCTATGACGAAGCGGGTAAGCGTGGCCGCCCCGCTACCTACTGGCGCGATTTATACGCCAATAGCAGCGAGGGCGAGCTCAAGATGTTGCGCGAAGCGCAACGCGCCGAGGTGGACAGCACCACCTGGGGCGGCCGCCCGGATTTGATGGAACTCTCTGTACCCAACTACCGCGAAACCCGCAAGGGCGAGCCGGAAGACGTCAACGACTTTGGCCGCTTTCCCTGGAAGGCGGGCAAGTTCGTTGACCGGCCGGAGGCGACACCGTCCGGGGAGTCACCGGATCATCAACAGAACGACAAATACCCACGCTGACGGTTAATCCGGCAAACATCTACCTGCCCGGGAAGGCAGCGATATCCTTACGGGGCGGGTTGTTGTGGCCGGTTGAACGCCACCCTCTGAAAATGGATGGAATACCGTCCCCCCCGCGCCTAAGCCAGCCTAACCTACACCCCAAGATGCGGTTAATGAGTTACTCTAGTGCCAGACCATTAATCCATTTTAGGAGAAACTATGGATTGGAATCCTGCATATACATGGCTAGTACTAGCACTACTGCTTAGCTTGGGTGAGCTCACATCGGGTGCGATGGTGTTACTGGCGCTGGGAATCGCTGCAGCGCTAACGGCGGCGGTTACTGCTTTGGGGTTAACGCTTCCTTGGCAGTTGCTCAGCATGGCTATTTTTACGGGGGTGCTGCTACCGCTATGCATCATGGTCATTCGCCCGCGTTTTTCACCCCGCGGAGTCGCCTACGGGACGACAGGGACTGGCGTAGAGAAAGGCAATCACTATACGACCCTGCGCCGTGATTTTGACGATGCCACCGGCATTAAAGTAAACGGCGATTTTTATCGTTTACGCGACCTTGATACTGGTGAAATCGAGTTCCCCAACGGTACAACAGTAGTATTTAGGCGCTTTGAAGGTACTACCGCTTTGGTCACGCTATATCAGCCTGCAGACATTGCCCCTCAAGAAGACAACTCACAACGTAAGGAACCCTAACAATGGATTTACCTATTAGCCCAGGTTTATTAATAAGCCTAATTGTTGTTGCGATCGCGGTCGTGATTATTTCTAAAGGCTTAATCATTATCCGCCAATCTGAAGTAATGGTGGTGGAACGACTTGGGTCGTTCAATCGCGTATTGGAAAGTGGTATTAACATTATTATCCCGTTTATCGAACAACCCCGCGCCATCACTATGCTGCGCTATCGCAAACTCGGTGAGGAATACACCGCGATCACCACAGACGAAATCCGGATCGACCGCCGCGAAACGGTAATGGACTTCCCCGGCCAGCCGGTGGTGACGACAGATAACGTGACGGTGCGTATTAATGGCGCGCTCTACTACCAGATTATCGACCCTAAACGGGCCGTCTACGAGGTCGTCAACATGAGCCAGGCGGTTGAGGTACTGGCCAAGACAACGCTGCGTTCAGTCGTCGGCAAGATGGAGTTGGATAAACTGTTCGAATCCCGCGCGGAAGTGAATAATGAGATTCAAGCGGCAATGGAAGAACCCGCTTCTAAGTGGGGCATAAAAATATCTCGCGTTGAAGTGCAGGATATCGCCATGCCGGATGAAGTCGAAACCGCCATGCGCCTACAAATGGCCGCTGAACGTAAACGCCGTGCTACCGTCACCGAAGCTGAGGGTGAAAAATCAGCGGCGATTGCCATGGCTCAGGGGCAGCGAGAGTCCTCCATCCTCAACGCTCAGGGTGATAAAGAGTCGGCAATTTTGCGCGCCCAGGGCGAGCAGGAGTCGATCAAGCTGGTGCTTAGCGCCATTGGCGACAGTGAAGAAAACAAGCGGACCGTAGTAGGCTATCTACTCGGCCAGAGTTACATCAAAGTATTACCCAACATGGCAAAAAACGGCGAGCGAGTATTCGTACCCTATGAATCGTCGGCGCTGCTGGGCTCGATGGGTATGTTCCGCGAAATGGCAGGCTCACCTGAAGACACCGTATCTAATCATCTTAAAAACCGCACTGGCAGTAACAACGACTTTCGTAGCGGCATAGTCGGCGGCGCGGCAGGCGTTAATTGATTTTTGCATCACTAGATGATTAAAAAAATCCTTTAGAAATACTGCAAAGCCGGTTCACGAGTGAACCGGCTTTTTGTTGGTAGTATGAAGGGTTATAGCCAAACCGGTGAGACTTTGGCGCCATCATTTGACGGATGCATTCATCATGGTAAATGCCATTGCCCGTGGCTATTTTTTCGCGCCCCCAAGCCTAGTAAAACCACGCGGCGCAGCAATACGAAAGAAGCGCTCAACTATCTCGGCATTGGTCGCTGGGGTGATTAAAGACACAGCCACAAAGACTGGCAGGTTGATAATTAACCCCCAGAAGCCTGCATGAATGCCCAGCGGATGCGCCCATAGCGTTGTAAACGCAACGGTGACTAAGAATCCCGCCACAATGCCAGCCATCACACCCAGACGAGAAGCCCGCGGCCAGAAAAACATACCAATGAACGCCGGTAATACCTGGGAGGCAAACCCTAGCCCCACTAACAGAATCATCACCAAACTACCCGGCTCAGCAATAGCCAATGGGGCAACCACCAGAAACATGATGGGTAGAATTAATAGCCGTGCGAGCTTGCCAGTCGCCCCTTCAGAGAGTTTTAACACCGGTTGAAGCACATCTTTACTAAGTGACAGCGACACCGAGTGAATAAACGGCTCGCTTGAAGACATCGATGCCGCCAAGGTGCCTGCCCCCAATAATCCGACTAACACGACGGGCAAGTGCTGCATCGCGTATTCCAGGGCAACCGTATCAGCGCGGGCCAACTCCGGCAGCGAGAAAATACCGATAAATCCCACCACTACCATGGGCAATATCACCACGTAATAGGTCGGCAGCCAGGTCGCGCTACGGCGGATAGTGCGCGCTGATGAAGCACTCATCCACTGGGTCCATACCGGCGGCATAAACGAGAACATTGAAACGATGATTGAGGTCGTCCAAAAACTAAAGCTCATATCGCCGCCCGCCCCCGGCAGCGTTAAAAACTCACCGTGTTCAGTTTGAATGCGCTCGAATACGCCCGCAAAGCTCAGCCCTCCGGTAGCGCTATGAACCGCCCACAAACCAACCGCCCAGGCAACGATCAGCATGAGCACGCCCTGAAACGCATTGGTACGGCCAATCGCCCGCTGTCCGCTGGCGTAAAGGTAGACCGCAATACAGGCCAGCACTGACAGCACACCCAGCCAAATGGGGATCATCCCTCCGCTCATTACGAACAAAATGTACGCCGAACCGATCGTTTGCAGTACCGCATAAGCGACAGAGCCAATCGCCATCACTAACGCCGCTAAAGCGCCCAGCGCTGGGCTTTGATAACGGTCAGCAATCGCGCTTGCCTGGGTTACGTGGCCAAACTGCTCACCGAACTGCCACACCTTGGGCCCGAAATACCAGGCTATCAGCGCCAAATAAGCGAGGTAGATCGCTACGTAAAACACCGCCACTCCTTTGGAATAGGCCCATCCTGGGGCACCCATGAAGGTGTAAGCACTGACACTCCCGGCGGCAATCAGCAGATATAACGTGACCGGCCCCATGCTGCGTCCTGCCACGCCCCACTCTTCTAGGCTGTTCATATCGGCATTTTTGGCACACCCATTGCGAGCACGCAGGCCAATGATCATCGCGATAGCCACATACGTTAAGGTAATCAGCAGAGGCCAAACGCTATTCATGATCGTCTCTCTCTACAATATGATTGCCAACCAGCATGACGGCCACGCAGGCAAAAATAATCAGGTAGCTCCACACCACCATGAGCGGCAACCCCATCACCAGCGTTGCGCGGTTCACCCAGCCAATCACTGGCCATGTGCCCGCTAGCACCAGCGCCACAAAAGCGACTAACAGCCCCCAGCCCGCCCTGGAGGTAGGCAGCACAATCAAGCGTTTCATCGATATCCCCTTATTCATTATTGAATGACATCAAATCACTGTGGGCAGTGTTGGCCACCGCTTGGGTAACGCTAATCGGTCTTCTAACTGTTTCGCTAGCTTTAAAACAAAATGATCAGCAAAACGAGGCCCCATTAGCTGCACGCCAATGGGCATATTGAAGGAAGTCGTTGCCTGGCTAAACCCGGCATTAAGTGAGATCGCCGGCTGCTCGCCCATATTCCATGGCACGGTGTAAATAATGTGCTCAAACGGCTGGGACGGATCATTCGTAGGCGATGACCACTCTGCTGGAAATGCGATATTGGGCGTCGTGGGTGAAATCACCGCATCTACCTTATCAAACACTGCTTCTGTCGCACGGCGCATCGCCATGGTTTGCTGAAAGCCTTGCACCGCATCGACACCCGTTAAGCGAGCACCGCCTTCTGCCCAGGCGAGAATCGAGGGCAGCACCTTCTCACGTTCTTTAGGCGCGAGCTTCATCAACTCGCCCCACTGCCGACCCTGCCAAAAGTGATCCAGTCCATCCAGCATTTCACGTGTCAGCACTGGCGCGAGGGGAACCAGCGTTGCGCCAGCGGCTTCTAATTGCTTCGCAGCCTGCTCTACGCAGTTGCGTATTTCTTCATCCAACGGCAGCCCACAGCCAGCCTCCATCATGACTCCCACGCGCAGGCCATGAAGGTCCAACGCTAAGTCGGCCCAATGGATCTTTTCTGGGGGCAAGCGCATTGCATCGCGGCGGTCTGTGCGAGCAAGCGCAGTCATCATTAACGCGGCGTCCTTTACGCTGCGCGTCATTGGCCCTGCACAGCGGCCCACATAATACGGATCGATGGGCACCCGGCCTAACGTGGGCTTAAACCCCACTACGCCACACCAGGCTGCAGGCAGGCGTATGGAGCCACCGATATCCGTCCCCACATGTAGCGGGCCAAACCCGGCGGCAGCGGCTGCCCCGGCACCTGAGCTAGAACCGCCGGTATTGCAGGCTAAATCCCATGGGTTGCGGGTTAAACCATGAAATGAAGAAAGACCTGATGAGAGCATGCCAAAATCAGGACATGTCGTTTTTGCCAGCAGCAGAGCATTGTCTTCGTCTAATCGAGTCGCTGGTGGCGCATCCTCGGTAGCTATCGCCTGCTCACCAAGCCCTGTGCCTCCGGGCACGGGCATGCCTTGCGTTGCAATTAATTCTTTTAAGGTGACCGGCACACCATCCAAGTACCCACTTGGCTGGCCTTTGGCCCAGCGCTGAGTAGAGGCCTTGGCGGCGCGAATGAATGCATCAGGTTGATACGCATAGAGCGCATTAATGTGCGGCTCCCACGTGGCGATATGTTCAACCAGTGCACCCGCCACGTCGCTTGGGGAGAAGGAACGGGCTCGGTAGCCGTCCAAAAGTTGCGTCGCCGTCAGTTGATGTAATTCAGGCATAGCATCACCTATTGCTGTTGTTATAAAACTGTCGCGATGTCACTGCGCAAGCTGCCGTGACATCAGCGTGACGGTTTCACCTCGATACTCAAGCGTTTCTTCCTCTTGCCAAGCCAAACGCCGATAAAGCGCCTGCTGATCAGGGGTATACAGATAAAAGTGCTCCATACCGCTCTCAAGCACCTCGGCTTCTACGCGTTGCACTAAGGCAGAAGCAATCCCCTTACCCCGCCATTCGGGTACCACAAATACGGAGGCTAGCCACGGAGTCAGTTCACTGCGAATGCTCATATCATCGGCAACCAGACTGGCCGTGCCGACAGGCAACTCCCCATTCATCGCGACGAAAATAGAAGGTACCGCTGCGCTACCGCATTCAGCTTTTGTCAGCTCGATAGCCTCTTCCAACGTAAGCCCTGGGTGCAAATGCCCCCAGGCGCCAAAGGTCCACCTTGCCACGATCGGAATATTGGGGTCGTCGGCGCTGAGACGCTGAAGAGTAATATCGTGCATTAGCTGCCTCTACCTTATTAAGCAAGAACGAATACAATAGCGGCTAATGAGACACCCCGCTATAGGAAGCCAAGGCCAGAGTACAGAGAGAGCCAAGCAGCGATCACCAGCGCTATCGCGGTTCACTCAGCGCTACGTCAAGTTGGCTATCCGTCAGCGGCTGACCCCAGCTATCGCTGTGCACTAACTCCTTCAGCGGCAGTCGCGAGCGCCACCCTTTCGCTTCAAGCTCCGGCTGATCTAAAAACTCGCTCACATAGCCAAGGCAAAGGTACGCCACGGGATACACATGATCTGGCAGGTTAAGGGCAGCACTCAGCTGCGTTTGATCGAGGATACTCACCCAACCGACGCCAACCCCTTCGGCCCGCGCCGCCAACCAAAGGTTTTGCACGGCTAAGCAGGTGCTAAATAAGTCGGTTTCTAGAATGCTATTGCGTCCTAACACATTAGGGCCGCCCCGACTGCGGTCGCAGGTAATACAAAGATTAAGCGGACTCTCCATAATGCCCTGTAGCTTAAGACCGCGGTAACGTTCATTGCGCTCCCCCTCAAACTGCTCGGCAGCCTTCTGATTCTCCTGCTCAAACATCGCCAGTACCGATTCTCTAACGTCTCGGCTTTCAATCACGATGAAATCCCAAGGCTGCATAAACCCCACCGAAGGCGCATGGTGGGCGGCCTTAAGAAGCCGCGCGAGTATTTCCGGTGGGATAGGATCAGGAAGGAACTGCGAGCGTACGTCGCGCCGCTCATATATAGCGCGGTACAGCCCACGCTGCTCAGCATCGGAAAAATGGTGGTTCGAATGGGTCATGGCGCTGGTCGGGCCTTATGCTGATCGATTGTGTAGACAGTGAAGAGTCTACACGAGGTCAGCTTAGCCGCCATCGTCGAGGTAAAGCGACGCCATCTTTAGGCACTTAAAAGCAATGGAGCGTGATAGAAGTTGTTACTTTAACGCTCACATTAAATAACGATTAGCATACGAATATGTTGGCTATTACTGCTGCTCAAAACCCACTAAGAACTGCTTCAATAAGCGATCAAGTTGAGCGATCTGCTCATCGGTTAAGGCAGCGGCTAGCTGTGCCTGCGTCTCTACGTGGGCAGTCACGGCCTCATCGATCACTTCGAGCCCTTGCCGGGAAAGCGAGATCAAAAACCCTCGACCGTCGTCGGGGTTTTTGACCCGTTTTATTAATCCAGCTTTTTCCAACACGTTAATACGGTGCGTCATGGTGCCCGATGTCACCATCGTGGACGCCATCAAATCCCCGGGGGATAGCGCGTAGGGCGCGCCCGCACGGCGAAGCGTTGCCATTACATCGAAACTGGCACCATTCAGATCGTATCTCGACCATGTCTTTTCCATGGCACGCATTAAGTAGTGATTCAGCCGCTTAATCCGCCCAAGCGTACCCATTGGCACCACGTCGAGATCGGGGCGCTCTTTCTGCCACTGTTTGAGAATGCTGTCTACATGATCCATGTCTGCATTTTGCGCTTTTTTATCTTGACGTCAAGACTCTTCACAAATATCTTGATATCAAGATATGACGTTGAGAATATGCGAATGACATCACCTACAGATCCCAAGACTCAATCCAAAAAAGCTTGGCTAGCCCCACTGGCATACCTATTGTCCGGCGGTGCCTTGCTGGGCCTATCGACCAATTTAGCCAAGCTGGCGGGTGAAAGGCAGCTATCAGCACTCGCTTTTTTATTTTGGTCGATCATCGGCGCAGCGCTGATATTAATTACAATCTCCGCACTCCGCCGCAACTTGCCACCTATCACGGGACGCACCCTTGAGTATTACTTCGTGGCCGGGTTTGTGGGGGTAGCGGGGTCTAACCTGATCTTTTTCTCCGCCATTCCGCATATCGGCGCAGGATTCGTTGCCTTAACCATTACTCTGCCCCCACTGCTCACCTACATTGGCGCACTGATTTTAAAGCTGGAACGCTTTCAGGTAATGCGGGCGGCGGGCGTGCTGTCAGCCCTTGCAGGCGCCGTCACCTTAGCGGCTCACAAGCTTTCCACGCCGGATGCCGATTATCTCTGGATTCTCCTGGCGCTAGCGGGGCCAGTACTGTTGGCGATCGGCAATCTTTATAGGACACTGCGCTGGCCAGCGGGTGTCTCTGGCGATGCGCTGGCCCCCGGCATGTTAATCGCCGCAGTTGTTATCCTATTCGGTGTCGATTTGCTGCCCGGCTTCTCGCTTAGCATACCCACCGAGCAACGCCTTCCATTTCTACTGATCGCGCTTCAATCCGTAGTGTTCGCAGGCCAGTTCTTACTGCTCTTTTTGCTTCAGAAAAGCGGCGGACCGGTGCTACTCAGTTTACTGGGTTCGGTGGGTGCCGTAGTAGGCGTACCGGTCGCAATTTTTTTGCAAGGCGAAACTGCCCCCGAAGGCTTGCTGTTAGGCATTGTATTGATTGGTACCGGAATTGCCCTGCTTAATATTGGCAAGGTCAGGCAGTAACCTCGAAGTCACCATCCACTTTAGAGCGCACCTGAGCCAAGACTTATTGTCAGCGCAGTAGCGTGTATTGGCCAATTAGCGGCACGACCTATTGGCTTAATGCTTTAGCACAAGATTTTTTTGAACCCGAGATAACGTATAAAAGGTAGCAATCATTGCAAACACGCTGATTAATACGGTCAAGCTGCTCTCAGTGAGACCTGCTATTACAAATGAAACCAGGGCAATACCACCATTAGTTAATGCGTAGGGAAGCTGTGTTCTGACATGGTCGATATGATCACAACCAGCGCCCGTTGATGCCAAAATGGTCGAGTCCGAAATGGGCGAACAGTGATCGCCAAAGATGCCTCCTGACAAGACGGCAGCAATACTTACGATAATGGGTGCTTCTAAACCAGCTGCCATAGGAATCGCCAGGGGAAGCATAATAGCGAAGGTTCCCCAAGAGCTTCCAGTAGCGAAGGACATGCCTGCGGCCGAGAGAAAGATAACAGCCGGAACAATAAAGGGCGGTACGTTGCCTTTCATAAGATCAACAATATAGTTGGCGGTTCCCATCTCTTTGAGTAGCGATCCTAGTGCCCATGCAAGCACTAGAATTAGTACTACACTGACCATTTTCTGCATACCTGAAATATAGATATCAAAAATATCGCCAAGACGTTTTACCTTGAAATAAATCATCAAACTCATAAGCACGACAGCGGCAAACAAATAGGCCGTGCTCAGCGCGACTCTAAAGTCACTGCCAGGGACCGACTCGAAAGGAAATCCAGCTGACACCAAAAGGCTAAATAGAGTCACGAACAGTACGCTGAGAGGAAGCCAGATAAGAGATGGGTGGCTTTCTACACCCGTACTATTAAGCTGAGCATCAATTTTACGTAAGGGAGTTGAACCGGGCCAATATAGTTGGCCTGTCTCTCTAACGCGCTGATCCGCCTGTCTCATGGCACCGAAATCAATACGCGCGAGAGCAACCGTCGGAACGGTCAGTACCGTCAAAATTGCATAGAACTGGAAGGGTATCGTTTGCACGAATGCTGTAAATTCGGAGGTATTAATCCCGAGATGATTAAACTCTTCCCGAATGAGCCCCATAACGTAAACTCCCCAGCCAATAAAGGGAATCAAGATGGCGACTGGGGAGGAAGTAGAGTCAAGAATCCAGGCCAGTTTTTCTCGTGAGACTTTGACTTTATCAAATATTTTTTCGAAAACAGGGCCCACAATTAAAGGTGTACCCATATCTGAGAAGAATATTATTAACCCCCCCATCCACGCTGAGATCTGAGTTTTTGCCTTGGTATTAATATAGTGAATAGTCCGGCTAGCAAGAGCTGCGCCGCCCCCCGAATGCTCGACTAGTGAAACGAATCCTCCGATGAAAAATAACAGGACAATAACAGCAGCATTGTAGCTATCGGTAAGCTGAGGCGTTACGTAATCACGAATGGTGCTTGTTGTGGCAGCAATCGGGTTTCCACCAGAAAGCATCATTAATCCCGCAAAGATGCCTACAGAAAGGGAGACGATGACATTTCTAAACAGGACGGCTAGCACAATGGACAGTATTGGAGGAATGAGAGAAATGAACCCCATATTTTCCATATTATTCTTCTCCTAATGGATTGAAAGCATATCGTGTACGCAGCGCGAGGCTCTTTCGAGCAGCGAGTGACGTTAGCTCAGAGGATCAATGTATTCTGGCGATGAGTGCGTGAACATACGCAATATGAGAGCTGTAAAGCGCACGAGATTAGCGCCCAACTCCAGCGGGAATACAGCCCCAGACAAAATAGAGAGAAAGGGTTTTCACCCAAGACTCGTCAGTGCTTTTCTGCTAAAATTTTTGTGCGCAATATCTATTATTAAACAAACAAAATCAACTCTTTATTTACAAAAAACGGTTACCTAAAAGCAGTATTTTAACCGTATCCAAGTACATCAATAAAAAACGCCAAGGCAGCGCCTTGGCGTTTCGGCTTGCTGTTAACAGCGTTCTTCCTACCCCAACTGAAATGGATAAACCGAGCCAATTTGCAGCACTTGCGTCAGTTCATCCAATGCCGTGAGCGATTCTTCTGCAAGCTGCGGGTCGGCAAGATCATCGGGCGCTAATCGGTCGCGGTAATGACAATTGACCCAAGCGGTAAGATCGCCGTACAGCACATCGGTCAGCAGCACGCGGCTGGTAAGCACTGCTCGTTCGGCATCCGTCAGCACCACGCGCAGACGCAGGCAGGCAGGTCCGCCGCCGTTGCGCATACTCTGCTTGACGTCTTTCACGATCACCTCACTGATCGGGTTATTGCCCGCCAGCAGATAACCTTGCAGCGTACGCCAGACCGCTTCTCGCTCCTGGCACTCGCTGGGTACGACCAGCGTCATAGTACCGTCTGGATTAGACAGCAGCTGTGAGTTGAACAGATAGGAAGCTACCGCATCTTCCATGCTGACGGCATCGAGAGGTACGCGTATGGGAATCAAGGGCGTCGACATTTTGGCGCGCAGCTCATCTAGCGTCCCCTCTTCGTCCAAAAACGCCATTTCGTGATACAGCAGTACAGGGCCATTGCCAACGGCAATCACGTCATTGTGAAAAACGCCTGCGTCGATGGCGTCCGGGTGCTGCTGAGCAAACACTGTTTGAGCTTCCGTCAGGCCGTGCTGGCGAGCCACCGCTTGGCTAGCTTCTAACGTCTGTCTTGCCGGAAAGCGTGCTGGCTGACGCTCGCCACCAAACGCCTGGCGGCCATAGACAAACAGATGAACGCCCGGCTCGCCATGCTCGCCGCAAAGGCGCGTATGGTTGGCCGCGCCTTCATCGGAAAAATCAGGCGTGGCGGGCAACACCGGGTGATGGGCGAAATACTGCTCATCGTGAAAAATCGCCCGCAGTACGCGGCCCGTGGTTCGTGGTTCGAGGTAACGATGAAAGCTGGACTGCAGATTCGCCGGAGTGAAATGTACTCGGCTGTCCCATGCATCCCGGCTGGGCGTAATAGTGCCTGCGTTAGCCGTCCACATGCTGGAAGCGGAGCAAACGGCGCGCAGCAAATGCGGGGCCTCGGTGGCGGCGCGAGCCAACACTTCACGGTGGCTACCCTTAAAGCCTAAATCACGCAGCGCGCCGATATCAGGCCGCTGCTGAGGTGGCAATACGCCCTGAGCGTAGCCTGCATCCATCAGCGACTTCATTTTCAGCAGGCCCTGCAGCGCGCCCTCTTTGGGGTTCGACACCAAGCCCCCATGGCTCATCGAGGCAACGTTACCTACCGCAAGCCCAGAGTAATTGTGGGTAGGGCCAACCAAACCGTCGAAATTGACTTCTCTGACATTGCTGATGGCAGCGGTGCTCATAGGATGACTCCCGGCGGCAGGGTATCGGGCATCTCCAAGGTGTCAGCTTCCATGGACGCGACGGGGTAGGCGCAGTAGTCCGCCGCATAGTAAGCACTGGGGCGATGATTGCCGCTGTCGCCCACGCCTCCAAAAGGTGCATCGCCAGAAGCCCCGGTCGTTTGGCGATTCCAGTTCACAATCCCGGCACGGATACGCAGTAAAAAGTCGTCCCAATCGGCTTTATCACCGCCAATCAGACCGGCAGAGAGCCCATAACGGGTATTATTAGCAAGCTCAAGCGCCTCATCCCAATCGTGGTAACGATGGATCTTGAGTAGCGGCCCGAAGTGCTCCTCATCAGGAACGTCCAGTCCCGTCACGTCGATAAGCGCAGGGCTCAGCAAGCTGGTGCCCTCCTGAAGCCGCTGCATACGATTGATGACCGTGGCGCCCAGTGCTTCCAGCGCGTCCTGAGCTTTTAGCAGCCCGTCCGCGGCAGCCACGCTAACCAAACCGGCGTAAAATGGCGCAGGATTTTCGTCAAACTGGCCCGCCACGTGCAGCTTGGTAATAGCCTCTGAGAGCGCTTCGATTAAGCGGTCGCCAACGTCACCCAAGGGCACCACCAATCGACGAGCACACGTACAGCGCTGGCCACCGGAAAGGTAGGCCGACTGTAGAATAGCCAGCACGGCGGCGCGCTGATCGGGCACATCCTTAACCACCAGGGGATTATTACCGCCTAGCTCCAGCGCGAGAATTTTATCCAACTGCCCGGCGAACTGCTTGTGTAGCATGCCCCCAACATTGGCACTGCCGGTAAACAGCAGGCCATCAATGCCGGGATCCGCAGCCAGCGCTTGTCCGACTGCCACGCCACCCTGCACCAAGTTTATAACGCCCGCAGGCAGCCCGGCTTCTAGCCAGCACTGCAGTGTGAGATCAGCCGTTAGCGGGGTTTGGTCACTAGGTTTAAAAACGATGCAGTTACCCGCTAGCAGCGCAGGCACCATATGGCCGTTAGGTAAATGACCGGGGAAATTGTACGGGCCAAATACTGCCATGACACCGTGGGGGCGATGGCGTAGAACGGTTTTAGCGCTACCCACTGATTTTTCACGCTCACCGGTGCGTTCGTGGTATGCGCTGATCGACAGGGCAATCTTACCCACCATCGCTCCGGCCTCGGTGCGCGCCTCCCAGAGCGGCTTGCCGGTTTCAGAGGCAATCGCCAGGGCAAGATCTTCACCACGCGCTTTTAAAATCTCGGCAAACCGCTCGACCAGTGCCTGACGCTCAGTAACGGGCGTGCGCGCCCAGCTAGGAAACGCTCCCCTTGCGGCGTTAATCGCGGCGCCAACCTGCTCACTAGATGCCGATGCGCCCTGCCACAGCTGCTTAGCCGAGATGGGATCATGCTTGGCGAACGTGTCTGCTTCACCGGCTACCCAGCCGCCGTTGATCAATTGCTGCTGTTGAGCGTGCATCGTTCTCTCCTAACGTTACCAAACTTATGCCGTGCTTATTTTTGCAGGATTTAGGTTTCCAGTAAGCGAACGAAGTCACCGGTGGTGACGCCTAGTCGTCTTGCTTCCTGCTCACTAAGCACAATGATGTTGTCATGCGTGGGCGCACGGCCTATCCAGCTGGCAGTAAAATTGCGCATTTGGATAGTCGACGCCAGCCAGCGGCTGACGCTCTCTTGCGGGGCGCCAGATGAAACGTCTACCTGGCACAGCCGCGAGTTGCGGACCGCTCGCACGTCGTCGATATACGCCTCTACCGTCGGGCCACCATCAAAAATATCGATATAGCCTTCCCAGCGCAGCCCTTCTTTGTTGAGCATTTCTAGCGCAGGTCGAGTATGGCGATGCACCTGGCCAATGCAGGCTCGCGCCTCTTCGGCCATGAACGTTGTATAGATAGGAAACCGTGGCATCAGCTCGCCGATAAAGCTCTTCTGGCCCAAACCGGTTAAGCGGTCAGCTTCACTGAAGTCCATCGGGAAAAAGTGCTTACCCAGGCTCTCCCAGAAGGGGCTGGTGTTGTTCTCATCGAACACGCCGCGCATTTCCGCCAGCACTTTTTGCGGGAAGCGGTCACGAAATTGAGCGATAAACAGCCACCGAGCCTTTGAAAGCAGCGCGCCATTGCGTAAGTGACGATTCGCTTCGCCACGATACTCAGGACGCAGAAACAGTGAGCAAACCTCTGCATCGCCAGTGTGGTCGGAGCTTAAAAACAGCGTATCGATAGTGCGATGCAAATCAAGCTGGATGGATGAGTGTGCCAACGCACCTAGGCGATAGTTATAAAACGGCACTTCACGACCCACCTGCCCCTCAATCGCGCAACAGCCGGCGAGTTCGCCATTTTCTTCGTCTTCTAATACAAAGAAGTAGAGCCGATCGTCTACCGGCGTGCGTTCTTCAAATGCGCTGGCGGCGGCTTCAATTTTACCGGCGAGGAATTCACGATTATCCGGTAATGAGGTAAAGCCAACGCCTGCCTGCTGCGCAAGCGCCTGAAGCCCATCCAAATCTTCACGGGCAATGGGTCGAATGCGCATTACATTTCTCCTTCATCAAGCGCGTCTACCGCGGTGGGTAATGTCAACGGCGCGGCAAGCACCGCTCGCCCTTCGGTGACACCCAGCCGCTCAGCGTGCTCAGGAGACAGCATTAGCTGACCCGTCGGCGAGAGCGCATAGCGCGACACAATGCAGCGGAACTCGCCGAGTTTTTGATTGGCGACCATCGCCGGCTCAGCATCGGGCAGCGCATGTTCAGGGCGAATGCGTACCGGGTGCCAAGCGGCGCTACGAAAGGTTTCCAGCCGCTCGCGCTCCGCTTTTACAATCGGCCCGGCGTCGAAAATGTCCACGTGACGAGAGCGCACAAAGCCTTCCGCCAACATCTCCTGTAGCGCCTCTTCATGAGCCGGATGTTCGCGACCAATCGCGGCCCTCGCTTGAGGCGTAAGCAGCGGCAAATAAAGTGGAAATTGAGGCATCACCTCAGCGATAAAGCTTTTCGAGCGCACTCCCGCCACGTGATTAATATCTTGAAAACTACGGGCAAAAAAGTGCCGTCCTACACTCTCCCAAAAGGGCGATTCGCTGTGGGTATCCAAATAGCCTGGAAATGCCACGGCTAGAATGCGCGAAAAGCGTTCGGGGTACTGAGCAATAAACATCAACCGCGCCCGGCGTAGCAGGCTTTCTGCACTGGTGCCCTTGTAGCGTGGGTTAAGCGAAAAAGCACACAGCAAGGTGGCATCTGACACTTCATGGGAAAGCGCGAGTGTCTGCACTTCACGGCGCACGTTGAGCTGCTGGGAGGCGTGAATCAGCGTTTCTTGACGATAAGTGTAATAGGCTTCACTGGCGCCAGCCTGGGCGCGAATAGTGGCCGTACCCAGCACCTCCTCCCGGCTATCGTCCGCTAACACAAAGGTATAGTGCTCATTTTCAGGAAACTCAACGTCACCACTAAACGCATCCAAAGAGCGCGCAATGCGCTCCTCAAGTCGCTCACGGTTAGCAGGCAGGTTGGTTAGCTTAGGCACGGCTTGCTCAGCTAACTGCTCCAATGCGTTGAGATCCGTCGCCCTAACGGGTCGCACTACCAGCATTCTCGACGCCCCCTCGGTTAACGCGGCCTGTGGCTCACTCATGCTGTGGTAACAAGCCGCTCAATGGCACGCTCTAAGCGCGCCATACCTTCAACAATATCTGCCTCAGGAATCACCAGCGAAGGCGCCATTCGCAGTACGTTAGGCCCAGCGATTAGTGCCATTAAACCTTCCTCAATGGCCAGCGGCAGAATCTCTTTAGCGCGACCCTCAAAAGCATCCGACATTTGAGCGCCGATCAACAGCCCCATGCCGCGTATTTCTTTAAACACGCCATGCTTGCGATTAATGGTTTCTAAATGCTCACGGAAAAGATCGTGGCGCGCTTGCACGCCTGCTAGAACGTCTGGAGTATCGATAAATTCAACTGCCGCCAACGCGATGGCAGACCCCAGCGCATTACCGCCGTAGGTTGAGCCATGGGTGCCAAAGGCTAATGACTTGGCGACTTTATCAGTTGCCAGCATCGCTCCTACCGGAAAACCACCGCCTAGCGATTTAGCACTTGTGAGAATGTCCGGTGTCACGTCATAGCGCTCGTAGGCGTAAAGTGTCCCGCAACGACCAACGCCGGTTTGCACTTCATCAAAAATCAGCAGGGCGTTGTGCTGATCGCACAGTTCGCGCAGGCCTTTCAAAAATGCGGGGCTAGCCGGCAGAATGCCACCCTCGCCCTGCATTGGCTCAACCATCACCGCGCAGGTATCGTCGCCCATTAAGGCGCGAACGCTTTCCAGGTCATTAAATTCAGCGTGCAAAATGCCGCCAGGAATCGGGCCAAAGCCCTGCGAGTATTTGGGTTGACCGCCAACGCTAACCGTAAAGAGAGTGCGGCCATGGAAGGACTGATTGAAGGAAATGATTTTGTCTTTCTTTTCGCCGTGGTGATCTACCGCGTAGCGACGAGCCAGCTTCAGCGCCGCCTCGTTCGCCTCCCCTCCTGAAGAGCAAAGGTAGACTTTGTCAGCAAACGTGCGTTCTACCAGTTTTTTAGCCAGTTTAAGGGCTGGCTCATTGGTATAGATATTGGAGAGATGCCAAAGTTTTTCACCCTGCTCTTTAAGCGCGTTAACCAGCACAGGATGACAGTGGCCTAACGAGTTCACCGCAATACCGCCGGCAAAATCGATGTATTCACGCCCCTGCTGATCCCATAGTCGGCTACCTTCGCCGCGCACCGGAATAATCTGCTGCGGTGCATAGTTAGGCGTCATGTATTGATCAAAATCCTGCCGAGTTGGGATGGTGCTCATGGGGCAAACTCTCCAATAGAATAATGGGGTAAAAACAGTATAAGGCGCTGACGTGGTTATCTGCTTTCAGCAATGTGACAGGGAATTATGAATAACCACGCTTGGTTTTATGCACGCTAAGCCAAACGCTCTTCTCTTGGCGTCATGCCAAAATGGTTGCGATAGGCGGTTGAGAAGTGTGCGCCGGAGGAAAATCCTGTGGCAAAGGCGATATCGCCAATCGCGCGATCGGTTTCGCGCAGCTGCTTGCGTGCCTCTTGCAAACGCAAATCCAGATAATAGCGGCTGGGCACTGCCTGGAGATATTTCTTAAATAGCCGCTCTAACTGGCGGCGAGAAATACCCAAATGCTCAGCCAGTTCAAGAGTCGAAAGCGGCTCCTCGATATTGGCTTCCATTAGCGTCACGGCATCGACCAAACTTTGCGGGGCATGCCCTAAGCGGCTGCGAAGCGGCACGTGCTGGCGCTCATCGGCTAAGCGAATGCGGTCGCAAACAAACTGCTCAGACACCTGTTCTGCCAGTCGCGCCCCGTGATGCTGGCCAATCAGCGTGAGCATCATATCCATGGCAGCCGTGCCGCCCGCACAGGTCAACCGGTCGCGGTCAATTTCAAACAGCTGCTGGGAGAGCGTTACCTGTGGGTATGCCTGGGAAAAAGCCTCAAAACGCTGCCATGGAAGCGTTGCTCGGTATCCTTCTAGCAACCCGCAGCGCGCCAGCACTTCCGTGCCACCGGCCAAACCGCCTAAAGATACGCCACGGCCTTGATGGCCTCGCAGCCATTCGTTGAGCTTAGCGGGCAAGGTATAGGGCAGCGGCGTAGGCGCACAGATCAAGAGCAGATCGATAGGGCCCGGTGCCTCGCTTAACGCATGCTGAGCCAGCAGCGAAAGCTGAGCACCGCTGCGCACCGGCTGACTATCCATGCTTAAGGTGGCGGTGTGGTAAAGCATTTGGCCACTCAACTGGTTGGCCATTTGCAGTGGTTCAATAGCGCTGGCGTGGGCCAATAACGAAAAGCCCGGCAGCAGCAGAAATGCGACCCGCCTGCGGATCACATTAGGCTGCGCCATTAGCGCGTTAGGCTGCATGATAAGTCGCTGAGCTGCATGAAGAACCGCCATCAACTGGATGAAATGCCTATCTTACGCAATTACGCAGTGGAGAGCAGCGTTCTGCCCTCTATTGCAAAAAAGTGACGCATCAATGCAAATTGCCGGGCACAGGGCCCGGCAATAACAGCATCAAGCAAACACGTCACAAGGCCTAAGGCTTACAGACTGACGACATCAAACTTAACTGCCGGGCTGACATCGGCGTCGTAATCGACATCGCTACGCTCAAATCCAAACAGCTTCAAGAATTCGTGTTTGTAACCCGCATAGTCGGTAATGTCGAACAGGTTGTCGGTCGTCACTTCCGGCCAAAGGTCCTGGCAGGCTTGCTGCACATCGTCACGCAGCTCCCAATCATCTAGCCGCAGGCGGCCGACCTCATCGGTGGCAAACTCGCCGCGCTTACCTTGCTCGGAGTAAAGCTGCTCACCGAACAGTCGATTCAACTGGTCAATGGTGCCTTCATGCAGGCCCTGTTCTTTCATAATGCGATAGACCATCGCGATATACAGTGGCATAACCGGAATCGCCGCGCTCGCCTGAGTCACTACGGACTTGAGCACCGCAACATTGGCACCGCCGCCGCTGGCCTTCAGGTGGCTATCAATCGCCGTCGCGGCGCGATCCAGGTCTTCCTTAGCTTTACCCAGCGCACCGTGCCAGTAAATCGGCCAAGTGATTTCGGTGCCAATATAGCTAAACGCGACGCTGCGAGCGCCTTTCGCCAGCACGCCCGCTTTATCTAGCGCGCTCATCCACAGTTCCCAATCTTCGCCACCCATGACGGTAATGGTGTCGTCAATCTCTTCCTGTGTTGCCGGTTCCACTTCTGCTTCGATGATCGCATCTTTATTGGTATCGATAGCCGTAGCGCGGTAGGTTTCGCCAATCGGCTTAAGGCTGGAGCGTTTCAGCTCACCGGTATCCGGCATTTTACGAACGGGCGATGCCAGCGAGTACACCACCAGATCAATCTCGCCCATATCTTGCTTAATCAACTCAATGGCTTTTTCCCGCGCTTCGTGTGAGAACGCATCGCCATTGATGGAATTGCTGTACAGGCCTTCTTGTTTAGCGAATTTATCGAAGGCAGCACTGTTGTACCAACCCGCGGTGCCAGGCTTGACATCAGTAGCAGGCTTTTCAAAGAACACGCCCAGCGTGTCAGCACCATAGCCAAACGCTGCGGTAATACGCGCGGCCAAACCATAGCCACTCGATGCACCAATCACGAGCACCTTTTTCGGGCCGGCGCTTTTATCTAAACCACGGGCACGGGTAGCCTCAATCTGCTCAAGAACATTTTTCTCACAGCCCACCGGGTGGGTAGTCGTACAAATAAAGCCGCGCACCTTGGGTTTAATAATCATCTCGAACCTCGTTATCAGATTAATTTGGCTATCGACATCGCGATGTCGTGGCTTGATGGGGTTATTCTAGCTGTCTCCGTGCGCGCTGTCCGCTCTTGCGCTATTGTCCGCGCTTGAGATCACCAGGGTTTCGCGTCACGATATCAGTTAACGTCCTTATGCCAGCAACGACTCCCCATACGAGGCCACCATGAATGCACAGCAGCTAGTAGACGAACGCGGCGATCTTTGGCTAGCGTTAGCGCCGCTGTGGCTTGACCGTGAGCCCAGCGAACGGGACTACTCGCGCATGCTGGACGTCGTGCAACGCTACGAGATGTCGCTTAAAGAATTGGAGTGGATGTTTCGTTTGGAAATGGCGCCGGTCATGTCGCGTCATCAGCTTTCCATTGCTAGCGAATGGCGCCAATTTAACGACCGCAAGCTCATGCAGCAGCTGGTCAACCACAACTTGCGCCTAAAAGGCTGGCGGCGTAAAAGCTGGGCGTTGTTTTCAGGATTGACCACCATGATGGTGCGCCACCGCCTGAATGCGCTAATGAACCGACTTGCCGTTGTACGGGGCGAACAGGTTTAACGCATTTATACCGCCACGCTACGGGTAAGATTCATCTAAGGCTTTTTCCAACGCCAACCGCAATGGGCGCCCGTGGTCACGCGGGCCAAAGCGAGCAATGACGTTTCCATCGCGACCAATCAAGAACTTAGTGAAATTCCACTTGATCATTGGCGTCCCCAGTACGCCTGGCGCCTGATGTTTTAGCCACACAAACAGCGGATGAGCACGACCGCCATTCACATGCACCTTCTCTAGTAGCGGAAAATTGATCCCATACTGCTGTTCGCCAAACTGACAGAACGCCTGGGCATTCTCCGGGGATTGGCGCCCAAATTGATTGCATGGAAATCCCAGCACGGTAAAACCACGATCACGATAGCGCTGATAAAAGGTTTCCAACTCTTTCAGCTGTGGCGTGAAGCCACATTGGCTAGCCACGTTGACCACCAATAATACTTGGCCACGCAACGCCCGCAGATTGAACGGTTTCGCTTGGTGGGTATAACAGTCTTGGTCGTAAATCGTCATTAAATAGGCCCTACAAACACCTTAAACGGCATAGCGATTACCATGCCACGGCTATTCTGTTTACACCAGCGGCCCGGCAACCACTCTCAGCGCCAGCACGATGAGCAGAACGCCGGTAATACGATTAATCCAGTGGGCATTCTTTTGCAACCAAGGCAGAATTCTTGAATGCGAAAGCACCACCGCAACAAGTACGTACCAGCCACCGTCAATCACCATCGCGGTCAGCACAATAATCGCTTTCGCCAACGCACTCATGTCTGGGCTAACAAACTGACTGAGCAGCGCAACAAAAAACAGGATCAGCTTAGGGTTTCCTAACGCGACTAGCACGCCCTCTTTAGCCGCCTGCCCTCTGCTCGTCGCCATGGCAGCCGGATGCAAAGCGCCTGCTTTTCCGGCGCGCAGCGCTTGAAACCCTAGCCAGGCTAAGTAAGCGGCGCCGCACCAAGTGATCAATTGGAACAGCATCGGAAAACCGGCAATCAACGCGCCTAGCCCCCATACTGTCAGCAGTGCGTAAAACCCCACGCCGAGCGTATGAAAGATGGCCGCGATCACGCCAAACAACCGCCCGCCGCCTAGCGTATGGCGTAGCACTAATGCCAAACTTGGTCCTGGCGACATCGCCCCCATGGCGCAGATAGCGGCTAATGATAACCAGAGTGTCAGCGGCATAGCGTTTTATTCCTGAGATCAAATGTCAGCCCATGGGGGCAAACCACGAGTATACGACAGGTGAGGCCTGCTCTTTGGCGAGCGGCTTAAATAACGCTGTTAGCATGGTACGCTGTTGGGTAAAATTTGCTCTTTGAGCTCTTTTCACATTTCAAAATACCGCCCGTTCAATGCGCGTGGTATGGCTAACACAGGACGGCAACATGGGTAGGGCTTTTCAGAACCGTAAGGAATCCATGGCCAAAACGGCCGATGCGAAGACCAAGGTCTATAGCAAATATGGACGTGAAATTTACGTTTGCGCTAAAGCGGGTGGCAGCGATCCTAATGGCAACCTTGCACTGCGCGGCTTGATGGAGCGTGCCAAAAAAGATCAGGTTCCTTCCCACGTTATTGATAAAGCGCTCGACAAAGCCAGCGGTGCAGGCGGCGAAGATTTCTCTACCGCGCGCTATGAAGGTTTCGGGCCAGGCAATGTCATGGTGATCGTTGACTGCCTGACCGACAATCCTAACCGCACCTTTGGCGATGTTCGCGGCTGCTTTACCAAAACCAAGAGCAAAATTGGCACGCCCGGCAGCGTGAGCCACATGTTCGACCACTGCGCTATTTTCTCGTTTAGCGGTAGCGATGAAGAAGCCGTATTGGAAGCGCTTATGGAAGCAGATGTTGATGTCACTGACATTGAGCAAGAAGCCGAACGCATTACCGTCTTTGCCCCGCACACTGATTATGCCAAGGCCAAACAGGCGCTGTTAGACGCTTTCGGTGAGATTGACTTTGAAGTTGACGAAATTCAATTTCTGCCGCAAACCACCACGCCGGTTGAAGGCGACGACGTGGCGCTGTTTGAAAAGTTCTTAGGCATGTTGAACGAGCTGGATGATGTACAAAATGTCTTCCACAGCGGTGAGCTGCCAGAGCCCACCGAAGCTTAAGCGTTAGCCAGCCAGTCAATACGTTGACTGCGCAGCGTTGCGGGCATCCAGGGTAGCATCAGGTGGTAACAATGCTGACCGGACGCCTGCCGCACTGAGCACTGTCTTACCGCGCACGGTTAGGTCGGTAATAAACAGAAACTGCTGACGTGGGTCTACCGGGTAGGCGCGTATCCGGTAGTGGGTGCCCCAGGGCTTCTCTTCAGCCACGACGATGATCGGTTGGTCGAACTTCAAGTAGGCGCTGGTGAGCGCTACATCGCGCAACGCTTTGCGCACCCAGCCCGCCTCATGCTCAGGATGAAGATAAAAACTCGCCACGCACTGCAAACTGGTGCCGCCGTTATTGGCATTATAAATGGCGTGATCCCATAGCTTTAAGTGCGGCACCGCGACTAAATCATCATCGGGCGTTTGGATCTCGACAGTGCGCAGCCCTACGTGCTTGACCTCGCCATAGGTGCCTTCAATGTTGACCCAATCCCCAGGGCGATAAGGTAGCTCAATGGCCGAAACGACTCCCGCAATTAGGCTACTGACGTAGTCCTTCATAGCAAAGCCAATGGCTAAACCCAGCGCACCCAGCAGCGTTACCATGTTGCGTAATGACGGCTCGATAATAATCGGCGTGACAATCGCCAGCGCAGTGATCAGCACAAACAGGCGCGTTAGCGGCACTAATGCAAATATTCGAAAGCGGACCTGCCCGTGTAAGCGCGAAGCCAGCCAGTTGAGCCCACGCTGGCTGACAATAATCAGCACAATGGCACTTAACAGCACTAGCCCCACGGTAATTAATGCTTGGCTATCGATATCGTTAAACAGTCTTGCGTACTTTTTTTGGTCGTCCATGGAGCCCTCCGTGGGCCTGCCGCTTAGCGAGAGCCGGCTTAAAGCGAATCGACCAGATAATTGCGCGATTCTAATAATTGGCGAACGCTAGCGTAGCTAAGTGGGGCGATCTGCCAACGCCCTTCCCAGCTTGAAACGATCCCTTTACGCTGCAGCGCCAGCCGTGCATTCAGCGCTTCGTGATGTGAGAACGGCAGCACCTCTCCCAATGACTGATCATCCAGACCACCGTGAATCAATAGCGCATGCAGCACGAGCGTTGCGATATCGCCAGTATCCGCAGGCAGCTCCGCATCGGCCAGCGCATCCACCAGCCACAGCGCTTGTGTCTCACCTGACGATGGCTCACGCAGCCGTTCGTGCCAGTAGTGCCAAGCAATGCCTAAATGCCCGCGGCAATGGGCTGCCAAGCGCTGTAGCTCTTTATGCGCAGCCTGGTGGCGCTTTGTTTCTAGCGCTGGCAATATCTGCTTGCCGGTCCGAGTGCTGTAGACAGACGGATACTGGCCATCGCTTGCGCTGATATTGGAAAAATAGCGTGTTAGCTGTTCGCCTTGCATCGACTGCAGCGTAAATACCGGCGCCCCGTCGATCCCGATCACCTGCTGAAGATAGGCATAGGTCCAGCTATCGCACCCAATCACACCGTGTCCTAAGCGACCACTTAAGGCACGCTCAAGAAATTCACGAATACTTTGAATACCCTGCGTGTGGCGTAAAAAATGCCGTTCTAATGCAGGCACTGCCCAGCTTTTCTGGTGCACGCAATGCGCTATCCACTGCGTATCGCCTTTGGCAAGCTCACTAAGCGTTGGAGGCTCGACGCAAACGGCATTATGCTGCTTAGCCCAATGGGTGACCACAGAGGCGTGACCGCCATGTGGCGGCGTAATAAAAAACGTGACCGGCGCGTCCTGAGCGTCAAGTGCCTGCGCTAACATGCTAGCAGCGGGCGCCCAGTCGACCGGAGGCACTAAATGAGCCAGCCTAATCTCGGGTAAGGAGCGCAGCTCATGCTCCTCTTTTACCTGCTGTTCTGAGGTTTTTTTACCGATTAACCACTTTGAAGCGGAACGCCAACGACGTCGCCACTGGCTCGCCTGCGTCTTTTCGGGGGGACAAAACTGATCCAGCGCGACCACTTCCCACAGTGGCGAGACGCCTGTTGATGAGTACTCCCCCATGACACTTTCCCTATGGCTGCGTAAGTCATCACTTTAGCACGATGCACACAGCTTCTAACGGCACACGAACTTATGGTCTAAAATAAAGTCTTCATAGACAGGCCATTAAGGTACCTAGCGTACGGATGTGTTTTGCCATAGCGATTGCGAGCTAAAGGAGCAAGCGATGAGTGTCGTTCATGTCAGTGAAGAAGAGCTGCACGATAAAATAGGCAAGTGTATTGCTGGGGAACGGCTACTGATTGAGCAGCATGGCAATCGGTTTAGTGCCCGAATACAGCACGCTACGGCAGCAGGCGTGAAGGTGATCCCAGACACCGAGATCAAAAACAGCCACAAGTCATCCGGCGATGTGGAAGGGATGACAGTGGCCTATGAAGACATACTTGAGCTTGAAGTAAAAGGCGTCGTTTACAGCCGTTTATTAGATTAATACCCGTTCCTGCACGCCTTGAACCAGTAGCAAGGCGTGCAGGATCTCAACGAGCCTTACTGTTTTGAAACATCAGCATGTTTTAAAACATCAGAATATCTTAAAACGTCAGGCAAATTTTCCCAAAGTGTTTTCCTGATGCCTGATGTCGAAAGGCGTCCGCGATGTCGGCCAGCGGAAACTCGCGATCAATCACAGGGTGCATATCCAGGGCTTCCAGCGCACGAATCATCTCAATTTGATGCCGACGACTGCCTACGATCAGCCCTTTAAGACTGGCTTGCTTGGCCATTAACTTGGCGGTCGGAACCTCACCTTCACGGCCGGTCAATATTCCAATCAGCGCAATCTTGCCTCCAATTTTTACCGCATCGATCGACTGAGACAACGTACCGCCCCCCCCCACTTCAACGATATGGTCAACGCCTTCCCCGTCGGTGAGCTCTTTAACGCGCTTACCCCAGTCAGGTGTCTCTTTATAGTTGATAGTGTGTTCAGCGCCCATTTCCTTCAGCCGTGCCAGTTTTTCGTTGGACGATGAGGTGGCGATGACCCGCGCGCCCATCATGCGCGCGAACTGCAGGGCAAAGATTGATACACCGCCGGTACCAAGCACCAGAACGCTATCACCCGCTTTGATATTGCCATCGACCACCAGTGCCCGCCAAGCGGTTAAGCCTGCGGTGGTCAAGGTAGCCGATTCAGCATGGCTATAGCCCTTAGGCTGGTGAGTGAACCACTCAAAGGGGCGTACAACCTGCTCTCGCGCATAGCCGTCCACGCCGTCGCCTGGCGTCGTACGGAAATCGCCGACTCGCGCGGGGCCTTCCAGCCAGTAAGGGAAGAAGGTAGACACCACGTGGTCGCCCGCGGCAAACTCCGTCACGCCCTCGCCGACCGCCTCAACAACGCCCGCACCATCCGACATGGGAATGCGCTGATCTTCGGTGGGAATCATGCCAGCGACAACCGCGTAGTCATGAAAATTCAGCGAACTTGCGTGCAGACGCACGCGAATCTCACCTGCCATCGGCTCACCGGGCGCATCCATCTGCTGTACGTTGAGGTTATCTAACCCACCGGGCTGCTGCAGTGTAATGACTTGCATCGTCTACCTCCCTTGCAGCGCTCGCTGCTAGTGATTTGATGTAAAGCACACGTTAAGACGCATCACTTTCCGACACGTCTAGGCCTAAAAAGCCACCGGACTGACGTTGCCATAAGCTTGCATAGATGCCGTCTTTCTCCAGGAGTTCCTGATGCGTGCCGGTTTCGACAATGCACCCTTCATCCACGACGATCAATCGATCAAGCATGGCAATCGTGGACAGGCGATGGGCAATGGCAATGACCGTTTTACCCTCCATCAGCGTATCCAGCTGCTCTTGAATGGCGGCCTCCACTTCTGAGTCCAATGCAGAAGTTGCCTCGTCAAGGACCAGAATCGGCGCATTTTTAAGCAGCACTCGGGCAATAGCAATCCGCTGACGCTGGCCTCCTGACAGCTTAACGCCCCGCTCACCCACGTGGGCATCTAACCCTCGACGCCCTTTCGGATCGACCAGCTGATCAATAAAGGAATCGGCATGGGCGCGGCATACCGCGTTCCAAACATCTTCATCGTTAGCCTGCGGACTGCCGTAGCGAATATTGTCGCGCAGCGAGCGGTGTAGCAGCGAGGTGTCCTGTGTCACCATGCCAATCTGATGGCGCAAAGACGTCTGGGTTACTTGGGCAATATCCTGCCCATCAATTAAAATACGCCCACCCTGTACGTCATAAAAACGCAGCAGCAGGTTAGCAAGCGTTGACTTGCCCGCGCCGGAGCGGCCAATCAAGCCGATTTTTTCACCCGGAGCAATGGTGAGATTTAGCCCATCAAACACGGTTTTACTTTCACCTTTAGCTTGGTCGTAGCCAAACCGCATCACTTCAAAGCGAATCTCACCTTGGGGGACTACTAATAACGGTGCATCAGGCGCGTCGCGCACCGTTGGTTCCTGGGCGATAGTATTCATGCCATCTTGTACGGTGCCGATATTTTCAAACAGCCCCGCCACTTCCCATAAAATCCAATCAGACATAAAGCGAATACGCATCACCAGCGCAATCGCGATCGTCAGCACCCCCAGGGAAATAGCTTCCATGTACCAGGCACTAATAGCCATGGCCGCCGTGCCCACCAAAAGTGCTGTGTTCAGTAGCGTCAGCCCGACACTCATAATCGTGACCAGGCGCATTTGATCATGCACCGTCACCATAAAGCCTTCCATCGCATCACGCGCGTAGCGCTGCTCGCGCTGAGTGTCGGCAAACAGTTTGATGGTTTGAATATTGCTGTAGCTGTCGACCACACGGCCGGTCATTTGCGCGCGAGCATCGGCCTGAGCCATCGAAATGTCGCGCAGGCGGGGCACGAAGAAACGCATAATCGCTAAGTAGCCGACTAGCCAAAGGCCAAGCGGTATCAGCAGCAAAAGGTCTGCCCGCCCGAGCAAAAAGGCGGCGCCGGTGAAATACACAATGGCATAGACCAGCAGGCCCATCACCTTTGTGACCGTTTCACGGATCGCCAGCGCTGTTTGCATGACTTTTTGCGACACCCGCCCAGAAAACTCATCCTGATAAAACGCTAGGCTTTGGCTAAGCATATGGCGATGCGAAAGCCAGCGGCCAATCATCGGGTAGTTCCCGAAAATACTTTGATGAGTCACCAGCGACTGCAGCAGCACGAGCAGCGGCAAACCGACCAGCATTAAAAGCCCTAAGCCTGCCAACCACAGGCCATTTTCGGCCCAAAAGCCCGCTCGCTCAACGTTACCCAGCCAATCCACTAGCTGGCCCATGTAGCTGAAAAAAACCACTTCGGCACCCGACACCAGCGCCGTAAACAGTGTCATCAGCAGCAGCAGCGGCAGCATTGGGCGCGAAAAATGCACAATAAAGGGCATTAAGCCCTTGGGCGGTGTTTTAACGTCGCCTTCAGGATAGGGATTAATCCGCGTTTCGAAGTAGCGAAATAGCGGTTTTAAAACACGCGATAGCATGAGTCTTCCTTACGTTACTGACGTTGATTTTAACGGTCTTTGCTGATGTCTTAAGAAGCGGATCGGCGCATTAACCAGCGCGCCCAAAAGGGTGCAATGATCATTAGGGTCACCATTCTCAGCAGATGGTGGAAAGCAACGAATACTGGATCAATATTGAGCGCGAAGGCCAAAATCGCCATTTCGCCAATTCCCCCCGGCGCCAGCGCTAACAGCGCTACGTCGCGTCCCACACCCAATATTTGATGAATCAGCTCGGCAAATAATGCCAGTACGGCTAATGCTAGTAGGGTTGCAATGCCCGACTGCCACAAATAGCGCGCTAGCAACTTGCGCGTCATGCCTTGAAAGCGCGAGCCAATAGCACTGCCCAGCACCCAGAGCATTACATTCATTCCCCAGCCCGGTAACACAAGGCTGGCGATATCAAAACCGGACAATAGAGCAGCCAGCAGCAGCGGTGCCAGCAGCGCTGAACTAGGGATTCGCAGAAAGCGACCTAGCGGCAGCACAAGCGGTATCGTCAATAGCATCCAGCCATGTTCTAAGCCGCTATGGACTGGACCAACGCCCTCCCCGCCATCGCCAGAGGCCCAAAACAGTGGCGGTAAAAAAAGAATAACCAGGATCATACGCAGCGACTGCGAGACCGCGATACGCTGAGGGTCTCCACCGCATTTTTCACCCAATAGTATCATCGCCGTCATAGCGCCGGGGGCAGCTCCAAACCACGCACTGACAGGATCAAATCCACAGCGCCTATACCAGGCGGCAGCCACTGCCGTAGAAGCCGCGACTCCCAATAGCAGTAGCCCAGCGGACACTGGCCAATCGACCACCCGATGCGCCAACTGCGGCGTTACTTGGCTGCCTAGCACCATGCCCATGATAGCTAAGAAAATATTGCGGACCGGCTCAGGTACTGCGACTTTCACACCTTGAGATGAGACCAGTAAATTGGCAATAAGCGGGCCCAGCATCCAGGCTAGGGGTAGCCCTGTCAGTTGAAAGGCGGTGCCGCCGACCGCGCCAACCGCTAACGATACTGCCAGCCCTTTGACGCTCCCTGCATTTATCTGGATATCCTTCACGCCAACTCCCTTGGTTCCAAAACGTTACTCATCGCTACGCAATCATTAACCTGCTAAGCGTAACCGCCAGTTTACCACCGACAAGGCCATTTTGGGCTTCAGGATCGCGCGTGAACCACCCTTTTACGCCCGCATAAGCGGATGCAAAACGTAATTTTTGGCGATGCCATCTACACACACCGTGCAGCACGCGTATAATAAGCAGCTGCCATTAATGGCAAACTTTCTCAGGGCGGGGTGCAAGTCCCCACCGGTGGTAATGCCGCTTCAATCGTCATTGCGGATAAGCCCACGAGCGCTCAGCCAGCTAATCGCTTTTAGTGGCTGAGGTCAGCAGATTCGGTGAGATTCCGGAGCCGACGGTCATAGTCCGGATAAAAGAGAAGGTTTCCATGCTGTGCGTATGACAGTGCCTATTTTTAATAGGCCTGGACGTGTGCCGTTGGATTCCTAATGCCTTGATTCTGGTAAACAATCCAAAAGGATAACCATGAATCAGACCCGTGTTTTTTCATCACCTCGCATTGCCTTTATCGAAGCCTCCTGGCATCACGATATTGTCAGCCAAGCCCGAGACGCATTTATTGCTCAGCTGTCGAGCCAGCATGGTTTTGCCGCAGAGCAAGTAGAGACCTTCCAAGTCGCAGGCGCTTATGAAATTCCGCTGCAGGCAAAACTATTAGCCAAAACGAAGCGCTACGCGGCCATCGTAGGCGCGGGATTTGTTATTGATGGGGGTATCTACCGCCACGACTTCGTCGCTCAAGCCGTAGTCGAAGGCATGATGCACGCGCAGCTGGAAACTGAAATACCAATTCTTTCTGTTGTGCTGACGCCGCATCATTTTCATGAGCACGCCACCCACTACGACTTTTTCCACTCCCACTTCCGCGCCAAAGGAAAGGAAGCAGCTGATGCAGTGGTGATGACGCTCAATAATCATCGCAAAATTCATGAGCTAGCGTAGGACACAGCGCCTATTAACATTCTGGCCTGAAAACGCTGGGCAGCCTTATAGGGCTGCCCACTTCAACGTCTTAGCTCTGTTACGTCTTAGCTCTGTAAATATGATCGCTCAATACTCGTCATCATCGTCATCACGCATACGTTCTTGACGCTCGGCCTCTTCCTCTTTGGCATCGTCTATCACTTCCATCAATTCATCCACGTTGGCAATGTGATTATCGAAATCAAAGTGGCCGGTCAGCTTGCTATCGGGATGCAGCTCGCCTGATTCATACAGTGCCCACATCTCTTTGCCATAATGGGTATTCAGTAGCGCGGGGGCATACTGACCAAAATAGTTGCGCATATTATCGACATCGCGATAAAGCATGGCAGCGGCACTGTTATTACTGGCGGCGTCAACGGCTTGAGGCAAATCGATAATCACCGGGCCGGTGGCATCCACTAGCACGTTAAATTCCGACAAGTCGCCATGAATTAAGCCCGCACACAGCATGCGTACTACGTCTTGAATAACCTTGGCGTAGTAGGTTTCGGCCTGCTCTGGAGTCAGCGTGACTTCATCTAAGCGCGGGGCAACGTTACCGTCGGCATCGCTGATCATTTCCATCAGCAGCACACCGTCTACAAAGCCGTGGGGCTCGGGTACGCGCACGCCCGCTGACGCCAGGCGATAAAGCGCGTCAACTTCCGCGTTAAGCCATGCCTGTTCCTGCTCTTTCTGACCGTAACGTGTTTTCTTCGCCATCGCTCTTGAGCGGCGGCTGTTACGCTCTTTACGCCCTTCTTGGTACTGTACCGCCTGTTTAAAGCTACGCTGCTTGGCCTCTTTAAACACTTTCGCACAGCGCACATCGTCACCGCAGCGCACTACGTAAACCTGCGCCTCTTTGCCGCTCATTAACTGCACCAGCACCTCATCGATCATTCCATCATCGACCAGCGGCTGTAATCGTTTAGGGATTTTCATGGTTAGCTGCGTCGGCTCCTCTTTACTCTCTGTATCGTTGCCATCTACGTTCAGTGATTATTGGCTCAATAACGAATACGACGAACGCGGAAAGCCCGCCCTTTTAATTTATCACGCTCAAGCTTGGCCTGAGCTTGTTGAATCACATTGCGCTCAACCGCGACATAGGCACTGCGGGCGAGCACTTTAATTTTACCCACTTGATCACCGCGCAGCCCACCCTCACTGGTCAAAGCGCCCAGAATATCGCCAGGGCGAAGCTTATCTTTCTTGCCACCAGCTAGCTGCAGCGTCGCCATCAGCGGCTCAAACGGCACCGACAGCTGAGGTTTGGGGAGTGGCTCAGTGGCAAGCGGTTGCTGCAGTAACACTTCCAGCTTTTCCAGCCGGTAGCTTTCTTTCGGGGTCACCAGCGTGCAGGCAATGCCGCTGGCACCGGCGCGCCCGGTGCGTCCAACTCGATGCACATGCACATCAAGCTCACGAGCAATTTGGTAGTTAAATACGGCGTCCAGCTGTGCAATGTCTAAGCCACGAGCGGCCACGTCAGTGGCCACCAGGACAGAAGCACTTTGATTGGCAAACAAAATCAGTATGCGATCGCGGTCTTTTTGCTCTAAATCACCGTTGAGAGCTACCGCGCTAAACCCGGCGTCCGTCAACTGCTCAGCCACTGCCTGAGTCTCACGCTTGGTATTGCAAAACACAACGCTGGTGGTGGGTCGATAGGTCAGCAGCAGCTGGCGAAGCGCATCAAATCGCGCCTCTTCATTTGCCACCGTATAAAAGTGCTGATGAATAGTGCGCGCATCGTGCACCTCGGCGATTTTCACCGTCACCGGGTCGCGCATAATGCCACGGGTCATCTCGGTTAAGCCGCCGGACGCCTGCTCGTCCGGGAACGTCGCGCTAAATAGCAGCGTTTGGCGCGAAGCGGGCGTGTCCGCAATGATGTCATCGATGGTTGCCTGGAAGCCCATATCCAACATCCGATCCGCTTCATCCAGCACCAGCATGGCAAGGGAATCCAGCGTCAGCGAGCCTTTGCGCAAGTGCTCATCAATGCGTCCCGGCGTACCCACCACGATGTGCGCGCCGTGTTCTAAAGAGCCAAGCTGGGGACCGAACGGCGCACCACCGCAAAGCGTCAGCACTTTCACATTAGCCATACCGCGGGCCAACCGACGTAGCTCTTCTGCCACTTGGTCAGCGAGCTCACGGGTTGGGCACAGCACTAACCCCTGCACAGCAAAGCTTTCTACTTTCAACGCCGCCAGCAGCGCCAAACCGAATGCCGCCGTCTTACCTGAACCCGTTTTCGCCTGCGCTAGCACATCGCGCCCGGCCAGCATCGGCGGCAGGCTTTGCGCCTGCACCGGCGACATTTCATGGTAGCCAAGAGATGCAAGGTTGCTCAGCAAAGCTTTCGGCAACGCTAACGAGGAGAAAGAAGAGTCAGACACGATATTACCTTGCTTGGGCCACAGGTGTGCGGCCATCATAAATACAGTGCGCGCCCTCTGGAGGGCAGTCGACGCACACAAACGTTACCGCACCATACCAGAAAGTGCCTCGATCTGCGCCGCCATCACGTTGCCAGGGATACAAAAGTGGCCTCACTCAGGGTGGCCAGGTCTCTCGGCGTCAGTTCAATTTCAAGCCCTCGTCGGCCCGCGCTGACATACACAGTAGCGAATGCTTCAGCTGACGAATCCACAAACGTGACTAGGCGCTTTTTCTGGCCTAGCGGGCTCACCCCGCCCAACACATAGCCTGTGGTGCGCTCTACTTCTTCTGGCGAGGCCATGACGGCTTTTTTAACGTCGGCCGCTTTGGCAATTTTCTTTAAGCTTAGCTGCCCCGTAACAGGCACGATGCCGACTGCCAGCTGCTTGCCATCCAACTTCACAACTAACGTTTTAAAAACCTGCTCGGCAGACACACCCAGCTTTTCAGCGGCTTCTAAACCATAGGATTGCGCGGCAACATCGTGATGATACTCATGAACTTGGAAGGCAACCCCTGCATGTTTTGCGCTATTAATCGCCGGCGTCATGTCGCTCTCTTTTTTTGCTAGGAACTAAAACACTAACGCCAGCTTAACAAAGCTGGCGTTAGTGTTTATACAGTTAAAATATCAGCGCTTACTGACAAGACACTACTTTACGCATGATGTCTTTCGCCCAAAGGGTTTGCCCATCGGGCGTACGTCCGTGCTCGTTCCAGCGCTCGGCTGTTTCCAAGCAGAAAGAACCGGCACTTTCAACGCTTGTATCGCGATTAGCCGGACGCTCTCCGCCAATACGCATCACGTCTGGGTTATCGGAAGTATAGCGGGGAGCAATGGTAGAGCTTGCACAGCCAGCGACCAGAACAGTCAGCAGCAGTGCGGGTAAACAGCGGCGCAATGGCATGTTATTACAACCCTCAACGTAGCGATCATTAGCCCGACACTTTTTGTCGGTAGCGCTAAATAGCACCGCTGTACAAATAACGTCAATCTTTTTTAACGCCGCTTAGCCGGCAATCAGGGTAAGACTGGTGATTGGGCGCAGATTTAATCGCTTGCAGCGTTGCTCCACGCTATCAACTATTTCCTGGGCATCGTGAAACTGCTGCTTATCGAGCTGGATGTCTACCATCAAGAAACTGCCTACCTGTGCCAAGCGCACATCGTCATCGGTGACATCAAAATCAGCAACGTCTTTCATGACATCGCGACGCACGCAGTTACTCGGCACACCGAACATCAGCTCACGTAGAGCGCCTTTCACCATGCGAATTGGCATCGGTAGGAAGTAGCCTGCAATCACCAGCACCATGATCGGATCGGCAAAGCGTGCGTAGCTCGCCCATGGCGTTTGCATTACCCCCCAAGTGAGCACAAAGCCCAGCATCACTGCAGCACTTAGCCAGGTATCCATCTGCCACTGACGCAATTCCGCGGCTAGCAGCGACGAGCGTGCCACGCGGGCATAGCGGGCCAGCCACCACCAGGTCAACAAGCAGCCGGTCACGTTGACCACGCCAAACATTAAGGCTAAATCTAGCGTCACTAACCGCCCTCCTGCCGATAGGCTCCAAAGTGCTGACACAAGCGACACGACACATACCATGGCGATCACTATGCCTTTGAGCAGCACCGCTAGCGGCTCAACCGTTAGCCGCCCAAAGGGGTAGTGATCATCAGCAGGCTTACGCGCTTGGTGAAGCGCATAGAGCGATAGCGATGCTAGCAATAGGCTTAGTAAGGAATAGCCGCTGTCAAAAAGAATCGTTATCGAGCCACTGGCGATCCCTAAAACAAGGCCAGTGGATGCAAAGAGGCTGGCTGAAACGGCTGAAAATCTTAGCGCACGGCGCTCGGCTACAAAGGGGGTCACGCGGATAACTCCATCACATTGGGCAAATTTTGCGCCATAATAGAAGGAGGCTGTATGAATAACCAATCGCTCAGCGCTAGCTTTATTGGCGCTAACACTTTTAAACGAGACGACTATGCGTGCTGAACAGGTGCAGGCCTTTGTTGATGTTACCGAACATGGATCTTTTGCCGCTGCGGCCCGACACACGGGAGTAAAGCGAAGTACGCTGAGCGCCGCGGTCAATGCCTTGGAAGACAGCCTCGGCGTGGCGCTCTTTGAGCGTTCAGGTAATAGCTTAACGCTTAGCGCCGTTGGAGACAGCGTACTGCCCGACTGCTACCGCCTATTAACCAGCGCCAGCAGGATCAAAAAGCACTGCCACCAGCATCTGCAGGGCGTTGAAAGCCAGCTCGGTATTGCGCGTGACGATGCCCTGCCAGAGGCCTTTTGGCGCCAAGTAATGCATGATTTAAAGCAGCAGTTCCCGCTAACGGCGATATCGGTATATCTGGTGCCTCCCCAGGAACATGCCCAGTTTGTACAGCGCCAAACGGTAGATATCGCTTTTGGCCTTTACACCGCTGAAGGCATTGATGCTAACGCGGCCAACCTTGCCCCGGTCACGATGCGTTTGGTGGCCGCGCCGCAGCATCCTCTCAGCCGCCTTCCTAGCGTCAATCGCGATGACTTAGCCCAGTACACGCAGGTGTGCTTAACCCACGTACAAGACGACAAACTGATCAGCGAGGCGTTGTTTTCAGGCAATTATCTTGGGCTCACCATGTTTGAAGTCATACGAGACGCTGTAATTAATGCCACCGGCTGGGCGCTACTCCCTTATCCGCTGGTCAAAAGTGCCCTGGAGGCAGGCACTTTGTGTACGCTCAATCACGATCTCGTCTTAGACAGCCACCATTATCGCTATGTAGAAAGCGATAACCGTGGCGTAGTGGCCGCAGCGCTGCTGAACAAGGTGGCACACTTTTTAGCCACGCTGCGCCAATCCGAGTTTTCTTAACCGCTGCTCAAGCAGACTGACACAGCGTTGAAATAATTTAATTGGCAAAAAATGCCAAAGCCTTCCACGCTATTACAAAGTGCTCAGCCATTAAAAAACGAAGGAGATGCCAGGACACGCCATGTGAGGGACACAGGCAAGTGTCATCTGGGCGTAATACGCACCTGCCAGTGTCGAAGTTGCCGTCAACCAAGGAGTGATTCCACCGATGGTACGACTCGATAAGAAAGCCACTCGGCTGTACGTGCTGGACACTAATGTCCTCATTCATGATCCTGCCGCGCTCTATCACTTCGATGAGCACGATGTTGTTATCCCGATGACGGTTCTGGAGGAACTGGATAAGCACAAAAACGGTATTCGTGAAATCGCCCGCACGGCCCGCCAAATTAGCCGTACGCTTTCTGACCTTACTAGCCAAGTCACCTTTGATGAAATTCAGCTCGGCATTCCAATCCCCCGAATTAGCGGCGAATCAGGTCGCCTGCACTTTTTATGCTACAACGATTTAAAACTCCTCGACGCCATTGATGACAGCCCCGATAACCGCATATTGGCGGAGACCTGCCGCCTGCGCGATGAACGCCCCGATGCCTCGGTGATTCTGATCACCAAAGATATCAACCTGCGCGTTAAAGCCGCCGCGCTAAAGGTACCGGTTGAGGATTATCTAAACGACCGCGCATTCTCTGATAGCGATGCCATGATTGAAGGCGCACAGGTTTATGCCTCAGCAGGGCAAGATGGCGCCACGCTATGGGAAGGCCTCAATGTCGATGTCACCGTCGAGCGCGTTGGTCATCACACGTTCTATCAGCTCAATGGCGTGATGCCCCGGCATTGGCACGTTGGCATGCTGGTGTCGGATAGTGAGAATGGCGCAGAGTTCGAGGCGATCGTTCGCGAACTGGGCCCCTCCACAGCCCGCCTTCAGCTACTGACCAACTACCGCCATCATGCCGGCGTGTGGGGCGTTCATGCACATGACAGCCGGCAAAACTTCACCTTAAACTTGCTGATGGACCCGGATATTGACCTGGTGACGGTGGCCGGTAACGCCGGTACCGGTAAGACGTTTATGACGCTGGCCGCCGCCTTTCAACAAACGTTGGATGCCAAGCTATTTGAGCGCATTGTATTTACCCGCGCGCCGATCCCTATGGGGGAAGATATCGGTTTTCTACCCGGTACCGAAGAGGAGAAAATGTCACCGTGGATGGGCGCTTTTCACGACAACATGGATAACCTGCTGCGCAACGAGGAGGGAGAGTCCAGCTGGGATAATGGCGCCACTCGCCAACTGATTGGCTCACGCGTACAAATTCGCTCGCCAAGCTTTATGCGCGGCCGCACCTTAAATGACACGTTTCTAATCATTGATGAGGCGCAAAACTTTACCCCCAAACAGCTAAAATCGCTGGTGACACGGGCGGGGCGCAATACCAAGATTGTCTGCCTGGGCAACGTTGGTCAGATCGACACCCCCTACCTAACCGCCAATACCTGCGGCATGGCGGCCGTCGTTGAGCGTTTTCGAGACTGGCCTCACGCCGGCCATATCACCTTGAAAAGTGTTGAACGTTCTCGCTTAGCACTTGCCGCTGAAGAGCTGTTATAAGACTAGCGATTGTTAAGCATCATCCCTCACGCGGGGACCGGGTGAGGGATGATTTATTCAAGTAAGTTTAACCAGGAAAGCTGATCCAAGAAGCGGAGCACACAAGTACTTCAGCGACAGGGCTTAAGCGACTACTCAGCGTCTGATGCCCGCCACGGCTGAGGGCTGCCAATAGTATCTGCGGCAAACGCCTCGCGTTCGCCAAGAGGGCGCGGATAACCGACAGTTGTATCGCGGTAAGTCTGACGCTCCATTTCACTGTTCACTTCTGCGCCAAACAGCACCACGAAGGCAGAGAGCCAAAACCATATCATTAACGCTATGACGGCCCCCAGTGATCCATAGAGCTCACTAAAGGTTGCGAAATAGCGTACGTACAGCGAAAGCCCGCCAGAACCTAATAGCCACATAAAAGTGGCGAGTAACGTTCCATAGCTTAACCACCGCCACTGCGCTGAACGCCGATAGGGTGCGAAACGATAAAGTAACGCGATCAGCACGCTCATTAGCACTAAGAGCGCAGGCCAACGTAACCATTTCAGCAGCTTATCCAGGGGTGGATCAATGGCTAGCGCATCAACCAGCATGGGTACGATGGCGATAAAACCCAGTGATACCAAGGTCATAATAATCAAACCAAACGTCAGCGACACCAACACCGTACTGCGATGAAATAGTGAGCGTTTTTCCGTTTCCCCATACACCACGTTTAATCCAATCACTAATACCGCCACGCTTTTTGAGGCAACAAACATGGCAATCAATAGACCGACTAGCGTGGCCATCACGTTACTTGATTCAGCACTTTCCACTACCTTTTGGGCCTGCTGATCAATTAACTTGGCCGCATCGGGTGGCATAAAACGGCTAATTTCGTACAGCTGCTGGCCCGCCTCATAGGGGTCAAACAGCAGCCCCCAGAGCGAAATAACCGCGGCAATAGTGGGAAACAATGCGAGCAATGCGTAAAAAGCGACACCGGCCGCCAGCATAGTAATGCGGTCCCGCCGCGCGGCGCGCACTACTCGCCAGACAATATCATGCCAGCCACGAGCGGGAATCTCGCCCGGCACCTCGGCATGCCGGCCACGCTCAAGATTACTCATAGCGCGTCAAAGCCCAACACGGTTGCGGCATTCTCATCATCCTTGGCCTTCCCACATAAGTAGCGCCGCAAGCACTGCGGCAAGCACCATCATCAAACCACTAGAATGATGCCGCAACCAGCTCTCCCCGGCCAATCCGCGTGATAAATAAACCATGAATCTCTTTTCCATACTTTGCGCGGCCGCCACGCTGGCCGCTTTAATCTTGCCACAGGCGTGGCCTATCAAACGTATAGGCACTAGCGCAGCGTTGGCTATAAAGGCATACAGCCACCATAGATCACCTGCGGGGGGCGATTTACCCTTAAAGGGGCGGGTTAATAGCCAGCCCAATACAGCGAGCACAACACCTGCCGGAAATGGCCATATAATCCCCAGCCACTCTTTAAGAGGCGCCATTTCAATACTGCCCGCAGGTAGCGGTAACCACAGCGGCGTTACGAGCGCCGCCATAATGCCTGCAAGCCAAGCACCCCACTGCCACGGATTGCTGCCGCCTTGCTCGCGCTGCTGCCACTGGCGCCAAAGCGCAACACTGACTAGCGCCGCGGTGCCAACGGCGGCCCAACTCAGCAGCTTAATTAACGATTCATGATGCATCTCATAAAGCGGGCTTTTGACGCCCCATTTGCTGATCATACCTGCGCCAATAGCACCAGCCAGCGATATGCCCGGCAGCGCCATCAACGCCCACACCAGAGGCAACGGCCAGCGTGGCAGGTGCTCACTAATACTGGTGCCCATAAATAGACTACCTTTGGCCAGCGCGTGATGAGCGGCAAACAGCACCAAGCCCGGCCACAGCAGTGGCCAAACATCCGGCGCCACTAGCCCCATTGCCACCAGCGCGGTCATCATGCCCATTTGACTAATACTTGAATACGCTAGCACGGCTTTTGGATGGCGCTGAAATACACCGTAAAGCGCAGCGGCAAAGGCGGCTGCCAACCCGGCTATCAGCATAACGTGGCCAAACTGGGCTAAGGCACCAGGTACCTCGTCATGACCCAGCGGCAGCACGCTTATCCAGCCGAGCAGGCCTGCTTTAATCATCACCCCGCTGAGCACCGCACTGGCCGGTGCGGGCGCTACCGGATGCGCCAACGGCAGCCATACGTGCAATCCGATAACGCCGGCTTTTACCCCGAAGCCTAAGCACAGCAAGGCGGCCATCCATGCGCCCTGCTCTGCGATCAAAATACCCTCACGCACACCTTGCAGCGTTAGCGTGTCGGCCTCACCGGCGGCCCACAAAAAGCCGGCTAAAATAAGGCCCTCGCCGACCACGGCCAGTATTAAATATACCCGCGCGCCCAGCCGAGCCTCTTGTGTACCGGTATGCACTACGAGGGCATAAGCGGCAAACGTCATCAGCGCAAAGCCTAAATAGAAGCTGGCAATATCCTGGGCGACAACCAATAACACGTTGCCTAATAAGGTCATTGGCCACAGCAGTGACAAACGTTGCAGGCGGCGCTGAACATCTTGATCGCCTGCCTGAGCCTGCTTATGCTCCGCCGCAAAGTAACCTCGCGCGTGCACGGCTGCTAAACTCCACAGCAGCGCGGTAAACGCCAGCCATGGTCTGCTTAGCGAGTTTAACGCCCACTCCCCGCCCAGCATCCAGGCA
Source organism: Halomonas sp. JB37 (assembly GCF_002332255.1). Classification (GTDB taxonomy): domain Bacteria; phylum Pseudomonadota; class Gammaproteobacteria; order Pseudomonadales; family Halomonadaceae; genus Vreelandella; species Vreelandella casei. The sequence goes on along the minus strand of NZ_NRGW01000001.1, from coordinate 1,601,580 downwards.
TCGATAGTCCACTGCGCTTCGCCACCGTACGCTAACAGTAAGGCAGGCCAAGCAGCGCTCACCCACAGCAGGGAAAAATAGTCGCGCCGTGAGCTTGGCGTGCGATAGGCGTGCCAAGCTGAACACCCGGCGACGCACAGCGGCCATAGCAGTGACAGCGCCAGCAGCAGCGTCATCATAGCAAGTACTCCCCGTTTGCGACGCGGGTTGCCCAGTCCAGCGGACTAAACGGCAAGCCTGCCAACAAACCAGCAGCGAGGCTCACCAGCGCGGTAAACACCATCGGTAAAAGCAACCAGCCATGGGTTTCAAAGCGGCCTAAACGCTGTTCGTCGGGCCAACTGCCTTTGCCATGAGAAGGCCCTAAACGGAACCACAGGCGATGCACAATCGGTAAAAAATACATCGCGTTGAGCGTGCTGCTGATCACCAACACGGCCACCACCCAGTACATTTCAGCCTGGATCGCGCCGATACCGAGGTACCATTTGGTAATAAAACCAGCAAAGGGCGGGAGGCCGATCATGCCTAGCGCGCCGATCGTGAATGCAATACTGGTTAACGGCATGCGCTTACCGGCACCGTCCATCTCGTCAATGCGGTGAATCCCCAGCTCTTCTGCATAGTTACCCGCACAGAAGAATAACGTGACCTTCATTAAACCCTGGTGCAGCAAGTGCGCTAACGCGCCAATAGTGCCGAAAGGCCCAAATAAGCCGATGCCGAGAATAACGTAGGAAACTTGGCTGATGGTAGAAAACGCCAAGCGTGGTTTCAGCTCCTCTTGCGCGATGGCTCTCAACGACCCATAAATAATCGTAATAGACGCCGCCACCGCCAGCGCGGTAATGACACCAAGCTCCACGCTAAGCTCAATGCCATAAAGATCATAAACCACTCGCAAGATGCCAAACGCGCCAGCCTTCACGACTGCGACGGCGTGCAGCAGCGCACTCACCGGCGCTGGCGCAACCATTGCTCTTGGTAGCCAGCCGTGCAGCGGCACCATAGCAGCCTTAACCGCAAACCCGCCCACCAGCAGCGCAAATATTAGCGTTAGCAAGCCACGGTTATCGTTTAAATAATCGCCCAAGCCTGCTTCGGAAGAAAACGACTGGTCCCCCGTCAGGCTATAAAGCAGCACCGCGCCCAGGAGCAGCACCACGCCAGCCGTGAGGGTATAGCGCAAATAAATGCGGCCCGCGTTGAGCGCTTGCTCCGTACCCCGGTGCACCACTAGCGGGTACGTGGAGAGCGTCAACATTTCGTAGAAAATCAAAAAGGTAAACAAGTTATCAGCCAGCGCAATGCCGATGGTGCTGGCCACGCAGAGGCTAAAAAAGCCAAAAAAGCGCTTCCTGTTGGCAGACCCTTCCAAGTAACCAATCGCGTAAATCGTCGTACACAGCCAAAGCAGTGACGATAACCCGGCGAACATCACCCCAAGCGCATCCGTGCGCAATACGAAATCAACACCGCCGACAACCTGGAAGCTGAAAATATCTTCATACCCAGCGGCTACTCGCCTGACCATCAAGGTGACCAGAACAATATTGGTGACCGCCGCCAGCAGATTAATCGTGGTGCGTAGACGATGGGACTCTTCCGGCAGCACAAAAATAATCCCGGTGACTAACAGCGCGATAGCCAACGCGGTGATGGGTAGCCACTCAGCAGTCATACGCCACCTCCATGCATCAATCCCAATGGATAATGCGCGAAAAGCCCCAGTGCGAAAGCGGCTAGCGCCAGCGTCAGGGCGATTAAGTCCATCCCCGGCGCAAGAGGCTGGTAACGCTGGCGAGGTGCCGACTCGTCAAACGAATAGCGAAACATGCGGAATATATAGGCTGCAGTTAGTAACGTACCGACAAGCAGTGCCGCCACCGCCCACCACTGCTGCGTGATAATCATGGCCTCAAAGAGCAGCCATTTTGCGGTAAAACCAGCGCTGGGTGGCAGGCCCATTAACGTGATGGAAGCAATGCCAAACACTAACAGCGAAAGCGGCAAACGCCGGCTAGTGCCTGCAAGGCCTTTTAAGGTACTTTCACCGGTCGCCAGAATCAGGTTTCCGGCAGCCATAAACATCGCAGCCTTAGCAAAAGCGTGCCCCATTAGCTGTAACCAAAAGCCTTCCCACGCCAAGGCGCGTGGCAGCGGGGCAACGTCTGCTCCCAGTAGCAGCGGGAAAATAACCATCAAATAACCCAGCTGCGCGACGGTTGATGAGGCGACCAACGTTTTCAGTGAGTCGGTTCGCCATGCTAATAGGCCACCCCATACAATCGCCAGCATGCCTAGCCAGGCAATAACACGCGGTGCATAGAAAGCATCTGGCAGTAAAATGCTCCATAGCAGCACCAGCATAAAAAGCGAAGCCTTGATCACCAGCCCGGCATGCAGTGCGCTCACCGGCGTCCAGGCATTTTCGTGGACAGGCGACAGCCAGGCATGCAGCGGAAACAGCGCAGCTTTCAACGCAAGTCCCGCGCCCACTAGCGCCGCCGCGAACCATGCCACGGGGCCGGGCTCGATTATCTCGGCTAAACCCTGTAAATCTAACCGGCCCCAGTGACCTAGAATCAAAGCAACGCCCAGCAGATAAGTCAATGACCCCACCAGCGCTAGCAGCAAATAGCGCATCCCCGCCTTAAGGGCAGCCGCTTTCCCCGATAGCAGCAGCATGCCGACCGCCGCCAAGCCCATCAGCTCCAACGCAACATAGAGGGTGAGTAGATCAGTGGCTAGCCACATTAATGAAAGCGCGCTTATCAACGTCCCCATCAGCGGCCAAAGCCAGCGTGCCATCGGGCCGGGGTCGCTTAAGCGCAAATAGCCCGGCGTATATAGCGCTGCGGCAACGCCAATCCACTGGGTCGTTAATAGCAGCAGTACGCTGAGCCCGTTCAAACGCAGCGACAGTTGGATATCCGCCACCGCCCACTGCCAGCGCAGTAGCCCCGCATCGTTAAAGGCGAACAGCAGCATTAAACCAGCCGCCACTATCGGCGCGCTGGCAAGTAGCACGGGCCATGCTCGCTTAGGGGGGAATAATGCCGCCAACAGCCCCATTAGCAGCGGTAGGCAAAGCACCGTCAACAGCGCCCAGTGGGTTGTGGCAAGCGGCGTAAAGGTGCTATCGAAGAGACCAAAGCGCCAGATCATGTCGCACTCTCTTTGGGCCCGCTGTCGTGGTCCAAGGCATTAACGCCTTGCAAATGTAAAAGCTGTCTTATCAGCAAGACACCGAGCATCGACCCAAGCGCCGCCACTAGCAGACCCACGCTGATTAAAACCTGGGCAGTCGGAGTAGTACCCGCCACGCCGGCAAGCAACATAAATACGCCAGAACCGAGTAGGTTAAACGCCAGCAAACGTCTTAACAGATGACGGTGTAGTGCAAAGGAGGCCATGGCGCTGGCAGCAATCACCACCCCAGCCAACAAAAGCGGATGTTCAGCAGGCGAGTGCTGCATATCGGTTAGTACATAGCCAATCGCCACAGCGACCATGACAAACCAAACCAGCGCTAACACCACTCGCATGGCAATTCGTGTCCACGGCTCGCTAAAATGATCGTGCGCTAAAACAGATGAGCCGCTAGACCCAACGTGGCCAAGAGCATAAAAACAGCAGAGCCCTGTCAGCACTGCTCCTAGCAGTAGCTCTGCGCTTGCTAACCAAATGGCACCTAGTTGCCACCATGCCAATGCCATAGCGATAGCAAAAGCCACAAAGAAGCGGCAGGCGCGCAGAAGATGGCGATCAAACAAGCACACCAGCGCCGTCCCCGTAAGGCACAGCGCTAGCGCTACTTCTACCACATCAATGGAAGCTATCATTCGTTTTCGCTACGTCCTTGCATCGGGCACGAATAGGCGCTGAGTTTAGGCGAATGCTAGCTTAGACGTGTGCCCAGCCATTTGCCGATGTCATTAACCTGCTGTGGACAGAGCGCGTGGGCCATTGGGTACTGGCGGTAATTGACCGTGTAACCCATCTCTTTCAGGCGGTCTACGCCGCTGCGCCCCAGGCTTTCGGGCACGATAGGATCAAAGTTACCGTGCTGTACTTCAATAGGCATTTGTCGATTTGCATCGCTCAGAACGATATTGTCGGCAGTGGCAAAATAGGTCGACATCGCTAACAAGCCGCCCAAGGGCGCGGGAAAAGTGAGCGCGGCTTCATAGGCAACGGCGCCGCCTTGCGAAAAACCCGCCACAATAATGCGCCGACTATCGATTCCTTGATCAATTTGCTCTTGCATCAGCCCCTGTAATCGCTCAGCCGATTTTTTGAGCTGGCTTTTATCCACCCGACGCCCCAAATCCATGGCGAGAATGTCATACCACGCGGGCATCACCATGCCGCCATTAATCGTCACGGCCAGGCGCGGCGCATGGGGCATGATAAAACGAACCTGCGAGTTTTTATGCAGTGCTAACGCGGGCACTAGCGGCTCAAAATCGTGCCCGTCAGCACCTAAACCGTGAATAATAAAGACACACGCATCGGCAGGTTGACCGTTTTTCGGCTCAATAATCAGTTCGCCAGGATCAGTCATCGACTCTCATTCCTTGTGCAAAAAAAGCAACCCTAGCGCAAACCAGTGCTAACCGCGAGTAGTGGCGCGCCTAAAGGAGCCAAGACACCGCCAAAAGCTATTTTAAAAAGGCCATACCTGAGGAATCAACACCAGCGCTATCGCACCGGTTAACACATTTAAACCACTGCCTAAGCGCAGAAAGTCACTCACCCGATAGCCGCCAGGGCCATACACCATCAAGTTCGTTTGATAGCCGATAGGCGTTAAGAAGCTGGCCGAGGCAGCAAACATAACGGCCACGACGTAAGGCATCGGACTAACGCCTAAACTTTCTGCAGCGCTCATCACGACCGGGAAAATAATCACTGCCGCAGCGTTGTTAGTGACTAGCTCTGTGAGAAGCGCTACGACACAGTAGGTCCCTATCAGCAAGAGTAGAGGATTACCCGCCACTAGCGCCAGCAAACCACCGGCAATCACTTCCGCCGCACCGGAGCTTTGTAGCGCGGCCCCCACGCCAAACGAGGCGGCAATAGTTAGCAGCACCTGGGTATCAAGGCCTCGCTTAGCCGCCCCCACCGAACAACAGCCGGTGAGTAGCACTAGCGCAGCCCCTAACATGGCGGCATTGAGCATGCTAAGCACGCCCAGCGCTGCAAGCACCACGGCACCCAGCAAGATCCCCCACGCAAGCGGCGCCTTTTCATGGATCGGCCGTGCTGACCCATTAAGCTCGCTTATCAGCAAGAAGTCTCTGGACTGACGATGACGTTCAATAAACGGTGGGCGTGCTTCTAACAGCAGCACATCCGCTGACTGCAAGCGCACTTGACCTAAATTCCCTTTTACCCGCTCACCGCCACGGCATATCGCCAGCACCGCTGCGCCATACAGCGTTCTAAACCGTCCATCGCGAATACGCTGGCCAATAAACTGGCACTGGTCAGACACAACGGCCTCGACCAAACGGCGCTCTTTAAACTCTTTCTCTAAACTGGAAGTGTCGTCTCGAGAAGGAATGAGGCCACGGATTTGCTGGAGCTCTACCGCTGCATCGCTGGTTCCGGCAAACACTAGACGGTCGCCACCTTTAAGCTGCTCCCCAGGCCCGACAACGGTGACAATATTGCCTGCACGCTCAATCTCCACCAGGAACAGCTCCTGTAGATGGCGCAGCCCGGCTTCCTCAACGCTACGGTCGACCAGTACACCAGCTGGGTCTACCTCCATTTCAATCGTGAACTCACGCGGATTGGCAAACGCACTGGCCACCCCGGAACGCGCCGGTAGCAGCCGAGGCCCTAGTGCAATCAGATAGACTAGGCCCGCTATGGCCACGGGAATCCCGACCCAAGCGAGATCTAAAAGGCCCATGCCGCGCTCGGGATAACGGTCAAGTAACAGTCCATGCACGACCAAGTTAGTACTGGTGCCGAACAGGGTAATGGTGCCACCCAGGATAGAAGCAAAGCTGAGCGGCATGAGCAGCCGCTGTGGAGATAAACGCAGCCGCCGGCTCCAGCTCATCACCGCGGGGATATAGGTAGCCACTACCGGGGTATTATTGACAAAACCACTGAGCATCGCCACGGGTAACAGCAGGCGCGTCAGGGCGCCTCTTTCGCTCGCAGGGCGCCCCAACACATAGCGAATAATGAGATCAATCCCACCGGTTTCACGAATGCTAGCCACCAGCACGTACATAAACGCGACGGTGAATAAACCGCTATTGGAAAAGCCGCCTAACGCCTGCTGAGGATCAATGACTCCCAGCGTCATCAGCACGATAACCGCACCCAGCAAAATAATGTCGGGCCCGAGGCGTGAAAAAGCCATGAGCGGAAAGATCGTAACCACCACTGCTACCGCAATCCATGCATCCAGCGACATACCCACCCCATTCTTAATCCACAAGCATGGGCTATTGTGACGCCAACCGCATATTCTAAAAAGTTATTTTTAGAAACACTTAAAGAACAAAAAAGAATATAAGAGTAGCCATAGTGGCATCAATATCGCGGCTTAGAGCACTCTCTAAATGACGGGCAACAAAAAGCCCCGCGCTTGGCGGGGCTTTACGATCAATCAACGCTAAGCGCTAATTGTTAACATCTCATGGTTTAAGAATTAACTTAAACAACTTTGATGTTAGAAGCCTGAAGGCCTTTTTTACCCTGAGTGACGTCGAAGGAAACCTTCTGGCCGTCCTGCAGAGATTTGAAACCTTCAGACTGAATTTCAGAGAAATGTGCGAACAGGTCGTCGCCATTGTCGTCAGGAGAAATGAAGCCGAAGCCTTTAGTGTCGTTGAACCACTTAACGGTACCAGTTGCCATGATCGAAATCCTCGATGTAGCTAATCAAAACCGGGAAATACCCGAATTACAGTGGGTAGAACAAGAAACTTTCACCAGAATTAACGCTTGAGGCGTTTCTATACTGCTGACAACGTTCGACTTGCTAACCAACTGAGCGTATTTTGCGCCTAACCCATGCACCCGTCAACACTACTATAATACCTAGCTAAAAGCCCCTAAATTCCTGGACTTTCGCTGAATTTCAGCTATGTGGCGCTAAGATCCAATCGGCAGCCTTCTCGGCAATCATTAAGGTTGGAGAGTTCGTATTGCCACTGGTAATGGTGGGCATGATGCTGGCATCAGCGACTCGCAAACCGTTGATACCGCGCACTCTAAGCCGGGCATCCACCACCGCCATAACATCGTCTTTGCGACCCATGCGCGCAGTACCAACGGGGTGAAAAATGGTCGTTCCTATATCGCCCGCCAACCGGGCAAGCTCATCATCACTTTGATACTCAGCGCCCGGCTTCACTTCTTCAGGCGCATATTTGTTAAAAGCAGGCTGCTCGGCAATATGCCGAGTGACGCGCAGTGAGTCCGCTGCCACCTTACGGTCTTCAGGCGTACTCAGATAGTTAGGCGAAATGGCCGGCGCTTGATGCGGGTCACTGCTTTTTAGACGCACTGTCCCTCGGCTGGTGGGGTTCAAATTACACACGCTTGCGGTAATGGCTGGGTATGCGTGCAGTGGTTGGCCAAAAGCCTCAAGGCTCAGCGGCTGCACATGGTATTGAATATTGGGGTGCGCGTGCTCTGGCGAGCTACGAGTAAATGCCCCCAGCTGCGAAGGCGCCATGCTCATAGGCCCAGAACGTTTGAGTAAATATTCAAGCCCGATACCGGCCTTTCCCCATAGCGTACTGGCCATGGCGTTTAATGTTTTGCCATTGGTAATTTTATAGACTGAGCGAATCTGCAGGTGGTCCTGCAGATTCTCGCCGACGCCCGGCAGCTCATGTACCAAGGTAACGCCGTGTTTGCGTAACAGCTCGGCAGGCCCCACGCCGGAAAGCTGCAGCAAGTGCGGCGTACCAATGGCACCGGCACATAGCACCACTTCCCCACTCACTGTCGCTCGCTGGGCACTGCCATTGCGCTCAACTTCAACGCCCGAACACCGCGGCATACCTCCCTCTTCGTTAAAGCACAGCCGATTAACCTGCGTGGAATGCCATAGCGTTAAGTTATCGCGCTTAAGTGCCGGGCGTAAAAATGCTTTAGCGGTATTCCACCGAAAGCCCGAGCGCTGATTGACGTCGAAGTAGGCCACGCCCTCGTTTGAACCGCGGTTAAAATCGTCGGTGCGCGGGATACCCGCCTGCACGGCAGCTTCGGCAAAATCGTCTAACACGGGCCATTTCAGGCGCTGCTTTTCGACCCGCCATTCGCCGCCATGCCCATGAAAGTGGCGATGTTTAGCGTCGCCATCGCCGCCCACATCTAATCGATAGTGGTCTTCGTGTTTGATAAAATCGGGCAAGCAGTTTTCCCAACGCCAAGCATCGTCTCCCGCCACCTCAGCCCAGTGGTCGTAGTCTCGCGCCTGGCCGCGCATGTAAATCATCCCATTGATGCTGGAACAGCCGCCCAGGGTTTTGCCGCGTGGATAAATCAATGAACGGCCGTTGAGCCCTTTGTCGGGCTCGGTGCGAAACAGCCAATCGGTACGCGGGTTATTGATGCAGTAGAGATACCCTACGGGAATATGAATCCAGTAGTAGTTATCCCGCCCTCCCGCTTCTATCAGCAGCACGCGATGTTTGGGGTTTGCGCTCAAACGATTGGCCAGCAGGCACCCGGCGGTGCCTGCGCCGATAACAATATAATCATAGTGGTTATTAGCTAGTTCTGGCATCACGGACTCCGGTAACGTTAAGGCGCTACTTCACCATCACTAGCGCTGTACTCGCGTGCGTGCCAACCTTTGCCACCTGGGCGTTGTGGCTAAAAAGCGCATTAATTGATTGGATTGTTGTTGTCATGGGCCTACCTTTAATAAAAAACGTGTTTTGAAAAGGCTGCTGATAAACGTATAACTAGAGACTAGCCTACTGAGTTAGCCAAGGGAGCCTAGGCGTTAGTTTAATGCCGCTGTCAGCAAGCTAAGCCCCAAGCCATTAATAGGCTTAAGCTCGAACCGTATCACTACCGCCACTGGAGTGCTTTGAATGACCCGACTTCCCCTTTTTCGTCCATTAGCACTTTGCGTAGTGGCCGCTGCAGGCCTCGCCAGCCCGTCACTTCAAGCCCAGGCGACCGTTGAAGCTACGTTTGCCGGCGGCTGTTTTTGGTGTATGGAACCACCTTACGATAAGCAGCCAGGGGTCAGCGCCACCATTTCTGGCTACATCGGCGGCGAGCTAGAGAATCCTAGCTACGAGGATATTTCGCGGGGCGGCACCGGTCACGCTGAAGCTGTTCAAGTTGAATACGACCCGGAAGAAATCAGCTATTCGCAGCTATTAGACATATTCTGGCGCAATATCGACCCCTTCGCGGTGGATCGACAGTTCTGCGACGTGGGCGATCAATACCGCTCGGCGATTTTTTATCATAATGAAGAGCAGCGAGAACTGGCCGAAGCGTCCAAAACCGACATGGAGGCTCGCTTTGACAAGGATATCGCCACCCAAATAGTACCCGCCACGGCGTTCTGGCCTGCGGAGGAGTACCACCAGGATTATTACCAGAAAAACCCGGTGCGCTATAAGTTCTATCGCTTCAGCTGTGGGCGCGATGGACGTTTAGACGAGGTGTGGGGCGAAGAAGCTGGTGGGCCAGAGTTCTAAAAACCTTGCCATATAACACCACTTATTATCAGATGCTCGCCTGACGCCAGCGCCGCTGCTTCTTTACCAGAGTCGACTGGTCGACCCCCAATGCAGTGGCTGCAGCGCGGGTAGAGCCATGGCTAGCAAGTGCTTGGTGAATTAACTGCTGTTCGAAGTGCATGACCTGTTGGCGGAGGTCGCCACTAACATGCTTTACACAAAGCGTGGCACAGGGAAATACCTCGTTCGGCAACGACGTAGCGGTTATTAGGTCTTCTAACACCGTAACGGTTAAACGCTCGGTTAAATTAATCAGCTCACGAATATTGCCAGGCCATGGATAGCTGGAAAGTAGTTCCAAGGCCTCCGGATCCCATCGCCGACACAGCCCATGCAGCTTATTAAAGTGACTCAAATAATAGCTAAGTAGTGGAATAATCTCATCGCGTCGCTGTCGTAAAGGCGATAACCACAAAGGCACCACACTAATGCGATAAAATAGATCCTCGCGAAAGCAGCCTTCTTTTACCCGGTCATGTAAATCCTGATGAGTAGCAGTAATCAAGCGCACATCGGTTTGACGAAACGCCGTTCCACCGACCGGTAAATAGCGATTTTCCTCCACTACTTTGAGCAGTTTCACTTGTAACGCGAGCGACAGGTCTCCAATTTCATCCAGAAATAGCGTGCCACCATGGGCAACATCCAGCAGCCCCTGCTTGCCTTTTGGTGCCGCTCCGGTAAAGGCACCAGCGGTATAACCAAACAGCTCTGCCTCCAGCAGCCCTTCAGGGAACGCTGTACAGTTAAGTTCCATAAACGGCCCATCCGCGCGATCACTGTGCTGATGAATATAGCGTGCCAATAGCGTTTTACCGGTGCCCGTCTCGCCTCGAATAAGTATCTTCGCGGACGTTTTTGCTACTCGCCTGGCCAGTTCAAAGCAAGGCTCCGTTTGTCGGCTGATAATCACCCCAGACGCACTTAGCGCCGTTACTTCCGGCACCTTAAACGTCTCACGCATGCGCTGAATCTGTTCTAACTGCTCCTGAGCGTGTTTCGCTAACAGCAACTCGGTAATATCACGCACACTGGTGACCACATACGCAATCGAGCCATCGGCTTTGAACATGGGCGTGCCGGTTACCACGATTTTCCGGCTATCATGAATAGTCTGCACCAGTGTAATCGGACGACGCTCACGAATAACTTCCAACGAGGCCGATTTAGAGATAAACCCCGCTTTCACCAAGTCGGCCATATGAAAGCCCACCACCTCTGCCCGAGAAATTCCGGTGATACGCTCATAAGCCTTATTGATCGTGACCGTAATCCCGCTGGCATCGGTGATATAGACACCATCGTGCAAAGCATCCAACAAAGAACTCAACGGCTCCTGATCAAAACCAAAAGCATCAACGCTTTGGGCCTCGCTAGGGGGGGTAATGCCCGTTACACGATAACGCATACACTCACCCACCAATCGACCTGACGCCTTATTGCACTGCGCCTCTTCAATATCGGTGCGGGTTAATACTCCAATCACCTGGCCCTGGATATCAAATACCTCCACTGCATCAGTACCGTGCAAGTCAAATAACGGCAGCGCGGCTTCCAACGAAAGGCACTCGTCGATACGTTGCATAACAGCTCCCCCTGATAGACCACGCCCACCGCTTTCGCGGTGGACATTGATTTTCTACCTAATAGCGTTTAAGCCACTATAGAGGCAGTGTCTGTTATTTGCGCAATGGCACCTCCGGCTCGGGATCAGCCTCCGGTAACAATGCCTCGTCCCAGTCCTTCACGAAGGTTTTATCCACCTCACCTGAGAAGAAGCGTTTGCCGTAAATTAACGCGCAGAGCAAGATACCCACCGCAAAAGCCCAGGTAGCGCCTTTAATGACCAGCATGGCAGCAATAATTCCCGCGATACCTAAGTCTCGCTGGCTGCGCGCTTCCATAATGCCAATACGTACACTCACGTAGCCCTGAATTAACAACGTCAGCGCCAATGCAATCCCCAGGATGGGCTCCACCAAGCTAACAATTGGCAACAGCAACAAACCGGTATTCGTGCCCCAGCGGAATGAGCCGGAGCCGCCGAAGATAGAGTTCATCGCTGCTTTGCCCTGCTTGTAACGCTCCACCGTTACTACATGCATCGCTGCCCACAGCGGGCCACACATCACCACATCGGGACCAAAGATACTCATTCCGAAGTTACGCCCACCAAAAATCATGTGTGCACGATTAGGGTTATAATCGATTTTTTCGTCCTGGCGTTTCTCATCAGCCTCTTCCAGTAACGCCTTGCTTTGAAGCACATCGCCAAACAGCACAATGTAAGCGGCGATAACTGTAGGTAACGCGGTCAAAAACATCGTCAACGGCGGCAAGCCAACACCAAACACCGTGTATTCACTAAACATCAGCGCGAAATCAGGCTGGCTAAACCCCCACTCCACATCAGGCCACGGTGCTTCACCAAACAGTGGTGCCACCACGATGGCCAGTACAATAATGGGAAAAATACCCAACTTACCGATCGCGCCCCAAAGCCCGCCCTGCGCTTTCAACTTATTAAAGTGCTTAGAAAAAATCAGATAGAACGCAACGCCTACCGCAATCGCAATGGTAAAAGGATACTGCTCAAAGCGACCACCCTCATCAAACACCACGACAATGGCCGCCAGCCCAGCGCCCATAATGACACCCGCTTTAATAGCAGAAGGGATTAGCCGCACCACCTTGCTAGCCATACCCGTTACCCCAAGCCCAAGCGCAATAATCCCCAATAGCATCTGAAAGGCAATCAGCGCATGAACTCTGTCTACCCCCTCAGGAAAGGTCGACACATAAGCCATCAACAGAGGAATAGCGGGGGTAATCCAACCTGGGATAACCGGATCACCCAGCAGATGATGCATCAAATAGAGCAAGCCATTTAAAATTACAATGGCCAACGCTGCTTCAAACGGCATGCCTAGTAACTGCATCATCAATGGAATGGCGGCAAGATCCACCGCACACATTAATAGGCCCTGCAGGTAATCGGGCAGTTCAAAACGGTAATGATAAAACGGCAGGCGTAGCTTAAATGGCCCTAACGGGGTGTACGGGCTCTCTTCACCGTCAACGCGATGTTTCCAAGCACTCATGGCATGGGCTCCTATTTTAAAATTGTTAGTATTTTTTTAATAAACGTTTTGTCGTTATGGCGTTTTAATTAGCGGCGCATTAATAAGCGTCGTGGTAAATCGCCTCAATATCCGCAAGCGTTAATACCCGCGGGTTATTACGTAGCAAACGTTCCACCTTAATGGCCTCGGCGGCCAACTCGGGAATGGCGGATTCAGGAATATCAAAAGAGCGTAAACCGGCAGGAATCTCCACATCAGCACACAGCTTATGCATGCGCTTGATAACCGCATCGGCAACGGCATCATCCGAAAGCCCAGCCACGGGTTCATCAAAGGCCACCGCAATGCCACGAAAGCGCTCGACGCAGGCCAACTTGTTCCACTCCATCACAAATGGCAACAAGAGTGCATTGGTTACTCCATGAGCCAAGTGGTAACGCCCACCTAATGGATATGCCAAGGCATGCACCGCCCCCACACCAGCATTACCAAACGCCAATCCCGCCAAGAGACTGCCAGTAGCCATGTCTTCACGGGCTTGAAGGTGGTTAGGGTTAGCAAATGCCTTGGGTAGCGCATGGATGATCAAGTTCATGGCTTTAACCGCTAAGGCATCGGTAATCGGCGTTGCGAAGTTAGAAAGGTAGGCTTCTATCGCATGCACCAACGCATCGACCCCGCTGGCCGCCGTTACTGAACGCGGGCAGCTCAGCGTCAACTCCGGCGCTACAATAGCTACGTCAGGTAGTAGGCAATCACTTACTATACCCTTTTTCATCTTCTGAACTTTATCCGACAAAATTGCGATATTGGTTACTTCAGATCCTGTGCCCGCCGTGGTTGGCATGGCGATTAAAGGCACCTCACGTTGGGCAACTTTATTTTCACCAAACAATCCCTCAAGCGGGCCTTCATAGTGTGCATATACCGCCACGCACTTGGCGATGTCCATCCCACTTCCGCCGCCTACGGCGATAACGCTATCATGCTGACCACCATTAAAAGCACGCGTGCAATTTTCAACTATTTCCACTTCAGGCTCGGGCGCAATCTGATCAAATACTGCATAGGGCACATTTAGCGCCATGAGCTGCTCGGTGATGATATCCAGCGTGCCTGAAGCCACCACCCCCCTATCGGTCACGATCAACGGTCGTTGCATCCCCAGCGACTGCACATAGAGCTGCAACTGCTGGGCAGCTCCGTGACCAGTGACCAGCTTACCCGCGCTTTTAAAGCTACTTACTTGATTAAAAGGACTTAACTGCATGTGACGTTTCCTATAGAAATGTTATTGATTGTTCTACCAGCGCTGCTAATACGAAGGCGATTTCACCGGATAACAAATTCAAAGCAAATGCCATGCCAATAATATAATAATCATAAGCTTATGATTTAATTAAAATAACTGAATAAAAAAATAAAACGCTGATTAGGAAAAGAAAAAAATCATCAAAAAATACTTGATCGATGAAAAAAATCATCAGTAATGCAAAGCGCTTTTAACAAGCGTATGGAACCACTCTCATAATTCATTGCCCGACAATAAGTGCTTCATTGTGCATAAGCCCTCAGTTTGTACTAAAGTGACTCTACATTAGAAATAGACCGGTCGATTAAACGCCCAGGAGCTGGGCGATTTGACCAACACGTTGACCTAAAGATAGGAGATCTTATGAGCAACAATATCACGACGATTAATCCGACTAACGGCGAAACCCTCGATACCTATGCGCTAATGAGCAGCGGTGAAGCCAAGCAGGTAGTGGATGCTTGTTACGAGGCGTTTCTGGAATGGCGTCTTGAGTCTCTTGAAAGTCGCGCTAAAATGGTTAAAGCGATTGGCCAAGCGCTTCAAAAGCATAAAGAAGCACTGGCCGATCTGATGGTCAAAGAAATGGGCAAACTGCCTGACCAGGCGCGCCAAGAAGTTGACCTGTGTACTGGCATTTGTGATTACACCGCTGAACATGGCCCTAAAAAATTAGCTGACGAAGAGCGCCAGCCTGGCAATGGTGAACGCGGCTTTGTTACCTATTCGCCGATGGGCGTCATCTACGGCATTCAGCCTTGGAACTTCCCGGCTTATCAAGTCGTGCGCTACTCAATCGCCAATCTAATGGCGGGTAATGGCGTATTGCTTAAGCACGCCGAAAACGTGACCGGAAGCGGCCTGTTACTGGAAAAAATCTATCGCGAAGCGGGCCTTCCCGAGAACGTTTTCCGCACGCTTGTGATATCTCACGACGTGTCTGATGAAGTCATTGGTCATTCTGCGGTTCGCGGCGTCACGCTTACCGGCAGTGACGGTGCAGGCCGCAAAGTCGCCGCTAAAGCCGCCGAACATTTGAAAAAGACCGTGTTAGAACTAGGCTCCAACGATGCTTATCTTGTGCTTGACGATGCCGACCTCGATCTCGCGGTAGAAACCTGTGTTCAAGGGCGTGTCTATAACGGTGGCCAAACGTGCGTTGCGGCTAAACGCTTTGTGGTGACTGAAAAGAACTATGATGCGTTTAAACAACGCTACGTGGCTCGTATGCAGGCACTGACCGCAGGCGATCCCAACCAAAAAGGTAGCGACCTTGGCCCCATGGCCCGCGTTGATCTGCGCGATGCTCTTCATAAGCAGGTAGAAGAGAGCGTAAGCAAAGGCGCAAAAATTCTCTGCGGCGGTGAAAAGCCCTCAGGTAAAGGCGCGTTTTACCCGGTCACCGTGCTAGACAACGTGACCCCTGGGCAGCCCGCTTATGACGACGAACTGTTTGGCCCGGTGGCGGCACTGATTCGCGCCAAAGACGATGAAGACGCCATGCGTATCGCCAACGACAGCCGTTATGGTCTGGGGGGCGGGATCATCTCTAAAGACGTTAAGCGCGCGACAGAGCTTGCCAGCAAGTACTTTGATACCGGCATGGTATTTATCAATGGCTTTGGCGTCGCAACACCAGAAATGCCCTTCGGCGGTGTAAAAGACTCTGGCTATGGACGCGAGCATGGCGGCTTCGGCATGCTTGAATTCGTCAATGCCAAGTCGGTGATTGTGGTTAAGGAGTAAGTCATCAGACAAGACCACTAAGCTGCTAAAACTAGAACCTCGCAGGCTATTGCCTGCGAGGTTTTTTATTGCGATCACGTATTAGATAGTGCTGGCTCGACGCTGCCAAAGCCCCAATGCAGCCGCCACGATAAACCAGGTGATTAGTGCAGCGATAACATCATCCAGCACAATACCTAAACCACCCGGCACCGCCTCTGCTAAATGTATCGGCGGTGGTTTTAACGCGTCGAAAAAACGATAAACGCCGAATGCCAGTGCCATTACCAGCGGGTGGCGGGCCGCTTGCAAACCAATCACGGCGAGAGGAAAAGCTACGTACTCATCGGCCACAATGCTGCCATGATCCAAGCCGGCAAAATGCAGCGAAGCGACATGGCAAACCGGTATCGCAATGGCTATCAATACCGCTATGATCGCCGCCTGATGAGACGTCGGCCTGCCCAGCAGCCACCATGCCAGTGGAACACCCAGCAACGAGCCAAACGTACCCGGCGCTATTGGCGCCAGCCCTAGCCCAAAGCCAGTGGCCAGCCATAGATTGAACGTTTCGAGCATTAACCAGCCTGCTGAGCTTGGTGCTCGAGCTCAGTCGTCATCTCTTTGGATAGATTAAGAGCACTGGCCAGCTGGTCTAGCCAAGCACGTTCCATCGGGTTTTGATCATCAGTGACCGCCACGCTGATCAAGTACATCTCACGCGCGGCCTGTGGGGAGTCTGCTTCGCGAGCCAACGCCGGGGCATCCAGCGGTGCTTTTAGCTGCTGCTCTACCCAGTTGTGCATCTCCTGGTCGGCCCCTAGCGCATCAATTTGTTCGGTAATCAGCGCCTGCTCTTGCTCGTCAATGTGGCCATCGGCGCGTGCGGCCATGATCATCGCCTGCAGCAGTTCAAGGCTACGCCGCTCTTGGAATTCACCGCTGAGCACTTCTACCCGCTCGCCCTCTGCCGCACTCGCCTGTTCAGCGGAGGGCTGCGCGCCGACGTCTTTAGCAGCTTGTGAACTCTGCCACGCTTTCCAAGCCAGCATGCCCACGCCCGCAATAGCGCCATACTTAAGCGCTTTGCCGCCCATGCTGCGGCCACGCTTGGAGCCTACTAGCATGCCCATAGCACCGCCGCCCAGCAGGCTCTTTACGTCAAAACCACCGGAGGATCCGTTGCCTTGACTACTGCCGCCACCGCCGCCTAAGTGCTTAGAAAGCCCGCTCAGCATTCCCTTAACATCGACACCGCTGCCACTACCGCCCTTCTGGCTACCGCCGGCTTGCTGCATCAACTGCTGCAAAATTTTGCTTGCGTTCATCCTTGTACTCCTAGGTCGATATTATCTTTAGGCCCGTTTAAAGATTAACTCACGTTATAAAACATACTGTATGAACGCAGCGTGAACTAACGCTGGCTCAGACATCAAAGACTGAGGCATTAAAGACTGAGGCATTAAAGACTGAGGCATTAAAAAGCTTAGACATCAAAGAAGTGCGCCCTTTATTTCCACCGAACTACCGTGGCGGCTGGCACGCACGTCTATACGGACGGGCATTTGCTCTTTGAGTTCGCTGACGTGTGAGATAACACCAATCATGCGCCCGCCCATTTGCAGCTCGCTAAGCATGGCAATGGCCTGATCCAAGGCATCTTGATCCAGGCTGCCAAATCCCTCGTCAATGAATAGTGTATCCAGCTGAATACCGCCAGCGTAAGCCTGCACAACGTCCGAAAGCCCCAGCGCCAGTGCTAACGCGGCCATAAATGATTCACCGCCGGAAAGTGTCGCTACCGAACGATTTTTGCCGGTATAGGTGTCCGCTACATCTAGCTCAAGGCCTGACGCTTTGTTGCCTTTTGACGGGTCTTCTCGACGCACTAGCTGGTAGCGTCCGCGACTCATGCGTACCAGCCGCGCGGAGGCTTGAATCAGCACGTCATCGAGCAGCACACCAAGCACAAAGCGTTGCAGGCTAATACGATGCCCGGTGCGGCCATTAGCAACCTCGCTTAGCGTGCCCCACAGCTGGTACTGGGCTTCAAGCGCCGCCTGAGCCGTGTGGGCCGTCTTAAGCTTCTGCTGGGTATTGGTTAACTGGGCTATGCGTGCCGCCAGGCGTTGATAGGTTTCATCGCAGGTTTGCTCGCGGGCCTGCGCTACGGCCACCCGTTCAGCGAGTGCCTTTACGTCAGGCGCTGCCAGGCCCTCAAGACGCGCCTTGCTGGCTTCAAGCTGGCCCTCTAGCTTGGCAAGCTCTTGCTGAAAGTGCGTAACGGTTTCAACCAGCGCTTGGCGCGCCGATGTTTCCAAACGGGCCTGCAAAAAGCCTGCATCATTTTCAAACACACTACGTTCAAGCGCGCTACGCCATTCTTGCTGGGCGGTCGTTAATGCCTCGCTCGTTGCTGTTGCACGCTGGGCGCTACCCGCTAGCGTAGTGTCAGCCTGGGCAAGCGCTGTTTGTACCTGATGGGCAGTCTGCTGAGCCGATTGCCATTCCGTCTCGCCCTGCTGAATTTCACCCTGCAAGCGTGTCAGTTCTGCCTGTAAGGCCTCCGATGATGAGTGTGCTTCAGGCAACGACGCGCGCAGCTGCTCACACTGAGCCTCTAACTGGTGGCAGCGCTTTTGAGCCGCCTCTACATCGGGCTGTTGAGACTTTATCTGAGCATCCAGCGCTTTCCACTCGCTACGCCGCTGCTCAAGGGTGAGCTCCTGCGTCTGTATGTGTTGAACAAGCGCTTGATGGCGCTCCAAAGCGCGCTGACTCTCTTGGCAGGCGGCGTCTAATGCGGTGAGGGGCTCACTACTCCACTCGCCGAGCGTGCGGCGTAATTGCTCACTCTGCTCATCGCTGTGGCTAAGCTGCTGGGCTAGCCGCTGTTGCAGCTGCTGGGCTTTCACCAACGTCTGCTGCGCCTGCTCGTAGTCCATGCGCGCACGCTTTACATCCGCCTGGGTCACGGCCGCTTGGTCTGGCGCGGCGGGCGCTGGGTGCTCGCAGCTGCCGCAAACTGGGCAAGGCTGGTGAATCTCCAACCGAGCTGCCAGGAGCGCTGCCTGACCCTGGTGCCAGTGCATTTCTTGCTCAGTGGCACGCTGCTGACAGCGCTCGAGGGTTTGCTGGTGACTTGCTACTTGGCTACTCGCCTGAGCTACCTGTTCGCTGAGCACACTGCGCTGAGTCTCAAGTCCCGCCAACGTATGCCGCTGGTCGCGCAGGGTCTGGCGGCCTTGCAGCACTGCTTCACTGCCTGCCAAGCTATTGCGCTCCGCCTGCTCCGCTTTCAACTGCGCGGCTAGCGCCTCCCCTTGCTGAGCGATGGTGTCGCGCTGGTGTAATTGCTGGCCGACGGTCTGATCTAACGCCTGCCACGCCTCACGGGCTTGATGCAACGTCTTTTCGACACGGTTTAACGCTTGAAACTGCTCAAGGGCTTGCTGTAATCGGCCGACCTGCTCTCGCCGTTCAGGCAGCTGGTGATAATGAGCTTGCGCCTGCTGCAGCACTTGCTGAGCCTGATGGTAGGCCGTGCGCTGTTTTTCGACGCTCGCCTGAGCCTGCCCATACTCTTGCTGAGTAGTCTGCGACGCTTGTTGCGCCATGTGGAGGCTGTGAAACGGCGCCGCCAGCTCCTGCGTTTGCTCATGTGCGCTTAAACGCTCTTGGGCGTGATTGACCTCAGGCTGTTGCTGTAGCAGCAGGCGATGCTCTTCAATCAGCGCCGTCTGGCGATCAAACAACGCCTGATGCTCTTGCCCCTGACGCTCGGCCGCCTGCGCGTTTTCACGCTGCTGCTTAGCGGCGGCTAACGCATCGTTGGCGACCTGCTGATCTGGCATGAGCGATTCCAGCAGTTCACTCAGCGCCGCTTCGCTTTCAACATCGCTGGCTTCTAAGATGCCTTTTACCCGATGCTGATGATCATTAACGTCCCGCACGATTTGATTAGCCTGGGTACGCAAACGTTCTTCAATGCGCTGAAAAATTTGCGTTTGGAACAGCTGAGAAAAAATGCTTTCCCGCTTGGCAGAATCTGCGATTAGCAGTTCGCGAAACTTGCCCTGCGGCAGCACCATCACTTGGCGGAACTGGTCGGCATTTAGCCCGATTAACGCCTGCAGCTCAGCGGTCGCATCGTTGACCTTACGCGCCACTAGGCAGGTATCTATCTCGCCACCCGTGGTTAGCCGCCATAGCTGCGCTTCAGCACTATGGGTGGTGGTACCTTCACCGCGCGCTTTGGGGCGCTCTTGCTGAGGTACACGCCTTACCCGGTAGTCCACACCGCGCAGGCGAAAACTCAGCGTTACTTCCGTTAACAGCGTATCGGACGCCTGATCACAGCGCATCTGCGTTGGATCGCGGTCATTGCCGGTGGTCTGGCCGTATAGTGCGAAGCAAATAGCATCCAGAATCGAGCTTTTGCCCGCCCCAGTCGGGCCGTTAATAAGAAACAGCGGGCTGGTGCCTAGCGCAGTAAAATCAATGTTTTCAGTCCCTGCGAAAGGGCCAAATGCCTGCATGGTCAGGGTTAATGGCGTCATCCTTGAGCCTCATCGCGCTGTAGCTGGTTAATGAGTTCTGCCATGGCCCGCGCCTGCTCTTCGCTCATAGCCTCTCCGCTAGTCTGATTGAAAAAATCACCAAACATATCCAGCGCATCAAAACGTAAACGCTCCCGATCAAGCTGCTGCCCCCCGCGGGTTTCTAACATGCCCGGCTTTTCGAGATGCAGCACGTTAGGATAAACCTCGCGCAGCTTACCCATCGGATCGAGAATGGCGTGACGATCGGTTAACCGCACCAGCAGGTAATCGTCTGCGTTCTTATCGGTTCGGCCCTGGGCGATCAAGGCGTCAATCTCGCCTTCCAGCACGCGGACTTCCCGGCTTGGCAACAGCGTAATCTGTTCAATCTTCGTGACGCCACCTGCGTCTAAATCCACCAGCGTAACGCCTTTGTGCTGGCGGGCTTCAGAAAAGCTGTACTTGAGTATTGAGCCGCTGTAGCGAATGTGCTCGCCACCGCGATACTGCGGGCCATGCAGGTGGCCAAGCGCCACATAGTCAAAGCCTTGCATCGGCTCCCAGGCAACGCTTTCGGCACCGCCTAAAGTCAGCGGGCGCTCTGAATCTGACGCGCTGCCGCCAGCAACAAAGCAGTGGCTCATCAATATGCAGCGGCGCGTTGGGTGACGCTGCTCGCTAATTCGCTCGACCAAATAACGATGGGCACCGTCAAAATCGTGCACGTCGACCTTAAAGTGACTGCGCACATGCTCAGGATCAGCGTAGGGAATACCGAAAACATCTACCTCAACGCCATCAATAGTGAGCGTCACGGGGGTCGCGAAGTCAGCTAGGTCAGAGAGAATATGCAGCCCGGCTTGACGCAAGTGGCGTGCGCCAAAGCGCAGCCGTTCAGCGCCATCGTGATTGCCTGAAATCATGATGACCGGAAGTTTGCGCACCTCACACAGCGCGTGAAGCACCTCATCCAGCAGCGTTACCGCGGCGGAAGGAGGCACCGAACGATCGTAAATATCACCCGCGATCAATACCGCCTCGACCTTTTCACGATCAATGATCTCAAGGAGTTGGCTGAGCACATGGCGCTGATCATCCAGCAACGAAAGGTTGTGAAATAGCCGTCCCAGGTGCCAATCAGCGGTGTGAAGTAGTCGCATAACAGGCTCAATTGCAAAGGGTGTAGCGGCATCATAACAATCAACCCACACAATCTCCCAATAACAAAAAGCCCCGCTCGAGGCAGGGCTTTCAGACACTAGCATGGCATATTAGCGACGGAAGGCATCTGGGTAGCTGGTTAAGTCAACGTTCCACATCACGGGTAGCAGGAAGTAAACCGCTGCCACGATTAAAAGCATGGCAATGATGTTGATCCAGAAGCCGGTACGCACCATTTCAATAATTTTAAGCTTACCGGTGGCGAAGATAATCGCGTTTGGTGGAGTACCCACCGGCAACATAAAGGCGCAGTTAGCCGCCATGGCAGCAGGCACCATCAGTACGAAGGGATGAATATCCAGCGCCAATGCCAGTGACGCCAGCACCGGAAGAATCATCGTCGCCGTTGCGGTATTCGAAGTGATTTCGGTTAAGAACAGTACCATACCGGTTGCCAGCAGGATCACTAGCAGGAAGTTAGCACCTTCCAGCACGCTCATCTGTCCGCCGATCCACTCTGCTAAGCCTGAAGAACCAAAGCCTGCGGCAATGGCCAAGCCTCCACCGAACAGCAGCAAAATGCCCCAAGGTACGTCTTTAGCAACGTCCCAACCTAGCAGGCAGCCGCCTTTGTTCTTGGAGGGAATCAAAAACAGCAGAATTGCAGCAAAAATCGCGATCATCGTGTCACTGATACCCGGAATATTGATGATCTGCCCTTGCCATAAAAATGAGCGGGTGATCCACAAAAAGGCAGCCAGCAGGAACACCGCCAGCACCGCTTTTTCTTCAAAGCTAGTAGTGCCTAAGGCAGCCTTTTCTTTGTGGATGAGTTCACGTCCGCCCGGCAAATGATTAAATTTGATTCGGAAAAATACGCGAGTCAGCAGCAGCCATGTGGCGAATAGCAGTACCACGACAACGGGAAAAGCAAACATTAACCAGCCAGCAAAAGAGATCTCGATACCGAAAAGCTCGTTAACAATTGCCGCGAGAATAATATTCGGCGGCGTGCCAATCAGCGTACCCAGGCCACCGATAGTACCGCCATAGCCAATACCAAAAATCAACGCTTTGCTAAATTTATCAATTTCGCCGCTGTGATCCTCATCACTTTTTTTCAGCTCTTGGCTCACTTGGTAAACAATAGCCGACCCGATCGGCAGCATCATCATGACTGCCGCCGTATTGGATACCCACATCGATAAAAAGCCCGTGGCGGCCATAAAGCCAAACACGATGTTATTAATGCTGGTACCCAATACGGCAATAATCGACAGCGCTATACGCTTGTGCAAATCCCACTTTTCCATGGCCAGCGCGATCATAAAGCCGCCTAGGAATAGGAATATGATCGGATTACCGTACGCAGCGGTGACCTTACTGCCTTCGAGCGCGCCGGTAATCGGCAGTAAGATGATGGGCAATAGCGAGGTAACGGGAATAGGGATGGCTTCCGTGATCCACCATACGGCCACCCACAGCGTGGTCGCAAGCACCATACGCCCTTCAAAGCTTAAGCCTTCGGGATGAAAAAACATCACGACAAAAGCAAATAGCAAAGGCCCAAGCAGTAACCCCACCTTCTGCGGCGGCGTGTAGGCCGGTGGTTTAGGGTCAGGGGATGGCTCGCGCTTGGCATTGGAAGCCGCTGCCTTCGCGGCACCACCAGTGGGCAGTGCGCACATCAATAGGTTTTTGGCTTGGTAATGGGAATTCCATAGCTGATCCCATACCGTCATCAGGGCAGTTTTATGCATACAATTAGCGTCGCTTTCGAGATATTAGTGATCGGATGTCGAGGATGCACGCGTAGTCGGTTAGCCTACTAACACGCGTTGCGGGTATTCCTATGGCGCCCTTTATTTCACTGCAATAGGTATTCAGTCCAGTCATTTACCCGCATTTACCACCAAAGTCTAACAGTCTTTAGTTCTAATCATTATCTATCGCTAGCTATTAAAACGGCTTTATTAGCTCGCAAGCTACTGCCATAGTTAATTAATTTCTTATATGCAGAGTAAGGAGCCGCGTATGCTAGACCGATGGACGATGCCGCTGGCTCAGCGCCCTCTCAAGCGATTCGCCAACGCGTTGCACAAATGGCGTATAACGCCGGACCAGGCCACGCTCTGGGCTTTCTTGATCGGCATGACCGCCCTGCCACTGTTAGCTTGGGAGCATTATGGTCTCGCCTTACTCGCCATTGTGCTCAATCGCATCGGCGACGGCGTGGACGGTGCATTAGCACGCATAAGTGGTCGCACCAGCGAAGCAGGCGGGTTTCTTGATATCGGGCTAGACTTTGTTTTCTACGCGGCTGTCGTGCTTGGTTTTGCGCTGGCTAATCCAGCCCAAAATGCGCTTGCAGCGACCCTGCTACTGTTTGCCTTTATCGGTACCGGCACGTCGTTTCTGGCGTTCGCCATTGCCGCTAAACAAAAATCCCTTACTCGCCCCAACTTTCCTAACAAAGCGTTCTATTATTTAGAAGGATTAACCGAGGGCACTGAAACCGTACTCGCCCTGGTGGTTTTTTGCCTTTTCCCTGGTCACTTTTCGACCCTAGCGACCCTTTTTGCCAGTGCATGTCTTGTCACCACGGCAACACGTCTATGGGGAGGCTACTGGACACTGCGCAGGCATGAAGCCAACGAACGATAGCGTATGCTCAAACGCACGATGACACGCTCTCTCAGGGATGATGACAGATGAAAGATCGTGATTTAACGGCACAGAATCATTTATTCGCAGCCTTGCCGGCTGACGCTCAGCGGCGGCTTACTCCGCTAATTGAACCGCTCCACTTGTCGTTAGGCCAGGTGCTTTACGAGCCAGGTGTTACGCTTGCGCACGTTTACTTTCCAATTAACGCAATTGTTTCGCTGCTGTATGTTACCGAAAACGGTGACTCGGCGGAAATATCGGTCGTCGGTAACGAAGGGTTGGTTGGCATTGCCGTGTTTATGGGAGGGGAAAGCACAACAAATCGCGCTATCGTGCAAAGTGCCGGGCACGCGCTGCGCTTACCCGCGGCGAGCTTACGCGAAGAGTTCGGCCGCCATGGAGCAATGCTCCACTTGCTCTTGCGCTATACCCAAGCGCTGATTACTCAAATGGCGCAAACGGCGGTGTGCAATCGCCACCACTCGATTGACCAACAGCTGTGTCGCTGGCTGCTGCTATCGCTAGACCGACTGCCCGGCAACGAGCTCGTCATGACGCAAGAACTCATTGCCAATATGCTTGGCGTGCGGCGTGAAGGCGTCACCGAGGCGGCCGGAAAACTGCATAAACGCGGTGCCATTGACTATCGACGCGGGCATATTACCGTTCTAAACAGAGCATTACTGGAACAGCTTAGCTGTGAGTGCTATGCCGTCGTAAAAGCAGAAAGCGATCGTTTAATGCCCTATCAACGCGCTTATAGCTTTAAATAAACGGGTTGTAAAAAACCAATCCAAAATAACCAATCACTGATAATTAATAACTAACAAGGCTTAAACATCTAAACAAAGCGCAATTAATCCATGCTATGTGCGCTAGCGCACGGACGAAGGCGCGCGGCACGACCACTGTCCTGGTAAGGAAGTATCGTTTGTGTGGCTCTTGAAGCGCACTCTCACCAGGATGGAACCTGTGAAACAATTTCTTCGTTTTGTGCGTCCGCACCATGCGTTTGCAGCGCCGTGGGATTCTACCACCCCCGTTAGAGAGGAACTCTTCAGCGCAGAGCGCCTGGAACAGCATGCTGGCAGCCTGGCACTGGCTCAAAAAGTAACCAGCATCCCACCCAAAGTAGTATCACTAACGCGACGACTCGACGCTAACGCGCAAACGCTGCTAAGCGTTTATCGCGCTAGCGCATCAGCGCTCGCAAACAACCGCGACATCGTTCCCGCAGCCGCCTGGCTACTTGATAACTACCACCTGATTGAATCTCAAATTCGAGAGATTCGCAGCGATCTCCCCCCCGGCTACTATCGCCAGCTACCTAAGCTTGCAAGCGGCCCATTCGCCGGGTATCCAAGAGTTTTTGGCATCGCATGGGCATTTGTGGCGCACACCGATAGTCATGTTGATCTGGCTAATCTACACACCTTTATTAGCGCATATCAGCGTGTTCAACCGCTCACCATTGGCGAGCTATGGGCCGTTGCTATCACGCTGCGCATTGTGCTGGTGGAAAATCTGCGCCGGCTAGCCGATCAAATGATCAGCGAACAAACGGCGAGAGACGCAGCCGATGACCTCGCGGCTAAATGGCTAGCGCCGTCCGATCAGCCAGCGGCAATGGCGCTTGACACTCTAAGTGAAGGCATTCGTACCTTTAACTCTCACAAAGGAGCGCTGGCTGAGCCGTTTATCGCTCAACTCGCTAAACGAGTACGCGGCTTAGACCCGCGCAGCAGCCCGCTCATTGGCTGGCTAGAGGAACAGCTCCGCCTTCAGGGTGAAACCATTGATGAAGTGGTTCAGCACGCTCAACAGCGCCAAGGTGCTGCCAACGTTAGCGTGCGCAATGTCATCACCAGTATGCGGCTGGTGTCCAGCATCGACTGGGCGGAGCTATTTGAAAGCGTCAGCTTAGTGGATAGAAGGCTGGGGCAACACAGCGGCTTTGAGCAGTTAGATTTCCCCACCCGCAACCAGTATCGCAGCGCCATAGAGCAACTCGCGCGTGGCTCTAAGCACTCAGAGCTTGAGATTGTGGATGCAGCGCTTGCTCTATCGCACAAGACAGTGGCAAGCACCGATGACTCAATAGAAGCTGCCCGCATGGGCGATCCTGGCTACTTTTTAATTGGCTCGGGGCGCACTACTCTCGAACAAACGGTGGGATTTGCCCCCTCCCCTCGTCAACGGCTGCGCCGCACACTTATTCACTACGGGATTAGCAGCTATATCGTGACAGTGGCGGCGGTGACACTGTGTTGAATAGTGCTGGCCGGCAGTACACTAGCCGCCCTGCCATTGGCGATAAGCGATGCTTCGCTAGCTTGGCTACTCCTACTCGGCGTACTCGCACTACTGCCTATTGTTGAAGTGGCCACACTGATCGTTAATCGCTTGTTTATTAACTGCATCGATGCCCAGCCGCTGCCCAGCCTCGATTTCTCCAAAGGTGTTCCTGCCCACTGTCGTACGCTGGTGGTCGTGCCAACGCTGCTCACCAGTGAAGAGGAGCTGCGTGAACAGATTGAGCGTCTGGAAGTACATCATTTATCTAGCGGTGACGGGGCACTAACCTACGCGCTATTGACTGACGGCATTGATGCTCATCAAGCGGATTCTCCAGCAGAGACAGTGCTATTAACCACGGGCCACAGGCTGATCGAGCAGTTAAATGAACGTTATGGCCTGGCGGGTAGCGCTCAAGCGTCAGCCAGCTCCCGCGTCACTGGCAGCGATAAGCGCTTTTTCTTACTGCATCGGCGACGGGTATTCAACCGTACTGAAAACACCTGGATGGGCTGGGAGCGTAAACGCGGCAAGCTGCATGAACTTAATCGTCTACTGCGCGGAGCCACCGACACCACTTTTATCAATCCACCCGCAGTGCCTGGTGATATTCGCTATGTGATCACCCTCGATGCGGATACGCGCCTGCCTCGCGGTGCGGCAAGCCGGCTGATCGGCAAGATGGCGCACCCGTTAAACCAGCCGCGCCTTCATCAGCGAAAACAGCGAGTAGTAGAGGGTTACGCGATTTTACAGCCTCGTGTCATCCCATCGTTACCTACCGGGGGCGAAGGCTCTATCTATCTATCAGCGGCTCTTCTCATCCCCCGGCGGCATTGCCCCCTATGCCGCCACTATTTCAGATCTTTATCAGGACTTAGTCGGCGAAGGCTCGTTTGCGGGTAAAGGCATCTATGCCATTGATGCCTTTGAAGCATCGTTGGCGGGTCGAGTACCCGACAATAGCCTACTCAGCCATGATTTGTTTGAAGGCGTCTTTGCCCGCGCGGGGCTCGCTTCTGACATCGAGGTGATTGAAGATTTTCCGGCAAGATATGACGTTGCCGCTAAGCGACAGCACCGCTGGACTCGCGGCGACTGGCAGCTACTACCATGGCTAAAGACCTCAGCCCTGCCGCTTACCGGGCGGATGAAAATGCTGGGCAATCTGCGCCGCCCACTATTGCCCCCCCTGATGCTTGCAGGCTTTGCCGTCAGTTGGCAGCTACCGCTCAGCATGGCCATCATCAGCACGCTATTGCTGTTGGTCGTTATGGGAGCCCCGGTGCTGCTTTCGTTAGCCACATCGTTTATCCCTTTCCGAGCGAAAGCCAAGCTACGCCATCATTATCATCTTTGGTTTGACGAACTAACGCTGGGTAGCAGTCAGGTGTTGCTGCAGGTGGTTTTTTTACCCGATCAGGCATGGCGCATGCTGGATGCCATTGCTAGAACCTTAAACCGTGTATTAATCACTCACCGGCACCTGCTTGAATGGACCTCGGCGGCGCAGTCGATGAAAAGCCCGGCACTGAGCATCTTAGGGTTTTACCAACGCATGGCACCGGGCACTGCGCTTGGGCTAGCGGTGGCCATTAGTGCGCTTTGGTCGGCAGGCGATGTGTGGCCAATCGCCGTTCCTATGGCGCTACTTTGGTTGGCGGCACCGGCCGTTGCCTGGTGGCTAAGCAGCAATAAAAGTGCCGTGGTCCAGCCCTCTATTTCGGCCGATGAAGCCCTTGAGCTACGCGTAATTGCACGGCGCACCTGGCGCTACTTTGAAACCTTTGTCACCGCCACCGATAACCGTTTACCGCCGGATAACTTTCAAGAAGACCCACAACCCGTACTGGCTCAACGCACCTCGCCTACGAATATGGGGCTGTATTTTCTTTCCACACTGGCCGCCCGAGATTTTGGTTGGATAGGCACCCATCAAGCGCTAGAGCGCCTCGAAGCGACGCTTAACGTTATGCTGACGCTGCCACGCTACCGAGGGCACTTCTATAACTGGTATGCGACTCACGACCTACGCCCGCTGAACCCACGCTATGTCTCAACGGTTGATAGCGGCAACCTGGCAGGCCATCTCATCGTCATCGCTAACGCCTGCGAAACCTGGCAGCAAGCCACCTACCTACCCGACCCACGCGCAGGTATCGCCGACACTTTATATCTTGCTCGTCAGGCACTTGCACAGGCCTCAACGCTTCCAGAAAAAGACGTGGTTCAGCTCACCGTGCACTTTGATGCCATTGAAGGCCTGCTCAAAGGCGATGCAATGGGGCCAGAATGCCTGGCGAATACCGCACTACTCATCGACAAAACCCTCAGTTTGGTAAGCAATAGCGATGACCTGCTGTTCTGGATACAAACACTGCATGCCACCGTGACGCAGCACCGCCAGGACAGAGAAAACCAAGAGGAACAGTCCCATCAGGAAGACAGTCAACTCGTCATGCGCCTGAAGCAACTGGCTGAATCTACTAGACGCCTTGCCATGGGGATGAATTTTGCCTTTCTGTTCAATACTGAGCGCCAGCTGCTATCGATTGGCTACTCGCTGGATGATCACTGCCTGGATACCAGCTGTTATGACCTGCTGGCTTCCGAGGCGCGACTAGCCAGCCTGTTTGCCATTGCCAAAGGCGATATTCCTACTCGCCACTGGTTTAGGCTTGGCCGTGCGGCAACCCCATTAACGTTCGGCTCTGCGCTGATCTCGTGGTCAGGCTCAATGTTCGAATACCTGATGCCGTCACTGGTGATGCGCGCCCCCGGCGGCAGCCTACTCGAACAAACCAATCGACTGGTAGTGAAACGCCAAGAAATTTATGCCGCTCAGCGCTCCGCCCCCTGGGGCATTTCCGAATCAGCCTACAGCGCCCGAGATTTGGAATTCACCTATCAATACTCCAACTTCGGCGTGCCGGGCCTGGGCCTCAAGCGCGGGCTCTCTGCGGACCTAGTAATCGCACCATATGCCACCGGTTTAGCCACCATGGTTGACCCCAGCGGCGCCTGTCGAAACTTTAACCGCCTAGCGGAGATGGGCGCATTAGGCCGCTACGGTTTCTATGAAGCGCTCGACTTTACCCGTTCAAGGCTGCCGGCTGACGAAACGGTGGTCATTGTGCGCAGCTTTATGGCCCATCATCAGGGCATGACTATCGTGGCGATTGCCAATACCTTGAATCATGGTCAAATGCGCGCGCGCTTTCACCGCGAGCCAATGATTCAGGCCAGCGAGCTGTTACTGCAAGAGCGTGTTCCCCGCGATGTAGCCATCATTCATCCCCGCGCTGAAGAGGTGAAATCAACCGCCAGCCAGAGTATTAACGAGGCGCAAACGATGCGCCACGTTTCCACGGTGGCCAGCGCCGCGCCGGTGACTCATTTACTCTCTAACGGCTGCTACTCAGTGATGCTAACGGCCAGCGGTGGCGGCTACAGTCGGTGGCGTAACATCGCGATTAGCCGCTGGCAGCCGGACGCCACCCGCGACCACCTGGGAAGCTTTATCTTTCTACGCGACAGCCAATCTCCCAGCATATGGACCGCGACAGGACAAATGGCTAGGCACGCGGCCGACATCACCGACCAGCATAGCCAGGTAACCTTTGCCGAGGATTACGCGCGTTACACGCATCGTCACAACGATATCACCACGCATATGGAAGTGTTGGTATCCGGCGAGGACGATAGCGAAGTACGCCACCTCTCGCTGACTAACAGCGGTCGGCGCGCCCGCGATATAGACATTACTTCTTATTTAGAATTAGTGCTGACCACGCCGGATGCCGACAATGCTCATCCGGCCTTCGCTAAAATGTTTGTGATGACCGAGTATTTGGAAGCTTTCAGCGCGCTAGTGGCCACACGCAGAAAGCGCACGCCTGACGAAGAGCCGGTATGGGCGGCCCACTTTGCCGTCGTGGAAGGCGACACTGTGGGCGAGCTGCAGTTTGAGACCGACCGCGCTCGGTTCTTAGGCCGTGGTGAAAGTATGTTAAGCGCCGCCGCGCTTAGCGATGGGCAGCCTCTGTCAAGTACGGTCGGCAGCGTTCTGGACCCAATATTTGCGCTGCGTTACCGCCTTCGCCTAGCACCAGGCAAAGCCGCTCGGATCGCTTACTGGACCGTGGTGGCTTCCTCGCGCGAAGCACTTATCGACTTAATAGATAAGCACCATCATCACAGCGCCTTTGAACGCGCCAAAACACTGGCCTGGACTCAGGCTCAGGTTCAGCTTCGCCACTTAGCCATTCAACCGGAGGAAGCCGCTGATTTTCAACGCTTAGCCGCGCCGATTTTATATCCAGACGCGCGTTTTAGAGCGCCTGCGGATGCCATAGAGCGAGGGGCCGGGCCACAGTCACGGCTTTGGCAACATGGGATTTCCGGTGATCGGCCCATTGTGCTGCTGCGTATCGACACGATTGATGATCTTGCCCAGGTGCATCAGCTGCTGCGCGCGCATGAATACTGGTGCATGAAACGCTTAGTCGTGGACCTAGTGATTATCAACGAGCGAGCCTCCTCCTATATTCAAGATTTGCAGCAAGCCATCGAGACCGCGGTACTCAGCAGCCAGGCGCGGCCACATTTGCGCTCTGGCCATGTCCACGGCAGCATCGTAGCGCTGCGTGCTGATCTCATAAGCTTGGAAGTACGCATGCAGCTGCAGTCGGTGGCCTGCGTTGCATTAATGGCTCAGCGAGGCAACATTGCCCATCAATTAGCGTTGACGCTGCCCGCCCATCCCGCTAAATCGGTGCTGCCAGACTTACAGCGCACCTTATTGCCCAAGCACAGCCCCATTAAGGCCAGCGATCCTGCACCTGAGCCGCTTCCAGCGCTTGAGTTTTTTAACGGCCTAGGCGGCTTTGCCGACAATGGCCGCGAGTACGTCACAGTACTTGATGAAGGCAGCTCAACACCCGCCCCTTGGATTAACGTTATCGCTAATGAGGGCTTTGGCTTCCAAGTATCGGCAGAGGGCGCGGGCTATCTATGGGCGGATAATAGCCGCGAAAACCAGTTAACGCCGTGGTCAAACGACCCGGTGGCAGACCCCTGTGGCGACGTTATCTATGTCCGTGATGAAGAATCGCTGGCACTTTATACCGCCACCGCCCGCCCGGTGCGGGATCAGGGCCGCTACCTGGCGCGGCACGGTTTCGGCTATAGCCAGTTTGAGCATCAAACCGACGGTATCGCGCTAGCATTACTACACTTTGTTCCCTTAGATGCATCCCTTAGGATTTCACGATTAAGTCTGCGCAATCATTCAGACCGGCCACGCAAGCTATCGGTAACCGCCTATGCAGAGTGGGTGATGGGCACATCGCGCAGCGCCTCGGCACCGTTGCTAATTTCGCATCCGGATGCTGAAAGCGGTGCATTGATGGTCGAAAAACCTTGGAACATTGCCTTTCCAGGCCGAGTCGCGTTTGTCGATGTCGGTTCTCAGCCTGCCTGCTGGACAGCCGACCGCGGCGAATTCATTGGCCTTGGCGGTAGTCTGTCAGCGCCTGCGGGGCTACGCACTAAGGCGCCGCTTTCTGGCGCTCACGGTGCGGGATTAGATCCGTGTGCCGCGCTACAGCGCAGCGTGACGCTAGCGGTGGGCGAAAGCGTGGATGTGGTCATTTTGATGGGCCAGGGGAAATCAACCGCGGAGGCACAGGCGCTGATTGCGCGTTATCGCCAGGCCGACATTGATGCTGAACTCGCCGCGGTTCACGCACACTGGCAAGCCCAGCTCAATGCCGTGCAGGTAACCACGCCCGACCGCGCCACGGATATCATGCTTAACGGCTGGTTGCTTTATCAAACCATTGCCTGTCGGATCACCGCTCGCTCTGGGTTCTATCAAGCCAGCGGCGCGTACGGTTTTCGCGACCAGCTGCAAGACGGTATGGCGCTAACCTTTTCCAGCCCCGAAACCACTCGACAGCACCTGCTGCGGGCCGCATCGCGCCAGTTTGTTGAAGGTGATGTGCAGCACTGGTGGCTACCACACTCTGGCCAAGGCGTGCGCACGCGTATTTCCGACGACCGAGTATGGCTAGCCTATGCCTGCGCCCGATATATCGCGACATCCCATGACGAAGATGTGCTCGACCAGCCGGTAAGCTTTCTTGAAGGCGCCCTGCTCGCGCCTGACGAGCACGACTGTTTCTTCCAGCCGATGGTCGCGGCAGAAAGCGCCTCGTTATTTGAGCACTGCGCCCGCGGCTTAGACCAGAGCATGACATTAACGGGTGAACACGGCCTGCCGCTGATCGGCGGAGGCGACTGGAACGACGGCATGAACCGTGTTGGCGAAGCGGGCAAAGGCGAAAGTGTCTGGTTAGGCTGGCTGCTGCTACATACCCTTGAGCTTTTTTTACCCTTTGCAGAGCAGCGCGAGGCTAGCCGAGCCAAGCGATGGCGCGCCCACGCAACGGCCCTGCGTTTAGCGTTGGAAAGTAACGCCTGGGATGGTCAGTGGTATCGGCGCGCCACCTTTGATGACGGTAGCTGGCTGGGCAGCAAGACAAGCGATGCGTGCCGAATTGATTCGATTGCCCAGTCCTGGGCAGTACTTTCGGAGGCAGCAGAGCCGCACCGGGCGGCGCTTGCCATGGGTTCGCTTGAACGCGAACTCATTCTGCAAGACGAACAGCTTGCGCTATTGTTCTGGCCTCCTTTCGACCAACCCCAGCGCGACCCTGGCTATATTGGCGGCTATCCACCGGGTATGCGTGAAAACGGCGGGCAGTATAGCCATGCAGCTATGTGGGCGATATTAGCCTTTGCTAAGCTCGGCGAAGGCGGCAAGGCACACGCGCTCTTTTCACTTCTCAACCCGATTAACCATGCTCGAACGGCCAATGACGCGGCTCGTTATCGCGTTGAGCCCTATGTTGTCGCCGCGGACGTGTACTCCGTTGCGCCGCACACAGGGCGCGGTGGCTGGACATGGTACACGGGGTCAGCAGGCTGGATGTACCGAGCGGGTATTGAGGGCATCTTGGGTATCCGCCGAGAAGGTGGATGGCTGGTTATCGCCCCCTGCTTACCTAGCGACTGGCCAGGCTTTAGTGCCGCCTTCAGCATCGGCGCCACGCACTATGCCGTCACCATAGCCACAACTAGCGAGGAAGCTTATGCGTTACTAGATGGCCATTCACTGACACGACCACAGGGCGATGTTCGTATCCCGCTGGACGGCGAGCGCCATCAGCTTGAGATGTTCATAGCGCCAGGCAGCGCGGTATGATGGTATAGCCAGTGCGGTTAGTAATATCCACATAGTAGTCAGCAGCTAGCGCGAATGATGAAATCATTCGCGCTACAAGTGCAACCAACAACGTTTTGATAAGCATTAGAAATTTGCCTGAATTGTTATAGAAAGTAGCAAGTTACGCTTTATGCATCACTGAATGTTAAAACTCAACGTCCAACGCATTATATATCCTGTTTCTCTTTTAGGAGATGTGCGCCAAGATTTTGACACAGCCGCCCATGGCATACCCGCAACTGATAGAATACCGCCCGATTCAAGCGCGTTAGCGGCCCCTTGCCGCAACGCCACTCACTTCCCACTATCTAAGAGTTGCGCAATGATCGCTACTGTCCAAGCCGTTTTTCGGCCATTTTTACGGCTAGGTCTTATCCCACAGATTTTAATGGGTATCGTTGCTGGAGTACTGCTAGCCCTGTTTGCACCGGGCATGGCTGGCAATGTGGCACTATTTGGCCAGCTATTTATTGCCGCGTTGCAGGCGGTGGCTCCCATTTTGGTGTTTGTACTGGTCGCCGCTGCCATCTCTGCTCATCAAAAAGGTCAGCCAACCCATATTCGTCCCGTGCTGGTGCTATATGTGGCAGGCACTCTAATCGCTGCGTTAATTGCGGTAGCAGCAAGCTTTCTATTTCCCACTGAACTTGCCTTGAACGCAGTGCAAGTGGATGGCAACCCGCCTGGGAACATCGTTAACGTTCTACGCGACCTGTTGTTAAATGCGGTTACCAATCCCGTTGGCGCGCTGATGGAGTCGAACTTTATCGCTATCCTAGCGTGGGCAATCGGCCTTGGCTTAACGCTTCGCCAAGCTAGCGATACCACCCGGCAAGCCTTAAGTGATTTATCCACGGCGATAACCCGTATTGTAACGCTGGTGATTCGCTTAGCGCCGCTGGGTATCTTTGGTTTAGTGGCCGGTACGCTGGCAGAATCTGGCGTTGAGGCGCTACTCAATTACGCCCAGCTGCTGGGCGTAATTGTGGGCTGCATGCTATTTGTCGCACTAGTAACCAATCCGCTGTTGGTTTACTTAACTACCCGAAAAAACCCTTACCCACTGGTATTTACTTGTCTGCGTGGCAGCGCGATTACCGCTTTTTTCACTCGTAGCTCGGCCGCAAATATTCCGGTTAACTTGGAGCTGTGCCGCCGCCTGAAGTTAGATGCCGATACCTACTCTATTTCGATTCCGCTGGGAGCGACGATCAATATGTGTGGTGCGGCTATCACCATTACAGTGATAACGCTGGCCACTACCCATACGCTGGGCATTAACGTTGACTTCCCCACAGCGCTGCTGCTGTGCATGGTTTCAGCGCTAGCGGCCTGCGGCGTTTCAGGCGTGGCGGGCGGATCACTAATGCTGATTCCCATGGCTGCTAACCTGTTCGGCATCCCGACGGAAGTGGCCATGCAAGCAGTGGCTATTGGGTTTGTGATCAGCGTGGTGCAGGACTCAACCGAAACCGCGCTTAACTCCTCGACTGATGTACTGTTCACCGCAGCGGCCTGTCAGGCGAGAGAAAAGATGCACTCTTAACCGCCAATCTAGAGGAATGGCTTGTTTTCATCATAAGCGCTGCAAGAGCCCTCAGTGCAGCGCGCTAAGGTGCTCTTGGATGGTCGTCACGATATGGTGGGCGGTCCCCTCTTGAAAACGGTAGCGCGGCACGCTAACGCTGATCGCCCCCGAGACGCGCCCATCGACGCCATTCACCGCTTGACCGAAGCAGATAATACCTAGCTCGTTTTCTTCATCGTCAATGGCATAGCCCTGCTTGCGCGTCACTGCCAGTGCCCCTCGTAAATCCTCCAGACTCGTCAATGTTTGTACCGTGATAGGTTCCAGCGTTAGCCGCGCTAGGTATTGTTCGCAGGCTTCTTCGCTCAGTGCGGCCAAGTAGGCTTTACCCACCGCGGTTGAGTGCATAGGCACCGGCATACCGATATAAGAGGCCATACGCACGGCGTCGGCCGATTCGACCTTATCGATAAACGTCATGTGATAACCATACGGAATCGCCAGATGCACGGTCTCCCCTGTCTGCTGGCTGATCTCGTGCATCACTCCCCGCACCCTCTCGCGCAAATCACTGCGAGTCAGCGATTGATGTGCCAGGTGAATCAACTGACGACCAAGAGCGTATTCATCGCTTATTGGATTGCGCTCAATAAAGCCCTCCTGCTCAAGTGTATTGAGCAGTCGATACACGGTAGGACGCGGCAAGCCGAGGCGCTCCTGAATATTTTTTGCATGCGCCTGTGGCCCTAACTCGGGAATCACTTGTAGCACACGTAAACCTTTGACGAGCGCTGCGGCTCCTTGTACCGGTGGCCGCTGGGTAATGGACTCAATCCTCTCGCTCATACGTCCTCCAAGACGAATGTCTAATATCGTGCGACTTAACCATGATTGACGAAGTGACCTGGGTGTCTTAGATTTCAATTGTCCACATTATGATTTAAATGTCCACATTATGGACGGAGATAAGATGACCGATATTCAAGAACAACATAAACGGATGCCTTATCAATACGCCCAGCCAGCGGAAGCTGCTGCGGATATTGTCGTGCCGCACGCTATTCCCACAGACGAACGTATTTGGGTACCCCAGGCTGAAAACGTCCATTTTCGCCCCTTATGCCTCAACGTTTCACAGGGTTACTGGGTGAACTTGCTGCGGGTGCGTAAATCCGGCGTCCTGAGTCGCCATCGTCATCCCAATCCCGTACATGGTGTAGTGCTCAAAGGCAGATGGCGCTACCTCGAACACGACTGGGAGGCCACGGAGGGCAGCTACGTTTATGAGCCTCCAGGGGAAACACACACCTTGGTGGTCGATGACGATGTTGAAGAAATGATCACGCTATTTCAGGTAAACGGCGTGATGTACTACGTCGACCCGTGGGGCAAGCATCTGGGGTATGAGGATGTTTTCTCTAAAATTGATATGTGCCGCAAACACTACTCAGAGTGTGGTCTGGGCAGCGATTACGTCGACCAGTTCATTCGCTAAGCCCATTACCGCTGCTTCATTTATGCAAACAACCCTTCACGAACAACAAGTAATAAGGAATGCATCCATGAAAACATCCTCTTCTCCCCTCGTTCTCGGCGCCGGTTTCCTGGCCATCGCTCTATCGGCTGGGGCTGCTCAAGCCGACTACCCCGAGAAGCCTATCCAACTGATTGTGCCTTGGTCCGCCGGCGGTGGTACGGACGCCGTTGCGCGTCAGTTAGCAAGTGGCTTACAGAAAGAACTAGGGCAGCAGGTCAACGTGGTCAACCGAACCGGCGGTGCTGGCGTTATCGGCCATACGGCGATCACCATGAGCAAGCCCGATGGCTACACGCTTGGCCTGCCGACGGCTGAGATCACGACGTATCGGCATATCGGCACGTCAGCCATTTCATATGAAGACCTTACCCCCATCGCGCTAGTCAACTTTGATTCTGCCGCCTTCAGTGTCAATGCGGACTCCGGCTGGGATTCGTTAGAGGCCGCGCTTGATGACATCAAAGCAAACCCTAATCAGTACACTGTTTCGGGGTCGGCCCCGGGGGCGGCTTACCACTTGGCCTTTGCTGGCCTGCTTAACCAGCAGGGTATTGATCCCAACTCTGTCGCCCTTGTTCCGAGTGAAGGTGCCGCGCCTGGACTACAAGAGCTAGCGGCCGGCGGCGTGGACTTCGTATTCTCGTCACTGCCGGAATCTGAGTCCATGCGCCAAGCAGACCGTATTGATACGCTCGCCGTATTCTCAGATGAGCGGCTGTCGACCTTTCCAGACATTCTTACCGCCGCAGAGCAGACCGGCCAGCCTTGGACAGCCGGCACATGGCGCGGGCTAGCGGGCCCCAAAGGGCTACCTGAGGATATCGTCGCAACGCTTGCCGAAGCTGCTCAGAAAGTTTACGAATCCGATGACTTCCAGTCTTTCATGCAGCAGCGTGGCTTTGGAACCGAGTGGCGTGGACCAGAAGAGTTCCTTCAGTTCATGACCGAATCAGATGCTAATAATGCCGAGATCATCGAAACGCTGGGGCTGGCCCAGTAAGGCCGGAAGACCATGCGTATTCACGATTTTATCCTGGGGCTTTTAACCGTTCTACTCGGCACTATTACCGTTTGGCTCTCAAAAGACTTTCCCTCTCTTCCGCGCCAGGACTATGGCGCGGGAACCTTCCCGACGCTGGTAGCGGTCTTATTAATAGCGATGGGCTTGATACTTTGTCTACGCGGTTGGATTCAAAAAGGGCCGTTAATTGTTTGGCAAGACGCTATTCCTATCGGCCATGTGCTGTTCTGTATCATGGCCGTGGTGGCAGCCGTGGCTGGCTACATACTCCTAACGCCGACTCTTGGCTTTCCCATTGTCTCACTCATCATGCTGACTGTGCTCATCGGCGTCTTCACTAAGGGAAGATGGTGGCTAGCGATTAGCGTGGCTACCGTGGCGACGCTCATCATTTGGCTAACCTTTGCCGAACTACTGCTCGTTCCACTGTCATTAGGCATCCTAGAAGAGGTGATCTACTAATGATGGAACTACAGCAATCATTAGCAATGGTATTTGATTGGCAGGTGCTGCTAGTGATTCTAGGGGCCTCAATCTTCGGGCTCTTCATTGGCGCGATCCCTGGACTGACCGCCACCATGGCAACAGCGTTGTTAGTCCCTCTCACATTTTTCATGGACCCTCTTCCCGCCATTGGTGCCATTGTGTCGGCCACTGCGATGGCGATTGTCGCAGGGGATATACCGGGCGCATTGCTTCGCATACCGGGAACCCCCGCATCAGCCGCGTATACTGACGAAGCGTATCTCATGGGTCGCCAGGGAAAAGTGGGTCAGGCGTTGGGCGTCAACTTGGCCTGCTCTGTCGTGGGCGGCGTCATTGGCGTTGCGATTCTGGCTTTTTTTGCGCCATTGGTTGCAGAATTTGCCATCCAATTCACCAGTGATGAGTATTTCTGGCTAGCCCTGCTGGGTCTTTCCTGTGCGGTACTCGTGTCAGGAACCGATCCTGTGAAAGGGGCAATCTCGATGCTGCTTGGCCTGCTGATTTCGATGGTGGGCATGAGTTCAGTGTCCGGGCAGATGCGGTTTATCTTTGGGGTGCCTGAACTGCTCAACGGCATTGCGATTTTACCTGTGTTAATTGGCTTATTCGCGATAGCGGAGCTGCTGCGGCGGCTGCCTGAAATTGGCACGATATCGCTGTCTAAGATGCCGCTTGTTAAGAAGCCTTTTGAAGGCGTCGGCGGGCTGCTGTGGAAATACAAAGGCGGGGTGGCGCGCAGCAGCCTCCTGGGCACGCTGATCGGTGCGCTGCCGGGAGCCGGTGCGGATATAGCATCGTGGATAAGCTATGCCTTGGCTCGCAAGCTCTCGCGCACACCGGAGAAATTCGGCACTGGACATCCAGAGGGCTTGGTATCCGCTAGCTCAGCCAATAACGCTGCGCTTTCAGGCGCCTATATACCGGCCCTTGTGTTCGGCATCCCCGGCGACACTATCACCGCCATCATTATCGGCGTACTGATGATGAAAGGCATTACCCCAGGGCCGGACGTATTCACCACCGATGCGGTGTTAGTTAACGCGATTTTTATTGTCTTTATTCTCGCCAATATTTTGCTGATCCCACTGGGTCTACTCGCCATACGAAGCGCGCGGCATATTTTGTCCGTACCTCACGGCGTGCTGTATCCCCTTATCTTGCTGTTCTGCATCGTCGGCGCCTATGCGGCTAATAACAGCATGCTCGATATCTGGATTATGCTGATTTTAGGCTTATTTGCTTATGTCATGGTCGAGCACAACTTCCCTATCGGGCCAATGATTCTTGCGGTCATTTTAGGGCCTGTGGTTGAAGGCAATTTCCTGCGCTCTATGATCAAAGCAAACGGTGATCTGCTGATGCTATTTGACCGCCCGATTGCGGCCACGCTAGGCACCCTTGCCGTGCTGGTTTGGGTCGCGATTATTGCGTCTGCGCTCATGTCAGCCGCTCGCAGCCGGCCCAACGTAGCTAACAAGGAAAACACATGAAAACCGTGGTCGTAATTGGAGGCAGCAGCGGCATTGGCCGGGCAATCGCCTCCGCCTTTGCAGAACAGGCCAGCGTTCATATAACGGGCGTTGAGGCGTCAGACAACGGCGTCACTGATTTCGGCGCCCTTCAATATCAGCTTGATGTTCGCAATGACGATGCCGTGACGACGTTCTTTGCTCAATTCACTCGCATTGATGTGCTGGTTAACTGTGCGGGCGTCATCCTACGCGGTGGTAAGGAATTTACGCCTCAAGGTTTCGCCGATGTCGTGGATATTAATCTAAACGGGACCCAGCGTTGCTGTCAGGCGGCCTTTGAAGCGCTTAAGAACGCAGGTGGCTGTATTGTCAATACGGCGTCGATGCTGTCATTTTTTGGCAGCGGATTTGTTCCCGCCTACTCCGCATCTAAAGGAGGCATCGCCCAGCTGACGCGCTCACTGGCGATTGCTTGGGCGCCCGAAGGTATCCGTGTCAATGCGCTAGCACCCGGCTGGATAGCGACAGAATTAACGTCAGCGTTAGTTCAAGACAAAGAGCGTTCGGCGGAGCTTATAGACCGGACGCCTATGGGTCGCTGGGGAGCACCCGATGATTTGATAGGGCCCGCCTTGTTTCTGGCATCACCCGGAGCAAAATTTGTGACCGGCGTCATTCTGCCGGTGGACGGTGGCTACGCCGCTCGTTAAACAATCTTTATCAGGAGAGCCACGATGGAATTAGGAATTAAAGGTCGCTGGGCAGTGGTTTGTGCCGCGAGCAAGGGTCTGGGTAAAGGGTGCGCCATGGCACTTGCCCAAGAGGGAGTGAATCTGGTCATCAATGCCCGCAATAGCGAAACCTTGGCGACCACGGCACAACAGTTAAAAGCGCTGAACCCGAGTATAGACGTCGTCACCGTTGCTGGCGACATTGGTGATGCGCAGGTGCGTGCGGCGATGTTAGCGGCCTGCCCCCAGGTCGATATCCTTATCAATAATAATGGCGGGCCGCCGCCGGGCGATTTTCGTGATTGGAGCCGGTCGGACTGGCTCAAGGCATTAGAAGCCAACATGATCACACCCATCGAGCTTATCAAAGCCACCGTTGATGGCATGTCGGAACGCGGCTTTGGGCGCGTGGTGAATATTACCTCCGGTGCCGTAAAAGCCCCGATCGAAGTACTTGGGCTGTCTAATGGCGCTCGCAGTGGGCTGACGGGGTTTATTGCAGGATTATCGCGTCAGCCTCAATTGGTGAGTCGCAACGTCACCATCAATAATCTTTTGCCTGGCCCGTTTGAGACAGAACGCCTTGAAAGCGCCTTAGCATCTGAAGCCAACATTTCTGGCCACAGCCTGAAAGACGTGACTGAAAAGCGTCTAAGCGGTGTGCCTGCCGGTCGGTTTGGCACGGCAGAAGAGTTTGGCGCATTTTGCGCATTTATTTGCAGCCAGCATGCCGGCTACATGACGGGGCAAAACTTCTTGCTGGATGGCGGTAGCTACCCCGGCACTTTTTAACGTTTGCTCTTCCTCCTCGCTTGCACTCCTTGCCCCTCACAGTTGCCTGTTTCTCGGATGAAAATTCGAAAGCAGGCAGCTGCCTATCAATGATACTCGCCATTATCTATACACCAGGCCTGCCCAGATCTGGCACACGATTACCGCACTGGCTCTCCTGACCGGCGCACTAATCGTTGACAGGCTACCGTTCTTTATATAGAACGTTCTATATAAAGAACAGCTGGGCGGTACGTCATGGATAAGCTTTCACTCAGTACCCTAGGTCAACACCTGCAGACGCTGCGCATGGAGCGGGGCTGGTCGCTTTCGCAGCTGGCCAATGACGCGGGCATCGCTAAATCTAACCTGTGCCGCCTTGAGCAGGGTAACGGCAACCCCACGCTGGATACTATCTGGCGGCTGGCGGTACAGCTCAATGTCCCCTTCGGCACTCTGGTAGCCCCGATTACCGTGCCGCTAGGCGAGGATGGCGTTCAGGTGCGCCTGATTGATCAAGGCAAAGGCATCCCGCAAGTGGATGCTTACTGGATGCGCTGTGCGCCCCATACGCTTCGCCAAGCCGAACCTCATACGCCGGGCACCCGAGAGTCGCTAACGCTGATTAGCGGCTGCCTGGAAGCGGGGCCAGACGGGTCGACGATAGCGCTTACCCCAGGACAGACGGTGACATTCTCCGCCGACCAGCCGCACCTTTATCGCACCCAGGCCGTGGAGGCCACTTTAATAATGACCATCACCTATGGTGAAAAAGGCAATACGCCAT
This sequence comes from Halomonas sp. JB37, assembly GCF_002332255.1. GTDB lineage: Bacteria > Pseudomonadota > Gammaproteobacteria > Pseudomonadales > Halomonadaceae > Vreelandella > Vreelandella casei. The sequence goes on along the minus strand of NZ_NRGW01000001.1, from coordinate 1,559,432 downwards.
GAGCCAGCCTGCTCGTCACACACCTATTCGCTCAACCGTAAAAGGTGTCCGGGAAGCCATTCCGTTGCTGGGAGGCTATATACCGGTCTCACTCTCCTTTGGCCTGGTGGCGACGCAAGCAGGCTTTAGCACCTGGGAAGCCGCCGCGATTTCAGCGCTTGTTTACGCCGGTGCATCGCAGTTTCTATTTGTAGGCATGGTGGCGGCGGGTTCACCGCTATGGCTAGTGGTGGCAATGACCCTGCTCATCAACGTACGCCATGTCGTTTACGGTCCTAATTTAGCGTCATGGCTGCCACCCAGCCGCCACTGGCCTTGGTTAATGCATGGTTTAACCGACCAGGTCTTTGCCCTCGCCCTGACTCGGCTGCCTCAGCTGTCTGCGCCCGAGCGTTTTAGCTGGTTTATGGGGGCCTCTTTGCTGGCATGGGGAGTGTGGATAGTGGGCACGGTAGTAGGCGCCACCGCAGGAGAAACGTTAACCGCACGCTGGCCGCTGCTTGGCGAGGTTATGCCGTTTGCTCTGCCCGCACTATTTCTGACCATGGTGGCGCCGCGCTTCACCGATAAGCGCTGGGCACTGGCGATGGGCTGCACCATTCTTTCAGCACTGTTATTCACGCTTTATGGCTGGAGCAATGTGGCTATTCCGCTGGCCGCTGCCTGCGGCGCGCTGTGTTTCTATATCGTGAAGTTCCAGGCGGGAGGACGCACGCTATGAGCACCGAGCTATGGATCGCCGTTATAGCGTGCGCCATCGGCACGCTGTTAATGCGCGTCGTCCCTTTCCTATGGATGCAGCGCCGCCTCAATAGCGATACCGGCATCAATAATATGCCTCAGTGGCTGGGTATTCTCGGCCCACTGATGATTGCCGCTGTACTGGGCGTTTCGATTATGCCGGTTAATCCCAGTGCTATTGCCTGGATCGCAACGGCCATTGGGCTTTCCGTCACGCTGGCAGTATGGTCGCGGCTACGCTCATTAGGCTGGCCCGTGGCCGCTGGGGTGGCCGTTTTTGGCCTAGTGCAAATAGCCGCTCACATTTGATAATGCGTTGCATTGACTTTTGCTGCATGACATCATCGCGGCTCTCTAATTTCCGCCGGTCTGAAAGTGATCTTCAACCTGAACGCTCACCGCCATTACCGCAAAATGTTACGGTGCGTGCTACTGGCGGCCTGTGCAACGCTGGCTTACGCCATTGCCGAGGCTAGCGAAGAGCAGCCCACTACGCCAGCCCGCATCGTCACGCTGTATCAGGGCGCGACCGATAGCGCCGTCGCCCTAGGTATTACGCCCATTGGTGTGGTCGATTCCTGGCTAGAAAAACCCATGTATCACTACCTGCGTGACGCGCTTACTAACGTAGAGCACGTAGGCTTAGAAACTCAGCCCAACCTAGAAAAAATTGCCTGGCTCGCGCCTGATTTAGTGGTTGCCAGCGATTTTCGTCATGCCCGCGTAGCGCCGCTATTGAGCGCTATCGCCACCACGGTGACGGCGCCTAACGTGTTCGGCTTCAGAACAACGCTTACCATGATCGCCAATGCCACCGGGCGAGAGGCACAGGCAAGCGAGCTACTGCAACGCTGGGACGCTCGGGTTGCTGATTTTCGCCAGCAGATAGCCGCCCAAATGGGCAATGAATGGCCGCAAAAGGTTGCCGTCATTCGCTTCAAGAGCGACCACGTTCGCATTTATACCAGTGGTTTTGCGGGCTCCATTTTAGATGAACTGGGCTTTGAGCAACCCGATACCCTACAAACCCAGGGCTGGGGTATGAAGCTTTCCAGCACTGAAAATATTCCGGCACTGGATGCCGACGTCATCTTTGTACTGCTAGAGCCAGACGATGCCGCCATTGCTAATAATTACCGCCACTGGTCTTCTCACCCGTTATGGCAACAATTAAGCGCCGTTCAAAACCAGCGCGTGTATGAAGCCGAACCCGTGAGCTGGATGATGGGCGGCGGCATACTGGCCGCAAATGCCATGCTAGATGAACTCTATAGCCATTATGGGTTGACGCAACCGCTGCCCCGCCAAGCCTGCCGCGCTCTTGCCGCCACTAGCGTGGAGCAAACGACATGCTGAACAGCCGCACTGCAAAAAGCCTGGGGCTTTTACTAGCAGCCTTGACGGCACTTGCGGCCTTTTTCGCTAGCGTTATGCTCGGCACCACCGACATTCCGCTGGCATCATTAGCGGCCGCAGTTCATCACTATGACCCCACCCAAATCGATCACATCATTTTATTCACCGAGCGCTTACCCCGCGCGGTGATTGCCACGCTGGTCGGCGCCAGCTTAGCTATTGCCGGGGCGCTCATGCAGACCATGACACGCAACCCGCTGGCATCACCGGGGATTTTGGGGATCAACGCAGGTGCAATGTTTTTTGTGGTGGTCGCGGTTTCCTTCCTACCGCTGCGTACACCCGCTGACTATGTGTGGGCCGCACTGCTAGGCGCGCTTGTCGCCGCGGCGCTCGTGGTCATTCTCAGCAGAGGCCGTCACGGCGAGCTTTCGCCTCTTCGCGTTGTGTTAGCGGGCGTTGCCGTCACCGCTATGTTTGTCTCGTTCAGCCAAGGGCTGCTGGTGATGGATCAGCAAAGTTTTGAAAGCGTCCTTTACTGGCTGGCGGGGTCGGTGTCAGGGCGCGACCTTTCGCTAGTCACGCCGCTATTGCCTCTTTTCGGCGCTGCAATGCTGCTGAGCGCGCTGTTAGTGCGCCACGCAAACGCATTAATGCTAGGCGACGACATGGTTACGGCACTGGGCATGCAGGCAACCACGATCAAACTGCTGTTAGGGCTTATCGTGATTGTATTGGCAGGCAGCTCTGTTGCATTAGCAGGCATGATTGGTTTTGTGGGCCTGATCGTACCCCACATGGCGCGAGGCATCTTTGGTATTGACCATCGCTGGCTGTTGCCCAGCTGCGCGTTACTCGGCGCTTGCTTGCTGCTGCTGGCCGACGTGGCTTCACGGTTTTTAATGCCGCCGCAAGAAGTGCCGGTGGGTGTGATGACGGCCCTCATTGGCACGCCCTTCTTTATTTATTTGGCGCGACGCAAGATGACTAGCCAATGACTAAATCCACCGTGCTTTTGCTAAGCCTGTTACTAGCGGCTAGCGCCGGTCTTTCGCTATGCTTAGGTAGCTTTCCAACGCCGCCGCTCGAGGTACTGGGCGCCCTGACCGCGCCGCAAAATAGCGACATTACCTTTATCATTTGGGAATTGAGGCTGCCTCGCATTGCGCTGGCAATACTCGTTGGTGCTGCCCTGGCGATGGCGGGAGCTATTCTGCAAAGCATTGTGCGCAACCCGCTGGCGTCTCCGGATGTGATTGGCATTACCAGCGGCGCGGCGTTAGCGGCAGTGCTTTTTTTAGCGTTACTGAGTACCCATTTTAGTCTTCACTGGCTGCCTTTCGCGGCCATGCTAGGCGCACTGATATCAGCGCTGCTGGTGATTAGCCTCAGTTGGAAAAACGGCATCAACCCATCACGCTTGGTGCTGGTCGGTATCGGCCTTGCAGCAGCCACTGGCGCAGGTACCACGCTGTTGATTGTTATCAGCGATGACGCCGCCGCCATGACCGCCTACGTATGGCTAACCGGCAGCCTGTATGCCGCGCAATGGAAGGATGTAGAAGGAATATTGCCGTGGCTATTGGTGCCTGTGCCCATCTGCTTGGCCTTTGCGCGTCATGCGGATGCCATGGCATTGGGGGACAGCGTTGCCGAAGGGCTAGGAGTGCCGATTTTGCGCAGTCGGATGATATTACTCGCCTGTAGCGTAGCGCTAGCCGGTGCCGCGGTGGCCTTCGCCGGTGGCTTAAGCTTTGTGGGCCTGATTGCGCCCCACCTAGCGGCTAGGCTGGTGGGGCGTAATATGGCACGGCTAGTGCCCGCCTCTGCGCTGGTCGGCGCGCTGATCGTACTGTACGCCGACTTGCTTGGCAGAGTGGCCTTCTTACCGAAAGACCTGCCTGCGGGTATTTTCGTAGCAGGCATCGGCGCGCCCTTCTTTGTCTATCTACTGCATAGAACGCGCCGACAGCGTTAGAAATCCAAACGATAGCCGAAGGTAACGGTTCTGCCACGCCCTGCAAAATAACGCTCGTCGTTAACCAGCGCGCTTTGCGAATAGTAGGTGACGTACTGCTCGTCTAACAGGTTGGCAACGCCCACGCTGACCTGCCCGACCGGCAGTTTATATCCCAGCGCCGCATCCATTAACAGATAGCCATCAAACTCACGATCTTCCTCGTCAAAGGTTTCATCAAAGGCATAGTTTGCCTGTACAAACGTCGAGAGTTCATCCGTCCAATTCGCTGACCAGCTGGCGACCAGGCGATCCGGCGACACATCAAGCCCTGACAGTTGGGAATCTAGGCTACCGTCCTCATTACTGTCAAAACGCCCTTCCATACGTGAGTAGGCCACGCGGCCGGAATGCTGCTCGGTAAATTGATAATCCACCGAGGCTTCCAGCCCTTTAATCTCGGTTTCCTCGCGGCTCAAAAAGAAGACATCATCGATTTCCGTCAGGCGGCTGCCGAACTCAGAGGACGATTCGTAATAGCTTAGCTCAGCCGCTAAGCGCCCGTTCTCAAAACGTACGCCGGTCTCAACATTATCGGTGACGATGGGGCGAAGGTTATCAATGCTATTGACCGACTGTCCGGGTGTCGAAATACCACGCAGTGCACGCCCTACATCTGGGATCACAAACCCTTCGGAGTAGTTGGCGAAGAGGCTCCAGTTATCAACGGGTTTCCACACAACCCCGGCGTTATACAGCGTTTCATTGAAGCTGGGGGCACCACCTTCGACCTCAACGCCATTGTTAGCCGCAACGGTCTGGTAGCCACCGATATCTAGCTTGGCATATTCATAACGGGCGCCAGCGGATAAAAGCAGCGAATCGATGGGCCTAAACTCGGCTTGAATGAAAGGCGAAAGATCGGTGTACTCTGTCGACGGCACATAGGTACGGTCAGATTGATACAGGTACTGCTCCGTTTCATCAAACAGTGTATCAAAGCCGCCGGTCAGCGTGAGCCGGTCGCTAAATAGATCATCCTTAGTCAGCGATACTTTGGTACCAAATTTGCTAGTCGTCGCCAACGTTTGATCATAAAAACTACCCACTGGCGCAATAGCAGGGTCTTGGAAGGTCCCGGAGTTGGTCGCGCCAAACAGTGCCTCATAGTCCTGGTAGAACACCTGAGCACTTAAGCGCATCCCAGCGAGATCGTAGTTATCGTAACTCAGCCCCGTCGTCCACACGCGGTTATAAGGCACATCGCCCTCTGGGGTTCCACGCTCAGAGGTGGTCACCACACCGTTGGCACGATCCCCCGTCACGCTGACGTAATTATTTTGCCCTTCAATATCAAAGTGATTCAGGGTCAATTGCAGGCGCTGATTATCATCGATCCAGTAGGCCACCTTGCCCAAAAAGTCATAGGAGCGAGAGTCCATCAGATCGCCCTGCGTGTTATCGACGCCGACAGCATCACCGCTACCGTCGAGGAAAAGCCCCTGCCTCTCGACGCTCGCCGAGAAGAGATAATCGATATCGCCGGTATTACCACTCACGCCATAATTCGTTTCATAGCTCAGCGTGTCGCTATCCAGCTCGCTGGTAGGGGTTGTCACCCTAATTTCTGCATGCTGGTTGTAAGAGCCTGGCTCCGGGCGCTTGGTAATCAGGTTAATCACGCCGCCAGCCGCCCCAACGCCATTGGTGGCGTTGGCACCTTGAATGACCTCAATTTGCTCAACCATGGAAAAATCGATGGTATGTGCTTCACGCCCTGTGGGACGTAGCGGATTAGACTGGGGAATACCGTCAATCAAAATCAGCGGGGTGCGTCCGCGTAGCGTCTCGCCGCTGCCACTCATCTTCTGGCGGCTAGGCGAATATGACGGCAGCAGGTTGCTTAATACTTGCGATGAATCGCTGGAAATCTGCAGCTGCTGGTCGATTTCCTCTTTAGTGATAATGCGCACCGTTTGGGGAGAATCGTCTTTCGTGGCATTAGTCCGTGAGGCGGTCACGACCATTGTTTGATCGGCGTCACCACGGCTACGTTGTGAATCTGATACAGCCGTATTCTGCGCGTGGGCCTGACTCATAGCCACCAAACCAGCGAGTGTTACCGTTGGCCAAAACACTGGACGATTCTTAATGCGCATGTTCTTTTTATACCTTTGGAGTGAACGATCGAGAGAAAGCGTAATACATATACAAATGATAATGATTGTATTATGCATATAAACGTATTCAGGTCTACCAAACCTGAACGCACCGTTCACTTTTTTGCAATCATCTTGCTTGCGTTTATGATTCGCTACTCTGTAGACGATGGCACTACCTAGTAAGCATCCACTAACGTAAAGTGTTAAATATTGAAAATGAGAATGTTTTACCTTACGGTGCTGCCTGCCTAGGCCATGCAATGAGCCCACCTGTGACCGACCTTTCAGACCAACAGCCCCGATTAACCGGCAAAGCCTTATCGGCTGGCTACGAGACTCGCCCCGTATTAAAAGGCGTGGATATCGCCATAGCGCAAGGCAAGTTAACGGTGCTTTTAGGGCCTAATGGCAGTGGCAAATCGACGCTTTTAAAAACGCTTGCACGAACGCTTAAGCCCAGCGCCGGCCACGTGTATTTAGATGGTAAGGACATTCACCACAGCAATACGCGAGACGTAGCGAAACGGCTTGGCATACTTCCCCAAGGGCCCATCGCCCCTGAAGGGCTAACCGTTAAACAGTTGGTTGGTATGGGGCGTTTTCCCCATCAGACGCTGTGGCGCCAGAACACTAAGCAGGATGCCGAAGCCATTCGCGAGGCAATGGCTTACACCAACGTTACCGAGTTCGCCGACCGCAACGTGGATGCGCTTTCTGGTGGGCAGCGCCAACGCTGCTGGATTGCCATGGTGCTAGCGCAGAAAACCGATTTAATTCTGCTCGATGAACCCACCACCTTTCTTGATTTAAAGGTGCAGGTCGATCTTCTAGAGCTACTATCTCGCCTCGCCCACGAACATGGTCGCACTCTGTTATTAGTGCTTCACGACCTAAACCTGGCCGCTGCCTACGCCGACCATCTAGTCATGATGTGTGATGGCCGCATAGTCACCAGCGGCCCGCCCAGCGAGATCTTTACCGCCGCAAACCTAAAGCGCGTATTTGACCTAGAGGCACGCGTGCTCCACGACCCCGAAAGTGGCAGCCCAGTGTGCGTACCGCGCAAGCAACCTGCCAGCGGTCTTGCGCCAATCCAATAGTAGATAGCTGACTATTTGAGCGCCATTGGTGCCTGTTAATAAACAGCCAAGAGTGTTGAAACAGAGGAATCAGCGAGAGGTCTTAAGCGTTGACAGCCCAAGCGGCCCTGCTGTTAGCAGTTACTGAAAAGGGGATGCGGCTGCTGCTAATAATGAGCGGTAAAGCACAGGACGTAAGATGAGCAGCTATTTGAAATAGACAAGTATAGAAATGGTGGGCCCAGTCCGACTTGAACGGACGACCAAGGGATTATGAGAGCGTCTTGAAGCGTCACACAATGGCATAGCCCATCATAAACCAATGAATTTAAGAAGACTTTAATGCGCAGCACAGCAGGCTAGCGCACATTTCAGTTGACTCTTTGTTGACGTGACCAGCTTACTGGTTATAAACACGAGCCTGAAAAAGCCGTAGGAGTATAGAATTTAAAAAAAGCGACCTACGGCAATCAAAAATATTGATTTAGCTTAATAAACCATATTTCTGCAGGCATTTTTAGCTAAGCAATTAGCTTGCAACATTTCATTTTTCTGGTTATTGAACTTTCCGTAAAAATATTCTATTTTGGGGCTAGATTAATCATAAGCAGATAAAAATATATCACTTAAATTCGAAGAGATAATCTCATGAAGAGCATATCAAGAAAAGAAGGCATCAACGTCCCCAATGACATACTTGAGTATCGTTTAGAAAGAATTTGCTCGCATATCCACAAAAAGTGCAATGACAATTCCAGAGAAGCCTATAGCTTATCTAAACCACAACTAGCAGAAAAGCTTAAAAACATCTCCATTCCATTCTATCCATCAATTTCATTTAAAATGATAAGCGGCATAAATGAAGAGCGAGCTGGTGAGATTTATCTTCATCTCAAAAAAGCATTCATGCAACTATCACAACCTATAAGCACGATAGAAAAAAACATTAAAGAAATAGAATCAAACTTATCAAAAGCAATTGTAAAAACATCTGCCACAAAATGACTTATTTGGGGATCACACCTCATTTTCACTACCATAATAATCTTGACCTGCATTTTTCTCATTTCTCCAGTAAAAGATCTTCTCTTCTATACTTTTGCGATCATAAAACCTTAACTCGCCCCAATCACTTTCCATCCAGCTGTTGAAAATTTGCACTTGAAGTTTTTGAGCTACTTCATGAGTAGACATATTTATATCATACAACTCTTCATCTTCTGCGTATGGATCAACCCATTCTTCAGAATTCAATCCATTAGGCAAATTTGTTAATCTCCACCATCCTCGGTAGCTATCTGGTGTTTTTTTTAAACAATCAACTTGGTATTCCTCTTCATCTTCAATTGTCCAAGTGTCACGCTTCATCATATCTTCACGATAATTATCTCTTTCTAAAAAAAAAGACTTATGTTCTTTATAATTCTCTTTTGACTGATCATAAAAATCGCATTTAACAGATGTTTCATCCCAACGCATAAACGTGCGCACTACTGATTCTTTTGTTTTTCCAAAGACCCACTCATAACCATTCAAAAAAGTCTGATCACAATTTAAATCAACACCTTCTACTGCATATTTAAATAGTTCTTTATTTTTTTCCCAAAAATCCTCAAGTTCGCTTAGCGTTTTTAGCTTCACAAACATTGTTCCATTAACGCTCAACTCAAGTTCCGCCAGCTCTATATTTACTGGCAATTTCTCATTATTCACTCTCACCTTGCGCCCCCTATTAACTATCTAAAAAACACGAATGTAATTTACACAATATTGTTGAATATTATTTCAAACAACCTTTTTCAACTTTTTATATCGTATCTTGCATCGGTTCTTTCTGAGCACAATCCCAGTCTGCACTTCCAGTCATTAACCATAATGAATATTCAGGCCACTGAAGGCATATTGCTTCCAACAATTCACCTTTTGGTGTTCTGCCTGTCTGCTCCACACCTTCTATCGTTTTTTTAGATATTCCAATAAGTTGCGAAAACTCAGCACGACCTGAAGTTTCAGCTTCTCTAATTAAACGAATTCTTTTTGCTAAATCGCTTGCCATATACTCGCCAAAGAGTCTACTCTTGAAAGGTGACCTCTTTAGAGAGTACACCATGCACTTAAGTTTCTCATCCCCGAATTGTCCAGTTCAGTTGACAATTAGTTGATAAACAAACCTTAACACAACATGCCACAGTGAGTAGATATAGCATGGAAACGAGCAACACGCCCCACGTCCCCGCACCTCAGGTGCCGATCATGACGATAGAGCGATTCTCTGAGCTCACAGGCCTCACACCCGACACCATTCGGGGCCAGTTAAACCAGGGAAACCTCCCCCTTATAAAAGTGGGTCGTCGTCGCCTCGTTAATGTAGCGCTCTTCACGATTGAGTGCCTGCAATCGGAGGACTGGCACTAATGACCGCCCTAGCCCCCGTTACCACGCTCAATACGCCCTGCACGCTGCTGGCGTCCGATGGCCTTACCCTTGCTACTCAAAAGCTCTTATTCGGCGGTGAAAGCACCTCTGGTGGCGTGATATTGCATCACCACATCGTTACCGCTGGTGGCTTCTTCTTCATCAACGTACCCGCCGCGCACATGCTCGCCCTCGACCTGGACGACAGCATCATTATGCGCATGTCCGATATTGACCACGGCGAGCGTTACAGCATCGTTTTTAAGCACTACCAGCACGCACTCGACTACCTCACCAAGCACTACGGCCTTGCCCAGGCCACCGACCGCGCCCCATCACCTGCCGATGCTTCCCCTTGCCCCTCGGTGATTGTGGTACCGGCGCACCTATCCACACCCCCACGGCTAACGCGTCGACCATTATCCACAACGGCCTTTAGCCCTTTCGGAGTTATCCACATGAGTAAAAAACAGCCCATTCGCGTGTTTCTCAATCAAGAGATTCACAGCCGGTACTTAATCCAGGCAGGCACCAACGGCCTGACCCCCTCCGCTTTAGGCGAACACCTGATTCAGTACGGCATTACCCAGCTTGAACGCGGCGATAAAGCACCGCTGAAAGCCCCTGATGGTGATGTGTCTGCCGCTCCCACCACCACAGAGGTCTGATCAATGTCCCCTGCCCGTCATCCGTCGCCCTTCGGTCGTGCGGCGACCTTAGCCTGCACCGGCACGGCTGTCACACCCGAGGCACGAGCGGTTGACAGCCGTGCCGGGGTGGGCTGCCGTGCGACAAGACAGAAGGGCCACGGAGGGCGGGCCGGGGACACCCCCTGCCTCGATTCCCGAGCTCTGAGGGAGCGGGGCCAGCGGTGCCTCCACGGCAGGGATTATGCACGGGCCGCGACCTACTACGCCCAGGCTGAATACCTGGCGCTAGTAATGAACGGCATTACACCTGAAACCACTGAGCTAGCCATTCTCGCGGACTACTGCTTAACCCACACCGCCAGAACTCAACGCTAACGAAAAGGAAACATAACCATGATCAACACCATTCAAGCCCACGTTATCGGCGCATCACGTTACAAAATGGATAACGGCGTCCAGGGCGCCAAAATTTCTATCATGCAGGCAGCTTCTGCCGAGAACGAGAACGCTCTCGGCAATCAAGTCAGCGTCATGACGGCGCCTTATGAAATTTTTGACCAACTCCACGCCGCTGCCCCGCACATGCCATGCGCCATGGAGCTGGAAATTGAACTCCGCACCTCTTCCGCTGCGGCCGGTGGCAAAACCGTGCTTCACGTCCTCGCCGCCCGTAAACCCAACGCCACCGGCAGCCCGCAACAACCGGCTCCCCAAAGCGATAAAAAATAGGATTCTGAGCCATGGACACAACTGAGCTTTCCGGTCTGTGGCTCCTGGTTTATTGCGTCGGTCTCGTCCTCGCCTTCGGGATCGGTGCAATAAGTGGGGGCCAACGATGAACGAAGTAAGCCTAACGTTTGTGGTTGGTTCCCTTTTCACGACCTACGCCCTTGGTTGGGCCTTCGGACACATCGTCGTTATCACTAAGAAATTTATGGAGTCAGTCTAATGACCATGAAAACACTTTTTCAAAACGCAAAAACCGCCGTTCAGTCCACGCAAGCCAAAGTAGCGGGCGGTACTGCCCTACTCATGGGATCGGCAGCCGTCCACGCACAGGAAGCCTCCGGTGCCGCTGCGGCATTCGATGAGGTCTCCGCCTCAGGTGCTGAAATGGCGGGGTATGCCTGGCCTGTCGTTGCATCCATCACCGCCGCGCTAATCGGCATCAAACTCTTTAAGAAGTTTGCTAACCGCGCCTCTTAATACCGCTTTACCAGGGATCATTTCGGGGCGGAAACGCCCCTTCTAAATTTCTTATGGACTTAATTCCAAAGGCATTACTTGTGAATAACCCCCTCTGTCAGCCTAGTTGTCCGGTTGGCGATATCGCCTAAATCTAATCCAGAGGGAGCGGCATGGAGTCCTTGTGCCACGTTATTCCGCAGAGCGTAAATCAGCCGTCCTGAAGAAGTTGTTACCACCCCATAATCACAGTGTGGCATCGGTAGCGACAGAGGAAGGCATCTCTGACGCGACGCTGTATAGTTGGTTAAAACAGTGTCGAGTAAAAGGAGTGCCTGTGCCGGGTTACACCCCAGGCGACAGTGAATGGTCGCCCGACGCCAAGCTAGCCGTGGTCATCGAAACCGCCACCCTGTCAGAGGCAGAGCTTGGCGCTTACTGTCGCGAAAAAGGCCTTTATCCCGAGCAAATTCAGCAGTGGAAAGCGGCTTGCCTCGAAGGCGCTGGTCGGCAAGAAGACCAGGAAAAAGCGGCGCAAAAGCAGCGTAAAGAAGACCGTAAGACCATCAAGCAACTCAAAGCGGAAGTGCGGCGCAAAGACAAGGTAGTGGCTGAGACGACGTCGTTACTGGTGCTCTCAAAAAAGCTCGAAGCCTTGTACAGCGAAGATCCCGACAGCGGCGAGGACGACTAACGCCGCTCGACGAACGTGCAAGGCTCATCGCGCTATTTGACGAAGCGGTTGTGGATGGCGCGTCTCGTTATAAAGCCGCTGAGATTATCAACGTGAATGAACGCACACTGAAACGTTGGCGATCTGAGTGTGGCGCTGTTGTTGAGGATCAGCGTCATCACGTGGTGCAAGGCAGGCAGCCGCATCAGCTAACGCATGAGGAAGAGCAAGCCATTTTGAACACGTGTCATCGTCCCGAGTATCAGAGCTTGCCGCCGTCTCAAATCGTGCCTTTGCTGGCAGACAACGGCGTCTATCTGGCCTCCGAATCGTCGTTTTACCGGGTTTTGAAAAAGCATCACCAGCAGCACCCTCGTGGCCGTATGAAACCACGCCGTCCAGTGCCCGCGCCGACCAGTTTTACGGCAACAGGGCCAAACCAGGTCTGGAGTTGGGACATTAGCTTCTGCGCCTCCGTTGTGCGAGGCCAGCACTGGTATCTCTACCTGATCATGGATATCTACAGCCGCAAAATCATCGCCTGGGAAGTTCACGACACCGAATCGGGCGAGCTGGCTAAACAATTACTGGAACGCGCTTTGCTGCGAGAAGGTTGCTGGCATCAACCACCGGTACTGCACTCAGATAACGGGGCGCCGATGACGTCCTATACGCTCAAAGCGAGGTTAACCGAACTGGGGATGTTGATGTCTTACAGTCGCCCGAGAGTAAGCAACGACAACCCTTACTCGGAATCGCTGTTCCGTACCGTCAAATACTGCCCAGCATGGCCCACCAAGGGCTTTACATCGCTGAGCGCGGTACGAGAATGGATGTTGGTGTTCGAGCGGGCTTACAACGAACAGCACCTTCACAGTGGCATCCAATATGTCACGCCAGCTGACCGGCATCGTGGCGTTGATCGAAAACGCCTTGAACGTCGTAAAGCGGTTTATGAAAGCGCTAAGCGTCGCTATCCGAAACGCTGGTCGGGCAGCACCCGAAACTGGGAGGTCACTGGTTCAGTGTCGCTTAACCCAGGGAAAGTGCAGGAAATCGAGCGTAATAAAAAGGCTGCTTAAGTGCAGCCATTTGGACAACTGGGTTGAAAATCACCGATAAATCCACAGCCCTACTCTTTCTCCTTTTTGTGTCGTCATCTGCACATGCCTCTGGTAGCTTTGTACATGCATTCACTCAGAAATTTACGACTTCAACAACAAGCCTCGAATTAAATCCTAATTTCAATAATAATTCAGAAAAAGAAACAAGATATATAGTTCCTGACATTAATAACATTTGCTCATCTCAACATTCTGAACTTTATGAATCTCATTTCTCTCGTTATGTTCCAGGTCAATATAACCCTCCAACTGCTAAAATTAGGATTAAGGATTGGGATTGTGAGTGGTTAAATGGTGATCCTTCTGGCGCAAGTCGCAATGGCACTTATTATTATTCTGGCAATATAGAAGTTTATCAATGCGACACTTTCTTAGCTTATAACGGGCGCTCTGCCTTTTACCCTATAGTTAATGCGGATGATCCAGCACTTTGTCTTGAGCCCGAAGAGCCTAATGAGCCCGTTCTTGAGTGCTCTGAACGCTCCGAGCTGGAATTAACACTTTCTCCTGTTTACTTTATTGACGCACGCCAAGAGTGGGAAGCCAATTATGATGATTGTGCTTGGACAACCTCACGTGGTGGTGTAGCAGTCGAGCTTGTTAATCCTGACACTGGGATCCTTACAGTCAGTTCAATGTGGCAAGCTTTGGGACCCTCTAATACTTCTGGTTCTGATCCTGTTTCATGCGCTACTCGCCCTGATCTCCTTCTAGGTTTCTGCGAAGATGAAGAAGATATAGATCCCACTGACCCCAATGATGGTGGTGATACTGGCGATAATCCTACTGCCCCAGATGATGGCGATACCGGGGGCAGTGATTCTGATGACGACAGCGGCGGCAATTCAGGCGGTGGTAGCTCTGGTGGCGGTTCTACCGTACCGGATTTTGAGTTTGATGAATCTGGCATCATTGAGGCTATCGGCTCCGCTGGCCGCTCCAATCGTAACGCGATCAATGCGCTCTCTAATGATGTTAGCGGCACTATTAACGACCAAACCAACGATCTAAACAGCACCTTAAACAGCCAAACTGACAGCCTTTCCAACTCTCTCGACGATCAAACCGACAATCTCACCAGCACTATTAACGACCAGACCTCCACTCTAACCGGCTCTCTCGACACCCTCGGCACGTCGATTGTCGAGGCGATTAACGGTTTTGGCTTAGGTGCTGGTGGTGATAGCGAAGGTGAAGGTGGAGACGGTGAAGGCGATGGCCTGTTAGGCGGTATCTCTGACTTACTTAATGGCATGGTCGACAACCTGGTTTCCACCTTTACCGAAGACCTCGGTGAGGGTGACGACCTATTTGACTCCTCCGGCATGGACGACACGCTTGACGGGATTGCCGTCCAAGAGCAACAGCACGCCGACGATGTAAACAGCCTCATGGATGAGATTGGCGACGGGGCTACCTCCGGCATTACCGATCAAATCACTTCCCGCCTGCCTTCATTGCCGTCCGGTGGCTGCATTCCACTCTCGTTCGGCCCCATGGAAATCTCCTGCCAGGCGTTTAACACCATCAAGCTGTGGCTGACCTGGATCATCTACTTCTGGACGGTCGTCAGCATCGTCGACACCTTTTTTCGCTCTGAACAGAGGACGGCATAGATGGCACTGCCTGCACTGCTCGGCATGGGCGCGATTATCGGCTTTTTTACACGCATTGCTGAATGGTTCGTTACCCGTATTGCCTCGCGCTTTACCAACCGCTTAGCGGGCATGCTGGTATGGACAACGCTCTATATCACTTTGCTTGTAGCTCTAGCCTCGACCTTTGCGTTGATCATCAACGGCATTAACGCCTCGCTCCCGTCTGAACTGGCTAACGGCATGGGCGCTGTGAAGCCGGATAACCTGGAAGCCTGTGTTGCTGCCATCTATAGCAGCAAAGTCGCCATGTGGGTCTTCCAGCAGAAAAAGCAGTTGATCGATTGGGAGCAAGGGAGGCCCGTTCTCTAATGGCCGTTTACGTCGTCACCGGCAAATTGGGCGCCGGTAAAACCTTGGTTGCCGTGGGCAAGATCAAGGATAAGCTGATTCAGGGCTGCAGCGTCGCCACCAATCTGGATTTAAATCTGGATCAGTTAATTGGCGAAAAAGCCAAGCTGACCCGCTGCTACCGCATTCCTGATAAACCCGTCCTTGAAGACCTGGAATCTATCGGCACCGGTACCGACGATTACGACGAAAACAAAAACGGCTTACTGGTGCTGGACGAATGCGGCACCTGGTTTAACGCCCGCTCCTGGAATGATAAGAGCCGCCAAGACGTGATCAACTGGTTTCTCCATGCCCGTAAATTGGGCTGGGATATCATTTTTCTGATTCAAGACTTATCGATCATGGATAAGCAGGCCCGCGTCGCTCTCGCTGAGCATGTGGTGTATTGCCGTCGCCTGGATCGCGTTTCCGTGCCCTTCGTGGGTGCGCTTTATTCGATGTTCATGGGTGCCAAGATGCCCATGCCAAAAGTCCATCTAGGCATCGTCAAATACGGCGACTCTCCGCAAAGCCTCACCGTTGAACGCTGGACCTACACCGGTCGCGCGCTCTACCCCGCTTACGACACCAAGCAAGCCTTCTCTGACCACTACGCCCACGGGACGTATTCCGTGCTGCCGCCTTGGCTCACCCACGGCAGGCTCCGGGTGCCTCATGACGCGAGCTTTTATATGAAGATGACCCGTATCTACTGGAAACGCTTTAACCGTCCGTTTCTTTCTCTGGCCGCGTTTGCGCTCGGCTGCTTTATCACCCTTTCCGTCCTGGTGGCCGACCGTGTTAACGCTCGATCGCCAGATGACATGCCCCCCGCTGCACCGCTTGAACTGCCCGACCTCAGCACTACCCGTATCGCCAGCTTTAGCCAGTTTGGCGAACACACCACTTACCGCCTCATTGATAGCGGCCGCCAGTCCCTCACCACCGACGATCTCGCCCGCCAAGGCTTTGGCATCGTCCCTGTGAGCGCCTGTCTTGTCCGCATAGAAAATGGAGTTACCCATGCTGAAATTCGCTGCTAAAACCGCCGCTTCGTTCGCCCTGGCCACCTTCATCGCCACCAGCGCCCATGCTACCCCGATCCAAATGCAAGACACCGACATACGCGACTTTGTGCGCTGGTACGTCGAGCAAACCGATACCCCGCTGGCGATTCATCCCACCGCGACCGGCACGCTCACGGTGTACGCCCCCGATGTGCCTGATCATCAGCTGGATGAATTCTTTCAAGGCGTATTGAGTTCACACGGCTACACCATTTTGCCCGGCAATCCGCCGACCGTTGCCCCGGCCAGCCACAAAACACCAGGCGTTTTATCACCGACGCCAAGCCACGATCCCCGCGCCGCTATCGCCAATGCGCCCACACTCACGCCACCGCCCGTCCCCCAGGCCACGCACCTGTTTTCGTTCGACAACGTGCGCGCTGACGACATTGCCCCGCTGGTGACAAGCTTTCTAACCCAGAACGCCCAAGACGGCACCACCTTGCCGCGTGTGCAGATACTCCATGCCTCTAATGCCATCTTAGCCAAAGGCCCAGAAAAGCAGCTTGAGCAGCTCCAAGGCTTCATCCCTCAAGTGGACGTTGCTCACCCTCAGTTGCTCATTCAGGCCGTTATCTTTGAAACCACGGACGGCGATACCTTTGATCTTGGTGTGTCGCTCGGTCGCGCTACCGGTAGCCGTGTGGCCGGTGGCTTTAATACCGCGAATCTAGGCACCTCGCTAGCCTCGTCCGGCGGCACCTTCGGGATCTTCGACGGCGATGTACTCGCGTTTGCCATCAACGCGTTACAGCGCGACTCAAGCTCCAACGTGTTATCCACACCGCAAATTCTTACCCTCTCCGGCAAGCGCGGCATTATCTCCATCGGCCAGAATGTCCCGTTCGTCACGGGTCGCGTCACTGGCGAATCAGCGGACGTTAACAGCCCCTTTCAGACCATTGAGCGCCGTGATGTAGGCATTCGTCTAAACGTGCTACCGGTGGTCACGGCGTCCGGCTTAGTCATCATGGATATCACCACGTCCGCCGACTCGCTCACGGACTCTCTCTTGGCCTCCGATATCATTACCAACCAGCGCCAAATAAACACCACCGTACAAATCCGCTCCGGCCAAACGCTGCTCTTAGGCGGCCTATCGTCCCAGGATGACCGCTCACAGGTCTCCGGCGTTCCAGGTCTCGCCAGCATCCCCGTTGCCGGTCGCTTATTTCAAAACGAATCCACCTCCACCCAGCGCACTAGCCTTAACGTCCTGCTCCAGGCCACCGTTCTGCCCCGTTACGACGCTACCCAACTCGCCAACACCCACGATCAAACCGGCTCAATCACAGCGGATTACGTGGCCATGAACTGGCGGCAAGCGGTCGAGACCATCCCTGTAACACGTCTCGCAGAGTAACAACGAAACCCGTTAAAGCAGCTCATTGCAGCACGTACCAACATTTTAAAAATTTAAGGGAACAGGTCATGGAGCGTTGGAACCGTTATTCGATTGCCTCATTGGAGAAAGGCGAGCAAGACCCGTTTGGAAAGCTCTTGATCAGCTCGGCTGGTCAGCGTGAGCTTGACGATATCCGCATACTGAACGCAGGCGTGGACACGGTACGGCAGCTTTACCAGGGCAAGCCCTGCCTGTACCAGTTTGATGAGATCATCAGGGTCTATAACGAAGGCCATGGTGCCACGATGACGCTATTCGACGTCACATGGTCAGTCGGTGCCGGCGCAGCCGGTTCAGGCTTCCGCTACCGTCTCCAAAACAATGAGCTGGGCGTTATCGTGTTCTTTCAGGCACGGCATACCAAGGTGGAGAACATCGGTACCCATCTAAAAATCGAGCTCTCCCCACACTTCATTCAAGCGCGAAGCCCTCAGCAGTGCCAAGACTTCATGTACAACATCGCAGCGCACATGCTCGCCTATGTGGAGCCTGTCGGCTGTGCCATTCACCTAGCATTAGATGTACAGGGCTGGGAGCCTCCGAAAGACTTCATGCCGCGCTTCGTGACCCGCTCAAAGAAGATTATGCGCATTGATGGCATTGAAGAGTTGGAGTTTGCTCACAGCACCATTGCCACCACCTATGGCCGTGGTGAAACCTATATGTTTGGTACCGCTGGGGCGCTCCAATGCTCAATATATAACAAGACGCTCGAAGCCAAGCACCGCGACAAAATGCACTTTTGGGAAAACATCTGGCAGCACGCCGTAAAAGACGATCTCAGCCCCGCCTATAACCCTGAGGAAACGGTGTGGCGTATCGAACTGCGCTTTCATCAATCGGTGCTGCGTGAGTACGCTCAGGGCATCCCCTGCAACGTCGATACCGGCGAGGTACTGGACGCCTCCCACGGCTTCAATCGCTTCACTGACGTAGTACCGCATCTCTCCGGCCTCTGGCGTACCGCGATGCAGTCTTACCGGCTGGATACCCGCCGCAACCTGATTGATCCCGCGTGGCAAGTCATGCAGGAAGACGCCCGTTTCTACTGCCATGAACCTGGCTTTCTCTACAAACGCGCCCGCAAAGCACCTGGTTTAGGCAATGAAAAGAACGTCACCCTAGCGTTTGGCAACCTCATCAGCATTTACGCCCGTCAAGGCTTCCGCACCCATGAAGCCGTTCGCTTTCTCCAACGCTCCGGCATGTGGGAAGACCTAGCCGAATACTACCGCCGTCGAGGGGTCGACTCCGGCCAATTTAGACAGATCGTAGAACAGAAATTAATAGAACGACGATTGGTAGGGAAAGCCGCATAGCCATGGCCATTAATAGAGTCAAAACCGGCTGGCAGGTTGACGTTAAGCCTGAGGGTCGCATGGGTAAGCGTGTCCGGAAAACCTTTCGCACCCAGGCAGAGGCGAAACGCTTTGAAGCGAAAATACGTTCACAGGCTGCTAGCGGCGAAGATTACGCGCCTAAGCGTAGAGATAGTCGTAGCCTAATGGATCTCGCCCAAACGTGGCACAACTTACACGGCGCCACACTGAAAGACGGTAAATCTCGGCTCAATAAATTACGCTTTATAGCCGACTATATGGGAAATCCGCGTGCTTCATTGATACGCCCTATTCACGTTGCTGAATATCGTCAAAAACGTCTTGCCGAAGGTTTAACAGCAAACACGGTTAATCATGACATCGGTTATTTTCGCGCTGTATTTAACCTCTTGATCAGAATGGAAGAGTGGCACGGCGAAAACCCATTTGCGTCGATCCAGTTCATTCGCCTGCCTGAACGGGAGCTGTCTTATCTCACCATTGAACAGATCAACACCCTTTTCCACCACCTCGACCAGTCCCGCAACCATCACGTTAAAATGATGGCCACCTTGTGCCTCGCCACGGGTGCCCGCTGGGGCGAAGCCCAATACTTACGAGCTGAGCTGGTCAGAAATGGCCAAGTCACCTACGTGGACACTAAAAATGGCCGAGCCCGCTCCTTGCCCATTCCCGACATGCTTTATCAGCAGTTAAAGGCCCATGGTGCACCCATGGGTCGACTCTTCCCCCAGGATGCTTACCAAGCCTTCACTAACGCGCTAAAAGCCTCAGATCCCCCTCTGTCAGCCTAGTTGTCCGGTTGGCGATATCGCCTAAATCTAATCCAGAGGGAGCGGCATGGAGTCCTTGTGCCACGTTATTCCGCAGAGCGTAAATCAGCCGTCCTGAAGAAGTTGTTACCACCCCATAATCACAGTGTGGCATCGGTAGCGACAGAGGAAGGCATCTCTGACGCGACGCTGTATAGTTGGTTAAAACAGTGTCGAGTAAAAGGAGTGCCTGTGCCGGGTTACACCCCAGGCGACAGTGAATGGTCGCCCGACGCCAAGCTAGCCGTGGTCATCGAAACCGCCACCCTGTCAGAGGCAGAGCTTGGCGCTTACTGTCGCGAAAAAGGCCTTTATCCCGAGCAAATTCAGCAGTGGAAAGCGGCTTGCCTCGAAGGCGCTGGTCGGCAAGAAGACCAGGAAAAAGCGGCGCAAAAGCAGCGTAAAGAAGACCGTAAGACCATCAAGCAACTCAAAGCGGAAGTGCGGCGCAAAGACAAGGTAGTGGCTGAGACGACGTCGTTACTGGTGCTCTCAAAAAAGCTCGAAGCCTTGTACAGCGAAGATCCCGACAGCGGCGAGGACGACTAACGCCGCTCGACGAACGTGCAAGGCTCATCGCGCTATTTGACGAAGCGGTTGTGGATGGCGCGTCTCGTTATAAAGCCGCTGAGATTATCAACGTGAATGAACGCACACTGAAACGTTGGCGATCTGAGTGTGGCGCTGTTGTTGAGGATCAGCGTCATCACGTGGTGCAAGGCAGGCAGCCGCATCAGCTAACGCATGAGGAAGAGCAAGCCATTTTGAACACGTGTCATCGTCCCGAGTATCAGAGCTTGCCGCCGTCTCAAATCGTGCCTTTGCTGGCAGACAACGGCGTCTATCTGGCCTCCGAATCGTCGTTTTACCGGGTTTTGAAAAAGCATCACCAGCAGCACCCTCGTGGCCGTATGAAACCACGCCGTCCAGTGCCCGCGCCGACCAGTTTTACGGCAACAGGGCCAAACCAGGTCTGGAGTTGGGACATTAGCTTCTGCGCCTCCGTTGTGCGAGGCCAGCACTGGTATCTCTACCTGATCATGGATATCTACAGCCGCAAAATCATCGCCTGGGAAGTTCACGACACCGAATCGGGCGAGCTGGCTAAACAATTACTGGAACGCGCTTTGCTGCGAGAAGGTTGCTGGCATCAACCACCGGTACTGCACTCAGATAACGGGGCGCCGATGACGTCCTATACGCTCAAAGCGAGGTTAACCGAACTGGGGATGTTGATGTCTTACAGTCGCCCGAGAGTAAGCAACGACAACCCTTACTCGGAATCGCTGTTCCGTACCGTCAAATACTGCCCAGCATGGCCCACCAAGGGCTTTACATCGCTGAGCGCGGTACGAGAATGGATGTTGGTGTTCGAGCGGGCTTACAACGAACAGCACCTTCACAGTGGCATCCAATATGTCACGCCAGCTGACCGGCATCGTGGCGTTGATCGAAAACGCCTTGAACGTCGTAAAGCGGTTTATGAAAGCGCTAAGCGTCGCTATCCGAAACGCTGGTCGGGCAGCACCCGAAACTGGGAGGTCACTGGTTCAGTGTCGCTTAACCCAGGGAAAGTGCAGGAAATCGAGCGTAATAAAAAGGCTGCTTAAGTGCAGCCATTTGGACAACTGGGTTGAAAATCACCGAGATATCGAACTGCCTAGAGGGCAACGCACACACGTTTTACGACACACGTTCGCTAGCCACTTTGTGATAAACGGCGGTAACTTACTAACACTGCAAAAAATAATGGGGCATCAAAGCATACAAATGACCATGCGTTATGCACACCTAGCGCCGGATCATTTAAAAGAAGCGATCACTTACGGCCCGAGGATATTCGGTTGACACTTGGTTGACACTTTGAGGAAAAGTACAGCTAGGAAGGAATAACGCGAGGATAAGTCATTGAAAATTGGTGGGCCCAGTCCGACTTGAACGGACGACCAAGGGATTATGAGTCCCCTGCTCTAACCAACTGAGCTATAGGCCCGAAAAGCGTGCATATCATAGCGAATGTGACGGGTTGAGGCTAGCCCCATTGCGCTATCTTCATGCTGCTGTGGCACTTTATACGGTTTGGGGGGTCTTGTGGGTAGTGTTTAATCATTTGAGCGGCTCTTAGTTTTGTGAGTAGCTCATCGTATTGTGGACAGTTTTTATGCGGAGGCGCGCTGTGAAAGCATTGATTGCTCTATTTCCTTTATTGTTAGCCCTGCCGGTACACGCTGATTGGCAGCTTGATCCTGCTCAGTCTCAGGTACAGGCGTCGATTACCCAGCTAAACGGCGCAGCACCGCAAACGCATCACCACCAAATACGCGACCTACAGGGCACTGTATCCAGCGACGGTACGCTGCGGCTGCCATTAAAGCTCAGCCAAACGGATGTACTTGAGCGCTTTAGCGAACTGCCGCCTTGGATTGGCTTGCTGGCAAACACCACGTTGGTCACGCTAGTGGCGCAAATGCCCCCTGAGCAGCTAGACAATTTGGACATTGGCGAATCCCTGGTCGAGACCCTGGAGTTTAGGGTTGAATCCGATATGGTTAATCAGCAGGAGTCGGTGCCGCTGCGCTTTACCCGCGAAGGCCTGAATGAAATACGCGTTACTCACGCTGAACCGATGGCCATAGATGGTAAGGTTCTAATGGAAAACAGCACGGTGCGTACCGTGCTGTCGATGCTGGGTTATCAAGAAATTGATGAGAACGTGCCGGTGACGCTTAACGCGCTGTTAGTGAATCGATAACGATGACACAAAGCGTTTAAGACCTTAGCACTTCTATATCTCCTGCTAGAGCCTCGCCGGTTTGTACGCGCCACTGGACGGCATAGTGCCCGTTGGTGGCAAGCAAACTGGCGTGGCTGCCCCGCTCAGCGACACGGCCTTTCTCGATTACCACGATTTCATCAGCGTGAACGATGGTAGAAAGCCGGTGGGCAATCATAATCACCGTACGCCCATGAGCAATGCGCTTTAGGGAACGCTGGATGGCCGCTTCGGTTTCGTTGTCCACTGCACTAGTGGCTTCATCCAACACCAAGATCGGCGGGTCTTTAAGCAGTGCTCGCGCGAGTGAAAGCCGTTGGCGCTGGCCGCCAGAAAGCAGCACTCCGCGCTCCCCAACGGGTGTATCTAGCCCCAGAGGCAATGTTTCAATAAAACTCCAAGCCTCAGCGGTTTTGGCAGCGTCGATAATCTCGGCTTCATCGGCCTGCGGCTTTCCATAGGTGATATTGTCTCGAATACTGCCTTCAAAGAGATACACGTCCTGGCTGACTAAGCCAATGGACTGGCGCAGTGACTTCATACTCACGTCAATAATAGGTTGGCCGTCGATCAGTACGCGCCCGGCTTCTGGGTCGTAAAAACGTAGCAGCAGCTTGATCAGCGTCGATTTACCCGGCCCAGTGGCCCCCACCAGCGCCAGGGTATTGCCGGCGGGCACATGCAGATCAATTCCATCAACGCCCACGCGGCTGGTCGCGTAATGAAAGCTCACATTTTCAATCGTGACGTCGCCACGCACCGGCTGGGTGAGCGGAGTGGTGCTGGCATCTTTAACCGTGATTGGGACTTCGAGCAGGTCAAGAATCCGGCGCGTGCTGGCCATGGCGCGCTCAAACAGGTCGATCACCTGGGCCAGGCCGGTTAGCGGCCAAAGCAGCCGCTGGGTCAGAAATACCAGCACGCCATACGCACCGACATTCAGAGAGCCGTTGAGCGCCATCATGCCACCCACGGTAAAGGTGGCCAGAAAGCCCGCTAGAATCGCCATACGAATCACCGGAATAAACGCTGAGCTGACCTTAATCGCCCGGCGGTTAGCCTCGACATACGCTTCGCTGGCTTGGCGCAGACGTTCCGCTTCGCGGTCTTCGCTGGTAAAGCTTTTGATCGTCGCAATGCCGCTAAGGTTGTTAGACAGCCGGCTGGCTAGGTCGCCCACCTTCTCACGCACATCGCTATAAAGCGGCCCGGCTTTACGCTGGAAGAAGAACGCGCCCCAGATAATTAGCGGAATAGGCGTAAAGGCTAACAGCGCGATCAGCGGCGAAAGCACAAAGAACACCGCGCCCACCGCCACCACGGTGACGACCACCTGAATAAGCGCATTGGCACCGCCATCTAGAAAACGCTCAAGCTGGTTAACGTCGTCGTTCATGGTGGCCACAAGCTGGCCTGAGTTTTTCGATTCGAAGAACGCCATATCGAGCCGCTGGGCATGCTCGTAGGTGTCTTGGCGCATATCCGCCTGCAGGCGCTGGGCTAAGTTGCGCCAGAGGATTTGAAACAAATACTCAAACAGCGACTCCCCTGCCCAAATAACAAAAGTAAGTATCGCCAGCATGGTGATCTGCTGGTGAGGCGTCTCAAAGCCCAGGCTCGCCACAAAGCTTTGCTCTTGGTTCACTACCACATCAATGGCGACACCAATCAAAATCTCTGGCGCAATATCAAACAGCTTGTTGATAACTGAACAGGTGGTCGCGGCAATAATGCGTCGCCGATAGCCTTTGGCGTAGCGCAGCAGCCGAACTAAAGCTTGAAAACTGTGTGCAGGAGAGGACACAAGTGTTCCTTATTTGAGATTGTTAGCGTGCGGCTAAAGCGACGAGACAACCACTTAACTGACAGCCGATTAAGCTGTCGCAGGCGAGCGCCGCACATTGGCCAACAGGGGGCTTCCGGTCGCGGGGTCGGTTATTAGCGTGCATTCTACTTGATAAAGCGTGCGAACCAGCTCTGGTGTCACCACTGAAGCGGGCGGCCCTTGCGCGATTATCTGCCCTTCCCGCATGGCCACTAGATGATCAGCATAGCGGCACGCGCTGGCAAGATCATGCAGCACCATCACGACGGTGCGGCCGTGATGGGCGAGCTCTTTTACCAGTTCGAAGACTTCGATTTGATGACCAAGATCCAATGCAGACGTGGGCTCATCTAACAGCAATAGCGGCGTTTGCTGAGCGATGGTCATGGCGATCCAGGCACGCTGACGCTGGCCACCGGAAAGCGCTTCAATGGGCCGATCAGCCAGATCTTCTAGCCCTGCCGCTTCAAGCGCATGCTGAACAACACGCTGGTCTTCTGCCGACCACTGGCGCAGCCAGCCTTGATGCGGCTGGCGGCCAAAGCGTATTAGCTCGGTCACGGTTAAGCCTTCCGGCGCGACGGCTTCCTGAGGCAGCAGCGCCAGCTGAGTGGCCAGCTGGCGAGAAGGCAATCGCTGAATATCCTCACCGTTCAACAATACGCAACCGCCATCGGGCTTATGCAGGCGAGCCAGTCCCGCCAGCAATGTTGATTTACCACAGCCGTTCGGCCCGACAATGGCCGTTACCTTTGCACTAGGCAAGTGTATATCCAGACCATCAATGACCCGCCGCGCGCCGTAGCCCATGCTCAGCGCATCGGTAGCCAGCGTCGGCGGAGCTTCAAAATCGTTCATGCGTGACTCCGTTGCGGCCGCATCAAAATCCATAAAAGCCAGGGGCCGCCAATAATAGCGGTGACAATACCCACCGGAAGCTCAATCGGCGCCAGCAGGGTGCGCCCCATTAAATCGGCCAGCACCATCACCAGGGCACCGGCAAGCGTTGCCGCGACCACCGGCACATGGCGTGGGGTAGAAAGCGCGCGCGCAATTTCAGGCCCGATCAACCCCACCATGCCTACTGGCCCGGCAACGGCAACGGCAAGCGCCGTTAATACCACCGATAACAGCAGTATTTGGATACGTCTTACTTTGGCGTTCACCCCAAGCCCGTTAGCCGTCGCTTCGGAAAAACGTAGGATCGTCAGCGAGCGGGCTAACGCCAGTGCCGTCACAAAACCCACCGCTAGGCCGACGCCCAATAGGTGAACGGAACCACCTGAACGCGCATTCAGTGACCCGACCGTCCACGGGTAAGCGGCATTGGCGGTATCAATCGCGACCCGCGCCAGCAGCAGCTGCGTGATCGCCCCGAAAACAGCGCCAACACCGATACCGGCGACGATAAAGCGATAACCCTGAGTACCGCTCCCCGCCGCGAGTCCAAATGTCAGCACCGCGGCGGTCACCGCACCGGTCAAGGCCATGGTCGAAGGTGCTATAGAGACACTCATACCCACAACCGAGGCAACCGCAAACGCCGTGGCACCGTTATCAATGCCAATAATGCCCGGCGTCGCCAGGCGATTACGGGCCAGTGTCTGCATAAGAATACCGGCCAGGGCGAATGCCCCGCCGGTCAGGCAAGCCGCGACCAAGCGCGGCAGGCGCAACTCCTGAACCATAAATCCAGTCATCATGTCGCCCTGCCCCGCCAGCGCCATGATCACCTCACGAGGCATAAGCGTCAGGCTGCCAAGGGACAGGTAGGCAATAGCGGCGAATACTAACGCGACCATCAGTGCACTGTTGACCCAAACGGCGCGGCGTTCAATCAGAACACTGGCACCATTAGCTCGGCGCTCGCCCCACCGCCAGTAGCCGGTTGGCGGCTTAACGGATTCATCGTCATTCGATGCTATTTTCATCGTGGGCGCGATAGACACCAGCGCAGCGGCGCTATTTTTCCTGAGTTTTCTGAGATCAGATTTCAACCAGCGTGACCTCATAAAAAAACTCATAAAAAAGCTCATAACGTAGGCAGGCGGCGGGCACGCACGGCGGCGATCAGCACCGGCGCGCCGCAGAGTGCCGTAAGAACCCCCAGCGGAAGCTCAGAAGGCGCTACGACCACACGCGAAATAATATCAGCCGCTAGAATAATCAAAGGGCCAATCGGCAAGCAAAACCACAGCGTGCGGCGAATATCAGGCCCGGCAAAAGCACGGGCGATAAAAGGTACCACCAATCCAACGAAGATAATGGGTCCGGCAATCGCCGTTGCCGCCCCCACCAGCAGCGCCACGCAAAGTACCACCAAAGCGCGGATGAGCTGAGGATGATGTCCAAGCCCCGACGCCATACGCTCACCAAGCGCCAGCGCCGAAAGCGGACGCGCAATGAGGGCTATCAATACGCTACACACCACCGCCGATGGCAACACGGCCAACAGGTCTTCCAAACGGCGTCCTGCCAAGCTGCCAATCACCCAAAAGCGCACCTCATCGGCCGAGCGCTGATCAAATAGCAGCATTAACGAGGTCATGGCCCCGAGCAATGCTGAAAAAGCAGCCCCTGCAAGTACCAGGCGAATGGGATCATTGCCGACCCCGCGCCAGCGAGCAACGCCTAATACGCACATGCAACCGATCAGCGCCCCCAGCTGCGCCACTGAAATGCGCAGCGTTGCCGCACTGGCTCCCAGCACCAACGCTAGCGCCACGGCAAAAGCGGCGCCAGCGCTGACACCCAGCAAGCCAGGTTCGGCAAGGGGATTGCGGGCCACCGCTTGTAAAAGTGCCCCCGAAACGCCCAGCGCCATGCCCACCGCAATACCGATTAATGTACGCGGCGCACGCAGCTCCCAGACCACGAAATACGCCTCGCTGTCCTCGCCGCCCAGCAGCATCGAGAGTGCTTGAGACGGCGAAACGTTGCCCGCCCCTACCAGTAAACTAACGAGACTCACCGCCACAAGGGCGGTGAGTAGGCATAACAATAGCGTGCGCTGATTAAGGCGTTTCGCACGCGCGAAGACTTTCATGGCCATTCCTTCACGAGCGTATCTGTATACCAAAGACGTTTATAACAAGAATCTTTGCACCGAAAACTGTTGTGCCACGCATATTGTTACCCAGCGCTTCAATAGCAAGAGCGCTGGTAGCAAGAGGACCTAAGGCAACAACGCCTCTTCGATATCGTCCAAAATGGCTTGGGCGGCTAACGGGCCAGAGGCGCTGCTCCAAACCTGGCCATTAACAGGCACCACGTGACCTTGCTGGACAACGTTGAGACGCGTAAAGGCGCTGCTTTGCTCAGCGGCATCAAGTGCCTGCTGGCCTTCGTCGTTAAGCGTGGCGAGAAAAAGCCAGTCGCCGTCGATCATAGACAGGTTTTCAAGGCTCAGAATATCGCTATGCGCACTGCCTTCTTTAACTAGCCCTTCGCCTTCCACGCTGATACCGGTCGAAGCAAGCACACCGGTTGCAAACAGTTCAGACGACATCACCATGGGCCCTGCGGGCATCCAGCGAGCCAAGTAGGCAGTACCGCTCACCTGGGCTTCGCTTAGGCGCTGGTTAAGCGAAGCCGCGCGCTGCTCAACGCTTTCAAGCGCTTCATCTACCTCGGCCTCTTTACCCAGGGCCTGCCCATAAAGGCGTGACTCGGCCTTCCAGTTTTCACGCGACAGGCCGTTTGATTCAGGCACAACGGTGGGCGCAATGCGCGAAAGCAATCGATACTGCTCTTCGGGAAGCTGTGGGGTAGCCAGAATGAGATCCGGCTGTAAGCGAAGCACCGCTTCAATATTGGTTTCGCGCGCAACGCCCACCATTTCCAACTGGCGAGTATCAATATGTTCACTCATATAGGTCGCCACCTCATTGCCGCCCCGCGTGGCGATCGCACCAATCGGCGTCACTCCAACCGCGACCGAGGCGTCCAAGGCACCTTCGTAAAGTGTCACCACGCGCGCCGGTGAATCAGGCACCTCCACTTTACCAAAGGCGGTATCCAGCTCACGCGCTTGGGCATTGGCGATAAGGCTCGTGAATAGCACACCTGTTAAACCATGACGTAGTACCGAACGCAGCATTGAGGTCCCCTACTTTTAAATATCGCTATAAATTGATTGGCAAATAACAATCCAGATAGCGAATAGTAACGATTCTCAAAATCACTTGCACTACTATCTCCCTGAATGCCATGTTCCATATTTGGCAACAGCGTTAGTCGCGCCAAAGTTGCAATTTACGCAACGCATCGTTCCATACTTTTGCGTCGCAAATGGGAACCTTTCTTCTTAGAATCCAAACCCTATTTGATAATAAATATCATTAGCAAGCAAATCGTATTATCACGGGGTTCGTCATGCAACAATTTACTCGCCTTACATTAACCAGTGCCATCGCACTTGCCGCTATCTCCTCAGCCGCTTATGGCCAAGAAACCGCTCAGCTCAATAATATGGTGGTAACGGCTGCTGGCTATGAGCAATCGGTAGATAGTGCGCCAGCCAGTATTTCGGTTATATCTCGTGAAGAGCTGGAGCTTAAGCAGTTTTCCAACATTGCCGAAGCGATTGCTGATGTTCCTGGTGTTGATGTGCGCTCGGGAACAGGTAAAACCGGCGGGTTAAATATTTCCATTCGCGGCATGCCCAGCGAATACACGCTGATTTTGATTGATGGACGCCGCCAGAACACATCGGGCAGCGTCACGCCAAACGGGTTCGGTGAAACCTCGACCGGCTTTATGCCCCCGCTCTCGGCTATTGAGCGCATTGAGGTAATTCGCGGGCCGATGTCGACACTCTACGGCTCCGACGCCATGGGCGGGGTAGTCAACATTATTACTCGCCGCATAGGCGAGGACTGGGCTGGCTCGGTGACGGTCGAAAATACCTTTCAAGAAGACCGCGATGCCGGCAATAGCTCCGCGATCAATCTCTATACGTCAGGCCCATTGGTTAAGGACACGCTTGGATTGCAACTGCGCGGCCGTTTGTTTGACCGCGACCGTTCAGAACGCATGATTGAAAACAGCGCCGGGCGTGACCCACGCCCGTCTGAAGCACGTATTTACTCCATTGGCGGCCGCTTAAACTTAACGCCAGATGAAAACAACGAATTATGGGTCGATGCCGAGCGCGCTCGCCAAACCTATTCAAACGACGATAATCGCTTAGGCACTCAGGACGGCACCGACCGCAGAGGCAACCCTTCTCCAGGCACCTTTAATGGCTATAAGGATGAGCTGCGTTTTAACCGTGACCAGATTGCTATTGGCCACACGGGGCGCTATGCGCCGGGCACTTGGGAAAGCAGCATTACCCATAGCACTACCGAAACCTTTGGTCGTACCCTACCCGCCGGTAGCGCCCCAGACTTTGGTTACGAGGCCCAAGGCGGCGAAGATCGCATCCTTGAAAACCGCGACATTATTGTCGATACCAAGTTTGTTGCCCCCATCGGCGATCATATGGCCACCATTGGCGGGCAGTATATTGACGCCGAACTAGAGGATGGAACAGCAGGCGATATCACCTTCGAACAAACCAGCTGGGCACTGTTTGCCGAAGACGAGTGGCTGCTGCGAGATGATCTTGCCCTGACAGTCGGCGGGCGCTATGAACATCACGACGCCTTTGGCGGCCACTTTAGCCCGCGCGGCTATCTTGTATGGAGCACAACGCCCAACTGGACGCTGAAAGGCGGTGTGAGCCGCGGCTATAAGACGCCATCACTCAACGACCTTCACGATGGTATCAATGGCTTTGGCGGCCAAGGCACCACGGTCAACCTCGGCTCCCCTGACCTAGAGCCGGAAAAAAGCACCAATTACGAAATCGGTGCTATTTACGATAACCAAAGCGGTTTTGCCACCAGTGCTACCGTTTTCTATAACCGCTTTACCGACCGGATCGCCAGCGCGGCAGACCTGCCCAACTGTCAGTTCGTGAGTAACGGCGAGACCCCAAATGCAGGGCTTGCTAATTGCTTAAGCGTGGGTAACTTTACGCAGCAAGAAAGCTTTGGCCAATTAACCAATATTGACGAAGCTGAAACGCGTGGCGTAGAGCTTACCGCAAGCTACCAAATTGCGCCGGCTTGGCGTGTTAGCGGTGGCTATACCTTTACAGATTCTGAAATCATCTCCGGCGACAACGAAGGAATGGTGCTCACTAATACGCCTGACCACAAACTCACCGCAGACCTAACTTGGGCCATTAATGACCGCTGGAGCACCACCTTAGAAGGAGAGTATTACTCCTCCCGTGAGCGTTTCTCTGCAGGCCTTCCGACCTCCGGCGAGACGCTGTCACTCTACGAGCAGCTAGGCAATAAACTGAATGGCTATGAGCTATTCAACCTACGTAGCTCTTATCGTGTGTCTGACAGCGTGCGGTTAACCGGCACTATTTATAATCTGTTTGATAAAGATTTCACCAGCTCCGACACCTTCGAGCATAACGGTGAAACGTTGCGGGCCTACAACTTCACCCAAACGGGCCGCTCTACCGATGGCGTTGCCCTAGATGGCCGCAGCTTCTGGGTCTCGGCTACCTACGAGTTCTAACCCGTTCCTACTCGCTCCTGTTTCAATGCTGAATTGATGCCCCGGCCTTCGCCGGGGCTTTTTTATGCCTATAAACCCATCGCCAGGAGACAGCGCAGCATCAAAACTCTATCGCTGCGCTCAGTTGCCCAAAGCAGAACAGGATGTTCATTTTTTTTGCCTCGAAAAGTGGAACTACTGGCAATAGAATAAATATCTCATATGACAATACATCTCATATGATAAAAAAAACCATGAGCATCTGTAAGCAATATCATACCAAGGAACTCAAATGCCTCACTTCTCTCGTCGTGCATTAGCAAATGCCATCGGCCTGTCTTCTATGGCCATAGCTGCTGCTGTCGCACAAGAAAACGCCACTCTCGACCCGATGGTTGTTACCGCCTCTGGGTACGAGCAGTCCGTTGCCGATGCTCCCGCCAGCATCTCGGTGATTAGCGGGGAGGAGCTGAATCGCCAATCCTATAGTGATATTACGGATGCGGTCAGAAACATCCCAGGCGTTTATGTTACTGGTGGAGGTGGAGCTCAAGACATCAGCATCAGAGGTATGGATGATAGCTATACCTTGTATTTGATTGATGGCCGCCCCATTTCCGCCGGTCGGTCTGTCAATACGAACGGCCAGGATAGCGGCAAACAAATCGGCCTTCCCCCCATTGCAATGATTGAGCGTGTTGAAGTCATCCGCGGCCCTATGTCCTCGCTATATGGCTCTCAAGCAATGGGCGGCGTTATCAACATTATTACCAAAAGCGTGCCAGAAGAATGGTCAGGCCAAGTTGTCACCGAGTACACCCACTCTCTCAACGATATCAACAACGACTCGCAGCAAGTTAGCTTCTATACAGGCGGCCCGCTAATAGAAGGACTGCTGGGTTTACGCGTTCATGGTAGCTGGCAAGGAACAGAAGAGAGTGATTACTTAGGCGGTAGCGATAACGCCGAAAGCACCCCTGACAGCGATACACGCCAGATCGGTGCTGAGTTAATACTCACACCAGACGAGCTGAACGAGTACAGTTTCGGCTACACATCATCGGTTAAAGAATTCACACACAACCCTGGCCGAAGCATTGCCACGATAGATAGCCGTGGCAACCCCGCAACTTCGAGTACTTATCGCTACGATAAGGATGTATTCACCCTTGGTCATAAAGGCACTTATGGTGCCTTTATGACGGACACCTACCTGCAACACGATATTTCGGAGCGCGTCAGCCCATCACCTGATGAAAAGCGTGAAGAAGTCACAACCCTTAATAACCAATCAACTTACTTCTGGGGCGATCATATGCTGACCTTTGGTGGTCAGTACCGAGAGGAAGAGCTTGTTGATGATACCAATGGGCTTATTGGCAATAGCCCCAATGCTATGCGTAACGTAGAACGTTGGATTGCCGCGTTGTTCATCGAAATGGAATGGAGCCTTACGGATGCCTTTAGCGTTACCACAGGTATGCGTTACGACGACGACGAACTATTCGGTGGCCACCTTTCGCCGCGCGTTTATGCCAATTATCACCTAACGCCTGAATGGACGTTGAAGGGCGGCGTATCTACCGGCTATTCCCAGCCTGGGCTTGCCGCCGCCTCAGAAGGCTTCGGCCGCGGCACCGGCGGCGGTGGCTCTCCCGCTCCCCATTCACGCGCACTCATTATTGGGAACGAAGAGCTGAAGCCTGAAACCAGCACAAACTATGAAGCCGGCTTTATCTTTAATAGCCCAGACCGACGCCTTAGCTCCAGCATGATGCTATTCCATACGCAGTTTGACGATAAAATTGCAGAGGATCGCTACTGCAACACACCAAACGCGGATCGCAACGATCCTTCCACATGGGAATGCCCATACGCCGGCAATGATTATGTTTTCCTTAGTACTTATCGGAATATCGACGAAGCCGAGATGCAGGGCGTAGAGCTCACACTAGACTACGACTTTACCCAAGATGTGCGCCTAAGCTCTAGCTATACCTATACCGACTCAGAACAAAAATCCGGCGAATTTGCTGGCGAGCCACTGAATAAAATTCCTGAGCATATGTTCAATCTTGCCGTTAACTGGCAGGCAACTCCTGAGTTAAGCCTGTGGACACAAGGCAATTACCGTGGCTCCACAAGTGATTATTTAGCTCGGACGAGCATGGGTGATGGCACGCCAGGGTATGGCTTCGTCGATGCCGGTGTCGTTTATGATTTAACTGACCGCGCACAGGTGAAAGCAGGCCTCTATAATATCGCCAACAAAGAGGTGACGAATGATGATTATGGCGTCGTATTAGATGGCCGCCAGTACAATCTGGGCTTAACGTTCAACTTCTAGTGCCTGCTTAACGAACTACCCTGATTTGATCCTTCGCCCCACCTCATGGTGGGGCTTTTTATTAGCGGCTGTGTATTTATTTAAGAGCGATAACAAGCAGCACTTTCATCAAATAATGAATGCTAATTATTTGCATTCAATCTTTTAAATGGCACAATAGACAACCCTTAATCGCTGCGGGCCTGACAATGTATGACTTCCACGAACTGTCTGCTTTTGCCGATGTGATGACGACGGGCAGCTTGACACGCAGCGCTCAAAAGCTCGGGTTAGCCAAGTCGACCTTAAGTCGTAGAATTAGCCAGCTAGAAGCGCGGCTCAATCAACCGCTGTTGAGGCGCCAAGCGAACCGCCTAATTCCAACAGAGGCCGGGCTGCTGTTTCATACCTACTGCACCGAGCTTCTGGCCATGGCTGCCCACAGTCAGGAAGCGCTTGCGGAGCTGCGTGAGGAAATTAGCGGCGAAGTGACCCTAGAAGTGCACGGGGCGCTGGCCCGCAGCTGGCTGGCAAGCGCCATGCATACCTTTTTAAATCGTCATCCAAAAGTAAAATTGACGCTGCATACCCGCGAGACGCCACCCACGAAAATGGACAGCAATCGCGTGCATGTCTGGCTCGGGCCAACCCATGAGTGCGGGCTAAATCAGGAGCATTTGGGGCACTTAAGCCGAGGCCTTTATGCCAGCCCTCAGTATTTAGCTAACGCTGGCATACCCCAACGTCCCGATGAACTTAACCAGCATGCATGGATAGATTTGCTAGGGTCGACCTCAGATGGGTTAATGCTTGCTCACCCTGAACATGGCGAATATACATTTCACCCGCCTCGCTCGCGACTAAAGGTAGACCTCACGAGTCTTCACATTGATGCCATCGCGCGTAGCCAGGGCATTGGTCTTTTATCTCACTGGTTAACCGAAAAGCGTGAACAGCATCATCCTGGCGAGCTGATTAACTGTCTGCCGGGCTGGGAACCAGTGCCGCTGCCCATTACGTTGCTTTACGCGTACGGTCATCAAACGCGACGTACCCACGCACTGCTAGCATTTTTGCGTAGCCAGATACCGCTACAATGGAAAGCCTCCGCCGCCGCGATTTAGTGTCATTGGCGTGTTTGCCTTGCCAGCTAGTCCATTGATTAACGACAATAGCTAGCTGACGACTGCCAAGGACCGTAAATGCTTGCCGAACTTTTTGCCGTTATGGCGCCCGTACTAGCCGGTGCAGGACTTGGCTTTCTATGGATACGTTTAGGCCAGCCCTACCCGGTCGACTTCATCACCCGGCTAGTGTTTAACATCGGCACACCATCGCTGGTACTAGCCTCGCTGGCGGGTGCTGACATTGATGCTGCTACGTTTGGCCAAACAATGCTGGCCTCAGCGCTGGTGATCATCACCATGGGAGCGGCCACCTTTCTGGTAGCAAAACTATTGCGCCGGAACTGGCGTGTATTGCTTTCTCCCATGATGTACCCCAATACCGGCAATATGGGTTTACCCGTGGTGCTTTACGCCTTTGGTAGTGCAGGGTTTGCTTACGGCATCACGGTCATGGTCACCGTGTCACTGTTTCAGTTTACCCTAGGCGCTGCGCTTAATAGCCAGGGCAATCCGTTCAAAACCCTTATCAAGACACCCACTGTCTACGCCATTATCATTTCTATGGCGCTGCTACTGACCGGCACCTCACTGCCGCCATGGCTGGCAAACACGGTGGACTTAATGTCAGGGTTCACGGTACCGCTTATGCTGATTACGCTGGGCGTGTCACTGGCCAGCATTCAGGTTAAAAACCTACGTTCAGGTTTGGGCTTTAGCCTGGTGCGCGTGCCGCTCGCCGCTGCAGCCGCTTGGTTTATCGCCGGCTGGGTCGGTCTACCACCGCTGGCACAAAGCATTTTAGTGGTGCAGATGTGCATGCCCGTGGCGGTGTTCAACTATCTATTTGCTCAGCGCGCCCAGCGTGAACCCGCTTATGTGGCAAGCCTCGTCTTTTGCTCTACGCTACTCGCGCTGATTTATCTGCCGGTACTACTCGCCTTGCTCATGTAAGCTGGTCATTTAAGCCTGCTTAGCGGAACCCCCGCACTGAAGAAGAGTCACTGCTAGACATACTGATTATGTTGATTTGCGTTGACACCATCACCAGAGGACACGCTATGCATGATGTGAGCCAGACGAGTCTAACCTCCCGCTTACGAATCCCTGCCGTTAGTGGACTAGTGCTGGCGAGCATGATTAGCACAGCGAATGCAGAAGCTATTCAAGGCTCATCGGAAACCGATCCTCTCAATATTTCGATTGAGCTTATCGCCGAGGGTTTTGAACACCCTTGGGCCGTGGCATTTTTACCCGATGGCCGTTACTTGGTTAGCGAACGGAGCGGGCAGTTGAAGCTAGTCGACCCTGAAAGTGGTGACATCAGCACGCTGGAAGGCATGCCCGAGGTGAATAACCAAGGTCAAGGTGGCTTATTGGATATCGTGCTGCATCCCGATTTTGGAAAGGCTAGTGGCGATGGCACCCACGACTGGATTTACTTTACCTGGAGCAAGGCCGACGGCAGCAACAGCCGGGCCGCACTTTCCCGTGTCAAATGGCAGGGCAATGAACTGGGTGAGGTTGAACATTTGTTTGCACAAGATCGTGCCTCAGGGCCTGGGCGTCACTACGGCTCCCGTCTAGCATGGCTGCCTGATGGCACGCTATTAATGAGTATCGGCGATCGCGGCAGTGACCCTTCTCGCGCCCAGACAAGCGATGACCATGCGGGCTCTACCTTGCGCCTTACCGACACAGGCGGCGTTCCTGATGACAACCCCTTTGTTGATGATGATGCAACCCTAGATGAAATCTACTCTATGGGTAATCGTAATATTCAGGGCATGACGGTAATGCGCAACGGCGAAGCCTGGGTCTCAGAGCATGGCCCGAGCACTGGCGACGAGCTCAACCATATCGAAGCAGGCCTTAACTACGGCTGGCCCAACGTCAGCCAAGGCAATGACTACGCCACGAATGAGCCTATTGGTGAACCCTCACTGCCCGGC
Organism: Halomonas sp. JB37; assembly: GCF_002332255.1. Taxonomy (GTDB): domain Bacteria; phylum Pseudomonadota; class Gammaproteobacteria; order Pseudomonadales; family Halomonadaceae; genus Vreelandella; species Vreelandella casei. Next base: position 1,522,917 of record NZ_NRGW01000001.1, on the reverse strand, counting down.
ATGACCGACCCTGCCTACGTGTTTGAAGGACGTTTTGCACCCGCGGGGCTTGCTGAAGTGACCAGTGCTGCGTTTGGTGACTGGGAAGGCAGCTTACTGGCTGGCGGATTAGGCAGCGAAAAACTGCTGCGCCTGCGCTTAGAGAACGGCAGCGTCATCGAAGAGGAGCTGATTTTAGAAGGCCAGATAGGGCGTATCCGAGATGTGCGCCAAGGCCCGGACGACGCTATCTATGTGCTGACGGATGACCCGCAGGGTGGCTTATATCGCCTGCGGCCAACCGATCAATAGTCATCCCATTCACTTGCGGGCCGAACCAGCAACGCTGCCCGTCACTACGCAGTATTAAGGCCACCATGGATATCGCATGCGACTACGCAATTTAATTATTCTGACGGTGATTGTGCCGCTGTTTGTGATCCTGGTGGTCTTTAGCTTAGTCGCCATTAAGTCGCTTGAAGACAACGTACGCTCCAAACTACAGACCGAAGTCGAAATTATTACCCGGGCGTTAAGCACCTCACTTAGCTATTCCATCACGCCGGGCAGCGATACATCACTTGAAGAAGCCCTACAGTCAGCGTTCTCTTTCCACCGCATTTACGGTGCCTATGTGTTTGATACCGATGGACGCGATATTTATGGACTGGGTCTCGGCAAAGACATTTTTAGCCGTGAAGAAATCCAGCAGGTCATTGAACGCGACGATCTTTATAGCAATTATCGTGAGCACGATGGCTGGAACTATTACTCTGCCTTAACGCCATTACGCGCCCAAAATGGTACCGTGTACGGCGTGCTCCAGGTCAACCGGCTTAATACTGGCATCGAAACCTACACGGGCTTTATTAGCATCGTCGCCGTGTTGGTATTTGTGGTGGGTGCAGGGGGAATCGTATTCAGTATTTGGTGGGGGTTCCGCCGCTATATAGAGCGCCCCCTTAATCGATTACTCCACGTTATGCTACTGGTAGAAGGCGGAGATCGTAGTCAGCGCGCGGTCGAAGATGGCCCCACCGAATATCGCCGCCTTGCATCGGGGTTAAACGGCATGCTGGATGCGATGGCTGGGAAGGATCACGATATCGAAGACCGTCAGCGGCGCGAAATTGAGCTTGAGAAACGCTTACGAAAATCGAAAAAACTCGCTGAATTAGGCGTACTGGCCGCGGGCGTTGCCCATGAGATAGGCGCCCCGCTGACGGTCATTAATGGCCAGGCACAGCGCCTTGCTCGACGCGATGTGATTGGCGATGACGAGCGCGCCCGGCTGGGCCGAATTCGCGGTGAGGTGGAGCGTATTGTTGAGATCGTGCGCCAGCTAATGGAACTAGGCCGCCAGCATAATGTTGAGAAAGGCAGACAGGCGCTCGATAAACTTATTAAGAGCGCCAGCGACTTGGTGGAGGATGAACTAGAGCCACGCAATATTCGTCTGGTCATTGAATTACCATCGCCGACACCCAACTTATTAGCGGACGGCCAACAAATTATTCAGGTACTTACCAATTTACTGCGCAATGCGGCACAAGCACCCGACGTCAGCTGCATTCGCCTACACGCCCAACAGAACGATCACGAGCTAATCATATGGGTAGAAGATGATGGCCCAGGCATCCCCACTCCCCATCATCTTAAAGTGTTCGATCCATTTTTTACCACCAAGCCCGTTGGCCAAGGCAGCGGTTTGGGGCTTTCCATGGTACATCGCATTATTAACGACCACGGCGGTACGATTGGCGTATTTGATAGTGCTCTTGGCGGCGCTGGATTTGAAATTACGCTACCCCTTGGTGAAACCGCATCCGCGTGAGGACAACATTTGTGACCCATCAGGAACACCTTTTACCTTTGCTAGTGGTGGAAGACGACACCGCGATACGTGAGTTATTAGAAGAAGAGCTGCAGGATGCCGGCTACACAACGCTGGGTGTCCCTAGCGCAGAAGAGGCAGTTGCCTTACTGAGCCATACCACGGTTTCGCTAGTCATCACGGACGTGCGGCTACCTGGCATGACCGGCATTCAACTGCTTCAACAGCTACGCCAAGCAGGCAGTGAGCTGGGTATTATTGTCATTACTGCATTCGGCACCATTGACCAAGCCGTCGAAGCGCTAAAACTGGGCGCCGACGATTTTTTGACCAAGCCGCTGGACCTTGATGCCATTCGCGATGCGGTATTCCGCGTATTGGAAAGGCAGCGTTTGGCCGTCTCCCCCGATACCAACATCAGTCATTTCCACGGCATAGTGGGCAAGAGCTCGGTGATGCAGGCGCTGTTTCACGATGCATCACGCCTTGCAAAAAGCGCTGCTCCGATTCTGATTTTAGGCGAAAGCGGTACCGGTAAAGAGCTTTTGGCCCGCGCTATTCACCAGGAAAGCCCTCGCAAGGACCAACCGTTTGTACCGGTCAACTGCGCAAGCATCCCGGCTGACTTGATGGAAAGCGAATTTTTTGGGCATGTTAAGGGCGCGTTTACCGGTGCTAACGAAGCGCGTAAAGGCCTATTTCATAGCGCCCAAGGTGGTAGCCTATTTCTAGACGAAATTGGTGAAATGCCGATTAACCTTCAAGCCAAGCTACTGCGCGCACTGCAAGAAAAAACCGTACGCCCGGTGGGTGGTGAGCGAGAAGAGCCGGTCGATGTTCGCATTATTGCAGCGACGCACCGCAACTTAAGCAAAGAAATAGAGCAAGAAAACTTCCGCAGTGACTTGTTTTACCGCCTAGAGACTTTCTCGCTACGCATCCCGCCGCTGCGCGAACGCGGCACTGATATTGAGCATCTCATTTTTACACTGATCGATAAGCATGCCGAAGCTCAGGGTAAGCATATAGAAAAATTTGAGCCGGAAGCACTCAACAGCCTTCTTAACTACCCCTATCCAGGCAACGTCCGCGAGTTAGAAAACGCCATTATGCGCGCAGTGACGCTGAGTGAAGACGGCTCACTCAGCCATAAAGATCTACCCGAGCGGCTGCGCGTCAACTCCGTTTCTGATGCGAGCGCTCCGCTAGTGGCAACACTTAGCGGCGAAGTGCTCGCGGCAAGCCAGGTATCAACACCCGCAACCGCCCGCTGGCCCAGCTTAGAAGAAGTTGAAAAACGCTATATAAACAAAGTATTGGAAGCTACTGGCGGCAATAAACGTCGCACGGCCGAAGTACTGGGCATTGCTCGCAGAACGCTGTACCGACGCTTAGAAGACAACGAAGAATAGCAGGCATGGCGCCAGCCAGAACGTTAATCGCTATACAAAACTAAAAACCACAAAAGAGACATAAAAAAAAACCCCCGCGGGCGCGGGGGCGAAAAAGATGATAAATCGTGTGGAGCAGCCGCAGGGAACAGACAGCTGAGTCGACTTATCATCGTAGGGACTGGTACTTTCTGTTCAAGTGCTGGCCTCATCCTTGAGGCTGAGCTGAAAACAGAGCTTACGTATTACTTGATGTTTCATCATCGTCTGCATTGCTGTCACCAGGCATTGGATCTGTGCCTTCACCGAACCCCGCCTCATCTTCATCAGGGTTCATGGTGCCTTCAGCAGGCTCATCCATTGTGTCTCCGGGCATGGTGTCGTCGGTAGACATAGGATCTTCAGAGGACATAGAACCTTCAGCCCCGGCCCCTGTACTCTGATTCATTGAACCTTGAGCAGCAGGATCGTCATTTAACCCAGGGTCCTGTTCCATATCCATAGCAGGCTCTTCGTTCATTCCAGCGGCGGGCTCAGCCGTCGTATCTTGCTCAAGTGGAGCAGACTCTTCAGCAGGCGGCGGTACAGCCGCGTCGTCGCCGCTATCTCCACAGCCAGCCAATACGATAACGCTGGCGGCCGTTGCCATCATGCATAGGGTCATCCAGTGAGGTCGCTTGGATGACTGCTGATCTAAAGTGGTTTGGTTATCGGTCATAGCCAGATCGTTATTAACGCGGTCACATTGCTTGTCCATAATTACCACCTCTAATCTTGAAACTAATGAAGCTCGCTATCCGGTAGACAGCTTTAACTTGAAACATTACTGATATGCCTTCCATACACTTCGCGTGCCATTTATCTTTGTAAAAAAAATATAGCTTTAAAAACAATACCTTAATAAATAAAAAACATTGCTTATATTATTTACCACTCATATTTAAATGGGTAAAAAATGACACATGTGGCGTTAGTTGCCGCGTTGAACGGGCCGTTGTGACACATTGAGCCCGCCCATGTATAATAATTAATAATAAATCACTCAGCTGAATCTCTTATTTTTTTTATGAATAGCGTGTATCGCTGCCTCCATTGCAATGATCCCTCTCATTCATGTGGTCTAAACGGAGTGACGCTGCACGGCTACTCTGCTCAACAAAAAGGCATCGTCGATGGATCAAACACGACCCGTCAAAATTCAAGTGCGCGGTTTAAGTAAAGTCTTTGGCAAGCATCCCCAAAAAGCCATTGAGCTTCGCAACCAAGGCATGAAGCGCCCAGAGATTTTGGAAAAAACAGGCCAGACACTCGGGCTTTCCAATATCTCCTTTGATGTCTATGAAGGAGAGCTGCTAGTCATCATGGGGCTGTCAGGATCTGGCAAATCAACGCTGATTCGCTGTCTCAACCGTCTTATTGAAACCACCGAAGGTGAGATCATCATCGACGGTGAGAACATTCCAACCTTAAAAGAAAAGGCGCTTTTAGAGTGCCGTCGCCGCCACTTTTCAATGGTGTTTCAGAACTTTGCGCTCTTTCCTCATCGTACCGTTCAACAGAATGCTGAATTTGGCCTAGAGATCCGCGGCGTTGAGAAGGCAGAACGGCATGAAATTGCCCACCGTTCGCTCAAGCAGGTTGGCCTTGAAGGCTGGGAAAATGCTTATCCTAATCAGCTTTCTGGCGGCATGCAGCAGCGCGTTGGCTTAGCGCGCGCGCTGGCCAACGATGCGACGGTGCTATTGATGGACGAAGCCTTCTCGGCACTCGACCCGCTGATTCGTAAAGACATGCAGCAAGAGCTTTTGCAGCTGCAGTCTAAAATGCAAAAGACCACGGTATTCATTACTCACGATCTCGATGAGGCGCTCAACATTGGCGACCGGATCGTGCTGCTGAAAGATGGCGAAGTCGTGCAAATTGGCACGCCCGAAGAGATCCTCACCCAGCCGGCAGATGACTACGTACGGCGCTTTATCCAAGGCGTTGATCGCGCACGCATATTAACCGCTGAAAGTGCTATGCGACCGTTGCGCTCGACTGCTCGCGATAGCGATGGCCCCCGCACTGCGCTACACCGTATGCGTGACCATAGCATCGACTCTATCTATGTTGTCGACCGTGACCGTCGCTTGCTCGGTTTATTAGAGGCTGATGCGGCTAGCCGCGCAATTGACGAAGGTGCCAGCTCCATCATCCCCTACTTAACCCAAGATTTCCGCAAAGTTCCCATGGACGAACCGCTGCATAACCTGTTTGCCATGTTCAGTGAAAAAAGCTTCCCCATCGCCGTTACTGACCAGCAACAGCAGCTGCTGGGCGTGGTGGTAAAAGGCGCGGTACTCGATGAACTGGCACGAGCAGGAGAGCAATAATGGATATCCCTCGCATTCCGCTTGGTAATTGGATCGAAACGGGCCTGACCTGGTTGACCAGCGAATACTCATCGGTAACCCGGGGCATCTCGCGCTTCACTCAAACCGGCATTGATGTCTTAAACGATAGCTTAATGTGGCTGCCTGAATGGGCGCTGCTGGCGCTGATTGCGCTCTTATGCTGGAAACTGGCCGGCCCTCGCTTAGCCATTGGCGCTATTGCTGGCCTAGCGTTGATTTGGAATCTGGGGCTATGGAACCCCATGATTGAGACGCTCACTCTGGTCGTCTTTGCTACCTTCGTTGCCGTGATTATTGCGCTACCGGTGGGCATCACAGCGGCCTTATCGGACCGTCTTTATCGGTTCATCATGCCGACGCTAGATTTTATGCAGACCATGCCGGCTTTCGTGTATTTGATTCCCGCGATTCCATTTTTCGGCATTGGCTCGGTATCGGCTATTTTCGCGACCGTTATTTTTTCAATGCCGCCAGCGATACGTTTTACAACGCTAGGTATTCGCCAAGTCCCGGTAGAGCTGATTGAAGCCGCCGACGCCTATGGCGCAACGCGGAGCCAGAAACTATTCAAAGTACAGCTGCCACTCTCGTTACCGACGGTGATGGCAGGTATTAACCAGACCATTATGCTCGCCCTTTCCATGGTGGTGATTGCCGCGATGATTGGTGCAGATGGGCTAGGCAGCGAGGTGTGGCGGGCCATTCAGCGTCTGCGCCCTGGTGATGGTTTTGAAGCAGGTATTGCGGTCGTGATTCTGGCGATGTTGCTTGATCGCTTAACACAGTCGCTCAGGAAAACACGGCAATAGTGCAAATAGCAGTAGAACGACACATTAATAAATCTATACCCAAGGGAGAACGTGAATGAAATATCGCACATTGAACCTCCGCATCCGTATGGCCTCGCTGGCGCTATTAGCCGGAACCGGTATCGCGGTTAGCAGCGCGGCGCAAGCCGAAGAAGACAAAGGCTCGATTAACCTGGCCTACGTGGAGTGGTCATCTGAAGTTGCTTCCACCAACGTTATCGCCGCCGTGCTTGAACAAGCGGGCTATGAGGTTGACCTTACCTCTCTCTCAGCAGCGGCCATGTTCCAGGCGCTTTCTACGGGTGACGCGGACGCTATCGTTGCCGCTTGGCTGCCGACCACCCACGCTGAATACATGGAACGCGTAGGCGACAGCACTGAAGATCTAGGCGCTAATCTCGACGGCACTAAGCTGGGCCTCGTCGTGCCCGAGTACGCCGATATCGACTCCATTGCTGATCTTAACGATAACGCCGACAGTTTTAATGGCGAGATCATCGGTATTGACCCCGGTGCAGGCTTGATGGCGCTGTCCGAAAAGGTTGTGGATACCTATGACCTTGGGCTGAACCTGCGTAGTGGCAGTGGTGCCACCATGACAGCGGCACTTTCTAGCGCCATCAACAACGAAGAAAATATCGTTGTCACCGGCTGGACCCCTCACTGGATGTTCGCGCGCTTTGACCTTAAATACCTAGATGATCCGAAAAACGTTTACGGTGGTGCGGAGCAGATTCACACGGTCGTTCGTCAAGGCCTGAAGGACGACATGCCCGAAGCCTATGCAATTCTCGATGCCTTCGAGTGGACACCAGAGCAGATGGGCGAAGTCATGCTGCTAAATCAGGAAGATGGAAGCGATCCTTACGAAAATGCTAAACAGTGGATTGAAGACAACCAAGACATAGTCGAACAGTGGCTAGGTAGCTAAGACTAAACAGCTAAACAAGCTTGTCGATACGACGGCAAAGGACGTTTGCCCTCTGCCGTCGTTGTAAATCTATTTATTATGCAAGGCGACGCATAATACGTTGAATGCTCTGCTAACAGATTTGCTATTGTGGGCGACTAACCATGCGCTATTCGATGTTGGTTGACGACCACATTTTGGTTTCTGTACACCCTATTTTTTGATCGCCATAGAGAGGCTCCTGTGGATAACCACGACGATAAACGCTCCCCTGAAGAGCCGAGCTCTGAGGGCATACGCTCTCCAGATGGCGCGGCTAATCTAATCGACACGGATTACGTGATCGGTCAGGACAACATTACCACCACTACCATGGGTCTTAATCTTGACCTACATGGAAAGGTGTTCAGCATTTCGGCGATCGTCGTCCTGCTGTTTGTGGTACTAACACTGGCGCTACAAGACACTATCGCGCCTATTTATGACGCTATTTTCGGCTTTCTGACCGGTAATTTAGCGTGGTTCTTTATGTCAGCGGCGAATATATTCGTCATTCTCTGTATTGGCCTGATTTTCTCACCGTTGGGTAAAATCCGTATTGGCGGTGCTGATGCCAAGCCTGATTACACCTACATGGGCTGGTTCTCAATGCTGTTTGCCGCAGGCATGGGCATTGGCCTGATGTTCTTCGGCGTCAATGAGCCGCTGACACATTTTGGCACCTCACTCAGTGGCAGTGACTGGGCGCCATTAGGCGGTGCCGAAGGTGATCCTGCCGCCGCTGCATCGCTCGCCATGGCAGCGACTATCTATCACTGGGGCTTACACCCCTGGGCGATTTACGCGATTGTGGCACTGTCGCTAGCGCTGTTCGCCTTTAACAAGGGCCTGCCGCTTTCTATGCGCTCAGTGTTTTACCCAATTTTGGGTGAGCGCGTTTGGGGCTGGCCAGGTCATGTCATCGATATTTTAGCGGTATTTGCGTCGCTGTTTGGTTTGGCTACCTCGCTCGGCCTTGGTGCTAGCCAAGCAGCCGCGGGCCTAAGCTACCTGTTCGGCGCGCCTGAAAGCGATGTCACGATGATCCTGCTGATTATCGGGATTACGATTATCGCCATTGGCTCAATTGTGGCGGGCGTCGACAAGGGTGTGCAGCTGCTCTCCAAGATCAACATCGCCATGGCGGCGCTGCTGCTTGTCTTCGTCATCGCTGTCGGCCCGACGCTGCTGATTTTAACTGGCTTCTTTGAGAACCTGTGGAGCTATGCGGTTCACTTACCAGCGCTGTCAAACCCGTTTGGCCGCGAAGACGCTAACTTCAGCCAAGGCTGGACGGCCTTCTACTGGGCATGGTGGATTTCCTGGTCCCCTTACGTCGGCATGTTTATCGCGCGGGTATCACGCGGCCGTACAGTGCGTGAGTTTTTGATTTCAGTGCTGCTAATACCTTCGCTGGTATCGGTACTCTGGATGACCACCTTTGGCGGCACGGCTATTGACCAATTTGTGAGCCAGGGTATTACGGCCGTGCGGGATGCAGGTGTCGATCTACAGCTCTTTATCATGTTGGAGCAGCTGCCGCTGTCGCAAATCACCTCTTTCATCGCTATTTTGCTGGTGATTATCTTCTTTGTGACCTCATCCGACTCAGGCTCTCTTGTGATTGACTCAATCACAGCGGGCGGCAAAGTAGATGCACCCACGCCTCAGCGCGTGTTCTGGGCGATCATTGAGGGCGCTATTGCGATTGCTCTGCTGCTAGGCGGTGGCTTAACCGCTCTGCAAACCATGGCAGTATCTACCGGCTTCCCGTTCACTATTATCCTGCTGGTGGCGTGTTATGCCATCATCAAAGGATTAATGAGCGAACCTAAAGCGGTCTAAGAACTGTCTTAAGTACTATCGCTGCAATGCAAACGGGCAACCCTCTGGGTTGCCCGTTTTGCTTTCTAGCCTTTCAATCTTATGCGCTCAGCACCATAGATCTTTCAATGGCGTTTCCGGTCGATAGTGAGTAGCAATCTGTGCCTGCAGCAACTCTGCCGTCGCCAAGGCATCCACCAGCGCATGGTGCCCTTGATAAACAGGCAGCCCATAGCGCTCACGGCTAGCATTCAGGCGTATCGAAACCGGTGGGCGGCCCAGCCAGCGACGAAAACGGGCCCATAGCGTTTGACGGTGTAGCCTAGCTTCCAGAGACATCGTATCAATCATTGGAAACAGCACCCCTTCCCCTCGCCGCGCATTAACGGCCGCATCTAAGAAGGGTCGCTCAATATTGCGAAAATGCACCACGACTAAGCGCCCGGCTAGCTGCATCAATAGCTCGTCGAGTATTGCCTCTAAGTCCGGTGCCTGCGCAATTTCGGAGTGGGTAATATGATGATAGGCAATGGACGCTTCTGCCAATGGGCGCGAAGGGTTAACGACCCAATAGCGCCGTTCGGCGAGTTTTATACGGTCTAGCGTAAACGGCACAATGCCGACACTTACGATCGCGTGCCGCCGCTCATCAAGCCCAGTGGTTTCCATATCCAGCGCCACCATAGGCACCTGCGAAATAGGCGTTTCAGGATCTGGAAGTAACGTACCAAAAAAATTTTGAATGGCTGGATTACGTGCTTTCTCCAGCCGCTGAGCCATATAACCTGCCCAGTCGGCCTGCGTTATTTTTTGGCGTGGGCGTATTCCATGCATCCTAGCGCCCCTGCCGCTGGGCGGGCATCGGATAGCGGAATTTTAAAAACTTCTGTGCGTTACTGAGCACTTGGAAAGCATCCTTCAACGTGTGACGTTCGCTATCTTCAACATTTTCTGGCTCGATATTGTTATCAGGCAGACGATCCTCTTGAAGATCAATCATCTGATGGCGTATTCGCGACATGCATAAAAACTCAAATGCGTAGCTCAGCTTTTCGCTCATGCCGGTCGCCAATAGCTGCGTGTGACTGATGTCATTCAAACGCTGAAACGAGTTTTGTGCCTTAGAACCACAGGCCAAGGCGTGTATCCGCACCAAATCTACCATCGGCGCCGTGCCTCGCCGCTTAAGATTGATGGAGTTATTGTGCTTACCGTCTTGCTCCATCACAAAGGTGCGAAAAAATCCCAACGGCGGCGTGCGGTTTAACGCATTACGCGCCATAGCCGCTAAGAAGAGAGGCGATTTGGGCGCCGTCAGAGCAATCTGATCTTGCAGTGCTTCCACATAGTGATCCTCGCCATAGCAGCTATCCAGATCGAAGAAAATCGAGCTATGTAGCAGTCTTTCCGGCGTTGGATTAGCCATCCAATCTTGGAAGTAACGTTTCCAAACACTTAGCGGCTGACGCCATTGCGTATTGGTGGCCATAACATCGCCTTTGCAATAGGTATAGCCACAGGCATCTAGGCCATCGCTGACAATGTTTGCCATAGCGAGAAAATATGCATCATGCTGCTCAGGGTTAAACTCATCTGAAAGGATCAGCGCATTATCCTGATCCGTGACAATGCTCTGTTCATTGCGCGCCATAGAGCCATTGACCATAAAGCAATAGGGCACGGGCGGAGGTCCAAGCTCGGCTTCAGCCATTTCCAACAGTCGTCTTGTAAAACTACGCCCAACCGTTGAGAGTGCGCTACCGACCATCTGAGAGTTAGCACCCTCTTGCACCATACGCACAAACGAGGCCCTGACATCCGACGCTAAACGGGCAAGCCCCTGCACGCTTGATTGGTTAAAGATATTGCTAACCAAATAGAGGCCACTGTGTGTTTCATAGCGGATAATATCGGATAAATGTACGACGCCTACGGGGCGCTGACGATACAGCACAGGCAAGTGGTGCACGTTATTACGCAGCATCGTCAGCATCGCTTCATTGACAGAAACGTCGGATTGAACGGTGATGAGCCGTGAGGAAATCACCTCGCCTACTGGCGTTTGCGGCGGTAGGCCTTCAGCCACCACGCGGGTACGAAAATCGCTATCGGTCAGAATGCCACACATTTGCCAGGTTCGACCTTCGCTATCTTGAAAGCTGAAGCGTGGGTTATCACCAATGCCCTCTTTGATGACGAGTAGCGCAGAGGCCTGTGCTTCACTCATCTGCTGTGCGGCAAGCTGAACGCTGGTCGAGGTTTCAACCATTACCGGATTCCGGGTAAGCAGCTTGCGTATCCGCGTGACCATCATATCGTTGGATTTTTTTTGCTGCTCAGCGATCGTTTCTAACCGTGGTCGCTCAAGCTCTACAAAGTCGGCAAAATGATCGTCTTCTTCACACAGCCGCTGGAACACTACATCAGGAATAAAATAGATTAACGTATCTTCTATAGCCTCTGCGGGGAAACGCACCTTGTGATTACGCAGCAGGCTAAAGTGACCAAAAATATCGCCTTCACCCAGGCGGTTATGTAACTCTCCTTTGCTACGGTAAACTTCTACAGCGCCGCTACGGATATAGCACAAATCATTGAGCGTCTCGTTAAGCACTAAAATAGCGCTGCCATTTTTGAAGTAGCTGACTTCCACCTGCTCGGCAATGGTATCAAGAAGATCATCCGATAGGCCGTCGAAAGGCGGGAACCGCCCCATATGCTGGCGTATTTCTAACAGCTCAACGTCCATGGAATCTCCTAGAGCGTAACGTTCAAAAGTTAAGGTGAATTGTGTAGGGATGGCCCCTGGACGTAAACCCTGTGCGCATAATAAAAGCAGTTAACAGCAAAAAGCCCGGTGCTGAGAGCACCGGGCTTTAAGTGGCAAAGGCCACACTGGCATTAATTTTTGCGAATCAAGTCAAATAATGTCAGCGGATCTTGCTCATCGACCTTATGATTGACCGGCCATTTCTTGAACGCGCTGCATCATCTCTGGATCTTGCTGAATGGATTGACCGATAGCGTTGAAGGTATCAACATCTAGGCCGCTGTCTTCGACCACTTCAATCATTCGGTCGTTGGCTTCAGTGCGCACTTCCTGCTGCGATGATTCATCTTCCGCTTCCTGCAGACGCTGAGTGTACTCTTGCGAAACTACCGCAATTTCTTGAGAAGCATCGGCAAACTGCTGGAGCTGATCATCAGAGAAATCCTGGGCTGGCGCTGCTTGCTGTGTAGCCATCGGATCTTGCGCTGGATCTTGCTCTTGCTGGGCGTGGGCAGTAGCCGTCATCAGACCAGTGGCAAGTAGGGCAGCAGAGAACAGAGCAGTTATACGTTGCATAATAAGAAACCTCATTCACACGTTATGGATGTGCCAACTGTGACGCGCCGTATCCAAGCAGGTTCAATTTATGATGTAAAAGTTAGTAACAAAAAGAACAATAAGTAACTGATGCGCGCTTACGCCCTTCTTTTCAGGAAAACTATAGTGATTAATTTCAATAGCTTGCACAAAAAATACCGAACCTCGTTAGGGCTTGCGGCAATGCCTATTCTTTTTGTGCTGCTATGGAGTACTGGCTTCATTGGTGCGAAATTCGGCCTTCCCTATGCAGAACCTTTTACGTTTTTGTTTATTCGTTTTGTCCTAACGCTGTTGCTGCTAACGCCCCTCGTCGTGGCGATGCGTATTTCCTGGCCATCATCACCGATGCTATGGGTGCATATCGCGATAGCCGGTTGCTTGGTCCACGGGGCCTATTTAGGCGGCGTTTTTTATGGCATTAGTCTAGGCATGCCTGCGGGCCTTGCGGCTCTTCTTGTCGGCCTTCAGCCGCTACTGACCGCAGCGTTTGCGGGGCCGCTCTTAGGCGAACGGCTTACTCGACGCCAATGGCTAGGGTTAATGCTGGGGTTAATCGGCATCGTCTTTGTACTGGGCAGTAAGCTTGAGATTGGCGAATCGCTTTTCGATGGCTTCGGCATAAACGCGCTGCTGTGTGTGACGACCGCTTTAATAGGTATTTCAGTGGGCACGCTGTATCAAAAACGCTACTGCACCAGTATGCCGCTGCTGTCAGGAGCTGTTATTCAATATTTGGCAGCAGGGGTTTTGCTGGGATGTGGAGCACTGTTGTTTGAAACACGCGAGGTTGAATGGACCATCACCTTTGCACTGACGCTTGGATGGCTGGTGCTGATTCTCTCAGTCGCCGCTATTTTGCTGCTCATGGCATTGATAAAAAAGGGCGAAGCCTCGCGGGTAGCGAGCCTTTTTTACCTGGTGCCACCGGTCACGGCGCTTCAAGCGTGGTGGCTATTTGACGAACGCCTCCCACTGCTAGGGCTGGGAGGCATGCTGATTGCTTTGGTCGGTGTGGTCATGGTAGTTCGAAAGCCCAGAGACAAGACGGCATAGCGGCAAAACATTTACAGATTATTTAGATAGCCTGGGCCACCTAAATTACGCATTTGCTGGCGTATCCACTGGCTGCGCCGTTCAACCTGGGCGTCTGGGCGGGCAGCGCTACGCGTACGAGGACTGGGTAAAATAGCGGCAAGCAGGCTTGCTTGGCGCTCAGTAAGGCTGTTGCCAGAAACGCCAAAATAATGCTGAGAAGCCGCCTCTAAGCCAAACACACCGCTATCCCATTCGGCCACGTTAAGATATACCTCCAGAATACGCTGCTTGCTCCATAGCGTTTCAATCAGCAGCGTAAACCACGCCTCTAAGCCTTTTCGCGCCCAGCTTCGTCCCGTCCATAGAAAAACATTCTTGGCCGTTTGTTGGCTAAGCGTACTAGCGCCACGCAGCCGCCCACCGTCTTGGCTAGCCTGCAATGCCCGCCGCAGCTCCACTAAATCAAACCCACCGTGATGAGGGAAACGCTGATCTTCTGCGGCAATAACGGCCAGCTTGGCATTCGCAGAAAGCGAACCCCAGCTGCGCCACTGCCGCTGTATGCGAATTGGCTCGCTGTTAATCCAACTCTGCACTTTGCGTTCGACCATGACCATTGATCCCGGCGGGGGAACCACGCTAAAAAGCAGCACAATCGCCACTGATAAGAGCGCAAACGCTAGCAGGCCGCGCCATACAAAACGCCATAGCAGACGCATGAAACGACGCAGCGAGCGATTGAGCATCCAGGTATCCTTAACGCTTCATGAGGTGGTCTGCATGATAGCGCAGATGGTCCTCAATAAACGAGGCAATGAAGAAGTAGCTGTGATCATAGCCAGGTTGACGGCGCAGCGTTAGAGGATGATCGTGCTCCTCGCAAACGGCCTCTAAACGCTCTGGCTGCAGCTGCTCTTCCAGGAATTGATCCGCTTCACCTTGGTCGATAAACAGACGCTGGCGCGATGCGCCATTAGCCACAAGTTCGCAAGCATCATACTGACGCCAGCGTGACTGATCCTCGCCCAAATAGGCGGTAAACGCTTGCTGGCCCCACGGGCAGTTCATCGGATTAACGATCGGAGAAAACGCCGAGACTGAACGGAAGCGCCCAGGATGACGTAACGCAAGAATTAGCGCCCCGTGCCCACCCATAGAATGGCCGCTAATCGATTCGCGCCCGTTGACCGGAAAATGTTGGCGTACAACAGAAGGCAGCTCTTCCACTAAATAATCGTACATACGATAGTGAGGCTTCCACGGCGCTTCGGTTGCATTCACGTAAAAGCCCGCTCCTGAACCTAAATCGTAGCTTTCATGTTCGCCGGGCAAATCAGTGCCTCGTGGGCTGGTATCGGGGCAAACAATAGCAATACCTAATTCGGCTGCCACGCGATGAGCGCCCGACTTCTGCATGAAATTTTCATCATTGCACGTCAGCCCAGAGAGCCACCAAAGCATAGGCACACGATCATTTTCGGCCTGAGGCGGTAGGTAAACCGCAAAAATCATGTCGCAGTCCAGCGCGCGGGAGTAGTGGCGGTAGCGCTTATGCCAGCCACCGAAACTACGGTTGGCGGACACCAGTTCTAAAGTTTCACTCATGCTCATGGGCAGGTTCCTCTAAATGCAGCAAACGCGGGAGGTCTCCCCCACCGCGTTTTAGACATGCTAGCGATAGTGTCAGTAATGATACTCAGTAATGCAACACGGTACGAATGCTCTTACCCGCATGCAGTAAATCAAATGCTTCGTTGATTTTCTCGAACGGCATATCGTGGGTAATAAAGTCGTCGATATTGATCTCGCCGTTCATATAGCGCTCAACATAACCGGGCAGCTCACTACGACCTTTAACGCCACCAAAGGCAGAACCTTTCCAGACACGCCCCGTCACCAGCTGGAACGGCCGTGTGGAGATCTCTTCACCGGCCCCAGCAACACCAATCACAATCGATTCACCCCATCCTTTATGGCAGCATTCAAGCGCTGAACGCATCACATTGACGTTGCCGATACACTCAAAGGAGTAGTCGACCCCACCGTCGGTCAAATCGACAATCACCTGCTGAATAGAATCGGCGTAATCTTTAGGATTCACACAGTCGGTGGCGCCAAACTGCTTGGCCAGCTCAAACTTGTCAGCGTTAACGTCAATAGCAATGATACGCCCGGCTTTAGCCATCACCGCACCTTGAATAACGGCTAAACCGATAGCACCCAAGCCAAAGACCGCCACCGTAGCGCCCGGTTCTACCTTGGCGGTATTCAGTACCGCACCGATGCCAGTAGTCACACCACAGCCCAGCAGGCAGATTTTATCCATGGGGGCTTCTTTAGATACCACCGCCAGAGAGACCTCGGGTAACACCGTGTATTCACTAAAGGTGGAGGTGCCCATGTAGTGATGAAGCATCTTGCCATCTAGCGAAAAACGCGAGGTGCCGTCAGGCATTACGCCTTTACCTTGGGTGGCGCGTACGCTGCCACACAGGTTAGTTTTACCCGACAAACAGAATTTACACTTGCCGCACTCGGCGGTGTAAAGCGGAATAACATGATCGCCCGGCTTAAGGCTCGTAACGCCCTCGCCAACTTCTTGAACCACGCCGGCACCTTCGTGGCCAAGCACGGCGGGGAAATTACCTTCCGGATCAGCACCCGAAAGCGTGTAAGCATCGGTGTGGCAAACGCTTGTCGCAGCCATTTTCACCAGTACTTCGCCCGCTTTCGGGCCTTGTACATCAATTTCAACCAGCTCAAGCGGCTTGCCCGCTTCCAATGCAACAGCTGCGCGTGACTTCATTGACTAACTCCTAATGCATCGCCAACAGCAGACAAAGCCCGCCTGCTTGACGTAATTGGTGTGATTGCAGTGTAGATCAGCTGGGAGGTCTTGATAAACCGGGATATACTCATAAGATTATTGCCACACAGCAACAATCGTCGTTACGGCAAGGAAATAGCATGCAGCACTGGAATCGCATCGAAGCATTTGTGGAAGTAGTGCGATTGGGCACATTTTCTGCCGCTGCTCGGTATCTAAACGTGTCGACCTCACACATCAGCCGCTTAGTCAGCCAGCTAGAAAACCAGCTGGGCGTACAGCTACTGTATCGCACCACGCGGCAAATTCGCTTGACCGATGCGGGGGCTATCTACGTTGACCACTGTCGTCATCTGTTTGATGGGCTACGCGATGCCGAGCAAGCGATTAGCGAACTCCAGGCCACGCCTAACGGGCTACTTAAACTCACCTCAGCCACTACCTTCGGCGAGCGCTTTATCGCCCCACTCGTCAATGATTTTCAACGCCTACATCCACAGCTCGACATTCACATGCACTTTACTAACCGCCCGGTCGAGCTAATTGATGAGGGGTACGATATTGCGATTCGGATGGGGGTATTAAAGGACTCTAGCTTGATCGCTAGGCGCCTGTGCGACCGGCGCGAATATATCGTCGGCTCTAAGGGATATTTTCGCCAAGCACCTCGCCCTCACACACTGGGGGAGCTAAGTCAGCACCGCTGTCTGATTGGCTCGCGGCCTAACTGGCTATTTGATATGAACGGCCAGCGCCGCGAAGTGCGCATAGAAGGCTGCTGGACAGGCAACTCCGGCCCCGCCCTACTTGATGCTGCCCGCAAGGGACTGGGGCTTGCCCAGCTACCCGACTATTACGTTACACCTTACCTTGCCAGCGGCGAACTGATAGCGGTGCTTGAGCCTTTTCAACACCACGATACCGCGGTATGGGCGGTGTATCCCCGCCATCGTCACCTATCGCCGAAGATCCGCCAAATGGTTGATTATCTGGTGGCCAATATCGACACTACGCTGCAACGCCATGCAGCTATTTAACACTCAATCGCGTTAACCGCGAGCCCGCCTTTAGACGTTTCTTTATATTTGTCCTGCATATCACGGCCCGTATCGCGCATCGTGCGGATCACTTTATCGAGCGATATAAAGTGCTCACCATCGCCGTGCATCGCCATACGCGCAGCGTTGATCGCCTTGACGGACGCTATCGCATTGCGCTCAATGCAGGGCACTTGCACCAACCCACCCACCGGGTCGCAGGTTAAGCCAAGATTATGCTCCAAGCCGATCTCTGCGGCATTTTCCACCTGCCCAGGGGAGCCACCCAGCACTTCAGCAAGCCCGGCAGCGGCCATGGTGCAGGCTGAGCCTACTTCGCCTTGGCAGCCAACCTCAGCACCGGAAATTGAGGCGTTCTTTTTGCACAAAATACCCACGGCGCCGGCGGTGAGCAGGAAGTCCACTACGTCAGCCTCACTGGCCTCGGGCTCAAATTTCAAATAGTACGCCAACACAGCGGGTACAATGCCTGCCGCACCGTTGGTGGGCGCGGTGACCATACGCCGCCCGGCAGCGTTCTCTTCGTTCACCGCCAGCGCAAAGACGTTGACCCAATCCATCACCGTAAAGCTCGATACAATCAGACGCTGGTTTTCAGGCGGATGCAGCAACTGCTGATGCAGTAGCTGCGCACGCCGGCGCACATTTAGGCCACCCGGCAAATGCCCTGTCGCACGCAAGCCATTCTCGATGCTGTCACTCATAGCATGCCAAATACTGAGCAGCTCCTCACGAATAGCCGCTTCGCTACGCCAGGCTTTTTCGTTCGCGAGCATTAGCTGGCTAATGCGCAGCTGGTGCTGCTGACACAGGCCAAGCAACTCAGCGGCCGTATTAAAAGGATAAGTCAGCGCTGTGCTGTCTTCGCCGACCTCACCTTGATCCGCTTTCGCCTGATCGACATAAAAGCCGCCGCCTAGGGAATAAAACGTATTAGTCGCTACCAGCGCGTCATCGCAGTAAGCGCTTAAGACCATGGCGTTAGGATGAAATGGCAGGCAGGCCTCATCCCATTGCACATCATCGGCGCGCGAGAAAGTGACCTGCTGCCCGTTCGCAAGTATCAGAAGGGCCCCTTCATCGATAGCGTTAAGCCGCACATCAATGCTGTCAGGATCAATGCTTTCAGGCACTTCTCCCATCAACCCCATAATAACGGCGCGATCTGTACCATGGCCTATTCCGGTAGCAGCCAACGATCCGTGCAGCCTAACAGCGAGCCGAGTCACGACGGTTTGTTTACTCAGTGTTAAGGCAAAATCTCGCGCTGCACGCATAGGGCCTACGGTATGTGAGCTTGAAGGACCAATACCAATTCGGAAAAGATCAAATACACTGATAGCCATAGCTGATACGCCTCGCAAGGGTGTTATTGCTTACCTGTGAGGTACTGTGCAGGGCAAACCACAAAACGTCGAGTGATTAACCGCAATACCGACGTGCAAGCAAATAAGTGTGACGATATAATGAACATTCAACTATGCATGTTTGTTTTGCAAAGGCGCTTCTTCTAGATAAGGATGTCGTATGTCTTCCCTTCCCGCTTTGCCCATCTGTTTTCGTACGACCCTGCTACGTGCGACCCTTTATGTGTTGTTTATTGGCGCCATCGCTCAAGGCGCTTATCTAGAAGCCATATATCTACCGTCGGTGCGTTTTACCGAGCTGGGATTCACCGAGTTTACGCAAACGATTATTCTGGTGGCCTGCTGCCTGATGTTGCTTTACGTACGCCAGGTGCTAAAAGTATGGCCAACGGTGACGCTGCTTTTGTTCGCATTTATTGCGGCTTCGCTGGTGCGCGAGCAAGATTATTTTTTTGATAAATACGTTGGACACGATGCGTGGAAAGTTCTGGTATCGCTCATCGCCATCCCTGCTATTGCGTGGGTGGTCATTCAACGCCGCCGCTTTATGGAAGAGTTCATTTACTACAGCAACACGTTTTCCTTCGGGCTGTTTGCCGCTGGGTTACTCACCACTTACGTTTTTTCACGCCTCTATGGGCGGCAAATTTTTTGGCGCGCCGTACTCGAAGATAATTATCTTCGTGACATCAAAGACATAGCAGAAGAAGTAGTGGAGCTGCTAGGTTACAGCTTAATTTTATTTGCCACGCTTGAGCTACTTCTGCTTGCTCGCCGCATTTATAAAGCGCGCCACGTGTCCAACTAACAGCTTCCTTCCTAGGCTTCTAAACGCCGCCTTGGGCTTTCCAAGGCGGCGTTTCATTTTTCAAATCTCGTCATGCAAAAAGCCATTTGCGGCACGCTATCGTAAAGACTCAGGTATCGGAACACTGATCGCCATCATGCTGCCCTATACGCTCTTTATGCTGATTGGCTGGAGTCTGCTGTTCTTTGTCTGGGTGTTCTTGTTAGGCCTGCCCGTTGGCCCCGGCTCAGCCACCTATTACACGCTGTAAGCGCTTAGACGATAGAACGCAAAAAGCCCGGCGTTCATTGAACGCCGGGCTTTTTTATCTTAACGGCTACTTAGCGCTTATTGACCTTCACTCATCGAGGAATGAACGCAGCGGCTCAGAGCGGCTAGGATGGCGCAGCTTGCGCAGCGCCTTGGCCTCAATCTGACGAATTCGCTCACGCGTTACATCAAACTGTTTGCCAACCTCTTCAAGCGTATGATCGGTATTCATATCAATACCAAAACGCATGCGCAGCACTTTTGCTTCGCGGGCGGTCAAGCCACCTAGCACGTTGCGGGTCGCTTCGATCAAGCCTTCACCGGTTGCCATATCGATAGGCAGCAGCATAGTGCCGTCTTCGATAAAGTCGCCCAGATGCGAGTCATCATCGTCACCAATCGGCGTCTCCATGGAGATCGGCTCTTTAGCGATTTTCAGGACCTTGCGCACCTTCTCTTCCGGCATTTCTAAGCGTTCGCCAAGCTCTTCCGGCGTCGGTTCACGGCCCATTTCCTGCAGCATCTGACGCGACACGCGATTAAGCTTGTTAATCGTTTCAATCATATGCACCGGAATACGAATAGTGCGTGCCTGGTCGGCAATTGAACGAGTAATCGCCTGACGAATCCACCACGTGGCGTAGGTCGAGAACTTATAACCGCGGCGATATTCGAACTTATCGACCGCTTTCATCAAGCCGATATTGCCTTCTTGGATCAAATCCAAGAACTGCAAACCACGGTTGGTATACTTCTTAGCAATCGAGATCACCAAGCGCAGGTTGGCCTCAACCATCTCTTTCTTAGCGCGACGAGCTTTTGCCTCACCAATAGAGAGCTTGCGGTTCACCTCTTTAAGGTCGGCAACGGAAAGTTGCACCATGTCCTCTTCAAAGGCGATTTTGCGCTGAGCACGTGCAATATCGGCGCGCAGTGGCTCAAGGCGATCAGCGTACTTGCTCTGCGCTGCCTGAAAGTCATCTAGCCACGCCTTACGCGACTCGTTACCAGGAAACGACTTGATAAACGTTTTACGCGGCACCTTGGCTTTTTTCACACACAGCTGCATCACCGCTTTTTCTTGGGCGCGCACCTGCTCAACGCTGATACGCACTTGGCCCACTAGGCGCTCAAAGTGCTTAGGTACCAGCTTGATCGGTGAAAACAGTACTGCCAAACGCGTCTGCTCTGATTTCAGCTCGGCGCTACCGCGGCCATGCTTAGTAAAAGCGGCTTCAACGAGGGCATTCTGCTCACGGATCTGCTCAAAACGCGCACGCGCTTCTTCAGGGTCCGGACCGCCTTCGCTGGCCGTAGAATCGTCGTCCTCATCCTCGCCTTCGGCACCCTCTTCAATTTCGGGCTCGGGCTCAGGCTCAGGCACTTCGGCTTCGGCAACGCCAGGAATACCTTCATCAGGGTCGATGAAGCCAGAAAACAGGTCCGAAAGTCGCCCAGGCGCTTCTTCATCCTGGGTAGCATCGTAGGCATTCAGAATAGAGGCGACGGCACCCGGCAAATATGCCAGGGACGACATCACTTCACGGGTACCCTCTTCGATCCGCTTGGCGATTGCAATTTCGCCCTCGCGGGTCAAAAGCTCAACCGTACCCATCTCGCGCATATACATGCGCACTGGGTCAGTGGTGCGGCCCACGTCGCTATCCACCGCGGCGAGCGCGGCTACGGCTTCTTCCGCAGCGGACTCGTCCGCGGAATGATCCGACATCATCAAGGTGTCTTCATCAGGCGCTTCTTCAGCGACACTTATACCCATGTCGTTGATCATGCCAATGATTTCTTCCACTTGATCCGGGTCGGCAATATCCTCGGGTAGATGGTCGTTGACCTCGGCATAGGTCAGGTAACCCTGTTCCTTGCCGCGTGCGATCAACTCCTTCAGACGTGTCTGCTGCTGCGCATTTCCAGCCATAGAAACCCTATCTCGACGAAGAAGAATGAAACACCTGGAGCGCTGAATCGATTAAACTCAACAAGCGACGTAGTATAGCGTAAATAGCCGGTTTTTTTCCAGCAAAACGTATTTGCGCAACCATTCAGGTGTGTTAGGTTGTTTGGTTAGGCCAGCGCTAAGTGGCTGACCTCATATCTGGTGCTGAAACGGTAAGAATTCAACCCCTATCGCTTAAAACACCGCCTTATTGGCGCTGCGCAAGCTCCATTATCAAGCTTGCCAAACGCTGGCGCTGCTCCTTATCTAGCTTTTGCCCGGCGCGCTCCTGCGCCAGCAACGCCTCGTACTCCTCCTGCGGAGAACGCTGGCGATGAACGTACTGCAAGTGCTCTACCAAGCCATTCAGCTCGGCCTCTCGATCCGCTTTTGCGATTAACAAATCTCGCTTAGCGAAGGCAGCCAACGCCTGCCCCTGCTGACTACCCTGAAAATGTGCCAATACCACCTGCGGACTGCGATAGCGCCCCGCCTTGAGCAGCGTAATCAGCTCTTGGCATAGCGGCGCATCATCATCGTCGTCAGGCAGCCAATCCAAATGATCCGGTAACGCGCCTACCAAACTAGGCTCGTGCAGCAACAGCTGCACCACACGCCCCACGGGCGAAAGCGCCTGAGAGCGTGAGCGCGATGATCGATCAGGCGCAGCATGTGAAACATTCGGCACAGCTGATGACACTGATTCGGCTTCCGACGGATCAACAGGCGGTGCTTTCTGCAACGCATGCTGCTGGGCCGCTTGAGCGCGCTTTTCGAGCAACACTTTCAGCTGCTCTTGGGCCAACCCGCTGCGCTGGGCCAACGACTCAAGCAGTAACGATTTGAGCATCCCTTCGGGCACTTTGTTCAATGCTTCCAGCACTTGACTGGCAAATCGCTCGCGCCCTTCGACCGTATTTAAGTCACGCCCCTGAGCCGCCTGTTCGAACAAAAACTCCGACAGCGGCATGGCACAGGTCACGCGATCTTGGAATGCCTGCGTGCCTTCGCGACGTACTAACGAGTCCGGGTCATCACCTTCTGGCAAAAACAAAAAGCGCGCTTCACGGCCATCGAGCATTTGCGGCAGCGCCGTTTCCAACGCCCGGCTAGCTGCCTGGCGGCCGGCGCGATCACCATCGAAACAAAACACCACGCGGCTCACCAGCCGAAACAGGCGAGTCAAATGATCTTCGGTGGTAGCAGTGCCCAACGTTGCCACGGCGTTATGGATGTCGTACTGCGCCAGCGCCACCACGTCCATGTAGCCCTCGACGATCACCAGCTGCTCGAGCTTGTTCGATGCCTGACGCGCCTCAAACAAACCGTACAGCTCGCGGCCTTTATGGAACACCGGCGTTTCAGGCGAGTTGAGGTACTTGGGCTGATCATCGCCCATGACCCTGCCGCCGAAAGCAATGGTTCGCCCGCGCAAATCCCTAATCGGGAACATCACCCGGTCGCGGAAACGATCGTAGGTACGCCCAGTATCTTCACGATGAATCAGCAGGCCGTATTCCACCTGAACAGGCTCACCAATTCCACGCTCGCTGAGGTGCTGCTTGAGCGCCTCCCATCCCGCCGGGGCATAGCCAATACCATAAGTCTTGATTACATCGTCCGAGAGCCCACGATCCAACAAGTAACGCTGGGCCGACTTACCTTCCTGCATTTTCAATCGCTCGCGATAAAAACTCGCGGCGAGTTCAAGCAGGTTAACGCCCTCTTTACGCTTTTTTTCACGCTGCTGAGCATGCGGATCATCAGCCCCCTCGCGGGGCACCTCAATACCCAAACGCCCCGCTAGCTGCTCTATGGCCTCGGGAAACGGTAACTTGTCGTACTCCATCAAGAAGCGTAGTGCATTACCATTGGCTCCGCAGCCAAAGCAGTGATAAAACTGCTTATCCGCACTGACCGTAAATGATGGCGTTTTCTCTTGATGGAAGGGACAGAGCCCAGAATAGTTACGGCCGGCCTTTTTAAGCTGCACACGCTCACCGACCACCTCGACCACATCGACGCGGCCTAACAGGTCATCAATAAAACGCTGTGGAATTTGGCCTGCCATGAACTACGGGCATCCTCGCGCATCGCGCTGATTCGCTGACATTAGAGACAGAGCATTTCAGACAGAGCTTTTAAGACACTGCTTAGGGTCATCAGACCCACTGCCAGATCACCTTAAACAGCGTTGGACTTGAACGGCATTAAATATGCCGAAAAACAAACGGCCACCTAGTGGCGGCCGCTTGGCATCCCTCTTGAGACGACCAGCTAACTGCTCCGGCCCCCTCGGGTACGGATCAATAGAGCCGTTCGAAACGCTTAGTTTCACGCTGGACTTTCTTAGCGTGACGCTTCACGGCAGCTGCCGCTTTACGTTTACGCTCAGCAGTCGGCTTCTCATATTGCTCGCGACGACGTACTTCAGAAAGAACGCCAGCTTTTTCGCAAGAACGCTTGAAGCGACGCAGGGCGACGTCAAACGGCTCGTTATCACGTACTTTTACAGAAGGCATTAAGCACTCACCTACCTTAAAATTTTGAGTTCGGATAGTACGTACACAGCGAAAATAGCGATTTACATCGCAATCAAGAACACAGTGCACGACCCAGTTTTACAGCGCACAGTAGTCTAGTCGCCGCTGGCTATCTTTGCAAATGCTTACGCCCGTCCGCAGCGACAATGCTAAACTAGCGCTCTCATCATTTTTTACCTTCATACCGACAAAGAGTCCCTTTTTATGCGCGTACTGGGCATTGAAACGTCCTGCGACGAAACTGGCGTCGCACTATATGACACGTCGAAAACAGGTGGCCAGGGGCTGCTCGCCGATGCGCTGTATAGCCAGATCGCCATGCACGCTGAGTTTGGTGGCGTCGTGCCCGAACTCGCGTCGAGAGACCACACGCGCAAACTGCTGCCGCTGATTGAGCAAGTGCTGAGCGATGCCAAACTGACGCGCAATGATTTGGACGGTATCACCTATACCGCAGGCCCGGGCCTTGTCGGCGCACTGATGGTCGGTGCCAGCACGGCTCACGGCATGGCGCGCGCCTTAAATATTCCGGTGCTTGGCGTGCATCATATGGAGGGGCACCTGCTGGCACCGATGCTGGAGGAGCACCCGCCCAAGTTTCCATTCGTCGCTCTCTTGGTATCTGGCGGCCATACCCAGCTGGTCGAAGTGCAGGGGCTAGGTTGCTATCAACTGCTTGGCGAGTCAGTAGATGATGCGGCCGGTGAAGCCTTTGACAAAGCGGCCAAAATGCTTGGCCTCACCTACCCTGGCGGTCCCGAGGTAGCCAAGTTAGCGGAAAAGGGCAATCCCAAACGCTTTCGCTTTCCGCGCCCAATGACGGATCGCCCAGGGCTAGACTTCAGTTTTTCAGGCTTAAAAACGCATACCATGACGGCCATTCGCCAGTTAAACGACGCCAGCGAGCTCGATGATCAAGCGCGCGCCGACGTAGCCCGGGCCTTTGAAGAAGCCGTTGTTGATACGCTGGTCATTAAATGCCGCCGCGCGCTGGATCAAACGGGCCTTAAGCGCCTAGTAGTGGCGGGCGGTGTGAGTGCTAATCAGCGGCTGCGTGAACGGCTTCAAGCCGAGTGTGAAAAACGCCAGGCGCGCGCCTACTATCCACGTGGACGATTCTGTACTGACAATGGCGCCATGATTGCCTACGTCGGTGCTCAGCGGCTGGCGGCAGGCGAGCATGATATCCAAGGAATGATGCAAGCAACCCCCCGCTGGCCACTGGATAAGCTGACACCACCGACGACATCCGCTAGTCAGCCATAGCGTTAGGAGCCGCGTAAAGGCGGCTCTTCGCCCCGCCTCAGGCGTCGAATATTAAGGCCATGACGGGCCAGCACCAGTAGGCTAAAACCGCCCACTACCATCACATAGTCAGGCGCCAGCCAGCCGCAGGCGAGCGGCGCGATGAGCGCGCTCATGAGTGACGCCAGCGCGGCTGCTCTTAGCCGCCATGCTAATAATGACCACAGCACGGCGCTCAATAACGCAACGCTGGGCACCAATACCAGCAGCACGCCAAACGCACTCGCCACGGCCTTTCCGCCGCGAAAACCATGCCATAATGGAAAGCTGTGGCCCAGCAGCACCGCCAGCCCGACTAATCCTTGCAGCCACACCGGGCAGCTCATCAGCTTCGCGCCCAGCACCGCCGGCATGCTTTTCAGGGCATCCAGCAACAATGTAGCGGTTGCTAAGCGGGGGCCGTACAGACGCAGTACGTTGGAGAATCCAGGGTTAAACGAGCCGTGTCGGCGGGGATCGCCCACGCCCGCCCAGCGGCAAACGCTTAGCGCTGCCAACCAACTACCGCTTAAGTAGCCCACCACAATCCACCCCATCGCTCTGTGCTCGCTTTGTGGCCTGGCTCGCTGTCGTTAAACCCCATCCTAACGTACAATCGCTCGCTTGTTGCAGCAGGGGATCGTGAGATGGACCGCATTTTAATTGAAGCGTTAACAGTCGATACCGTCATTGGCGCCTACGACTGGGAGCGCTCTATTCAGCAAACGCTGAGCCTAGATCTTACGCTGGCGACCGATATTCGCGCGGCAGCCGCCACCGATGATCTGCAGCTCACGCTAGATTACGCGGCTATCTGTCAGCGTATTCAGCAGTTTGCCGATGCGCATCAGTTCGCCCTGGTCGAAACGTTCGCCGAACGCTTGTCAGAGTGCCTGCGAACGGAGTTTTCGATCACCTGGCTACGTTTAAGGGTACGTAAACCCGGCGCCGTTCCCAACGCTGCCAGCGTCGGCTTGGAAATTACTCGTGGCAGCCTGCCAGAGGTAACGCAGGAGCCACGCGCATGAACTTGGTGACCGTCAGCTTAGGCAGCAACATTAGCCCAACTCGGCATATTCGCTGCTGCCTTGATGCACTGACTGACACCTTCGGCCCACTTACCATCTCACGTGTATTTGAGAGTGAGCCGATCGGCTTTGCCGACAGCCGCCATTTCTATAACGCGGTAGTGGCCTTTTACAGCGACTGGGCACCAGGCAAATTACAGGCGTGGGGCAAACAGCTTGAAACTGAGCATGGCCGTCTGCCTAGCACCGTTAAACTGAGCCCTCGAACGCTCGATATTGATCTGCTAACCGTTGGTGACGCCTGCGGCATTGTCGATAGCGTATCGCTCCCACGAAGCGAGATCACCAATAGCGCCTTTGTTTTGCAGCCGCTTGCTGAGCTACTTCCGAATGAATGCCACCCTCTCTGCGGCACCCCTTATGCAGCGCTATGGAAAGCCTTTGAGCTAGGTGAGCAGCGCCTGTGGCCGATCAACTTCACCTGGCGAGGCCGGGTCATATCACGCAGTGATGGCTAGCGACACAGCCTGGCCGCGGTGCTCTCGCAAGGCGCCACCAAGCGCCGCCCCCTGATAGCCTTGGGCGATGAGCGACTGCGGGCTTACCTTGCAAGCGGCTTGCCAAGCGCGCTCAAGCTGCGCCTGGTGCTCTGGCGCTAGCAAAGCAACCAGCGCCAGCTGTTCTTCAACCTGAGAAGGCTTGCGCCAGGCGTCCAAGCGCTCCAGCCAGTGCAGCACGCCCGGGCCATCCAATCTATCGCCAAGCATTCCATGGGTAAGCGCCGTATGGCGGGCCAGCTGGGCCACCGCGTTAGGCAGCTTTAGCCGTACGGCCAGAGCCTCACGATCATTAACGCTAAGGGGCGACACCAGCTGGGCATAGCGCCAGTGGGCCACGGCTAATGCACTCCCTGCGGGAGTATGAGCCAGTGCCGCAAGGCCCTTCTCTAACGCTTGGCCGGATAGCTCGGGCCACCAAACAGCTAGCGCTGCACAGCGCTCAAGCGCTGTGAAATAAATATCAGGGCTTGGCTCACCCAGCGCTTTTTCGGTTTCCACCCATACACGCTCAGCGGCAAGGTGCTCAAGCTCGCCACTTAGGCTCACTTGACGCATCAGAGCCAGCGTATCGCGAGCAATAGTGAAGCCAAGCAAGCAATAGCGGGCCAAAAAGCGCGCCGTGCGCAGCACTCTCAGCGGGTCTTCGCTAAACGCTGGCGAAACATGCCGCAGTAGCCGTTGCTCAATATCGCCCTGACCATTAAACGGATCGGTCAATTCACCTTGGCGACTTTGCGCGATGGCATTAATGGTTAAATCGCGCCGCAATAGATCTTCTTCCAGCGTAACATCGGGGCTTGCATGCACTTCAAAGCCAGCATAGCCATGACCAGACTTACGCTCGGTGCGCGCCAGGGCGTACTCCTCAGCGCTCTCCGGGTGTAAGAACACTGGAAAGTCTCGCCCCACCGGCTTAAAACCGCGTTTGCGCATGTCATCGGGCGTTGCACCGACAACCACCCAGTCATTATCAACCACCGGCCAACCCAGCAGTGCATCACGCACCGCGCCACCGACGCGATATACGTTTAGGCCCGCCAAGCGCGGGTCGGCATGCTGCTCTTTCATCACCACCTCGGCTTGCTCTGTGCACGGTCTGAGCATGCGAGGGCTTCAGCGCACGCCACGCTAGTTCGCTCGCCGCTGTCTAGATTAAGCGCGGTCAAGCGTCCTCCCCATACGCAACCGGTATCAAGCGCCTCAACGGAAATTTTCGCCTGTGGCGTTTTACCTTCTAGCGCTGCCCAGTGGCCAAAAAGTAGCTGCGCATCATCGTCTCTCGGGTACTGAAACCAGGGCAAAAACCCTGGCGGAGCGCTGTCTAGCCCTTCTTTAGCGGCGAAGTCCAAGCGCCCCTGAGCATCGATAAAGCGCATTCTTGTTAACACATTAACAATCAAACGAAGTCGATCGATGCCATCGATGTCGTCTTGCCACGTATCCGGCTGATTGCCAAATAGCGCCGCCAAGAACTGGCCAGATGTTTCACTCGCCAGCGCGGCCTGGATCTCTAGCCCTCGCAACTCGGTTTGTGCCACGCTCCACTGGGGCAGCACGCCGGCGTGCGTCATCAGCGTATTGTTTTCACAAACGCTAAGCGGCAGGCTTTGTAGCCAGTCCAACAGCGCCTCGCGATCAGGGGCGTCCAGTAATTGGCTAAAGGTGTCGTTTTTTTTAAGCTTACCGCCACCGCGAGCTAGCACGAGCAAATGAAAGTCATGATTACCCAATACGCTTCGCGCGGCATTGCCCAGCGCCCGTACTTCGCGCAGGCATTCTAGTGATCCGGGGCCACGATTAATCAAATCACCCACTAACCAAAGTGTATCGCGCGCGGGATTAAAGCTGATGCGTTCTAGTAGCGTCACGAATTCAACGTGGCAGCCGTGTAAATCGCCGATCGCATAGGTGCTCATGCGGGAGGCCTTTTATGAAATAAGTGGGCTAAATACTACCCTAAATACTACCATCTCACCTGCTGCTTGCATGCGACGCTCGCTCACTCTTTTGGCTAAGCATTGATCAAATGAACTGGTGAAAAAGCGGCACCTGCGCCACTATATAGTCATAGTAAACTTATCGTCATTACACGCAGCGACCGTTAAGGAAAACGATACTCAAATGACCCTGGACTATACTCGCCGCGGACTACTACGCGCTGCCACTTTGGCTGGCATTGGTGCGGCACTGCTACCCGGCACCACACTACTGCCTGCCGCCAACGCTGCCGCTAAAACGTCTGCGCGCCCCACGCCGATGATGGTGAAAGGCTGGCTTCTTAATGACAGTGATCGCTAATGTATATTGATTTTGAGGACATTAGCGAGCACGGTGACGCAATCGACGTGTGCATTATTGGCGCTGGCGCAGCGGGCATTGCAATGGCAGTCACGCTGGCAGAACGCGGGCACCGCGTTCTGCTCTGCGAGGGTGGCGATGCCGACTACAGCGAGCGCTCCCAGGACAGCTATCGAGGCGAAACGGTCTGCGACGCTTATATTCCTCTTTATGGCGCGCGCTTACGCTATTTAGGCGGGTCAACCAACCACTGGGGCGGCGTTTGTCGCCCGCTTGATCGCTACGACTTTACCGCTAAGTCGGCTTCCAGCGAGACAGCTTGGCCAATTGCGCGCGACGCAATCTCGCCTTATTACAGCACCGCTGCCAGCATACTGGATTTAGCACCGCTGCCTGCCGACCAGCCCATCGCTGGGTCAGGATTTAAACGCATCTACTTTTCGCTCGGCAATCCAACGCGCCTAAAAGAAAAATATGCCGCCACGCTTAGCGAATCAGCCACCTAACGGCCAACTTGGTAGCGCTGGAAACGCTTGACGGCGCAGTCACTAGCGCAACGTTTAAAAACTACGCCGGCGACTCTCGCCAAGTGCGGGCGCGCTACTTTGTAATGGCCTGCGGTGGCATAGAAAATTCTCGCCTACTGCTGTGGTGCAATCAACAGGCAAACGGTCAGCTAATCCCTCAAGATGCTACGCTAGGCCGCTACTGGATGGAGCACCCGCATGCCACGGTGGGCAAGGCACTCATGTTCGAGCCTGCGGCTCTGGGCTTGGAAGACGAGTACAATGTGTTTCTTTCTCCGGATGCACAGGCCATCGCCTCACGCCAGATACTAAACTGCGGGCTGCGCTTGCACCGCATGAACACTGAGGCCACCCAAACATTAGTGGATGAGCTTGCTGAGCAAGCACCGACGCTAGCGGGGCGACTACATACCTGGCAAGCCCAAGGGCGCGTGATGCACGGCGCAGTGTTAAGAGCCGCCTGGGAACAAGAGCCTCGCTATGACAATCATATTGAGCTGAGTGATGATGTTGATAGCCTGGGCGTACCGCGCAGCCGGTTGGTATGGCAGCAGTCTGACCTTGATCGCCACACGATTCGCGAAAGTATGCTGATGCTGGGGGAATATCTGCGAGAGAATGATCTCGGCCGGCTGCAATTGGCAGATTGGCTAGCAGAGACGCCAGTACAACTCCCCTCAGACGGAGAGCTCGCCGGGCGCCACCACATGGGCGGCACGCGCATGAGCCTGGATGCAGAGCAAGGCATCGTCAACCCTGATTGCCGCCTGTTTGCTCAGGATAACGTCTATGTCGCGGGGTCCAGCGTGTTTGCCAGTGTCGGGCACGCCAACCCTACGCTGACGCTGGTTCAACTGGCACTCCGCCTTTGCGATCATCTAGACAGCCGATTGACGAGCGCCTAAAGCGCTCGCAGCAGCGAGCCACGATTAATGCAGCTGAAGGGGAGCTGCCAGCCTAAAAGGTGTAATAGGCACTTCAAAGACTCGCTGTGTGGAGGTGTCTAACAATGTGTAAGCACCTTCCATCACCCCTACCGGGGTTTGCAGAATAGCGCGACTGGTATAGCGAAAACTCTGCCCAGGACCTATTAACGGCTGCTGGCCAACCACGCCTTTGCCGCGCACTTCTTGGCAGTCTCCGCCGCCCTGAGTAATCTTCCAGTAGCGCGCCATAAGCTGAACGCTGTGAGGGCTTTGGTTATGCACCGTGACGGTATAACTAAAGACGTAGCGCAGCTCCCCATCATTAGACTCATCGGCGCGGTAGCTCGGATCAACGCTCACCTCAATCGCTAGACCACTCACCCTTCGCTGCCCTGGTCGCCGCTCGCGTGCTCATCCGCAGCCACACGATTGGCAATGGCAACGTACTCGACCACCGTTAAGGTCTGCGGCCGGCGCACCGGATCAATACCAAGATCTTCCAGTGTCGCGGGGCTGACGCGCCCTTTGAAGTTATTGCGCAGCGTTTTGCGCCGCTGGCCGAAAGCAAGCTTGACCAACTCAAATAATAGCGCCGGATCATCGGCGGTGTGAGGAAGCGCCTCGTGAGGCGTTAAGCGCACAATCGCCGAATCAACCTTAGGCTGCGGAACAAATGCTTCAGGCGGAACAATAAATAGCTGTTCAACGTGGCAATAGTATTGCGCCATAACCGAAAGGCGCCCCCAATCGGTGCCGCCTGGCTCTGCCGCTAAACGCTCAACCACCTCTTTTTGTAGCATAAAGTGCATATCGGCAATGGCATCGCCAGCCGCTAGCAAGTGCACAATCAACGGTGTGGAAATATTGTAAGGAAGATTACCCACTACCCGCAGCGCAGGCCCATCGCCTTTTAGCGCCGCAAAATCAAACTTGAGCGCATCGCCTTCATGGATAACAAAATCGGGATAATTAAAAAACTGTACGCGCAAACCGGGAATTAGATCACGGTCAAGCTCAATGACCTCCAGGTGCCCGGCGGCTTCAAGCAGCGGTTCGGTCAGCGCGCCCTGCCCTGGGCCAATTTCAACTAAACGGTCCGTTGAGCGAGGGCCAACGGCGCGTACAATCCGCGAAATAATACCAAGATCACGTAAAAAATTTTGACCAAAGCGTTTACGAGCGCGGTGCTGGGGCACATGAGACATCAAGCGGTGTTCCTTGGAAAGCAGTTTCAATCAGGAGTATGGGTGGCAGCCGAGGCACGATCTTAACTATCTGGCCCCACCGCGCTGCGCGGCTAAACGGCGCGCCAGCGTAATCGCCACCTTTAAGCTACTGGGGTCTGCCAAGCCTTTGCCTGCCAACCCTAACGCAGTGCCATGATCAACAGAGGTGCGCACTAGCGGCAAACCCAGGGTAATGTTGGCAGCTTGGCCAAAGCCTGCGTATTTGAGCACGGCCAACCCTTGGTCATGATACATCGCCAGCACGGCGTCAACACCCGCCAAATGCCTAGGCGTAAATAGCGTATCGGCAGGCAGCGGGCCGTGAATATCCATTCCCTCTGCGCGCAGCGCATCAAGCGCCGGAATAATAATATCGAGCTCTTCGCGCCCTAAGTGTCCATCCTCACCGGCATGGGGATTTAAGCCACACACCGCGATACGCGGTTTAGCAATGTTAAACTGACGCTGCAAATCCGCCGCGAGCAAATGGCTAATGCGAATAACTCGCTCATAGGTGATGGCATCGGCAACGTTGCGTAAAGGCAAATGCGTGGTCACTAACGCAACGCGTAGATCACCACTGCCCTGCCAGCTTGGCGACGTTGCATGCAGCGCCGCGTCAGTAGCGAGCATCATGACTACCTCATCAACACCGCAGGCATCGCGCAGCCATTCGGTATGGCCGGTAAAACCAACGTGCCCGCCTTCAATGATCACGCCTTTGTGCAGCGGCGCCGTTACCATTGCCGACGCCTGGCCTTGCTGGCAGGCATCGACTGCAAGCGCCAAGGTGGCTAACACGTAGTCAGCATTGGCAGGGTTGAGCACGCCAGGCGTTACAGGCGCGCTAAGCGCCACCGGCCAAACGGGCAAGCGATGATTGCCCAACGGGCATTCACCGGGCGAACATTCAACAATCGGGATGTCCAACCCCAGCGAGGCGGCACGCTGGCGCAGCATCTCCGGGTCGCCAATGGCCACAGCATTGGCGGGCAGCAGGCCCTGCGCCGCCAGCATTAGCGTTAGCTCGGGACCAATGCCCGCCGGTTCGCCGGTGGTGATGACCACCGGCGCAGCGCTAGCTTTCGTCAATGCACTAGCAGGCATCAGAGGCGAATATCGACAAAGGCCTGAGAGCGAATTTCCTGCTGCCACGTTTCCAGCTCTTCATTAGCACGGCGTTGGAAAATCGCTTGGCGCACCTGCTCACGCTGGCTTTCTTGGGTAACGTCCTGACGGCGGCGCTCCTCAACCTGGATCACGTGATAACCAAACTGCGAGCGCACAGGCGCAGATACTTGATTAATATCAAGACCGCGCATGGCTTCTTCAAACGCGGGTACAGTCTGACCGGGGCGAACCCAGCCAAGCTCACCGCCATTAAGCGCGCTGCCGCTGTCGTCACTATATTCGCGCGCTAATGAAGCAAAATCAGCACCGCCTGATAAGCGCTCGCGAACGTCTTCAGCCCGTGCGCGCGCCTGGTTTTCATCGCGCGTTGGGGTCAGTGCAACCAGCACATGGCGAGCACGACTTTCCTCAATAAAGTTCTGGCTGCCCGGCTGGCTAGGCTGCTGGCTTAAGAAGCGGTCAACGTCGCGATCGCTTACCGTTACGCGATTGCTGATTTGACGCTGCTGCACTTGGCGCATAAGCATTTCACGGCGCACCTCATCGCGCACGCTAGCTAATGTGATGCCATCGGCCTCTACCGCATCGGCAAACTCATCTAGCGTCATGTCGTTAGATTCAGCAATCGAACGTACCTGCGCATTTAGCTCGGTATCGTTAATGCTGAGATTGGCATCTTCCGCCATCTGCATCTGAATTTCTTCCATCACCATGCGCTCAAGCACCTGCCTCTCTAACTGAGAACGCGGAGGAAGATTGCCACCGCGAGCCTGGGCCTGCTGCTCAACTTGCGCCATCCGTCCATTTAAATTGCTGCGCATAATGACGTCATTATTTACCACCGCGACCACGCTATCTAACGCTTGCCGCTGAGTAGACTGGAAATTTTGCGCATTCACTGTAAGCGGAGCGAGCGCAACGCCTGCACCCACACACAGCGCCAGTACGCTGCCGGCAGAGAGCTGTTTCATACGGCCTAGCAGGGGCTTTTTCATTTTCATAACAAACGTCTCTTTCATTAGCCAATCGATGGATGTCGTTATAGTGCAGTCGGACGGTAGCCAGGAATGGTCTGTTCAAAATAGCTATCTGCGTCCTGTCCAACGCCGCCTAAACCACGGAATACGAAGCGTAAAAACAAGCCGCGATCTTTAAAATCGTCGTCAATGCGGGCGGTGTCATCGTCGTCTATCCATTCGCGCCAGACGACCTGAAGGCCATAGCAGCAATTATTCCACTGGACGCCTGCCAATTGCTCAAGCGGGCGATTATTGGTCTGATCGTGCAGGTAGCTGCCAATCAAATCAATGCTAGGGCTGGCTTTCCAGGCAAACGACAAATCCCACTCTTCACGACTGTAGTCGCGAAAGCCGTCATCATCAGGCAAAACGCCGGGGTCGAACCCTTCGATCTCCCAACGGTAGCCAAGGTTCACTACGTGCCCTTCAGGATGGCGATAACGCACATCCACACTTGAGCGTTCGGTACGTTCACGATGATCATCGTAGAGCCATTCATAGCCACTGCTCCAGCGATCATTGATTTGCCAATCTAGCCGAGAGACCACCGGCGAGCGATCCCGCGTGGCCTGATAGCGGCTTTCAGGGTTAACGTTGGGATTATCTTCAGGCCGATCCGGCAGCGAATTGGGATCGCCGTCGCTGTCGATACGGCGCTCATCAAAATAAGCGCTTTGCCCTATGCCAAACGAGAGCCGGTCACGCCCGGAGGCATCTTCCAGCAGCCGCGACTGAACCCCATAAGACAGCCGATTCAAGTCGCCTACGCGGTCGGCGCCGGAAAAGCGCTTCGCTGACCACAGTTGATCCCAAGAGAATGCACGCTCACGACTATCAAAGTCTGGCAGTTCGGCCTGATCGGTACGCGGCACATAGGCATAGTTGAGCCGTGGCTCTAGCGTTTGACGATACTCTCGTCCACCGAGGGCAAGCTCACGTTCAAAAACCAGCCCGCTGTCGATAGACGTCAGCGCGATGCTGCGCGTAGGCGTTGTACCACGATCCGTTTCGCGCTCGCCGTAGTCCAACTCGTAGGCCGTGTTCCAAAACTCTGTACGCGGCTCGACATAGCCCCACGGCTGCTCAAACCGCCAGCCTACTGCTGGGGTTAGATGCAGTCGGCTACCAATTGCCGCTTCGCGTTCGGGCACGCGACGCTCATCTACATCACGCCAGAAATACGTCGCGTTAGAGCGCCATTCCGTATACAGCCCGCTGTTAAACTGCCAATCAGCGTTAGCGCTTAAGCTAGGCAACCGATAAAACGGCTTGTCACTATCGCTAAGCGGGTCTTCCAAGCGCTGAAACCCTTGTGCACGAGCGTCTAACTGCCAGCGCTGGCCGCGGTAATCTACCTGGGCTAATCGCTCCATGCTCACGCGATCACTGTTACCAAACTCACCGCCAAAGTCATCAAAATAGCGCCCGTCGCTGGCCGCACCGTAGCGTAACTGATAATTACTACGTTCGTTAACCCGCCCAGCATGACGCGCATCAATATACCAGCGGTCATCACCTTCAAAGCGGTTAGCGTCACCACCCGAGCCGCCGTTATCACTGTTTAAGTAGCCGCCTTCCACGGTGCCTGCGCTTTCAGAAAACAGGTAGCGATATTCGCCATTCATCAGCAGTCCGCGATCGGTCATCCAGCGCGGCGTGATGGTGGCATCATGATTAGGTGCAATGTTCCAATAAAATGGCTGAGCGTAGTCAAAACCGTCCGCTGAAAAACCAATGGAGGGCGACAGCAGCCCGGTATGACGGCGGTCATCGATAGGAAAGCGCAGCCAGGGCCAATAAAAGATAGGAATATCTTTAACTTCTAAACGCGCATTGCGCGCGGTGCCAAAGCCTTGGGCTTGATCAAGAACAATATTGCTACTCACCAGTTGCCAGCTATTTTCACCCGGGTCGCAGGTCGTAAAGCTTGCGTCTTGCAAGCGATACAGCCCCTCGCCCGTCTGCTCCAGCTGGCTAGCTTCTCCACGTAAGTGCTGATCATAGAGCACATATTGGCTGTTATTCAGCGTCGCCCGATCTTCATTTAGCCTTAACATGGCCTTTTCGCCGCGTATCAGGGCTTGCCCGTCGCGCAGCGCAATATTGCCCTCAGCATCGACCTGTTGACGGTCGGCAGGCAAAAAGATTTGCTCGGCCTGTAGTTCTTCATTACCGCGCCGTAAAACCACGTCACCGCGCAGCAGCGATTCGCCGTTGGCGGCGTAATCGACATCACTGGCTTCAAGAGACAGTGCTTCGGGGTTATCGTCGGCTGGCAAGCGGTAATCTGGCATCACGTAACGCCCACGGCAAAGCTGGGTAGACGCTTCAGCGTCTCCCCAGGCTTGCCAATCCAGCGCTTCAGCGGGCATGGTTTGACCTTGAGCCACCGCCGTAAACGAGGCGCCAGCGAGCAAACTGCCCACTAAAGTATGCGCAACCGGCAACGTGCGCGAAAATCGCTTGCCCATGTTCGTTATCCTTGGCATCCAGAATCGGTATTATACAGCCCGCATGATGCCCGACCAGCAAGGAGCTTGCATGTCCTCATATCGGATTAACGCCCTCACCACGTGGGCTGCCCAACAAAACGGCCTTTCTAAGGCCGATATTTCTCTCTCTTCTGCCGTAGGAGATGCGAGTTTTAGGCGCTATTTCCGCCTAACGCTACCCGACGGCAGCACCCAAGTGCTTATGGATGCCCCTCCTGAGCAAGAAGACTCGCAGCCTTTTGTCAGCATTGCTAAGCGCTGGCACAGCGCCGGGCTGCCGGTGCCCCAAGTACACGCGGCTAATCTAGCCGAGGGCTTTCTGCTGCTAGACGACTTGGGCAACACGCCGCTACAAGACTTGTTTACCGACGATGCGACTACACAGGCTTACCATTCGCAGGCCCTGCTGCTCATCGCCAAGCTGCAAAATCGCGCTAACTCAGCGTTATTACCCGCCTATGATACGGCGCTACTCGCCCGCGAGCTCGATTTGTTTCCGCAATGGTGTCTCAGCACCTGGCTAGCGATACCACCGCCAGAAAGCTGGCAGGCAGTTCGTGAGCAGCTTATACAGCATGCTCTGGCGCAGCCAGTGGTAAGCGTACACCGTGACTTTGACGCGATGAACCTGATGGTACACCAGCAGCGTCTTTATATGATCGATTTTCAGGACGCTGTGGCTGGCCCGCTCAGCTACGATCTTATTTCTCTCCTTAGAGGACGCTATTGCCGCTTCACGGGCGAGCAGTTTGCAAGCTTCGTAGATGAATTTTATCACCAAGCGCGTCGCGACGGCAGGCTTTCAAGCAGCGTAGACTCGGCCTTGTTTTTGACCCAGTGCCACGCGATGGCTGCCCAGCGCTCACTGAAAGTACTGGGCATTTTTTGCCGGTTAACGCTACGCGATCAAAAAAGTGGCTACCTTGAGCGCCTACCTCACTTTTTGGATCATCTTGAAGATAGCCTTTTAGCTCTGCCGGAGCAGGCGGCCTTTGCTCACTGGGTAAATACCACCCTGCGCCCTGCGATTATTCAGCGGCTAGCGGAAGCTCATTAATAGCAATGGATGCAAATACAGATGAAAATAGCCGCATGAAAGCAATGATTTTAGCCGCAGGGCTCGGTAAGCGCATGCGCCCACTGACCGATCACTGCCCCAAGCCGCTGCTGCCGATCGCAGGCAAACCGCTGATTGCTTATCATCTTGAGCGTCTTCGTAGCGCTGGCATTCAAGACGTTGTTATCAATGTGAGCTATCGTGCCGAGCAAATCATTGCGGCACTGGGCGACGGTGACTCTTATGGACTGCGCATTCATTGGAGCCGCGAAACGTCGCCCTTAGAAACCGGTGGCGGTATCCAGCAGGCCCTGCCGCTGCTTGGCGAGGCGCCTTTTCTGCTGGTCAATGGCGACGTATGGTGTGAAGCACTTCCTCGCCCGCAAGCGCTAAAGGGCAACGACTTGGCGCACCTAGTGCTCGTGGACAATCCTACTCATCACATTGATGGGGATTTTGGGATTTTGGCCGGGCGCGTCAATCAAACCAGCCACCCGCGCTTAACCTTCGCCGGCATTAGCGTGATTCATCCAGCGCTGCTGGCCGGGCACGTACCGGGCGCCTTTGCTTTAGCCCCGCTGCTTAAAGACGCTATCAATGGCGGGCGCGTGAGCGGTGAGCATTACACAGGCCATTGGGTCGATGTAGGAACACCGGAGCGACTTGCAGCGCTGGAAAATCAATTACACGCTGCTAGCCGCCATATCCCAACGTCGTGAAGCGACTATCGTTAAACGGCTATCGCGAAGGCAATAATTCAGAGAAACGGTGAAGAGAGGCGCGCAGGCCAAGAAATGTTATGCTGCGCGACTTACCTTTCGCGCCTAGATGAGGAGAGCCACGTGAAAGCACGGGTAAAATGGACCGACGGGCGACAATTTGTGGCGGAATCCGGCAGTGGCCATAGCGTTGTGATCGACGGCCCGCCGGATCACGGCGGCCGCGACACCGGCCCTCGCCCCATGGAAATGTTGCTAATGGGCATGGGCAGTTGCACTGCCTTTGATGTGCTTAATATTCTTGATAAGGCACGTGCTGATGTCACTGACTGCGTAGCGGAACTTGACGCTGAACGCGCGGATGACGTGCCCGCCGTATTTACCAAGATCCACGTGCATTTTGTGGTGACCGGGCGCGGCCTGAAAGAGAAACAAGTTGAGCGTGCTGTTGGGCTCTCCGCTGAAAAATACTGCAGCGCGTCGATCATGTTGAGCAATGGCGGCGTCGACATCACTCACTCTTTTGAGATTATTGAGGAGGTTCGGGCATGACCGACAGTCTCCGACTCCACGGGTTTAACAACCTGACCAGTTCGCTGAGCTTCAACATTTATGACATCTGCTATGCCAAAACTGAAGAGCAGCGAGAAGCCTACATCGACTATATCGATGAGCTCTATAACGCTGAACGTTTGACGCAGATTCTCAAGGATGTCACCAATATTATCGGCGCTCACGTGCTGAATATTGCCCGCCAAGACTATGAGCCTCACGGCGCTAGCGTGACGATTCTGATTGCCGAGCATGAGCTAGACGAAGCCGCTCCGGATCAGATCAAGCCCGGCCCTGGCCCGCTGCCAGAAACAGTGGTCGGCCATCTGGACAAGAGCCACGTCACGGTTCACAGCTACCCTGAGTCGCATCCTGATAACGGCATCAGCACCTTTCGCCTAGATATCGATGTTTCCACCTGTGGCCATATCAGCCCGCTAAAGGCGCTTAACTACCTAATCCATAGCTTTGATTCAGATATTGTTACTATGGACTACCGTGTACGTGGCTTTACGCGCGACGTAGATGGCAAAAAATTGTTTATTGATCATGCGATTACTTCCATTCAAGACTACCTTGCTGAAGACACGAAGCATGCGTATCAGATGATGGACGTTAATGTGTATCAAGAAAATATGTTCCATACCAAAATGCTGCTCAAAGACTTTGAGCTGGACAATTACCTGTTCGGCACCTCGCGCCGTGATATCACGTTTGAAGAAGCGCGTGATATTGAGAGCCGCCTGCGTAAAGAAATGCTGGAAATCTTTTACTCCCGCAATCTGGATTAAACGCGGCGACCAAACGTCAAAAGCCGGCTTTCGCCGGCTTTTTTCGCGTGACTTGCTGATTAGTAAAGGCTGGGCTCGCCCTCAGGGCGCGTCTTAAACCGCCGATGCAACCAAAGGTACTGCTCCGGATGCTTGCGGATAGCAAGCTCGATAAACTGATTAACCCTTGCTGCATCTACTTGCTCATCGCCGCTTGGAAAACCATCAAAGGCGGGCAGGCACTCAATAGTGTAGGTCCGGTTATCCGGATTACGGTGAAACATCAGCGGTACCACGGGCGCACCGGTCATGCGCGCAATTTTTGCAGTAAGACGAATGGTCGATGCCTGCTGCCCAAATAATGGCGCAAATACGCTGACATCACGGCCAAAATCTTGGTCCGGCGAATACCATACAGTGTGCCCGGCCCTAATACGCCTTACCACGCCTCGCAGGTCATGACGATCAATCGCCTGGCCAAAAATACGCGAGCGAGCACGCGTCATAAACCGCTCAAAAAGCGGATTGTTATGCGGGCGATACACCACGTCAGCGGGGAAAAATAGCGAGTGCAGCGCACCGCCTAAATCCAGCGTCGAGAAATGAATACCGATGACCAGCACCCCTTTCCCTTGAGATTGAGCGCGCGCAAGATTCTCTTGGCCGATATAGGCCACACGGTGCCGCAAGCCTTCTGCATCGCGACACCAGCCGGTCGCCGTTTCAATCAGACCCACACCGTTCGCGATAAACGTGTCTTTAACCAGCTGGTGCTGCTCGTCAGCACTTTTTTCAGGAAAACACAGTTTGATATTGGTACGGGTAATATGTCTTCGCCGCTTAGCAACGCGCCATACGATAAGCCCAAGCGCTTTGCCAATCGCCATTTTTAGCCGCCATGGAAGCCAGGAGACAAAGTACATAGCGCCAATGGCCAACCAGGTGGGCCAGTAATAGGGGTGCGCGAAAGAGCGCGGATAACGTGTTTGGGACATAGAAATAACCGTTTAAACAGAGCACTCATGATAACGTCGCGGCGCTCGGGGCAGCACGCCCGTTAGCAACGTATAGCTAATCGTATCGCAGTAGCGGGCAACTTCATCAACCCGCAGCACTTCACCATTTTGGGCGCGGCCCCACAGCACCACGTCACTGCCAATCGCCGCATCCGGAACGTCGGTGACATCAACGGTGAGCATATCCATAGAGACTTTTCCGGCAATGGGGCAGCGCTGACCGTTCACCAACACCGGCGTACCGTCTACCGCATGGCGGTCGTAGCCATCGCCATAGCCGCAGGCGACAACGGCAATTCGCGAGCGCCGCTGCGCCCGCCATCTACCGCCATAGCCTACCGGCTCACCCTCTTCAAGCTCCCGCAGGGCAATGATTTTTGAACGCAGGGTCATTACCGGCTGCAGCTGCTGGGTGACCTCATTGGCGACTTCTAAGGGATCGCTGCCGTAAAGCATCACGCCAGGCCGGTTCCAGTCACCATGCGCAACCGGCCAGGCCAACGTGGCCGGTGAGTTGGCTAAACACAGTGGCGCATCCAGCGCACTGGCTAGCGCCTGTATCTGCTCCATCTGCTGGTTGAAGCAGCGATTATCGAGGGCATCCGCGCTGGCGAAATGGCTCATCAAATGCAGCGCCGCTACGCTAGGTGCGGCCTTAAGTTGACGCCAAATATTCTCGGCTTCATGCGGCGCAAAGCCCAAACGGTGCATACCTGAGTCAACTTTCAACCACACAGGAATCGGCTGATCGGGGCGAGCCGCTAGCAGCGCATCGACCTGCCATTGACTGTGAACAGCAACCCAAAAGCCATGAGCGTCCACCAGGGCCAGCTCATTAGCAGTGAATATTCCTTCAAGTAGCACGATCGGCTGCGTAATACCGCCTTCGCGCAGCGTCAAGGCTTCTTCGATGCAGGCGACCGCAAATGCAGGAGCAAGGCTCTCCAGTGCACGGGCGCACTCTAATGCGCCATGACCGTAGGCATCGGCTTTAATAACTGCCACTGAGCGACTGTGAGGCGCACAGCGACATGCCAGCTGATAGTTATGGCGTAATGCATCCAGATCAATCTCAGCGACGAGTGGGCGCATGTGTTTTCTCTCTGACGTGACTTCATTGTAAAAAATTCAGCACTAAAAAGCCGAGCAAGCACCTAATGGCACTTGCCCGGCTTAGCGAAATAACATTATTAGTCTGTGGTTAGCCGGCTTAAGTCTCGAACAGAGCTTCCAGAGAAAGACCTTGTTTTTCTAGCGAACGGCGCAGCTTCTTGAGCGCCTCCACTTGAATCTGGCGCACGCGTTCGCGGGTTAGGCCAATTTCAGCCCCCACCTCTTCAAGGGTTGCCGACTCATGACCACGCAGCCCAAAGCGACGCACGACCACTTCACGCTGCTTTTCGCTAAGCTCATCCAGCCAAAGATCGACATGCTCTTTAACATCGCCGTCAACTAGGCAGGCTTCCGGCCCTTGCACCTCATCATCGGCCAACGTATCAATAAGAGGTTTATCGCTTTCACCGCCCATTGGGTAATCAACCGATGACACGCGCTCATTGAGGCCGAGCATTTTCTTCACCGCCTCGACAGGCTTATCAAGATGGTCGGCGATTTCTTCCGCAGTGGCTTCATGGTCAAATTTCTGCGTTAACTCACGCGCCGCCCGCAGGTAAATATTCAGTTCTTTGACGACATGAATCGGCAAGCGAATCGTGCGCGTCTGGTTCATCAGCGCACGCTCGATGGTTTGACGAATCCACCAGGTGGCATAGGTCGAAAACCGAAAGCCGCGCTCAGGGTCAAACTTTTCTACCGCGCGAATCAGGCCTAAGTTGCCCTCTTCAATCAGATCCAGCAACGTTAGGCCACGATTGAGATAGCGACGTGCGATTTTGACCACCAGCCGCAGATTGGACTCAATCATTCGTGAGCGCCCCATCGGGTCATCCTTACGCGCTAAGCGGCCATAATAAACTTCTTCTTCAGGCGTCAATAATGGCGAAAAACCGATTTCGTTGAGATAGATTTGCGTAGCATCCAAGCTTTGGGTCGATTGACGATCCTCACGCCCTAGCGCTTTTTCAAAAGCATCTTCTTCTACCGCAATCTCATTATCGGTATCGTCAAGCGCTTCTTCCGCAGCATCCAGGTCAACCTCCTGTAGATCTTTCTCCAACACACTCATGGCCCTACCCCCTGATGTCGCCTACCCGCCATTTAGAAGACCAAAGGTGAACGCACGAATGCGCTCACTATATTGTTATGTGACAATTGTTATATGACGCTCGAATACAGTCATTCGGGTAACTTTCAAGCAAAACACTTGTGTCTCACGTTGCCCGCGAGAGGGTTAGCGAGAAGGTAAAAAGTCCAAAGGATTTTGCGGTTGCCCGTCACGGCGCACTTCGAAATGCAGCCTGACATTTTCGGCGTCGCTATCCCCCATGGCGGCGATCACCTCACCGGCTTCCACGACGTCGTTTTCGCTG
The DNA here is from genome assembly GCF_002332255.1 of Halomonas sp. JB37. Taxonomy (GTDB): domain Bacteria; phylum Pseudomonadota; class Gammaproteobacteria; order Pseudomonadales; family Halomonadaceae; genus Vreelandella; species Vreelandella casei. Next base: position 1,479,433 of record NZ_NRGW01000001.1, on the reverse strand, counting down.
ACGCGTAGACTATCGTTATGCGCATAGGCGCTTAGGAACTGATCGTTATGCTTGAGAAGAATGAGGTTACCGTAGCCCCTGACGCCACTGCCCGCATAGACCACAATGCCGGGACCCGCTGCTTTGACAGGTTGCCCCTTTTCGCCTCGGATATCAATCCCGGCGGTGATGCTATCGCCCTGCCCAAACTCTCCTACCACATTGCCATTCGTGGGCCATTGCCATGCTATGTTTTCGGCAGGCGTATAGGTCCGTGAGGAACGATCGACACTCGCGGCTTGCGTGGCCGGCGCAGCTTCTGGCTTGGGCTCTGGCTTGGGCTCTGGCTTAGCCTCAGGTTGAGGTGCCGGCTGTTCAGCGGGTGCAGGTGATGGCTCCGGCTCAGCAACAGCAACAGCGGCGACGACTTCCGGTTCAGGTGTAGAGGCAACTGCTGGCGAGGTGCCTGTCGATCCTTCAGCGACTTGCTCTGCCGCGTCTACGGCATTGCGCTCAGCGGTCAGTCGCTGATTGCGCTGAATCGCAGACTCATCGGGCAGCAGCCAATCTAGCTCCTGGTCATCGCGAGCGACGGAGGCAGTCTGTGGGCTCAAGCCGGTCGCGACAGCACCGCCGCCACTTGAGGACGTCGCCGCTGGCTGGCTGCTGGCCACGGATGCTGACTGAGCAGCCCCTTCACGCAGAGCAATTGTTTGCCCTGGGCGAATTTGGTAGGGCGCGGCGATATTATTCATCGCCGCCAGCTGGCGATAGTCTAAATTATGTTGCCATGCAATGCCGTACAGCGTATCGCCCGCCTTCACCGTGTATTGAGGCGAACTTTCTACTGCATTACGCGCGTCGCTCAAATCACGCACTTGAGGCGAACCACCCTGCTGGCTAGCGCAACCGGCAATGGCCAGGGTCAGCGCCGATAGCATAAGCACTTTATGTATATAATCTTTACGCATGTAGGTCTTACTCCTTTTCAGCGCCAGGCTTGTTATCGATTGGCTGGCGGTCTGCATGTCGGTTGAGTAACACCACGATCAGTGCACCAAAAGCCATTAACGCGACAACGCCAACTACTTGTGCCGAAGCACCGGTCAATACGGCATAGTCAGCGGGTAATAAATAGCGGTGTTCAAGAGGGATCATTTGTCCTTCAGGACCTATTTGATAGCGCAGCAGTTCGCGCCATGGCCAAAGCACCGGTAACGAGCCGACTATAAAGCCCAGTAGCAGCTGCATGGTTGAGGTGTGATGGCGCCGCAGAAGCCATGATAACAGCCGCGAAAAAAGCGCCAGCCCGACCACACATCCCATTCCAAACAGCACAATAATACCGAGATCCAGGCTACGTATCGCCCCCATGATGGTGCCGTAGAGTCCCATTGTCAGCAATAGAAAGCTACCTGACACGCCCGGCAACAGCATAGCGCTGATGGCGATGCAGCCTGCGACCATTACTACCACTGCCTCATTGCCAATAAGCAAGACCAGCGGCATCATGCCTGGCAAGGCCTGGGCCAACAATAGGCCAACCAATAGTGGCAATACGTACCATAGCTTCCAGCCACGGCTCGCTTGCCCCACCACTAACGCCGATGCCGCCACTAAGCCAAAAAAGAAGCCGTCTAATAGCAGTGGGTGCGCTTCCATCAACCATAGCGCTAAATGTGCGACGCTAAACAGGCTGATCCCAACGCCGGCCAAGAGTGGCACTAGAAAGGCCAGATTCAAATGCACACTTAGGGCTCGCCAGCCCCCTCGCCGCCACACGCCGATAGCGCTTGGGCTAAACCGCTTAATCGTTTCAATCAGCTCTTCATAAATTCCGCTAATAAAGGCAATCGTGCCTCCCGATACGCCGGGAACCGCGTCGGCGGCGCCCATTCCAGCACCACGCAAAAATATCCCCAAGGGTCGCCGCTTCAATCCACTACTCCTTGCAGTAAAGGTACAAAACGAACGGGTTCAAGCCGACGTTTTTCAAAGGCACCACCAATTCGCTTTACCTGGGTAAGCCACTGGCTGCCATCGGGTTCTTCCAACGGCGCAATCAGTACGCCGTCGTGAGTCAACTGTTCTAACAATGAAGCGGGCAACGTTTGCGCGCAGGCGGTGAGCAAAATAACGTCAAATGGCGCAACCTCAGGCCAGCCGTAACCACCGTCGGCAACCGCTAATATTGCCGGTGCTGCTAGCCGACGCAAACGCTCCACGGCACGTTCATGCAGTGCATTAATCCGCTCGATGGAATACAGCTGCTCCACTAAGCGCGATAAGATTAATGTTTGGTAGCCAGAGCCAGTGCCCAGTTCCAATACGCGGCGCGGTGCTGTACGCAGCACAAGCTCCGTCATGCGCGCCACAATCCATGGCTGCGACAACGTTTGCCCGTAGCCAATAGGCAGGGCAGTGTCTTCATAAGCGCGGTGAGCCAGCGCCTCATCAACAAACAAATGACGCGGTTCATTCGCCATCACATCCAGCACCCGGGCATCATTGATCCCCTGCTGCATGAGGCGCTCAACCATGCGGTCACGCGTGCGCTGAGAAGTCATTCCACGACCGCGCAGCTCATCGGGCAATAAGTTAGGCAAAAACATTCAACCAATTTTGAACATCGTTTAACGCAGGATGACGCGTAAGATCGGTTTGCAGCGGCGTAATCGACACATAGCCCGCCTCGATTGCAGCAAAGTCGGTATCTTCACCGTCATCCGCATTCGCCGCCACGGGTGCGATCCAGTAACGCGTCCGCCCACGCGGATCCTTTACTTCTAACGGCTTATCTGCCGGCCCGCGATACCCAAGGCGCGTCACCTTCACGCCTTTAATATCTTCCCAGGGTATGTCGGGCACATTAACGTTGAGCAGCGTACGGGGTGGCAGCGAAAGCTGCTCCGCCGCGCCTATCAGCGTGGAGGCGACTCTTGCGGCCGTGGCGAAATGGCGTTCGCCGCATAGCGATATCGCAAACGCCGTCATACCCAAGTTACGCCCTTCCATGGCGGCCGCGACCGTTCCTGAATAAAGCACGTCGTCGCCAAGATTACTACCGTGATTAATCCCTGCAATCACTAAATCAGGCTTTTGCTCCCATACGCCGTGAACACCTAAATAAACACAGTCTGCGGGGGTGCCATCGACGCTATAAAAGCCATTATCCAGCGCCGTCAATGAGAGCGGCCGCGACAGCGTAAGCGAATTACTAGCGCCACTTCGGTCGCGATCAGGTGCCACGACGCGAATATTAGCGTGAGCCAACAGCGCATCATACAACGCACGCAGACCGGGGGCATGGACACCGTCATCATTTGAAAGCAGCAGTCGCCGCATTGTAGCTCTCCTCGATATACCGGCAATGGCCGCCGTTCAGTCATCGCCGTCAGCTGACCGCGATCAGTTCACTCAGGACGGCAGTAGCAAAACTACCCCGCGGCAAGGCAAAGGAAAGCCGAACGGCTTCGGCTTCCCACGTAAGCTGCGGCTCTAATAAACGCATACGCAGCGCACGGCGAGCTTGCTTTACGCCACTGCGCTCCAACCCTTCACACAGCGCCGCATATTGTTGCAACAGCCGTGACTCGTAGCCGGCGATCTCGCCCTGACTCGGCTCGCCAACGCCCCACAAAATCCCAGTGGGATGAATATCTAACGCGGCAGCACGGGCACTCAACGTGTCATCGGCTTGCTCAATGTTAAACACGCTTTGCGTACCGTCCAGCATCAGGGTGTCGCCTGCAAGGGGCTGACACCAGGTGCCATCCGCCAAGCGTTCGCTGAGCAGCTCATTAAATAAGAAGCTGCGCGCGGTAGACAGCATCATACCCTGCCGGTCGTCGCGCTTTCGCCAACCTCGATTAAGTAACGCTTCGGCGCGCTGAAGGTTGCGCCCATCGGGGCCAAAGCGCTGGGGGCCAAAATAGTTAGGCACGCCATGCTGGCAAAGCGTTTCCCAGCGACGGATAAAGCCCTCTTGATGAATCGCCTCACCGCTGATCCGCAGCACGAATCTATTGGTGCGGTGAACGCCACGTTTGAGTTTACGCGGATGGCGCACCTGCTCGACGACCGTAACGCCCAGCGATTTAAGCGATTGCTCCAGATCCGCCGGCGCATCGCGACCCGGCAGATGCACGCTTAGCCACTGGCGCGTCACGGCGATGCGGTCTTTCATACCGGAATAACCAATATCGCGGGGCGTAACGCCGCACAGCCGACTCAGCGTATTGACGACGTCTAATGTCGTTTGATTACGCTTTTCTACTCTCAGCCACAGATGCTCGCCATGGGCTTCTGGAATAAAATCAAGCTGCTCATCCACCCAGAAATCTTCTGGCTGAGCGCGGTACTGACCTGGCTGTGGAGGGCCGAACTGAGCATCAAGATAGCGCTGCCATGTCGGCATATTAATCATTAAGCGTCTCTATTCGGTTTAGCAGCACCACGGCTTCCGCAGCGATGCCTTCGCCGCGCCCGGTAAAACCCAGCCGTTCGGTGGTGGTGGCTTTAACGTTAACCTGGCCAAGCGCAATATTAATATCGTTAGCGATAACGGCGCGCATTGCTTCGATATGCGGCGCCATTTTGGGCGCCTGCGCCATCAGCGTGGCATCAAGGTTAACCACGTCATAGCCCTGCCCTCTCACAAGGCTCACCACATGACGCAGCAAGTCACGACTATCAGCCCCCGCCCAGGCGGGGTCGGTATCTGGAAAGTGGCGACCAATATCACCCAGTGCGCACGCGCCTAGAAGTGCATCGCTAATGGCGTGCAGCAGCACGTCGCCATCTGAGTGGGCAACAAAACCCTGCTCAAACGGCAGTTTGACGCCGCCTATCATTAGGTGGTCGCCGGGGCCGAAGCGGTGTACATCAAATCCATGGCCAATACGCATTACAGGCACCTTTCTGACGTTTCATCGATTTGGGAGACAAGCGCCTGGGACGCAATAATCGCGGTAGCCAGGGCTAAATCATCTGGATGCGTTATTTTCAAATTATCACGCCGGCCGCTGACTAATTGAGGGCTTTCACCCAGCGCTTCAACCGCCGAGGCTTCATCGGTCACTACCGTGTTCTGGCGGCGAGCCGTTTCCAAGGCACGACGCAGCAAGGCATAGCGAAACCCTTGAGGCGTTAGCGCATGCCACAGCCCATCGCGAGACTCCGTGCGCACGCTCAGGCCTTGATCATTACCACGCTTCATAGTGTCGGCAACGGGCATTGCTAGCAGCGCACCGCCGGGGTGATTGGCCGCGGCACGATAAAGTGCCAGTAAGTCACCGTGCGTGATGCAGGGCCGCGCCACGTCGTGCACCATCACGATATCGTCATCCTGAGCTTCCATGGCATGCAGCGCATTCAGTACGCTGTCCATCCGCTCACTGCCACCCGACACCCGCTGCCAATGGGCAAACGGCACCCAGTCAGGGGCAAACCAATGGTCGTCATTATCCAGGCACAGCACCAGCCGAGCGCTTGGAAACGCGCCATGTAGGCGCTTTAACGTATGAGCCAGTATCGGCTGGCCGGACAGGGTTAAATACTGCTTGGGTTTACTGGCGCCCATGCGGCGACCCTGACCCGCGGCAGGCACTATCAGCCACGTCTGACTCACGGCGGCGGCTCTTGCGGAGCGATTAAGCCAGCATTAATGCCGATCAGCTCATTTTTGATCGCCACACCGGGCACCCAGAAAAACTGCTCGTCGGTACGCACCATTCCCATATCGCTGCGCGCCCGCTCTTCGATCGCATCCAGACCGGTTTTCAAATCCATCACCTCAGCCGCAAGCCGCGCGTTGCGCTCACGCATAGGCAGATTGTTCGCTTCCTGAACCGCGACTCGGTGCTCTACATTCTGCAAATCTCGCCAGCCGCCGTTGCCCAACCATAGCTCATACTGAAGCAGTGCGACCACCGCGAGCAGCGCCATCACTAGCCATTTACGCATCGCTGCTCTCTCCTGTAGGTCCGCTAAATTTAAAAACGCATTATGCCATTAAGGCGCAACACCAGCGAGCCGCCGTTTATTTAAAGGGAAGCGCATCATGCGCCGACGCGCGATAGGCTCGCACGTGCTCACTCTCTTCGTGGCAAAACTGCCCAACGCCGGCGGCAAGCCCAGGGTGGCTGATGTAATGCAGTGAGCGCACTCGCTGCGGTGTAAAGCCGCGCACCAATTTGTGCTCACCCTGCGTACCGGGATCAAACAGCGTCAGGCCATGCTGCAAACAGTACTCGATGCCCTGGTAATAACAGGCTTCAAAATGCAGGCAGTCAGCGACGACTTCGCTTCCCCAGTAGCGCCCGTAAAGCGAATCGGTGCCACGAAAATAGAGCGCCGCTGCGACCGGGCGCCCCTCACTGTGCGCTTGAACCAATACCAACGCCTCCGGCATGCTTTGGCGCAGGCGCTCAAAAAAATCATGGTTGAGATACGGCGCGCGTCCACGCTCATGGTAGGTCATCGTATAGCAGCGAAAGAAATGCGCCATCGCCGCTGACGTAATGGCATCACCCTCTAGCCGTAACACGCTTAAGCCCTGGTCTGCGACCAGGCGGCGCTCACGCTTGATCATCTTGCGACGCTTAGAGGTTAGCGTCGCAAGAAAGCCATCAAAGTCACCAAAACCGCGGTCACGCCACTGAAACTGCACGCCTTCACGGGTGATGAGATCAGGACACTGCGCCTGCCAGGCAGCGACGTCAGCCTCGTTGGCGAATAACAAATGCCAGCTGGAAAGCGCCTGACTCTCGCACTGCTCCCGCCACGCCTGCGCCAAACAATCACGCACGGCCCCGGTATCGGCCCGCTTTGCGATCAGCGTGCGCACTCCCGGCACTGGCGTGAACGGCACGGCACTGAGTGCTTTAGGATAGTAGCGGCCACCGGCACGCTCTAAGGCTTCCGCCCAGCCCCAATCAAATACATACTCACCGTAGGAATGATGTTTACGGTACATCGGCATCGCCGCAACTAGCTGCTCATCTTGCCAGACACTCAGATGGCAAGGCTCCCAACCAGTCGCCATGCTGACGGAGCCACTGGCCTCTAAAGCATGCAAAAAAGCGTGGCGTAAAAATGGCTGGTCGTCGTCTACCAGTGAATCCCATTGGCTTGCCGTTACGGCCGCCATAGTGGGTAGAATGGTGAGCGAAAGTGGACGTGACGACATAGCATCTCCGGTGAGTGCAGGGCTTACAGAGCGCACAGGGCTAGCGCACAGTCCACTCTGCAAGCCCTTGCCTGTGCCACTTTACACTAACTGTTTAGATAGACGCTTTATATGAACGGTTTAATCACCCTACGCCGAAAACGGCGCACAAGGAGGGGCCATGACGCGCGATCTAACGGGAGATTTTCAAACGCAGCGCCAAGCTGCGGACCAACAGCCCTACCCGATTCTAAAGATTCGGCGTGACCGGCTAGCGCGCTTAGCCCGTATGACTAAGCACCATCAGCTAGACATTATACGAGCAATTCAAACGGATTTCGGCCAACGCAGTGACGTTGAAATACGTATAGCTGAAATCAGCGCGGTGCTGCATGCGATTCGCTATGCCAGGCGCCACTTATGGCGCTGGATGCGGCCAGGCATGGCAAGCATGCCATTGCGACTGCTACCCGCTCGCGCACGCATTGCGCCTCAGCCGCTGGGCGTGATTGGCGTGATGTCGCCCTGGAACTATCCTTGGAGCTTAGCGTTAATGCCCATCGTGGATGCGTTTGCCGCTGGCAACGTCGCCATGCTCAAGCCCAGCGAGCACACTGCCAACACCAGCGCTCTGCTCAAGCGCTTAGTCCCGCAATACTTCACACCCGAAGAGCTGTGCGTGGTAGAAGGCGGCGTCGAGATGGCGCGTCGCTTTAGCGAACTGCCGTTTGACCACCTGGTGTTTACCGGCTCCGGCGCCGTTGGGCGCCAGGTAGCCCAAGCGGCCGCGCGAAATTTAACTCCAACGACGCTGGAGCTAGGCGGTAAATCGCCAGCAATGGTGGCCAGCGATGTGGATCTGGACCAAGCCGCCGCCGCGATTATCTTCGGCAAAGGTATGAATGCTGGGCAAACCTGTATCGCCCCTGATTACGTGCTGGTTGAAAGCCGCCACCTTAGCGCCTTGGTGACGGCGTTAAGCAATGCGATTGTGCAGCAGCGCCCTAATGATCATGCCGTCACGCATGCGATCAATACGACTCACCAAGACCGCCTCGACCATATGCTGCAAGAAGCCCGCGACCACGGCTGTAGGATCATTGATCATGGCGCCCATGCACCTGCACTGATTATTGATCCTCACCAAGAACTGCAGGTCATGCGCGAAGAAATTTTTGGCCGCTGCCTACCCATCATTGGCGTTAGCGATATGGCCGCGGCAGTAAGCTACGTGAATGCTCGCCCACACCCGCTGGCGCTGTATGCATTCACACACGATAAGGGCTTGCAACAGCAGCTATTGCGCACCACTCATTCCGGTGCTCTGGTGTTTAACGCAACGCTCCTTCATCACGCGGTGCCTTCCCTGCCGTTTGGCGGCGTAGGCGAAAGCGGTATGGGTGCTTATCATGGCCGTCACGGCTTTGAGCGCTTTAGTCATTTACGCGGCGTATTTTATCAAGCTAAACGCACACCTAGTCACATGCTCTATCCGCCGTATCGGCGCTGGCTCATGAAACTCATTGGGCTAGGCTAAAGCTTATGCGTTAATGACCGATAGGTAATAGGCTATTGGTATAGCGACCTTGTGGTATTTTTACTCATTCACTGCCGCGGAATCATCATGCAAGCCCCCGACACCCCTCATAATGAAACACAGCGTTTGGCGGCTTTGCATGCTCTTCATGTACTCGACACGCCTAAAGACCAAGCATTTGAGCGCATGACACAACTGGCCCGCGACCTGTTTGACGTTCCTATCGCGCTGGTCTCGTTAGTCGATAAAGAGCGCCAATGGTTTAAATCGCATCAGGGGCTCGACGCCTGTGAAACCAGCCGTGAACTGTCTTTCTGTGCGCACGCGATTTATCATGAAACGCCGCTGGTAATTGAAGACACGCTTAAAGATAAGCGCTTTTTCGATAATCCTCTGGTCAACGACGCCCCTCATATCCGATTTTACGCAGGCTATCCGTTACGGCCGTTAAACGGCATGGCAGCAGGCACGCTGTGCCTCATCGACAGTCAGCCTCGCCCTTTCAGCGAACGTGATTTAATGCTGCTTGGCAGCTTGGCAGCACAGGTAGAAGAGCTACTTCGTCAACACAAGCGACAGGTGGAACTCACTCGTATAGCGCGTAGTTTTGAAGCGCTTTTTACTAAAAGCGCGACGGCCAAAATACGGATTGATCGCTCTGGCCATATTGCGGCGATTAATCCTTTTGCGCTAAACCTGCTTGGCTATACAGAAAATGAGCTAATCGGGCAAAACATTGCAGTGCTCACACCGCCTGACATTTCGATCCATCATGACAGGTTTATTGCTGACTACCTTGCCGGTGGCGAGCCCAAAGTTATTGGTCGAGGGCGTGAAGTCGAAGCGCTGCACAAAGACGGCCGCCGCATCCCCGTCCACCTTGCGATTAACGCTATTCACAACGATCAAGGCCGTGTCGTTGAATTCCTGGGCGTATTGACAGACCTCACTGAAATTTACGACGCTAATCGTAGAATTCGTAAAGAGGAAAATCTGCTCAAGATACTCCATCAGGGCATTACCGATTATCAAGCCCTCATGTCGGGCGAGCGTCTGTGGACATTTCTCATGGAAGCGCTGCGCGAGCTTACCGACAGTGACTACGCATTGATTGGCGAAGTGATGCCCACCGACACCACTAATGCCCTCAAAATTCACGCGATGACCGACCTTTCATGGAGTGAAGAGTCTAAGCATCTAATGGAGAAGTTGCGCAGCGGCGATATGACGCTGACCAACCCTAACTCACTATTAGGCAGGGTATTTGCCTCGGGCGAGGTGATTATGACCAACGACGTTTATCGTCATACCAAACGCGGCGGTTTTCCTGCCGGACACCCGCGTATTAACAATTACTTAGGCGTACCTATTGTTAGCGGCGATCAATTGATTGGCATGTTCGCCATTGCCAACAGTAAGCAGCCACTTAATCAGGCGTTGCTCGACTGGCTTCAACCGTTTACCGACACCTGCGCGCTATTGATCAATCTCTACCGGCAAATGGCCGAACGCGAACAGGTAACGAGCGACCTAGCCAGCGCCCGCGATCTTGCTGAAAAAGCCAATCAAGCTAAAAGCGAATTTCTGTCATCGATGAGCCACGAGCTACGCACCCCGCTCAATGCCATTATTGGTTTTTCCCAACTGCTCGGTAAGGCGCGCCGCGATCCTCTCAGCGACAAGCAGCAGCGCCAAGTGGGCCAAATAGAAAAAAGCGGCCAGCACCTGCTCAGTTTAATCAATGAAGTGCTGGATTTAGCTCGAATTGAAGCGGGTCATGTACAGTTTTCAATTGAGCCTATATTGATGCAGAACGTGCTTGATGACGTGTGCAGTACGCTTGAAGCGACAATCGAAGCAGCGGGGATTACGCTCACCTCCATGCCGTTCTCAGAACCGTGGTACGTAGCCGCTGACTACACGCGCACGAAGCAGGTACTACTCAACCTGCTTTCTAATGCCATCAAATACAACCACCAGCACGGCACGATCAGGATTGCAGCCGAACCGCTTGATGATGAGCTGCGCATCAGCATTATCGATTCGGGCACTGGCATAGCCATCGAGCGTCAACACGAGCTTTTTGAACCATTCAATCGCTTAGATGCAGAACATGGTTCTATCGAGGGCACCGGCATCGGCCTCGCTATTACGCGCGAGCTGGTAGAACGTATGCAAGGGCGCATTGGTATGACTAGCCATTCCGACGTCGGCTCAACGTTCTGGTTTACACTGCCGATAACCGAACGAGACGCCTCAGAAGAACAGCCCTCTGCCTTTCAGAATGCAGGCGCCAACGCCAGCCACCAGCATCAATTTCAGCTGCTTTATATTGAAGACAACCCGGCTAACCAGCGGCTGATGGACGACATTATTGAAGAGTTCAGCCATATACGCCTTCAAACCGTTGTCAGCGCTGAGCTAGGGCTTGAAATAATGCGCCACGCTCCGCCCGATTTAGTGCTAATGGATATCCATTTACCCGGCATGAACGGCTTTCAAGCGCTAGATATCATGCAGAAAGATCCGCAGCTTAAGCATATTAAAGTTATTGCATTATCCGCTAATGCCATGGAGCGCGACCGTAGTTATGGCCTAGCCGCAGGCTTCAACGACTATTTAACCAAACCGATTGATATAGAAAAACTGACGCTCACACTTAATCATTTTCTTTATACTGCCGCTACTAAGCCCTGGAAGGCACCATGACACTCGTTCATAAGCATCTACTCATCGTAGATGACAGCAGCGTTAATGTTGAGCTACTGCTTGACCTGCTGGATGAGCATGGCTTTGAAAATACGCATGGTATCAGTGACCCACGCCTAGTACTGGCGCACTGTCAGCAACAGCTTCCTGATCTCATTTTACTTGATATCCGCATGCCGCATTTGGATGGCTATGCAGTGATTAATCAATTGCACGAGCACTTTGCCCACCGCATGCCGCCGGTAATCGTGTTAACTGCTCAAATTGACGATCAAACGCGTCATCGCGCATTAAACCTAGGCGTGCGAGACTTTATTACCAAGCCGCTTAAGCACGACGAGGTACTGCAGCGGATCCGCAACACGCTCAGCCTTGAACAGCGCTACCAAGTACGCGACCAGCAGGCGGAAACGCTTGAGCGGATGGTCGCAAAGCGCACCAAAGAACTCAACCGCCAATCGCTTACCGACCCTACTACTCAGCTCCCTAATCGCCGCGCCCTAACTCAGCGACTCAGAGAAGCATCAATGGGCGGGGGCGATACGGGGCTATTATTTGTAGCCGTTGACCAGCTTGACGACGTTGTACGGCTGCATGGTTACAGTGTTGCTGACCAGCTAATGATGCATATTAGCCACCAGCTTGCCGACTGCCTCGAGCAAGGCAGCGAGCTAGGCTTATGGGGTGGCAGCGAGCTACTGGTGATCGTGAACAGTAGCGAACCGGCGTGCCTTCAACAGCTTGCAGAACGCCTATTGGGTTGCTTTGAGTATGATCAGTCTTTCAACCACTTATTAATACCGCTGAATGCGCGTATTGGCATTAGCTGTTCGCAGGCCCGCTTTAAAACGGAGCGGCTTGTACGCATGGCCGCACTGGCGCTACCCCAGATAGACTGCCCTCCTATCCAGCATTACTGCGAAGCGCTGGAAGCCCAGCAACGCCACCGCTTGTACCTGCAGCAAGCGCTGCGCGGCGCCCCTCAGCGCGGCGAGATGTCACTGCTCTTTCAGCCGAAAATTGCATTAGCCACCCAGCAAATTATCGGGGCTGAAGCTCTATTGCGCTGGCACCATCCTGAACTAGGTCATATTTCACCGGCAGACTTTATTCCGCTCGCTGAAGCCAGCGGTGATATCCTCGCGATTGGCGAGTGGGTACTTGAAGAAACCATGCAGTACATAGTGGCATGGCGCGCACGCGACCTGTTAAGCGACGATTTTCATATTGCGGTCAATGTGGCGGCTAGGCAGCTGGCGCGCAAAGATTTTACCGAGCGCCTGCTAGCGCAGCTGGCCAAACACGATATCCCCGAGCGTTTTATCGCGCTGGAGGTGACCGAATCAGGCTTAATGAGTGACATACACAACGCCAAAGCGCAGCTTTCGAAACTCTCAGAGGTCAATATTGCCGTTGCTATCGACGACTTTGGTACGGGATATTCATCGCTGGCCTACATTAAGACCTTGCCCTTCTCAACATTAAAAATTGATCGCGCTTTTGTGATGGACTTGGCCACCAGTGAGAAGGATCGCCTATTAGCGCGCACTATCACGCAGCTTGCCCACAGCGTGGGCTGCGACGTGGTAGCAGAAGGCATTGAAACGGCAGATCAAGCGGCGTATTTGCGTGCTATGGGCTGTGAAGCCGCACAGGGTTACTTTTACGCCCGCCCGCTACCTGCTAAAGAATTTGTCACCTGGTGTTCCGAATGGAAGCCGCCTTTTTCCACTACTGACACGGAGACCGTTAATGGCTCATGACTTGCTGGACCGCCTACGCGAACGACTGGAAGAACTCAACCGCTCGGAGCGCAAAGTCGCGAATGTCATTCTTGAAGATCCTACGCTAGCGACCAGTCTTAGCATCGCAAGCTTAGCTCAGTCAGCCAGCGTCAGTGAGCCTACGGTTAATCGTTTTTGCCGCAACTTTGGTGCCAAAGGCTATCCCGATTTCAAAATCAAGCTCGCTCAGAGCCTTGCAGGCGGTACACCTTATGTCACCCGTGCAGTCGAGCCCGGCGACTCTGCGACCCAGTACACGCATAAGATTTTTGGCGCCACGATTGCAGCGCTCGATGAAGCCCAGCGCGAGATCGACATCACCGCCGTTGAGCGCATGGTTGACTATCTCACCCAGGCTAAGCAAATTCATTTTTTTGGTTTAGGTGCTTCTGGCGCAGTTGCCCAAGATGCGCAGCACAAGTTCTTCCGCTTTAACCTGCCGGTAATGGCCTACATAGACGTGCTCATGCAGCGCATGGTGGCTGCTGCCTGCCATACTGGTGACGTGGTGGTGATTATTTCCTACACCGGACGCACTCGGGAACTGGTCGACATTGCTCGCCTGGCCCGCGAAGCAGGGGCAGTCGTTCTTGGCATTACGGCCCCCAAATCGCCGCTGGCTCAAGAATGCACGGCCACACTGGACGTCGCTACCCCAGAGGACACCGACCACTACATGCCGATGACCTCGCGGGTTATTCAATTAACGCTGATTGACGCACTAGCCACCGGCGTGACGTTAAGGCGTGGGGAAGACTTTTTGCCACATCTCAAAAAAATCAAAGACAGCCTGCGAGACACCCGCTTTCCAATCGAAAAAGCGGCCAAATAAAAGTGAGCGGTGGCCGTTATCAGCTCACAGCGACGGTAACGGTAATTTCAACTTTCAGTTCATCGGCCGGCATCGGTGCGCACACGCAAGTGCGGGCCGGTGCGTAACCTTCTGGCACCCAGGCATCCCACACGTCGTTCATGGCGGAAAAGTCACTGCCCTCTTTTAGATAAATGGTGGCGCTCAGCAGCTGCTCACGACTGCTCTTAATCTCTTTCAACAGTGCGTCTACACGCGCCAGCATGCTTTCTGTTTGGGCCGTAATATCGCCATTGCGAACCTCGGGGCCACATACTTGGCCACACAGATATGCAACACCCTGGTGAATAACGGCACGGCTCATGCGGGCTTTTGTATCGTGACGTTGAATAGTCATAGTGCAAACTCCTAACCGGTTGAAAAAAAGCAGTTTAAACCGATGCGCTTGTCATTGACCATGGTTTATTACCCAAGATGGTCCGTCGGCACCGGCCGATGCTCAAAGACACGTCGCAACACAAAGCTGGTATGCGCGCCCGTCACGCCCTCAATACGGTTAATCACGTGCAGCAGCAGGTGCTGATAATCGTCCATATCGCGCACTAATAACTTGAGCTGAAAGTCAGCGGCTTGACCGGTAATGATCAAACATTCAATGACGTTAGGAACCTCACGGATGTGGCGTTCGAAGTTATCAAAGCGTTCAGGCGTGTGTTGGTCCATGGAAATATGTAAGAGCGCCATTAGCTGGTAGCCAAGCTGACGCGCATCGACTTCTGCGCGATACTGGCGTATCAAACCGTTTTCTTCCAGCGCACGCACCCGGCGTAAACAGGGCGAGGGCGAAAGTCCGATACGATCGGCTAATTCCTGATTACTGATACGCCCCTCCTGCTGAACAATATTTAATATATGTCGGTCAAAACGATCCAGAGCAAGCGGCGTCACGGCCATAACCAGCATCTCCTGCCAAATAAGCATTATTTAAAGATATAAGCTGCCAATTATCCTCTCTACGTACACATCTTCGCAACAAACTATCGGCGCAGATCATTTACACTGTGTATGCTGCCAAAAGCAGTCACGACGTCAGTGCGGCTTTTCAGTACCCCCGTGATGCTTAGCACTGATGAACAACGGCTTACGTTACCCGCAGCCGATATCCATTTAACGGTTACTTTCAGGAAGATCACTATGTCTGCTTTCGATCATCGCAAATATCGCCCTGCCCCCCGCGTTCCCGCCTTCAATCGCCAATGGCCAGATCGTGATCTTGACCATGCGCCGATTTGGGTGAGTGAAGATCTACGCGACGGGAACCAGGCGCTGCTTGAACCGATGACCGTTGAGCAGAAGCAACGCCTCTGGCACCAGATCGTAAAAGTAGGCATCAAAGAGGTCATGGTAGGTTTTCCTTCGGCTAGCCAGCCCGACTACGACTTCGTGCGCTGGCTAATCGATGAAGACCAAATTCCTGACGATGTCACTATTGCGGTACTGGTTCAGTGTCGTGAACACTTAATTGAAAAGACGTTTGCTTCACTGGTGGGCGCAAAACGCGCCATTGTTCACCTGTATAATTCGACCTCGACTATTCAGCGCGAACGCGTATTTGAAATGGATCGCGCGGGCATTGTCGATATCGCCGTTCAGGGAGCTACGTGGGTTAAAACCTATGCCGATCGCTACCCTGATATTCAGTGGTGTTTTGAATATACCCCAGAAAGCTTCTCCAGCACTGAGATCGATTTCTCGCTGGCGATCTGCGAAGCGGTAATGGATGTATGGCAGCCAACGCCTGATAACAAGTGCATTCTCAATCTTCCCACCACGGTGGAGGTGGCGGGCCCTCATCACCATGCCGATCAGATTGAGTATTTCTGCCAGAACATCAGTCGTCGCGACAGCGTGATCATATCTGTACATACCCACAATGACCGCGGCGGTGCAGCGGCCTCCGCCGAGCTCGCCCTGCTAGCCGGTGCTGAACGTGTAGAAGGCACGCTGTTGGGTAACGGCGAGCGCACGGGCAACATGGATATCGTCACGCTGGCGATGAACCTTTACAGCCAGGGCATTGACCCCGAGCTTGACTTGTCTAACCCTGATGAAATCATTCAGGTAGTCAACGAATGTACGGGCATTGCGATACACCCACGCCACCCCTGGGTGGGTGAGATGGTTTACACCGCCTTTTCAGGCAGTCATCAGGATGCGATCCGCAAATCCTTAAAGCACCAAAAGCCCGACGAGCCGTGGCAAGTGGCCTACCTGCCCATCGACCCTCACGACATTGGCCGCGATTATCAGGCGGTCATTCGCGTCAACAGCCAGTCAGGTAAAGGCGGCATGGCGTTCCTGCTTGAGCGCGATTATGGCATTAACCTGCCACGCTGGATGATGTTGGCCTTGGCTCCCTATGTGCAGCAGGAAAGTGAACAGCGCGCCAGTGAGCTATCAAGCGCCATGATTCGCCAAGTAATGTTCAATCAATTCACCCAGGAAGCGCCGCTCTCGCTGGGCGATTATCGCCTTTCTAAAGGCCAACAAGAAGGCATTGAAGTCACGCTGCGCGAGGGTGACAAGCCGCTACGCCTTTCTGGCAAAGGCAATGGTGCCATGTCGGCCTTCACCGATGCGTGGCAAACCCACTCGGGTAGCAGCGTGAGTATTCTTGATTACAGCGAACACTCGCTGGGCGCCAGCAGTGAGGCTAACGCCATTGCCTTTGTACAACTGAATATCGATGGTCAGCGGGTCTGCGCCGTTGCCGAAGATAGCGATACGGTCAGCGCCTCGCTGAAAGCACTGATTTCAGGTATCAATCTAGCAGCTAATCCAGCCAATACGGCCGCCTCTCATAAAGCTGAGCGTGAATTGGCTTAGTTATTTTTCACCTGCAGGCGTTAGCGCCATGCTCTATATCAGCCGTTGCATATATAGCGGTATGCGCATGCTAAACTTAGCCATCTAACAGTTTAGGTGGCTAAGGAGGCAGTATGGGGCAGGCAATCGTAAACATGCTGCTGGTGGCACTGGGCGGTGCCGTTGGCGGCATGGGGCGTTTTGCTATTTCCAGCTTTCTCGCTAAGCATTTAGGCAGCGCTTTTCCATGGGGCACACTGGCCGTCAATCTGAGTGGCTCAATCGCCGCTGGCTGGCTACTCGGCACGCTTGGCTTGCCGGACGCTGCAGCCGACAACTCGCTATGGCTGGTCGTAGTGGTCGGCGTACTGGGCGGCTATACCACGGTATCCTCTTTTAGTCTGCAAACGCTTGAGCTTTGGCAGCGCGGCAACGTAGCTCAAGCCGCCGTTAATATTGTGGCTACAGTGCTACTGGGGTTAGTCGGGGTGTACGTCGGCTGGCAGCTAGCCGGAGGCAGCATATGAATGCCATGCTGATGTGCTATTTAGCGGTTGGGCTAGGCTGTGGCCTTGGCTGTGCGTTGCGCTACGCTGTTTCACTCAGCGCGCTGGCCACCTTGGGCAGTTACTTTCCGCTGGGTACACTGGTGGTTAATGTTGCGGGTTCTTGGTTAATCGGCTGGCTGGCAGCGACCGCTACTCGGCGTTCACATGGACGTATTGCACGCTGGCAACCCTTTCTTATTGCGGGTTTTTGCGGCGGATTCACAACCTTTTCACTGTTCAGTTTGGAAACCCTTCATCTTATCCAAACACACCATGTTACGTTGGCCTTGCTTTATGTAGCGGTGAGCGTTCCGCTTTGGCTCGGGGCGGCGCTACTGGGCGAGCGTATGGCATCACAAGGGCGCCGCTCGTAATGCGCGACCAGATGGAAAGGCACCAGTCCTGGCTATATCTGTTATTTATTGGCTTAGGATTAGCACTTGGCATCGCCACGCCAAACACGGCCAGGCCCCTTGAGCCACTGCTGTGGCCCTTGCTGGGAACACTGCTTTACGCCACCTTCACGCAAATCCCGCTGCTGCACATTTCCCGCAGTATAAAAGATAAGCGCTTTATGACAGCGCTGATGATCGGTAATTTTGTTGCTATTCCCGCTTTTTTAGCCCTTATCGTGATGTGGATTCCGCTCTCTCCCGCCGTGCTGGCGGGCATGCTGCTGGTGCTACTGGTGCCCTGCACCGATTGGTTTATTACCTTCACACATATAGGCAAGGGCGATACCGCTAAAGCGGTCGCCGCCACGCCGCTGTTGCTGCTGGTGCAAATGATCGCATTGCCTGCGTATCTGTGGCTTTTTTTAGGCCGTGAGTGGTTCCAGCTAGCACTTTCTAAACCGCTGCTCAGTGCCTTTTTCGGTCTTATCCTCCTACCGTTAGTGCTAGCCTGGCTAACCGGGCATATCGCCCAGCGCCACCCTATCGCCAAACGTGCCGTTCAATATCTTGGGCTGCTGCCGGTGCCGCTTCTGGCGCTCGTGGTGTTTATTATCGCGGCCTCGCAGATTAATACGGTGATTGGACTAAGCTCAGTGCTATTGCAGGTTGTGTTTATTTTTATAGGCTTTTTAACCTTTGCGGCACTGCTGGGTAAAGGGCTTGGCCGCCTATTTAGACTGCCAATCGCGAGCGCCAGAACGCTGGTCTTTAGCTTCGGTACGCGCAACTCTTTTGTCATGCTACCTATCGCGCTGTCGCTGCCTAATGCTTGGCAGGCCGCGGTCGTAGTAATTGTATTTCAATCGTTGGTAGAACTGTTTGGCATGGTGGCCTACCTACGCTGGGTGCCTAGTAAACTGTTGCCGGACACCAAATAGCGGGCATAAAAAAACCAGCCAACGCATACGAAGGCCGGCTTAAAAAGAATGCTTTAACGCAGTATTAAAATGGGAATGCGGCTGCCACGCAGCATGGCCGTTGTGGTGCTGCCTATCAACAAATGTCGAAGGCGTGAATGGCCGTAGGCGCCCATGACGAGCAGATCAATGCCGTGCTCTTTTTCATAGCCCTGCAGGGTTTTATTCACTTCACCCGGGCGGATCGCCCCTTGCGCTTCACGGCCCGCGTCACGCAGCGTAGCCTGCGCCCAGGTTAACTGAGCGCGATTTTCTGCGGTGTCTGCGCCAACAATCAAAATATGGCAGGCAATGCCGTTAAATAGCGGACTTTTCGCCAGCATCTCGATACCCTTACGAGCCGTTTTGCTGCCGTCAAACGCCATCAATATCTTTTCGGGCCGCTGATAGGTTTTCGGCACCATCAGAATTGGTCGGTGCATTTCACGCACTACTTGCTCCAGATTAGCGCCTAAGTGCCCGCTCGCAGAATGGCCCGCTGCGCCGCATTTACCTATCACGAGTAGGCGCATCTCTTGTTCCAGGCCGACGAGAGTGTCGACCAGCGTACCGTTCAACTGCCGAGTAACGGGCTCCGCCGCGCCACCGTCAATCGCCCGCGCTTTGGCGCTCGCTAACATTTGTTGACCCAGCTCACGATTCACTTTAGCGCGCTGCTCATCAACCGCCGAAAGCTCTTCCAGCAATCGCTCGCGGTCGCCAAGATGTAAATTACCTGAGAAATCCTTGCTGCCGGTCACCGGGGAATGATTGTCGACTACGTGTAGCAGGTTCAAAGGCGATGCCAGCGCTTGGCTCGCCCAAACGGCATAGTCGCAAACGCCCTCGGAAAACGACGAGCCGTCAATGGCGGCCATTACTTGATCAGTCATTGTGTTCTCCCTGTTGGCTTAGTGGCCGCCCATCAGCTTCTCAACGGCTACCGGATCGTTGTGAATAGCATAGCGGTCAACGACGGTTGCACTTGCTTCAGACAACCCAACAAGCGCGACGTCTGTACCCTCTCGGCGAAACTTAATGACAACCCGATCAAGCGCCTGCACAGCGGTCACATCCCAAAAATGCGCTCTAGAAAGATCAATCGTAACGCTATCAATGCTTTCCTTGAGATCGAATGCATTTGTAAAGCGCTCTGAAGAAGCAAAGAACACCTGGCCCACGACCTGATACTCGCGCGACCTGCCGACCTTCGTTTCTTTGGAACCGACATACAGAATATTGCCGACTTTATTAGCAAAGAACAGCGCAGCCAGCAGTACGCCCACAAATACGCCGATAGCTAGATTATGCGTACTGACCGTAACGGCAACGGTCGCCAGCATAACGATATTGGTGCTTATCGGATTCTTGCTAAGATCGCGAATCGATTCCCAGCTAAAGGTTCCGATAGAGACCATAATCATGACCGCGACTAACGCGGCCATGGGAATTTGCGAGACCCAGTCGGCTAGAAATACCACCATCATTAACAGCACAACGCCAGCAATCAGCGTAGACAGCCGAGTCCGACCGCCGGATTTAATGTTAATCACCGACTGACCAATCATCGCACAGCCGGCCATTCCGCCCATCAAGCCGGCACCAATATTGGCTAGCCCTTGCCCCTTACACTCGCGATTTTTATTACTTGGCGTATCGGTCAAATCATCGACAATAGTGGCGGTCATCATCGACTCCAATAAGCCCACCACGCTCAGCATTAGTGCGTAAGGTAAAATAATCCACAGCGTGTCTAGCGTTAGCGGCACGTCTGGCCACAGGAATATGGGCAAGGTGTCCGGCAGTTCACCCATATCACCAACGCTGCGAATATCCATGCCAGTCAGCATATAAACGATGGTAAGTACCACAATACATACCAGCGGAGACGGGATTGCTTTGCCGATCATCGGCAAGTAAGGGAACAGATAGATAATGCCCAAGCCCGCGGCAGTCATGACGTAGACATGCCACGTCACGTTAGTCAGCTCAGGCAGCTGCGCCATAAAAATGAGAATGGCCAGCGCGTTGACGAACCCGGTGACCACCGAGCGCGATACAAAGCGCATTAGATCGGCAAGCTTTAGGTAGCCTGCCACAATTTGCAGCACGCCGGTTAGCAGCGTTGCCGCCAGCAGATATTCAAGCCCATGCTCTTTCACCAGCGTTACCATTAAAAGCGCCATGGCGCCGGTAGCCGCTGAAATCATCCCCGGCCGACCGCCGGCAAATGCAATCACCACCGCGATACAGAAAGAAGCGTAAAGACCCACTTTAGGATCGACGCCGGCAATAATGGAAAAAGCAATTGCCTCAGGAATAAGCGCGAGAGCGACCACGATGCCCGAAAGCGTGTCGCCTTTGATATTGGAAAACCATTCTTGCTTACGAAAAAGAGCCATGGGAGTCCACCGTTGAAATACTAGATAAGCCGATCCGCTGGCCGAAGTGACGCCGCAATATGCGCACAACAAACGTCGCTCGCTGGGGTTACAACGTCATTAACGACGGAATCGAATACTGAAACCCGCCCATTAGGCGGAAAAAAAACAATAGCTTGCCGCAACGCCGTAACAGCAAGATTTGCCGGGGCGTATCGCATGGGGAGGGAAACCTAGGGCGGAGTCATCAGCCCTGATGTAGGTAGCGCCAATACTATCTTTAGGCGGGTCATGTTTGAGCGGGTCATTACCATTATGCCTGGCTGCTAAGAAAACGCCTATCCCCTGTCCATGGTACTTGTGGGTACCTATGGATAGACCGCGAAATCTTACCAGCAATTCCCACTCACTGCACCCAAGGCAAACATGGGCGAGAACGCAGCGCCACCGACTTCCTCGCCCAAGCGCTAGTGGAGTACGTTAGCGCTAGCTAATGTCGTTAAAACGATAACGCAATAAGTACAGCGCATTGAGGGTAACCAGAACGGTTGCCCCGGTGTCAGCCATAACGGCTACCCACATCCCGGTAATACCCAGCGCGGTAGAGACTAGAAAAAATGCTTTAAAACCCAGTGCCAGCACCACATTGGTTTTGACGTTACGCATGGTCGCGCGTGAGAGTGAGATCATTTCGGCAATCCCTCTTACACGATTTTTAAGCAGCGCCGCATCGGCGGTTTCAAGCGCCACGTCGGTGCCACTGCCCATGGCAATGCCCACCTCAGCCGCGGCGAGCGCCGGCGCATCGTTAATACCATCGCCTACTTTACCGACCGGCCCCAGCCCTTGGGCCTGCCACTGACGCACTCGCTGAGCCTTATCTTCAGGCATCAGCTCGCCTTCGGCCTCAATTCCCAGCTGCTCACCGATGGCGGCCACCGTGCGGGCATTGTCACCACTGAGCATAACGACAGACACGCCCAGGCGCTCTAACGCTTGAAGGCCGCTGCGTGCATCTTCGCGAGGCTCGTCACGCAAGGCGATTAAGCCTAAGGGCTGCTCATTCTCCAGCAGTACGGCAAGACTTTTGCCCTGGGTTTCCAGCGCCTCAATACGCGCATCCCAACCACTGGGGCGGGCAGCAAAACGCTGCAGATAGCGCGGGCTAACCAGCATTAATTCTCGCCCTTCTACCTGCCCGGCAACGCCCTGCCCTGATAGGGCATGCCCCGCCTGAACCGCGGGCACCTGTACACCTTGATGCCGAGCATAGTTACCAATCGCAACGGCGAGCGGATGGCTCGACCCTTGCTCAAGCGCGGCGGCTAGGCGTAGAACATCGGCACCACTACTGTCAGCCTCAAGCCCTTCCACATCAGTGACAGTGGGCATTCCTGCGGTAAGCGTGCCGGTTTTATCCAACGCCACCCGCTTGAGCTTGCCTAGCTGTTCCAGTACCGCGCCGCCTTTCATTAGTAGGCCGTTTCTTGCGCCCACCGACAGCCCCGCAGCAATCGCCGCAGGCGTCGAAATCACCAGCGCGCACGGGCAAGCTATTAGCAGCAGGGCTAGCGCACGATAAATAGACTCTGACCAGAGCATCGACGAGACAAGCGGCGGCACAATCGCAACCAGCAGCGCCACGGCAACGACAGCGGGCATATAGAAAAAGGCAAAGCGATCAATAAAGCGCGCGACCGGCGCTTTAGCCGCCTGAGCTTCTTCCACTAGCTTAATCACGCGGGCGATAGTGTTATTTTCAGCGCTGCGGGTTACCTCAACTTCTAGCACGCCATCAAGGTTTACGGTGCCGGCAAACACTGACTCACCCTGCTCCCGCTCTCGCGGCATCGACTCTCCATTCACCGGCGACTCATCGATATGCGAACGGCCATCGACAATTGTTCCATCGCAGGGCAGCCGGTCGCCAGGGCGGACTTGCACCCGCTGGCCGGGCACAAGAGAGGCAGCGGAGACCTCACGCGCTTCACCTTGCTCTAATAGGCGCGCGGTAGAAGGGGTCAGCTTTGAGAGCGCAGAAATACTGCGCCGCGCCTGGGCAGCGGCAACACCCTCCAGCATCTCGCCCACCGCAAACAAAAACACCACTACTGCGGCTTCGGCGGCGGCGTTGATCGCCAATGCCCCCAGCGCGGCAATGCTCATTAGCATTTCAATAGTGAAAGGATTGCCTAATCTGAGCGCTTGCCACGCGCGCTGCACAATCGGCACAAGGCCAACAACGGTCGCGGCGACAAAGGGCCATGTGCCTAAATCAGGCCACACAAACTTCAGCACCCAAGCCAGCGTCAGCAAGGCACCACTAACGATCACTAAACGCCCTTTGGGCGACTGCCACCAAGGAGTAGCTTCCCCAGCGTCATGAGCCGCACTCGTTTCGTCAATAATGCGGTAGCCCAAGGCCGTAATCGTAGACTCAATCTCTTGGCGCAATAAAACGTCGCCGTCTTGAGCGGTCAACTGAACCGATCCCGCCACGGCGCTCGCTGAGACCGACTCAACGTAACGTAAGCGCTTTAACGCTGACTCCACTTTACGCTCGCAGCCACCGCAGTCCATGCCTTGCACGCGTAAGGTGAACGGTTGATTTTTAGCTAGTGGAATGTCGCTCATCGCATGGTACTCCAGATTCGTCTATCTTAAGAGCTTAATACCTATAGCGACTAGAGGGTCAAGCAATGGCAGATCAAAATCCACCACCAGCGAATGCAGAGCAATATATTGGTATTGGTGAGCTGGCACGCCAGTCAGGCTGTAAGCCCGAAACGGTGCGCTATTACGAAGGTATCGGGCTGCTGCCTTCAGCGCCTCGTAATGAAGGCAATCAGCGCCGCTATACAGCCACCGCCATCCGCCGGCTGACGTTCATTCGTCACGCCCGTGACTTTGGTTTTTCAGTTGAGGCGGTACGCGAGTTATTACAAATGGCAGACCACCCCACGATGCCATGCGAAGAAGTGGACACCCTGGCAAAGCGCCACTTAGCCGAGGTTGAGGCGCGGCTCGCGAGGCTGACCGCGGTACGCGATGAGCTCACTCGCATGATTCATCAGTGCGAAGGAGGCAATATTGGCCATTGCCATATTATTGATGTACTCAGCGACCACCGCCTATGCCACCAAGCGGGACCACACGGCGGTGCCGATGTTTTACGCTAACGCTTAACTAGCCCAGCCATACATCCAAAAACAGCATAATGACGAGGCCCATTGCCAATCCAAAGGTGGCTTTTTTCTGATGGCCGCAACGGTGCGTTTCAGGAATGATTTCATGGCTGATGACGTACAGCATAGCGCCGGCGGCAAACGCTAGGCCCCAGGGCAGCAGAATTTGAGAAACGCTGATGATACTCGCGCCGAAAAGGCCGCCAATGGGCTCGATTAGACCGGTCAGCGCGGCAATCGACCAGGAGCGCCACTTCGAGTAACCCTCCCCCATTAAGGCAACCGCGACGGCAAGGCCTTCCGGCATATTTTGGAGCCCAATACCGATGGCCAGCGGCATACCGCCTTCGAGCCCATTAGCACCAAAACCAACCCCTACCGCCATACCTTCTGGCAAGTTGTGGATAGTAATAGCGAATACAAACAGCCAGACCCGGCGCAGCGATGCAGCTTCTGGCCCTTCTCGACCTTGGGCAAAATGCTCGTGAGGTAAATGCTCGTTCAGCAGCGCGATAGCGCCCATACCGAGCAAGATAGCAATACAGACAATCGCCGCCGGCACCGGGCCGCCGGAGTAGTAGATCTCGGCAGCATCCAGTGCGGGAATAATCAGCGAAAAGAACGACGCCGCCAGCATAACCCCGGCGGCAAAGCCCAACGCCAGGTCACGAAAGCCGCGACTAGGCGTTTTGCCAAGCAACACCGGTAGTGCCCCTACGGCGGTTAAAAGGCCGGCGACTAAACTACCTAAAAATCCTAACAACGTATTTTCCATGGACAGCACAAGCCCGGTGAGCGATCAATAAAGAAGTAGACGCGCACAATACGTTGTCGTTTAACGCAGTACCACCGTTATAGTTAACACAGCGCCACAACTCGTTAGCGCAGAGTAGTAGTCTTACGCAAATACGGCAGCACGGCACTAAACTCACCAAACTTCTGCTTGGCATCTTCATCCGAAACGCTCGGCGGAATAATGACATCTTGGCCCACGGTCCAATCGGCTGGCGTAGCAACACCGTGTTTAGCTGTGGCCTGCAATGCATCTAGCGCACGCAGAATTTCTGCGAAGTTACGCCCCACTGACATCGGATAAGTCATTGACAGCTTTAGCTGCTTATCCGGACCAATGATAAATACTGAGCGCACCGTGGCGCTATCTGCTGGCGTACGGCCATCGGGCAAATAGGCTTCTGCGGGCAGCATATCGAACAGTTTGGAAACATTCAGGCTGTCGTCAGCGATGATCGGAAAACCGACTTTACTGCCGCTGTAGGTCTCAATATCTGTCGCCCAACGCTTATGATCTTCAACGCCATCCACCGAGACACCGATTACTTTCGTACCGCGCTTTTCCCACTCAGCGCTTAGCTGCGCAACGGCGCCAAACTCGGTGGTGCACACTGGCGTAAAATCTTTAGGGTGTGAAAACAAGATCGCCCAGCTGTCGCCAATCCACTCATGGAAGCTGATCGGGCCTTGGCTAGAGTCCGCTTTAAAATCCGGGACAACTGCATTGATACGTAATGACATGCGCTACTCCTTAGTAGACATTTAGCTTAGGGGTATTTAGCACCTTAATTCTTTATAGATCTTTCAACACACCTAATATAGAACATTTAGCGCTAAGACAGTCAATATCTTTACAGGGTTCCTGATGTTTTCGACTAGCGCGCATACCTCGGCTCTCAATCACCGTATCCAGCATAGAAAAACGGTGCTCGAAAGCACCGTCATTACAAACACCACACATGTAACCGTCTGTTTATTTGGTTATTTTTTACTTTTATCTTCAGTTTTAATGCGCTTTAGCCAGCGCTGTTTGGCATACTGGCGCAGGTTATCGACGTGGTCGGTCTCATCCACAATGTCCCGGCCGAGGATCGTTTCAATAATATCCTCTAAGGTAATCAAACCGACAAAGGTGCCGTGCTCATCGTAAACCACGCGCATGTGCAGGTGATCTTTCAACATCGATGTAAATACTTGCTCTACATTCTGCGATACATCCACGCTGCCAATCGGGTGCATCAGTTCGCGCATGGTTTTAGTGTCATCGGCATGGTACATGTCTGATTTATGCACATAGCCAAAGGCCTGCTCGCCGTTATCCATCACCGGGAAGCGGGTAAACGGCGCTTTACCATACTGCTCGTCAAACACTTCAACCGTCATGTTCGGCAGCACCGTTTGACACACCGTGCGCGGGGTCATGGCGTTGTTTACAACAATATCGTGCAAGTTAAGCACATTAATAATGGTGCGCGACTCGTCCGCATCCAGAACATTTTCTTCAAGACCTACCCGAGCCAGCACTTTAATTTCATCGCGCAGATCAACGTCGTGCTCTGACTTACCTAGCCGGCGCGTAATCTGCTCCGACATCCATATAAAGGGTAGCAAGCAGAGAATCATCGGCTTCAAAAAGCGCGGCAGAAAAGGCGATAAACCACGCCAGTAAGTCGCGCCAATAGTCTTCGGAATGATCTCCGAAAGCACCAGAATCAGCATCGTCATCACCGCAGACACCAGGGCGATTGAGGCTTCACCGAACACCACCGCGGCCTGGGCACCCACCGCCGTTGCGCCCACGGTATGGGCAATCGTGTTGAGCGTCAAAATAGCCGCCAGTGGCCGGTCAATATTCGTTTTTAGCTTCGTCAGCGAGGCGTGTAATTTCGGATTATCTTCTTTTAGCTTAGCGATATGGCTAGGCGTAATAGAGAGTAGCGCTGCTTCAAGGATGGAGCATAGAAAAGAGAGGGCAATCGAAAGCGTGGCAATCGAGATCAGGAGGAACATGGGGGCCTAAAGCAAGGGGTTGTCTG
Organism: Halomonas sp. JB37; assembly: GCF_002332255.1. Classification (GTDB taxonomy): domain Bacteria; phylum Pseudomonadota; class Gammaproteobacteria; order Pseudomonadales; family Halomonadaceae; genus Vreelandella; species Vreelandella casei. Next base: position 1,452,287 of record NZ_NRGW01000001.1, on the reverse strand, counting down.
GCGTTTATAAGACCAACATATTAGGAAGTCAACGATTATTTAGCGAGGCTCTGAAATGCTCAGGCCATCCCGTCATTTTCATTAAACATGCTAACATCTAACCCTGCTTAACTCGGCCCCATACCCCTGCCTCAAAGGAACCCCGTTGATGCTTGAAGCGCCAGCCCCATTGCCAGCAATGATGTCGTTAATGTGTTTATTGAGCGCTGGCAGCACACCATCGGGACCGAAAAGCTAACTATCAGCTATTTCTTGCACAGCTTTGCACACTGCTTGAGCTGCCCACGCCCGAGCCCGCCTGCAAAGACAACAGTGAGAACGCCTACACCTTTGAGCGCCGGGTGGATATTCAAAACCCCGATGGCAGCGAAAACCGCGGTATTATTGATTTATATAAACGCGGCGCCTTTGTGCTGGAAGCCAAGCAAACCGGCAAAGGGCTTGAAACCAAAGGGTGGGATAAAGCCATGCAGGCGGCCTACAACCAAGCCGACCAGTACGTGCGCGCCCTACCCGCTAAAGAAGGCCGCCCCGCCTAGATAGCCAACATATTTCTACTATCTCGCAATTTAAAGTGATGCATATTTTTCACTCAGAAAGAGCTTTGGCGGTTCGAAAAATCACCTCAATCCCCTTCGCAAGCTTATCGTAGTCGGTCCATTCCTCAGGCGCATGAGAGATGCCATCGCGGCTCGGGACGAAGATCAATCCCGTCTGCGTTATCTTCGACAAGATCATAGCGTCATGCCCTGCACCACTGGGCATCCAACGCCACTTTACTCCACTAGCATCGGCATCTTTAGCGAACTGTTTCTGAATACCTTCGGCCATTGGCGTGGACGGAATGGTTATCTTCTCGTTGATCTCGAATGTAAGACCACTATCAGAAAGTTGCTTCAACTCTGTGCGAAGCTTGTCCTTGATCTCGGCAACGTTTTCCGCCTGCGGAGACCGTATATCGACGCTGAAAGTGACACTGTTAGGAATGACATTCGCACCACCTGGTTGAGCCACTATACGCCCGACAGTGCCGACAGCGGCTTTATCAACCTCTGCAACGATACCAGGAATCCGCGCGATAACAGCAGCTGACCCGACCATTGCATCTTTTCGGGCATTCATGGGTGTCGTTCCCGCATGACCCGCCGCGCCGGTCACGGTCACCTCTATCTGCGACAGCGAGACAACCTCTGTGACGATGCCGATGTCTTCCTGATTTTGCTCAAGAATCGGCCCCTGCTCGATATGCAGCTCCAGAAAGGCGTGAAGGGAACCTGCGGAAAGCACCACTTCGCCAGACCTTGAAGGGTCTAACCCAAAGTCCGACATCGCCTGCGCGACGGATATTCCATTTTGATCTTTCAGTTCATGCAGTTCTTGCTGTTTGACCTGACCCGTCAGAAGCCGAGAACCCAACAGTCCGCTACCGAAACGGCCACCCTCCTCCTCAATCATCGCAATAATTTCGATAGGCCGTTCAGGTTTTATGCCAAGTTCATGAAAAACAAAAGCGGTCTCAAGTCCGGCGACCACCCCAGCCGGACCATCAAAGTTCCCGCCGTTCGGAACAGAATCGAAGTGCGACCCCACTAACACAGGCGGAAGATCTGGTTTTTTACCTTCAATCCGTCCAAAAATATTTCCAACGGCATCTTCTCTCGTCTTAAGCCCTGCCTCTTTCATTTTACTCAGTAGATAATCGCGGACATCCCTATGCTCTGCACTGTAGGTAAGTCGAGTAGTTCCCTTACCAGGTGTCGAGGTGAATTGCGCTATACATTCGATCATATCCTGGACTCGGGATTCATTAATGTGCTGCTGTGTCATTAGATCAATCCTGTGAAAATACCTGCTATAACAACGGACACCATAGTCACCGTAACGAATCCGGCGACCAGCATAGAAGGCATCATATGTGCAGAAAGTGCTGCGCGCTCCTTCTCATCGTCGGTAAGTGTGTTGACTACTTCATTAGTAATAACGTAGTCCGCGGGGAACCCATAAAGCGCTGTCAGTGAGCAGGCAAAGGCCATAGCTGGCGTCATCCCAAAAATTTTGCCCGCAATGTATGAAAAAATATACATGCCAACGATGCCGATAATAATCGCCCCAAACATGGGCCCTGCGAGATCAAGCAACATTTCAGGTGTTGCCCGATTAAGGCCACCGAAAATAAACAGCATCAACACCATGATGATAAAGCCGAAAGAGTTTGCCGACTGCAGAGGCTGGCGTTCGAGAAAGCCAAATGAAGATGCGAGTACGCCACCAATCAGACAAAGTACAAAGGGGCTGATATCGAAAAAAGGTTGAAGCAGTTGAGCTACACCCCACGCCAGAAAGGCAACAACCCCTAGCCGGAAAAGCTTGAAGTAAACCGTGTTATAAGCAGGCGGCAGCTTTTGAAAGAGGCGCGGCATCGGATTTTCATTCGATGTCGAACTGGTTGCAGCATCATTGACTGTCCATTGACCGGCGCGATAAAGGCTGAGAACGCGACGCCCTTCTCGTTGTAGCATCATCGACGTTAGAGGATAGCCGATGAACCCCTGCATCACGTATATCAGGATAGCAAGCACCGCAAGGCTTTCGAGACCGGCCTCAGAAGCCGCCTGCGACATGATCAGTGAGGACACAATGCCGCCGGTTAGTGGAGGAGTTGCTACAATTACTGTTTGGTAATCAAGGAAAAGCCGTCCCACAGTGAATAGAATTGCTGCTATGCCGGCGATACCGGAAAGCGCAATGACGACCGTTCGCCACTGGCGCTTCAATTCATCGATCGACAGCAACGTTCCCATATTGGTAATTAGCAGATATATAGCGAGATAAACTACGGGTGTTGGAATGCCCGCAATCTCAACTATATTTTCGGGAAAAAAAGTCCAATAACCGATCAAAAATAAGACGGCGCATACAAAAACGGAAGGCAGCTTGGATTTGGTACGTAAAGCGACAACATCGCCAATGTAAAGAATGAACACAAGTATTGCGAAGGCTGCTAGTTGTGGCATGAGAACCCCTCCTCTCGGTTTGAACGCAGCCCGCTGAGTAGCCTTCAACTTGTAATATGCTGCGCGCTAAAACTCAATATAGATCCATATGGATTTATATTGCAAGAGTATGGTGGTATGAGGTGGTATGAGGTGGTATTAATACTGTTGAAAGGGGTATCAAGGATGACTGACAAAGGGTTTTCAATGCTTGAGGAGGTCTTCTCCTCGGATCTGTGCTACCTGATGGCGATGAGTCACATAGTACTGGCTAATAACCAAGTGACGAGCCGCTTCATCGAAAAAAACTACGATATGCCAGTAAATGCGTGGTCAACGCTTTATGCAGTCACTTATTTCCCAGGCATTCTGGCAAAAGACGTACAGATTCTCTTCCCGCGACCACAGAACTCAATCAGCCGAGCTATCAAACTTCTTGAAAATCGTTGCCTGATCAAACGCGAAGTCGATAATAATGACACGCGGGCGAAGCAGCTCTTTCCTACCACCGAAGGCGTCGCCTTGCTTTCAGAGATCAAAAATAAGGTGGTTCGGCGCCAAGAAGAGGTATTTGGCGCGCTAACAGACTTAGAACGAAAAACGTTTCTGAGCCTGTGCCGAAAGATCATTAATAGTGGCGCGTTGAATGACTCCTCAGCGCTCGAAGTATTTTAGGATCGGCCCAGAATAGAGCTAAATCACAACTGCGTAAGCGCCGGCGATATTAAACAGCGTTTTACGGCTGACGTGTATGGCGCACTGGGTCAGCTCCGACACATCGTTTGGCCCTGCCGCAAGCAATAGCCACGCGCATTAACACAAGCTTTAAGCCAAGCGAAAAGCAGCTTATTAAAGCCTCTCTCGCGGGAAAATGCGTTCCCTCTACCAGCATGTCACCGTGGGTGGGCATTTTTGTATCCGTTAATGTACAGATAATAAAAACGCCTCCTGGCTTATATGCTCAGAAGGCGTTCAGCTTACTGCTTTTCTGGAGTTAGCTAGAGCTTAAGCAAACACTTCGGTCCATTCGCTGCGTTTGGCCAGCAGGTTACGCGCAAGCTCCTGGGCGCCTTCCAAGCTATGGCTAGCGGCCCAGCCGCACTGCATTTCGTTGCAGGCGGGTACGTCGGTCGCGACGAGCACATCGTTCAGCGTTTGTTCGATGATGGCCAGTACGCCGTCGTAATCATCGTGATTAATCATCGCGATATAGAAGCCGGTTTGGCAGCCCATCGGGCTGATATCGACCACTTTATCCGTGTGATTGCGTGATAACTCAGCCATTAAATGCTCAAGAGAGTGCAGCGCGGGCATCTCCATGTGCTCTTTATTAGGCTGGCAGATCCGCAAATCGTATTTATGGATACGGTCGCCGTTCTGGCCTTCTTTAATATCCGCTAGCCGCACGTACGGGGCTTTCACCTTGGTATGATCCAGGTTAAAGCTCTCGACGTTCATTTTTTTCTCAGTCATTTTGGCTCCTTTTCAGCGTTGCTGTTAGGCCTAATCTACACGCTAAAATTAAACCTTCGGCGCGTCAAAATTCAAGGGTTCATCGGTATAGACGCACACGTTGGCATCTTCAATATCACCATCCGGCGATTCAACGTGCTTAGCAAAGAAATCCTGAATCTCTTTACGCTGACAGTGGGCTTCAAACTCTTCACGGCTGGCCCAAATTTCATGAAAAACGATCGGGTAGCCGGCGCCCTGAGCGAAGGGGTTGTCGATCTGACGCGTCACTGTGTAGTGAATGCAGGCGTCTTCACGGTGCGTATTCGGCTCTAATGACTGAAGCGCTTTGAATACCGCTTCTTCTTTGCCCGGCTTAGGCTTAAAGCCAGCAACGCAGTAAATTTTCTCTGACATGTTCGTATCCTAAGGCATTAATTGGGCGTCATTATGCGACTTGTTGAAGCGGGTTACCAACCTAACCAATAAGTCGATCAGCCAGTGTTTCTAAATCAGTGACTGTCATATCCGGCTCTATTCCCCATGGGTCGAAAGGCGCATCGGAGCGGCGGCGGATCCAGGCACTGCGCAACCCCGCATGGGTTGCTCCAATCACGTCAAACGGATTACTGGAAATCAGCCACGTTTGCTCGGGCCTGGTTTCTAAACGGCTACGCAAATGCGCATACACGGCGGGGTCGGGCTTAAAGCGCTTCACCTCGTCGGCACTAATGACATCGTCCATGTGGTTCTCAACGCCTGCGCGGGTGAGCAGTTTAGATACGGCGTCTGCAGTGCCGTTCGAAAATGCCACACAGCGAATGCCCGCACTGCGAAGTTGATCCAACGCTGGCACTACATCGTCGAAAGCGGGCAACTCTCCATATACGGCCATTAGGTGATCGTGGTCATTATCAGAAAGACCAGTATGCAGCGCACGATCAACGAACACTAGCGCTTCGCGCGTACATTCGGAGAACGGCACATAGGCCCCCATCAGGCCATGGCGAAAGCTGTATTCAAGCTGTTTGTCGCGCCAACGGCGGGCAAACTCATCTACTTTAGCAGCATCCTTCAAGCGCCTTCCTAGCTCAACTGTGACTCCCTGGGTATCGATCAGCGTGCCGTATACATCAAAGGCTAATACCGGTTGCATCGTTGGCTACTCCTTCACTATCGAATGGCTTACCTTACGGCTGAATTCAACATTAAGAGTATTAAGCATAGCCGCCCCCTTCAAAAATAAAAACGCCGCAGCGCTGGGCTGCGGCGTTTAAGCGGCTAAAGCAGGTTATCAAACCGTAAACGCAGCTTCTTGTTTGCCGGTTTTAAGATCACCTGAGCGCGTAAGCTCATCGGTAACGCGGTCGATGGCGCGCTTGGCACGACCAATCATCTCGTCTACTTCGCCACGGTTAATGGTTAGCGGCGGCGCAAAGCCAAGAATATCCCCTTGCGGCATCGCCCGAGCTATCAGGTTCTCTTCCATGGCAGCAGCGGCAACGCGCGGGCCGACTTTGAGCGCTGGCTCGAAATGCAGGCGCTGGCTAGCATCAGGCGAGAACTCTAGCGCGGCCATTAGGCCAACACCGCGCACGTCACCCAGCAACGGGTGGCCTTCGAAGTTAGCTTTTAGCTGTTGCTGAAAATAAGCGCCAGTTTCAGCGGCGTTACCCACCAAGTTCTCACGCTCGATGATATCCAGATTGGCAAGCGCGGCAGCACAGCCTAACGCATGGCCAGAGTAGGTCCAGCCGTGGCCGATCGGGCCGTATTCACCGGTGCCCTGTTCAAGCACTTGCCACACTTTCTCACCGACAATCACGCCAGAAAGCGGCTGATAGGCGCTAGTCAAGCCCTTAGCGATAGTGACTAGATCCGGCTTCATATTATAGTGATGGCTGCCAAAGTCAGAGCCGGTACGGCCAAAGCCACATACCACTTCATCGGCAATCAACAGCACGTCGTACTTATTCAGCACGGTTTGAATCGCATCCCAATAACCTTCCGGCGGCGGCACGATCCCACCCGTACCCAGCACCGGCTCGCCAATAAAGGCAGCGACGGTATTCGGGCCTTCTTCCAGAATCATTGTTTCTAGTTTGTCAGCACAGTAGGCCGAAAACTCTAGCTCCGTCATGCCGTGCTGTTCGGCGGCGCGCAGATAGTAATGCGGCGCTTCGGTGTGCCGAATCGTGTCAATCGGTAAATCGAAGTGATCATGAAACGCTTTCAGGCCAGTCAACGAACCCGATGCGATACCCGAACCATGGTAGCCACGCATGCGCGAGATGACTTTTTTCTTCTGTGGGCGACCCAACACGTTGTTGTAGTAACGCACAATTTTAAGCTGGGTTTCGTTGGCATCGCTTCCGGACATACCGTAGTAAACCTTGGACATGTTCATGCCCGCGATTTTAATAATGCGCTCGGAAAGCTCGATCTGAGGCTCGTTAGAGTGGCCCACGTAGGTGTGATAGTAAGAAAGCTCTAAAGCCTGCTTATAGATCGCTTCGGCAACTTCGGTGCGGCCATAGCCAATGTTCACGCAGTAGAGGCCCGCAAAGCCGTCGATAAACTCGCGGCCATCTTTATCGACAATATTGATGCCTTTACCGCCGGTAATCACACGGCCCGGCAAATCACCGTGAGCAAAGTCACGCAGGTGGGTAGACGCATGGAAGGTAACTTTACGGTCGCGTTCGATTAAATCCTGATGCAAGCTCATAGCGTTCTCTCTGTACAGTAAGCCTCCCCGCATGACGGGGAAGGTATTTTTAAATTGTTTTCAACTTGGCGACTAGCTGCCAGACGCTGAACCCAGCGCGCCTAGGCAGTAATATTTCGTTTCCAGATATTCATCGATACCCGTGGCGCCGCCTTCGCGCCCTAGGCCTGACTGTTTTACACCGCCAAAGGGCACCGGCGGGCCGGTCATTTTTACTGAATTAACGCTGACCATGCCGTACTCCAGCGCCCGCATCAGCTTCCATATACGGCGTATATCATGGGTGTAGACATAGGCGGCAAGCCCGTACTCAGTGTCGTTGGCCATTTCAATGACTTCATCGTCCGTGCTGTAGGCGGTAATGCCTGCCACGGGGGCAAAGTTTTCTTCTCGCCACACCTTCATCTTCGCCGTGACGCCGGTTAGCAGTACCGGCATAAAGAAGTTCTCACCTGGCGCTTTGCTTTGATCACCGCCAATCATGGTGGCGCCTTTAGAAACAGCGTCATCAACAATCGCAGCGGCTTTTTCCACCGCCTGACGGTGAATTAGTGGGCCAAGATCTATCTCGCCGTGCAGGCCATTGCCTACGGTGAGTGCCGCCATACGCTGGCTGAACTGCTCTACGAACTCATCATGGATCGACTCGTGTACCAGAATGCGATTGGCCGCCAGGCAGTCTTGCCCTGCCGTTTGGAACTTGGCGTCAATCGCCGCGTAGGCAGCCTGCTTTGGATCCATATCTGGACCAACAATAAACGGTGCGTTGCCACCCAGCTCCAAAGAAAGCCGCTTAACGGTATGCGCACTCTGTTCGATCAACAGCCGCCCCACCCGAGTGGAACCGGTGAATGAGAGCGCGCGAATACGTGACTCGGCGCAGAGGATTTTCGAGACTTCCGCAGGGTCACCCAGTACAACGTTAAAAATGCCGGCCGGAATCCCCGCGCGCTCAGCCAGCTCCGCCAACGCCAGCGCCGAGAACGGCGTTTCATTGGCAGGCTTGACGATCACAGGGCAGCCAGCCGCCAGCGCCGCCGCGGCTTTACGCGTAATCATCGCCAGCGGAAAGTTCCAGGGCGTAATCATCGCCACGATGCCGACAGGCTCTTTAATAGTGCCCAACGACGCATTCGGAATATGGCTGGGGATGGTTTCACCGTAGGTGCGCTTGCCCTCTTCAGCAAACCAGCGCACAAAGCTTGCGCCGTACTCGACCTCACCGCGAGCATCGGGCAAAGGCTTGCCCTGCTCCAGCGTCATGATCGTAGCGAGGTCTTCACGGTTGGCTTGAATCAGGTCATACCAAGCTAGCAAACGCTCGCAGCGCTCGTCGGCTCGTAGCGCCCGCCACTGCACGAAAGCAGCGTCAGCAGCATCAACAGCGGCCGTAATCTGCGCGGCTTCAAGCAGTGGGATATGGCCAATAGTGTCATTGGTAGCAGGGTCATAAACCGCTTCTTCTCGACCGCCTTCGCCGTGGGTCCATTTACCGTTCACATAGGCGTACTGCCGAAACAGTCGCGAATCTTCCAGGCGCTTGGCAAGCGTGGTCGATAGTGTGGTCATGGAAACCTCTCCTCATGCAGCCTGGCTAACCGAGCACTGCAATAGCTGTGTGGCATTGTCAGCAAGCGCTCATCAGCCTTGCCATCGAATGCATAGAGGTTAACGGAGAGTAGCCACGAAGTGTTTTTGAAAACCAAGGCTTATCACGCGACTTTTTTTGTCAGCGGGCGCTTAACAGTGGTTTTTTTTGGTGGTTCGCAATAAAAAGTAAGCGCTTTATTAAATGACACCGTCAGTATCGATACCAATAGGCGCGTGCTTGACGGTTTTAGTCACAATATACGTAAAATAGCGTTCTATACCTGCTTCAGACACTAGCCACTTATCCATCAGACGCTGATAACTATCGATGGTTCGGGCTTCAAACTTCACTAGGTAATCCACACCGCCGCCAACCGCCACGCATTCCGTTACGTCTGGCGTCTCCATTACCAGCGCTTCAAAGCGAGCAAAGCTTTCAGCGTTATGCTGCTTCAGTTCGATTTGAACCCATACCGGGTTGCGAGGCCCCTGCACCTCGCTATTGATACGCGCGCTGTAGCCTTCAATAATGCCAGCCTTTTCAAGGCGCTTTACGCGTTCCCAGCAGGGGCTGATCGAGAGATTAATCGCCTCGGCCAGCTTCGACTTAGTGATTCGCCCGTCTTGGGAGAGAATGTCGAGAATTTTCAGGTCAAAACGATCAAGTTTCATCATGCCGGGCGTTACGCCTCCAGGCGTTCAACAACATCGGCAATCACCGCCAGGGTGTCCCCCATATTGATTAACGAAGGCGCACGACGCGCCATTAAGATACCGTCGCGCTCTGCTTTATAAGCAACCGGATCAGTGCCGCTGCGGGTCATATCGTATACGTACGCAATCGTTTGGCCTTTCTTAACGTCATCCCCTAATGCGACCAACAGCTCTAACACACCGGAGTGCTGACTCTGTACGTAGCAGCTAGCATCGGGCATATCCAGGTAGACCTGCCCTTCTGCCGGCATATCAACCGTGCCCTCTACCAGGCCATAGTGAATTAAGAAATTACGCACGCCGCGCTCGGCAATCGCCATGCTTTGGGGCGTAGACGTACCGCCGCCGCCAAGCTCAGTGGCCACAAACACTTTGCCTTGTCGCTCGCAGGCGGTGTCGAAAAGTTTTTCCGCATCCAGCTCAAACATCACCATTGCGTACGGAGCGCCGAAGGCTTTTGCGCCTTCCAAAGCGGACTGCTGCTGGGCCTTATTATCCAGCACGTGAGAGGCGCCAAACGGTAGAATATCCAGCGTGCGGCCGCCGGAGTGCAGATCAAGCACTACGTCCGCCATCGGCACCAGTACGCGCGTGAAGTAGTCGGCAATTTGCGGCGTAACGCTACCGTTAGGGTCGCCGGGAAAGCTGCGATTCAGGTTACCTTTGTCCATCGGGGAAGTGCGCTTACCCGCCATGACCGCGGGCGTGTTCATGCACGGAACGATAATCACGCGACCCGTTACGTCTTGCGCCTGCAACGATGAAGAGAGCTTCAGCAGCGAGGTAATGCCTTCGTACTCATCGCCGTGGTTGCCACCGGTCAGCAGCGCCGTCGGGCCATCACCATTTTTCACCACCGTGATAGGGATCATCACCGCGCCCCAGGCGGACTCGTCGGTGGAAATCGGCAGCTTTAAAAAACCGTGCTGTACGCCATCGGCATCAAAATCAACGGTGGCGGCAATCGGGCTAGGTCGCATCGTCATGCAAAATTCCTTAAGGTGGCAAACTGCTATTTATTCAACCGCTATTTATTCAACCGCTATTTATTCAACCGCTATTTATTCAACCGCTACTTCACAAATAGCTGGCGCGGAAAATTGGCCAGCGTTTCACAACCATCGTCGGTAATTAAAATACTCTCGGTAATTTCTAGACCCCAGTCCTCTACCCAAAGCCCCGGCATAAAGTGAAATGTCATGCCGGGCTGCAGGATAGTGTCATCCGAGGGGCGCAGGCTCATGGTGCGCTCGCCCCAATCAGGCGGATAAGAGATGCCGATGGGATAACCACAGCGGGCGCCGCCGCGGTCAAAGCCGTATTTATCCATCGCAGCCCCCAGCGCCATGGCGATATCTGCGGTGCGGTTACCCGGTTTAGCGACGGCGAGACCTTTCTCAATGCCTTCTAACAGCGCCGATTCAGCGCGGATAAAATCGGTGGGCGGTGTACCCAGAAATACCGTGCGTGACATAGGCGCGTGGTAGCGTTTAAACACCCCGGCAATCTCGAAGAAGGTGCCTTCGCCTTTACGAAAGGGTGTGTCATCCCAGGTTAAATGAGGCGCCGCGGCGTCCTTGCCGGTGGGCAGCATAGGAACAATGGCGGGATAATCACCGCCAAATACTTTGCCGTTTTCATCCACAAAACCTTCAATGCCGACGCGATAAATCTCTGACACCAGTTTGCTTTTCGGCAGGCCAGGCTCGATGACTTCTAAAATACGTGAGTGCATGCCTTCCACAATCTTGGCGGCAATGCGCATGTAAGCCACTTCCTGGGGCGATTTTATCGCTCGGCACCAGTTCACCAGCGCATTGGCATCCATAAAGCGCGCGTGAGGAAGCTCTTTGAGCAGACTTAAATAGGCCTTGGCGGAGAAGTAGTAGTTATCCATCTCCATACCCACTACACCCAGATGCCAGCCGCGATCAGGCATGATCGACTGCGCCAAATACTCCATGGGGTGCATATCCGGATTTTGTACATAGTAATCCGGGTAGTAAGTAATGTTGTCAGGATCGATCCAGCAGGTACGCAGGGCGCCGTTAGCATCCATGCGCCGCCCGAACCATACAGGCTCGCCCTCAAGGCCCACCAGCACACACTGATGCACATAAAACGACCAGCCGTCGTAGCCGGTCAGCCAAGCCATATTAGAAGGGTCACTGACGATTAATACGTCAATACCACGACTGGCCATTTCGGCGCGCACTTTCCACAGGCGACTAGCGTACTCTTCGCGCGCGAAAGGCAGGGAAACCTGAGTCATCGGGCAACTCGCCATTAAAGATCACCAAGAACCAGCGCTGGGCCTAAAAAGGCATGCAACGCTGAGCCACAGGATCGACCTGACTACCGCCGCAGCAGCCCCGCCAATGTCGTCTTGACCCGATACTAGCACCCACCCTTGGTTGGCGGTCAAAGGCTTTATGACAAAAAGTGCATATGATCACATTATTCGCACTCTTCGGACTATGCGCACTCTTCGGGCTATGCGAGCTTGCAACGGTATTGATCGCTCACCATGATAGCCTGAGTCATCACATGCTTAGATAACGGGAGACGAGATGAAAATTGTCGTACACATTGATGAGGCTGCGCAGTGGCAAGCAGCGCTTTCTGAAGCGTTACCCCAGGCCACCGTACTGACCAGCGAGGCGCCAGCGGAAGAGCGCAAACACGCAGACTACCTCGCCATTTGGAAAGCGCCTGCTCATTTACTGCAGGAGCAGACCCAGCTCAAAGGCATCATTAATTTAGGCGCGGGAGTGGACCATCTGCTTAAAACGCCCGGGCTTCCCAGCAACGTACCGATTGTAAAGCTGCGCGATGCAGGCATGGGCGACCTGATCGCGGACTATGCGCTGTATGGCGTGCTACATTTCTATCGCAGCATGGACCGCTACGCAGAGCAGCAGCAAAGCGCCACGTGGCAACCACAAGGGGTCGTGGAAAAATCTCAGTGGCCCGTGGGGGTGTTAGGTCTCGGCGCGATTGGTAGCTTCGTCGCCAGCGCGCTACAGCAGGCAGGTTTTCCGGTACTGGGCTGGAGCCGTTCGCCCAAAAAAATCAGCGGCGTGCACTGTTTTCACGACGATGACGGGCTAACTGAGCTGCTTGGCCAGGTGCAAAGCCTCATCACTATTTTGCCTGACACCGCCGCCACGAAAAACATTCTCAACGCCGAGCGGCTGGCCCTGCTGCCTAAAGGGGCCAGCATTATTAACCCCGGCCGCGGCAGCTTGATTGATGAACAGGCACTGCTCGAAGCGCTGGGACACGCTGGCCAGCCGGGCCACATCCGGGGGGCACTCCTGGACGTGTTCCACGAAGAACCGCTGCCCGCCACTAATCCGCTTTGGCAGCATCCTAACGTTATCATCACGCCTCATATGGCGGGTCCTACGCCGCTTAACGATGCTATCGATCAGGTGATTTCCTATTTACATGCCTTTGAAGCGGGCGATCACCTTACAACGGTTAATCCTGATGCGGGCTACTGACGCAAGCCCCCAGCCCCGATATACTGGCGCTCGATGAACCAAGTACTAGCGAAAGGCTCTTAAGACGGTACGTTTTTTTGGAGGAAGGGCCTTTGGTCAATGTCTTAGCACGATCCGCTGCCCAACGGTTGGCAGGAGCGACACTCAGCCTGATTGGGCTTTTTTCAAGCGCTGTGGCGCTAGCGCAAAACGAGCCAACATTTAAGGATCCGCAGCCCTTTGAAGCCCAGTACCGGCTTGAAGTTCGCGGCTGGCCTGGCGCCACTATTACGCATCGGCTGTCTAACGAAGGTAGTCATTGGTTAAGCGATATGCGCTTTTCGATTGCCGTCGTGCGCGGCCAGGAACTCAGTCGCTTTTCACTCCGCGACGACACCGCTCACTCACTGCTTTATAGCAGCAGCTATTCCCTGCTGGGCATGGGCGATAGCTATCAGCTAAACGAGAGTGAGATACCCACCTTGGACCGTCAAACGGCGCTATTTGACCTGTCAAGACGTGCGGGTCACGAAAACTGCACCGAAAGCACGCCCTGCGAGATTGAGTTTGTGGATAACAAAGGGCGCGATGAGCATTTTCAGTACTATGTTGAGAAGCAACTCATTACCGACCCGACAAGCATGGGATTACCCGCCGGTGAGTTTGAGGCACTGGAAGTCTCTCTGATTGATATTGAGAAGCCTGATCGCCTTCTAAAACTCAGCTTTCACCCCGACTGGCCCGGCCTGATTCTCTCAGCCGTATACCAAAAAGAGGGTAGCCGCGAAACACAGCTGACATTAACTAACTTCAATCCAAATGGGGGCACGGCACCCTAAATGCTTTCGGGTTTACTGATTGTTTTACTCCCGCTGATACTGGGCTACCTGGTTCCGGTTCGTTCTACCCGCGTACAGAACCAAATAAACCAGGCCGTTAGCGGCTCGGTTTATTTGATTCTGCTGTTTATGGGTATTAGCTTGGCGGGCCTTGAAAATCTCATCAGCCAGCTTTCTCGCTTAGGCGGCAATGCGCTGCTGCTGTTTAGCATTACCACGCTATTTAACCTATCGGCGCTTTGGTGGCTATCGCAGCGCTTGCCTCTGCATACCGCTAATTCACCGGTGGTAAAAAATGCCCCCACCAGCAAGCTAGCGGCGATGCAGGGCTCACTATGGCTGGTCGCGGTGGTGGCCGGTGGCGTTACCGCTGGCCTATTGGCAGGCCCCTACGTTGGCGAAACGCTGTTCAACACCGCTGATTTACTCGCCGAGTGGGTGCTCTATGTGCTGCTGATATTGATTGGCTGTCAGCTGCGCAATTCCGGCATGCCGCTAAAACAGATACTGCTTAACAAGATGGGGCTGGCGATTGCCGTCACGCTAGCGCTCAGCTCATTGCTAGCCGGCTTAGTCGCCGCCCCGCTGCTGTCGCTGAGTTGGAATGAAGGCCTTGCCATGGCATCAGGCTTTGGCTGGTATTCACTTTCCGCCATTCTTATCGGTGACCAGCTAGGCCCGCTAATGGGCGGCGTGGCGTTTTTCAACGACCTCACTCGCGAGCTCCTCGCCTTTATCTTGATTCCGCTGGTGATTCATCGCCACACCGCACTTGCTATCGGCTACGGCGGTGCAACCTCGATGGACTTCACGCTGCCCGTGATCCAGCAGCACGGCGGCGTAGCCTGCGTGCCCATTGCCGTGGTCAGCGGGTTTATCCTCTCGCTGCTCTCCCCACCGCTTATTCTGTTCTTTCTTTCGCTCTCGGGTTAGCTATTCAAGCAATAGAGCAGCCGCGCGCGTTCTAAGTGTTTGCGCATTTCCTCTACGGCAGCCGCCTTATCCCCCTGCTCGATACAGTCAATAATTTTGGCGTGCTCAAGCAAGGTAATGTCCTCGTTGCCTTCCCAGTGCAGCAAACTAGCATGAAAGCGCGCTAGCCAACCCAGCATGGATTGGCTAGTTGCTATAAAAATCGGATTACGAGTAATTCCGGCAATGGCGGTATGAAACGCCATATCGATCTCGATAAAGGCTTGAGCATCTCCATTTAAATGCCCGCATTGTTGCTCTAACAACTCTCTCAAATGAGCAATGTCTGCCACAGAGGCCTGTCCTATCGCCTTCTCCACCATACCCAGCTCAAAGAATGTGCGCGCCTCTTTCAGTTGTTCAAGCGACTGAGACGAGCTAGCGAGCATATGACGAGCGGTTAAATCAATCTGCGACATCAGTCCCATCGCCGTCGGCTGCAGTACTTTAGGGCGCTGGCCGTGATTAATTTCGACAAGCCCAATACGTTCAAGCGTTTGCATCGCCTCACGAATTGCCGGTCTTCCCACACCGTAGCGGTCCATCAGCTCGCGCTCAGAAGGTAGCGTATCTCCAGGCTTGTATTGGCCCGACTCTACCATTTCATAAAGCCGATCAAACACCTCATCTGACAGCTTGCGACGAGTAATTTTAGGGGCTGGTTGCACGGCAATTTCTCCTCACAAGCCACACAGCGACTTGGTTATCCAATGAACGTCAACAGTCTAGCGCTGTTGTGCTGAAAATTGGCAAAATTTACTTAAATACGACCAAAGCAGCATTTGACAGACTGATATAGATATTATGTCATCATACCAGTTGCTGAGCAAAAAACTTACCCTTTTAAACCTCAGCGAACTTATCGCTAACGCCATACAAAACCTTCACTGGAGTCTTCTATGACCAACATTGCCCTTATCGGCGCAGGCGGAAAAATGGGTTACCGCCTGTCGAGCAACTTAAAACAGTCAGGTTACACCGTCAGCCATGTGGAATTGAGTGACGCTGGTCGCCAGCGCCTATCAGAAGGCCTGGGTATCAGTTGCGTAGATGCCCAACAGGCTGTGCCTGATGCTCAGGTGGTGATACTAGCGGTTCCAGATACGCTGGTGGGGCGCGTTGCTGAAGAACTATCGCCACTGATGGCCAGCGGCACTATGGTCATTACACTCGATGCCGCCGCCCCTTTTGCTGGCCACCTGCCCAACCGTGACGATCTGGTCTACTTCGTCACGCACCCTTGCCACCCACCGATCTTCAATGATGAAACAGATCTAGATGCCAAGCGCGATTACTTTGGCGGGGCCAAGGCTAAGCAACACATTGTCAATGCGCTGATGCAAGGACCTGAAGAACTCTATCCACTGGGCGAAGCGATTGCTAAGACCATCTATGCACCGGTTGTTCGCTCTCACCGTGTCACAGTCGAACAGATGGCACTTCTTGAACCTGGTCTTTCGGAAACGGTATGCGCCACGCTACTGGTGGTCATGCGGGAAGCAATGGACGAAGTCGTCGCCCGCGGCGTTGACCAGCAGTGCGCACGCGACTTCTTGCTAGGCCACATGAATATTCTGGCTGCCGTTATTTTCGATGAGCAGCCAGGCGTTTTCTCCGATGCCTGCAACAAGGCAATTGAGAATGGTAAACCGCAATTGATGCGTGATGACTGGAAGCGCGTATTTGAGCCTGAAGAAATTGCCGAAAGCATTCGCCGTATCACCTGACCCTGTTTGCTTAACAACGCTTTAGCAACATCACACCAACACTAATTACAACAATTTGGAGTATAAGATGATGACCTTCCGACTCAACCAAGTCTCTGCCGCCATCGCCGCCACCATTGCTCTGGCTGCTAGTACTTCGTCTTTTGCGGTACAAGAGATGAACCTTGCGTTCACACCCCCGCTTAACTCCCATTATGGCGAAGCCGGTCAAGCGTTTGCTGACGAGGTAGACCGGCTTAGCGACGGAGAGTTTAAAATCAACCTGCGCCCTGCCAGCGCCTTAGGCGGTGAACGAGACGTCCTGGAAGGGCTGCAAATCGGCTCTGTTGAGCTGACACTGACCTCAACCGGTCCTATCGGCAATTTCGTACCCTCTGTTTACGCCCTCGATTTTCCTTTCCTGTTTCGCGATTACGACCACGCCCACAAAGTACTCGATGGCGAGATTGGCCAGTCGTTGTTGGACGAGTTTGAAGACGAAGGCTTGATTGGCCTGGCATGGGCCGAAAACGGCTTTCGGCACTTGACCAATAGCAGGCGCCCGGTTGAAACACCTGAAGATATGGAAGGCATGAAGATCCGCACCATGGAAAATCAGGTGCATCTTGAAACCTTCAAGGCGCTAGGCGCTGCACCAACACCTATCTCCTGGACAGAAGTCATTACAGCCCTTCAGCAGGGCACCATCGACGGCCAGGAAAATCCGATTCCCATTCTAACGGTAAACAGCATGTGGGAGATCCAGGACTACCTAACGCTCACAGGCCATGTTTACTCCCCCACAGCATTAGTGATGTCGAAAATATATTGGGATGATCTCAATGAAGAGCAGCAGGGCTGGTTTCGCCAAGCCGCACAAGTAGCTGCCCAAACCTCACGCGATGCCGTCCAGCGCATTGAGGAGGAAGGTGTGGAGTTGCTGCGTAGTAATGGCATGGAAGTCGTCACCGAGATTGATTACGCGCAGTTCCGGGAGGCTGTTGAGCCTGCCTACGAGCGCTATGCCGAGCAGTATGGTAGTGAGCTTCTAGAGCGTATTCGCGCAACCGAATGAGTAGCCCTCTGCTGCGTGCCTCCTCACGGGGAGGCACCTCTTCTCCAACGATGAGGTTGTCGCTTATGTTGTCGTTTCTGAACACCTTGACCCTGGGCCTCATTAAGCTAGCCCATAATCTTGCCGCGCTCCTTCTCGCCCTGGCAGTCGCATTAGTCGCGTACCAGGTGTTTACTCGCTTTATTCTCGGCGATCCGGCCGCCTGGTCAGAAATCCTGGCACGCGGTTTCATCATCTGGAGCGTTTTTCTGGTCAGCGCAGCTGCATTTTGGTATGGCGCCATGATCTCTATTGATCTTTTTCTGGACCGCCTGCCGCCGCGCTTACGTATCTTTGGCCAGCGTCTGGTATGTACTGCCGTCCTAACGCTGCTGACGATTCTGGTCTGGCAAGGCTATCTGATTACGCTGCGTGTTTCTGGTCAGCAAATCGCCATGCTTGCAATCCCCATGTCATGGTTTTATGCCGCGATCCCCACTGGCTGTGCCGTCGCCATCGTCGCTGTGGTGACAAGCCAGCTTTGCGCCGAATATCAGCATCGTCTAGGCCAACACCAAGCAAAGCCTATCTGTTCTGATGCAGGAGAAACCCCATGAATCTGGCGATCGGCTCAGCGTTGATCGCGCTGTTTGCGCTGTCGATACCTATTGCGGTTGCCATCGCCTTAACCGCAGTGATTGGTCTTTACTTCTTCAGCAGCGTTCCCCTCCTGGTCGTTCCCCAACGTATGTTTGTGGGATTAGATAGCTTTCCGCTTATGGCAGTTCCATTTTTTATCTTGGCCGGCCATATCATGAGCAATGGCGGCATCGCCGCCAGGATGGTGGAATTTGCCCGCTCGCTGGTTGGTGGTATTCAAGGTGGTCTCGCCTGTACCTGTGTAGTGACCTGCATGATGTTTGCAGCTATCTCAGGCTCCAGCGTGGCAACCACTTTTGCGATTGGAGCCATCTTGATTCCTGCCATGGTAGCTTGGGGCTATCCGGCGCCGATGGCTGCCTCTATCCAAGCCTCTTCTGCTGAGCTGGGCATTATCATTCCCCCATCAGTGCCATTGATTCTCTACGGTGTCAGCACAGAAACCTCTATTACTCAGCTATTTCTTGCTGGTTTTGGGCCAGGCCTATTGATCGGCCTTGCTCTGATAATGATGGTCATCATTTGGTGCCGCATCAAAGGCTACGGCACCCACGATGGCGATTTACGCTCGCCCGCCTGGCCCGCCTTCAAGAGAGCCTTTCTTGCTCTATTGATGCCGGTGATTATTATCGGCGGCATCTACGGTGGCATATTTACCCCCACAGAGGCCTCGGCGGTTGCAGTGTTGTACGGTCTGTTTCTAGGAATGGTGGTATACCAAACTATAAAGCCTGGCGACCTACCGCGTATTTTTCGCGAGAGTGCTCTTTCTGCAGGGTCGATCATGCTGATTATCGCCGCGGCTTCCATTCTCAGTTTTGTGATTGGACGTTCAGGCTTGGCCAGTGATATTGGTGCCTGGGCACAGAGCACCTTTGATAACCGCTACACCTTCCTATTGGCTATCAACATGCTGCTGTTACTGGTTGGCATGTTTATCGAGACCTCTGCGGCCATTCTGATTCTTGCTCCCATATTGGCTCCGATCGCGATTGGTTTCGGCATCGACCCAGTGCACTTTGGGATAGTAGTCGTGGTGAATTTGGCCTTGGGAATGTTCACTCCGCCATTGGGGGTCAATTTATTTGCCGCTGCCCAGGTAGCTAAATTGCCCGTTGAGCAACTGTTCCGATTTTTGCTTCCCCCAGTATTTACCATGATCACCTGCCTGATGCTGATTACCTATGTACCGATGATTTCGCTCTTTATACGCGACCTTCTGTTTTGATCTGCCGGAGCCTTATTGATGAGCACACGCATTTACGCCCACTACATGATTGAAACTCCTTATCACGTCGAGCATGCCGCAAACGTGATGGCAGGAGAGCAGTCCTCAGGCACTTTCACCCGCCTTGCCAACGAAACAGATGCCTTACGTGAAGCTCATGGTGCAATCGTCGAGAGTATCGAGATGTTGGACGCGCTCGATGCCCCCTCGCTACCCATGCGTGCTGACCTAGCGCCTCAAGGTCATACCCTTTTCCAACGCGCTCGAGTAAAGCTCTCATGGCCACTGGAAAATATGGGGCCTTCACTGCCGAACCTAGTATCAACCGTGGCCGGCAACCTGTTTGAGCTGAAAGAGTTTTCTGCGCTGAAATTACTCGATATCGAGTTGCCCGATTCCTTCGCAAGCGTTTACCCCGGCCCTCAGTTCGGAATAACGGGTACCCGGCAACTCTCCGGCATTTCCAGCGGCCCTATGATCGGCACGATAATCAAACCCAGTGTGGGCCTCTCCGTCGCTGAAACTGCCAATATGGTGGAGCAACTCGTGGTGGGTGGCATCGATTTCATCAAGGACGATGAGTTACAGGCCAACGGACCCCATAACCCGCTGCGGGCACGTGTCGATGCCGTCATGCCAATCATCAACGCCCATGCGGAGCGTACCGGTAAAAAGGTCATGTACGCCTTCAATATCAGTGGCGATATCGACGAAATGCGCGCCCAGCACGACTATGTGGTGGCTGCCGGTGGCACCTGTGTCATGGTGGCAGTGAACAGCGTCGGTTTAGCAGGTGTGACATACCTCCGCCGTCATTGCGAAGTAGCCCTGCATGGCCATCGTGCAGGCTGGGGCATGTTCAGCCGATCTCCACATGTAGGAATGGCGTTTACGGCCTACCATAAATTATGGCGCTTAGCGGGGGTCGATCATATCCATGTGAATGGCCTGCGCAACAAGTTTAGCGAAGAGGACGATAGCGTCATTACTAGTGCTCGTGCCTGCCAAACCCCCATGTTCGAGACTCCAGACGCCGGCTATCAGATCATGCCGGTGTTCTCTTCAGGACAAAGCGCTGCCCAAGTCACTGATACTTATCAAGCGCTCGGAAATAGCGACCTTATTTACTGTTGCGGAGGCGGCATCATGGCTCATCCCGGTGGCATTGCAGGCGGAGTAGCCAGTCTGCGCCAAGCATGGCAAGCGGCCATGACAGACATTCCCATGGCGACCTATGCCCGCGAACACCGCGAACTTGCCCAAGCCATAGAGGCTTTTGGCCAATGAGCACCTCTCTACTTCTCTCCTACTATGGCGATGATCTCACAGGCTCCACCGATGTGATGGAAGCACTGAGCCTGCACGGAGTAAAAACTGTGCTTTTTCTGGCACCTCCCACGGCGCAGCAGCTGGCTCCTTTCGCCAGCTATACTGCCGTAGGCTTGGCGGGCACTAGCCGCAGTGAATCTCCCGAGTGGATGGAGTCTCACCTCCATAGTGCGCTCACCTGGTTGAAATCACTCGGTGCAACGATTTGTCACTATAAGGTGTGCTCAACGTTCGACAGCGCCCCGACGATTGGCAGCATCGGGAAAGCGCTGGAAATAGGAAAATCGCTATTCAAGCAGCGCTCGGTGCCTCTGGCGATTGGCGCACCGCAGCTCAAACGCTACACCGTATTCGGGCAACATTTCGCTGCCTTCGATAGCGAAGTACATCGAATTGATCGTCATCCTGTGATGTGCAGGCACCCTGTAACACCTATGAAAGAGGCAGACTTGAGGCATCATCTGGCGCAACAGACCCTGCTCTCCATCGGTCTAGCAGATGTTCTTTGTCTCGACTCAACCGATACCGACACTCGCGTCGATCAGCTCATGCAAGAAAATGACGTAGTATTGTTCGATACGCTGACCCACGACCAACAGGCTGAGGTTGGTACACAGCTATGGCGAACGTGTTCCCCTAAAGAAAGCTTCGTGGTCGGCTCCTCTGCCGTGGAGTACTCTCTAGTAAGCACTTGGCGTAGGCAGATGTTGATCCCCGAAAACCCGCCGCGCTTCTCTTCACCTGGGGCAGTTGAGCAGTTAGCAGTAGTATCCGGCAGTTGCTCAGAAGTGACGGCACGGCAAATTCGCAGCGCAGAAGCCAATGGCTTTCGCGTAATTGCCCTCGATGTCGTCCAGCTGATCAACGAACGTACCCATGCAGAGGCCATGTACCTGGCTCAGGAAGCCGCTAATGAGGCGCTCAGCCAAGGCAAAAGCGTCATTGTATATACCGCAATGGGCCCCAACAGTGATGCAGAGGCCGTGCATCAGGGAGGAGAAAGAGCGCGCCACCTTATTGGCCGTTCGCTGGGCCAGCTATTGCGCCAGATGGTGTACGTGCACGGGCTTGAGCGCGTAGTGATCGCAGGCGGTGACACATCAAGTCATGCTCTCAACCAGCTTGCGGTACATGCTTTGACCACCCGGCTGCCTCTACCAGAAACGCCGGGGTCTCCGCTCTGCACTGCTCATAGCGACCTTCCAGCGTTCGATGGTTTGGAGGTTGCCTTGAAAGGCGGTCAGATAGGCAGCGAAAACTATTTCATGTCAATTCGTGATGGAGTCGCCTAGATCTTTGATTACAAGAGTGTTGCCGCGCCCTGAATTCGGTAGGATTAGCGTCATCTTCCTTACCGTAATCCAGGATGCCCGCTCGCCATGCTCAACGGAATTTGGTTAAGCTTCTTTATCGCTGCGTTTGTAGCGTCAATGTGGCAGTGGTTGGTGGGTGGCGACGGCGAAGTGTTCGCCCGCTTAGTCCAGTCGCTTTTTGACATGGCCCGGGTAAGTGTCGACATCATTCTGGTGCTGCTCGGCACGATGACGCTATGGTTGGGATTTCTTTCGATTGCCGAAAAGGCAGGGCTGATTCGTCTGCTGGGGCGAGTGCTGGACCCGCTGTTCTGTCGCTTAATGCCTGAAGTTCCTCGCGGGCATCCCGCCATGGGGCTGATCAGCATGAACTTTGCAGCTAACATTCTAGGCTTGGATAACGCCGCTACGCCTATCGGCATCAAGGCCATGCACTCGCTGCAAAGCCTGAACCCCAGCTCTGAAACCGCCAGCAACGCGCAAATTCTATTTTTGGTGCTTAATACTTCATCGCTAACGCTGCTACCGGTCACCATTTTCATGTACCGCGCCCAGCAAGGCGCCGCTGATCCCACGCTGGTATTTCTTCCTATCCTGCTAGCGACGACGGCTTCTAGTCTGGCGGGGCTTTTAGCGGTGGCCATTGTTCAGCGCATAAAGCTTTGGCAGCCGGTGGTGCTGGGCTATATCGTCGTGGCAGCGCTCTGTTTAGGCTTATTACTCACGACACTTGCGGGGATGTCGGCTCAGGCGCTGGCGGCAGCTTCCACGTTAGTGGGCAACCTTACGCTCTTTAGTATTGTAATCATGTTCCTAGTGGTAGGGGCGCTACGCGGAGTGAAGGTTTACGACGCTTTTATTGAAGGAGCTAAAGAGGGCTTAAGCTTCACTGTTACGCTGCTGCCCTACCTGATTGCCATGCTGGTAGCCGTGGGCGTACTTCGCGCCAGCGGCGTATTGGATGCTGGGCTAAGCGGCATACGCTGGATCGTCGAAGGGTTTGGCTGGGACACCCGCTTTGTCGACGCCCTGCCCACCGCCTTTGTGAAGCCGCTTTCAGGGGGCGGCGCGCGAGCCATGATGATTGAAACCATGGACACCTTTGGCGTAGACAGCTTTGCAGGACTCTTAGCGGCTACCCTGCAAGGCAGTACCGAAACCACTTTCTACGTACTGGCAGTTTACTTCGGCGCGATAGGCATTACCCGTATCCGCCACGGCTTAGGCTGTGCATTAGTGGCCGATGCGGCAGGTATTATCACGGCGATAGCGGTGTGCTACTGGTTCTTTGGGTAGGTTCTCCTGCCCAGTAGCCGCGAACATCTCAAGAAGAAAATCCACCACGATGAACACAGCTTTCATGATAAAAACCGATCACCTGAAGTGCACATGCCAGCCCGAAAGCACGGGCTGGCATAATCCGTTGGTATTAATCATAATATTCTGGGGCATGCTTAAAAGTAGCCCAGGCATCCGGATCGTGACCGGTAACAACGGTTGCATTGGTTTTATCAGCGAGTGCACGTAGTTTTTGAACAGAACGGACGGTATCCACAGTCGATGCCAAAAATCCCGGCAATGCTTTTTCTTCCCAGTGATCAGTAGTGTACGCCGCATCAATTGTCAAAATCATGGGGCCGCTATTAGGCAGATTTACCTTAAACGACATATGTCCCGGCGCGTGACCAGGCGAGAAGACGGTGATCAGTGTGCCATCTCCATATATATCGTAATGATCATCTTCAGTTCCATTGAGGAACTGCCATTTCAAATCTGGCTTGTCGAAATCCTTGCGAATATACCCACCTGCTGCGAACCAATCAGGGGTAAAGGCATATTCATACTCTTCACGTTGCACGATATGCGTCGCATTCGGGAAGCGGCCAACCGCTCCTGTATGGTCCAGGTGCAAATGTGATTGCACCACATAGCGAATATCTTCCGGTTGGATCCCCATTTTTTTAAGCTGGGCGACGCAACCCTCAGACTCTTCCATCACAGGCCAATACACGTCGGTAATTCCACCCCAATGCCCAACCGGATCAGTGGCCACTTCAACGGCATTCCCACCATCAATAATGGTATGCCCCTCAGGATGGGTGATCAGAAAAAATGGAACCGGAATTTCATAATCGGCACCAGCACCTTCATTCATTTTGATATTGTGTACTTTGCATTTCAGCGAGCCGGTTTGAAACATGTAAAGTCGAATGTCAGTCATGGTTTTCACCTTTCTTGTTGTGTTGCTGGTTGAGACCAGATTTTTTAACAGTCAATTTATGAAGCCCTAATAGGCTTCGCGATAAAGTGCTAATGCGTCCTCTTCGGTCACTTCCACCGGGTTGTTCACCAAAAGACGGAGCTGTTTCATGGCATCTTTTGCCAGCATAGCCAAACTGTCTTCAGTGACATTGACATCGCGCAAACGGCGTGGAGCGCCGCTTTCATCCATCAGAGCCAGCATATGACTTACGAAGTCTTCTGAACGTGTACTAATATCGCCACCCTCGCCCGGCACGCTCATGACATCAGCCAGTTCGGCATAAAGTGGTGCCGCCACTTTAGCGTTATAACGCAAGACCGGCCCTAGCATTAGGGCGTTTGTCAAGCCATGTGGCAGGTGGTAATGTCCGCCCAGCGGATAAGCTAAAGCATGAACCGCTGCCACCGGGGAGTTGGCAAAGGCCTGCCCCGCCAGCATGGCGCCCAGCAGCATGTTTTCACGTGCTTTGCGGTTAGTACCATCTTTACATGCCGCAATCAGGTTACTGCCCAGCAGACGCAGAGCTTCGCGAGCAAGGGCATCTGACAATGGGTTTTTCTTGATTTTGGATGTATAAGCTTCGATGGCATGCACCATCGCGTCAATCCCGGTTGCTGCGGTATGTATTTGCGGCAGGCCAACCGTTAGTTCGGCATCGAGAAGGACAAAATCTGCGAAAAGTTGCCGCGAAACAACACCCATTTTAGTGGTTTCGCCAGTAGTGATGATGGAAATATTGGTAACTTCGGAGCCTGTGCCCGCGGTTGTAGGGATTAGGGCCAGCGGTAAACGTTTACCGATGACATTGCCGATTCCATACATGTCAGACAGCGGTTGTTCACTACCGACCATAACCGCCACAAGCTTGGCAATATCAAGCGATGATCCCCCACCAAGGCCAATCACAATATCAATATTTTGTGCGCGAGCCTTCTCAGCGCATTCAAGCACGACGGCCTCGGGCGGGTCGGCAACGACTTCGTCAAAAATCGAAACATCAAAGCCCAGTGTTTTTAATGTCTTTTCAACTGGCGCAATAAGCCCCGCATCAATCAGCCCACGATCCGTGACAAGCAATGCTTTGCGTTCACTAAAGCGCTCGCCGAGCAATTCACCTAGGCGAGCAGCACCGTCCCATTCGACATAAATGTCGGCAACAGTGGTGAAACCAAAAGGTGTTGTGGTCATCGTTTCCTCCATCTTGTGTTTATGTATCGGATGAACGTTTTAGGAATTGTCGAATAGCGATGCCCGTTCTAAAAGCGCTTAACACAGGCACCAACGTCTTGCCGCCATGACAGCTGTTAGCATCGTAAGAGATTAGCTTTGAAGCGAGTTCTCATTTATCTAAGATGAAGTATGCCGTTTTAAAAAGGTGTGGATGACGTTAATTTATCTTTGTTCTTTCTACAAAGTTCATCATAATGAACTTGAATCAGCAAAGTGAACTCAACAATGCATCTAAGTATCGGGTAAAGTCAATAAGGAGAAATGAGGTGAAAGGTGATGAAGCACCCAAAGCAGGAACGACAAAGGTGCCCGCTCTGCGCCGCGCGGTTGCGATTATGGATTTTGTTTCAGCATCACCAAGGAAGCCCAAGGCTTCTGAAATAGGGCATGCTTTACCATTACCGAAAAGCACTCTTCATGGGCTTCTGCTGACGATGGTCGAAGTTGGGCTTTTAACCAAAGGCTTCGATGGAACCTTCAGTACCGGGCCACACCCTATGCGCTGGGCCAATGGTTTTTTGGCCCAAAATGATCTGGTAGACATTTTTAAAAGCTATTTTGCCGATGCCCACAGCCTTGGCCAATACACAATGACGATGACGGTGCTTGATGGAAGCGACGTTGTCTATATTGCCTGTTCCAACGCCCACTTACCGTTAGGCACAACATTTCGGATAGGCATGCGACTGCCCGCGGCCTTTACAGCGACCGGTAAAGTCTTACTGGCCGCACTTGACACATCAGCCCTGCACGAACTTTTTTCTAATCAATTTCCTGGGCCACTGACTTCGCGTAGTGTGCGCAATTTGACGAAATTACGCAGTGAACTTGATGAAACCCGTCAACGTGGTTTTTCAATTGATGACGGGCAGGTTCGCGAAGGTATGATTTGCTTGGGCACATCGCTGCATAACCATACTGGCGATACAGTTGCCGGCATGGCCATATCGCTGACCCGCAGCGAAGCAACCACCGAAGCAATTAAAGATTTAGGGCATAATTTAGTTGTTGCAGGCAACGATATTTCGCGTCGTCTAGGAGCTGGATGTTAACTCCGTTGCATCACCGTATCCGCCACGGCTTAGGCTGTGCATTAGTGGCCGATGCGGCAGGTATTATCACGGCTATAGCGGTGTGCTACTGGTTCTTTGGGTAATTAATAAAGGCGGATCTAGCGTATCGTGCGAGACTCACCCCGCAAGTCGCTCTTCAGCGCTTTCTGCAAGGCGCATCCCGCTAACCCACGCCCCAATAGTACGATTAGCTTCGCTACGGCGGCTTCCAAGGTGATATCTCTTCCAGCGATTACCCCTGATTTATTTAGCTCAGAACCAGTAGCGTAAGCTCCCTGCACTACCCCACCTTGATCGCACTGTGTCACGTTAATTAATGCTACACCTCGTTCATTGGCATCCGTTAGGGCGCTCAGCAGCTCACCTTCAAAACTGGGCGGGTTACCCACACCGTAGCTGTAGAGCACCAGTCCCCTTAAGGAGGCATCGGCCAGTAGCGCCTTGGCACGGCGCAACGACATGCCCGGATGCAGCGATAGGACAGCCACCGCATCAGGGTCAAGGTCGATAGGTAAAAAACTAGGCATGCCGCTGGGAAGGGCGGCATCAACATTCAGCGTTATGCCAATGCCTAATGCTCCTAACCAAGGAAAATTTGGTGAATCAAACGCATCTAGGCCCAGGCTGCGTACTTTGCGGGCACGGTTGCCACGCAGCAGCCTGTCGTGAAAAGACAGACTAACCTCACGGGGCGTGTCTGGATGCACCGCCAATTGCAGTGCGCTGATGAGATTATTCAGCGCATCACTGCGGGGCTCACCCAACGGAATTTGAGAGCCGGTGAAAACCACCGGCTTGTTCAGCGCATCGAGCATAAACGAAAGTGCTGCGGCGCTATACGCCATGGTATCGGTACCGTGCAACACTACAAAAGCGTCGTAAGTCTCCCAGTGGTATTCCAACTGTGCCATCAGCCGGTTCCAGGCCTCGGGCATTAGCTCTGCGCTATCAATCAAAGGCTGCATTTCAATTACATCAAATGCTGGCAGTCGGTAAGGGTCACTCAGGGCCAAATGCGCCGCTAGGCGTTCCGCCAGCCCCGCGCAGGGTACGTAGCCTTGAGGTGATGGCTGCATACCAATAGTCCCTCCGGTATAGAGTATTAGCACACGGGGCATGGGCACTCCTGATTGAGTTAATACGTGCTGAGCGAGTCCTTACTCGGCAGACGCGCTTGTTAGACGCTGCTTTAATGCTTCAGCCTCTTCAGGTTCTAGCTCCCAGGCTTTTGGATCCAGGTCGAGGTCCGGATGCTGATTAGCGTCAAAAATCGGCTGTTTGATGCCCTGCCGACGCTGGCTATCGAAGTCTTTGAGAATGCGCAAGCCGCACTTGAACAACAGGATCAGCGCAATTAGGTTGACCACGGCCAGAAGGCCCATAGTGACATCAGC
This sequence comes from Halomonas sp. JB37, assembly GCF_002332255.1. Taxonomy (GTDB): domain Bacteria; phylum Pseudomonadota; class Gammaproteobacteria; order Pseudomonadales; family Halomonadaceae; genus Vreelandella; species Vreelandella casei. The sequence continues at coordinate 1,424,264 of NZ_NRGW01000001.1, read as the reverse complement.
AAAGCCAAACACGGTGCCCAAATCAGTGGTCGCGCCCCAACACACTAAAAGCACGATCGCCACGCGGAAGGCGTTGAATAGGTTCTGATTGTCACGACTGAAAAAATTGAGGCTGTTTTCGCCTAGGTAGTAATTGTACAAAATCGTGCTGAAAGCAAACAGCAATAGCGCCAGGCTAACAAAAGTGCGGCCCCACTCACCTACGTGTTCGGCCAGCGCTGCCTGGGTGAGGGCAATGCCCTCAACGCCTGCGCCCGCCGCAGGATCGTATACGCCACTGAGCAGAATCAGGAACGCCGTGGCAGAACAAATAATGACGGTATCGATAAATACCGAAAATGCCTGCACGATACCTTGGTTGGCCGGGTGCGGCACGTAGGCGACTGCCGCCACATTGGGCGCACTACCCAGGCCCGCTTCGTTAGAGAACAGGCCGCGCTTCAAACCCATCATAATAGCCGCACCAATTCCACCACCGATCAGTGGTTCAAGGCCGAAAGCACTCTTTACAATGAGCGCAATCACACCTGGAATTTCCCCAATGTTCATGGCGATAACCAGTAGTGCGATAGCAATATAACTGATCGCCATAAAGGGCACTAAAATCTCGGAAATACGCGCAATACGCTTAATGCCACCGAAGATAATCAGGCCTACCAGCATCGCCAGAGCAATCCCGGTATACAGCACAGGCACACCGAAAGCGTCTCCAAATGAAGTCGCTACTGCGTAGGATTGAAGTGCAGTAAAGGCAAAGCCGAAGGTCAACAGCAACAGCACCGAGTAAAACGCTGCCAGCCAACGCCACTGTTTACCCAACCCTTTAACGATGTAATACGCCGGGCCACCGCGATATGTGCCATCGCCTTCGGCCTCTTTATATGTTTGCGCCAGGGTGCATTCCAAGAAGCTGGTGGCCATGCCCATTAAACCCACCAGCCACATCCAAAAAATCGCGCCTGGGCCACCTAAAGTAATGGCCACCGCAACACCTGCAATATTACCACCACCTACACGCCCCGCCACCGAAAGCACCAATGCCTGAAACGAGCTTAAATGGCCGTGTTGGCTACGTTTAAAGACTTGCCCCGAACCTAGGATACGAAACATCTCACCGAAATAGCGAAACTGCACAAAGCGTGAAGCGAAGGTAAAACCGACGCCAACGCCCACCAGCAGCACTAGTAGAATCTTCCCCCACAGGAGGTCATTGAGCATATCGAGCATGGGATTCTCTCCGCGTTTTTGTATTAGCGTTATGTTTGAATTCGCGTCGTTTGTTATCGCACTTGTGGAATTCGCGCCGCGGAGAACGTTTTACCAAGCGTGGGGCAGGATTAAATTTGGCGCAGCGATGCAGTTGTATGCACTCGCTGCATCAGTGGGTGCACCATAGTGCATCAGATCAAAACGATTTCCCTAGCAGTTCAGACTGTCAGTAGAAGCCCAACCCTCTTTGCTACTGCCGAGATCGACATACAATTGTGCTAACCCTCTGCAGAAATGGAATATAGAATAGAACTAACGATTATATTGATAAGTTTTAAAACACAACAGCTTCTAACAATTTTCCTGCAAATATACTTGCTATTAACTGGAGTAATAACAGTCCCCGTTAATAGCGTTGCGCATAGAACTTGAGGCCTCATAGCTTGAGTTCGTCGATATATAGTTTTAGATACTTATCTCCTCCGACTTCAGCTTCAGCATTAAGCTTTTTTTGTAAAATAAATTTAAAGGCTCACTAAAAAAATACTCAGTTTCACTCGAAGAAATGATCGGCATGATATAATCGGACAATAGATCCATATCTTTCAGATCATCGTCAAGAGTATATAATCCTCTTTCACCTGCTAGGACATGGCACGCAAGAATTGCTTTTTTCATAGGCAGGTGTTTTAGCCTATAGTCAATAGCTGCAAGCTGGTAAGCTTCATCCGCATAGGGAATACGTTTAAATTCCATAACCGTATGAAGGTAGCTCATAAATGGATAATAGGCGTTTTGTTCTTCTCTGGAGCGCTGCCAAATAACGTTGTCACACAAGCCTATTTGTTCAAGATTTATTTCTAGTCCACCATCAAAATTACGTACAATTATCTCTACACATTTCTCTCTGACTTCTAGGCTTTCATGATGCATGCCTAGAAAAACTGAAGCATCAATAATTGGCACCATTTTATATCTAATACTCCCCAATAATATTTCATTTCCTTTACTATATTTGAGAACTCACCTGGGACTCGTGCTAGCCAGATTTGTCATGGCACCGGCACCTCAGCAAGCCCTGCGAACAGCCTACAATGCCGCTAAAATTCGTTTATACCTTCGGCTCGCATCGCACTTTTAACGGCAGAACGATTGGAGATACGTTCCAGGAAGCTTGATAAGTTTTGGTATGACACCAATTCCATATTGAACAAACCTGCCCATCGCACAATCGTGAATAAATAAATATCAGCGAGAGAAAATTCGTTATCAAGAAGATACTGCTTATCTTGTAGGTGCGCATCGATTATGTCAAAGCGCTCATAAATTTTCTGCGTCGCAACCTGTTGCGCCTCGGAGCCGTATTCCGGATGAAACAGCCAAGGGCTAAACATCTTATGTAATTCCGTGCTGATAAATGTGAGCCACTCTTGGAGCTGATAAAACGAGGAAGACCCTCGCTCGGCATTCAGATTAGCGGGAGAGCCCCGGTCGGCTAAATATTGCATTATGGCCACGCTTTCTGTAAGCAGATAACCATCATCAGTCATAAGAGCAGGCACATAGCCTTTGGGGTTGATATGCCAGTAGTCGCTGCCGTTATCGGTATGGTGTTTTTTGATATCAACCTTTTGAGATTCCAGCTCGATGCCCAGTTCGTGTGCGACAATACGCGGCCCAAGTGAGCAGGTTCCAGTGGCATAATAAAGTTTCATGATCTTCTCATAGGTGGGTTGGAGTAAATTTAGCGAATTTAACCCTAAAGCAAGCTGGGCAAAATCACAGCAAAAGCGTTCTGATATCGCTCAGCGCCTGGGCCAGGAAGTCCGTGAAGCGGGCCCCATCCGCACCATTGACCGTACGGTGGTCGTAAGACAACGACAGCGGCATCATCACCCGCGGCGCGAACTCGACCCCGTTCCAGACCGGCTTCCTCTGCGACTTGGAGATCCCAAGGATCGCCACTTCCGGGGCGTTGACGATCGGCGTGAAGGCGGTGCCGCCGATCGAGCCGAGGCTGGAGAGGGTAAAGCAGCCGCCCTGCATCTCCTCGCGCTTGAGCTTTTTCGACTGCGCCTTGCCGGCCAGCTCGGCGGATTCCTTGGCCAGCTCGATCAGCGATTTCCGATCGACGTCACGGATCACCGGCACCATCAGGCCGTCCGGCGTGTCCACGGCGATGCCGATATGCACGTACTTCTTCCACACCAGGGTCTCGCCGTCACTCTTCAGACTGACGTTGAACTGCGGATACTGGCGCAGCGCGTAGGCACAGGCCTTGAGCAGGAACGGCAGCGGCGTGAGCTTGGCGCCCTGAGCCTCGGCCTCGCCCTTCATCGACTTGCGGAAGGCTTCGAGCTCGGTGATGTCCGCCTCGTTGAACTGCGTGACATGCGGCACGTTGCGCCAGCTGCGATGCAGGTTGGCTGCGCCCGCTTTCATTAAGCGACCCAAGGGCTTTTCCTCGACCTCGCCGAACTGGCTGAAGTCGATGTCCGGCAACACCGGAATGCCCACACCGTCCGTCGGCGCGGCCGCGCTTCCGGCATCGCTGGAGCGCTGCTGAAGGGTGTTCTTGACGTATCCCTGAACGTCCTCCTTCAACACGCGGCGCTTGGGTCCGGTGGGCGTGACCTGGGCCAGATTGACGCCCAGTTCACGCGCCAGCATGCGTACCGCCGGCCCGGCATGGGCGTGCGCACCGGCGGTCTTCTTGTCGTGCTTGTGACACGCATCAAGGCTCGGCTCGCCCGTCGGCTGCGCCACGGTCTTGGCCGACGCCGACTGGGACGCGTTCGCCTTTTGCTGACTGACGTCGGCTTTCTCGCCAGCAGGTGGTTTCGCCGGTTTCTGAGCCTCCGCATTAGTTTCGGCGCTGCTGGATGTATCTCCCGCCGCCGTTTCGCTAGCATCTCTACCTTCGTTGTCACCTTCTCCGGCAATCTCCAAGGTAGCAATCAGGTCTCCCTCGGAAACGCTGTCGCCCTCCTTGACCGAAACCTCGACCACCTTGCCCTTGTAAGGGCTGGGCACGTCCATGGAAGCCTTGTCGGATTCCAGTGTGATCAACGTATCTTCCGCGTCGATCTCGTCGCCTTCGCTGATCGCCAATTCGATGACCGGCACGTTCTCGCTGCCACCGATGTCGGGTACCCGTATCATTTCCTTAAGCACTGTAGCGCTCCTCGTCCTTTAATTCGCTTCCACCACATGTGGGCTCATACTCGGGTGCACTTCAGTGATCAAGCGGGTTAGGCGCAGCAGGATCGATGCCGTAATGTGTCATCGCTTCGGAAACGACGTGCGGTGCTATCTCACCACGTTCGGCCAATGCCCAAAGCGTCATCGTCACCACGTGATAGCGATCCACTTCGAAGAAACGACGCAGCGCCTCACGTGTATCGGAACGCCCGAAACCATCGGTTCCCAGCACGTGGAAATCACTCGGCACCCAGGCACGGATCTGATCGGCATACAAACGAATAGAATCGGTGGCCGCGACCACCGGGCCTTGACGATCGAATAACTGGCGCATTACCCAAGGCCTCACCTGGCGCTCACCCGGGGCAAGGAAGCGACGGCGATCATAGTCGAGCGCCTCGCGACGAAGCTCGTTGAAGCTGGTAACGCTCCATACGTCCGCGGTCACGCCATGTGTTTCGCGCAGTATCTCGGCCGCTGCCTCGACTTCGCGAAGAATCGCGCCGCTGCCCAGCAACTGAACCCGTGGTTTGTCATCATCAGCCTCTCCCGGATGCAGCAGGTACATGCCGCGCACGATGCCCTCTTCGCAGTCATCAGGCATAGGCGGGTGCGAGTAGTTCTCGTTCATCACCGTCAGATAGAAAAAAATATCCTTGCCTCGCTCATACATTTCCTGCAGGCCATAGCGCACAATGACCGCGACTTCATAAGCATAAGTAGGGTCGTAAGTACGGCAATTAGGAATAACTGAAGCGAACAGATGGCTGTGGCCATCCTGATGCTGCAGCCCCTCGCCATTAATGGTGGTCCGCCCCGCCGTGCCGCCAACCATGAACCCCCGGCACATCATGTCGCCAGCAGCCCAGGCGAGATCACCGATGCGCTGGAAGCCGAACATCGCGTAAAAGAAGTAGAAGGGAATCAACATCGTGCCATGGTTCGCATGAGCCGTCGCCGCCGCGATCCAAGACGACATGGCCCCAGACTCAGTGATACCTTCCTCGAGGATCTGGCCAGCCTGATCCTCGCGATAAAACATGATCTGCCCAGCATCGGCCGGCTCGTATTTCTGGCCTTCCGGCGCATAGATACCCAATTGGCGGAACATGCCCTCCATACCGAACGTCCGTGCCTCATCAGGAACAATCGGTACGATTCGCTCGCGTAGTGGCTTGTACTTGGTCAATCCACTCAGCACACGTACGAAGGCCATCGTGGTCGAGACCTCGCGCTCCCCGGTGCCTTTTAGTTGAGCAACGAATGGCTTGTCCTCAAGCGAGGGAATCGTCAATGTCTCGTGATCAGTGCGCCGCGCGGGCTGAAAACCATGCAGGCGCTCGCGACACTCCTGTAGATAGCGCATCTCGGGCGAGTCCGGCGCCGGGCGATAATAAGGCATGCCGCTGCCTTGCAATTCCTCGTCGGTAATAGGCACCTGAAAACGATCGCGAAGCTTCTTCAAGCCCTCAGCCGTCATGGTCTTGATGTTATGAGCTTCCATGTCCGCCTCACCATGCTCGCTTCCCATGCCATAGCCCTTCACGGTATGTGCCAGAATCACGGTAGGACGGCCATTATCAGCGTCCAGGGCGGCACGATAAGCGGCATGGACCTTCACCGGATCGTGTCCGCCACGAATGAGTCCTTGGATTTCCTCGTCCGATAAAGAGGCAACCTGCTCCGCCAGCTCATCGTACTTGCCGAAGAAATGCTCCCGTGTGTAGGCCCCGCCTTGCGCCTTGAAGTTCTGGTATTCGCCATCGACGGCTTCGTCCATGCGCCGCTGCAAAAGACCGGTGCGATCTTCATTCAGTAAGGGATCCCAGGTACTCCCCCAGACCACCTTGAACACATTCCAACCGGCACCCCGGAAGGTCCGCTCCAGCTCACTCATCACGCTACCGTTGCCACGCACCGGTCCGTCGAGACGCTGCAGATTGCAGTTGATCACGAAGATTAGGTTATCCAGGCGCTCCCGGCTCGCCACGTTGAGCGCACCCAACGTTTCCGGCTCGTCGCATTCGCCATCGCCGAGAAACGCCCAGACTTTACGGTTCTGGAGAGGCTGTAGTCCGCGATTATCCATGTACTTCATCAAACGCGCCTGATAGATCGCCTGAATCGGCCCCAAGCCCATCGATACCGTCGAAAACTGCCAATAGTCTGGCATCAGATAGGGGTGTGGGTAAGACGACAACCCTTCGCCCCCAACCTCTTGTCTGAAACGATCCAGTTGGCTCTCGGTCAGGCGTCCCTCAAGGAAGGAGCGTGCATAAATACCCGGCGCAATGTGGCCCTGAAAATAGATAAGATCGCCGGCGAAATCCTTCGATGCCGCACGGAAGAAGTGGTTGAAGCCGACTTCGTAGAGCGTGCTGCTCGACATGTAACTAGCCAGATGACCACCGAGGCTCTTATCCTTAGCATTGGCGCGCACCACCATGGCAACACTGTTCCAGCGAACTGCCGACCGTATCTTGCGTTCCAGTGCCAGGTCGCCGGGATAATCTGGCTCTTCCTGGTGAGCAATAGTGTTACGGTGGTGCGTCGCAAATCCACCGCCGAACGACACACCGCTTTTACCGGCCGCTTCAAGTAACCGGTGAATCATGAAACGCGCCCGATCCAGGCCCTCGTAGTGAGTCAACGATGACAAGGCATCCAGCCACTCATTTGTTTCAATGGGGTCCGCATCGACAATGTTGCTGACAACGTCGCTCATAGTGTCGCGCCTTTATTCAAAATAAAATAAAACAAACTTTATAAGCGGCCTGCCGCCTAACCCTTAAAGAGGGTAATGTTTTGCCCGGATACTGACAACGCAGTAAGCTTGGAAACACTTTCCCGGATTTGAGCCTATGAACCTTGATTACCTTAAAGTCTTTATTGTTATCGCTAAGCAAGGCTCTATCCTTGCGGCCTCCAAGGCGTTAAACATTCCCAAATCGACTGTGGCACGCCACCTTGAACAGCTAGAAAGGCAGCTATCCCATCAGCTAGTACTGAGAAATACGCGACACTTACGTCTTACCGCTGAGGGCCAGCGTCTGTATCATCTGGCAGAGGACATCATCAGCGACTTAGAGGAAGTCGAGCATGAGATGAAGGGTCGACATGGCAACCTGAGCGGTAAGATTACTGTCGCCATCCCTTCCGAATTCGGTGTCAAATGGCTCAATGAAAGTATCGCTGATTTTGTGATCGACCACCCGGACATCGCCATCGACTGTATCACCAGCATGGCGCCCCTCGACCCTATCAGGAGGGACGTGGATGTCTCGATCTGCTACCACCGTGGCAAACTGTCCGATAGCGGCATGGTGGTTCGCCCACTGGTCAGCATGCGGAGTGCCGTGGTCGCCGCACCTTCGCTCATTGCCGACTATGGCCAGCCCGCTTCGGTGCAGGAACTCAGGCAGTTACCCTGCATCTCGACATTAACAGCGCTACAGGCGAACCCCTGGCATTTCATTGATGAGGAAGGCCGAACCATCGCTCTGGATGTACCCACTCGCTATCGCGTTGACAGTAGTTTGATGCTCATCGCCGGTGCCCACGCTGGAGTCGGGTTCGCGATCATTCCGTATGAGTTTTGCAAGGAAAGCATTGAGACAGGTGATCTGATCGAATTGGAGCTAGATCTTAAACCAGCACCGCTTGAAATCGTCGCGATCCATCCAGATCGGAAAAGCATTTCGTCACGAACGCGTGCGTTCGTAGATATCGTAGAGAAGCAGTTACTGTCACGCCACTGATACCAACAAGTAACAGTGGCATAACTCAATTGTATTTAACGCACCCTAAACCTTCTTTCCTGACGCCGTAACGCCAGCAGATCGGCTTATCTCGCTGTTGAGGGGGGCTTAAATAACCGCTTTCGCCGCCCGAGCAGCGTGGAGCTTTTTATAGCTTTCAATCAAGCGCTGGTGGCGCTCTAGGCCTTCTAACTGCATGTTAGTGGGCGTTAGGCCGTGGAAACGTACCTCGCCACTCACTGAACCAACCACCGCCACCATGGTGGCTTCGCCGAACATGCGCTGGAAGTTATGCAGATAATCTTCAAGCGCCAGCTCGTCATCCAACACAATTTCCAGCACCGCGTTCACCGCCTGGTAGAACAGGCCGCGCTCGACGGTGTTGTCGTTGTACTGCAGGAACATCTGAACACAGTCCAGCGCTTCTTCGTGACGGCCAAGCGCCAGGTAGACCAACAGCTTCAGTTCCAGAATCGTCAGCTGTCCCCACTCGGTGTTTTCATCAAACTCGATACCGATCAGCGTGATGATATCGGTGTGGTCATCCATCTGGCTCTCTTCCAGCCGCTCGACCAAGTCAGTCAGTTGATCATCGTCGAGGCGATGCAGATTAAGAATATCCTCGCGGTAATCCAGCGCCTTATTGGTGTTATCCCAGATCAGATCTTCGATGGGATATACCTCCGAGTAGCCCGGCACCAGAATTCGGCACACCGGCGCGCCCAGGTCTTCGTGTACCGCCATATACACTTCGGCACCCAGCTCTTCAAAGATACCAAACAGTGTCTCAGCTTCTTCCTCGTTGCTGCCGGAGAAGTCCCACTCGCTGAATTCAAAATCGGGCTTGGCGCTAAAGAAGCGCCAGGACACCACACCTACCGAGTCGATAAAGTGCTCAACGAAGTTATTGGGCTCGGAAACCGTCTGCGAATTAAACGTCGGTAGCGGCAGATCGTTCAGGCCTTCGAAACTGCGGCCCTGCAACAGCTCGGTCAGGCTGCGCTCCAGCGCCACTTCAAAGCTTGGATGGGCGCCAAAGGAGGCAAACACGCCGCCGGTGCGCGGGTTCATCAAGGTGACGCACATCACCGGGAACTGCCCGCCCATGGAGGCATCTTTGACGAGCACAGGAAAGCCTTGAGCCTCCAGCGCGCTAATGCCTTCCACAATGCTCGGATATTTCGCCAGCACGTCTTGCGGTACATCCGGCAGGCTTAATTCCTGTTCGAGGATTTCACGCTTTACCGCTCGCTCGAAAATTTCGGAAAGACACTGCACCTGCGCTTCTACCAGCGTATTACCGGCACTCATGCCGTTGCTCAGGAACAGGTTTTCGATCAGATTCGAGGGAAAGTAGATTGTCTCGCCATCAGAGCGGCGGACAAAGGGCAGCGAAACAACGCCCCGCGCCTCGTTACCGGAGTTGGTATCAATCAGGTTGGAACCGCACAGCTCGCCTTCGGGATTGTAGATAGCTAGGCAGTGATCATCGAGAATCTCGGCGGGCAGCTCGTCACCCGGCCCCGGCAGGAACCACTTTTCATTGGGGTAGTGAACAAACTCACTGTTGGCAATCTCGTCGCCAAAAAACTGATCGTTGTAGAAAAAATTACAGCTTAAGCGCTCAATAAACTCACCCAGTGCCGAGCATAGGGCGCTCTCTTTGGTCGCCCCTTTACCGTTGGTAAAACACATGGGAGAGGCGGCATCGCGAATATGCAGTGACCAAACATGAGGCACGATATTGCGCCAAGAGGCGATTTCAATCTTCATGCCCAGTTCCGCCAGCATCGCGCTCATATTGGCGATGGTTTGCTCTAGCGGTAAGTCTTTGCCTTCAATGTAAGTACTGCCACCTTCCGGCGCGCCCATCAGTAGCGCCTGGGCATCCTCATCAATGTTTGCAACCGTTTCAATTTGAAAATCAGGACCGGCTTGCACCACTTTTTTAACCGTGCAGCGGTCAATAGACCGCAGGATGCCCTGGCGATCTTTCTCAGAAATATTTTCCGGAAGTTCGACTTGAATTTTAAAGATTTGATTATAGCGATCTTCTGGATCGACGATGTTGTTCTGCGAGAGGCGAATATTCTCGGTAGGAATATCCCGCGCGTTGCAGTACACCTTCACAAAATAGGCCGCGCACATGGCGGATGACGCCAGGAAATAGTCGAAAGGACCCGGCGCCGAACCATCACCTTTATAGCGGATAGGCTGGTCAGAAATGACCGTAAAGTCGTCGAACTTAGCCTCTAGCCGGAGGTTATCGAGATAGTTAACTTTAATTTCCATGTACGAGCATCCGGGGGTAATGAATTTGGCTAGGCATTTGAATAAACAGGGCCGTAGGCTGATTGGCTGCCATTATCCAGTTTTTACCCTGTTTCGTCTTGTATACGTTAACTCCCGCTCAGCTTGCCCATAAAATATTAAGAAGCGTTTAAAAAATCATCTGCGAGGCGGGTTATTACCCATGCAGCATGTTTTCTGCTTCGTTTTCACTAACGCCCATCATTAGTAAAATTTGACGCTGCGTTGCCGTCAGCACCTGTTTGCTCTCGGCTTCTCCAGGCAAACTTTTGGCAATGGCCACAGCGCCTATCAACGATGCCAATATGACCCTAGCCTTATCAGCAATCACGTTACGGTCATTGGCGAAGGGCAGTTTCTTCAACTTCCCTAGCGCCATAAGACGGGTTTCTAGCATCTTTTTCATGCGTGAATAAGAGGCTTCAAACAGGGTGCGAATTTCTTCTTTTTCGCTGCCAATCTCATTGAAAAGCACCGCTTCCGGGCCCGGTTCGTGCTTATTTACCAGCTCTTGGAGATTGCAATAATTGGCAACTAGATCCGTCAGGTGCTGCACCGATAGCGGCCCTTTTACCAACCTTGCCGTTTGGCTTTTATCCAGCGTAAGACGCACTGACTCGTTGTAGAGCGCTTCTTTTGAAGCAAAATGCGTATAAAAGGCGCCGTGAGTCATCTTTGCGAGCTTCATGATCTGGCCAATTGATACCTTCTGAAAGCCTTTACGGCTGAATAACTCCGCAGCAGAGGCCAAAATACGCGCTTTCGTTTTCGATTTATGGCTTTGGGGATAAGGCATAGTTACCTCGTCGTATACCAATAAAATATGATCTTGATCATATCTTGTCTGGTGCTAGGGTGGCGACATCAATAACTCTGGAATCGCTATGCAATCACCTATTGTTATTACCGGCATGGGCATGGTCAGCCCGTTAGGAAACAACGTTAATACAAGCTGGGAACGACTGTTAGAAGGCCAGTCCGGCATCAGTACGATCAGCCGCTTCGATACCAGCGATATTCCCATCAAAATTGCCGGCGTCGTTCCTGAACACCGCCATGACCCGGCCGGCGGGATTGATCTGGATAGTATTGCCGACCCGAAAGAACGCCGCAAATTGGATCTGTTTAGCCTGTATGCGCTAGCCGCCGCTAAGGAAGCGTTGCAACAGGCCAACTGGCAACCATCGGAACACGCCCAAAAGCGCCGAACAGCGACGATTATTGGCTCAGGCATAGGCGGCTTCCCAACCATAACTCAAGCGCAAAAAACACTCGCAGAACGCGGTTATCGAAAAATATCGCCGTTCACCGTACCCGCTTTTTTAGCCAATCTGGCAGCCGGCAACCTGTCGATTCGCTATGGTTTTCAAGGCCCGTTAGGTTGCCCGGTAACGGCCTGTGCGGCAGGCTTGCAAGCCATTGGCGATGGCATGCGCATTATCCGCAGCGGTGAAGCCGATGTGGCACTCGTCGGCGGTGCAGAGGCATGCATTGACCCGCTCTCGCTGGCCAGCTTCAACGCGTTAAAAGCGCTTTCCACTGAATCTATCACGCCTGAGCGTGCCTCTAGACCGTTCGACAAAGACCGTGACGGCTTTGTGATGGGTGAAGGCGCGGGCGTTATAGTGATAGAAACGCTTGATCATGCCCTTGCTCGTGGCGCAACACCGCTGGCGGTCATTAGCGGCTACGGCACTAGCGCGGATGCACACCATATTACCGCCGGGCCAGAAGATGGTGGAGGTGCAGCCCTAGCAATTCAAGCAGCTCTTGGCATGGCCGGCCTTTCCAAAGATGCCATTAATCATATCAACGCCCACGCAACGTCCACGCCGGTTGGCGACCGCGCTGAAATCGCCTCGTTACGCAACGTGTTTGGCTCCCTGCTGCCCAACATACCGATTTCAGCCACTAAGTCGTCTACAGGCCACCTGTTAGGGGCAGCCGGAGGTATAGAAAGCATTTTTTCTGTCATGGCCGCGATGACTGATCAAATGCCGCCAACCATTAACCTTGAGCACTGCGACGACGAGATGCAGGACTTAAACTTTGTCACCGCCAGCCCACGCGATCATTCCACCCAGCATGTGCTATGCAATGGATTTGGCTTTGGAGGCGTTAACGCAGCGCTGATTATCAGCAAGATCAAGCGCTAAGTTTTGAAGGGCTCAGTTTTGAAGGGCTATGCCTTGAGCAAAAACGGTAATGCTTCTTCTAACAGCTGCTCGGGAAGTTCTTCAGCAATATAATGGCCGCAGGGAAGCGACTTGCCTTCAACGTGAGAGGCCACTTTGCGCCATTCGCCCAAGGCATCGAAGCAAGCTTCGATTGCCCCTTCAGCTCCCCACATCACTTTCAATGGGCAGCTCAGCTTAATGCCTGAATCAATGTCCGCCTGGTCGTGCACTAAATCGATCGTGGCGCTGGCGCGGTAGTCGCCGCAAATGCCGGAGGCGGTACCGGGCAGTGACAAACAGCGTTCGTATTCCGCCAGCGCTTCGGCTGAAAAAGGCGCCATACCGGCGCTACGCGCTCCCATGACGCTCTTTAGATACTGGGCAGGATCGCTGCTGATCAGCATTTCTGGCAGCGGCTGCGGGCGAATAAGAAAGAACCAGTGCCAGTAAGAGCGTGCAAAAGCCTCTGACGTGCCACGATACATGGCCAGCGTAGGCGCAATATCCAGCAGCACCATCCGCGTTACTCGCTGAGCATGGTCAACGCCTAGCCGGTGAGCAACGCGGGCGCCTCGATCGTGGGCCAGCACTTTAAAGCGCTCAAAACCCAATGCCGTCATGAGCTCCGCCATGTCGTTCGCCATGGTGCGTTTGGCATAGTTGAGATGCTCGGTATCATCGTCAGGTTTACTGCTATCGCCGTAACCACGCAGATCAGCCGCTATCACCGTAAAATGCTCGGCAAGCGACGCCGCTACTTTATGCCAAATCACGTGGGTCTGCGGATGACCGTGCAGCAACAGCAGCGCAGGGCCACTGCCGCCCATGCGAAAAGTCATTTCGATGCCGTTAACGCGACGCTTCGTTTTTTCAAACCCATGAAACATAACACGCTCCTGATTTACTGCAAAAGTCGGCTGGCTGTATATAGTGCTAGCATAACCTTATTCACCAGAAAGCCGCTACGTTGAAGGCTTCCTGGCGAGAGGAAGCCATTGCACTATCACGCGTTAGGCATCACATTAGGCAGTCACGAAACCAAGAGAGGAAGCCGAGCTGCCCATGCATGACGACTTTGTGGCCAACCTGCGCCTGCTCTGCAGTTACTATCCGTCTATTGCAGAGATATGTCGGCGTTTAACGATCAATCGCGCCCAGTTTAATCGTTACCTGAGTGGACGTTATCGACCCAATCACGCAGCACTGCAGCGCATTTGCCACTTTTTCGGCGTCACTACTGAGGATATCGCCCTTCCCCATCATGACTTTCGTACACTGGTTCAAACCGGCCAACTAACGTCAGAAGCAAGCCCAGCAACCTTACCCTGGCCTAACGCATTGGTGCAGCGGGGCAGTGAAACCATGGAACGCTACATTGGCCGCTACTTTGAGCTTTATCATTCAATGTCTCGACCAGGCCAGTTAATGCGTACCTTAGTTTGCTTAGAAGCACGGGAGGGTGGCGTAGTCTATCAGCGCACCGAGCGGATGCAGGCCATGCTCGGCAACCGCTCATGCCACAATCGCTATGTAGGCACAGCAGTTAAACTGGCTGACCGGCTATTCTTGGTCGATCATGAAACGCTTAACGGTCATGAAATCACACAGACCATCCTGTTTCCGAGCTTTCAGAGCCAGGTGACGCGTTTAACGGGGTTAAAAATGGGCGTAGCTGATAACAGCGAACGTATGCCCTGCTGTGTGCGGGTGGTATATCAGCGTTTGGATGAACAGGTGAGTCTTCGCGAAGCACTAACGCAGTGTGGCTTAATAGCGCTGGATGATCCGTCCATTGATGATGCTCTAATAGCCGCGACTCAAAACGATGTGGCCGCTGATGAGCACCACTTTCGTGCCCGCCATTAGGACGGCACCAGCACCTGCTTAAACAAAATAGTTTCAAAATGATCCATGGGCTCGACAGATTTCAACGTTTTGGCGCGTAAAATAGCACCTTCCCAGCCGGTTAAAATAAAGCTAGCAAGCGCTTCTGGAGCAGTGTGAGTAGCAATATCACCCCGCGTTTGAGCGTCCTGCAAGCAGTTCACCAGCCGCTGTTCCCAGCGCTGAAATACAAGGTTTAGCGCATCACGGAAGGTATCGCTTTGGCCTGAAAGCTCTTGTCCAAGATTACCAATCAAACAGCCAGTGGCGTGATCACACTCATGCATATAGTCACGACCTGATGCAAAATAGCGCCTCAGGCGCTCTAAAGGCGGCGTGTTGCTATCTTCCAACAGCGTCACTAGCGAGGCGTCATACGTGGTGGCAAAGCGTTCAATCACTGCCAGCCCAAAATCTTCTTTACTAGAGAAGTAATGGTAAAAAGAGCCCTTAGGCACGCCGCACGTTTTTAAAACAGCATTAATGCCCGTTGCGTTGTAGCCTTGCTGGCTGATCAGTTGGGCACCACTATCAATCAGCTTGTCGCGCGTTGCGGTATTTTTCATACGTTTAAAGTAGACCAGTGAGTCTATTGATACCAAATGAATATGAATTAGATATCAATTGCATGGTATTTGCACATTGCTTGACTAATCGCTGCGTAACAATGCGTGATGCTAGCATCATACGCTCATTTTTCTGGAATTTTCGCTCTTAGCACATGGATAACGCGCGGTAATGACCTCAATACGCTCCTTCTCGTCGTCTCACTCCTCTTATCAGCAAGGCCGTATTCGTCTGGGTGCAGTAGTTGCGTTATTGATTCTTATCGGCACGTGCATGCTCGCCTGGTGGATTATGACTCAGCCACCCCGCATTGAGCGTACTGCACCACCAGAACCACTGCCCAGCATGGTAGACGTGATGAGCATTTCTGCGAGCACCCAGGCGCCCCATCTATATGGATTTGGCCGCGTCGAGGCAGAGCAAGAAACTATGCTGGCCAGCCGTGTGGCGGGCCAGCTTGAGCGCTTTGCACCAGGCGTTGTGCCGGGACAAGTCGTCGAGCAGCAGGCGCCGGTCGCCTATATTGATCAGGCCGATCTCGCGCTTACTCTTGAGGATGCGCAGGCGCAGCTAGCCAATGCCCAAGCCCTGCTGGCACTAGAGCAGGCAGAGCAGCAGCGCGCACGCAGCGAATACGAGTCTTTTGGCCGCCAGCTTTCTGCCGAGCGCCGTGCGCTGGTTCTGCGAGAACCGCAGTTGCGCCAAGCCCAGGCCCAAGTGACCCAGGCGCGAGTGGCCCGAGATCAGGCAGCGCTTAACGTTGAACGCGCCACCCTGGTGGCTCCATGGCGCGCCATGGTACAAGCGCGCTTAGTGGGTGCTGGCAGCCTGCTTAGCCAGGGAACGGAAGTAGTGCACTTAGTGGGCGTTGAGCAATTTTGGGTACGCGCCTCCCTGCCCAGCGAGTGGACCGAGTGGTTGGAAATGGGCAGCCAGATTACCTTAACCAGCCGCGGCTGGTCTGAAGACGCGACGCGTGAAGGCACGCTGGTATCGATGTTACCCAGCCTGGAAGAAAACGGTTTACAGGCACAGCTGTTAATCGCCGTTAGCGACCCGCTCGCACTAGAAAGCGATGGCCCTGCCCTGCGCCTGGGTGATGTTCTGCGTGTTTCATTCCAACCAACCATTCAGCACCAGCTCATTTCAGTACCCTCTGCCGCGCTGCGCCCAGGCGACATCGTTTGGCAGGTAGATGAGGAGAATCGCCTGCGCCGTACGCCGGTGACCCTGGCTTATCGCGGAGAAGATGATGCCTTGATCCGCAGCGGCCTGACCGCAGGTCAGCGGGTCGTTACCGCAGGCTTAACCCAGCCCCGCGAAGGCCAGCTCGTGCGCATCCGACGCCCCAGCGATACACCGGCTCAAGAGGGAGACGGGTCATGAAGACACCGCGTGGCCCACTGGCATGGATGGTCGATCACGGGGTAGCACCTAACCTACTCATGGTGCTGTTTATTGTGGGCGGCTTAATGGCCTCGCTGGCGATTAAGAAAGAAGTCTTTCCTGAGTTTGATATTGAAGTGGTGCAAGTGTCTATCAGCTACCCGGGGGCGACGCCTGAAGACGTTGAACAGAGCCTGCTGCTGCCGATGGAAGCCGCGATTGCCAATGTAGAAGGCATTGATGAGCTGACCGCGACGGCCAGTGAAGGGCGCGCCAACGTCAGCGCCTCGCTGATTGATGGCGTTGACGTGATGCGCGCCTATCAGGATATCCAGCAGGCGGTAAATGCTATCACCACTTTGCCCAGTGCCGCCGATCCACCCCGCTTTACACTTGCGGGGCGCTCGCGAAGCGTACTGAGCCTGCAGGTATATGGCCAAGTAGGCCTAGAGGCGCTACACGACGCCGCTGAAGAAATACGCGGTGAGCTCCAGGCGACCGACGGCATATCTCGCGCAGAGCTATCGGGTAACCGCGAACGAGAGATTCAAGTTCATCTGGATGAAGAAGCTATCGAGCGCTATGGCTTGGATCATCAGCAGCTGGCTACTCGCATTGGCGAAGAGGCGCTTGACCTTGCCAGTGGTCAGCTGACGACGGCAGAAGGCGAATGGCTTATTCGCTATCAGGGCCGGCGTAACAGTGCCGAGGCCTTCGCCGAGCTACCCATTCTGACCAGCGCACAAGGATCGCCCATTATGCTGGGCGACATCGCGACAGTCAGCGACGGCTTCGCCGAGACCGACCGCGAAGAGTTTTATAACGGTCAACCCGGGCTCTCAGTGGATGTTTATCAAATTGGCGACCAAACCCCGACCAGCATCTCTGAAGCGGTCAACGGTGAGCTTGAGCGGTTACGCTCAGGCCTGCCAGAGGGCGTTAGCCTTGATATCTCCCGAGACAGTTCAGAGGTATATGAAGCCCGCCTTAGCCTGTTGTTGAAAAATGCCTGGATGGGGCTAGCGCTGGTATTAGTACTCATGGCGCTGTTTTTGGAAGCCCGTCTGGCATTCTGGGTCACGCTGGGCATCCCAACAGCGTTCCTAGGCGCAATGCTGTTTCTGCCCTGGATTGGCGTGTCGCTGAATATGATGTCGATGTTTGCCTTTATCATCGCCCTGGGCATTGTGGTGGATGACGCCATCATCGTCGGCGAGAATATCTATAGCTACCGTGAAGAAGGCTATTCACTGCGCGATGCAGCGGTTAAAGGGGCTAGCGAAATTGCCACGCCGCTGACGTTCGCCATTCTTTCTAATATCGTCGCGTTCCTGCCACTACTGTTTTTACCCGGCTTTCTGGGGCTTATTTTTGCGACGGTACCGGTCGTTGTGGTCACGGTATTTTTAATTTCCTGGCTGGAGGCACTGGTGATTCTTCCCGCCCACCTCGCACATAGTCGCAAGCCGCGCAATACGCCTGCGTGGCAGCGCCCATTAGAAGCACTTCGCCAACGCCTTCAAGGTGGTTTACACCATTTCACATACCATCAGTTTGAGCCATTCCTACAGCGTGCCCTTAACCAGCGTTTGCTCAGCATTGCGCTGGGCATTGCGGTGCTGTTGGTCGCCCTTTCCTGGGCAATGAGCGGGCGCTTGGGGTTTTCCCTCATGCCCCGCGTCGAATCAGACCAGGTGCAGGCGACGGTCACACTGCCGATTGGTAGCAATATCAGCATCAGTCGTGAACTCAGCCAACAGCTTCTTGACGCCGCAGAGCAGCTTAGCGAACGCGAAGAAACGCTCAGTTTTGGCAGCTCGCGCAGCCGCCTGGATGGTGAAAGCCTAGAGGTTCGCCTCGACATTGCCAGCGAAAGCCTGGAAGCATGGCCGCCATCGCGAATTGCCCGCGAGTGGCGCGACCTAACCGGCGATTTATTAGGCGCCCAATCAGTGCGCTTTGAAGCCGATGTAGGCGGCCCCGGCAGCGGTGCGGCACTGAGTCTGCGACTTTCACACCCCAATACACAGGTGCTTGAAGCCGCCGCTGAACGGTTAGCCGAAACGCTGAGCGGCTATGGGCTTACCGATATCGATAGCGGCCTGGGCGACGGTAAGCCCCAGTTAGAAATACGCCTTTCATCAGAAGGACGCTCGCTGGGCCTAACCGGCAACAACTTAGCACAGGCGCTGCGCGGCCCCTTACAGGGCGCGACCGCTCTAGAGCAATACGTAGGACGTAGCGAAATTAGCGTTGAGGTACGCTTACCTAACAATAATCGCGACAGTTTGAACGCCCTCTACCGCATGCCGGTACGCACCCCTGACGGGCTGAGCGTGCCCCTGTCTCGCGTTGCGGATATCACCATTAGCCAAGCCTCCAGCAGTCTTGAGCGCATTAACGGGCGACGTATTATTACCGTCACTGCGGACTCTGAAAACGACCTTGCCATTAACCAGGTGCTCGCCACGTTACAAGACGAGGTGTTCCCCACGCTGGAAGCGACCTGGCCGGGGCTAGAGGTCAGCATGGGCGGTCGCCAGCAGGACACCGCCGACAACTTAGCCACGTTAAAAACCTCCATGTGGTTAATGATTGCCGCGCTCTATGCGCTGCTGGCTATCCCGTTTAGAAGTTATTCGCAGCCGCTGCTGGTACTGGCAGCGATCCCCTTCGGTATCGTCGGCGCGGTGGCCGGTCATATGATCATGGGTTTTGGGCTTTCCATTATCAGCCTGCTGGGAATGCTCGCGCTTTCCGGCGTGGTCATCAACGATGCGCTGGTGCTGATCGACTACGCCAACCGCAAACGCCGCGAGGGAATGGCAGCCAGAGAAGCCATTGTGGCCGCAGCCACGCGTCGACTCCGCCCCATTATGATGACCACGCTGACGACATTTCTAGGGCTGGCACCGATGATTCTAGAGACGTCACGACAGGCGCGCTTCATGATTCCTATGGCGATTTCACTAGGCTTTGGCATGCTGTTTGCCACCGCTATTTTGCTAATTCTGGTGCCCTGCCTCTACTTAGGCATGGAAAATGTTCGAGAACGGCTGAGCGCGCCGCGTCAGCCTAGCCAAGCAGGAAGCACACAGTGATGGCGTTGCATGGGCCACTACGTCAATGGCGCCCTTCCCGGCTGGGGCTCAAACTATTTGCGATTATCCTGAGCGTCAATGTGGCCATCTCAGTAAGCATGTTTATGGCGGTTTCCTACAGCATTGACCGCGGCTTTTACGATTATCTCAACCAAGCGCAAGAGCGTCGGGCAACACTGCTGGCAGATGGCCTCATAACACGCTGGGAGACCCAAGAGAGCTGGGAGTGGTTGGAGCAATCCCCGGAACGCTGGGCATCTATTGTGCGGTTTGAACTGGGCCAAGAGCATCAAGACCGCCCCTCTCCACTAGGTGAAGCGCGGGATTTTGCGCTACGTGATGCTGAGGGCCGTTTTTTAGTGCCTGCCAATGGCAGCCAGGCAGGCTCAGGCAACTGGCATTGGCTGAACCTGCACAGCGCCGAGGAAACGATCGGTTCGCTGGGCTTTCGACCTCCTCGCGAGATGATGGAGCGTATGGAAAGCCGCTTCCTTGAGCGCCAACAGCGCAATCTTACCCTGATCGTAATATCGCTATGTGTAGCTTCTCTCCTGCTCGCGGGCGGCTTGTCCTGGTGGTTAGGGCGGCGTACACGGGCACTCGCGGGCGCCACGCTGCGACTGACAGAAGGTGACTATACGACTCGATTGCCTGAGCGTGGCCGCGACGAGCTGTCGCGTTTGGCGCGAGATTTCAACGTACTTGCCGCAACGCTCGAAGCTAGCCGCGATGCCCGAGCACGCTGGGTGTCCGACACGGCGCACGAGCTGCGCACGCCGTTGGCCGTTCTACGTGGGGAAATTGAAGCGATGCAAGATGGCATCCGCCCTCTCAACCAGGAGAACCTCAGCTCGCTTGCTCAAGAAGTTAGCCAGTTGGAACGCCTAGTCACTGACTTACGCCTGCTGTCACAAAGCGATGCAGGTGCGCTGGATATCCAACTTGCACCGATGGACCTTAGCGACTGTCTTGTCAGCCGCCTCGCCGACGCAGACCGCTGGTTAATGGACAGCGGCTTAACGCTGACGGAGCAGATCGCTCCTGGCATAATGGTACGTGGCGATGCCCAGCGCCTGCATCAGCTATGGAACAACTTGTTGGATAATAGCTGCGCCTACACCCAACCACCGGGAGAGCTGCGCGTTACGCTTACCGCGCAGCAGGGCTTTGCAGTCGTTACCTGGGAAGACAGCTCGCCCGGGGTGCCCGAGGGAGAACTGGCGCGCTTAACCGAGCGGCTGTACCGTGTAGAGGGCTCACGTAACCGGTCAAGCGGCGGCAGCGGCTTAGGCCTGTCAATTGCCAGTGCGCTAATCAATGCGCATGGGGCAACGCTAACGCCCTCTGCTTCTACGCTGGGCGGGCTGCGCTGGACACTGCGCTTTCCTTTGCTAACATCTCATTTATAGGCTTTCACCCTCACTGCTAAGCGAGTTCCTTATGTCTCACGATGCGTCTCACGCAGCCTCTTTGCTGATTGTTGAGGATGAACCAAAAATTGCTCGCCTGATGGCAGATTACTTAACCACGCATGGTTTTTCGGTCACGACATTAGCCCACGGCGATGAAGTTATGCCGTGGCTAGCACAGCACTCCCCGGCACTCGTGCTGCTCGACATTATGCTGCCAGGCAAAGACGGCCTGACGCTTAGCCGTGAGATTCGCCAGCACTGGCCGACCATTGCGATCATTATGGTGACCGCCAAGGTAGAAGAGGTCGACCGCTTGCTAGGCTTAGAGTTAGGCGCTGACGACTATATCTGCAAGCCTTTTAGCCCCCG
The DNA here is from genome assembly GCF_002332255.1 of Halomonas sp. JB37. Taxonomy (GTDB): domain Bacteria; phylum Pseudomonadota; class Gammaproteobacteria; order Pseudomonadales; family Halomonadaceae; genus Vreelandella; species Vreelandella casei. The sequence continues at coordinate 1,402,890 of NZ_NRGW01000001.1, read as the reverse complement.
TGAAGTGGTCGCCCGTGTCAAAGCCGTGCTTCGCCGTAGCCAGGCAGCAGCAAACGCCCCTGCCGACGTTCAGCATGCACCGGTCGTATTAAATGAAGATGGCTGGCAAGCGCTCGCTTACGGCAAAGACCTAGGACTCACCGCGGTGGAATTTCAATTACTGCGCGTGATGATGCAGGCACCGGGACGTATTTTCAGCCGCGAGCAGTTAATGGATCACATGTACCGCGATAACCGCATCGTCTCAGAGCGCACCGTGGACAGCCACATCAAGAAGCTGCGTAAGAAAATCCACGAAGCGCTGCCAGAGCTAGAAATTATTCGTTCAGTCTATGGCGTCGGCTATAAGTATCAGCCAGAAGGTTAACAACGAGATGACCTATGAAAGCGCTAGTAGTAGAAGATAACCTCAATTTAGCGCGCTCTATTGCAGCTACACTTAGTGAAGCCGCCTTTAGTATTGATGTTGCCAACGATGGCAGAAGAGCGCTGCACATGCTCGAACAAGGTGATTATGACCTACTAGTGCTGGATCTTGGCTTGCCTGAAGTGGATGGAATCACACTTTTACGAGAGCTGCGTCACGCTCAGAATACCATTCCGGTATTAATTATCTCAGCGAGAGATAGCTTGGATCAGCGCATCCTCGGTCTTGAAATAGGTGCCGATGATTATCTATGCAAACCTTTTTCCCTGGAAGAAGTCACGGCGCGGGCGCGGGCGCTAGTACGTCGCGCCAAACACTTCGGCGGTGAAACACTCCAATGTGGACGCTTAGAATTTCTGCCCGATGCGATGGAGCTGCGTCTAGATGGCAAGCCTCTGCTATTACATAGACGAGAGCTTGAGGTCATGGAATACCTCATGATCAATCAGAACAGGCTGGTCAATAAGGATCAAATCATCGACCGGCTGTCTAACTCTGATGACTCAGTGAGCTACGCTGCCGTGGAAACCTACATTTCACGTATTCGCAAAAAAATCGGCTACGATTTCGGCTTAAAAACAGTACGTGGGCTGGGCTACTATTTAGAATCTAAAGATACCAAAGGCTTACCCCATGAATAAAAGCCAGTCGATCCGCAGTCGACTGCTGATTTGGATTGGCGTGCCCTTTACAGCACTAGCAGTGCTTGCTTTGGTCTCGAGCCATCTACTTTTATCACGTCAAATCAACGAAACCTTTGACAATATGCTCTTAAATGCCGCACAACGGCTAGAGCGTCGCCTTTATACTGTCAATAATGATCTGCGTATCAACATGCACTACTTCAGCGTTAGTACGCTGGGTAGCCGAGGTGAAGGCAAAATTTTTTATCGCTTAAATACACACAAGGCCGCATGATCGCAGGCTTTAGCGGCCTAACCGACCCTCCAAGCTATTCCTATGAACCGATTTTTTATGATGTGGACTATGCAGGTAATGAGCTACGAGCGGTAGCGCTGACACTTCCCTTTAGCCGGGGCCGTGCGCAGACCGACATTGAAGTGATCGTTGCCGAGTCAAAAGAAGCTCGCTATACACTCACCAACGATTTTATGATAACGCTCACAGGGTTAATGGTTGTTACCGGGCTATTAGCAATCTCCATTGCCTTAATGGCGATACACTGGGGGCTGGCACCACTTAATGCAGTCAGTCAGGCTCTACGTCAACGTTCACCGAATGATTTGCATGCTCTGGATGACAACGCCCCTAAGGAAATTCTGCCTCTTATTCAAAGCATTAACAACTTGATGCAGCGCATGCGACGTAGCATTGAAAGCACACAGCAACTGAATGCCGATGTCTCCCATCAGCTCAGAACGCCTATCTCTGAAATTCGCGCTTTAACTGAAATGTCGCTTAAGACTCCTTCCCAAACACCAGCGCATACTAGCCTGCGGGAAATTCAGCGCATTGCTGAGCATGCCAGCCATACCGTCAAACAACTGCTCAAATACGCCAAAACACGCAGTGAATTAATAGACACCTCGCACCTAGAACATGTTGATTTAATCGCTATTTGCCACGATGCCTGTGCACAGACCGCTCCTAATATTTATCAAAAAAACCAGGAGCTTGCTTTTGACCAATATACAGCGATACCCAGCATTCTTGGCGATCCCATTATGCTGAGATGGCTCGTGACAAATCTCATCGAAAATGCCAGCCTGCATGCTGGAGGCAGCGTGGTCTACGAAGGTGTTATCACTGTCGCATTAGCCACAGACAGCGATAAGGTGACGTTAACGGTCAGTGATGACGGTACTGGTGTCGATGAAGAACAGCTCCCCAAACTAACCGAACGTTTTTTCCGCCACAATAAGCACTTCCCAGGTAGCGGCCTAGGTCTCGCCATTGTGGAGCAGATCGCAACCACCCACTCTGCACGGCTTTATCTTGGCAATAGGCCACAGGGAGGATTTGAAGTAACCGTCGCCTTTCCTATTGCTTAGCCGACCCATTGGCTATGCGTATCATTAGAGGGGTCATAAATATTAGTAGCAGTAGACGCAGTATATGATGAGAAACTACATATACTGGATCTATATCTAACACCATTGCTATAACCGCCATTTCGCCTACCCCACCGGGAATCAACGCAAGCAGTACTGCCAAAAATGAGAGGTGCGTGAAACTGGATACTAGCCATGCCATTAGCGCAGCAACCAACAGTGCAAATAGGGCAAACGCAATGCCATAACGGCCCATGCTGATCACCTGTGACCACTGAGTTCCCGAAAAGCGCGCACCCACCGACGCTCCTAATACCAGAAATGCCGTTAGCACGATCCAAGTAGGTAGCGAGTAATCGAACCCAAGGTTTGCAACAATGGCACCTGCCGCCATTGGCCCAAGAAACTCAGGCAAGGGAATCTTCAATAAACGCCCCAGCCACCAACATAGCGTTGCCAACACCAGCGGCAAACCATCCATGATGGTGAAGGAAGAAGTCGAACTGCGTAGCGTAACATCGTCGACAAAAAAACTTGCCACTATCGCAGCTCCCGAAACCACAGTCACTAGACGCAGAGAGTGCGAGATAGCGATCCAGCGCAAATCACCGTTAGCCCGTTCGGCCAGCACCAACGCTGAATTCATGCTCCCCGGATAAGCGCAAAACATGGCGTTCATACGCCCTACGTTGGCGTGATTAAAAATCCAGTAACCGCCGAATAACATCAGCGCCATGTATACCAACATGGCCAGTACGCTGGGATACCAAAGTACTAATCCTAACAATTCGTCAGCCTGAATACGGCTACCAATAAAAAGCCCTAGCAGTGCAATGGCCGTGCGGTGTAAGCGCTTATCGATGCCAGTATTCACGCCCATCAGTGATAAGCACAGCACCATAAAAAGAGGGCCCAGCATCCATGCCAAAGGCAACGATAAAAGGGTGGCAAGCCAGCCACCCAAAAATCCCAAGCCAACGGTAATACCAGTGCGTTTCAACATTTCAAATCCTGAACTCAGGAATCATAGTTGGGCAGCCTCTTGGCGAGCTTTAAGCTTTTTCATCAATGGCTGGCTAAACAAAGAGACTAGCAGCAATGCAAAGATAGCTAGTGTCACCGGACGCTCAAACACATACATAATGTCCCCCCCGCTGATTTGGTAGGAGTGGAGTAGCGACTTTTCGGCCAAAGAGCCGAGTAGCATGCCAATCACAGCCGCGGGTACCGAGTAGCCGTAGTGACGGAAGATCCAGCCAATAACGGCAAAAATAAGTACAGTGGCCGGACCTGTCATATTTCCGGTTAGTCCGAACGAGCCCATAACGGCCAGCACTAAAACCGATGGAATTAAAAATCGCATGGGAACTTTGACGATATTAGCCAGCAAGGGAATAAACAGCAGCCCGATGATCACCAATAAAAATACTTGGGCAAAATTGGCGAAAATGATCGCGTAAACTACGTCCGTCTGTTGACGAATAAACTGCGGACCACCGGTAATGTTATGCATGGCAAATGCCGCCAACATAACCGCTGTGGCACCGCCACCGGGAATGCCTAACGCTAGCAGCGTTGCCATTGAGCCACCTTCGGAACTGCTATTTGCCGCTTCTGACGCTACGACGCCCTTTGGGTTACCTTTTCCAAAGGAATCAGGGTCACGATCTCGCCGCTTTGTTTCTATGTAAGAGAGCAAGTTAGAAACCGATGAACCGACGCCAGGCACTGCACCCACTAACACACCAATCAAGCCCCCGCGAATCATAACCACCGGATACCGCATCGCCATCTTGCAACCTTCGAAGATTTCACTAATTTTCACCTTGCGGGCATCAGCAGATTCTACGATGAAACCTTTGTTGGCTAGTTTGAACAGCTCAGAAGCAGCAAACATACCCATCATCGCCGGTATAACCGGTACGCCATCTAAAAGATAAGTTTGCCCCATCGTGCCACGTGCTAAACCTATTTCACTAAACCCTATAGTGCCTACCAGGAGGCCTATAAATCCGGCTATTAAGCCTTTTAAAACCTGTTCACCTTTCAAGCTAGCAATGAGTGTCATGCCCCAAAGGATAACCACGAACATCTCTGCAGGGCCTAGTCTCAACACCATGTAGGAAAGAGGCTGGATCATGAAGAAAAGCACAACGTAGCCCATCAGGGCGCCAATCACCGATGAGGCTAATGCGATACCTAGCGCCTGATTATGCTGCCCCTTCCGCGCCATAGGATAACCATCAAAAGCAGTGGCAATGGCTGAAGATGTACCGGGTATATTCATTAAAATCGCAGGGATACCGGCACCAAAAGAACCGCCTGTAAAAATAGCGGTAAGAAACAGCATGGCTTGGATAAAATCCATATACATCGTCATGGGCAAGAAAATAGCCATGGCCATAGAAATTTGCAGACCTGGAGTAGCCCCGAAAATCAGTCCTAGTACGATCCCAGGCACTACCACCAACCAAGGGCCAAAGCTGGAAAAAAGCAGATCTAAACCCTGCCCAATCGCGCCAAAATCAATCATATTTTTTCCTCAGCTCGGTAGTAGTAGTAGCGTCATGGGATACGGCAGCATCTGCGAGAAGAAGAACGCGACACTAAGCCCAAAAGCAACGCTATAACCACTTAATAGCAGCCAATTACGTTCACCTTTAAGTATCAAAAAGAGCGCCAGGAAGATCACCGTAGCAATATCAAAGCCTAGGGTTTCAAGCGATAGGACATAAGCGGCAAATAGCCCTACAACAGGTAATGTACGGTGCAGTGGCTCTTCTTCAGAGCCCTGGAATAGCGAGCCATGCTTTATCCGGAGGATCAATTCAAGCGCAATTATAACGAGTACAATAATGGCAAGCGGTAGAATCAGCAGCAGATTCTGCGGAGTAGCAGATACACTAATGGCGTCTAATAAATACCACAATGTAAAAGCACCCAGGCCCATGAGAACTAAAAAGTCCCCATAGTCGCGTTTATATTCAGACATGGTAAAACTCCATGCTGGCTCTTCATTAACTTGAAGAGCCAGCAATCATGGAAGGGCCAGTTAGAAAAATTAGCTTGGAAAAATCAGTTAAGCAGGTGGGCGTATTGTTCGAACACTTGATAGTTTTCGCGCATCAATTCATTGGAACGCTCTGGGCCAACCCAAATACCGCCCATTTCATTGCTCTCAAGCTGTTCTTGTACATCTTTACGAGCCAGAGCACTTTGAATAGCTGAAGACAGTTTTTCAAAACGTTCAGGGTGTTGACGTTCCATTTCACTAGTCACTGCAAAGCCACGCATAGATCCCTGCAGAATAGGCACTTCAATATCCATGGGCGCCAATGCTTCATTGATAGGCTGGGCATCCCACTGATCAATGCGCTCATCACTCACAATTGCCAACGGAGTAAGAAACTCTCGGATACCCTCACTGCCCTGAGCGCTAATAGAGACAAAGTCAACTTGCCCTCCTGCAACGGCTGAGCGTGCTTCACCACCGCTGTTATAGGTCACTAAGTTCAGGTTTTCTTGCGGTATGCCCGCTTCGTCAAGCAACAAACGCACCATCAAGTGGCCAGCAGAACCCTGAACGACCGCGCCACGTACCTGTCCTTTTTCCTCTCGGATTGCCTCAAGCAAGCTAGGCAGGTCTTCATAACCACTGTCTTTATTCGCTGCAATAATGTCTAAATCGAACCACTGAAAGTTGATATAAGAGAAATCATCGACACTAAATTCAGCGCCTCCGATCAGAATAGAGTTAGTTAAGTAAGGCGCGAACGTTGAGGCGTAAACCGTGTAACCGTCATCAGGAACGTTCAGAACGTAGTTAGAAGCAACTTGCGTTCCCGCACCAGGACGATTGGTGACTTGTATCGGCACACCTATCTCTTCTGAGAGAGGCCCAGACATAATGCGGGCAAGGCGATCGGCACTTCCCCCGGTACCGAATCCCACCACCATATTGAGCGGGCGAGAGGGAAAGTCTTCAGCCGCGGCAGGTAGTGCAATGGCCAGTGCAGCAATGGTAGCTGTTGCTCCAACCAGCAAGGATTTCATCGTAAGCGATAGTGAAGCGCGATAAGTGTTAGGCATAGCGGGCTCTCTCTTTTTTATAAGATTATTTAACCGTATAAACAGGTATTGACCTGTAAGCCTAAGACGCTAACCCACGAAACTGTCACCAGCCTTGCATGCAGCAAGAACGCAACTAAAGTCTAATCCGCAGTGAATACCTGACGATTAAGAAACTTAATGCCTGCATCAATAGCGCCACCACGCAGTAAGAAGCTGGCTATATGGCCTTTAAAGCTTTGCAGATAAAGCTCGCTCTCGACGTTGTTATCCTGCAGCGCTTGATAGAAGTCTGTGGCATGGTCTACCGGCACGAGGCGATCCCACTTGCCGTGGAATATAAAAAACGGCGGAGACTGCGGGGTAATATGGTAAATGGGCGACGCCAAGCGATATGCCTCGGTTTCTTCGGCTCGCGTACCGCCGATAAAGTCGACCACTAAGGGCCCGTCATCGAATTTAAGCAGATCACTTGGCAACCCACCCGCCAACACCGCCGCTAGTCGGCTCTGCTCGCCGCCGTAAGGCTCGGCCAGCGGCCCTTCGACGCCAGCCAGTGCCAGCAGGCTCACCAAGTGCGCCCCAGATGAATATCCAACGCCTACGATGCGATTAGTATCTACCTGCCACTCTTCAGCATTGGCATGGATCCACGCCATTGCCTGCTGCAAATCATGCAGCTGGGTAGGAAAGCGATACTCAGGCACAAACCGATGCTCAATGTTAACCGCCACGTAGCCTTGCCCTGCCAACTGTTCAGCAATGCTCTGCATGTCTTCTGGCGTACGGTTTCGCCAGCCTCCACCGTGAACCAATAAGGCAGCAGGGCGTAGGGCGCTAGTCGACCCATCAGGCAAATAGACATCGGCCTTTAGCGCCTGCGGCCAATCATCAGGCGTGTAGATCCGTGGCGCCAAGCGCGTAAAGGGCTGGGGTTCATGCAACGTACCACTCTTAACCGCGGACTCATTTTGGCCCACATGCTGAGCGGCGCTACAGCCACTCAGCATCAAAGCAAGAGCACCCAATCCGGTTACTCGGCGCAAAGTGGTGAACGCGCAGCGCGGCTGCCACACGCGAGATAGCTCGATTCGCGACATTATGTTTCTCCTTAATGAATAGCGTCCCTGTCTACTATTGACGAACTACCCTTAGCTACGATCTGCAGCAAGCCAATAAGACCATGATTGTTGCACACTAACTGCAAGCAGTTTGCACTGCACCTAGCGATAATGACATCGTCAACTTACCAGGAGAGATGCTATGAACATTTCAGGTACTCAGAAAATGTCAATTCGCCAACTGTTTGCCCCGGCCTTACTCGCTGCTGCGTTAGCATCGATCACATTAACGGCCCAAGCAGACAGCCACGGTGACCATGAGGCTTCCGGTGCTGATCGTCAGCGCATGGAAGAACGTATGGAAGAGCGTCGCCAAGAGGTGTATCAGCGCGCCGAAATCTCAGCTGATAAGCAGGCTGAGCTCAATGAAGCACACGCTGAACATCGCGAAGCAATACATGCGCTGCGTGAAGAGCATAAAGAGCGAGTCGCTGGCATTCTCACCGAAGAAGAGCAAGAAGCACTTCACAACGCCATGCGTGAAGCGCATGAAGAACATCGGGGCAAACGCGGCCACCACGATAATAGCGACGAACGTGCCGATAGCGAATAAACATTCGCCGCGTAGCTACTTTCTTGAAAACGCCCGGTTTTCCGGGCGTTTTCACGTCTGCAAGTTACCCAATCCGCACTAACTCAAGCAGTTTCAGGCACTCGTAAACTTGAAGGGTAGCAGTTATTCACGTATTTTATTTGAACGTTCATTCAAAATAAAATATTACCTCCACCTTTCAACCACAGGAGTACGCCTGCATGGCGAAAGACAACCCTATTCATCCCTCCCGAGACCGCCTCAATCCCGTCGTTTTTCACGGCAGTGTGGCTGGCATCCTGATCTTTCTGGTGCTTACCATGTTATTCACCGAGCAAGCTGGCGCCTTCTTTGATGCCGGACTCGCCTGGGTAAGCAAAACGTTTGGCTGGTATTACATGCTGGCCATAGTGGCCTATTTGGTATTTGTGGTGGCTATTGGTATGTCGCGCTTTGGCAGTATTCGCCTGGGGCCTGACCACTCACGACCAGAATTTTCACTACTCTCTTGGTCGGCCATGCTGTTTGCTGCAGGGATCGGCATTGACCTGCTGTTCTTCAGCGTTGCCGAGCCTGTCGCCCACTATTTGGCACCACCGGATTTAACCCCGGAAAGCCAAGCAGCGATGCGTAACGCCGTCGTTCAAACCTATCTGCACTGGGGGCTCTCCGGCTGGGGGCTGTACGTGTTGATGGGTATGGCGCTGGCCTACTTCAGCTACCGCCATCGCTTGCCGCTGGCGATCCGTAGTGCGCTCTATCCGATCCTAGGCAAACGTATCCACGGCCCGATTGGCAACGCGGTGGATATTACCGCAGTGATCTCCACCGTCTTCGGCATTGCTACGAGCCTCGGGATTGGGGTAATACAGCTTAACTACGGCCTCACCTACATGTTCGGGGTGCCGGAAAACCTCACCGTGCAGGTGATCTTGATTGTCTTGGTGGTCATATTAGCGACGATTTCCGTGGTTACAGGCGTTGAGAAAGGCATTCGCCGGCTGTCAGAGTTTAATATGTTACTGGCATTGGCGCTGTTGCTGTTTGTACTCTTCTCAGGGGACACGCTGATGTTGCTGGATAAAGTGGTCAACAACGCTGGCGATTATCTATCGGGCTTTGTAGGTGCCAGCTTTGACACTTACGCCTTCGCCGACGAGGGGGCTCAAGAGTGGAAAATGTGGTGGACGATTTTCTTCTGGGGCTGGTGGATTGCCTGGACCCCGTTCGTGGGCCTATTCCTGGCACGTATTTCCCGTGGCCGTACTATTCGTGAGTTCGTCGCCGGTGCACTGTTTATCCCCCTCGCCTTTATGATGGTTTGGATGTCGATATTCGGGAATAGCGGTATAGAACTGGTCGCTAATCAAGGCGTTGTCGAGCTAGGTGAGCAGGCGCTCAACACCCCGCAAACCACGATCTACACGCTGCTTGAGTACTTCCCTTATGTCGGCATTACCGCGGCAGTCGTCACCGTTCTGGGTATTGTGTTCTTTATTACCTCAGCGGATTCTGGAGCGCTGGTGCTGGCCAACTTCACGTCTATTCTGAGCGACGTGAACCACGATGCGCCGGTGAAGCTGCGTATTTTCTGGTCAGCCATGATCGGTTTGATCACCATTGCTCTGCTGATGGCCGGCGGCTTAAATGCACTGCAAAGCGCCGTGGTCATCACCGCACTGCCCTTCTCACTGGTTATTTTTGCGGTGATGGTGGGCATGTACAAAGCCTTGAAATTAGAAGGTAGCAAGGCAGATGCACGTCGCATGATTGCCGGTAGTGCGCCTGGCGGCGATTGGAAAGAACGCTTAGACCGCGCCCTTGACACCTCTAATCGCGCCGGTGCAGCCGCCACCATTGAACATGCAATTCGCCCAGCGATGACACAGTTTGCTCAGGAGCTTGAGCGCCGTGGCCAAACTGCCAACGTAAGTGAAGAAGCGATTGAGGGGGAAACGCTTCCCAACCTGATGTTGCAGGTCGACTTTGGCGACGCCACTAGCTTTGTCTACCAAGTATGCCCTCACCGCATGCGCACCCCTAGCTTTATCCAAGCGGATGATGACTTCTATGTTCGCCTGGACGTGTACCTAGCGGAAGGGGGGCAGGATAAAGACCTTAACGGCTATACCCGTGGACAAGTGATTGGCGATTTGGTAGCAGAGTATGAGCGTCACCTGCATTTCCTTACCCTGACGGGTAAGCAGATGGGCCACGTACAACCGATGCCCGGCACGATAGGCGAGCCGCCTGAAGACTCTCAGATGTAAGTCAGCCAAAACAAAAATCCCGACCACACATGGTCGGGATTTTTTGCACGCATACGCGCGTCGCTAGCATCTAAGCGTTAGAAAAAGCCTAACGGGTTTATATCGTAGCTAATCAGCAGGTTTTTGGTTTGCTGATAGTGCTCAAGCGCCACCTTATGCGTTTCGCGGCCAACGCCAGATTTCTTGTAGCCACCGAAAGCCGCGTGAGCAGGATACTGGTGGTAGCAGTTGGTCCATACGCGACCGGCTTGGATACCACGGCCCATACGAAAGGCAACGTTAATATCGCGGCTCCACACGCCCGCGCCCAGACCAAACTCGGTATCGTTGGCAATCGCTAACGCCTCTGCTTCATCTTTAAACGTGGTGACCGCCACCACCGGCCCAAAAATCTCTTCTTGGAAGACGCGCATCTGGTTATTGCCTTTCAACAACGTGGGCTGAATGTAGTAACCGCTGTTGATGCTGTCATCAAGAACTTCTTTCTCACCGCCGGTGAGGAACTCGGCGCCTTCATCGCGAGCAATATCCATGTACGACATGATCTTGTCGAACTGCTCTTGAGAAGCCTGCGCACCTACCTGTACATCGGTATCCAGCGGATTGCCGCGCTTAATAAGCTTGGTGCGTTCCAGCACCTTGGCCATGAACTCGTCGTACATACTCTCTTGGATAAGCGCACGTGACGGACAGGTACACACTTCGCCTTGGTTGAAGAATGCCAGCACTAGACCTTCTACCGCCTTATCAATAAACGTCGGTTCGGCATTCATGATGTCGGCAAAATAAATATTCGGTGACTTGCCGCCCAGCTCTACGGTAGAGGGAATAATATTTTCTGCCGCGCATTTAAGAATATGAGAGCCAACGGGGGTAGAGCCGGTAAAGGCAATTTTAGCGATACGCTTACTGCTCGCCAGCGCCTGCCCTGCCTCTGCACCAAAGCCGTTAACAATGTTCAACACACCGGCGGGCAGCAGGTCGCCAATCAACTCCGCCACTTTCAAAATCGACGCAGGCGTTTGCTCCGCGGGCTTCAATACCACGCAGTTACCTGCGGCGAGTGCGGGCGCCAGTTTCCAAACAGCCATTAGAATTGGGAAGTTCCAGGGGATAATTTGCCCTACAACGCCTAGTGGCTCGTGGAAATGATAGGAAACAGTATTGGCATCAATGTCTGCTGCCGAGCCTTCCTGGGCGCGAATACAGCCTGCAAAGTAGCGAAAATGATCAACGGCCAGAGGAATATCGGCATTGAGCGTTTCCCGGACGGCCTTACCATTATCCCAAGTTTCGGCCACCGCCAGCATTTCAAGATTTTGCTCAATGCGATCGGCGATTTTCAGCAAAATGTTACTGCGCTCTTGGGCGGACGTTTTCCCCCATGCAGGCGCCGCTTTATGGGCCGCATCAAGCGCTTTATCAATATCTTCTGCAGTAGAGCGAGGAATTTCGCAAAACACCTTGCCGTTGACGGGGCTAATATTATCGAAGTACTGGCCTTTCACCGGGGCGACAAACTCACCGCCGATATAGTTGCCGTAGCGTTTTTCAAATGACACCACTGAACCAGTGTCACTAGGGTTGGCGTAGATCATTGAAAGGCTCCTGAGCATTATGATTATTCAAAACAAGCTTACAGTGTTATTCAGTATGGCCCGTAGCGATATACAACAATGGCAGTACTAGCCCTCACTGTTACAGGCTCAGCCTGATAGGTGCTCACGGCACCATTTCTCCATCGCTGCATGAGTGTGCGACGCCGTTAAGCGTAACGCGCTAAATATCTCATCTCGTTTGCTTTGAGTGAACGGATCCGTTGTCATTAATGTTTCCAGCTGCTGCGCCTGGTCGGCCAGCTTGTCGGCTCCCATACTCACAGATTCGCCGCGCAGCTGGTGCGCCAAACGTACGACCTGCTGTTGCTGCTCATCGCTGAGAGGGGCCTGCGCTAGGCAGGCCGTTAGCTGCTCGCAGTAATCACTTACTTGCTGGTGATAAAGCGTGATCAGCTGCGTCAAGCTCACATCGCCTAGGGTCGCTTTTAGCATGTTCAGCGTGTCGGTATTGAGTAATGACTGCGCGCCGAGCTGCGTTTGCAAGACCGGCAGCGCTGGCAGAGAAGCCGCGTCGGGCGTGGCAAAAAGCTGCGATGCCAGCAGGCTACTTAGCGCAGATAGCGACAGCGGTTTGGTAAGGTAATCGCTCATGCCCGCCGCAAGACAGCGTTGGCGGTCATCCTCCGCGCCACCCGCCGTCATAGCGACGATAGGCACACTGTCAAGCCAGCCACCCTGCTCGCGCATAAGCTGTGCGACCGTAAGGCCATCCATATCGGGCAGCTGGATATCCATAAAGATAAGATGCACCTGTTGAGACTGAGCCATGGCAAGGGCATCCTGGCCATTTTCAGCCCACACGACATCGCAACCTAAACGGGATAATAAACCAATCGCCACTTTGCGATTCACCGCGTTATCTTCGACTAGCAGCAACGTTATGCCAGTAAAGTCCTGTTGAGGTGCGCTGGGCAATGACACTGACACCGGATCAGCCTCCACCAAGGGCAGCTCACACCGAAAGATACTGCCTTGGCCAAGATGGCTCGACACGACTATTCGTCCTTGCATCGCCTCGCTTAGGCGTTTGCAAATCGCCAGGCCCAATCCGGTTCCACCAAAACGCCGAGTCACGGACTCATCGGCCTGCTGAAAAGGCTCAAAAAGGCGGGCCTGCTGATGTTCACTCAGCCCACATCCCGTGTCGCTAATTTCAAATACTAGCTGATCGAACTTAGTGGAGACTTGAACGCTGATCCCACCGTAGTCGGTGAATTTAATCGCATTGGCGATAAGATTAAGTAATATTTGCCTGAGCCGCCCTGCATCGACCATCACCCAAGCGGGTACCCGTGTGTCCACGTCAACGCTAAAGGTTAATTCCTTCATTTTTATCCGCGGCGTAAATAGTTCCACCACGCTGTCGACCAGTAAACGAATAGCCGTGGGCGATGTTTGAAGGGCTAAGTGCCCGGCCTCAATTTTCGAGAAATCGAGAATTTCATTGATCATTGATAGCAGCTGATTAGCGCTATCGTGGATCGTATAGGCGTAGTCTTCTACCTGTGCAGGACTTACAGATTCACGCAATAGCTCGCTCATACCAATGACACCGTTCAAAGGCGTGCGAATTTCATGGCTAACGATCGCTAAAAAATCCGATTTTGCTTGGTTCGCCGCCTGCGCCTGTTTAGCGGTCACTTCCAACTGTAGAGCAAGCTGTGCCTGCTCGCGCCTTATCGCTGCACTTTCGCGTGTTTCACGCACTAAAAAAGCGACCACCAAAAAGGCCGCTAAACTCATTGCGACGATCAACGTCATAAGAAGTCTGTAGAGCAGGCTGAGCTGTTCTCGCTCTGCCGTCGCCGACTCCGCTAAGTAGCCGTTAATAGCAATAACAAGACGCTCAGTACTTCGCGTCAGTGTCTGAAGTTTATCTCCCAATGCCGCCAGCGGGAGTGGCTGTGACACGCCTCGGTGGTCAGGCACCCCAAAAGCCCTGAACATCATATCCAGCCCATCTACCTGCGTTTGGATCTGACTAAACAGCTCGCGTGCAGTCGTGATATTTTGTAATAACGCGCTGACGTCTCCCTCGTTGAGTAACGTAATTCGGCTATACAGCAGTTCAAAGCGAAGGGTAAGCGCATAGCGCTCCGCTGGCGTTAGCGGTTGATGATCCAATGTCAGTACATGATTGACCAGTTGAACCGCATCACGGTCCAGCTTATAAACAACCCAAGCAGTATCTTCGCGCAAACTTTGGGTAAGATTATCCTGTCGCCAGGCTGCCAGCGTTGCCACTACTAACGCACCGGCGAATAATAGTACGGCAATGATTGCTGCGAACTTAAGGCGCCGCGGGTAGCGCAGTAGGCTTGATACCTGCGTGGTTAAACCGCTAACGGACATTGATGTGCATAACCTGCCATACCGATCTAAAGCGCATTTTTTCGCTTAGCAGCGCATCATCCTGGTCAAAAGGATAAAGTATCCACAGCGGGCCGAGCTCGCGAACCGGAATAGCGGCGCCGTCTTTTGTTAATGCCAAAATAACCTCGTATTTCTCAAAATCACTGACTGGTATATCGGCTTCATAGCCATCCAGCGCTGCGACGTGCACCGTATCGGTATCGGCGTTTAAATGTGATAGAAGATCACGCATTAACGGTCCACGATAATGATTAACCTCGGCAGTCCATGGCGTATTCGTTGCAAACTCATACTGCGGTAGTGCCTCTAACGTAGCGAGATCAAGCTGCACTTCATGCCCCGCGTTCTCAAGCGCAATATTGCCACTCACCGTCAGAAGCACGGGGGCATTCGACAAATTCAGCGGCTCTGACGCGCTAGCCCACCCCACAAGAGGTACGCCAAGCATCAGTATTGCCCAACCTATTAAAGATGCTTTCACCGCCGTCACCTCAATCTGATTACTGTGTAAATAAGCCGTCAGCGCGCAATGAGACATGAATTCAATACCGTTGTAACATCGCGTTATCTTGTGACAAAAAAACTCCGAGCTATTCGCCCGGAGTTTATAAGATGTACCACTTTATCTATGTCTTCAAGGTCAATGTCTTCAGATCTGTGCCTTCAAGGCGCGCAGTTCATCCGCACCTTTCTAGCGCACAATCATGACCGACACTTTGGCGTGATGGACAACATGTTCGGCGTTAGGACCTAGCACATAGTCGACAAACTTTCGCTTGGTGTGAGATGCCATCACAATCAGATCAACGTTGAGTTTTTTACCCACCTTGATGATGGCCTCCCAGGGAGATCCATCTACGATGATGCTCTGCGTTTTAATACCCTCAGGAACATTGGCCTGAATGAAAGCATGCTGGGTTTCTGTCATGGCTTCATGCGCTTTTTTCGAAAAGTCTTTGGGGAAATAAGCACCAACCATAGGCAGCTTAAATTCCGGCAGCACCGTTATTACATGTAGCGATGCCCCAAAGGTTTCACACAACGTAATCGCTGTCGGCAATGCTTTCTTCCATGAAGCCTCTTCGTTGAGATCCACAGGCAGTAGGATTTTCTGATACATGATGACCTCCTTTAGACCGTTGCTGCTGGTTTACTGTCAGGCTCGTCGGTTTGTTTTACTCGCCGACGGCGCTGAAGCAATACCACCAGGCCAAAGATAATGAGCGCCGGAATCCACAGCCACTCTTTGGTCCAACGATTCACGGGCGCCAGCACTTCAATGATCTCTTGATCAAAATCAAAGCCTAACTCAGCCGCCTGGCTGCCAAACTCAATGAAGTCGACCATGGCTTTATCGCCATCCGCGACGAGCTCCATGCCCAGTGCCTCCATACGTTCTTCACCCGAATCACCGCTAGGAACAGGAACCAGAACGTAGGTCGTCATTGGATCACCGTAATCATTGACGCCGGCGATTTGCACGCGCAGGTTACTGCCATCCTCGACGTTGCCTAGCGCTTCGGCAAACTGAGTTGGCGGAATTGACTCGTAAGGATTGTGAATTCTGTCCATCCAGAAACCTGGGCGGAACAGCGTAAAGGCCACTAGCAACAGTAACAGCGATTCATACCAGCGGCTACGAACAAGCATGTAGCCTTGCGTACCCGCCGCAAATATCAGCATGGCGCTGGTCGCGACAATAAACACCAAAATGCCTTGCATCACCGTGACATCGATCAGCAGCAAATCGGTATTGAAGATGAACAGGAACGGCAGTGCCGCCGTGCGTAGGCTGTAGTAAAACGCCTGGAAACCGGTGCGCAAGGGGTCGCCTCCTGACACCGCGGCCGCAGCGAATGAGGCTAACCCCACCGGGGGCGTTACGTCCGCCATGATGCCGAAGTAGAACACGAATAGATGCACGGCAATCAGCGGTACAATCAGTCCATTCTGCTGACCCAACAATACAATCACCGGCGCCATGAGCGCGGAAACTACAATGTAGTTGGCCGTGGTCGGTAAGCCCATGCCCAAAATCAGGCTTAACAGCGCGGTAAGCAGCAAAATCATCATCAGGTTGCCGCCGGAAAGAATCTCCACGACGTCTGCTAGCACTAAGCCCACGCCGGTCTGAGACACGGCGCCTACCACAATACCGGCGGTAGCGGTGGCAATACCAATACCAATCATGTTGCGCGCACCGGCCACAAGACCGTCCCAAAGGTCTTTAAAGCCCTCTTTGACATCCGCCGCGAACTTGCTGTGGCCACGAAAAAAAGCGATCACGGGGCGCTGAGTGAGCATAATAAAGATCATAAACATGGTTGCCCAAAATGCTGACAGCCCTGGAGACATGCGCTCAACCATCAAACACCACACCAGTACGACAACCGGCAGGATGTAATGCAGCCCCACCATGACCGTCGGCCGCGTTTGTGGCAGCGTTAACACCGCAGTATTCGGGTCATCCATCTCGAGTTCTGGGTAGTTCGAACTAACTTTCAATAGCCCGACATAAATGACCGCCAAACCCACAGACACGACCCAGGGGGCCGCATCACCTAATACCGGCTTGAGCCAGCCAAGGCCGTAATAAACGACAAACGATAGCGCCATCAACAAAATCAGGCCGGTCATAAAGCCAAGAATCTTGTTCAACAAAGGGCGTTTAGGATTGCTTGAAGGCAGCCCCTTCATATCCGCCTTTAAGGCTTCAAGGTGAACAATATAGATAAGGGCAATATAGGAAATGATCGCAGGCAAAAAGGCATGCTTAATAACTTCGACGTAAGAAATGCCCACGTACTCCACCATCAAGAACGCAGCGGCGCCCATGACCGGCGGCATGATTTGGCCATTCACTGAGGAGGCAACTTCAACAGCGCCCGCTTTTTCTGCACTGAAGCCAACGCGCTTCATCATCGGGATCGTAAACGTACCCGTGGTTACCGTATTGGCAATCGACGATCCTGAGATCAAGCCAGTCAACCCTGACGCCACGACGGCGGCTTTGGCTGGCCCGCCTTTCAAATGGCCCAGCATGGAAAAAGCGACTTTAATGAAATAGTTACCCGCACCGGCTTTCTCAAGCAGTGCGCCAAACAGAACAAATAGGAAAACAAAACTGGTAGAAACGCCCAGCGCAATACCAAACACCCCCTGGGTGCCCAGCCACTGGTGATTAATCAAACCGCCCAAACTCACACCGCGGTGGGCCAAAATGCCCGGCATGTAAGGGCCAAACAGCGAGTAGGCAATAAACAATCCCGCCACGATCATTAACGGCGGCCCCAGCGCACGCCGGGTGGCTTCTAACAACATAATGATGCCAAGCACGCCAATCACGATATCTTGAGTGATAGGACGCCCAGGGCGCTGTGCTAAATCGGCATAAAAAATAAATAAGTACAAACCGCAAAAAGCAGCTACCGCTGCCAACGCCCAGTCTTGAAGCGGAATGCGGTCACGCGGTGAGCGCTTAAATGCGGGGTAAGCCATAAAGGCAAGAAACAGCGCGAACGCCAAATGAATCGAGCGTGATTCAGTGGCATTAAATACACCGACCCCCACCATATACGGCAGCGGTGAAGCTATCCAAAGTTGAAACAGCGACCATATCGCTGCAATGCTTACCAACAGTTTCCCCGGCACGCCTGCGGGCTTTCTTGCCCCCGAGTCGCTGGAAGCAACCATATCCTCTAGGTCACTTTCAGCGACCGCCGAAGGTTGTTTGTCATCACGCATACGCTTGCCCTGCCTATGGTCAGCGCTGACAATCAGCGCTTTCAACAAGAAGCGCGGACACCCAGGGTGCCCGCGCTTTACTACTCGAGGTGAATACTACTCACCGACCTATCTTTACGCTGGTGCTTAAACTTACTCGATCCAGCCACGCTCACGGTAATAACGCGCTGCGCCGTCATGCAACGGGGCGGTTAAGCCGTCAGAGATCATGTCTTCTTCGTTAAGATTTTCAAACGCTGGGTGCAGACGCTTGAAGCGATCAAAGTTTTCAAATACTGCTTTCACTGTTTCATAGACAATGTCTTCATCAACATCGGCTGAAGAAACGAAGGTAGCGGCAACGCCAAAGGTTTCAACGTCTTCGTCGTTACCACGGTACAGGCCACCCGGAATCACAGAGCGGGTGTAGTACGGGTACTCTTCAATCAGCGCGTCGATTTCATCACCGGTCACCGGCACTAAGCGCGCATCGATGGTAGTCGTGGCTTCTTGGATAGAACCGTTCGGGTGACCAACAACATAGACCATCGCATCGATGTTGTTATCTGACAGGGCTGCAGACTGCTCGGCGGCATCTAGCTGAGACGCCAGCGCAAAGGTGTCTTCGTCCCAGCCAAACGCCTCCATGACCACATCCATGGTATTACGCTGACCAGAACCCGGGTTACCGATGTTGACACGCTTGCCAGGGAAATCGCTGATGGTCTCAATACCGGAATCAGCACGAGCAACCACGGTTAGCGGCTCACCATGCATGGTGAATACCGAGCGCATCTCTTCCCAAGGTCCTTCTTCTTCGAAGTTGGCTTCGCCATTGTAAGCGCGGTATTGAACATCAGACTGAACAACGCCCATGTCCAACTCGCCGCTCTTCATGCCGTTCACGTTAGCAACCGAACCACCGGTAGACGGTGCGTTACAGCGAATGTTGTGCTCATCGCTGCCACGGTTAACCATACGGCAAACCGACTGGCCGACGACGTAATAAACACCGGTTTGGCCGCCTGTACCGATGGTGATGTAGCGTTCTTGTGCCACCGCAGGTGACGCGAAGGTCGCTGCAGCAATGAGCGCACCCGAGAAGGCGGCAGTGGAAAATGCATGGCGTTTCATGAACATACCTCTTTATCTTGATGTTATTAGCGTAGTTTATGTTGTGAACATCGCGCGTTTTGGTTTCACCCTGTGAACCGTTCCCTAAGGTGTTCGTGCCCCAAAACGATTTCAAGACATTCTGCTCTGCAGGCCTCCTGTTCTAAAGGCGTGCTATATCTGCAGATAATCTATTGCTTAGACAATCTGTGACAGGCACCGGCATGGCTACCTGTTATTACTACTTTAGCGAAAAACAAAACGTTTGGCGAAAAACAAAATGCTTAACGAAAAAGCACGCTTGGCAATGAGTCGTCGCCTCATCGTCCATTTAAAGCGCATATGACCGCGGAAGATAGTAGTTTAACGGCCGGTAACGTTTAGTAAGCGTTAAACCCCATACCGTTTTCGCATAGGGAATAATGATTTTCGCAGTTTGCTCGACCTCCAGGGTTCTTATGTGCCAGGGACTAAGCGCTTATTAAACGTTATAGCCCAGCACAGTGGGTAGCCACAGCGCGATTGCGGGGAACAGTGCGACCAGCGCCAGCGCACAGCCCATCGCGACCACAAACAGCAGCGCCCACCCAATCGTTTGTTCCAAGCGAATTTTTGCCACTTCGGTGGTCACCATTAAATTGACCGCAACCGGCGGCGTAAACTGCCCGATCGCAATATTCATCGCTAAGAGAATGCCAAACCATACCGGATTCCACTCAAAGTGCTGCATCACGGGAATCAGAATGGGCATCATGATTAAGTAAATCGAGATGGCATCCAGCAACATGCCCGCCACCAACACCGCCAGCATCACCAAAACAAGCAGTAATACGCCGTTGTCGGTCAGGCCAATCACCCATTCCGCTAAATGACGGAAGGTGCCCAGCATTGTCCCCGCCCAGGCAAAAATACCCGCCAGGGCGATAATTAACATCACCACACCGGAAATAATCGCCGCTTCGCCGAGCAGCTCCCACAAATCGCGAAGCGATAGCTCGCGGGTGAAAAACAGCCCAACTAGTGCCCCATATGCAACCGCGACAACGGCGGCTTCTGTCGGTGTAAATAGGCCCGAGCGCAGGCCGCCTAGAATCAGCACCGGTGCAAATAGCGCCGGTATCGCCTGCTTAAACGTGGTGCGCACGCTGAGCTGCTCAGCGCCTTCCACCGGTGTTCCGCCTTCCCAGCCATAGCGTTTGGAAACAATCATCGCAGGGACTAACAGCGCGATGCCCGCCAAAATCCCTGGAAACAAACCCGCCGCAAAAAGAGCACGTAGATCAACGCCGGGCACGACAATCGAGTAAAGAATCAGCGCCACTGAGGGTGGAATAAGAATCGCGGTAGAAGCCGATGCTGCGATCAGCGTGGCTGAGAAAGGTTTGGGATAACCGGCTTTGGTCATACTGGGTAGCATCACCATCGCGACAGCCGCCGCATCGGCGGGCCCTGAACCGCTCATGCCCCCCATAATCATGCATACCAGTACCGCCACTAACGCCAAGCCACCATGGCGGGGGCCAATCAACGCCTGAGCAAAGCGCACAAGCCGCAGTGCCACGCCTGAGCGTTCAAAAATAAGCCCGGTTAAAATGAACAGCGGAATCGCAATCAGGGGATATTTAGCGATGCTGTTGTAGGTATTAGTGCCTAACGTGGCAAGCATATCCGGCGACAGTCCAATTACGATGCCCACCGCGCCGGAAAGCGCCAATGAAAATGCCACCGGCACGCCAGCAATCAATAACCCTGCAAAGGCCAGAATCATCCATACATCAGGGCTCATCGGAGAGTCTCCCCGTCAAACGGTCATGCGTCTGCTGTACCAACCGCCAGAGCATGGCGGCTGTCAGGACCGGTAGCCATACTAAATACCACCACTGGGGCAACCCAAGCCCTGGCGAAAGTGACTCCCACTGATACTCTTGCCAGGCTAATTTACCGCCATACCAAGAGATCAAACCCAGCACAATGGCAACGCACAGCGCTTGCAATACGATCAGTCCGCGGCGGTACTTCGGCGGCAATGCGCGCTCTAAAAAGCTAATGCGGATGTGCCGATTACGCCGCAGCGCCACCGAGGCGCCGGCAAAGGTCAGAATCACTAACAAAAAAACGGAAAACTCTTCGGTGAACGAAAAAGAGCCGCCGGTTAAGTAGCGAGTAACAACATTTCCAAGACTAATCAAAGAGATAATACTTAATGCCAGCGCGCCCAACCAGCGTTCAAGGCGGGCATCAGGAAAGCCTTTCATGGCAGCCTCACAGCAACAAAGCTACCGGCCGTTGGGGCCGGTAGTAAACGGTCATAGAGATCGCTTAGCGGGCATCAATGGCCGCTTGAGCAGCGTTGACGACGTCTTCACCAATCCGTGGCACCCATTTCTCATAGACCGACTGCGTGGCCTCAACAAACGCCTGATACTGCTCATCGGTAAGCTCGGTTACCGTCACGCCGCGCTCCTCGATGGCGGCCAAGCGTTCGCTCTCTTCTTCACGGGTCATCGCGATTTCCCACTCACCGGCTTCTAACGCAGTTTCGCGCAGCATGGTTTGCTGCTCTTCGCTCAGCGACCCCCATACCTGCTGATTCACCGCAAAAATCAGCGGATCATTCATATAGTTCCAAAGCGTTAAATGCGCCTGGCCAACTTGGTCTATACGCGCCACGTCAAATACAGACAGCGGATTTTCTTGACCGTCGACAGCCCCGGTAGTTAACGCCGGCTGCGCGTCGGTCCAGCTCATTTGCGTGGGGTCCGCACCGAGTGCCGAGAACGTATCCTGGAACAGCGGCGAACCCACCACGCGAATCTTCAAGCCGTCTAAATCATCGGGCTGAGTAATCGCCTCGCGTGAGTTCGAGACTTGGCGGAAGCCATTCTCGCCCCACGCTAATGGAATAACACCACGCGATTCGATCGCTGCAAACACCAAGTCGCCCGCTTCACCACCGGTCACCGCATCGACCGCGGCTTCATCTGGAATGAAAAACGGCAAAGAAAAGAGGTTAAGTTCTGGCACCTGAGGCGACCAGTTAATCGTCGAGCCCACCGCGGCGTCGATTAAACCCGAGCGCATGGCGGAAAACTCGCGCGTCTGATCGCCAGAAACCAGCTGGGAGTTGGGATACACACGCAGCGTCAGCTCACCGTCGCTGCGCTCTTCTACTAACTCAGCCCACTTCTCGGCGGCCTGCCCCCAGGGAAACGCGTCAGACAACACGGTAGAAACCGAAAGTTCGCGGGCTTGAGCAGAAAGGGAGGCAGAAAGTAGTGCCGCACCGGCCAGGCCGGCAGTCAAACGAGCCATTGAGCGTGTCAGCGTCATGGTGATTCCTTTTTTATCTATTTTTATGATGTACATTTAGGATGCGTGCGGATAGCCGTGGCGAGGCTTTTCGTTGAAGCCACACTTATTGTATTCACTTAGCGCGCGAAAGAAAGACGCCTAAGGTCGGCATGGCAAAGATAGTCTCTATCGCTGTATTATTTTGGCGCTCTCTCAAGCTGTTACAATGGCTATCTGTTTCCTTCCTGCCATGGACATCAACGTGCCCCTACGCGACCTGCTGCTCGGCCTCTTCGTTATCGCTATATGGGCGTTAAACATCATTGTTATCAAGGTAGGCGTGGAAGAACTACCGCCGCTATTGATAACCACCATTCGCTTTATGCTGGTCGCAGCGTTGCTAGTACCCTTCTATCCCGTCGCACGCGCGCAGCTGCCGTTTTTACTGCTGCTATCAGTGACGTTCGGCAGTCTTCACTTTGCACTGCTATTCATTGGTTTAGAGCACGCGGAAGCGGGTACCGGCGCGCTGCTCGTGCAAATGGGTACACCGTTTGCCACGTTATTGGCCGTGGTGTTTTTTAAGGAACGGCTGGGGCCTAAGCGTATCGTCGGGCTGCTGCTCTCCTTTGCCGGTATAGCCGTCATTGCGGGAGGGCCAACGCTGCCGTCGCCTTTGCCATTAACTATCTTGCTGCTGAGCGCATTAGGCTGGGCAATCTCGCAGCTGTTAATTAAGCGCGGCCCACCGATTGCCCCACTGGCACTCGCAGGCTGGGTGGCGCTGTTTGCAGTACCTCAGGTAGCGCTAGGGTCGTGGCTATTTGAAAGTGGTCAATGGCAGGCAATTAAGCAGGCAAGCTGGGTGGGCTGGGGAGCAATCATTTACACCGCCGTCATGTCATCGATTGTCGCTTACGGGATTTGGTACACACTGTTGCGGCGCCATCCGATCAATCGCGTCATTCCCATGACGCTTCTAACGCCCGTATTTGCGGTGGGCCTAGGCGCGCTGCTGATGGGCGACAGCCTAGGCATTCACAAGCTGATAGGTGGAGGATTGGTGGTCTCAGGTATCGCGCTGATTGTGATTAAATTCCGCCGCGCACCCCGTCTAGCTTAGGGTGCGGGCTGGCAGAAACCTGCATCATCAGGGACCGATACACAGTCGCCCACTTTAATACCGCGCTCGGCAAAGTATCCGCCGTTAACCTCTAGCGCCGAGTAATACGCGGCACCGGCCGGATAGGAAGGGCAACGACTGGGCTCAGAGGACTCGCAAGGCGGCATGGTATTGATGGCGACAATCTGCCCATTGCCATCGATAAAGGCAATATCGAGGGGGATTAGCGTGTGATACATCCAAAAGGCATTGTTAGCCGACTGTTCTCTCTCAAACCGAAACAGCATGCCACTGCTTGCTGGCATGCTCTCACGCTCCATCAAACCACGCTGACGCTGAGCAATCGTTTCCGCCACTTCAACGTCTACACGATGCGGGCCATCCTCGCTATGAATAGCAAGCGCCAGCGTTTGCAGGCCGGCTGGCTTCGCCTGCCCCCACGCCACAGCACTAAGTAACGACATCGGCAACAGTGCCGCCAGCGGTAACAGTAACGACGCCTTAAGCAGCGTGCGACGCGTAGAGTTCATGCGTACTTCCTTTTATGATGCGCGTAACTCCCCAACATATGGGGAACCTATCAGCAGCAGGCCAGCATCCAGCCACGTCGTCTATTAGCCGTTATGCTCAGCGTGCTGGTCGGTAATCTCCATCACTTTCATCGTATTAGTGCCCCCATGAGCGTTCATGTGATCGCCGCGGGTCAGAATCACGTGATCTCCGGCTTTTGAGATACCGGTTTTCACCAGCAGTTCAAGCGCACGTTCATTTAGCTCGGTGGGTGACATTTCAGATGTATCAAAAGGTAGCGACACCACCCCGCGATACAGTGCCATGCGGCGCTGTGCGATAGGGTTGTGTGCCAGACCCACGATCGGCAAACCAGAACGAATACGCGATGCAATCAGCGGCGTGTAGCCAGAAGACGTCATGCAGGCAATCGCGCTAACGCCAGTCATATGATTCGCGGCATACATCGCTGAAAGCGCAATGGTTTCATCAGGGCGAGCAAAACCTTCATGAATACGGTGGCCGGATTCTTGGGCTGATTTTTCACGCTCAGCGCCTAAACAAACCCGCGCCATGGCTTCTACGGTTTCAAGCGGGTAGTCGCCTGCGGCGGTCTCCGCTGAGAGCATCACTGCATCGCTGCCATCCAGCACGGCGTTAGCCACATCGAACACTTCTGCCCGTGTGGGCAGCGGCGCCGAAATCATGCTTTCCATCATCTGTGTAGCAGTGATCACCGCGCGATTAAGTGAGCGAGCACGCTTGATCATGCGTTTTTGAACGCCGACTAGCTTCGCATCGCCAATTTCAACGCCGAGATCACCCCGCGCCACCATCACCGCTTCCGATGCTTCAATAATACCGTCGAGGGTGGCGTCATCCGCCACGGCCTCAGCACGCTCAACCTTCGCGACTAAGCCAATATCTTTGCCCGCCTCGCCCAGCAAGCGGCGCGCCTCCAGCATATCTTCGGCGTGGCGGGGGAAAGAAATGGCCAAGTAGTCCACGCCAATCTCGACGGCAGTTTTCAGATCTTCTTTATCTTTTTCAGTCAACGCTGGGGCAGAAAGCCCACCGCCCTGCTTGTTGATGCCTTTATGGTTGGAAAGCTTGCCGCCCACGACCACAACGGTATACACCTGCTGGCCGCTGACGCGAACAACGTCTAGAACGACGCGACCATCATCCAGCAACAGGCGATCACCTGCTGAGACATCTTGCGACAGCGTTGTGTAGTCGCAGCCCACCTGGTGAATATCACCTGCATCGCCGTCTAGCGCCATATCGAGAATAAACGGCTGGCCTTCTTTGAGCACCACCGCACCATCACGAAAACGGGCAATACGGATTTTGGGACCTTGAAGGTCGCCCAAAGCGGCAACGCTACGGCCTAGCTTCGCGGCGATTTCACGTACCTGCATTAAGCGTCGACGGTGATCATCGGCGGTACCATGAGAGAAATTTAAACGCACCACATCCACGCCCGCAGCAAGCATGGCCTCCAATACGCCCTCACGATCACTGGCAGGGCCAAGAGTGGCGACAATTTTGGTACGACGGATCGAAGAAAAGTGCAGTGCGCTCATAATATTCCCACCATGCGAATTAGCCTGTAGTGACGCTATTGGATAACGAGACTCTATTGAATAACACTAGCTTATCAGTTTAACGCGCTCTATATGACAGCGGTACCACTCACAGGCACGGATTATTCCAAGGTCACGGTTATCGCCATGGGAAACTCTTCGCAGTTATTGCCGTCACCGCCTCGATCTACCACCAAAAACTCGCCTTCTCGTTCCAGCACCGATTGAACGGCATGCCAGGTGCCTGCACGGTAGTTGACGCCTTGATGGCCGTCGGTCACAAAGGCACGCACGTCACCTGAGTTAATATGCTCGCCGGGAGTGGCCACCACCACGATAAAGCGCTCTTCATGCAGCGGCATAAACGCCTGGCTGCCTTGAGGGTGGCGCTCTAAAAACGTCAGTTCAAGCGGCAGTGTGATCGGCTGACTGATAAAAATGTTGATCAGCGTGTGGCCGTTTTCACCCAGCGTTTCCACCTTAGCGAGGTCATGATGGCGCTGGGTACGACCAGCGTTGATAGGGAACGACGCGGCGTTGCGCGCATCAATCACATCGCCAAAAGGGGCAAACGCCTCTGCCGTTAGCGGTGTAGCAGTGAGTTTAAGCATTGCGTTGTCCTTACACGTTATTTCAGACGAAGGGCGGGATGACGATTAACGTCTTTATATAGCAGATAGCGGAACGGTCCTGGCCCACCGGCGTAACAGGCTTGGGGGCAGAATGCGCGCAGCCACATAAAGTCGCCGGCCTCTACTTCAACCCACTGCTGATTAAGGTGATAAACCGCCTTACCTTCCAGCACGTAAAGGCCATGTTCCATCACGTGGGTTTCATCGAAGGGAATAACGCCGCCCGGCTGGAACGTTACAATGGTCACATGCATATCGTGGCGCACATCATTAGGATCAACGAAGCGTGTCGTCGCCCAGCTTCCGTTGGTGCCTGGCATTTCAACAGGGGCAATGTCTTGCTCATTGACCACAAACGCTTTAGGCACGTCGAGCCCTTCGACAAACTCAAAGGACTTACGAACCCAATGAAAGCGCACTGCTGCTGCTGATTCGTTACGTACCTGCCAATCACTGCCAGGCGGTATAAACGCATAGCCACCGGGCACCATGGTATGGCGCTCGCCCGCTAATATAAGCGTTAACTCACCCTCCACCACAAACAGCACGCCTTCAGCTTGAGGGTCCAGCTCAGGCTTATCGCTACCGCCGTTGGGCTGCACTTCCATAATGTACTGTGAGAATGTTTCAGCAAAGCCTGATAGCGGCCGCGCGAGCACCCACAGGCGCGTGCCTTCCCAGAACGGTAAATTGCTTGTCACTATGTCACGCATCACGCCTTTAGGAATCAGCGCATAGGCTTCGGTAAAAACAGCGCGGTCAGCGGTTAACTGCGTTTGCGGCGGATGACCGCCCGTGGGAGCGTAGTAAGTAGCTGGCATGATTGGTCCTATCTGATTTTATTAAAATAAAGAAAACATCTTGTATACAAGATCTGCGACACACATTAAAGCGATCTTTCGCAAAGCCCTTGTGAAACACTCCTCCCAATAGTAACTTCTTTAGAAACTTTCGTTTCATAATTCTAAAACCATACGAACCATGCTTCAAATGGCAATGTTTCAAATGACAGTGTCTCAAATGACAGTGCTTCACCGTTTGGCCCTTGTTGATCTAGTGGCTAGACGATGTCATTGCTCGGCTCACACTAGGCATTTATAACTAAGCATTTATAACTAGGCATTTATAACAACGGCTGCCCTCAAGGGTGGCTTTAAATAACGCGAGGCAACGCATGTCCCAACAAATCCCCCCTTCGCCCTCCCCTGAACGCCCAGTGCCTAAGAAAAGCTGGTGTAGAATCCCCGATATCTACGCCGTTTTGTTCATATTTATTGCGCTAGCGGCGATCGCCACGCACTTTGTGCCCGCAGGGCAGTTCGAGCGCGTTCCAGGCCCGGCTGGTCGTATCACCATCGACCCGACCTCTTATGAACAAATAGCCCCCTCTCCAGTGGGCATTGTCGATTTCATGCTGGCGATTCCCAACGGCTTGATGAGTGCCGGGGAAGTTGTCTTTTTTACCTTCATGATTGGCGGCATGTTCATGGTATTGAGGCATACCGGCATTATCGAGATTGGTGTCGATAAGCTGACTAGGCGCTTTGCCCGACAAAGCCTGCTGACCATTCCAGTGCTGATGACAGTATTTGCCCTCATCGCGACCGTTATTGGCACCCAGGAGCTGGCGCTGGTTTACGTCCCGGTAATCCTGCCACTGATGATTGCATTACGCTTTGACTCAGTGACGGCGGCGGCGGTGGCTTTATGTGCCACTACTGTCGGCTTCACTACCGGCGTACTCAACCCCATCAATACCGGCCTGGGCCAGCAGCTTTCAGCACTCCCGCTTTATTCAGGCTACGGGCTGCGCATCTTGGCGTTTATTGTCATGCTGGCGGCGGCCATTTTCTTTGTCATGCGCTACGCCCGCAAAGTGCATAACGAACCATCCTTTAGCCTGCTCAGCAGTGACCCGGGCGAGTCTGAAAAGCGTTCGCTCTATCAGCATGCCGATAATGGCCGCGCACTGGTGGCCAACGGTCGTCAAAAGCTAGCCGCAATCGCGGCCTTTGCCTTCTTCGGCGTGCTAATTTACGGCGTGTTACAGCAAGGCTGGTTCATGATGGAGATGGCCGGGCTTTTCATCATTATGGGGATTGTGGTGGGGCTGATCGCGGGGCTTAACACCGACGAAATATGCGCAGGCTTTAACCAGGGCTTCCGTGATGTGCTCGTGGGAGCGATGATCGCAGGGGTTGCTCGCGGTGTCGCCGTGATGCTGGAAGATGGTCAGATCATGGATACGCTGGTGTTTGGACTGGGCAATCTGGTTGGCGGCCTGCCCACGTTACTGTCGGCTATTGGCATGTTCTTCGCCCAGCTAGGCTTTAACTTCATCATTCCTTCCGGTAGCGGTCAGGCCCTGGTGACTATGCCGCTGATGGCACCGCTTTCCGATATTATTGGCGTCACACGACAAACCGCGGTGCTGGCTTTCCAGCTCGGCGACGGCATTGGCAATATTCTTTACCCAACGTCAGGCTACTTTATGGCCACGCTGGCACTGGCTGGGGTGACGTGGCAAAAATGGGTCAAGTTCTTCTTCCCCCTCTTTTGCATATGGGTGCTGATTGCGTTGGCGTTTCTTGTGTTCGCTCAGGCGACTCAGTGGAATGGTTAACCAGTAAACAAAAAACGTTAGCCAAAATAGTCAAAACGGCCAGAAATTAAAAGATCTGCTTTCTGTCATTCAACTATCACCTTTGTTGAAGAAGATAGAGGTAGCTGACCCTGCTCAGCTACCTCTTATCTTCTTTGCAAAGGTTAAATAGTGATGATGAAACCGATACTCGCCACAGCCTTACTCGCCTTTGTATTTACGGATTCAGCTTATTCTCAGCAGGCCTTTCCTGCCACCTTGTCCAGTCATGCTCAACTGCCCGGCAGCACGTTTGTAGCGGCCCCATCCGGCGCCGCTGAACACTACAACACCTCAGGCCGCTTTACTGGAGAAGAAGGACGTATTGAGCAGTTATACACTAACCTACAAGCCACTGGTTTAGCGCTCCCTTTTCCCAGCCAGCCGCTGCAAGGGTTTTCAGGTATACGCTCGCTTGGCGACGATCGTTTTCTGGTCTTAACCGATAACGGCTTTGGCTCTAAGGCGAACTCTTCCGATATCATACTGATGTTTAACATCATAAACCCCGACTGGAAAACCGGACGCGTCACTATTGAGGAGACCGTTCAACTCTCGGACCCAAACCGCAAGGTACCCTTCCCTATTATGAATGAAGCCACCCCCGGGCGATTTTTGACCGGTGCTGATTTCGACATCGAATCGATCCAGCCGGTGGGTGATACCTACTGGATTGGTGATGAATTCGGCCCCTGGATTATCCAGGTCAATAAGGAGGGTGAAGTGTTGCAAGTGATAGCCACAAACCCAGGCGGCACGATGATGCGCTCGCCCGACAATGCCTTTGCCCTGACCCCAAACCCCGGCGCACCACTTTCAGATGATGTTGTCGTTTTTCGCTCCGGTGGCTATGAGGGTATGGCGCTCTCCGAAGACCACACAACGCTCTATCCATTGTTGGAAAAGCCTGTATGGGACAGTAATGATAATGCCCCGGAAACCATTGATGGCACTCCCGTCTTAAGAATGTTCGAACTCAGCACTGACACAGGCGAATGGGGCGATACAACTCGCTATTACCCACTCGCGTCAGCGGATCATGCCATTGGCGACTTCAATCTTATTGAGGGCACCCGCGGCCTGATTATCGAGCGTGATAGCCGCCAAGGAGACCCTAGAGCAGAGTGGGCGAACGATCCCGCCGAGTTCAAGCGTATCTATCTTATCGACCTCGATCGCACGAACGAGCAAGGTGTGCTTGAGAAAATCGCCTATATAGACCTCATGGACATTCAAGATCCCAACGGCATCGCACCGCGAGGCACGATCGACGGCACGTTTAATTTTCCCTTTGTGACTATTGAGAACGTGGATAGAGTCGATGAAAGAACTATCGTGGTCGCCAACGACAATAACTATCCGTTCTCGATTGGTCGCGAGCAAGGGCAGGCTGATGATAATGAGATGATACTGCTTGATGTGGCAGACTTTCTGAACGCCGAATAGCAAGAATCAGCGTGAGGCTAGGGCGCTAGCGGACATCTTCGCCTCACGTTGAAACGCCAACGATTTCTAACGTATGTGCTAATCGATACTCATGATCGGTGTTTCAAGTTCACTGAGCTCAACGTACATATCGCTGATCGCGCTGATCCGCTCTCGTCCCTCTGCCAGGCGACGGTGTAAAACGCCGTTCGCCAGCAAACAAATCAGGCTATTGGCTGCGGCGTAACTATCAAATGCCGAGAGGCTTTCAAGCGGCGTTTCCATAAACCAGGTGACTTGAGCGGCGAAATTCACCGCGGTTGGATCAGCAATTAATGCGACCTTGGCCGGCGAGCGCTCAAGCGCATCCACCAGCGCAGCAAACGCCGCGGGGCGGCGGCGAAATCCAAACAGCACCACAACATCCTGCTCGGAGAGATCGACAATTTCTTCCGCTAACGACTGGTTAGGATGTGGAACCACCCGCACCTGGGTGCGCGCTTGAATCAACTGCTGACGAAAATGTAGTGCTAACGGGTAGCTGTTACGAAACCCGATCACAACCACATGGCGTGCGCTATCCAGATGCTCTACCAGCGCAGCAAACTGTTCCGACGCTATCCCGTTCAAGCAGCGCTGCAGATTTTCCTGCTCGCGCTGCAAATGACGCTGGAACGGCGCGCCGGCCTCTTCCTGCATGGCATTTGCGTCGATCACTAGCGGCACGCCTAAGTTGCGCAGCTGGCGGGCATGGTCTTTAACGGTACGATAGCTCTCAAACCCCAGCCGTTTGAACAGACGGCTGACCGTGGATTTAGATACCCCGGTTAAGCGCGCCAAATCGGCCGCGCTATACACCGCCAGATCATCAAAGTGGTCGAGAATGAAGCTCGCGACGCGCTGCTCCTGGGCACTTAACTCGTCAAACTGAGCGGTAATACGCTGTCCGATATGCGGCGTCATAACATCCTAATAAACTAGTTTAATGTCACGTTGATGCGGGATGATGCTCGGCCCAATGGCGGGCGATATCAACTCGCCGCGCAACCCAAACGCGGTCATGGCTTTCGATATAATCTAAAAAGCGCTGCAATGCTCGAAAACGCCCAGGCCGCCCAAGTAAACGACAGTGCATTCCAATAGAGAGCATTTTCGGCGCCTCTTCCCCTTCTGCGTAAAGCACATCAAAGGCATCACGTAGATAAGTAAAGAAGTGATCTGCGGTATTGAACCCCTGCGGGGCGGCAAAGCGCATATCATTAGTGTCGAGCGTGTAAGGCACAATTAAATGATTATGATCACTGCCCTGGCTATCGGTGACACGAGTCCAGAAGGGTAAATCATCGCCGTAATAGTCGCTATCGTAAAGGAAGCCGCCCTCGTCCAGCACTAACTTGCGCGTATTAGGGCTATCGCGGCCGGTGTACCAGCCTTGCGGCTTCTCACCATAAAGCCGCTGAAAAATCTCCATGGCCTGCTGAAGATGCGCCCGCTCAACGTGCTCCGAGACTTCTTGATAGTGAATCCAGCGATAGCCATGGCAGGCAATTTCGTGGCCTAGCTCTTTAAACGCCTGAGCGACGTCAGGATTACGCTCCAGCGCCATCGCCACGCCAAATATTGTGAGCGGTAAATCACGTTTTTCAAATTCGCGCAGAATGCGCCACACCCCGGCCCGCGAACCATATTCGTAAATCGACTCCATGCTCAGGTGACGATCAGGATAGGCTGGCGCGCCGATAATCTCAGATAAAAACTGCTCTGAGCCTGAATCACCATGCAGTACGGAATTTTCGCCGCCCTCTTCGTAGTTGAGCACGAATTGGACGGCAATCTTCGCCTTTCCAGGCCAGTTAGCGTGGGGCGGATTTCGTCCGTAACCAATTAGGTCACGAGCGTAGAGGTTCGAAGGTGATGACGACATGCATAGCTCCTTGATTCCAATGCTTGGCTATCGTTTAGTGCAACATAGCCTGTATAGCGCGCACCTAGAGAACCCGCAAACTGCTTGTATACAAAATAGCGACATTAACGGTCAACCGCAACGCGCCCACAGGTTAGTACACTGGAGTTCACGGGCCTTTTTCACGCTAACAATGAATCTAACAGTCGCATTCATAGCCAACTAGCCGCTGACCATGATTGCCTTTTTTAAGGCCAGCTCAATTTAGTTACTTGCGCTACGCTTAGAATCGCCCTATTTTTGTATACAACAAAAGAAATATTGTTCACGTGCGGATTACTTATCATGCATATACGAATTATCAATCCCAACACCACGGCCTCCATGACCGCTGCTATTTATCATGCAGCGCTGCAGCAGGCAGGCGCAGGCACTCAAGTTAGCGCCTCGCAGCCGGACGCGGGGCCCGTTTCAATTGAAAGCCACTTTGACGAAGTTATTAGTGCTGTCGGCGTGGCGGAAGAGGTTCTTAAAGGCGAGCGCGAAGTCGGTATTGATGCCTACGTGGTGGCCTGTTTTGGCGATCCGGGCCTACTTGCCGCAAGGGAGCTGACCCGTGCGCCGGTCATCGGTATTGCCGAAGCGGCCTTTCATCTTGCCACGCTGATCAGCACTCGCTTTTCGATTGTCACCACGCTGGGGCGTACCGGCATTATCGCCGAGCACTTGCTTCAGCAGTATGGTTTTAGCCACCACTGTCGGCGCATTCGCGCAGCTGAAATTCCGGTTTTAGACCTTGAGCATCATCCTGAGGCTGCATTTGCCCGCATCGTCGAAGAGTGCTGCCGTGCGCGGGATGAAGATGATATCGGCGCCATCGTTTTAGGCTGTGGCGGTATGGCTAATTTGACCCAACAGATTAGTCACGAAGTAGGTCTGCCGGTGATTGAAGGCGTCAGCGCAGCGCTGAAACTGGCTGAATCACTGGTTAGTTTAGGTCTGCACACCAGTAAGCATGGCGACCTTGCCTACCCACGACCAAAAGCATTCACGGGTAAGTTTGCGGCGCTTTCTGATCTTTCACTGCCCCTTGACTCATAGTCTTACGATATGGCGAACAGCGCTTTAACTGACAGACATCACTAACTGACAACGCTCGCAACACTACTAATAATAATTAACATTATACAAAATAAGCAACACGTCCATTAGCACGCCACGCCGCAAGCGTTGCTTGGGTATGAAAATACTCAAGCTACCAATAAAACCGATAATCTTGCGAGGACGACATCATGAGCGCTTCAACTTCGGCTCTTGCGTCAAAAAATCAATCTACTGCGAACGACGCAGTGGGAACAAAAAGCATGGGGGCTGAAAGCCTGACCCCTCAAGACACCCGAATAATGGGGCGTAGCTCCTACTTTCTGGCGTGGTTCGGCGGCTGCGTTTCCATTGGCACCTTTGCCATGGGCTCAAGTGTGGTCGGCACCTTAAACCTGTTGCAAGCTACGCTGGCCATTGCC
The DNA here is from genome assembly GCF_002332255.1 of Halomonas sp. JB37. Taxonomy (GTDB): domain Bacteria; phylum Pseudomonadota; class Gammaproteobacteria; order Pseudomonadales; family Halomonadaceae; genus Vreelandella; species Vreelandella casei. The sequence goes on along the minus strand of NZ_NRGW01000001.1, from coordinate 1,368,998 downwards.
ATTGGCTGCTTTGTGATCGGCATTGCTCTGGCCATTAACGGGGCCGCAGGCTACAAGTACGGCATACCGTTCATGGTTCAAGCACGTAGTGCGTTCGGCTTTACCGGCACGCGTTTACCCGGATTAGTTCGCGCGGTGCCTGCGGTAGTGTGGTACGGCTTTCAAAGCTGGATTGGCGCAGGGGCACTGAATATGGTGTCGGCTACGCTGTTCGGTTTTGACAATCTTATCTTCTACTTTATTACCTTCCAGTTTTTGCAAATCGGCCTATCGGTCATGGGATTCCAGGGCATCAAATGGCTAGAAAACATCGGCAGCGTTTTTATCCTAGCCTCACTGATGTACATGTTTTACGCCACGGTGCAGCGCTATGGCGATGAGCTTTCAGCCAGCCTGCTAACCATGGAAGGCTCATGGGGCATGCCCTTTTGGGGCGCGACCATGCTATTTCTTGGCATATACAGCACCATGATGCTCAACGTTAGCGACTACTCACGTGAGCATAAAAAAGGCACGGCCCAAAGCCTGCTGACGACCATTTATGCCATGTCAATTCTGCCCTGCACGCTGTTTATGGGTTTGATTGGCTACATGGTTTCGCAAGCCACCGGCACCGCAGACCCTATCCAAGTATTTGCTAACGCCGTCGACAACACGCCGCTGTTGATGACCACCCTACTATTTATTGCCTTCGCGCAGGTCACTACTAACGTACTCAATAACGTAGTGCCGCCCACCTACGTATTGATGGATGTCTTTAAGATCAAGTTTCCAATCGCCACGGTCATCGTTGGGCTATTGGCGTTTGCCACGTTCCCCTGGAAGCTTGTCCAGCCAGGCTCTGCAGCGGGCCTACAGATGTTTGTGCAGACCTATTCAGCATTCCTCGGCCCCATCTTTGCCATCCTCGTCGTCGACTACTACATCATTCGCCGTCGCACTCTAGATATCAGCAAGCTGTATGACCCGGAGGGGCCTTATAAAGGCGTTAACGCGGCGGCACTGATTGCCACGGCGATTGGCATTGTGGCGGCGCTTTCTTTCTCGGCGATCTCCTGGTACGCCAGCCTTATCCCTGCAGGCATTAGCTATTACCTGCTGATGAAGTACTGGGCACCTTGCCAACGTTTTAGCCAGTAACCCCACGCGCCAACCTTGAGCCAATAAAATGAAAGAGAGCAACGACGTGAGTGATTTAGACATTAGGCACATCGACCCGACGCTGTATAACGAGGACCTTGCGCCGCTTAAACCTCAAGATCGTAACTGGGGCGCGTTTGAGATCTTTAACGTCTGGTCGAACGATATCCAAAGCCTATTTGGCTATACCCTAGCCGCTTCGTTATTTTTGAGTTATGGCCTGAACGGCTGGGCGGTAATGGCTGCCATTATACTGGCGGGCGTGATCGTGATGTTTTTGGTCAACCTTACCGGTAAGCCCAGCGTTAAATACGGCATTCCGTTTCCAGTGATGGTACGTGCCAGCATGGGTGTTCGCGGCGCGAATTTGCCCGCCATACTACGTGCCATCGTCGGTATCTTCTGGTACGGCGTACAAACCTACTTCGCATCAACCGCGGTAACGCTGCTTATTACCGCCTTTATTGGTGCGGGCAGCGGGAGTACTTTCCTCGGCCTTTCCGGCGTGGCGTGGGTGTCGTTTGTGATTGTTTGGCTGTTCCAAATCGCGATTTTCTGGCAGGGCATTGAGCGCATCAAACACTTTCTAAACTTGGCAGGCCCACTGGTCTATGTGGTGATGCTGGTGTTAATGGCGGTTGTTTGGTATCAGGCGGGCAGCGAATTACTACCTGCTATTGGCACTATTTTTAGCGGCGATGGTGAAGCCAGTGGCAGTTCGATTGCCGCCTTTATGGCCATTGTCGGGACCATGGTGGCATATTTCGCAGCGGTGGTAATCAACTTTGGCGACTTCACGCGATTTGTGAAAACCGAGCGCCAGATGAAGCTTGGCAACCTGCTAGGCTTACCGCTTAACGTGGCTTTCTTCTCTTTTATTGCGCTAATTATTACGGCAGGCACTCTGGTGCTGTTTGGCGAGGCACTGACCAACCCCGCCGATATCGTTGAGCGGGTTGATTCGCTGCCGCTGACGATTGTCGCTGCCCTCACCTTCTTCGCCGCTACGGTAGGCATTAACTTAGTGGCCAACTTTATTCCGCCCGCCTATGACCTGGCCAACCTGTTTCCCAGCAAAATCAGCTTTAAGACAGGCGGCCTGATTACCGCCATTATTGCTTTCTTTGTCGGCGCGCTTTGGATCTCCGTGATCAGTCAAATAGGCATTCCCGGATTCGTAAACGCACTCGGTGCAATCGTCGCGCCGTTCTACGGCATCATCGTGGTCGATTACTACCTGATCAAGCGCCAGCATTTGAATATGCAGGAGCTGTTCTCATCAGCGCCGGGCGGCGCCTACTATTACGTGAATGGTTGGAACATCCGCGCCCTTATCGCCTTTGGCGCCGCTGCGATGTTCTCTCTTTCTACCGTTCTAGCTCCCGCACTATCAAGCCTAGGCGGATACGGCTGGCTGATAGGCGCGGGCTTAGGCGGGCTATTCTACTACGGCTTAATGCGTCAATTTAAGGCAGCGTCTGCGTTTGCTGAGCATACGGTAAGTTGAGAAATTTTAACTGCTAGAACAAACGCCATCGGCCAGAGCCGGTGGCGTTTGTTTAGGACATAACGCGTCAGGGTGCTCTAATCATCTGGAGTCTGCGTGAAATCACCGACGGCTTTATGAGAGTTGCCATTAATTACTGCGGCTGGGATGTTTTTAACTGATGAAGCGCACCTAACCTAACCCCCAAATATCTGCTGCAAATCCGGTGCGCTCTCTTGCTCTTCAACCATGGAAAGCGAAGCTTCGATGGCTTTTAGGTGGCGGCTCATAAAGGCTTTAGCGCGCTCTCCGTTGCCTGATTCTAAATGCCCGATTAGGTCATCGTGGTCGTGGGATTCGCAGCCCAGGTGGCCGCGATGACCGTAAACGGCGAGTATCAGCGAAGAGCGCGAGCACAGGCGCTCAACAAACTCCGCCAGGGTGGCGTTGCTTGAAAGCTGCGCTAAGCGCACGTGAAAATCCGCCGAGAGACGAATAGCCACACTTTGCTGGCCACTGCGCAGCGCTTGGCGCTCTTGGCGGGCCATTTCGCGAAGCTCAGCGGCTTCTTTGTCGCTCATGTGTCTTGCCACATCGGGCATTAACCCGCACTCGATTAACTGACGAGCATCGAAAACGTCTTTGGCTTCATCAGCGGTTGGCCGGGTAACACTAGCGCCGCGGCGTGGCGTGAGTGTGACTAATTGCTCCAGCGCTAAGCGCTGTAAGATTTTACGAATCCCGGTACGGCTAATACCAAATACTTCCGACAACGCATCTTCACGCAGCCGGGCACCAGGCTTTAAACGTTGCTCCACAATCGCATCGCTGATAGACCGGTAAATCACTTCGTGGCGCTCATCGCCCTCTTTGCTATTTTTATTAACGGAAGCGCGCCGCTTTACCGGTGCCTGCGCATCACTCATAGCTAGCCTCTCTGATCATTCCTTCCAAGCCGCAATGATATCGTGCTCTTCATCGCGCATGTTGGTTATCACGTAATAGTTAATCGGAGATTTTAGCTACCGCGGTAAGTTGAGTAGCCATAGGGCGATAGCAGCAGCGGCACATGATAGTGCTGGCTGACATCAGCAACACCAAAGCGCAGTGGAATCATATCTAAAAAGCGGGGCTCATTAGCCTCTACGCCCTGGGCTCTCAGGTAGTCACCGGCATGAAAAACCAGCTCATATTCAGCTGCAGTCAACGCATCGCCCTCTAAAAGAGGTGCATCACAGCGCCCGTCACTGTTAGTGATGACGGTGCTTAGATGCTGGCGTTCACTGCGGGTCAAGCGAAACACCTCAATAGTAATCCCCTGCCCGGGCTGTCCCGTGGCGGTATCCAGTACGTGGGTAGTTAAACGCCCCATAGCCGCTCCTATTTTATAAGGTTATTGGCGATACTTGATCGACATCCATGCCGTTGTACCGTTGAGCCTATCGGTCAAGGAGTACCGCTGCCGTTCTTTATTGTATACATTAAGTCTATCGCTTTACGCTTTGAAAAACTGCATGCCTAGGAGAATTTCAGTGTCGACCCACCGCCCATTAGTACTTTCACCAGCGCCTAGCCGATGCAGCCTTGAAATGCTGACGCTTCACTATGGGGACGTGTATGAGCACTCGCCTTGGGTCGCAGAAGCCGCCTGGCATCACGGCCTAAATGAAGAGCATGACGCCCCTGATGGGCTGGCACAGCTTATGGGCCTAATGCTGCAGCAGGCCAGCAGCGAGCAGCAAATCAATGTCATTCGTGCCCACCCCGATTTGGCTGGCAAAGCCGCTATCTCAGGCGAATTAACGCAGGATTCCACCAGCGAACAGGCCGGAGCAGGTCTACATCATTGCAGTGCCGATGAGTTCGCTCAGTTTGAATCTCTTAATGAGGCTTATAAAAAGAAATTTGGTTTTCCTTTTGTGATTGCCGTTAAGGGGTTAGATCGTGGCGCAATTTTAGCCGCCTTTGAAGAACGCTTGAACAACGCTGCGGCAACCGAACGGCAAACGGCCATTGAACACATTATCCGTATTGCCTGCCTGCGCTTAATCGATCGTGCCAGCAAAGCGTAAAAAAAAAAGCGCCGACCCCATAGGGAGCGGCGCTTTGAGCCAGATCAGCTAACTTACTGCTTAGCCGTTTCTACCGCTTTCTTGGTGGTTTCTTCAGCCTGCTTTTTGCTATCTTCAGCAAAGCTTTGACTGATGGACGTCACTTTTTCAGTGTCACCTTTAACACGCTCCATGAAATCACTGGCTGTTTTCTGCTGGCTTTCGAGCGCTTTTTTGAAACTGTCAGTGTCTTTTACATCAAGCCAAGTCCGCGCTTGTGAAATAGCCATATCGGAGTAAGCGCGGGCAGCATCCACCTGCGCACTGAATAGCTGTTCATAGTAATCAAGTGCGGTCAGCGTGTAAGAGCGCATTGGCGATACAAACACAGATTCAAGCTGTTGCGCGGTTTGATCAGTACTCGATTTAGTAGCCATCTTCATATCCCCATAAGTGAGCTAGCACATCAACATGCCTTGATTAGGCGGATCTAAGCTAGGCATTTGCCTCTGCTGACTATAAAGTTAACAGTGCTTTTTGTGCAGCGCAACATGATTTTATCTCATGCTGCGCCTGCTCACTTATAGCGTATTTTTATTACCGCCGATAACCCGCGACTAGCGGTTATTGAACAAGTGCTTACGCGCTTGCTCATCCATTTCAACGCCCGCCTGTGGATTAACATCTTCGACCAACGCGTAAGCGCGGCGCACGGCTGGGCGCGCTTTCACCATATCGAACCAGCGCTCCAAGTCAGGAAACTCTTCTAGCGTTTGGCGCTGTTTTTCCCAGGGAACAATCCAAGGGTAGATCGCCATATCCGCAATCGAGTAGTCATCACCACCTACGAACGTATGGTGCGCTAGACGCTGGTCCAGCACGCTATAGAGCCGATTGGTTTCGAGCACGTAACGTTCAATGGCGTACTCAATTTTTTGCGGCGCATAGTTGCAGAAGTGATGATTTTGGCCGGCCATCGGGCCTAAGCCGCCCATTTGCCAGTGCAGCCACTGCAAGACGATATAGCGCTCGCGGCCTTCCGAGGGCAGGAACTGCCCACTTTTATCGGCGAGGTACTCAAGTATCGCGCCAGATTCAAATATCGATAGCGGCTGGCCACCGTCCTGCGGGGAGTGATCGACAATGGCGGGGATGCGATTATTGGGCGCGATCGCGAGAAATTCAGGGTCAAACTGCTCGCCCCGCCCAATGTTGATCGGCTTCACTCGATACGCAAGCTTGGCCTCTTCGAGCATGATGGAGATTTTGTGGCCGTTAGGGGTTGTCCAGTAATACAGATCAATCATTGCCATCTCCTTAATGAAAGCGTTGATTCACTCACTGAGCAAATTAAGGCTTTCTTAATGCATCAGGCGGCCGTGGCTGCACCGCCCTGTGCGTTATATGTCGCGTACGGTCAGGGCATTACTTGCCACCCCATCGTGAACGCTAAGCATGCGCTGGAACCATTCGTCGACCGGATCGCCCGGTTCTACAATCGCCTGTGTTGATACGATGTAAGCCCACATCATGCTGCCAAACAGCAAATAGTCTGAACCACTGGGGGAGTCACCGTCGAGAAATGCGCTTTCACGCAGTAAATCGCGCACCGGTGCCAACACCTGCTTGAGCTGTTGTTTACCCTGCTCTGGCTGGCTGAATTCTTCTAGCGTGCAGCCGAACCGCGCTTCACGCGTTTCGCGAAAGTAAGCGCGATCATCCGGGTGTACCGCCGCGAGTAAATCCAGACCCACGATACGAAATAACGCTGGTGTAACACTGCGCTCAACAAAGTATTTGAACAGCAGCACGCGCTGATAGCTGACGCCGTCACCCAGCACGGGCGCGTCGGGATACGCTTGATCCAAATAACGCATGATTTCGAAGCTATCGGTGACGACTTTATCGCCGTCGCAAAGTACGGGTACTTTGTCGTAGTCGGCAAACTCCAGCGCCTTTTTATCGAGAAAGCGCCACGCCACGGTGGTAAATTCCAAACCTTTATGGGCAAGCGTCATGCGTACGCGCCAGCAGTAAGGTGAGAAACGAAGCTGTTCATCTCGACCACATAAATCATAGAGTTTTAGTGCCATCAGTACTGCCCCATGGTGAGGAAACGAGTGGTTATCAAACGTGCGAATGCGCTTGGCGTGGTTCAACAATGAGCTTAAGAAACTATGCGTGCAATAGGCACCGCTAAACGGTGTCTATTAGTCTAACGAGAGCGCTATACCCCTCACTTTACAGGTTATTAAAAAACACATTAAAAACATCATATTAGGCAAAAAAACCAACACTTAACTCGCCTTTAAAAATGGCTTTAACAGGTAAGACCAATTTTCCAATGTAGTCATCTTGTTAACCTAACCGTATCTTTCACTTACACTCGGCTGGTAACACACAATCCAGGCGGTTTTCGCGGAGCGTACCAAATCAATAACAAGGGGCAGTTCCTCTCATGAATGAAACGACACTTGCACTTCTGGCCTTCTTGCCGCTGCTGCTGGCCGGCATTCTACTCGTAGGCTTTAAAGTACCCGCTAAGATAGCGATGCCTCTCGTTTTCCTAACGGCTGCCATTATTGGCCTAACCGTTTGGAATATGTCCTTTACCCGCGTCGTGGCATCGACTATTCAAGGCTTGATTCAGACAGCAGGCCTTCTATGGATCATCTTTGGCGCTATCCTGCTGCTTAATACCCTCAAGCACTCCGGGGGCATTACCGCGATTCGCAACGGATTCTCGGGCATTAGTCCTGACCGGCGCGTTCAGGCGTTGATTGTGGCCTGGCTATTCGGCTGCTTCATCGAAGGCGCTTCTGGCTTCGGTACGCCAGCCGCCGTTGCGGCACCGCTGATGGTGGCTCTCGGCTTCCCGGCGCTTGCCGCGGTCGTTGTGGGTATGATGATTCAGTCAACGCCCGTCTCTTTCGGCGCCGTCGGTACACCTATTGTGGTGGGCGTTGGTAGCGGTGTGGATCGCGTGGGCATTACCGCTCAGCTTGATTCGGTCGGCTCTAGCTGGGACGTATTTTTTCAACAAATCACTAGTTCGGTCGCCATTACTCACGGCATCGTGGGCATTTTAATGCCACTGATCCTAGTGCTGGTAATGGTGCGTTTCTTCGGCGCCAACCGCTCCTGGAAAGAGGGGTTGTCGATTACCCCTTTCGCTATTTTTACCGGCATCTGCTTCGTCGTGCCTTACATGCTAGTCGGCGTGCTGCTAGGGCCTGAGTTCCCGTCTATGATAGGCGCTATGGTGGGCTTAGCGATTGTGGTGCCTGCCGCCAAGCGAGGCTTCTTGCTGCCTAAAGATACCTGGGACTTTCCTGAATCTTCGTCTTGGCCCGATGAGTGGATTGGCAATCTACAAATCAAGCTGGAAGACGTTGCGGGCAAAGCGCCTATGTCGACCTTTAAAGGCTGGGTACCTTACGTATTGCTGGCGCTGTTCTTAGTCGCATCACGGACCATTGAGCCGCTGCGCGTCGCGTTAACGTCAATCAGCCTGGACTGGAACAACATTCTTGGCGAAGCGGGCGTTAGCGGCGGCGTGCAGCCGCTGTATCTACCCGGTGGAATTATTGTAGCAGTGGTGATCATTACCTACTTCTTGCACCGCATGAATCCACAAAAAATTAGCGCCGCCGTCTCAGAGTCCACCAAAACGATTTTTGGTGCGGGCTTCGTGTTGGTCTTCACCGTGCCGATGGTACGTATCCTGATCAACTCGGGTGTTAATGGCGCAGACCTTGTGTCTATGCCGGTGATGATGGCGCAAGCGGTGGCCGATGGCGTAGGTGGCATTTACCCCTTCTTTGCACCCGCTGTCGGGGCAATGGGCGCCTTCATTGCAGGCTCCAACGCCGTGTCTAACCTAATGCTGGCAGAGTTCCAGTTCAGCGTCGCGCAATCCCTTGGCCTTTCGACGGCGATGATGATTGCACTGCAAGCGGTAGGTGCGGCGGCGGGTAATATGATCGCTATCCATAACGTGGTCGCAGCGTCGGCAACGGTCGGGCTATTGGGCCGAGAAGGCACAACGATCCGCAAGACGATCCTACCCACCATTTACTATCTGATTTTTACCGGCATCATCGCACTGGTTGCGTTCTACGTGATCGGCGTGACCGACCCGTTAATGTAAAAGTGGCGGTTGTTGTAGCAGAAACGCAAACCCCCAGGCCTTGGCCTGGGGGTTTGCGTTTGGAGCGGGACAAGTGCAGTCAGTCTATTCGCTTGAGTTCTTGGCGATGGCGCTTGCTACGCTCTACGTAGCCCTGAGCATTTTTCTTCAGACCCGCCACCGCTTCTTCGGAAAGCGTTCGCACCACGCGAGCAGGTGAACCAACAATTAAGGAATTCGCTGGGAACACCGCGCCTTCCTTAATAAAGGCACCGGCACCTACTAAGCTATTTTCACCAATCACCGCGCCATTGAGCACCACCGCTTGGATACCGATTAGGCAGCCATCGCCAACCGTGCAGCCGTGCAGCATGGCCTGGTGCCCTACCGTTACGCCTTTACCTACTTTAAGCGGAAAGCCTGGGTCTGCATGCAGCACTGCGCCATCCTGAATATTGCTCTCTTCGCCAACCTCAAGGTGATCCGAATCACCGCGCAATACCGCCTGATACCACACGCTTGAATGCGCTTTTAAGGTCACTTGGCCGATAACATCTGCCGTTTCGGCAACGTATACGTCGTCGTGAATATCCGGGCGGTGCTCGCCATATTGATAAATGGCCACGTTGACCTCCTAGGTTGTTATTGATGTACAGCCTTCAGGCTAGCGCTTGTTCCAGCAATCGAGCAACGTGTATCGCTTCACGACCGCTGCCATCATGAATTTGATGGCGACAGCTTGTGCCGTCAGCAATAAGTACGGCATCTTTATCAGCGTTGCGGATAGCGGGCAACAGCGAGAGCTCGGCCATTTTTAGCGATGCCTCATAGTGCTCCGCTTCATAGCCAAAGCTGCCCGCCATGCCGCAGCACGAGGACTCAATTGTTTTGACCTCAAGGCCGGGAATCCAGCCTAGCACTTGCTCGACGGGGCGCAGTGCATCAAACGCCTTTTGGTGGCAGTGGCCGTGCAGCATAGCGTGCCCGTATGGCAGCGCTTTAAGTTCCAGCGGAAGCTGATCCGCCGCACGCGCGTTGACCAAAAACTCTTCAAACAAATACGCCGATGACGACAGTGCTTTCGCTTCTTCACCAAAGCCGTACTGCAGAAACTCATCGCGCATGCTGAGTAAGCAAGAAGGTTCTAGCCCCACGACGGCCACACCACGCTCCACAAAGGGCATCAGATGCTCAAGGGTGCGCTTGGCTTCTGCTTTGGCCTTATCGAACTGGCCCGACGATAGATAGGTTCGCCCGCAGCAAAGGGGGCGCTGCCCTTTCGTAACATTCAGATGAACGCGGTAGCCCGCAGCTTCCAGCACCCGTTTGGCCGCCTTGGCATTATCGCCTTCCATATAATTATTGAAGGTATCAACGAACAGCAGCACTTCCCGCGCAGCGTGCGGAGACGCCTCGGCACTGGCAAGGAAGTTGCCGTTAAATAGCGGCAGCGAACGCTGGGGCGCAAGCTTAAGCGCCTGTTTGATTTGCTTGGCTAAAAAAGGCACTCGCTCAACGCCGTTGACCAATGCGGAAAACTTGCTGGCCCACGGGGCGTAGCGCGGCATTTCCCCCACCATACGGTCACGTAGAGAGATTCCTTTAAGACGCGCGCGGGCGGTGCGTGCCTCTATTTTGAACTTGGCCATATCCACGCCCGTGGGGCAATCGCGCTTGCAGCCCTTACACGAAACGCATAGATCCAGCGCCTCTTTGACATCGTCACTGGCAAGCCCTTCATCACCCAATTGGCCGGAAAGCACCAGACGCAGCGTATTAGCGCGGCCCCGGGTCAAATGCTGTTCATCCTTAGTAATGCGAAAACTTGGGCACATGGTTCCCGCGTCAAACTTACGGCAGTGGCCGTTGTTGTTGCACATCTCCACGGCCATAGCCAAGCCATGGGTGGCATCGCCGCCGCTGCCTGGCGACGTTTGCTCGCCGGTGAGCGGGTCACGCTTTACATTCCAAGCGGACCAGTCAAACACCGGGGTTAGCGGGATGGTTTTATAGGCTTTAGGAAAACGAAAGTAGCGTTCGTCGTCCATTTTGGGAGTATCGACAATCTTGCCCGGATTGAACAGATTGTTAGGATCAAACAGTTGCTTTATTTCACGAAAGGCGTCGTTGATCGTCTCACCGAACTGCCACGCCACCCATTCGCCACGGCAGATACCATCGCCATGCTCACCGGAGTAGGCGCCTTTATATTCGCGCACTAGCGCGGAGGCTAGCTCGGCGATTTCACGCATTTTCTCTGCGCCATCCCGGCGCATGTCGAGAATCGGGCGCACGTGCAACGTGCCGACGCCTGCGTGGGCATACCAGGTGCCTTCCGTGCCGTAGCGGTTAAACACGTCGGTCAGCTTTTCGGTGTACTCCGCCAAATGCTCTAGCGGCACCGCGCAGTCTTCAATGAAGGAAACCGGCTTACCGTCGCCCTTCATACTCATCATGATGTTGAGCCCAGCTTTACGCACGTTCCACAATGCTTTCTGCTCAGCGGCTCCTGGCATGTCGACCACGCTGCCAGGCAGGCCTAAATCAGCCATCAGCTCACTAAGGCCACGCAGTACCTCCATCTGTGCCGCGTGGTCTTGGCCGGCAAACTCCACGAGCAAAATCGCTTCAGGCTTACCAATTAGCGCCTTTTCAATGACAGGCCGAAACGCAGGATTTTCCAGCGATAGCTCAATCATCGTGCGATCAACCAGCTCAACCGCCGTGGGGCCAAGCTTGACGATATGTTGAGTGAAGTCCATCGCCTGATAAAACGTCGGGAAATTCACCACGCCCAGGACTTTTTGCTCGGGCAGCGGTGACAGCCTGAGCTTAATACGCTGGCTAACGCCTAGCGTCCCTTCAGAGCCCACCAATAAGTGGGCGAGGTTCGCACGCCCGTCAAGATCATAGGGAATAGGATTTTGGCAATCGAACAGATCCAGATTATAACCACCTACCCGCCGCAACACCTTGGGGAAGTGGTCACGTATTTCAGGCGCGACACGCTGCGCGATGGCCTTGATCTGCTCAGCAATGCGCTGCTCCTGGGAGCCTTGAGCGACACTGTCCACGAAACCGAAGTTGGCCGCGCTGCCGTCGGCTAAAAGCGCCTCGACGCCCAGCACGTTATGCACCATATTGCCGTAGTAAATCGAGCGAGACCCACATGAGTTATTGCCCGTCATTCCGCCAATCGTGCACTGCGCGCTGGTAGAAACATCCACCGGATACCATAGCCCATGCGGCTTAAGCCACGCATTCAGGTGGTCAAGCACAATGCCTGGCTCGACCACCACGGTGAGTGCCTCGGCGTCGAAATCGACGATCTGATTGAGCCAGCGCGTAGTATCAATCACCAGCGCCTCGCCAACGGTTTGGCCACACTGGCTAGTCCCCGCTCCCCGCGCCAATATCGGCACGCTAGCATCTCGGGCGATATCCAGCGCTATTTTCAAATCCTGCTGGTGGCGCGGGATGACCACGCCTACCGGCGTCACCTGATAAATAGAGGCATCGGTTGAATAGCGCCCCCGCGTTGCCCGATCAAACCGTACTTCACCTTCCATTTCGCGGGATAGCCGCTCGGCAAACTCGCCGAGCGGTCGAATCTTGGCATCACCGGGCAGGCGATGATTGGTCAGAGACGTCATGTGGCTCTCCCCCGTCATTTAGCGCTCTGCTGCGCCTGCATTGAGCGGATTAGCTGCAAAGTAATCCAGCGCGGCAAGCACACCGCTTCCCTTCAGCTTCACGCCAGCAAGCTTCATGCCCGCCTCACAGCCGCCCAGGGTGGCAATCAGGGTTAGATCGTTGCAGTCGCCTAAATGGCCAATCCGGAAAATCTTGCCCTTGGCCTTACCCAGCCCCATGCCAAGTGAAAGATCAAATCGCTCATAAATGATCTTGCGCACCGCATCCGAATCAACGCCTTCGGGCATCACCACACCCGTCAGTACCGGCGAATACACCGCAGAGTCCTGGCACTGAATTTCTAGCCCCCACGCTGCTACCGCTGCACGTACGCCGGCTCCCCAGCGCTGATGGCGAGCCAGCACGTTGTCGAGACCTTCATCCAACAGCATATCCAGCGCTTCATTCAGGCCGTAAAGCAGGTTAGTGCTTGGCGTGTAGGGCCAGTAGCCGTTCTTATTGGCCTCTAGAATTTCATCCCAAGCCCAAAAACTTTTTGGCAATGTCGACTGCTTACTCGCTTCGATTGCTTTAGGTGAGAGCGCGTTAAAACTGATGCCTGGCGGCAGCATCAGGCCCTTTTGGGAGCCGGAAACAGTAACATCTACGCCCCATTCATCGTGACGGAAGTCAGCGCTGGCCAAGCCTGAAATAGTATCGACAATCAGCAATGCAGGGTGGCCCGCCGCATCAATAGCCTTACGCACGGCCGCAATGTCACTGGTGACGCCGGTAGAGGTTTCGTTATGTACAACGCACACCGCTTTCAGCTCGTGACCGGTATCTTCTTTTAAGCGCGCTTCGATCATGTCTGCCTGCACACCCTGGCGCCAGCCTTCATAGCCAGGCAGGCTCAGAAATTCGGGCTGGATGTCCAGGCGCAGAGCCATTTTTTGCCATAGCGTGGCAAAGTGGCCGGTTTCAAACATCAGCACACGGTCGCCAGGCGACATAGTATTGGCTAACGCGGCCTCCCAGGCACCGGTACCTGACGCTGGGTAAATAATCACCGGGTTCTCGGTCTTGAATATTTTTTTAACCTTGCTCAACAGTTCAAGACCTAGCGCGCCGAACTCCGGCCCACGGTGATCAATGGTGGGCAGGCTCATCGCTCGTAAGATGCGATCTGGCACCGGTGATGGGCCAGGAATTTGCAAGAAATGACGACCGGATGGGTGAAAATTAAGTTTTAGCATGATGACGCTCCTGTTTGTTGTTGTACGGCTCGCGGCTGAATCTGCCGCTTAGCGTTATTCAAAATGGATAATGAATGCAATTCATCACATCAAAAAAGCGTTACTTGATACATCCTTCAGCGCGTAAAGCATCAAGCTCTTCACCAGAAATACCCAGGCTATCAAGTACTTCATCAGTATGCTGAGCAAACAAAGGTGCAGGGCTACGAATTTGCGAGGGCGTTGCCGAAAACTTACTGGGAAAGCCTATCGTCTTCATTTTGCCTATCACCGGGTGGTCCATCTCCTGCACCATGCCTCGCGCTACGTAGTGCTCATCCTGCATGGCTTGAGCGAAATCGTTAATAGGCCCTGCCGGTACACCCGCGCGGTCACAAAGCGTTAGCCACTCATTCACACTTTGGTCGGCCATCAGCTCTTCAAGCAACGCTTCCAGCTCTTCAACGTGCTGACCGCGCGTCTGGTTAGTGATAAAACGCGGGTCTGCCATTAACTCCTCGCGTTTTAAGACATCCTGACAAAAGCGTTCCCAGGTTCGTTGATTGGCACAGCCGAGCATCAAATAGCCATCGCTGGCTTTGACGGCCTGGTAAGGCGCAGACACGCGATGGCGCCACCCCGTTGGCTTAGGCACGGTGCCTTCAGAAAAATACGCTGCCGCCTCCCAGGTAAACCAGGGCAAGCCACACTCGGTAATGGCGATATCAATATACTGGCCGGCGCCCGTCTTCATCTTGTGAATGCATGCCGCCAGGATTGAATAAATCGCGGTGAGTCCAGCCCCAATGTCGTAAACAGCAATACCGGTTTTCAGCGGGCGTTTGCCCTGCTCGCCGGTCATCGACATCAATCCAGTCATGCCTTGCGCCACCAGGTCGAATCCACCTTTGTGGCTATAAGGCCCGGTTTGCCCATAGCCTGAAATGGAGCAGTACACGATGCCAGGGTTGATGGCCTTAATCGTGTCGTAATCAATGGCCAGCGATTTGGTGACGCCAGGCCGGTAGTTTTCGACAATCACATCGGCATCAGCGGCTAAGCGATAGAAAATTTCTCTAGCGCGTTCATCTTTTAGATTAAGCGATATGCTCTTTTTATTACGATTAATCTGTGAAAAGCAGGTCGATTCGCCGTTGACGTAAGGCCCCATTTGGCGGCTGTCATCACCGCCATTGAGCTTCTCCACCTTAATCACCTCAGCGCCCATGTCAGCCAACACCATGGTGCAGTAGGGTCCGGCCATAATTTGCGATACATCCAGCACTTTTATGTCTTGTAGGGGAAGCACGGGCTTTCCTCCTAGTTAGTCGATGTAAGCTCTGGCCGAAAACTAATGGCCAGACCACTTAAACGGCGTTTTATTGACGAATTTATCCACTGCCGAGGCAAAATCTTGGCTCATATAGCAGGTGGTTACCCAGTCATCACTCGCGTCGGCGGGAAGACGTCGCTGCTCCAGCGCACGTCCAATCAACGCCTTACTGGCCTTAAGCGTTAGCGGCGCACGCTGAGCAAAGGCCTCTGCGAGTATCGCCACGTCGGCATAGATGGTGCCTGCGCCGAACTGCTGATTGATTAATCCCGTCGCGAGTGCCTCATCGGCACCAAACAGGCGCGCCATCATCAGCGCCTCTTTTGTCCGCGCAACGCCAAGCATATCGATCATGCGCGAAACGTTATTAATCGACAGCGTATTGCCCAGCGTTTTAGCAATGGGCACGCCAAACTTGAGCGTGGAGGTGGCGTAGCGAAAATCGCACACTAGCGCCAGTGCCGCCCCGCCCCCCACACAGGCACCTTCTATCAGCGCCAGCGTGGGCTTGGGAAAGGCCTCAAGTTTGCCGACAACACGATCAATACGCCGCTCGTAGTCAATGGCATCGCTCGCCTTGGTAAAGGTTGAAAACTGACTGATATCGGTGCCGGCTACAAACGCTTCACCGCCTACACCGTGTAAGACAACCGCATGAATGTCATCGTTGTCGACCAGCTGATCGCAATGCTTTTCCAAGGCGTCGTACATCTCCCAGGTCATGGCATTGCGGCTCTGGGGCCGATTAAAGCCAATCCAAGCCACCCCGTTAAGCTGCTCGAAGCGAATGCTATCGACGTGGTTGGGTTCGTTTACGTTGCTCATCTGCTACTCCTGTTAGGCATGTCGTGTTCGAGTATTACCTTTCAGCTCTCGACCAACGGTCACGTTATCCGTAGACAAAATTCACTAATGCCAGCGCAAACGCCGGAATATAGGTATTAATCATCAGGATCGTAAACAGCACGGCAATGAACCACAGGTTGGTTTTCGAGGTTGCCCATATGTCCGATTTAGCAATGGAGCACGCCGCAATGAGCACGCTGGCCACCGGAGGTGTTTGCTGGCCGATCGCTAAGTTTAACGTCACGATCAGACCGAAGTGCAGCGGATCGATACCCACTTCAAGCACTAGCGGTAAAACAATGGGCACGACCAAAATAATCGCCGCGGCAGAGTGCAGGAAAATACCCAAAATCAAGAAGATGATGTTGAGTAGTGCCAAAATCATGTACTTGTTGCTGGTAAGCTCGCTAATCTGCATCGCAATCTGCTGGGGAATACGCGTTTCAGTCAGATACCCACCGACGACCGCTGACGCTGCCACCAGTAGCATCACCACCGCGGTTTGCACGCCGGCACTCTTACAAGAGTCGATGAAATTTCTAAAGGTGAATTCGCGATAGATCACCGCACTGATAAAGATAGCGACACATACCGCCAGCGCTGCGCCTTCGGTCGCAGTAACGAACCCACCAAAGATACCGCCTAGAATGATGATCGGAATCAACAGTGCCCAGATCGCTTCTTTGAAAGCGATCCATAGCTGCGAGACCCGAAAGCGTCCTTCAGAGGGGAAGTTATATTTGCGTGCCAGGTAGTAGCACATCCCCGCCAAGCCCATTGCACCTAAAAGTCCTGGGAAGATACCGGCAACAAACATTTGTACCACCGATTCACCCGACATGACCGCATACAGAATCATCGGAATAGAAGGCGGCAGGATGATGGCCAGACTGGCAGCCGAAGAGGAAATTGAAGCGGCAAATTCTTTGGTATAGCCCCGCTTGCGCATCGCGGGAATCAAAATACTGCCTATGGCCGATACGCCTGCAACGGAAGACCCTGAAATTTCAGCGAAAAACACCGAAGCGCCGATGGTAACCATCGCTAAACCGCCTTTAATAAACCCTACCATTGCCATGGCTAAGTCAATCAAGCGCCGCGATATACTCGAGGCGTTCATAATGGCACCGGCGAGAATAAACAGCGGAATCGCAATCAGCGGAAAGTTGGTGGCGCCCTCAAACATCGTCATGCCGACCGTCGGCATTGCCAAGCTGCCATACGACATGAACGTTGCAACGGTTCCCACCAATGCTAATGCCACCGCAACAGGCACATTGATAAGAATCAGCAGAATTAATGCGATAAAGATATACAGTATGACCATGGTGTCTGCTTACCCTCGCTGCTGTGTGCTGACGGCTTCGACGGCATCTGCGTCAAGGCCTGCTTCTTCAAGTTCATGATCAATAAAGCCTTTACCTCGAGCACTTTTGATCACGTCGGGGAGCCGCAGCAGTTCAGCAATAATGAACAGTACGGAAGCAACGGGAATAGCCGACTGAGTTATCTGCATTGAGATGGCGGGGAGGCTGACCATATTGACGCCATCAAGAATCAGCATCACCTGATAGCTTGCTAAGCCAAGGAAGATAAAGAAACCGATGGTGATAGCCTCGGCTAGCAGCGCGACCGGCACACGAATGACAGGCGGGCACATATTAAGCACGCTGGGGCAGGTAATATGCGCGCCTTTCGCGGCGGCCAACGCCGCACCGTAATAGGTCACCCAGGCCAGCAACACAGCCGCCAGCTCGTCATACCAGCTTAAGGGAAAACCTAGATAGCGGGTCACGAAGCCGACGGTGACCACGCCCGCAAGCGCAATTACCAAAATCACG
Organism: Halomonas sp. JB37; assembly: GCF_002332255.1. GTDB lineage: Bacteria > Pseudomonadota > Gammaproteobacteria > Pseudomonadales > Halomonadaceae > Vreelandella > Vreelandella casei. The sequence goes on along the minus strand of NZ_NRGW01000001.1, from coordinate 1,351,304 downwards.
ACGATACCTTCAAGAAACGAAAAATAGGCGTTCTTGAATTTTGTAAAAGTACTCATTGAGACCTCCGAGAGACGAGGTGCCGCGTATCGAGCGCTGCACCTCTGATAGATTGGCGCGGGACTTACTCGCGTAGCGCAGCCACTGAGTCAATCAAGTCCTGACCACCGTCTACTTCATCGGCAAACTTACTGTAGATAGTTTGTGAGGCCTCAACGAAAGCATCGAAATCGACGTCGTTGACTTCCATTCCCTCTTCTTTCATTTTCGCCAGGGTTTCATCATCGAGACGCTGACCTTCTTCTAACACGAAGTCTTCCATTTCAACGGCCACTTCTTCGAGCACTTGCTGCACTTCTTCCGGTAGACGGCTCCAGCTAGCACCAGCGGTTAGGTAGGCAGGGGTGTAAACGTGGTTGGAAATGGAGAGGTAATCCTGCACTTCCTGGAAGCGCGAGGAGTAGGTTTGAATTAATGGGTTTTCCTGGCCGTCCATTGCCCCGGTTTGTAGGGCCACGAACACTTCAGAAAGCGACATCGGGGAAGGCGCCGCACCGTAGCTACGGAACATTTCAATACGCCATACACCGCTGGGCGTGCGCAGCTTTATGCCTTCAAGATCGCTAGGAACAACAATCGGCCGAACGTTGTTAGTGATCTGACGAAAACCGTTTTCCCATACCCCGATAATTTTAAAACCACGGGCTTCAGCGGCGTCATACATGGGCCCACGTACGACCTCATCGCGCACGCGCTTCATGTGCTCGCGGTCAGCGATTAAATACGGCATTTCAAACAGCGCAAACTGATCTGATTCCGAACTCATGACCGTGGAGGGTATCGAGAGATCCAGTGAACCCAAACGCAAACGACGCATCATTGATTCATCGCTGCCCAGCTGGCTGTTGCCATAAACGTTTACTTCGGCAACGCCTTCTAAGCGTTCGTTGGCGAGTTCAGCAAAACGGTTGGCGCTAATTTCAAATAACGAGCCAGGGCCACCCACATGACCAAGGCGCACTTCAATAGCGGCGTTAGCGGCGGCGGCCTGCAAGCCAAGCGATACAATGGCCGTTGCCAGCGCTGTTTTGAGCAGTTTCATAGTGAACTCCAAGTGAAGCATTTGTTGTTGTTGGCTATGTCGCCACCGCAGCGTTAGCTCACGATGGAACCTGCATGGGAAGCTGTTTGAATAGACCAACGCGTTGCTAATAGGCATCTACAGCAAAGGCTTTCCCCACATCAATTTGAATTCAAAATTCAAAATTAGGTATTAAACTTTCGTCTTGTCGCAAAAACAAAACTGCAACGCGTTGTTTTTTAAGCTCTCTCTAATAACCTTCACACATAAAAAAACGGGCAGTGGCTCGAATAAGCCACACAGCCCGCTCTTGAATCACAATTATCCCGCTATATTGCTAGCTAGGCTCAAGCCCCCAACGTAAACCTGCTAGCTCAATACCCGCTATAGCGGCCTGCTGGTCTTCATCAGACGAGGCACCGCTTACGCCTACCGCGCCAATCACACATTGCTGATCATTCAAAATGGGGACTCCGCCCGCCACGGCCACAAAATGCCCCTGGGAAGCCGCCGAAACGCTGGCAACAAACGCCGTGCGTTCAGCGTTGCGAACTCCTAACACGCCGCTGGCAACCCCGATGCCAAGTGAAGCATAGGCTTTCCCCTGCGCCACTGGAAAACGCAACGGTGCACAGCCATCTTCCCGTTCTGCTGCCACTAAATTACCGCCGCCATCTAATACCACGATGGTTAGCGGCGGGAGTCTGGCTTCGCGGGCCAGCGCTATAGCGCCTTCGATTACTTTTCTACTTTGTTCCCTAGGAAGCTGCACGCTGCAGTGGAATACTTGTCCGGCCATCGGTTTTACCTTTGTGATTGTTAAGATGACAATATCGCCAGCAAAATGCTGACATCGTGAATACTGAATTCATAATTACTTTTGCAGATCATGCAAATAATAGCCACTATGCAAAGACGGTTTTAAGCAAAGTCGGCTGTACTCGGCGCTAGGTTTAAGCAAATGGTATCGTGCTCAAACGATCCAAGTGGTCTGGGTAGCTTGGCAACAAGTCAAGTGCGCCACTGACAAGGAACTGAAGAATGACAAAGATATTGCAGCGCAACTTGTATCGCGAAGTGGCCGATAGAATTGGCGAACTCATTGAGCACGGCGAGCTTTCCCCCGGAGAACGAATATCTGAAAAGCAGCTGTGTGATCGCTTCGGCGTATCGCGCACGCCTTTGCGTGAAGCGCTGAAGGTGCTCGCCACCGAAGGCCTTATCGAGCTGCTGCCCAACCGAGGCGCACGGGTGGTACAGCTGACCTTCAAAAAGGTTAAAGACACTTACGATTTAATGGCGGCCCTAGAAGGGCTATCCGGTGAACTTGCCTGTGAGTACATAAGTGACGCTGAAATTAGCGCCATTCGAAAGCTCCACGATACGATGCTAGAGCACTACCGTAATCGCGATCTATTGCCCTATTTCAAGGTCAATCGCCAGATTCATGAAAGCATTCTGGCCGCGGCGAATAATGACGTTTTACAAGAAACCTATAGCAACTTAAATCAACGCGTTAAGCGCGTGCGTTACTCCAAGAAAATGACCGAGCGTTACTGGAGCCAGGCGGTCAAGGATCATGAAAACATGATGGCGGCGCTCGAAAAGCGTGACGGTGCGCTGTTAGGCCAAATCCTGCGTGACCACTTGTGCAATAAAATTGAGGTAGCCACGTTAGCGGGCGTGATTAACCCTGATTATGACAAGAGTATCGCTAACGGCTGAGCGGACCTAGCGCCACTCAGCAGCACAGGAAGCGTTCTGTCGACTAATGAATGGTAAGACCAATGCACCACGGTCTAGACAGACGCGCAAAAAAAGCCCAAATTGAAACCACGTGGCGCAAACGCGCTGTACGTGAAATATGCACGTGCCTGAAATATGTTCGTGAAAATAGCCAGCGTTATCCTTTAATGACAATAAGCATGGGATGTCATCATGAATATCCTCTTTGATGAGCGCCTAGATGGTCCGCTCGTTAGCCGTGATAAAGCAGAGGTTTTAAACGACCTGCAGCAATCCATTCCCGCAATGACACTTCTGCATCGTGAGGAAGACCTGAGACCTTTTGAGTGCGACGGGTTAGCAGCCTATCGCGTATTGCCCATGTTGGTGGCGCTGCCTGACTCGCTTGATCAGGTGGAAAAGCTGCTCAAACGCTGTCATGCACTCAGCGTACCCGTTGTCACCCGCGGTGCAGGCACCGGGCTTTCAGGCGGCGCGCTGCCGCTGGAGCAAGGTGTACTGCTAGTGATGTCGCGCTTTAACAAGATTTTGAAAGTCGACCCTGATGCTCGTTTAGCGCGTGTTCAACCCGGTGTGCGCAACCTGGCTATTTCTGAAGCCGCCGCGCCCTACTCGCTCTACTACGCGCCCGACCCTTCATCGCAAATTGCCTGCTCTATTGGCGGCAATGTGGCTGAAAACGCCGGCGGCGTGCACTGCTTAAAATATGGTCTTACGGTGAATAACGTAATGCGCGTTGACGTGCTCACCATTGAGGGCGAGCACATGACATTGGGGGCTGAGTCGCTAGATGCGCCCGGTTTTGACCTGCTGGCACTAATGAACGGTTCAGAAGGCATGTTGGGGGTAGTTACTGAAATTACCGTCAAGCTATTGCCCAAACCGGAAACGGCTAAAGTGCTGATGGCAAGCTTTGATGACATCGAAAAAGCCGGTCGGGCCGTTGGTGACATCATTGCCGCAGGCATTATTCCCGGCGGCCTAGAAATGATGGATAAGCTCGCCATCCAAGCCGCTGAGGATTTTGTCAGAGCTGGCTACCCACTCGACGCCGAGGCAATTTTACTCTGCGAGCTAGACGGCGTTGAGGCTGATGTCGACGACGACTGCGCTACCGTACGCCGAGTATTGGAAGATGCCGGGGCCACCAACATCCAGCAGGCTCGCGATGAAGTCGAGCGTGCCAAGTTCTGGGCGGGGCGTAAAAATGCCTTTCCCGCAGTGGGCCGTATGTCGCCGGATTACTATTGCATGGATGGCACGATTCCACGCCGCGAACTTCCCCGGGTGCTTAAAGGCATTGCCGCCCTTTCACAAGAAAGCGGGTTAGCCGTGGCCAATGTGTTTCACGCAGGCGACGGCAATATGCATCCGCTGATCCTATTTGATGCCAACCAAGAGGGCCAGCTGGCGCTTGCCGAAGAGGTGGGTGGCAAGATTCTTGAGCTCTGCGTGGCCGTGGGCGGCTCTATCACCGGCGAGCATGGCGTTGGTCGCGAAAAAATCAACCAAATGTGCAGCCAGTTCCAGCCGGATGAAATTAGTGTTTTTCATGCGCTAAAAGCGGCTTTTGATCCACAGCGGCTGCTGAACCCAGGTAAGAACATTCCGACGCTGGCACGCTGCGCTGAATTTGGTGCGATGCATGTGCATAACAACGAGTTACCACACCCGGAGTTGCCACGTTTTTAACATTTACCCTAGCCACGATAATAACTAGGCAAGACCCAAAACTAGGAAAGACCATGACCGAACGAGCGATGCATGCCGCCGACCGCGATATCGCTGATGCCCTGTGCGAACAGGTGCGCAGCGCGTATGCCGAACGCACCCCGCTACGTATTGTAGGCGGAGACACCCGCGCTTTTTATGGCCGCCCCGTGGAAGGCCAAACACTGCAAATGGCCGAACACAAAGGCATTGTGAGCTATGACCCGGTAGAGTTAGTGGTAACCGTGCGCGCTGGCACGCGTATTAATGACTTAGAGGCCGTACTAGCAGAGCAGAATCAAATGCTGGCATTCGAGCCACCACTATTCGCTGAAAGCAGCACCATTGGTGGCGCCGTCGCCACTGGGCTTTCCGGACCTCGCCGCCCCTGGGCGGGTGCGGTGCGCGACTTCGTGCTGGGCACGCGAGTGATCACTCAAGAAGGCAAGCTGCTCCGCTTTGGCGGCGAAGTGATGAAGAATGTCGCCGGTTACGATCTTTCGCGCTTAATGGCTGGTGCACAGGGCACTCTAGGCGTACTGACCGACATTTCCTTTAAAGTGCTGCCGATCCCCACAGCCACTCACAGCCTGCGGTTAACGTACAGTCTTGATGATGCGCTCAAAAAACTCGCCGAACTGGGCCGTCAGCCGCTGCCAATCACGGCGGCTGCCTGGCATCACGGCGAGCTGTTTCTACGCTTAGAGGGCGGCAAAAGCTCGGTTCAAGCGACGCAGGAACGCTTGGGCGGTGAGTCGCTTGATGCCAGTTTCTGGCGCGAGCTACGCGATCATACTCACACGTTCTTTCAGCCCGACGATGATCAAGCGCTGTGGCGCCTATCGCTGCCGCCGAACACGGCGCCTCTAGCCTTGGATATTCCTGAAACAAATATCTTTTACGACTGGGCGGGCAGCCAGCGCTGGGTAAAGACAACGTTGGATGCAAACACGCTGCGCGCTACCTGCAACGCCGCGGGCGGCCATGCGACCTGCTACACACCTCATTCCCAGGGCGGCGCCGTAGATCCCTTCACACCGCTAAACGCGGTAGTGGAAAAATATCATCGTAACCTGAAGGCGGAACTGGATGCCCATGGCATATTTAATCCCGGTCGTCTTTATGCGGCGTTTTAATCAGGAGAGCTGACATATGCAGACGCACTTTACCGATGCCGATCGTCAAAAGCCGCATATTCAGGAAGCGGAGCGCATTTTACGCACCTGCGTTCACTGCGGCTTTTGCAACGCCACTTGCCCAACGTATCAACTGCTAGGCGATGAGCGCGACGGCCCGCGTGGACGCATCTATTTAATGAAGGAGTTGCTCGAAAGCCGCGACGATGACGACCAGGTCACCGATGAGACTCGCCTACACCTTGACCGCTGCCTGACGTGTCTTAACTGTGAAACCACCTGCCCTTCGGGCGTGGAGTACCATAAGCTGCTTAACATTGGGCGTGCTGAAATTGAGCGCCGCGTACCCCGCCCGCCCGGTGAGCGGGCTCAGCGCTACGTACTGCGCAAGATGATGGTTGATCCTAAACGCTTTCAAGCGCTCTTGAAGCTTGGGCAAACCTTTAAACCGCTGGTGCCTGCCAAGCTGCGCAGTAAAATGCCTACGGCCCCCGTGGATGCCGGTACTCGCCCCGATGCCCACAGCCACGCTCGCCAAGTATTAATGCTAGAAGGGTGCGTACAGCCGGGGCTGTCACCGAATACCAATGCCGCTACCGCGCGCATACTTGATCGTTTAGGTATTAGCGTAACGCCTGTTTCTGAAGCAGGCTGCTGTGGCGCGGTGGATTTTCACCTCAACGCCCAAGACGACGGCCGCACCCGCATGCGCGCCAACATCGACGCCTGGTGGCCGTACATTGAACAAGGCACCGAAGCTATTGTACAAACCGCCAGTGGCTGCGGCGCCTTTATTAAAGAGTATGGTTACATGCTCAAGGATGACCCCAGCTACGCGGTGAAAGCGGAAAAGGTCAGCGCTCTGGCTAAAGATATTGTCGAAATCTTGCGCGATGAGCCGCTAGAGGCGTTGAACGTTAACGACTCAAAGCGGCTGGCCTTTCACTGCCCGTGTACGCTACAGCACGCTCAGAAACTCAATGGAGCGGTCGAAGGCGTGCTTACTAAGCTAGGTTTCTCTTTAACGCCTGTTCAGGATGGGCACCTTTGCTGTGGGTCGGCGGGCACATATTCTATTACTCAGCCTGAGCTTGCCACGCAGCTGCGTGACAATAAACTCAATGCACTTGAGGCAGGCAAGCCGGACGTTATTGTCACGGCCAATATCGGCTGCCAGACGCACCTTGCCGGCGCAAACCGAACCCCAGTGCGCCACTGGGTAGAAATCGTCGATGCAGCACTTCCCTAACCCTTAGCTTTTAAAACTTAACCCCTGCGCCGCGCTGCTACTTAATAGCGCGGCGACTCACTCCCTCCCTTAAAAAGGATTACACCATGCAAACAAAAGCCATTCTTGCCCAAGCCGATGTGATTAGCGTACTGGATGCTGCACAGAAAGAAGCCGATAGCAATAGCTGGCCCGTGACCATCGCGGTAACTGACGACGGCGGCCACCTGCTGGGCCTGCGCCGTTTAGATGGTGCTGCCCCCTTCAGCGCTGAAGTAGCTACGCAGAAAGCGCGCAGCGCAGCGCTAGGCCGTAAAGAGACACAGGTATTCGAAGAGATGATCAACGGCGGACGCACTGCGTTTATTTCTGCGCCGCTGCAAGGTCTTCTCTCAGGAGGCGTGCCGATTATTGTCGATGGTCATGTAGTGGGTGCCGTCGGCATTTCAGGCGTCAAACCTGAGCAAGATGTGCAAATTGCTAAGGCGGCCGTTAGCGCCATTGCTTAATACTCGCGCGCCGCTAAGCGGGTAGACGCAATAAAAAAGCCCGGATCAATGATCCGGGCTTTTTTGAATTTGTTCGGCTAATGCCGATATAGCTTTTACATCATTACGACATCTTAAGTGCTTTAATGGCGGACCGGACGAGACTCGAACTCGCGACCTCCGGCGTGACAGGCCGGCATTCTAACCGACTGAACTACCGGTCCGTTATGCACATCAATACTTAATTTCACTTGTCTTACTATTACGCTATTACTGCTTTTCCTACAACGTATCTTTACCATCTAAGATGGTGGGTGGTACTGGGTTCGAACCAGTGACCCCCAGCTTGTAAGGCTGGTGCTCTACCAACTGAGCTAACCACCCAATCTAGCTTACTATCCATCAGTGTTATCGTGGCGGACCGGACGAGACTCGAACTCGCGACCTCCGGCGTGACAGGCCGGCATTCTAACCGACTGAACTACCGGTCCGAAGTGCGATAACATACTTTTACTGCAACATCTATTCTAAAACATCTTTGTTACAACAGCATCAGTGAAACAGTATGCAAGCTGGGTAGCGATGTGATGTTGGCGGACCGGACGAGACTCGAACTCGCGACCTCCGGCGTGACAGGCCGGCATTCTAACCGACTGAACTACCGGTCCGTTATGCACATCAATACTTAATTTCACTTGTCTTACTATTACGCTATTACTGCTTTTCCTACAACGTATCTTTACCATCTAAGATGGTGGGTGGTACTGGGTTCGAACCAGTGACCCCCAGCTTGTAAGGCTGGTGCTCTACCAACTGAGCTAACCACCCGCTGGACACGTGGCGCTGAATTCTACAGAAGACTTGTTCAATGTCAACATGCTACGTTTAAAACTGTTCTTAAAACGATGCTTTAAACCCGCGTGCTGCTCTGCTTCTGTGAAGCCTTAGCCGTAAGCGCGGACGAAGGATGCCGCAATTTGGGTCGCTTCGTCAATCAAAACCTTATGCGTTTGGCCAGAAGAGCGGCGAGGCCTGAAATCATGGTCGCCATCTTCTAGCCATGCGAGGTGGGCATTGGCTGGCAAATCATAGCTTGCGACGTCATTGCGGGTGCCGAACGGGTCTCTCTCGCCTTGTAAAACAAGCAAAGGGCACTCAATGGCTGGCCAGTGGTCCAGTCGAAGCTTGTCAGGCGCTTTAGGCGGATGAAACGGATAGCCAGCCACCACGACCCCAGGACATGCCTGCTGGCTCGCTAGCAGCGTTGCCACACGCCCTCCCATTGATTTCCCCCCGACCCACAAAGGAAGCGCCGACAGTGGGCTGAGCAATGCATGCCACTCAGTCAACTGCACAAGTGTTTGGGCAATTGGCGGAGGCGGTCGGCGCTTACCCGACTCTTGCATCTGCTGCATATACGGAAAGTCGATACACAGCACTTGCACTCCCTGCTGGGCCAAAGAAGTGACAAATTGCTGCATGAACGCTGACTGCTGGCCGGCCCCCGCCCCGTGGGCAAACAGTAATCGCCCTACCTTGGCCTCGCCATGTACTGAGAGCGGCCCCCTATCTTGCACCAAAAAACGCCCCGCTGGCTGGCGGCGAAACGCGTCGCTCAAAGCCTCAGGGCGTACCGTGTTATATCCAGATAACGCATAGTGTGACACGCACGGCTCCTAGCTATTCAATTAGGCTAGCCAACGTTAAAGGCCTGGATACGCCCCGCCATCAACTCCGCTTGCTTGGCCTCTAAGCCTTCGAAATTGAAAAGGCTGCGGTCTGCCAACTGTGATGGCGCAATGTTGGTAACGGCTTTGAACATGCTTTCCAGGCGGCCGGGGAATTTCTCATCCCATTCGGCGAGCATTTCTTTGACCACTTGGCGCTGCATATTGGGCTGAGAGCCACACAAATTGCAGGGGATAATCGGGAATTCCATTAGTCGCGAGAATTCAGCAATATCGGCTTCTTTGCAGTAGGCCAGCGGCCGAATGACCATGTTTTTACCGTCATCGGACAGGAGCTTAGGGGGCATTGCCTTCAAGCTGCCGCCGAAAAACATATTCAGAAAAAGCGTCTCAAGAATATCTTCGCGGTGATGCCCTAAAGCAATCTTATTGGCCCCAATCTCTTCAGCAAAACCATACAGCGAACCACGCCGTAGGCGTGAACACAGTGCGCAGGTGGTTTTACCTTCGGGCGTTTTCTCCTTCACCACCGAGTAGGTATCACGCTCCACAATGTGATACTCCACGCCTTGCTTATCCAGATAGGCAGGCAGCACGTGCTCAGGAAAACCCGGCTGCTTTTGATCTAAGTTGACCGCTATCAGCGAAAAATTGATCGGCGCGCTGCGCTGTAAATTGCGCAAAATTTCCAGCATGGTGTAACTGTCTTTACCACCAGACAGGCACACCATTATGCGGTCACCCTCATTGATCATTTGATAATCAATAATCGCATTGCCCACTTCTCGGCGTAAACGCTTTTGCAGTTTGTTAAATTCGCGCTTTTTCTTGGCGCCAGCAAAATCCTCTGAGGCGCCCTGCGCAGGATTAACGTGAGCCGAGGAAAGATGAGGATCAAAATGATGAAGAGATTGCATGGTATAGGCACTACCGAGGGTGAAAGATGCTGAAAATGAAAAGCAGCTGCCATTCTAGCAACACTCGCTGCATTGACCCAACATTCAACCTCGCCGCTCGGCGCCAACCCTTGTCTAAATAGCCTCTGCCATAACGCGCTGCAGGCGCATGTACAGCAGTGCGCTAGCCGTGGCCTCACCTAATATGCCTTGGGCAGCCCCCATTGCGGGCACCTGCCAGCAGGCCAGCGCCTGGGCAAAGCTGCTTGGCGCGTCAACCTCAGGATGCACGCGCCGTAGCTGGCGCTGGTGTAATTTCGCCACATCGACCTGGGCATTAGGCAGCTCAAAGTTTAGGCGCGCGCTTAGCAGCGCATTGAGCGCTCCAATTCGCTGATCCAACTGCCAGCCCACAACGGGGCGATTACCGATGAACTCCACTAACGCACTTAAGTTACCGCTGCTTGGCGCCGTTATCTCACCTGCTTGCCACAGCAGGCGATGGCGGCGCAGCGACGCATTATCAGCCTGGCCCGGCGTGCCTAACGTCAGCACAAAGGCCTGGCTGGTCAGTATCCGTTGCTGATTAAACACGATAGCCGCCAAGCTAATGACCGGTGATGACCCTGTTGGCGTTACACAACAGGTGAGCGCCACCAGCTCTTCTCCCATGTAGGGTTGAAATAGCCAGGCGTAGGGGGAGCCAGCACAACGCCTCCGGTCGCTTTCACGACGCAGCAACGTGCGTAGCGAGCCGCTAAACAGCGCCACGTGCCGGTCTAGCAGCCATATTCCACTCACGAATACTCCAAATGATAACGATGCGAAAGACGCTGTTTAAAGTCTTTAACAATGTGCAGCGCCTGACGCAGTAGGTCGCGCTCTAGTGATGAAAGCGATTGCACCACGACACGATTAGCTCGGCTTGCCTCTTGAGCTCCGTGAAGCGTTCTTTGGTCACTCACCGCTTCTAACGCATCAAGCTGCTGCTTAAGACGCAGCTCGGCAAACAGCGATAGCGCCTCTCCGAGATCCTCAGCAAAGCGACGATCCAAGCGACCATCTGAAGCCAAAGCATCAAGTCGGTCTAGCGTCGAGGTCGCGTTGATACGCCGCTCAAGTGCCATGGTGCGCACACCGTGAACAATAGGAAAAATACCGCCCTTTTTAATATCGATACCGTGCTGAGGCTTTTTTAACGAGCCAAATAGAGTCAAGGGCGTTGAGAAGCGCAGCGCCGTACGGGCAAAATAGGACAGCAACAGCTCGTCATTTGAACAACGTGCAAACAGCTCTTCTCTGACGCTTTCAAGTAGACCTGGATTGCCCGCGACGGCGTGAGCATCAAGCATAATCGCCAGCTTCATCAGGCTATCGCCATCGCGCTCACGGGCCCACTTTGCAATACTGGCTTTCCACTGCGATACGGTGCCCACCCACTCAGCATTAGACACCATAATATTGCCGGGACATGTCGGGTAACCGAGCTGAACCAAGCTGCTAGTAAGCCTTTTCATATCGGCTGAAAGATCAGGCCACTGGACATCATCAGCAAGAATAAGCCCGTTATCTTGATCCGTTTTCAGAACTTGCTCGCCGCGCCCTTCGCTACCCATCACCATCATGCAGCTATGCTCACGATATCGCTCGTCGACGATAAACTCCCAGGCTTTACTTATGATGCGGCCGTTTAACGCAGCGAGTAGATCCATCGCAAAACGCAGTTTAACGCCCTGAGCCATGAGCGCCTTAACAAGCTCTGGAGTGCGCTGGCTAGCCGCCGCCAGCGCCGCCAAGCTGGTCGCCTGTTCAACCTGCAGGCTCACAACAAAACTGCGGCTTGAAAAGTAGCTAAGTACATCGGTAAGTTCGACAACGCCGGTTAAAACGCTGTTTTCCATCACCACTACTCGGGCTACTTGATACCGTGTCATTAGCACCAATACTTCAAACAAGTACTGACCCGGCTCAACGGTCACTAAATTGAAGCGGGCAATCTCATTAAGCGGCGATGTCACATCGCAACTACCCAGTACCAAGCCATTGAGCAGATCGGTTTTAGTCACCATTCCCAGCGTACCCTGGGTGTCCACCAGCAGGCTATCGGCATGGCTATCGTTAAGCTGCTTCACGGCACTAGCAATATCGGTAGATGCTGCAACCAGCAGCGGCTCGCGCATGCACTCGCTGACCTTAGCCAGCATGAAACCCGCCATGGCGACGCCCCCTCCGGCGCGCTTTTCAGTCAGCAAGCGCGCCTTGTGGGTCAACGATTGACGAAAGAAGTCATTAAAGGCTGGGTAGCGATGGCAAAGCTGCTGAAACAGCGCTTTGGGCAATAAATAGCAAAAGCACTCCTGCTCGGCCTTAAAGCGATAGCGGCTTTTACCGTTCAAAATACTGATCGCGCCAAATATATCGCCTGGCGTGTAGTGGCCGATACGCGAGGTAGTCGATGGAAGGGTGGCATCTATTTCAGCCACTTCCCCTTTATGGATTAGGAAAACAAACTCACCCACTTGGCCTGTCTCTAAAATAATTTCGTCGCGATCAAAATAGGCGAGATCAATGCCACGGCGAATGTGGTCACGTCCTTCATCATCAAGAAGCGTAAACGGCAGTTGGGATAAGTCCACCTCAACCATTGTGCATGACCTCATTCAACTAAAAGGTGGGCTAAAAAACGTGGCATAACGCTCAGCGCTGACCCGAGGTAGTCAATCCTTACTTCTACGCGATAAAAAACCCGCTGTTATTATTTGAAACGCGCTATACGGGTATAAAGGATTCACTTCCCAATAGGCAAGCAGAAGGTTGTTATACCTTTAGCTATCACGCTAAAGTCGAAGCGACTTTAGCGACGCGACCAAAGTATTGATATGTTTCTATCAGCATTAGACTAAAAACAAAGTATTTATTTAAAGCAGCCAATAACGCACCACTTACTTACCTACTAGACTATCGTCCTATAGTTCTCAGAACGCCGACCAACTTCGCTCAAATAGCGGTTAAAAATTCTTATTTTCAAGAACATGCACATCACCCATCGATATCTAGCTGCACATTGATACCAAAGTCTGGGATTTATTTTTTTGCATTTATTAGCCACTATTAGCACTGAGCCATGCAGGGTAATCGCACGTTACTAACTCACTCAACTTTGTCTTCTTGACAATAAGCTGACTTACTAAAAAATATCAGTTCGTCAGCCCTAAAACTGAGTAGTTTTCGACGTACGATTACCTTGATGGATTACACGCTATTTCTCGTGAACTTTCCCAACCTTAAAAATCACAAGTGGAGAGAAACACAATGGCAGACGACAAAAGCAATGCTGCTGAATACTGGAAAGCTAACGTCCGCTTAATTTATGGATGCCTAGCCGTTTGGGCATTCGTTTCTTACGGATGCGCTATCCTTTTTCGCCCTCTCCTGGCCGGCATTCCGGTTGGCGGAACTGACTTAGGCTTCTGGTTTGCACAACAGGGCTCAATTCTGACCTTTATCGTGCTGATCTTCTTCTATGCCTGGAAGATGAATAAGCTCGATCAAAAATATGGCCTTGGGGAGTAAGCCGGTATGAGCCAGTTTGCAATTAACTTACTGTTCGTCGGCTCTTCCTTTGCCCTTTATATCGGCATCGCGATTTGGGCACGAGCAGGCTCGACGAAAGACTTCTATGTGGCCGGCGGCGGCGTTCATCCTATCACCAACGGGATGGCTACCGCGGCGGACTGGATGTCAGCGGCGTCGTTTATCTCTATGGCTGGCTTGCTCGCCTCTGGAGGCTACGCGAACTCCACCTTCTTAATGGGCTGGACCGGCGGCTACGTGATTCTGGCGATGCTGCTAGCGCCTTATTTGCGTAAGTTTGGTAAGTTCACCGTGCCAGACTTCATCGGTGACCGCTTCTATAGCAATACCGCGCGTCTCGTCGCGATTGTATGTTTGATTATCGCCTCCGTTACTTACGTTATCGGTCAAATGACCGGCGCAGGCGTTGCCTTCTCTCGCTTTTTGGAAGTTAGCAACACTTGGGGTATCTGGCTTGCCGCGCTAATCGTTTTCCTCTACGCCGTATTTGGCGGTATGAAAGGCATCACCTACACCCAGGTTGCTCAATACGTGGTGTTGATTGTTGCCTACACTATCCCTGCGGTGTTTATTGCCATGCAGTTAACTGGCAACCCCATTCCGATGTTCGGGATGTTCAGTACGCATACCGAATCCGGCGTGCCGCTGCTTGAGAAACTGGACAGCGTCGTAAGCGCACTTGGCTTTCAAGACTACACCGCTGATGTAGATAACAAGCTCAACATGGTGCTGTTCACTCTGTCGCTGATGGTCGGTACTGCCGGTCTTCCTCACGTTATTATTCGCTTTTTCACCGTGCCTAAAGTGGCCGACGCGCGCTGGTCTGCCGGCTGGGCATTAGTCTTCATTGCACTACTTTACCTCACCGCACCAGCGGTAGGTTCCATGGCTCGCTTGAACCTGATGACCACGGTCTATCCAGAGATGGCGGGGCAGGTTGAGAACTACGAAGAAGCGGCGCAAACGCCGATCCTATACGAAGAGCGCCCTGAGTGGTTCCGTACCTGGGAAGACACTGGGCTGATCACCTACAACGACATCAACAACGATGGCCGCATTCAGTTTTACAATGATGCCGTTGACTACACCGATCGTGGTTGGGAAGGTAACGAGCTCAGTGTGAATAATGACATCCTGGTACTCGCTAACCCTGAAATCGCCAACTTACCCGGCTGGGTAATCGGTTTGATTGCAGCAGGCGGCATCGCAGCGGCGCTTTCTACCGCGGCGGGCTTGCTACTGGCCATCTCTTCAGCCATCAGCCACGATTTGATCAAAACGATGATCAACCCAAAAATCAGCGAAAAAGGCGAGATGCTGGCGGCAAGGATTTCAATGGGCGGTGCGATATTGTTGGCCACCTATTTGGGGCTCAACCCGCCTGGGTTTGCAGCACAAACGGTCGCCCTGGCCTTTGGCATTGCCGGTGCATCGCTGTTCCCAGCGCTGATGATGGGTATTTTCTCTAAGCGGATGAACAACTCAGGCGCGATTGCCGGCATGCTGGCAGGCTTAATCAGCACCCTGCTGTATATCTTCACCTATCTGGGCTGGTTCTTTGTTTCGGGTACCAACATGCTGGCAAACACGCCTGACAACTGGTTCCTAGGCATCTCGCCACTCTCCTTCGGTGCAGTAGGTGCAATGATTAACTTTGCCGTTGCCTTTGCGGTCTCTAGCGTGACAAAAGCTCCGCCGCAAGAAATTCAGGACCTAGTGGAAAGCGTTCGCTATCCGAAAGGTGCTGGCATGGCAATAGATCACTAAGTCATAATCGTTCCTGGCGTGTTAGCGTAATGCGGTGATCACGCCTTGGAATCGACCCACCATCGGGCTTCCTCAGGGAGGCCCGATGTCTTTTAATAAGGATAATTTATGATATGGCATTTGATCGCCGCCGTGTTTGCGGGCCTGGCGGCCGCAGGGATCGGTCTAATACTGCGTACGCTGAGCGGCAAACGGCTACCCAAATGGATAGTGCCAGTATTTGGCGGGCTGGGGATGTTGGGCTATCAGGTTCAGGTGGAATACAGCTGGTTTGAGCATAAGCAGGCCCAGCTTCCCGCTACCACCACGGTGATTTCCAGCGACACCTCCACGGCAGTATGGCGCCCATGGACGTTTGCGATCCCCATGACCACGAAATTTAGCGTGATCGACAGCGAAAACATTCGTCTCAGCGAGCAAAATGGCGCCCGCTTAGCAGAGTTTATCCTTTATCAGTTTGAACGCCATTACACGGACATCATCATCACCCAGCCTTATCTGCTTAACTGCGAAAACCGCGAATTAGTCCCACTCGATAAAGAGACACGCGCCCCCATCCTTGAGCAGATACGCACGTTGCGCGATAGCTCCCCCCTACTTCTCAACGTCTGTGCCACATAGGCTTTAACTGTCGCCAGCAAACCTGCGTATCAATGATCGTACAGCGCGCGATATTTCGCCTAGAATAAGGCCTTTTATCAGCAGCGCACGTTAAGCGGATCGCAAACTCTGGCGGGAGAAAAGCATGTTTCACGGCGGGCTACTGGTCGCGGTATCGTTCCTCTATATTGCCGTTTTGTTTTGCATAGCATGGTACGGTGACCGCCGAGCGCGCACGCATGGCGCCACCCGCCGGCGTCCGACTATCTATAGCTTAGCGTTGGCGATTTACTGCACTTCATGGACCTTTTACGGTGCCGTAGGGCAAGCCGCTACAGCCGGCTGGTCGTTCGCCAGTATCTTTGTTGGGCCCATATTAACGTTTTTACTTTTCTGGCCCGTGCTGGCCAAAATGATCCGTGTTGCTAAGCACCAAAACGTTACGTCTATTGCCGACTTTATTGCCTCCCGCTACGGCAAAACTCAATCGTTGGCCGCCTTTGCCAGTCTCGTTGCGCTAGTCGGAACCCTTCCCTACATTGCTCTACAGCTGAAAGCGGTTTCCACCACGTTTAGCGTACTCACCGACGCCACCGATGTAACTCATACGCCGTTGTTTGGCGATACGGCGTTCTATGTCGCCATTGTCATGGCTATCTTCGCGATTTTATTCGGCACCCGGCACACTGATGCCACCGAACATCACGAAGGATTAATTCATGCGGTCGCATTTGAATCGCTGGTCAAGCTGCTGGCTTTCGTGGTGCTCGGCGCCTTTGTCACCTGGGGTATGTTTGGCGGTCTAGGGGAATTAATGGGCCATGCCGAGAGCCAGCTTCAGCTCCAGCGCCAGCTCGCCAATCAGGACTTTGGCCAAAGCTTCTGGGCGCAAACACTACTCGCCATGCTGGCGATTCTTTGCTTGCCGCGCCAATTTCACGTGGCGGTGGTGGAAAACATCCACCCTGACGATGCCTCCAAAGCCCGCTGGCTGTTTCCACTTTATCTGCTAGCCATTGCGTTTTTTGTAGTGCCCCTAGCCGCGGCCGGGCTACTGTTATTTTCTGAAACCGGCGTAGAGCCCGACACCTACGTCCTGGCGCTGTCGGTGGCGTCAGGACACCAGTGGCTGACGCTACTCACCTTTATTGGCGGATTTTCTGCTGCAACGGGCATGGTGATTGTCGCTGCGGTGGCGGTATCTATCATGATTTCCAACGAAATTATCATTCCAGCGCTCTTCCGCCTGCGCTGGTTTGATACCAAAGCACGCGACTATGGCCGTCTGGTGCTGCGCACTCGTCGCCTGACGATTGTCGCTGTACTGGCCATGGCCTACGGGTTTTACCAGCTGCTTGCTGAGTTCACCTCGCTGGCCTCTATTGGCATGCTGTCGTTTGCGGCCGCAGCGCAGTTTGCACCCGCAGTGATTGGCGGGCTTTACTGGAAGCGCGGCAATCGATTCGGGGTTATCGTTGGCATGAACGCCGGCTTCGCGATCTGGGTATATAGCCTGCTAATGCCCGCCATGATCAATGCCGGCGTGCTGCCAACCCTGTGGCTTGAAGGTGGACCGCTTGGGCTTAACTGGCTATCGCCAACGGCACTCTTTGGGCTTAATTTGGGCGATAGCTTTACCCACGGTGTGATGCTGTCCCTTGGGATTAACCTGTTTTGCTACATTTTTGTCTCCCAGGTCACCTCTCAGCGAGTAGTTGAGCGTATTCAGGCATCACTGTTTGTCGATAGCGTGGAAACACGCCAGACCTCGGTCAACCGGCCCTGGACCGGGGCAACCACCGTGGGCGATTTAAAAGTGCTCTGCGAGCGTTTTCTAGGCGCCAGCCAAGTAGGCCGCGCCTTTGAAGACTACGCCCGCCGCACGGGCAAACCGCTGGACGACGGCACCCGCGCATCGATTGATATTATTCAGTTTACCGAGCGCTTTCTGGCCTCAGTGCTCGGCGCATCATCTGCTCGGATTGTGGTCAACTCGGCGCTTCAAGGCCGGGGCATCGGCATTTCGGACGTGATTTCAATTGTCGATGAAGCATCACAGGTATTGGAGTTCAACCGAGCGCTGCTGCAAGCCACTATCGAAAATATTAATCAGGGCATCAGCGTAGTCGATCAGAACCTGCGCCTGGTGGTATGGAACCAGCGCTATCTGGAGCTCTTCCGCTTCCCGGACCACCTCATTCGCGTCGGTGCGCCAATTGATCGCATCTTCCGCTACAACGCCCACAACAGCGAATATGGCCCGGGAGATCCAGAAGAACATGTCCAGCTTCTGCTCGACAATATTCGCGAAGGCCAGCCTCATCGTTACGTGCGCTATCGCCAGGATGGCAGCGTGCTGGAAGTTCAGGGCAACCCGATGCCGGGCGGCGGATTTGTTTATACCTATCAGGATATTACCCAGCAAAAGCGTATCGAAGAGGCGCTGATCCGCTCGGAAAACAATATTCGAATTTATACCGACAACGTGCCCGCGCTGATCGCCTATTTCGACAAAGAGTGTCGCTACTTATTTACCAACCGCGCCTACGAGCAGGCCTTTAATATTGATCGCAACGCGGTCATTGGCCGTCGTTTTGAGGACGTGCTTCAGGTCAAACAGGCCGAGGAGCGCACGCCCTGGGTTACCCGTGCATTAAGCGGAGAGCGCGTGAGCTTTGAAGTCTCGCTGCGCGTTAACGAGGCCATGCGCTATATGCTCGTGACCTACACGCCCCACTTTGGCGACAGCCAAACTATTTTGGGTTTCTTTGCCCTTTATCAAGATATTACCGAGCGCCGCCAAGCTGAGATTGCCCTAGAGGAAACCAACGAAACGCTTGAAGAGCGCGTTCGTGAGCGAACTCAGGCGCTTTCGGAGGCCAACGCAGCACTGCGCCAGGAGAACCGAGTGCGCGCGGAGGCAGAGCTCGCCCTGCGCCAGGCTAAACAGCTGGCGGAAGATGCCAACGCCTCTAAAACGCGCTTTCTCGCCGCGGCCAGCCATGATTTACTGCAGCCTCTTAACGCTGCCCGGCTGTTTACATCGGCGCTAATGCAAAATGTCACTACCCCAGATACCCAGCGCATCGTTGGCCATATCGATAACTCGCTCCAGGCGGCCGAGGAGCTGCTCAGCACCCTGCTGGATATCTCTAAACTAGATGCTGGCGCCTTAACGCCACGTCGCAATCACTTCCCACTGGCGAATATCTTTCGCCCACTGCGCGCCGAGTTTGAGGTAATGGCTGACGACAGAGGGCTGGATTTAGAAGTAGTGCCGACCCAGCTGTGGGTCGACTCAGATCCTCAGATGCTGCGGCGTATCGTACAAAACTTCTTATCTAACGCTATTCGCTATACCCAAGAGGGCCGGGTACTGCTGGGCTGTCGCCGCCAAAATGGCTGGCTCTCTATTGAAGTGTGGGACAGCGGCCCTGGCATTCCTGAATCTAAACTGACCGAAATTTTCCAAGAATTCCGTCGCTTGGATCAAGTCTCGCGGCATAAAGAAAGCGAAAAGGGGCTGGGGCTAGGTCTCTCGATTGCTGATCGCATGAGCCGTGTGCTGGATCATCCTATCAAAGTGCGCTCTACGGTAGGCAAAGGCGCAGTTTTCTCGGTCAGCGTGCCAACAGTGGCGGCCCGGGAAGCTAACGCATCCGATCTCGAGCCTCAAATGCGCCGGAGTGGTCATAAATTGAACGGTACGCGTATCGTGTGTATCGACAATGAAACGCTGATTCTAGAAGGCATGACGGCCATGCTAAGCGGGTGGGGCTGCGAAGTATTTACGGCCACTAGCATTGGGGGAGCGAAATCCATTCTGCGTAATATGGACGGTGAGCCCGATGCTATTCTGGCTGACTATCACCTGGATAATGAAGTGACTGGCTTGATGGCGCTGGAGGCGCTTAGCGAGCGCTTTGAAGGAGCAGTGCCGGGCATTGTGATCACCGCTGACCGAACTGAAGCTGTTGCTGAAGAAATCAAACGGGCGGGTTACCAACTGCTGCTAAAACCGGTTAAACCAGCTGCGCTGCGGGCGTTATTGACGCGTACGTTACAGGCCAATCGCGCGGCGCGTTAAGCGCCGCGTAACGTGCTAGTAAGCGCTTACGATGCAACCTTCGGTGGCTCAACTTCCAACTTCTGGGCAGCAATGACGGCCTGGGTACGTGAGTGCACGCCCAGCTTACGCAAAATCGCGGTCACGTGCGCTTTGATCGTCGCTTCCGAAACGCTCAGCTCGTAGGCGATCTGTTTGTTCAGCAGCCCTTCCGTCAGCATATTCAATACGCGAAATTGCTGGGGGGTTAGCGAAGCAATCGCTTCAGCAAAGCGCGACTCCTCTTCACTGGTTTCTTCCAGTACGTTAGCTAATGCCTCGGGCAACCATACTTCACCCTTAAGAATTTCACCGACGGCCTCAGCAATTAGTTGTAGAGACGAAGATTTAGGGATAAAACCCGACGCGCCGTAGTCAATAGCACGACGAACGACGTAAGGCTCGTCGCTTCCAGATACGACAGCAACGGGAATATCGGGCATTTGACCACGCAACTGAATCAAGCCAGAGAAGCCGTGGGCACCCGGCATATGCAGATCCAGGAGAATCAAGTCAGCATCGGGATGGCGATTCACCACTTCATTAGTGGCTTCCATGGTATCTGCTTCGACAATTTCCGCCTGGGGAGCTAACTGGCGTAACGCTTGGGTCAGCGCTGCACGAAACAGCGGGTGATCGTCAGCGACGATAAACTTATGAGCTACTGCCATGGATATTTCTCCGGTTCCTTGAACAGCGGGGCTGTCTGCTACCCCGACGCTAGGCTCTTGCGGTTTGAAGCATGGTACCCCATGGGCCTCATCATGCCCAAGCATCACATGCACAATTTGTAATTGACCGATCGTACCATTGAAAACTCATACAAAGAAAAATTCATATCAACCAACACAACAGTGCCGACCTACACGGGCCGGCACTGTTTAATTAAAATGGCGCATTACCGCCAATGTTATTGAAAGAATGCTGTTGAAAGAAAAATATCGCCGCTATTGATTCGCGCGATGTTCAATCAATTGGTCGACCACCGACGGATCAGCCAAGGTGCTGGTATCGCCTAGCCCATCGCACTCGTTTGCGGCTATCTTGCGCAGAATGCGCCGCATGATTTTACCGGAACGAGTTTTCGGCAAGCTTGGCGCCCACTGAATGACATCAGGCGATGCAATCGGACCGATATCTTTCCGAACCCACTGCGTCAGCTCTTTTTTGAGCTCGTCAGTCTCCTCGATACCGTCATTCAAGGTGACATAGATGTAGATCCCTTGCCCCTTAATATCATGCGGAAAGCCTACCACGGCCGCTTCAGCAACGGCGCTGTGTGCTACCAATGATGACTCAATCTCGGCGGTCCCCATGCGGTGACCAGACACGTTGAGCACGTCATCAACGCGCCCGGTGATCCAATAGTAGCCATCCTCATCGCGGCGGCAGCCATCACCCGTGAAATACATGCCGTCATAGGTCGAAAAGTAAGTCTGGATGAAGCGCTCGTGATCATTCCAGATAGAGCGCGCCTGCCCCGGCCAAGAATCAAGAATAGCCAGGTTACCTTCGGTGGCACCCTCAAGTATATTGCCTTCATTATCGACCAAGGCCGGCTTCACACCAAAGAACGGTACGGTCGCAGAACCAGGCTTAAGCGGCGTGGCACCAGGCAGCGGGGCAATCATGATCCCGCCGGTTTCGGTTTGCCACCAGGTATCGACAATTGGGCAATTCTCGTTGCCGATAACTCGATAGAACCATTCCCAGGCTTCCGGATTGATCGGCTCACCTACAGAGCCAAGCAGGCGCAGGCTGTCCCGCTTGCTCGAATCCATAACGTTGTCGCCGTGCGCCATTAATGCACGCACCGCCGTGGGCGCAGTATAAAGAATATTAACGTTGTGCTTATCAACGATCTCGCCCATCCGACCGTGGGTCGGATAGCTCGGCACGCCCTCAAACATAAGGGTCGTCGCGCCGTTCGCTAACGGGCCATATACGATATAGCTGTGACCGGTTACCCAGCCGACATCCGCCGTACACCAGTAAACTTCACCATCCTGATAGTCAAACACATACTGGTGAGTCATAGCGGCGTAGGTCAGGTAGCCACCGGTGGTGTGCTTGAGTCCTTTCGGCGCGCCTGTAGAGCCTGAGGTATACAGAATAAATAGCGGGTCTTCCGCTCCCATGGCTTCGGCTTCGCACTCGCTTGACTGTTTGTCGACAAGCGCATCAAACCAAATATCACGACCTTCTTTCCAGTCAATGTCACCACCGGTGCGCTTCACCACCAGTACATTTTTGCATACGTCAGTGCCTTCGCGGGTCAGTGCGGAATCCACGTTTTCCTTAAGCGGCACGTGCTTGCCACCGCGCACCGACTCATCGGCCGTGATCACAAGCTTGGAGTCCGAACCAATCACGCGCTGGGCAACCGCATCTGGAGAGAAGCCGCCAAATACCACCGAGTGCACCGCACCGATGCGCGCACAGGCAAGCATCGCCATAGCGGCCTCAGGAATCATCGGCATATACAGCGTGACGGTATCGCCCTTACCAATCCCTAACTCTTTTAGCGCGTTGGCTAGCTGGTTCGTGCGTGCGTACAGCTCGCGATAGCTAATGTGCTTGGATTCATTGGGGTTATCGCCCTCCCAAATAATCGCGGTTTGATCGCCACGCTTGTCTAAGTGGCGATCCAAACAGTTGGCGCTGACGTTAAGCAATCCATCTTCAAACCAACGGATATCGACGTTATCACGCGCAAAGGAGGTGTTTTTGATCTTAGTAGGTGCCTTAACCCAGTCAAGGCGCTGGGCCTGCTCTGCCCAGAAGGCTTCCGGATCGTCCAGCGACTGCTGATACATGGCCTCATACTTAGCTTTGTCGGCCCATGCTTTGGCGGCGAAATCGTCGCGCACCGGATAGACTTTCTGTTGATTGCTCATGACATTGCCTCTGTGCGTGAAAATGCACTTTCTAAATAAATGATCGTGCTAAAGAAACTGTTGCCGATACCTGTCTTTATGGCGTGCTTTGTGACGTGGGCTGAGTATTATCAGGCCTATCGACTGCTAATAAGGTTCCTCTAGCATAAACCTCCGCGAGCAAGCTTCCCTTTAGACATTGGTATTAAAAAATTTTACTTAAAAAACAAATATTTAAAATAATATCAAAGCACATCTTCTGGTGCGTAGACCAAGGTCTTAACACAGTGTCGGCAGCGATATCCACGTCCGCTTGCCGCTAGCGCATGGCGCCTGGGTGTAAAACGATGAATCCGACAACCACACTGATAGCGATAAGGCGCGGACTGTGCCTGTTGAACATCAAACTGATGCGTCACGCGTGGCGCCAAACCGAACAGATCCCGCATCACCGTTTTCCACTCACGTCCGTGAGGCTTCAAGCGTGGGCCATTATCTAAATGAAATACCAGCCAGTGAGCCATTTCATGTGGGATAACGTCATCAAAAAAAGCCGTGCGGTTTTCACTCAGCAGCACTGGGTTTAAGCGTAAGCCGCCACGGCTGAGATGCGCCTGTCCAGCGCAGGCGCCTCGCAAGTCAAACCAAACCGTTGGAGCGGGTAGCGGCGGACATACCTCACAGCAGCGTTGCCAAGCCTGCTCTACGCGCGCGCGCGCGGCATGGTGCAAATCGGTTGTCGTCATGGCGGCCAGTTCGGCAGCAGGCCATGGAGGCAGAGGTATAGTACTCATTAGTGATAAACTAGCCGTAATAGGTACACGTTGATAGGGATACATAGTATCCGATGATGACCGATTCGCATTAATGAGGCTTTACTCATGGCAGAGCGTAGCGACACCCAAGAACCGAACATGCCACCGCAACCACTGCTCGACGATGAGCAGTTGGATAGATTGGACGACTTCCTTGCTTCAGATCAAGTGGATGAAGACGCCCTGGATCTAATCTCCGCCCATGGATTCTTAGTCGCGCTTGCCGTCGCGCCAAGTGAGCTGCCGCCCGCCCAGTGGCTGGCCGAGCTGTTTCAAGGTGAGCCGCGTTACGCCGATGACGCCGAACGCGATGAGATTATTACGCTACTTACCCTGCTGCGTGACAATGCGGTGGCGGTACTGGAACAAGGCGGCTTACCGGAACTACCTTTCGAGCTGACGCTCGGCGGCGAACCTGCTGAAGACACCCCGATTGGCGATTGGTGTGCGGGCTTCATGGAAGGCGTCTTCAGCGATGAGAGCGCCTGGTTCCAGGACGATGAAGAGGCTGCCGCCACCCTATTACTGCCGTTCATGCTGCTATCGGGCCTGTTCGACGACGAGCCAGACATGGTCGAGCTGGCCAAGGACCAGCAGCGCCAAGAGTCGCTAGTGGTACAGTTGCCGGAGCTGGTGCTGGATCTTTATCTGCACTACCGCGTACCGCCGGAAACGCCCAAGCCTAAACCGCGCAAGAAAACTCCCGCTAAAGGTAAAAAACGCTAGGCGCTCTTGCAAACTTCCATGTGCTAATTTTCAGAGCGAGTTTCAAGAACAGGTTTCAAGAGTGGGCTTCAAGCGCTATTTAATACGCGTCACCATCGCATCTAGGATCCCATAGACCCACTCTTTGGCGCGCTGCCCCCAGGGGCGCGCTGCCCACGTTTTCGCATCCACTTCTTGGCTGGTGGCAAAGTTGCGCTCAAACATCTGGCGTACTTCAGTTGCCAGCCGTGGGTCCATTACCTCTTGATTGGCCTCTAGGTTCCAGTGCAAGTTCCAGTGATCAAAATTACACGAGCCGATACTTATCCACTCGTCGGCGAGTACAAACTTGGCATGAATAAACGTCGGCTGGAACTCAAAAATACGCACTCCGGCCTTAAGCATTGTCTGATAAAAACGCTGACCGGCAAAGCGAACGCCGGGGTGATCATGCTTAGCACCGGGCAGCAGCAAGCGGACATCAACACCGCGCCGCGCCGCTCGAACTAAGCGGCGGCGCAGGGCAAACGTTGGCACAAAATACGGTGTGCATAGCCACAGCTGCGTTTTGGCGTTATTCACACGCCCGTGCAATGAATGACGAATGGCTTGATAACGATAGCCCCGTGCCGACATCGCACGCCCTGGCATGCCGTTAGGCTGTTCATGCGGCTCGCGCCTTTCAGGCAGGCCGACCGCACGTTCATCACCCTTTTCGGCGCGCGTTAGCCGCGAATGCCACAGCCGCCGAAATAGCAGCTCCCAGTCAGCCACTACCGGCCCCTCAATACGCAGCGCAATCTCATACCAAGCATTGAGAAACTCATCGACCGCACCAAAACCACCGGTAAACGCCTGCTCACCGTCAATAACGACAATTTTACGGTGATCGCGGCTCAAGTTTAGGGCTAAAGAGTGAAAGCCTAGCGGGTTAAAAAAGCGTAGCTGAACACCACCCTGCTTCAACCGCTGTCGATCATCACGGGACAGCCCCATCGAGCCGTAGCCATCGAGTAGCAAACAGACGCAGACGCCGCGCCCTGCAGCGCCAATGAGCGCATCAATAGCTTGACTAGCAAGCTCGCCAGACTCCATCAGATAAAGTTCGACCAGCACATAGTGCTGCGCGGCATTGACCGCTTCCAACATGGCCGGAAGAAAGCGCGTGGCTTCTGGCAGCAACGTAAAATGATTCCCTTCTCGCCACGCATTGTGCATGGGTACTCCTTGCGTTAGCGGTGAGCTACCGTACTAACGAACGATGGACGTATAAATCATAGCGACTGGTTTTGCCTTCTAGCGTGTGCTGAGGCGCAGGCCCAGCAATAGGCGGCGCCTTGCGCGGACGCTTAACGACCACGCGATGCGTCGCCACATCCAGCGCTGCCTCAAGCAGCCGCGGGGCATCGTTATCATCACCGGCGAGCTCGCGAAACAGGCGCATCTCTTTTTTCACCAGCGCGGACTTCTCACGGTGGGGAAACATAGGATCAAGATGTATGACCTGCGGCGTAAAACAGGCGCTGGCAACCAGCTGCGCCAACGATTGAGCAGCATCGCCGTGTGCGAGCATCATGCGTGCAGCAATATCTGCCGTCTCGCTATGCTTCAATGCCCGCTTTAAGCCATCTTCCAGCAGCGCTGCAATCGCCGCTACCCGCTCAATTAACAGCACCTGCGCACCGAGGCTTGCGAGTACAAAGGCATCGCGCCCCAGCCCTGCAGTTGCATCAACAATGCTCGGCGATACGCCTTTGCTCAGCCCGCAGGCTTTGGCGACTAGCTGACCACGCCCACCGCCAAAGCGGCGTCGATGGGCAGCCTTGCCCGCCGTAAAATCGACGCTTAGCGGCTTCCCGTAGCGATCCTCATCACCCACCAGCGCCAGCCCTTCATCGCCTTGTATTAGGCGCAAACCCGCTGGCAAAGCGATGTTATTAATATCGCTCTCAAGGTCACTCGGCACACCGATCACGCGGGCTTTTTCCAAGCAACGTCATTACGCAGATAAACCGGTAGAATCAAATGCGCCGCTTGGCCAAGCCCAGCAGCAAAGTCACGCGCCGCTAGCCATGCCATTTCTTCAGCGCGAGGCTCAAGGTCACACAAGTGCTGGGGCATACTAAGCTGCACATCAGTCGTGAAGCGCTCCCATAACGTAAAGCCGCTGCCGACGCCGACCCAGTCGGTTTCTCCGCTGGGCAGGCGCATCGCCTCTGGGGCTAACACGGCCTCCGCGCTCATCACCGTAATAGTGTCTTTCAGGCAATGCCACGTTGCGGCATAGATCTCGCCCATACGGGCATCGATAGCCGTCACAACATGGCGCAGGTGATAGCGCCGGTGTGCCTGAAGGGCAAGGGCTTCCAGCGTAGAAATACCCAGGAGCGGGCGGTCCAAACCAAAGGCAAGCCCCTGGGCAGCACCCGCGGCAATGCGCAACCCGGTAAACGACCCTGGGCCGCGACCAAACGCTACGGCGTCAAGCTGAGCTGGGGTTACCTGCGCCTCGGCAAGCACTTCATCTACCATTGGCAGTAATCGACGCGTATGGGCGCGAGGCGTCATTTCAAAACGTGCCAGGCATTCGATCTTCGGATGTTCTGGCGTTAGGTTCTCGGGCGCTAGATGCCCAGTGTCAGAGGCGTCTTCTTGGCGCAGCAGAGCGACGGAGCAAGCGCTCGATGAGGCGTCAAGGGCAAGCAAATATAACGGCATAGCAAAGGGCCACTCGAAAGAAACATTACGACATTATACCCACACCACGCTAACACGACGATGGCCCGCTTAAAGCGAGCCATCATCAAAGTTCTGTATATAGCCAATGTAGTGCGTTTTGCGACTTAGCTCAGCGCTTCTTTCACTTGGCGGGTAATGTCGGTCACACTGCCTACACCTTCAATACGGTGGTATTGCGGGGCGCTTTCAGCATCTTCCGTTGCCCATTGCTGATAGTAATCGACCAACGGGGCCGTTTGATCATGATAAACCGATAAACGATTACGCACCGTGGACTCTTGATCATCTTCACGCTGAATAAGCGCTTCGCCAGTGACATTATCCTTGCCCGGCTCTTTGGGTGGATTATGCTCAACGTGGTAGACACGGCCAGAGGCTGGATGAACGCGACGCCCGGCTAAACGATTGACGATTTCTTCATCGGGCACGGCAATCTCCACTACGTGATCCAGCTTTACACCGCCTTCTTTCATCGCGTCAGCCTGGGGGATCGTGCGTGGAAAACCATCGAATAGAAAGCCGTTTTCGCAGTCCGGCTGGCCGATGCGTTCTTTAACCAGATCGATAATAATGTCGTCTGATACCAAGCCGCCGCTGTTCATGATCTCTTTTACTTTTAGGCCCAGCTCAGTGCCATCTTTAATGGCCGTGCGCAGCATATCCCCGGTGGAAATCTGAGGAATCTTGAATTGCTCACAAATAAACTGAGCTTGAGTCCCCTTCCCGGCGCCGGGGGCACCCAACAGGATTAAACGCATGGCACTGCTCCTTGAAGTTTAAAAATATGAAAAAATGTATTACTCGACAATAACCGTGCCCACCAGACGACACAACTCCCCAAAAGCCTGAGAGACCCGTTTTTATTCCACTTTTTTAAATTAAAACAGCTAGGTGAGCACAAATAGCCGTTTAAAACTCTACTTTGGTCGCTTTTAGAACTGAAATTGCCAATATCTGCACGACGTATTCAAACCAAACACAAGCGGCGCCCCAAGGGGCGCCGCTTGTGAAGCTTTAATTCTATCGATTACAGAAGTAAACGACGAATATCAGTCAGTACGTCTGCCAAGAAGGCGGTGAAGCGTGCTGCATCAGCTCCATTGATCGCTCGGTGGTCATAAGAGAGCGAAAGCGGCATCATCAAACGCGGTTGGAAAGCATTACCATCCCATACCGGCTTCATCTGCGCTTTCGACACACCCAGAATAGCGACTTCCGGCGCGTTGACGATCGGTGTAAATGCCGTACCACCAATAGAACCGAGGCTCGAAATAGTGAAGCAACCACCGGTCATTTCATCACGCTTGAGCTTTTTGCTTTGTGCTTTTTTGCCCAGATCAGCCATGTCCTTAGCAATCTCAATCAAGGACTTTTTATCAGCATCACGCAGCACAGGCACCATCAGGCCATCAGGGGTATCAACAGCGATACCAATATGGACATAGTTCTTCCATACCAGCGTTTCACCATCGCCCTTCAAGCTGACATTGAACTGCGGGAATTTACGCAGTGCAAAAGCACAGGCTTTGACCATAAACGGTAGCGGCGTGAGCTTAGCACCCTGCGCTTCGGCTTCAGCCTTCATGGCCTTGCGGAAGGCTTCAAGCTCGGTAATGTCCGCTTCGTCAAACTGCGTGACGTGAGGAACATTGAGCCAGCTGCGATGCAGGTTGGTAGCGCCCATTTTGAGCAGACGCCCCATCGGCTTCTCTTCCACTTCACCAAACTGGCTGAAGTCGACGGCGGGGATTGGCGGAATACCCGCGCCGCCAGTCGCCGCGGCTGCGCCTTGCGGAGCAGCTCCCTGATTGGCAATTGCCTGCTTGACGTAAGACTGCACGTCCTCTTTGAGCACGCGATCTTTCGGGCCGCTAGGCTTCACTAGCCCGATATCGACACCCAGCTCACGGGCCAGCATACGTACGGCAGGTCCGGCATGAACTAGCTTGCCATCACGAGGTTTGTGGGCCGCCATCTGTGCTTCAGGGCTTGGCGTACCCGCCGGTGAGGCAGAGGCCTTATCGCTGGCTGGGCTAGCACTGCCTTTATCTTTTTCAGGCGCAGCTTTCTCAGGGGCGGCCTTTTTCGGCGCGGCTTTTTTACCGCTAGCAGCCACTTCGATATAGCCAATCACATCGCCTTCAGAGACGGTGTCGCCCTCTTTAACGGTTAACTCAATGAGCTTACCTTTATAGGGGCTGGGCACGTCCATCGAGGCTTTGTCAGACTCCAGCGTGATCAGCGCATCTTCCACGTTGATCTCATCGCCTGCGGCCACGCCAATTTCAATAATCGGCACGTCAGAGGCACCCGACATCTCTGGCACGCGAATTTCTTTGCGCTCCGGCTCGCCGCTTGTAGCCTCTTCTTGATCATCGTCTTCTTCAGACGACTCTTCCGGCTCGCTGCTGGCTTGGCTAGAAGCTTCCTCGTCAGATGCTTCCTCAGTCTCTTCTTCGCCGCCTTCACCCGTGACTTCCATCTGGCCAATAACATCGCCTTCGGAAACGGTATCGCCCTCTTTCACAGTGAAGGTAACGATTTTGCCACTATAAGGGCTCGGCACGTCCATGGAGGCCTTATCAGACTCCAAGGTAATCAGCGTGTCTTCAGCCTCTACTTCGTCGCCTTCGTTTACAGCGACTTCAATAATTTCGACGCTATCAGAGCCGCCCAAGTCAGGCACTATGATATCAACCGTTTGCTTACCACCGGCCGCCTTTTTAGCAGCAGGCTTTTGCTCTTGGGACGGCTTTTCAGCTTTATCTTCTTTCGCCGGCTCGGTCTCTGACTGGCTTTCAGCGTCAGCATCTGGCTGCGCATCGTCACTCTCGTCACTACTTTCGCCGCCGCCTTCAACTTCTAGCTCAACGATATCGTCACCTTCGGAAACGGTGTCGCCTTCTTTGACCAGCACTTTAATGACCTTACCGCCTTTCGGGGCAGGCACATCCATGCTGGCTTTATCAGATTCCAGAGTGATCAGGGTGTCTTCCGCTTCAATGACGTCGCCTTCTGACACCGCAATCTCGATGATTTCGACATCGGTATCGCCACCGATATCGGGAACTTTGATGATTTCGCTACTCAAGGTCGCGCTCCTTCCAAATCGGATCGAGCCGGTGGGCACATGCCCACCGGGCAGCGGTTTAGCTAGTCAGCGGGTTAGGCTTACTGGCATCAATGCCGTACTTCTTCAGCGCTTCGCCGACAAGTTTGCGATCAATCTCGCCACGGTCTGCCAGCGCACGCAGCGCGGCGACGGTGACGAAGTAACGGTCAACTTCGAAGAAGTAACGCAGCTTCTCACGCGTGTCCGAACGACCGTAGCCATCGGTACCTAGTACAGTGTAGTCGCCCGGTACCCAAGCACGCACTTGATCAGCGTAAAGCTTCATGTAATCGGTCGAGGCAATCACCGGCCCTTCACGACCTTCCAAGCATTTCGTGACGTGCGGCTTGAGCGCTTCAGCATCTGGGCTTAGGAAGGCTTCACGATCTAGCAGCAGCGCTTCACGACGCAGCTCGTTAAAGCTGGTCACGCTCCAAATGTCGGCGCCAATGCCCCACTCATTTTCAAGCAGCTCGGCCGCCGCTTCCACTTCACGCAGAATGGTGCCAGAACCAAGCAGCTGAACGCGGCCTTTGTCACCCTTGGTTTCGCGCAGCAAGTACATGCCTTTGACGATATCGTCGACCGGCACGTCTTCCAGCACAGGATGCTCGTAGTTCTCGTTCATCACGGTCAGGTAGTAGAAGCAGTTCTCCTTATCGGTGAACATGCGTTTCAAACCATCCTGAACAATAACCGCCACTTCATGCGCATAGGTCGGGTCGTAGCTACGGCAGTTAGGGATGAGCGACGCCTGAAGCAGGCTATGGCCATCTTGATGCTGTAACCCTTCGCCGTTAAGCGTGGTACGCCCCGCCGTGCCGCCGACCATAAAGCCGCGCGCCTGCAGGTCACCCGCCGCCCAAGCTAGGTCGCCAATACGCTGGAAACCAAACATTGAGTAATAGATGTAGAACGGCAATAGCGTCACATGGTTATTACTGTAGGACGTTGCCGCAGCGATCCAGGCAGACATGGCGCCCGGCTCGGTAATACCTTCCTCAAGAATCTGACCTTTCTGATCCTCGCGGTAGAACATGATCTGGCCTTTATCGACCGGCTCATATTTCTGACCTTCAGCGGTATAGATACCTAGCTGACGGAACATGCCTTCCATGCCGAAAGTACGCGCTTCATCAGGGATAATCGGCACAACATACTTGCCTAGCTTCTTATCCTTGACCAAGCCGTTGAGTATCCGCACAAAAGACATCGTGGTGGAGACTTCACGGCCTTTCGAACCAACCATTTGCGAAGCAAAGGTCTTATCTTCCAGCGAAGGGATTTCTAAGGCTTCGAAATCACTGCGTCGGCTAGGCAGATAGCCATTCAAGCGTTCACGCTGAAGATGCATATACTTAAGCTCGGGAGATTCATCATCCGGCTTGTAGTAAGGCACGTCTTTCAGCTGTTCGTCGGTTAATGGAATGCCAAAGCGGTCACGGAAGGTCTTGAGCGCTTCGTATTCCATGCTCTTGACCTGGTGCGCGCCATTTTCAGCTTCGCCATCGCCGCTACCCATGCCATAGCCTTTTACGGTATGCGCTAAAATGACCGTCGGCTTGCCGTTAGAGGTATTGACCGCTTCGTTATACGCCGCATAGACCTTGAACGGGTCGTGGCCGCCGCGGTTGAGCTTCCAGATATCGTCGTCAGAGAGATCTTTAACCATCTCTTCGGTTTCTGGATACTTACCAAAGAAGTGCTCACGGGTGTAGGCACCGCCGTTGGCTTTGTAGTTCTGGTACTCGCCATCGACCGCTTCGTCCATGCGATTTTGAAGGATGCCTTTTTTATCCTTCTCGAACAGCGGATCCCAGTGGCGGCCCCAAACGACCTTAATAACGTTCCAGCCAGCGCCACGGAATACGCCTTCGAACTCGTCCATGACGCGAGAGTTACCGCGAACAGGACCGTCAAGACGCTGGAGGTTGCAGTTGATCACGAAGATCAGGTTGTCGAGGTTTTCACGGCCCGCCAACGAAATAGCGCCCAGTGATTCCGGCTCGTCACACTCGCCGTCACCCATGAAGCACCAGATCTTACGGTCGTGCATATCCTTCAGCTCGCGATGATGCAGATACTTCATCACGTGAGCCTGGTAAATCGCCTGAATCGGCCCTAGCCCCATCGATACCGTGGGGAACTGCCAGTAATCGGGCATTAGCCACGGGTGCGGGTAAGAAGAAAGGCCATCGCCATCGACTTCCTGGCGGAACTTATCCATCTGCGCTTCGCTTAGACGTCCTTCTAAGAAAGAACGGGCGTAGATGCCTGGCGCCACATGACCCTGGATATAAATCAAGTCACCGGCAAAATCATCTTTAGCAGCGCGGAAGAAGTGGTTAAAGCCTACGTCATATAGCGTTGCAGATGACATAAAGCTGGCAATATGGCCACCCAGGCCCGGCTTGGCGCGGTTATTACGAATAACCTGCGCAATAGCGTTGTAACGAATCAAAGAGCGGATACGGCGCTCCATGAACAAATCGCCAGGCATCGGCGCTTCACGATGAACCGGGATCGTATTACGGTGCGGGGTTGTCACCGAGAAGGGTACCTTCATCCCATCCCGGCGCAGACGATCCGCCAGGCGGGTCATTAGGTAGCGGGCACGATCTTCGCCCTCACGATCCAACACCGATTCTAAGGAGTCTATCCATTCCGTAGTTTCGATCGGATCGAGATCTTCTCTTGTCTTCAGACTCATAGAGGTCTCTCCGAATGACGATAAATGACAATAATCCCCGCTACCCGGTAGGGCCTGGGGCGGTGGTGTGGCATACCACTACGCACCAACATTCAGCCGGCAAATGGTTGCCGGATAGGTTTTCGCTCTACATTCAACAAGCTACGTACATCTTGATGTAGTAAAGCTACACAAATGTCGTAAAAGTTAGCCTTTTGTATAGGTGAAGATACCGCAAAGTCGCCACGCTGCCAATTCTAGATCAACGTAAAAGCCTATCGAAAACAAACTATTGCACTGCAACATAAGCGATTTATAGAACATCACCCAGTATGACTAAATGCCTGCACCCTGTAATTAAACTACCGTTTTATTATCTAGCTATTGAAGCACTTAATAGGAGTACGGTGATGAGCATTAGCATTCACCGCTATTCTTTTAGCAACCTATAAAAATACGCCCAGTCAAAGGCGGGCCCAGGGTCTGTTTTGCGCAGTGGCGCGACATGCGCATGACCGGTGATACGCCCACTATCGAGCTGAGGGTAGCGGCTGAACAACCATCTTGTCGCCCGTGCCAGCGCCAGATACTGCGCTTTAGTAAACGGTGTTACATCATCCCCTTCAAGCTCAATACCCACTGAGAAATCGTTAAGCGTCCTACGCCACATAGCTTGCCGCGCATCCCACCAGCAAGAACGTCCTGCATGCCAGGCACGCTGGTCGGTATCAACAAACTGAACGCACTCGCCATCGCGGCGTATCAGCAGGTGAGCAGATACTCTTAAATGGGCAATGCTCGCAAAAAAAGGATGCTCATCGATCGCCAGCTGATTGGTAAACAGCGCTTCAATCGCCGTACCGCTAAACTCACCCGGCGGAAGGCTTATCGCATGAATCACTAGCAGTGACACTTCGCCGTCAGGCCGATTATCAACGTTAGGCGAGACGACTTTTCGTGCACTTTCCCACCAGCCGCTAAGCGTTTGTTGATTTTCCACGCGCAAGGCCTCCTCTTGGTTAGCGCTCTCATTCACCGCTTTCTTTCATTATACTGGCCGTACACATTTTAAGACGCCTAGAGAATCCAACGCTATGCACTATCAATCTGCTCTTGCCGAAGAAATCCGCGCCAGCGCTGCTCGTCTGATAGCAGAAGACGTTGGCCCTGGCGACATTACCGCGCAATTGATCCCTGAGCACCAGTGGGCCACGGCAGATATTATTACCCGCGAAGCCGCCGTGCTATGCGGCGCAGCCTGGGTGGACGAAATCTTCCGCCGACTGGATAGCCGTGCAAGCTTAAGCTGGCACGCCGCCGACGGTGATAAGCTTGAGGCGGGCCAGTGCTTCTTAACCCTGGAAGGCCCCGCTCGAACACTGCTCACCGGCGAACGAGCGGCCCTCAATGTGCTGCAAACACTGTCTGCTACGGCCACCGCAACACGCACCTATGCCGACCTGATTGAAGGCACCAACGCACGCCTGCTCGACACACGCAAAACACTGCCTGGCATGCGCCTAGCGCAGAAATATGCGGTTACCTGTGGCGGCGGCCACAATCATCGGCTTGGTCTCTGGGATGCGTTTTTGATCAAAGAAAACCACATCACCGCCTGTGGTGGTATCCAAGCCGCGGTCGCCCAGGCACGAAAGTTGGCCAGCGACCTGCCCGTGGAAGTGGAAGTCGAAAGCTTTGAGGAATTGGATCAGGCGCTGGCCGCCGGTGCCGATATTGTGATGCTCGACAACTTCGCTATTGAAGACCTTTACGCTGCAGTCGAGATTAACGGTGGCCGCGCCACTCTGGAAGCCTCAGGCAACGTTGATGCCAGCACTTTGCGTGCAATCGCCGACACCGGCGTCGACTGCATCTCTAGCGGCGCGCTCACCAAGGATATTGCCTCGATTGATCTCTCAATGCGCATTACACGTAGCTATAGCGTGTAAGGGCTGATTATGAATCAACCTACGTTTCAATCGCGCTAAGAGACTTTGATAGTCGGTAACGCTGGAGCCGCTCTCCACTGCGCTCCACCCACTGTTCGCCGTGGCTTTCCCAGCCGCGGCGCAGCAGGCGCTCATAGAGCACTAGGCTCGCCTCTATCTCCACCCGCCCCTTGCCTTCTTCAAGCAGCATTCGCTCTGCATGGACAAGCAGCGTCGTGCCAATACCGCGGCCTGCTAATGACGGCCATACATAGAGCGTCTCAATTCGCCCTGTGGATAAGTCCAATTCCAGAAACCCGACACACCGGCCATCGCAAGTAGCCACTAGCGTGGTATACAGCGCTTGGCGCACCGCCCACGCACTGCCCTCTCGTGGCAGAGCCTGAGCCCACGCACGTCTCTCGGAGAGCGTGTAGTGAGTCGCCGCGCCCTGCATCACTGCATGATAAAAGACTTCAGCCTGATCAGCCGCGTCGCGTGCCAACGCTGCGCGACAAATCACTCGCGCGTCTGTGGGCACTACCGTTTGGTGCTCCTCGGTATTGGTCATACGTCACCTCTGAGCTGTTCGGCGTACATTTGAAAAAGGTTCTTTCGATAAAGGATCATTCGATCACACTTAACCTACCGGCCTGCTTTATACTACGCAGCCAGTTTCCAGTAAAAGGCAGTGTGATGGACGACGCCCTGCACAACGAGCATTTTACGCTATCTCCCATTGGCCATGTGGTGAGCGACTACCCGGACAAGTTCGGGATTCCGCGCCAGCCCGGCCTCGCACCGGCCGCACAAGCCACGCTTGTACTCACGCCCCCTTATAACGACCCGCTAACAGTGCGCGGCTTGGAAGATTTCAGCCATCTCTGGCTAACCTTTATTTTTCATCAGAGCCCTGAGCGCTGGTCACCGCTAATACGGCCACCGCGCTTGGGGGGTAACAAAAAGGTGGGTGTTTTTGCCAGCCGCAGCACACACCGCCCGAATCGCCTAGGGCTTTCACTGGTAGCCTTAACAGACATTAACACTCAAAACGGCGTGACGCTGACGCTATCAGGCTGCGACTTGGTCAGCGGCACCCCGGTGGTGGATATAAAACCCTATCTGCCCTGGGCCGAAGCTCTTCCTGATGCGCGCTCAGGTTTTGCGCCTAACACGCCGTCATTGATTGAAGTCATTTTTCATCCAACGGCCCTAGCAGCGCTTGCCCAACGGCAAGATGGCGCTACCCTGCATGCACTAATAGAACAAGTGTTGAGACAAGACCCGAGACCAGCTTATCAGCAAAAAGACGCTGCCTCTGGTCGCCTATATAGCGTGCGCCTGCGCGATGCGGACATTAAATTTCAGCCATACCAAAACAGCGAAGCCACCACACTGGAGGTGGTGGCTATCGAATCTTACGAGACGCCATCAAGCAATGCTTAAGCTTTAAGCGGGAAACGTAATACCCAGACGGCGGCCAACTTCTTCGTAAGCCTCAATCACACCGCCCAGCCCCTGACGGAAGCGATCTTTATCGAGCTTTTCACGGGTGTTAGCGTCCCATAGACGGCAGCCATCCGGGGAGAACTCATCGCCCAGCACTATCTCGCCTTTGAATACGCCAAATTCCAGCTTGTAATCCACCAACAGCATATCGCCCTCTGCGAACAGTGCTTTGAGGATATGGTTAACCTTAAAGGTTAATACCTTCATTTGAGCTAACTGCTCAGGCGTTGCCCAGCCGAACGTCTCCGCTAGCGACTCGTTTATCATCGGGTCGCCCTTCTCGTCATTCTTCAAGAACAGCTCGAAGGTGGGAGGGGTAAGCGCGACCCCCTCCTCAATACCTAGCCGCTTGACGAGCCCCCCAGCGGCAATATTGCGCACGACACACTCGACGGGGATCATCTGCATCTTTTTAACTAAACTTTCCGTGTCAGAAAGCTGCTTTTCAAAGTGGGTTGGGATACCGGCTTCCTGTAACCGCTCCATAATGAAAGCGTTAAAGATGTTATTAACCATTCCCTTACGGGCCAGCGACTCCACTTTTTTGCCATCAAAGGCACTGGTGTCATCCCGAAAATTGAGCACCAACAAATCCGGATCGTCGGTGGTATACACAGATTTCGCCTTACCGGCGTAGAGTTCTTGGCGCTTTTCCATGGGGGCTCCGAAAGGGGTCAAGGGTAGTCAAATTAACGTAAATAGCCGGAAACACGCTCAAGCAGCTCGCGCTGATCATCGGCACTGAATGCACGTTCGCTGGCGTTGACAGCTCGCAGAACGGTCTGGTCGCCATTAGATTGCAGCGCCAGGCGAATTTCTTGAGGTGTCTTGCGAACATCGCGGCTGAAGACAATTTGTAACGGGTTACGATCACTCTCGGTTTTGGTCATATATTCGACCAGGAATGCGTGCCCATCGGGGTCAGCGGCGAGCAAATCACGCTGGCCTTCCTGGGCAAAATCCAACTCGAGATAATGATTTAACTCAGCCCAAACGCGGTCTATCGACTGTGGAATAACGACTTCCCACTCGTCGCCCTGCTGGCGGATTTGTAACGTTTGCTCATCGGTAAGACGCTGAGCCGTCCACGAAGAAGACACGCTTGCAGATGCGCTGCGCGAACTTAAATGGCTTTCCAATGCATCCAAGCAGCTCGTCATGGTTTGCCCGCCACGCTCACAGCGCACCTCACTGCTACCGGCGCGCAGTGCGCTTTGTAACCGTATGTCCGCTTGGGAGGTAACAATAATACCCTGCGAGGCACTGCTGTCCTGCACGGCCAGTTGGCGGCTACGCACAAACTCTTCGAGCTGCGGCCACACGGTACCTGTATCAGCCGCGACCACTAGCCAGACCTGATCACCCACTTCGCGGCGCTCAACATACTCAGGCTCTAGCCCACTGCCAATCGCCAAGGACTGCGGGGGACGAATATCGGCGGCTTCATCAAGCCGTGTACCTTGGGAAGCGGCTTGAGGCACCGGCAGTGCATCGCGGTAGCGCTGGGTATTACGGGTCTCTGGCAATACCAACGGCGGTGCCGAAGTGGCATCGGTATAGTCCAGGTTGCGGTCATCGTAAAAACCAT
The DNA here is from genome assembly GCF_002332255.1 of Halomonas sp. JB37. GTDB lineage: Bacteria > Pseudomonadota > Gammaproteobacteria > Pseudomonadales > Halomonadaceae > Vreelandella > Vreelandella casei. The sequence goes on along the minus strand of NZ_NRGW01000001.1, from coordinate 1,313,307 downwards.
CCCGCGCGCAGCCTGTTAGTGTAACGGCCGTTGCAAGAGCCAGCGGTATCCATTTAAGCGCACGTTTTTCAAGCACAGAGCTCATCAAGCCACCTTAAGTCAACAAATCAGGTATCCAGCGCAGCATGAGCGCGCTGGATAAAAAGGTATCGCGTCAGATTACTCCTCCACCACACCCGCGAGCTGAAGCGCTTCACTAACCGTGGCGTGATATTTTTCTGACAACCAAGTCATCGGCAACCGAATGCCCGCATCGGCATAGCCCATGCGATTCAATGCCCATTTCACCGGAATAGGATTGGACTCTATCCCTAAATTGGTATGCAGCGGCATCAGCAGCGTATTAATTTGATGCGCTTTATCGGCATCACCAGCGACAGCTGCCGCGCAAAGATCATGCATGGCTTGGGGCGCAACGTTGGCCGTCACAGAAATATCGCCATGCCCACCCATCAGCATAAAGTCACAGGCGGTCGCATCGTCACCGGAGTAGAGCATAAAGCCAGTACCCTTGAGACGAGTGATTAGATCTTCCGCACGCTCGAGGTTCCCCGTGGCGTCCTTTAAACCAATAATATTATCCACTTCGGCCAAGCGTAAGACCGTTTCATTGTAAAGATCGGAGCAGGTGCGGCTCGGCACGTTATATAGGATCACCGGCAGTTTGCTGCCCTCGGCGACCGCTTTAAAATGCTGATAAAGGCCTTCTTGGGTAGGCTTATTGTAGTAAGGACAGACAGATAAGCAGTAGTCGGCCCCGACTTCACCGGCGTAGCGCGCCAGCTCAACGGCCTCAGACGTTGCGTTGGCCCCAGTTCCTGCAATCACAGGAATACGGCCATTCACTTCTTCCACGACGGTGCGAATCACGTCAAAGTGCTCCGCAAACGACATGGTCGTCGGTTCGCCTGTCGTGCCAGCAGCAACAATGGCATCAGTGCCATTCTCGAGATGGAAATTCACCAGACGACGAAGCGCCTCCCAGTCGATGTCGCCATTGACTTTCATTGGCGTCGCCAGGGCGACGATGCTGCCTGTGATCATCCGTTTATTCCTCACCAGCCAAGAATTGTGTTATCACCTGTCGACATATGTACCGAACTATATTTTTTTCGACAACAAATGTTTTTTCGACAACAAGCGCTATGCAGAGCCTCTGTATCAGGCAACCGCATCGCACAGAGATGCAAATGGTACTCAGGCGACTCAAGCCTGTACAGCGCAAAACTGCGTGATTTTTCCGCTCACCTAGTTTGAGCTTTGACAACGCCCCTTGGCTTACGTGTAATCACACTCAATAATCGATCTTAACACCCATACTGAAAAAGGACGCATTATGCCTATTGAAGTCGGCCAACCCGTTGCAGATTTCGCCGCCACCGCTACCGGTGACACTGCCGTGACGCTGTCGGCACTGCGCGGCAAAAACGTCATCGTTTACTTCTACCCGAAAGCCAGTACGCCCGGCTGCACCACAGAGGGCGGAGACTTCCGTGACCGAAAACCGGCGTTCGATGCTGCCAACACGGTTATTCTCGGGGTTTCTCGCGATAGTCTGCGTGCTCAGGAAAACTTCAAAGCTAAGCAGGATTTTAATTTTGACCTTATCTCTGACCAAGATGAAATCGTTTGTACGCTTTTTGACGTTATCAAGCTAAAGAAAATGTACGGCAAAGAGCATCTAGGTATTGAACGCAGCACCTTCTTAATCGACAAAGACGGCAAGCTCGCCAACGAGTGGCGCGGTGTTAAAGTAACGGGTCACGTCGACGAGGTGCTGGCCGCGGCCGAAGCGCTCAACGCGGCCCACTAATTCGTAAAATCTGCTTGCCCCCGCGCGTTGATTACTTGAACCACCGCGCGGGCGTAACAGGCAGTGCTACTTATCCTATTGGGCCGGGGCTTCAGGCCTATCGTCCTGCGGCCTACGATCTTGCAAAACAATAGACTGATCACGCCCTTGTATGCTGCGCGGCCAGGCGTAGACCAGCGCTTTAAGCAGTGTCGCCAGGGGGATCGCAAAGAAAACGCCCCAGAAGCCCCAAATGCCGCCAAAAAACAGCACCGCTACGATGATCGAAACGGGGTGAATATTATTCGTTTCAGAGAATAGAATCGGTGCTAGCACATTGCCATCCAGCGCTTGAATAACGCCATAAGCCAACATCACATACATGAACTCCTCACTAAAGCCGAAGTTAAACCCCGCGACCGCCGCAACGGGTAACGTAGCCACAGCCGCGCCTATATAAGGCACCAGCACTGAAAACCCGACCAGCACAGCGAGCAGCGCCGTATACGGCACTCCAAGGAGTGTGAAGACAAAGAACGTCACCGTACCGACAATAATAATTTCGATAAACTTGCCGCGAATGTAGTTGGCAATTTGATTATCCATCTCACGCCATATACGCGACAGCAGCGTGCGCTTCTGCGGCAGTAGCGAAAGCATAAAGCCTACCAATACTTTGCTGTCTTTCAGCATAAAGAAAACCAAAATCGGCACCAGCACTAGGTAAATAATCAGCGACATAATATTACCCAGCGAAGCCAACGATAGCGTTAAGGCACGCTGGCCCAGTTGGCTAATCTCACGACTTGCCACGCCTATCCAGTTCTGCATAAGATCCGGCGTGATAATATTCGGGTAGCGCGCCTGTAGCTCATCCAGCCAGCCCTGGCCACTCGCGAACATTCGCGGCGTCTCTTGCACCAGTCCCACCAGCTGATTCCAGATCAGCGGCATCAAAATAAACGCCAGCGTCAGCAATACGCTGATAAACGCTAAAAAAATCATTATTACCGCGAGCAGGTGCGGGACGCCTCGGCGAGTAAGCGCACTCACCACACCTTGCAGTAAAAATGCGACGACTAAAGCCGTAAAAAACGGCGCCAGCATGCGTCCAAACCAGATAATCGCAGCAAAGCCTGCGACTAAAACCACCAGTAGAATGAGCGCCTCCTCATCTGAGAAGTAGCGCTCAACCCAGCTTTTTAGAATCGTGCGCAGAGTCATCGGTGCGCGTCTCCCGCTTTACGTATCCAGTAAACATAAACATCGTCACGCTGCTCTCGCCCTTCCAGCGTGTGCGCGCTCTGCTCGGTGAATGATGCCATATCGCGCCACGAGCCGGCGTCGGTTGAACGCACCTCAAGCAGCTTACCTGCTGACAGGCCGGCCAAAGCCTGCTTGGCCTTTAGTAAAGGCAGCGGGCAGTGTAGACCACTAGCGTCTAGCACCATGTCGGGCTCAAAGCCCCCCGTTGATTCAGGCCGTTCTTGCTTAGACATAGCCCCTCCTTTAAAAGAACCTGCATATTCACAGCATTGTTGCATAGACTGTTGTGTAGACTGCTGCATAAACTGTTTATTTAGCGGCTGATCTCATAGGCTATCGATTTAACGGCACTCCCCCGCCTTTATCAATGTCATAGCTCTAATCACACCACTGCGCTTAACCACTACCGATGAGGATGCCATGCCGCCCCTTCGTACCGCTTACCCAGGTTGGATATGTGCGTTCGCTTGCGCCTGCGGCAGCTTACTGTTTAGCCCTCAAAGCGCAGCTATCAACGACTACGGCCTGCCAAGCCTAGGCGCAGCGTCTACATCGGTGAGCAATGAAGAGTATCGCCTGGGACGCGCCTGGCTGCGCCAGTTTCGTGCCCAAGCCCCCCAGTGGCAAGACCCTATTACCAATGATTATTTACAAAGCCTCATTGCCCGCCTAGCCCCGCATAGCCAAATTAACGGGCTGCGCACGATCACTGTCATGGTTGATAACGGCTCTCTTAATGCCTTTGCCGTACCCGGCGGCGTGGTGGGCATTAATTCGGGACTCTTCGCATTCGCGGAGGATGAGGGCGCCTTTGCCTCGGTGCTAGCCCATGAACTGGGCCACCTTTCGCAACGCCACTATGCTCGGGGCAGCGCTCGCGCGTCGCAGACTCAACTGCCTGCCATGGCCGCCATGCTGGCGGGCATGCTCATCGCCGCGAGTGGCGGCGGCGATGTTGGTATGGCCGCCGCCATGGGCTCTCAAGCGGCGCTCATTCAAGATCAGCTAAGCTACTCGCGCTTGTTTGAACAAGAAGCCGACAACATCGGCTTACAGGCGATGGCTAGCGCCGGCTACGACCCAGAAGCCATGGTGCGCATGTTTAGAGCCATGCAGCGCATGTCTCGCCTGCAGGGTGACACGCCGCCCGAATTTTTACTGACTCACCCCGTCTCAGACAGCCGATTAAGCGCCGCCCAAGCCCGTGCAGCTCAGCTGAATATTGCCGACGCTTACACAAGCAATACGCTCTACGACATGATACGCGCCCGTGCGCTGCTGAGCATCTATGCCAACACGCCTCAGCGTGCAGCCACACGCCTTGCCCAGGAAGGCGGCGAACAAGCTGCTCAGGACTACTTAGCCGCGCTGATCGCCGCACGTAACGGCCAGAACGACAACGCTCTAGCGCAGCTGGATAAGCTTGCTAGCGAGCACCCCGATTTTGCCATGCTGCCCGCCTCTGCCGCGACCGTCGCGCTAGAAGCTGGCCGCTACGATGATGCCATTCAGCGTAGTCAGCGATTGCTGCGCTTTATGCCCAGCTACCTCCCGGCTCAGCTGATATTGGCTGAAGCACAGCTGCAACGTGACCCTCAGGCGGCCTATCAATTACTTAACGACATTACGGCTCAGAACCCCGAAGACCCACAGGGTTTTAACCTGCTCGCCGAAGCTGCGGGCCGAAGCGGACACAACAGCTGGGGGCATTTAGCCCGCGCAGAGTATCTCCAGCTGACCGGCAGTGTAGACCGCGGCATTCGACAGCTTTCCATCGCCAAAGATGCCGCTGAGCGTGAGTACGATGAGCGAGCACTGGCGCGCATTGAGCAGCGCCGTGAAGACTTCATTGAATATCGCGAGGCACTTGAGGATTTTAATTAAAGCGTCTCGATGTGAACGAAAAGCGCCCGCGCTGCTACCAGCACGGGCGCTCAAGCTAAGACATTCAAGCTAAGACACTCAAACTAAGCATTGAAGTTCAGCATTCGCTCAAGAGGCTTTAACGCTTTTAGCCGCAGCGGCTCATCCACTTGAATCTCTCCGGCGCCTTCTCGCAACGCATCCGACAAATTCTCTAAAGCATTCATCGCCATCCAAGGGCAGTGCGCACAGCTGCGACAGGTCGCGCCATTACCGGCCGTCGGCGCCTCAAACAGCATTTTATGCGGCACCGCCTGCTGCATCTTGAAAAAAATGCCTCTGTCGGTTGCCACGATCAACCTCTCGTTAGGCAGCTCTCTGGCCGCCTTGATTAGCTGAGACGTGGAGCCTGCTACGTCGGCAAGCCTCACCACCGGCTCTGGGGACTCGGGATGCACCAGCACCGCTGCATCCGGATATATGCGTTTAAGATCCTCAATGCCTTTGGCCTTAAACTCTTCATGAACGATGCAAGCACCGTCCCACATCAGCATATCCGCGCCGGTCTTGTTTTGAATATAGCCGCCCAGGTGTTTATCGGGCGCCCACAGGATCTTCTCGCCCCGAGCCTGCAGATGCTCAATGACCTCTACCGCAATCGAAGAAGTCACCACCCAGTCTGCTCGCGCCTTAACCGCAGCCGACGTATTGGCATAGACCACTACAGTACGATCAGGATGTGTATCACAGAAAGCTCTGAACTCATCAGCCGGGCAACCAATATCCAGTGAACAGGTCGCCTCTAAGGTCGGCATTAAAACGCGCTTTTCAGGCGAAAGTATTTTGGCGGTTTCACCCATAAAGCGGACACCGGCGACAACAAGCGTTGTTGCGGGGTGGCGGGCACCAAAGCGGGCCATCTCTAATGAATCAGCGACACAGCCGCCGGTCTCTTCTGCAAGCTGCTGTATCGCATCATCGGTGTAATAGTGAGCGACCAAAACGGCATTATGGGTTTTCAGTAGTCGCTTAATATCCTCAACCCGAGTCTGATCTTCCTCGGGAATACGGGTCGGACAATAAGCAAGGGGCAAAGGCGCTTCACGCTCGGCCTGCAAAGTCATCATAGTCATTGTGTCTACCGCTGTGACGAATAGAGCTTTGGAAAAAATTAATCCGTTTTTAAAAAGCTATCTTAGGTCATTTTGGGAGAAAAATATTGCAAGCTGCAAACAACAGCCCTTCATCAAGGTTTTCTGCTGACATAGCAAAACGCCCCTGACAGGTAGCTGCCAGGGGCGTTGAATTTGGTGGGTCGTGTAGGATTCGAACCTACGACCAATTGATTAAAAGTCAACTGCTCTACCAACTGAGCTAACGACCCAAATTTGCTTTTTTACTTTTACCGCTTGTTCAGCCACTAATTCAAACGAGCTACTGCTTGAATGGTGGGTCGTGTAGGATTCGAACCTACGACCAATTGATTAAAAGTCAACTGCTCTACCAACTGAGCTAACGACCCGCCTGAACGGATGCATATACTACGCAAGCAACCTTTCGATAGCAAGCGCTTTTTACCTTTGCGCTACATAAATGAAGCCCTTACACGCATTACATAGCACTTTGGTAGGCGGTCACTTTCTGCCTACACGTGCAGTATTTACGCTTTGGGCACGCATCGTATACGCTCTTTTTCTTGCTCAGCGGCTCTTAGGCTTACGCATTGTTTGTACTGGTTTGCGCTTATGCTTATCGCGATTCCAGCGATTCTTCTCGTCCGGCGTTAACACGGGTACTTTACGGGTTTCCAAACCGGCTAAGGTGGATAAGTCATCTACCTCACCCTGAGTAAGCTCAATCCATTCGCCGGCTTTGGCGCGCTTATCAATAAAAATGTTGCCATAGCGCACACGCTTCAGACGGCTAACCGTCAGCGCCTGGGACTCCCACAAACGACGCACTTCGCGGTTACGCCCCTCAAGAATGACGACGTGGAACCAAGTATTGATCCCCTCACCGCCAAACTCTTGTATATCGGTAAAGCGAGCGGGACCATCTTCCAACATGACACCATCGGCCATCGCCAAGATATGCTCGCGCTTCACCTCACCCATCACGCGGACCGCATATTCGCGCTCTACCTGGGTGGAGGGATGCATCAGCCGGTTGGCTAGTTCGCCATCCGTCGTAAAGAGCAGTAAACCGCTGGTGTTGATATCCAAGCGACCAACCGCTACCCAACGCTCGCCTTTTAAGCGCGGCAAGCGGTCAAATACGGTACGTCGACCCTCAGGGTCTTTGCGAGTGCACAGCTCACCTTCCGGCTTGTTATACATGATCACTCGACGCGGCACTTCCTCTTCCGAGCGCAGCGTTACCGGTCGATCGTCAAAACTGACACTATTTCGCGCTTCAACGCGATCACCCAGCTTAGCCACCTTGCCATTCACTTTAACGCGGCCATCGGAAATCGCCGTTTCCATTTCACGCCGCGAGCCAAGGCCTGCGCGGGCTAAAACTTTTTGCAGCTTTTCGCCAGCTGGGGGCGTCGTCGTATCATTCTGACTCATGGTCATCTGACCTCACATCGTTAGTCTGCGTGCGCGCGCTATCATCGTCGTTAACGCGTTGCGCACGTGCCGCTAGCCGGGCTTCAAGATCGGCAAAGCTCAGCGGCTGGGTTAACGCCGTCTCGGCGTGCGTATCGGCTATTTCAGCCTTGGTGATCTCAGCAGTGGCTATCTCATCCACTTTGGGTGGCGCATCCTGCACCGTTTTAAGCGTTTCGTCTAGCCCTGCAGGAGCGACGTCAGAAGACTTTTCAGGCAGCTCGCTATCATCCCAATTAGCCAGAGTGTGCATCGGTGGCAAGGCATCGAGTGTTTTCAAACCAAAATCATCTAAAAAGCTGCGTGTGGTGGCGTAAACAGCCGGTCGCCCTGGCACGTCTCTGTGGCCAACCACTCGAATCCAACCCCGCTCCATCAAGGTCCGCATGATAGAGCTGCTCACGCTGACCCCGCGGATCTCTTCAATATCGCCTCGGGTGACCGGCTGACGATAAGCAATCAACGCCAGCGTTTCCAGCAAGGCACGTGAATAACGCTGAGGGCGCTCATCCCAAAGTCGCGACACCCACTGCGACAGGCGTGGACGAATACGCAGCTGATAACCCGAAACCGTTTCTAACAACTCCAGTGCACCTTGCGAATGGCGCTGTTGAAGCCGTTCGAGCACTTGACGAAACTCGCGCGGAGATGGGCATTCGCCGCTAACAAAAAGTGTTTGTAAACGTTCTAGCGGTAACGGCTCGCCAGCGGCTAAAAGCGCCGCTTCTACTATCTCGTCTAGCCCGGTGGGCGCGTTATTCATGGTGGCTCCTCGTCAGATTCAAAGGCAGACTCTGAATAGACGCTGTCTTCTATCGCTATATCGCCCTCTTCAAAGGCACTCTCCTCGCCATCAGCCAGGGCGGCAAGCCGAGCACGCACATGAATCGGCGAAAGTGGCGCATTCTGAACAATTTCAATCATGGCTTCTTTGGCTAGCTCCAAAATCGCCATAAAGGTCACCACCACGCCGGGGCGCCCTTCTTCCAGGGCAAATAGCGCTTCAAAAGGGGTATAGCGCTGGCTGGCGGCATCTTGGCTTAGCTGCGCCATAATCTTCAGCATTCGCTCGCGAGTAGACAATACCTCACGGCTAATCTGATGAGCCTGAACTAGCTCGGCACGCTTAAGGATATCGGACAGAGCACTTAGCAACTCGTCCAACTCGACCTCAGGATGAATCACGCGGGCTTCAAGCGGCGGGAGTCCAGCCTGCACGCTGAACCAATCGCGGCCCATACGCGGCAACGTATCTAGCGTTTCTGCTGCCTCTTTGAGGCGCTCATACTCCTGCAGGCGACGGATGAGTTCCGCGCGCGGATCTTCTTCGTCGTCACCTTCAGCCTTGGGCGGGCGCGGCAGAAGCGTACGCGATTTAATCTCAGCCAGCATGGCGGCCATCAATAGATACTCACCGGCCAGCTCAATCTCCATGGCCTTCATCAGCTCAACGTACTCAATGTACTGGTGGGTGATGGTCGCCACATTGATGGTCAGAATATCGAGGTTCTGACGCCGAATGAGATAGAGCAGTAAATCTAGTGGGCCTTCAAAGGTCTCTAAAAAGACCCGTAACGCTTCAGGAGGAATATACAGATCTTCTGGCAGCTGGGTGATCTGCTCATCAAACAGGCGCCCAAGCGAGGGCTCCGCTGGCTCAATAGGCGGTGCATCAAGCTTGTTTAGATCGTCAGGTGCACTTGGCGTCTCGCTCACGCGGGTCGGGTCTCTTGAAAAAGGGGTATTAGTATCAATGCACAGTTTAGCAAAGTTGGCAGCATTCGCGTCGCTCTATTAGAGGTAAAGGCAAGCGTATTAGTCCGCATCGCTCGCTTTGCGATAACGACCGGCATAGTCAAACAGCTTCTCGCGCACCTGGAAATGGCGACCAACTTTGCGCCCGACGACAAAATCAGGATGGCGTAAGCGGTGCTTCTCAGTGACGACCTCATCAGCACTCACAGGCTGCCATTGATTGCCCGGCGCACGCAGGTGGTAGCGCAAAAATGCGGCATAAAAAGCACGTCGTTGCGCAGCCGTTTCCAACGCAAACCATTCGGCCAAATGGGCGCCATCCTCATCGTGATAGGTAACTTTTAAGCGCGGCAAGCCACGGCCGTTAGCCGTCGACTCCAACTGCATGCCGCTCACCCGCAGCACCATGGCATCTTTCAGCTTTAGAGCATCTTTGAGTTTATCATCGGCATCCACCAAGAGTCTTTCACAGCCGTGGCAGCGACGGGCAGCGATGTCATTTTCAGCACCGCACTCATCACAGACCTTAAAACGAAAACGAAATTCGCACTGGTGGCGCGCCCCCTCAGGATTATCAATAAGCCCTTGGCAGCGGCGGCCAAAGTGCTCAATAACCACCTTGCCATCACGCTTACCCCAATATAGATTGGCATGACCACAGGCCGGGCACTCTACTTGAACAGGCTCGCTGTCACTATCTGGTTTCGCCTCCCCCACCTCAGGAGCGAAAACATCCCAGGGGTTGCCAGCGTAATCCAGAATCAGGCAATCTACTTTGTCCGGCGACAAACGCAACCCCCTGCCCACCATCTGCTGATAAAGGCTAACCGATTCGGTCGGCCGCAAAATGGCGATCAGATCGACATGAGGCGCATCGAAACCCGTGGTGAGAACGGCCACGTTAACCAGGTATTTTAGCTCACGCGCTTTGAACGCATTGATTCGCGCAGCCCGGTCTTGAGAATGCGTGGAACCAGTGATCAGCGCAGCCTCTAAGCGAGGCAAATAGCCCATAATTTCTTCAGCGTGCGCCACTGTCGCTGCAAATATCATCACCCCTTGGCGGTCATGGGCGCGTTGAATCACTTCGTTAATAATACCGGGCGTGGCACGGCTGCCGGCAACGACCCTATTGAGGGCTTCTTCAGGAAAAATCCCGCTTGCTGACGGGCTGAGGGCTGAAAAATCGTACCCTTCCACCGCCATATCCAGGCGCTTAGGCGCAGCAAGATAGCCTTGTTTTACCATCAGACGAAGCGGCTGCTCAAAGACGCAGTCGCGAAAAAAACTGTCCTCACTGCCGCGCACCATGCCGTGATGATGACGATAATAGATAAACCCCTGCCCCAACCGATACGGCGTGGCGGTTAGACCAAGGATTTTAAGCTCGGCGTTGTGCTGACGCAGATGTTCAATTACCTGACGGTAGCTTGCATCCTCGTTGAGCGATACGCGATGGCTTTCGTCAATGACCAGCAGCGTAAAATTAGCGTCGCTAAAGCGCTCCAAGTTGCGCACCACCGACTGTACCGATCCAAACACCACCTGCCGATCAGCCTCTTTGCGTTTTAATCCGGCGCTAAAAATAGCCGCTTTTAAGCCATAGGCTTGGTACTTGGCATGGTTCTGCTCGACCAGTTCACGAACATGCGCAAGCACTAGCACCCGCCCTCGCGCCAAGCGAGCAAGCTCAGCAATCACCAGCGATTTGCCGCTGCCGGTAGGCAGCACTAATAAGGCAGGATCGCTTGAGCTGCGAAAGTGCACAACCACACGCCTAACGGCCTCTCTTTGATAAGGACGCAGCTGGGGCGTTGTTGAAGAATCAGGGTTCGACAAATTAATTAGTCCGCTAGTGAACTATTCCTACTTTCGTCCCATCTTATCATTGACGATGTTTAATTCATGCTGGGCTTTGCCCGCCACTAAGCGAGCCCCTGAAAAGAAGAGATTTCTCCATGACCGCCAACCATTTCAGCCCGGAATGCCCAGAATGTAATAGCCGACTTAAACGCCTGCCAGCAACACGACGTGACCAAACCCACGTCTACTGCATGGATTGTGGGCATGATTTTGGCCGCTATGAATACATGGTAGAGCGCTATCGTAGCGAGCTTGAAACGCTTGAGGCCAAGCTTGGCCTGCCACCGGCGACAGCCGATGAAGCGCCGATAGCCGCTAACGAGCAGCGCTCTTAGCACGTTGCTGCAATTAACTATTTCTTGAACGACTATTGCTGAACAGCTTTTTAAAACATCTTTTTCAAACAGCTTGTTAATTAACGTTACGTTTAACGCATAACGGCGGCTCAAGGCCGCCGTTATGTTTGATGCTATCGGGTAGGCTACTTAAACGTTAGCCAAGCCAAACCCGTGCATTGCGGAACAAGCGCAGCCATGCGCCATCGTCTACCCATTCAGTCGGGCGCCAAGAGTTGGTGACCGCACGAGCAACGCGCTCAGGGTGCGGCATCATAATAGTCACCCGACCATCAGGCGTGGTCAGGCCGGTAATCCCCGATGGCGAGCCGTTAGGGTTAGCCGGATAACGCGTCGTCGACTGGCCGTAATTGTCGATATAGCGCAGCGCGATTTGGCTGCTCGACTGCATGCTGCGAAGGTGCGCGCTGTCACGGAACTCCGCACGCCCTTCCCCATGGGCCACGGCGATTGGAAGCTTCGAGCCCTCCATACCGGCCAGCAGAATCGAAGGGCTTTTCTCAACCCGCACCATCGAGACACGCGCTTCAAACTGCTCAGACTCATTGCGCACAAAGGTTGGCCAATTTTCGGCACCCGGAATTAACGCTTTCAGCTGCGACAGCATCTGGCAGCCGTTGCACACGCCAAGCGAGAAGCTATCGTCACGAGCAAAGAACGCCGCAAACTGCTCACGGGCACGCTCGTTAAACAGCACTGATTTTGCCCAGCCGCCCCCAGCGCCGAGAACATCGCCATAAGAGAAGCCGCCACAGGCGACAAGCCCTTTGAACTCATCAAGCGAGACCCGCCCTTCAAGGATATCGCTCATGTGCACATCCACCGCATCGAACCCTGCTTTATCAAAGGCCCAAGCCATCTCGACCTGACCATTAACGCCCTGCTCACGCAGCACGGCCATGGCGGGTTTGGCGGTATTTACAAACGGCGCGCTAATGTCATCATTGATATCAAAGGTAGGCGTAGCAGAAAGCCCCGGATCACGGCTATCGAGCAGGTTATCGAATTCATTTTTGGCGCACTCAGGATTATCCCGCAGCGCCTGCATACGATAGCTCGTTTCCGCCCAGGTGCGCTGGGTAAGCTGGCGAGTGGTTTCCAGCAGCGGCTCTTCAAACAACGTCACGCGTACCTGATCATCGTAACGAGGGCGCGCAATGACGCCGCACGTTTCGATACCGGCAACGGCAAACTGCGCCAGCACTTCTTCCGTATGCTGACGATTGACCTGGATGACTGCCCCCAGCTCTTCAGAGAACAGTGCGTTCAGCGCTTCTACCGGCTCATCGATCATCCAGTCAAGCTTGATTTCAAGGCCGGCATGCGCCGCAAACGCCATTTCTAACAGCGTAACGATCAAGCCACCGTCGCTGCGGTCGTGGTAAGCCAAGAGCTTACCGTCACGGTTGAGCCCCTGAATAACCTCGAAGAAGGCCTTAATATCTTCCGGGTCGTCGACATCGGGGCAGTCGTTGCCCACCTGGCCGTAAACCTGCGCCAAGGCAGAGCCACCCAAACGATTTTGGCCGTTGCCCAGGTCAATCAAAATCAAATCAGACTCGTCTTGATCTAAATTAATCTGCGGCGTTAGCGTCGCCAGCGCGTCCGTTACCGGTGCAAAGCCCGTCACAACCAGCGCAAGCGGCGAGGTTACGCTGCGATCTTCTGCTTCGCCCTGCTCATTCTCATGCTGCCAGGAAGTGCGCATGGACATAGAGTCTTTGCCCACCGGAATGGCAATGCCCAGCGCCGGGCACATTTCCATGCCGACCGCGTAAACGGCATCAAACAGCGCCTGATTTTCACCAGGATGGTCCGCCGCGCTCATCCAGTTAGCAGACAGCTTGATATCGCTGAGCTTAGCAATCGGCGCGGCCGCAAGGTTCGTAATTGCTTCAGCAACGGCTAAGCGGGCGCTGGCAGCGGGATTGATCAGCGCCACCGGCGGGCGCTCACCCATCGCCATCGCTTCACCCACATGGCTATCAAAGCTTGCAGTGGTGACAGCCACATCGGCCACCGGCACCTGCCATGGGCCGACCATTTGATCACGCGCCACTTGGCCGGTAATTGAGCGATCGCCAATGGTAATCAGGAAGTTTTTCGAGGCCACCGTGGGCAGGCGCAGCACGCGGTCTAACGCCTCACGCAGGTCAAGATTATCAAGCATCATGCCCGAGAGTACGGGGTCATGGCGCTCAAATTCGCGCTGCATTTTAGGCGCTTTACCGAACAGCACGCTCATCGGCAAATCAACCGGTTTGCTGTCGAAGTGGCCATCGCGCACTTCAAGATGATGCGCTTCTAATGCCTCACCAACAACCGCATAAGGGCAGCGTTCGCGCTGGCAGAGCGCATCAAAGGTGTCCAGGTCCTCTGGCGCAACCGCGAGCACGTAGCGCTCCTGCGCTTCATTACACCAAATTTCCAGCGGGCTCATACCCGGTTCGGCATTGGGCACCGCACGTAAATCAAAACGACCACCTCGATTGCCGTCTTTTACCAGTTCAGGCAGTGCATTAGAAAGCCCACCGGCGCCAACGTCATGAATAAAGCGAATCGGGTTGTGGTCGCCTAGCGCCCAGCAGCGGTCGATAACTTCCTGTGCACGTCGTTCAATCTCAGGGTTTTCGCGCTGCACAGAAGCAAAGTCCAGGTCGGCGCTGGAAACGCCTGAGGCCATGCTAGACGCAGCGCCCCCGCCCAAGCCAATCAGCATCGCAGGGCCGCCCATGACAATCAGCTTACCGCCAATGGGAATATCGCCTTTCTGCACGTGATGCGCGCGAATGTTGCCGTAGCCACCGGCCAGCATAATCGGCTTATGGAAGCCGCGCCGCTCAATGCCGCCGTCGTTCAGCGACTCTTGCTCGTAAGTACGGAAATAACCGGTCAAGTTTGGCCGACCAAACTCATTGTTAAACGCCGCCCCGCCAATGGGGCCTTCTAGCATGATATTCAGCGCCGACTGCATCCGTTCGGGCTTGCCGTAATCAAACGCCTCCCAGGGCTGCACGAACTCTGGAATCCGCAGGTTGGAAACGGTAAAGCCCGACAGACCGGCTTTAGGTTTCCCGCCGATACCGGTGGCGCCTTCGTCACGGATCTCACCGCCCGAGCCCGTTGCCGCACCGGGAAAAGGCGCAATTGCCGTTGGGTGATTGTGCGTTTCCACTTTCATCAGGATATGAATCGGTTCCTGATGAGTGGCGTACAGCGCACGCTCTTGGTCAGCGCCCGTTAGCGGCGTTGCAAAGAACCGCCCCGCTTGACTGCCTTTAATAACGGCGGCGTTGTCGCTATACGCTGAAAGGACGTTGTCTGGCGATGACGCAAACGTGTTCTTAATCATTTTGAACAGCGAGTGGCTCTGCGGCTCGCCGTCGATGACCCAGTCTGCATTAAAAATTTTGTGACGGCAGTGCTCTGAGTTAGCTTGCGCAAACATCATAAGCTCAACGTCGCTGGGATTACGCCCCAGCTCATTGAAAGCATCCACCAGGTAATCGATTTCATCGTCAGCCAGCGCCAGCCCTAACGCTTGGTTGGCCGTCGCCAGCGCTTCGCGGCCGCCGTCTAAAATATCCACACTACCCAGCGGCGCCGGGTCATGCTGGGCAAAGAGCTGGGTCGCCGCAGCAGCATCGTCCAGCACGGTTTCCGTCATGCGGTCATGCAAAAGTGCCGCAATGGCGGCCATGCTGTCCCGGTCCGGTGAAGCGGTGAAGCTTACGCGATAATCAATGCCGCGCTCGATGCGGTTGATTTGGCGCAGCCCACAGTTGTGAGCAATATCGGTCGCTTTCGAGGACCAGGGCGACTGGGTGCCCAACCGCGGCACCACTAAAAAGCGCTGGGCAGGTTCGGGAACTTCTACGCTTGAGTGAGTGCCATAGTCCAGCAGCTGCGTTAAGCGCTCAAGAGTGGCGTCATCCAGTTCGTCATGACGGTCATTCGAATGAACGTTGATAAAATGAACATAGTGGGCAGACAGCGCTTCCACCTCGGGAACACGTTCACGCAGCACCGTTAACAGCCGAGCATGACGGAAGGCAGAAAGGGCGGGCGCGCCTCGCAGTTCGAGCATATCCTGAAGCCTCTAGAGCAGGGAAATTCGAGCAGGGAAATCACCGGGCCGCCATGGCGACCGTACTAATTTGGTGCCGGAAAGTCGCAGTTGTGGCATCGAGAAACCTAGATAATGGCATCGAAAAACCCAAACTGTGTCACCGGAAAACGCCTATGATACTGGAAACCAGCCGCCACACGAAATCCACAAGGTGACAGCTTGAGCCTGGCTGGGTATCGTGGCCGCCTGTTCCATGCCGACAAGACGCCATGCTGACGTTGATTTGCCGACATTTCGTAACCCGTGCCAGCGCTTATTTTGCGTTAATCGCCATTATATTTTTGGTCATGGTTCCCACCCTGCCCAGAGTTCCCCCTGGCGAGCATTTGACGCAAATCACTGCCAAAGAATTTATTACCGCCCATACCCGTAATACCCCTACGACGTACTACGAAGGCCGCCAAGGGCCGACCGGCTTTGAGTATGAGCTGATGCACCGTTTCGCCGACTACCTAGGGGTAAGCCTTAACCTGAATGCAAGCCACCATCCGGAAAGTGTGCTACCCGCCGTGCGTGAAAACGGCGATTTAGGCGCAGCGGCACTGCCGCTATTTCCCAACACACCGGGCATTCACTACACCCGCCCGATTATTCAAATGCAGCCGTTGGTGGTTTATCGACGCGGCCTTAATGGCATTAGAGAACCCGGCGACTTAGTTGGCTTGGAGCTAGGCACGCTCAGTGAAGCGGGCACTAGCGATGCGCTACGCGATCTGCAGCGCCGCTACCCGACGCTGAGCTGGAAAGAGTCCCATGAGCTAGAGGTCGCGGAACTGCTGGCACGCGTAGAGAACGGCACGCTGGATGCCGCGGTGATTTTTGAGCACCAGTTTCGTTTAAACCGGCTGTTTTTCCCCAATGTTGAACGCGGCTTTACGCTGGGCGACCCGCTTTCTATGGCATGGGCCGTGCCGAGCGGGCGCGGGCTAGGCCTACTTGAAGCCGCTAATAGCTTCCTCCAGGGCCTGCAAGAAGATGGCACGTTAGATAGGCTGATCAGCCGCTACTTTGGTCATGACGACTATTTAGAGTATGTCGGTACGCGCACGTTTCTCGACCATTTAGATTCTCGTCTACCACAGTACACCGCACTCTTTCAGCAGGCTGCTCAGGAGACGGAATTTGACTGGAAGCTGCTGGCCGCCGTTGGCTATCAGGAATCTCACTGGGACCGCGAAGCCGTCTCGCCGACGGGCGTAAAAGGCTTAATGATGCTCACCAACCCTACCGCCAGCGAGATGGGCGTAAGTGATCGCACCGACCCGGCACAAAGTATTGATGGCGGCGCTCGCTACCTGCGCAGCATTAAAGACCGCCTGCCGGAAAGCATCACCGGCGATGACCGCCTATTTATGGCCATGGCCGCCTATAATGTGGGCCTGGGCCATTTGTATGACGCTCGAAAAATTGTCGAAATACGCGGTGGCAATCCTGATCGCTGGGACGATGTACGCGCCGCGCTGCCGCTTTTACAGCAGCGCGAATGGCACAGCCAAACGCGACACGGCTATGCCCGCGGCGGCGAACCGGTTATCTACGTGCGCAACATTCGGCGTTACTACGAAATGATTCAATATGTAGAGCGCAGCAGGCAGCAATTTTTTCAGCTAGAACAAACGGTGGCGAACGATGACCCGCTGCTACTGTTTGAGCTCGTGCCACCGCTTGATTAATCGCCGCACATTCGCTGCCCCCCTTCTATTCACTGACCCCCTTTCTTCGCGCGGCAAAAAAATGCTTCAACAGCTTTTGCGAGGCTGGCGCTAATACGCCGCCTGACACCGCAATTGAGTGGTTGAACCAAGGCTGCGCCAATAGGTTGGCCTTAGACTCCACCATGCCTGCTCGGGGCTCAGCGGCGCCATAAACCAAGCGGTTCAGGCGCGCATGAATCATGGCGCCCGCACACATCATGCAGGGCTCTAAGGTGACAAACAGCGTGCACCCTTCAAGGCGATAGTTACCCAATTGCTTGGCGGCCTCGCGCAGCGCTCGAACTTCAGCATGACCGCTAGGATCGCAGCTAGCGATAGGCGCATTGCAGCCGACGCCGATAATCTCGCCCTGCGTATCCACCACCACCGCCCCTACCGGCACTTCGCCCGCCGCGGCGGCTAGGTGCGCCTGATCAAGTGCTCGGTGCATGTAAAATTCATCGCTGCGCATAAAGCTAAACTCCGCTAAGGTAGCAAAATATTCGGATGAAAGACTTACCCACCGCAGCGGTAGTTCGCCATCATCGACAGCATCATAGTCAGTTAGCACCACATTGGAATAGCATCAAGGATACCGAGAATGACAGACGCGCTGAACAAACTGGTAGAGTTACTAGAGCTTGAGCCCCTTGAAGAAACGCTATTTCGCGGCCAGAGCCAAGACCTAGGCTTTCCGCAACTGTATGGCGGCCAAGTATTGGGACAAGCGCTAGCAGCAGCGGCGCGCACGGTGCCAGACGAGCGCCGCCCGCACTCTCAGCACGGCTATTTCCTGCGCCCCGGCGACCCTCATCGCCCGGTTGTTTACCAGGTTGACACTATTCGCGATGGCGGCAGCTTTACGACGCGGCGAGTCACCGCCATACAGAAAGGGCGGCCGATTTTTTTCTGTAGCGCCTCATTTCAAAGCGAAGAAGCTAGCTTCAGCCATCAGCGCAACATGCCAAATGTGCCGTCGCCCGAAACGCTGATTGCCAACGGCGATGCCAAGCACGACCGCTTTCCTGGTCATCCGATTGAATTTTTGCACCTACCCGGCAATCCCGACAACGCCACGCCGGCAGGACAATGTCTTTGGTTTCGTCTAGCCGGCACGCTGCCAGACGACCCGGCGCTGCATCGCCACCTGCTGTCTTATGCTTCAGACTTTAACCTGCTGACTACGAGCCTAGCGCCTCACGATATCCAATTCAAAGACCCCAAGCTTCGCATCGCCAGCCTTGACCACGCTCTATGGCTACACCAGGACACCCGTTTAGACGACTGGCTGCTTTACGTCATCGACTCGCCATGGGCGGACGGGGCTCGCGCGCTGGCACGGGGGCATATTTATAGCCGCGATGGCCGCCTAATCGCCTCCACGGCTCAAGAAGGCTTAACGCGCTACTCGCAAGACTAAATTGATGCTGTTCAGAAACACTTACGCCCGCTGCGAAGCGGGCGTAAGTGAGCAGGCAAGAGCTAGGGCGCCGGACTTAGCCGCCATAGACATCATTGATTGACGTTAGCGGGTAATGCGCAGGAAACGGCTTACGCGCCACGCCAGAATCAACTGCGGCTTGAGCGACCGCCGATGTCACTCGCGCCAACAAACGGATATCCACAGGCGTTGGGATAATGTATTCGCGACCAAAACTCATCTCAGTGAGCTCATAAGCGCTCAGCACTTCTTCTGGCACAGGCTCGCGAGCCAAGTCCTTCAATGCATGCACTGCAGCCAGCTTCATTTCTTCATTAATTCGGGTGGCACGTACATCCAACGCCCCGCGAAAGATAAACGGAAAGCCGAGTACGTTATTGACCTGATTGGGGAAATCCGAACGGCCGGTGGCCATAATCACATCTGGGCGCGCCGCACGGGCAACGTCAGGATGAATCTCGGGGTCTGGGTTGGTGCAGGCAAACACCACCGGATCAGGCGACATTTTCTTGACCTGCTCGGCAGAGAGCAGGCCTGGGCCGGAAAGACCAATAAATACGTCAGCACCGTCGATCGCATCATCAAGAGTGCGCATCTCAGTATCGCGGGCAAACTCGGCTTTATATTCGTTAATGCCTTCGCGATCAGTGTGGATAACGCCACGGCGGTCCAGCATCACCAGGTTTTCTTTCTTAGCGCCACAGGAGACGAGTAAACGCATGCAAGCAATAGCGGCAGCGCCAGCGCCCATGCACACAATTTTTACATCTTCAATGCGCTTGCCGGCAATATCCAGTGCGTTCAGCATGCCCGCTGCGGTAACAATAGCCGTACCGTGCTGGTCATCGTGAAAAACAGGAATGCTGCAACGCTCAATAAGCGCCTTCTCAATTTCAAAACACTCCGGCGCTTTTATATCTTCAAGGTTAATACCGCCCCACGTATCGGCAATGCGCGCAACGGTATCAATAAACGCCTGCGGGCTTTCCGCATCAACCTCGATGTCGACCGAGTTGATCCCAGCGAAGCACTTGAACAGCACGCCCTTGCCTTCCATCACCGGCTTACTCGCCAGCGGTCCAAGATTACCCAGACCAAGAATAGCGCTGCCGTCGGTAATGACGGCGACCAGATTCCCCTTGCCGGTATAGCGGTAAGCATTTTCCGCATCTCTAGCGATTTCAAGTACTGGCTCAGCCACGCCGGGGCTATACGCCAGCGCCAAATCTCGCGCAGTCGCGGTGGGTTTGGTCAACTCCACTGACAGCTTACCGGGAATCGGTTTAGCGTGATAATCCAAAGCAGCCTGCTTAAGTGAATCCGTCATGGTCAGCGTCCAGTTAACATAAAGTAGATAAGTCATTTGAGAATATAGAAAAAACCTATGCGTCTCAAGCGCGTCGTCAACTCAAATAAAAACGCTCGTTTAACTGAATTTTACCTTCACTTTCGTCGCTTTTCGTCGATATTTAATGACACTTATCAAAAAATGATGCGCATACAGTACGTTGCTCCAATGCTGTAGCGCAGCATTTTTGAAAATACTTTCCATAAAAACAAAACAAAAAACCCACGCCTAAGCGTGGGTTTTTTTTCACAAGCACCTTCGTGCTGGCGATGTGGCTATCCGGTATGGATTAGCCGCGCTTAACAGCAGCGCCGAAACGCTTGTTGAAGCGCTCTACGCGGCCACCAGTGGTCGCCTGCTTCTGCTTACCAGTGTAGAACGGGTGGCAGTTGGAACACACGTCCAGAGAGAAGTCCTGACCAGAGGTAGAACCGACCTGGAAGGTAGCGCCGCAAGAACAGTTGGCGGTGACCATGTTGTAATTCGGGTGAATACCTTGTCTCATCTCGAGCCTCACTAAGCTATATGCCGCCACCTGATCTTTTGCCAGGCACCGCATACGGGTTTGGAAAAATGACTAACCGGTTATTCGCTCTGTCGGTACGATATATCCTTAAAGCAAGCTTCAAGTTAACTCGTTAAGATTGAGAGCGGTCGCATATTCTAGCAAAACTAATGCCGGAGGCCAATTGCCTGATCCTGTTTCTTTACGGGCACCGTCTCACGTGCTTTCTCAAGAGCCTTCTCAAAAGCCCTTGCAAGTGCCCGGACGGATATCCGTTCAAGTGCTCAAAGTGGCGCTGCCCTCGCCGCTGCGCCGCCTATTTGACTACTTGCCTGCTAGCACTGTACCCGTCTGCGGCTGGCAGCCGGGGCTTCGAGTGCGGGTGCCTTTTGGGCGGCGCGATGTCGTCGGTGTCATCGTAGAGCTGGCTGAGCACAGCGATTTACCGTTCAGCCAGCTGCGTGCGGTTAGCGAAACGTTGGACGAAAGCCCACTGCCGGAAGACTGGCTATGGCTATGCCGGTTTGCTGCCCGCTACTATCAGCACAGCCTGGGCGACACGCTGCACCATGCCATGCCCGCTCGGCTACGTCAGGGCCACACCATGGCTGGGCGCACGCAAACACTGTGGCTAGCGAAAGGCGAAGGCACAGAAGACACGCTCAGCCGTGCGCCCAAACAAGCAGAGCTCTACGCCCTGCTGCGTCAACACCCCCACGGCTTGCCCAGCCGAGCGATCAGCGCCCACGGTTTCGGCCGCGATCAGCTGTTAGCGCTAGAAAAGAAAGAGCTGGCCATCAGCCGGGAAGTCATTCTCACCGCCCCCAGCGCGCCTACGGGCAGCCTACTGGCAACGCCCAGCCTACCGCTTAACCGTGAGCAGGCCACTGCGCTGGCGGCGCTACATGAAAAACTCGACGGCTATCATCCTTGCCTGCTGGAAGGCATCACGGGCAGCGGTAAAACGGAAGTTTATCTGCAGCTTATTGAAGCCGTCGCCGGTAAAGGCAAGCAGTCGCTAGTGCTGGTACCGGAAATTGGCTTAACGCCCCAAACGCTTGCCCGCTTTAGGAGCCGCTTTCGCGTCCCCGTGGTGGCATTGCATTCAGGTCTCACTGATCCTGAGCGCCTGGACGTATGGGAAGCCGCTGCCAGCGGCCGCGCGCTGATCATTATTGGCACCCGTTCAGCCATTTTCACCCCGCTGGCTAACCCCGGCGCAATCATTGTTGATGAAGAGCACGACGGCTCCTACAAACAGCACGACGGCTTGCGCTACCACGCCCGTGATCTTGCGGTGGCGCGCGCCCACTATCATAAAATCCCGCTGTTGATGGGCAGCGCGACGCCGTCACTAGAGAGCCTGCATCAAGCGCTTTCCGGCAGCTACCGCCATTTGCGCCTAACCCAGCGCCCGAGCCGCCATCCGCCGGCTAAGCTAGAGCTGATCGACCTACGCCATCAGCGTCGCCAAGGCGGCCTGCTCCCCGATGCCATCAAGGCAATTAAAAGCACATTAAGTGCGGGCAAACAGGTACTGATTTTTATTAATCGGCGCGGCTTCGCGCCCACGCTAGCCTGTCATGCCTGCGGTTGGATGGCCGAGTGCGGTCAGTGTGACGCCCGTATGACGCTACATCGCCAGCCCGCCTTGCTCGCCTGCCACCATTGCGATAGCCGCCGAGCGCTGCCGGACGCCTGCCCGGAATGCAGTAGCGGCGACCTGCGCGCGCTCGGCAGTGGCACTGAGCGCACCGAAGAAACGCTGCAAACGCTGCTCCCCAAAACGACGATTCATCGCATAGACCGAGATAGCACCCGGCGCAAGGATAGCTTTGAGCAGGTACTGAAAGAAATTCAGCGCGGCGAACCCTGCGTGTTAGTCGGCACCCAAATGCTCGCTAAAGGGCATCACCTGCCCCACGTCACGTTAGTGGTGGTGGTTAATGCTGACGGTGGCCTTTACGCCGCTGATTTTCGAGCCCTCGAACATAGCGCTCAGCTGCTTGAACAAGTCGCGGGGCGTGCGGGGCGTGCCGCTCATCCTGGCCGTGTATTGGTGCAAACGCTGCACCCTGACGATCCACATTTAGGCCAGCTTTCAGAGCACGGCTATGGGGCGCTGGCTCGCAATATGCTGGAAGAGCGGCGCATCGCGAAGCTTCCGCCGTTTTGTTTTATGGCACTGCTGCGTATTGAAAGCCCCAATGAACAAGCCGCATTAGCAATGGCACAGCAGGCGGCCCAGGCACTGCGCGAGTGGTTAAAACAAACAAGTGTGGCAACACGCTGCTTAGGCCCCGTGCCTGCCCCCATGGAGCGACGCCAAAATCGCTATCATTTACATGTCATGCTGACAGCCTATAAACGCAGCCAGCTGCATCCTGCCGCCAGCTGGCTGGTGCAGTGGCTGGAAGCTAATAGAGAGGCGCGCAAGGTCCGCTGGTCGATTGATATCGACCCTCAAACACTCGCGTAATGAGTACTCACAGCGTTAACAATGAGGCCTTCACCGTGACACGGCTTTGAAACTGCGGCGCAATTGCTGATAATGGCCGCTTTAGCTGCGCATCTATCGATCTCAATTACCTGTCGATCTCAAGTACCTAGCGATCTCAAGTAACTAGCGATTTCAAAAATCTAATCAGGTGCGCATTAGCACACGCCGCCATGGACGTAACTGGATACCGAAATGAAAGACACCATAGTTTCTTTGCTCGAAGGCGCAGTTACCGCGCTCAAGCACCAAGGCGTGTTGCCGAACGACCTTCAGCCCAGCATCAAAGTGGACCCCACGAAAGATAAGGCGCACGGCGATTACGCCACCAACCTAGCGCTTATGCTCGCCAAACCCGCCGGCAAAAACCCACGTGAACTGGCCAACATACTGGTCTCGGCGCTGCCTGAAAGCGACGCTATTCAAAAAACCGAGATTGCCGGCCCCGGTTTTATCAACTTTTTTGCAGCAGCTGATGCGGCTGCGCAAATTGTTGCTCAGGTGCTCGACTGCGGCGATACCTTTGGTCGCAGCCTGATCGGCAAAGGTGAAAAAGTGCAGGTGGAGTTTGTTTCCGCCAACCCCACCGGGCCTCTGCACGTCGGGCATGGGCGTGGCGCTGCGATTGGAGACTGCCTATGCCGCCTGCTAGAAGCGACCGGCTATGACGTCACTCGCGAGTTCTACTATAACGACGCAGGCGCGCAAATCGCCAACCTTGCACGCTCTGTTCAGGCACGTGCTAAAGGCTTAGGCCCAGACGATCCCAGCTGGCCGGAAGACGGCTATCGCGGTGAATATATTGCCGATGTCGCCAAGGATTATTTGGCCGGCGAAACGGTGAGCGCGGATGATCGCGAAGTGACCGCGAAAGCTGATCCAGAAGATTTAGATGCGATTCAAGCGTTCGCCGTGGCCTGGCTGCGCCGCGAACAGGATTTAGATTTAAAAGCCTTCGGCGTTGAGTTTGACGTTTATTTTCTGGAGTCTTCGCTCTATAACGATGGCAAGGTAGCCGCCACGGTTGAGAAACTGATAGCGGCGGGCCACACTTATGAAGACGACGGCGCGATGTGGCTGCGCACCACGGACTTTGGTGATGACAAAGACCGCGTGATGCGTAAACGTGACGGCGGCTATACCTACTTCCTACCCGATGTGGCCTACCACTTAGACAAGTGGCAGCGCGGCTTTAAAACTGTGATTAATGAGCAGGGTGCCGACCACCACTCCACCGTGACCCGCGTACGCGCTGGCTTACAAGCGCTAGAAGTAGGCATCCCCAAAGGCTGGCCCGACTACGTGCTTCACCAAATGGTGATGGTGACCCGTTCTGGCGTCGAGGTAAAACTCTCCAAGCGCGCTGGCAGCTACGTCACCGTGCGCGATTTGATTGATGAAGTCGGCCGCGACGCCACGCGCTTTTTCCTCGCGGCTCGCCGCGCTGATTCCCAGCTCACGTTTGATATCGACCTGGCCCGCTCGCAGTCTAACGACAACCCGGTGTATTACATTCAGTACGCCCATGCCCGGGTATGCAGCATGTTGCGTAAAGCACACGATGCTGACCAGCCATTCGATCATCCGCTAGCGCTGGCCAATTTAGCGCTATTGGATAGCGACCAGGAGAAAGCCGTTCTGAATCGTTTGGCACGCTTTCCCGAGGTCGTCGAAACCGCGGCTAAGAACCGTGAACCGCAGCAGGTCGCGCAGTATCTGCTCGATCTGTCTGGCGATTTCCACACCTGTTATAACGCCGTCAAAGTGATGGTAGACGACGACACCTTGCGCAACACGCGCCTGGCGTTGGGTCTTGCGACCCGCCAAGTGCTGCGCAACGGTCTCGATTTAATGGGGGTTAGCGCCCCAGAGGAGATGTAACGCATGGCCACCCCCCGCAAAAAGCCTACCCGCCGAGGCGCTACCTCACAGCGCAAGTCGTCCTCAGGCGCCGGCGGCGGCTTTCGCATCCCCGGTTGGCTATGGGGCCTTGCAGGCATGGCCATCGGCTTCTTTCTTGCTCAGCACCAGCACGGCACTGCGCCGTGGCAGGAGCAGAGTGAGCCTCCTCAGGCAACCGTGCTACCAAAGCCTTCCGGTAGCGAGGAGCGCGACGCTGCACGAGCAACCGAAGGTCCAGCGGAGCCCTCAATGCCCACCTTCGAGTTTTATACGCTGCTGCCTGAAACCGAAGTTATTGCGCCTGGCGTTACGCTGCCGTCAAGCGTTGTCCGCCCCGAAGCCACGGAGCAGACCGCCGAGAGCAGCACCGCATCCGATGCAGCTGCGGGCGATGACCCCATTGCGCAAGTGATTGCCGCCAACACGCGCCCTGAGGATCAAGTGTCGGCTGCCCAGGAGAGCGCTGCCAGCAGTAGCACGCCCAGCCGCTACATGCTTCAAGCAGCCTCGTTTCGCCAGCTAAGCGATGCTGAACAGCTGCGCGGCCGACTGCGCAACCTCAGCCTGCTGGCACAAATTAGCGAAGTGCAGGCCGATGGCAACACGTGGCACCGCGTCCAGGTTGGCCCCTATGAAGATACTCGCGAGCTTAATCGCGCGCAGGATTTGATGGCGACACAAGGTATTGAGCCGCTGCTTATTCAGCTGCAAAACTGATAAACCCACCCCCGATGTCCTGCGGGTGGTTGATTTTTTATCAGCCGCCCGCATTTTGTTGTGAACGCTTACACAACGGTCGCTTGCTGAGCGACCAGCCAGTCATCGGGAGCGTGTCTCCCCCAAGGAGTTATCTCCATGACCACCATTGTTTCCGTTCGTCGTGGTAATCAGGTCGCCCTCGCTGGCGATGGTCAAGTATCGCTGGGCAATACTGTAATGAAGGGTAACGCCAGCAAAGTCCGTCGCCTCTACCGTGGCAAGGTACTTGCCGGGTTCGCGGGCGGCACTGCAGACGCGTTTACGCTGTTTGAGCGCTTTGAAGCGCAGCTAGAAAAATATCAGGGGCATCTGACTAAAGCCGCTGTTGAGCTAGCAAAAGATTGGCGGACCGAGCGCGCGCTGCGCCGCCTGGAAGCATTGCTCGTCGTCGCCGACCACACCACCTCGCTGATCATTACCGGCAACGGCGACGTGGTGGAGCCCGAACACGGCGTTATTGCCATTGGTTCTGGCGGCAACTTCGCCGAGGCCAGCGCCCGAGCGCTGCTAGAAAACACCGAGCTGTCGGCACGTGAAATCACCGAAAAATCGCTGGCTATCGCTGGTGATATCTGTGTGTTCACCAACCACCACGTGACGCTCGAAGAGCTGTCGATCGATGGGCGCTCATAGCCCCACGCGTCCTCTTCACGCCGCTCAAAGAACACAAAGGTTACCGTTATGACTCAGATGACACCCCGCGAAATCGTTCACGCTCTTGATCAGTACATTATTGGCCAGCAGGATGCTAAGCGTGCTGTTGCCATTGCCCTGCGTAATCGCTGGCGCCGCATGCAGCTGGATGACGATTTGCGTCCGGAAGTCACGCCCAAGAACATTCTGATGATCGGCCCCACCGGCGTGGGTAAAACTGAGATTGCACGCCGCCTTGCCAAGCTTGCTAAAGCGCCGTTTATTAAAGTCGAAGCCACTAAGTTTACCGAAGTTGGCTACGTTGGCCGCGACGTCGAGTCGATTATTCGCGACTTGATGGAAAACGCCATCAAAATGGTGCGCGAGCAGGCCAAAGAAGACGTAGGCCACCGTGCCGCCGATGCTGCCGAAGACCGGGTACTCGATGCCCTGCTACCGCCGCCGCGTGGTCAGGAAGACAAGCCCCGTGAAGATAACGGCACTCGCCAGACCTTCCGCAAGAAGCTCCGTGAAGGGCAGTTAGACGAAAAAGAGATTGATATCGAAGTATCGGCTCAAAGCCAAGGCGTCGACATCATGACCCCGCCGGGCATGGAAGAGATGACCAATCAGCTACAAAGCATGTTCTCCAACATGGGCCAGCAAAAGCGCGAAAACCGTCGTGTGACGGTAAAAGAAGCGCTCGTACTGCTGCGCGACGAAGAAGCCGGCAAGCTGGTCAATGAAGAAGAGATCAAGGCGCGTGCGGTGTATTCAGTTGAGCAGCACGGCATCGTGTTTTTAGATGAGATCGACAAAGTTGCCAAAGGCAGCGGCCAGTCTAGCGGTGGTGAAGTGTCTCGCGAAGGCGTGCAGCGTGATCTGTTGCCGCTCATTGAGGGCTCAACCGTTTCAACCAAATACGGCATGGTTAAAACCGATCATATTCTGTTTATCGCCTCGGGGGCTTTCCATCTGGCGCGTCCGTCGGACCTGATTCCGGAGCTTCAAGGTCGTCTGCCAATCCGCGTTGAACTCGATGCACTCACGCCCAACGATTTCAAACGCATTCTGACCGAGCCTTCCGCCTCGCTGACTAAACAATATATAGCGCTGCTGGCGACGGAAGGTCTCGACATTGAGTTTACGCCAGACGGTATCGAGCGCATCGCGCAGATCTCCTGGCAGGTCAACGAAGGCACCGAAAACATCGGCGCTCGCCGTTTGCACACCGTGATGGAGCGGCTGCTGGAAGAGGCCTCCTTCAAAGGTGGCGACATGGAAGGCCCGCTGGTGATTGACGGCGACTACGTCAATGCACAGCTTGGCGAATTGGCAGTTGACGAAGATTTATCGCGCTATATCTTATAAGCGTCCGCATCTTTACATAACCGAAGCGGGGCGTAGGTGGCAATTAGCTGCCTGCGCCCCGCCTGTTTAGAGGTTTGTTATGACTGCTCCTACGCCTACCCGCGTTCACTACCATAAGCAGGCCCGCGAGCTAGAGCTTGGCTATGCCACTGGCGAAACCTTCCGTCTACCGGTGGAACTGCTGCGCGTCTACTCCCCCTCTGCAGAGGTGCGTGGTCATGGCGGTGACAGCGCCGTACTCCAGGCAGGTAAAAAAGACGTCGGCCTGCAAAATATTAGCCAAGCTGGCAACTACGCGCTTAAGCTGCATTTTGACGATGGCCACGACAGCGGTTTGTTTAGCTGGAACTACCTGCATGATCTCGCCATCCATCAACAGAGCTACTGGAACAACTACTTGCAGCGCCTGCAGGACGCCGGTGCCTCACGTGAACCTGCGGGTATTCAATTCAAACAGCTGTGACCGTCACTCAACCCAAGGCACTCATCAGCCTGGGCAGACAAGCCAGGGCGGACAAGGCTACAATGGCGCTAACTTTTTAATCGCACCGGCCACTCAGTCAAAAGACTCAGGGTCGATTCGCCACCGCCTCGAATTCGGGAGCTACTACGCCATGAGCCCCACAGAAAAACGCACGACTCACTTTGGTTTTCAGCAAATCTCGGTTGACGAGAAAGCCTCGCGAGTAGCCGATGTATTCCACTCCGTTGCGGCCCGCTACGACGTGATGAATGACCTTATGTCGATGGGGATTCACAGAGTATGGAAGCGCATGACGATTGAGCGTGCAGGCGTGCGCCCAGGCCACCATGTGCTAGATATTGCCGGCGGCACGGGTGATTTAACGCTGAAGTTTTCCCGTCTGGTGGGGCCACGTGGCAAAGTGGTGCTGGCCGATATCAATGCCTCGATGCTGAAAGTAGGCCGCGATAAGCTGATGGATAATGGCGTGGGCGGCAACGTTGAATATGTTCAGGCCAACGCCGAATGCCTGCCGTTTCCCGATAACAGTTTCGACTGCATTACGATTGCCTTTGGCCTACGCAACGTTACCGATAAAGACGCCGCGCTGCGCTCCATGGCACGCGTACTTAAGCCCGGCGGTCGTCTCTTAGTGCTGGAGTTTTCCAAGCCGAATAATCCCCTGCTTTCCAAAGCTTACGACGAGTACTCTTTCCGCCTACTGCCCAAAATGGGCGAACTGGTAGCCGGCGATGGCGAAAGCTACCGCTATTTGGCAGAGTCCATTCGTATGCATCCAGATCAGGAAACGCTCAAAGCCATGATGGAGTCCGCAGGCCTTGAACGCGTTGAGTACACCAACCTGACCGGCGGCATTGTTGCACTGCACCGCGGTATTAAGTTATGACGCTCTCTCCCGTGGCGCTTTTCATCAAGAGGTCAGCATGCTGGTAACCCCAACCTTGCTGCTGGCCGGTTGTGAACGCACGCTCAATGCTCTTCTTGCCCGTGACCCGGCAGCCCCTGGCCGCTTGGCGAAGCTTGCGGGCAGCCGTCTGCTGGTGCGCTTTGAGCAGCCGCATCTGGCCGTGGTTATCCACTATCATCATGCCGGGGTAGACCTCCTGCGGGGCGATGACACTGAAGAAGCCGACGTTAATGCGGTGGTAGAACTGACTCCCGAAACATTATCTGAGTGGATTAGTGGCGCCTCAATTGAGCGACTAATGTTTGACGGTAAGCTTGCTGTGCGTGGTCATATTCACCTATTAGAAGCCACCCGCGAACTGCTTTTCGATCTGGACATTGATTGGGAAAACGAACTCGCCCGTTGGCTGGGCGATATGCCCGCACACTCCCTAGCGGAAGGCTTGCGGCGCATGGCTCGCTGGGGGCTGCGCGCCAAAGACGAGCTGGTCCAGGACGTTTCTGAGTACGTCTTTGAAGAAGCGCGCCTGCTGCCGGGGAGACAGCAGCGTAACGTTTTGCGTGAACACCTCACCGAGCTAGAAGTGGCGACCGATCGCCTGGAAGCACGCTTTAAACGCTTAGAACGACTACTGACACAGCGCCAGACACTGACGCAGGAGCCGCGCCCATGAGCCTGCGCTTGCTGCGAATTAGCTGGGTGATAAGCCGTCATCGGCTAGATACATTACTCCCGCTAGAGCGTCTCCCTTGGTGGCTGCGGACGCTGCTTTGGTTTTCGCCGCTACGCTTAGTGCCTATCGGTAAACGATCGCGCGGCGAGCGTTTACGCCTCGCGTTAGAAACTCTAGGCCCAATTTTTATTAAATTTGGGCAAATGCTCTCGACCCGCCGCGATTTACTGCCGGCGGATATCGCCGATGAGCTCAAACGCCTTCAGGATCAGGTGCCGCCCTTCCCGGGTGACCAGGCTGCTGCTCGCGTCGAGAAAGAGCTGGAAATGTCGCTGGCGGAAGCGTTTGCTGAATTTGACCATGTGCCGCTGGCCTCAGCATCTATTGCTCAAGTGCATGCCGCCCGGCTGCATACCGGCGAAGACGTGGTGGTTAAAATCATTCGGCCGAGTATAGATCGCGTGATGCGCCAAGACATGGCGCTGATGTATCAAGTCGCCAAACTGCTGTCCAAAGTGCCCGATGCGCGCCGTTTGCGTCCGGTAGAAGTCATTCGTGACTATGAAGCGACGCTGTTTGATGAGCTTGACCTGTATAAAGAAGCCGCCAACACCTCGCAGCTGAAGCGTAATTTTAAAGACTCACCATTGCTGTTTGTACCAACTATTTATTGGTCTTTTACGCGCCGACACGTCATGGTACAAGAACGCATTCGTGGCATTCCGGTCGCCGACCTGGATAGCCTAATCGCCCGCGGCACCAACTTGAAAAAGCTGGCCGAGCGTGGCGTTGAGCTGTTCTTCACGCAAGTATTTCGCGATAACTTCTTTCATGCCGACATGCATCCGGGCAATATTTTTGTTAACTGTGACAATCCCGAAGACCCCCAGTACATCGCTATCGACTGCGGCATTGTCGGCAGCCTAACGCGCGAAGATCAAGACTATTTGGCGCGCAATCTGCTGGCGTTTTTTCATCAGGATTATTACGAAGTCGCCGCCCTGCATATTGAGTCTGGCTGGGTGGGCGAAAACACGCGTGCTAATGAGTTTGCCGCCGCGATTCGGACGGTGTGTGAGCCTATTTTAGAGAAACCGCTAAAAGATATTTCTTTCGGCCAGGTGCTGCTAGGGCTGTTTCAAACCGCGCGGCGCTTTAACATGGAAGTCCAGCCGCAGCTGGTCCTACTGCAGAAAACGTTGCTGAATATTGAAGGACTAGGTCGCCAACTTTATCCTGACTTAGATTTATGGAGCACCGCTAAGCCTTATTTAGAGCAGTGGATGAAAGAGCGCGCGGGCGTCGGCGGCTTGTGGGAGTCGTTAAAGCGCCAGGCGCCGGAGCTTTCGCGCCAGTTACCTGAATTACCCGTACTCGCCCATCAGGCGCTCAGCCGCCTGGAGCATGAGCATCGCCAGCGGCATCAGCAGGTCGATGCCATTAGTGCCATGCGCCAGCACATGGCTCGCCAAGGCAAGCGCCTGTATCGCCTACGGTTAGGTTTAATAGTGCTGGCGCTGGCGCTCGCCTGGCAGCCGTTAAGCGGTTGGATTGAGCTCCAGGAGTGGCCGGTCTTGGCTGCCGCCGGTATCGGCCTATTGCTGTTAGTCTGGCAATAAAGCGGCGTGACTCAACGATTATAAGGATTTTCATGGACACTGACGCATCATCGACTAGCAATGCGTATGTGCTGGATACTCTCAATGGGGTTCTCAAGCAGCGACGTTATGCAGCAGCAGAAGAATCTTATGTTGCGTCCTTGCATCACAAGGGTTTGAACAAGATACTTGAAAAAGTGGGTGAAGAAGCCACTGAAACCGTGCTTGCGGCCAAAGATGCAGAGCACGGCGGTGAGGCTGAGCGCCAAGCGCTGATTTCTGAAACGGCCGACCTGTGGTTTCATAGCCTGGTGATGCTGTCTCATTTGGAGCTTGATCATCAAGCCGTTTTAGACGAGTTGGCACGACGCTTTGGCATTTCAGGCCACGATGAAAAAGCCTCTCGCTAGCAATAATATCGACGTGATGGCTACGCTTGGCGTAGGCTTAGCTTACCGGCACCAGTCGTCAGTAGGCGTGTAGCCACTGAGCATTCAGTCGCCTAAGCATATAGTGACTAAGAAAGTTAACCTGTACCCATGAGGAAACGCATATGTTAGGTGGTATCAGTATTTGGCAGTTGCTGATTGTTCTGGGCATCATCATCCTAATTTTCGGCACCAAAAAGCTGCGCAATGTCGGCACCGACCTCGGCGGGGCGGTCAAAGGCTTCAAGAAAGCCATGCACGATGAAGAAAAAAACAAAGAGGCTGATAGCGAAGACCCCTATCAGCCGAATGCCAAAGTCAGCCACGTAGAGCCTGGCAATACGTACGATGTTCAGGCTGAAGAGAAGCGTGCCGCTGAACGCAACGAAGAGCGCAAGTAACGCATGCTGGATATCGGTTTTCTTGAGCTCATGCTTATTGGCGTTGTCGCGCTGCTGGTGCTTGGCCCAGAGCGCCTGCCCCGTGCTGCCCGTACGACGGGCCTATGGATCGGCAGAATCAAGCGCACGGTATCTGGTATGCAGCGCGAAATCAGCGCCCAGCTGGAAGCAGAAGAGCTGCGTCAAAAGCTTAACGATCAGCAGAAAAAGCTCAACGATAGCTTGCAGAAAGCGAAGCTAGACGTAGAAAGCATTGTCGATAAGCCCACGACAACCCAGGCTAAACCGGCTAGCGCAGCAACGCCACGCGGAACATTACAGCCTGAAACACCGCAGAGCGAGATCCAACAGCGCGCTGTCCAGGCCAGCTCTCACTTAGATGACGCGCTGGAAACGGTGCGCGAAGAGGCACCTGCATCCTCCCCAGCGCCTCCCCCGGCCGCATCCTCAGTCAAAACAGACGCCACTGAAGCTGAGCGGGCTGCATTTAATAAGGATAGTAATCACCAATGAGTATGTTTGGCGATTCAAAGGAGCCTCAGCAAGATCAACCACAAGCCCCTCTTATTGAGCATCTAATCGAACTACGTTCACGCTTAATACGCGCCGTGGCTCTTATTTTGGTGATTTTTTTGGGCCTCTATGCCTTTGCCAACGACATTTATACCTTTGTCGCTGAGCCATTGATGGCGCTGCTGCCCGAAGGCTCGCAGATGATCGCGACTGAAGTGGCTTCACCCTTCTTAGCACCGTTTAAGCTGACCTTAGTCGTGGCCGTGTTTATTGCCATTCCTTTTGTACTGCATCAGGCGTGGGCGTTTATTGCACCGGGGCTTTACGATAATGAGAAAGCCCTCGCTATTCCTATCCTGGTCTCAAGCATTGCGCTCTTCTATGGCGGTGCGGCGTTTGCTTATTACGTGGTGTTCCCGCTGCTGTTTGAGTTTTTCACCCAGACAGGGCCGGAAAACGTCGCAGTGATGACCGATATCAACCAGTATTTGAACTTCGTTCTTAAACTATTTTTTGCCTTCGGCGTAGCGTTTGAAATTCCTATCGCGACTTTTTTGCTAATTCTTTCTGGCGCCACCACAGTAGAAAGCCTGTCCAAGAAGCGTCCTTATATCCTGCTGGGCTGCTTCGTGGTGGGCATGCTGCTTACGCCACCGGATGTTATTTCACAGAGCCTGCTGGCGATTCCGATGTACCTGCTGTACGAGGTTGGTCTGCTGTTTGGTCGCCTAGTACGCAAGCGAAAAGCGGAGAAAGAGGCGGCGGAAGAGCAAGAAGACATGCTATAGCGAAGGCACTAATGACGTAGATATCGAAAAGCCGCCGCCATTAATCATGGCGGCGGCTTTTTATATCAACCGTTAACAACCTCGCAATAGTCCTTAATCCATCATTTCTGCGATACGATCGACGAGCTTAAAGATGCCGGTGGCAGCTTCACTGATGCGCGTTGCCAGCATGTACGCGGGTGTCGTTACCACGCTGTGCTCAAAATCAACCACGATATCTTCTACGCTACAGGTGCGGTGCAGCCCGCCCATGGCGCTAATAGCACCGGATACCGCCGGGTCATTCCCCACCGTGACGGCAATACCATCCCCCAGCAGGCGGGGCACCAGTACCGGAGCAATACACATCAGGCCGATAGACTTGGCTTCTTGGCGAAAGCCCGCCAGCGCCTCTTTCAGCGCGTCTAGCACCTGCATATTATCGCTGGCACTGGCAAAGTCTGAAAGATTTTTGGCGACGCCAAAACCACCGGGCACAATCACCGCATCGAAGTTATCCGCATCCAACGCCTCTAGGGGGCTTATTTCCCCCCGCGCTAGGCGAGCAGACTCTAGTAGCACGTTACGCTGCTCGCCTTCAACAACCTCTTGCGTGAGATGATTAACAACATGCTGCTGATCGATATCGGGGGCAAAGCAGCGATACTCAATACCCAACTGGTCTAAGCGCAGCAGCGTCAGCGTGGTCTCATAAATTTCAGAACCATCGTAAACGCCGCATCCGGCTAAAATGACTGCCACCTGTTTGGCCATGCCTATCTCCTTATTATCCGAAACCACGTAGAGTTTGCCGAACGCACTACCGCAAAGCTGTTGCCCACTTTAGTCAGTGTGGTTGTTTGCCACAAGGCGTCTTTCGCCGCAGGGTATGGCTGATATACTGCCGGCAGGCCTTCGGGCACTCTTATTTAACACCCTCATTTGCGATCCTTAATGGAGACAACCTTTGAGTGCACTTACTCCCCGCCACTTTCCTGCCACGCGCATGCGCCGCATGCGCCGTGATGATTTTTCACGCCGCTTAATGCAAGAAAAAACGCTGACGCCCTCCGATCTCATACTGCCGGTCTTTGTTCTTGAAGGTAAAAATCAGCGTGAACCCATAGCTTCGATGCCCGGCGTGGAACGGCTTTCAATCGACCTACTCATTGAGCAAGCTCGCGAAGCGTTTGCATTGGGCATTCCCGCTCTGGCACTGTTTCCGGTCGTCGGCCCTGAGCAAAAAAGTGAGCTAGCCGAAGAGGCCTATAGCGCCAGCGGACTGGTGCAGCGTAGCGTGCGCGCGCTAAAAGAAGCGCTGCCTGAGCTTGGTATTATTACGGATGTGGCGCTTGATCCCTATACCATTCATGGTCAAGACGGCATTTTAGATGAGCAAGGCTACGTGCAAAACGACCGCACCGTAGAAACGCTGTTGAAACAGGCGCTTTCCCATGCAGAAGCCGGTGCCGACGTGGTGGCGCCCTCTGACATGATGGATGGACGCATTGGCGCAATTCGCCAAGTACTGGAGCAAGAAAACTTACACAACGTGCGGATAATGGCCTACAGCGCGAAGTATGCATCGCACTACTATGGGCCATTTCGGGATGCGGTCGGGTCAGCCACTAATCTGGGCAAAGCGGACAAGCGCACCTATCAGATGGACCCCGCCAACAGCGATGAAGCGTTGCATGAAGTGGCCATGGACATCAGCGAAGGCGCCGACATGGTCATGGTCAAACCCGGCATGCCCTATTTAGACGTGGTGCGCCGGGTAAAGGATGAACTCAAGGTTCCCACCTTTGCTTATCAAGTCAGCGGCGAGTACGCCATGCATCGCGCAGCCTTCGATAACGGTTGGCTGGAAGCAGAACCCGTCATACTAGAGTCACTGATGTGCTTTAAGCGCGCCGGGGCAGACGGCATTTTGACCTATTTCGCACTTGATGCGGCGCGGCTATTGCAGCAAGGCTAATGAAGTACAGCGTCGCTAAGCCGCTTATTGGCATGATGTTGAACAAGATGACAATCCAGTGACACGTATTTGTCATCTTCTCCCCGCATACTGCGCTGATCTATCAGTATCAGGCTATGATACGTTCGAGCCATCGACGCGGGGAGATCCACCATGGACGAGCACGCTTCCAGTCCACCATTATCGCCTACCGATCAAACCAGCAGCGACGCCGATATGCCGCTACGTATAAATCGTACGCCCATCGGTATCCAGGCGCGTGAAGCGCTGCCTGAAACCGATCTTGACGACACCCAGCTCTACTTCAACCGCGAGCTGTCGCATTTGCAGTTTAATATCCGCGTATTGGAACAGGCGCTAGATGATGCACATCCGCTACTCAACCGGCTGATGTTCCTGCTTATTTTTTCCTCCAATATGGATGAGTTCTTCGAAATTCGCGTCGCAGGTCTCAAACATCAAATTGCCTTGGGCGATACCACCACTGCCGCCGACGGCCGGCTGCCCAAAGCGGTACTAGCGGAAATATCCCAGCTCGCCCATGCGCAAATTTTACGACAATATCAAATCCTCAATGAAACGCTGCTGCCCGCATTGGAGGCGCAGGGGCTGCGTTTTCGCCGACGCGATCAGTGGACCAGTGCGCAACAAGCCTGGGGCAGAGCCTTTTTTGATAACGAAATTATGCCGGTCATCAGTCCAATTGGACTTGACCCTTCGCACCCTTTTCCACGGCTGGTAAATAAAAGCCTCAACTTCATTGTTGAACTGGAAGGCAAGGATGCCTTTGGCCGCGTAGGCGGCATGGCGATTTTGCCTGCTCCGCGCTCGCTACCAAGGCTAATGGCACTGCCCAAGGAGCTATGCGAAGAAGGCTTTTCAGAGTATGTGTTTTTATCATCGATGATTCATGCCCACGCCGATGAGCTATTTCCCGGCATGCGCGTACGCGGCTGCTATCAATTCCGCCTGACCCGCAATGCCGATATGAGCGTCGACCCCGAAGAAGTGTCTGACTTAGCCTCAGCGCTGCGCGGTGAGCTGCTGGCGCGGCGCTATGGCAGTGGCGTACGGCTGGAAGTAGCCGACAACTGCCCCGATGGCTTAAGCAATTTTCTGCTGCGCCAGTTTGAGCTTGAAAATGATGATTTGTACCGCGTTAAAGGTCCGGTCAACTTAACGCGCATGATGTCAGCCTTAGGCGACGTTGACCGCCCTGAGCTGCTTTATCGCCCGTTCATTCCCAGCATTCCCAAAGCACTCAAGGCAGGCAGTCTTTTTGATGCCATCGCGAAGAACGACATTCTGCTGCATCATCCCTTTCAGTCATTTTCACCGATTGAAGACCTGCTGCGCGAAGCGGCTCGCGACCCCCATGTGTTGGCGGTAAAGCAGACCCTTTACCGCACCGGGGCAGACTCGCCTATTGTGAGTGCACTAGTGGAGGCGGCCAGCCAAGGTAAAGAGGTCACCGTGGTGATTGAGCTGCGAGCACGCTTTGATGAAGCCGACAACCTGCAGCTTGCTTCACGCCTTCAAGAAGCCGGCGCCATCGTCGTTTACGGCATTATGGCCTATAAAACCCACGCTAAAATGCTGCATATCGTGCGCCGTGAAAAGGGCGAACTGTGCTACTACGCGCACCTTGGCACCGGCAACTATCACTCCAAAACGGCCAAACTGTATACCGACTATAGCCTGCTGACCGCGAACAAATTGCTGTGCGCTGACGTACATAAAGTGTTCCAGCAGCTTTCGGGAATGGGCCGCGCGCGCAAAATTGATACGCTGCTCCACGCCCCTTTTACGCTGCACGACCGGTTAGTCGAAATGATTGACCGTGAAGCGCACATTGCGCGTAAAGGAAAACGTGGGCACATCATTATTAAATGCAATTCGTTAACCGAGCCTAAATTAATTAAAGCACTCTATCGCGCCTCCCAAGCGGGCGTAGAGTGCGACCTGATTATTCGCGGTATGTGCTGCCTGAAACCCGGCGTGCCCGGCGTGTCAGACAATATCCGCGTGCGATCCATTATTGGCCGCTTGCTGGAACACACTCGCGTATTTCATTTTCACAATGACGGCAAATCAGAAACATGGTGTTCAAGCGCCGACTTTATGTCACGCAACATGTTTCACCGCGTGGAAACCTGCTTTCCGCTGCTAGATAAAAAACTCGCTATCCGCGTGCGCAAAGACCTTGAAACCTATCTGGTCGACAACTGCCAGAGCTGGCTATTGCAAACCGATGGCAGCTACCAGCTCCAAAACCCTGGCGAGAGTAACCCCATCAGCGCTCAAGAAACGCTGCTTTACGCCTATGCGTCAAAAGCTAGATAACGAACGCATTGGCGTAGGGCGTGGCACATCATCAAAGATAACCGGCGGCCTTACGCACCGTGCCCCATAGCTTTGCACCCAGCCGCAGCGGGCTCGCCGCTAGGCCCCCATGCGGGGATAGCCGAGAACATGAGAAGCTGTCATGATGATACCTGCCAACGTGAATAATTTCACATAGTCTGGTCGCCAGACAAAAATGAACTAAACTAACGCTCTTAATGACAAAGATGAAATCTATTCACACAAACAGGTTAAGCCATGATTGAACTGCGCCACCTTCGCACGCTGCTTGCTCTGCGCGAAACTGGCTCGCTGGTCGATGCTGCCGAACGCGTCCACCTGACTCAATCGGCGCTGTCTCACCAACTCAAAGATTTAGAGGGCCGCGTCGACAGCGCGTTATTTATACGAAAAACGCGCCCGGTGGAATTTACGCGCGCGGGACTGCGCCTGCTCGCCTTGGCTGATCAGTTATTGCCTGAGGTACGTAAGGCAGAACGGGACTTAGCGCGCTTAGCGGGTACCGAACAGGGCCGGCTGCATATGGCAATCGAGTGCCACAGCTGTTTCCAATGGCTGATGCCGACGGTGGACTACTTTCGCAACCATTGGCCAGAAGTTGAAATCGACATCCCCAGTGGCCACCATTTCGACCCGCTACCGGCGCTCGCCCGAGAGCAGCTAGACCTCGTCATCACCGCTGATCCTCAGCCGCTTGACGGCATTCACTATGCCCCGCTGTTCCGCTATGAAGGATTACTGGCTATCGCTCGACAGCATGCTTTTGCGGGCCAAGGGTTTATTGAACCTCAGGCGCTCGCGGATGAAACGCTGATCACGTATCCCGTCGAGCAGTCGCGTCTGGATATTTTCAGCCAATTTTTACATCCAGCCAACGTCCGCCCGCGTGAAATCCGTACAGCAGAATTAACCATTATGATGATGCAGCTGGTTGCGAGCGGACGCGGCGTATGCGCACTGCCTAGCTGGGCGCTAACCGAGTACCTGGAGCGTGATTATGTTAGCGCGGTGAAGCTGGGCGAGCACGGAGTATGGAGCACACTTTACGCGGCGATTCGCGAAGAAACGCGGGAAGCACCCTGGATGCAGGATTTCTTACGCACTGCTCGCGAGACATCTTTTGCGGTGCTCTCAGGGATTAAGCCGGCGGATCTCGACGCGGAATCAGCAGCGTAAAACGCGCCCCGCCCAAGTGGGGGCTATTATCGACGGTAACGCTACCGCCGTGGCTAGCCATAACTTTCTGCACAATCGAAAGCCCCAGCCCGTAGCCGCCGGAGCTCCTGGCCCTGCTGTCATCCAACCGGGCAAATGGCTTGAAAATATCGGCACGCGCTTCAGGTGGAATACCCGGACCGTCATCCTCTACATCAATGCGGACGAGCCTGGGCTCATCCCATAGCCGGACGACCACCTGAGCCGTGGCATGACGGCAGGCATTACCCACTAAGTTTTGCAGCGCACGCTGTAAATAGCGAGGCTCCGCCAGAAGCTCGACTTCGCCACCTTGCAGTAGTGTGAATGTTAAGCCTTCGTGCAATGGCGAGAGTGTATCAATCACGCGCTCTGCCATGGCCCGGCACTCGACCAGCCCGGTTTCAAGCTCGGCGCCGTTAATCGTTTCGCCGCCTAATCTTGCATAGGTCAGAATTTCATCGACCAGCTCATCAAGCTCCGTAATATCAGCATCAATACCCTGTAGTTGGCGCCGGATAGCGGGCTGGTCAGTCATATCTTCGACCATTTGGACGGCAAAACGAATGCGCGCCACCGGGGTGCGCAGCTCATGAGAAACCGCGCGAATCATTTCTTGCTGCCCCCGCAGCAGGCTCTGCACCTGATTAGCCATGCCATTAAAGGCCATTCCCAACCGGCCTAGAAAATCACCGCTTTCAACTTTTACTCGGGTTTCTAATCGCCCGCTAGCAATCCGTGTAGCGGCCAGCTCAAGCCTTGCCATGCGCTCTTCAATGCTACGCATAATTAAATAGATGATAAGGCTGAGTACGATCATCAGCCCAACTAATAGGGGAAGGTGTAAATTCAGCGGTAAGGTATCGCCACGGGAAATGGGGCCCGCCTGTAGCCACGCCGATTCACCGGGCAGTTGATAAAGCAGCGTAATCGATAGCTTGTCGGACACTAATTGCGTCACGATACCACCGCTAACCAACAGCGTTTGCTGCTCAGCAGTTAGCCGGTCCGGCACGGTGGCCAGTAGCTGCAGCGGCCAGCTCCCCGAACGCAGCTCTTCTATAAGACTTTCACGCTCATTCAAGGGGGTTACCGCAAGCCAGTCGCCTAGCAATGAAATGCTGCCGTGCCACTGGTGCTCGCTCCAGTCGTCCGCCAGCCAAGCCTGTAACAGCTGGTTACTTTCCGGCAAACGCTGCTGCAACCGCCAAGGATCCTCTGCAACCAGTATTTTGCCCTGTTCTAAGCGGGAGCGTTCAAAGTAGCCAAGATCAGCATCGGCGATGGGCAATAGCGTAAGCTGTAAATCCAGCCGCTCTGAAAAGCGATCCAGCAGGCCACCGCGTTGCTCTACAGGCGTGTCGGCTAGCCGGCGCGTCATCAGTGACATCGGCAGCGCGGCGAGCTGCTCGCGATAGTCCTCGCGGCGCACCTGTTCGATAAACGAGCACCCGGCCAATACCATCGCCAACATCACCAGTAGCGCGAGGCCCAGCAGCACATAGAAGCGCAAAAACGACCCGCTGCTGAACACCCGCCGCATGACACCGCCTCTAAAATTAACTGTCTTTAACGAAGAGATAGCCTTTACTGCGTACCGTTTTGATGCGATGTGGATGGTGAGGATCATCGCCAATTTTGGGCCGGATTCGTGATACACGCACATCAATCGACCGATCTTGGCCGTCGTACTTAATTCCCCGCAAATCGCTGAATATCTCTTCGCGGGTAAGGACACGACCTGCGTTGCGGCCTAGCAGCCAAAGTAGATCAAACTCAGCGCTGGTTAAATCAATACGTTCACCGGAGAGCCACGCTTCACGCGTCGCATTGTCTATTTCCAGATTTTCGAAACGTAGCCGTATTTCGCCATTGGGCGCAGGGCCTTCAGCGCGGCGTAGCAATGCCCGCATGCGGGCAAGCAGCACCCTGGGCTGAACGGGCTTGGGTACGTAATCGTCGGCTCCCATCTCAAGCCCCAAGACTTGATCTAGGTCATCGGTGCGTGCCGTCAACATCATGATAGGGCCATAAAAGTTGGGCCTGACGCGGCGACAAATCGCTAAACCATCTTCGCCAGGCAGCATTAAATCTAAAATAACTAGGTCTGGCTGCAAGGTTAAAATACGATCAACCGCTTTAGCACCGTCGGCTTCCAACGAGACCTGGAAGCCGTTCGCTTGCAGATATTCGCGGGTTAGCTCGGCAAGGCGCTTATCATCTTCAATGATCAGAACATGATCTTGATCGGGGTAATCAGGCACGACAGGCGCTTGGGACTCAAGCGCCTGGAACTGCTGTTCCAGGTGATCAATCATCCTCTTTACTCACTCTACTTAGGCTGTCTGTTTTCACCGGTTAACCCAGCATCAGCACAGATAATATATTGTTGGCTCTAAGGATAACTCAAAACCATGAAAATGCCCTCTAATGTCATAATCATTACGCTTATTGGCGAATGCGTGCGGCCGGGCACTTGATTCCCCTACCCACGAGGGCTAATGTAGAAGCGCTAACTGTCGACAATCTGACAGGAGGATCCTGCCATGAAAAGTAATAATACGAAAAGTGTCATTAAGCGTGTGTATGTGCCTGCCCAGGTACGCGATCTGCCCAACGGGGAAAAATTAAAAACTCCCGGGCATTACAAATCACCACCGGGCGATGCAAGCGACGCCATTGAGTAACGAATACTCATAATACTAAAAAGGCAGGCCATCACAGGCCTGCCTTTTTACTTAGTCACGAGATTAAGCCAACCATCGGGAAAAATAGTAACACTATAGCGCATATTAACGTTACCTAATAAAGCGGAAATTACTACTCTGGAAGACTCAGCCTCATCTCACCTGCATGCATTTCAATCGAGAAAAGGTTCAAAAAACTCATGCCCAACAATACAGTATCGCGCTCCATACCCGAGCTAATCGAGCCTTGAACATTTTGTACGGTGAGCCCTCCCAGCGACACCTCGCCCAACTCCGTTAACGCTCCTTCAACTCTGCCATTGGCGGTATTAAACCAAGCGCTACGCCCTGGCTCCAAACCTAGCTCTGCCGCTAAGTCGGCGGGCACTGCTACGTAAGTGGCACCAGTATCAAGTAAAAAAGTGACGGGCGAGCCGTTAATGCGCCCAGGGGACTCGAAATGCCCTGCGCGATTTCGCTTTAACGTGACAGGCTCACCCGCAGGCAGCGTGTGCACAATGTTGGCATTAGGACGCATCATTGCATCCAGACCACCGTGTATCCACCAGGTGCCAACCGCCATTAACAGTATCCAAAAGAGCAGCATCATTCCAATGCCGCCGCGCTGTGCCGACTGCGAGACCATATGCCTCCTCACTGAAATAAGGGCTC
Source organism: Halomonas sp. JB37 (assembly GCF_002332255.1). GTDB lineage: Bacteria > Pseudomonadota > Gammaproteobacteria > Pseudomonadales > Halomonadaceae > Vreelandella > Vreelandella casei. The sequence goes on along the minus strand of NZ_NRGW01000001.1, from coordinate 1,270,858 downwards.
CTTTATAGGCTTGGTCGTTATGGGCATTACCGCTATTTTCCCCAAGCCAGCGCAGCTTCACGGCCACGGCGCTCGTTGACTCTGGCACAAATCAACATCGCGATAACGAACAAGGCAACGCATAATAAAATAGATGCCTGTAGGCCAATCAGCGCTTGCAGCACGCCCAGCATTACGATGCCCAGCACGCCCGCTAATTTATTCGCCAGCCCCCAAAATCCAAAGAATTCCGCTGACTTTTCCAGCGGTGAAAATAAGCCTACCAGCGCCCGACTTGCCGATTGGCTAGAGCCTAGACTCGCTCCCGCTAAGCAACCGACGACCAGGAAGACGTATTGAGCCTGCCACTGCACCTCAAAATGCCCGTTCACCCATTGCGTTACCTCAGGCGTTGCCCAAATAGCAATAATCGCCAGCACCCACAGCGCCAGCGTGATTTGATAGGTGCGCTTGGCGCCTAGCCGATCCTGCAGCCAGCCAAACCCTAATGCCCCTGCGGCGGCGGTGATCTGAACAATAATGAACATGATGTTGCGCACGCTTTCTTCCCAACCAATCACTTGAGCGCCATAGATGAAAGCGAACGCAATGATGATGTACACACCGGCCATTGAGAAAAGCAGTGAAATCAAAAAGGTCGTCAGGTCTTTAAAATGGCGTAACTCGTGAAACGTCACCGTCACGCGGTTCAGGGCAATGTGGCGATAAGACACGCCACGTGGCTGAGGCGTGCCGCGCTCTTTCAGCCAGAGGAAGGTAGGAATTGCGGTAATCAGAAAAAACCCTGCAGCAAAGGGACCCACCCAGCGGATGCGCTCAAAGTTCTCTGCGCTGGCCTCACCCAGTACCACCAACGTAAATCCCGCGGCAAATAGCCCGCCAATGTACCCTAACGACCAGCCAAATCCGGAAATTTTGCCCAGCGCTTCAGGTGGCCCTAATTCGGGCAAAAAGGCGGCAATAAATGATTCGCCCATAGAATAGGCGTAGTTAGACAGCACAATTAATAGCAGCCCCATAATGACGTAGCCTGGCTCAACGAAGTAAAGCATCGCCGTGGTCACCACGGTGGCTAGGTAGCTCACCAGCAGAAAACGCTTTTTCTCCGCCCGATAGTCCATAATCGCGCCGCACAGTGGTGCCGTCACCACTACCATCAAATAGCTGATCGCCAGGCCAAGACTCCATAAAAAATTAGCCAGCCTGAAGTTGTCGCCACGATCCCCGACAATCACGGTGGTAAAAAGCTCGCCAAATACCACCGTAATAATCAGCAGCGTGTAGGCCTGGTTAGCAAAATCAAACATCGCCCAGCCGAATATTTCTCGGCGCGACGCATAGGCACCGGTCACCTTAGCAGTGTTAGCTGACAGCATTGGGTCTCTCTCGCAGGGGGAATCGTAAGCCTAGCAGGTGTTTGATTAACATTCTTCAGCGCTACGCAAACGCCCAGCATCGCTGGGCGTCACGAAAAGCATGGGCAAAGAGAACAAGCTCTATCGCTAACGTTAGAGCAACCAGTGCGCAATAACCGCGGCAAAACCAATGGCCATCGCCGTAACGACCGCAATGGTCACTACCCGATCAAGCCAGCGATCAAAGGCTATTCCTTTAGAGAAGGCAGCCCCTTTAGGCTGCCTTCTAGTCGCCCCGTGGCGTCCTTGCCGAGCCATTAGCATCTTTGCCGCATGTGGGTTTGCTCCTAGAATAGCTAGCGCTTTAAACGCTAGCTCCCGCAATAGAAAGCTTTCTTATCTCTATTGATGCTGACTATTTAATGCGCCGATTGACCACATTGGGCGCGCGACGCAGCCGCTCCTCTTCACCTAATAGCTCCGCTTCAAAGGCATCGGCACCCACTGGCGTATCTCCATGGCGACGGTATAGTTGCATCAACATGGCTTTACGATCTGCTCGCAGCTCTTTCACCAATACAAAGATCATCATATACAAAATAAAGGTAAACGGCAGCGCTGACAGCACAGCAGCAGACTGAAGCCCGGCTAACCCTCCCGACGCAATCAAGGTGAAACAGATAGCGGCAATCAATACACCCCAAACCACGCGCTTGTACAACGGCGGATTAATGGAACCATTATCCGTCATTTGCGCCACAATATACGAGGCCGAATCAGCGGATGTCACCAAGAAAATAAAGATCAGCATCATTGCCACAACGGACAGCACGCCGGAAAATGGCATTAAATCAAACATTTCAAACAGTGCGGCGGTGATATTATTCTGCGTCGCGGCGGCTAGGCCGATATTAGTACCATTAAGTTCCATATGCAGCGCCGCACCGCCAAATACGCCAATCCATAAACAGGCAAGCAGCGGCGGTACTAGCAACACCCCAAACACATACTCTTTGATAGTACGACCACGGGATACACGGGCGACAAAGGTTCCCACAAAGGGCGACCAGGCGATAACCCATGCCCAATAGAAAATTGTCCAAGAGCTCGCCCACTCATTATCGCTATAGGGAGAAATACGCAGGCTCATGCCAATAAAATTCTGCAGATAATCGCCGATACCGACGGTAATCGTTTCCAATATCGCAAGCGTAGGGCCAGTAATGAGCACATACAGCATCAACCCGATGCACAAGATCATATTGAGGTTAGATAGACGCTTAATGCCCTTATCCAAACCCGACCAAGTGGATGCCATATAGGCGCAGAACATAACGAAGAGAATAACAAACTGCCATAAGCCGTTTTCAGGCAAGCCAAATACGGCGTTTAAGCCACCGTTCATCTGCAGCACGCCTAGCCCCAGTGAGGTAGCAACGCCCATTACCGTGGCAACTACCGCAAATACGTCTAGCCATGAGGCATAGGGGCGTATCTTAGGATTTTTGGCGGTGACCGACGAAAGTACTGAAGAAACAAGCCCAGCCTGGCCTTTACGAAACTGAAAGTAGGCGATGATTAGCCCCACGATCGAGAACGCCGCCCACTGGTGGATCCCCCAGTTAAAGTAGCTGTACTGGATGGCGTAACGTGCCGCTGCTTCAGTCTCCGCAGTGACATCACCATAAGGTGGCTCAATGTAGTGAGACATTGGCTCGGCCATACCATAAAAAACCAAACCTACGCCAAACCCCGCGGCCAGCAGCATGCTAATCCATGAGAAAAAGCTATAGCTGGGTCGACTGTCCTGAGGCCCTAAGCGGACCTTGCCATATTTACTCAGCGCCAAGCCGAACAAAAAAATCACAAAACCGAAGACAGAAAACAAATAAAACCAACCAAAAATCTCGGTAACTGTGGATAACGCCCTTTCTGCGAGGCTTGCAAAACCTTCAGGAAACGACGCTCCCACAATTACCAAGCCCAAGATAATCACCACTGATGCGATGAAAACCGACTTGCCTCCATGATTGGCCATATAACCTTCCTGTTAGATAAGCATTGTGCACATAAAGAGTGCTTGTACAGTTAAATGCTAACATTTTAGGATGGCAGGCGCATTTCAAGGCAAGGCAAGCTGAAATCATTCTATAAGAGGCGTGCTCCACTATTTTCTTAGTAACGCGATACGCCCTGTATCAAAGAGCATTCGCGCGACGTGCGTGCATGCGGCGAATTTTTTGACTCACAATGCCGTAGCGTGGGCCGCCAATAAACGCCAACACAAAGAAAGCACCGGTCATTACCGCCATCATGCCTCCAATCGAAACGTTCCAGCGCACCGCGAGATAGTAGCCGGTAACGCTCGAGGCAATCGAGATAAAGGCTCCGATTAGAAACATTAGCCACAGACGGTCGGTTAGAAGATATGCGGCAGAAGGTGGAACGATGGCAAAGGCAATAAAGAGCACGGCACCTACCGCATCAAAAGCCGCGACGGCAGTGGTACTGGTCAGCATCAGTAGAACGTAAAAAAGAATACTCGGGGCAAAGCCCAGTGTTTTAGCCAATGCAGGGTCAAACGTTGCCAGCTTTAGCTCTTTATAAAACAATATAATAAACAGGTAATTAATAGCCGTCACTATACCCATCGACACCAAGGCTTGCGGCACGTTGTAGCCAGCTATCGTGGTGGTATCCAGCCATATGAAGCCAATCTCACCGAGCAAAACCGTGTGGGTATCGATATGAACATCGTTGGCATACAGATTTAACAGCAGCACGCCGATCGAAAATAGCGCAGGAAAGACAAGGCCAATGGCCGCATCTTGTTTAACGCGCTTAGTATTGGCCAAAAGTTCCGTTAAAAACACCGTGAGTAGGCCTGTCAGCGCAGCTCCCACCAGTTGAAACCAGCCACTTTGCTGATGCGTCAGCAGCCACACAATGACGATCCCAAAGACAATGGAGTGACTGATCGCATCGGTTAGCATGCTATTCCCGCGGAGCACTAAAAACGTTCCAACGGCGGATGATGCAATGCCCACCAGTGCGCCAACGGCCATTATCTGTAGCTCAATGCTACTGAAAAACACGTCCAGCATCAGGTGGTCTTCCCATTCAATTCAGCCATCACGCTTTGTGCTTCGCGAACGCCCAATGACGTTAACAGCCACCGATTCCCCGCCGACATTGGCAGGCAGGGCGTTTTTTGACTAACCAAAAACCCCTTTCGACGTAACTGCCAAAGCGCTATCGCGGCGGAAAAATTCAGCCTAAACGGCAAGTTGTGAACCTCTTGATCACGCGTTGACTGGGTTTTATAGAGGGTATAAAGAATTTGGCGCCGACGCAGCTGAGACACTTGGCGAAGATGCTGAAGCAGCCCCCATAACAATCCACGCTGTGGCGCTATCGCCAGCGAAATTAGCACAATAATAGACGCCGATAGGATAATTAGCGGCCCTGTTGCTAGCCCGCGAGACAGCGCGCTAATCGATGCCCCAGAAACACCGCTTACCACGCCGACACCGGCGGCAATAAACACCATGGCTCCCAAATGACGACTCCACTGACGAGCAGCAACGGCTGGCGCCACAATCATGGCGGCCATTAGCACCACGCCTACCATTTGTAGCCCAACCACCACGGCCAACGTCACCATGGTGGTCAGTAGCACTTCTATCAACGACACTGGCAGCCCTACGGTATGCGCAAACTCAGGGTCAAACGTCACCAGCTTGGCTTGTTTCCATAGAGCGCCAAGCAGCGTCAATGAAAACAACGTAATGCCCCCCATCAGCCATAAATCTGAGCGCAGCGTCGCGGCAGCCTGGCCAAAAAGAAAGGACTCTAACCCGCCTTGCGATGCGTTATTGCTGCCTTGAATATAGGTAAGCAGCACCAGGCCGATCGCAAAAAAAATGCTCAAACAGATACCGATACTGGCATCCGTTTTAAGCCTGCTCATACGCGTTAAAACGAGCATCAATAGCGCGGCTAACGCGCCCGTCACCATTGCGCCTACAATAATGCTGCCCATCTCGCGGCTGCCCGCGATAATAAAACCCAGGCAAACCCCCGGCAGCGCCGCGTGAGAAATAGCATCGCCTAGCAGGCTTTGGCGTCGCAGCACTGCAAAACTTCCCAGCGGCCCGCTAATCAGGCCTAACAACGCAGCCCCAATCACCACGTTTTGAAACGTATAGTCGTGCAAAATGCTTAGCCACTGCACTGTCAATTATCCCTTTTTGAGGCAGCAAACATCAGTGAATTGCTGTCATCTAGCAGGGCAATCTGCCCGCCATAGGCTTTGCGTAAGTTATCGGCGGTAAAGACGTCATCAACATTACCCATCGCCACAACGCTAACATTTAACAGCAGCAGCCAGTCAAAATAACGGCGCACTGTCTGCAGGTCGTGATGAACCACAATCAAGGTCTTACCTTCATCACGTAAACGCCGCAAGATATCGATAATGGCACGCTCGGTGGTCGCATCAACGCCGGCCATTGGCTCATCAAGAAAATAAACATCAGCCTTCTGAACCAGGGCGCGAGCGAGAAAAACCCGCTGCTGCTGGCCACCGGATAGCTGACTGATTTGACGATCCGCTAACGCGCGCATCCCCACCATATCGAGCGCCTCAAGCGACTCTTCGCGTTCCTTGCGTCCGGGCCGTTTAAACCACCCCAGCCGACCATATAGGCCCATCGTCACTACATCGAGTGCGGTGGTCGGAAAATCCCAGTCAACGCTTGAACGCTGGGGCACATAGCCCACGCGCTTGCGCTGCGACTTATACGACTTTCCATCTATAAAGGCCTCCCCGGAAAGCGAAGGCACCAATCCCAGCAGGCTTTTAATCAGTGTGCTTTTGCCCGCACCGTTAGGACCGACAATACCGGCCATAACACCTGATGGAATATCGATATTGATATCCCACAGCACGGGCTGGCTGTGATAGCTAACAGTCAAATCATTAACACTTAACGCGACACGCTCATCACGCACCATAAACGCTCTCCGCAGCTAAACTGTTGCGTGCCTTCACTCGGCTATCTCCCAACGCTCTGCCCATTCAGAAAGCGCGTCTGGCATGGGCGCTAAGGTGCCTCCCAGCGCCTCTACAATATGCCGAGTGTTGGCGTAGATCATGCCGATATAAGTACCGTCTGCGGTATTGGCATCGCCCATTGCATCGGAATACAGCTCGCCGCCGATAGCAACCTCATGCCCGCGCTGGCGAGCTGCATCAATGACCGCTTGAATGGTACGCGGATTAATCGTGCTTTCTACAAAGATAGCGGGGACTTCACGCTCCACCACCACATCGGTCATGCTCCGAATATCTGCGATACCGGTTTCGGTTTCAGTGCTAATCCCCTGAATGCCTTCCACCTCAATACCGTAAGCGCGCCCATAATAGCCAAAGGCATCGTGGGCGGTTACCAAAATGCGCCGACGCTCTGGAATGCTTTCAATACTTTCAGCCACCCACGCGTGCAGCGCGTTCAACTGCTCTTCGTATTTCGTGGCATTGGCTTCGATAGATGCTTGGCACTCAGGCCTTGCCGTCGTAAAAGCGTCGCTGATTGCAGGTATTGTTTGCGCCCAAAGCGAAACGTCCATCCACAAGTGGGGGTCAATGCCGTACACATCTTGAGACGTCATAAGCTCAGCGGGATCAATACCTGAGGGCCCTACCGCTAGCGTCGGTTTACTGTGCGAAAAGTTTTCCAGCACAGCGCCTAACTGGCCTTCCAAGGAATAGCCTGCATAGAGAATTTGCTCTGCTTGTCTCAGCATGGCGACATCGCTGGCATTCGCTTGATACAGATGGGGATCAACGCCAGGGCCCATCATCGCTTCTACTTCAACGCATTGGCCACCCACTTCTTGGGCAACATCGGCAATCATGCCAATAGTTGTCACCACGTTTAGCGGTGACTCATTGGCTGAAATTAAGGGTGCAAAGGACATCATCCCCAGTAAAGCTACTACTCGCTTCATCGCTCTCTTCCCCCAAGAATGTCCAAATCTTATGTTCACAACACATCGATAAAGCTCTCGATGCTGAAACCAGAACGTTGAGGCTAGTCAACAACTCGCAACAAGATAAGCTCAAGCAATTTATATTCACACATGGAAACAAACATAGCAATGGCTAACTTTTGGCAAAGTTGCGCTCTCAGTAAAACGCAACGTCTCTGTGTATACGCCCAACATACCGAGGTGAACTTATTCGCTAAGCTGGCCTCCAAAGCGTACTGTGCACTCAATTGTGCAAGTCAATGATGGAGGCTCTAATGCCACAGATGAATCGCGACCAACGTAATGCTGCATGGCAAGCGGCTAACCAATGGCGTGCTCGCGCAACGCAAACTCAGCCCACCGGTTTAGCCGGCAGTTTAAAGCTGCTCTTTACATGGTTGGCGTTTGGCGCGCTAATGATCGTCGGCGTGGTGCTTGGTCTGTTTTTCTTATTGATTGGCTGGGCGATGATGCCGTTTATGCGCCATAAGATGAAAAAGCGTATGGAGCAAATGCGCGCAGAACAAGCGCAAGACATCGGTGGCGGCTATGCTAACCCACATGCGCCATCACAGCGCCCAGGCCACCAGGACGCATTAGACGGTAGTTATGAAGTAAAAGATGATCGCTAATTAGCCTGTCACTTTAAGCATCTAAGCGTCAGGCATCGCTGTTATTGGTTATCGTGCTTGCAGCGATGCTTTATGACACGGGGCTTATGAGATAGGCCTTATGATACGGGTGCGTATATCCAGGTAAATGCCGCGGCTAACGTTAGCGGCATTACGACCAAACTCCCTAAATTACCAATCAGCACCAGCGAAGCTACCTTTTGCGGTGCCAGCTGGTATTGCTCTGCAACCAAGTAATTCAATACTGCAGGTGGCAACGTTGCAAACACTAGCAGCACGGCCGTTTGCAGCGCATTCAGTGGCAGCAGCCACATTAACGGCAAGGCAATCACTAATCCGGAAAGCGGACACAGCACCGCCCCCAGCATGCCCGTGCGCCAATCGCTAAAGTCGATTTCCAGCAGCCGGACCCCTAATGCAAACAGCATGAGCGGAATACATACCCCGCCCAGCATATGCATGGCCTCTAGCAGCCAGCCCGGCAGCGCTAAATCACCAATATTCACGGCTAAGCCCGCCACACTCGCCAAGACAATCGGCATGCGCAGCATGCGCCACAGCGACGTGCGCGGATTGAGCATGTAAATCCCTATCGAAAAATGCAGCAGCATTTCGACAATAAATACCACGACCGCCGCGGGCAGCGCCTCAGGACCAAAGGCCAGCACCAATAGCGGCACGCCCATATTGCCTGCATTATTAAACATCATCGGAGGCAGGAAGGTTTTGATGTCTAACGATAGCCATTTAGCCAGTGGCCACAGTACCAGCCCCGACCCTAGCACCACCGCAACTGCCGCCGTGGCGAGCCAAGCGTATTCGGCTAGCGGCGCCTGGCGGTCGGCCAGCACGGCAAACACTAGTAGAGGGACGAACAGCTCCATGTTTAGCGTATTGAGGCTGCGAATATCCGGCGTGCGGTAGCGCCCGTAAACAGCGCCACAGCCGGCGATCAAAAACACCGGCAGCAGCGTGCCCAGAATATGCCCAATCATGTGGCTCGCCCTGCCTTGCGCCTTAGCATCATTTATTCTTCCAGATTATGTTGATAGCGACGGCTGGCTAGAGATCGTTAGCCATGGGCGGCTCAAGAAAACGCTGCCAAAGGGCCGTCACTATTTCACGCTGACGGCTAAATTCCTCACCATCGCTACGCGTTTTTTCACCGGTCAGCGCTGCACGATGAGTAGCGCTACGATAGGCAAGGTAGGCTTCTCGAAGGCGCTCTGCTTCATCGAAAGGTAAGTACCCACTCTCTGTCAGACTCTCTAAAATCCGAACATTATCACTGTAGGTCAGCAGCGCCGGAGTTTGGTTAGCAAGCGCTAACACCGCGTACTGGCAAAGAAACTCGATGTCGACCATCCCGCCCGCATCGTGCTTAACATTGAACGTATCGCTGGTGGCTTTACTGCCCAGATGATCGCGCATTTTCTGACGCATTTTGACGACTTCGTCTCGCAACGCGGCGTTATCACGCTGACGAGATAAAATGTCGCCCCGAAGGCTGCCAAATTTTTCGGCGAGTAAACCGCTGCCTGCCACGACCCGTGCGCGCACTAATGCCTGATGCTCCCAGGTCCAGGCATTCTGATGCTGGTAATCGGCAAAGGCTTTCAATGATGTGACCAATAGCCCTGAATTGCCCGAAGGTCGCAGGCGCATATCAACCTCATAAAGACTGCCCGCCGGCGTCACCGCCGTCAGCAGGTGAATAATGCGCTGACCCAGGCGGGTAAAAAACATCGTTGTATCAATGGGCCTGGGGCCGTCAGTCGCACCTTTGCCGTCGCTATCATGCAAAAACACCAGGTCTAAATCGGAGCTGTAGCCCAACTCAATGCCACCCAGCTTGCCGTAGCCAATAATTAAAAACTCGGCCTCACTGGCATTGACCCCCTCAGGCACGCCGTGCTTACGCGTAATGTGCTTCCACGCCATCGCCAGCACCGCGTCAAGAATCACTTCGGCAATAAAGGTTAAGTAATCACTCACTTTCATCAAATGCCGAGTACCCGCAACATCGGAGGCGGCGACGTGCAGCGTTTTGGCATGCTTAAAGACCCGCAGCGCCTCCAGCTGCGCCTCTTCATCATCTTCGGGCAAGCGGTTCAGCGTTTGGCGCAGCTCGTCCGCCAAGCGTGCCTTATCGGCAGGCGTATATAGCGTCTCTGGCGTCAACAGCTCGTCGAGCAAAATGGGGTAGCGCGACAGCTGTTCGGCAATCCAGGGGCTGGCAGCGCACAGGTGCATAAGGTGCTCAAGCGCATGCGGATTTTCGCGCAATAGCGCAAGGTAAGCGGTACGCCGTAAGACGGCTTCAATTAACGGCTGCACGCGCACAAGGGCCGTGTCCGGCGCATCGTTACTCGCCACGGCATCCAGTAAGAGCGGCATTAGTGCGTCCAGCCGCTCAAAGCCAATCCGCTGCATGCTTTGTACTTGGCGCGAGTGATACAGGCTCTGCAGCCGCTTAAGGGCTTTTTCGGGTTCGTGAAAACCTGCCTCGGTAAGATGCGCGATGGCCTCGTCTGCGTCTAACTCGCCGCGCCACATTAGCCGCCACTGAGCCAAACCCAACTGGCTGGCATCATTTGCCTCGTCGACATCGTCTTCGGGGTCCGCGATCACCGCATCAAAGTGCTGGCGCACCCGTTCACGCACTTCATCAAGCTGCGCCATCAAGCCAGACCAATCTTCATGGCCCATGGCAAAGGCCACCCGCTCACGATCACTATCATCGATAGGCAAGGTCTGTGTCTGGCGATCTTCCAGCGCTTGAAGTGCGTGCTCAATATCGCGTAAAAAAGCGTAATCGGGCAGTAGCTCATCAACCACAGCTTGAGGCAACAAGCCTAGCTCGGGCAATCGGTTGAGCGCGGTTTTCAGCGACGTCACCTGCAGCTCCGTATCGCGACCGCCGCGAATTAGCTGAAAGGCCTGCACTACGAACTCAACCTCGCGAATGCCGCCAGGGCCAAGCTTGATATTGCTCTGCATACCTTTGCGCTTTACTTCGCGATTAATCATCGCTTTCAGCTCGCGCAGCGACTCAATCGCGCCAAAATCCAGATAGCGGCGATACACAAAGGGACGCAGCCCTGCTAGCAGCTCATGCCCTGCATCTACATCGCCCGCCACCGGGCGCGCCTTCAGCATGGCATAACGTTCCCACTCGCGGCCCTGATCTTGATAGTAGCTGGAAAGCATCGCAAAACTGCCTACTAGCGGGCCTCCATCGCCTAGTGGCCGCAGGCGCATATCAACGCGGAAGGCAAAACCATCGGCGGTCATAGCATCCAGCGCGGCAATTAGCTTTTGGCCCAGCTTAGTAAAATACTCCTGATGCTCTAACGGCTTGCGCCCGCCCTGGGTTTCGCCTTTTTCGGGAAAAGCAAAAATAAGATCGATATCAGAGGAAAGGTTAAGCTCCCCGGCCCCCAGCTTGCCCATCCCCAAAATAACCAGACGCTGGGGCATCCCGTCTTTGCGTGGAGCGGGCGTGCCCCAACGCGTGGCATAAAACTGCTCAAGCCAGCTTAACGCAGCTTCAAGGCATAGCTCGGCAAGCTCAGACACCGCCGTGGCGGTATCCCACATGGCGTGGTTGGGCACTCGGTTAAGATCACGCCAGATAATGCCCAGCATACGCTGACGACGAAAACGGCGTATTACTCGCTGCATACCTTCTTCGTCATCGATCCGCTCAAGCGACTCATTCAGCCAGTTTTCCAGCGCTTCGCGCCCTGGGTTTGCGTCTAGCTCGCCGGCGACATCAAGCTCAGTCAGCCAGTGAGGGTATCGGGCAAGGCTATCCACGACGAACGTTGAGATCGACAGCACTCTAGCCAGGGCCTCGCGGCGGGCTTCAGAAAGCCCCTGCCAGCTACTTGAAGGTAGCTCCTGCTGAGTCATCTCGGCGACATTATCCGCCTGGGCTAGCGCCTCAACCAAGCGCTGCCAAGCAGATTGGGCCACTGTTTGTAACGACGCTGGCAGCGTCGACAACGGTAAAAAATCGTTGTTCACTTGCATAATCACCTCGCTGCCAAGCACGTTTATCAGCGTTGAAAAAGTTCGCCTAGTTAGCTAGTTATTAAACTTGGCCTTCCAACCCCGACTTAGCTATAGAATTTTTCCCAACCTAACAGCCCCCAGGTAAGTCCGGCCATAATCAGCGACAGCATAACCGCCGCAGAGCCAATGTCCTTAGCCCGCCCAGAAAGCTCGTGGTGCTCGGTGCCAATGCGATCGACCACATTTTCAATCGCACTATTGAGCAGCTCTACTATCAGCACCAAAAACAGGCTTCCCACTAGCAGCAGCCAGCTAACGGGGCCCTCACCAATCCACCAGGCAAACGGCAGCATAACCGCCGTGATGCCAACTTCCTGACGAAAAGCCGATTCGTTTCTAAACGCGGCTTTAAGGCCTTTCCATGAATAACGCGTGGAGTGAACCAAATGTGTTAAGCCGGTATGCCCTGGTTTCATACACGTTGCCTCACCTTGTGAGCGTAAAGTTGAATCAGTTCGCTAAAATCATTGCATCTAGATCAAGAGACAGCGGATCCAGCACCTCGGGCCAGCTTAGGTAAGGCGTACTGCCGTTACCGTTGACCAGGACGCTAAACACTCCCCAGCGCCCTTCCGCCGTACGAAAGTAACCCGCGGCAGCGCGAACTGCGAACGGTTGATTCAGCGTGCCTGTTTTTAACATGACATTGTTTTGAAACGTCGCTGAGCCACGTCGAATAAAACGCATCACCCCATTAGCCGGCGATTGAAACGCCGCTACAAAACTTGGAAAAAGAGCGCTCTGACGAAACATGTCCTCTAGCATCACGTTCACACCTTGCGCAGACGTCCGATTTTCCGTCGTTAGTCCACTGCCGCTGTATAGCGTTAACGGCCCGTGCCCAGGCAGACCCTGAGCGTATGCTTCGACCGCTTGGCCAGCTTGGCGCAGCTGCGCTTGTGGCGTCTCAACTAGATCCAGCGCCAGCACATCAGCCATATAATTATTGGAGTAATTCATGATCCGCAGCAGTATCTCTTGTAGCGGCTGACCGTCGATCGCCGCCAATCGCTGGGCCGTGCTGGGCGGCTGGGTGGAGCTCACCCGCCACGGCTCACGCACTTGAATACCCGCCTGATTGAGCATGCTCAGCAATACTTGTGCTGTTTTTTCGGCAGCATCGCCCGCGCCGCGATAGACATCCTGGGCGTTGGCATTGGTTGAAATCTGCCCGGTGAGACGCATGACATCGCCGCGCTCATCCGTCACCCGCTCAGCACTGATCTCTGTGCCGCTGTTCGCCGGGCGAGTCGTCACCTGATTATCAATGGTGATCAACGGTGCCTGGCTGTCGCACAGGCCAACGCGTGCAGGCTCACCGGCAACGGCGGCTGGGGCAACATTAACGCACCAGGTGCCGAAATCAACGCCTGCCGAAGAAAGCGGTGCGCTATAGGCGTTAGTGACCTGGGTCAGGGCATTGCAGCGATCAGTGGTAATGCAATCGACAGGCCCAAAGCGCCACTGGCTAACCACCAATGCACCGTCAACGTCGCGAACCCCCGCTAGGTGCAAACGCTGCACCAGGCGCCATAAATTTTCAGTGGTCAGGCCTGGGTCTCCCCCGCCCTCAAACACTAAATCACCATGCAGCACGCCATTATCCACCCGGCCAGAGCTCACTAATTGGCTAGTAAAGCGATGCTGGGGGCCAAAACGATTCAGCGCCGCAGCGGCTAAATACGTTTTGGTCACCGACGCTGGAGACATCTGACGGTCAGGATTCAAACTACCCAGCAGCGCATTGGCGTTTGAGTCAGCGTCAAGTAGTCGCGCCTCAGCGCTGATCGAGAATCCTTTATCTTCTAATTGCCCGAGACGATTAAAGTCGGCAAGCAGCGGGGAACTGACCAGCAGTGCCGCGGTGGTGATGCTAACAACAGAAATACCACGCTGCAGACGCGCAGCTAGGTTAAAAAAATGCGTCATGTTCGCTCCAAATCAACGCGTAAACGCCACAGCGCCTGGCCGCTTTGCGAATACTTAGCTTCAAACGGGGTTAAATAATCACCATTGGGGAAAATTTCGGCAATGCTCGACTGCTTACCGGTCACCTGAGCCACCGCTGAAGCAAACTCCTCAACATATATTGGCCAGTTGGAGCGCAACTCAAGGCATCCCCCAAGGGCCAACAGTGTGGGTAAAATAGGATGACCATGCCAGCGCATTTTTAGGTGGCCAGACTTAGGGTAAGGATTAGGGTAAAGCAGATAGTGACGCTCGGGTGCCCAGCCAGCCTGGTGGGCGAGTCGCCAGAAATCGACAAGGTCCGCCCGAACCAGCAGAGCGTTCGCCGGCAGGTCACCGTGATCACGACCCAGCCGATGCTCACTACGATCAACGCCAATCACCGCTCTGGTTGGGAACTGGAGCGCCAGTTGACGTGTCGATATACCCACACCGCAACCTGAATCAAGTATCAGCGGCGTTTGGCGGGCCTGAAACCACTCGGCTGCCTGCGCAAAACTGCGCTTGGTATGGTCGGCAATTGGCTTGCGCAGCGGATACGCTAACGCTCGGCTGACTTGGCGCGCTAGATCGTGATGGGGGCCAGGTTGATTAGAAATCACTGATCGAGAATTATGCTGCATGCCATCTCTCGGCTGAAAAGCAGTGATTCTATCAGTCTAGAACGCTTGCGGCATGACGCCATTGCGCGCCCGGTGCTATCATCACGCCTTAATTGCTTATGAAGCGCATGACTCTGGTCATTATACGGTCCGAGTATTGCCAAAAACCGTTATTACCACCATCGCACCACGAGGAACCCGGCTTGTCACACTTACCGGTGATTGTCGGCATGGGTGGCATCAATCCCGCAGGCAGAACATCTGGCCATCAGGCCTTCCGCCGCACCGTGCTTGATGCTCTTCCTGCTGACCAGCAACGCCAGACACTGGAAGGCTTAGCGGCGCTTATGCGTCTTGTTCAGCACTCCGACAAAGGATGGCTCGATCAGTCTGGCCAGTCTGTAGATGCCCCTGCTGAGTCGCTGCGTGAACAGGTACTTAACCATACCCTGATCCGCCGCAATGAAGACCCGCGCTTTCTCGCCCCAGGGATGCCGTCTAATCGGCAAGCCAGCATGCATCTTGCTGAGCCGATGCGCTTTACGCTGCGTCGACGCCAACTGCCCGACCACCTGCCGGCTGACTGGCAGGTGCGCGACATTGATGCCCGAGAGGTAGAGGTCAGCGTGCCCGCAGGCGTGCTAGAGGTGCTGCTGCCCGATGCACAGGTTCCTAAAGTACGTGCAGCGGCCCAGCTACCCAGCGGCTTTGACCCCGCCAGCCTCTACCGCAGCGTGCACCACCCTCGCGGATTATCTCTAGCGGTGTTTGGCGCCAGCGACTGCTTAGGCGCCAGCGGCCTTTCCTGGGAAGCACTACGACAGCAGCTGAGCCCGGATCATATTGCCGTGTACGCTGGGAACTCTATTGGTCAATTGGACGATCAAGGCTGGGGTGGCTTACTGAAGAGCCTGGTGAGCGGCCAACGCGCTACGTCTAAGCAGATGCCGCTGGGCTATGGCCAAATGCCTGCCGACTTTTTAAACGCCTACGTGCTTGGCAGCGTAGGCGGCACCGGCGCAGCATTAGGCGCTTGCGCTAGTTTCCTTTATAACCTGCGCCTTGGCATTGACGACATTCGCTCCGGACGCCGGCGGGTAGTGATGGTAGGCACCGCCGATGCCCCCATTACGCCAGAAATTATTGAAGGCTTTCGGGCCATGGGCGCGCTGGCTGACGATGCAGGCTTGAAAGCGCTAGATGCTCTGGAGCTGCTCACTGATGCTGACTACCAGCGCGCCTGTCGCCCGTTTGCACGCAACTGCGGCTTTACAATGGCAGAAGCCAGCCAGTTCGTAATGTTAATGGACGATACGTTAGCGATGGATGTCGGCGCCGACATTTTGGGCGCTGTGCCCGATGTATTCGTCAATGCTGATGGCTATAAGCGCTCGATCTCCGCACCGGGCATTGGCAACTACATCACCCTGGGTAAAGCGGCCGCGCTAGTGCGCGACATACTTGGTGAAAAAGCGCTGAAAGAACGCAGTTTTGTGCACGCCCATGGCACCAGCACGCCCAAAAATCGCACCACTGAATCTCATGTCCTGGATGAAATTGCTCGCGCCAACGGGATCACCGATTGGCCCGTGGTCGCCATTAAAGCGTTTATCGGCCACTCGCAAGGCTCAGCTGCAGGCGACCAGCTAGCGAGCGCCTTAGGCAGCTTTGCCCACGGCCTGCTACCGGGAATCCCCACGCTTGACGCGGTGGCCGACGATGTCTATGCCGAGCGGCTGCGCTTGTCGCAAACGACGCAGGCATTTCATGCCGATGCCGCCTTTATCAATGCCAAAGGCTTCGGGGGCAACAATGCCACCGGCGTGGTGCTTTCCTCTGCGGTGACTGAGCGCCTGCTGACTCAGCGCCATGGCGCCGCTGCAGTGAGCGCCTGGAAAGAGCGTCGCGAGACAACTCGTCTAACGGCGGCGGCCTATCTTGCCCAGGCTGATTCTGGCCATTACGCCCCACGCTATCAATTTGGCGAAGCGGTGCTTGAAGGCCCAGAGCTGGATATCCATGCTGACCGAATTCACATTCCCGGCTACGATCACGCTATCTCGTTAACCAGCGACAATCCGTTTGGCCGGCTGGATGAGGAAACGTCGTCATGAGTATCGGCAATGCCAATATCGCCGTTTACCCAGGCACCTTCGACCCGATCACCAACGGCCATTTCGACCTAATTGAGCGCGGTGCACGACTGTTCGATAAGGTGGTGATTGCGGTCGCAGAAAGCCCAGGGAAACGGCCGAACCTCTCATTGGAAACGCGTATAGCCCTAGCGCAAACGGTTTGTGAGGCGCTGCCTAACGTTGAGGTAGTTGGCTTTTCAAACCTGCTCACCACCATGATGCACGAACAGGGTGCATCGATCATACTGCGCGGCCTGCGCGCGATATCCGATTTTGAGTACGAGCTGCAGCTTGCCAATATGAATCGCGCTCAAAATCCGGAGCTCGAAAGCGTGTTCCTCACGCCTGCGGTAGAAAATTCGTATATTTCTTCGACCATTGTGCGGGAAATTGCCAAGCTCGGCGGCGACATTTCACCATTAGTTCATCCGCAGGTCGCCGAGGCGCTGCGTAAGCATTACACTAACTAGCCAACGCCATTGTTGAGTAAAACACTCAGGTATTGATCCCTTGAGTGCGCCAGCCATCCGCGAGGTACGCCCATGGCCCTGATGATTACCGACGAGTGCATTAACTGCGACGTCTGCGAGCCCGAATGTCCCAATGACGCTATTTCCCCAGGCGAGGAGATTTACGTCATCAATCCTAGCCAGTGCACCGAGTGCGTCGGTCATTTTGACGAGCCGCAGTGCCAGCAAGTATGCCCGGTAGACTGTATTCCACTCGATCCTGAGCGCCACGAAAGCCAAGAACAGCTGATGACGAAGTACCGCATCATCACTGCCGCTTAAGCGGCTCAGCCCTTAACGTGCGTATTTGGGCCCTCGCCTGGCCAATCATTTTATCTAATATCACCGTCCCATTGCTGGGCCTGGTGGATACCGCCGTGGTTGGACACCTGCCTGACTCTCGCTATTTAGCAGGCGTCACGCTAGGCGCGATGCTATTTAGCTTCCTTTACTGGGGGTTTGGCTTTTTACGCATGGGCACCACAGGGCTGGTTGCTCAAGCCATGGGGCGCGCGAACGACACTGACGTGCGCAACCTGCTGGGCCAGTCGCTGATCATGGCAATGGTGATCGGCGTCCTGCTTATTCTATTTGCATCCCCGCTAATCTCACTAGGGTTATGGCTATTAGATGGTAGTGACGTGGCCACCCACCTAGCCCGTGAATATGCCCAAATACGCCTCTGGTCGGCGCCAGCCGTTCTCGCTAACTATGCGATTTTAGGGTGGTTTCTCGGCCAGCAAAATTCGCGCGTTACCCTAATGATTTTGCTACTCACCAACAGTGTCAATATCACGCTGGATATATGGTTTGTGATGGGACTAGGCATGACCAGCAACGGCGTCGCCTGGGCCAGCGTGATTGCTGACTACACGGCTTTTGCGTTCGGCGGCTATTTAGTGCTGCGCCAGCTAGCCACGCTGAAAGGCACTTTTTTGCGCGAACGTTTACTCGCGCTAGCGGCCTACACGGCGCTTTTTCACGTCAATGCCAATCTGTTCGTGCGCACGCTAGGGCTATTATTTGTCATGGCCTTTTTTACCGCTCAGGGCGCGCGCCAAGGCGACACCATACTGGCTGCCAACGCGGTACTCCTGCAATTTATTATGCTGACCAGCTACGCTTTAGATGGCTTTGCCCACGCGGCAGAATCGCTGGTGGGGCGCGCTTACGGCCGCAAAGACTGGCGCGAATTTGCGCTTACCGTGCGCGCCGCCGCACGTTTTTCCTTTTGGACCGCGGGCACGGCGGCCTGCCTGTTCGCCGTGGGGGGTAATGGGCTGGTGGCCATGCTTACCGGCCTTGAAGAAGTGCGTATAACCGCGGCGCAGTATCTGCCGTGGATGGTGGTTATGCCGCTGATTGCGGTGTGGAGCTATCTACTCGACGGTATCTTTATCGGCACCACCGGCGTGCGCGAAATGCGCAACAGTATTTTTATCGGCCTTGCCGCTTACCTACCCGCCTGGTGGCTAACCCAAGGGCTCGGCAATCATGGGCTCTGGCTATCGTTTATGCTGTTCACCCTGGTTCGCTCGGCGGTATTGATCCATTACTATCACCGTCACTACCATCGCCGCTACCAGCTAAACCGCTGGCGCTAAAACGGGGCAATTAGCGTTAACTAAGCTAACGTGAGATGAAGCGTGCAGCTTCAAGGTGAAAAATGCCGCCCTCCCCCGTATATTAGCCACGGATCAGCCACGCACTTCCTAATAATGAAAAAAGAGAGCATCCCATGCTTAAAATGATATCAAAACCGGCGGTTAAGCTAGTGGAGCGCTATCTGCCTGACCCGTACATTTTCGTTCTGCTGCTGACGCTCATCGCCTCAGTCGCCGCGATTGCTATTGAGCGCCAGTCACCGCTGGCTGTCTTGCGGTTTTGGGGTGACGGTTTCTGGAGCCTGCTGACCTTCTCCATGCAGATGCTACTGGTGCTGGTGACAGGCTTTATGCTGGCAAGCTCTCCACCGGTAAAGCGCATTCTGCAAAAAATTGCCGGCACCGCCAAAACGCCCGGTGGTGCTATCATTTTAGTCACGCTAGTCTCATTGGCAGCGAGTTGGATCAACTGGGGATTTGGCCTGGTTGTCGGCGCGCTATTTGCGAAAGAGCTGGCCCGTCTGATTCGCGTTGACTACCGGCTATTGGTTGCCAGCGCCTATTCCGGCTTCGTCGTTTGGCACGGCGGCTTAGCGGGCTCTATACCGCTGACGATTGCGACCGAGGGTCACTTTGCCGCTGATCAAATTGGCGTTATTGGCACCGGTTCAACGATTTTTGCCTTCTTCAACATCGCGATCGTGATCTGCCTGTTCATTGCTATACCTCTCGTCAACCGCATGATGCTGCCGGATGAAAAGGATAGCGTTTACGTAGACCCTAAAGTGCTCGACGATGAGCCAGAGCAGATGGGGCGTATTACACGGCCGGCTGAAAAGCTCGAAAACAGCATGGCTCTCGCGCTGCTGGTCGGGGTACCCGGACTGCTGTTTTTGCTGGATCATTTTTTACTGCGCGGAGGCAGCCTGAACCTTAACGTAGTTAACTTCCTGTTTTTGTTCCTGGCCATTGTGCTGCACCGCACGCCACGTAATTTATTGAACAGCCTAAACGAGGCGATTAAAGGCGGCGCGGGTATCGTTATTCAGTTCCCATTTTACGCGGGCATTATGGCAATCATGGTGCAGTCCGGATTAGCAGAAAGCATGTCCGAATGGCTGGTGTCCTTTGCCACGGCGACAACGCTACCGTTCTGGTCATTTATTAGTGCGGGCATCGTCAACCTGTTTGTACCCTCTGGTGGCGGCCAATGGGCCGTGCAAGCGCCGGTCATGCTACCTGCAGCTCAAGCGCTAGGTGCCGATATTTCACGCGTTGCCATGGCCGTTGCCTGGGGCGACGCCTGGACTAACCTGCTGCAGCCCTTCTGGGCATTACCGGTGCTCGCCATTGCCGGGTTAAAGGCGAAAGACATAATGGGCTTCTGCCTGATTCAGCTATTTATCACCGGTATTATTATCTCCATCGGACTGGTGTGGTTCTAGCACTTCTTCATTGCCCGCCGCTAATTCACCATTGAGAGGCGGCGGGCAACCCTTAACGTTTTAAGATAACCGCAGGAACACCGCATGACCGACGCCGAAATAAGTGCGAACAGCGCCCTGCCCGGGCAGCACGAACTGTCGATGACCGTACTGATGACGCCGGATATGGCTAATTTCAGTGGTAAAGTTCACGGCGGCGCCATTCTTAAAAAGCTTGATGAAGTCGCGTTTGCCTGCGCCAGCCGCTATTCGGGCCATTATGTGGTGACACTGTCAGTGGATCAGGTGCTGTTTAAACAGCCGATTCATGTTGGCGAGCTAGTCACCTTTTTAGCCAGCGTCAATCACGTTGGGCGCTCATCAATGGAAATTGGCATCAAGGTCGTGGCTGAAGATATTCGCAATAAGCTGATTCGTCACACCAACAGTTGCTACCTGACCATGGTCGCTGTCGATGCTGATGGCAAACCCGCCAGCGTGCCGCCGCTTAATTTGGCAACCCCGCTGCAGAAACTGCGATTTGAAAAGGCCGCTCTGCGCAAGAAGCTGCGCAAGCAGGCAGAAAAAGAAGAGCGTCTGACTCAGCAACAGTATCAGTCGCGGGCTCAGTAGCAGAGCACTGCATCGCCCAACGACAAGGAGTTCGTATGCCCGCTAGGGAACGCTACCCGCACCTGCCTAAAGCCGTTGAATATACCCACATCGGTTGGGATTTTCTTATCCTGGCGGCGGTGGTCATCAACCTTGGGCTACTGCTATTTGACTCACTGTTCCTGCTAGGCCCTATCAATCAAGGCATTGCCAGCATCGCACCGAGTTTTTACACGTTCTACGCTGACGTGATACATAGCCGTTTTACGACTATCGATTTAATATTCGTCAGCTTTTTTATCGTTGATGTACTGCTGGGCTGGTCCATCGCGATTGCCGAGCGGCGCTACCACCGGTGGTTCTTTTACCCCTTCGTGCACTGGTATGACGTGCTGGGCTGCATTCCTCTGGCGGGCTTCCGCCTGCTGCGGATTCTACGCGTGGTGTCGCTGATCCACCGCCTGCATCGCCTCGGCCTTATTGATGTTGCCCGCTGGGATATCACTCTGTTTTTTGCCAAATACTACGATATTTTGCTTGAAGAGCTTTCTGATCGCATTGCCCTTCGCCTATTGGGCAATGTGCAACAGCAGATCCGCGCCAGCGATTCGCTGACCGAGCGGATCATTGAGCGTGTGATTATGCCGCGCAAAGCACAGCTAATTCAGGAAATTGTTCAGCGCCTGGAGAGCACTGTCGGTGAGGCTTACCAGCATAATCGTCAATCCATCATGGCGGCAATCAGTGATTTGGTGCATCGCACCCTGCGCGAAAGCCCAGAGATTCAGCGGCTGCACCGACTGCCGATGGGGCAGCAGGCAACCAGCGCGATGGAAGCCTCTTTAAGCGGCGTTGCCCAGCGCTTAGTCGATGAGCTGATGCTCGGCATTCATTCTGACGAATTCAGACAGCTAGTAGAGCGCACCGCCGATAGCGGCTTTGACACTTGGTTAACGGTCGATGAAGGCAGCAGCCGCGTGACAGAGCAAGTACTATACGATGTTCTCGAAATGCTAAAAGACCAAGTGCGCCATCAAGGGTGGAAAGACCGTTATGAATAATTTACAACGTGGCGGGCGCCAGGGGGCGCTCAGTTAAACAGGCAGCAACAATGCTCAATGCATGAATAAGCTTGCTACGATTCGACGCGGCACCAATACATAGACGAATCGCTTGTGGCGCTGGCGTACTCCCGACACAAAATGGCTCTGCGCTACTGACCTTCACGCCTCGCTGCAGGAGTCGCTCACATAACTCCACCGCGCGCCGACCCTCGGGTAGCGTGAGCCATACATTGCTGCTGTGTGAACGTCCACTCAGGGTAAAACCTTGCAGCCATTCGGCCGTTAACCGCTGACGTTCAGCTAATTCTTGGGTTTGCCAAGTAAGCAGCTCCTTAGCCGCCTCCTGATTGACCCAGTGACATGCCACATCAACCATTAATGGGGGTACCATCCAACTCTGCGAGCGTAGCCCCGTCGCAAGTCGCTCATGCAAACATGTCGGCGCTCGAAGCACCCCAATACGCAGCCCGCCCGCGAGTACTTTAGCGGTACTGAAGACAAACAGCGTACGCTCCGGTGCAAGTTGATAAAGCGGCGTGCCGCGCTGCTCCACCGGCAAATATTGCACGCCATCTTCAATCAGCCAGATATCATAACGCCTTGCTAACGCCACCAGCTGTTCGCGACGTGGCTCGCTTAAACAGGCACCGGTGGGGTTGTTCTGATCCGGTGTCAGGTAGATAGCTCGAGGCGGTTGCCGGGCACACTGAGCTTCAAGAAGATCCACCCGCATTCCCTCATGGTCTTGACCGATCCCAACCAGTTTGAGGTGCGCCTGTTGCGCGGCGCTAATAGCACCAGGGTACGTTAACGCATCAGCGGCCAACAGCTCGCCCGGCCGAAGTAACGTGCTGAGCGCTAGGCTAATGCCGTGCTGGCCACCTTGAGTAATAAATAGCTCATCGGCACTAAACGGCATTCCCAAGCTATTCAACCAGCTCGCCAGCACACCACGTTGCTCACGACGGCCTTGGGCTTCTTGATAGGTAACACCCCGGGCTAATGCGGCCCCTGACTGGCTTAAGGCAACCAGGGCTTCGCTCAGCAGCGACTGACGCAACGGATGTGGTGGCGGTATGCTAAGGCTTAAATCGATCATGCCGGGCGTTTCATCACTATGAAATGTCGGGCTAAAAGCGCTGGCTTGGGATTCGCTCTTCACATAGGTGCCACTGCCTACCCTGGCCGACACCCACCCATTGCGCTCAGCCTCAGCATAACCACGCGTCACCGTGCCGACGGTCACCCCTAGCGCATCTGCCAACCGGCGCTGAGGCGGCAAACGCTCCCCAGGTAGCAGTGTCCCGTCCTGAATGGCGGATTCGACGGCGCTGGCAATAGCACGATAGCGCGATCCAGAAAACTCGTTTAATGAAGGCACCCAGATTGTCATGGTGACAATAAAACCTTTGACGTCATTTTAATCCCCATTATGCTAGCAAAAGCAGCCTCAAGACAATCTTAAAGCGCACATTGTATGGATACAAAAAATGAACAGTGAATGGTTAATTCTGGGCCCTGCCGCACTCTATATGATGTCGATGACGCTAACGCCTGGCCCAAACAACATCATGCTCACGGCGTCTGGGGCTAACTTCGGTTTTCGGCGTACGCTGCCGCATATGTGGGGGATTTTGGGTGGCTGCTTTGTACTGTTCGCGGGCATTGCGCTGGGCTTAGGTGTGCTGTTTGAGCGCTATCCATCGCTCCAGCTCGCCTTGCGCTGGCTCGGCAGCCTGTATTTGCTCTATTTGGCGTGGAAGATTGCCACCGCACCGCCACCCAATCTTAAGGCCCAAGAACATAGCGTGCCGTTTACATTTTGGCAGGCGGCGACGTTTCAGTTTGCTAACCCTAAAGCGTGGGTGATGGGGCTTGCTTTGATGGCGGGCTTTCTGCCGGAAAGCGGCCCTCCGGTGCTTAACGCGCTGATGCTTGCCGGCTTTGCGGAATTGGTGGGCCTACCCTGCATTGCACTATGGGCCGCTTTTGGCAGTGCCATTGGGCAGTGGATCAAAAGCGACCGCGCATGGCGTTCGTTCAATATAACGATGGGCGCGCTGACCGCCGCCTGCGTTGTACTGATTTTACGCTAACGCTGCATGGGTTAAAGCGTCAAGCGTCTTAGCCGCAGCGCACATCGGCAATAACATCTTGATCATCAAGATGAATATTCAAACGATTAGGACGATGGTCCATGGTCGCCATATCGTTTGGACGCAAGACACGCACCTGGCTGGCGCCGCTTTCGCTTTGCAGCTGGGACACCCCAGCTTCATCGAATGACTCACCTATCGCATCGTTGATAGCCTCTAAATCACAGGTTGAGGCCTGCTCTTGAGCGGCATTACTGGAAGTGACCGTTGGCGGGGGCGGCGCGGCATCTACATCATCGTTAGCCGGTGAAATCGGCATTTGAGAACTAACGCACGCCGTTAGCAGCATAGTGAAGGCGCCCATGGCCACAACTTTAGACAGGGTAAAGCGAGGCTTCATCCTTGAGTCTCCAAAACGTAATGAAAAAATGAGCTAATGAACCCGAACGGGCTAGGCATTAGCCTAGCCCGTGGGAATACTAGCGTTATCTCTAATCCAGCCTTAACTAATTATTCAGCTGCATCTTGGACGGCTTTACCGCCTTCTTGCACATCCTGACCAGCGCCAGAAATAGTGTTACAACCGGACAGAACACCTGCCGTCATCAGCAGCATAAAGCTCATGGCCAATAATTTTTTCATTTACGTTCTCCTTAACGAGTCATTCAACATCGGGGGGAACTCCACTGGCAATGCGACTCACCGCCTGGGAGTTTTTTTAGGGTAACAGCGTTTTCGCAATTGCGCTTGTTTTCCCTACGCCACGCCGTGGCTGCTATGCTAATAAACACCTAGTAAGTATACGGGAGCCTATTACTTGAACGATTTCACGCTTGATGAACGCCTTGCCAGCGACACATTCCCCGTGGCGGATCTGCCTCTTTGCCGCGTACTGCTAATGAATGATGCGCGCTACCCATGGGTCATTCTGGTACCGCGCCACCCAGCGATCAGCGAGATACTTGAACTGCCCGCGGCGGATCAACAGCAGCTATGGCGTGAGGCAACCCAGCTAGGCGAAGCAATGAAGGTAGCGCTGGGAGGCGACAAACTTAATATTGCCTCGCTTGGCAACGTCGTGAGCCAACTGCACGTGCATGTCGTCATACGTCAACATGGCGATGCTACCTGGCCTGCGCCCGTTTGGGGCAACGGCACGCCGGAACCTTATGACTTAGCAGGCCAGGCTCACATGCGTGACCAGTTGCTTGCACACATTCAAACGCTAGATGTTTCGTCAGCGCTTACCCGCTAAGAGGGTGGCCCACTCGGGCGGGCGGCTCGTTAAGCAGCGGCCCGCCGACAGGCTCGACTATTCCCGCAACGCTGAGTGAACCCCCTAGCAAGACGATGAACGCCCCGCCGGCTAAGGCCAGCCAACCAGCGGCTTTTTGAACGCGACGCTCGCTATGCTGCTGCGTAGCCAAGCGCCGCTGCGCCCATCCGCGTGCCACAATGCTGGCGACTGCAAGCGCTGAAACAGTGAGGCCCGTGCCAACCGACATCGCGACCACTGACGCAACGCCCACGTAGAATTGGCCTAGCAAACTAGCAGCGCCGACCATCAGCACTGCGCCACTACAGGGGCGCATACCAATGGCCCCCACCGTCATCAGCGCCGTACGCCAGTCCAATACTTGCTGGGGCTCAATATGATGGGCTCCGCCGCAGCAGTGGTTGTCATGGCTAACATGGGACTCATGATTGTGATCATGCCTATGGCTGTGATTGTGCTGATGGCTGTGACTATGCGCCGCGACGACAGGCTTATAAGCACGCCGAAGCTGCTTGATGGCTCGCCAACATAGCCATACACCCAGGGCGGCTACGAGTAGAAAGCTTGCCTGTTCAACCCACACTACGCTGCCCATCGCTTGGCGCGTTACCCAGCCCAAGCCGTACACCAGCACTACCACCAGCATAATGGCGGTCAGCCCCTGGAGTAAGGAGGCTGCAAAAGAGAGCCCTAGCGCACGCTTCACCGCGCCGCCATGAGTGGCTAAATAGGTCGCCAGCACGGCTTTACCATGCCCTGGCCCAGCGGCATGAAAAACACCATAAACAAAGCTAATGCTCAGCAGGCTCACCCATGTCATCAGCGTGGGCGCGCCTGACAGTTCGGTAATCGCCATCGTGAGCGAACGATGCAAACTTCGCTGCCAGGCCAACAATTGATAGCTCACGCCCTGTAGCGCACCAGTCCAAACGATAAGGGTCAGCGCTGCGCCCACCAGCAGAAAGCAAAGTAGTAAGCCAGAATGGCGTGTGAAGGATCGCGTTAAAGGCCGTGCTAAGGGCATCGTAATGTCTCGCCGCTAAAAGTTATAAAGTAACACATCACGATCAATTGTCAGCCGGGATTTTGTGAAAAACAACATTCTTAGCGACCCGTACAATCAACGCTGCCCGTTTCCGCAAAATAGCGTCCCAGCCCTGGTTCACCGCTTTCGCCTTTATCAAGCAGTGCGGCTTGCATCACCAGTTCGGGATCAGGGTTAGCGGGCAGAATGCTCAGCTCACAGGCAGGCCCCCCCTGGAGGACTAGTGCATCATCGGTGGGCTGATTATCGTCCGCCTCATGCACTACTTCGATGTAGTAGGTGGGGTCAAACACTTGGTACGTAAGGGTTGAATCGGTCAGGGATTGAGGCGTTTCCAGCGGCAGAATAAACATGAAAACTAACCGGCCATCGCGTTCCATAGCGGTATATTCGCTCACCTCGCCCAGCGCCTGACGCTCACCGTTAATGCTTATCTCGGTGAGGTAGTGCTCGCCAGAGAGATTGTCGCGAATTTCTTTTCCCAGCTGATCAAGCCCCTGTTCAAGGCTTGCATTTTCTACCTGCTGAAGCTCTTCAAAGACAACCAGACTGTAAAATGGATCCATTCGCCACGTTTGATATAAACCACTAGCGACGCCCTGATCATCTGTCATGACCTGAACGCTCAGATCAATCCAGCCATGCGGGTGCGCGAGTGCCTCCGCGCTGACAGACAAGCCACTCACCCCCATTCCTAATGCCATAGCAGCGTGCGCCAGCCTCATGGCGCAACGCCTAGTTTGCTCTGTAAGGATACAAGCCATGGGTCTAATACGTAGGGAGGCAGCGGCTGATTACCCCGCAGCGCGGAAACACTCACCCGACTACCGCTGCGCTCCTCACTGACCTGCAGCTGCAAACGATATTCAGGCCAACGAGCAAGCGATGCCTCCGCTCGCCCCAGTGAAATGTCCGCATGACGAACGACGTAGCCCTGCTCCACCATGAGTTCTACCGCTTCGCGAAAGGTCTCTTCAGGCGCAGTGGCATAGAAAAGCTCGCGATTTTCAAGCGGTGCCGTCGTTGCACAGCCCGCCAGCCCGCCCAGCAGACTTACCAGCAGCCAATGGCGAATCATCATAGCGGTGTCCTCGTTACCGGCACGCGTTGTTCAAAACTGGTTTGAAAGCGTCGGCAGAAATCGTCGTTACTGGCGCTATAGGATTCACGTAAATCACCTACGTGATCAAAGCGGCGAATATCTCGGGATATGCGTATATGGGCATCGCTCACCAGCAACGAGACACGCTCCACTTCAACCGGCTGCTGGCCTACCCCGCCGCCAAAACCAATTCCGCCGAGCCCGATACCTACACCGGATCCGCCCCGCCCAAACCCCAATCCGCCAAATACCCGCATTCCCCGCCCATAGCCGTAGGCGTTGTCGTAAGGATCATAATACCCCTGCAGCGCACGCTCACGACTGGCGCTAATCAGACCTAATGTGGTATCGGTGGAGCTTAGTGTAAATCCTTCTTCGATTAGCACATCCACGCTGGCTTTAAGCGCGCCCTCTGCTGAGGTGGGAAAATAACAAGCGGCGGCGGGGGCAGGCTCGGCTTGTGGCAAACGATCAGGAACCGCCTGGCAGCCAGCCAGTGTCAGCAGACAGGTTAAGCTTATCGGTATCGACTTCATGTTAGACCCTCTAACGGACGAGGCCGCTGGTTTACCGCTGATTAGCGCGCTGAGCTCGCCAACAATGGCTGTATTATGATGACAATATTTTGATAAGAACGTTTTGCGGAGTCCGTACCAATGAATATATTGCTTTGCCCTGACAGTTTCAAAGATGCGCTGAGCGCCCAGGCGGCCGCTGAAGCCATGGCCCGGGGTGTAAAACGCGCGGTACCTGATGCACACGTTCAGACCTGCCCCTTGGCTGACGGCGGCGAAGGCAGCCTAGATGCACTGATCGATGCCACCGGCGCAGAACGGCGCCAGCTGAGCGTTCAAGACGCTCTAGGGCGTCCGCGCCAAGCAACGTGGGGCTGGCTAAGCGACCAGCGTACCGCGTTTATCGAACTGGCAGAAGCCAGCGGCTTACAACACCTCATTGCAGAGGAGCGCAACGCCTTAACGACCTCGACGTTTGGCGTCGGTGAGCTGCTACTCGCAGCGCTTGACCAAGGCGCGGAAAAGGCACTATTGCTACTCGGCGGCAGCGCCACCAACGACGGTGGTGCCGGCATGCTGCAGGCGCTGGGCGCCCAGCTGCTCGACCAGCAGGGTAAACCGTTGCCCCCCGGCGGGGTGGCGCTTAGCCAGTTAAATCGTTTAGAACTTGAGGGGGTCGACCATCGCCTCGCCAGCCTCACATTAGAAGCGGCGGTTGATGTGGATAATCCGCTGCTGGGGAAACGCGGGGCTAGTGCGGTGTTCGGCCCGCAAAAAGGCGCGTCTTTGCAGCAAGTCGAGCAACTCGATCAAGCGCTTAGCCACTTTGCGGACATCAGTGCGCAAACGCTGGGCTGCGATCATCGGACGCTGCCCGGTGCAGGAGCAGCCGGCGGCATGGGGTTTGCTGCAAAGGCGTTTTTGAACGCCACTCTAAAACCCGGCATTGAAATGATTATGCAGCAGGCCGGCATGGCGGAGCGGCTAGCCCGTGCAGACTTGGTAATTACCGGTGAAGGCCGCCTGGATGGCCAAAGCCTAGCGGGCAAAACACCCATTGGCGTGTCTCGCGCCGCCCAGCGTGCCAATAAACCGGTGATTGTGCTCGCAGGCAGCCTCGGCGATGGCTGGGAAGCCTGCTTTGATGAAGGCGTGACCGCGGCATTTGCGTTAGCCGATGGCCCCATGGCATTAAAAGATGCTCTGCCACGCACCGCCGAGCTGCTTGAGGCACGCTGCGAAAGCCTGCTACGGCTATGGACAGCCTCCCAGCGATAGCGAATGTTTCTCCTCAGGCCTTGAAAAAATCAATGGCTGCCAGCATTTAGTAATCAGTCACAGGCAGCCGACACAGACGTAATGTCGTGGCGCTATGGCAGCGATACATAAAACCTGTTTTGCATCGCGTCCAATACGCTCTATGCTGCATATCACGCATTAATCGCCGCGCAGGCGGCACCGATAGGGAGCAGGATATGACAGATACCAATAGCATCGGCCTACACGAAGGCAGCGCTAGCCAGCTCGCCGAAAAGCTTAATCATCTGCTGGCCAACTATCAGATTTTTTACATGAACGTACGTGGCTATCACTGGAACATCAGGGGCAGTGACTTCTTCGAACTCCACGTCAAATTTGAAGAGTATTACACCGATCTACTGACCAAGGTCGATGAAGTCGCCGAGCGGATTTTGACTCTAGGCCACAAGCCAGTACACGCCTACAGCGACTACATAAAGCTTTCGAACATTCAGGAAGAAAAGGATGTTCACGACGGCAAAACCTGCGTCAAAGGTGTTCTGAAAGGCTACCAAACGCTCATTGAACTGCAGCGTGAACTACTGGCCCTAGCGTCGGACGCCGACGATGAAGGCACGGCCTCTCAAGCCGGTGATTACATCCGTGAGCAGGAAAAAACCATTTGGATGCTGAATGCTTACTTGAGTAAATAAGTGGTTCAATAACCGCCTAACAATAGGCACGTCAAACGGCACCCACTAAGGGTGCCGTTTTTATGTTTCTAAGCAAGCAATATTGAGTCAGCGCTTTAGCGACTCACTTTTAACGCCCGTGACACGGCAGGAAACTTTCATGCCCCTCATTGTTTATATTCTTGGGCTAACTATCTTCTCATTGACCACATCGGAATTCATGGTCGCGGGTATGATGCCATCGCTGGCAGCAGCGTTTGATATTTCGCTAGAGCAGGTCGGCTCGCTCATCTCAATGTATGCCTTTGGCATGGTGATTGGCGGGCCACTGCTAACCGCTGGCCTGCTCAAACTTCGTGTGCCCAACAAATCGGCGCTACTTTGGCTGCTAGCGCTGTACGCCGCCGCGCAGTCTATTGCCGCGTCGACAGACAGCTATACGATCATGACATTAGCGCGCATCGCGACAGGCGTGGCGGCATCAGCCTGTATCGGCACCGCGTTATCCATCTGTGCAGAGGTCGTCGCTGTCGAGGCACGCGGACGCGCTGCTTCAATCGTGTTGGGCGGGTTAATGCTAGCGGCAGCGCTGGGCGTACCTATCGCCACACTGATTGATCAGAATGTAGGCTGGCGCGCCAGTTTCTGGCTCGTGGTGGCGCTCACGGCGCTATGTGCCGTTGCCATTAGCATTCGAGTGCCGCTATCTAAATCGTCAGCCCCCATTGGGCTGAGCAAGGAGTTGGCCGAGTTTAAGAATGGCCACTTGTGGTCTGCCTATGCCACCAGCGCCTTCATTATCGGCGCGACATTCGCAGCTTTCAGCTATTTCACACCAATCCTGACAGAAGTAACGGGGTTTTCCATAACGGCCATTCCTTGGCTGCTTGGCATGTATGGCGTCGCTAATATCGTCGGCAATGCAGTGGTGGGTCGCTACGCGGATAAGCACACGTATTCGGTAATGGTTTGCGGGCTATTGCTGCTGATCACGGCACTGGTGGCGTTTTCGCTGCTAGCGCAAAGCGCCACGGCCAGTATTATGATGGTCATTTTAATCGGGCTGGTGGGTGTCACAATGAACCCTGCCATGGTGGCAAGGGTGATGAGAACGGCCCGGCCGGGCACGCTGGTCAACACGGTGCATGCATCGGTCATCAATATTGGCTTGGGAATGGGCGTTTGGCTAGGTGGTCTCGGCATCAGCGCAGGCTATGGCCTGCTTTCACCGCTTGGGGTCGGCACTCTGCTGGCCGTTCTTGGGCTACTTAGCCTGCTGCCCTATGTGGCACGGCGCGGTAGCAATAGCCAGCCATCTCAATCAGTGCTTGGTAAGCAGGCATAGCGTCCTTTAATGATAGCGACATCGGCCTCTAACGTTTCAAGCCCTTGGGATAAACAGCACCAAGGGCTTGAAATAGGCCATCTTTATACGCTTCAGCGCGTTATTTAGCTTCGGCAAGATCCTCAATCAACGCCCGCAGCATCAGCCAGAACTCTTCCACTGACGCAAGCTCTACCCGCTCATCCGGTGAGTGAGCACCGCGAATCAGCGGTCCAAACGAGATCATATCTAGATGCGGGTACTTGCTGCCCAAAATGCCGCATTCGAGACCTGCGTGAACTACCTTTACCTCTGGCTCGCGGCCCAGCAGTGCCAAATGGCGTGCGTTGAACGTCGCCAACAGCCCGCCATCTGGATTAGGCGCCCAGCCGGGATAGCCATTTTCAACTTTCACCCGCGCCCCAATGAGCCCAAACAGCGCATGAAAACGGTCGCCCATGGCAATGACTGCGCTGTCGTGCAGTGAACGCACCAATGCACAGAGGTGTAGCCGGCCGTTTTCCAGGCTTAACACGCCAAGATTATTGGAGGTTTCTACCACGCCTGGCACATCGGCACTCATTCGCTCAACCCCACAGGGAGCGGCATGCAGCGCGGCCAGCAGCATTAAGCTAGCATCTAAGGTTAACGGCTCTGCAGCGGGTATTTCCGTTACGCGCTGGGCGCTGATTTTAAGGCCGCTGTCACCACTCCCCAGCTCTCTCAGCAGAATAGTTTCCAGCCCGGCGATAGCGACCATGGCCGCATCAACTTCATCGCCAGGCAGCGCTACCTGGGCAAACGCTTCGCGAGGGATCGCATTGCGCAAAGTGCCGCCGTGATAGCTTATCAGCCGTGCATCAAACGACTCTAGAGAGCGCAATACTCTGATTAATAGACGGTTAGCGTTGCCCAGCGGTTTATGGATATCAATGCCGGAATGGCCACCTTTTAAACCGGTAAGCGCAATGCTAATCACTTGCTCATGATCATTCACGGCAGCGCTGGGTAGCTGAGCATCCACTTCAACGTCAGCCCCGCCAGCACAGCCAATATAGACCTGGCCGCGATCTTCGCTGTCCAGGTTGAGCAGTAGCGAACCCTCTAACCAATTCTCGGCTAGATTCAACGCCCCGCCCATGGAGGTTTCTTCTTCCAAAGTGAACAGGGCTTCCAGCGGCCCATGGCGTAAATCGGGGTCTTCTAGTACGGCCAGAATCGCCGCCACGCCCATACCGTTATCAGCGCCTAAAGTGGTGCCATCAGCGTGCAGCCAGCCGTCGGCAACATAGGTGCTGATTGGGTCGCGAGTAAAGTCATGCGCATGGTCGCTATTCGCTTGCGCCACCATATCCAGGTGGCCCTGAAGCACTACGCCGGGCGCCTGTTCGCAGCCTGCAGAAGCGGCTTTACGTATGCGTAAATTACCAAAGGTGTCACGGTCATGGGCAAAGCCTTGCGCATCGGCCCAAGCCTCAAGAATGGCGACAAGCGCCGCTTCATGCCCCGAGGGGCGCGGCGTATTACAAAGCGTTCGAAAGTGGCGCCAAACGATAGTGGGCGCCAGTGCTTCAAGATGTGCGTTCATGGTGACTCTTCGTTATAGGCAACCGGCCTACTTTACCGGTTCAATGAGTGTATGCACAGCGATGCGTAAGGCTTGAACTGCCTCGCCATGAGCCTTCGCCAGCGGTCGGTTTTGAAATGCCCATGCGGCCAATTGGTGGTGCGCGAGCTGCTGCGAATCCGTTAAAACGCAGCGACTGGCTTCGCGTGCCAGGGCCTGTAGCGCCGCTCGTGCAAGCACAGGATCGCGATGAGCCAAGGCCACATCGTCTATATCTTGCCAATCACGCGCACTCAGCGCAGCGCCAGGCAATTCAGCGAGCAGCAGCGCAACCATTGATGCGGGCAGCGTGTTAAGTTCAAACGCCAACAGACCTAAAAGCGCTGCCTGGAAGCGCTCGCCAAGATCAACCAGCACATCCTCTCCCTGCTCACTCAGCGCTTTTGCGACCATCACGGCAAACTCACCGGTCGAGGTCTCGCGGCTAATACCTAAGCGTACCGGGATGAAACCTTGCGCCAGCCAAAATTGCAACAGCGATGCCTCCGCGCCAAAAGTGGCCCCATACAGCGCCACGCCTTGCTGTCTCGCGGCGTTCATATCTGCCTGTAACAGCGCATGCCCCAACCCTTGGCGACGCCGTTCGGGATGAGTGGCGATACGGACCACCCGGCGCCAGCGAGCGGTCAGCGCCGCGCGGCTACCCGTGTGAGTAGCGAGCGACTGAGCTAACAGATGCCCCTGCGGCCGACGCTGGCCGCGGGCGACCTGGTCAGCAAGTTCCGCCTCAAAACCGCCCTCATCGCGAGTAACCAAGACAGCCTGCGGCTCGCTAGCCTGTTCGAGAGTACGCAGCTCAACACCCGGACCATCAAGCAGTTGACGCAGGTCGTTAGGCGACGTGCGATAGTGCGACTGCACCAGCAGCCCAAACAGTTTTTCCAGCCTAGCGTCTTGCTGAGCAAGCGCGTCGCGATCAACAACCGTGGTTATTTCAGCGCTTTCTTGCGCCTGTGCGATAGGCAGCGGCGCTTTTAACAGCAGCAGTCGATTGACCAAATCCTCCAGCGGATCGTTGATACGCCAGCGAATAGGAGCCTTAAGCATGAGCGCTTTCCACTGTGGCGTCAGCCGGTCTAGCGTGGCCCGAAAGCGCAGCGCGAAGCCGCGCCCAGAACCCTCGTAGCCATGCACCGTGGTCGCAAACGCAATCCGTGGAAAAGCGTCGAGCCACTGGCCCAGCAAAGCAGCAGGAATGGCCGCCGCCTCATCTACTAGCAAATAGCTGCCATCGCCGCCCTGCTGCTGCGCATTGATCTGCTCGGTTAACACATCCGGCGCTAGATAAAGCAACTCGCTGCCCTGAGGTAGCACAAAGTGACCCGGGGCAACGCGACTGCCGCCCGGGCAAAGAGCCACTACGCGTTCAAACACGCTCTCGACCGAGCTAAGGCGCGGCGCGGTGAGCACGACCGTACGAGGCTTATGAGCGAGCAGCCTAGCGCAGGCAATCCCCAGCGCCGCGCTTTTCCCACGCCCTCGGTCAGCGGTCATCACCAGCGGTCGGCGGCGTTTCAGGCCGACTAACGCCCTAACAGCCTGCGCCTGATCAGCCGTCAAGCAGTCGCTATCGCCACTGAGGCAGCCATTATTAGCATCATTGTGGCTATGCTCATTGCCATAAACGTTACGTGCGGGTAAACGGGGCAAATGCAGCTCGCCGCCCGCACGCCAGCGCACGATCTGATCAGAGGCCTGCAGCTGGCGTGCTAATCGCGCAAGATAATGACAGCTGAGATCTTCCCAGCGCAGCGGATGGTCCGCGAAGCGGGCGTAGTCTGGGTCGGGTGCCTGCCCCCATGGCTGTGGCGTGATCAGCACCAGCAAACCACCGGCGGTGAGGGTTCCAGACAGAGCTCCCAGCGCCTCAGGATCAAAGCCGGTGCCATGAGTATCAAGCACGACTAACTGATGCTCAGCTCCCAGTCGCATGCGCGCTTTGCGAGGAGAGAGTACCGGCGAAAAAGCAGACGACCCACATTGGTTCGTCTCTTTGTCGCTACCTACCCACACCGGCGCTTGCCAAGGGTGGGCTTGCCACAGCGCCTGCGCGAGACGCCGACACTGCTGGGCATCGCCGCTTAACCAGACCAACTGACGCCAATGCCTGTGGGCTAAACGCCGGGCGTGATGAACTAACGTAGCCACTTTGCGTAGCTGCTGGCCATCTAACGCGCGACTATCTGCCTGTGTTTCTGCACCCACCGTTATTCCCTTTTCTATTTGCCGCCATCGCTTCCCATAGCGTCACCCCGTCAAACCCGTCGCCGAGCCTCTCATGGCGGGGCTCTGACTTACAACTTTGGTTGCATGATTCGGCTCATTTCAACGCTGACTCGCTACTTAACCCTTGCCAGGGCAACTTAAAAAAAAAGGTAATTCATTATTTAACAGATGCTTAGCTATTTTATTAGTACAAGAATCAATCGAAACCTCTTAATTAACTGATATTGCATTGCAGCGGGGTGAGTGTGCTAGTTTAGCGTTGCAGCGCTAAAATCTCCTTGTTTACGTAAACGTAACCTTTGCTACGCTGCACTTTCCTGCATCCAGGTAACAAACACTAATAACGCCATACGCCAAACCAGGAAATACATCATGAAAAAAACCACAAAATTTGCCCTCAGCGGCCTTGCTGCCGGTATCGCTTTCGCTGCTTTCACCACCACCGCCCAAGCACAAGAAGAGTGGACGATGACCTCTACCTGGCCGGAAAACCTTGATTTGATCAAGATTGACCAGCACTGGGCCGAGCTGGTCAATCAGTTGGCAGGTGACGAACTGCAAATCAACTTCCGCGCGGGCGGTACATTAATGCCCGGCACCGAAGTATTTGATGCCACTGAAACAGGCAGCATTGAAGCGGCGGGCGACTGGCCGGGCTACTGGGCAGGCTTAAACCCAGCTTTCTCGCCGCTGGCGACGACGACCAGTCTGTTTAATGGCGTTGATTACCTTAACTGGATTCAGCAGTGGGGCGGCCGCGAGTTATACGAAGAGATCTATGGCCAGTTCAATATGATCTATCTGCCCTACGGCATTACTAACAACGAATCCGGCTTTATGGGCCGCACGCCAATCGAAAGTATCGCTGACCTTGAAGGCAAGCGCCTGCGTCTATCGGGTCGCGACCAGGGCCGCGTACTAGAAGAGCTGGGGGGTTCACAAGTCACGCTTGCCGGTGGCGAAGTGTATCAAGCCATCGAGCGTGGCGTCATTGATGCTGGCGAGTTCTCGACCCCGGGCGTTGATTTTAAGGCTGGCTTTGCAGAAGTTGCTGACTACTGGGCAACGCCAGGCTGGCACCAGTCCGCTAGCGTGTTTGGCGTAATGATCAATAAAGATGCCTGGGACGCGCTTTCAGAAGACACGCAAGAGAAGCTGCGCATTGCTGCAGATGCCACCATGGCATGGTCACTTGCTTGGTCTGAGCGCCAGTCAACCGAAGCCACGCAGAAATTTATTGATGCGGGCGTGACGATTAACCAGTTCTCTGAAGAAGACTTAGCGCGCATTCAAGAAATTACCAACGAGGTTATTGTACGCGGTGCGTGCGAGAATTCTGATCACGCCAAAGTATACCAATCCATGATTGCTTACCTTCAGCACTACGCCACGTGGCGCGACGTGTCGGCACCCTTCAACATGAGCCGAGTGATGGATAACCTCCCGTCATTGGAAGAAATCGAAGCCTGCCTATAAGGCGCTTATGCACCGCCTCGGTTTTGCTGAGGCGGTTTTTTTGTGCTGACTGCGGAGATCTTCCATGAATGCGATTGCCAAGGCGATCGATGCCATCAACGAGGCGTTTGGGCGCATCATCGCACCGCTGATTGCCATCATTACCCTCATCGTTCTTTACGATATTGCCTCACGCTTTCTGTTTGGTCGGCCCAGCGACTGGGCGTTTGACGTTACCAAGATGCTATTTGGTGCCCACTTTATGCTGATGGCAGCCTATGGGCTACGCCATCATGCACATGTTGAAGTTGACGTTTTAAAGCGTCTGCTGTCGCGTAAGAAGCAGGCGGCACTTGAAGTACTGGGCTATCTGATTTTCTTTGTGCCTTTTAGCTGGATGCTGATCACGCTGGGCTGGAGCTTCTTTGAACGCGCTTGGAGCCGCGGTGAAACCACGTATGGCATGATCTCAATTCCCGTCTATCCGATCAAAGGGGTGATTGTGGTGGCCGCCGTGCTCATTCTGCTGCAGGCGATTGCCATTGTGCTGCGTGCCATCATGCAACTTCGCGAGGAGACATCAGCATGAACTTAAGCCCTGAATTACTCACGCTGGTGATGTTTGGCGGCCTGCTGGTCGGGCTATTTATGGGTCATCCACTAGCGTTCGTGCTTGGTGGCGTGGCCGTTATTGGCGCTTTTTTGGGCCCGGGTGAACGCATACTTGGCACTCTAATCAACAATATCTTCGGTAACGCCATGGACAACTATGTGCTGGTGGCGATACCGCTGTTTATTTTGATGGCGAGGTTTTTAAACGACTCGGGCGTCACCGAGAAAATGTTTGACGCCATGCGCCTGCTGCTCGCAAACCTGCGCGGCGGCTTAGCGCTAACCGTGGTCATTGTGTCGGTTTTGCTCGCAGCGACCACCGGGATTGTTGGCGCCTCTATTGCGGTAATGGGCATGATCGCCTTGGTGCCCATGCTGAAGTATGGCTACAACAAAGAACTTAGCGCGGGCGTTATTATGGCCAGCGGCTGCTTAGGTATATTAATTCCACCTAGCATCATGCTGATTTTAATGGCGAGCTACTCACCGGTCTCGGTGGGCGCACTGTTCGCGGGCGCGCTAATTCCCGGCTTATTACTGGGGGTGATGTATGCACTTTACGTGCTGATCATCTGCTATTTCAAGCCGCACTATGGCCCTAAAGTACCGGCAGAAGAGCGCGCAGCAGTCAGCACAAAACAGCTGCTTATCATGTTGGCAAAGTACGTAGTGCCGCCGATGTCATTGATTCTTGGGGTGCTCGGCGCTCTCTTTACCGGCATTGCCACGGCCACAGAGGCGTCGGCAATCGGTGTGTTCATCGCCTTCATTCTGTTTTTGATCTTCGGTGATCGCAAAATATCCACCTGCTTCTGGACCATGGTGGAAGCCGGAAAAACCACCACCATGGTGATGCTGGTGCTGGTGGGTGCTACGGCCTTTACGGGCGTGTTCTCCCGCGGTGGTGGCATGACAGTGATCAGCGATTTAGTCATGGCGATGCCTGGCGGCACCGTTGGCGCGCTCATTCTTATGCTGTTCCTGGTATTTATTTTGGGCATGTTCTTGGACTGGACTGGGATTGTGCTGCTGAGCTTCCCGATCATGCTACCCATTGTCGACGCAATGGGCGTGGATATGCTGTGGTTTGTGGTAATGGTGGCGGTCGTACTCCAGACCTCGTTCCTCACCCCGCCCTTTGGCTATGCGCTGTTCTATTTAAAAGGCGTCGCACCGCCTGGGGTAGAAATCGTCGATCTGTATAAAGCGGTTGTGCCCTTCGTCGCGCTGATTCTCTTGGCCTGTTTACTCATGTCATTCTTCCCTTGGCTGATTACCGGGCTGCCTAGCATGATGCTGGGGTACTAGCCTGCCCGTTAACAAACGTGCATTTAAGAGCCCGCTTCGGCGGGCTTTTTTGCGTCAAGGGTAGGTGGTAACGCTGCAGCCGCTAACGGCTAGTGCTACTATTCACAGCCGTCAGTGATTCGCATTAGGCGGGTACTGGACTAATACTGCTACTGCAAGGAGTGTGCGCTTGTTCAGATCCGGCTATCGCGGGCTATTCGCTTTTTCCTCTTCGCTTAGCCATCGCGCCACTCCTTGGTCGATAGCACTGATCGCCGTTGCCTTCGTCGTTGCGCTGCCAGTACTGGTAGTGTTTGCTCATATCGTGATGCCCACCGATGGCGTTTGGCAGCACTTAGCCAGCACCGTGCTAGGCCGCTATCTCAACAACACTTTTTGGCTGGTGGTGACGGTAGGTCTGGGCACGTTAATCATCGGCACAGGCACGGCATGGCTGGTGGTTATGTGCCGCTTCCCCGGCAAGCGTTGGTTTGAATGGGCGCTGCTGCTGCCTCTGGCCGTACCCACCTACGTCATTGCCTACGCCTATACCGATTTCCTGCAGTTTGCGGGCCCCTTACAAAGCATGCTGCGCGACATGTTTGGCTGGGGATATGGCGACTATTACTTCCCCAACGTTCGCTCGCTAGGCGGTGCGGCGACGGTGATTACGCTGGTGCTTTACCCTTACGTCTACCTGTTGGCGCGCGCCTCTTTCTTAGAGCAATCGGTATGCGTATTGGATGTGGGCCGCACACTAGGGCGCGGCCCGTGGAAGCTGTTTGCGACCGTCGCGGTACCGCTAGCACGCCCGGCGCTAGTGGGCGGGGTATCACTGGTGCTAATGGAAACGCTGAATGAATTCGGGGCGGTCCAATTCTTTGGTGTCGATACCTTTACCACCGGCATTTACCGCACCTGGTTTGGCATGGGCGAACAGGTCGCCGCGGCTCAATTAGCGGCCTGCTTGCTGACGTTTGTGATTGTTCTGGTGCTGCTGGAGCGCTGGTCGCGGGGCAAGCGGCGCTATTTTCATACCACCAATCGCTACCAGCAGCTGCCCGAATACGCGCTGCGCGGCTGGGGAGCCCTGGGAGCGACGCTGGCATGCCTGCTTCCCGTACTGGTTGGCTTTTTTCTGCCCAGCGGTATTTTGCTGAATTTAGCGTTAAACGGGGGTGATTCTCAGTGGGGCACACGTTTTATCGGCTACGCCTGGAATAGCCTAGGCCTGGCAACAGTGGCCGCACTGATCGCCGTAGGCTTAGCCGTTGTGCTGAGCTATGGCGTGCGCATGCACGACACGGCGTTTGCACGCGTGGCGTCCAGAGTGGCCTCGATGGGCTACGCGATTCCTGGTTCCGTCATTGCCGTGGGTATTTTGATTCCCTTTACCTGGCTAGATAACGCTCTTAATACATGGTTTCACAGCCACTATGGTTACATCATCGGCTTAGTATTTAGCGGGTCGGCGTTTATCTTGCTTTACGCCTACGTGGTGCGCTTTTTGGCCGTTTCCTTCAATGCGGTTGAAGCGAGCCTGGGCAAGGTCACGCCGAGCATGGATGCCGCCTCACGCACCCTTGGCCAAACGGCTGGCGGCACGCTGCGGCATATCCATACGCCAATGATGCGCAGCAGCCTGCTAGCGGCAGGTATTTTAGTCTTCGTGGATGTAATGAAGGAGCTGCCCGCGACGATTATTCTACGTCCCTTCAACTTTGATACGCTGGCAGTCAGGGCACATAATCTAGCATCCGACGAACGACTTGCCGAAGCCTCGACTTCATCGCTGGCAATTGTAGTGGTGGGTATTCTGCCGGTTATCCTGCTCAGCATGGCCATGCGCCGCTCACGTCCTGGCGCCAAGCACTGATTGCGATGCTTTAAGCCTTGAGCGGGAAAACAAATACTTGAGAAAGATCGAGGTGAATGTCCACCGGCTGCCCCTCCGCAGGTAGAAAAACCCCAGGTACTCTGGCGTGAAGGTGTGCCTCAAGGCCGCTGTCATCATGCGCGCACAAGTGTAAGAGGCTCGTTCGCCCCAACAGTTTCGACATCACCACATGGCTATGGCGGTGTGCTTCAACGGGAAGATTACGCTCAACAATGTGCAACGCCTCGGGGCGTATCATGATCTGTACATCGCTGCCTTCAGCTAACCCATTGGCAGGCACCCGCCCTACTGGCGTACTCACGAAGTCATTGTGCACTCTACCCTGCAGCTCATTCACATCACCAAAAAAGGTCACCACAAACGGATCTTGAGGCGTGCAATAAAGCGCTTGCGGCGTCCCCGTCTGCACAATCTGACCATCGCGCATCAAGGCGATACGGTCTGCCATAAACATGGCTTCTTCGGGGTCATGGGTCACCAGCAGCGTGGCCGCGCCCACTTTTTTCAACACATGCAGCGTATCGTCGCGAATACGGTCTCTTAGCCGCGCATCTAAACTTGAAAATGGCTCATCCAATAGCATTAAGCGAGGTGATGGTGCCAGCGCCCTTGCCAGCGCTACCCGCTGCTGCTGCCCGCCGGAAAGCATGTGCGGATAGACATCAACATACTTCGCCATACCCAGCTGTTCGAGTAGCTGCGTGGCTCGCTCACGGCGCTGTCGAGACGCCAAATGTTTCAGCCCAAAGGCCACGTTCTGCAGCACGCTGAGGTGTGGAAACAGTGCCGAGTCCTGAAACGCCAAGCCTACATTGCGCTTTTCCGGCGGCAGATGACGCTGGCCCGGCATAGCAATATAGGTATCGTCTAAAGTGACGCTGCCCTCTTGCAATACTTCAAGCCCCGCAGCAATACGTAGCAACGTGGTTTTCCCGCACCCAGAAGGACCTAAAAGGCATACCACTTCACCCGGCGCGACGCTCAGGTCAACGCCTTTCACAACCGTATGGCCATCGTAAGCATGGCGCACATTGTGAAGGGTTAACGCTGTTGAGTTAGACGCGGGCTGGATTACCTTCAGAGTTGCGGTCATAAATCATCGCTTTACAGGTGAGCACGTCGCGCCGATAAATGCCTAAACGCGGATTCAATACATTTGAAAGTTATTTGCATTCTATTTTCAATCACAACCAGATGCACGCTTCCACCTTAATCAAGGCGTGACTGGCATTTCTCTTGACGGCGTTAGACAGAAGCGCTTCAATGCACTCCGACGCTAATGAAACTTATTATCATAAACATTTGGGATTCTTGGTGATGAAAAAAGTACGCCTAACGGCTTCCGTAGCCGCCATCATGGCTGGCTCTGTCTTTGCGAGTAGCGCTCTTGCTGACGCGGTCAACATTTACTCCGCTCGTCATTACGATTCTGATGAAATTCTTTATAAGGCGTTCACTGATGAGACCGGCATTGACGTAAACGTGTTGGAAGGTGACTCCGATCAGTTGATGGAACGCATGCAGCGCGAAGGCATTGCCAGCCCTGCGGACGTAATGTTGACGGTTGATGCCGGCCGCCTATGGCGCGCCGAGGAAGATGGACTTTTCCAAAGCGTTGATTCTGACGTGCTCAATGAGCGTATCCCAGCGTCAATGCGTGACCCTGAAGGCTTATGGTTTGGCTTTAGCCAGCGTGCACGGGTGATTTTATACAATCGTGAAAACTTCGACCCCAGCCAGTTGGAAAGCTACGAAGACCTTGCTGACCCGCAGTTTGAAGGCCAAGTGTGCATCCGCTCTTCAAACAATATTTACAACCAGTCGCTGCTAGCCTCGATGATTGAACACCACGGTGCAGAAGGCGCGCAAGAGTGGGCGCAGGGCGTTGTGAATAATATGGCGCGTACGCCTGAAGGCGGTGATACCGACCAGATTCTAGGCGTGGCCAGCGGCGAATGTACCCTCGCCGTGGCTAACCACTATTACTATGTGCGCCTGCTCCACTCCGATGACGAAGCAGAGCGCGATGCCGCCCGTAAAGTAGGGGTTATATTCCCTAATCAAAACGATCGCGGAACGCACATTAACGTCGGCGGTGCGGGCCTAGTGGCCAATGCCCAGAATCCTGAAAATGGCATTCGCTTCTTAGAATTCCTCGCCTCTGATGCTGCTCAGGAAGTGCTTGCCGAGCGGAACTATGAATTCCCGGTCGTGGCAGGCGTTAAAAAAGATCCGGTGCTCGAATCATGGGGCGACTTCAAAAAAGATGACCTGAACATGAGCGTGCTGGGTGAAAACAACCCAGAAGCCATCCGCATTTTTGATCGCGTCGGCTGGCGTTAAACGCTAAACATTACGTTTATACCTAACACCTCCGCAGCCTAGGCTGCGGAAGTGTTGCGTTTAAGATCACATACTCATCAACTTAATGTGCCTCATCCCAGTTAGCGCCGCTTGCGGCTTCTACAATCAGCGCCACTTTTAGCTTGGCTGCGCCCTGCATGCGCGCTTGAACCTGCTCGATAAACGTATCAACCTGCTGCTCAGCCACCTCAAACACAAGCTCATCGTGCACCTGCATCACCATCAGCGCATCAAACTCGCCTTCCGCTAACCACGCATCCACATCAATCATGGCCTGCTTGATAATATCGGCAGCCGTGCCCTGCATCGGCGCATTAATCGCGGTGCGCTCAGCGCCTTGGCGGCGATTATGGTTCTGTGAATGAATCTCCGGGAGATACAGCCGCCGACCCAGTACGGTTTCAACAAAGCCATCTTCAGCCGCCTGGGCGCGAATGCGCTCCATGTAACGCGCCACGCCAGGATAACGGTCGAAGTAGCGATCAATGTAGGTTTGGGCCTGATTGCGATCAATGTGCAGCTGGCGCGAAAGCCCCCAGGCACTCATCCCATAGATCAGCCCGAAGTTGATCGCCTTGGCGCTGCGTCGCTGGTCACCGGACACTTTCTCAAGCGAGGTACCGAAAACTTCCGCCGCCGTGGCGGTGTGGATATCGCGCCCTTCAGCAAATGCTTCCAGCAACCCTTTATCTTCTGAAAGGTGCGCCATAATGCGCAGCTCAATTTGCGAGTAGTCGGCGGCCACAATGCGATAGCCGGGCCGGGCAATGAACGCCTGGCGGATTTTGCGACCTTCTTCGGTACGAATGGGGATATTTTGTAAATTGGGGTCTGACGATGATAACCGCCCTGTCGCGGTAACCGCCTGATGATAGCTAGTATGTACTCGCCCGGTGGCTTTATTGAGCAGGCGAGGCAGCTTATCCGTGTAGGTGGATTTAAGCTTCGCCAAGCCTCGGTGTTGCATGATGACCTTGGGTAGCGGGTAATCCAGCGCCAGCTCCTCCAACACACCTTCAGCAGTCGAAGGTGCCCCTTTGGGTGTTTTCTTAAGCACCGGAATTTTCTGCTCTTCAAACAGAATCTGCCCCAGCTGCTTGGGGGAGCCCAGGTTAAATTCACGCCCGGCGAGCGCAAATGCTTCGCGCTCTAACTCGCCAATACGCTTTTCTAGCTGCTGGCTCTGTTTGTGCAGTAGCTCAGCATCCACGGCAACGCCATTACGCTCGATGCGAGAGAGTACTTTGATCAACGGCAGCTCAATATGATCTAGCACCGCTGCCAGGCGCCCTTCGTTTTCGACCTGAGGGCGTAGTGCCCCCTGAAGCCTTAACGTGATATCGACATCTTCGCAGGCGTAAGGCGCGGCCTGCTCCAAGGCAATTTGGTTAAAGGTCAGCTGTTTAGCGCCTTTACCGGCAATCTCTTCAAACGAGATGGTCTTTTCACCTAAATACTTCAGCGCCAGCGAATCCATATCATGGCGCGTGGCGGTGGAGTTGAGCACATAGGAAGCCAGCATGGTATCGGAAAAAGGGCCTGCCACAGAGATGGCGTAGTTGGCCAATACCGAAATATCGTACTTGAGGTTTTGGCCAATTTTGGTCTTTTCCGGGTCTTCCAGCAGCGGTTTTAGCGCCGCCAATACCGCTTTTCGATCAAGCTGTTGGGGGGCATCCAGATAGTCATGGGCAAGGGGGATATAGGCTGCCTCACCCGCTGCCAGTGCCAGCCCAACGCCAACAATTTCCGCATCCATATAGTTGAGGCTGGTGGTTTCCAGATCAAAACAGAAGCACTCTGCATTTTGCAGCCGCTCAAGCCAGCGCTCGAAGTCTGCCTGCTCCAGAATGATGTGATCTTCACGCACAGATGCTTGTACAGACGCGCGTGACACCTCGGACTCGCTATCCAC
Organism: Halomonas sp. JB37; assembly: GCF_002332255.1. Classification (GTDB taxonomy): domain Bacteria; phylum Pseudomonadota; class Gammaproteobacteria; order Pseudomonadales; family Halomonadaceae; genus Vreelandella; species Vreelandella casei. Next base: position 1,226,171 of record NZ_NRGW01000001.1, on the reverse strand, counting down.
TTCCCCCGCACTAGCGGACACAGGTTCGCCACCTTTAACGTCATCCACACCCTCGTCTTTTCCGTCCAGCAGTTCACCTAGCCATTGGCGGAACTCCATCTCTTTATATAGCGCAACCAGCGCTTCGCGGTCAGGATGGGCAATATCCAGATCATCCAAGCCCACCGGCAAATCGCAGTCGATTTTAATGGTGGCCAACTGATAGGAGAGAAACGCTTGATCGCGATGCTCTTCAAGCTTCTTGGGCAGGGTTTTCGCGCCCCGGAAGGTAAGCGTTTTGACGCGTTCCAAATCACCATAGATAGTCTCAAGCCCGCCCCCCATACCTTGCAGTAGCCCAATCGCTGTCTTTTCGCCCACACCGGGTACGCCGGGGATGTTATCGACCTTGTCACCCATCAGGGCGAGAAAATCGATAATCAGCGCAGGGGGCAAACCGAACTTCTCTTCTACCCCTGACTCGTCCAGGGTTTCATCCTTCATGGTATTCACCAGCGTGATATGGGCATTCACTAACTGCGCCATGTCCTTATCGCCCGTGGAGATCACCGCATCGCGCCCGGCCTGAGTGGCATAGTGAGCTAAGGTACCAATCACATCGTCTGCTTCCACGCCTTCAATGCACAGCAGCGTCAAGCCCAACGCCTTCACACAGGCGTGCAACGGGGCAATTTGACTGCGCAGGTCATCAGGCATTGGTGGCCGATGAGCCTTATAGTCGCTGTACATATCATCGCGGAAGGTTTTACCCGGGGCATCAAACACCACTGCCATGGGGCTTTGCGGATAATCTTTGATCAGCCGCTTGAGCATGTTCAACACACCTTTCACCGCCCCGGTAGGCTGACCACTAGAGGTCGTTAGCGGCGGCAGCGCATGAAATGCACGGTAAAGATACGAGGAGCCATCTACAAGGACGATCGGAGCGCGAGCCATAACCAAGTTCCATTATTGAAAAAAGTGCTAAAAAAATGCGTTAAAAAGAATTGCTAAAAGAATTCCCCCCATAATACGCGTTGCACAGACTACCTGCAGAGCCAATCCACCTCATCTCTATTTATAACGGTTACAACAACGCTGCCAACTGAGCTTTCAAGCCGCTACAATAGTGGGCTTAGCAACCTGGGCGAGACTCTCATGGCTGTATTTACCCCGCTTAGCGACGCACAGGTCGCCGCGTTTTTAGAAAAATTTGATGTTGGTAGTTTCGTTTCCTTACAGGGCGTGGCAGGCGGCACTGAAAACTCGACGTTTTTTGTGACCACCGAGCGCCGCGAACTGGTGCTCACTCTGTTCGAACAGGGTGAGCATGAAGAGCTGCCATTTTTTGTCGAACTGTTGGATTATTTAGACGAACACCGTTTACCGGTGCCTGGTACGATTCATGATCGTGAAGGCATTGCCCTTCATTGCCTTGAAGGCAAACCGGCCCTGTTATTTCCGCGCCTGCCTGGCCGCCATCCAGAAGCGCCTAATCTAGCCCAATGCCAAGCCTTGGGCGATACATTGGGTCGCCTGCACGTGGTGTCAAAGCACTTTCACGGTCACCGCCCGAACCCGCGCGACCTGACTTGGCTACAGGTGATGCACCACAAGGTGCTGAGCTATTTAAGCCCTGCGGATCAAACGTTGATGAAAAATGAAGTCGACGATTTTGAGAGCGCCTTTATTCAGCACGATGAGCTGCCTCAAGGCGCCCTGCATGGTGATCTATTTCGCGACAATACGCTCTTTGAGGGTGACCAGCTTGGCGGTATCATTGATTTTTACAACGGTTGTACCGGTGACTTGCTGTTTGACCTTGCGATAGTGATCAATGACTGGGCCTCTAACGAGGATGGTACGCTCAACGCAGAGCGCTACAATGCCTTATTGAACGCCTATCAAGCGCGCCGCCCGTTAACCACAGCGGAGCGAGAACTATGGCCTACCATGCTACGTATGACAGCGCTGCGCTATTGGCTGTCGCGTTTACTGGTGGTCTACGTTGACCCACCAGCCCACGATTTGACGCCTCATGATCCCGAGCGTTTTCGTACTATTTTACATGCGCGCATTGCCCATGGCGCACTGCCGCTGCCTGAGGTTTCTGGATGAGTGTGATGGCCACTACTAGCCCCGCGCTGCGCGCTCGGCGCACCTGGAATATCGATCAATGGGGCAGCGGCTATTTTGATGTCGACGACGCTGGCCAAGCCCTCGTACGCCCGCTGGGTAGCGATGCAGAAGGCCCCGCCCTGCCATTGAGCGGACTGGTTCGCCAACTGCAAAGTGCCGGGCTGCGCCTGCCGGTACTGGTGCGCTTTAGCGATATTCTTCACGATCGCGTTGAGCAGCTTTGCGGCGCGTTTGATTCTGCGATGAGCGATTGCGAGTACCAGGGCGGCTATACCGCGGTTTACCCTATTAAAGTGAACCAACAGCGTCGTGTGGTCGAAGAAATTTTAGCCACCGCCGAGCGCGGTAACGGCCGCGTGGGGCTGGAGGCAGGCAGCAAACCAGAGCTTCTAGCCGTACTGGCGCTTTCCGACGGTGGCTCCTCGCTGATTGTCTGCAACGGCTACAAAGATCGCGAATATGTACGTTTAGCGCTGCTGGGTGAAAAGCTTGGCCATAAGGTATATCTCGTGGTCGAAAAGCTTTCTGAGCTGCAGCTGATTTTAGAAGAGGCGCGTGAGCTGGAGGTGACGCCCCGTATCGGGCTGCGCGCACGCCTAGCCTCCGTTGGCAAAGGCAAATGGCAGAACACTGGCGGTGAAAAGTCAAAATTTGGACTGACCGCCAGCCAGATTCTTGACGTCGTAGACACCTTACGCCATCAGGATGCGCTGGAAAGCCTGCAGCTAGTGCACTTTCATCTGGGCTCTCAGATCGCCAATATTCGTGATATTCAACGCGGATTGCGCGAGTGCGCGCGCTTCTACCAAAACCTGATGGAACTAGGTGCGCCCATCGACACCGTGGACGTCGGCGGCGGCTTAGGCATCGACTACGAAGGCACGCGCTCGCGCAGCTTCTGCTCGGCCAACTACTCGATGCGCGAATACGCGCGTAACGTGGTGAGTGCTTTTGCTCAGCTCTGCCAAGAGTCGGGGCTGCCACAGCCTCATCTGATCAGTGAATCCGGCCGTGCGCTAACCGCCCACCACGCGGTGCTTATCACCAATGTCATTGGTGAAGAGCGTATAGACGACACGCTACCGGAGCGTCATGCCTCAGAGGAAAGCCAAGAAGATCCTCAAGTAGAGCTACTGTGGCGAGTGTTCGAGCAGTTAGCGACCACTCAAGAGCCGCGCATGCTGGTCGAAGCATGGCATGACCTGCTGCAAGCCGTGAGTGAACTGCAGGATCGCTTTGTGATGGGGCTAAGCAATATCACCGCTCGCGCTGAAGGCGAACGCGTTTACATGGCGGCCTGCGCGCGGCTGCGTACCCAGCTTGATACCCGCAATCGCGCCCATCGCGAAATCATGGATGAGCTGGCGGAAAAGCTCGCCGACAAGCTGTTTGTTAACTTCTCGCTTTTCCAGTCGGTACCTGATGTTTGGGGCATTGAGCAGATTTTCCCGGTGCTCCCCCTCAGCGGGCTGGACCAAGCGCCCACTCGCCGAGCCGTCATTCAAGATATCACCTGCGATTCCGACGGCCGAATCGACAGCTACGTTGACGGCCAGGGGGTAGAAAGCACGCTGCCACTGCCAGAGTGGACGTCGGATGACGAGCGCTGGCTTGGTTTCTTCTTGGTGGGTGCCTACCAGGAAATTCTCGGCGACCTGCATAACCTGTTTGGCGACACCGACTCTGTCGATGCCGCGCTCAATGCAGACGGCGAATGGATGCTTTCGAACCCGCAGGCAGGTGACTCGGTCGCAGACGTGCTGGCGTACGTAAACTTCAATGCCAATGTGCTCAAGCAAAAGCTAACCGACCAGCTCGCAGCTAGCGGCTTTTCTGCCGATGAGCAGGCGCACTTTGCGGCGAGCTTAAGCGAAGGCCTTGAGGGATACACCTATCTTGAATAGATCGCTGTAAATAAGCGGTTTACAACGTTCCAAACGAGCAACGCCACCCTAATCCAGGGTGGCGTTGCTATTGGGCTTAGCTGTAGCGTTTATTCAATCACTGATTACTCAACAACGCTGGTTTCGATTTCCAAACCACCGGTCAACGTAAAGCGCAACGATGAGCCACGCACCAACTCACCGACGCCTGACGGCGTGCCGGTCAAAATGACATCGCCTGGCTCTAGGGTAAAGTGACGGCTCATTTCTGCAACCAGCGTGGGAACGGCGAAAATCATATCGGCGCCTTCACCGTGCTGGCGTTCTTCCCCGTCAATTTCAAGCGTAAATCGCAGCGCGTTCCAGTTGGGAACGCGGCTTAGCGGCAAAAAAGGCGACAGCGGGCAAGCGCCATCGAAGGCCTTGGCAATTTCCCAAGGATGCCCCTTCTCTTTAAGCTTTGCCTGAACATCACGCAGCGTCAGGTCCATCGCCAAACCAATCCCCACGATGGCGCGCTCGGCTTCATCTTGAGTAGCATGGGTTAACGTTTCGCCTACCAGCAGCGCAAGCTCTGCTTCATAATGGACGTCGCCACGTGAAAAAGGCGGATCTAGCGGCTTGGTTAAATCCACCACGCTGGTCGACGGCTTAATAAACAGCAGAGGCTCAGTGGGAATAGGATTATCTAATTCTTTCGCGTGTGCGGCATAATTACGGCCGATGCAGATGACTTTGCCCAGCGCGTGGGGAAATTCCTGACCATCTGTAAACTGTAGAACAAAACTCATGGCGGGTATTCTCCTTCTCATTATGCGTGTCGCTTTCGTAACGACAGGCGCAACAGTTTACCCCACCTATACTAAGGTTCCACACCCTTCAGCCATGAATTTATCCTCCCTACGACTATTATCGATGTTGCTGCGCCTGCTTACTCGGGTTGTGGGCCAGAAAATCCGGGCGCTGCTTAGCCGCCGCATAAGGTTCACCACAGCAATTATCGGAACGATTAAACACAAAGAACACGTTGCTACGCGGGTCTGGCGACAGATTAGCATTCGAGGCATGCAGAGTAATAAGCCACCGGCTTTACCCTTGGGTGCTTCAATACCGTGTTCAGCCACTCACTCAGTGAAAGCGCTTCAGGGCTCGCCCCCCCCCACTTCCTGGGCTTTCAGTGAGCTTTTATGGTTATCTTCCGGCGTCTCCCCCTGGCATGGCAAAAACTTATTGAGTGAGCCAGGGATCAGCATTAATGGGCCGTTGAACTCATGGTTGTTGGTCAGAATCAGCGATGCACTAACCACATGCATCGCGGGCATGCCATCTTCAGAGTGCCACGTCTCGAAATCGGAGTGCCAGTTAAAGCCTTTACCGGCAAACCCCGGTTTATAATTGATTCGAGACTGATGCACATAAGGGTCGTCGCCAATAATTTGGCGCACTGCGCCCGCGACCCGCTCATCGCTCGCCAGCTTACCTAAGCGCTCAGACAGGAAATGTACCGCAAACAGTGAACAAATTTCCTGGCTCGCTGGCTCAGTAATGAAGTCCTCATTACGATAGTCATCGTTACTCATTAGCACCTGCATTTTCCGGCGCAGTTCATCAAGCTCAGTACCTTCAATGAGATTAGGGATGAATAAAAAACCTTTACGCTCGAACTCATCGAGCTGTGCCTGACTTAAGGGGCCAGGCAACTGGTGCCCCTTAACGACCGCATCTTGGCGCGGCTGCAGCGCTTCTCGGGCATATAAGCCAAGCGCGACGGGTAAGGATCTTGTGCCTGTGTGCGTTCAGCCTGTTTGCCGTGAACATTAGGTGTATCGGCCATTTCGCTATAGAGCTTATGGGCGGTTACAGAATTTAGCGGTGTGCTTTTGACTGTCATCTAATCCACTCCTTGTATGATTAGGTTACAGATCGAACTCTTTACATATTTATAAATGCACAATTAAGATACTCTACAGAGGGCAGCCTAGTTGACTAAAGTTTCCTCGCAAGGAGCGGTTACCGGTTTGATAATGTAGGTTACATGAAAAAAACTGAAGGATGCTTTTTTAAGCAACATCCAGACTATTAAGCGCTACTGAAGTAATTTTATTTAACGAAAATGGTAATAACCTTTGTAAATAATTGAACAAGGAATAACACATTGAAACACCCATTAGCGCGTTACTGGTTGACCGGCACGCTACTAATAACGGCAGGCTGCACAGCTGCGATGAATACTCAGCCACCTGCCACAATGCCTAATGAATCGTTGATCAATACGTATTGGAAGCTTGCCACGTTAGGCGACCAGTCTGTCGTGACGCGAGAGAATGTCCGTGAAGCCCACCTGGTTCTTCACCAAGATGCTTCGCGTCTGGCGGGTGCTACCGGCTGCAATACGCTGATGGGCAGTTACCATCTTGAGAATAAGCACATCACATTCAGCCAAATCGCCACCACCATGATGGCCTGCCCCGCACAGCAAATGGAAACCGAGCACGCTTTATTGGTCGCTCTCAGGCAGGTTGTGGAGTGGGAGGTGAATGGAAATAAGTTGATACTATTCGGAGATAGTGACGAACAGCTTGCCAGCTTTGAAGCAGTGCATCTTTTTTAACAACAACTTCATTACATTAGGGACAATATAATTATATTAAAAACAAGCCTATTAACATGATGGACATGGATAAAAGAGGTGCCTTATAGAAGTCTTAAATACAAAAAAGCCATTTTTTTTCAGATAGCACTTTTGAACTCTCTAATGCTTTTCTTTTATCCATTTTAAGTGTTGGACACTAGGAACCGAACCCAGGAGCTATTGATTACGAATAAAGATATTTATCAAATTAATCAAGTAGCTATAGAGATTACATCAAAGCGGTGAACCCCGTTTTTTGAAGCATGGCTTTCCTGGCGATTCATTCGCACCGACATATGGACGACAGCTTCCCCACTGACGCTATTCTCATTTGGCTTAAATGTTGCGACAAATCAACCACCATCATTAATAATCGCCAACACGACAATTGCTTGTAGCTACTTTTCCTTATTTATTGATGTATTCGAGATAAACAGCCAAATTTTTGGCATAAGAAGAAGATAGGATCCACAAACCCGAGAGACCGCTACCTGCAGGCGCCATTACACTAAAACAGGGGAAAAACGCGCCGTTATCATCTCTGCGCCTTTCATCGCTTATGCCTTTCTACTCAATGTAGAGCGATGGGCACTGCTATGATTTGGCCTCGCTTGGCTCTATAGCTATACTGGCTGTCGTAGACATTGGTGACTCAAGTGTTTATTGGTCAGTATTGGCATACAAACCCAGCTTCCAGCCGCCATCATCGCAGGCGTACCTCTGCTAGATATTGGAGTGTGGCTACTTAACATATTTATAATGATGACATTGCTCTTCGGGATTCAGGATTTCCGCGATGTTGAAGGGGACAGAAGAGTTGGCAGGGTAACGCTACCCATTCGGATCGGTGCCCGCAGACCACGCCTAAGCATTGCTCAGGTCTGTCTTGTCTATCTTCTTATAGCCCACGTCGCGATATTTAATCGTCCACCTGGCGCTCCACTCCCACTCGCGAGTCTTGGTTTCGAGCTGACTAGCGCTGCCCTCCTTTTGTGAATCGTTGTCCGTATGTTCAGAAGAAACCCATCGCGCGATCACGATCACCTGTCGTTCCGGCTAGTGGAATACTGGTACACCGTTATTTGTGCATCCTTCATAACCTACTCATTCTAAGGAAACTCCATGGAACAAGTTGTGCTGTTGAATGAAAGCCTTGCCCCCTGTGGCGTAATGCCTAAAAGCAAAGTACATACCACGAATACACCCTTACACTTGGCGTTTTCCTGCTACCTGCTGAATGACAAGAACGAGCTACTGATGACCCGTAGATCACTAAACAAGAAAGCATGGCCGGGGGTGTGGAGTAACTCATTTTGTGGCCACCCATTGCCAGATGAATCGCTATCTTCAGCGGTGCATCGGCGTGGCCAATGGGAACTAGGCATAGACGCTCAAGATATTCAGCTTATCGACAACTCTTTCAGATATGAAGCGACAGATACAAACGGCATAAAAGAGAATGAGTATTGCCCTGTTTTTATTGCAAAAACCAGTACAACACCCGTACTCAATCCTGATGAAGCAATGGACTACCAGTGGGTTCATTACAGGCTGGTACTGGAACTCGTAGCGCATGCGCCAAGACTAATCAGCCCATGGATGTCCATGCAGTTAAAGAACAGTCATTTACAGTTATACATACGTTAGATGCACAATGAGTCGGCGCGTGGATTATGCAGGCGTTTCATCCTCGGCAATCCTCCCGCCCAGTCGCGGCGCGGCTGTGTCGGACGCAATGGTGAATCGCCCCGAGTATTCTAGACACCCTTAGCGTGAGGCTTCGACGTGTCCGGAAATCTGGGGCACTCCAAATCTTAAATTACTGCCCGGGACTAGTTGACCACTACAGTCTATCAGTGACTTACTGATCGTCTTTTCCGTTTCCTGAAGGAAATCCTTGTGACACTCCTGGGTCAAGTCCGGGGTTATGCTCGCCGGCTGATCTCGCTAAAAAAGTAGCAAATCCAAAATAAACTTAACTATAAATCATCCTAATTAGATAAAATATCCTTATGACACAACGCCTTATCAAGTCACATTTTTCATCTTCCCTTCACCCTAGCTTCTGCACTCCCTTAGCTAATTTCTGGCCTTGGCCGATGCATTGGCGTGATGTTCACCTTGTCGCATACCGCTTTGCCCCCCAGGATTTCAGTGTGCAAGACCCGGAAGCGTGCAACATAACAATGCCACCGACGTTGCAGTCGGCTGCCCGAAAGCGTCAAGCCGAATTCCTCGCTGGAAGGCTCTGTGCTCGCGGGGCGCTGCATAAATTCGACCCATCGCTTGCCGCACCTGGTATCGATATTGATGGTGCCCCATTCTGGCCGGACAGCTACGTAGGCTCCATTAGTCACAGCAATGGGTACGCGGCGGCGATAGCCGCCCCGCGGCAACGTTATATGGGGATAGGAATCGATATAGAGAGGAAACTGACCCTATTGGAAGCTTCAGAAATCAGTTATGAAATTTTAACCACCAGCGAACGACGACACCTGGGGAAGAGCAAAACAGATAGCTCAGAAGCTTTTATTGCATCAGCATTTTCTCTCAAAGAAAGTCTTTTCAAGGCGCTCTATCCATCAATAAAACAGCGGCTTGACTTCAAGGAGATGGAAATCACACACTGGGACCGAAGCGGTCAGGCCAGCTTACGCGTCAACCCCGGCCAGGGGCTTCAGTGGCTGTCCCCTTATCGATTTGATGCCTATTTTAATTGGGTCAATGACCTGATTTTTAGCGTCGTTGCCATTGAAAAAATTCCGAGTGCGCCATCCTGAATATCTCAGATTTTTGAGGGCATATTGCAACGAAATATCTCACTCGACAAGGAAGGTTCTTGCGAGCTTTCTTGCAGTGCTCGGTAACATACCGAACTGTCGTACAAAAGCCGCGCTGAAGTGGCTTAGATTATGATATCCCACTGACGCCCCGATTTCCGTGATACTCATCTCTCCTTCATGCACCCGTTCCCAGGCTATTCGCATACGCTCTTTTTGATAAAACGTGTGGATAGGAAAACCGTACAAAACCTTGAAGCCGCGTTTCAGTTTTAGTGTATTGATTCCGCTGGCACGTGCGAGTTCGGCAGTCGTAGGGGGGCTGGCAATATCGCTCAACAATAATTCCCTTGCGTGCCGTAGGCGCTCTTTATCCGCCTTACTGATAGCAGCACAGGATTGCTGTCGCAATAGGAAACAACCCAACAACTCCAAGCTCTTGGCTTCACATAATAACTTGGCCGGACTTGTTGAGAGAAGCAGTTGGTCCAATTCGTGCGCCGTTCGCAGGGTCTGTGAGTCACAAGGGGCAATATGCAATCCGGCATGTCGGTGCAGCCTCTCGAAGAACCTTTCACCATCATCACCTGCAAGCGTACGCAAGGTATCGGGGCTGAACATCAAGCCAACATGATGTGCCTTACCCTGGACGCGAGTTTCTATTGGAATGCCGGGCAGATACCCGGCAACTGAATCTAATCCATTGATAGTTCTTGCCACCCCGCCGGCGCGGATTTCCACGCCATCACACAGCCACACGCTGAGATGAATGCGAGGATCCGAATCGCACACGGTGATATCAACCGGGCCAATATAGTCACGGCGGCTCGCAAAGCTCTGCAGTCCCGAATCGCTCATATAGGCCCCCATTTTTTGAGGTGTGCCCGGCCATATCCGTTTTTTCCCCAAGAAGTCCACCGGCGACAAACCCGTAAGGTCGACAACTCTCAATTCAGACATCAAGGAAATCCTGGTGAGTAAAATACCGATGAGGGCATTTAAGTGGCTGCTTGGAGTAGAACTATAAATGAGAATCAATATTATGCAAGGTATTGTTGGCCTTTACCCTCCAGGATCCCACCATGCGCCGTACCCCACTCTCCAGAGCCCTGCTGATCGTTGCCCACTGTATCCCCAGTCTTGCCCTAGCCCAGAACGTGAATGATTCTGCAGAGCGAGACGCCCCCGCGGTATTGCCGGTACTGAACGTGACGGCATCCAAGCAGGGGACTACCAGATTCGACACACCTAACGGTGTTAGCATTATCGACAGCGGCCCGCTCGAAACCTATCGCTACGAGAATATGGGCGATATTGCCGTACGTACGCCGAATACTTATCTCACTGCGTATGCGCCAAGCACACCCCAATTGACTATTCGCGGCCTGGGGTTTTCAGACGACGAATCCGATAGCACCAGCACCAGCACTTTCATTGACGGCATTCCCGTCACAGGGATGGCGCTCGGCCAGCCTTTCGATCTGGAGCAAGTTGAAATTCTGCGCGGTCCACAGAGCACTTTGTATGGGCAAGGCAGCATGGGGGGGGTCGTCGCACTACGCAGCCGGGATCCAGGATTCGAGGCGGGAGGGCATCTCCAACTGGACTATGGAAGCTATCAGCGCCAACGTGTCGAAGTCGCCGGCGACCTCCCTCTCAGTGATCGCACCACCGTGCGCGTGGTCGCCGGTGGAGAGGAGTCCGACGGCTACACCGAAAATGCGCGACTGAATAACGAGGGCGCCGATTGGCGCAGTGGCTTTGGACGAATCAAGCTGCTACACATCGATGACAATGATGGTGAATGGCGTTTGGGGCTGCATCATTTTCAGAGTCGCGGCGGCAATGACTACTTTACTGCTCAATCATTGGCAAGCCATCATCAGTCGGATAACACCACACCGGGTCGTAATGATATCGAGTACACGCTAGTGTCGGGAGAATATCGCCGAAAGCTCGATAATGATCGCAATCTTGTGGTGCTATTAGGTGGAAGTCAGAGCAACTGGAATTACTGGATGCCGGACTCAGCCTTGGGCGCCAAAAACGGTTTTGATGCGAAGACACGCCAGTTCAGCGCCGAATCGCGTCTCTCGGGCGTTGCTGGCGATTTCGACTGGCTGGTGGGTGGCTATGCGTCCCATCTCGAACGCGAAGCTCCCTACTTGTACGACATGGGTCCAGCATTCGTTAGCTCCACCACGGCGGATGTGACAGGCAATACCGCAGCAGGTTTCGGGGAGCTGGGCTGGCACCTCCAGCCGGAATGGCGCATCGCTGCCGCGCTACGCGCAGAGCATAATCGACGAGAGATGGGCTGGACGAGTCTACAAGCCGGTGACGGATTCTCTCAACAGCAACGCCTCGATAATCTCGAGGTTCGTGACACCGTTGTCCTACCCCGACTGACCCTCGAATACCAGCCTGATGATCGTCATTATTCCTGGCTAACCCTGGCTCGAGGCTACAAGGCTTCTGGATTCAACGTTTATGCCACTGATGCCGACTCTGCGAGTCAATCCTATGCACCAGAGTATGGCAACTACGCCGAGCTCGGCTATCGACTACGTGACGCCAAGGGGGTCTGGGAAGTTGAGGGTAACGTGTTCTATACCCGACTACGCGACCAGCAGGTCGTGCTCATTGGCGACCAGAACCAAAGTCTGACTGACAACGCGGGGAAGTCGCATAATGCTGGCGTGGAGCTTAGCGCCACGTTACGCCCCTGGGACTCCGTAGAACTCCAGGCATTTGCGGCCTGGGTGGAAGCCGAGTACGACGAGTACGCAACGGGCGGCATTGACTACGCCGGCACTCAGTTCCCTAATGCACCACGTAACAGCCAGGGCATCTCGGCGCGCTGGGAGCCTAGTGATCATTGGTCATTGGGGCTCTCCGCAGTCCGGCAGGCTCAGTCCTTCCTCTACCCCGATAGCCATCATACCAACGATGCCTTCACCCTGATCGATGCCAACGTGGGTTATCGCTTCGATAACTGGGCTGTCGGCCTTTATGGAAAAAATCTTTCGGACGAGACATATTTTACCCGTGCCCTCAGCGATACCTTCGTGGCCGGCGCTCCACGAACCGTTGGCATCAGCCTGAGCATGGACTTCTAATAGTGTCTGATACTCACCCTCTGCGGGAGGCGGTCCACCATCGACGCCTCAGCGATTACCTCGCCCTGGCACTGATGTATTTTGCCCAGGGGTTACCCATGGGGCTCGCTTTCGAGGCACTCCCGACGCTCATCCGCCATAGCGGTCATGGCATGGCACAGATCGGATGGGTCGGGCTTGCATTTCTTCCGTGGGCACTAAAATTCCTGTGGGCCAGCCATATCGACAACCTCTGTCGCAAGGCTGGGATCTCAAGAGTGGTGTTTGTCACACAGGCCCTCGTGGCCATCGCCTGCCTAGGCATGTCAACACTCGACTTCAGGACAGACTTGGCGCTGATTCTGATGGGCGTTGTCGGGCTGAATCTGATCTGCGCCACGCAGGACATCGCCACCAACGCCTATGCCGTCAGCCGGCTACAGGGAAAAGGAGCTGGCCCCGCCAATGCCATGCAAGTCGGCGGATTCATCATGGGGATGCTCGCTGGCGGAGGGGGGTTGCTTATCGTCCACCCCTATTTAGGTTGGAGCGGCCTGATGCTGGTGTTCGCTGTCCTGATGCTGGCGCTTTATCTACCGTTGTGGCTACGCCGTGATTGGCGGCGGCATCAGCCACAAACGCCTACGGCAGTCGTGAAGCTGAAGGACCTACTTCAGCATGATGATCTGATCTTCGCGATTCTCATCGCCATGTCGTTCAAGCTCGCCAGCACCGCAGTCTCGACGCTGATCAAAGCCTGGCTGATCGACCGTGGGCTGGATCTTTCCACCGCCGGGGCACTACAAGCCAGTAATCTCACTTTCATGGCACTGGGGAGTATCGTGATCGGCATTCCCCTGGTCCGGCGCTGTGGGAATCGATCCGCAGTTGGTATCGCAGGTGCGCTGGCCATGCTTTTCCTCGGCGTCGCCTTGCTGCTCGAAATATCAGGCTGGCACGAACTACGTCTCTACTATCTGCTGTTTGGCCTCCAGGGCCTTTTTGAAGGCGCATTCTACGTATCGGTCTGGGCGCTACTCATGAACTGGGCCTCGCCTGAACGACCGGGCACCGATTACACCACTATGCAGTGCTGTGAGAGCCTGACCAATATGCTTGGAGCCAGCATTGTCGGCGTCCTCGGGCAGCATTTTGGTTATTTACCAACGTTCGGCGGCGCCTGGATAATCGGCATTCTGGCCTGGGTGCTGATTGTTCGCTGCCTGAGCCGCATCGAGCTGCAGGGCGAGAGCCGATGAAGAAGTGGGGCTTGTTATCGCTGTTGGCCATGGCCCCCTTCTCGCTGGGCAGCGCATCGTTATTTGCGGTTCTCTCAGGGCTGGCCAGTCTATTGCCGTTTTACTGTCTCTATCGTATTGCCGAACTGCTATCCGCCGCGACACCCGATCTGGATGCCGTACAGGACTGGGTGCTTTATGCGATTTTCGCAGTTCTATTGCGCTGGACCCTCATGTCCATCAGCCACTGCCTCGCACACCTGGGGGCCTTTGATGTCATTTGCCGTTTGCGACTACGCTTGCTCGATGCTCTCGCCAACGCACCGCTCAGCCGCAACTCAGGCCGAAATAGTGCTGATTTGCGAAAAGTTGTCATGGACGATGTGGGATCACTCGAAGGTATGCTCGCTCACACACTGCCGGATGCCGCAGCTGCAATCTTCGTTCCTCTGTTCACCTTTACCTATCTACTGAGCGCTAACTGGCTGCTGGCGCTGGCAGCGCTGGCGCCACTCCCCATCGCGGTGGTCATACAAATTCTGATGCTGCGCGGCGGACGAGCCCAGATCAATGACTGGAACGCCATGCAGACCCGAATGTCGACTCGGCTACTGGAATATCTGCGTGTGATGCCAATGATCCGAAGTTTCGGGCTGGACGCACGCTCATTCGGCCAGTTGGCCGACACAGTCAACGCCATCGTGACCTGGGTGGATCGTCACTCGGGCCGAATGTCGATCGGCTGGGCATGGTTCGTGGTGCTGCTCTCCGCCAACCTGATCTTGGTGGCCCCGCTTGGTGCCTGGCTCCACGCCAGGGGCGAGGTCTCAGCATCCACAGTGGTGCTATTTTTGCTGATCGCACCCTTGATGCTACAGCCACTGATGAGACTGACGTTCGCACTGGGTGAACAGCAGCGCCGCAATGCGGCCCTGGCGAGAATCAGTGCACTACTGGAAAACACCGACATGGCCGTCGCCGAATACGCACCGCCGCCGCCTCTCGACTCACCTCACACACTAGAATTGCGCAATGTTTACTTCACGCGAGATGCCCGAACCGTTCTCGACAATGTCACTTTCACTGCGGTTGCCGGCCAGACAACCGCTATCGTTGGCGCCTCCGGCGCGGGCAAAACAACACTGCTACGTCTGATAGCTTGTTTGGATGAAATCAGCGATGGAGACATCCTGCTGGCAGGACGAGAGCTACGAGACTGGCCCCTATCAACATTGCTCGAACGGTTGGGTGTCGTCCCCCAAGAAGTCTTCCTGTTCCGAGGCAGTATTCGTGACAATCTGTTACTGGCTTGCCCCAGTGCCACCGAGGATCAACTATGCGAAGCGGCGAAACTGGCTCAGGCGCATGCATTCATAGAGCGGCTCCCTGAAGGCTATGACACCCTGCTGGGTGAGCGTGGCGCACAACTATCGGGGGGCGAGCGTCAGCGCCTGACATTGGCTCGAGCCATTTTGCGCAAGCCCTGCCTGCTACTGCTGGATGAAGCTACGGCTCACGCCGACAACGACAACGCCAACCTGATCCACCAAGCACTGCTCGGTTCAGAGGATGGCTGTACGGTAGTGATGACAACCCACCGATTGCGCACCGCCCAGCAAGCCGACCATATCATCGTGCTGGATGCCGGATGTGTCGTGGGCCAGGGCCATCACGATCACCTGCTAGCTGAGTGCCATGTCTATCAAAAGCTCTGGCAAGACCAACAATCCACCATGAGTTGGCCCCCCCCCCTACCCGACGGCGAATCCCCTCAATGCTCCTGAACTTTCTACGCTCGGGCAAGGAACTTGCCGGCTATACCGACCCCCGCTTACGACGTGGCCTAGCATGGTCGGTCGCCGAGGCAATTTTCGCCTTCCTGCCCTATCCGTTGATCTACATCATGATCGACCGACTACTGACAGGGACGCTTATTCTCGATGAGGTGGTAGCCCTGGGCATTGCCCTGTTCCTTGTGCTCATAGCTCGACTATTCTGCGCGCATATCGCGACACCGGCACTGTTCCGAGGTGCCTACGCGATGATGGGCCAGGCGCGTCTGCGTATAGCAGCGCATCTTCGCGAGGTACCGCTTGGCTGGCTGAGTTCGCAGCACAGCGGTGCTTTGAGCGCCACCCTGACTCGCGATCTCCAGATCATCGAAGAGCTATGGTCACATTCGCTCGGCGTTTTCTGTGGCGGATTACTGGTACCGGCACTCCTCAGCGTGTTTTTACTGTGGATGGATTGGCAACTGGGCCTGCTGATGCTCACCAGCCTGCCCATCGCGCTCGCCTTTCTGATAGGCGGGCAATGGGTTCTGATGCGCCAAAGCGACAAGCTGGCCAATGTCAGCACAGCCGTCAATACAGAGCTTCTGGAGTACCTACAAGGCATGACTGTACTACGGAGCCTGGGGCAGCAAGAGGCTTATCGGGTGCGCCTTTTTCACCAATTTTCACGCTTGCGGAGCGCCGCCATCCGGCTTGATGTCTGGCCCGCACCACTTGTCGGCGGATTTGGTTTTGCCGTGGAAATCGGCTTTGCCATCGCAATCGGTTTAGGTGTTCAGTTGCTGTCGACCGGCCAGACGACCTCGAACAATATCCTGTTGTTTGCCATTCTCGCACTGCCGGTTTATCGGCAGCTTTACGAGGTCGGGCTGGCCTTTCTGCTGCTGCGCTTTGCCGACCAGGCACTGCAGCGTACCCGGGCACTGCTCGCCGTTCGTCCCATGGCCCAGCCAGCGACACCCCAGCAGCCTGGGCACTACGACATCACATTCGACGCGGTTAAATTTTGCTACCCCGACAGTTCAACGCCCACTCTTCAGGGCCTCTCCTTCACACTCGAGTCAGATAGCCTGAATGCCCTCGTAGGGCCTTCGGGCGCCGGCAAGACGACCTTGCTGCAGCTGATCGCCAGGCTTTGGGACGTCAGCGAAGGCAGTATCCGCATCGGCGGTGTCGACCTTCGAGACATCGGTAGCCAACATTTACCTCGATACGTCTCAATGGTTTTCCAGGACGCACAACTGTTCTCAGGCAGTATCCTCGAGAACCTGCGCGCAGGCGCCCCCAATGCCCGCCGTGAGGACATTGAGCAGGTGGCACGTCAGGCGCAGGCGCATGAGTTCATCTCGCGCTTGCCACTGCAATACGACACCCTATTGGAGGAAAACGGCAGCAACCTTTCTGGCGGCGAACGCCAACGTCTTTCGATTGCACGCGCCTTGCTCAAGGATGCCCCAATCATTCTGCTCGACGAGGCCACGGCCAGTATCGATGCCACAACCGAACGTTCGATCCATCAGGCGCTATCCTGTCTGATACAGGGTCGCACCGTTATCATCATTGCCCACAAGCTCAACGGCATTCGGCATGCAGACCGCATTCTGGTCATGGCGGAAGGCGAGTTGGTCGCACAAGGCGATCATGCCTGGCTGCTGGGCCACTCTCCTCTTTACGCCCATCTGTGGGCGCAGGAAAGACAGGACTAAAACGAGTAGGGAGCAGGGACTATAGCGAGAAGACACCGCCGTCTGGCGATGTCCAAGCCTCGCGATACGTCATTCCCCGAATCGACAGTGGATCAGTCCCGGAGCGAGACGACGGTGGATCAGGGGAATGCGCGACAACAGATTAAAGGAGCGCATGTGCGCGGGGTACGGCTGAGAGTAGTTGAGAGCCGTCAGCAAATGCAGTTGGGGTACACGAGCGATGAGTGCCGGCAAGTCGCCAAGCGCCAATCCAAACGGCATCTGTGGCGCAGTGTAGTGGGGAGACATGCGCCAACCCCTGAGGGTCTTGCGTGAAAACCAGGGAGGGATGGTGTCAAAGAATATCTCCCCACCGCCTGGGAAGCGGCGAGTGATTTCCTGGAACATGTCGACGACCTGCCCTTCGGAAAAGTACATCAGCAACCCAGCCGCGCTGATGAACACAGGCTGTCGAGATGCCACCTCGATACGCTCCATCCACGTAAAGTCGAGTGCCGAGCATTCAAGCAGGTGATTACGAGGATGCGAGGGGAGCAGTTCCCGCCGAATGGCTATCGATTCAGGTAAATCGACGGAATACCACTGCACCGTCTCGTTATCAACTCGCCAAAACTGAGTTTCCAGCCCCTCGCCTAACACCACCACGGCAGCCCCCCGGCTACGTTTCAGAAAGTCACGGATACGCTCGTCTGCATAGCGTGAGCGAATGGCGTGGATCGCGCTGGGGCGCCCGAAGTGCTCCGGAAACGGGTAGTCGATACGCTCCATCAGATCGATCAGCAGTGGATCATGCAGCAAGCTGTCAGGACCTTGTGCATAAGCCGAGCGTGTCCATATGGTCCACAACATCGTCTCGGGAACACCGGCTAAGGCCGGGATAATTTGGGCCGTATCGATGGCAGTTTTCATATTTGAATTCCTTTTCGCGAAGATGACAAGACACGAACGTCAGATCGTTGAGGATTGGCATCAATGACTCGGACTCGGGCCTGCCCATCATCACCTGCCTGCCAGTCGATGCGTACATCCACAAGCGACCCCAGGTGCTCAAGGGCCTCCCGCTCCATGTCGCGCATCAGGCTGGTGAGTTCCGGGCAGCCCAAATGGGTGAACATCTCGGCGAACGCACACTGTTGAATATCGAGGCTATTGTCAGTCACTTGCGCCTGCAATAATCCCAGAGCCCGATAGCGCTCCACAAAAGCCGACCAATAGTGCCAAACGGCTTCACGAGGCGCTTCCACAACCGCGATGACTTCAGGTGACGGCCACAGCCAACGCATCTCCATACGCCCGGTCTCAGCAAACATACGCCGGTACCCAGCCAGCGCTTTTTCCTGCCCCAGCACATCACGGGCGAGACTATATCCAGCGGTAAACATGCTCACGTCCCGAGTGATACGCGCCCACGTGCCGGCTTGATCGAGATATTGACGTCGATACTCCTTCAGACCCGCGTGGTGACGCTGCCATCGCCATAAAAAGCGTGCGACAAAACCGGCAAAAGCGGACTTCGACAACGACGCCTGCAATGCCGCCCAGATCGCCGACTGCTTCAAATACGACACTTGGAGTGACTTCATGCGGGGGTGGGGTTCAATGTCGTACCAACACTGCCCGTAATGGCGTAGTGCTTGCACCTCACCATTCACGACACTGCACCAGCCGAACGGCAATGGATCGTCGGGGCGTTCGAGATCATCTCCACGCCGTGCGCTGATGCCATAGCCACGCAAGGAGGCCTCAACGCTTGCCAAGGCCTTCTCGGGCAACTGCTCCATGCCGTATACCCCTGGGGGTATTTTGACATCCGCTTCGAGCAATGCTTCTACAGCCGCGCAAGCGCTCAGTGCCGTGAAGTCATACGAGGATATTTCCCCGTGCAACACCCAACCCGCCTCGGGTCGATCATCAGGATAGACCCATAGGCTGCAGTCATGATCCGCCTGCTTACGATGTTTCATCGACTGCCCACTCTTGTAAAACATCGAGGTCAGGCAGCGGCGCATACCCCTCACCCGGTCCAGTCGACCAAATACAGAAGCCATGCGAGGTGTCAGGAATTGAATGTGATAGCGATAGTCCAGCGTTCGGACCGCGCCATCCCATGAATCTGTCACTTGATCTCTCTTCCCCCCCCTCGGCCGAGACGCTGATAGACCGGCAATTTCAGGGGCCGAATAAGGGAATAAGGGCAACGCTTTCGGTTTCCCTGGGAAGTGGAACAGGCAATGCGCATCGCTGCGCGGAGATCGCTGCGTCACACGCTGGCCATCACACCATTGCGTTTGTGTCGGTGCAAAGCTGTCCAGCAGTATATGAGGGCTTGCCATCCCACCCCCATAGGCAGCGCCGGCATAGAATCTGCTGCGATAGACCCCTTTTGCGGATGCTTTCTCACCTATCAGCTTCATCAGCAACCAGCCCGACAGCCCAGGCGTCAGCCCCATTCCGGTCAGTAACCGGCAGTGACGTGCTTCGGCTTTGGCATGGAGAGCAAAGATGGCATCCGCTGCCGACAAGCTGTCATTGATGTCCACACAGTCGACGCCCACCTCCAGACACGCTTCGTGCACGCACGCTCCCAGCACATCCATCGGACCTGCGGCAAGCACGATCAGGTCGTGATGTGTGAGCACAGCATGTAGCGCCTCAGCATCATGCACATCCAGTGCAGCCTCATGGATCGAAGCTGGGAGATCCGCGGGGAGGCCACCGCTTCGCGACGCACAGGTCAATGGCCAATCAGGGTGGTGCGCATGCAGGGATTGCAGGATGCGACGCCCGGTTTCTCCTGTGCCACCGATGACCAGGATACGCGGCGTGCTCACGAAAACGCGATCGGACGCCGTCATACTCGATACTCCTGAGCATTATTCAGGGTCCCTGACCAGGCGACCGATACCAAATTTTCTGCCTCGAGCAATGCCATGAAACGCTGGCTATCTACCGCCTCGTGCAGCATCTGAACACCCTTGCGCATTTCGATACCCGCGAGCACCTCACGCGCGGCGATAGCGACCACCGCACCGGTGGCGCGGTAGGTATCCTCGATCTGCAAGGTTGCGCTGACCTGCTCACCATCAACATATTCCACATTAACGTTGAGTTGGTATATCGGCGGTAAACGCTTCATATCCGCCTCGGAGGCACGCACTAGCCAACGCGCCGCGCGCTCGATACCACGCGGCGTCCGGTAGGCCCCTAATACCTTGGCCAACCCACAGACCCACGCTGCCCGTGGCCCGACATTACTGCCATAGGCGCGAGCTTCCGCCACATTGGCCTGCCTGGCCAGGCGAGCCAGCTCTTCTGATGGCATGAGCATCGTTGTAACCGGTTTGGCATTGCCCTCAAATCGGACTTTTCGCGTCGCCTTGAAAAACCCCACCGTCTGGTGCTGACCATCGCGAATGATGGGGAAGCCACGATTCTGTCCGAAATCACCCAAGCTGTGCACGATGTCCCAGGCGGAATTGTAGGTCCAAGCATCGCGACCGATGCAGTAACTTTCCAAACGCTTCACGCCGCGCCCATGTGCGGTCTGCTCCATCACGTAGCGGGGAAATAAACCGGTCAAACCCGGCATCAGTCCAACACTAATGATCAAGGGCACTTTCGCAGGCGTATCGCGCTCTTCCTGTTCCAGAGCTTTCAACAGCGGATCGTACCCCCCGGCATCGACTAGCGGAACGGCGGCTCGGGCACAGGCTTTGGCGACCCGATCCCCAATCACGCCGGACGGCCCGATACAAGCAATGACCAAGCGTGCGTTGCCTACCGCGACTTGAAGGGCGTCGGCGTCATGAACATCCAGTGCGATTCCCTGAAGGCGATGTGCATGCTCTGCCAAATCCAGGTAATCGCTCGCCGGGTTGCTCCGGGAAGCCAGTTGGATGGGCGCCGACGTATGGTCGATCAGGTACCGCAGTACCTCGTATCCCACTCGGCCATGCCCACCCAGAATCAAAACGGGCTGTTCGGTCTTCGTTAAACTCATGCTGTTGAATTCCCCGCGTCGTGCGTAGACCGGATCAGGCCGTCGATCTCACTCAACACTGCCCGTCGCTGGCCTATCAGATAAAAGTGCCCTCCCGTGAACTCAAGGTGCTGGAAGGCGTGAGTGGTCTCCTCGCACCAAGCGCGAGCATCGGCAGGGTCCAGCTCTCCGTAGTCATCGCCCGTCAGCGCTGTGATAGGCATATCAAGCGGGATACGGTCTGGGTCCGGTCGGTAGGTTTCAATAAGTTGGTAATCGCTGCGGATGACCGGCAGGACCAACTCGATCAATTCCGACGAGCTAACGAAATCCGCGCTGGCACCGCCAAGGCGCGAGATTTCGTCCTGTAAGGCGGCATCAGAGACAAGATGAAAGCGCTCATCTTTGCGCCGCGACGGCGCCTCGCAAGCGGATACCAGTAAGTGGGTAGGTAGAGGGAGGCCTCGCTCGCGCAGCGCCAGGCAAAGCTCATGGGCCACGGCGCCTCCCATACTATGGCCAAACAACGCGTAAGGCCGGTCCAGCCATTGCGGCATGCAGACCAGAGCATTGGCCAACTGCGCAATCAGCCTTGGTAGATCATCGATCAGCAATTCTTCGATTCGCTCCTCTCGCCCTGGGTACTGTACCGAGACCACCTCTATGTCTTGAGGCAGCATATTCCCCCACTCCCGAAAAAAGCTGGCGGCACCACCAGCATGGGCCAGGCAGATAAGTCGTTGCCGAGGCTCGTGCCTTGGCTGCCAAGCACGAAACCAACTCGCAGCTTGGTCTCTCGCGACCTTTTCAAGATGCTTCAACACGTCCTGCTTGCGCCTTTTGAGTGTCTCTCGCCATTCATCACGCAATGCGCCAACCGGTGCCCGAAAGCGCAGTTCGCCCTGCTGATGCCAGATCTGGATGCCGCTGTCATTAAGCTGTTGGATAAATGCCGAAAGGTATTGCGTCTCGGTAGAACTCATAACACGCCCTCTTCAAACAGAACCTGAGCAGTTTGGGAGGATGCCGGTGACGTTGAGGCAACCGCCGCATGACTCTCGATATGGCGAGCCAACGCGGCAATAGTTGGCGCGCTGGCATAAAACTCCCGCAGTGACAGGCTTTCCTTGCCGAATCGCTGCTGTAGGGCCACCACAATGCGAGTCGCACTCAGGCTATCGCCGCCCAAAGCGAAGAAGTCCTGGTTACGCCCGATATCATCGTTGTTCAACACCGCTTGCCAGGTGTTAGCGATATCTGTCTCTAGCCCCTGACGCGGAGATTCGAGTGATAGTGACTCCTGACTCAATGCCTGCAAATGACGGCTAATCGCGACGCGATCGACCTTGCCATTGGCGCTCAGCGGCAATTCATCCAGTACCAGCAGGTGACCCGGAATCATGTAGTCCGGCAGCGCCTGCTCCAGCGAATGTGTCAGAGCCGCGAGGAACGACGCCTCGTCGCCTGCTGCGTGATCCAGCACCAACGCGGCAGCCAGGTGAGCGGGCGTACCAACCATCACCACGATGGCGTGCTCAACACCAGGCTGAGCCTTCAGCGCCGTTTCGATCTCACCAAGTTCGATACGATGACCGCGGATCTTGACCTGGTGATCTTCGCGACCCAGAAACTCCAGCGTGCCGTCCGGCCAGTAGCGCCCGCGATCGCCCGTGCGGTACCAGCGCGAACCGGCCCATTCCACAAAGCACGAGGCCGTCAGTTCGGGGGCACCGCGATAACCATCGGCAACGCCCGCTCCACCGATCCACAGTTCTCCCGCGACCCAGTTCGGGCAGTCGCGACCCTGAGTATCGACCACGCGGTATTGCTGATTGGCCAACGGCTTACCATAGGGAATCGAGATCCAGTCAGCAGGAATGGGGTGTTCGACTTCGCAGACGTTCGACCAGATCGAGGCTTCGGTCGCCCCCCCCAAGGCGAACAGGCGGGCCTGGCTACAGGCGGCCAGACGCTCCGGCAAATCAAGCCCGATCCAGTCACCCGAGAGCAGCACCTGTTCCAGTGGCAGGCGGCGCCCCTCTCCCGCTACCAGCAGCATATCCAGCAGCACCGGCACCGAGTTCCAGACCGTGATCTGATGGTGTGTGACCAACTCGACCCAATGGGCCGCATCACGCTGGTGATCGTCGTCAATCAGCACGAGCGAACCGCCCACGCCCAGCAGGCCGAAGAGATCGTAGACCGACAGATCGAAGTCCAACGCGGAGACGGCCAGGCCACGACTGGTGTCGGTAATTCCACAGCGGGCGTTGATATCGTCGAGGGTGTTGGCTGCAGCCTGGTGGGCGATCTGTACGCCTTTGGGCTCACCGGTCGAACCGGAGGTAAAGATGATATAAGCCGGCGAAGCGGGATCGACGGTAACGGGTGCTACCAGCGGCGTATGCAGACGAGCCACTTCGATCTCAAGATATTGAACGCCATCGTCCGCTTCCCGCTCCGGCGGGTGAGCCTGACTGCACAGCGCATGGGCGATGCCCGCCGTACGCTGAATCTTCGCCCGACGGCTGGCCGGTTGACGTAAGCCGATGGGCACATAGCACCCTCCCGCCATGAGAATACCCAACGCCGCCACGACCTGGTCCGGCCCTCGGGGCAGGCTGATCGCAACCGGAGCGCCGGGTAGCACGCCCTGTGCGACCAACTCACCGGCCACGCTCAGGGCACGGGCACACAGCTCACCGAAGGTGAGTGTCTGCTCGCCGGCAATCAGTGCCACGCGCTCGGGATACGCAGTGCCCTGCGCCAGAATCGGGGTCTGCAAAAGACGTGGCGGCAACGCACAGGCGGTCGCATTGGCTTGCGCACGGGTATCCCTCTGGTGTGCCGGCGCATCAAGAAGGAACGGTGCATCCCAACGCGCCGTTGCCAACTGATTCAGTCCTGCGACCAAGCTCGCAAACGCATCTTCAATCAGCCCTTGCGGGAAGACGCCTTCCAGTACATCCCAGGAGAACAACAAGGCCCCCTGATGCTCGTACATTTGATGGTCGAGCCAAACCTGAGGCGTTTGCGACAAGCCGCCGTCCGGCGCGAGATTCGGAAAACCGGTCGGCAGGGGCTGATCGAATAGGCTATCGGAGATGCCCAGCGTACTGGTAAAGACCACAGGCAACGCTGCTGCTATTGTGCCCACTCGCTTCGCGCGCTCACGCTGGACCCAAATGGAAGACACTTCCCGATACTCTAGTACCTCCGCGATCTGCTGCTGTATAGCACTCGCTTGTTCTGTAAGCGAGGCGTCCGCGAGCGGATGGCAGGCAACGGGAGCCAGCGACGTGAAGTCACCGAGCACATAATCGATATCCGAATGAACCGGCTGACGATCAAATAGCGTCAGGTTGACGGTATGCGCCTTGCCACCACTCCAGCGAGACAACACCTGTGCATAGACCAGTAAGACCAATACCGAGGGAGTCAAGCCACCCTTTCTGGCCTGCTGCCTCACTGCCTGCCAGGTCGCTTTATCGAGACGCCCACTGTGACGCCTGAATTTTACTGATGTCAGTATTTGGGGGTCGCAAACCATCGGCAACGTGGCTGCAGCCGGAAGATCATCCAGCCGTGCACGCCAATACGCTTCGGCCCGTTGCCGCCGACTGGGCGCCGGTCTGACCTGGACCACATAGTCTCGAAATCCTATCCCTGTCTGCCTCAGCACATGATCCGGGTCGCCGTAACACAGTGCGAAGTCATTGAGCAGGCGCTTGATACTGTAGCCATCGAGAGTTAGATAATTCAGGAACAAGCCCAGCCGGTAGCCATGTTGACCATAGCGAATCGCCCTCAGGGCAAACATCGACTCCTGCGATAAATCTGCCTGATGTGCTTCCCATACACGGTGAAGGCGCTCACGAGCCTCTTCCGCGCTGTCAGCTCGATCCGCTTCCAGCGTTACGCGACACACCGGCACCGATGCACGTATATGCTGCCCTTCATCGTTAACGACAGCACGCAGCATATCGTGATGTTCAACCAACCGATTCCACGCCTGCTCAAGCCGCGCCAGATCCACTGCTTCGCCATCCAGCTCAATCAAATAATGTGTGCCACAGCTCAGCGGCAAGCCCGTCGATTGCCCCACCCAGTAGGCCCGCTGGACTTCCGTCAGCGGGAAGGGTTCGTAACGATTGGCGGGGTCCGGCCGTATTTCAACACGCGCTTCATCCGTGTCGACCCGCTGTAGTTCACCCGCGAAATCAGCCAGCGCTGGCTTCGCGAAGAGCGTTCTCAGTCCTTCCGGTGCTCCGAGACCCTGCTGCTTGAGCGAAGCGATAACCTGCGTCGCCAGCAGACTATCGCCACCGAGTTCGAAGAACCCCTGGTGGCGTCCGATCCGGTCCAGCTCCAGCAACCGCATCCAGAGATTGGCGACCTGAAGCTCCCGTTCACCTTTTGGCGCTTCAAAAGTCTCCGCCACTGCGGCGGTTTGGGCGTTGACTGTCGCCACCACGGCCTTTCTGTCGACCTTGCCGTTGGCACTCAGTGGCAACGCATCCAGCACCAGCAACTGTCCCGGGATCATGTAGTCCGGCAGCGCCTGCTCCAGCGAAGGTGTCAGAGCCGCGAGGAACGACGCCTCGTCGTCCGGTGCGTGATCCAGCACCAACGCGGCAGCCAGGTGAGCGGGCGTACCAACCATCACCACGATGGCGTGCTCAACACCAGGCTGAGCCTTCAGCGCCGTTTCGATCTCACCAAGTTCGATACGATGACCGCGGATCTTGACCTGGTGATCTTCGCGACCCAGAAACTCCAGCGTGCCGTCCGGCCAGTAGCGCCCGCGATCGCCCGTGCGGTACCAGCGCGAACCGGCCCATTCCACAAAGCACGAGGCCGTCAGTTCGGGGGCACCGCGATAACCATCGGCAACGCCCGCTCCACCGATCCACAGTTCTCCCGCGACCCAGTTCGGGCAGTCGCGACCCTGAGTATCGACCACGCGGTATTGCTGATTGGCCAACGGCTTACCATAGGGAATCGAGATCCAGTCAGCAGGAATGGGGTGTTCGACTTCGCAGACGTTCGACCAGATCGAGGCTTCGGTCGCCCCCCCCAAGGCGAACAGGCGGGCCTGGCTACAGGCGGCCAGACGCTCCGGCAAATCAAGCCCGATCCAGTCACCCGAGAGCAGCACCTGTTCCAGTGGCAGGCGGCGCCCCTCTCCCGCTACCAGCAGCATATCCAGCAGCACCGGCACCGAGTTCCAGACCGTGATCTGATGGTGTGTGACCAACTCGACCCAATGGGCCGCATCACGCTGGTGATCGTCGTCAATCAGCACGAGCGAACCGCCCACGCCCAGCAGGCCGAAGAGATCGTAGACCGACAGATCGAAGTCCAACGCGGAGACGGCCAGGCCACGACTGGTGTCGGTAATTCCACAGCGGGCGTTGATATCGTCGAGGGTGTTGGCTGCAGCCTGGTGGGCGATCTGTACGCCTTTGGGCTCACCGGTCGAACCGGAGGTAAAGATGATATAAGCCGGCGAAGCGGGATCGACGGTAACGGGTGCTACCAGCGGCGTATGCAGACGAGCCACTTCGATCTCAAGATATTGAACGCCATCGTCCGCTTCCCGCTCCGGCGGGTGAGCCTGACTGCACAGCGCATGGGCGATGCCCGCCGTACGCTGAATCTTCGCCCGACGGCTGGCCGGTTGACGTAAGCCGATGGGCACATAGCACCCTCCCGCCATGAGAATACCCAACGCCGCCACGACCTGGTCCGGCCCTCGGGGCAGGCTGATCGCAACCGGAGCGCCGGGTAGCACGCCCTGTGCGACCAACTCACCGGCCACGCTCAGGGCACGGGCACACAGCTCACCGAAGGTGAGTGTCTGCTCGCCGGCAATCAGTGCCACGCGCTCGGGATACGCAGTGCCCTGCGCCAGAATCGGGGTCTGCAAAAGACGTGGCGGCAACGCACAGGCGGTCGCATTGGCTTGCGCGCGAATACTGGCCTGTGGCAATGGCAGAGTAGTGTCATGTGGCAGTTGCCAGTCACTATTCAACAGTTGCTTCAAGGCACATTGATACGCCTCGAACATCGTATCCAGCATCTCCTCTGGGAATAGCGCATCCACAGAATCCCAGGTCAGGACGAGGCTGCCGTTGTATTCGTAAACCTGGTGGTCGAGCCAGACCTGGGGAGTTTCCGACAAACCACCAGAAACGAGAGCAGGAAAACCTTCCTCAGCCTCTTCCAGCAGACCGCCTCCCATTCCCAGCGTACTAGTGAAGACGATCGGCAACGACACACCTGTTCGCTCACCCTGGCGATTCAGGGCACGCTGCACCCAAATGGAAGAGCGTTCTCGGTGTTCCAGCGCGTCGGCCACTTCACGCTGCATCGCCTGTGCCTGGGTGATAAAACTGGCATCATTCGCAGGATGGAAGGCGACCGGTGCCAACGACGTAAAATCACCGAGCACGCGGTTGATGTCCGGGTGCACCGCTTGCCGATCGAAGAGTGTCATGTTCAGTGTGTGGGCACTGCCCCCGCTCCACTGACTGAGCAGTCGCGCATAGACTGTCAGCAGCAAAACTGAGGGCGTGATATTCCGTGCACTGGATAATTGACGTAGGCGTTGCCACTGATACGCAGGCAGCCGTGCCTGACGTCGGTGAAAATGGGCAACGGACAAGGTATCCGGGTCGCAGACAAGCGGGAGTTCGGGAGCCATCGGCAAATAATCGAGACGCGTCTGCCAATAATCACTGGCTCGCGCCAGCGCCTTACCATCCGATCTAACCTGCTCGACATAGTCCCGGAACGACAGTGACAGGGGTTCAAGCGCCACCAGCGGCTCTCGATACACCCGGGCCAATGTATCCAGCACCAGTTTGATGCTGAATCCGTCTAACAGCATGTAGTCGAAAATCACACCAATGCGACAGCGATTTACGCCGTATTGCACGACGTGAATGCGATGCGGAAGCTCTCCCTCATCACGCTCATCCCTCCAGGCAGTGTGCAATATGCGCTGAGCGACCTCCGCATCATCTGTCGATGACTCATGGCGCGTCAGGGAAATCGGCTGCACGTGCTCCAGGACACGTTGCTGCCCTTCATCATCGACGATGGCACGCAGCATGTCGTGATGCTGAACCAGTCGATTCCATGCCCGTTCGAGCCGCTCGAGGTCTACCGCCTCACCGTCCAGCTCGACCAGGTAGTGCGTGCCACAGCTCAATGGCAGACCGGTCGATTGCCCCACCCAGTAGGCTCGTTGAACTTCCGTCAGCGGGAAGGGCTCGTAACGATTGGCCGGATCCGGCCGTATTTCAACACGCGCTTCATCCGCATCGATTGACTGCAGCTCGGCTGCAAAGTCTGCCAGTATCGGCTTCGCAAAGAGAGTTCTCAGCCCTTCCGGCGCACCGAGACTCTGCCGTTTGAGTGCGGCGATGACCTGCGTCGCCAGCAGACTATCGCCACCGAGCTCGAAGAACCCCTGGTGGCGTCCGATCCGGTCCAGCTCCAGTAACCGCGTCCAGAGTTCGGCAACCTGATTTTCCCGATCGCCCTGCGGTGCTTCCAGGCTCTCGGTCCGGGTAACGGCAGTGGCACGAGCCTCCAGCGTTGCCAGCACCGATTTTCTGTCGACCTTGCCGTTGGCACTCAGTGGCAACGCATCCAGTACCAACAGGTGACCCGGAATCATGTAGTCCGGTAACGTCTGGCTCAGCCCCTGCTGCAAACTCTCGAGCGACCACGCCTCGTCGCCTGCTGCGTGATCCAGCACCAACGCGGCAGCCAGGTGAGCGGGCGTACCAACCATCACCACGATGGCGTGCTCAACACCAGGCTGAGCCTTCAGCGCCGTTTCGATCTCACCAAGTTCGATACGATGACCGCGGATCTTGACCTGGTGATCTTCGCGACCCAGAAACTCCAGCGTGCCGTCCGGCCAGTAGCGCCCGCGATCGCCCGTGCGGTACCAGCGCGAACCGGCCCATTCCACAAAGCACGAGGCCGTCAGTTCGGGGGCACCGCGATAACCATCGGCAACGCCCGCTCCACCGATCCACAGTTCTCCCGCGACCCAGTTCGGGCAGTCGCGACCCTGAGTATCGACCACGCGGTATTGCTGATTGGCCAACGGCTTACCATAGGGAATCGAGATCCAGTCAGCAGGAATGGGGTGTTCGACTTCGCAGACGTTCGACCAGATCGAGGCTTCGGTCGCCCCCCCCAAGGCGAACAGGCGGGCCTGGCTACAGGCGGCCAGACGCTCCGGCAAATCAAGCCCGATCCAGTCACCCGAGAGCAGCACCTGTTCCAGTGGCAGGCGGCGCCCCTCTCCCGCTACCAGCAGCATATCCAGCAGCACCGGCACCGAGTTCCAGACCGTGATCTGATGGTGTGTGACCAACTCGACCCAATGGGCCGCATCACGCTGGTGATCGTCGTCAATCAGCACGAGCGAACCGCCCACGCCCAGCAGGCCGAAGAGATCGTAGACCGACAGATCGAAGTCCAACGCGGAGACGGCCAGGCCACGACTGGTGTCGGTAATTCCACAGCGGGCGTTGATATCGTCGAGGGTGTTGGCTGCAGCCTGGTGGGCGATCTGTACGCCTTTGGGCTCACCGGTCGAACCGGAGGTAAAGATGATATAAGCCGGCGAAGCGGGATCGACGGTAACGGGTGCTACCAGCGGCGTATGCAGACGAGCCACTTCGATCTCAAGATATTGAACGCCATCGTCCGCTTCCCGCTCCGGCGGGTGAGCCTGACTGCACAGCGCATGGGCGATGCCCGCCGTACGCTGAATCTTCGCCCGACGGCTGGCCGGTTGACGTAAGCCGATGGGCACATAGCACCCTCCCGCCATGAGAATACCCAACGCCGCCACGACCTGGTCCGGCCCTCGGGGCAGGCTGATCGCAACCGGAGCGCCGGGTAGCACGCCCTGTGCGACCAACTCACCGGCCACGCTCAGGGCACGGGCACACAGCTCACCGAAGGTGAGTGTCTGCTCGCCGGCAATCAGTGCCACGCGCTCGGGATACGCAGTGCCCTGCGCCAGAATCGGGGTCTGCAAAAGACGTGGCGGCAACGCACAGGCGGTCGCATTGGCTTGCGCGCGAATACTGGCCTGTGGCAATGGCAAAACAGCGCGTGGCTTGCCGCCCCATTCTCCCGGGTTGGCGGCAAGCCACTCGATGAGATGAATATATGTCGAAAACATGTCGTCAAGCAGCGACGTCGGGAATAGATCCTCGACGGCATCCCAGACCAATAATAAACCACCCTCGTGATCGTAGACCTGGTGATCGAGCCAGACCTGTGGCGTTTGAGAGATCATGTGATGGAGCTCGCCCAACACCGCCTTTGTCGGCGCATCCACAAGTGGCGTGCCCAGGTTACAGGCAAAGACGACCGGCGCGATGACCCCTTCATTTCGATGATGGCGTCCCAGATCACGCTGCACTTCCACGCCGGAGTAGCTGGCGTGAGCCATATCGGCGTGAAGGCGCGCTTGAATCTGCTGTAGGCGGTGCTCGAAGGATAGTGGCTCGGTGAAGTCGCAGGAGAGCAGAAGCAGATTGGTGAAATCAGCAACGACATGCTCGATGCCCGAGTCCTCGGCCTGCCGGTCGAACAGGGGAACATTGATCAGAAAACGTGGCTGGACGCTCCATCGCGACAGCACCTCTGCGTAAGCTGATAGCAGGAGATTTGCCGGGGTCACATAACTTAGGGCTGCTCTTCGCTTCAGCGCAAACCAGGCCTCGGGTGCCAGAACATGCTCGCGACGCCGAAATGTGGGAGGTGTCGTTGTTTGGCCTGCGCCCGCGGTCAATGGCAGCCCTGGGGCGCCTGGCATATCAGGGAGCTGTCTGGACCAGTATTCGCGATCACGGGCGCGATCAAATTGCTTCGCCTGTCGCTCTCGTGCCAGATAGCGGGCAAAGTGCCAATCGCTGGCGGCGGGTAACGCAGCCATCTCGCGGCCACCGGCATACGCCGTGGCCAGATCCCGCAGGATGATATGCAGACTCTGAACATCAGCCACCAACAAGTCGATATCGACGTGCAGACGTGTCCGCTGCTCATCCATAAGGCTGAGCTCCAGGCCCATGACTTCACCCTGGGAGACATCCAGCCGTCGGTGGGAAAGCCGTGCCCGAATAGCCGCCAACGCCTGATTGAGTTGCGTCGGGTTAAGCCCTCTCAGATCATGCGATACCACGACGGGATCTATGTTCTCGGTACTGATCCGCTGCTCACCATCTTCGGTGAATCGTGCACGCAACATGCCGTGATGTTGGCGTAGCACCTTCCATGCCCGCATCAGCCTTTCGGCGTCCAGGCCCGTGCCGTCGAGTTCAAGATACGCATGACAGCCGACACCGCCGAGCGGCTGTCCGTTCTGACGCCCTATCCAATAGGCATGCTGAACGTCGGTGAGACCAAACGCCAGCGTGGGGTCAATATCTGGGAGCATTTCATCGGTTGCCACGGGGTCTACGGCATCGTGACCGGGCTGTGCTGGGTCCAGCTGCGCCCACCAGGCAGCCAGTGTGGGGCGCTCAATCAAGCTGGCAAAACTGACGTTGGCACCCTGCTTACGCCAACGGCTCGCGAGTCGCATGACCGCCAGGGAGTCCAGCCCCAATGCGATGAGATTGTCATCGCCGGCGACCCTGTCTGGCAGAGTCGTCACCTCACGGACGGCTGTCAGCAGTTCATCTTGACCAGTCAGCGATATACCATCGGTGCAGGAAAAACGGCTCATTGGATGTCCCCGTCAACGATAAGAGCGGGATGCGGTTTGGCATGCGTACCGGCGACATCAGCGATCAGGCAGTGCGCCAGCGAGCTGAGCTTTTCTCGCGTTTCTTCCAGCTCGCGTTCGGGCGTGGATTGAGCCACGATGCCTGCACCGGCCTGCAGCCAGGTTTTACCCTTTCGCTGGAACAGAGAGCGCAGGACCAGAGCAGCATCTAGCGACCCGTCACAATCGGCCATCAGCACACAGCCACTGTAGGGGCCACGGGGTTGTTGCTCGTAGCGGCGGATGGCCTGCAGCGCTTCGCGCTTAGGGATACCGGAAGCCGTAACAGCCGGAAACAGCGCCTCAAAAGCATGCCAAGCCGTCCGGCCCTCAGACAGGCTTCCTTTCACCCGCGAGGCCAGGTGCTGTACGGACCCTCGTTCCCGGACATGCATGAACTCGGAGACGTGCACCGTTTCGGGTAGGCAATGCGGCCTGAGTTCGTCGATCGCCAACCTGACCGAGACAGCATGCTCGGCGATCTCCTTGACGTCAGTTTCCAGTTCATGCCGCAGCCGCTTGCGCTCGTCACTGCTGGTGCCCATGGACCGGGTACCCGCCAACGGTTGCGTGTTGACGCCACCGTTGGCATCGACCTCGACGACGGTCTCCGGGCTAAAACCCAACATATTCAACCCCGAGCAACGCACCAAGAATGAGCGAGCCGGTGTGTTCTGCCGCCGACCATGAAGATAGGTCGCAAACAGGTCAACAGGCTCGGGCACCGGCACCTGACGAGAGAGAATGACCTTTTCATAGCGCCCAGCACGGATATCACTCACCGCTTCCGCCACCTGAAGTCGATACGCCTCAGCATCATGGTTAGCGATCAAGCCCGCCATACCGATCAAATGATTTTCCGAAGGCCGGAAGATATCCCCCCCCGCCTGGTCCAATGTCGCAGTTTGTGCCGCCAACGCGGTCAGCAGGTGCTCGTCCGTCGTTCGCAATGTGGCTTCACCGGCTCTTAGCCGAATTTCCAGGCGTGGAACAAACAGCTCAAGCAACACATTCCCACTACTCCCTGGTACGCCATGAAAGCTATCCGCGAGTTCGAATGACGCCGAGCCATAAGCCCGCCAGCCTGCGGTCTCTATTTCACCCAGCGCCACGGCAATTAACCGGCAGATGTCACGACCTTCCCAGAAACGTTCAGCATCACCCTCCTGAAGCGAAACCCGATCAGATGTGACCTTGAGCGTCGCCAATCGGCCAGTGGCAACCAGCCACTCGCCCTCGCGCTCGTAGATGACATGGTCCTCATCCGCAGATGCCTTAGCAAACGCCACCGCCAGCGCCATAGGGTCGCTATTGATGGATTGTACGCACTCGATAAAGCCAGAGGATGACGAGGATGGTTCCATGACTCGCTCTGCCAGCTTCTGCTTATCGATCTTGCCCAGCGGCGTCAGTGGCCAGTGACGTGTAAAAACGACCTGATCAGGGCATTTGTATGCCGGCAATCCATGAGTAATCAGAAAGGTACGAAGTTCACTGACGCAAAGCGCGTGATTCGAGCCAATCAGGAATGCACAGCTACGCTCACCCAAGCGGCTATCCGCCACCCCGACGAGTGCTGCACTCTCTATTTCGGGATGACGACATAGAGCCTCCTCGACTTCTTCAGTCGCAATCTTCTCTCCAGCGCGATTGACCTGCTGCTTGATACGCCCCTCGACCTGCAGATTGCCGCCGACCGACCAGCGGGCCAGGTCTCCACTGCAATAAAAGCCGTCGGGTGTGAACGACTGCACATTGTGTGCGGCGGCCCGGAAATATTCCCTGATGGTGTAAGGGCCACGCGTCAGCAGTTCTCCCACTTCGCCCTCAGCGACATCCTCGCCCTGTTCGTTGACCAGCCGCACTTCGTCGCGGGGCGAAAGCGGTCGGCCCTGGGTATTCAGAATTTCGTCCAACGGGTCATCAAGTCGGGTATAGCAGAGCAGGCCCTCGGCCATACCGAAGACCTGCTGTAGTGAACAACCCAGAGCGGGCGTTATCTTTGCGGCGAGGTTGGCATCACAACGCGCCCCGCCCACCTGAAGGAATCGCAGTGATGAGAGATCCGTATCGTCCCACTCTCTTGCTTCTATCCATAGCTGGACGAGCGGTGGCACCAGCGACGTAAACGTCACTCGCTCACGAGCAATCAGTTCAAAGCACTCATCCGGACTAGGGGTCTGCGCCAGAACAACACGCCCGCCAACGCTCAGGGTTCCTATAATGCCGGGACAAGCCAGGGGGAAATTATGGGCAATCGGCAAGGCCGCCAGATAGACACTGCTGGCATCGAGATCACAGAGATGTGCGGAAGCGGTGGCATTATACAGATAATCAGCGTGAGTCCGAGGGATCAGCTTGGGTGTGCCAGTGGTGCCACCCGATAGCAGCAGTAGGGCCACGTCTTGTGAAGATGGCGTGTCACTGATCGTCGCGGCCGCCGCATGCCCCAGCTGCCTAATCTCATCAAGCTCATTCCCGCTATCGGATACTCCATCGATGATGACATGACGAATACTGCCACTGGTCTCTGCCACCTTGGCAGCGAGCTCCGCATGATCAAAACCAAGAAAGCTGTCTTTAGTGATGAATGCCACTGGTTCCGCCAACTGACATAACGCCTCGATATCCTTCTCGCGCTGCGCGGGCATCGCAAGGATCGGCAGCGCCCCCATACGAAACAGGGCAAAGCAAGTTTCGATGAAGGCCAAACCATTGGGCAACTGCACCAGCACACGATCACCACTCACAATGCCCAATGCCAGAAAGGCCCGCGCCAACTGATCGACTCGCGCATCCAGCTCAATATAGGAGAGATGCTGCTCCCCTTCGACGAGTGCAGTCGCGTGGCCGTAAAGACTAACCCAATGCTTGAGAGACTCACCCAGAGATGACTGTTGCCAATGCGCCAGGCGCTCGTATTCTGCCCAAACCGGCTCGGTGTGAGGAACCCTATGTGCCATTACGACGGCTCTCCTGTATATGTCATTTTCCGGCCTGACAGGCGCATCCATCACATGCAGTTAGCATCCTGTACATCAGGCCTTGCATCGGCAAATGATAAGCATTCTCACGGATAGCAACACCCTGGATCGTTCGCTAAATACCCTCAACGGTATTTTTTGACACAAAGACGGAAAGTAACGCGGTATCGAAGTGATAACGCTAAGTGATGCAAACAGCACAGCCGAAGGCGTGAGGACCAACCGCCGCAAAGGCCGTCGGAATAATGTCGTGCGCGGGTACCCACGCACCCAGAAAGCCGCCCACTAATCGTCGCAGCCGACGGTAGCGAGCTGCGAAAATCCAGCCTAGACACCGCTTGGCAACGTTTGATTAAACTGGCAATTGAAGAGGGAGTGATTACAGAAGAAGAACGCTTCGGCCTCCATGACCTAAAGCGACGCGGCATTACCGACACAAAAGGCAATCGCCACGAGAAACAGGAAGCCAACGGCCACCGATCTACTAGCATGATGGATACTTACGACCTAAGCGTGCCGCCAGTTCATCCAGGCGATCATAAATGGCCATTGAGCCAGCAACGGCGGACTGGAACTCTCCCAGTTCTTCAAAGGAAAGGTCAAAACCGTAATAATCGGAAATGGCTGCCAACGTATCAATGCCGGGTCGCTTCACACTCATAGTCAACTACTCCTATACACGGACGATTGCCTGAAAAGGCATTTAGCGAGGGAAGTACAAGCTATCGCTCCAACAATTTTGGATAGTGGTGTGGCAGGCGCATCACCACTAAGTCCTTTCGGCGCACAGCGCTGTTTGGGTAAGCCGAATCCAGGTTACTCGTGTCGATAGCAAGCTGCACGCAGCCAGTGGCGCTGGTTAACAATGCTTCTTGGCGAGGAAAATGAAACGTATCCGGGCCGAATATACCGCTTAGCCCCGGTAATCCAGCGTCGGGCATATGCACGTTGGCGAAAGCGAAATAGCAGTTGTTCTCGCCACCGCGCACCCGATAATGGTGCCAATGGTAATCGTCTGGGCCGGTGGGAATAGGTGCTGGCTGACGAATCTCAGTACCGGGATGGACGCAGTGAAATGGCCCTGGCAGGGCAGCAGGACAAGCGATGACATCGCACCCCCGCAGCGCCAGAATGCGCCCCGCTTCGGGAAAATCAGCATCATGGCCAATCAATAATCCTAGCCGTCCTAGCGGCAGATCGAAGCTTACCCAGCGATCGCCAGGCGTCGCCCATTTACGGTCTGCCTCGCTTAAGTGGATTTTACGATAAACCGCCATAACGCCCTGCGCCCCTACCAGAGCGGCAGCATTATAGAGATGTTCCTCCGACTGTTCCGCGAAACCTACCACATAGTTCTGTTGACGCTCCTCAGCGAGTCGACGCAGTGTGTCGAAAACACTGTGACGCTGTGAGATGGGATTGATACCGCCAGTGTCTAACCCGGTAAGCGCCAGCTCAGGAAAAACAATCAGCTCGGCACCCTCTTCTTGGGCAATCAAATCAGTACATTTGGAAAGGTTATCGTCGAGATTATTCGATGGGGAAAATTGAGCAACGGCGATGGTGCTTGCTTTTCCATTGGGCAGTGGCTGATGGCCATAAAGCCTGAAAAAGTCTAGCGGGTTCCAAGCGTGTGTTTGATGAAGTAGCTCATGATAAAGGTCTGGGCGACGCTCACTGGTCAACGGCCCCGTTACTCGTTCAGTATCAATTTCACCCAGCACGATGCCATCACCGTCATCGCGGCTAGCCTGGATATGTCCATCTGGATCAATCACGCAGCTACCGCCACTGAATTGAACGCCGCGCTCCACCCCCCAGCGATTGCTCTCAATAAGATAGCAGCCGTTTTCTTTGGCACGACTAATCCAATAGGGTGCTGGCGCTCTCTCAGCCAGCCAATTACTCAGATGGCAAATGACCTCGGCCCCCTGCAGCGCGACCAACCGTGCAGTTTCAAGAAAATGAATGTCCATGCAGATGAGCAGCGCGATACGGCCCAGTGACGTCTCGAACACTTGATGGCCAGTGTCGCCTGAAGCCGCCCACTTTGGCTCGGCGATATAAGGGTGGCTTTTACGATGTTTTCCTAAATAGCCCTCAGGGCCAACTAAAACAGCCGTGTTGTAGTAAAGCCCATTGCCAGCATCAACTTCTGGCAGCCCGATAACGATATAGCAGTCAAGCTTCGCCGCCAGAGCGGCGAAGCTTTGGGTTGAGGGTCCAGGCACTTGTTCGACGTAGGGTGCAACCTCCTCTCTGTCATACCAGCAATAGCCGGTAAGCCCCATCTCCGGCGTTATGATTAGCCGCGCACCAGACGCAGCCGCCTCTTCCACTAACCGCTTTAGAGCATCAATATTTCGCTCTTTTGCAAACATTTCAGGCTCAAACTGCAATGTGGCGGCAAGGTATTTCATATTGTCCTCCCCGCTCGCTAGCGTGCTTGCCCAACGATGGACTTGAGGATGGAAGCGCCTAAGGTATATTTTGGATCCACCATATTACCCAGCCGCACTCGTCCTGCCTGAGTAAGAAGCATGTAAGCCTCTATTTCATCGAAATCAAACTCTGCCGCTAGCCAGCGTACCAGCTCTCTGTAGGCAATCCGGGTGGCATCTTCCATGGGACGCGCTGAACCAATGGTCATATAGAACTGTTCATTTTCCAGACGCGGCCATTTGAACGTCCAATCTTTAATCAAGTCGACCTGAACGGTGGTCACGGTAGGATGCTCGATAGCCACGCCACACAACTCACCATCACCCTGCGCCGCATGGCAGTCACCTAGATAAAGATAGGCACCTTTGGTATGTACCGGCAGATAGATCACCGCACCTGGTGCTACATCAGGTAAGTCCATATTGCCGCCGTAATAATCGGGCACCAGCGAGCTAATCGACTCAATCTCCGGTGACACCCCAATGGTGCCAATAAAAGGCTGATAAGGAAGGGTTATTTTATCGCTCCACTTCACGCCGGTTTCCGCGTCAACCTCCACCTTTTTTACCCGCTCCGGTAGTGGCGCGTTGAGTAGCGCGGTATCACCGGTCGCCACTAGTCCACCAAATTCGGTAATCAGCGCTGTCGTACCGCAGGGCTGCGGGCCGCGGGGTTTCATATCGCGGATATAAACCGCCAAGCAATCGCCCTTCTCCGCCCCCTCTACGTAGATCGGTCCGTTCTGCGGATTCAGATAAGGTAGATTAAGCAGTTCGCTGGGCTTGTCGCTTTCCGAGCGCAACTTTCCTTCGAAAGCATCATGGGTTTCAGCACTGACGATATCGCCCGGCTGGATATGCAGTACAGGCTTGGGGTTAGGCCCAAGCGTATAGTGATACTGACCTTGAGCCGCCTCAGTTAGCTGGTGTGTAGTACCCGGTTTACCTTTGGCGACGGCGCGACGCGCCATGATGGATTGATCAAGCCAACTCATTGTTCTACTCCTTTTTAGGTGTTTTTCAGTCATCGCTCCAGCAACTGCAGACCGGAGTTTGAGTCATGGTTAAATAGTGCTGATGGGTACCCATCCTGCTTATACAGCCAGAATTCGACGCATGGCGTCACGATCACGGAGTTGCTCCTTCGCAAGCTCATGGGTAATTTTCCCCTTATCCATGACGTAGCAGCGTTGCGCCATGGTCATGATCATGTCCAGGTTCTGCTCTACGAGGAGAATGGTTACGCCCAGTTCGCGATTGAGCTTGAGAATGTTGCGTGAAATGTCCTTTACGATGTTTGGCTGAATACCTTCCGAGGGTTCGTCGAGTAGCATAAGCTTCGGCTTGCCCACCATGGCACGGCCGATCGCAAGCTGTTGCTGCTGTCCGCCGCTGAAGGTGCCCGCTCGTTGATTAGCCCGCTCTTTCAAGATGGGGAAGAACTCATAAACCCGCTCATAGTCAACTCCCTCGCCAGCCTGTTGGAGCATTTCGCCGACCTTGAGATTTTCCCAGACGGTCATGCGTGAGAAGACCTCACGCCCTTGCGGGATATAACCAATGCCCAAACGCGCACGTTCGTGAGATTCGAGCGAGCTAATATCCTTACCATCAAAACGGATAATGCCTTGTCGATTCTTGATAAGACCAATCAGCGTTTTCATTAATGTCGTCTTGCCGACGCCATTTCGGCCGATGACGGCTACCACCTCGCCGCAACCAACATTCAAGCTGACCTCTTGCAGCACTGAGGTGGTACCGTAGCCAGAAATGACACCTTCCACGCTCAACAGATTTGTACTATTCGTCGTCATCGGCTGTCCCCAGATAAATACGTGCAACCTCTTCGTTAGCCTCAATCTCGTTGATCGTGCCTTCCGCAAAGATTTCACCGAAGTTCAGTACAGTGACCTTGTGGGCAATCTGGCGCACAAATTCCATGTCGTGCTCAACCGCTAAAATCGACATACCTTTGCGATTGAGCTCCTGGATCATCTCGCCCGTGCGCGCCGTTTCTTCTGGTGTCATGCCAGCTGTCGGTTCATCAAGAAGTAGTAAGCGCGGCTCCGTGCTCACCGCCATACCGATCTCAAGCCACTGCTGTTCCCCGTGTGAGAGTTCTCCAGCAAGTTCTCCTGCTTTATCGGTAAGCCTTACAAAGGCGAGTGCTTTATCGATAGCCGCTGTCATGGAATCACCATGCAGGTGGTTTTGAACTGCTATTTGCATGTTTTGCCAAACGGAGAGTTCGGAGAAGATACCCGGCACCTGGAACTTGACGGCAATTCCCTGCTTCACGCGCTCGAAGGAACGAAGCTTGGTAATTTTTTGACCTGAAAAGTAGATATCACCTGAGCTTGGTTGATGCTCACCGAGTACAAGCTTGAAAAACGTGCTCTTTCCAGCGCCATTCGGACCTATCAGGCATCGGATCTCACCATGCTCCATTGAGAAGTTCACATCCTGAGCAACTTTGACGCCGTCGAAATGTTTATATAATTTCTCAGTTCGCAATATGGTCACGACATGCCCTCCTTACGCTTACGAAAGCGACCAAAGAACTTGACCAGCCCCGGGATCAACCCTTCCGGCAAAAAGACCACCACGACGACCAGCAGCAACCCCATAATGACAAAGGCGTAGTAGCTACCGTAAATAGTGAGGTTCTGGAAGATGCCAAGCACTACCAAGGTGCCCACCAGCGTTGCGGTGAGGTCTTTACGCCCGCCCACTGCTACCCAAATAATGGGTAATGCAGCGGCCGCTAAATCCATATTGGATGGGCTGATGTACTGTCCCCAAGCGGTATAGAGCACACCTGATAGACCCGCTAAACCGCTGCCAATAACAAAGACAATTAACTGATAGCGGCGTATGTCGTAGCCAAGCATTTCAGCGCGGTGCGGATTTTCACGAATTGCGACTAGCACATTGCCGAATCTCGAATTGACGAGAACCCGTAAGCCCAGATAACAAACCACCAGCATGGCCAAAAGGAGGTAATAGAGTGGCACGCCCGAATACAGCGCGATATCTCCTCCAGCCCAAGGGATTGTTAACGGCGGCATACCGGTCATGCCATTGTCGCCACCCAGTCGGGCATTGCCGATCGCCCACTGGGACCCAGCCGTCTGTGCCATGAAGGTGGCGAAAACCAGCGTGGTCGACAGCGTGATAATACCGAGGAATACGCCGCTAATACGCCCATAAAAAAGAATGTAACCAAGTACAGCCGCCCCCAAACAGGACATGCCAACGCCTAGAAGCACGCCGACGATGGTCAAACCGTAAGCTGCGCCAAAGTTGATAGTGACGACACCATACGTGTACCCGGCAAGCCCGAAGAAAGCAGTCTGACCGAAACTGAGCGACCCGGCATATCCCCAGATGAGCGACAACCCAAGTGCCATAAACACCCAGCAAAAGAAGTAGGCCGTATTACCTACACTCCAGGCATCCGCGAAAGCGGGATATACAACTGCCGCCCCAATCGTTAAGACAAAGACAACCCAATACACTGGGCCACGCCCCAGCGTTTGCGGGCCATTGATAAGACGCAACCAGCCGGTCATTCGACCGTCCGGACGAGACGCTTTCAAATCTTCCCGTTGTAACATACCCATTTATGTACGCCCCTTGAGCAACCAGCCAGACAGGCCTTGTGGGAGAATACGGATGACCACCATGACAGTGATTAACAACCCCACTTGGCCCATCAGCTGCCCTTGCCACCCAGTCAAAAAGGCCTTGATAACCGCGAGCGTGGCTGCCGCTGGCGCCGTGCCCAAGAACACATCAGCCCCACCAACAACCACCGTCACGAAGCTTTCAACCAGGAAGTTGGCGCCCAGCGTCGGGACGATGGAGATCGTGGGGGCATAAAGCGCTCCGGCTAAGCCCGCCAGGG
The DNA here is from genome assembly GCF_002332255.1 of Halomonas sp. JB37. Taxonomy (GTDB): domain Bacteria; phylum Pseudomonadota; class Gammaproteobacteria; order Pseudomonadales; family Halomonadaceae; genus Vreelandella; species Vreelandella casei. Next base: position 1,184,805 of record NZ_NRGW01000001.1, on the reverse strand, counting down.
CTGCGCCGAGACCGAAGGTGAGGGAGTACATACGTCCGGTGTCGATTCCCGCGGCTTTCGCCATGTGCGGTGCTTGAATTGTTGCCCGTGAGTGGATACCGAATGTCGTATGATGAAACAGCACATACAGCCCAATAAGCAGTAGCACTGCGACGCCAAGCAGCACCATTCGATAGGTAGAGTAGCTGTAGCCGCCCACCGAAAAACTGCCGAGTGGCGTGCTGATACCCGCCATACTGGATCCAAGTACGATCAGCGTGCCCTGGGTAAGGATCAGGCTAATCCCCCATGTGGCAACAATGGAGTCCAACGGACGGTGATAGAGGCGATGAATAATTGTGCGTTCAAGCACAATGCCAAGTATCCCGGCGGCAAGGCTGCCACATAGCATCGCGATAGGCAGTGGGATCCCTAGGCGTGCCGTTGCCACCGTTACATAGGCACCGCACATGATAAATTCGCCGTGAGCTAGGTTGATGATGCCCATCATCCCGAAAATCACCGCTAACCCCATGGCGGATAGCACCAAGAAGGCAAACGCATCCCCAAACTGATAGAACGCAGTAAACGCTAAATGTATATATTCCATATCCAGCTCCTAGGCAGGAAACACCCGCGAGATTTCCCGCTTAATGGAAATTCACAGACCAGGCAGGATGAAGCTCATCACCCTGCCGGTACGATGCGTGATATTTACTCGTTTGGAGGGTTAGAAAGAGTGTACTGAGCGCTTGGGTCGTTCTGGGTCAGGTCGCAGCCGTTGTCACCCAGCCAGTAAGGCTCAATATTTTCCCAAGTTTCGGGGAAGGATATCTCGTGATTCTCATCCACTTGCGCCAGAAAGATATTGTGAGACATGTGCTGGCTCTTAGGATCTAGGCAGACGGTGCCTGAAGGGCCATCGAAACAGACATCTCCCTCCGCAATAACGTCGCGAAGGTCTTCTTTATCGGTTGAGCCGTCAGCACGCTCAACCATCTGCTTATAAAGGTACATCGCGATATACGAGTTAGCCGCTTCCTGGTTCACATAGGGCGTATCGGGGAAGCGCTCATAGAACTTCTCAACGAACTCATTTGCTTCAGGGGTATCGACTTCTTCAATAAAGTTCGTCGTCACGAACATGTTTTCAAGGCTTGGCGGCGCAAAGCGCTTATGCTCGTAGCCCTGCCCAACATTTACCGATGAGGCCATGGGAAGCCCCAGGCCGGTAGATGCTGCCTGCTCGTAATAAGACGCCTGATTGGAACCGACCAGTAGGGTGACGACGAAGTCCGGGGACTCACCCTGGATATTTTGGATGGTTTGCGAGAACTGGGAAACATCCAGAGGGATGAACTCCTCACCCACGATTTCACCACCTTCCTCTTCTACTATCTGTCGTACCCATTCCGCCGAAATCTGACCAAAGTTATAGTCTGCAGCGATCGTATAGACGTTTGGTCCGTACTTTTCTATCATCCAAGGTATCAGCGTCGAGAACTGCTGTTCAGGAACTGCGCCAGTGACGATCATGTTGGCGTCACACACGCCGCCTTCATACTGATTGTTATAAAACGCCAACCCATCAAATTGGTTAACAATCGGTCGATACGCTTCTCGTGATGACGAAGCAAAACCCGCGAAGACGGTATCTACTTGATCACGCTGGAGTACCCGTCGCATCAACTCTTGGTAACGACGATCATCAGACTGAGTATCGTAAATAACAAGTTCCACTTCGCGACCAGCGATACCGCCCGCCTCATTTATTTCTTCAGCCGCTAACTCAATAGCATTCACTTTCGCCTGCGTCACCGCTGCAAAGTTGCCAGACTGATCTTCAAGCACACCGATCTGGATAGGATCATTCGCTGAAGCGCTGGTCACTAACGAGCCCGCTAACAACGTTGACAAGGTTGCCGTTCTCTGAATTGTTGAGTATTTCATTTGTATACCCCTGATGTAGTTTTACTTTTACTTCCTCGCCGTCCGGCAGCAACACAACTCCCTAATCACCTCTCCATAAAATGAGAGACGACCTTTTGCTCTTGAAGCCTGTCTACCTATACCGCTTCGATTAACCTCAATAAACGTGCTACGAATAATGGTTTAACCGGGATTCCCTAAGACGATGAATGGCATCAGCCTCTTCCTTTAGTACCACCACTGCGATCTCACCCGAGACGATCATTGCAGCGAAATCCTCAAGGGACAGGCGTCGGCTCATGCTCGCCGAACGCAACAGTGCAAAGGCGTCATTGACCGAAATTCCCATATCTTCAATGAGCTTGATCGCCGCCGTGCATACGACTTGGCGGGCACGAACCTGCTGCTCCAAACGGTGGAGTTTTTGCTCCGTCTCATAGCACTGATTAAATGTTTGGTAAGCAATAATAAGGCTCGCGAGAATGCCGCCCTTACGTAGCGGTTTGGTGAGATAGCCAGACACTTGGCGCTCGATGAACCAATTAACCGAGCTCGGTGCATCTGAACCGATAAGTGCAATCGCCGGCCCCTGCACGCGATCTATCATGTGCGTGATGTCGCTAAACTGGCGTCCCAACTCATCGTCGAAAAACACCAGATCAAACGGCCTATCAGACACAGCCTCATCCTGGTTTTCATGAACAACTGGCGTGACGCCAAGCTCCACAAGGAACTGAGTCAGCACCTCTCGATCTCTTTCAGCGGCACACACAATCAATGCACGATGGCCCCTGAAATTGCGTCGTGTGGTAAGCGTCATCGCACGATCCTCAAGCCAATATTGTTTTGAGCAATGGGCGTTTCCGTGTGAGCAGAGCTTTCACCACATGCTTCAGCCCAAACGAGATAAGGATCCGGGCGAACGGGGGCGTTTGCTTCGGAGATCACCTTAAACGTCGCATCTTCGCGGGAGATTCCTAGCCGGACGGTCAAATAACTGTGATTGCTCTCAGGATCGACATAGATCTTTCCCTGAGGTGCTTGGAAGGACGTTCCATGCAGCGCTTTTTTCACCCGGTCGATATCAACGGAATCGGCGCCAGCCAAGGCAAGGGCAAGTAAGTGAACGGTGTTGTAGGACGCCTCTGCATCTGCACTAGGCAAGGCATCATGTCCGTAGCGTTGGCGGTAGCTAGCGACAAACTGCTTGTTAACTTCTGTCTCGATAGTGGAGAAGTAAACGCTGGATGCTAAATGCCCAGCACACGCCTGCGGACCAATTTGAGCAAGTTCGGGTTCGCAAAGCGTGCAGCTGCCTACCACCGTTTTTTGAAGGGCGGCGTTCTCATCGCGCGCCTTGGCCAACGCGCGGTAGAATGCATAGCTAGACTCACCGATCAGCATGTTCATAATGAAGGCAGGCCGCTTTTCGTGAATCTCTTCGATGATACGCGCCACATCCAGGTCACCGACCTGCAGGTAACGCTCAGCGATCATCTTCCCGCCATGCGCCTTAGTCAGCTCTCTGATAATTCGGCCATTTTCCCAGGCCCAGACATAGTTAGAGCCCACGAAGTAAACATCGCGAGTGATATGCTCAAGCACATGGTCCATCAGCGGCAAAACATGCTGGTTCTGAACGGCGCCTGTATAAATAACGTTATTATTGGTCTCAAAACCTTCGTAGTGAGACGGATACCACAGCAAGCCATCGTATTTTTCAAAAATCGGTATGACTTCTTTGCGGCTTGAAGACGTATAGCAACCAATCACGTGCTTTACGCCCTCATGGCGTAGCAAACTCCGCACGTGATTGCTGTAGGCAGCGGTGTCACCGGCCGGATCGCATTCTATAGGTACAAGTTCAAAGGGGAATCGTGTGCCCTGGTTGACCTCTTCAAGCGCCAGCATCGCCCCATCGCGCATTGACCGGCCAACAGTGGCGTATGGCCCTTGAGTAGAGAAGAGTATGCCAACCGGGATACGACTGTTCATTGACTCACCGTCCTATTTCCAGACATAAAAAAAGGGCTCACAGCGCTACCTGACGGTAACGATGGGAGCCCTATTGCTCTGTGCCCTTTCGGTGTATGCCGACGCACAATATGTCAAATACTAAAACTTAGATTGTGACCCCTAATCGACTTTGTCAACTCATTGACGCTATTCTTAAGTCGAAGGCCATAACCACTAAACAAATGTAAATAATTTAAAGCAACAAGCGTGCCAATTACACAAAACTCCACAATAGCGGCTTTGAAACACGTTTAGTGTAGGTGTGGCGCCTCTTTTTGATACATGCAAAAGAATTTATGCTGTAAAAAGGTGCGTTCAGGCTTTCCATGCTTGCACAACCATGCAAACCAGGGAGCCAGAAAAATCAGTTGTCGGCGAGATCGTAAGAGCACAACTTACTCTGTAATCCTAAAAAACCGCCCTAACAGACAAAGGGTGAAGGGCTTGTAGAATCTACTGAAAGCCACCGACTTATCAGGTGATTTTGACTACTTAGAAACGGTTTGCAGCAACGAAAAAAGCAGGCAGAATGGGTCTTGAGAGAAACGGTACACACTACGGTACGCAGATGCAGAATTTGGGGAAGGAAACAAAAAAGGCCGCCGATGAAGGCAGCCTTTTTAAGTCTCTAACATGTTGCTTTTAACCATCTTTTGATGGTGCCGACACCAGGAGTCGAACCCGGGACCTACTGATTACAAGTCAGTTGCTCTACCAACTGAGCTATGTCGGCGCTTCACGTTTTCTTGAGAAAATGATTGTTTTGCTGCTAAGCTCTGCAATCAACAAGAAATTTTGTTGGCAATGGCTGGGGTACCAGGATTCGAACCTGGGAATACCGCTACCAAAAAGCGGTGCCTTACCACTTGGCGATACCCCAACTGCGTGGTGGCCAGAGACGGAATCGAACCGCCGACACGGGGATTTTCAATCCCCTGCTCTACCAACTGAGCTATCTGGCCGCTGCCAACGGTGCGTATTAAACTAAAAACACCGCTTTTCGTCAACACCTTTGTGAAACTTTCTTTCGATACCGATGCTTATGGGTATTTTGCGCCACTGCCTTTACTAGAATGGCGGCAACGTTTATGCCTGTGTAGGCGGCACGTACCCTTCGGCTTGGTCGGTTTCCTGATTATCTAGGAAGCACTGCATTTGATCCATAAGGTAGGCCCGTGATTCTGGATCAAGCATATTGAGATGCTTCTCGTTGATCAGGCGAGTTTGCAGTGCCTGCCAGGCTTCCCAGGCGGGCTTGGAGACCGTTGCCTGAATCTCATGACCTTGTTTACCCGGCAAGGGTGGAAATGGCAACGCCTCTAACTCTGTCTGGTACTTGCGGCAAAAAACGGTATTGCTCATAGCATGCTCCTGGTTATGCGATGTTATTCAGAGTTCTCTCCCATACGCCTATGCATGGCCTACGACTGGGTGAGGGTAAAAGGTGTTAGCTGACTCAGCAACGCTTTGACCGGCGCCGCCAGCCCCAGCGCAGGCGGATCGTTGATGTCGTACCATACGCCGCTTTCACGAATACCGCCCAGCCTATCGCAGGTCACCGGCTGGGGGGTAATCTCTAAGCGAAAATGGCTAAACGTATGATAAAAGCTTGGCGCTGTACTGCCGCGCGCAGGATTGACCGCGTGATCCTCTAGCCAGTCGTTAAGTTCGCCATGCTTATCAAACTGCGGCAAGCTCCATAGCCCGCCCCAAAGACCACTTGGCGGTCGTTTTTCTAGCCATACCCGGCCCTGTGAGTCGCTCAGCATGAGCATAATGGTCTGCCGTGTGGGCAACGCTTTTTTCGGCTTTGATTCAGGATAGCGCTTTGGCTCGCCCTGGGCATAGGCCAAACAAACGTCATTAAACGGGCAGCTTAAACAGTCAGGCTTGCTGCGTTTACACAGCGTCGCACCAAAATCCATGATCGCCTGGGTATAGTCGGCTAAGCGCGCGCTGGGCGTGTAATACTCGGCCAGCGCCCAAAGCTTTTGCTCCACCGCCTTCTTGCCCGGCCAGCCGGGCAGCGCATGCAGGCGAGCAAGCGAGCGTTTGACATTGCCATCTAAGATCGCCGCCCGCCGCCCAGTGCTTTGTGCAACGATGGCACCCGCGGTAGAGCGGCCAATGCCGGGCAGCGCCGTTAGGGCATCGACACTTTCGCTAGGTAGTTCTGCGCCGTGCTGCGCTACCGTCAGTTGAGCGGCCTTGTGCAAGTTGCGCGCACGGGCGTAATAACCTAGCCCGGTCCATAAGTGCAGCACCTCATCTTGCGGCGCGCTGGCAAGCGCCTCCAAGGTCGGAAAGCGCGCCATAAAGCGCTCAAAGTACGGAATGACGGTCGCAACCTGTGTTTGCTGCAGCATGATTTCCGACACCCATACGCGATAGGCGCTGCGCGGTGACTGCCAGGGCAAGTCGTGGCGACCATATTGATCGAACCAGTCTAATAGCCGACGCTGGAATTCAGCGGCCGTCAACCGCGGTGCGGGCATATCTGCCATGCACGTTCCTCACACAGAAGTATGTAAACGATCCACGATGCTCATAAAAAAGCGCCGGCATTTAGGCCGGCGCAGAATGAACATGCATCGTTACTTAGTTAAATAAATTACGCAGCCCCTCGCGAAGCTTCTGGCCCGCTCCTTCGCCAAGGCGCTCGTCTAGCTGATCCAAAGAATCGCCCAGGCGCTCTTCGATCTCTTCATCCACACGATCCCCGGCTTCGTTACGCAGCAAGTCGACAACGGCCGTCTGGAATGCCTCTCGGTCGAAGCGGCACCACTCGCTGCGTGCATCGCTCAGGTTGCCCTCGCAGCGCATGGGTAGCGGCAATTGTGCCAGACGCGGATTAACGTTGCAGGCCGCATCAGCCGTATCGACCAAGCGTGCGTTGGCGTGCGTATCAAAAGCCAAGCTGCTGAGATTAAGCTCGCCGTCGCCCTGAACATTAATACCCGGCAGGGTGATAAGCAGGTCATCGCTTTCCACCAGTCCATTGCTAATTTGGAAGGTGCCATCGAACTGCTCAAAGCGGGTATCATCCTGCCAGTCGCGCACGGTGCCCTCACCTTCTAGCTGAGCGACCAGCTCACACATTTGCTGTGAAATATTGGTCTCTAAGATCGCCCCGTCTTTTAGGTGCGCTGTGAGCTCGCCATTCAGGTTGCTCGTCAGCGCCTCCCGAGTGTTGCCAAGGCTGGTGAGGTCGCCAGACAAATCAAAGCGACCGCGCAGCGGTGACGTTTCTTTACTCATCGCTTCAATTAGCGGGGCTACTTGCACGCTGCTGATCGTTGGCGAGAATGCCCATTCAAGCACGGAATCAGAGGCGTCCACCTGGCCGGTAGCGTTGAGCTTACCTTCATAGAAGCCGGACTCAAACGCCGTTAAGCGGTGGACGCCATCATCTCCGCGCAGCTGCAAACTAGGCTTATTGAACGTCAGCCCAGCGAAAATCAGGGTATCAATACTCAGATCGCCTTCTAGCGCTAATCCTGCAAGCACGGATTGCGGGAGTAGCGAATCACTGCTTTGAGCAAAAGCGCTACGCAGCAAGCCGCGGCTTGCTTGCTCAGCCGTGGCCTCACCGGGCAAATAGCGGTCAAGCGACAGCTGATCACCTGCTAAATCAAACGCCAGACGTGAGCCGTCTAACGCCGCCGATAGCTCTCCGGTAAAGGTGCTGTCGTCGATGACTAATGAAAGTCTGGGCAGCGAGAACTGCTCGGCATCGCCTTCGATAGGGCTGGTCATTGCCACATCACTGAGCGCGGCTTCGCCCGCGGTAGTGAGAGTAATACCCGCGCGTGCTAGCCAGGGGCGCAGCGTGAATGGCGCTGCGGTTAGCTGCCCACGGTAGTTCGGCGCGTCAAGCATTTGTTCAATATTAAGATGGCCGCTCACTCGTAGCCCATCAGGGCCCGTGAGCTGGAGATCTTTAAACTGAGCGGTCTGCGCTTGCCAGTCGCCTTCCAAACCAAAGGCAAGCGCCAGCGCCAGGCTGCCCTGCCAGCTATCTGCATTGCGCAAACCCGCTTCCAGTAGCCCTTCTTTAATCGACAGCTGCTGTTCACCCATACGCGCCACCATTTCGGCGGCTTTCAAACTAAGCTGCTGCGGCTCGCTGTCAGTTTTCGTACTGGTACGCGTCGTTAATGACATGTTTTCGAGTACAAAAAGCTCTTCCTCTAAACCAAGCCGCATGCGCGTTTCAAGATTGATGTCACTGGTAATATCCGGAGCGCGCTCCAATACCTCGGCATCCAGGCGGTTGTGCTTAGTCAAGGTGAACATGGCTTTCAGTGGGAAAGCACGCACCGGATTAACATTGCTACCTGATATATTCAGTTGTTGCAGCCGCCACAGCGCTTGGGTTTGCTCATCACGAAAACGTATATCGGCATTTTTCACTTCCACGCTCGCAATGTTTAGCACTACCGCCAAGCTACCGGCGTCGGCATTAGGGCCCGCGCTGGCAGGCGCCAGCACCGTTTCAGCGGCACCGTTTGTCTGTTCGGACAAGCGCTCGACTAACGGTTCCCAATTGCCTTCACCTTCAGCATCACGTTCTAAGTTGAGTCGCATGCCGTCCAATGTCAGCCCATCAACGGCAATCTCGCCGCGTAGCAACGGGGCAAAGGCAACGCTCACTTCTGCGCGGTTAATCGCAGCAAACGCGGCACTGTCTTGATCTTGCTCAGGCAGCCACGCGCGCGCCTGCTCTACGCTGACCCCAATACGCGGATAGAACGACCAGTTGATCGGGCCTTCCAACACCAAGTTCAGTCCCGTTTGCTCTTTTACAACGGCGGTTAAGCGCGGCTTGAAGTCTTCTGGATCTAAAAAGGTGGTCACGTAGACCACTGCCGCGACCGCCACGATGGCAAGAATGCCGACGGCCGCTAGTAAAATACGTAATAACTGTTTCATTACCCTTTCCCTTGTGGGTCTAACTCAACAAAATCGCTGGTGGCGGGCATCCCCGCCGGAGTCATTGGGTTGGCCATGGGCCGATAACCTAACTTGGAAAGCAGCACACGGTCAGCCAGTGGCAATGAAGAGGTTTCAATACGCAATACGCGCCCTTCTTGTTTGGCTTGCTCACCCAGCAGTGCCATTAAACGCGAACCAACCCCACGGCGGCGAGTGGTTGTACGCACGCAGAGCTCAGAGAGCCACCAAGCGCGGTCGGTGCCCTCCTGCACCGCGACGGCTCCCAGCAGCCGATCATTGAAAAGCGCGCAGGCAAAAAAGTGCCGGCCGTTAAAATGTGCATCGATAAACGGCTCAACCGTTGGGGTAGGCATGCGCTCTTGAGGCGCGTCCTGGTAAATGCGCACTAGATCAAGGCGCACCTGTTCATCGGCTTCCCAACGGGCCTGGTCGACGTGGTGCAGTGTCACCGGCATGATGAAATCCTCTTCGCCAAAGCAGTCTTGCTGCTATTTTTCTATCATTGATAACGGCTACATTGCGCGCATTGTAGCGGATGAGGGCGTCGATTCACTATAATGGTCGCTTCGCCAGAGGTCATGCCCTGATCAAACGGTGGTAAGTTGATGCAAAACCATCAACCATTCCTTAGGATCACCCCTTAGGATCGTTCCTCAGGGCTCCCCTCAGAGTGCGCTTCAGCCTAGGAGATGCAACATGTCAGCGCGTATTGCCACGGTTAGCCGTGACACCAACGAAACGCAGATCAAGGTCAGCGTAAACCTCGACGGTGAAGGCCGTCTTAGCTGCCAAACCGGCGTTCCGTTTCTGGATCATATGCTTGATCAAGTTGCCCGCCACGGGATGATCGATCTCGACATCAATGCCACCGGCGACCTACATATTGACGACCACCACACCGTAGAAGACCTGGGTATCACGCTAGGCCAGGCTTTTTTTGAAGCCATTGGCGATAAGCGCGGCATCTACCGTTACGGACATGCCTATGTGCCTCTAGATGAAGCGCTTTCGCGCGTGGTGATCGATTTTTCCGGACGCCCCGGCCTCTTTATGGACGTTGATTTTACGCGCGACACGATTGGCAGTTTGGACATTCAACTTTTTTGGGAGTTTTTCCAAGGTTTCGTCAACCATGCCCGCGTGACCCTGCATATCGACAACATTAAAGGCTTTAATGCTCACCATCAGGCTGAAACGATTTTCAAAGCCTTTGGACGTGCCCTACGCATGGCGGTAGCAGAAGACCCTCGTATGGCCGGTCAGATGCCCTCAACCAAAGGGAGCCTGTAATGCTTTGCAGTACCACTAGCGACTACCCCTTTACTTTCACAAGGAGCGCTTCATGACCATTGCGGTGATCGACTATGGAATGGGCAACCTGCATTCCGTAGCCAAAGCGCTGGAACACGTGACGCATGAAAATGTTGTCATTACTCGTGACCCGCGACGCATTCTGGGCGCGACGCGTCTAGTGCTACCGGGCCAAGGGGCTATTCGCGACTGCGTTGGCGAACTTGAGCGCACCGATTTACGCGGGCTGGTGGATGATATTTTAACGCGCCAAGATAAACCGCTGCTGGGTATTTGCGTGGGTCAGCAAATGCTGCTGGAGCGTAGCGAAGAAAACGGCGGCGTGGCATGTCTTGGGTTCTTTAAAGGTAGCGTAGACCGCTTTCCTAGCGATATGCGCGATACCCACGAGCAGCGCTTAAAAGTCCCTCACATGGGCTGGAATGTTGTCGAGCAGCATCACGACCACCCGCTGTGGGCAGGCATTGATAACCGTGAACACTTCTACTTCGTGCATAGCTACTATGTCAATGCCGAGGACGATGCTCAGGTGTTTGGCACGACTCAATATGGCAAGGTAAGCGCCCACGTCGCCATTGGCCGCGATGCTACCTTCGCAGTGCAGTTTCACCCCGAAAAAAGCTCCCGCGCCGGTCTTCGCCTACTCGAAAACTTTGTCACCTGGACGCCCTGAGAGGATTGTTTATGTTAGTCATTCCCGCTATTGATCTCAAAGACGGCCAGTGTGTACGGCTTAAGCAAGGCCGCATGGAAGACGCTACCTCCTACGGCGATGACCCGGTAGCAATGGCGGCACGCTGGGTGGAAGCCGGCGCACGTCGGCTGCATCTTGTGGATTTAAACGGCGCCTTTGAAGGCAAGCCGGTGAATGGCGATGCCGTTACCGCTATCGCCCGCGCCTATCCCAACCTGCCGATTCAAATTGGCGGCGGCATCCGCAGTGCAGAAACGATTGAGCACTACCTAAGCGCCGGCGTTTCCTACGTGATTATCGGCACCAAGGCGGTGAAAGAGCCTGCCTTTGTAGGCGAAATGTGCCGCGCATTCCCAGGCCATGTGATTGTTGGGCTAGACGCTAAAGACGGCTATGTCGCCACCGACGGCTGGGCAGAAGTGTCGACGATTAAAGCCACCGAATTGGCCAAGCGTTTCGCCAACGATGGCGTATCCAGCATCGTTTACACCGATATTGCCCGCGATGGCATGATGCAGGGTGTCAACGTTGACGCCACCGCGGCCCTGGCTCGCGAAGGCGGCTTACCGGTGATTGCCTCCGGTGGCGTGACCAATCTAGACGATATCAGAGCGCTGTGCGATGTCGCTGACAGCGGCATTTTAGGTGCTATCACCGGCCGCGCTATTTACGAAGGTAGCCTAGATGTTGCGCAAGCGCAGCACCTGAGCGACCAGCTGACGGGAGGCCATTCATGAGCCTCACCAAACGTATTATCCCCTGCCTGGATGTAGACGCTGGGCGGGTGGTTAAAGGCGTTAATTTTGTCGGCATTCGTGATGCCGGCGACCCAGTAGAGATCGCCCAGCGCTACAACCAGCAAGGTGCTGACGAAATCACTTTCCTGGACATTACCGCCAGCCACGAAGACCGCGACACCACGGTTGAGATGGTGGAGCGCATTGCGGGTGAGGTTTTTATTCCGTTAACCGTGGGCGGCGGGATTCGCACCTGTGACGACATTCGTACCATGCTTAACGCCGGGGCCGATAAAGTCTCGATCAATACCGCGGCGGTCACCAACCCCGACTTCGTGCGCGAAGCCGCGGAACGTTTTGGTAGCCAGTGTATTGTCGTTGCCATCGATGCCAAGCGAGTATCAGCCGAGGGCGAAACGCCGCGTTGGGAAATTTTCACCCATGGTGGACGTCGCTCAACGGGACTCGACGCCATTGAATGGGCGAAGAAGATGGTGGAATTCGGCGCTGGCGAACTGCTGCTTACCAGCATGGATCGCGATGGCACCAAGATTGGCTTTGACCTAGGCGTCACACACGCGATTTCCGAAGCGGTGAGCGTTCCTGTGATTGCTTCAGGCGGTGTGGGCAACCTGGATCACTTCGTGGACGGCGTGCTAAAAGGCGGTGCCGACGCGGTACTGGCCGCCAGTATTTTCCACTTCGGCGAGTACACGATCCCTGAAGCAAAACGCTATATGGCGGAGCGCGGCATTGAAATGCGCCTTTAAGATGCCTCTTTTCACTCAGGAACGGCGAATGCGCCGAGTATACCCATGGATGGGGTGGTTAGCGGGCATCGCACTGAGCACGCCCGCCGCTGCGTTTTCGCTGCCTGACTGGCCGCCTGCGCTGGAGTGGGATCACACGCTGGTACAAACCAGTCTTTATACTCGGCATTTCAACCCAGATCCTGAGCATAATAATCATCAGGATCTCATTAGCATTGAACTGCACAATCCAGACCGTTGGCTGGCGGGCGCGGCGTGGTTTAAGAACTCTTATGAGCAGCCCACGTGGTATTTCTATGCGGGCCGCGAGTTTCCTGTTTGGCAGTTTAGCCAAGGCTTGAACGTGCGCGCCAAAATAACGGGCGGGCTTTTACACGGCTACAAAGGCGAGTATCGCGATAAAATCCCGCTCAACCATCTGGAAGTGGCACCGGCCGTCTTGCCTAGTATTGGCGTTCAGTGGGGGCGGTTTGAGTCCGATCTCATTATATTCGGAACCGCCGGAATGATGGTCACCGCAGGCGTGCGCTTTTAGCCGCTATTCATCACCCTCATCAAGCGTTAAACCCAAGTTACTGATACCGCCATTGCGGCCCAACTGACGCACCTCTTTCAGCGCTGCTTTATCCAGCGGTTCGCTGACCGCTTCCAGCACGGCATCCTGGAAGTCATTTTCATCGTCCATCAGCGGGTGGTCACGAATAATCAGCGCCAACGCCTGAGCATCTTCTTCACCTTCCGTGAGCTCGATAAAGGCACGCACGCCCGCCCGCGAAGTGCGGCTCACATCCAGCACTGCCTCTGGAGAGTCACCTTGCAGCGTATCAAGCAATGCCGAAAGCGACACTACCGCGTCTAGCGCACGGCGGGCACCAAAGCTGTCGTCGCCTTCAGGCGGCTCACACTCGGCTAATTTTTCCGCCTGACGGGCAAAATCGATACTGGCGCTAGGCACGCTCAGCCGCTCCCAAACCAAGCTCAGCACCGCGCTAAGCGTGTGACCGTCGCCCTGCCCGGTGGTTTGCTCATAGAGCGCATAGTTGGGCAACAAGCGTTCACAAAGCGCCGCCATAAAGGCCTGCTGGGCGGGTAACGAAAGCTCTTGTAGTCGTTGATAAAATCCTATGGGTTTAGGCGCCATGCGGAGTTCCTAAAGCTTCTTCTACGAAGTATTGGTGAAAAGTAGCGGGTGCGTTATGGTCATCAGATGATGGAACGGCCGGCGAGGAGATTACCATGCATATTCATCTGCTACAGCACGGCCCTGACCATGGCCCCGCCCGTTTAACGGATTGGTTAGCCAGTATGGGCCATAGTTACAGCACTTTTCATCTCTATGCGGATGAATTAACCCCACGCCACAATGAAGCAGACGCACTCATAGTACTTGATGGGCCGGAGGAGTTGCTCAGCCAACCTCCACGCTGGCTCAAAGCCGAAGATAAACTAATCAATCGCTACCTAGATGGCCAAAAGCCGCTGCTGGGCATTGGCTTGGGCGCCCATTGGTTAGCGCGTGCGCTGGGTGCAGTGGTCGCTCCTGGAACCTATGCCGAGGCGGGCTGGCACACCGTGACGCTGGCGCCTGAAAGCACGTTCGATTTGCCAGAGACGTTTAGCGCTTTCATGTGGCATCGCTTGGTTTTCAGCCTGCCGGATGAAGCCATTGCGCTCGGCGGTAGCGAAGCAGCGCCGCTACAGGGGTTTGCTTGGGACAGAGGCCGCGTCATGGGCCTGCTATGCCATTTAGAAGCCACTCCCGCTAGCGTCAATCTGCTACTGAGCAATACTCCGCGCCCACACGCAACATCTAAAACCGGCGACCGCTATGTCCAGGATGATGCACAAATCACTGAAAGCGCTGACCGTTTCATTCAGCTAGCGCCGCTACTGGATCGGTTAATGACGCAGTGGCTTAAAGCGACATAACCGCCCAAGCACGCCGCTAGCGGCCCCAGTCGCCAACATGAATTTCTGCCAGAGGAGATTAATGTCACCCAATCACCTCGATGCTCGCCTTAGCGCTTCGCGAGGCCATTACGCCAAATGACTGTAAATCCAAGCCGTACTCTCGGCCAATGCGCATCACATCATCCTCCCAGGCAGGGTCAACGCTAATCAGCAGCCCGCCAGAGGTCTGTGGGTCGCATAGCCACTGCCAGTGCACCTCATCCATGGCGGGTAAACTCTCACCCAGGGTTTCGCAATTTTTCAGCGTATCACCCGGCACGGCGCCTTTACGCCGATATGCCTCAGCTTCGGCTAAGCGGGGCAGGCGGCGAAAATCAATGCGCGCCATCACGTTGCTCGCTTGACACATTTCAGTGAGATGGCCGGCTAAGCCAAAGCCGTTGACCTCTGTCATGGCGTTCACTCCTTCGACCTCGGCAAGCTTCACACCAATACGGTTAGCTTTCAGCATGGTTTCACGGGCCAGGCCATGGTGACCGACTTCCAACCAGCCGCGCTTTTCAGCCGTGGTTAGCATCCCAACGCCCAGCGGCTTAGTTAAAAATAGCAAGTCGCCTGGCTTGGCGGTGCTGTTCAGCTTGAGCTTTTTGAGATCAACCAAGCCCTTCACGGCGAGCCCGAAAATTGGCTCGGGCGCGTCAACCGAGTGGCCTCCAGCCAGCGCAACACCAAGCTCGCGACAAACCGCCTGAGCCCCCGCCATTACATCGCCTGCGACTTCCGCACTTAATTTATCCAGCGGCCAGCCCAGTATGCCTAATGCCATCACCGGCGTGCCGCCCATCGCATAAACGTCGCTGATCGCGTTGGTGACAGCGATACGGCCGAAATCAAAAGGGTCATCAACTATGGGCATAAAGAAGTCAGTGGTCGCAATCATTCCGCGCCCATCGCCTAGGTCATACACTGCGGCATCGTCGCGCCCTTGATTGCCAACGATAAGCTGCTTATGGCCCGCCTCTGGCCCGGCCTTGGCTAGAAGACTGTCCAGCGCGTCGGAAGCAATTTTGCAGCCGGCCTCAGCGCCATGGCTATATTGGGTTAAACGAATGGAACTCATCGTGTCTCTCCCTGGCACATTCATAATATCAGACGCTTTAAGGATAGCTCATGCTAGAGCGCGTCTAAGGCGTCGCTTAATTTATCCACGGCAATGACCTCCATGCCTTTTGGCGCCTGCTTGGGAGCGTTCGCACGGGGGACAATGGCGCGTAAGAACCCGTGCTTGGCGGCCTCGGCAATGCGCTCTTGGCCGCTTGGTACCGGGCGTATCTCGCCTGACAGCCCCACTTCGCCAAAAACGACCAGCTCTTTTGGCAGCGCCCGATTTTGCAAGCTCGACACCACCGCCAACAGAACGGCTAAATCGGCACTGGTTTCAAGCACCTTCACACCGCCGACAACGTTTAAGAAGACGTCTTGATCGCCGGTGAACAATCCGCCGTGTCGATTGAGCACCGCCAGCAGCATTGCCAAGCGGTTCTGATCTACGCCCACCGCCACCCGCCGTGGATTACCCAGTGCAGACTCGTCAACGAGCGCCTGCACCTCAACTAAAATTGGCCGTGTACCTTCCCACACCACCATTACCAAACTACCCGGTGCCTGCTCTTCCTGGCGGGAAAGAAAAATCGCGCTGGGGTTTTTAACCTCTTTGAGGCCTTGCTCTAGCATCGCGAAGACCCCTAGCTCATTGACAGCGCCAAAGCGGTTTTTCTGGCCGCGTAGGGTACGAAAGCGCGAGTCTGCGCCGCCCTCTAACAACAGAGAAGCATCAATCATATGCTCGAGCACTTTAGGCCCCGCCAGGGTACCGTCTTTGGTTACGTGTCCAACCAGCAGTAGAACGGTATTGGTTTTTTTGGCGAAGCGCGTTAGCGCGGCAGCAGATTCACGCACCTGAGCAACACCGCCAGGCGCCGAGCTGATATCTTCCAGATGCATCGTTTGAATGGAATCAATCACTAGGATTTCGGGCTTTTCGCGCTCAGATACTGCCAAAATGGTTTCTACGCTGGTCTCAGCCAGCATCTTTAGTCCGTTGGTAGGCAGCTGCAGGCGATGCGCACGCATCGCTACCTGAGATAGCGACTCTTCCCCGGTAACATACAAAATGCGTCGTTGCTGCGCTAATTTGCAGGCCGTTTGAAGCAGCAGCGTCGACTTCCCTGCCCCAGGATTACCGCCCAGCAGCACCGCCGAACCAGGCACAAGCCCGCCGCCCAATACGCGATCAAATTCCGCAAAAGTGGAACTCATACGTGGCACTTCGCTGAGATCAACGTTGCCCAGGTCGATTACCTCACGCGAAAGATCTCCCGCGTAGCCTGACCGGCCAGAAGCCGCTCCGCCGCCTGGACGAGCACTCGCCAAGTGCACTTCGCTTAGCGTGTTCCACTCTTGGCAACTGCTGCACTGCCCCTGCCATTTGCGATATTCAGCACCGCATTCGGTACATACAAAGGCGCTTTTGGCTTTGGCCACTGAGATTACGCTCCCATGGTTGCTATGTCTGAGTCGCTTCTAGGCCATAACATCCGACCCATTCTTTTCAAACTAATCTTTATTTAACAGCGCTTGATTGAGCCAACAGATATATATACAAAAGGCGGCCATCGGCCGCCTTTTGTACTACTGATTAACGCATTACTGACGCGTTAGCTGCAGCATCTCACCATTTTCAAAACGGCGACGCTCAGGATCGATCAACTCCAACGTGCGCTCATCAATGCGCATGAAGTAGTAAATCTGGCCTTCGCCATTTGGCGTTAGCTCGTAAACGGTAGCATCTGGATCAGACGGCGTGCCTGTCAGTACTTCCCAGTTTCCGGCGTAGTTTTCATCCGGCGGTGTTTGGGGATGGTTACGATAAGTCGCGTTCAACGTGAACGTGCGTTCTTCAGCGGCGCTCATTTCTTCACCGACCATCGTGACATCCAGGTCAATACCGTCGCAGTTACGGCAAGGCAGTGAGCCCTTGTAGTTAGCCTGCGAGGTAGCAGCCTCTTCCTGCTGCTGCTCCATTTGGCCGCTCGCACAGCCAGCCAGCAGTGCCAACATAGCCGAACCGGCTAGCAAACTCCTGAGTTGCATAGAGTGTCTCCTTAATCTCGTGTTGGACATCACATTTATTTACGCGCACTTGTGACAGCATAACTGCTACAAGGTGCGACGCACACCCCTAGCGATGCGAATGCTTGCGCTTCGTTAGTCTTCAGGCGACCATGTCATACCTTCGCTAGGATAATCAGGTCACCGTCATGAGCCAATACTGGAGTCCGGCCGTTCGCGAACTTACGCCTTACGTGCCCGGCGAGCAACCACGCGAGCAGCTGGTGAAGCTCAATACCAATGAAAATCCTTACCCGCCGGCACCCGGCGTTGGTGAAGCACTGCGTCATTACGCTACCGACCATCTCCGCCTCTACCCTGACCCAACCTCTGCCGATCTTCGCGAAGCGCTGGCGGAGAATTTTCAGGTAACAAGTAGCCAGGTGTTTGTTGGCAATGGCTCTGATGAGGTCCTCGCGTTTGCCTTTCAGGCTTTCTTTTGCCATCAAGCACCACTTGACGTACCGGCCATCACGTATAGCTTCTATCCTGTGTATGCCAACCTTTACCGTATAGAGCTGCGCAAGCATCCGCTCACGGCGAACTGGGAAGTCGATATAGAAGCGCTTGCGGCAAACACAGAGCGCGGCGGCGTTATTTTCGCCAACCCTAATGCGCCGACTGGCCATGCGCACTCTCTAGAGACGATTGAGGCACTGCTTAAGCGCGTGACAGACCGAGTGGTACTCATTGATGAAGCGTACGTCGATTTCGGCGCTGAGAGCGCTGTGACGCTGGTTAATCGCTATCCTAACTTGCTAGTCACAGGGACATTTTCTAAATCTCGCAGCTTGGCGGGCTTACGTTTAGGCTATGCGGTGGGCTCAGAGGAGTTGATCGACGGCCTCGAGCGAGTAAAAGACTCCTTCAACTCGTTCCCCGTAGACAGTTTAGCCAGCGTTGTCGGCATCGCTGCCCTAAAAGACACCGAGCACTTCGAGGCATGTCGCGAATATGTCATCACCACGCGAGAGCGTACTCGCCAGCGCCTTGAAGCACTAGGATTTGAAGTGTTGCCATCGAAAGCTAACTTTGTGCTTGCCCAGCATCCTAGCTTTGCAGGTGCTCAGCTGTACGCAGGCCTACGCGAGCGCGGCATTTTGGTGCGTCACTTTAATACCCCCGAACTCAACAACTTCTTACGGATTAGCATCGGCACCGATGATGAAATGGATAGTTTGATTGAGGCGTTCCAGACGATCTGCGCGTAACGCTTTAATTTGTAAACCTTTACCTGGGCGGCGCAAGCCGCCTTTTTTATCGACTGTTTTTCTCGCAAACTAAAAAAGACGCAAAAAAAATCCCCCGGGGCATGTGCCCTGGGGGATTTTTCGTATAAGTGCCTGACGATGACCTACTCTCGCATGGGGAGACCCCACACTACCATCGGCGCTAAGCGGTTTCACTTCTGAGTTCGGCAAGGGATCAGGTGGTTCACGCGTGCTATGGTCGTCAGGCGTAACTGGCTGTATATCATGCTGATGTGATCGTTTTTTCTTGCGCGTATCCGGCTTTTTGATGCGTTAACATCTTAACGTTATCACTGCGACCAAACCCCTTGGGTGTTATAGGGTCAAGCCTCACGGGCCATTAGTACACGTTAGCTCAACGCCTTGCAGCGCTTCCACACCGTGCCTATCAACCAGCTGGTCTCGCTGGGCCCTTCAGGAGGCTCTAGGCCTCAGGGATGTCTCATCTTGAAGGGGGCTTCCCGCTTAGATGCTTTCAGCGGTTATCCCGTCCGACCATAGCTACCCGGCAATGCCACTGGCGTGACAACCGGAACACCAGAGGGTCGTCCACTCCGGTCCTCTCGTACTAGGAGCAGCCCTTCTCAAACATCCAACGCCCACGGCAGATAGGGACCGAACTGTCTCACGACGTTCTAAACCCAGCTCGCGTACCACTTTAAATGGCGAACAGCCATACCCTTGGGACCGACTTCAGCCCCAGGATGTGATGAGCCGACATCGAGGTGCCAAACACCGCCGTCGATGTGAACTCTTGGGCGGTATCAGCCTGTTATCCCCGGAGTACCTTTTATCCGTTGAGCGATGGCCCTTCCATACAGAACCACCGGATCACTAGAACCTGCTTTCGCACCTGCTCGACGTGTCTGTCTCGCAGTCAAGCACCCTTATGCTCTTGCACTCAATGCACGATGTCCGACCGTGCTGAGGGTACCTTCGTGCTCCTCCGTTACTCTTTAGGAGGAGACCGCCCCAGTCAAACTACCCACCACACACTGTCCTCGATCCGGATAACGGACCTGAGTGAGAACGCCAATGATGCCAGGCTGGTATTTCAAGGTTGGCTCCCTTCGAACTGGCGTCCAAAGTTCAAAGCCTCCCAGCTATCCTACACAGGCAACATCAGCGTCCAGTGTGAAGCTATAGTAAAGGTTCACGGGGTCTTTCCGTCTAGCCGCGGGTACACCGCATCTTCACGGCGATTTCAATTTCACTGAGTCTCGGGTGGAGACAGCGTGGCCATCATTACGCCATTCGTGCAGGTCGGAACTTACCCGACAAGGAATTTCGCTACCTTAGGACCGTTATAGTTACGGCCGCCGTTTACCGGGGCTTCAATCAAGAGCTTCGCCTTGCGGCTAACACCATCATTTAACCTTCCGGCACCGGGCAGGCGTCACACCCTATACGTCCTCTTACGAGTTAGCAGAGTGCTGTGTTTTTAATAAACAGTTGCAGCCACCTGGTATCTTCGACCGGTTCGGGCTAGGAGAGCAAGTCTCTTCACCCTACGCCGGCGTGCCTTCTCCCGAAGTTACGGCACCATTTTGCCTAGTTCCTTCACCCGAGTTCTCTCAAGCGCCTTGGGATTCTCTCCCTGACCACCTGTGTCGGTTTGGGGTACGGTCGCACATGATCTGAAGCTTAGAGGCTTTTCCTGGAAGCGTGGCATCAGTGACTTCCTGACCGTAGTCAGTTCATCTCGTGTCTCGGCTTTAAGATCCCGGATTTTCCTAAGATCTCGGCCTACTCACTTTCACCAGGACAACCAACGCCTGGCTCACCTAGCCTTCTTCGTCCCCCCATCGCAACCATGTCCGGTACGGGAATATTAGCCCGTTTTCCATCGACTACGCCTTTCGGCCTCGCCTTAGGGGCCGACTCACTCTGCTCTGATTAGCATCGAACAGAAAACCTTGGTCTTCCGGCGAGGGAGTTTTTCACTCCCTTTATCGTTACTCATGTCAGCATTCGCACTCGTGATACCTCCAGCAGACTTCTCAATCCACCTTCATTGGCTTACACGACGCTCCTCTACCGCGCATCATTATCGAAATAATGACGCACCCGTAGCTTCGGTACCTGGTTTAGCCCCGTTACATCTTCCGCGCAGGCCGACTCGACTAGTGAGCTATTACGCTTTCTTTAAAGGATGGCTGCTTCTAAGCCAACCTCCTAGCTGTCTAAGCCTTCCCACATCGTTTCCCACTTAACCAGGATTTCGGGACCTTAGCTGACGGTCTGGGTTGTTTCCCTTTTCACGACGGACGTTAGCACCCGCCGTGTGTCTCCCACGCTGTACTCACCGGTATTCGGAGTTTGCCTCGGGTTGGTAAGTCGGGATGACCCCCTAGCCGAAACAGTGCTCTACCCCCGGCGGTAATACGTGAGGCGCTACCTAAATAGCTTTCGAGGAGAACCAGCTATCTCCGAGCTTGATTAGCCTTTCACTCCGATCCACAAGTCATCCAAATCTTTTTCAACAGATCCTGGTTCGGGCCTCCAGTTGATGTTACTCAACCTTCACCCTGCTCATGGATAGATCGCTCGGTTTCGGGTCTATATCCAGCGACTGTGTCGCCCAGTTAAGACTCGGTTTCCCTACGGCTCCCCTATACGGTTAACCTCGCCACTGAATATAAGTCGCTGACCCATTATACAAAAGGTACGCAGTCACAGAACAAGTCTGCTCCTACTGCTTGTACGCACACGGTTTCAGGATCTATTTCACTCCCCTATCCGGGGTTCTTTTCGCCTTTCCCTCACGGTACTGGTTCACTATCGGTCAGTCAGGAGTATTTAGCCTTGGAGGATGGTCCCCCCGTCTTCAGTCAAGGTTTCTCGTGCCCCGACCTACTCGATTTCACATGATCAGATTTTCGACTACAGGGCTATCACCTGCTACGGCCAGACTTCCCAATCTGTTCGTCTAATCAGTCACATGCTTAAGGGCTGGTCCCCGTTCGCTCGCCGCTACTAGGGGAATCTCGGTTGATTTCTTTTCCTCAGGGTACTTAGATGTTTCAGTTCCCCTGGTTCGCCTCTTACACCTATGTATTCAGTGTAAGATACTGACCTTATGGTCAGTGGGTTTCCCCATTCAGAGATGTCCGGGTCACAGGTTGTTGCCACCTCACCGAACCTTATCGCAGGCTACCACGTCTTTCATCGCCTCTGACTGCCTAGGCATCCACCGTGTGCGCTTCATTGCTTGACCCTATAACCCGAAGGAGTCTGGTGTCTCGCAATGATAACGTTCATTTGCCGGATACGTATAAAACGTATCACAATTTAAGAACCCACCTTGCGGTGTGTTCTTGTCAGCATGATATACATTGTTAAAGAGCGACTGCTATAAGCAGTGATAAGACAACGCCGGAGGCGGCTGGCTTATCACTGCTCATCAACAGCATTTTGATCAGGTAATTCATTGTGGACGCTTACTAACTGTGACGCATCGTTTAAGGAGGTGATCCAGCCGCAGGTTCCCCTACGGCTACCTTGTTACGACTTCACCCCAGTCATGAACCACACCGTGGTGATCGCCCTCTTGCGTTAGGCTAACCACTTCTGGTGCAGTCCACTCCCATGGTGTGACGGGCGGTGTGTACAAGGCCCGGGAACGTATTCACCGTGACATTCTGATTCACGATTACTAGCGATTCCGACTTCACGGAGTCGAGTTGCAGACTCCGATCCGGACTGAGACCGGCTTTAAGGGATTCGCTGACTCTCGCGAGCTCGCAGCCCTTTGTACCGGCCATTGTAGCACGTGTGTAGCCCTACCCGTAAGGGCCATGATGACTTGACGTCGTCCCCACCTTCCTCCGGTTTGTCACCGGCAGTCTCCTTAGAGTTCCCGACATTACTCGCTGGCAAATAAGGACAAGGGTTGCGCTCGTTACGGGACTTAACCCAACATTTCACAACACGAGCTGACGACAGCCATGCAGCACCTGTCTTATAGTTCCCGAAGGCACAATCGCATCTCTGCAATCTTCTATAGATGTCAAGGGTAGGTAAGGTTCTTCGCGTTGCATCGAATTAAACCACATGCTCCACCGCTTGTGCGGGCCCCCGTCAATTCATTTGAGTTTTAACCTTGCGGCCGTACTCCCCAGGCGGTCGACTTATCGCGTTAACTTCGCCACAAAGTGCTCTAGGCACCCAACGGCTGGTCGACATCGTTTACGGCGTGGACTACCAGGGTATCTAATCCTGTTTGCTACCCACGCTTTCGCACCTCAGTGTCAGTATCAGTCCAGAAGGCCGCCTTCGCCACTGGTATTCCTCCCGATCTCTACGCATTTCACCGCTACACCGGGAATTCTACCTTCCTCTCCTGTACTCTAGCCTCACAGTTCCGGATGCCGTTCCCAGGTTGAGCCCGGGGCTTTCACAACCGGCTTATAAAGCCACCTACGCGCGCTTTACGCCCAGTAATTCCGATTAACGCTTGCACCCTCCGTATTACCGCGGCTGCTGGCACGGAGTTAGCCGGTGCTTCTTCTGCGAGTGATGTCTTTCCTAATGGGTATTAACCACTAGGCGTTCTTCCTCGCTGAAAGTGCTTTACAACCCTAAGGCCTTCTTCACACACGCGGCATGGCTGGATCAGGGTTGCCCCCATTGTCCAATATTCCCCACTGCTGCCTCCCGTAGGAGTTCGGGCCGTGTCTCAGTCCCGATGTGGCTGATCATCCTCTCAGACCAGCTACGGATCGTTGCCTTGGTGAGCCATTACCTCACCAACTAGCTAATCCGACATAGGCTCATCCAATAGCGGGAGCCGAAGCCCCCTTTCTCCCGTAGGACGTATGCGGTATTAGCCTGGGTTTCCCCAGGTTATCCCCCACTATCGGGCAGATTCCTATGCATTACTCACCCGTCCGCCGCTCGTCAGCATCTAGCAAGCTAGATCTGTTACCGCTCGACTTGCATGTGTTAGGCCTGCCGCCAGCGTTCAATCTGAGCCATGATCAAACTCTTCAGTTTACAATCATTGTGATCCTTACTCGTGTCTTCCGAGGAAAACACAAAAGCGAATCAAACTTGGCTCAAGGTTCAAACGAATTCATTCAAAACAGATTAAAAAGGCAATGCCTTTAAAACCTTATTGCTTGAGTCGCTTGCCTTGATATTTGGTGATTTGTCACCAACATCAGCAAGCGCCCACATGAATTACCTGATCAAATTGTTAAAGAGCGTTTCGCTGTGGCTATCGTGTTGTGATAGCGGGCCAACCGTTGAACTGTTTGGCCTCAGCGAGGAAGGCGTATTCTACGCACTTCCGAGTGTTTGTCAATCGGCAATTTCTGGGGCCGATTCGGGAAACATTTTTCGATGACCTGAAAACGCTAACCTGCTGACAAACCGAAGGTTTTCACCTTCATCCACCGCTGGTAACGCTAGGCGTCCCCGGCAGCGGATGCGTACTTTACGGACTCGCTGCCGGGTTGGCAAGGGCTATTGTGAAAATAAGTATAAAAACTGACTGACCGGTTTAGCTCTTGGATTTTGCTTTGCGCATAACGGCTAAAACAGGCCCTGAAGCTACGTAGGTACCAAACAGCAATAGCAGCATTACTGACGGCTCGACCGAGATCAGCACAAAGGCTAGTACGATGGCTAACAGCACCACAAAAGGCACCGGCTTACGTACATCAAACTCTTTAAAGCTGTAATAGCGAATATTGCTTACCATTAACACGCCGGCGGCGGCTACAACGACCAGCATCAGCAGCTTGAAACCAAACGCATCGGCGTCAAAGCTATGGAAGGTCCAAACACTCGCGGCGACTAACGCTGCGGCGGACGGGCTTGGCAAGCCGATAAACCATTTTTTATCGACACTGCCAATTTGGACATTAAAGCGCGCAAGGCGCAGCGCAGCGCAGGCAACATAAAGGAAAGCGACTACCCAGCCAGTTTTACCAATGTCTTGCAGAATCCAAGTAAAGGCGACCAATGCAGGCGCCATGCCGAACGAAATCATATCTGCCAGGCTATCGTACTCAGCCCCAAACTCGCTCTGCGTATTAGTCATTCGTGCAACACGGCCATCCAAACCATCTAGCACCATCGCAATAAAAATCGCCACGGCGGCCGAGGCAAACTCTCCATTAATACCAGCAACCACGGCAAAGAAACCAGCAAACAGTGCCGAAGTGGTAAATAGGTTGGGTAGTAAATAGATACCTTTACGGCGAATCTTCTTGCCGTCTTCTACCGCCTCTTCAACCACCTCTGTTTCACGTAGAAATGCGGCGGCCAGATCTTCATTACCGCCGACTTCTGAATGTTCGTCAGCGCCAGGCTGTGCCGGGCCGGATTGATCCAGTTCTGAACTCTCCTTGCCTAGTCCTGCGGCTGGCTCACTTGAGCCTGGGTGCTGTTGATCGCGAGCGTCCTGTGTCATAGGTTTCATCCATTAAAAGTGAAGTCACGGGAACAGTGTTGGCATTCATTCTACACGGTGAATGGCACTCAGCCAGCCAATTGCAGCTAGGCACAGGCAAACAGAAGCGCAAAAGCCGCCCATAAAAAAACGCCGCCCCATGTAAATCATGGCAGCGGCGTTCTTTGCTTGCTTATCGCACTATTGACCCTTAGAGCGACAAAACCTTGTCACCGCGGGCGATGCCCGAAACGCCGGTACGCGCAACTTCGAGAATACCCACGGGCGCCATTGCCTGCAGGAACGCATCAAGCTTGCCCGCATCGCCCGTAATCTGCACGGTATACAGACTGGGCGTAACGTCGACGATCTGCGCGCGGAAAATATCCACTGTACGCTTTACCTCATCGCGTGCTGCTCCCAGCGCTTTCACTTTCACCAGCATCAGCTCACGCTCAATGTGGTTGCCTTCAGTAAGGTCCACCAATTTCACCACATCAATCAGCTTATTAAGATGCTTAGTGATCTGCTCAACCACCCGGTCATCGCCTATGGTCGTAACCGTTAAGCGCGAAAGTGAGGGATCTTCCGTTGGCGCCACGTTAAGCGTTTCAATGTTGAAATTACGCTGGGAGAACAACCCGACCACACGTGACAGCGCACCCGGCTCGTTCTCCATCAGAATCGAGATGATATGACGCATCAGGTACGCTCCGTTTTAGACAGCAGCATGTCGCGCATAGCGCCTAACGGCACCTGCATCGGATAGACGTGCTCAAAAGGGTCGACCTTCACGTCAAGGAACACTAGCTCATGTTTGTCAGCAAATGCACGCTCTAGCGCGGGCTCGAGCTCTGCAATCGTGGTCACCGTAATCGCCGTAAACCCATACGCTTCAATCAGCATATGAAAATCGGGGAGCGACTCCATATAGGAGTGTGCGTGGCGAGATTTGTAGTTCAAATCCTGCCACTGGCGCACCATGCCAAGCGACGCATTATTCAGATTGACGATCTTAACGCCCACACCATACTGCTTACAGGTTGAGAGCTCCTGCATCATCATCTGAAAACTGCCCTCACCCGTCACGCAGACGACATCGCTTTCCGGAAAATTCTGCTTGATCCCCATGGCGGCAGGAAAACCAAAGCCCATAGTGCCTAATCCGCCCGAGGTAATCAGCCGGTTAGGTTTATCAAACTTGTAATACTGGGCTGCAAACATCTGGTGCTGACCAACGTCCGTCGTCACATAAGCCTCGCCCCGCGTAACGCGGCAGAGGGCCTCAACGACTTCCTGGGGCTTAAGCGCCTCGCCGGGCTTTGAAGGCTCATAAAGCTTGCCAACACGATCGGCACGCCAGCCATCAATTTTTTGCCACCACTCGGTAAGCGCCTCTGGGTGAGCAATTTTCTGCCCTTGCACCAGGCTAATCATCTCATTGATAACACTAAGCGCAGGCCCAACGATGGGCACATCGGCACGCACCGTTTTAGAGATAGAGCTTGGATCAACGTCAACGTGAATAATTTTGGCTGTCGGGCAGAACTTTGATGTGCTGTTGGTCACACGATCATCAAAACGCGCGCCGATGGCAATGATCAGGTCGGCATGGTGCATGGCCATATTGGACTCATACGAACCGTGCATACCCAGCCAGCCCAAACACTGCTTATCACTCTGGGGGTACGAACCGATACCCATCAGCGTCGTAGTAATCGGATAACCCAGCTGCTTAACCAGATCAGTCAAGCCTTCGCTGGCTTTGCCGGTTACAACACCACCGCCGGTATAAAACACCGGGCGCTTGGCCTTGAGCATTAGCTCCACGGCTTTTTTGATCTGCCCAGTATGGCCACGCGTGACGGGGTTGTACGAGCGCATCTTGACCTTTTTAGGGTAGATATACTCATAGCGCTCGGTCGGTGCGGTCATATCTTTGGGGATATCAACCACAACAGGGCCAGGACGGCCCGTGGCGGCTAAATAAAATGCTTTTTTAAGCACTTCCGGGATTTCAGAAGGATGGCGAATCGAGAAGCTATGCTTCACGATCGGGCGCGTTACCCCGACAATATCCGTTTCCTGAAAAGCATCTTCACCAATCAGGTGGCTGGCAACCTGGCCACACAGCACCACCATAGGGATTGAGTCCATATAGGCGGTGGCAATGCCAGTCACGGCATTGGTCGCCCCAGGGCCTGACGTGACCAGCACGCAGCCGGGCTTACCCGAGGCACGAGCGTAGCCATCGGCGGCGTGAGTGGCCGCTTGTTCATGACGCACTAAAATGTGCTTCACCTTGTCCTGACGGAATAGCGCATCATAAATATGCAGCGCTGCACCGCCGGGGTAACCATAAATGTGTTCGATGCCCTCATCTTGCAAGAAGCGGGCGATCATATCTGCGCCGGAAAGCAGTTCCACTGTATTTCTCCCCTGGAGGTCTCGAGTGCGAGCCGTACCCACATGGGCACGGTGTCGAGTGCGGCGGTATGCCGCTGCCGGCCAATGCCGGCACCTGATGCCAAACCCTGGCATGTGGCCCGGTTAGGGCCTGCACTCTCATCGGAAACGCTGCTGAATGGCAACATAAATCAGCGTTTCTCTTGCACGGCGGTTTGCCGCGTTGGGGCGTTGGCCAGGCCGAGCGGTTAGCTCGAACCCGGAAGTCCTTCGGCGGGTAAAGGCTTTTGCCTACCCATCGCGCGGGGATGAGGGGTTGCCCGTTAAGTCCGCGCCCGCAAATCAGGAACCGATAAGATTCCATTAGCACCCTCAGCGTGTCAACCTCCGATCAGGTCAAACGCAACAAACATCGCCCCAAGCCATTAAAAAAGCCCCGCCAGCAATGCTGAAGGGGCTTTTTGCTTACTCAATTGCGCGCAAGTAGCGGCATTTAACGTTAGACAAACACCAGCTTGCCGTCTTCCGCCGTGATATGAATGGTATCGCCCGGCGCAAACTTCCCGGCCAGCAGATCCTGCGCCAGCGGATTTTCAATACGCCGCTGAATTGCTCGCTTAAGCGGCCGCGCGCCATACACGGGGTCAAAACCCACCACCGCTAGCTGAGCCATGGCATCGTCACTGATCTCAAGCTTCAACTCATGTTCGGCAAGGCGCAGCTTCAAACGCTCCAGCTGAATACCGGCAATGGCCTGAATCTGCTCTTGACCCAGCGCATGAAATACGACCACTTCGTCGATACGATTGATCAACTCAGGCCGGAAGTGATTACCCACCACCTCCATCACCATGTTCTTCATCAACTCATAGCCACTCTCTTGATCAGCGCTATTATCACCGCCCATACGCTGAATAATGTCCGACCCCATATTGGACGTCATGACAATCACGGTATTGCGAAAGTCCACCGTACGACCCTGGCCATCGGTTAAACGGCCATCTTCCAACACCTGCAGCAAAATATTAAAAACATCGGGATGCGCTTTTTCCACCTCATCTAGCAGCAGCACAGAATAAGGCTTACGACGCACGGCTTCGGTTAAGTAGCCGCCTTCTTCATAGCCCACATAGCCCGGAGGCGCACCGATTAAACGAGCCACGGAGTGCTTCTCCATAAACTCCGACATATCGATACGCACCATCGCCTCTTCGGTATCGAACAAGAAGTTCGCCAGGGACTTGCACAGTTCGGTTTTACCCACCCCGGTGGGGCCGAGGAATAAAAACGAACCGTTGGGTCGATTGGGGTCCGAAAGCCCGGCCCTAGAGCGACGCACGGCATTAGCCACGGCCTCTACGGCTTCGTCCTGGCCAATGACACGCTCATGCAGCGCGTCTTCCATGCGTAGCAGCTTATCGCGCTCACCTTCGAGCATTTTCGAGACAGGAATACCCGTCCAGCGCGATACGACTTCCGCAATTTCTTCTTCGGTGACATTAGAGCGCAACAGCTGATGGCTTGAGGTATCGGCTTCGCCCTCACTGCTTTCAGCAATTTTTTTCTCAAGATCAGGAATTTTGCCGTACTGAATTTCAGACATACGGCCAAGGTCGCCCTGGCGGCGCGCCTGTTCAAGGTCAAGGCGCACTTGCTCCAGCTCAGCCTTGAACTGGGCGGCACCTTGAATACTAGCCTTTTCCGCCTTCCAGATTTCATCCAGGTCAGCGTACTCGCGCTCTAACTCATGAATCTGATTATTGAGGGCTTCGAGGCGCTTTTTAGACGCGTCATCGGTCTCTTTCTTCAGCGCCTCACGCTCCATTTTGAGCTGGATCAGGCGCCGGTCAAGACGATCCATTGCTTCTGGCTTGGAATCCAGCTCCATGCGGATACGCGAGGCGGCCTCGTCGATCAAGTCGATAGCTTTATCGGGCAACTGACGGTCGGTGATATAGCGTGTCGATAGTTTAGCCGCGGCAATGATCGCAGAGTCGGTAATATCCACGCCGTGGTGAACTTCGTAGCGTTCCTTTAGGCCACGCAAAATCGCCACGGTATCTTCTTCCGAAGGCTCATCAACCAAGACTTTCTGGAAGCGACGCTCCAATGCGGCATCTTTTTCAATGTACTTACGGTACTCATCAAGCGTGGTCGCGCCGACGCAGTGCAGCTCGCCACGCGCCAGTGCGGGCTTAAGCATATTGCCCGCATCCATCGCGCCTTCCGCTTTGCCAGCGCCGACCATGGTGTGCAGCTCATCGATAAACAGAATGACCCGCCCTTCTTCCTGAGAGAGCTCTTTCAGCACGGACTTCAGGCGCTCTTCGAATTCTCCGCGGAATTTGGCGCCGGCTAACAGTGAGCCCATATCCAGCGACAGCACGCGCTTATCTTTTAAGCCTTCAGGCACTTCACCGTTGACGATACGCTGCGCCAACCCTTCGACAATGGCGGTTTTGCCCACGCCCGGCTCGCCGATGAGCACAGGATTGTTTTTAGTGCGCCGCTGCAATACTTGGATAGTGCGGCGAATTTCATCGTCACGACCAATGACAGGGTCGAGCTTGCCGTCCAGCGCCCGCTGAGTGAGATCCATCGTGTACTTATTGAGCGCCTCACGCTGATCTTCCGCGTTCGGATCATCGACCGTAGCACCGCCACGTAGGCTGTTGATCGCCGCTTCAAGGGTTTTACGATTAATCCCGATTTCTTTGAGTAGCTTAGTGAGGGGTGAATTCATTTCTAGCGCCGCAAGCAGGACAAGCTCGCTGGCAATAAACTGGTCGCCGCGCTTTTGCGCTTCGCGATCCGTTAGGTTGAAGAGCTTGATGAAATCGCGCGATGGCTGCACTTCGCCGTCAAACTGCCCTATCTTCGGCAAATTATCCAGCTGCTGCACTAAACCATCGCGCAGACGCGCGCTATTGCCTTCGGCTTTCTCAATCAGCGCTTTAATACCGGTGTCTTTAGTGTCGAGCAGGGCAAGCAGCAAATGCGCAGGGTCTAGCTGACTATGGCCGCGGCCAACGGCAAGCGATTGCGCTTGGGCAATCGAGCTTTGGAGCTTGGCGGTAAATTTATCAAAACGCATGGAATTCCTCCTGGGGTAGCCGTGCGTTTGGACGCACCGCGTAACCCGTTAACGTGTCGTTAGACGTGCTAATAATTTTTAGCTTGACAAGTTAAATGGCGTCACTTCTGCGCTTTTCAAGAGGTAGATTAACAAACCGCTGACTTATTAAATCTTTAATGAACGCTAGTCGATCCAAATCACACTGGCCATGCGACCTGTTTTGCCGCCATCGCGACGATAGGAGTAAAAACGTGACTCGCAGGCGGTACAGAAATGACCGCCGCTGATGTGGGTAATGCCTAATGCCTCTAACCGAAAACGCGCCAGCCGGTACAGGTCAGCCATGTAATGACCCAGCCGATAAGGGCTGTGATCAAAGGCTTCAGCCGTATCAGGATGGACAGCGACAAAAGCGCCGTACACTTCAGGGCCCACTTCAAACTGGGCATTAGAAATAGCAGGGCCTAGCCACACCAAAATATCATCAGGGTCAGTATTCATGGCCGCAATGGTCGCTTCTAAAACGCCCCCAGCTAAGCCGCGCCATCCTGCGTGAGCAACTGCTACCTGAGTACCGGCACGATTACAAAACATCACCGGCAGGCAGTCAGCTGTCAATACGACACAGGCGTACTCATTGGTGGTCGTGAGCGCCGCGTCTGCATCGGGCGCTTCAACGCCCGGCACTTCCGGTTGATAACCCTGCTGAACGCGCGCGCCATGAGTTTGATTGAGCCACAGCAGCGGCCGCTCATCGCCTATCTCTTTTTGTAACAGCCGGCGACACAGCGCCACGTGATCAGGATTATCGCCAACGTGAGCGGCAGGATTAAAAGCGGCAAAGTCACCTTGACTAGGCCCGGCCTCACGCGTGGTGACAAAAGCCCGTACGTTTGCCGGCGCGGGCCAGTCTGGGATTAGCAGCGTGGGCCGTAAATCAATGGCATCGCTCATCTCATGGTCTCGTTATCTTCACGCAGATAGTCCAGCAGCATTAACAAATCATCGGGTAGATCCACCTGAAACGTTAAGGTTTCGCCACTTGCTGGGTGCTTGAAAATTAATTTGCGCGCATGCAAAGCCTGACGAGGAAACTCGCGCAGGATTTCCTTCAAAGGCTCAGCGGCCCCAGGCGGCAGCTTGGCGCGACCGCCATACATGGGATCTCCCACTAGGGGGTAGCGGGCGTGCGCCATGTGAACACGGATTTGGTGAGTGCGCCCCGTTTCTAACTTGCAGCGAACGTGCGTATGGGCGCGAAACCGCTCAACCACACGAAAATGCGTGATGGCCTGCTTGCCCGCCGTCGTCACCGCCTGCCGCTTGCGATCTTTCGGATGACGGCCAATCGGCGCATCGATGGTGCTGCCTGAGACCGGCTTGCCAATCACCACCGCATCGTACTGGCGTGACACGCTGCGCGCCTGCATCTGATCAACCAGCGCCGTTTGCGCAGGTAGCGTTTTGGCCACCATCATCAGTCCCGTGGTGTCTTTGTCCAGTCGGTGTACGATGCCTGCGCGGGGCACTTGAGCAATGGCCGGATGATGATAAAGCAGCGCATTGAGCAGAGTGCCATCAGGATTACCCGCAGCTGGGTGTACCACCATGCCGGCGGCTTTATTAATCACCATCATGGTATCGTCTTCATAGACGATATCCAGGGGGATATTCTGGGCTTCAAAGCGCGTATCTTCTTCAATGGTCGCCTGCAGCGCCAGCACTTCATAGCCATGCAGCTTGGCTTTCGGCTTGAGCTGCGCGCCATCTACGGTTAATTCGCCGCTATTAATCCACGCCTTTAAGCGCTCGCGGGAATAATCGCTGAACAACTCAGCCGCCGCTTGGTCTAAACGCGCACCGGCTAAAGAGGCGGGTACACGCTGCGTGTCTTCAACTATTCGAGACATGAAAAACCTCTTTAAAACGCAAAAACCCTAGCCTGACGCAAAAATTTAGCTAAAGCATGGCACTATTTCCAACAACGACACCCGGCGAAACGTCGCTAAGCCTGCGTTTTAGGCCGAGGTGTTTTATAGTGGGTGGACTGCGACCTATACTATCACGGCCATCGCCGCTTTTTTGGTGATTGAGGCTTGTTTGCAACGAGGATGATGATGCGCGTTTTTTCAGCTGCCAACCGCTTTGGTGCTCTAGCCCTAAGCCTTGCCCTGCTAGCGGGCTGTGCAAATAATGACACCAGCGATGAAGAGCCAGATGAATTTGCTGGGGTACAAGAACGCGAGCTGTATGAACTTGCTCGTACGGCTCTGGACAGTAATCGCTACCCGATTGCGATAGAACGTTTAGAAGCACTGGATACTCGCTATCCGTTTGGTGCGCATGCCGAGCAGGCACAGCTTGAGTTGGTCTATGCCTACTACGAAAACAGCAACTGGGAAGAAGCGCGTGCGGCGGCTAGCCGCTTTATTCGCCTGCACCCCGACCACCCACAAGTAGATTACGCCTACTACCTGCGTGGTCTTTCCGCGTGGCAAGCGGGTCGTTTCAGCTTAGAACGTCTGCGCTTAATTGATATCTCAAAGCGTGACCTGGGCGCCTCACGGGATGCCTATAATGATTTCCGTGAGCTTATTCAGCGCCACCCGCAAAGTGAATACGCGCCCGATGCTCAACAGCGTATTGTTTACCTGCGTGAACTGATGGCCCGGCACGAGCTGCACGTCGCAGATTACTACCTACGCCGCGGGGCTTATTTAGCCGCCGTTGAGCGTGGCCGCTGGGTAATCGAAAACTATCCTGAGTCCAGCGCCACTCGCGACGCCCTAGCCACGATGGTAGAAGGCTATCAAGGGCTGGATATGGATGATCGCGCCAGTGAAGTGCTCGCGGTGCTGCGTGAGAACGCGCCCGATCACGAACAGCTGCAGGGCAATCGTTTCGTGCCCAAGCACGTGAAAAAGAGCGACTAACGAACCGTAAAGGCTTCGTGAACGACGTCTTTGAATGACGTTTTTCAAAAACGTTTTTCAAAAACTAAAAAACCACGCCTCGGCGTGGTTTTTTGGTTTTCTTACTCAGCGATGCTTAAAAACGCCCGGCCTAATCGCCGGGCTGCCATCCATTCACAATCGGATAGCGGCGGTCGCGGCCAAAGCCTCGTGGCGTGACGCGAACACCAATAGGTGCCTGGCGACGCTTATACTCACAGCGATCGACGAGCTTAACGACTTTATACACATCTTCATGATCGAACCCGGCGGCGATGATCGCCTCCGCGCTCATATCGCCTTCGATGTAGTTGACCAAGATCGCGTCCAGAACATCGTAGTCCGGCAACGAGTCGCTGTCCTGCTGATCGGGCGCCAGCTCTGCGCTAGGCGGGCGCTCAATCACACGCGCCGGAATCGCCGGCGACTGGGTATTGCGCCAGCGAGCCAGACGATACACCCAGGTTTTATACACGTCTTTAATTGCGTTATAGCCACCCACCATATCGCCGTAAAGCGTCGCGTAGCCCACCGCCATTTCGCTCTTGTTACCGGTGGTCAGTACCATCAGGCCTTTCTTATTCGAAAGTGCCATGAGCAGCACACCACGACAGCGCGACTGCAGATTTTCTTCCGTCGTGTCCCGTTCGGTACCTGCAAAGCTCTCCGCCAGCGTCCCCATAAACGCCTCGACCATGGGTTCAATCGGCAGAACTTCGTAGTGCACACCTAGCAAGTTGGCCTGCTCGGCAGCGTCCTGTTTGGAGATGTCTGCCGTGTAATGATAAGGCATCATCACCGCCTGCACCCGCTGAGGGCCCAGAGCATCGACCGCAATGGCTAGCGAGAGCGCGGAATCAATGCCGCCGGAAAGCCCCAGCACGACCCCCTCAAAACCACTTTTGTTGACATAATCGCGCAGACCGGTGACCAGCGCGCAGTAAAGGCTTTCTTCCGGTGCCGCTTCAGGATCAATCTCGCCGGGCTGAGGCTCCCATACCATGGCACTGGTTTGTAAAAACTGAATCGGCATCAAGCCAGCCTGCCAATACGGCGCTAACACCTGCAGCTCACCGCTGGCGTTAACGCAGCAAGAGCCGCCATCAAAGACCAGCTCGTCCTGGCCGCCTATGGTATTCACATACACAATCGGGCGCTTAACGTCTTGGGCGTGCTGCTCCAATAAGCGCAGCCGCTCGGCGGGCTTGTCCTGGTGATAAGGCGAGGCATTCAGCGTAATCAGCACTTCAGCACCCGCCTGAGTCGTGGCCTTGACCGGCGCACCATCCCACAGGTCTTCGCAGATCAAGATGCCTAATCGAGCGCCCTTGTGCTCATAGACCAGCGGCTGTGTGCCGGGCGTGAAATAGCGCTGCTCGTCAAACACCTGATAGTTAGGCAGCGCCTGCTTGGCGTACTCAGCTTCCCACTGACCGTTGTAAAGCACCCCAGCCAGGTTATAACACTGCCCTTCGCGTACGCCTGGATAGCCGATAATCACCAGCACATCGCGGGAGATTTTCGACGCCATTAAAGCGCGAGCTTCGCGTAGGCGTGTTTCCATTGAGGGGCGCAGCAGTAAATCTTCCGGCGGATAACCCGACAAAAAAAGCTCCGGAAAGACCACAATATCCGCCCCATGCTCAATTCGCGCTTCGCGCACGGCTTCAATGGCACGCGCGGCGTTGCCGGGAATATCCCCGACCAAAGGATCGAGTTGGGCCATTACCAGCGTTAAGTCTTGCATGGGCATCAAAATCTCTTGAGAATCTTAAGAATAGGGTTGCACCGTCATACGGCATTGTCCCGCAAGGGCCGCCAGCTAGCAAAGGCCGCGCGACACACTCACCACTTCCATCCCTGCTTCGGGAGACACAAAAGGATGAACCTCTTGATCATTCGGCTGATTATCTTCGCCGTTCTATTCTATGTCGGTTTAAAGCTTTACGGCCTCTACCGTCAACGCAAACTCGACCATCAGGTGCAGAGTAACAAAATCAACCGTCATGAAGGTGGCGAAATGGTGCGCTGCCGCTGGTGCGAAGTCCACGTTCCCGAACAAGAAGCGCTACGTGACCAAGAGCAGTGGTTCTGTTCTAGCGCCCATCGCGACCGTTTTTTGCAAGAGCAGCAAAATAAAGACAGCACACCTTAAATCGCGGCCAGCCGTGCGGGCGTAAGCTGATAAGGCGCCGGGTCTACCAGCGGCGTGCGGCCTAACAACTGGTCAACGAGTAAATGGGTCGAGGCCGGTGCTAACACTAAACCATTGCGATAATGCCCGGCATTGACGAACACGTTAGGCCGCTCAGGCAGTGCGCCAATAAAGGGTACGCCGTCAGGGGAGCCAGGGCGTAGCCCGGCCCACTGATTCGCCACCGGGCAGCTTGCCAAGGCGGGCACCATCGCCTCTGCGCTCTGCTTTAATGAGGCGAGCGCCGCCTCGTCGGTGGTCTTATCAAAGCCCGCCTCTTCCAGTGTCGAGCCCACTAGCAGCAGGCCGTCTGCGCGCGGAATGATATAGCGACCGTCTTTTAATACTACGCGCCGCACCAAGCCTTTGGGTGCCTGATAAGCGATCATCTGCCCTTTCACCGGTCTTACCGGTAGCCGCACCTCTAGCTGCGCTAACAGCTGAGCTGCCCAGGCGCCGCCGCATACCACAATGCGCTCAGCCTTCAATAGCCCATGGGAAGAGACAACGCCATCTACCTGCCCATTGCTATCACTAAACCCACTGACGTCGCACTGCTCGCGCAGCGTGACATTAGGCATCGCTGCTAGACGGGTTTTCAGCGCTTTAGCTAAGCGTGGGTTGCGCACGCTGCCCAGCGTCGGCATCCACAGCGCGCTGTCGGCTGCCATCGCAACGCCGGGTTCTTTATGGCCGACAAAGTCTTTTCCCACCCTTTCGAGGGGCTTGCCCAGCTGGCGCGCCCAGTTCAGCGCGTCCTCAGCATCGTCCACGTTCAGATACAGCAGCCCTTTTTGGCGATACTCAGGATCGATACCGGTTTCTTCCAACAGTCGCAGTGCTAAAGAGGGGTAAACGCCTTCAGACCAGCGTGACAGCTGCGACACCGCCGTGTCGTAGCGCCATGGATAAAGCGGCGACACAATGCCTCCGCCGGCCCATGAAGCCTCTTTCCCGCACTCGCCGCGCTCAACCAGCGTTACTTGCTGGCCAGCATCGGCTAATTGCAACGCCGTCATCATGCCGATGACGCCGCCACCAATAATTAAGAAATCGCTCACAAAAATGTCCGTTTTGGCTTACATAAAAAATGCTCAGCGACGCCTAGTGTGACCTATGAGCTTAAGAGGTTCGCTGCTGGCAACGGACAGTGAGCATAGCGCGGGCGTTAACAGGGTCAAGTGGGGAGTCGGCGATGAGCGAAGACCAGATCAACATACACACCTCACTTGAAGGTGGATTTACGCTGCTTGAGCTTCTCGTCACACTGCTGCTGGTGGGTATTATTAGCGTCTGGGGAGTGCCGCGCTTTCAAGCACTGGGCGAACGATCCGCACAAGCAAGCGAGGTTAATCGGCTACAGAGCACGTTTTCTTTAGCACGCAATACCGCGATTAGCCAACGCAGCCATATCACGGTGTGCCCCACGGCTGGCGACCGCAGCGCCTGTAATAACGACTGGGCCGGTGAGCTAATAATTGTGCGTGGGAGTGACACCGATGGCATACAAGCTCAAGACATCCTGCGCATTATGCCTATTCAACGGAACACACAGGTGACTTAC
The DNA here is from genome assembly GCF_002332255.1 of Halomonas sp. JB37. GTDB lineage: Bacteria > Pseudomonadota > Gammaproteobacteria > Pseudomonadales > Halomonadaceae > Vreelandella > Vreelandella casei. Next base: position 1,147,493 of record NZ_NRGW01000001.1, on the reverse strand, counting down.
AGCCGCGGCTGGTCGCGCATTCGCTATGACCCGATGGGCTATACCAGCGGCTTCAACGGCAGCTTTACCGTTTGTGCTGGCCATCGCGCCGAAGGCGCTCAGGGTCAAAAGCTGGTGCTCAGCCAGCTAGGGCGGCTGAGGATTGATGAAGCGCCTATCGATTGCTAGACGCCTCATCATGCAGGGAAAGATTACCCGGCAATACCGTCTAGGTAACGCTCGGCATCCAGTGCAGCCATGCAACCACTGCCCGCAGAGGTAATGGCTTGACGGTAAATGTGATCCATCACGTCGCCGCAGGCAAATACGCCCGGTATATTGGTGGCGGTCGCATTACCTTCCAACCCAGAATTCACTTTGATATAGCCGCCATTCATCGTTAACTGGTCCGCGAAGATGCCGGTATTAGGGCTATGACCAATCGCAATGAACAAACCGGGCGCATGAATTTCTTTGCTTGAACCATCTTTGGTGGATTTAACGCGAATACCGGTGACGCCCGAGTTATCGCCCAGCACTTCCTCGACCTCCTGGAACCACTCAAGCGCGATTTTGCCCGCTTCGGCTTTCTCAAACAGCTTGTCTTGCAAGATTTTTTCCGCGCGCAGGGTATCGCGGCGATGCACCAGCGTCACTTTGGAAGCGATATTGGAAAGGTACAGCGCCTCTTCCACGGCAGTGTTACCGCCACCCACCACAATGACTTCTTGGTTACGATAGAAAAAACCATCGCAGGTAGCGCAGGCAGAAACGCCCTGGCCCATAAACTGCTGCTCAGTGGGCAGCCCCAGATAACGCGCGCTGGCACCGGTCGCCACAATCAGCGCATCACAGGTATAAAGGCCGCTATCGCCTTTCAACGTAAACGGTTTTTCGCCTAAACTGACCTCATTGATATGGTCGAACAGTACTTCCGTATTGAAGCGTTCAGCATGCTGCTGCATGCGTTCCATCAATTCTGGGCCCTGAACACCCTGAGCGTCACCCGGCCAATTATCCACGTCGGTCGTCGTCGTTAGCTGCCCGCCGGCTTGAATACCGGTGATCAATAACGGCTTCAAGTTTGCCCGCGCGGCGTAAACGGCGGCCGTGTAGCCAGCCGGGCCGGATCCAAGAATAATCAAACGCTCATGACGAGTTTCCATGACACCACCTTCTAGAGACTTAACTGATAGCTTTATCGATAGCCGTGTAAACAATAGCTATGCAAACAATTTGGCAGAGAGTCTGCCTGAAATGGCGTCAAGTACAAGCTATTGCAAGGTTTGCCATAGGCTATTAGGCGAATAAACCTTGAAAGCAACTGTGCAAACACCCATGTATTATTACTATGGTAAGCCATACTATAAAGAAAGACCGTGACCGTCACGTTGAGCTAAACGCTCAGCAACAAGAGGAGAATGGCATGAGCAAGATACCTGATACGCTAAGTACCTTAGAGGTTGGCAGCACCACGTATCACTACTACAGCCTCCCCCAAGCGGCCGGGGTGCTCGGCAACATTGATCGGCTGCCCAAAACGCTCAAGATTCTACTCGAAAACCAGCTGCGCTTCGCCGATGACGAGAGCGTAGCCGAAGAAGACATGCAGGCCTTGGTCGACTGGCAGACCGAAGGCAAATCTAGCCGCGAAATAGGTTATCGCCCCGCGCGCGTATTAATGCAGGACTTTACCGGCGTGCCCGGCGTAGTGGATTTAGCTTCCATGCGCGCCGCCGTAGAAAGCCTTAACGAAGACCCTGCGAAGATCAATCCGCTGACCCCTGTCGATCTGGTCATCGATCACTCAGTGATGGTCGATAATTTCGGCAACGCTGGCGCATTTCAAGAAAACGTCGATATTGAAATGCAGCGCAACCGCGAGCGCTATGAGTTTTTGCGCTGGGGCCAGCAGGCCTTTGACAACTTCCGCGTTGTGCCACCCGGCACCGGCATTTGCCACCAGGTGAACCTGGAGTACTTGGGCAAAACCGTATGGACCAAAGAAGAGGACGGCAAGTCCTTTGCTTACCCTGACACGCTGGTGGGCACTGACTCACACACCACGATGATTAACGGCCTGGGCGTGCTTGGCTGGGGCGTGGGCGGCATTGAAGCCGAAGCAGCCATGCTCGGCCAGCCGGTGTCGATGCTGATTCCCGAAGTGATTGGTTTTAAATTGACCGGCAAGATGCGCGAAGGCATTACCGCCACCGACTTGGTGCTGACGGTCACTGAAATGCTGCGCAAAAAAGGCGTAGTGGGTAAGTTTGTTGAGTTCTACGGCGACGGTTTGAAAGACCTCCCGCTGGCTGATCGTGCCACTATCGCCAATATGGCGCCTGAATACGGCGCTACCTGCGGGTTCTTCCCGGTCGATGATGAAACGCTGAACTATTTGCGCCTAACCGGACGCGAAGATGACCAAGTTGCGCTTGTCGAAGCTTACAGCAAAGCCCAGGGCCTATGGCGCGAGCCTAACGATGAGCCGATATTCACCGATGCCCTTCAGTTAGATATGACAGAGGTAGTCGCTAGCCTTGCCGGCCCCAAACGCCCTCAGGATCGCGTGGCGCTACAAGATATGGCGTCGGCCTTTGGTAAGTTCATGCAGGAAGATACGAAGGCGAACGCTACAGAGAAGGGCAAGTTCTCTTCTGAAGGTGGCCAAACCGCCGTGGGCGTAGAGCGCAGCTTCAAAGATGACACCAGCCAAGCCGTTAAGCTGAATGATCGCGACTTCAGCCTTGACCCTGGCGCGGTGGTCATTGCAGCCATTACGTCGTGCACGAACACTTCAAACCCCAGCGTTATGATGGCGGCGGGGTTGCTGGCACGTAAGGCTCGCGAAAAAGGATTAACCACCCAGCCATGGGTGAAGACCTCACTGGCACCGGGTTCTAAAGTAGTCACCGACTACCTAGCAGCCGCGGGCTTAAATGAGGACTTGGACGCCCTAGGCTTTAACCTGGTCGGCTACGGATGCACGACCTGTATCGGCAACTCAGGCCCTCTGGCCGATGAGATTGAGCAGGCGATTAACACCGGCGACCTTGCTGTCGCATCGGTGCTTTCCGGCAACCGTAACTTCGAAGGCCGCGTTCATCCGCTGGTAAAAACCAACTGGCTTGCATCGCCCCCTCTGGTTGTTGCCTATGCACTGGCCGGTAACGTGCAGCGCGACCTTACCCAGGAACCGCTAGGACAAGATAGCAATGGCGAGCCCGTCTATCTCAAAGACATTTGGCCGACTCAGGCTGAGATTGCCACTGCCGTCGAGAAGGTCAACACCGATATGTTCCGTAAAGAATACGGTGCGGTGTTTGAGGGCGATGATGTCTGGAAAGCGATCAGCGTTTCGAAAAGCAAGGTCTATCAGTGGCCTGAATCCACCTACATCCAGCACCCGCCGTTCTTTGAAGGCATGGGCCGTGAGCCGGATGCCATCGAAGACGTACACAGCGCCCGCGTACTAGCGATGCTGGGTGACTCGGTGACCACCGACCACATTTCCCCTGCCGGTGCCATTAAACCCGACAGCCCTGCAGGCCGCTACTTGCAAGAAAACGGCGTCAAGCCGGTCGACTTCAACTCTTACGGTTCACGCCGTGGCAACCATGAAGTCATGATGCGCGGTACTTTCGCTAACGTGCGTATCAAAAACGAGATGCTTGATGGCGTCGTCGGTGGTGAGACTCGCCATGTGCCCAGTGGCGAACAGATGGCTATTTACGATGCGGCCATGAAGTACAAAGAGGAAGGTAAACCGCTAGTCGTTATTGCCGGTAAAGAGTACGGCACCGGCTCCTCGCGAGACTGGGCTGCCAAAGGTACGCGCCTGCTGGGCGTGCGCGCCGTGATTGCCGAATCCTTCGAGCGTATTCACCGCTCCAACCTAATCGGCATGGGCGTTGTACCGCTGCAGTTTGCGGAAGGTGAAAGCCGTCAAACGCTAAAATTGACCGGCGACGAAGAGATTTCGATTGCGGGTTTAAGCGATCTCACGCCGGGCGGCACGGTGAAGGTGGTCATCAAAACTGCCGACGGAGAACGCACCGTTGATGCCAAGTGCCGAATTGATACGGTAAACGAGCTGGCTTACTACCGCCACGGTGGTATCCTTCACTACGTGCTGCGCAAGATGATCGGCGCAGCCTAAAGGTAAAACCTACCAATGCTTGCATGCCCCCACCTCGGTGGGGGCTTTTTTTTTGCTTTCAACCTGCGTTTAGAAAGCGCGGCGACGGTAAGTACGGTAATCCGGCGACCAGGACGCTTTGTCAATTAGCTCACGCAGCGTAGTTCCACTGGTTTGCAACGCCACGCCGTTTTGCTGGGCCTGCGCAGCCACCTCAAAGGCAATCGACTTACTGATCTCACGAATGCGCGACAGCGGCGGTAACAGCGCACCCTTGCCATCTTTCACCAGCGGCGCTTCGCGAGCCAGTGCCCGCGAAGCGCTCATCAGCATCTCATCCGTGATGCGAGTGGCACTCGCAGCAATAACGCCCAGCCCAATACCTGGGAAGATATAGGCATTGTTGCACTGGGCAATGGCATAGGTACGGCCGTTATAAACAACCGGCGCGAAAGGGCTACCGGTAGCGACTAGCGCCTGCCCATCAGTCCAGCGGATGACATCTTCCGGCACGGCTTCAGCCTGCGAAGTGGGGTTCGACAGCGGCATGATCACCGGGTGCTCGCAGCCCGCGTGCATCGTGCGTACAACCTGCTCGGTGAAAATACCGCGTTGGCCGCATACGCCAATCAATACGGTTGGTTTGATTTGTGCAATGGTCTCTTCCAAACCTTGACCATTCCAATGCGCCACTAACGTAGCGTCATGGGCTAAGCGGCGCTGAAAATCCCGCTGCCAGGCTTGGTCGTTGGTCATCAGGCCATCGCGATCAACAATATAAATACGCGCCCGCGCTTCGCTTTCGGTCAAGCCTTCGGCTTCCATCGCGACAACGACCTGCTCAGCAATACCGCAACCCGCTGAACCACCGCCCACAAACACCACTCGCTGCTGAGCAATGGTTTCTTCACGGGCCTGGCAGGCGGCCATTAAGGTGCCGACTACAACCGAAGCAGTGCCTTGAACGTCATCATTGAAACAGCACAGCTCATCGCGATAGCGCTCTAAAAGCGGAACGGCATTGGCCTGAGCAAAGTCTTCAAACTGTAACAACACATTAGGCCAACGGCGCTTCACGGCGGCAATAAACTCTGCCATAAACGCGTCATATTCTTCTTGCCCTACCCGCTCGTGGCGCCACCCCATGTACATAGGGTCATCCAACAGTGCTTTGTTGTTGGTGCCCACATCAATCATGATCGGCAGTGTATAGGCGGGGCTGATGCCGCCACAGGCGGTATACAGCGCCAGTTTACCAATCGGGATGCCCATTCCACCGATTCCCTGGTCGCCCAGGCCTAGAATCCGCTCACCGTCCGTGACGACGATAACTTTAACGTTATCCTTGGTCGCGCTGCGCAGGATGTCATCCATATGTTCGCGATCAGGGTAGCTAATAAACAGGCCGCGGTGATTACGATAAATATTAGAGAATTCCTGACACGCCTGCCCCACCGTCGGGGTATAGATAATCGGCAGCATCTCTTCAAGGTGCTGGGAAACCAGGCGGAAATAGAGCGTCTCGTTATCGTCTTGAATGGCGCGCAGATGAATGTGCTTCTCAAGATCACTATGGCACTGCTGGTACTGGCGATAGACGCGCGCTAACTGATCATCAATGGTTTCTACTTTCTGAGGTAGCAAACCAATCAGGTTAAACGCCAAGCGCTCCTGTTGAGTAAACGCACTGCCTTTGTTCAATAGCGGCATTTCGAGCAAAGAAGGACCGGCGTAAGGAAGGTATAAGGGGCGTTTACTCTGGGTAGTCATAAGCACTCTCTTTTAATGTCTATCACTGCTGCAATGCAGCAACATCGGGCGTTTGCGGCGTTTGGGCTTAATGTAACATGCTCCTGATACAAAGGTAGAAGAGACCCGCGTTAAGCGTAAAAAAATGCCCCGACCAACGGCCGAGGCATCGAACACAATGACACGTTAAAGCAAATCTTGATTAGCAGCTTTTGGCCGCGGCTTGGCGCCCTTCTATACCTGCAAAAAAGAACGGACGCAGCTTTACGCCCACCATATTTCCCGCAAATGCCGCCACCAGCCACACCCAGCCGTGCAGGCTGCCCGAGGCAATACCGCTGAAATATGCGCCAATATTGCAGCCATACGCCAAGCGCGCGCCATAGCCAAGCATAAGGCCGCCGATAATCGCGGCTAATACGGACCTCAACGGAATTTTGAAATTAGGCGCAAAGCGGCCAGCCAAGCTTGAGGCCGCCAGCGCGCCAAGCATAATACCGACGTTCATTACCGTGGTAATGTCGTTCCACACACTGGTTTCCAAGGCCGCTGCATTGCCAGGCGCCTGCCAATATCCCCACTGGCTGACATCACCGCCTACCAGCCCATAGGCCTTGGCACCCCACAGCGCGAACGCAGAGGTAATGCCCCAAGGGCGGCCTGCCAGTGCCAGGGTGGCAAAATTTAACAGCGCCAGTGCCACCGCACCCGCTACCAGCGGCCACGGGCCTGTTAACCAACGCGAATAGCCATACTTATTCACGACAGGCGCCTGCTCAAGCTGTCCATGGCGACGTTTCTCCATCACCCAGGTAAAGGCAGCGATAGCCGCAAATAGCACCAGGCTAACCGCTATTCCGCCGCTTACTCCGGCAACGTTAACCAGCGACACTGGCTGAAAGGCGGGTAAGCTCTGCCACCAGGCAAAATGCGCCGAGCCAATCACCGAACCAACAATAAAGAAAACCAGGGTGATCAACATGCGCGCATTACCGCCGCCCGCTGTAAACAGCGTGCCAGAGGCACAGCCGCCGCCCAGCTGCATGCCAACGCCGAAAATAAATGCCCCAACCAGCACCGAAATACCAATCGGCGAGACAAACCCAGTCACCGGTGTACCAAACAACGTGCCCGCGCCAAGAGCCGGGAAAAACAGCACCACGGCAATCGCCAGCATCACCATCTGCGCGCGCAGGCCACGCCCTCGTCGCTCGGTAATAAACACACGCCATGCGGACGTAAAGCCAAACGCCGCATGGTAAAGCACCATCCCCAGCAGGCCGCCGACAATCATCAGCAGCCCGGTATTGGCTTCAAACACCATCCCCACCAGCAACGCGCCTAAAACAATCGCCGCCGTGGCGATCAGCGGCACACGATAGCTCTGAGGCGCAGCAACAGTCGTTGTAGACATACATTCACCTTTTGCAGCACCAAAAGCGCCTGTTAGAAAACAGGCGCTTTTGATAGACATAGACAATAGTTGCAAGCCTAACGATAGTAGTACAGCGCGGGAAATTCTTTATTTAGCAGTTCTTATAGCTTTATGGAATATATCTAGCTTTACCCAGCGACCGTGGACACTGTTACTGGGTAAGATCGGGGTAATAGAACTGTCGAATAACTGTTAGTTTTCATAAACAAAGGTACCCTAGCCTGAGAACCTCTAACGAACGCCAATGCACATTGCACTAAGATCAGGCTAGATCAACGCCTCTCGGTCAAAGGACTGTTTCCTGCTCCTAGGCTTATTTTCTACTTAATTAAGTGTCTATCTCTATATTTTAATGCCGCTTTATCAACTCTCATGAAAATCCAAGCTGCAATTACGGGAATTAGTATAGATAAAAGTACTGTCACAGAAGTCTTTTCGAGATATTCTTTTTCCACTAGCAATCCCGGTATTCCAGTAGGAAAGATGATAGGCATCATTATCCAAGTTAATTTGCCATGACTAATACGCTTGACAAGTGACTTGAGCCATACATAGAGCGGTATTTCAAGAATAAGAATTGTTGATAATATTACTAAAGTGATCATTTTTATTGCCCTTCAACACTGTCAAAATAATTTTCAACCCCTGACGCAATCCCTGTTGCACCTCCAATACCTTCTACAGTTAGACCTCCACGAGACATTGTTTCGTATTTTCTAACGTAATCAGATCTTATATTTCTGAATAACTTCCAAGAATCAGGCGATACGACCTTTCTTGATAGCCCCCCTACAGAAGTTCCCAAATTAGCAGTATCAACAGCAAGACTGCCCATTTGTTCGCCCCCTGCAGCAATGGCGGCGCTGCGTATATATCCATTTTCTCCAGTATAAGCTTCTTGTACGTTATTAACTCCAAGGCCCATCATTGGTCCACCTAACATACAACCTGCAACTGTAGAGCAGAACGCGGCTCCGGTCATAATCTGTCCGGCTCCACCTACATAGTTAGCAGCAGTATTTACATACTCCCAAGCATTATCTCTAAATGGGCCTGTTGCTTCGTTGAAGGCTTCATACCCCCTGCGTGCAGAATTAGCGATGGAAGTACCAGTTTGAGAGAAAAACCCTTCTAAACCTAATGGATCCACCATCCCCGTCGGATTAGCAACATAGCCATACAAGTTCGTGCCACCTCTAAGACCAATCGGATCCTGACCAATATACCGCCCCTGCTGCGGGTCGTAGTACCGGTGGCGGTTGTAGTAGAGCCCGCTCTCTTCGTCCTGCCATTGGCCTTGGAACCGGATAGGCTGGGTAGTGTCACCGCGCTCGCTCTTAATCGCCGCCCAGTCGTCGGGTTGGGCCTGCCATTTCGTCTCCCCATTGGGCGCCACCAGTTGCATGGGCGTACCGAGTGCATCGGTGATGAAGGCGCTGAGGTGTTGACCCTGCTGAGTATCATCAATGCGCAGCATGGGCACAAAGCTGCCCGGTTCGTAGACTATTGTGGTGCGCTGGTTATCCGTTTCTTCCCGCACAATACGATCACCGTCCCACCCGTAGTGGGTGGTGGCGGTGATGCCGTTGGTATCGCGCACGGTTTTGCTGATGCGTCTTCCTAGGCCGTCGTATCGATACGTCGCGTCGCGGGTGTAGCCTAACTCGCTGGCGTGGATGAGGTGCACTAAGCGGTTGGCTCCGTCGTAGCCCAGCGTTAAGCGTTCGCCGTTGGGGTCTTGTTTTTCGATCAAGTTGCCCGCGCCGTCGTAGCGGTAGCCAATGCCATTGAGTTGGTCAAGGCGATTGTTGGAGAGGGCCTGCTGGCCGTCTAAGCGGTTACCGGCGGCGTCTACGTGATAGCGATGGGCGTTATCGCCGTGCTGACTGCCAGTCAAACGGCCAGCGGCGTCGTAGCTATAGGCAATCACCTTGGTTTGATCGCCTTGCAGCGCGCGGAAACTCATCCTACCCAGGGCATCGTACTGGTACTGCTGGCCGCCCTCGTGCTGCGCTCCGCGCAGGGTGAGGTGGTCCAGTTGGCCAAGGTGAGTATAGCCGCGCTCCAGAATCAGCGGCTGCGTTTGATCGCCGCTTTCCAGGCTCAGGCGGCGCTGGGTTTCGCGATGCAGGGCATCCGGCGTCAGGTCGATTTCAAGGTTGAGGTCAGGTGCGCTCAAACCGTGCAGGTGACCGCTGCCGTAGGTGTGCCAGTTCAGCGCGGGCAGGTCGCCAAGCTGGCTTTGTTGGGGCGCACCGTTGGCGGTGAGCGTATGTTGCTGCTGCCACTGCCAGGCGCTGTTGCCGTCAATGCCGGTATGGCGCTGCTGTTCGCCGGTCAGCCGCTGGGCGTGGTCGTACTGGAACGTGACGTCGCCATGGTCGTTGGTCACGCTGGCCAGTTGACCGTTGGCACCCCAACGGTAGTGTTCGCTGCTGGCCGTGGCGTGCTCGGTGGCCGGTAGATGGCGAGCGGTAAGACGGCCGGCGGCATCATACGCGTAGCGCGTGGCCAGCGGCTGACCGTCTGGGCCTTGGCGGTTGACCTCCCTTCGCTCAATCAACTGGCCCGCCTCATCGTAGCGGTATTGCTGCTCGCGGCCGTCGGGGCCGGTCTCGCTGATCAGGCGATCCATATCATCAAACGCAAAACGGTAGACCGCGCCGTTGCCCAGGGTGAGTTCGTTCAGGCGGCCCACGTCGTCATAGGCGGTAAACTGCTGGCTGCCATCGGCCTCGATGCGCTGCACCGGGCGACCGTGGTCATCAAAGAAGAACTGTTGGCGGAAGCCTTGCGGGCCTTCAAGCTCCACCAGCCGCCCTTGGGGGTCGTAGTGATGGTGCCAGTGGGTGCCATCCGGCTGTTGAGTAGCCAGCCGTTGGCCGCGCACATCGTGCTGGGTGCGGGTGGTTTCTCCCAGCGCATTGGTGACACTGGCCAGGTAGCCGTGGCGGTCGTATTCATACGCCGTGCGCTGCTGGGAGCAGTCGATCTGGGCGGTGACCTGGCCCAGGTCGTTCCACTCGCGCTGGTGCGTGGCGCCAACTGCATCAGTCACCGTGGTGGGACGGTCGGGCAGACGCTCATCGCCATAAGCAAACGCCGTCGTGCCTTCTGGCCCGGTCACTTCTAGCGGCTGGCCACGTTCGTTGCGCGTTATTTGCCAACGCTGGCTCTCAGGCCCTTCCACGCTGACCGTATCGCCCATAGCGTCACGTTTTAGCGTCCAGCGCTGGCCGCCGGGCGTCGTCTGACCGATTACCTGGCCACTCTCATCGCGTTCGATCAGCGTCTCGCGACCCAGCGGATCAACCGTCGCCACCTTGCGTCCGGCGCGGTCGTAGCGGAACTCAATGCGTGAGCCGTCAGCGCGGGTGTGAGCGGTCCAGCGCTGGCCGGGGCCACTGCCCACAAAGTGATACAGCTCTTCCCGACCCAGGCTGTCGGCCACCTGAGTGTGATCAACGTGATAAGTATAAGATCGCGCCAGGCCGCCGGCTTCCTGCTGGCCGACCACGCGGCCATCCGGGGCGTGGCGATCCCAGGTGTAGTGGGTCTCCATGCCGCCAGGCACTCGATGGGCGATGAGCATGTGATTCTGCCACTCAAACTCTCGCACCACCTCGCCGTGGCGGTGACGCACGGCAATCAAATCCCCTACGGGACTATACGAGTAGCGCACTAACCAGTCATTCTGAGCGCTGCCGTCATGATCCTGAACCAGCTTGACGCCGGTCAGGCGCTGGCCTGCATCATCGACCTGCTTGGGCAGCAAGGCATCGTAGACGAACTGATAATGGCGCTCGGCGCTGTCGATAACGCGCACCAATAGATCAGCCTCCCATTGATACTGGGTGGTATAGCCGTTGCGGTCGCGCTCTTCGGTCAACGCCCAGCGCGCGGTAGCGTCGTCAGGGCGGGCAAACACGTAGTAAAGGCCGCCCGCATCGCTAAGCACGATACGGTCAGGATTCTGACGCAGCGTCTCATCCAACGCCTGCCAGCGGATATCGTCACTCTGTGCGTTGTCTTGAGACGCTGACGAACCCCCACGGCGTATCCAAAGCTGTTCGGTAGGTGAGAAACGCGCCTGCCCGGATTCGAGTGGCCCAAAGGTAATGGCTCGACCCTGAGCATCATGGACGATACAAGCATCGTCGCTCAGCGTCATCGCAAGGCTTTCGCCGGGTAGCGACCAGCCCTGGCCCAGCACCCCAACCCGCCCATTGCTGGAAAGATACCCACGGCTAAATACAAAGGGGCGCGGTGCCGGTAGCGCAAAATCGGTCTCGGCGGGCAGCAGTTTAGCACCCAGTAGCGGGTTCACCGGGCTGCCTACCGCTGGCTCACAAGCGCTACAGTCATCGGCCAGGCCATCGATAATGTCGATAGCATTCAGGGCCAGCGGTGTGGCGGCGGCAATATCACTGCTCAGCAGAGGTGTTTGATGAGGTTCAAGAGTGACATCCTCGCTCTCTTCGGGTTCGGCCTCTCCGGGCAAGTTGGGCAGCACAATCGCCTGCCCCTGGCCACGCCCAGGGCTGCCGCCGGAGTTGATTTTCACCTGGGCACCGACAATGGTGACGCCGCTCGGGTCGAGTTTTACAAAGCTGCCGCCCGCTTTGAGGGTGATCTCCGCACCGGCCTCTAACACAATCTGCGTACCGGCCTTATGATGGATTTCCTGTCCGGCTTCCAACAGCTGCGCTTCGCCATAAAGCTCATGGCGCGTTTGATCCACCTGAAGGTGGTCATCGCCTTTTACCTGGGTAAAGCGGTCGTTGCGTACCGTTAGGTGATCGTCGTTGTGAATCTCGGTCAACCGGTTGCGATGCACCTTCAGATGGCTGTCGTTTTGAATTTCTTCGGTGCGGTCATTAAGCGTTAGCAGCTCCAGGTCTTTCTGGGCATGCAGCCAAATCTGCTCTTCACCCGCTTCATCTTCAAAACGAAGTTCGTTGAAGCCTTCGGCCTTGTGGCTCTGGGTACGGATGACCGTGCGGGTTTTGTGCTCTGGCAGCGGGTACGGCGCGGTGTTGACTGCGTGATAGGTACGCCCGGTGACCAGCGGCTGATCGTCCAGGAAAGAAACAATCACTTCGTGGCCAATACGCGGAATGGCGATACTGCCGTAGCCGCCGCCCGCCCAGCCTTGGGCAACGCGCACCCAGCAGCTCGCAGTGTCATTGGGTTCCGCGTAGCGGTCCCAGGGGAACTGCACCTTAACCCGGCCATGCTCGTCGCAGTGAATCTCTTCGCCTTCGGGGCCGACCACAAAGGCTACTTGAGGGCCATCCACGCGGGGCTTGGGATTGGGAGTGGCCCGCCAGGGAGTGTCGCCTGGCGTCAATGTGACGTAGTTAAAGTAGCGAGTCATACCCCCTGATTCGCTACTACTGATGCTGTCTTCTTCCAGCGCCTGGGGCTGCTCGCCGTGGTGAGTAACACTGATTGCCTGCCAATCACGGTTGAGGCTGTCAGTATCGTGATCAGTGAGTGTAAAGCGCAGGCCGGGGGCCAGCTCGGGTAGATCACTTTCGGCACTGGCGGTGATGGCCTCACGGCGCAGCTGCTCCAGGCGAATACGGGTAAACGACTGTATCAAAGGCGCATTTTGAAACAACCAGCTTCAGCAGCTGTTGATTGATCAAGATATTTATCAATCAACGTCCCTGTTAAATACCCTGCCGTCGATAGGCTTCGGACAACACTATCTCCATCGGCAAGGCGGAGTCTTTACGACTGTGCGGTACGATTATCAATACTAAAGCTAGCACTCATTAACTATCGACACGCTGAGGCAAAATCGCCAGATGCAGCGGCTGTATCTCTTTGGCGCTCGATGAAGAGGAAAACATGATCAAGACGCAAGGAATGATCACGGCCACCAGAGCAGGCATGGGCACAACGTTAAAGAAGTAACCAATCGCCACCGCGAAACTCGCCAGGCCAGCAAGCGTAACCCAAATGGATCCTTTGCCTGTCGCTTTTTCGATACCCTCGACATGCTCCTTGAATGCGGCTTTCTGCTCTTCATTGAGCGGTAACTCAGCAGGGCACTGAGGACAGGACACCGGTTTATCATCCTGTAGTGCTTTAGTCTGTTTCCAATTGGCTGGCCATTTATGATGACACCCTTGGCAAGTTAGAACGGCCAAGGTGCCCAGCGGCCACTTTTTTTGGGTCATGACATGATCCTTAATGATGGTTATCTAAAACAGGCTGAGCGTGGGTTCTAAAGGGGAACGATGGGTAGGCCTTGTAGTTAGTAGCGGGTACCGCGACGCTAAATCGCTTAGCGACATCGCCCATCTCAATAAACTTTTCACCGCGCTGGTAAGCCGCATGCAGATGCTCGCTAAGTTCATTAACAGCCACCGACGGCTTAGCACACTGGGATTCAGGCAATGGCTTCGACCACTCCTCCAACCAATCCTTAGGCACGGCTTTAGGAAGAATATGCTTCATGCGGTATTCGGTGTACCAGTGAGCGAAGCGAGCATGTTCCCACAGGCGCTTGCGCCGAAAGCGCCGCCACCGGGCGGGGTCGTTGGTACGTTCGCATTCAGCTTTTTCGCGGGCCACGTAGGCGCTGTACCACTCTACGCCCCACTCTTTAGCGGAAGGGGTAATGGCCTCGGCGCCCTCTTCCATAAAGCGGCGAATATACTCCCACTGGGCCTGCGCACCGGGCAGACCACCGACGCTGACCATAATGCCTGCACCCGGCAATGTGTAACCAGGGCGCTCCGGGTCGGGCGGCAGCAGTGCAAAGTTCCAGCCAAAGCCGGTGACCGCTCCTGGACCCAGGTTAGGATTGAAGCCACACACCGCGACCACATCTTCCCAGGGTACCAACACCGTGCGCCGTTCGCGCTTGCAGAGTCGGCAGATGAGATCGTAAAGGGGGGGATAAACGAAGAGAAAAGCCATGGAGGACGTATGGATAACGAAGACTGTAAGCGGAAATAAATCCTCGGCACCTCGAAGCCACTCACCTAATTCCACTACTACGATTAATCCACTCCCCATAGCGATAGCCCCTATGATAGAAACTACCCATGGATTCTGAGGAGCGGGAAGCCAAAAGCGACCAGGAGGGTCAACCACAAAGGCCACTTCACGGCGCTGCCGATTGAGGCGGGTTGGAGGTAGGCGTTTGAGAAGCGTATTCATCCAGACGATGCTAAGAATAAACACAAAAAGAAAAACGGTATAGAGCCCCCCCCCCCACACTGCAAAGGCAACCCCATACATAGTATTTTTTATCACTACCATCAAAAAAAGTATTAAACAAAAGCTACTTATAACCAACACTAGTCCACTTAATATATGCCCCGCTGTCATCATGCTATCGGGGCTTGCGCCCTGGCGAATATCCATGGTGACGTCATCGTGACGCACATCGATATGGGCCACATCCACTGCGTATTCGCTGTCTGTAGGCAGTGGCAAGGGGCTTAAACAGTACTGCTCGCCCCCGGCGCGACTTTCCCGTTCGCCTGCCCGCATCGGAGGCAGGACTTCTTTGGGGTTTGTGTTAAACATCACTCTTCCTTGTTTAGAACGCCCAGGGGATAAGAGGCATGCTGGGCCAAGTACCTGCTTTGCTGCTACTGAAAAAACTATCCGTGAGGGCGCTCACCTCACGCCAACTCTCTGGCAGTGACCGACCGCGACGGTGTAGCTCGTATACCTGAGTGGAGGTCTCACCATTGAGACGCGAACACACCACCAGCCGCACAAAGTAATACTGGCTTAGCACCTCGGGCGCTAAGTGATAGGTGACTACCGAACCTGCTTCTTCAACTTCTTGATAAGCGTGTGCCAGCACATCACGAGTCAGCTCTTGATGGGAACCGCTCATGGGCACGCCCCACAGCCCGACAGACAGCGTTTCCTCATCAGGAGGCTGGCCACCGGGCATGGTTAGCCGGAAGGCCAAGTCACTGGCCGCAGGACCAACCCCCGGGCCTGCATGAGATACTGCCACGCCTTGCCGCTCCACGCTTGCGTCACTGCCGCTTAATTGACCTAGTGCCTGCTCATGCGCCTCAAGCCCTTGAAACTCACGGCGCAGCCCCCAGTGGCTGCGCTGGCACCAGCGCTGTACCGGGCTTAACGAAAAGCGGCTGGCCAGCAAGTCGCCCATCACCAATAACAACGTACTCACCGCCACAAACCAACCTACTGGCCCGGCAAACTGCAACATCAATAATCGCCACTGCGCGGCAGGCGCGCCCAATATTTTGCCTACGAGACCCATGCTACCCAAGAACAACCCCCCACCGGCTGTGCCAGTAGCACCTACCAGAGCCACCTGAGTGGCTAAACGCTCCGCCTGCGTCTCCGCACGCCCCAGCTTCTGAGCTTGCCTAAGCATCTCGAAAGCACCTGCCACGCCACCTAAACCAGCAACAAATCCCATAGCTTTATTAGCTACTTTGGCCCAACGTTCCAACTGTGCAGGGCTTCCCGCTGCTGCCTTCAGTTCAGCCTGTGCGACTTGTTGGAAAGCACGTCCTTCATAAAGCTTGCGATGGCGGGCATCGACGATCATTTCTCTAATCGCCATGATCGAAGCAGCTGTAGCCATCGTTTGAGAACCCGTATTACCAACATGTTCAAGAATGTCTTCCTGTCCTATTCGATTGAACATATCTTTCATAGCCACGAAGGTAGTAATAGCCCCCATGACAGACAAACTACCGTTCACCAATACACCCATTGCACGAGTGATCGACACTTCGCTCTGCTCGTTCCGCACCAGCGTATCCAGCGTGCTGCGCATCGTATCACGGGGCTGGTTAGCCAATTCCTTGAATGCGGTACGCTCGGCCAACGCGGCTCGCGTCGCCGCCTGGCTCAAGCCGCCCACTTTTAACGCGTGTGACCCGTTTTCATTGGCAGGAAAGCTATGCTCTGCTAGGTCGTCCAACGCCTCGCTAATCAACTGTTGTTGCTGTTTGATTTCCGAGGCTTTGTTGCGGATATTATTGGCGTGGTATTGATCGGCAGCGCGGCGATGGGCTTGGCTGGCACCGCGCCTGGACGCTTGTTTTATCTGTGCATCGCGCTCTTGATAATAGCTCGCCATCTCCTGCTCCAACCGCTGGAGCTGTGATAAGGAGCGTTCTGCCTTAGTAATGGCTTGCTGTAACTTCCCCAGTATCGTTTGGTCAGGAATCTCCCAGGCCATTTCCAGCAGTCCCAAGCGCTCAACAAACATTAGCCGCTGGCCTTCGGGTAACATGCCAGCCAGATTGGCAAAGCGTTGTGGTAGTTCCAATTGCTGCGCATCGTCCAGCAATGTCTTGATCACCGCTTCACCGAGCATTTTTTCTTTAAAATAGACCTCTCCGGCAATATCGGCGGCGACTTCGTCGGAAATTCCCGCGATGCTACGGAAGCGCAGCCCCACTTGCTGCTCGATAGTACTCCGCCACGTCTGGTAATTCCCCAACGCACCTGCGGCCGTCATCAGTGCCGCCGCCAGCGTTAAGGCTTTTTGCGGGCCTCCCAGCTCAGTCAGAAAGGTCTTAATAAAGGTGTCAGTCGGCTGAAAGTGAAGCAGATGGGCCGTTGTGGGAACATTCCCCATATAGTGTTGAGAAAGGAAGTCGCCTTGCCCACACAGGGCCAGTGTTTCCATCGCGCAATGCTCCAGCTTACTGGTGAAGCTGATGTGTACTTCGTCTTCCCGATCCAATAGGAGGGCATAGTTGTGCCATACAGGTAATAGGCCTGCCAAATCCTGCCCTATCCCCCGATAAGCGGCTTGCCAAGCCTCTTCAAGCCCATTGGCGTAAGCAAGGAAGTCCTCCAATTCCTGCTGACGAATAACATCGACAATGCCGTTGGGTGCTAAGGCATAGTTGCCGCCAATCACTTCATTAAAGTGGGCCTGCTCGCTCTGCTCAACAAATGCTTTTACTGACTCAGCATCCGTACTTAGGTTTTCAGCTATATGCTGGCTGAGTTCATCGATATCCCGGTTAATGGGCGCCAAGGCGCTACCGACCACTCCAGTGTGAGCAGTATGGATAGCCTCTCGCCTTTCGCGGCGCTGCTCGTAAAGGTCTGCCAGTTCTCGTAAATCAGCTTGATCATCGCTGCCAGCATCGCCTAGCCATTCGGGAATATTGCCCTGGCCCGCATTAGCAGAATGAGGGGTAAAGTCGACATTCATCAAGCCATCAATGGTTCGCGCGGCAAAGTTCTCGGTTTGATACTTATCGTGCCAACTACCCTGCTGCTCTGCAGCGCATGCCCAAGCTTGAGATAAATCTTTTAACCGCCCGGTAATATCCTCAACAATTAAACAGGCACTATCTAATTTATACTCGCCTGCTATTGACGCCGTTATGCTACTAGCCGCCGCAAGCTGCCACTCTTTATCCTCGCCCTCCCCTTCGCACCAGGAGTAGCTACCCATATCTAGTTCGTTTTGTTCGCCAGGGTGCTCTGGAGCAGCAGGGGTAGGTAAGTGCTCGCCAACGTCATCCGCTAAAGCACTCGCTAGATCGTCAGGGTTGAGTAGGTGCGCCGTACCATTGCCTGGGCAGTAGGCCCCTACGTTCACGCGCATCATGACTTGCTCTCGAAATGCCCCGTGTTGCAGCATGGAAACATGCAGCGGCGTTAGTTCAAGCGGGCTATAGAGCACCTCCACCGAGCCCTCCCGCTTTATAATGATGCTATCGCCACTGCCATCTGGCTCCACCTTGAATACCTGCACTTCATCTGGCGATATGCTATGTACTAGATAGAGCCAACCACTGCGTATGGGCCGAATACCTGGCTGACGATAAGAGCCGCTATATACCGGAGAAAACCCAGAGACCACGCTGGCAAGCTCTGCCTGGGTTGCTTCAACGATTGCGTAACGCACGGGAACTAATTGAAGATCCGGAAGCGTCAATGAACACTGGCCTTGCTCTTGGCCTGGATCGTTATCCGGCTGGGAATCCGCAACGCGCTGCGCTTCTTCCATGGAGTGGCTCATACGTTTATCTCCGTGTTCAGTCGTTGCTGAGAAGCTTCAGCAGCGGCTTTTAATCGTTCCATTGGTGCCCGAGGATCTGATTGAAGAAGGTTTACCGCGATATCCGGCATAGCATTCTTATCCAATGCCTCTTCACCGTGTGCCCCCAGAATATTGGCCATGTAGTAGTGTGCTCGCCGTCCAGCAAATCCTAACTCCCGAGTGACGTTAATGACCTTGTCCGCAGCATTTATGCTCGTTCCCTGCTCCAGCAGCAAAGGACTATCTGCAAAAAAAGTGTCAAGGTGTTTCGCTAGGTCCTGAGCAAAGCGTCGCCAGGCAATTTCACTGAGCGCATCAAGGTGCTTTTGCTGAAGTGTGAATCTCTCTTTGCGCTGAGGATGTTTTGAGCGCTCATTATCGACTTGATACCAACGCATTACCCCGCCCTCTTTGCTGGGTAGCCAAATAGCATCCAGCATACCTAGCAACTCACTCTTTGAAGGCTGAGGCTCCGCACTGAAGAGACACTTCATCACTTCAGGAGAGCCCACTCTTAGGACCTTTTCGCCTTCTTGCGGATGCTCAACGAAAAGCAACCACCGAAGGTGCTGCAAAAGCTCATCAAAGGTGGCAGTGCTTACGAAAGCCCAACCCCACTGGTTCTCTGCCCCTTTTTTAAGAAATATGTCCCAGAGGGGGTCGTTGTCCTCAAGCTTTAACAAACAGGGTGAAATGCCTCGGCACCCATCAAGCGGCGTATCTAAATAAATAGGCTCGTAAACAGGTGACTCAGCGTGCTCATAAAGCCACTTTTCCAGAGGCTCCAGCTTGAGGCCGTCGAGCACCAAATAACGATTCCGCCCGTAGCTAGCCCGCAAGGGAAAAGAAACGGTATGCCCTTCTTCCATGCATTACTCCTGTTGATCCAGAGGAGTACAGGGCTGTGTTAATGCCATTTCCTGCCTAAGCGCAGCCTCTTGGCGTGGAGGCTCCACCTTGGTGAACACAGGCGGCGCTTCCACTTCCACCGGCAACTGCGGCCCCTGCGCCGCCTGCCCACTACCCGAGCCTGGGCTACCTCCGGAGTTAATCTTGACTTGCGGGCCAACAATCGTGACGCCGCTTGGGTCGATTTTCAGGAAGCTGCCGCCGGCTTTTAGGGTAATTTCAGCACCGGCTTCAATCACGACCTTCATGCCCGCTTTGTGATGAATCTCCTGCCCGGCTTCCAGCAGCTGGGCCTGGCCAACTTTCTCGTGGCGAGTGCCGTCGATCATCAGGTGGTCGTCGCCGTCGACCTGGGTGTGGCGGTTGTTATGCACCGTGTGATGATCATCGTTGTCGATCTCGCTGATGCGGTTGTTGTGTACCTTAAGGTGGCTGTCGTTTTGAATTTCTTCAGTGCGGTCGTTAAGCGTTAGCAGCTCCAGGTCTTTCTGGGCGTGCAGCCAAATCTGCTCTTCACCCGCTTCATCTTCAAAACGAAGTTCGTTGAAGCCTTCGGCCTTGTGGCTCTGGGTACGGATGACCGTGCGGGTTTTGTGCTCTGGCAGCGGGTACGGCGCGGTGTTGACTGCGTGATAGGTACGCCCGGTGACCAGCGGCTGATCGGGGTCGCCTTCCAGGAAAGAAACAATCACTTCGTGGCCAATACGCGGAATGGCGATACTGCCGTAGCCGCCGCCCGCCCAGCCTTGGGCAACGCGCACCCAGCAGCTCGCAGTGTCATTGGGTTCCGCGTAGCGGTCCCAGGGGAACTGCACCTTAACCCGGCCATGCTCGTCGCAGTGAATCTCTTCGCCTTCGGGGCCGACCACAAAGGCTACTTGAGGGCCATCCACGCGGGGCTTGGGATTGGGAGTGGCCCGCCAGGGAGAGTCGCCTGGCGTTAACGTGACGTGGTTAATATAGCGAGTCATACCCCCTGATTCGCTGCTGCTGATGCTGTCTTCTTCCAGCGCCTGGGGCTGCTCGCCGTGGTGAATAACGCTGATTGCCTGCCAATCACGGTTGAGGCTGTCAGTATCGTGATCAGTGAGTGTAAAGCGCAGGCCGGGGGCAAGCTCGGGTAGATCACTTTCGGCACTGGCGGTGATGGTCTCGCGGCGCAGCTGCTCCAGGCGAATGCGGGTAAACGGTTCACCGGAGGCGTCCTGTTTATAGCGGCCGGGGTAATCAAAATGTTCGTAGTCAGACTGCTGACCGTGGGCCTCGACATCGCGGCCCAAATGTTCGTGTAACTGGGCGTAGGCCGGGTTCTTGAAGCTATAGTCTTTCAGCGTGGCGGAGGCCGCAGCGACGCGGGCCTTTTGACTCAGCTTGCGTACATGGCGGCTGGGAGCCGTGCCCCCCGCTCGGCTGTGATAAGTGCGTTCGCCGAGGCTCGTGAGTACTTGCGGATCGTCGGCAAAGATCAGCCGGTGAGCGCCCTCCTCAAGCTCATGGAAGTAGAACAAGCCCTCTTCAGCGGCCAGGCGCTCGATAAACGCCAGGTCAGTCTCGCGGTACTGCACACAGTATTCGCGCTCCGGCAATTCACGGGTGACGGCGAAAGCCACATCGGTAATACCGCGCTCATCGCACAGAGTATTGATCATAGTGAGCGGATCGGTCTTCTGGAAAATCCGCGAGTTCTGGCGTAGTGAAAGCCGCCAGAGCGCGGGGCGCAGTACCAGCGAGTAAAAAGTGCGCCGGTGGCCGCGATCACCTCGGCCAAATTCAGCGATAATGCCGTGCACGCGGCGCAGCGGTTCGCCATCCTGCCAAATAGTCAGGGTAGCTTCGCTATCAAGGAGATCGGCGGCGTCTAGGCTGCCATCGCGGCTAGCCAGATTCAGCGCCAGTTCAAAGGGTTGGGAAAGCGCTTCGCGGTGGGTGAAGTCGATCACCGCCACCTCGTCCACACCGGGGAGTGTTAACGTAAATTGCAGTCCTGTGCTTGTCATCTCAACGTCCCTCTCCTGAACCAGACCCGATGACCACGCCGCCACAGTCCACGCCGTGGCCCGTTAACGCAGCGGGTTTGCCGTCGATTAAAATAGTGCCCGAGCCCTGTGCAATGGCGCGCGGATGCGTGGAGTGGCTGGGCTTGTCGTGTGGCGCGAGCGGGTCGCCTACGCGAGCGACGGGCTTACCGTCCATTAGCACCGTGCCGCTACCGGCGGTTACCGGCGTAGCAGGAAAACCGTCGTGGTCGGTTCCCATATCGCCCACTAGTACAAATTGCTGGCCCATTGCGGGTACTCCTTTTACATGACTGCTTATTCGTGCGGCTTATTCATCCCACTTACTCATCCCACTTACTCATCCCACTTACTCATCCCACTTACTCATCCCACTTATTCGTCCCACTTTGCGGGCGCTTCGTAGCTGGCGACCTCAAAGGCATCAACGTATTGGCGAGTAAAGCCGGCGGCTTCCAGGCTATCGATGGCCGAGTGGCACACCAACGGCAGGCGTGTCTGCAGCGGTACACCGCTGAGGCTGCGGCGCACGGCCATGAGTAAGCGGGTGCCATGGCCGCTGCCTTTCCACTCTTGGCTGATGTAGAAAAAGCGCAGCTGCCAGGCAGCCTCATCGTCAGGGCGACAGGCCAGCACCATGCCTAACGGCGGTCCGTCGCCATGGCGTAGTGCCAGCAGTCGGCCCTGCCAATGCGCGACCTTACCTTCGTCGCGCTGTAGCCACAGGCCGCGGTGAACGGTAAATTCCAGCGCCCGACGCAGCGTTTCCAGCACGCTTTTATCTTTTAGCACCCACGGTGAGTGCCCTTTGGCATCCGCGTGGTAGACCGCTTCAATAAAACTGTCGATGTCCTCGCTGCGCGCCTCCACTAGCGGGCGGGCGCGCTTCACGCTGCTCTGACGCTTATGGCGCGTCGTAGGCTGAGACGTGCCGGCGCTAAACAGTTGCTTAAGTTTGGTCAGCATTGCTGCCTCGCTCGGCGTAGAGCGCCGCTGGCAACTGGAAGCCCGCCGCTAGCGGGCGCGTAAAGGGGTTGGCTGAGCCGTTAGCAAACAGGCGATAACGCATCGAGCCGCCATCGACGTTGAAGCGCAGTTCCAGCTCCCGCTCGCTGACACTGGTGATATCGGCTTGTTCTAACAGCCGGAACCAGGCCCAGGCGCCGTCTTGAGTCACGCTGCGCGGAGAGCGGTTGATTTCACTAGGCACCATGGTGACGCGACTTTCATTGCCACCGCGTAAAGTATTGGGCCAAATCATCGAAACACGCTGGCTGGCGCTGTGGGCGTATTCGATCAGTTGGCCGTCCACGCTGATCACACTGCGACGCTTGTCTGGACTTAAGCTCACCGGCTCTAGGGCGAACTCCACATCCAGCGCGCCGTCGCGGCTAAAGTAGGCGCGACGAATTTGCTCAGCCTGTTGAACGGCGGTGTGCAGGCTATCGCGCAGTAGCGAATTACCGTCAGCATCAACTAAGTACTCGGGCGCGCCTTCAATAAAGGGCTTTAAGCTCTCTTCATAAAAAGCATCTAAGGTGCCGCTGGGGGCAAAGAAGTCTTCAAAGTCGCTAAGCGCTACTTCACTGGTGGCGCTAGGGGCAAGCGGGTAGCGGCCGGCTAGTCGCTCTTGATAAGGCGCGACCACTTCATCCAGCCAGAGGTGTTCTAAATGACGCGTGGCACTCACCATCATTAGCTGCCAGCTCTGATCAGCCAAATCATGCAGCATGCGGCCTACCGGCTGCGGCGTGTTTTCGGCAATGCGCTGTAGATTGTAGATGGGGTCGTTACCGCGTAGTGAAAGCCGATCACGCACAGTCATAAAGGCGGCACGCTCTGCATCGCTCGACTCTTCAATTTCCTGCAAGTAGTTGCGCAGCTCAGTGACCGCTACCTTAATTTCCTCAAGCGACGAGGGATTGTCATTACGCGCCTGGCTGAGCTGGTTAATCGGCGTAAAGGGCTCCTCAATGGCCAGCGCTAGCTGGTATCGCTGAGATTCGCGCAGCGCTGCGCGGGCCTGTTCGTCATCCTCGGGCAGTTCAGGATAGAGGCTGGTATTACGTTCAACGGCATTCAACAACCTGTCTAATGGGCGCTGTGAGCCCACCAGCGCATCCGCCACCACGATGGCCTGATGAATGTCCGGCAAGGGCACCAGCTGCGTATTGCGCAAGGCATCGCGCCAGCTAACGTGATAGTCACTCACGTAGTATTCGCGCAGCGCCGTTTGCAGCTGCTGTTTATCGGCTTCGCTAAAGTTGATGTTATCGCGCTGGCCCAACACCCACACGTCGATTAGCGCAAGCTCTGTGGCTCGATCAAGCTCTTGTAGAAAGTAGTTCTCGAAGCCGTCGCGGGTCACCAAGTGAGGCAGCTGCACGTACTCAGCCTGGTCATTGCGCGCCATAAATACCGTATTGAACAGCGTGCCGACGCTACGACGCAGGTCAAGCGGTTCACCTTGGCGGCTACCGGCGACTTTCAAGGACGTATACACCCGCTCATCAATCGGCTGACGAGAAAGCTCTTGCTGTGCAGCGTCGATGCTGCCTTGAAGCGGTGCCATGGCCTGCTGGGCGCGCTGCTGACCGTCAGCAATATGCCCCTTTAGATCGCTATGTATCAACGCGTAGTCAAGGTGTGTCAACAGGCGCTCTTGGACATCGCCCTGCTGAGGAAAGTAACCCTGCCAGCGCTGCGCCATAAAGCGCTCTACCCGCTCAGGCTGGCGGCCACTGGCGTCTGACATCATGCGCAGCACGCGCAGTAGCGCTAATTTCGCGTTACTGCCTTCCTCGGAGCGATTCATGTCGTCTACGATGCCGATCATTAATGCCGGCAGGAACTGATTTTCCAGCATCGCCAGATAGGCACGTTCAACCTGGGCGCCAATGATATGCCCTTGATAAAGCCCCATATCGGCGAGATAAGGCGTGTGCGTACGGTATTCGGAGAAGGTTTCCAGCGCATAGCGCAGCCTGTCCAGCGGTTCTAAAAACTCATAGCCGCTGGGATCGTCGCTTTGGAAAGCCTCAGGCTGAGTGGCTAAAAACGTTGCCGCCCGCTCTTCTACTGCGGCGAGAGAGACACTGTTCTTTTGATAGAAATGCGCCCAGCCACCGACCAGCCCAACGCCCATAATCAAGCAAGCAGCTAGGCTGACATTGCGCGCCCGACGTCGACGCTGAGTCACACGGGCGTTATCGCCTGCTAAGCCTGCCTCGGGATAAATAACTTTATCAAACAGCTCTTCGGTGAAATAAAGCGCGCTGCGGGTGGCCCTGTGCGCAGGCTGCACGGTATCGCCCATGCCGTAGCGGCGCGCGGCGGCATCAACAAACGGGTCTTCCGGCACGCCCTGCTGATAAACCGAGGTAAAATAAGTGCCGCGCACCATCGCCGCCGTTGAGAAGCGATCGCTCGACAGCGCCTCGGCCAGAAAGCCGAACAGCACATCGCGCAGCCCCGCTAACTGACGTACAAACCGGAATACTGACTCACGCTCATCGCGGTCGCGGCACTCGGAAAGCATGGTTGGCATATGCTGGTTCAAGCGTGCCAGCATGGCATCATAATCAGCTTCGAACTCAGACTCCCATTTTCCGGGCGTGTCCATCGAAGCCGCTGAAAAGGTAAAGCCAAGCGGCGCACGGCGGGCTGCGCGGGAATAGTGGCGGAAAAAGTCGTCAAAGCCGTGCAGCAAGTCCATTTTGCTAAACGTGACGTAAACCGGTAGCCGGGTGCCGTGACGCTCCATTAATTCACGTAAGCGGCTTCGCAACAGCGCGGCATAGGCTTTGCGCACCGCCACTTGGGCGTGGCTTAAACGGGCTAGATCCAGCACCAGTACAACGCCATCTAACGGCCGCTGGGCACGATTGCGCTCAAGCCAATCGACAAAATGATCCCACAGCCTGCGCTGTAGCTCTTGAGGCTCACCGCCCTCCATAGCGCCTTGCGTTAGCAGCTCACCATCAGGGTCAATCAGCACCGCTTTATCGCCAATCCACCAGTCAAAGCCAAGCTGGCCCTGCTTACTACTCTGCCCGGATGCTTTCATCACGTGGGTCAGCGCAAAGGTTTGGCCGGAGCGATTGATCAGGCTGGTTTTGCCCGCATTTTCGACCCCCATCACCAGGTACCAAGGCAGGCGATAACGGCTGTTATGGCCACCGCCTAGGCTCGACGTAATCTCAGTCAACACGCTGTCGAGCGACGCTTCTTGTCGCTCCACCTGCGACATAATCGGATCTTGCTGGCGAGCGTCT
This sequence comes from Halomonas sp. JB37, assembly GCF_002332255.1. Taxonomy (GTDB): domain Bacteria; phylum Pseudomonadota; class Gammaproteobacteria; order Pseudomonadales; family Halomonadaceae; genus Vreelandella; species Vreelandella casei. The sequence goes on along the minus strand of NZ_NRGW01000001.1, from coordinate 1,121,968 downwards.
TCGTGCTCACGCTCTTCATCCAGGGTGCGCAGCCGGCGCGCTAAGCGGACACCCCAGATCACAGCAATAAGAGTGACGACGGCCAGCGTTGCCAACAGGCGGTTAGTTAACGGAGCAAGCGGCATGACGTCGCGTATTTCCCAACCCGGCCCCAGCCACCAAATAGCGACCAGCAATACGATGAGCAGCACCGCCCACAGCAGTGTTGAGATCCGCAATAGCCCTTTCGCTTTATTACCATGCGCATTGGCACGGTTTTTCGCTGTTTGTGCCCGCGACAAGCCAGGCACCCAGCGGCTCAGCTTTGATGTTAATGTTGACCACATTAGCCTTTATCCCTCGTCCCTGTTACTGATGAATATTGTTTAGTGCGTTTCTTTAACCGCCGCGTGAAGACGCGACACAAGCGATGGTTCCCACTGCTCCATCGCAAGTTCGGTGATGGTTTGATGCAATGTGCGGTAGTGCTGCTGCGCAAGGCTTTCCAGGCCGGTTTCATGCAAAAGGTCCGCACTCGCTAAACGCCAGTAGGCGCTTTCACGAGGCGACCGGGCGGCGCTAAGGCCTTGATCAAGCACTTTTAATGCCGCTCCCATATCGCCACTTTCCATTTCCTCGCGAGCCTCTTCTAAACCCGCCTGCCAAGTATCATTACCGCCACTGCTGGCCCCGCCGCTACCCGGCATTCCGCTGCTATGCAGCCAGCGCTGTGTCTCATCATCGACGAACGCCGCACCGTTATTAAAGGTCAGCGCCTCAATGCCAGGCAGGCGTTGCACAAAGCGCTGCGCTTCATCACGGATTGCCTCAGCGCAGCGCGGATGCCCCAGCTGTTTGGCAATCCCAGCGCTCAGCCGATGGCCTTCTAGCCAATAGGGGCTAACCGCTAGGCTATTTTCAATGCGCTGCCATAAGTCGCTGTCGCCGCCGCGCGCAAAGGCTTCTCGGTAGCCGGCAATGCGGTCGGCGGAAACGGGCGCAAGCTCTGTCCGCCCGCCTTCTTTAGCCGAAGGCAGCGCCTGTATGGCACTCCACACGGCGTAGCGGCGAAGGCGGTAAGCAAGCGGTTCCCCCGAGGCCTGCTCGGTCAAAAAATCCGCCATCTTGAGCAGCGCCTGACGATTCGAGCGCTCGTTACCCGCCTCTAAGCGCAGTTCCGGCACTTTCGCGGGCGCCTCAGCCGTCGGTGCCGCTTGCTGCCCTGCTTGGCTGCTCGCGGTCTCGCTTCGCTCACTCGGTGGCGTAGCGCTATCGCTATTGGCTGAAGACGGTGTTTGAGTAGGGCGCTGCGCAGTGAGCTGGCGGCTTAACTCATTCAGCGCTTGCCCGGGTAGCGAGTATTGCTCTACGCGTGCCTGCAGCTCCGTTAGCGCTGTATTGCAAGCCTCGAACTCATCGTCCGCATTATGAAAGTCCAGCCCGGCGGCGAGCTTTACGCTGCGCTGGCTAAACTGCTGAAACAGCCGCGGGCGCAGCTTGGCGCCCCGCGGGCCATTAAAGGGATAGGCATGCGCCCACCAGGGCTGCTCCAGAGCATGCGTTAACAGGCGCAGTGACAGCGCAAAGCGCACGCCATTGCCATCGTGCTGTAGGCAGTGCAGCAAATGGCCTAGCACTTTTAGGTCTTTGCCGCGCTCGCTCAGCATGCGAATCGCCAGCGTTTCAGCGCTTTCCCACGCGACACTTGCATGTTGCAGCGAGCCGACTTTCATCATTTCAGCATCAAGGGCTAGGTAGTCGCTGGTTTCCTCAAGCGACTCCCCCACAGGCTGCCCGTCTGCATTGTTAGCCAGCGGGGCCAACAGGGGGTCAAGATGAGCGACGGCAGTAATACGCATAGTTGGCTCCCTTACCAGCGGCACGCTTCGCGCATGGGCTGAATGGCTTGGCGCAAGCCCGTGATGTCAAAACGCAAACCATTCAACACGGCGACATCACTCGTCAGCGTGACCTCATTGGCGTTAAGCAGCTGTCGCAACGTCTCAATCGCGGGTAGCCCTCGGCCGCCGTTAAGTACATGGCCATCGTCGCGTGCACGCCACTGCTGCTGAATACTGCCCGTATTAGTCGAAAGCTGAAGATCAACGCGAGCCGCGTTGACCGGTTCAGGCATGTGCAGTTGGAAGCGAGTGATCGCTTTCTCACAGGCCATCACCATCACCGGGCGCGGCGGCGTGGTTCCCAACGCAGGCACGCTCATCAACACATCGTCGCCGACTTGTTCCACCATCAGCCCTAGCGCCTGTGTATCTCGCTCGGCCTCTTGGCGCTCAATGGCGTACCACAGGTCGGATAGCTCTGAATCGTTTGTCGTGGTCAGCGTTGGTTTAAACACGTCGTCGTAGCAGCTGAGCCGATCTAAACGCGAGGGTTCTTCCGCACAGGCCTGCGCGTTATCCAACACGCTCTCTAGCCCTGCTTGGTGCGCGTCGGCGTACAGCCCTGGGCTACTGCCAGCGCCTATAATGAGCAGCGCTCTGCATGACCATTGGCGCGTCAGTAAGGTCATTTTCATTTGGTATCCAGTTCTAGCAGTTGGCACTTGTGCGCCAGCGTTCGCTTAGGTAAGCCAAGGCTTTCAGCGGTTTGTGCTCGGTTGCCGCCAAAGTGCAGCAACCGCTGACGAATAATGTCGGACTCAACGTCCCGCAGCGCCTGGCGCAAATCGTCAATACTGTCCGGCAACGCGTACGCGCCACCGCTGGTCGGCAGAGTCGTATTTACGGGCGCGTCATTATCAAGCTCTCCTGGCAGCACGTAGGCATCAATATCAGTGCCTTGCGCGGTCATAGCGCAGGCGTAGTCGATGAGGTTTTTTAACTCGCGTACGTTGCCAGGGTAATCGCGACCGTGCAGTAAGCGCAGCGCCGCGGGCGTAATACCCATTTCGACACGCTCTTCACGCTGGCAGAAATCGGTGATAAACGATTGCGCCAGCTGAGCGATGTCATCGCGCCGTTCGGCAAGCGGGGGCAGGGTCAACGGGAACTGGCCGAGCCGGTAGTAAAGGTCGGCGCGAAACTGCTGCGCGCGGATATGCTCGCGAAGCGGCTGATGGGTTGCAGACACTATGCGTAAATCGGCGCAGCGTTCTTCGCTCGCCCCCAAAGGACGATACCGGCCGCTTTCCAGCACGCGCAGCAGCTTGGCCTGCAGCGCCAGCGGCATATCACCCACTTCATCCAGAAACAGCGTGCCGCCGTCGGCTTGGCTAATCAGCCCTTCCTGGGCCTGGTCCGCGCCTGAAAATGCTCCTTTGGAATGGCCGAACAGCTCAGACTCCAGCAGCGCCTCGGGAATGGCAGCGCAGTTAATCGCCATAAACGGGCCTTTTGAGCGCGCCGAAAGCTGGTGCAGGGCACGTGCCACACGATCTTTACCCGTCCCGGTTTCGCCTTGCAGCAACACGGCCAGATTAGTTTCTGCTGCTCTAACCACTTGTCGGCGCAGCGTGTGCATAGCCATCGACTGCCCCAGCAGGTCTTCTGCTAGCTGATCTGCCAGCGTCTGGCGCCGGGCACCGTCGTTAAGTTTGGCGAGGGAATCACGCAGCGCGCGCGTACGATGCCGCTCGCCCTGCTCTCTCGAAAGCCGTGCCCACAGCCTGCATAGCAATGCTTCAAAAGCGGCCATGCCGGGCTCGTCATTAAGCGCGGTGAGAGCGTCCCGCTCGCCGATCATCATCAGCACACCCAGCCACTCTTGATCACCATCTATTGCCCGTAGTGGCCGCACTTGGAGGCATTTATTCGCCGCTAAGCGCGCCACTTGCGTTTGAAACGCGCGGTGATCCAAGCGCGTGCGTGCGTCCCCCACGCTGAGCGTTAGCGCTTTACCGCTACGAATAACGTGGGCGTAGGGATGGCTAAAATCACTGCAATCGAACTGCGCTGCATCGCCGTCACGCCCCAGCCAGCGGCCGCTGCCCTCTACATAGAGGCATTCTGCGCCATCCAGGCCCAGACCATCACGCACCAGCGTTGCTGCTCGCGCGCGCAACGCCTCTGCGTTAGCACTCTCTACTAGGGTTAATGCAATCGGCATTGCGGCTAGCAGCGTCATGAAGTTACGCAACCTCCGCGGTAAAGGTGCCCAGTTCAGCATCGACACCCAGCGCAACGCGGGTCACCTGTTCGCGACGCGCCATGCGTTCGAGCAAGGCACGCGACAGCGGCGGAAGCAGCTCACCGTCAATCACCGACTCCAGCATGCGCGCGCCGTTTTCACTGCGGGTGGCGCGCTGACAAATTGCATCAACCAGGGTGTCATCCAGCGCTACATCCGCATGCCTGTGGCGTTCGCGAATGCGTGTTGCCAGCGTGTGCAGCTTGGCTTTGGCGATATCGCGCAGCGTATCGCCGTCTAGCGGTAGATAAGGCACCACTTCCATACGGGCGAGAAGTGCGGGCTTGAAGAACTCAGCCAGCACGGGATAAAGCGCTGCATCAAGCTGAGCAGCGTTGTCGCCGTGGCGGACAATGACCTCATAGCCAAGGTTCGAGGTCATGAAAAAGAGCACGTTTTTACAGTCGATTAAGCGCCCTTCTCCGTCGGCCAGCTCACCTTTATCGAACGCTTGATAGAAAAGGTTCAACACATCGGGGTGCGCTTTTTCGACTTCGTCCAGCAGCACCACCGAGTAAGGCCGCTGGCGGATCGCCTCGGTCAATAGGCCGCCCTCGCCAAAGCCCACATAGCCAGGCGGTGAGCCAATTAGCCGAGAAACGGTATGCTTCTCTTGGTATTCGGACATATTGATAGTGGTCAGAAACTGGCGCCCGCCATACAGCTGATCGGCAATCTGCACCACGGTTTCAGTCTTACCGACCCCGCTGGGGCCCACCAATAAAAAGGCGCCCAAGGGCCGCCCTGGCCGACGTAGATCCGCACGGGCAGTCAGCAGATGGCGGTGAATGCGCTCTACCGCGCTGCTTTGGCCCTGGATTAATTCCCCTAGATAAGTAGGCAGTTCGGTAAGCCGCGTTAGCTCATCACTGGTCATGCGCTCTACCGGGACGCCTGTCCAGTCGCCGATCACCTGGGCAATCTGTGCTTCTTCAACGCTAGGATTAACCAGCGCAAAGGTTTCTTGCAGCTGCGTCAGCTGCTGTTCACGCTCGGCCAGCGCCTGATGAATGCCTTCAGGCAGTTGATCCAGCGCATCGCTATTGGTGGCATCTAGCAACTGGCGATGCATCGCAACAATCGCATCAACACACTCACGCTGCGCCTGCCAGGCGGCTTCCAGGCTTGCTAGCTCCTGCTCAAGCTTGACTAGGCGCTCCGTTAATACGTGATGGTTTTCGCTATCGGGCTCGCGACCCAACAGTCGCTCACGCTCGAGCTGGTCGCGCTCACGCAATGCGGCGGTGTGCTCGCTTTGTAGATGGCTAAGCCTGCGCGGCGGCGTGTCTAACGCCTGTGCTAATCGCGTGCAGGCGGTATCCAGCACGTCGATCGCTTTGTCCGGCAGCTGCCGCCCGGCCAAGTAGCGGGCCGACAGTGCCGCGGCGGCGCGCAAACCGCTGTCGCCAATCAGAACCCCATGGGCACGCTCATAAACATCTCGCAGGCCGCGCAGAATCACCAGCGCCTGCTCCACGCTCGGCTCAGAGAGCGCTATAGGCTGGAAGCGCCTTGAAAGCGCGGGGTCTTTTTCGAAGTACTTTTTGTATTCACGCCACGTGGTCGCGGCAATGGTGCGCAGCTCGCCGCGCGCCAGCGCAGGCTTGAGTAAGTTGGCCGCATCACCGCCGCCTTCCTGATTACCGGCACCAATCAGCGTGTGCGCTTCATCAATAAACAGCAGCGTAGGGCGCGGTGCGTTTTTCACCTCATCAATCACTGCTTTCAGGCGCTTTTCAAACTCGCCTTTAACGGCAGCGCCTGCCTGCAGGGCGCCTAAATCAAGGGTCAGTAGCTCAACATCTTTTAGCGCTGCAGGAACTTGCCCTGCCACTATGCGTGCTGCCAACCCCTCCACAACGGCGCTTTTACCCACCCCGGCATCGCCGATCACAATCGGATTGTTCTTGCGCCGACGTCCCAAAATATCGAGCATCTGGTCGATTTCCGGGTCGCGGCCCAGCACGGGGTCGAGCTCGCCTTGGCGTGCCTGTTCGGTTAAAGAGGTGGCAAACCGCGCCAGCGCACTATCGTTTCCAGGCTTCTCGCTTCCAGGCCCCAATCTTTCAGACCCCATGCCAGACTGGCGCCCTGCGTTTAAGGATGGGTCACTGGGAGCCTCCGCCGATTCAGCGGTAAGGTGCTCTAAATGGCGGCGCAGCGTTTCGCGATTGATATCCGCCAGCAGGCGCACCGAACCCGCGCCAAGATAGCGCTCAGCGTTATGCAGTAAAGCCGTTAGCACGGCGCCACTGCGTAATGCACGGTGCTGATATTCGGTAGCGGCGAGCAGCCAGGCGTCTTGTAATAGCTCCACCAGCAGCGGTGAAAAGCTGGGCGTGATGATCTCCAGATCGCGTGGCGGGCGCGTTTCTTCGGCAAGCGTTGCACGCAGCGCCGCAGTATCGATCTCGAAATGCTCGCACAAACAGCGTACATCGCACAGCGGCTGGTCCAGCAGCGCTTGCAGCAAATGCGCGGCAGCAACTTCTGGCGCCTGTTGCTGTGCGCACAGCACTGCGGCTTGTTCGAGTCCTTGGCGGGTGATCGGGTTCAGGCGATCAATAAGCGCCGGTAGCTCTACCCTGAGCATGGTATCTCCTAACGATAGATTTGGTTAAGAAGCAAGGTGATCTGCTCAGCCTGCTGGTCAAGTGACCATGACAGGCCCATATACACCGCCACCATGGCAAGCCCAAATAGCCCAAAGATGCCCCAGATAGGAAAGCCCGTTCGCCGCCCTTGGCGAGCGTTAACAACGTTACGCAATGGCTGCGTAAGCGCCTCTTCAGAGGGCTGATCCAGAGTAGAAAGCTGCTCACCTAGCGCACGAACGATTTGTTCGTACTCATCACGGCCGTGGGTCATCACTCGATAGCGACCTTCAAAACCCAGGCATAGGCATAGGTAAATAAACGCCAGCATGTCGCGGTAACGCTTGGGCTCTTGCTGCAATCGCGCCAGGATAGAAAAGACTTTTTCGCCACCCCAGGTTTCGTTATGAAAGCGCGTTAGCAAGGAGTGTTCCGCCCACTTACTTTGCCGCCCCCAGGGCATTCCCATCACCGCTTCATCGATGAAGGAGCACAGCACGTAGCGGTAAGCGAGCAGCGTTGCCCGGTCGTAGCCTTGTTCGGTCAGCTCGATTTCAATCGCGGCAATTTCGTCGACGACCTGGCGATAAAGCCGCTCAACATCGCCTGCGCTATCGAGCTGGCGCACACGTACCACCATGCCCAGCAGGCTGCTCGCGGCGTCTACCAGCGGATTTAAATTGTGGCCGCGCAGGCGAAACCAGTAGTCCTCATCGGCATCCAGCTGCTCGGCGTGGCTGTGTATTAAATGCTCTAGGCCACGCTCATTGATCAGGTCTTCATGGCGTGCTTTGCTGCGCTCAGCGCGTGGGCGCGCCAAATTGCGCTCGTCGGTCGTGAGATGTTGCATGGCTTAACTCCTGATGGCCCAGAACTGCATTTCCAGGCCGGGGAACTCCCCTGCGACGTGGAAGGCAAACCCGCTGGCACCGTTGAGCATTCCCCAGGCTTCGCTCTGACGGTCCAATTGGAAGTAGCTATAACCGGCGTGATAAGGCAGCTCGCGAGGAGCAACCGGCAACGGTTCAAGCGGCACACCAGGCAGCTGAAGACTGATAAGGTCGCGAATACGCTCGACGCTGGCCACTTTGGTTTGCTGTAAGAAAAGCTTACGCAGCCGCTCGTTGGGCATATCTGCCCGCACCGCCAGAATAAACTCCGCCGACTCGATCAGGCTGACATCGGAAAGCGGCGCCACCAGCAAGCCAAAACGGCGCGTTTGTAGCTGAATCGCCACCGCACGTGGCTCAAGCACGGTTGAAAGCGCCTGGCGCATCATCTTCATCAGCGGCCGGAACGCGCGATCAGGGTGATCGTGGTCATAGGCGGGGCACTCTGGCGGCAGCCGCGACTCATCGGTAAAGGTCACTAGCTCACAGGCCACTTCGTGCATGGTGTCGTAAAGCCGCTCAGGATGGAGCTGCCCTAGCCGTGCCAGATGCTGAAAACGCGGCTGAGCACGGTTAAGCAGTTGAAGCAGCATGAAGTCGGTCACATCGGCCACGCCGGCCTGGTGGGGTGTCGAGAGGCGCTGGGCAATATTGCGCGCCCGTTCGCGCATTAGCCCGGCCATTTCACCCACGAAACGCTGAAGCCCAGAAGCCGCCTGCACGTTAAGCAGCGTGGGCAGGAACTGCTCATCCAACACGAGGCTGCCATCCGGGCGACGCTCAACAATACGCGCAACCGCCAAACAGGCGTAGCCGCTGCGATCATCGCGTTCTAAAAGCAGCCGAGGGGAGACGCGTGCAACGTCTAGATCTGCCGAGTCGCCATCGCGGGAATGTAGGTCGCGCACGCTGCGTGACAAGAGACGATAGCGGGCCGGCAAATCATCGCCCGGCCAGCGCACTTCGCCCACGCCATCGGTTGCCAGCGGCAGACCTAAATAGACCACTTGGTTGGTAATGCTCGCATCGCTGATTTCTAGCGGGCTAGGCTCCATATCATCAGCGGGCAGATGAAAAGCAACGCCATCAGGCATAACGCCACTAGCGCGACTGATCGCTATCCGCCCAAAGCTTAAAAACTCGCTGTTCAGTTCCAGCGATAGGAAGCCATATAAATAGTGGCTAACCCCTTTTAGACGCGTATCGATTAAGCCTTCTAGGCTGCGCTGCTGCTGCTGGAAATGCTGGGGCTTGATGAATAAGCCTTCGCTCCACACCACACGATTTCGGCTGGCCATTATTCCTCCTTCCTTAGCTCGACTTCATTGGCACGGAGGTGAACCAGCAGGTGGTAATGCTCGCCACTAGCCTTTACCTTAACGACCTTTTTCCACTCGGCTTCGTTGGGCGTTGCATAAAACGCAATCAGCCCGATGTAACGCGTGTCTTCATCGACTTCAAACGGTTCGTAAAACTTCCACTGCCCGGGCAGTAAAGTGAAGTCGTCATGGGTCAGGTAATTCGTGCCTAGCGCTTCCTCTAAGTCACGGCTTAACTGACCCAAGTCGGCAGCCATTAGCATGGAATCGTCTTTTAGCTGCAGCACCTGAAAGCGCAGCGGCGTTCCTTCACCTTCCACATTGGGATTGACGTTCGGCTCGGCAATCATGCTCAGATCGACCGTGGTGGGCCGATCTTCGGGATAGCCAACGGGGATTGAAGGATCACGCATAACCTGCCACGTTTTCACACCCGCCTCACGGGTTGAAGCACAGCCGGCCAACAGCAGCATGAGGCCGGCCAACCAAACAAGCCGCAGCATCTTCGACATGCTCATGCTTGAGGCGATCATGCCTCCTCCCGCTGCTGGCGACGCACCGACTGGTCATACGCCTGCTCAAAAACTTCCCAAAACAGCTTTTGAAAACCTTGCTGGCGCCCTGAGTTGAGCTCGCGGTAATAGTGGTGATACATCTCCCACGCCCAGCCGCCTTCGTCTTCAATACGATTTCCCGCACCGCGGTAGGCATGAAAACGCTTTAGCAGCGCTTCAGGTGAAAACGCATCAAGAATAGTGCCGAGCGCATGCCCAATGGCCTCCTCCACAGCGGCTTGATGCTGGCCTTGATGGCGCAAGCACTCGGCGACGGCCTCAGGGGCGGACAGATGCACAGGGCTACGCTGGGCCGAAAACAGGGTTTCAGCGGTCTCTTCGTAGGACTGCCCCAGCCGCAGAGGATTATCTTCAATCGGCTGTAAACGACGGTCGCGCAGCGGATATTTACTATTATCCTGGGCCTGCTGCAGTATCCGCAGGCCATCGATAGTGGCTCGCAGCGTTTGGCCTGCTTCTTCTAGAAACGCCTGCTGTTCTTCGCTGTCACGAAAACTTAGATCCAAACCTAAGCCTTTAAGCAGCGGATCTGCGCCAACATGGCCAAGCGCCTGTGTTGTGGGTGCTTGCCAGCGATCTTCCAATTGCTCACCAACCGAGCGCTCTAAGTCGTTTAGCTGCCGCTCATCCATGCCACTGCTCCTCTGCGTCGTTGTGCTAGTCGTGGTAAAAGACGGTTTATTAAATGCCTGTTCTTGATAAGACGGCTCTTGATAGCCCGAACCTTGATAGCCTGATCCTTGATAGGTCTGACGCTGTGAAAACGCCACACTCTCCAACGGCTCAATGACGTCTGAAGCGGCGTCATCACGGTCTAAGGCCACCATCGGGTCATGCTGAATAGAGCCTGGCAGGGCACCACCCAACGCCTCGATGGGGTCACCCTTTTCAGCCTCATGGCTAAACGTTTCGCCGGCGCCCGCTGGCCATAGCGTGGCATCAGCCGTCACGTCGTCATGCTCTTCGTCGATGAGCCGAGAAAGCGAATGGACACCGGGCTGCCAAGCGTGCCGATCGCCTAGGTGCACCTTTAAGCAGTACTCACCGACGAGCAATTCATCGCCATCGCGCAACGCCACTTTTCGGTTGCGCCCCACCGGCAGCGTGGTGCGGTTGATATAGGTGTGGCCGCTGAGATCGACCAAGCAATACTTGCCGTCAATCTTGATGATTTCGGCATGGCTGGGCCTAATTTGCCCACCGTGATCCTGGAGCAGCCAGTCGTCATGAGGGCTGCTACCCAGCGTGCCGCCGTCCTGTTTAAAAACAAAGCTGCTGACTGAGCGGCCTTCAAGCTGCTCGCTGTTAGTTACCACTAACGTTATGGCTTCAAGCTGATTAGCGTGCATGGCTTAACTCGTCATCTGAATGCGTACACAGCGGCGCGCTGTGCTGTCGTCGCTTTCTGGGTCAACAAACGTGGTCCACCCAAGCTGGCATGAGCCGGTGTCGCCTAAACGCATCGGCTTGACCTCACTCTCCAATAATTCAAGTTCAAGGTCGTAGGCCAGCGGCTCGCGCAGTACAAAGCTCACTAGGGTTCGTAGCGGTTTGTGTTCTTCACCGTCGGGCAGAAAATCTCTGAAACGCGCTAAGCTCAGCCCGCGCAAACAAAGTGCAAACTTGCCTTTAACATCGGCGACACGCTCCCCGGTGACCATATCTTCTCCTAGGGTCATTCCTGCCATGCCGGTGCGGCTTCGCTGGTCCGCTGGAATTTCTACCCAGCGCATCACCCACTCGTCTATCTCGACACTGGCTAAATCAAAGCAGTGGCCCACAATGCCGCACACCACATCCGGCGAGCGCGAGCGCCCCGCTAACAGGCCTGCGTAGGCGAGCATTTTGCTCCAGTTGATTGGCGTTTCGCCGCGCAGGTCGCTGTCGGCAAGCCCAACCAACGCAAAAATGGCGGCGGAAAAACCATCGGCAGCGTCATCTTGATAGCGCACGTAATGGCGATATTTACGCCAATTACGGTGGGCGAGCGTCAGCAGCCGATGGTTGAAGAAGTCTAGAAAATCGCCTGCGGCACCTTCCTGGTGGGCGGCGCTATGCGCCAACGTTTCCAAGTAGTAACCGGGTAGCGGGGACTGCGAACCCTGCAACCCGAGAAAACTGACTTCCATCTCATACTGGCCTGCCTGGCTTTCTCGCAGGGCGAGCACGTCACTGCTGGGAAAGCCTAGCGACGCCGATGCGCTGTAGCGCACTCGTTGAAAAGAGGGCACGCTACCGCTATACCGCTGCTCTAAGTCATCGCCATGATGCCGGTGCAGAAGCTCGACGAGTTGATAAAACTCGTAGCGTCGCGCCCCCTGAATCACGGGGGCAAGCGCTACATTAGGGGCTGCTGCCCCGCCTGTAAGGTCCATGTGTAGCGCTCTTGGTTATGGCGATTAATGACATGCAACTCGTGAAAAGAGTTGATGCTTGCGTAAAGCGAAAAGAAGCGCGCCAGCACGCTACCAAACAAATAGAGGCCGCCTTCGTCACCAAAGGCCTCCTGATCAAGCGTCATCACCGAACGCAAGCCACGCACGGGCAGCCCTTTACGCAGCCGGTCAACCGACTGGGTGTCGATATCGATAATCCCGGCTAAGCGTTTTTGCGCCACCCGCTCAGCCTGGCGGTCCACCAGCGCACGAAAGTCATACGCCCGTAGTACCGAGCACAACGCATCACGCTCAAGCAGCGAGAGATAGTTAAGCGACAGGTTGGAAATCAGTATCCACAGCAGCCCATCGTCAAGCGCAGGGCGCAGCACCGGCGTTGGCCGGGTGATATTGCGAAACGCAGCGTAAGCAGGGCTCTCTTCGGTCGGCACGCACAGGTCGCCAATAGTCAGCTGCTCGGGCAGCTCACGGTTACTGCAGGTCAACTGTAAAGAAATCGTTTCGCGACGCCCCACGCGGGCCCGCTCATCACCGCGCACAAACGCAATGTCATGATCAAAGCCATCGCTGCGCAGGCTGTCGCGCACGCGAACGCGGTAATACAGCGCTTCACGCCCCCGGTCTTGCTCTATTTGGTGTTGAAAGCTTTCAAACGGGACGTAGTTTCTTGGATTTCCCTGGGCATCCGCATGCTCGCCCGCCAACCCGCCCTGCACCTGATCAACGCTGAATACCTCGTAGTGAGAAGGCGATCGGCTGCTAGGTCGAATACGGTATTCGCTGCGTTCACCGCTTAAATCGATGGGCTCAGCATCATGCTCAAAGAGATTGATCGCCGGCGTGCAGTACAGCGCCAAGTGCTCATCTTGCACCCGCGCATCGGTCGGCAATATCCGTGAAAACACACAGCGCAACGTCACGCTGCGCGCCGTTTCCACAGGCAAATACTGGTTTAAATTCAGCACATCGAAAAAATGGAACGCCTCAGGAAAGCAGAGGTACTCCTGCAGTATGCGGTAACCTTGATGAACGTTCTGCGGGTACGGCAGCAGTGCCTGATCGCGCTCAAACCCAACGGCTTTTAAAGCGCTAGCGGGTAATGTCTGTACCTTACCGTCGATCTCTAGCTCAAGGCGGGCCAGGTAATGGCTCATCCATAGGTACAGCGTACGAGCGGTATAGCCATCGCCGCCCAAATGCAGGCGCAGAGCGTTAATTCCCATGGCATTCATCGGCTGATCGCTGCGTACGTCCATGGTCAGCTCAACGATAGACGACTCGCGCGTATGGCGAGCATCTACACCGGCATGCGCTAACGGATAAAGCACCACGTCATGGCAGGTACGAAACTGACACGCCGTACCGTCTACCGGCTCGCTAGCAAGTTCAGTGCCGCGCGGCACTTGCTGCTGCTGGCTTAGCGCGTGCCACGTCGGCGTGAACTGCACCACGGTCATGCTGGGTACGGGACGAAGGTAGTTCGGCCACAGCATGCTTATTAAGGAGTGAGTGAGTTCCGGGAACTCATCATCCACCTTCTCGCGCATTCGCCCCGTGAGGAAAGCGAACCCCTCTAACAAACGCTCTACGTCAGGGTCCGTGCTACGCTCAGAAAGAAAGCGGCTCAGGCCGGGGTTTGCATCTGCAAACTCCCGCCCCTGGCGCTTCAAGAAGTTGAGTTCATCTCGATAGTAGCGGTTAAGCATGCGTGCCTCTTGGGTCTATCAGTTAAGGCACTGATAACGCTTGTTGTTGAGCAACAAATCGATAGTGGCATGGGTGTTATCTCTGCCCAGCGCAACCGTTGCATGCACCTGAAAACGTAGCTGCAGCGGGTCACCGTGATTGGGCAACGACTCAACGTCCACGCGTTTGACTCGCGGCTCAAAGCGTTCAATACACTGGCGGATGGCTTGCTGAATATTGAGTTCTAGATCCAAAACGCCGATCGTGGCGTCGTTGAAATCAAGCAGCCCCAGCTCAGGAGCGCACGCACTGTTGCCTGGGTGGCTATTGAGCAAATCAACCAGGTGGCGCTTGACCGACGCCACCACCGCCATTAGCTCGTCGCCTTCGTCCCGCAGCACGGGCTGGTGAGGCGCCGCAAGGCGTTCGAATAAGCGGCTCCCCAACGACTCTCTTCCCTGCGACTCATTTATCAACGACTTGCTTCTCAACGACCCACTTCTCAGCAATCCACCGCTGTCAGCTGCCATGACGACATTCCTTTATTCTTTGTCGAGGCGTCCAACAAGTGAGAGTTCGAAGTTAGCACCCATGTATTTAAAGTGCGGACGCACGGACATGGAGACTTGGTACCAGCCTGGCTCACCCTCAACATCAGAAACCTGAATAGAGGCAGCACGTAGCGGGCGGCGGCTACGCACATCTGCAGGCGGATTTTCCTGATCAGCCACGTACTGACGTATCCAAGCATTCAGCTCACGCTCAAGATCCTGACGTTCCTTCCAGGAGCCGACCTGCTCACGCTGAAGCACTTTTACGTAGTGTGCCAAGCGATTGATGATGAACATGTAAGGAAGCTGTGTGCCCAGCTTAAAATTGGTCTCTGCCGCTTTTCCCTCAGGGGTATTGGGGAAGACCTTGGGCTTTTGAACGGAGTTGGCTGAAAAGAACGCAGCGTTATCGCTACCCTTACGCATGGTTAGTGAAATGAAGCCTTCTTCGGCCATTTCAAACTCGCGTCGGTCGGTGATTAACACCTCGGTCGGAATTTTTGCCTGAAGCTGGCCCAGCGCTTCGTAGGTGTGCACGGGCAAATTCTCAACCGACCCGCCGCTTTGTGGCCCAATGATATTGGGGCACCAGCGATACTTGGCAAAACTATCGGTTAGCCGCTCGGCTAAAAGGTAAGCAGTATTGCCCCACAGATAGTCTTCGTGGCCTTCACTCACATTTTCACGGTAGTTAAAGGTCTTGATGGGGTTTTCTACCGGATCATAAGGCGTCCGTAGCAAAAAGCGTGGTGCGGTTAAGCCCAGGTAGCGGGCGTCTTCTGACTCACGCAGGCTGCGCCAGCGAGCATATTTCGGCCCTTCAAAAATCGCTTTGAAGTCTTTGATATTCGGCAGCTCCTCAAAGCTATCGATACCAAAAAACGAAGGGGCAACAGATGACATAAACGGCGCGTGTGCCATGGCGCCCACGGCTGACGCATACTGCAGTAGCTTCATATCCGGCGTGGAAGGTGAAAAGTCATAATGGCCAATGATGCCGGCAACGGGCTCACCGCCGAACTGGCCGTAGCCAGCGTTATAAACGTGCTGATATAAGCCGCTCTGGCTGATTTCAGAGGCGAATTCAAAGTCTTCTAGCAGTTCTTCTTTGGTCGCATGCAGCACATCAAGCTTAATATTCTCACGAAAATCGGTGCGATCAACCAGCAGCTTCAAGCCGCGCCACGCTGACTCTAGTTGCTGAAAGCTGGTTTCGTGTAATACTTCATCAACTTGATGACTAATTTTGCGATCAAGCTCAACAATCATGTTATCAACAAGTGATTTATTGACCTTGGGGGCCGCCTCGCCGCCATTCAGCAGCTCAGCGATAAACGCCGCCACGCCTTTCTTGGCAACATCGTACCCTTCATCGGCAGGCGCCATGCGCGTTTGCGCCATTACCTGATCAAGTAGCGATACCTCTGCTTCTGTCTCTACCGATGCTGCTGTGCCCTGCTGCTTTGCTGACTTACTCATCACGGTGCCTCGAATACGCTATATCGCATTGAAAAAACGCTGCTAATACCTAAGATTTATTTATCCTTATCGGCATCCAGCAAGTGCAGCTCGTTTAACAGCTGCTGGCGCGCTTCGTCGTTTTCCAGCAGCTTCTGCAGCCGATCACGAAAAGCAGGCACGTTCCCCAGCGGCCCTTTCAAGGCAACCAGCGCTTCGCGCAATTCAACGAGCTTGCGTAATTCAGGCACCTGCTTTGCGACTGCGTCAGGCGAAAAATCTTCGAGTGATTTGAAATCAAGATTGACAGCGATATCGTTCGCTTCATCACCTTCATCGAGCCGGTTAGGCACCGCGGTTTGTAAACTCAGCCCCGCCTCACGCATGACCGATTGGAAGTTGCTTTTATCAACAGAGACGGCCTGGCGCTCTTCAATAGGGGTTTCTTCCTCCCCGCCTTTAAAATCACCCACCACCATTAGCTTGAGCGGCAGTTCCGTTTCGGACTGCTGGTCACCGGTAGCTGGCACATACTTGATATTGATGCGCTCTTTCGGCGCAACGGTTCCTTGCTTAGCCATGGAATTTAGCCCTGGAGAGAAATGTATCAATGTAACTGTTAATAGTTCTCAATCTAGGGACGGTAACTAATTGCTTGGACATGCACCAATCACGGCTTCTCTACCTATAACACCCCAGCTGCCTAAGAACCGTTAAGCACTCAGTCATCAAAATAGGATTTACGCCACGTTAGCGACACATTTTAAGAAGTTAGGCTGCAAATTATCAAAATAGTAATTAACATTCATTTGCTAATCATAATTTGTAAGATATCTCTTACAAACTCTGTCGGCAATCTCTTAAGGTTATTGACTGAAATCACGCACAAATGAGGCGGCTAAAATGAATAGCGCCTTAATGATTAAGCTGATCAGAGATTGAATAAAAGAAAATATGCACCACGTTTTGAATATCTACGTTACTCAATGAAACCAAAAGCACTCATAAATTACTATAAAAAATAGTCTAAAATTATAACCAAAGATGAATGAGCAATTCGTTGCCAAGCAAGCAAAGAGTTGCTTAAAATAGGCAATATTTTGCCTAATAATAATTAACAATTAATATAATTATAAATAAACTATTGAAATTATTGATTAAATTATAAACGGCATGACCCTTGCTTTATATATTGAGTCAGCGTGACATTTCTTTCTATATCTCAGTCAAGGAGCAGACCATGCCAACACCATGTTATATCAGCATTGAGGGCCAAACTCAGGGCAACATTACCGCTGGTGCCTTTACACCGGACTCTGTCGGCAACATTTATGTTGAAGGCCACGAAGACGAGATGCTGGTTCAAGAGTTCAAGCATGTGGTTACCGTACCGACTGACCCGCAGTCTGGTCAGCCTTCCGGCCAGCGCGCTCATAAACCTTTTATCTTTACCGTTGCTCTCAACAAATCAGTACCGTTGATGTACAACGCTCTTGCGTCTGGGGAAATGCTGCCTAACGTAGCTCTCAACTGGTACCGCACGTCTGTTGAAGGTAAGCAGGAACACTTCTTCACCACAACATTGACCGATGCCACGATCGTTGACATCAACCTGCGCATGCCACATGCCCAGGACATCAACAAATCTGAATTTACTCAGTTGATGGATGTGTCATTGGCTTACCGCAAAATCGATTGGGAACACACCGTTGCCGGCACCTCCGGTTCTGACGACTGGCGCGCTCCGATTGAAGGCTAAGCAGAACCGTTAAAACGAACCTGCAAAGCCGCGTGTCAAAGCACAGTGCATGTTGTAAAAAAGCCCCTTCCATTTGGAGAATATAGTAATTTCTATGTAATTCTCTGAATACCGGGCTGCACATCCCATGAATATCATATTCATGGGATGTTTTTTTACGCAGCGTGTAAAAAATAAAAAGCTACCTTGGCTGTTGTTGCCATCTTGGTTTGCTAACCAAGATTGTGCCTGCGTGCTATACCGCCCCGTACCTCTGTCGGAGGAAGACAAGATCTAGTCTAAAGCACAGCTGTTTCCTTACTGATGCTAAACAAAGGGTTCACACTTCTATCTTCTTACTTCAGCTTTCGGCCAGTATCGAACAGCAGGGCATTAACGCAGAGTGGAAAAATATTGTGTAGGCGATTTGCCTAGCGCTTTCTTGAACATCGTGATGAATGCATTCACAGAGTCATACCCCAGAGTGCCGGCCACACTTTGCACAGAGGCGCCCTCTGCCAGATGGCTCAGTGCGATCATCAGATGCAACTGCTGACGCCAGCGTCCGAAGCTCAGTCCGGTAGTGCTTTGCACTAGTCTCGCCAGCGATCGCTCGCTGGTTGCAAGCCGGGCGGCCCACTGGCGAAGCGTTGTACGGTCGCCGGGGTCTGCAAAGAGCGTATCTGCAATTTGTCTGATTTTCGGGTGGTCTGATATTGGCAGGTGCAGCTCTTTAACCGGCGCGTCAGAAAGCTGTTCGAGAAGCACCGCAACCAGCCGCGCTGTTTTGCCCTCGGAAAGGTAAGTAAGCTCCTGTTCAGCAAGATGCAGGATCAGCTCCCGGACAAGGGGCGTGATGGCAACCGTACAACATGCTTCAGGCATAACTGCCGCGTCAGGCTCAACAAATAGGAAACAGGTGCGGGCGTTTTGGGTAACTCGGCAACTGTGAGGGGTGCCGCCGGGTATCCATACCGCATGCTGGGGAGGAACGAGCCACAGTGCGTTCTGTACCTCACAGCTCACCGCACCGCGCAAGGATAAGATCAGCTGGCCTTTACGGTGATCATGCGGGCTAATACCTGAATGATTCAGTTCGGGCGCGACCTTGAGGGCAATCGCTGCCTGAGCAAACACATCTGAATCGAAATCTTCCGGCGATGAAACGCCTTTTTTGAAATTTGGCATAATTTAGTTATCAGGTGTCATAATCTCTATATTATATGAGCGTTCTATTCTCTACAGTTCTTCTTTTTTATGAGAAGAGTTAGCGAATATGTTAGACACAAAAAACAAATGGCATGCCGTTGCACTCGTAGTGGGCATTCTGTTTATTGCCGCCAACCTGCGGGTTCCGTTTACCGGCATAGCGCCGGTTCTACCGCTAATCCAGAATGATTTTGGACTGAGCAACTCCGCTCTGGGCCTGCTTACTTCACTGCCTTTGCTTGCATTTGCTGCCTTTTCCCCGCTGAGTGCATCTGTAGCCCACAAGTTCGGAATCGAGCGCACCCTGTTTGGCGCACTAGTAGTCATTTCGCTGGGTATTCTGCTGCGTTCCGCAGGAAGCGCCTGGGCGTTGTACGCCGGTACGATACTGATAGGCACGGGGATCGCCCTAGGCAACGTTTTACTGCCTGGCCTGATTAAGCGTGACTTCTCAAAGAACATGGCCTCCATGACCGGCGCTTACGCCATTACGATGGGAGCATCGGGCGCGGTGGGGTCAGCCGTGATCATTCCCCTGACGCAGGCGTGGGGGTGGCCTATTGCTCTGAGCTTGTTAGTTGCAGTTCCGCTGTTTGCGCTGGTTTTGTGGCTGCCTCAGCTGAAAAAACACGACCCGGTGAACCTGTCCGGTCCAAAAAAATCAGCAACCGTGGCCGTCTGGAAATCGCCTCTGGCATGGCAGGTCACACTGTGCATGGGCCTGAATGCGATGCCTTTTTATGTCGCTGTAGGCTGGCTGCCTACTATTCTGATAGACCATGGCATATCGGCCACACAAGCAGGATCGGTGCACGGAACGCTTCAACTCGCTACGGCAATTCCGGGCTTGATATTAGCAGCCACGCTTCGCCGCCTGAAAGACCAGAAGCTAGCGGCCGTAACGACCAGTCTGCTGGTTGCCATATCCCTGATCGGACTTATTTATGCGCCAAACCTAGCCATGTTATGGGCCGCGCTTTTGGGCTTTGGCTCTGGCGCTAGCATGATGCTCGGCCTGACGTTCATCGGGCTGCGCACAAAAAATGCTGGCGACACGGCGGCGCTGTCAGGAATGGCGCAGTGTGTGGGTTACCTGATGGCAGCAGCTGGCCCCCTGCTGCTCGGTCAACTGCACGACTGGACCGGCGGCTGGACAGCGCCGTTGTTAACAACCGCAGCAATCGCCATTGCCGGCGCATTCACCGGCATGATGGCCGGGCGAAATGTCCAACTTGAACCTGGTTCATCGTCGAACTGAATCGGCACTTTAGATTGCCGAATTACCATCGCGGACAAGCTCGGTGATCCAATCAGCAAATGCGCTCACGGCTGGCGAGAGAAAACGCTGATGTGGATAGAGCAAGTTGACCGGCACGGAGGCGGGCTGCCAGTCCGCCAGAACTTCAATCAGCCGGCCTTCTTCCAGATGATCTGATACCACTTCCTCAGCAAGCTGTGCCAGCCCTAACCCTTCAAGACACATTTTTATGTAGAGTCCTGTCTCATTGGCGGCCGCAGCGCCGCTGACCGAAACTGACATTTTTTCAGTGCCACTGGCAAAGCTCATTTCACCCGCTCGCCTGGCGTGTCCTGAAAAATAGTGGACGGCTTGGTGCTGTGCCAAGTCTTCTGGAGTCTGCGGAATACCCTTCTCTGTGAGATAGGCCGGAGAAGCACACGTCACCCAGCGAAATCGGCCGAGCGATCGCGCGACGAGCGTTGAGTCATTGAGTTCCCCAGTCCGAATAACGCAATCTACGCCCTCCTGAACGAGATCGACCTGCCGATCGTTGACGCCTATCATCAGATAGATATCTGGATACCGCCTGTAAAAGGCTTTCAGATTGGGCATGACGACAAAATGTGCAATGCCGCCAGGCATATCAACCCGCAAACGTCCCTGCGGCCGTTTAACCGAATCACTCAGGCTAGACTCTGTCTGCTCAATCAGTTTCAGTATTTCGCGACATTGTGCCAAATACTGTGCACCCTCAGTCGTCAGACTGACCCGCCGCGTTGTTCTGTTCAGCAAGCGCACCTGTAAATATTTTTCAAGACTTTTAATCGTGCTACTCACCGTCGAGGCCGGTAAGGACAGCGTTTCCGCCGCGTGAATAAAGCTCCCTGCCTCAGCTACACGGACAAAAATCTGCATTGCCTGAATACGATCCATATTCTTTTTCCATGAGCCACAGCAGAGGCCATCATTGTTCGTGATTTCTGGATAATGAAAACAGTTTAGCCGTCTTTTTCAGAGGAGTCATTTTGCGTATCTTTTCTTCATGGAATTTCAAAAAGGTGAAATGCAGATGACTGATTATATTCGAAATATAGTACAGGCCCATGACTCGCTAACGGCCCGGACGCTTATCCGTGGCGCTACTGTTCTTAGTATGGACGATGATATAGGCAATTTAGTCAGCGCCGATATCCTTATCGAAGGCAGCACCATCATAGCCATTGATGAAGATATTGAGGCCAGTGACGCCGTCATTATCGATGCAGCAGGCATGATTGCCATACCGGGCATGGTTGATTCTCATCGTCACTCTTGGGAGGGGCAGCTACGCCGACTTAATCCGAATGCTACATGTCTGGAAGACTACAGCAATGCCACGCACTTCTCTTTTGCCAAATACTATCGCCCTGCCGATAATTATATCGGCAACCTGCTAACGGCCTTAGGCTGTATTGACGCGGGTATCACCACTGTCATAGACAATTCCCATAATAGCCGTACGGCTGAGCATTCCGATGCTGCCGTTGAAGCCCTGTTTGATACGGGCATTCGCGCCATACATGCCTCGGGTGCGCCCGTTGCCGGAGAGTGGGACGAAGCGCACTGGCCAGGTAACTGGCAACGCTTGCAGGAAAAGTATTTTAAGAATAACCCTGACAGCCTTGTTTCTCTTGGGGTCATGGCTCAGTTGGAGCCAGAGTTGTGGGCCGAGGCTCGTCGATTAGGGCTACCAATTGTGACTGAGTTCTTTGGCTCTTTGATGGCGTCTGAACTTGAATCACTGCATCAGCAAGGCCTTCTGGGCCCAGATAATATCTTTAATCACTGCACGTCATTGCCTGATGAAGGTTGGAAAATTTTGCGTGAAGCGGGTGTGCGGGTCAACGTATGTCCGCGCTCAGATGCGCACTACGGCATAGAAGATGGCATGTTCGCTATGCCGGCTGCGCAGCGTCATGGCATCAATCCTGGGCTAAGTGTCGACAATGAAACGTCTTACAGCACTGACATGTTTATGGAAATGCGCGTGGCATTTTACCTGCAGCGGGTCATGGGCATGCATCAGCAGCATACTTGTGGCTTTAAAGAGGCGCTAACAACACTCCCGGCCGCACAGCTTCTTAAATCGGCGACCGTCGATGGTGCGTATTGTGCTGGATTGCAGGACAAAATTGGTAGCCTGACACCAGGTAAGCAGGCCGACATTGTTCTTATCAATGCTGAGGACATCAACCTTTACCCATCAGGCAATGCATTCGGCACGGTGGTACATGCAGCAGAACGTAGCAATATTGATACGGTTATGATTGGCGGACGTATCGTCAAGCGCGATGGCAAGGTAGTGGGAGTGGACAGCGAGCGACTCCGTGCCGCAGTCGACGAGTCCCGTGAGCATCTTTTCGCAGCCTCAGGCTATCAGCCTGACATTTTTGCTGAGACGTTTTTGCCGCTTGAATCGGCTCAGTAAGGAGAAGCGAGATGAACTCAGTATATTATCTGCTGGCCATCTTCGCCGGGCTAGGCATTACCCTGCAGACCACGTTGAACGGTCAGTTGGCTAAAGGCATCGGAGGAGACTCTGTGGCTGCGGCTTTGTTTTCTTTTACTGCCGGCGCGGTGTGCCTGGGTCTCTTTTCACTCATGCGAGGCGGGATAGTCACCTCGCTAGTCGCTATTCCTGCCCAGCCTTGGTGGAGCCTGATAGGCGGCGTGCTAGGGGCCAGTGCACTGCTTAGTTACGTGGTGCTTGCACCCAAAATTGGTCTGTCAGCCCTACTCGGGCTGGCTATCGCAGGGCAAATTACTTCATCGCTTTTTATCGATCATTTTGGATTAATGGGTGCCGATGAACGGCCTGTTTCCCTCATCAAGCTGTGCGGGTCGATAGTGATGCTAGTAGGACTGGCCATCGCCCTGTTCGGTGACAGATTATCAGCGCTTTTCCCCAACTGATTGCTGCGAACGGCCTAATCTGATTTTTTACGCTGCATTCCACTGGCTTTAGCCAGTATGCCAGTTCGGAAATTACGTTTTGGTCTTGTTGCCCACTGCCAGCTATTTGTTTCTTGGTGCATATTAGCCTCTCTAATTAGATGGCCAAATTCACTATGCCACTCCATATCCAGCATAAAATAGCCCCCTAAGAAGGAGGCTATTATCTAGATTATATATCTTTAGGGCTATACGACCGGCTGGAAAGGGCTTTTTTCACCAGATGCTAAAGCAGCTAGAAAGCCATAAGGCCCAGCGTCTAAACAAATCGCCCCAAACCTACAGCGGCACGCAAACGGTCCATGGTCTGCGTGGCTTCTTCGCGGGCGCGCTCGGCGCCTTTTTGCAGCACTGCCTCAATATGCGCAGGGTCTGCCATTAGCTCGTTATAGCGCTCACGTGGGGCGCTCAACTGAGCGTTCAAGTAATCAAACACCTGATTTTTTGCATCGCCCCAGCCAATACCTGCCGCGTACTGATCACGCAGGCTAGCGGACTCTGCTGACGTGGCGAACGCTGAGTAAATTTGGAATAGCGTGCAGCTATCGGGGTCTTTTGGCTCACCCGGCTCTAGCGAATTGGTCTTAATCTTACGCACCAGCTTTTGCAGCTTTTTCTCAGCGACAAACAGCGGAATCGTATTATCGTAGCTTTTGGACATTTTACGGCCATCTAAGCCATTCAGCAGCGGCACCTTATCATCGACGACGGCGTCAGGCAGGGCAAAGTGCTGGCCTTTATAAAGGTGATTAAAGCGCCCCGCGATATCACGCGCCATTTCGATATGCTGAATTTGGTCACGCCCGACCGGCACCTTGTTGGCGTTGAACATTAGAATATCCGCGGCCATCAGCACGGGATAACCAAACAGCCCCATAGTGATGCCTTTATCAGCATCTTGATTTTCCGCTTCTTCATTTTCTGCTACCGCTGCTTTATAAGCATGGGCACGGTTCATCAGGCCCTTGGCGCATACGCAGGAAAGCATCCACATCAGCTCGGGGATTTCGTGAATGTCCGACTGACGATAGAAAATGGCATTGTCAGTATCTAACCCCAGCGCCAGCCAGGTCGCGGCAATCTCCAACCGTGACTCCTGAACACGCTTCGGGTCTGGGCACTTGATCAACGCATGGTAATCAGCCAGAAAGTAAAACGATTGAACGTTGGGGTCTTGGCTTGCCTCAATGGCAGGCTTGATCGCCCCAATGTAGTTGCCTAAATGGGGCGTGCCGGTGGTAGTAATACCGGTAAGAACGCGGGTTTTAGCAGACTGACTCATGATTTCTGGCTCGTCGTTGAACGTACATGGCAATATGATACGTGCATCGACATCGCGATGCGACAACTGCGGTTAGTCTCTAAATTCAGGCATTTACTCAAGAAATAAAAAGTAAGGATGGCTCACCACCACCGGCCCTTCTTGATTTGCATATAGCGCGCCAAACGCAACGAGGCTCTTTCTATCATCAACGATTAACGGCAAATAGAAACACACGGCCGTTTCGGTTGCGCATTGGTCATTAACCTGCCCGAGATGAACAATATCATCCCACGTCATTTCTTCAATCGCGCTGCGTGAGTACGTTTTCGCCCCCCAATCTAGCGCATCCATATCTTGTGTGAACGCTGCCTCTAGCGCTTTCGAGTAAGCGGACTCAGCGTTCATCGTGGCCTGCACCACTGCCCGGTAGTTACCCGCTAAGCGCTCGTCAATCAATGCGCCCTGCATGCCCGACATACCTAACATCAGCGCAGCGGAGAATAGCGCCATAACAATCACCAACGCCGCGCCCCGCTGCTGTCTCATGAGCGAGCCTCCAAAAAGGCCGCCACCCTGTCACGCTCACTCACCGTCAGCGTAAACTGGTCGCACGTTGCATTAGTGCTTTCCCGACAGTCACCGACAAGTAGCGTTACGCTCGTCGACACACCATCAGCATTGGCTTCGTAAAGCGCCGGGCACTCGGCCGCGCTGTCGACCTGGGCGAGATCAACCAAGGGCTGATGTTGTCGTTCATCTTGAAGCACACAGTAGTGGCGGGTACCGCCATCGGTGCGACGCTCATCGGGCGCTATGGTGTAATTCGCTATATTGCCTTTGCGCGCCGCTTGCGTAAGGGTATTCACCGCAAAGACTAACGCCTCTTGCTTGCGGCTAACGGCATCCACGGCTCTAAACGTTTGGAAAGTGGTTAGAAACAGTTGGCCAGCGCCCAAAATAATGACCGTGCCAATCGCCATGGCCACCATTACTTCAACAAGCGTAAAGCCTCTTTGCCCGCTCGTCATCGTCCGCCTCCCGCTAGATCAGGCAGGCCAAGCGTATAGGTCAGCGTATGGTTCAGCGCGTTTGATTCGGCGCCACCTTCGCGACTCGCCAACGCAATCACAATGGTAAATTCACACCCAGAGCGCCGTATGCCAGTTGCTGATTCATCAGCGACGCGCAGCGGGTTCAATCCATTACCACCAAACCAATGAGCCTTCCAGTCTGTTTCGACATCAATACTGGCACAGCCATCGACATCGTCGCTTGCTAGCTGGGCCCAGAGCCGTTCCTGTGCGTCCACCGCGGCCAGATTAGCGATCGAATGTTGATAGCCGGTCGTGGCGCTGTGTAGCGCCTTTAGCTGCATGGCCGCCACGCCGATTAAGCCAACGGACAGAATCACCAGCGCAATCAATGCTTCGATTAAGCTAAAGCCCCGCTGCTGGCTCGGCTCACCAACACGCATTAGGCAACCTTTCACCACGTGCATTTAAGCGCAGATCTTCAGCGCAGCCGTCTTCTTTAAACGAGCTGGCGGTTAGCATATAGCCGCTATCGTGGGGTGTTAACGCGATGGCATAGTGCTGATCGGGAGACAGCTCACCAATGGCACAGTCATGATAGGAATAGGTACGCGAGTAGCAGCGCTCAAGCTCAGAGGCTGCCTGCATTAGGCCAGCGTGAGCATCCGTGCGCACTGATTGCTGCACGTAGCGGGTATAGCTGGGATAGGCAATGGACGCAATCACGCCAATGATAGCGACCACCATCATTAGCTCAATCAAGGTAAAACCCAGCTGGCCGCTCAACGGAAAACGGCCAGTGGAGGAATGAGGAGCATAGGACATGCGACTTTTCTCCTGGGTCAATCCGCTCATACGGCTTAGCGAGCGGATATAGCACGTAGAGATTAGTACCTAACGATAGCTCTTAAAAAACAGCGCTTAGTAAATAGTGCTTAAAAACAGCACTGAAAAAGCGTATTAAAGTTAGCATGTCACAGATTGCTACACGATGCCTAGCCGCTCACAATGACCTTTTCACGTAGCTCTTTAGGCATAGAGAAAGTAATGGTCTCTTCGCGCCCCTGCAGCTCTTCCGGCACCGCAGCACCGAGGCTTTGCAGCTTAGCAATAACGCCTTTGACCAATACTTCAGGGGCACTAGCACCGGCGGTAACGCCAACATGGGCTACATTTTCAAGCCACTGAGGATCAATTTGATCAGCATTGTCGATCAGATAGGCCGGGGTGCCCATGCGCTCTGAGAGCTCACGCAAGCGGTTTGAGTTCGAGCTATTCGGGCTACCCACCACCAGCAGTAAATCACTCTGGGCGGCTAGCTCACGCACGGCGTCCTGACGGTTTTGAGTGGCGTAACAGATATCGTCATTACGCGGCCCCTGGATCGCTGGAAACTTGCCGCGTAGCGCAGCAATGACCTTGGCAGTGTCATCCATCGAAAGCGTCGTTTGAGTCACGAAAGCCAGCTGCGAAGGATCGTGCACGTCAAGCTTAGCCACGTCTTCCTCATCTTCTACCAAGTAGATATGCCCACCCAGGGAGGTGTCGTAACGCCCCATGGTGCCTTCAACTTCAGGGTGGCCCTCGTGGCCGATGAGCACACACTCTTGACCGCGTTTAGCGTAGCGCAGCACTTCCAGGTGTACTTTGGTGACCAGCGGGCAGGTGGCATCAAAGACCTTCAAGCCACGCCGTTCGGCGTCTGCTTGAACCGCGCGAGACACGCCGTGGGCAGAGAAAATCACGATGACGTCGTCCGGCACTTCATCCAGCTCTTCTACAAACACAGCCCCACGGGCGCGCAGCGTTTCAACCACAAACCGGTTATGCACGACTTCGTGACGCACATAGATAGGCGGGCCAAAGACATCCAGTGCGCGATTAACGATATCGATTGCGCGATCCACGCCGGCGCAAAAGCCACGTGGATTGGCCAATTTGATCTGTATGGGCTGTGCTGGCGTCGGTTGCATAGGTTGCATCGATTGCATAGTAGCGCCTTGATGCGTAAGCGCATCGCTTAGTGAATAAGAACGTCGCTAGTGCTAGTAGGCCTAGTGATGGTAAGCCTAGTGCGTGGTGGCGGGCTTAACGTCCAGCACTTCCACTTCAAACGTGAGCGTACGGCCCGCTAGCGGATGATTAAAATCGACCTCAATGCGCTCGCCGTCGATAGTTTTGACCACACCAGGCAATTCCGTTCCCGCTTTATCCGCAAACGACATCACCATGCCTATTTCTGGCGCTTCATCACCAAAGTCGGCACGCTTCAGCGTCTGGATATTCTGCGAGTTATGCTGGCCAAACGCATGTTCGGGGGTAATTTGAAAACTCCCGTTCTGCCCGGCGCCTAAGCCTTTAATCGGGTGCTCAAAGCCTGGCGGCAGGTTTCCATCGCCAAACTCAAAGGTTGCCGGCGCTTTGTCTTTGGTCGAATCCACCAGCGTGCCATCTTCTAGCTTCAAGGTGAAGTGTAGCGTCACTTCCATGCCATCATCGATACGGTAGTCGCTCATTACAGCTCTCAATAGTCGATTAATGAGAAGCAGCGTGCGCTTTCTTGCGCCGCCGCTCACCCATGATAGATTCCCAGATTAGTGCAACTGCGCCCAGGGTGATGCCAATATCCGCCACGTTAAAGGCCGGGTAGTACCATCCCGCCACATGAAAGGAGAGAAAATCAACCACATAGCCATGCACGAGGCGATCGTACAGATTGCCTAAAGCACCACCAATAATCAGCGGTAGCGCAATCACCAGCAGCTTTTCATCGTTTTTGACTCTTGATAGCCATATCGTTAGGGCGACGCTGGCGCCAACCGCAATAATGGCGAAAAACCAGCGCTGCCAGCCCGGATGCGTGGCTAAGAAGCTGAACGCCGCCCCAGGGTTATGCAGCAAAGTGAGATTGAAAAAGGGCAGCACCTCCACCGGCTGTGCGTAGCCAAGCTGGCTGCTGGCCACGTACTTGGTGAGCAAATCGAGCACGATCACCGCCGCAGCGATCCACAGCCAGCTCAAGGGCCGCTTCATGGGCGGCCGCTCACTGGCATTGGTAGCATTGGGCGTATTGGCAGCATTAGGCATAGTAACGAATCTCGCCTTTGCCTTCGGGAAGGTTGCTAATGCAGCGACCGCACAAACCAGGGTGATCGGCATGGGTGCCGACATCCGGACGGTGGTGCCAGCAGCGCTCGCACTTGGTGTTTTCGCTAGTGCTAACCGCGACTTTCAAGCTATCAAGCTCGGTTGCTTCCGCTGAATCACTCGCGTCTGCTAAAGGCTTGAGCGTGACATCGCTGGTCAGCATCACAAAGCGCAGCTCATCGCCCAGCTTGGCCAGCGTCGCCTGCAGCTCATCGCTGACATACAGCGTGACCTCGGCGGCAAGGCTGCCCTTAATCACTTTGGCATTACGAGCATCTTCCAGGCACTTATTCACCGAGTGCTTAACTTCCAATACCTGCTCCCAGAAGGCGCGACCCAGGTCAGCGCTTTCGTCTAGAGTGGCAAGGCCGGTGTAATACGTTTCAAGCAGCACGCTATCGCCGCGTTTACCGGGGATGTTCTCGTGGATCTCTTCAGCAGTGAACGAGAGAATCGGTGCAATCCAACGGCTCAGTGCTTCCACGACATGATACAGCGCGGTTTGTGCACTACGACGTGCCAGCGAATCTGTTTGCGTGGTGTACTGGCGATCTTTAATAACGTCGAGATAGAAGCCGCCTAGCTCACGCGCGCAGAAGCCGTGCACCTGCTGGTAAACATCTAAAAAGCGATATTCTTCATAGGCTTTTTCAATGCGCACCTGCAGCTGGGCGGCGCGATCGACCACCCACTGGTCTAGCGCCAGCATGTCGCCAAAGGCCACCTGATTACGCTCAGGATCAAACCCGTTGAGGTTTGAAAGCAGAAAGCGGGCGGTGTTACGAATGCGACGGTAGACGTCTGACGTGCGCTTCAAAATTTCGTCCGATACGGCCATTTCACCGGAATAATCGGTAGAAGCGACCCACAGGCGCAGAATATCGCCGCCCAGCTTGTCCATCACTTCTTGAGGCGCGACCACGTTGCCCAATGACTTGGACTGCTTACGGCCCTGAGAATCCACGGTGAAACCATGGGTCAGCAGCTGACGATATGGCGGATGGCCGTCAATCGCCGAGCCGGTGAGCAGCGAAGAATGGAACCAGCCGCGGTGTTGATCAGAGCCTTCCAGATACAGATCGGCGCGCGGGCCGCTCTCATGGCCGTGCGGGTGCGAGCCGCGCAGCACGTGGCGATGGGTGGTACCGGAGTCGAACCACACATCGAGTGTGTCGGTGACTTTATCGTACTCAGCGGCCTCAGCACCCAGCAATTCAGCGGGCTCAAGACGGAACCACGCGTTGATTCCTTCTTGCTCAACGCGCTTGGCCGCCTCTTCCATCAGTTCAACGGTACGCGGATGCAGCTCGCCCGTTTGCTTGTGAAGGAAAAACGGAATAGGCACGCCCCAGTTACGCTGGCGGGAGATACACCAGTCTGGGCGGTTAGCAATCATGCTGTGCAAGCGCGCTTGCCCCCAGGCGGGGGTAAACGACGTGGCGGCAATGCCTTCCAACGCGCTCTCGCGCAGGGTTTTGCCGTCTTTACCTTGAATATCCATGCCCACAAACCACTGCGCCGTGGCGCGGTAGATCACCGGCGTTTTATGGCGCCAGCAGTGCATATAGCTATGTTTGATCGGCGTATGCGCCATCAGCGCATCAACATCGCGCAGCTTCTCGATGATATTTGGGTTGGCTTTCCAAATCATCTGGCCGCCGAAGAACGGCAGGTCGTCAGCGTACACGCCGTTACCCTGCACCGGGTTCAGCATGTCGTCGAACTCCATGCCATGCTCGCGGCAGGTGACAAAGTCATCCATACCGTAAGACGGCGCAGAGTGGACAATACCGGTGCTGCCGACCTCTGACTCGACGTAATCCGCTAGATAAATCGGCGACAGGCGGTCATAGAACGGATGGCGGAAATTGATCAGATCAAGCTTGGCGCCTTGCGTGGTGGCAATCACCTCACCTTCCAGGCCAAAGCGCTCTAGGCAGCTTGCCACTAGCTCTTCTGCTAGCAGCAGCAAACGCTCGCCGGTATCAACCAATGCATAGGTGAACTCAGGGTGAACGTTCAGCGCCTGGTTAGCGGGAATAGTCCACGGCGTGGTGGTCCAGATGACCACAGCAGTAGGCTTGGGAAGCTCGCTTAGACCAAAGGCCGCGGCAAGCTTGTCGGTATCTTCCACCGGAAAAGCCACATCAATGGCATCCGATTTCTTATCCGCATACTCCACTTCTGCTTCCGCCAGCGCCGAGCCACAGTCAAAGCACCAGTTAACCGGCTTCAGGCCTTTAAACACATAGCCCGCTTCCACCATATCGGCTAGCGCACGGATCTCGCCGGCTTCATTGGCGTAATCCATGGTGCGATAAGGGTGATCCCAATCGCCGATAATGCCCAGGCGCACAAAGTCAGCCAGCTGCGTTTCAACTTGGGCACCCGCGTACTCACGGCAGAGTTCACGGGCTCGGCTCGGTTCAAGATGCTTTCCGTGGGTCGTTTCTACCTTGTGCTCAATGGGCAGGCCGTGGCAATCCCAACCCGGCACATAGGGGGCATCGAAACCGGCTAAGTTTTTCGACTTAACGATAATGTCTTTAAGAATCTTATTAACGGCGTGACCAATATGGATACTGCCATTGGCGTAAGGAGGGCCATCGTGAAGCACAAACAGCGGCGCGCCTGCACGTGCTTCCCGCAGGCGCTGGTAAATATTCATATCCTGCCACTGGGAAACTCGCCCCGGCTCCTGCTTAGGCAGCATGCCGCGCATAGGAAAGTCAGTTTCAGGCAAATTCAGCGTGTGCTTATAATCCATGGTCTGGTCAGCCGTTGGTAGCATCGGCGTCATCCGCCGAAGAAGAATCAGAAGAAATTGTCTTGGAAGCAGTTGTCTTAGAAACAGTTGTATTAGAAACAGTCGTCATGGAAACGGCAGCCTCACGCTCAAGCGGAGCCGAGGCCAGCGGAAGAGAGCTGTCTTGTTCAGAGCTGCCTTGATCACCCGGGGGCGCCGCGAAGTACTGGCGAGCGCGGGCCTGGTCGCGTTCAATTTGCGCTTTTAATGCCTCAAGGCCGTCAAACTTCACCTCGCCGCGCAGGCGCGTACAGGGAAAAACGGTCATGTGCTGGCCGTAAAGGTCACCGCTAAAATCCAACAGGTGTACCTCTAGCGTCGGCCGTTTTGACCCCACCGTGGGCCGAAACCCTACGTTGGCGACTGCCGGGTAGCGCCGGCCATTTTCAAGCTCAACGATGACTGCAAACACACCGCGTAGCGTTAACGGCTGGGGTAGAAGCGGCAGGTTCGCGGTCGGCACGCCAATCGTGCGGCCTAACTGCTGGTCGCGCACCACGCGGCCATCTAACGAATAGGGCCGACCAAGCAAGCGCGCAGCGGCGGAAAAATTGCCGCTGGCCAACAAGGTTCTTACCCGCGTACTGGAAACGCGCTCGTCGTCCACGGTGAAAGTGCGGGTGTGCTCCACGCCAAAGCCCTGGGTGAGGCCAACTTCTGCCAGCAGTGCGAAATCACCAAGACGATCACAGCCAAAGCGGAAGTCATCACCGACCACAAGATGCTTAACACCCAGCCCATCAATCAGCACCTGATCGATAAACTCACGCCCGGTCAGGCTGCGCAGCACCTCGTTAAACGGCAGAACCAACACCTGCTCGGCGCCGAAATCACGCAGCAAGCGGACCTTTTCACGCAGCCGCGTTAAACGTGGCGGCGCTTGATCACCGGCAAAAAACTCACGCGGCTGGGGTTCAAACACCACCACGGTAAGCGGCACATTCCAGCGCGCCGCATGCTCGCGGCACTGCTGCAGAATGGCTTGATGGCCGCGATGCACCCCATCGAAGTTTCCGATCGTTGCAACGCAGCCACGATGAGCCGCTTTTAAGTTGTGCAGACCTCGAATGACGCGCATGGCACCTCAGCCGTTAGAGGACATAAAGCCTCTGATTATAACGAACACGCCGTGTAACAAATACACCCGCTAGCGCGCAGTCTCACGATTGCATTTTAAGATGGCGAAAACGCAGGCCAAATGCTGCCAGCCACGCAGCGTAAAGCGAGCCACCCAACATTACTAACCCGCTCACCCAGGCTATCCGCTGCCAAAGGCTAAAGGTCAGCCACGCCTGCCAGTCAGGAGCAACAAAATAGAGCGCCCCGCTCATTAGCGCACTGCCGCCCACTAGCTGCACAGCGTAGCGTTTCCAGCCGGGCTGAAAGACCAACACACCCTGTTTATGCAGCAAATAGCCCAGCAAGCCAGCATTTAGGAACGCAGAAAGTGCCGTCGCTAGCGCCAGCCCGGCATGAGCCAGCGGCCAAATCAGCACCAGATTCAGGGCCATATTAGCGACCATGGCAATAATACCTACCTTCACCGGGGTGCGCGTATCTTGGCGGGCGAAAAACCCCGGCGCCAGCACTTTAATCAGCATAAACGCGACTAGGCCGAAGGCGTACGCCCGCAGGCTCATGGCCGCCATTTGAATGTCATTGTCGGTCATCGCGCCATAATGAAATAGCGTAATCAGCAGCGGCTCCGCCAACACCGCCAACGCCAGCGCGGCCGGCAAGCCTAACAACAATACAATGCGAATAGCCCAATCGAGCATCGCTGCAAAGTGCTCTTTAGACTGGTCGGCATGGCGTTTCGACAGCGCGGGCAAGATCACCGTACCAATCGCCACCCCGAAAACGCCCAGCGGTAGTTCAACGAGGCGATCTGAATAATAAAGCCACGACACGCTGCCTGCGGCCAGCAATGAGGCCAACACGGTATCCAGCAATAAATTAATTTGCGATACCGACACCCCAAACAGCGCCGGGCCCATCAGCTTTAGAATCCGCCGCACACCTTCGTGGGCAAAATTGGGCCACGGCGTCGGCATCAGCCCTAAGCGCAGTAAAAACGGTACTTGAAAAGCCAACTGCGCAACCCCGGCGATCAGCACGCCCCAGGCCAGCGCCATGGCCGGCTCTTCCATCATCGGCATTAAGAACAGCGCTGCGCCGATTAGCGAAAGATTAAGCAGCACCGGCGTAATAGCGGGCACCGCAAAGCGATTCCAGGTATTCATGACGCTGCCGGAAAACGCAGTGAGCGAAATCAGCAGTAAATAGGGGAACGTTAGCCGCAGCATATCTGCGGTGAGCGCCAGCTTTTCAGGATCACGCCCAAAGCCAGGGGCAAACACCCAAATGAGCCACGGCGCGCAGAGCATCGCCACGGCGGTAATCAGCGCCAATATCGCGGTTAAGCTGCCCGCAGTGGCGTTCAGCAGTTCACGAATTTCGTCCCGATTACGCTGAGTGGAATACTCTGAAAGCACCGGCACAAAGGCCTGGTTGAAGGCCCCTTCTGCAAACAGCCTGCGTAGGAAATTAGGGATTTTAAACGCGACGAAAAATGCATCAGCGCCGCCGCCTGACCCTAAAAGGGTAGCGACCACCACATCACGCGCAAGCCCCATCACCCTCGACAGCATGGTCATCGCACTCACCACGAGGCCAGAGCGCATTAGCCCACGGCGGGCTGACGAGGCATCGGGGGAAGTATTGGGTGTTTTTGTCGCCGTCATAAGCTATCCAGAAAACCCGCCCAAAAAACGTATTTAGCAATCGTAACTAGAGAAACCATTCAGACACAAAAAAACCGGCCGCAGCCGGTTTTTTATGGCGCCTGCCGGCTTACGCCGCCAGTGCTTTAATACGCTTGTTCAAACGGCTCTTCAGGCGAGCTGCTTTCTTCTTAGACAGCACGTCTTTGTCTGCAATACGGTCAACGACCGGCTGCATGGCCTTGAACTCTTCCATTGCCTTAGCGTGGTCGCCGGTGCTGATCGCTTTCACTACACGCTTGATGTAGGTGCGGACCATGCTGCGCTGGCTGGATTTCAGGACGCGACGGTTCTCGGCCTGGCGGGCGCGCTTGCGTGCTTGCTTGCTGTTCGCCACAGGGTATCTCCTTGGAGAATAAAGGTTGCCGATAAGCGGCAACGAAATTAAATATGTATTCGTCGGCTGCGCTATCACAGCGCGACGTTTCACCCTACAAAACTAATCCTGAAAAAATAATCCTGCAAAAATCATAAAAGACAGTTGTTTAGCACTATCTTTTCAAAATTCTTGCCTAACAGGATGGCGTAGTCTATCACGCGCTACGCGTGCTTGCTAGCGGTTGTCAATACGTCAGCGAAGGTAAAGTAGAGCATTCCACACCAAACAGAGCCACACAGCACTAGGCAGAACTTCCCCACACTACAAAATCAGGATTCAACACTTGCGCCGAATCCGCGTAGCACAAGGGCTTTCCTTCCAATGTCACCACGCGCCCGCCTGCCTGTTCAACAATCGCCTGGGCGGCGGCCGTATCCCACAGGCTGGTTGGCCCAAAACGCGGGTAAACATCGGCGCGACCTTCCGCGATCAAGCATGACTTCAGCGAGCTACCCATGGGCTGAACGCTGTGCTTCCCAAGCGCCGCTAACCAGTTCGACATCCGCGGATCAGGGTGCGAGCGGCTTCCCAGCACGCGCCATGGCTGCCCTACTTGCGGCGCGGGGGCGGTATTAATCGCCACATATTGCCCGTCTTCAACAATTTTAAATGCGCCTAGGCCGCTGGCGGCCACATAAGTGCGCGATAAAGCCGGCGCCACCACCACGCCCAACACCGGCTGCCCGCGCTCAATTAGCGCTATATTGACGGTGAACTCATCGTTGCGCTTAATAAATTCTTTAGTGCCATCCAGCGGGTCCACCAGCCAATAAAACCCCTCGGCGTTAGCGCCTTCAAAGCGCTGAGTGTCTTCTTCTGAAAGTACCGGCACGTCAGGCGTCAACGCCTGTAAGCCTCGCACGATAATCACATGCGCGGCTTTATCCGCCTCGGTTAGCGGGCTATGGTCAGCCTTAAGCTCAACGGCAAACTCACGGCGATACACCTGCATAATCGCCGCGCCCGCCTCAACAGCCAGCTGCTCAACGCTTTTAAGTAACACTTTGGTCAGTGTCGGCATTTCATTCTCAGACAATATACGTTCAGCGCTTACGGCGCAGCCTGCCCCGAGGGAGCTAAAATTTTGCGCAAAAAGTGCCGCGTTCGCTCATCTTTGGGCGCAGTGAATAACGTTTCAGGCGGACCTTGTTCAACGATACCGCCGTCGTCCATGAACACCACGCGGTCGGCGACTTCTCTAGCGAACTGCATTTCGTGGGTCACGACGATCATCGTTTGGCGCTCAACCGCCAGCTGCTTCATCAGACTCAACACTTCCTCTACCCACTGCGGGTCGAGGGACGAGGTAGGCTCATCAAACAGAATCACATCGGCATTGGCCGCCATGGCCCGGCCAATGCCTACCCGCTGCTGCTGGCCGCCGGAAAGCGAAGCCGGGTAAGCATCTGCTTTATCAGCTAGGCCGATTCGCTCTAGAATTTCCCTGGCCCGCGCATACGCCTTCGCTTTGGGCAGCTTATCCACCACGATCATGCCTTCGCTGATGTTCTCAAGCGCGGTTTTATTCGCAAACAGGCCGTAGCTCTGAAACACGAATGCCGTACGACGGCGCAGGGCAAGAATATCTGCCCGGCTGGCGCGCTGGGTATCGATACTCAGGTCACCCACCTGCAGGCGACCTGAGTCCGGCCGTTCAAGGAAGTTAATACAGCGCAGTAGCGTTGACTTACCGGTACCCGAAGGGCCAATGATCACGATAATCTCGCCTTGCGAAAGACTTAAATCGACATCTTGAAACACCGTATGGGCGCCAAAGCGCTTAGTAATGCCTTGCAGCGAAATCATCGTTGGTAGGCCTTATTCAGATACGTCTCTAAACGGCGCTGCCCCCAGGAAAGCACTTCCACCACCGCCCAATAGATAAGCGCCACTAGCAAGAACGCCTCTAAATACAAAAAGCTGCCCGCCGCCTCTTTTTGCGTCGCGCCCATCAGCTCAGTGACACCCAGTGTAAACGCCAGCGAGGTCGCTTTAATCATATCGATGAAGTAGTTCATCAGCGTGGGAGTGGCTACGCGGGTGGCCTGCGGCAAAATAATCCGCCGCATCAGCTGCGGCTGGGTCATGCCAATAGAAAGCGCCGCTTCGGTTTGGCTGCGGTCTATTCCCACAATCGCGGCACGAATGGACTCGGCCATGTAAGCAGAAAAGTGTAGCGTGATTCCCAATACCGCCGCCGTTACGCCATTAATCGACACCAACGCTTCAACCAACTGA
The DNA here is from genome assembly GCF_002332255.1 of Halomonas sp. JB37. Lineage (GTDB taxonomy): Bacteria > Pseudomonadota > Gammaproteobacteria > Pseudomonadales > Halomonadaceae > Vreelandella > Vreelandella casei. The sequence goes on along the minus strand of NZ_NRGW01000001.1, from coordinate 1,085,548 downwards.
GGCAGGCCGTAGTAGAACAAAAACAGCTGAACGAGCAGCGGCGTACCGCGGAAAAACGAGATAAACAGCATTGAAAACCCGTTTAGCACCGGCACTTTTGACACGCGCACGACCGCCAGCAGGCATGCCAAAATCAGCGCAAAGAACATTGCGATGGTCGCCATTTGAAGGGTGAGCGGCAAATAGCGCAGCAGAACCGGCAGCAGCCCCCACATATATTCAAGGTTAAGCATGATAGTTAAACGTATCAATAAACATATAAGTAAACATCGCTACTTCGCTGATAAGCAAACGGCCGTGGCAATGCCACGGCCGCGTTCAACAGGTTAGGCCAAGCGTTACGGCTGAGTGATATCCGTATCAAACCACTTTTCAGATATTTCACGTAGCGCTCCGTTTTCACGCAGTTCTGACAACGCCGCATCAACACGATCACGCTGCTCACGACCCGCTTCGTCATCGCGGAACGGCAGCGCGTTTTCGATAGTGGTAAACGGCTGGCCCGCCAGCATCAGCGGCAAACCGCGCTCGCTAATGACCTGCGATGCACTCACACGATCCATCACGAAGGCATCAACACGGCCCAAGGCCACATCCTGTTCAACGTTAGACTCGTAGGTGCGAATGTCGATTTCATCGGCATTGGGCTGTTCGCGCAGCAGCTGCTCGTAGTTAGAGCCTAGGTTCACCGCGACACTTTTGCCGGATAAATCTTCAACGCCTTCAATGGCGTCATTGCCCGCCTTCACAACCACCTGTGCCCCGTCATACACATAGGGCGCGGTAAATACGTACTTGGCTTCACGTTCAGGGGTAATGGTGATCTGGTTGGCAATCGTATCGATACGCCCAGACTCCAACATGCCCGCCAAGCCAGAGAAGCTTGCAGTAACGAACTCAATGTCGTCACCGGAAAGCTCACCCACCGCGTTCATGACATCAACCTCAAAGCCTTTAAGCTCGTCTTGCTCAACGTAGGTGAACGGGAAATAGCCCCCGGACATGCCCACGCGCAGCGTATCAGCCTGGGCTGAAGCGGCAAACAAACCACCTGCAAGGCTAAGCGAGAGTGCCGCAAGGGTAAGACTAAACTGGCGAGTTAACCGCATAACGTTGCTTCCTTACTTAAGTGGTAAAAGGCTAATGAAGATTATCTTACTCGCTCAAACAAAAACGAACAAAGGAATATTAAATCTTCTTTTTATTCTTTTTATGAATATAGTGCCCGACGCGACCTTATCAAACGACTCTCTCACAATAGCGGCTGATAGCAGGCCCACCGCCGCTAAGCTTTCGCCTTTCCAGCAATCACTATTTTCAATCCCGCAGGTTAAGGTTAGTGAGAGCAAATGCCCTGCTCTTGCCTACTCTGGCCAACGTCTATTCTTTGTCATAGGCCACTCCACAACAGACATTGCCCCGATCTAGACATTGGCCAGACTTAGACCTTGGTCTATAATGCACTGCAACAGGCCCACCTTGGGCTGACTGCAGGAGATCATTTGATGCCTTCACTACTTATGCCTGCCGAGCTAATAAAAGCACCCGTGCCTCTTGCGCATGTACAGCGTAGCCTTCGCCAGTGTTTATCGATTGCCGCCGAGCTGCTCTACGACCATGGCCATGTGTTAGAAACCATTACCCTGCCCCAGCGCGGCTTAGCCCGCCGTGAGCTGCTAGCGCTTAGCGCCGCGGCCCCTACTTGGGCAACCTGCCAACAGGTGATGGAAACCAGCGAAGCCGCTACGTTCAACGAGTATGGCCGCTTTGTACTAACCCACCTTGGCCGCGAGCTGATGTTTGATATGTTTGGGCAAGGCGCCGCTGACTGCGCCTAGCAGCTCGCAGATAGAAACACCTGAACGCAGCGCATAAAAAAAGCCCGTCGGTATAAAACCGGCGGGCTTTTTTGTCATGGTATTAACGCAGACCAAGCATCGAAAGAATGAACAGAACTACCACGATAAGACCGATGATATAGATAATATTACGCATAGGGCGCTCCTTGCTTAGTGCGTTTTAGAGAAAATCAAAGGGTTGCTCACCCTTGAGCTAGCACCCATATCCTAGCAGGCTTTTGACCCTTTTGCGTAATATTGACGCGTTTCGGGGCCCAAAATTTGCTTGTAAGCGTGGCTCCGCATTGACCAGCACAGCGCCTGACCATAAGAGACAGACCACTAAAAAGGATCTGTCCCAACGTTTAATGGCAGATTCGGAACCTCCATCCCGCCTGGTTGCTCAAACCTGTATTCTCTACACCAAAGGTATTGCAATGCGCGTTCATGTTTTGCCGATTTCGCTCGCCGTTATGTGGTTATTTCCTACCTTTAGTGCCGCCGCCAATGAACCTTCCGCCAATGCTCTTCAGGCGCTTGATCAGCAGGCCGCTGCACTGAACCGCGTGCATAACGTCGTGGTGGCTTACGAAGGCGATATTGTCCATGAGCTTCACCAAGATGGGCCGGGCGTGGCCTCGCCTGCCAACATTAAATCGCTATCTAAAACGGTGCTTGCGGCCATTACCAGTGCGGCGATTGAGGCGGGCGTTATCGAATCCGTTGAGCAGCCAATCGTTGAGCTGTTTGGCGAACATCTTCCTAACGGCCTTGACCCACGGGTTAACGAGATCAGCGTGGCGCATTTGCTTGCCCAGCAGGCTGGGCTAGAGAGCACATCGGGAAGCAACTATAGCGCCTGGGTCGCTAGCCCCAACTGGGTGAACGATGCGATCACACGCCCGTTCGTTGATGAACCCGGCGGGCAAATGCTCTATTCAACCGGCACCAGCCACTTACTTTCAGCAGCCCTCACCCATGCCAGCGGCGAGACCACTCATGCCCTTGCTCAGCGCTTGCTGGGTGATCCACTCAATATCGATATTCGCCCCTGGTTACGTGATCCGCAGGGCATCTATTTTGGCGGCAACGATATGCAGCTTTCACCGCGGGCGCTGATTGAGATAGGTGAGCTATATCGCAACGACGGCATCGTATTAGATGAAAGCGGCAATGCACAGCGCGTACTGCCTGAAGGGTGGGTTGCTGCATCGTGGCTGCCGCGCGGCTCGTCCCCCTGGACCGGTGACGGCTATGGCTTCGGTTGGTTTATTACCCAGCTGGCAGGAGAAGACGTGTACTACGGGCGCGGCTACGGCGGCCAAGCGCTCTACGTAATTCCCGAACGGGAGATGACCGTGGTAATTACCTCAGACCCCAACCCACCCTCGCCGGGCGGGAAGTTTCAGCAGCAGTTGAATAGGCTGATCGAGACTCTTTTATCACCGCTATAAATGTTAATGGCTTTCTTCCGCCAATAGCTTGGTGCGAATAAAATCGCTGTGGCTAACGTACAGTAAGGCTGCCAAGCGGCGAATCCGATGCTCTTCTAACGGGTCAACGCTGCCGTCAACCCAAGCTAGCTGCCACATAAGCGCGACCAGCTCGCAGCGCTGGTCGTAGTTATAGTGCTCTTTAATCAGGCTGACAAACTGGTAATGATCAACGGCCTCTTCCACCTGCGCTTCGGCCATCGTCATCAGCTCTTCTGCGGCGCTTTCGCTTAACCGATAGCGAGTCAACAGCATAGTGCGCAGGGTGGCCAACTCTTCATCGGTGGTGTTGTAGTCCGCGCGCACGATTTCACACAGCAGTGCCGCCGTGGCTAGCTCCAGCGTTAGGCTGTGATTTTCACGCTGCTCTGGCTGCGCTAGGGTGCGCTGGAAAAAATCACTAATGGCATTCAGCATGGGTGTTCTCCTGGATAGCAACAGGGCCTTTTTGCCTTAATCCTGCTTGGTAAGTTGCTCTCTTAACTGCTTGGGCACTTGCTTGATGATCAAGCGGTCTTGAGCGGCGTCGTATTCAATGCTGGAACCCAGAAGGTGCGAGTCAAAGCTGATTGAAACGCCTCCCGAGCGGCCGGTAAAGCGCCGGAACTGGCTTAAGGTGCGCTTATCGGGCGGAATCTCCGGCGAGAGCCCGTAATCGGCGTTGCGGATATGCTCGTAAAACGCTTTCGGCTGCTGCTCATTGACGAGCCCTGAGAGTTCTTCAAGCGTCATCGGTTCCCCGCGGCGCAGCTGCTCGTTGGCGTAGTCCACCAGCGTATCGGTTTTTTCACGGCTGACTTCTTCATCGAAATCTTCTTTTTCGACGTAGTCGCTAAACGCCTTAAGCAGCGTGCGCGTTTCAGCCGGAGAATCTATGCCTTCCTCCATGCCTAGCAACGCGATCAAGCCTTCAGCCAGTTTTTTACCGCCACGGTCTTTCAAGAACGAGACGTACTGCGCGTTGGGCGCATCGCTTTGCCACTGGGTAAGGTTAATGCGCGCAGCTAGCGTGAGCTGGCTAGTATTGAGCTGTGCGGCAGGCACTGCGTGATGCTGAGGATTAATGCCAATGCCTTCGCGCTGGTGCACTAACGCAACAAGCAGAGTTTCCGTATCGCCCTGGCGCTGATGGCTGACCACTAAATAGCCACTGACTGACAGCTGCTCTTGAAGCTGCTTGGCCAGCCGCTCAGCTAATGAAACGGAAAGCTCAGCAAAGCTTTTCTCGCCGGCTAAGTAGTCGCGCAGCCACATGGCCAGCGGCCCCGCCTGCTCGCCCTCTTCCGCGAAGCGCCCCCAGCCCTTGGGCTTGGTGTTGTAGGTGTCATTGAGCGCACCTACCAGGCTCGTCATCACCGGATCGTCACCGGGCTCTGAAGCATTCGGCTCTGAAGTACCCGGCGCGGCGGTCAAGGTTAAGCGCTCACCGTCTAGCGTCGGGTCAAGGCGGTGCACAATACTTTGCAGTAGCGGCATAGGGGTTTATCAGTGTCCAAGGGTTAAAAGTTGGCTCAAGGCTTGAGGCGATAGCCGGTGCGGAACATCCAGCTAATAGTGGCCAGGCAAACCGTTAGAAATAGCGCAATCATGCCCACGCTAGCCGCAAGGCTTACGTCGCTAATGCCGTAAAAGCTCCAGCGAAAGCCGCTCACCAAGTACACCACGGGGTTGGCTAGGGTGACGGTTTGCCAAAACGGCGGCAGCATATCGATAGAGTAAAAACTGCCCCCAAGAAATGTCAGCGGCGTGATGACTAATAGCGGCACAAGCTGCAGCCGGTCAAAACCGTCGGCCCAAATACCGATAATAAAACCGAGCAGACTAAAGGTGACGGCCGTAAGCACTAAAAAGCTCAGCATCCAAAACGGATGGGCGATTTCTAGCGGCACGAAAAAGTTTGAGGTGGCTAAAATTATCAGCCCCAGCAGAATCGATTTCGAGGCCGCCGCCCCTACGTAGCCAATCACAATTTCAAGGTGCGAAATAGGCGCTGAAAGCAGCTCGTAAATACTGCCGGAAAACTTGGGAAAAAATATCCCAAACGACGCGTTGGAAACACTTTGCGTCAGTAGCATCAGCATAATCAGCCCCGGCACAATAAACGCCCCGTAGCTGACCCCGTTGATTTCACTGATGCGCGAGCCAATCGCGGCGCCAAACACCACAAAATATAGCGAGGTGGAGATGACGGGCGAAACGATACTTTGCAGCAAGGTGCGACGCGTACGGGCCATTTCCGCCATGTAAATGGCGCGAACGGGATGAAGGTTCATGCGCGCTCCTTAACTAAATCGACGAAAATATCTTCAAGCGAGCTTTGCCGGGTGTTGAGGTCTTTAAAGGCCACCCCTTCCCGCTCCAAGGCGCTCAGCAGCTCTGACATGCCGCGCCCGTCTTCTTCTTGGCGACCGTCGTAGGTATAAATAAGCTCATGGCCTTCTGCTGCCAAACTTAGCTCGAAGCGCTGTAGAGCAGCGGGCACCTCGGTAAGCGGCGTTTGTAGATTAAGCGTTAGTTGCTTGCTGCCTAGCTTACTCATCAATACCGCTTTCTCTTCAACCAGCACAATCTCGCCATGATTGATGACCCCGATACGGTCGGCCATCTCTTCGGCTTCTTCGATATAGTGCGTGGTTAAAATAATGGTGACACCGTTGTCACGCAGTTGGCGCACGACTTCCCACATCTCGCGGCGCAGCTCAACATCAACGCCAGCGGTGGGCTCATCTAGAAACAGAATGCGCGGCTCATGCGAAAGCGCTTTAGCAATTAGCACCCGGCGCTTCATGCCGCCTGACAGCGTCATTAGCCGGTTGTGGCGTTTATCCCACAGCGCCAGCGATTTCAGCACTTTTTCGATATGCGCAGGGTTGGGTGGCTTGCCAAACAGGCCTCGGCTGAAACTGACCGTGTTCCACACCGTTTCAAACGCTTCGTTGGTGAGCTCTTGAGGTACCAGCCCGATGCGTTCGCGGGCTTGGCGGTACTGGCTGACGTTATCAAAACCGTCGATGGTGACGTGGCCAGCGGTCGGATTGACCAAGCCACATACCACGCTAATCAGGGTTGTTTTGCCCGCCCCGTTGGGGCCAAGCAGGGCAAATATTTCGCCGCGCTGAATCGTTAAATCGACACGGGTTAACGCCTGAAAGCCACCTTCATAGGTTTTGTTCAGGCCGTTAATGGTAATAATTGGGTCGTTCAAGGCGTACTCCTCACGCCGCGCCCTCAAAGGGTCGCGGCGCTTGACGGCCTTCAGGCAAACGTTGCTGACATTAGCTGCGGCTGGTGATTTCTAACAGGTGGTAACCGAACTGTGTTTTGACCGGGCCGTGGACTTGGCCTACTTCGTCGTTGAAGACGACTTTGTCGAACTCAGGCACCATTTGACCGGGGCCGAAGGTGCCCAGATCGCCACCTTGGCGGCTAGAAGGGCAGCTAGAATGCTGCTTGGCGACGTCAGCAAAATCGCTGCCGCTCTCAATTTCTTTCTTAAGTGCTAGGCACTGTTCTTCACTGCTGACCAAAATGTGGCGGGCGCTGGCGCGTGACATAAATTGCTCCTAAAGTGGTTTTTTCGTCGCCGTTTTGATGCCGACGGAAACGAGGACGCACTAGTTTATCATGGCCTGCCAAGAGCACCACTGCGGCGTAACGCTTCACCCACACTTGCCATCGCCCGCTCATGAGTGCTTAAGGCCGCAGGGCCGCGCATACAGCTAACAATCACCCAGGGGCCATCGGCGCTAATATCGGCCTGTTCGCGCTGGGCAATGCCCGCATCGCAGCTGCGCTGCTGCTGAGTACCGGTTTTATGCGCGAAGTTAATGCCTTCACCCAAGCCCGCCTTGAGGCGCTGCTTGCCGGAACTCGTTCGCCGCATCACCTCTAATAGCGCTTGGCGCTGCTCGGCATCTAGATTGTCCGGGCCGTCCTGCTCTTGTGAAAGACCTTGCTGCGTGCCGTACAGGCTCGCCAGTAAATCCCCGTAAGCACTCAGCGTACCGACATTTTCGCCCATGGCTTCGTAGGCATCAAAGGCGTGGTCGTAATCCGGCTGCGCGAAGGTGTCGGTGCTTACCCCAAGCGCGCGGGCTAGCGCTTTTGGGCGCTGACTTACCGCGTGTTGACGCAGCGCCATGAAGTCCATGCCGCCCAGCGCGCGGGCATCGGGGTGCAGCTGGCCATAAATGCCTTGGCGCACACCGACTAGCTTAGTAATAGGGCCGATTGCAGAGGGATCACCACCGCTTGCCGCGATCATCCTTCGCGCACGCGCATTAACCGCCGCCAGCCCTACCCGGTCAATCAGCATATCGGTGGCGGTGTTATCACTGACGGTAATCATTTGCTCCATCAAGTAGCGAATAGAAATCGGCGTGCCGGGGTCGTGCCAATTAGTGGGGCCTGCGCCATCGACAAAGTCGCTGCGCGCAAGCGTTAAGCGCTCATCTAACGTCAGCGTGCCTGCTTGGCGCTCTGCCAGCACCTGGGCCGCTACCGGCACCTTGATCAGCGAGGCCAAATACCAAGGGGCATCAGCATGCCAAGAGTAGGCTTCGCCAGTGGCCAGGTTCTGTACATAAACGCCTAGCTGGCCGCCAAACACACCTTCGATGGCCTGCAGTCGAGCAGTTAAATCGCCCTGCCAGGTGCTGCGCTTATCTACCTCGTAGTACCAATTGGTCTCGTACCCATTAGTATCGTACTCATTGGTCTCGTCAGCCTGTGCAGAGGCAGGCAGTACGTTGAGAAGAGCTACGATGGGAAGAGCTACGATGAGAAGCGCTAGCGCTATCAGCCCACGCCGTATCCAGTGTCGCAAATGCGTTACCTCTTAATGCTTTATGTGAAAATCAGCGGTGAGCGGCCATCCAACGGGTCACCCAAATCCATGCGGCGGCACCGATTATCAACAGCCCGCCAATACCGAGCGCCTGTGGATAGCTGTAAAGGCCCTCGCCTTGCAATAGAAAACGCAGCACCAAGAAAATCATCACAATGTGGAAAATAAACGTCTTCAGCGCGTCTGTGCCAATCACAGTCAGCGGCATTAACACCTTGGCGGCACGGGCGCCCCCGGCCAGTGCAAGGGCTAACAGCACCAGCGCACCGCCTAAGCTAAACAGCATAAACTCAAGCCCAGGCGGATGCTTGCCAACATTATTAGCCACCGCCAGCATGGCCGCGTGCACATCGCCGCTCGCCAATGCTAAGGCATAAAATCCGCCGACCATGAGCGCCCCAAGCCCCAGCAGCGTAAGCACTAAGCGGCGCCGTGCGGCGGGTTCAAAGTAGCAGCGTAGCAGCGACTCACCAATAAGCAGCCCAACTAAAATCAACGGTGCACGACTAATCTGCCCCCATGCGTAGTGGTTTTCGTGGTCGACCAGCAGCGCTTTCAGAATATCGTTACCACCGAAGGTCAGGCTCTGCAGCCACACCGTTAGCGCGATGAAGACACCAATCGTGGCGAGTCGGCTCCACAGCGGTGCCCGCGCCCATAGCGGCAACATCAGTGGCACCCACAGCAGCGCGATAGCGTAAAAGCCTAAGATTTCCGTCCATATCGCGAAGCGCCCGTAGAGCAAGGCATCCACGATATCGCCGGGGGGATAGAACGGCAGCATTTCAATCACGAGCAGCGCTTTGTACCAGAACCATACTTCCACGCCGCGCAGACAAAGCTTGAGCCTGCGCTTGGGCCAATCATCGCTTTGAGTATGCGACAAAAATGCCACGGCCAAGGCAATACCGAAGACTAAAATAAACAGCGAGGAAGAAAACTTTGTCAAAAAATGGATCGGCACCATGCCCCAGTCCGGCACATTGCGTATGCCGACTAGCCCACTGACCGCGTGACTCATAATCATCAAGCCAATCGCCAGGCCACGCGCCAAATCAATGGCCTGTATACGGCCCTCTGCTTTGGGCAATTGAGGTATTTGCGACCATGTCAGCTGCATCGAGACATCCTTGTAGAGGAGCAATGCACCACTATATCGTGCGCCTTAGTTGATCGTCTTAACGTTGATGACCTTAACGTTGATGGCCTTAAATGGTCAGGCACAAAAATGCCCCGCAATGAACGGGGCATTTTGTGGCTCATCCTTGAACCCGAGAAAAGTTATTCCTTAAAGATTGCAATTACCACCCGGAATCGCCCTGCTGATCGTCAGTGGTGGGTGCTTCTTGCTCCTCTTCCTCTTCTTCGAAAGTGAATTCTTCCTCTTCCTCTTCATACTCCGTTCCTACGTCCTGGCCTTGCTCTTGCTCAGTGTCGTAAGAGTTGTAGGTACCTTGATCGTCTTGCATGGTTTCTTCTTGCGGCGTCGGTTCTTGCTCTGTGCCACTACCTTCCATTTGTGCAAAGGCGAGAGGGCTAGCCATCAGGCCAAACGATACACCTAGGATGCCAAGCTTCTTGAGAGAATCCTTCTTCATCATGATACTGCCTCCTAATAACGTTACTTCTTAAACCGCAATACGAGAATCATAGAGTGGTTTAAAGGTTAAGAACGTCAGGCCTCTTGCCTGCTCCGTTCTTACCTCTATCATTGCACCCCCCGTGCCAGTTACTGGCAATCATTAATAAAAATCATTACCAAACAGTATCTTATAGTTCTAATATTCATGCCAACCATTTGTTTTTATTAATAAAAATTAATTTTTTATTGCCTATAATTGGCACATGCTCCTTAACGGTACAGCCAAACGGGGCAATGTAAGCCTGCTATGTTTAATTGCCCCGCCTGCATCTACCGTTTACTCATAGGTCATCTCTTCAAGCTCTTTACCGCGTGTTTCTTTGACGAAGAGAACAACGAAGAACACCGATGCCACGGCACTGATCGCATAAAAACCGTAAGCACCGAACAGCCCGACGGAAGCCAGCATGATAGGAAATGTCATGGTAATACCGAAGTTGGCTAACCATTGGAAAAGCCCTGCAATCGCCAGACCCGAACCGCGCATCTGATTGGGGAACATCTCGCCCAGCATTACCCACATCACCGGCCCCCAGGAAGCATTGAAAAACAGCACGTAAAGGTTGGCCGCAACGAGCGCAAACACACCCATGTCATCTGATAAGCGCAGACTGCCATCCACCATTGTTGCGGTAGAGAAAGCATAGGAGAGGCAAGCCAGTGTTATTGTCATTCCCACGGAGCCGCCCCATAGCAGAGGCTTTCTGCCGATTTTGTCGATCAGCGCAATCGCCAAGAGGCAGGCGGCAATACTGACGGCCCCCGAAATCACATTAATCAGCAGCGCATCGCTTTCTGAAAAGCCAACTGACTGCCACAGCACGGCACCGTAATAGAACACTACGTTTATACCGACTAACTGCTGGAAAACCGCTAACCCAATGCCCACCCACACGATGCCATGCACCTTCCCCGTGGTGCGGTTAAGCACATCGCTTAAACGCGGTTTATGATCACGATTCAGTGTGGCATTAACCTCCTGTATTTTGGGTTCAATTTCTTCCTCAGGCATCACCAAGCCAAGTACGCGGCGTGCCTCAGTGTCTTTGCCCGTGCTGATTAAATAACGTGGGCTTTCGGGAATAAACAATAACGCCACTAGGAAGATGGATGCAGGGATTAGCTCAATCCAGAACATCCAGCGCCACGTCGCAAAACCAAACCACAGTTCAGTCATTGCTGAGCCAGAAACGTACGCCAGCACATAATTACTCAGAAACGCCACAAACAGGCCTGAAATAATCGCCACTTGCTGGATAGTAGCTAACCGACCGCGATAAGCAGAAGGTGCCACTTCACTAATGTAGGCTGGCGTCATGACACTGGCTGCACCTACCGCAATACCACCAAGAATACGGTACAGCACAAACTCCATAGAGCTGCCGGAAATACCCGACCCCCAGGCGCTGACCAGAAAAAATACTGCGGCCACAATAAGCAATGTGCGCCGCCCAAAACGGTCCGCCAAGCGACCGGCAAAGAAAGCCCCTATGGCACACCCCAACAGCATAGAGGCAACATTAAAGCCCGTACCCGCGCTATCGGAGTTAAAAGAAGCCTGCAAGCCATCAACCGTACCGTTGATGACGCCACTGTCGAAACCGAAAAGAAAACCACCGATGGCGGCAATGCAACATATCACCAGGATATAAGATGAGCGGCTTAGCGTTCGCTGTTGAGTCATACCTGAAGCTCCTTGTACTTATTATTTAACGTTTGTTTTTGCGTATTTTTTTCGGACCACGCAGCGATACGCAAGTCATTGTCATCGCTTATTTCTATTAATACGTCTTCTTCCTAAGCCCAACCGGCGTCTACCGCCAGCTCTTGCCCTGTGATGGCCTGGCTTTCGGCGCTGGCCAAGAACAGTGCTACGGGCGCGATATGTACAGATTCAAGCCGTAGCTTTAGACACTGGCGTTCTTGAATGGCGGCCTCATCGTCGGGGCCGATCCATTTTTCCAGCTGTCGTTCGGTCATCACCGAACCAGGCACCAGCGTATTAACGCGGATATTGTGCTCACCTAACTCCCGCGCCAGGCTTCGCGTTAATCCATGTACCGCCGCTTTAGCGGTGACGTAGGCGGGCAAACCGCCCAGCGCCATCTGGACACTCACCGAGCCGAAATTAATGATCGAACCACCACCGTTTTTTATCATCTGTTCGGCCACCGCCTGGGCGGTAAAGAACATCGGCCGTAAGTTAAGCGACATCCGCTCATCCCAGTAGGCAACATCGATATCCCGCCAGGAGTGACGATCATCGCTGGCAGCGTTATTCACCAACGTATGGATAGGCCCGACGTTTTCGCCAGTCTCGGCGACGACCTGCTGTAGGCTCGCCACATCACGAATATCACAGTGGTGGTAAATCGGTGCTTGTCCGGTCTCGGTTTTAAGCTCCGCGACCAATGCGTGGCTGGCGTCATCATTGATATCGACGAACACTACCCGCGCGCCCTGATGGTGAAAGGCACGGGTAAGCTCGGCACCAATACCGCTGCCGCCGCCGGTAATAAAGACCACACGCTGGTCAAGGCTCGCATAGCGCACTGAGTGCTGGTTCATATCGATTCTCATATCCATTTTGTAGTGTCTTACTTATGCTGTTTTAGAAATCGACCCACTGCCCACCCGCCTTAGACGACGCCAGTGCGCGGGTGATAAACGTCAAACCATCGACGCCATCGGTCACGTCCGGCGTTTTTGCTTCCAGCGCATTGGTAGTATCGCCACGTTGGCGCGCGTGGATTTGCAAGGCGAAATCGCGATAGAGCTGAGCGAAAGCCTCCAGATAACCTTCGGGATGACCGGCCGGGATACGCGCAGCGGCCATGGCAGCATCGCCAAGACCTGGGCCATTGCGCGTCAGTATTCGCGTGGGCTCTCCCAGCGGTGAATGCATGAGTTGATTAGGGTTTTCCTGTCGCCACTCAAGGCCACCTCGGCTACCGTAAACACGCAGCTGCAGGCCATTTTCGTTACCGGGCGCCACTTGGCTAGACCACAACATGCCTCGCGCGCCGCCCTTAAAGCGCAGCAGCATATGCACGTTGTCATCCAGCGCACGCCCTTCTACAAAGGTGTGCATATCGGCAGCAAGGGACTCAAGCTCCAGGCCGGTCACATAACGCGCCAAGTGATAAGCATGCGTGCCGATATCGCCCAAACAGCCCGCCGGGCCACTGCGTTTGGGGTCAGTGCGCCACTCAGCTTGCTTAACACCGCTATCTTCCAGGCGTGTGGAAAGCCAGTCCTGTGGGTACTCCACCTGCACCACGCGCAGATCACCCAATTCTCCATTAGCGACCATCTCGCGAGCTTGGCGTACCAGCGAGTACCCGGAGTAGTTATGGGTTAAGCCGAAGAACAGCCCGCTACGTTCGACAAGTTCCGCCAGCGTTTGGGCCTCTTCCAACGTAATCGTCATCGGCTTATCGCAGATCACATGAAAGCCTGCCTCAAGAAAGGTGCGCGCTACGTCGAAGTGCACATGGTTGGGCGTTACGATCGCAACCACGTCAATGCCATCCGCGCGCTTTTGCTCTTCTTCAGCCATGGTTTGGTAATCGGGATAGGCGCGGTCAGCGGCTACGTGCAGCTGTGCCGCCGCCTCTTGGCTGCGTTCGGCGTCAGACGCGAAAGCCCCGGCCACCAGCTCATAGTGGTCATCAAGTCGTGCGGCAATGCGATGCACGCCACCGATAAAGGCCCCTTGGCCGCCGCCGACCATGCCTAGGCGCAGCCGACGCGGCGTCTCGTGTTGATGGCTCATGTCGTCACCCATGTCGTAATGCTCTCCCTGCTATTTGAGTCCCAGAATGCGACGGTTGGCAGCTTCATCGGCCCCGCCAGCGGCAAAGTCGTCAAACGCCCGCTCGGTCACTTCTATAATGTGATCACGAATAAAGGTCGCCCCTTCCCGCGCGCCGACTTCCGGGTGTTTCAGGCAACATTCCCACTCCAGCACCGCCCAGCCGTGGTAATCGTTGGCCGCCATCCACGAGAAGATCGACTTGAAATCGATTTGGCCATCGCCCAATGAACGAAAACGACCCGCACGGTCCGCCCATGACTGATAGCCCGAATAAACGCCCTGTTTGGGGCTGGGGTTAAACTCGGCGTCTTTAACGTGAAACATTTGAATGTGCTCACGGTACACATCGAGAAAGCCGCGGTAGTCGAGCTGCTGAAGGATTAAGTGGCTAGGATCATAAAGAATGTGACAGCGAGGATGGTTGCCGACCCGCTCAAGGAACATCTCAAAGGTGATGCCATCGTGCAGATCTTCGCCCGGATGGATCTCGTAGCAGAGGTTCACTCCGGCCTCGTCAAAGGCATCTAGAATCGGCCGCCAGCGTTTCGCCAGCTCATCAAAGGCAGTTTCGATCAACCCTGCCGGGCGCTGGGGCCAAGGGTAGATATACGGCCACGCCAGTGACCCCGAAAAGGTGCCGTGATCCGTTAGGCCAAGATTTTGTGACGCTTTAGCGGCCAGCTTTAGCTGCCCCACCGCCCACTCTTGCCGCGCCTTGGGATTACCACGCACTTCGGGGGCGGCGAAGCCATCAAACATCTCATCGTAAGCGGGATGCACCGCCACCAACTGGCCCTGCAGATGGGTAGAGAGTTCGGTGAGTGCTAGGCCGTGTTCAGCCAGGGTGCCTTTCACCTCGTCGCAGTAAGTACGGCTTTCAGCTGCGCGCTTTAGGTCGAACAGGCGTGCATCCCAACTAGGAATCTGCACACCTTTATAGCCAAGCCCGGATGCCCAGGCGGCGATGCTATCCAGGCTATTAAAGGGTGCCTCGTCACCGGCAAATTGGGCGAGAAAGAGCGCTGGCCCTTTGATTGTTTTCATAGGACTCTCTCAATAACGTTGCGATTAAGTGCTTGGTGAGGCGCGGGTCGAAGTGATGTCCCACCCGCCCCGTTTGATTAGAGCGGTCAGAAAGGAGAATCGGGAAAGTAGTACTGCTCGGCGTTTTCCTCGGTGATCAGCGGTGAGCCAAGAATGTACTCGCCCAATACGGGGCCATTAGAAACAAAATGCTGCACGGTCAGGTCCATGGCGGTGGCAATCATGCCGGGCGGATAGAGCACGTCTACCGGCACCAGTTCATCACCCTCCATCACCCGCTTGATAATTTCTTTCATGCCAGCACCGCCGACAATAAACAGCTCGTCTTCACGATCCGCCTGGCGCACCGCTTCAATGACGCCCAGGGCGATATCATCGTCCTGAGCCCAAACCGCATCGATGTTGTCGAAGCGCGACAAATAATCCTGCATGACCTCAAAGCCATCATCGCGATTCCAGTTAGCGTGCTGCATATCGAGGATGTTGATCTCAGAGCCTTCGATAGCCTCTTGGAAACCTTGAACGCGCTCGTCATCAATCACCGTAGGAATACCTCGCAGCACGACAATATCGCCTTCGCCATCGAGCTGTTCGCGTATGTACTCACCAGAAACGCGACCTAACTCATGATTATTGCCCGCCACGTAAAGGTCTTGGATGCCCTCTTCGGTCAGGCCACGATCCACCACCGTCACGAACACACCAGACTCTTTAACGCGGCGTACCGGGTCGGTGAGTGGGCCTGACTCAAATGGCAGAATTACCAGCGCATCAATACTGCGCAGCGACACCAAGTCTTCCAGGTCATTGGCCTGCTCGCCTGCCGTGCCCGCGGTTGAGATGGTGATTTCAATATCAGGATAGAGTGCCTCGAGCCGCTTTTTAGCCTCTTCAGCATGATAGTTAACGCCGCCGGCCCAGCCATGCGTGGCCGCCGGAATTGAAACGCCAATGGTGAGTTCTTGTGCCATGGCGGCACCGGAGAACCCTATTGCTGACGTGAGCGCTGCGGTAGCGGTGATAGTCGCCACCGCTGTTTTGATGCTGGGCATGATAATGCTCCTTTGCTGTTGTAGTTGTTATGCTGCGTTAGCTTCTAACGATAATGCGCTGATAGGCAGTGTTGCCAAGAGGCCCTAGGGCCGAGTTTTTCTCCACGATGCTCGCTGCAGGTAGACCGCAACAATAATGATGATCCCCTGCACAGTGCCGTTTAAATAGTTGGAAATGGCGTCGGTCAAATTGAGAATATTGCCAATCATAGTGAGCATGATGGCGCCAATGACCGTGCCCCAAATACGGCCATGCCCACCCTTCAGCATGGTGCCGCCGATGATTACCGCGGCAATGGCCTCTAACTCCCACAACACACCGGTCGCGCCGGAGGCAGACCCCAACCTCGGCACATAAATAATGGTCGCCAGTGCCACGCACACGCCTTGCAGCATGTACGTCAACGTTTTGACACGGTCGACATGAATCGCACTGTACTCAGCAACTTTTTCATTAGAGCCAATGGCAAAGCAGTAACGCCCGAAGCGGGTGTAGTTAAGCAAGATGTAGCCAATCACGGCGACCGCGAAAAACACCCATACGGGGAAGGTGATGCCCATAAAGCTGCCGTAGTAAACCGGGCGGTAAATATCGCGAACGGCCCAATCCAGCGTTAAGGTGCCGCCATCGGCAAGGTAAGTGACAAGCGAACGATAAATACCCATGGTACCGAGGGTAACGATAAACGCCTCAATTTTGCCTTTGGTAGTGACGATGCCGTTGATAAAACCAGCGCATAGCCCGAGCAGTAACGAAGCGCCTATGCCTAGCACAATAGTGGTGATTCCTGCGCCAAACTGCTCGACCAGGCTGTTCATCAGAATAATCATGACCCCGGCAATAAAGGCGGCCATCGCGCCTACCGAAAGATCCAGCCCGCCGGCCGTAATCACGAAAGTAGCGCCGATGGCAATAATGCCGATAAAGGCGCTGCGGGTAAGCATGTTGGAAAGATTATCTAGCCCCAGAAACGCCGGGTTAATCAGCACGCCTAAAATGGCTAAGACCACCAGCGCAATAAATGGCCCCCAGGTTTTCAGGTCGATGGAGAAGCCTTTAGGCCTAGCGACTGTGTTCTGGGCTGCCGTGTTCTGAGTTGTTTTGTTATTAAGCATGGCGCTGCTCATCTACCCCTACTCCCTTAATGCCGGATGCGTACTGCATAATGTTGTGTTCATTAATTTGCTCGCCTTCGATAATGCCGGTGAGCACGCCCGCGCACATCACGGCGACACGATGCGAAAGTCCTATCAATTCCCCCATCTCTGAAGAAATCAAAATGACCGAACGCCCCGCCTCGGTAAGCTCATGGATGAAATGATAGATTTGATGTTTGGTGCCCACATCGATACCCCGAGTAGGCTCGTTGATAATCACGATATCGGGATCAATGGACATGACTTTCGCGAGCAGCAGCTTCTGCTGATTGCCACCGGAAAGTTCAGCGGCGGTGAGCGCGGCCGTTCGTAGCCGAATATCAAAGCGCTGGACGGCCTCTTGAAAGGCTTTTTCTTCGCGGCGGCGGTCTAGCAGCGGATGGCAGTGAGCGCGCAGGTTCAGCAGAGTAACGTTTGAGCGCAAGTCCATATTAAGCACCAGCCCTTTACCTTTGCGGTCTTCCGTCAGGTAGGCAATGCGCTGATGCACGGCATCGCGCAGGTGGCGCAACACAACCGGCTGACCGCTACGCAGCACCTGCCCTGCACTTTTCGCACGCAGGCCAAGCACCGCTTCAATCAACGCGGTACGCCCAGCGCCCACCACCCCGCCAAACCCCAGCACTTCACCCCGGCGAAGCGTAAAACTGGCCTGTTTAACCGCGCCAGGCACGACAAATGCTCGCGCCTCTAATACCACCGGCGCATCGCTTGAAAGCACGGTCAGCGGCGGGTACATCTCGGTAATTTCACGCCCGACCATCAGGCGTGCCAACTCCTCTTTGCTTCGCCCGGCCATCGGCCCACTATCAATTAAATGACCGTCGCGCAGTACCGTCACGCGATCGGCTATCTGTTCGATTTCACGCAGCTTATGAGAGATATACAGAATGGCTACCCCGCGCTGGCGCAGGCGAGCAATGAGTGCAAACAGCACCGTCACTTCGTTTTCCGTCAGGGTGGCGGTGGGTTCATCCATGATCAGTACGCGCACATCGCGTGTAATCGCCTTGGCGATCTCGACCATTTGCTGGTCGGAGGTACTCAGGTCTTTCACTCTAGCGCGGGGGTCAACGTGCGTTTCAAGTTCTGCAAGCGCCGCTTGGCTGCGCTCGCGCATCGCCCGGCGGTCCAGAAAAGGCCCACGGCGCAGTTCGCGACCCAGAAAAATATTTTCTTCCACGCTAAGCTGTTCCGCTAGCGCCAGCTCCTGATGGATCATCACCACGCCGTCAGCTTCGGCGTCGCCACTTGAACGGTAATCCTGCGGGCTGCCGTCGCAAAGCACCTCCCCCGAGGTGGGGCGAAGATAGCCTGCCAGAATTTTTACCAACGTCGATTTGCCAGCGCCGTTCTCACCTAGCAGCGCGTGAACCTCGCCTGCCTGCAGGTCGAGATCAACATCGAAGAGCACCTGATTGTCGCCAAAAGAACGGCAGATATTGCGCGCCGACACGGGCATGGGGCCACCTATGATCACTATTATTATTGTCTGTAAGGCTTAATTGAATCGCTTGATTTACTTTAGGTGCTAAAATAAATATCTGCAAATACAACTTAGGTCGTATTTTGGTAATCGCGTTAACGTCTCACGATGATGTCACTAGGCGATTTTTTAACACGCTACCTTTCATCACGATGTATAACGGCGACCCTATGTCCCTTCCGTCGACTGATACTAGCCGCCACGACAATATCCTGGCGGTGCTGCGCACGTTGCGTGAACAGGGCCCGGTCGCGCGCGTTGACCTAGGTGCTTTGAACGGCATCAGCTCCGCCACCGTGACCTCAATCAGCGCAGAATTACTCCAGCAGGGTTTGATTACCGAACATCCCCATGCAACGCCTCGCCCCGCCGTGCGGGGACGGCCTAAAACGCTGATTGCGCTCGATCCACAGGCGGCCTACGTGGTCTGCATTAAGCTATCAATTAATGAGATTCAGCTGGTAGTGGGCAATTTTGCGGGCCAGGTGTGCCACAGCGAATACCATATAATCCCCACCTTGAAGCTGACAGCCGACGATTTAGTCACGCTGCTGCAAGAGAAAGTGAGCGCGGTATGCGCACAACAGCAGGGGAAATTTCAGCGCTTAGCGGGAATCTGTTTAGCGGTGCAGGGAGTGGTTTCATCAGCTTATGGCACGATTATCTGGTCGCCCGCGCTAAGCTTTCGCAACGCATCAATATCCGACCATTTAGTCGAGTACTTTAACTGCAGCGTGCTGCTGGAAAACGATGCCAACTGCATTATCAGCCTTCTGGCAGCACAGCCTGCCTACGCTGACAGCCCCAACTTAGTGGTGATTATGCTGGGCTACGGCATTGGGATGTCGGTACTGATTAACGGCGTGCCGTTTGTTGGCGCTAACGGTTCGGCAGCCGAACTTGGACATAGTAAATATCAGCCGGACGGCGCGCTATGTGCCTGCGGACGACGCGGCTGCATCGAGGCCTACGTCAGCGATTACGCACTTTACCGAGAGGCCGTTCACCATTCAGTGCTGCTTAATGACGAGACGACTCATCCCTCAGAGTCACAGATGCGGTCACTAACGCAAATGGCAGCACAGGGCGACCCGCAGGCTATGCGCATTTATGCCGAGGCAGGCCGCGCACTGGGCTACGGTATCGCCAATGTATTGGCGCTGTTTAATCCTGATCTAGTGCTGATCACCGGCGCTGGCGTACGCGGATTTGATGCGATGCAGGAAGCGATGCAACACGCTATCAGCGAAGCGCTAGTGGCAGAACTGGTTGGCTCAACCCGCATAGAAAGCCACGCCTGGGATCAAGACATGACCTGTATGGGCGGCATCGCCATGACGCTTTACGCCACCGATTCTCAGACGCTGTTATCCACCAATGAGCGGGCGTAAAAGCCTTCAATCGTGATAGACCACGCTGCGCCCACCATCAATGGTCAGGCAGCTTGCGTTGATAAAGGGCGCTTCATCTGAGGCCAGAAAAACGACCGTCATCGCCACTTCCTTGGGCTCCCCAAGCCGCCCAGGCGGCAGCAAGGCTTCGATATGCGCTCGCGCCGCGCCAGGGTCATCGAATGTCTGCCAATGCATCTCCACCGCCGGGGTGGCGATATAGCCCGGCGCAATCGCATTGACCCGGACGCCTTGAGCGGCGTACTCAATGCCGAGTGCCCGCGTCAGACCAATCAAACCATGCTTAGCCACCGGGTAGGGAAAGCAGCCGGGGATAATCGAGAAGCTATGCGTAGAGGCAATGTTGATAATGGCACCACCGCCCTGTTCCAACATATCCGGTAACACCGCCCGACTACAGTACCAGGCACCTTCCAGATCGACAGCGAGGCACTGTCGCCAGGCCTCATCCGGCATGGCGAGCGGCTCATGAAAGACATTCATCCCGGCGTTATTAACCAGGGTAGTAAAGGGCCCGTTAATCTCACGCGCCCTCGCCACGGCGGCCTCCACCGCAGCACGATCGGCAATATCGGCGACTAACGCCAGAGCCTTATAGCCTTCGCTACGCAGCTTAGCCACTAGGCATTCGACGCTAGCGCCATCCCGATCCAGCAAGGCGACTGTAGCTCCTTCCTGCACGCAGACCTCGGCGATGGCGCGACCGATGCCGGTGGCTGCCCCGGTCACCAGGATATGCTTAGCGGCCAATCTAGCGGTCATTACCCCACCTCACGTCTTCTTTTCAGTTAGCCAATCAAGCATTAATGTGCGCCTGTCAGGCCCGTTGACGGCGGGTCTGCTTCCAGCGATCAAACATCACCGCCAGCAGTAAAATCCCACCGCGGACTAGGTACTGGTAAAACGTCGGCACGTTGAGCAAGCCCATCGCATTTTGCACGCAACCCATGATCAGCACCCCGACCACCACGCCGGTGATCGTCGCCACACCGCCCGACAGCGCGACCCCGCCCAGTACACAGGCGGAGATCACCGCCAGTTCCAGGCCCATGGAGGTATTGGGGTCGCCCAGACCCATGCGCGAGGCCAGCAGCACCCCTACGACCCCAGCCACCACACCCTGGAGGCCAAAAACAATAATCTTGAGACGGCGGACGTTGACCCCCGCCAACGCGGCGGCCTCTGAGTTACCGCCAGTAGCCAGTACATTGCGCCCGAAGGCCGTCATATTGAGTATCACACCAAAGATCACAAAGCAGGCCAGCATCGTCCATACCGGCAGGGTTAGACCGAGAAAGGAGGCGCTGCCGAGGTCAAAAAAGCCCGGCACGGTAATCATCACAGCGTCACCGCCAGAGGTGATGTAAGCCAACCCGCGCACAAACTCCATCGCCGCCAGCGTCGCGATCAGCGAGTTAATGCCGAACTTGGCAATGACTAGGCCGTTAAAGGCGCCTACCGCGCCGCCAGCAAGAATGCCTCCCATTACACCGACAAACACGCTACCGGTACTGGTGGTCACCGTCGCGGCTACCACCCCTGCAAAGGCCACCGTAGAGGCCACCGAGAGATCCACCTCACCCAGCGCCAATACCAACATCATGGTGGCCGCTAAACTACCGATCAGCGTCACCGACAGCAGCAACCCGACCATATTGCGGCCAGTTAGGAAATCGGGGATGAGCACCGCTAGGGTGATAAACAACAACAAAAAAATCGCAATCATGCCCGAGGTGTCGAGCAGTGTACGTAGCGGCTTGATAAGCCCTTGGCGCCCCGCCGGGCGAGCAGGCGCCTCATGGCCATCGCCTTGGGTTACATCGTTCGTTGTCATGGTTGTCGTCCTGAGCGTGTTCTTTTAAGAGCAAGCGGGCTGAAAAAAGCCGACTTAGGCGGGTAATGCCAGCCCCAATAGTCGTTCGGGAGTGGCCGATTCTCGCGGCACCACGTCCACCAGCTCCCCATCGCGCATCACCGCGATGCGGTCGCAAATAGAGCTGACTTCCGCTAGGTCGCTGGAAATCACCACGATGCTTTTGCCTTGTTCGGCCAGGTCGTAAAGCAGCGAGTAAATATCTCGCCGCGCGCCCACGTCGATGCCTCGGGTCGGTTCATCCATCACGAACAGATCAATCTCTTCAGCCAGCCAGCGGGCCAGAATTACCTTCTGCTGATTACCCCCCGAGAGC
Organism: Halomonas sp. JB37; assembly: GCF_002332255.1. Lineage (GTDB taxonomy): Bacteria > Pseudomonadota > Gammaproteobacteria > Pseudomonadales > Halomonadaceae > Vreelandella > Vreelandella casei. The sequence continues at coordinate 1,063,571 of NZ_NRGW01000001.1, read as the reverse complement.
TTACCAATGGGCGTTCGCGGGCCCGGCGTTTTAACGCTGAGTTGCTGGATATACGACTCGGCATTACGCCGCTCACGGCCAGGATGGCGGAACATTCCCCAGCGTTTAAAAAAGCGTCGACAGCTGATATTGAGGTTGTCGGCCACGCTGGCCACCGGGAATATACCCTGGGACTTACGATCCTCCGGGCACATGGCAATCCCCGCGCGGATGGCATCCTGAGGGCTTTTAAACCGTCGCACCTCGCCGTTGAATTGCACACTGCCTGCTTTGGTCGCCTCGACTCCGCAGACCAGCCGTAGCAACTCGCTGCGTCCGGCACCGACGAGACCAAACAGCCCAAACACTTCACCGCGCTTAACGGAGAAACTGACCGGCGCCTTGAGACCGCGCCCCTGAATGCCCTCGACGTTCAAAATCACGTCACCATGTTCGCGAGGGCGATAGCCGTAAACATCGTTGATATCCCGGCCCACCATCTCACTCACCAGGAGGTCGTGGTTGAGCACCGAGATATCCTCGTGTGTGCGAATATGCTGGCCATCGCGGAAGATCGTGACCGCATCGCACATCTCGAATACTTCTTCCATGCGGTGTGTCACGTAGAGCACTACCCGCCCCTCGTCGCGCAGCCGTTTGACGATGCGCTTTAGCTGACGGGTCTCTTGAATAGAGAGGCTACTGGTGGGTTCATCGAAGGCGATGATCTTGGCGTCGCGCAACAGTGCGCGGCCAATCTCAATCATCTGCTGTTGGCCGATGGAGAGATCGCGCACCTTGGTCGAGGGGTGGATATTCCCCTCGCCAAGGTCGGCCAGAATTGCCAGCGCTTTTTCGCGCAACTCGCGGCGGTTAACAAAGCCTCGCCGCGTGGGAAGCTGGCCCAGTAGCAGGTTCTCGGCCACCGACATATTGGGCGAGAGCGTCAGCTCCTGATAGATGATGGCGATCCCTTCCCGCAGCGCTTCTCGGGCGTTACCGAACACATGGCGCTGGCCGTTTATCCACAGCGCTCCCTCCGCCATGCGATTAACGCCGCTCAACACTTTGAGCAAGGTGGATTTACCCGCACCGTTCTCACCCATCAGTGCATGTACTTGACCGGTTTGAGCGCCAAAGCTCACCTTATCCAGCGCGCGCACCCCAGGGAAGACGACGCTAATCGCGTCGAAACGTAGATAAGCATCAGACATGCGTCAAAACTCCCGCGGTCACTTACCGTTACAGATCATGTGCTTCACAAACATGCACGTCACAAACCCAGCTCTGCGCGTACTTCCTGCCAGTTGTCACGCGTCATTAAGACACCTGAGGTTTCGGTATTGGCCGGCGGTTGTGTGTCCTCGCTAATCCAGCGATAGAGATCTTCTGAGGTCTGACGGCCGTGCATGGTAGAGCTGACCGCGACTGTGCCGTGAAAGCCAGTGGGGTTATCGCGTGAGAACTCGGCAAAGGCAGCACCGGAACCGTTAATACCCACACCAATCACGTCTTCGGCCGCTAGGCCGTACTGCTCAGTGGCCCGGACGCCACCCAACACACTTTCCTCGTTAAGGGCATAGATCACCCAGTGCTCATAATCGCCACGTTGAGAGAGCACCGGGGATGCCGCCGAAAAGGCGCTTGTAGTATCGCTGTTTTGCTGGGGCGCATCGAAGATGTTGCTTTCAGGAAAGCCTGCGTCAAGGAGGGCGGCGGTCGCACCGTCGGTACGCTCAACGGCAGTGGGTAGCTCGTTATTGGTAATGCGTAGCGCGGCGACTTTTTCGGGATCCCAGCCGCGCGCCTCCATCTCGGCAGCAATCGCATCGCCTGCCTGCTGGCCAATCTTATAACCTGACATGCCTAGGTGCGGTACGCCTTCCATCGGCTCACCGCTCGAGTTAACAAACTGGTCATCTACAGTGACCACTTTCATATTGTACTGGTTGGCACGGTTCATGATCGCGGGCCCTAGACGCACGTCCGGCGGGCAGATCACAAAGCCGTCCGCACCCTGGGCGTAGAGGTTGTCAATGGCGGTGAGCACTTCCTGGCCATCTTCGCCGCTCAGGCGTACCACGTCGAAACCGAGTTCTTCACCGATCGCCGTAGCGGCCTGTTGTTCGTTAATAAACCATGCCTGCTCCGGTTTTTTAACAATAAAGCCAATTTTCACCTCGTCTTCCTGAGCCTGTACTGATCCCAGCGAGGCCAGCATGATGGCGCTTCCAAGTGCTAAACGGCTAAATGTCTTAGTCACTCTCATTGTTATGCTCCTGCAATTTTTAACGTTATTTTTATTGATATTTCAATCTTTTATTACCAACCCATTGGGGTGGTTATTCTTCAAAATCCTGCTGTGCCGAAAAGCGGTATACCGTACGCGAGCGGTACGTATCACCCGGCTCTAGGATCGTGCTGGGAAACGCTTCCTGATTGGGGGAATCAGGATAGTGCTGAGTTTCCAGGGCAAAACCCGAGCGGTGCCCGTAGGCCTGGCCCTGCTTACCGGTCAGGCTGCCGTCAAGAAAGTTGCCAGAGTAGAATTGGATCGCGGGTTCGGTGGTGGTGATTTCCACCATGCGCCCACTCTGCGGCTCCCACACCTTGGCAGCCACAACGAGTTCATCCGATGCTGCGTTATCACGGGCCAGCACAAAGTTGTGGTCATAACCGCCGCCGAAAGCGAGCTGTTTGTTGTCCTGCTCAATCCGTTCGCCGATAGGCGTCGCCTGGGTAAAGTCGAACGGCGTGCCGTCTACCGGGCGAATCTCGCCGGTAGGGATCAGCGTGTCGTTGACCGGGGTAAACGCAGGGGCGTTAATCATTAGCTGATGATCGAGAATGGTGTCGCTACCCTCGCCCTTAAGGTTGAAGTAGCTGTGCTGGGTGAGGTTAATCGGTGTGGCTTTGTCAGTCACCGCCCGATAATCCACCATCAGTTCGTCATTATCGGTCAGGGTGTAGGTCACTTCGGTCTCCAACCTGCCGGGGTAGCCCTCTTCGCCATCCTCACTGGTATAGCGCAACACAAGCCCAGTGCCCGAATCATTCTCAAACGGCTCAGCCTGCCACAGCACTTTGTCGAACCCTTTCTGGCCGCCGTGCAGGTGGTTGCTACCATCGTTGGTGGCCAATGAGTAGTTTTCCCCATCAAGCGAGAACTGGCCATCCGCGATACGATTGCCGTAGCGGCCAATGATGGCACCGAAGTAAGGGCTGGCCTGTCGGTACTCATCGGAGAGATACGCTTCCAAGGCGTCGAAGCCCAGCGCTATATCATCAAACTCGCCCGTCAGATTAGGGGTTTTCAGCGACAGAATGATGCCGCCATAGTTGGTCACCCGCAGCTCAATCCCATTGGCGTTAGTGAACTGATAGACATCGACCTGGCGACCATCGGGCAAGTGACCAAACACCGACGTCTGGACGCTGTTGTCGGCTTTACTCGTCGTGTCAGTTTCAGCATTGTCCTGGGCTTGCGCGGCGTTTATCAGCAGCAACACGGCGATAGCGCTGAGCAGCAGAGGAGAACCGTTTTTTAATCGTTGGCTGGACATGAGAGGCATGAGCTTCCTCCTGGTGGGATTTTTGTTGTTAGCTTTTTGTTGTTAGGTCAGTGCTATTAATACCGATTCAATCACTACAGTAGCCACGTCTTTCATAACCAACCAATATACAAATACATCACTATCGATATACGTCTAAGTATCAATAACAATTCAAGGCTTATCCCATGGGCATTCTCGATGAGAACGGGTTTCTAGATACGCGACTAAAGTTGCCCCACTGCTCACTCTTTTGCATCGAATAAGCACTCTCACGATGGAGCCACCGGCTCCATCAGACTGGCGATAGTACTGGCGAGAGCACTGGCGGCCTCTCACATGACCAGAAATTTAGAGTGAACGCACCGTGACAATCGCTTCATCATCACTGCTAAAGCGCAGTGTGTTACGCAGCGGACGGCCAAACTCGGGCAGGTCGATCTCGAAGCGGTCGCCTTGCTGGGTTTTCACGCTGTCGGCAAAGCTAAGCGTGGCCGTGCCAAAGTAATGCACGTGCACATCGCCCGCTCTGCGGAAGTTAGCGTACTTGAAGTGGTGATGTTCAAGATTGGCCAGTGAATGCGCCATGTTCGCCTCGCCGGTCAGAAACGGCTTTTCCCACAGCGTTTTACCATCGCGCACAATACGGCTGGTGCCTTCAAGGTGCGTAGGCAGTTCGCCAACCAGCAGCTCAGGGCCAAAGCTGCAGGCACGCAGCTTTGAATGCGCCAGCCACAGATAATTAAAGCGCTCGGTCACGTGATCCGAAAACTCATTGCCGATCGCATAGCCAACCCGCCGGGGCTGCCCATCGCCATCAATTAAGTAGAGCCCGGCCAGTTCTGGCTCTTCGCCCGCGTCTTGCGCAAACGCTGGCACCGGAAATTCGCCTTCTGGATTAACAATAATGCTGCCATCGCCTTTATAGAACCACTCTGGCTGCGCGCCGCACGCACCGCTCTCGGGCTTGCCGCCTTCCACGCCGAGCTTGAACATGCGCATCGAGTCAGTCAGCTCACTTTCTTTGGCCTGCGCCTTAGCATGCATGGCCGAGCGGGTATCGGCACTGCCCAGGTGAGTCAGCCCCGTTCCCGTCACAAGGCAGTTCGCTGGGCTTGAGTGAGTCAATGGTGGGAGTAGCTGCTTTGCTTCTATCAGCGCGGCATAATCTAAGCGCTCTTCGGTCAATGCCGCCTCAACAACCTCCGTTAACGGGCGCGACTCGGCGATAGCCTGCTGGGCCAAGCCATATACTCCTTGGCTACCGCTGATAAGCCGAACCTGTTGAGGGCTTTCGACCATGGCGGCTCTCAATTGGCCTTCGTGTAAACACTGAATCAGACGCATACCGTTCTCCTGTTTTTATAACCGGATGTTATGACTTTGTTGTTAATACTGATGGTTACTGTTGACGGTTAATATTGATGATTAATGTTGACGGTTAATGCGAGTGACGCGGTACATCAGAGCCTCGGCAGCCGACCAAAAAGTCAAAATCACAGCCTTCGTCCGCTTGCAGCACATGTTCGATATAAAGCTGACGATAGCCGCCCTGGCTGGCGATGACCGTTGACGCTGCGGTGGGGTCGCTCTCGGCCAGGCGCGAGGCAAGCTCGGCATCGCTAATATCCAGGTGCAGCCGCCCACCGTTGCAATCAAGCTCAATCATATCGCCGTTACGCACGGCCGCCAGCGGGCCACCTGCGGCCGCTTCTGGTGCCACATGTAACACCACGGTGCCATACGCCGTACCGCTCATACGCGCATCGGAAATACGTACCATGTCGGTAATACCCTGAGCCAGAATCTTCGGCGGCAGGCCCATGTTGCCCACTTCCGCCATGCCGTGATAGCCGCGTGGGCCGCAGTGCTTCATGACCAAGATATCGTCGGCTTCAACGTCCAGATCCGGGTCGTTGATGCGCGCTTTGTAGTCATCGTAATCCTCAAACACCACCGCACGACCGCGATGCTGCATCAGTTCTGCCGTTGCTGCCGAAGGCTTTAGCACCGCACCATTGGGAGATAGGTTGCCGCGCAGCACGCAGATGCCGCCGTCTACCGTCAAAGGATTATCCAGCGGGCGAATCACTTCGTCGTTATAAAGCGGGGCGTCCTGGACGTTTTCCCAGAGGGTTTTGCCGTTAACGGTTAATGCATCTTTGAAGGGCAGCCGGTCGGCTTCGCCCAGGCGTTTGAGTACCGCTGGCAAGCCACCCGCGTAGTAGAACTCTTCCATCAGGAAACGGCCCGACGGCTGCAGGTCAACCACCGTGGGCGTGCCGCGCCCTACCCGGCTCCAGTCGTCTAGCGTGAGATCCACACCGATCCGCCCGGCGATCGCTTTTAGGTGAATCACTGCGTTGGTGGAGCCTCCAATTGCCGCGTTGGTACGAATGGCGTTATCGAAGGCTTCCTTGGTGAGAATTTTGGAGAGACGCAGATCTTCATGGACCATCTCAACAATTCGGTTACCGGAAAGATGTGCCAGCACATAGCGGCGGGAATCTACCGCAGGAATTGCCGCATTATGGGGTAGCGAGGTACCTAATGCCTCCGCCATACAGGCCATTGTGGAAGCAGTGCCCATGGTGTTGCAGGTGCCGGCCGAGCGTGACATACCGGCCTCGGCGGCCATAAAGTCGTGCAGCGATATTTCGCCCGCTTTAACCTGTTCAGAGAGTTTCCACACCACGGTGCCAGAACCAATATCCTTACCTTTGTGCTTGCCGTTGAGCATCGGCCCACCGCTGACCACGATAGTGGGAATATCGCAACTCGCTGCGCCCATCAGCAGCGCCGGGGTGGTTTTATCACAGCCCACCAGCAGCACCACGGCATCCATCGGGTTGCCGCGGATGGCTTCTTCGACATCCATGCTGGCTAAATTACGCGTAAACATCGCGGTCGGGCGCAGGTTGGACTCGCCGTTAGAAAACACCGGAAACTCGACCGGGTAGCCGCCCGCTTCTAAAATGCCCTTCTTAACGTGCTCTGCCAATTTTCGAAAATGCGCGTTGCACGGCGTCAGCTCTGACCAGGTATTGCAGATACCGATAATCGGCTTGCCCTGAAACTCATGGTCGGGGATGCCCTGATTTTTCATCCAACTGCGGTACATGAAACCGTTCTTATCAGCGGTACCAAACCACTCGGCAGAGCGCAGTTTTGGCTTATTAACATTTGATGAATCACTCATATTCTTCTCCTCGGTCTCGAACTGTCTGCAGCTCAATGTTTTTATTAGTGGTCAATCCATACAGATTTGGTGACGCTCTTAGTCACAACATCTTAGTTACACCAGTGAGAACACCAGCCACGCTAAACCAAACGCCATCAATGAAATTCCGATTGAAATGACGGTCCAGGTCTTCAGCATGGTTTTGGTATCCACACCTAAAAAACGACCTACCAGCCAGAATCCAGAGTCATTGACATGAGAATAACCAATGGCACCCGCGACGATGGCCACGGCAATGCAGGCTGCGGGTAAGCCTGAAAGCGATGGGTCTGCCAATACAACGGGCGCCATAATTCCGGCGGCCGTAGTGCCAGCAACTGTTGCCGAGCCTTGCGCAATACGGATCACTGAAGCGATCACGTAGCCTGCCAGGATGATCGGCAAGCCATAGCTTTGCAGGCTATCGGCCAACGCGTCGCCGATACCACTGGCGGTCAGTACGCCGCCGAACATGCCGCCTGCGCCGGTGATTAAGATAATGCTACAAACAGGCGATAACGCTTGTTCAACTGTCTCATTAATAGATCCAATCGCTTCACGCTGTGGCGAACGAATCACCAATAGCCACATAGCAATACAGGTACTGATCAGCATCGCGATGGGCGTTTCACCGATCAAGATCAACCCTTGAATCAGCGGATTGTCTGCATCCACCATGCCGCTATGAGAAAGTGTCGAAAGGCCCGTATTGAGGAAAATAAGTACCAGCGGCAATAGCAGCACCAGTAGTACGGTACGAAACGCGGGGCGCTTGTCTGCCGGCACTTCTGCATTGCTTCCGCCCATAAGATTGGGCACCGCTTGAAACGGCATACGATTGGCCAGTATCAGTGACAGCCGGTACCCCATCAGATACCACGTCGGTAATCCAACAAGCAGGGCGATAAACAGCACTTGCCCAATATCCGCTTGAAGAAAAACGGCGGCGGCAACCGGCCCAGGATGCGGCGGCACCAGCGCATGCATCACCAAGAAGGCGCCTGCAGCCGGTAACCCATAGAGTAATAAAGACGCTTTTAGCTCTCTTGCCACGGAATAAATGACCGGAAGCATGACAACGAATGCGGCATCAAGAAAAATGGGAAAGCCAAATAACAGGCAGGCAATGGAAAGCCCTAACGGCGCCCGGCTATGGCCAAATAGCTTGATCAACGTATCGGCCAGCACCTGAGCGCCGCCGGATACAGCGACAATCCGCCCTAGTACCGCACCAAAGCCAATTAATAGCGCAACGTTGCCTAGCGTCTTACCAAACCCTCCTAAAAGCGTCGGTACTAAGTCTGCGCCGGAAATACCTGTCGCCAATGCAGTGCCAATACTGACGATAACAAGCGCAAAAAATGGATGAAGGCGTACTCTGATAATTAACAACAGCAAAATGATAATGGCAGCAGCTGCGATCAGCATAAGCGCTAACGTTGAAGCTCCTGCTGCTTGCGTCGTTTCTAGCATGGCGTTTTTTCCTAAAATTTTGTTGTTATTGGTGTTGCCGTTACTGGCAATCACCAAAGCAAATCCACTATAGGCAGCCACGCAATAACCAACCAATGCCAAAAACTGCCAATATCGATATACTTTTAGTTATCACGCACACAACAAGGCTTATTCCATGGGCGTACTCGATGAAAACTGGTTTCTCCACGTGAGACTAAAGTTGCGTCACTTTCAGTTATTTTTGGCGCTTGATGAGCAGCGTAATCTGCATAGGGCAGCGGCTCAGCTCAACATGAGCCAGCCCGCGGCCTCAAAGCTACTCAGCGACCTAGAAACAAATCTGGGGATTCGTTTATTTGATCGACACGCCCGCGGGTTAACACCTAACTGGTACGGCGAAATAATGATTCGCCACGCCCACAGCATACTGTCGGCATTACGCCACACCGGCGAAGAGCTAAATGCATTACGTGACGGCAATGCCGGAACGGTTGCCGTCGGTACCGTGATGGCACCAGCGGTCACGCTGCTCACCAGCGCTATCGAGCGCGTGCATAGAGAGCGGCCAGGGTTAAAAATTCGCGTTGATGTCGATGTCAGTAAAACACTCGTGCCGCGCCTGCTTGAGGGCGAGCTAGATTTTGCGATTACACGTATCCAGGCAGGCTTTGATATAGAGCGCTTCGTCTTTGAAGAAATTGGCGAAGAAGAGCTCTGCTTTGTATGTCGCCAAGGCCACCCACTAGCCGACAAAACGTCACTGAGCTTGACCGATATGGCGGACTACCCATGGACGCTACAGCCTGCTGGCGCCCTCATGCGCCAGCGTGTAGACAGCCTCTTTTTGCATCATCAGGTAGCGCCCCCTAGCCAGATAGTAGACACCGCCGATGTACTGCTCTCGCTCGCGCTGGTTGATAAATCAGACACGATCACCGTCACCACCCGGGAAACCGCCAATCTGCTATGTGCACCGCAGCGCTTTCACCTATTACCGTTTAGCGAGGCGCTCAGCGTTCAGCCATACGGGCTGGTAAGCTTACGCAATCAGCGCCTCTCTCCCGGGGCCGCCGCGTTAATGAGCACACTGCGTGACATTATCGCGTTAGGATCTTCTCCTGCGGCACCACATCATGGCTGTGATAATGATCGTGCGTTATGAAGAGGCTCTCGCTGATCTAGATTTTTGGTAGCGATACGCCTTAACCAGAAGAGGCGAACACCACAACACAATCACAGCAATACCCAACCCCGCGCTGATGGGGCGCGCGAAAAAGCTAGTTAAGTCGCCACCGGTGCGCAGCATTGCGCTCATAAAGTTATTTTCGACCGTTGAGCCTAGTACTAGCCCCAGAATGGCTGGTGCCATTGGGAATCCATTGACGGCAAGCACATAAGCCACCAGCCCAATCACCAGCATTATCCAAACATCGACAATGCTGTTATTGATCGCAAAAGCACCAACGATACAAAAGCATAAGATAATCGGCATTAAGACGCGGCTGGGGGTCAGGATAAAGAACTTCGATAACCTAATCGCCATATAGCCAATGGGAAGCATCATTAAATTAGCGATGATAAACACGATAAATAAGGCATAGATCAGTCCTGAACCATCCATAAAAATGGTGGGACCAGGATTCATGCCTTTCATGTACAGCACGCCAATCACGATAGCGGTAATGGAGTCACCCGGAATACCGAACACCAATGCCGGCACCCACGCCCCGCTCAGGCCGGAGTTATTCGCAGAGCTTGCATCAACAATGCCCTCTATATGCCCGGTGCCATACTTCGCTTTGTCCTTCGACCGGCTTTTGCCCACGGCATAGGCAATCCAGGCAGCAATGTCGGCCCCTGCGCCGGGCAAAGCGCCAATCAATGTACCGATTGAGCTGCCGCGCAGCATATTTCGCCAATAGCGCTTCGTATGTCTCGGCACGTTATGAAACACGCTGTCCGTGGCAACAATATTGATGGTCTTTTTCTCAGACTTTGAGCTGTAGTAGTTCATCAGCTCATTCAGAGCAAACATACCAATCATCACCGGTATAAAGTTGACCCCCGCCATTAGGTCAGGCACGCCAAAGGTAAAGCGCGGAGCGCCACTCATCATATCGAGACCGACGGTCGAAAGCAGAATACCAAAGAGCAATGAGAGAAAGGCTTTCGTTTTAGAGCCAATCGAAATAAATATCGAACAGCTTAAACCCAATACCGCAAGCCAAAAGTATTCAAACGCACTGAACTTTAACGCCACTTCCGCTAAAGACTGAGCCACCACAATTAAGATGACGGTACCAAAAATGCCGCCGAATACTGAGCAGACTAAGTTGATACCTAATACTTCTCGTGCCCTGCCTTTTTTCGCCAGCGAATACGACTCTGTCACGTAAGCCGCCGATGCCGGCGTTCCCGGTATATTTAAATAAGTACCTGGAATATCACCCGCAAAAATAGCCATTGCTGATGTCGATACAATAGCGGCGATAGCCGGCGTCGTGTCCATATAGAAGGTCACCGGGACTAGCAGCGCCACGGCCATGGTCGCCGTTAGGCCAGGCACGGCGCCGACGAAGATGCCAAATAGCGAAGCCGCTATGATGACTAACATAGTGTCTAGCGTTAAAACTAACGCAAAGCCATTAATCAAAGCGTCCATGGCAAGCTACCCCCTAATAAAACGCCTTGAGGTAACGGCACTAAAAGATAGTGTGAAAAAATAAAATAAATAGCCAGTGAGACACCAACAGAGGCCGCCACGGCGACGTATAAGGCCGTTTTTCTTAGCATCATGAGTGAAAACATAATGATCATCATGGCAAACAGCGCGCCGATGTAAGGGCTTGCCAAGACGTAAAAAACAATCATTAGCGGCGGCAATACCATTACCCAGCTTTTTTTGCCTGATGGGTGCTCAGCGCCTTCTGACTCAGTGGCGTTTAGTGCTGATGTTTCAAAAGCGTTGTTTTCAAAAGCGTTGTTTTCAAAAGCGTTGGTTTCAAAAGCGTTGGTTTCTAATTCTGTGGTTGCTAGTTCAGCGCCTTGTAATTCACCTTGCATCATTTGATCAGCCCCCCTGTGCCTTTGCCACATTCCGCTCAACATGAGAACGACGCCGCCGATACAAAATCCCCCTCCAACGATGGAGGGGAAAAGTGAGGGCCCGAACTGGAGACTAGGTAGGGTGGGAAACTGCTGAGCGATGAAAATGGTCACCACCCCAGCAATAACAAACCCTATTCCGATGAGGACATCCCGCATTTTCTTTCCTTAGTTAGCTAGGCCAACTTGCTCAACGATCTCGCCGAAAACGGTATCCATGTCTGCCATCAGCTGGCCAAAGTCTTCAGCATTGCGCCATTCAGTACCGAAGCCTTGCTGATGCATAAAGTCTTGATACGTATCGCTGTTGTAGGCGGATTCCAGCGCGGCCTCAAGCGTGGCGACAACCTCTGGGTCCATCCCTTTGGGGCCTGCAATGCCGCGCCACTCACCTACTTGATAGTTACTGTCAAGCAGTTCTTGGGTGGTAGGAATATCGGGAAAGCTATCAATACGCTCAGGGGACATAACGGCGAAACTTTTGACGCGCCCAGCTTCCATCATTGAGCGCGCTTCTGGCACTGAGCTGGGCACAATATCAATGCCGCCGGACACTAGCTCAATCATCGCTGGCGCAGCACCCTCACTCGGGATCCAGATCACTTGATCTGCAGGGACACCTTGATCCATCAAGAAGCCCGCAAAGGCCAAGTGCCAGACGCCGCCTTGACCCGTACCAGACGCGGTGAAGGTGCCTTTGGGCTCGTTCTTAATAGCATCAATCAGATCTTGAAGGCTTTCATAGGGGGAATCGGCGGCGACCTGTATGCCCGGAAAGTCATAGTTGACCTGAGCAATCGGTGTAAAATCTTCATAGGTAAGGTCGGTTAAACCCTGCCAGTGCATCATATTGACTTCGCCTGTTGCTAAGCCAATCGTATAGCCATCTGGTGCGGCGTTAATCATCGCGGTATGGCCCACCACGCCACTGCCACCGGTGCGGTTTACCACGTTAACTTTTTGCCCGATTTCATCTTCAAGCGCGCGCGCAATCGTGCGCGCTGTCGCATCGGTACCGCCGCCAGCCGCCCACGGTACAATCAGCGTGATAGGACGTTCAGGGTAGTCGGCCAGGGCCGCGCCTGATGCCACCATCACCGCCGCGGCAACACCTGAAACAAGCATAGATTTAAGAGAATTATTTATAGTTGTCATATTCACTTTCCTTTGGTCATGGGTTGCTTAGCGTCAATTATCTTTTTTGGAAACGTCACGGGTTAATGCTTTAGGACTTTCTTTTCTAACAACGTCTGCTTTCTCAGTTAAATAAGTGGGGAGACCTATCGCTTAGAAAGCGTCTTTAAGCATGCTGTAAAAATCTTCTTTCGAGGGTGCTCTGGGATTGGTCGCCGTGGAGTGATCTTCTAATGCCCACTGAGCCAGTTGGTCCAGATGCTCTTCCGTAACCCCCATTTCGCTTAAACTAGCGGGCATTCCCAATGTCACATTGAGCTTTTCAAACGCTTTTACTAAATCGTCATCAGGGTTGAGGCCCATAGCATCTTTAAGGCGAGTAAATTTCTCCTCACAGCCGGGCTGATTAAACTTAAGCACAGTGGGCATCAACACGGCATTGAGCGTGCCATGGTGAAGCTTTAACTCATGCAGGCCTCCTAACGCATGAGACAAGGAGTGCACCGCGCCAAGCCCCTTCTGAAAGGCCATCGCCCCTTCCAGGGCTGCCATCATCATTTCGTTTCGAGCGGTTAAGTTTTCGCCGTTTTCAACGGCTTCTACCAGATATTGGCTGGCACGCGCCAGCCCATCCAAAGCAATCGCTTCGGCGGGAGGGTTTATCTTGGGACTTAAAAAAGTTTCCACGCAGTGAGCGATGGCGTCCATACCCGTAGCAGCGGTCAAGAACGGCGGCAAACTGAGCGTGAGTCGAGGATCGCAGATAGCCACCGCAGGAATCAGATATGGGGAAAGAAAGCCGAGCTTACGATTATCTTTCATCGTAATTAAAGAGGCTCTGCCTACCTCACTGCCAGTGCCGGCCGTTGTCGGTACCGCTATTAAGGGCAGCACGTCTGCATTAATTTTTGCAACGCCGCCTTCAATCGCAGCGTATTGGCGCAATGGCGCGGGATGATTAAAAAGTAACGCGACCGCTTTAGCCAAATCGATGCTGGAGCCCCCACCAACGGCCACAATGCCATCGCAGTCATTTTCCTTTAAAAATGCCAAGGCGCTTTCTACGGCTATTTCCGTTGGGTTTGAAGGAGTGCCATCGAAAATACAGGCATCTGCATTAAGCCGTGCTGCCTCAACGACTTGCGCAAGAACGGGGGTGGCGCTGAGGCCTTTATCCGTCACAAACAGCGGCCTTTTAACCTGCAGCAGATGCAGCTCGTTGGCTAGCTCCGCAATGGCATGCTCACCAAATTGAATTTTAGTCAGGTAGTTGATGATATAAGGCATTGTAATTTCTCATTATTATTGGGTGCAAAACAAAACACCAATGCAGACTCAAAAGGTGTCATACAGTATGACTGCACAACAACAGTCTAGTAACGTATTTTGTGCCTGCCAAGCCCTTTACGAAAAAATACTCTTTACCGATATGGCCAGTGGCTAAAGCAGCTAATACCTGCCTTGCACTTAGTCGCTGAGAGCAATCTAGAACAAATGAACATTGCATTCAATGACCATTACATAGGACGATAGTCTAATCGACGTACGCGGCCTGCTTGGTAGAGTGCTCCCACAATGATCGCTTTTGAGCCTGTGCCTAGTCATCGCATCAAAAGCCCAACAATCAGTTTGAGGTAAACGATGGAACTCATTAATTCCCCGTCCGTTATTATTCATCTAAACCCAAGAGATAACGTAGGCGTTGCCTCAACAGCGGTACCGGTAGGTGTTCCCATTGATAAAAATGGCACCTTAGCCACAGAGAATATCGATGCGGGTCATAAAGTTGCGTTAACTAATATCAAAAAAGGTGAGGCCGTTTATAAGTATGGCCAACTGATAGGTCTAGCGTCGCAGGATGTACAGCCCGGCGAGCACGTGCATACTCACAATCTCGCTATGATCGAGCTAAATTCTTCATTAAAAGATTTCAAGCCCCACTCGAAAACCGAAACAGCGCCTTCTTCTCGCACGTTTCAAGGCTTTCAGCGTGCTGATGGCAGCGTAGGTACACGCAACTACATTGGTATTCTTTCCACCGTTAACTGCTCTGCTACGGTGGCTAAAGCCGCCGCCGATATCCTTAATCAATCAGATGACTTAAGCCAAATGGGCTTCGACGGCGTCGTGGCGATTACCCATGGTTCGGGTTGTGCTATGAACACTGACTCCGAGGGTTTTACCTTCCTTGAACGCGTGATCGCGGGCTACGCACAGCATGCTAATTTTGCCTTCGTGCTTATTATTGGGCTGGGCTGCGAGACAAATCAGGTTAAAACGCTCGTTAAGCGCCAAGGCTTAGAAGACGCCTCAAGACTTGCCTACTTCAATATTCAAGACGCGGGCGGCACGCGCACTAGTATCAAAACAGCCTGCGATCACGTCATGCAGATGGCGGCTCAGCACGGCAAAATACAGCGCACGCCGGCTTCCATAGAGCACCTGGTGGTGGCGTTACAATGCGGGGGCTCGGATGGATATTCAGGTATTACCGCTAATCCAGCGCTTGGCCATGCCGCCGATCTCATCGTGCAACAAGGCGGCAGCGTCATCCTAGCTGAAACCCCTGAGATTTATGGCGCGGAAAACCTGCTGATTGACCGTTCTATCGATGAAAGCGTCGCGCAAAAACTACTGGATCGGATTACTTGGTGGAAGCATTACACTGAGATTAACGGTGCCGAGTTAAACAATAACCCTTCGCCTGGCAATAAAGCGGGGGGGCTTTCAACGATTCTAGAAAAATCGCTGGGCGCCGTCGCAAAAGGCGGCAGTTCAAGCCTTAACGATGTACTGCAATATGCAGAAAAAATCACTGCGCGCGGCTTTAACTTTATGGACAGCCCAGGCTACGACCCTATTTCCGTGACCGGCCAAATTGCGTCCGGGTCAACGGTGGTGTGCTTTACCACCGGGCGGGGGTCGGTGTCAGGTTTCAAACCAGCGCCCTGCCTTAAGCTCGCCACCAATACGCCCATGTATGAGAAAATGCATGAAGATATGGATATCAACTGCGGTGTAATCGTCGATGGTACTGGCAGTGTAGAAAGCGTTGGGGAAGAAATTTTTGAACGCATTATCGCGATTGCTTCAGGTGACATGAGCGCAAGCGAATCATTGGGTTACGGTAATAATGAGTTCGTTCCTTGGCTGATAGGTGCCGTCACCTAAGCGTTGTTTCAAGAGCAATGGGCTAATCATGACACAAACGCTGCGCGACCAACTTTATACGGCTCTTAAGCAGAGCATTGTTGGCAATCGCCTTGAATCGGGCCTGGTACTGCTTGAGGGCAACATAGCGGCGCTATTTAGCATTAGCCGCTCCCCCGTTCGTCAAACCTTAAGCCGCTTACACGAAGAACAGTACATCTGCCGCTTCGAAGGGCGCGGCTATTTGGTGGGTGCATCGCCTAGCGAGATCGTCCGGCGCCCTCTTAGCGAGCGGGATTTCAAGCAGTTAGGCTATGCCCCGCAAGTAGATCGTACCGTTTCCTGGCAGGCGCATATCGACGGCGTGGAACATGACATCGTTCTATGTTCGATTAAGGGCGCATTTGAGCTCAACGAGCTGCAGCTTTCAAAATCACTCAACGTAAGTCGCACGGTCACTCATCAGATTCTGCACCATTTACGGTCCATCGGGCTGGTCGAAAAGATTAAATACAATAGCTGGAGCGTTGTGCCTCTCGACAATGGGAGGCTACACAATCTTTATGAAGCACGCCGCCAACTAGAGCCTTATATGATTGTCCGCGCGGCGCGGCATATGCCTGAAAGCACGCTCAACGGCTATATTGCCAAGCTTAAAGATGCCGCCGATAACTACCCTAATATTAAAGGTGAGCTACTCGATGCGTTAGAAAACGACCTCCACCATAGCGCCGTTAGCTTAGGCGGCAATCAGGAGGTAATGGATATGCTTAGGCGCACTCACCCTATTTTACTCATCAGTAAACACCTGCTTGGGCGCGTGCTTAAACTCCCCGACCAAGATCCTTTTTTCGATGAGCATTTATGTATCTTCGAAAAGATACGCCAACAGCGGCCAGAGCAGGCGGGTAAAGCACTGGTAACGCATTTAGAGCGCTCGGAATCTAAAGTGCTTGATCGTCTTATTCACTTTAGAGAATCGGGAGATATCGATATACCGCCTTATCTGCGGCAATAATTAAAATGGACAGAGGAACCAACAATGACAATGTCACAGACTATCGGCTTTATTGGCACAGGCATTATGGGCGCGCCTATGGCGGCACGCTTGGCTAAAGCGGGGCACAGAGTGCGTGTTTGGAATCGCACGAAAAACAAAGCCGAAAGCTTAGAATCAACGGGCGCCAGCATCGTCGAAACGCCTATAGACGCCGTGAGCGGCAGCGATGTGGTGATCGTCATGCTCAGCTCAGGGCCTGTTTGCGATGACATTTTGTTAGGTACCAATGGCCTGCTTCAATCCATGCGGCCGGGCGCGACCTTAATCGTCATGAGCTCCATTCCCGTCGATACTGCGCGTCGCCAAGCGGCAGAAGCCGCCACCTATCAGGTCCACTATTTAGACGCACCGGTGTCCGGGGGTGAGCAAGGCGCCATCGATGGCAGCCTGGCGATTATGGCAGGAGGTGACGCCGCCGCCTTTAAAGCTGTCGAACACATCCTCTTATCGCTCGGCCGGCCGGTACACGTGGGCCCCGCTGGCAGCGGTGAGCTGGTTAAGCTGGCGAATCAGATGATTGTGGCCAATACCATCGCTACGGTGGCAGAAGCCATATTACTTGCCGAACGCGGCGGCGCTGACCCGGCGCAGATGCTGTTGGCACTGGAAGGCGGCTTTGCCGACTCAACAATTCTCAAGATCCACGGCAAGCGCATGGTACAAGAAAATTTCTCCCCAGGCGGCCCGTCAAAGTGGCAGTTAAAAGATACCCAAACGGCCATGGCATTAGCCGAAGAGCTGCGACTTAAGCTGCCGGTATCGTCATTGGTCAATGGGCTTTATGAAGAGCTCGTCGCTCAAGGCGATGGCGAGTTGGATCATAGCACCTTGATACGCCAACTCAGACGACACAATGAGTAACCGAACCTGCCAATAACAATTTTTTGAAGAGCCATCTCGCGAAGAACTACATGTGAAGAACCTCATGTGAAGAATAATCGTATGGAGAATAATGACAATGAGTAAACAGTGCGACGTGCAGGCAATCATACAATTCAGCACTCAGCTATTGGCAGCCGCGGGCCTTGATGATGACAAAGCTCAGGCGGTAGCCGACATACTCGTGGAAGGCGACCTGATGGGCCATACCACCCATGGTCTCCAGCTGCTCTCCCCTTACCTAGGCGAGATTCAGTCAGGCCGGATGCCGGTCACCGGCGATTACGAGGTGATTTCCCAACGTGCCGCCGTGGAGACTTGGGACGGGCGCTATTTGCCTGGCCCCTGGCTGATCATCAAGGCCATGGAAACCGCCGAAGCGATGGCGCGTTCATGCGGCACGGGAACGGTTGTGATTCGACGCTCAAACCATATCGCTTGTTTGGCGGCGTATCTCAAGCGCGCTACCGATCGAGACCTGGTGGTCGTCATCGAATCCTCCGACCCGGCGACAAAATCCGTGGCCCCTTATGGCGGTTTAGCCGCCACCCATACGCCCAACCCCATCGCCGTGGGCTACCCCACCGATTCAGGCCCCGTTTTGCTGGATGTCAGCACGTCTATTACCACCAACGGCATGGTGGGCCGTCTTCACAAGCAGAACAGTCAACTGCCTTACCCGTGGCTGAAAGACCACCAGGGGAACGCGACGGATCAACCCGGTGTGCTGTTTGATGAACCCAAAGGCAGCATCATGCCCATCGGTGGGCTTGACCATGGCCACAAGGGTTATGCCCTAGGCCTTATGGTAGAAGCCTTGACGTCTGGATTAGCCGGGTTCGGCCGCGTGCAAGCGCCTACGCAATGGGGCGCCTCTGTCATGGTGCAAGTGATGGACCCAGCAGCCTTTGGTGGATTAGCAGCCTTCAAGCGCGAAACAGGGGCGCTGGCCGATGCTTGTCGCAGTAACCCCGTTGCCGAGGGCAGCCCTCCGGTACGCATCCCCGGAGAACGCGGGCTTGCCCTGCATAAACGCTACTCACAAGAGGGCGTGCCGCTACCAGACGGCGTATTCGAAGCGCTGTCTGAATGGTCGGAGCGACTGGGTGTCGCTTTTCCTGACGCACAGTAATGGCTACCACCGGCCTAACTCAAACGTACTGATCTAGTTCTGATGCACTGATCTTATTACAGGCACGTTGAAGCAACTGCTTAGAGGCGATTATGAAACAGGAACGCATAGGTTTTATTGGGCTCGGCTTAATGGGCAAGGAAATGGCCGGAAACATCGTACGTAACGGCTACCCGCTGAGCGTTATGGCTAACCGCAACCGCGCCCCCTTAGAGGCACTCTGTGCTGAAGGCGCGGTAGACGTCAGCAGTGCTTCGGAGATGGCCAAAAACAGTGACATTGTGTTTATCTGCGTCAAAACATCCGAACAGGTGAACGAGATCGTGACCGGCCCCGATGGACTACTCGCGGGTAGTCATGAAGGATTAATTATTGTCGACTGCTCTACCGCACACCCTGAGTCGACGGAACGCCTTGCCGAAAAAGTCGCGCAGCAAGGGGTCATGTTAGTGGATGCGCCGCTCGCGCGAACGCCTCGCGAGGCGCGTGAAGGCCGGCTCAATGTCATGCTGGGGGGCGACGATACCACGGTGGCGCGCCTCACTCCGGTGATTAAAAGCTTTGCCGAAAATATCTTCCACGTTGGCAAGGTGGGCTCTGCGCACAAGCTAAAGTTAATCAATAATTTCCTGTCGCTAGGTGCAGCGGCGCTGGTGAGCGAAGCCGCCACCATGGCCGCCGCCATGGATGTTCCCCAGCAAAAAATATTGGAAATCTGTTCTCAAGGCGGTGCTAACAGCGCCATGCTGGCGCCCGTAATGGAATGGGTACTGCAAAGAGAATGTACCAAACTGCAGTTCAGCCTCGGTAACGCTGATAAAGACATGCGCTATCTCGCTGAAACATTAACGTCTTATCAGCTAACGTCGAGTATGCTGCCGCCGCTTTGCGAGTTTCTTTCACAGGCGAAAAGCGACGTGGGGGAAGAAAGCTTCGTTCCTCAGGCTTACGACAGTTGCCTGCAGCGCAATGGCATCGCTGCAGGCAACTGACGCTACACTCACTAAATAAATGCGTCGGTCGTATCGCGATGGCCGTATAAAAAAGCATCAGCGACTTGGCGCAGCGGGGCTACATCCACCTCGCTACGCCCGTTTGCTACAAGATCTACAAAGTGCGCGTAAAGCCCGGGGTACTCACGTTCCTCGGCCTCAATAATCAGCTCATCATCAATTTCTAAACGACAGCCCCCCTGAGTGAGGCTCAAACGGCTGCCGTCGCTGTCGATATGAATATCCCAGATTTGCGGACCGGTTTGGCGAAAATCAAAATTCGCCTCAATTACCGCGCCGCGCGGGTCGGTGAAGGCTAACTCTGCAGCAATCGGAGTTTGAGCGTTACTGGGCACTAGCAGCTGCGCTTGGCGCAAGAAGAACGGCTGGGGCAGTATTTCAGTGGCTATTGAAAGCGCGTTAATACCGGGGTCAAACACGCCCATCCCACCCGGCTGCCAGATCCACGCCTGGCCTGGGTGCCACACCCGCACATCCTCTTTCCATTCGATCATAACGCGTTGCACCTGGCGCTCTGCCAGCCACTGTTTAGCCTGCGCCACGCCGGGCGCAAACCGCGAGTGCCAGGCCGCAAAGAGACTAACGCCCTGTTCGCCAGCGAATGTAATCAAGTGTTCCACTTCACTTAGCGTCGCCCCTGGCGGTTTCTCAAGCAGCACGTGTTTACCGCGCAGCAGCGCCGCACGTGCCTGGGAGTAACGCAGATGGGCCGGCGTGCAGATCGCCACGGCAGAAATCTCAGGGTGCGCGTCCAGCATGGCATCCAGGTTCGCATAGGACGGTACATCGTCTAGCGCTGCATGGGGGTCAGCCACGGCCGCGAGCCGACAGTTTGGCGTCGCAGCAATGGCCGGCAGATGCTGATCACGGGCAATTTTACCCACGCCAACCAAGCCGATGGTAACGTCAGACATATGCAGGCCTTATTTTGATGACAGAAGCTTAATTGAAAAAAACGGGTAAAAGAGCTCAAGGAGCCGTATGAGGTAGCTCAACGCTGCGCCCTAAGGAGCTAGCGCTATGCTCAAGCCCAAGCGCCTCTGCGGTGCCTGCCAATACGGCCTGTGCTGCTAGAAAAGCGTCGCGCGGGCGGCGCAGGCGAATACTTTCCATCAGTTGGCGGTGACGTTCAAGACTGTCTTCAGGGTCAGAGGCGCTCTGGTTAGACATCGACACCAGCAGATAGATGGAGGGCCGTAAAATATGTGACAGCTGTGCCCAGACGATATTGTGTGTGGCTTTAAAGATAGCCTCATGAAACGCGATATCACACTCGCTGTGCAGCCGACGTTCTTCTTCGCAGGTCGCGTTGCGCAAATTCTGCCCAAGCCCCTCAAAGGCTTCTTCAATAGCAACAAGGTCGCGGGCGGTGGCACGTTTGGCGGCGGTCATAGCCACGTAGGGCTCTACATCAAGACGAAAAGCGAGAATCTCACGCTGAATATCAGGGTTGGGCGCCGCGTAGCGGGTTAACCAGTCGGTTACCTGGGCATCAAGAATATGCCACTCTGAGTACTCACGCACTTTAGAGCCATGGCCAGAAATACGTTCGATAATTCCCGCATCCACCAGTTGGCGCAAGTCGCTACGCACCGCTGAGCGGTTGATAGCAAAACGTTCGCATAGATCTAGTTCACGCGGAACAAAGTCGCCAGGATGATAGTTACCGCCAAATATCTCTTCGGCGAGGTATTCAGCGATACTAGGGCGAGTCAGTGGCTTGCTAAGAGATAACGTCACTGCGATAGGTCCCTATTTCAATGGCTGCCAATCATAGCGTACTTGACCGGTCTGCCGTTATGGGCGAATCCAGCTGCAACGCCGCCCGCTGCCTCAGCTCTAACCGCCTTTCGTAAAGCCCCTTGGCCAGTAAAGTGCCGAGTACCAGGCCTCCCCCCAATAGCGCCACGGGGGCGGGCTGTTCTTTCAGAATCCACCAGGCCAACAGCGTGCCCAGCACCACTTCCAGCAACAGCAGCAGGCCCACTTCGGCCGAAGGAAGATACAGCGGCCCGCGCTGAAGCAGCGTTACACCGCAGGGCAAAATGATCAGGCACAGTAGAACCACCACCGAGAGCTGATTGACCGTGGGCAGCGTCGTTTCACTGCCCGCCAGCCAAAACAGCCCGGCAACGCTGCCGACAATAATACCGTTAAAGACCAGCATCGGACTCATGTCGACCCCTGGGCGCGTACGGCACAGGGTAAAGTTAATCGCCAGCGTCGACGCCGCCATTAGGGCAAACGCGTTGCCCACCCAGGAGCCAGCCCCCACGTCATCAAGCGCGATCATGGCAATACCGACCATGCACAGTGAAATGGCCAGCCATGTTCGTCCGGGCAAACGCTCTTTGAGGATGATCCAGGAGAGAACGGCGGCAATTAACGGCGCGCTGGCCAGTATCATCAATACGTTACCCGCCTTGGTATATTGATTGCCCAGCACGAAACCACAGCTCGTCAGACTAAACAGTAGCGCCACGGCAATACCGGTCCAGCCACAGCGCCGATAGGCCGCCAGCGTGCCGCGACCGTAGCGCATTAACGCGATAAGCAGAAAGCCCAACGCCGAAAGAAAGCCGCGCCACATTAGGATCTCGGCATCGGGAAGATCAGCCACCTTAATCAGCAAAGCATCGGGCGCCATGATGATCGCACCGCCACCGGTCAACAGCAGACCCTGCTGACGATGCGATAAGTTATTAAACCGGCTCATCGAGTACCTGTCCTTTTAGTGGCTCATCCTTTAGTAGCTAATCTTTTAGTAGCTAGTCCTTAAAAACATCGCGCTTTTAATGATTGTCTCTAGGCGGATGCAGACGGGCAACATCGCGGTACTTGGTTGCGGGTTCCAGCGTCATGCCGCGGTCCAGCGGCTCAATCATGCTGCGCTGAATCTCTTGCCAAGGCGTTTGATGGCCTGGGTAGCGATAACCGCCCTGCTGGGCTAAACGCTCACGGCGTGCGTCCAGCTCAGCGGGCTCAATCAGCAGCTGCACCTCGCCACGTTTGAGATCAACCCGCATCCGGTCGCCACTTTCAAGCAGCGCTAAACCACCGCCGGTCGCGGCTTCAGGCGAGGCATTAAGAATGGAAGGTGAACCCGACGTGCCCGACTGGCGACCATCGCCCAAACACGGTAGTGATTCGATACCTTGTTTGATTAACGCCTCCGGTGGCTGCATGTTGACCACTTCGGCACCGCCAGGATGGCCCACCGGGCCTGCGCCGCGCATGACCAGGATAGTACGGGCGTCGATGCCTAATGCCGGGTCATCAATGCGGGCGTGATAATCCTCAGAGCCATCAAACACCGCCACCTTCCCTTCAAAGGCTTCAGGGTCGTTGGGGTCGTTTAGGAAACGCTCGCGAAAGTCACGGGAGATTACGCTGGTTTTCATCAGCGCCGAGTCAAACAGATTGCCCTTAAGATTAAGGAACCCGGCATGCTCGACCAGCGGGTCGGCGTAGCGGCAGATCACGTTAAGATCCTGCGTTTCTCGACCTTGAAGATTCTCACCAATAGAGCGGCCATTCACTGTCAGCGCCCCGCCGTGCAGCTTGCCGGCCACATTAAGCTCGTGCAGAACGGCGGGCACCCCGCCTGCGCGATAAAATTCTTCGCAGAGAAATACGCCAGCGGGCATGACGTTCGCCAGCAGCGGAATTTCATGCCCCAAACGCT
Organism: Halomonas sp. JB37; assembly: GCF_002332255.1. Taxonomy (GTDB): domain Bacteria; phylum Pseudomonadota; class Gammaproteobacteria; order Pseudomonadales; family Halomonadaceae; genus Vreelandella; species Vreelandella casei. The sequence continues at coordinate 1,040,208 of NZ_NRGW01000001.1, read as the reverse complement.
GCCAGTCGTCATTATCTAGTTCAATGCCTGCATGGCGGGCAATGGCGTTAATGTGTACCGGCGCGTTGGACGAGCCGCCCAGTGCAGAACAGGCAACGATGGCGTTTTCGAACGCTTCGCGGGTCAGGATATCCAGTGGGCGCACGTCCTCCCAGACCATATCGACAATGCGCGTGCCGGTATCGTAGGACACCATTGCGCGCTCTTTATACGGCGCGGGAATTACCGCCGAGCCGGGCAGACTCATGCCCAGCACCTCAGCCATAGAGTTCATGGTGGACGCAGTGCCCATCGTATTGCAGTGGCCAATCGAAGGCGCTGAATCACTGGCGCGGGAAAGAAATTCCGCGTAGTCGATATCGCCTGCCGCCAGGCGTTTGCGCAGCTCCCAAATAATCGTTCCCGAGCCTACGCGCTCAGCCCCGCGCCAACCGTTAAGCATTGGCCCACCGGAAAGCACAATCGCGGGGATATTCACCGTCGCTGCCGCCATGAGCGCCGCGGGAGTCGTTTTATCGCAGCCGGTGGTTAATACCACACCGTCTAACGGGTAGCCGTGCAGAATCTCGACTAATCCCAGATAGGCAAGGTTGCGGTCTAGCGCGGCAGTAGGCCTGCGTACGTTTTCGTGAATGGGATGCATGGGGAATTCAAAAGGCACCCCGCCTGCCGCACGAATACCGTCTTTAACGCGCTTCACCAAATCAATGTGATGACGGTTGCAGGGGGTTAAATCAGAGCCCGATTGGCTGATGCCAATAATCGGCTTACCGCTGGTTAACTCATCCAGCGTGATGCCGTAATTAAGATAGCGTTCAATACAGAGCGCTGTGGTGCCCGGATGATCGGGATTATCAAACCAGTAGCGTGAACGCAACTGTTCAGACGTAATACGATGAGAACTGGCCATGGTGTCACTCCACGCCTAAAGTGAAGAAATAAGAAAATAATGCCGTGACGTTACGCTGTCTTACCCCCAGCGTCGATACATACAAAAGTCTATGTTGAACATATGCGAAAAAAGTCCCACATTAACCTCCAGTGTTTGCGGTAGCGATACGCTCTTAAGGTCTATGTTTAGAGCTATTTCTTTTAGGGCCATTTCTTTAGGGCTATTCCTTTTAAGACTAGGCTCCTAAGTGACGGCATTCTGAACAATATGTCCGCCGGACGCGTATGGCCGCTTACGTAAAACAACAACAGTTATCGCTTTGCCGGTTTCTTGAAGTACGCCGCGCACAGCCATCAGCACCTCGCCAGGAGAACTAATACAATGCAACATTTCTGGAAGCGCACCCTGTTAGTGACCGGTGCCACCCTGCTCAGCTCAAGTATCGCTTACGCCCAAACGCCTGATTTGTCAGATCCGCCTGAAATTGAAGGCGCGGTGGTGGGTGACCACGGCAAGGTGACGATACGCATGGGGCTGGGGCTGGCAGAGACCTCGCCTCAATACATTTCTAGCCGTTATTTTGCGGACATTCTCGACCAGCGCAGCGAAGGGCGCATCAGCGTTAACCTGTTCCCTAACAGCCAGCTCGGCGATGACGTGCAGATGATGGAAATGCTGCAAACCGGCACGCTGGACATGACGTATCCTTCGTCTTCCCCCGCGACCGGCTACGTAGCAGAACTGGCCGTTTTCGATTTGCCTTTCTTGCTTCCGACGCGCGAAGCGGCCGTTGAAGCCATGCGCAGCGATGCTGCTCAAGAGATGCTCGATGCGTTTGATGGCACTGGCATTAAAGCCCTGGCCTTCGCTGAAAACGGCTTCCGTCAGCTCTCTAACAGCGCGCGGGAAGTCTCCTCGCCTGAAGACGTCGCAGGCTTAGACGTACGTGGTCTGTCGGTGCGTACCATGGAAAATCCGGTGCACCTGGCCATTTGGCAAGCGCTGGGCGCCAACCCTACCCCCATGGCTTTCGGTGAGCTTTTCTCTGCGATGGAACAGGGCGTCGTTGATGGCCAAGAAAACCCATGGAGCACCATTCTGACCTCCAACTTCTATGAGGTGCAGGATTACGGCTCGGAAACTCGTCACGTCTACACGCCGTTCATCCAGATGATGTCTCAGCGTACCTGGGATCGGCTCGACCCCGAGTATCAAGAGCTAGTACAGGAAGCCGCACTGCAGGCAGCCGATTATGAAATTCTGCTTTCTAGCGAATACGACGACTGGGCGCGCGACCAGCTTGAAGAGCGCGGCATGCAAGTCACGCGTCTTGATGACGAGCAGATTGCTGCTTTCCAAGAAGCCGTACAGCCGGTCTACGCCGAATGGGCACCGCGCATTGGTGAAGATTTAGTGGCTGAGTTCCAGCGTCTTGCTGAATCCTCTATGGCCGAATCGTCTACAGAAAAGTAAGCGTCCTTGACGGTAAGACCGACGCTAATGTTCGGTCTGCTATTGCAGGACCTCCTCTCAATAGACGTTCTATTGAGAGGTTAGGCAAGAGGCATAGGCCTCTTGCCTTTTCGTTACTCGCCACTTCGGAAAGCTCATGGACACACCCAATACTCCAATTCCTGATACCGCGGCATATTTTGATGATCCCCAACGCCAACCGCTGGAAATTGAACCCGAGCAGCGTCGCGGCCCGGCGATATTTCGCTGGCTGACTCAGGCGATGGAACATGTGATTGCCACCTTGCTGGTCGCCTTGATCATTTCCGTATCAGCGAATGTCGTCGGCCGCGCGGTGTTCAACCGATCGCTGCCCTGGGCCGATGAGCTGGCGCGAATGCTGTTTATCTGGCTGATATTTATCGGTGCCGCCGCGGCCTTTGCCCGCTATGAACATATTGCAGTTGATATTTTGGTCCGCAAACTAAAACCGCGGGCCGCCCATATGCTGTATTTATTCCAGCACGTGGTTATCACCGCGCTGATGGGCGTCATCATTTGGGGTGGATGCTTGGTGATAGCTCGCGCTTCAAGCCGCACCGCGATTCTCAATGTGCCCTGGAATATCATTAACGTTTCGCTAGTCCTTTGCGCCGTGTTTATTGCCGCCGTGTCTATCTGGCGCGCCTGGCAGAGCGTGCAACAAATTCGCTCGCCTAGCGTTACTATCACGCCTGCTGGAGATCACTAATCATGCTATGGATCTTTTTAGGCATTCTTTTCGCCTCCCTGGCACTTGGCCTGCCCATCGCATTTGGCCTAGGCATTGCCGCCGTCATTATGGCGCTACTGTCTGACATTCCGCTCTCGATCATGATTGAGCAGTCTATCCGGGGCGTTAACAGCTTCCCACTACTGGCTATTCCGTTCTTTATTCTGGTCGGTGAAGTAATGAGTAACGGCGGCATCGCCCGCCGCTTAATGGACCTAGCCGGTGCCTTAGTCGGCTTCGTACGCGGCGGTTTAGGCCAGGTCGCTATTACCGGTTCCATGTTCTTCGGCGGCATTAGCGGTTCAGCCGTGGCAGACACGGCAGCCACCGGCGCGATGATGATTCCGTCGATGACCAAACAGGGCTATACCGCACCTCAAGCAACCGCAATCAATACCGTTTCATCGGTTATCGGCATCATTATTCCGCCTTCTATCCCGTTGATTCTTTTCGGTATTGTTACCGAGACGTCAATTAGCCGCCTGTTTATTGCTGGCATTGTACCCGGCATATTGATTGCGGCCGGCCTGATGACGACAACCTTTATCATGGCGACCATTGGCCATGCTGGCCAAACCCGTAAGTTCCGTCTTGATGTGCTCTGGGAAGCTTTTAAAGCAGCATGGCTGGCGCTGGTGCTACCCGTGATCGTGATTGGCGGCATTATCGGCGGCGTATTCACCGCCACCGAAGCGGCCGTTGCGGCGCTGCTTTACTCACTGTTTATCTCGCTGATCGTGTATCGCGAATTCAAGATAACTGAGCTGTGGGGAATGCTCATCCGTACCGCCCGTTTGACCGGTATGGTGCTGCTGTTACTGGCGTTTGCCACCGTTATTGCCTGGTTTTTAACCATTAATATGGTGCCGCAAACACTGGTCACTCAGGTACAGGCGATCACACAAGATCCTTTCCTACTGCTGCTGATAGTGGCGGGCCTACTGCTGCTGGTGGGGTTTGTAATGGATCTAACGCCAGCAATGGTCATCATGGCGCCCATGCTAACGCCCATCGTTACCTCGGTAGGCGTTGATCCGGTGTATTTCGGCGTGCTGATGTCGTTCATTTTAGGCATTGGTCTTTTGACACCGCCGGTGGGCACTTGCCTTTATGTCGGCTGCGGCGTAGGTAAGGTTTCCATGGAACAACTTGTCAAAGCGATGCTGCCCTACTACGCCGCGCTGCTTGTAGTACTGGTTATCCTGATCGCCTTCCCCGGCATCGTGACGTGGCTGCCTGACCTGACTGCTGTGCGCGGTAATTAAGTATTTACGCCCAGTATTTACGCCCAGTATTTGCGCCCAATAAAATCAATAGCGACAAGGTGATCAGCACACCGATCACCTCACTACGTATTACGCTAGATCGACAATAATGCCCTTTAATAGGAGACCAGCATGACACTGCAAGGCACACTGCTTATCGGTCAACAGACCGTGACAGGCACACAGGATGAGATCCACGCTATCAATCCCGCTACCGGTGACGTACTTGAGCCAGGCTATCGTGGCGGCAGCCGTTCCGACGTGGAACAGGCCTGCAAACTTGCTGATGCGGCGTTTGATCAGTATCGCGAGACGTCACTTGAGACACGCGCACACTTCTTAGAAACCATTGCTGATGAAATTGAAGCCATTGGCGCCGACTTAACTGAGCGTGGTGTCGCCGAATCGGGCCTTCCTAAGGCTCGTCTTGAAGGCGAGCGTGGCCGTACCTGTGGCCAGCTACGGCTTTTCGCTGCTGTTGTACGCGCGGGAGAATGGCTGGATGTACGCCACGACCCTGCACTGCCAGAGCGCCAGCCGATGCCCCGCGCTGACCTGCGTCAGCGTCACATCCCGCTAGGCCCAGTGGCTGTTTTTGGCGCCAGCAACTTCCCCCTCGCGTTCAGCGTCGCGGGTGGCGATACCGCGTCTGCGCTAGCTGCAGGCTGCCCGGTGGTTGTTAAAGGCCATTCGGCACACCCTGGCACGTCCGAATTAGTGGGTCGCGCCATTCAGCGTGCGGTTGCTAAGTGCGAGTTGCCGGAAGGCGTCTTTTCGCTGCTGTTCGGTTCAGGCAAAGAGATTGGCCAGGCGCTAGTGGCCGACCCGCGCATCAAAGCCGTTGGGTTCACCGGTTCACGTAGCGGCGGCACTGCATTAATGGCCACCGCACAAGCACGCCCCGAGCCGATTCCTGTTTATGCTGAAATGAGCAGCATCAATCCCGTGTTCCTAATGCCAGAGGCATTGAAAGCTCGCGGCACTGCAATTGCAGAGAGTTTTGTGGCATCGCTAAACATGGGGGCAGGCCAGTTCTGCACGAACCCTGGTCTAGTCGTTGGCCTTAAAGGCGCTGACCTTGACGCCTTCGTAGCAACAGCGGGTGACGCGGTAAAAGCCAGCGCAGCCCAAACGATGCTGACACCCGGCATTCATGAGGCTTATCGAAGCGGTGTGAATGAGCTTTCGGGCAACGCTTGCGTTAACGAAGTCGCGCGTGGACAAACCAACGACGGCCCGCATAGCTGCCAAACTGCTTTATTTACCGCTAGCGCCCACGACTTCTTAACTCAAGAAGCGCTGCAGAGCGAAATCTTCGGATCTGCATCACTGGTGATTGAGTGCCGTGACAGCGATGAAATGCAGCGCGTGGCCGAGCAATTGGAAGGCCAATTGACCGCGACACTGCAGCTAGACGATGGCGACTTAGATGCCGCTAAACGCCTAATGCCCGCACTGGAACGTCGCGTGGGCCGTATTATGGCCAATGGCTGGCCGACCGGCGTGGAAGTGGGTCATGCGATGGTACATGGCGGCCCCTACCCGGCCACGTCTGACAGCCGGACGACGTCGGTGGGCAGTGCTGCGATTTATCGCTTCCTGCGCCCCGTCTGCTACCAAGACTTGCCAGCAGGCCTGCTGCCCGAAGCGCTGCGCGATAGCAATCCGTTTAACGTTTCACGCTTAATCGACGGCAAGCGTGAAAGCTAAGGGGTATCAGACAAGCGTCTTTTAAGCTGCATGTACGTGCCGTAGTGACGGTCGAGGTGGCGCCGCATGGCTGCCTCGGCCGCATCAGGGTCGCGTGATTCAATGGCATCAATGATCTCAGTGTGCGCAGCGGTCGCAGCCTTGTCTTCATCCTTTTGCTGCAACACATGAGCACGCCGATCATCTAGCCACTCGGAAAGCGCCACATGGATAGCATCAAAAATAGGGTTACGTCCGATACTCGCCAATACACCATGAAAGTCGTTATCAGAGCGCTTGAAGCGCGCTTCGTCACCAATAGCATCACGGTTGGCTTGTAAGGCTTCACGCAGCCGCGTCAGATCCTCATCGCTGGCGTGACGAGCGGCGTAGCGGGCTAGCGATATTTCAAACGTAGCCCGAGCTTCCTGGAAGTATTGCTGGCCAGCCGGCTTCGAAAGCAGCTGCCGTGTCACCCCCGAAAGCCTCGCCATCACCGCATCGGCCGTAGGGCGAATGACTCTGGCACGCGTGCCGCTGTTGATCGCAATCAATCCCAGCTGCTGCAAATGGAACAACGCTTCGCGCACCGCGGGTCTACCAACGCCAAACTGCTCCATCAGCTCTCTTTCTGAGGGCAACTGATCATTCTCGCTCAGCCGCCCCTCAAGAATCTCCGCCTCAAGCTGTTCAGCGACCTGTTCGGAAAGCGTTTTGCGCTCAATCCGGTATCTGCTCATAGGCAGTCGCTCCTCGTTAACCTGGAATTGGCCGCCATTTTACTGCATTTTTCGCCATTGTCTTTTCATTGAGCCTTTAATCAAGCCGAGATAGTGGCGTAATCCGGTGCCGCTCAGCCAGTTCGGCATAGGCTAATTGGTTGGCAACATCGAGTGGAACGCCCTGAGCATCGCGCTGCGCCTGGCAGCGCCATTCACGATCACCGGGTGCTAGTACTCTGGCATTTTTTGAGGCTGGCTGGGCGCGAAGGTCTTTCAAATACGCGGCCAGCCCTTGAGCAAAGGTGCCTTCATCAACAAAGGCATCGGGCTTTATGGCTAGAAAGAAATGCCCGACACCCCGCGGCGTTGCCATATCCGGCCCGCCCATCGGCAATAACCTGAAGCCATGCTGCATGCCCGACAGCATCGAACTCAGCACTTCGACCATGCCGCCTAGGCCGGCACCTTTAAAGCCGAAATCACTGCCGCCCAGCGGCAACAAGGCAGCGATATCAGCAGGTACGCGACTCACCTGACCGGCCGCATCTGCAGCGACTTGGTCGGGCAGCTGGCGGCCAATCGCGCCAAATTGCTGCACTCGGTTCCAGGGGATCGAACTCGTGGCCATGTCCAATAGATACGGCGACTCACCCGCTACCGGCGCTGCAAAAGCGATGGGGTTGGTACCGTGAAAGGGCTTGGCACCATCGTGCAGAAGTACAAAGGGGTCTGAATTACAGAACGCCATACCAAGATAGCCGCGTTCAGCCGCGGCTAACGCATAGCACCCTGCCGCGCCGAAGTGCGATGAGTGCCCCACAGCGACAGCGCCTATTCCGACCTCATCAGCCATCGCCGTGGCGTGTTCCATCGCGGTATAACCCGCCAGATGACCAAGCCCGTCGTCAGCGTTTAAGCAGCCTGTGGCCGCTAAGCGGCGCTGAAACACCATGTTAGGCGCCCCTTTAATGCGCCCGCCTTGAAGCGCCTGCACATAGTGAGGCAATAGACGCAAACCGTGGCTATCGGTCCCCATGCGCGATGCGGTGACCAGCGCGCGGCTCACCGCCTGCGCCGAGGCTTGATTGGCGCCAACAGCGGCGAGTGTCGCCTGTATAAAACGAGCAAGATCCTCGTGGGTAACGCGAAAATCTAATGAGGTATCAGTCATTAATAAAATACTCCGGGTCTTAATAGCGGAGCTGGCATTCCGCCAGCTCCAGCGGTGCTTAGCGATATATCAGCGTGGGTAGCCACATAGAAATAGCCGGGATGAACGTCACCAATAGAAGGCAGATCACCAGGGGTATTAGGAACGGAATGGTGCCTCGCATGCAGCGCTCAAAGCTCACGTTAGAGACCCTGGAAAGCACGTAGAGCACCATGCCCACTGGTGGCGTTAATAGTCCGATCATCAGGTTAAGCACCATGATGACCCCGAAGTGGACAGGGTCTACCCCCACCGCAACGGCCATGGGCAACAGCACCGGGACTAAGATGGTGATCGCAGCGATCGTTTCCATAAAGCAGCCCACGATAATCAGCACGATATTGGCCATTACCAGAACGGCGAGCTTGCTATCGGCAAAGGGGCCCATTAAGGCGATCACATTCTGAGTCACCTGATTGCTGGTCAGTATCCAGGCGAAGATCGATGCCGAAGACACAATGAACAGAATAACCGCGGTGGTCTCGATGGTTTCCATGCTGACTTTAAGCAGTTTACGCCACGTCAACGTACGGTAAACCACGCCACCCAGGAGCAAGGCATAAAACACCGCGGCCACCGCGGCTTCAGTCGGTGTGAAGGCACCGGTGATAATACCGCCCACAATAATGACAGGTGTCAGCAACGATAAAAACGCCCGTTTGAAGGTATGGCCAAGAACCCGCATGGAGAAAATGGCATCGCGCTGATAGCCACGCCGCCTTGAGATGATGAAGATCATCAACATCAGCATGATGCCCATCAACAGGCCAGGGATCAGCCCTGCTGCGAACAGCTGGCCTACCGAGGCGGATGCCATAACCCCGTAAATCACCATCGGCAAGCTAGGCGGAATGATAGGCCCGATGGTCGAGGACGCCGCCGTAATTCCCACGGCGAACTCTTCATCGTATCCCGCATCCTTCATGGCTTTGACTTCAATCATGCCCAGGCCGCCTGCATCCGCTACGGCCGCGCCCGACATGCCCGAGAACACAATGCTAGCCCCCACATTGACATGGCCAAGGCCACCCCGCATCCAGCCCATCAGCGCCTTAGCGAAATTGAAAATACGCTCGGTAATGCCACCATTGTTCATTAGGCTGCCGGCAAAAATAAAAAACGGAATCGCCAGCAGCGGAAAGCTGTCAATGCCGTTAATCATGCGGTGTGCTATGACAATGCTGGGCACCTGGCCGGTGATTAAGACAAACATTAAGCAGGCGCCTGCCAAGCTAACCGCGATAGGCACGCCCAGCACCAGCATGGTAAACAGCGCAAAGAACAAAAAGCCAAGATCGTAGCCCATTAGCGGTAGAATCACGCAGCCCAGAATAGCCAGTGCCGCCAGCAGCGGAGACACTATCGGCTTTTGCCAACGCATCACAGAAAATCGGGACATGGGAGGCCTCTTGATAAAGATGATGTCGCGGGTAGCCACAGCTCAAGCGTCATAGGGAACGCCCCAGATACTTCAAGTAAAGCCGCTGAACGGTGCGCAGCGCCATCAATGTAAACGCCGCACAGACGGTGAAATAGATGATGCTCTTAGGCAGATCCACCGACACCATTAGGCTATTGGTGCGTGATGCCAGCTGATAGGCGATCCATGCCATCGCTATATAAAAACTAAGGCTTATCAGGTTGACCAAATGCTCTAGCAAACGCGCCTGCCAGCCCGGCATGTAGTGGTAGAAGAATTCCACCATGATGTGGCTACCGTTACGGGCTGCCATGATGCTGCCAAAAAAGCCCACGCCAATCAGTAAGTAACGGGCAATTTCTTCGGTCCAGCCAATAGAACTACCCAGCACATAGCGACTAAAAAACTGGGCGAACACCACTAAAATCAATGCCCAAAAAAGCGTTAAGGTGACAAAGTCTTCGAGGCGATAATCACTTAGTTTGAACGGTGCATCCTCGAAGGCAGATTCAAAATCCACCATCGGGTCGCCGATAGGCGGGGAATTCTCGCGCGAATTATTCATGGCACAGGACTCCAAACACTCCGCTCAGTAAAGAGCGGAGTGTTATCAGGGGTTGGATTACTGGCCGATAGCCTGTAGGCGATCGTAGGTTTCCTGATCCCATGTCGCGGCATCGCCGTTATGGGCGGGTAAAACGGCCTCACGGAAGAGCTCACGGTCCACTTCATTGATGGTGTTGCCCTGTTCTTCAAACCAGGCAACCAGCTCTCCTTCAGCCTTCAGAATATCTTTGGTGTTGTTTTCAGCCGCCTCCTGGAAAACCTCGCGGAATATTTCGCGGTCTTCTTCAGAGAGCTGATTCCAGCGCGGCCCGCCAACAATCGTAATAAGCGAATCGGTGATGTGGCCGGTCAGGTTGATGTAGTCCTGTACTTCATGGAAGGCCTTAGCACGAATAGTCGGCAGCGGATTTTCCTGCGCGTCTACAACGCCTTGCTGCAAAGCCAGATATACCTCATCGAACGAAATGGGCGTTGGGTTAGCACCCACCGCCTGAGGCATCATCATGTACATCGGTGCGTTGGGCACCCGAATTTTCAGCCCTTCCATGTCTGCGGGTTCATTAATGGGGATATTGGACGTGACGTGGCGTTCGCCATAATAGTTGAGCGCCAGCGGAACGTTGCCGGTTTGATCCTGATAGCCCTGAGCAATCTCTTGGAACAGATCGCTATCGGCAAACGCCTGCCAATGATCGAAATCACGGAACATATACGCAGCTCCGGCAATGCCGATGGGTCCATAAGCGCGGCCAGCGAACTGGGTGCCGGTATAAATGATATCGACCGTGCCTAACCCAAGCCCTTCGTTGATGTCTTCCTCTTTACCTAACGAGGCAGCGGGGTATACCTCCATGGTATAGCGCCCATCGGTGCGCTCTTCAATCTCGTCAGCGGCCCATAATGCCCACTTATGGAAAGGCTCGGAGGTTTCATAAACGTGGGCGAAACGCAGGTTCTCGACGGCCTGTACCGCACCGGCTACGCTGATACCAGCGGCAATAAGCGTAGCGGTTAGCAAACGGGACATCGTTAGGCGGTGTTGGCTTTTGTAGCTCATCTTGTATTCCTCACAACCATTAGATTTATTGTTGGTTATTGTGCGAGCGGCAACAGTCGATGAAACCGATCATCTTACTGTATACGTATCATACCACCAGATTGAAACCTAGCTGCTGACCCTCAATTACGCAACTACCCGGCTAGCATTTTGCTGTCGTTATTTTGTGTACTTAGTTCGACTCACCGCTCAGGTTAAGCTGCTGATGCAAACGAACGAGTAGTGATGAGTCGCCGAAGCCACCCGCCTTAGTCATTACTCTGCGGTGGGCATCACCATCCAAACACCCTAATGCCACACCCGGTGACCACTCAGTCTCAACGGTGATATAACGAGCGCCTTGCTGGGAGAGCACTGCCATAGCGATATCGCCACCGGTAAGAAATTGCAGGTGCTCATCTTCGTCATGCCAGGCTGAAATAATGCCAGCCACCTGGGCCGCCATTGCATCGGCCACTTCAATCGCTGTGCGCACTGTTCCATCTTCACTAGGCACGATGACACACGCCTCGACGCCAAGGTGGTCAAGCGACGTAGCACACGCCTCAATAATCGCTACGTTGGGTAACTGCTGGCACAGCGACTCAAGCTGCTCCGCGGCACGAGGAGCCCGGGAGCCGACGGCATACAGCACCGATTTTACCCCGCACAGTGACCTAGCCTGAACACAGGGAGTACCAAAGCGACGTTGAGCAATGGCCATAGCCAATCCCGCTGCGCCGGCCATGACACGTGAGCTTTTGAGCTTCAGCACGCCATCGTAAAGTGCGGCGAGCTCCTCGTCGCTGCTGGCATCAACAATACAGCTCTCGTCAGGAAGCGTGTTTCCCTTCTCAAGGCGATAGCGCTGTAACGCCAGCCCCCCTGCGGCAAACGCATCATCAATAGGACCCAATAGAGGCGATGACCGCGCATCCTGCTGATATGCCGTATTGGCCAAGCTTACGCCATCAACCCAGACTTCAGCGTGGCGCACAATGCGCCCTTGAGCCGGTACCGCTGGCGCCAATAGCAATGGATACCCAATGGCCTCTTGCAATGCTCGACACTCGGCAACTACCTGGCCACGCAAGGTTGAATCCACCTTTTTGAACCATTGCTGCGGGCGTACTTGTGTCAATAGACGAACCGCCTTAGAAACCCGCAACGCTGCTTCATCGGCCCGCAAATGGCGTGACTCGGTATTCACGGCGATGACCGCTGGCCACGTCCCTTGCCCTTGCCACACATCAAGCGTCGCTGTTAATGCTTCTAGACTGACAATCACTCGGGCATCGGCTCCCCGTGCAGCAAAGGGCGCTGATGCATCCAGCGCACCCGACAAATCGTCGGCAATAATGGCTAGCTGGCAGGGGCTCACGAATGCCCGCCACTGGCTAGACGTCGCGCATAGGCAATCGCGGACCCCATATTGGTAGCATCTGCTTTACCTTGCCAGGCGATATCGAACGCGGTGCCGTGATCCACTGAGGTACGCTGTAACGGCAGGCCTAGGCTGACATTCACCGTGGTATCGAATGCGATGAGTTTGACCGGAATATGCCCCTGGTCATGATACTGAGCAACGACTAAATCGAACTCGCCTTTAGAGGCTCGGTAGAACACCGTGTCAGCAGAAATAGGACCACTTACATCAAAGCCACGCTGACGCAGCTGATCCACTGCGGGCGCAATACAGCGGCTGTCCTCATCACCAAAGATCCCCCCTTCACCGCAATGCGGATTGAGTCCGGCAACGGCGATACGTGGCGCACTTAGTCCCAGCGCAACCAAGTGAGCATTGCCGGCTTCGACGGTGGCAACAATACGTTCAGGCGTCACTCGATCGATCGCTTCTCGCAGTGATACATGCGTTGAAACATGCAGCGTCGAAAGCGTCTCCGAGGCCAATAGCATGAACGATGAGAGCGCGCCGGTCAGCGCTGCCAGCATGCCGGTGTGGCCATCGTAATGGTGCCCTGCTTCATGCAGCGCCGCCTTGTTGAGCGGCGCAGTAACAATCACCTGCGCCCGACCTGACTGCACTAAGTTCACCGCCGCCTGAACGCAACGAAAAGCCATATCACCTGCGCCCGCACTGATTTGGCCATCCGGGATATCTGCACCCACCGGCACGTCCACGACGCTGATAGCGACACAGTGATCACCGCTGGATGGTTGGTCGAGCGGCACAAACATCAGCTCAGCATCGACACTGGCCGCTGCTCGACGATAAATAGCGGGATCTCCCACCACGATGGCACTGGCTCGTTCGGCGCTAGACATAGCCTTTAACGCGCGACAAATAATTTCCGGGCCAATACCCGCAGGGTCGCCCATGGTGATCGCAATCTCATAACACTTAGCGCCTGGGTCACTACGCAATGACATACTCATGGCATTAGCTGCCCACCGTTGACCTCAATTATTTGACCCGTGACATAGCCGCTCAGTGCGTCTGTTCCAAGAAATACATAAGCCCCTACGCACTCTTCGGACGTGCCTAATCGCCCCATAGGGATCGATGCACGTGCCGCGGCTAAATGCGCCTCGCTGGAGTGGCGCTCGTGAAAATCGGTCGCAATCGTACCGGGGGCGACGGCATTGACGCGGATATTCTCGCCGGCCAGCTCTTTCGCCATATTGCGCGTCACCGTGCTCACAAACCCCTTGGCAGAAGCATAGAGCCCTGCACCGCCACCACCGCCATTGCGTGCGGCAATAGACGTGGTATGGATGATATTGCCGCGTCCTGCGCGCCTAAAATGCGCTAGCGCGGCGCGGCTGGCCATGATCACCGAGCGCACGTTGAGATCCATCACTCGGTCGTACTGGTCATCATCCATCGCGTCTAAGCCTACCCGGCCCAGCATGTCACCAGCGTTATTGATTAACAGATCCAACCCGCCCAGGCGTTTGGCCGCTTCATCGACAAGCCGTTGCGTTTCACTGGAATGGCTGACGTCCGCCTTAAGGGTAAAGGCTTCCCCCCCTGCATCGCGGATAGCCTTGGCCACCGCTTCGGCGGGCGCTTCGCTGCTGTGATAGTGCACTGCCACATGGGCACCCAGCGTACCTAGCTGCTTAGCCACCGCCGCGCCGATGCCACGGCTAGCGCCGGTGATGAGGACTCGCTTGCCTTTCCACTCGTCTAACATGACCTTCTCCTTAGGATTTTTACTTTTATTTTTGCACGCAGCGTTAAGCGAAACCGATCTCAATTAGGCAGATTTAACTATCGACCCGAAACCGGACGGTGCGCTAAAGTGAGCCATGAACTGGCATACCTGTCATACAACACAATATCCATAACATGATAGGTGATGGCGCACCAACCACTCGTTGCTCATCACTAGTACATCTTTAGTCCAACTTTTCTGGAGGCGCACATGAACCCACTGTCCCTGACTGACTCTCTTCCCCATGATTTGGATAAAGCGCTGCTCGTTGGCCGCGTTTGGCTGGATGGCACGCACCCCGGCCCCGCACTGGTAACCGTGCACGCTGGCCAGGTCATCGATATCACCGCGTTTGGCCCCACCATGGCTGATTTGCTGGAACGCGATGATGTGCTGTCCGTCGTGCAACGCGCAGATGGGCCGTCAATCGGTAGCGTCGAGTCGCTGCTCGCCAACTCCCAGATGCCTTCGCCAACCGCGCCCTACTTGCTGGCCCCTTGCGATGTACAGGCCGTTAAAGCCTGTGGCGTCACCTTTGCCGTTAGCCTGTTAGAGCGGGTAATCGAAGAGCAAGCGGGCGGTGATCCGGCTAGGGCCGTCGCGCTGCGCGACGATTTGCAGGCGCTGATTGGCACCGATCTCTCCAAGATTACCCCAGGGTCTGCCGAAGCGATGGCGCTCAAAGAAGCGCTGCAAGCCCGCGGTGGCTGGTCGCAATATATGGAAGTAGGCATTGGCCCCGATGCCGAGGTGTTTACTAAAGCGCAGCCGCTGTCTTCGGTAGGCTTTGGCACCCCGGTGGGTTTGCATGAGTCCTCTCAGTGGAATAACCCAGAGCCGGAAATTGTCCTGGCGGTAGACAGCCGTGGCCAGGTGCGCGGCGCCACGCTAGGCAATGACGTCAACTTGCGCGACGTTGAGGGCCGCAGCGCCCTGCTGCTCGGCAAGGCAAAAGATAACAACGCCTCCTGCTCGCTGGGGCCGTTCATCCGGCTATTTGACGATCACTTCGATATGGATAGCGTACGCAATTGCCAGGTATCGCTGCGTATTGAAGGAGAAGACGATGATTTCTTGCTCCAGGGCGAGAGCGATATGCGCGAAATCAGCCGCGATCCGCTGGACCTAGTAGGCCAAACTATCGGCGAGCACCACCAGTACCCTGACGGCTTCATGCTGTTCCTCGGCACCATGTTCTCACCGATTCAGGACCGCGACGGCGAAGGCCAGGGATTCACCCATCATCTAGGCGATCGCGTCACCATCGCTACACCGTCCCTTGGCGCCTTAGTCAATACGGTAGGCAGAAGCGATCAGCTGCCGCCCTGGACTTACGGTATTCGCGAACTGATGCGCCACCTAGCGCGCCGCTAAGTATTACGCCACCCATAGCACTGATTAGGAGAGCACAATGACAACCATAACACGCGTCGAAATTCAGGATATCCGCTTCCCCACATCGCGCACGCTGGACGGCTCGGATGCCATGAATGCGGCGCCCGACTATTCGGCCACTTACGTCATTCTGCATACTGATGATGGCAGCCCCGAAGGGCACGGCTTAACGTTTACCATCGGCCGCGGCAACGAGATAGTGGTTACCGCCGTGCAATCACTAGCGCCGTTAATTGAAGGACGCTCGCTGGCATCCATCACCGACAATATGGGCAGTTTCTGGCGAGAAATCACCGGTGACAGCCAGCTACGCTGGATCGGCCCCGATAAAGGCGCGATTCACCTAGCCACGGCGGCCATCGTCAACGCCGTGTGGGATATGTGGGCAAAGCACGAAGGCAAACCGGTATGGAAGCTGCTGGTGGATATGACCCCAGAGCAGCTGGTGCGCTGTCTCGACTTTCGCTTCGTTACCGATGCGCTCACGCCGGAAGAAGCAATCTGCTTGTTACGCCGCCAGTCATCCGGCAAAGCAGAACGTGAAGACGAAATGCGCCGCGACGGCTACCCAGGCTACACCACTTCATCGGGTTGGCTGGGCTACAGCGACGAGAAAGTGCGCCGATTGGCCAGAGAAGCGCTGGCGGAAGGCTGGACGCACTTTAAACAAAAAATTGGTGGCGATATCGAAGAAGATGCCCGCCGCGCAGCGCTGCTGCGCGATGAGATTGGCTGGGACAACGTGCTGATGATGGATGCCAACCAGGTATGGGACGTCGATGAAACGATCACTAAAATGCGCCGCTTAGCGGAATTTGACCCGCTGTGGATCGAAGAACCCACCAGCCCTGACGACATTCTAGGCCACGCTGAAATTCGCCACCGCGTTGCGCCTATTGGCGTTGCTACCGGCGAGCACTGCCATAACAAAGTGATGTTTAAGCAGTTCTTCCAGGCAGATGCCATCGACTATTGTCAGCTTGATGCGGCACGCCTGGGCGGGCTCAACGAAGTCATCCTGGTGGTACTAATGGCCGCCAAGTTCGGCGTGCCAATTTGCCCTCACGGCGGTGGCGTGGGGCTATGCGAATACACCCAGCACATCTCACTCTTCGATTACATTGCGGTATCCGGTAGCCTTGAGGGTCGCGTTCTGGAGTATGTGGATCATCTTCACGAACACTTTATTGACCCGGTCGTCATTCGCGGCGGGCGTTATCAGGTGCCCGAAGCGCCGGGCTACAGCATTGCCATGCACGCGCAGTCGCAAGCGCAGCACTCCTTCCCCGACGGCGCTGCCTGGCAGGAAGAGGTCTAATGACAGCGATCACACTCTTTTTAAACGAGCTCGCCAGCCTGCTTGGCGAGCGCGGTTTAATACGCCAACCAGACGCAATGGCGCGCTACGTTAGCGACTGGGCTGGCGACACGCTAGGCATGCCGCTGGCCGTAGCCCGCCCGGCGAATACCGCTGACGTTGCTGAGATTGTCAGGCGCTGTTATCAGCAAGGGGTCGCAATGACGCCCCAAGGTGGCCATAGCGGCCTGGTGGCGGGCGCATTGCCCGCCGCAAACGGTCAGGAACTGGTGATCAGCCTAGAGCGTTTGAATAACGTACGGGCCATTGATCCGGTTAACTTCACCATCACGGTGGACGCTGGCTGCATCCTTGAGAACGTCAAGCTAGCCGCTGCCGAGCATGACTGCGATTTTCCGCTTTCGCTCGGCGCTCAGGGCAGTTGCCAGATTGGTGGCAACATTGCTACCAATGCAGGCGGCCTTAACGTGCTGCGCTACGGCATGATGCGCGAGCTGGTGCTGGGGCTAGAAGTGGTACTTCCCGATGGGCGCGTGTTGGAGGGCCTAAACGCCCTGCACAAAGACAACCGCGGCTACGATCTTCAGCAGCTGTTTTTAGGCAGCGAAGGCACCCTGGGCATCGTGACCGGCGCAGTGTTAAAACTCTCACCACGCCCGACTCAAAACCGCACCGCGCTGCTGGGACTGCCCTCCGTTCAAGCGGTTATCGACCTATATGGCTTAGCACGCCGCGACTGCTGCGATTTGCTGACGGCTTTTGAGCTGATTCCGCGCCGCTGCATTGAGCTGGCCATAGAAGCAACCCCGGAGCTTCACGACCCATTGGAAAGCGCCTACCCGTGGTACGTGCTCATGGAAGTCGCCGCCACCGGACCGATAGATTTAGCGACGATGCTGGAACAGCTGCTGGAAACAGGCATGGAGCGTGAGCTGGTGCTTGACGGCGCACTCGCCGCCAGCGACACCCAGTCGGCCCAGCTATGGCAATTCCGCGAGAGTATGCTGGAAGGCCAACGTCGGCGCGGCGAGCACTTACGTACTGATATCGCCGTGCCTATTTCAGCGATTCCAGCCTTTGTCACGCAGGCGAGTGAGGTCATCATGGCCGCCTCTCCCGAGTGCGAAATCATTGCCTATGGGCACGTCGGCGACGGCAACCTGCACTTTAACATTCTGCCGCCCAGCGCCATGGCTGACGCAGACAAAAAAGCCCACCTGCATGACCTGGAAGAACGGCTTTTTGAAGTGCTCGATGATTTCAACGGCAGTATCAGCGCTGAGCACGGTATTGGCCGCACCAAGCAAGCGCCCTATTTGGCTCGGCTATCACCCATCGAACGTGAACTCATCAGCGGCGTTAAAGCCCTGTTTGATCCTAAAGGGCTGATGAACCCCGGAAGGATTTTGCCAACTGAAGGTTAACGACCCAGCCAGGCAAGCGCAGAAGGCATATCCACATTAAAGCGCTTGCCTGGCCTTCGCTCAGCGTTCATACAAACCCTAGCGTTTGAAACGCTCTGCCAAGCCGCGCAAGGCATTGGCATACAGCAGAGCATCGATCCCTACGCCAACGAATGTACAGCCTGCAGCTAGGTAACCGCGGGCTGCCTGTTCGTCCACCGTGACAATCCCTGCCGCCTTACCCGCTGCGCGAATTTTGTGAATAGCGTCACTAATCGCCGCTTCCACGTCGGGGTGGCCAGCATTGCCAAGATGCCCCATCGAAGCAGATAAATCGGCGGGGCCAATAAATACACCGTCGACCCCTTCTACTGCGGCGATAGCTTCCAAATTATCCAGCGCCTGCTGGCTCTCTACCTGCAGCATCAGACAAATCTCGTCATCTGCGCGGGCCAGATAGTCCTTCACCTGCCCCCAGCGCGAGGCACGTGCCAACACATGCCCAACGCCACGTTCACCGTGGGGTGGGTAGCGGGTTGCAGCAACCAGCTCAGCGGCTTGCTCGGCCGTTTCCACCATGGGGATCAGTAAGTTCTGTACGCCAATATCCAAATAGCGCTTGATCAGCACGGCATCGCCCGTGGGCGGGCGCACTACTGGGTGGCTTTTATAGGGCGCCAGCGCCTGCAGTTGAGCAAGCAGGCTGCCCAGGTCATTAGGAACGTGCTCGGCATCTAGCAACAGCCAGTCAAAGCCAGCCGTGGCGGCAATTTCCGCTGAGTATGCGCTCGCTAGCCCGAGCCAAATCCCCGTTTGGGGCTGGCCCGCTAACAGCTGCTGTTTAAACTCATTTTGAGGCATGTTCATATTGGCTCCTTTTTATTTTGACGGCGGTTAAAACGCTCGCCTTAAGCTCTTAATAACCCATGAGATCTGGCAGCCACGTGGCCAAGCCCGGCACGGCGATTAGCAATAAAATAGTGGCGATAATCGGCAGTAAGAAAGGCAGTATCGCGGTCACCACCTGGCCATAGCGCAGTCGCGTAATGCCCACCATTAAAAACAGCACCGTGCCAAACGGAGGAGTAATGACCCCGACGGACAGTGTAATCACCATCACAATGCCGAAATGCACC
Organism: Halomonas sp. JB37; assembly: GCF_002332255.1. Classification (GTDB taxonomy): domain Bacteria; phylum Pseudomonadota; class Gammaproteobacteria; order Pseudomonadales; family Halomonadaceae; genus Vreelandella; species Vreelandella casei. The sequence goes on along the minus strand of NZ_NRGW01000001.1, from coordinate 1,020,752 downwards.
GGATCTAACCCGGCGCTAAGCGCCGCTGGTACCACAATCGGTGTGAAGATCAGAATACTTTCAATCACTGACATAAAGCAGCCAATGAGCAGGAAGAACAGCGCGAAGCAGAGCAATAGCGCCACCGTGGGCATATCGACGCTGGCGACCTGCCCTGCCAGTGCCTGTGGAATGCCCATGCGCACTAGTATCCAGCCGTAGAAGCTGGAAACCGCAATAATCAGCAGAATAACCGCACTGAACATTAAGGTTCTGCGGAAAGCATTAAAAAGATCCCGCCCGTTCAAATCACGGTAAATCACACCGCCTAGAATAATGGCGTACAGCGAGGCAATCGCGCCCGCTTCCGTCGGCGTGAAGAAGCCGCCCCAAATGCCACCCACGATAATGGCCGGCATCATTAGCGGTAATATCGCACGCTTGCCAGTGCGAGCAACTTCGCAGGCATCAAACGGCTTAGGTTTAGGCATCACGACCTTGCCGGTCGCGCCAAGCAGTACGGTCATGCCCATCAGCAGCAGTGCCATCAAAATGCCCGGCAAAAGCCCCGCCATAAATAGACCACCAATGCTGACATTGGCAAGCCAGCCATACACGACTAGCGCAATGCTGGGTGGCAAGATTGGCCCAATAACGCTTGAGGCCGCGGTAATGCCCGTGGAGTAATCCAGCGCATAGCCACGCTCTTTCATGGCCTTAATTTCAATACTGCCAAGCCCCGCAGCGTCCGCTACGGCGGTGCCTGACATGGTCGCGAAGATAGAGCTCGCCACCACGTTAGCGTGGCCAAGCCCACCTTTAGTGAAGCCGACAAGCGCGGTCGCAAAGTCGAAAATGCGCGTCGTTGTCGAGCCGATATTCATAATATTGGCGGCTAGAATAAACAGTGGAATCGCTAGCAGCGTAAAGTTGTTGAGCGTTTGCACCATTCGCAGCGGCAATAACTCAACGGGCAGCCCACCGGTACCGGTTGCCACTAGCGCGATAAACGACGTCACGCCAATAGCCACCACCACGGGCAAGCCAATAGCCATAAGTATCAATAGCCCGCCGACAAAAATCAGTAATTCCATCATGGCTGAGCTAACTCCTCTTGATGCTCTTCTTCATCATGCACTTCCAACCACGCGACCGGGCCGCGCAGGGTTTGCCACACTGCTATCAGCGCCATACCCGCAAAACTAAAGAAAATACCGTAGTAGAGATAGCTGAAACTGATACTCAGCGAGACCGTTTTATTGTTGGCGCTCATATCCGACATGATCCATGCGCCCCAAGCGGCAAGGGCAAAAAAACCACATGAAATCAGTGCTGTGGCTCGATACTGGAGACTTTTTCCTAACCCAGAAAGCTTATGGCTAAACAAATCGACTACCAGATGCTCGCTGCGCACCCAGGCCGATAGCGATCCAAAGCCAATCGCGTAGATAGCCATCATAGACGCGACCTCTTCGGTCCAAGGCATACCAAGCCCCAGCAGGTCCCGCGCAATAACCGCCGCCACAATAAGCAGCAGGATAGCGGCCATTAACGCCACGCCCGCCCCATCGCAAAGGCGGGTTACCCAGCGCAACGTATAGAAAGCTATTCGATCGAACCCGTTACTGGGCGGAACCACGTGATTCACAGGAAAACTCCCCGACATTTATCAACATACAAAAATAAAACGACGGCCCGATGGGCCGCCGCTGTTTGCTTCAGGTGCGTATTAGTTACTTTCGCTACCCAGCGCATCTTCGCGAACGCCGTCGGCCATCTCAGAAAGAACGCGATCAATGGCGGGCATCGCCGCTTCACGGAAGGCATCAATATCAGGCTCGATAACCGTCATTCCTTCTTCTTTAAGGGCTTCTAGATAATATTTATCCAGTTCAAGCTCTTGCTCTGAGCCATACTCGCGGGCCACATCGATCGCCTCCGCAATCAGCGCCTGGTCTTCCGCTTCAAGACCATCCCACCAGCGCGAACTGGCTACCCAGCTCCAGGGAAACTGTACGTGGCTGGTCAAAATCAAATAGTCCTGTACTTCCCACAGCCGGCGCGTATAGGGCGATGAAAGCGAATTCTCGTGACCGTCGACCTGGCCGGTTTGCATGGCCAGATAAATTTCCGGTGCCGGTACGTTGACGACCTGAGCACCAATCTCTTCCCACACTTCTAGCCAAATGGGCAGCGAAGGCAGGCGAAGACGGAATCCGGCAAGATCTGCGGGCGTATTAATTTCTTTATTGGCCGTCATATGACGCGGGCCACGATGCTGAGTACCAAAGAATTTAAGACCGCCTTGGCTCTCTGCCTTTTCAATCAACGCCTGCCCAGAAGGAGTCTCTATATAAGCGTCCACTTCGTCCCAGGTGGTAAACAAAAAGGGCACGGTGATGGCATCATATTCAGGCGCATATTGCTGGCGCCAGTTGCCGCCGGTCAGGGAGATCTGTGTCTGGCCAAGATTCAGCAATTCCAAAATAGCGTTTTCACCGCCCAGCGATCCCGCCAAAAAAGGACGCACCTCAAAGCGACCCGGCGCCTGCTCTTCTAAATATTCAGCGAAACGTTCCACCGCAGCACTTTCCGAGCCGCCTTCACTCATCGTGTTGTTGACTTGAATTTCGATGGGATTAGCGAGGGCGAAGGGAGCCGCCGTTAACATTCCAAGGGTAGCCAGCGTGGCAAATAATTGTTTCCGCATGCGATGACTCTCTACGGTTGTCGTTATGGGGTGTCATTGTTGTAATCGTTCTTATAGCCATTTCTAGTGGCGCTACTTCAATCTTGAAACAAGCCGTCAATGGGCTCAAATCGACGTTCAAGAAGGCTGCCTTCGTATAATACGATGGCTAGAAACGCCCCTATAGCGCGTTATTTCGTCCCATCACTCACAGGCATACGACCAAAGATGGATAGCGCCGCTGGCCGGAAGCTCATTAACAGGCGCGTTGCAGGCTATTGAATGCTTAATCATTCAGCGCCAGCATTCTCGAAATACGAAGCCGCTAAAGCGTACCTAATCCTCGATAAGCGCCGAATGGGCGCTGTCTCCCGCTAAGTGGTCAACCAAATGCCGGGCCGTGACGGGCAGCGTTGCATAGCGACGTATGCCAATCACCAGTTCGTGCTGAGCCCACGAGTCGCTAAGCGGGATACTTTTCAGCTGTAGATCACCCAGGTCGCGGTAAATGGCTTGCTCGGGCAGCACACCAACGCCCATGCCGTGATGAATCATGCGACAAATAGCGTCAAAGCTACGCACCTGAATGCGCATTCTGAGCGCTTTACCCGTCATATTGGCCTGCTCATTCAACAGCGATTGCACGGATGCATCTTGCTGCAAGCCAACAAAATCAAACTCAAGCGCTTCACTAAAAGCGATGCTTTCACGCTCTGCCAGAGGATGACCCTTGGGCGTCATCAGCACGAGTCGGTCTCGCCGGTACGAGAGCCGCTGAAGATCAGGTGCCGCCACGTGGCCAGCAAAAATACCGATGTCGGTCAGCCCGTCACGCACGGCGGCAACGATTTCGCTGCTGACGCGCTCCTGCAGGTCGATTTTAATTTCGGGATAGTGCCGCGAGAAGGCGCTGAGATCCTGGGGAAGAAACGCAATGATCGCTGAGGTATTGGAGTGAATACGCACGTGGCCACGCACGCCTTCGCCGTACTCGCTCAGCTCTGCATGCAGGCGCTCAATGTTATCCAAAATACGTCGCGCGTGATGTAAAAATGCCTGGCCCGCAGGCGTTAGCTCCACGCCTCTGGGGCGACGGTACAGCAGCTTGGCACCGACCAACACTTCCAGATCACTAATCCGCTTGCTCACGGCGGCAAGCGCCAAGTGTTCGCGCTCTGCAGCCGCTGTCAGGCGCCCCTCATCCGCCACGGAGATAAAGAGCTTAAGAGTGACAAAATCAAAGCGGCGCATAAGAATCTCCGGGCAAGGCAACGGCCTTATGCTATCGCAGACCTTCGTCGTCTACGAAACCTTTGTTACCCATTGTCTAATTGTCCGCCGCAAACCGCTCGCGCATGCTGACAATCTGTAATGAATCCAATCACAAGAGAAAGCCCCATGAATGCTCCCACTGCACGCCAGCTACCGCTACAGGGCCTGAAGGTTCTTGAGCTTGGTCAACTCATTGCAGGCCCTTTCGCCACTAAATTGCTGGGTGAGTTCGGCGCAGATGTGATTAAAATCGAGCCGCCGGGTACCGGCGACCCACTTCGCAAATGGCGAATGATTGAAGACGGCACGTCGCTGTGGTGGCACGTACAAACCCGTAACAAGCGCTCGGTAGCACTGGATTTACGCAGCCAAGAAGGCCAAGCGCTGGTGCGCCAACTTATCGCCGAAGCTGACGTCGTGGTGGAAAACTTCCGCCCCGGCACCTTAGACAGCTGGGGGCTAGGCTGGGAAGCGCTCTCCACACTCAACCCGCGGCTGATCATGGTGCATATTTCCGGCTATGGGCAAACGGGGCCTTACCGCGACAAGCCCGGCTTTGGCGTGATTGGCGAAGCCATGGGCGGGCTGCGCTACCTTACCGGCCAACAGGGAGAGCCTTCCGTGCGCGTAGGCGTGAGCATTGGAGACTCACTTTCCGCACTTTATGCCGTGATTGGTACGCTGCTGGCGCTTCAGGAACGCAGTCGCAGCGGCCTGGGCCAAGAAATTGACGTCGCACTGTATGAGTCGGTGTTTGCAATGATGGAAAGCCTGCTGCCAGAGTTCGATGCCAGCGGCCAGGTTCGTCAGCCCAGCGGCAGTGCCCTGCCCGGCATTACCCCTTCGAACGCTTACCGCTGCCAGGGCGGCGACTACGTACTCATCGCTGGTAACGGCGACAGTATCTTCAAACGTTTAATGAGCGTCATTGGCCGCGATGATCTTGGCAACGACCCGGCGCTAGCCCATAACGACGGGCGCAGCCAGCAAGCCGACATGATTGACGCAGCCATTCAAGCGTGGACTGAAGAACGTCCGCGGGATGCTATTTTGCCCGCCCTGGATGATGCCCGCGTGCCCGCAGGCTACCCCTACACCGCCGAAGATATTGCCTTTGACCCGCATTATTTGGCACGGGAAATGATTCAAACCTTTAACCGCCCCAACGGCAAAGCGCTAAAAGTACCGGGTGTCCTGCCCAAACTGAGCGCGACACCAGGGCGGCTCGGCAACGGTGGCCCCGCGCTGGGTCAACATACTGACGACGTTTTGGATGAGCTGGGCATTGATCACGACACCCGCGCCAAACTTCGCCAAGCGGGCATTATCTAACGCACGTACGATTAAGGAGAATACGATGCATAGCACAATGAGCCCGCCAACGCCCTGCTCTGCGAAGGTAGAAATCAACGAAGTCGCCCCGCGGGATGGCCTGCAAATTGAAGCGCGTTATGTACCGACGGAAGAGAAAATTCGTTGGATCGATGCGCTCTCCACCACCGGCCTGCGGCGAATCGAGGCAACCTCGTTCACCTCACCCAAAGCCATTCCCAACCTGCGCGACGCGGCCGACGTAGTGACCGGCATTCAGCGCAGAGAAGGCGTCGATATCACCGTGCTGGTGCCTAATGTTAAAGGTGCCGAGCGGGCATTAGCCTGCCAAGTGGATGAGATTAATCTTGTAATGTCCGCCAGCAATAGCCACGGGCTGGCAAATCTGCGCATGACGCCAGAGCAATCTCTTGAGCAATTCGCGGCTATTTTGGAAGCAACTCAAGGCAGCGGCGTGTTTATCAATGCCTCACTCTCCACCACGTTTGGCTGCCCGTTTGAAGGCGATGTATCCCAAACCCGCGTGCTGGAACTGGTTGAAAAACTGATCGCACTGGGTATTCAGGGCATCACACTCTGCGACACCACCGGCATGGCCAACCCCGCCCAGGTCAACCTGCTGTGCGAGGCCGTCCTTGAGCGCTGGCCAGCAACGTCGTTTACGCTGCATTTCCACAACACTCGCGGCATGGGGCTAGCGAATGCACTGGCGGCCTGGCAGGCGGGCATCACTCGCTTTGACTCAGCGCTCGGCGGGCTGGGCGGCTGCCCCTTTGCTCCCGGCGCCACCGGCAATGTATGTACCGAGGACCTAGTGCATATGTTTGAGGCCATGGGCGTCGATACCGGTGTCGACCTGGATGCACTGCTCGAGGTCGCAGCCACCCTTCCCGATCTGATCGGCCACGATGTACCGGGGCAGGTGGTTAAAGCTGGGAAATCGACGCGGCGCTATCCTGTGCCAGCAAAAATAGACACTGCATCACCGTCCGTAACCGAATAAATCAGTCGATTGGCTGAAAAGAGAGTCTTATAGCTAATTCGAGCAATGTGTAAGGTTATCCGGACACTCTGTATCCGGATAATCAAGTTCCAAAGAGGACGTTCCTCTCCCCTCTGAATAGTTAGTAAAGAAGGCCCGGCAGCCAAAGTGCAAGCTGAGGTGCGGCAAGCATCAGGCCGATCATTAACATCAGCGTCGTAATAAAGGGTAAAACACCAATAAATACATCGATCAGCTCGCCCCGGCCACGTACGCCTTGTACTACATAACAAAGCATCCCTATCGGTGGCGTCAGAACGGAGGTTTCTGCAACGAGAACCATCATGACACCAAACCAGACTGGATCGTAACCTAGCCCTACCACGATAGGTGTCACAATCGGAATCGTCAGCACGATCATTGCCAGTGTATCCATGAACATACCCAATATAAGATACATCATCAGGATCATAAGCATAGTGGCTAGTGGGCTCCATTCCAGCCCCTGAACCAGCTCATTAACCACACTAAGCATGCCAGTTGCGCCGATGATAAAGTTCAGCAAAAAAGCAAGAATCGTTATCAAGATCATCATTGATGAGGTGCGCACAGTTCCGATGAATACCTCAACCATCATTTCCCAACTCAGCTTCCCATACCAGGCTGCAAGCCCCATGGAAGCAATGACACCTATTGAGGCCGCCTCAGTAGGGGTAGCCCACCCGGCATAGATCGAACCAATCACCAAAATGAAGAGCGCCAACGGTGGTGCGAGATCCGGAAGGCTTTGAAGCAAAGCTTTAACAGACAACGGGCTGCGTCGGCCGTCCAGCGACGGTGCTGCCACGCATAGCACGATAATTGTTATTGAAAAAATAATCGCCAGTAGTATGCCCGGTATTAAACCGGCGACAAAAAGCTGAGGAACTGAAGTATCCGTTAAAAACCCGAAAATAATCATGTTGATTGAGGGCGGAATCAGAATGCCTAACGTGCCGCCGGCCGCCAAACTACCTAGAAACAGTCGTTCACTATAGCCATGACGATCAACTTGCGGCATCGCCGTAGTTCCTATCGTCGCAGCAGTAGCCACACTCGAACCAGAGGTAGCCGCAAACAGCGCGCTTGCGCCGATGTTGGCATGCATCAAGCCCCCCGGTAGCCAACCGATCCAAGCTGCTACACCATTGTACATCCGATCCGCAATATGTGAGCGCAGCATTATTTCGCCCATCATGATAAACATTGGAATGGCGACCAGAGTAAACTCAATACTGTGCGACCATGCAATTTCACCAAAAGCGCGTTGCAAGGGAAGTGGCGAGATAAGCCAATCCAGCGACACTGCTAACCAACCTAGCACCGCTGCAATGGGCAACCCCAGAGCGATCAGTACAAACAGGAGGATAAGCGCAATACCCATATCACGATCTCCTCAATGCGGATTCGGATGCGCCAAGCTGCGCTGCGAGCGATTGGTTACCACTCACCACGGCCCGAACGAGATCGAATAACAGTGCTATAAGGCAAATCAAGAAAAAGATTAACCCTGTTAGCCAGAGTGCCTGGGGAATCCACAATGGCGTAGCAAGGGAAGTACTGGCTCGCGCACTTAGCCGTAAGGATTCAGCTAAAGTGCCCCAAGCATGAGTCACCACGATACCCATGACCCCAGCAAACGAAGCCATGGATACAATATCGAGTACGCGTTGCACTCGGACAGGCATAAGCAGATAGATAAGATCTACGCGAATATGCGCCCGCATAAATAGCGCCTGTGCAAACCCCCAAGCCATTGCAATTGCAAAGGCATAGCCTACTAACTCTTCAACACCCACAAGGCTGTGCCCAAAAAGTCTCCGTGCTAGTATCTCGGCGGTCATTAAGGTGGCCGATGCCAGTAGCAAAAGCCCACTCCCAATAGCGGCAAAGCGAGCAAAACGTGCCAATTTGGTTGAGATAAGAAAAGATGACAAAACGATTACTCCTCAGCGGCCAGTTGTATATCCAAGACCTCACCCACCGTTGCATTCCAACGGTTGACACAATCTACTCCACAGGCGCGGGTGAATTTAGACACCACATTTTCTGTCACAGCACGCCTTAGGCGTTCGCTATCCTGATCGGATAGTTCGACAAGCGTTAGGTCCGCCTTGGTTAGATTTCGGGGGGAGGTTGCCTCGGGTTCGCAACGATTATCACCGACAGAGCACCAGATACCCTGCTGGGTCGCAACGCGCGCCATGTCCCATCCTGACGGCTCAAGTTTGCGACGAATTTCATCCTGCAAATAAGTCTGAACGGCTGGTTCCAGTCTTTCCCAAGTCTGGGCATTCGCGACAATGAAGTTGACACCCCAGCTCACCCTCAGATCAACAAGGTGCGTCGCAACATCGGTCCATTTTGCGCTATTGCCAGAATTAGACCCTGTAAACGCACAATCAATGACGCCACGCTGCATGGCAGGTACAACTTCATTGAAGGCCATGGTCACCGGGTTAGCACCCAAGGCGGCGACCAACGCAGATGTGGTAGTCGAGAAAACACGGACTTTCTTGTCTGCCAAATCATCCAGATCCTCAACGGGGGTGGCGCACCAAAGAACCTGCGCGCCAGTGGGCCAGAAGCCCAGTGGTATCACCCCTAACTCATCACGATAACGTTCCTCAAGAACCGGACGGTAAGCATCAACCACCGCTCTTAACGTGTCTATATCTTGAACCAACCCTGCAATGTCGATCGCATCGTTTTCAGACAACTCACCAGAAATTAGCGTGGTGCTGCCCGCAACAATGTCGGCCACCCCCAATGCGGTTAACCGCATTAGCTCGGGCCCCTTCACGCCAAGATCGGAAGCGCTGATCAGATCCACCACAATCTGGCCATCACTGCCATCAGGAATAGCACCGGCCCAAAATGGTTGCAGCACATTCGTCCAGTTAGGCGAGTTTACTGGTGAGCCAATAACCGAAAGTTGTGTTTCAGGAATATCTTGAGCAAGTGATGTAAACGGCAAGATGCTGAAAAGCGCTGCGACGCTCAGTATTTTTTTTGTGCTGCGCATGTCTTTAGCCTACCTATTGGCAAATAACTATTTCCGAATTTGCATTTTCAACTCACCAAAGAAGGTGCTTAACCTATTGACGTCGTAGGGCAGCTTACCGCTGAACCTCTTTCATTTTCCCATGTGAAAGGCCTCTATCGGGAGCTGCAATATTTAAGCGAACCATGTCACGTAACAACTGTACGATCGCCATAGAGCTTTCACCCTCAGCCCCATCCACAATGAAACGTGAAGTGCAATAACGCATCTCCCAGCCGCCAGCGTCCAGGCAGGCACGAATGATGCGTTTTTCAAGCTCGGAATCTTGAACGAGCTCCTTGTCCTTTAGCAAAAAGCCCAGCATTGCAGCAATGCCATAGGCACCCCAGTTCGAAATCGAGGCTGGCAAGAAAATATCGGTTGCAGTGACAGTTATAGCGCCACCTGGCTTGCTGGTCTGAGTCTCTCGACCATAGGGATGAAAGTCTTGCATGAAGGAGTGGATGCGCCCGAATCCTATCTCGTTGCCATTGTCACCAATTCCAATACTGAGCACTCCCTGCTGAGCCGCCTTGTCAAACAATGGAGCGACGTTGACGCAATTTTTCGGCGCGACACCCGTCGAGTAATGAACAATGCCACTCTCATTCGGGCCTAGCCGTTCGCGGTGATTTTCAACCCAGTTGTCCAAATGGCTGCACTTAAGCAGCCTTTTTATTACGCTCGATTTCCTGCACTTTCCCTGGGTTAAGCGACACTGAACCAGTGACCTCCCAGTTTCGGGTGCTGCCCGACCAGCGTTTCGGATAGCGACGCTTAGCGCTTTCATAAACCGCTTTACGACGTTCAAGGCGTTTTCGATCAACGCCACGATGCCGGTCAGCTGGCGTGACATATTGGATGCCACTGTGAAGGTGCTGTTCGTTGTAAGCCCGCTCGAACACCAACATCCATTCTCGTACCGCGCTCAGCGATGTAAAGCCCTTGGTGGGCCATGCTGGGCAGTATTTGACGGTACGGAACAGCGATTCCGAGTAAGGGTTGTCGTTGCTTACTCTCGGGCGACTGTAAGACATCAACATCCCCAGTTCGGTTAACCTCGCTTTGAGCGTATAGGACGTCATCGGCGCCCCGTTATCTGAGTGCAGTACCGGTGGTTGATGCCAGCAACCTTCTCGCAGCAAAGCGCGTTCCAGTAATTGTTTAGCCAGCTCGCCCGATTCGGTGTCGTGAACTTCCCAGGCGATGATTTTGCGGCTGTAGATATCCATGATCAGGTAGAGATACCAGTGCTGGCCTCGCACAACGGAGGCGCAGAAGCTAATGTCCCAACTCCAGACCTGGTTTGGCCCTGTTGCCGTAAAACTGGTCGGCGCGGGCACTGGACGGCGTGGTTTCATACGGCCACGAGGGTGCTGCTGGTGATGCTTTTTCAAAACCCGGTAAAACGACGATTCGGAGGCCAGATAGACGCCGTTGTCTGCCAGCAAAGGCACGATTTGAGACGGCGGCAAGCTCTGATACTCGGGACGATGACACGTGTTCAAAATGGCTTGCTCTTCCTCATGCGTTAGCTGATGCGGCTGCCTGCCTTGCACCACGTGATGACGCTGATCCTCAACAACAGCGCCACACTCAGATCGCCAACGTTTCAGTGTGCGTTCATTCACGTTGATAATCTCAGCGGCTTTATAACGAGACGCGCCATCCACAACCGCTTCGTCAAATAGCGCGATGAGCCTTGCACGTTCGTCGAGCGGCGTTAGTCGTCCTCGCCGCTGTCGGGATCTTCGCTGTACAAGGCTTCGAGCTTTTTTGAGAGCACCAGTAACGACGTCGTCTCAGCCACTACCTTGTCTTTGCGCCGCACTTCCGCTTTGAGTTGCTTGATGGTCTTACGGTCTTCTTTACGCTGCTTTTGCGCCGCTTTTTCCTGGTCTTCTTGCCGACCAGCGCCTTCGAGGCAAGCCGCTTTCCACTGCTGAATTTGCTCGGGATAAAGGCCTTTTTCGCGACAGTAAGCGCCAAGCTCTGCCTCTGACAGGGTGGCGGTTTCGATGACCACGGCTAGCTTGGCGTCGGGCGACCATTCACTGTCGCCTGGGGTGTAACCCGGCACAGGCACTCCTTTTACTCGACACTGTTTTAACCAACTATACAGCGTCGCGTCAGAGATGCCTTCCTCTGTCGCTACCGATGCCACACTGTGATTATGGGGTGGTAACAACTTCTTCAGGACGGCTGATTTACGCTCTGCGGAATAACGTGGCACAAGGACTCCATGCCGCTCCCTCTGGATTAGATTTAGGCGATATCGCCAACCGGACAACTAGGCTGACAGAGGGGGTTCGATTGCAATAATGGCTTTTGGCTTCATCTTGCTCAGTAGATCGTCAGCCCAAGCATCAATCTCAGACTGACCTTCAGGAGCCGTAATCAGGGCTGCACCCATGCGACGATCTTTAGCCAACTCGTAATCTCGGATCATCAAACCTGCTGCCTCTGATGATGCCTTGATCGGTGGAGCATGGCATATCTCGGAGACATAGACCGGCACCGCTTTAAGCCCCCAATACAATGCGCGCGCAATCGATACAGCTCCTGGGGGGCCATCGCTTTCTCCGTGAGGCACTTCAGGCATATAGCCAGCTCCCGTAACGATTAATACCACATCGCCCTCGCCCACATTTTCTACCAGCGCTTCGGCAGCGCGCGCAGTAATAGGGCGCCCCCCTCCCTCACGTCGTGCCTCATCGTATATCGGCGCGATGATGTTGTGGTTCATGCCACGGTTACGCATCTCGACTGTGATCAAGCGATCCACGTACTCGCCCATAATAGTTGCCATATAAAAAGCCTCGGTTCGATTATTGGATGAACCAAGATACTAGTTAGGCAAGAACCCAATTGACGAATCGAATTTTAGAATGAGGCATCAGGAAAAATTATGCTATTGCTGGTAATTTACAGTTATGTTTGTCTAATACAAAACGGATTAACACGAGGTTCTGGTTATTATGCGCGCCTTAAACCACCGTCAGGTCTCAGCTTTTCGTGCCGTCATGCTCAGCGGCAGCATGACGGCAGCAGGCCGCATACTCCATATTAGCCAACCCGCCGTCACCCGCCTTATTCGTGACCTGGAAGAAGATCTTGGCTTAACTTTATTCAATCGCAAATGGGCGAGCATTCAACCCACTCCAAATGCTGTTGCGCTTTTTCGCGAAGTCGAAAAGTACTTTGATGCGATGGAGCGTATTCGCGACAGTGCTCATCAGTTACGAGAAAAACAAGAAGGCCGGTTGCGTATTGCGGCCATGTCTACATTATCGTCTGGAGCTCTTCCCGAAGCTATTCGTCGTTTCCGTGCTATTCAGCCAGGAACCGGCTTTTTTATACACTCTGACAACTCCGTTTATATTCTCAACGCAATGCAACGTGACGAATTCTCTATTGGGTTTGGCCGGGTTCCAGCCGAACGCACCGATATTAACCATACTGCAATGCCAACTTCTTCTGTTGTCTGCTTACTGCCCAAAACTAATCCGCTGGCCAATAAAACATCAATTTCGGTTGAAGACCTAGATGGGCAGCCGTTCATTTCACTTGGCATAAGCAGTCTTCTTAGAATGCAGATCGAGGATGCTATGGATGAAGCAGGCGTTCGGCCAGGCTCTACGGTACAAACACTGTATTCAAATACTGTTTCTAGTTATGTGGCAGCGGGGTTGGGAATTGCAGTCACTGATATCTTTTCAGTTATGGGCACTAACCTCACTAATATTGCAGTCAGGCCCTTCACAGCAAACATAAAATTTCAATTCTCGGCCATTTTTTCTTCACTTGAACACACCGAAAACTCAAAGCTCTTCGCTCAGATTTTTAATGAAATAGTGGCTGAACAAATTATTAATATCGAAAAAACTTACACTAACTGATTATACGCGCTGTATTACATTCTGAGATGTCCACTGTTACTGGACAGAATCACTCGGCTGCTGGCCAGAAACGCCGTTTATGCTACATTTTCGCAACACTCGCGCCATGGGTCTCGCCAACGCCTTGGCGGCGTGGCAAGCGGGCATCACCCGTTTTGATTCATCGCTAGATGGACTGGGCAGCTGCTCCTTTGCCTCAGGCGTTAGCGGAACTGTAGGCACCGAAGGCACCGAGGACTTAGTACATATGTTTGAGTCCATGAGCGTATACACCAGTGTCAATTTGGATGCCCTGCTTGAAGTGGCCGCCACCCTACCCAACCTCATCGGCCATGAGGTACCGGGGTAGATCGTTAAAGCTGGGAAATCAACGCGGCGTTATACGATACCGAAATCAGCTATCTGGCCCGGGAATCGGAGTTAACTAGGTCCCGGCCAGCGCCAGTTTGTGCAGTCGTTCCTGCGCGCCGGGATTCGCTAGGCAAACGTGCCAGGAGCTTTCGTGCGACAATCCCCGCTCGGAAATAAGGAGAGCGAGGATGCACGGCGAACCCAACCCGGCGGCCCTCAAGGTGCTGCAGGACGTCTTTGGCTACGACAGCTTTCGCGGCCCGCAGCAGGCGATTATTGAGCATGTGATCGCGGGTGGCGATGCGCTGGTACTGATGCCCACCGGCGGTGGCAAATCGCTGTGCTATCAGATCCCTGCGCTGTTGCGCGAAGGCACCGCGATCGTGGTGTCTCCCTTGATTGCGCTAATGCAGGATCAGGTGGCGGCACTCGTTCAGAACGGCGTCCGGGCGGCCTACCTGAATTCCAGCTTGGACTATCACGAAGCGGTCGAAGTGGAAAATCGCCTCAGAGCGGGCGAGCTTGATCTTTTATACGTCGCGCCAGAGCGGCTCGCCATGCCACGCATGCAGTCGCTTTTGGAACAGACGCAAGTTGCACTGTTTGCCATCGATGAGGCGCACTGCGTCTCCCAGTGGGGCCACGACTTTCGCCCGGAGTACCGACAGCTTTCCCAACTCCACCAGCGCTTTCCTAATGTGCCGCGCATTGCGCTGACCGCCACCGCCGATGTGCCCACGCGCGGCGATATCATCGAACATCTGCAGCTTGGGGAGGCGGCGCTTTACAACAGCGGCTTCGACCGGCCCAACATCCGTTATCACATCGCTGAAAATCAGGGCAACACCCGTGAACAGCTGCTGCGCTTTATCCGCGAGAACCATAGCGGCGAAGCCGGCATCGTCTACTGCCTTTCCCGGCGCAAGGTGGACGACACCGCTGCTTGGCTTGAACGTCAGGGGCTCACCGCACTGCCCTACCATGCGGGGCTTCCCCCCGAGCTGCGCCAGCACCATCAGACCCGTTTTCTGCGTGAAGACGGCGTAATTGTGGTGGCCACCATCGCCTTTGGCATGGGCATCGACAAACCCGACGTACGCTTTGTGGCGCACCTCAATCTGCCCAAAAGCATTGAAGCCTACTACCAGGAAACCGGCCGCGCCGGGCGCGATGGTCTGCCCGCCGATGCCTGGATGGCCTATGGGCTTCAGGATGTGATCACGCTGCGTCAGATGCAGCAGGATTCTAGCGCTCATGACCATCAAAAGCGCATCGAGCAGCAAAAGCTGGATGCCATGCTGGGGCTTTGCGAGATCATCAGCTGCCGTCGTCAGGCGCTGTTGCATTACTTTGGCGATTCGCTAGACGCGCCCTGTGGCAACTGCGACAACTGCCTGATCCCGCCCGAGACCTGGAACGCTACCGTGGCAGCGCAGAAGGCACTTTCGTGTGTCTACCGCACTGAGCAGCGCTTCGGCGTCACCTATCTAGTGGACGTACTGCTAGGTAAAGGCAACGAGCGCATCACCCGTTTTGGTCACGATAAGATCAGCACCTTTGGCATCGGCGGTGATCTTTCGGCCAATGAATGGAAGGCGCTGTTTCGCCAGTTGATTGCGAGCGGTTTTCTCAGCGTCGATATGGAAGGTCATGGCGGGATTCGCTTAACGGAAAACGCCAAGCCGGTGCTGCGCAGCGAGCAGCCGCTCACCCTGCGCAAGCCAAGCAAGGCCAAGACCGCCCGGCGCGGCAGTAAAGGCGCCTCAGCAACGCAGGGCCACGGCCCTTTGTGGGAAGCCCTACGCCAGCACCGAAAGGCACTTGCCGAGGCTCAGGGCGTGCCTGCCTACGTTATCTTCCACGACGCCACGCTTGCCGAAATGACCGAGCAGAAGCCGCAAAATTTGCAGGCACTCGGCGCTATTTCCGGCGTTGGCGCTCGCAAGCTTGAAGATTACGGTGAAGGCTTTCTGGCAGTGATTCTAACTAACGGCGATGCCTAGCCGTTAAATGCTGAGACCATTACCGGCAGTGCTCACCGCGAGCGATAGCGGCGGCGTCAAACACGCCGGTATCCAGCACCCAGCCGGTTACCAGTGACGCCGGCGTAACGTCAAAGGAAGGATTCCACACCGGCGCATTTTCCGGCGCCCAAACGACATCCCCAAAAGCACCAGAGGCGCCACGTATTTCGGCGGCGTCGCGCTGTTCAATCGGAATGTCAGCACCGGTGGCGCAGGCTTTGTCTACTGTCGTGTACGGCGCCACCACGTAGAAAGGCACCTTATGGTAGTTGGCGACGACTGCCAGCATGTAAGTGCCCACTTTATTGGCAAAGTCGCCGTTAGCGCAGATGCGGTCAGCGCCCACCATCACTTTATCCACTTTACCGGCGGCCATTAGGCTTGCGGCCATGCTGTCCGCAATCAGCTGGTACGGAATATCCAGGTCAGCCATTTCCCAGGCGGTTAACCGACCACCCTGCAGCAGCGGGCGGGTTTCATTCACGTATACATGCAGCGTTACCCCACGCTTTTTAGCCACCGCCAGCGCGCCAATGGCCGTGCCGACACCCGCCGTCGCCAGCGCGCCGGTATTGCAGTGGGTCAGCACTCGCTCGCCCTCTGCCAACAAATCCGCGCCGCGTTCGGCCATGCGCAAACACAGCTCGCGGTCTTCTTTAAACAGCGCGGCGGCGCGCTCAGAAAGCGCACCCGGCCCTTGGGCAAAGCAGGCCTCCATGGCGTCCAGGCAGTACATCAGATTAACCGCCGTGGGGCGCGTCGCCCGTAAGCGGTCACTTACCCACTGCCACTCGCTCTCCTGCCCGGGATGTTGCGCGGCATACTGCGCCAGCACAAAGGCTGCACTCAGGCCTATTAACGGCGCGCCGCGAATCGCCAGACTTTTCACCGCCACCTGCCAATCCTCCGGGCTTGCACAGCGTACCCACGTTTCGGCCTGCGGCAGGCGTGTTTGATCCAGATACTCAAGCGAGTCGGCATACACCCGCAAACTGCGTGATTGAAGATGAGGCATCAGGGGCTCCTTGAGTACTGATCGCAAGAACGGGTGAGGCAGAACGTGTGATAAAAAACGGGGGCGGCACATGGCTTATCAGCCGCGAAGCTTATCATATAGAATGAAGGCCTTTAGAAGCGAAGCGGCGCTGATTCTACGATGAGCATACAAGACGAACTGTTAGCAGCGATTTCCTGGGCGGCCCAGCGTGGCTGGGCGCCGGCTACCGGCGGCAACTTTTCTTCACGTACCGACAAAGGCTATCTAGTGACGGCCTCCGGCGTTGATAAAACCTGCGTGACGGCCAGCGACCTGCTGCTCTGCAACCTGGACGGTGGCGTGCTTGAAGGTGATGGTAAGCCAAGCGCGGAAAGCGACCTTCACGCTGCGCTCTACCGCTTGGACTCAACGATTAGCTGCGTGCTGCACACCCATACGGTTGCCAGCACCGTCCTGTCGCGTCGCTTTCCAGAGGGTATTGAGCTAAGCGGCTTTGAAATGCAAAAGGCGCTGCAGGGCAACCAGACCCACACTGCGACTATTCACCTGCCGGTGGTGCCCAATTCTCAGGATATGAATGAGCTGGCCGATAACGTGCGTGCTGGCTGGCCGATGCCCTGGGGCTTTCTGGTCGTGGGCCACGGTATTTATGCGGTGGGCAGCACCATTGCCGAGTGTCGTCGCCATCTGGAAGCCATTGAGTTTTTACTTGCCTGTACCCTTGAAGAGAGTCGGTGGTCTAAATGAACAAACACCCAGGTCTTGATAGCGTAGATATGAATACCCCAAGCATTCGCGCCGTGATCACCGATATCGAAGGCACCACCACGGATATCAGCTTTGTGCATAAAGTGTTGTTTCCTTACGCCCATGAGCAGCTGCCCGAGTTCGTTCACAGCCATTCAGCCCAGCCTGATGTGGCCGAGCAGATAGCCGCCGTGCGCGCTGAGCTCAAGACACCGGATGCCTCGCTGGATAAAGTGATCGAAACGCTGCTTTACTGGATCGAGACCGATCAAAAAGTCACCCCGCTCAAAGCACTACAGGGCATGATATGGGCCGATGGCTATCAGCGCGGTGCTTTCAAAGGTCATCTTTATAGCGATGTTGCCCCGCACCTTCGTCAATGGGCAGACGCCGGGAAGCAACTTTATATCTACTCGTCAGGCTCAGTTCAGGCGCAAAAGCTGCTGTTTGGTTACAGCACAGAAGGCGATTTGACGCCACTATTCAGCGGCTATTTCGACACCCATATTGGCCATAAGCGCGAAGCCCTGGCGTATCAGCATATTGTCAGCAAGCTACAGCTCCCCGCCGATGAAATCCTGTTTCTATCCGATGTGGTGGAGGAGCTGGACGCCGCCAAGCAGGCGGGCATGCAAACATTGCAGCTGGTGCGTGAAGGCACTCAGGCGGGTACGCAGCACGCTTGCGCCGCAAGCTTCGACGAAATTACTCTGTAGCCTTTAGGCCCGTCACTTTTAAAGGAGCGCTTTTGATGTCGCAACTCAAAGTATTTGCCGATCAGAATCCTAACGATGCGTTAGTGGATACCTGCGACGGCGAGCAAATCAAGGCCGAGCTAAATCGTGTCAACGTGCTGTTTGAGCGCTGGGCAACGCCGGGCGAAATCGCAAGCGATGCTACCCAGGACGACATACTGGCGCTCTACCAGGATGACATCAAGCGGCTAAAAGCCCAGGGCGGCTACCAGACGGTAGACGTGCTGCACATGGTGCCCACGCACCCTGAAAAAGACGCCATGCGCCAGAAGTTCCTAAATGAGCACCGCCATCACGAAGACGAAGTGCGCTTTTTCGTCAAAGGTCAGGGGCTGTTCTGCCTGCATATTGAAGACAAGGTGTATCAGGTGCTGTGCACCCGCAACGACCTAATCAGCGTGCCTGCCAATACGCCTCACTGGTTCGATATGGGCCCTGCCCCTGAATTCACCGCGCTACGCTTCTTCGATAACGTAGAAGGCTGGGTGCCCCACTGGACCGAAAGCGATATCGCTGGAAAGTTTGATCGGATTGATCAGCTTTAAGTGTGAGTCGTTAATAGTGAGTAATGAGTAGTAAGTTTTAAATCGAGGAAGGCAACTTTAGCTCGCGAACGGCTAAAGCTGCCATCTCATAATATGTTGTTACAGCACTTCTCGTTGGCTGTACGCCTTAGCTAATTCCATTAGCGCAGAAAGGTCGCCGTAAGCCTCCGGCTCCATAATCAGGGCTTGGCCCATCAGCACATTGCGGGCTTCAAGCTTGGCGCGAAGAGCAGGGTCTTCAATCTCTTCGAAATCAGCGTTGTGGGCAAGTGACAGTACCCGGCGGTGCATTTCGATACCGCAGTAAGCCAGCGCGTCCAGTCGAATTTCATCCAGCAGCGCATCGCAGGCGTCGTCTGCGCTGTTGCCCTGTTCCTCGAACAGCGCTTTGGGAAACAGAACACCGGTGCGCTCGGTTTGCCATAAGTGGCGGAACTCGGCATCAAAGCTTGTGAAGCACGCTTCAATCACATCGAGAATCCATGTCTGGTAAGCGGCCAGCTCGCTTTCTTGACGGTGGGCAGGCTGGCTAAAGTACGCCATTAGGAAGTTGGCCACGGCCATCCCCAGATCAAACGCCATCGGCCCATACTGGGAGAACTCAGGGTCGATCACGCGAACGTCGGTATCAGTCGCCATGATCGAGCCCGAGTGCAAATCACCGTGAAGCATGGTCTCGGTGTTGGCGGTGAATTTCATCAACAGCCGCTGCACCTTGGCTTTTAGGCGAGCGTTGCGGCGCAGCTCATCCACCACCGGTGAAAGCTCCGGCGTGTGGTGATTCATTTCAGCGGCGTAATAGGGGTCGGTAAACACCAGCGACTCGGTAATCGCGGGAATCGCCACGTTGCCAGAAAACAGCCCCACATCCTGCTTTTTCTCAGGGCTGCTGAGCGAAAGCTCTGAGCCACGAAACGCCGTGCGCGCGCAGAATTGGCCGATAGTTTCGCCAAGCTGCGCCACTCGCTCACCAGCAATTAGCTTGCGGCGCAGAATCGTGTGCGGGTGGAGGTACTCCATTACAAACAGCGCCTGAGGCTTATCGAAGTAGTAAACCTCTGGTGCAATACCAGGTGCGCGCTTGGCTTGTCTTACCAGCGCGTAATATTCAAAGTGGGCACGGTAAATCGGCAGCGGCCAGCTTTCGCCGACCATGCGTACATAGGGAAGCGCCTGCTTCACCACAACGCTGCCTACGTCACCGGAGACAATAAACACGAGGTTGAGATTGCCGTCGCCTACCTCACGAATATCCCAGCGGGCGGGCTCGCCGCCGACTCGACTAGCGACCGCTTCAACCTCCCCAAGCCTTTGGGAAAATGTTTCAACGCTAAGGGCGCGATAATGTTGGTCAATCTCCACTGCTCGATCCTCACGAAACTCTTACGTATATTCCCGCCCGAAGACGACACTCAAACACGTTAGTTTTGAAAGGGTAACGCTTAAAGGCGGATAAGGGCACTGTTGCCGTCGCTATTAATTAATGAATCCAATCTTGCCCGCGGCTCAAGGGCAACGTGGCTTTGGCAGAATTTCTGGCCGGACAATAAGTCCACTAGGCTAGCGATTCAGGTTCAGTGCCATTAACGCAACTGGCTGTCTTTACTGCCGCGGCGGTTATAACCACTAAAATTTGACTGTTTTTTGTCTAGCTCGCTCTGACATGCTACACAGAGCCGAACGCCAGGCATCGCCTTACGGCGAGCCTCGGGAATGGGGTCCCCACACTCTTCACAAACCTCAAGACTTTCGCCCTGGGGCAGTTGGCTACGCGCACGCTGTACCGCATCGTCAAGCGTACTCTCCATTTGCTCCTGTTCGGCACCATCCTTCGCCCAACCACCTGCCATGATTGCGATCCTCGCGTCAGTAATAGGCTTTAAGCATAGCAGTCACGAGGGCCGTACACCGCTACCCCAAAAACATTATGCCCTGAGCCGCCAGCGGGCTTCTTAACTTATCGGGCAGCGGCACATCGGTCACAACTGCGTCGTAATCACCTAGTTGACCTGCTGTACAGCGCAGAGGCAGATCAAACTTGGTTTTATCTAACACCAGTACACGGTAACTGGAGTGGGCTAACAGCGCTTCACGGGCCATGGCTTCATCATCGTTATAATCATAAAGCTGACCATAGCTATCCATTCCGCCCACCGACACAATGCCTACATCGGCACGGTAACGTTGAAAAAAGCGCCAGGCATCACCGCCAATGACGTCCTGATCGCGACGGCGCACGCGACCACCGGCCACGACTAATTCGCACTTCAACTGACATAGTTTAATCAGCGCATGCAGATTATTAGTCATGATATGCAAGCCTTGCTTGTCGCTAAGCGCATCCGCCAGTTGCTCAACCGTCGTGCCGGTGCCTAGAAACAGTGCCTGATGATCTTGCACCAGGCTTGCCGCGCGGGCTGCAATTTGTCTTTTACCCGCCACATTAACAATCTGGCGCTGGTCATAGCCGATGTTCTCCTGCTCGGGAAACGGCAGCACTTCGCCCTGGCGACGCAGCACTAAGCCTTTATCGGCTAAGTAGCGAATATCACCCCGCAAGGTCTGCACCGAAACGTTAAAGAGATGTGCTAATACGTCCAACGATTGGCGGCCCTCTAAGTGAATACGCTGCAACAACAGCTGGCGACGTTCGAACTGACGCATGGAGACCTCACGACGAAACGAAAGCAAATAAAGCAGAGAACGAAAGATAAAAAGTTTCAAACGAAAGCGTACTGTCACTTTGTTGTAAGCAGATGACAGTAGCTTAGGTGGGGTTCACTCACTTGAGGTTTTCCCATGTTGAAGCGTCCTTTGTTATCTATCTCGGTTTCTGCCCTTGTTACTGCCGTCGCGGTAGCCAGTCTTGCTGCTTCTTTTCAGGCTGTTGCTAACGATAAGCTCGTGCTCTACACCAGCCAGCCCAACAGCGATGCCCAACAAACGGTGGATGCTTTTCAAGCGGCCTATCCCGACATTGAAGTGGAGTGGGTGCGCGATGGCACCACGCGGCTAATGACGCGGCTGCGTTCGGAGCTTTCAGCAGGGGTGAGCAATCCAGATGTACTGCTGATTGCCGACAGCATGACCATGGAGTCGCTCAAACAAGAAGGCCTTTTGCAGCCTTACTTAAGTGATGAGCGTCAGGCACATGACGCCGAGCTATACGACCCGGAGGGCTACTACTACGGCACCAAGCTGATCACCACTGGGATTGTGTATAACACCGGCGCTGAGCACCAGCCGCAAAGCTGGCAAGACCTGTTGGGCTCCGACTATGAGGGGCTCGTCACCATGCCCAGCCCGCTTTACTCTGGCGCAGCGTTAATCCATATGGCGGCCATCAGCGCCAATCCGGCACTGGGGGCTGACTACTACGACGCGCTGCACGCCAATCGTACCGAAGCCCAGGGCGGCAATGGTGGCGTATTCAACGCCGTGGCCGCAGGCACTAAGCCCTACGGTATCGTGGTCGACTTCTTACCCATTCGTGAAGCGGCTAAAGGCTCGCCGGTCGCGTTTGTGTTCCCTGAAGAGGGCGTCAGCGCAGTGACTGAGCCAGTGGCGATTATGCAAGACGCCAAGAATGTGGATGCCGCGCAGAAGTTTGTGGATTTCGTGCTCTCAGAACAGGGCCAAGCGCTGGTGAGCCAGCAGGGCTATCTGCCTGCGCGCCACGATGTAACGCCGCCCGAAGGCTTCCCTGCCCGCGACAGCATTACGCTGATGCCGGTGGACATTGAGCAGGCCCTGGAGCAAGAAGCAGCGCTTAAACAGCGCTTTAGCGATTTATTCGGCGGGTGATCATGACACCTGCCCTGACCTATAGCAGCCAGCATCGCTGGCTGCTTTCCAGCCTGTTAATCGGCATTGTGCTGCTTAGCCTAGTGCCCAGCGTGCGCCTGCTGATGGAGGCCTTGAGCGACCTTGCTCAAGGCCGGCAGTCTCCACTGTGGCAAGTACTCAACAGCGCCAGCACCTGGCGTGCACTCTGGCACAGCCTGTATACCTCAGGGCTTGGCATGCTGATTGCGCTGGTGCTGGGCAGCCTGTTTGCGTTTGCCATCACGCTCACCAACGTGCGTGGTAAATCGTGGCTGGTGTTCTGCTTCATGCTGCCCATGATGATTCCGCCCCAGGTGACCGCCTTAAGCTGGCTACAGCTGTTTGGGCCCGCTAGCCCGCTATTAAAAAGCATTGGCATGGCACCGCCGCTAGGCAACCCTCAACCACTCTACTCAGCGGAAGGCATTGCCTTACTGCTAGGTATCCAAAGCGCCCCGCTGGTGTTTCTGGCTCTGCGCACTAGTCTACTTTCACTGCCCCGCGAGCTTATCGAAGCCGCGCGCATTAGCGGCGCCAAGCAAACCCAGGTGTGGGGCCATATTATCCTGCCCGTTACCCGCAGCGGCTTAGTGGCCGGGGGCTCAATGGCGTTTATTTCGAGCCTGGGCAACTTCGGCATTCCCGCCATGTTGGGCATTCCTGCCGGGTATTTTGTGCTGCCCACGTTGATCTATCAGCGCATGGCCAGTTTCGGCACCGGCGTGCTGGCTGAAATGGCCGCCCTGTCACTGCTGATTGGCTTACTCGCGCTGACCGGCGTGGCACTCCAGCAGCGCCTGATGAGCCGCAGCCGCTTTGGATTAGGTGGCCATAGCGGCCGCTCGCATGATTTTACGCTTGGCCGCTGGCGCACGCTGGTAACGGCAACGCTGGTCGGCATCTTAGTGGTTATTTTAGTCGCACCGCTACTCGCCCTTATCGCCAGTTCTCTGGTGCCGGCCATGGGCGTGCCGCTTAACGCTGAAACGCTCACGTTGAACGCTTATGCCGACGTGATTGGTCGTCAGGGTGCAACGTGGCGGGCAGTCAACAATAGCCTATGGCTGGCGGGCAGTGCCGCCGTGGTGCTGATGCTGCTTAGCCTGCCGCTGGCGTATCGATTACAGCGCTTGCCCGAACGCTTGCGTGACGTAGTGCTCAGCGCGATTGAAATTCCCTACGCCCTTCCCGGCGTGGTACT
Source organism: Halomonas sp. JB37 (assembly GCF_002332255.1). GTDB lineage: Bacteria > Pseudomonadota > Gammaproteobacteria > Pseudomonadales > Halomonadaceae > Vreelandella > Vreelandella casei. Next base: position 997,072 of record NZ_NRGW01000001.1, on the reverse strand, counting down.
GGCGATTGCCTGCATCCTGCTGTTTGTACGCCCACTGCCGATTATTAATGTGGCGCTCTACGGCACCCTGGGGCTTATTTTCATCGCCTATCTGGCGCGCTTTTTGGTGGTTTGCGTCAAGCCCGTGGCCGCCAGCTTAGCGCAGCTTGACCCGTCGCTTGAAGAAGCCGCCCAGCTAGCCGGCGCAGGCCCTTGGCGGCGGCTAGGCGGCATCGTGCTACCGCTGGTGGCACCCGCCGTGTTTGCCGGTGGGCTGCTGGTGTTCTTATTAGCCGTCAACGAACTCACTGTGTCCGCACTGCTGTGGAGCGCCGGTAACGAAACCCTCGGCGTGCTGATTTTCAATCTTGATGAAGGTGGCGAAAGCGTACTGGCCTCCGCCGTTTCAGTGCTGGTGGTGATCATGGTTGCTTCATTAATGCTGGCACTTAGTTTACTGGCGCCACGACTACCCAAAGGAGTAATCCCATGGCAGAGCTAATATGGACAGAGCTAATATGGACAAGGCTAATATGACCGGGCTAACCATTGAGCGTGTCACCAAACGCTTTGGCGAACACACCGCCGTCGATGAACTATCCCTCGCGGTTGCCCCTGGTGAGTTTGTGGCGCTTCTCGGCCCCAGCGGCTGCGGCAAAACCACCATGCTGCGCATGCTGGCAGGCTTTGAGGCGGTTAACGAAGGTACCCTGCGGTTAGGCAACCGCACGTTGGCAAGTACCGAGATTCATGTACCGCCCGAACAGCGCAATATGGCCATGGTGTTCCAGTCCTATGCGCTATGGCCGCACATGAGCGTGGCTGACAACGTGGGCTACCCGGTCAAACTGCGCGGCCTGCGCGGGGCGGCGTATCAACACAAGGTTCAGCAAGCACTCGCCTTGGTAGAGCTTGAAGCCTACGCCGAGCGTACGCCCCAGGCTCTCAGCGGCGGCCAGCGCCAACGAGTGGCCCTGGCACGCTGCCTGGTCAGCGACCCGTCCGTCGTACTGCTGGATGAGCCATTGGCCAATCTTGACCGCCACCTGCGCGCCACCATGGAGCACAGCTTCCGTGACTTTCATCAGCGCACTGGCGCTACCCTGGTCTACGTCACGCATGACCAGAGCGAGGCGATGGCACTGGCCGATAAAATCGCCGTGATGAAAGCAGGGAAGCTAGTTCAGTGGGGTGCTCCGGAGATGCTCTATCGTGAGCCGCGCACAGCGTGGGTCGCGGGATTTATAGGCCAAGGCAGCCAGCTAAACGTCGCCGCTGGCCGCCCTGGGCAGAAGCTGGAGAGCGCAAGCCTAATGCACGGCCTGAATGCCATGGCGTCCGAGCGCACTCAAACGGTACTGGTACGCCCCGAGCATATTCGGATCAGCCTCTCTGCTGCGATGGCAGACCAACTGCCCGCTCAGGTTGAAAGCGTCATTTTTCGTGGCGAGCGCTATGAGCTCAGCCTGCGTCTGCCCAGCGGCGAAACGCTGCTCGCCTATCACCACAGCGCACCTGAACTGGGTAGTCAAGTCGCTGCCACCCTTCTTCAAGGCTGGTGTCTGGAGCCCGACCAATGACCGTCAACATCGACATTCTAAGCGGCTTAGGCGACAAAGGCCCTGCCGCTATCGTGGTCGAGGCGAACGGCAAACGCCTGCTGCTGGATGCAGGTGGCGCGCTCCATCCCGGTGACACCATCACGTGGGCCAACCGTCTTGATGTAGACGCAGTGCTGATTAGTCACGATCATATCGATCATATTGGCGGTGTGGCCCACCTGCCTGACGATGTGCCGCTGTACTGCACGCCGCTGGTCGCTCAGGCGCTGCCACCTAGCCGCGCCTGGCGACCATTGCCCGAGCGCGGCTCGCTAAACGTCGCAGGCATTGACGTCACCACGGGGCAAGCCGGCCACTCGCTAGGGGGCGTATGGCTGCACTTAGCGATGGGCAACGGCGTATTTTACAGCGGCGATGCTTGCTTTGAGTCGCGGGTGTTCCCGTTCGATACGCCGCCCAAAGCCGCCACTGCACTACTTGACGGCTCTTACGGCAGCTACGATGCCCCGCAAGCAGTGTGCTATCAGCAGCTGCGCCAGCAGCTTCATCGTCCGCTCGCGCTCCCCGTTCCCACCTCCGGTCGCGCATTGGAGCTGGCGCTATGGCTTAGCCAGCTAGCCCTGCAACAGGGAATAAGTTTGGCGATTGATCCAGCAATACGACGTGCCTTGGCAAGCCTGCTTGCTCAGCCTGTCACGCTAAGACGCCCGGGCATCGATGCCGCCATTGCCCGCGTTTTGACAGGTAAGAATGACCAAAATGCCACGCTTCAACTGATTAGCGACCGCGATGACACGCCAGATCAGTGGCCCCATCATCATCTACTGCATACCGGCTATTTAACGCCCGAACGCTGCGCCCAGCTCGCCGCAGGCAAGATAAGCGCGCAGCGCTGGAATGTGCACCTGCGTGCCTCGCACCTGGTGGCACTCACCGATCAGTTAGGCGCTACCCAGACCGTTCCGCTATTTACTCAGCTTACTGATCATGAATTGAACACGTGGAGCAGGCTGCTGGGTAAGCGCCTCTGTAAGACTCGCCGACTTAAAGCCGATGCGCGCTCAGCCACTTTTTCGCCACTAAGGAGTTTTGCATGTCCGCAGTAATTGTTGATGTTGACGGTACCCTTGCCGAGTTTCATCCGCACCAGGTCAGCGACTGGGTGCTGGGTAGCCAAAAACAGTGGGAACCCTTCTTCGCCCATATGGCCGAGGCGCCGGTCATTGAGCCGGTTGTCAGGCTGGTGAAAATGCTTAAGGCACAAGGTCAGCAGATTGTGATTTGCAGCGGCCGGCCGGATAGCCACAGAGCGCATACCCAGCGCTGGCTAGAGCGCCACACCATCCCTTTCGATGCCATGTACCTACGCCCTGAGGGCGATGATCATGTGGATGATGAAGAGGTAAAAGCTGCACTTCTCAATCAAATGCGCCGCGACGGCTTCGCCCCCTGGCTGGTGCTGGATGACCGCGATGCCGTGGTCACCCAGTGGCGCGCACTCGGGCTTACCTGCCTACAGTGCGCGCCGGGGGATTTCTAAGCGTGTGCCAAACTGGCGCGATGCTGCCACAACAGTACCGCCAAGGGCACCAGCGCAGCGGGGATCAACAGTAGGTTAAGCGTCGCCCATCCCAAGCTGCTGACCAAAGGTCCTGCGAGCAACGCAGTGATGGCGGCGGTGCCAAACACTAAAAACTCGTTGGCGGCCTGTGTCCGCGCCTTGTCTACCGGGCGGTAGCTTTCAGTGAGCAGCCCGGTAGCGGGTAGGAACGTAAAGTTCCAGCCCAAACCCAGCAGAATCAGCGCCACGTTGAAACCGGCTAAACCGATCCCCCACTGGGCAACCAACGCACTGGCCACCAGCAGCAGGCAGCCTGCCACAATGACCTGCTTGGCGCCGAAGCGGGCGGCCAAATGGCCGGTGAAGAACGAGGGTAAAAACATCGCCACCACGTGCCACTGAATGGTCATTGAAACGTGGTTAAAGTGGTGCCCAGCCCCTGCCATGGCAAGCGGTGTGGCCGTCATGGCCAGGTTCATCACACCGTAACCGACCATCGCCGCGCTCACCGCCACAATGAAGCCGGGCTGGCGGAGTATCTTACCCAGCGGCAGCGGGGTGCCTTCACCATGAGTGCGCGAGGCGGGCGGTAATCTTGTTAGCATTAACACCACTAACGCCAATGCGTAGAGCGCGGCCAAGCCCACAAAACTCGCCAAAAAGGGTACGTCGCCAAGCTCACGACTCACCCTTGCTAGCCACGGCCCAGCAAAGGCAGCCAGCACACCACCGCCCATCACCAAACCAATCGCTCGATCACGTAGCTTGGCGGGTGCCGCTTCCACCGCGGCAAAGCGATACAGCTGGCCAAAGCCAATGCCGATACCAATCAACCATGTTGCCAGCAAGAACAACCCAAAACGCTGGCTCATCAACGCTTGCACGGCGACCAGCGCGCCCACCAACCCAACGATGTTACCCAGTATAAAGCCGCGTTTACGGCCCAGCCTGGCCATGATGAGCGAGGCAGGAATGGTGGCGCACATTAGCCCCAGCCACTGGGTGGCAACCGGCGCGGTCGACCATGACGTGCTCGGGGCCAAGGAAGCCCCGATCAGCGGCGAGACGGCAATCAACAAAACGTTGCCGGTAACCAGCAATGCTTGGCAAAGTGATAATAGGGTGACGGTCAGAGGCATAAGACACTCTCCTGATGAGACGTGGCATGGGAAGACGCAAAGCGTTGGCGATAGACCGAGGGTGATACGCCATAGTAGCGCTGAAACTGGCGGCGCAGCTGCTCCGCGCCGCCCAGCCGCCAGCGCTGTGCCAAGCGGTCAAGGGATAAATTTTCGCGCTCGTTGAGCAGCGCCAAGCGCGCTTGTTCAAGGCGTAGTTGGGTAAGGTAAGCGCCGGGCGTGGTATTTAAGTAGCGTCTAAACAGCCGGGTAAGATGGCGTGGAGAGACCGCCATCAGCTCAGCCATGCTCTCAAGCCCATGATCCACGCTGGGATCGGCGTGAAGTTGATCCAGCAAGCGGCGCAGTGGCCCCACAGCCTGCTGGCGGCGCAGTATCTCGCTGAACTGCGACTGCCCGCCGGGGCGGTGCAAAAACACCACCAGTTCGCGGGCTACCCGCCCGGCAAGTTCGGCACCGTGATCCGCCTCTACCAACGACAGCGCCAAATCAATCCCCGCCGTTACGCCTGCGCTGGTGTAGCGACCGTTGCTTTCGCTATACAGCGCATCGGGCTCGACACTAAGCGCGGGGTACTCCTCGGCTAATTGCTCGGCATGGCGCCAATGGGTGGTAACGCGACAGCCATCCAGCAACCCTGCAGCGGCTAATAGAAATGCCCCAGAGCAGATCGACCCAAGCCGCCGTACCGTTGGGGCGACCTCACAAAGCACCTGCTTCACTTCGGCCATGTCACGCTGGTGCATTACACCACTGCCACCCGCCACCAACAGCGTATCCAGAGGCTGTAAACCCTTAAGTTGGTGGTAGGTGTGTGTAGCATGCACGGCTAAGCCGCCGTTGGTGGTAACCGGGCCAACGGCATCGGCGACCAGCGTCAACTGATAGAGCGGCTGGGGGCTTAACGCATTGGCGCTGGCGAAGACCTGCCAGGGACCGCTGACGTCCAGCAGTTGGCAGTCGGGGTAGGCAAATAGGGCAACATGGCGAGTCACGATCTCTCTCCGCTAATAGGATACTAAAGCATTAGAGAGAGTGTCAGCGCTGCGACTTATGTCGGCAAGGACCATTACCCCACCGATAGGGACAAATCTAACCGGTATGCTCTAGCGGTCCCTCCATACGCCGCACGCTAGAAACGAAGTCGCTAAAGCGTTCGCCTTGAATCAACACGTGGTCGCTCAATGCTTGCTGCGCCGCCAAAGAATCACCCTTCTCAATCGCTTCTACGATAGTTTTATGCTCGCTCAGCGAGCTATGCACCCGCTGGCGCACCTGCAGCTGCAGGCGCCGGTAGGGCTTTAGGCGTTGCTTTAACTGACGCGCTTCGCTAGCCAAAAAAGTATTGTGGCTGGCGGCGTAAATGCAGTCGTGAAAGCCTTCATTCTCATAATAATACTCGTCGCTATCACCGGCTAAAGCAGCCGCTTCGCACCGCCGATGCGCGTCACGTAGTGCCGTCAGTTCCTGATCGGTGATCCGGCGGGCCGCGAGGCGGCCGCACATTCCTTCAAGCTCGGCCATGACTTCAAACATTTCGATCAACTGGTCGATTCCGACTTTTGCCACAAAGGTGCCTTTCTTGGGTGACACCGTTACCAACCCGCTGGCAACCAACTGCTGAAAAGCCTCACGCACCGGCGTTCGCGAGACCTGAAACGCCTGCCCTAGGGCCTCAGGGTCGAGCCGCTCTCCAGGGACACGGCGGCCATTAATGATGTCATCTTCGAGGGAATCTCTCAGTCGCTGTGCGTTTGAACGCTTAATGCCCGCCATGTTTTACCTCCTGAATCGTGGCTTATTTCACGCATTTAAAAAGGCCATGTAGTTGACATTAGCACAGTTAACCGCTATTGAAATATATATCAGCTTGCCTGATGAACATACAAAAGCTTATCCAAAAACATAACAACAAGTGTTGGAGATGCCACATGAAACGCTATTTGATCCCTACCGCGGCTGCACTAGGTCTTGCTATCGCGGCTTCTCATGCCTCTGCGGATACCGTACTGCGCGCCTCGCACCAATTCCCCGGCGGCCAGGGGGATGTGCGCGATGAAATGGTTCAACTCATGGCCCGCGAAGTAGCCGCCGCGGACGTCGGTCTGACCATCGAAGTTTACCCTGGCCAATCGCTGTTCAAAGCACGCGAGCAGTGGGGAGCGCTGGCGAGAGGCCGCTTGGATATCACATCACTACCGCTTGATTACGCCAGCGGCCGCCACCCGGAGTTTTCTGCCACGCTGATGCCGGGCCTAGTGCGCAACCAAGCACATGCCCAGCGCCTGAATGACTCCGAATATATGCGGCTCATCAAAGACGTTATTTTAGAAGGCGGCGGGCGCGTACTTGCCGACGCCTGGTTGTCTGGCGGCTTTGCCTCAAGCGAGCAGTGCATTACATCACCTGAAAGCGTGAGCGGTCAGAACATTCGTGCGGCAGGTCCTGCGTTTGAAGAGATGCTGGAAGAGGCAGGTGCATCCATCGCCTCAATGCCCTCCTCTGAAATTTATACCGCCATGCAAACCGGTGTGCTGGAGGCTGCCAACACGTCCTCCATGTCATTCATCTCCTTTCGCCTGTATGAGCAGGTTGAATGTTTGACCCAGCCAGGTGACTTCGCACTGTGGTTTATGTACGAGCCAATTTTGATCTCGGAGCAAGTGTGGCAGGGGCTGAACGAAGAGCAGCAAACGGCACTAATGGAAGCTGGCAAATCGGCACAGGACTTCTTCGCCGACGCCGCGGCGGCAATTGATCAAGAAATGGTCGACCTCTACGAAGAAAATGGCGTTGAAGTCGTCAGCATGAGCGAAGAAGACTACAACGCTTGGCTTGATATCGCCCGCGAGACCTCCTACAAAAACTTTGCTGAGAACGTGCCTAATGGCCAAGCCATTATCGATGCGGCTCTCGCCGTTGAGTAAGCAACGGGTTAACGCCTAATAGCTCGGCCACTCCGCCAGGCGTGGCCGCCTTATGATGCTTGCTCAGCCGGATGAATGAATATGGCAACCACCACTCACGAACCCTCCTCACGCGGGGGCATTCTTGGCGGCTACATTCGCGCCATGGACGTGCTTTCTCGCTGTTCTGCCTACTTAGCCAGCGCGATGTTTATTGCTGGCGTGCTGGTTATCTGCCAGATGGTCTTTGTGCGCTACGTATTGGGAATGAGCACCAGTTGGCAGACCGAGTTCACCATTTTCTCGGTCACAGGGGCAATGCTAATGGGTAGCCCCTACGTTTTAATGACCGGTGGCCACGTCGCGATCACGATTGTACCCGACGCGCTGGGTGGCATTGCGCGCACGGCGATGCGCCTAGTCGCCGCGCTATTTGGTTTAGGTTTCTGCGCCGCGCTCGCCTATGCCAGCTGGGTCTATGTTCTTGAAGCCATCCACGGCGACTGGACCACGGGCTCGGTATGGAACCCGCCGCTATGGCCGGCACTGCTGCCAATGGCCGTCGGCGCGACCCTTCTATCACTTCAGTATGTGGCTGAAATATTGCGTGGGGAGGATTGAGCATGGATCCCATTACACTAGGCATTATTGTCGCCATCGCGCTGATTGTACTCATGGCCATTGGCACCCCTATCGCGTTTGCCCTTGGCGGGGTATCGCTGCTGGCGCTGCTCTACGACCGGGGCCTTTCCGAACTTACCTACTTCGGGGAAACCTTTTTTGACCGCATTGCGGAGTTTGGTTTTGTCGCCATTCCCATGTTTATTTTGATGGGCGCTGCGGTGGCATCCTCGCCCACGGGGCGTGACCTTTATCGCTCGCTGGATCTGTGGATGGGTAAGCTGCCCGGCGGCTTGGCCGTTTCAAATATCGGCGCCTGTTCGATTTTTGCCGCACTTTCAGGCTCGTCACCGGCGACCTGTGCGGCGATAGGTAAAATGGGCATTCCTGAAATGCGCAAACGCGGCTACCCCGACGGCGTTGCGGCGGGCTGTATTGCGGCAGGCGGCACGTTGGGGATTTTGATTCCGCCGTCGGTCACCATGATCATCTACGGAATTTCCACCGAAACCTCGATCGGACGACTGTTTATTGCCGGTGTGGTGCCGGGCTTTATGCTCGCAGGCCTGTTTATGATCTGGACCATGATCGCCTGCAAAAGAGCCGGGGGCTATAGCAACCCAATGGCGGAATCTGCCGAGCGGCTAAAACAAACCGTCAAGCAGAATGTCGATAGCAACATGAAGGCATTGGTACGCGTACTGCCTTTTCTAGGCGTGGTGGCGGGCATCCTATTTGCTCTCTATGGCGGTGTGGCAACACCGTCTGAGGCAGCAGGCGTGGGTGCATTCCTCTGTTTGGCACTGGCTATTCTTATCTACCGCATGTGGCAGCTGGGCCCTCTCAAACTGATCATGCGCGACTCGCTGCGCGAAAGCGTGATGATCATGCTGATTATTGCCACCGCCGAAGTGTTTGCCTACGCGCTGTCTTCAATGTTTATCACCCAGACCGTGGCGGCCGCGATTGCGAACCTGGAAGTAAACCGCTGGGTACTCATGGGGGTGATTAACCTTTTCTTGCTGGTAGCCGGCTTCTTCCTACCGCCCGTCGCCGTGATCGTGATGACCGCGCCGATTTTATTGCCGATCATTTTGGCGGCTAACTTCGACCCATACTGGTTTGCCGTCATTTTGACCATCAACCTGGAGATCGGCCTGATCACGCCACCGGTGGGCCTTAACCTATTCATTATTAAAGGCATCGCGCCGGATATCTCGCTGCGAAACATTCTGATGGGAAGCTTGCCCTACGCACTATGCATGGTGCTGGGTATCTTGCTGCTGTGCCTTTTCCCAGGCATCGCCCTGTGGCTACCTAATTTGATCATGGGTTGAGGAGCAAATAATGAACATGATGTTTCTTCAGGAGCTGTTCAACAACATCACCCAGCGTGATGCTCTGTTGCGACGCCGCCAGCCTGAGACGCTAACGCCCGACCACCGCCAGCTAGTCAAAGCCTGCCAAGCGCTGCTTGAAAGCGATGGGGAAGCCTCCAGCATTGCCTTGGCAAGTCGCGCCTTAGCGATCTATCAACGCCTTTCAGATGCTGAAAAAAGCAGCTTCTTTGCTCGCCTATCAGCTGACTTCGCGGCCGAGCCAGGCCCTATCGACGCTGCCTATGCAAGCTACCATGAGGCCCGTGACAATGACTCACTGCAACGGCTTTTCGAGGCCTGTGAGCCACGTCGTCAGGAGCTCTTCCGGCGTTTGAACCTGGCCAGCGACGGTACTTTTGAGCTGGTTAAAATGCGCGAAGACTTACTAAGATTATTACGCGAACAGCCTGAACTGGCTGCGATTGACGATGATTTTGGCCATCTATTCGGCTCTTGGTTTAACCGCGGCTTTTTGATGCTCAAGCGTATTGATTGGAACACGCCGGCCTCAATTTTAGAGAAGATTATTCGCTACGAAGCAGTCCATGAAATTCAAGACTGGAACGATTTGCGTCGACGCTTAGACGCTCGCGACCGGCGCTGCTTTGCCTTCTTCCATCCGGCGATTGGCGACGAGCCACTTATCTTTGTCGAAGTCGCGCTGCATAAGGGTCTGCCGAGCCGTATTCAGCCCATCTTATCTGGAGAGGTGTCTGGCGAGATGTCCGGCGAGAAACCTGGCAATAAAAAAGGACTCAATGATCCGGATGACGCCGATACCGCGGCGTTCTTTGGCATCAGCAACTGCCAAACGGGGCTACGCGGAATATCGTTTGGCAACTTTTTAATCAAGCAGGTGGTTCAGGAGCTATCTCAGGAACTGCCGCAGCTTAAATACTTTGTGACGCTTTCGCCGGTGCCTGGCTTCGCTCAATGGCTGCAAGCGCAGCGTGATGATGAGCAGCTGCCCCAGCCGCTGCGACAGACACTCAAAGCGCTTGAAAAACCGGCGTGGCATCAAGATAAAGCCCATGAAGAGCAGCTTAAAGCCGCGATTCGCCCGCTGGCCGCTCGCTACCTGGTGGATGAGAAAAACAGCCACGGCCTGCCGCTAAATCCGGTCGCGCGCTTTCACCTGGGCAACGGTGCTGAGCTGCACCGCATCAACTGGTTAGGCGACACGTCCGTCAAGGGGTTTCAACAGGGCGCCGGCTTAATGGTCAACTATCTATATGTGCTGGACGATATCGAGCACAACCACGAAAACTATACCGCCAAGGCCACCGTTGCCTGCTCAAATGAGGTGCGCGACCTCGCTCGTCGCGCGCGCAAACTGGCTAAGGGAGAAACAACCAAATGAGCCATAACCTATTTACAACGTTTGCCGCCAAGATGCGCGAGCGTGCTGATGCCGCGTTTATTACCACGCGCGAAGGTCGCCACTACAGTTATACCGAGGCGCTGAACATGAGCGCGCAGCTTGCCGGAGCACTAACCGAGCTTGGCGTAAAACAAGGCGATCGTGTCGCCGTCCAGGTCGATAAAAGCCCCGAAGCAATCCTGCTTTATTTAGCCTGTCTACGCATCGGCGGCGTTTATCTGCCCTTAAATACCGGCTACACCGGCGATGAGATTCGCTACTTCTTAAATGACGCCGAGCCTGCGCTGTTTGTTTGTCGGCCCAAGGCAGCAGATGAGGCGCGCGCATTGGCCGCAGACACCGGCTGCCCGGCGGTAGCCACCCTGGGCAGTATCGCAGACGGCACCTTGATGGACGACGCCCGCCAGTCAGCACCACGCGAAGATATTGTGACACTCGGCGAGCGCGATCTGGCCGCTATTTTGTATACTTCGGGAACTACCGGGCGCTCTAAAGGCGCCATGCTCACGCATAAGAACCTTGCCTCTAATGCACAAACCCTCTTAAAAGCATGGCGCTTCAGCGCGGATGATCGGTTGATTCACGCCCTTCCCATCTTTCACACCCATGGTCTATTCGTTGCCTGTAACGTCACTCTGATGGCGGGTGCTAGCATGCTTTTCCTGCCTAAGTTTGATGCCGATATCATCTTTGACGAGCTGCCCCGTGGCAGCGTGATGATGGGCGTTCCCACCTTCTATACTCGGTTAGTACAGGATGAGCGCCTAACCCCAGAAGCTACCGCCAACATGCGGTTATTCGTCTCCGGCTCAGCCCCGCTGACCGCTGAAACGCATGAAGCCTTTGAGGCTAAAACGGGCCATGCGATTCTTGAGCGCTATGGCATGACCGAAACCAATATGAATCTTTCCAATCCTTATGAAGGCGCACGCCGCGCGGGCACCGTCGGCATGCCGCTCCCCGGCGTGGAAATACGCATTACCAACCGTGAGACCGGCGATGAGGTGGCGCATGGCGAAATAGGCATGCTGCAGATTCGCGGCCCGAACGTGTTTATCGGCTACTGGCGGATGCCTGAAAAAACCCGTGAAGAGCTTCTCGATGACGGCTTTTTCATTACCGGCGATCTCGCCATGGTCGACGATCAGAGCTACGTGCATATCGTCGGCCGAGACAAAGACTTAGTGATTTCCGGTGGCTACAACGTCTACCCCAAAGAAGTCGAGCAAGTGATCGATGAGCTTGCACAGGTCGCTGAGTCAGCGGTGATTGGCTTACCCCACCCTGACTTTGGTGAGGGCGTAACGGCGGTAGTCGTGCGCCAACAAGGCGCTGATGCTAACGCAAACACGCTTGAAGAAGCGGCAGTGATCCAATATTTAGACGGGCGACTGGCCAAGTACAAGCAGCCCAAGCGGGTGTTTTTTGTCGATGAGCTGCCGCGTAATACTATGGGCAAAGTACAGAAAAATGAGCTGCGTAAGCAGTTCAATGACACCTATCGCTCGTCTTAACTGCCCGCTCTACAAGCATACTCATCCGAGCCTTTGGCCCCGCCGCGTGCGGGGCTTTTAGTAGGCCTCTTCTGGGAAAAGGAACCATTTGCTTCACTAAGTGTTAAGGTGAAACCACTTAACGAACGATGGAGCAAATCGCCTTGACTCAGCCTACCGTCACTAATGGTATAACCGCCGCCGAACTGTATCGTATAGTAAGCCAGCCATCGTCCAGCAGCGACGACGCTGCAACGATCGAGTGGCCCCAGGCGACAATCAGCCTGGATGAAACGAATCAAACACTGATTTGGGAACTTAACGATTACGGCAACTTGCCGATGACGCTTTCGCGCAGCGAAAATGAGTGGATCGCGATGGCGCCCATTGTGGCGGTGGAAAGCGTGACCAAAACCGCTGAACTGAACGACGTGCTGCTGCGTCAGGGTATTTCACTACCGTTAGCCTCTGTCGGCATTGTAGAAATCGACGGACAAGATGTTTATGTGGCCTACGGACAGCTGTTTGGCGACTCCAAGCTTGAATCCATTTGCGCTGAGCTGCACGCCACGGCCGCTGCCGCTATGGATGTCGCTGAACTGATTCAAACGCACTTCGTCTGATACCGATTAATGTACCGTCGCCTCTATGGTCACTATTGATAGGGTTAATATTGATAGCGATTAGTCGTTGTAGGGCGGCGGTGAGATAACGATATTTTTTAAAAGAGACTCTCTATGTTAAGCAAAATCATGACGGCCCTGCGCGGTAAAGCGAATGAAACCGGTCAAACCGTGGTGGATTCACAGGCACTGCGCATTTTAGACCAGGAAATTCGCGACTCGGAAAACCACCTTAGCCAATCGAAAACCGAGCTCACCCGCTTAATGGGCCAGCGCCAGTTAAACAGCAACAAAGCGGACACCTTGGAAAGCAAAGTTGCTGAGCTGGAAAAAAGCGCTGAGGCGGCACTCGATAAAGGTGAAGAAGAGCTGGCGGTGGAAGTAGCCGAGCGCATGGTCGCGCTACAGGATGATCTCGAAGCAGAGCGCGCGATCGTCAGCGAATACGATGCCAGCATCGAAAAACTGCGCGGCGCGATCCGCGGCACCGACAATCAGCTTCGCCAGCTTAAACAACAGGTTAGCGTTGTAAAAGCCACTGAGTCGGCGCAAAAAGCCCAGTCGGCCGTTGCGGCTCGTCATTCCGGCCAAAACAGCGCCATGAGCAGCGCGATGGAATCTCTTGAGCGCATCAAAGAGCGTCAGCAGCTTAACTCAGCGCAAATGAGCGCGGCGGATGAAATGGCGGCAGAAGAGAGCGGAAGCTCGCTTGAAGCGCGTCTAAAAGCGGCTGGTATTGGCGGCACACAGCGTAAAGCCGATGATGTACTAGCGCGCCTGAAAGCGAAGAAAAGCACCGCACAAGAGTAAAAGCTCATCGCTTGTATGACCAAGCTGCTGAGCAGCCGTATTCACTAACGAGGTAGGCCATGTTTGACACCCTCAAGGCACTTTTTCGCGCCAACACGCAAAAAGCCCACGAACCGAGCACAGGCCGCTCGGTAGCCGCAGGGTTGCCCACCGGCATCAGCCAGGAAGACCTCGAAGGACTGCGGCTGGATGGGCGCGTCAACATTAAGCTGATTGGCCTACGCGCCCACCAGGACGCTCTGTTTCGCTGGGATGATGACGCCTATCATCATATCGCCGCTGTCGGGCACGTTGACCTGGGGCAAGGGGCACACTTAGTGCGCTTTTACTTAGACAACGACACGTGGCTGCAGGCCAACATTGAGCATGGTCAGGTACTTGAATATAAGCTATTCGACTTTTATCGTGTTGCCCATCTGTCGGATGCCGAGTTTGACGATGTCGTAAACGGTGAAACCAAGCAGCCCGACGGCATCGGCGCGCAGACTATCGCCCTTGCTTCGACAGATGATGAGCCGCGCACCTGCAGCTATGAGCGTGCCTGGGGAAACGGCGAAAGCCTGTGGTCACCGCCAGTGATCTTTGAAGAACAGGTAATGACCACGGAAAGCATCGTGGCACGCACGGTCATACACCATGCCATGCTGTACGAGCGCACAATACAAGATACTGAGCGCATGGAGTATGTACTGCTAAGCGCTGAAAACGATGGTGAAGGTGGCTATATGCTGGTGCAAAACGTCGGTGTCGATGTAGCCTCCGTCGACATTGATGCGGTGTAACCCGCTCGATAATTTTACAATCTAAACAAGCCTCTCGAAGGAAATAAGTACCATGGTAAATTACCTCTACGGCCTGCCGTCATTTTTGGCATACCTAGTGACCGCGATCGTTCTGTTAGCCGCTTTTATGTACTGCTACAGCCGTATTACGCCGCACAACGAGTGGGCGCTGATTCGGGCAGGCAATGCCGCTGCGGCCTCTGCTTACGGCGGCTCCATTCTAGGTTTTACCATTCCGCTGTATGGCGCAATGGCGCACTCGATCAACTTTATCGATTTTGTGCTTTGGGGCGTCGTGGCCTTTATCGTCCAGTTGGCAACCTTCTTCGCGGTTAAGCTATTTTTGCGTAAGCAGGGTGAAAGTCTTTCTCAGCACATCACCGAAGGTCATCAGGCTTACGGTATTTTAATGGCAAGCGTAGCCGTGGCCGTTGGCTTGCTCAACGCCGCTTCGATGACTTGGTAATGATGGCATAGCAAAGGAGAAAGCCGGTATGTCTACACAAGATCGCACCCCGCATTTGCCACGTCGTAAGCGTAGTGGTCGCCTTACCTTAGCGATGATGGGTGCCAGCGCGTTTGGTCTCACCGCCTGTGGTCAGCCGCCTCAAGAAGAACAAATCACTGAAGTCGACTTCGATGAGCCGAAAAGCTTTCAGAGCGTCGATGAGTGCGTTGCAGAGAATGTTTATACGCGCAGTGCCTGCGAAGATTCCTACAAGGCTTCCTTAGAAGCGGTGCCGCGTTATAACACGCTTGAAGAATGTGAAGCGGAAAACGGCGAAGGCGCTTGCGCCGCACCCACTGAAGAACAGTCCCAAGCCGCCACTGGCAGCACGGGTGGCAGCTGGTTTATGCCCGCCATGATGGGTTATATGGTCGGCAGCATGATGTCCAACACTAGCCGTGGTCGTTCCTTTGAGCGGGTTTACCAAGAGCCGGTATACCGCAACCGCCAGAACCAGGGCAACTGGAACACCGCCTCTAACCAAGCCACGCAGCGCGTATCTCAGCGCAACGAGTCAATGCGTAGCTCTGTGGCCCAGAATCGCCAGGCCGCGTCTCAGCGCAGAGGCTTTGGCTCGCGCTCTTCGGCGCGGGGTGGCTGGGGCTCCTAGCCATCAGCGGATACGACTATGCTACGAATCGATATCCCTGAACGCAAAGAATGGAAAGCCCTGGCACAAGAGCTGGGGTTTCATTTTCATACGATTGACGGGGAGCCCTACTGGAAAGAAGACGCCTACTATCAGTTCACCATGGAACAGGTGGAAAGAGATATTGAAGCGCCTACTGAAGCGGTGCATGAGATGTGCATGGAGCTGGTCGATAAAGTCTGCCACTCCAATGCACTTATGCAGCGTTTGGCTCTACCCGAGCACATGTGGGACAGCATCCATAACTCATGGACATCAGGCCAGCCGCATCTTTATGGACGGATGGACTTTGCCTACTCCGGCGACGGCCCGGCCAAGCTACTGGAACTCAATTACGACACGCCCACCTCGCTTTACGAAGCCGGTTTTTTTCAGTGGGTGTGGCTTGAACAGGCGATTGCTCAAGGCATTCTGCCGCGCCACGCCGACCAGTACAATTCGATTCAAGAACGGCTGATCAATGCCATGGCACACCTTGGCGATCGCCTGGACGCACGCACGCTGTATTTTTCCTGCATCAAAGATAACGCCGAAGAGCGTGCCACCGTGCACTATTTACAGGATGTGGCCGTACAGGCGGGCCTGAACGCACCGTTTATCTTCACCGAAGATATCGGGCTACAGCCCGGTGCCGAGCACTTTGTTGATTTAGATGACCAGCCTATCCACGCGCTGTTCAAACTCTACCCGTGGGAAGAGATGGCCGATGATGCCTTTGGCGAGGCTATTCCGCAGTTGAACACGCACTGGTTTGAGCCCCCCTGGAAAGCCATCCTGTCTAACAAAGGTATTTTGCCGCTCTTGTGGGAGCATTTTGAAGGCCACCCCAACCTGCTTCCGGCGTTTTTCGAGAATGCCAGCAGTCCACCGCTGCCAGCGGGCTGGGTGCGCAAGCCGTTCTTCTCACGGGAAGGCAGTAATGTAGAACTGATTACCCCAGCCGGCCAGCATGAAGCCGTGGGCGGCCCGTATACCGACAGCCCTTGGATTCGCCAGGCGTACCATCCGATGCCGCGCTTTGGTGACAACCACGCCTTAATTGGCAGTTGGGTCGTCGGTGACCGCGCCTGCGGCATGGGGATACGCGAAGACGTAGGGCGCATCACTAAAGATTCCTCCTGCTTTGTGCCCCACGCGATCGTTTAATCTGTTCACTAAGCGCCTGCCAACCATAAACAGCTGATCGAATCGCCCTTGGCTATTTCGCTATTAGCAGGAATGACCGCAAACGCATCGGCGCTAATACACGACGAGAGCACGCCAGAGTTCTGATCATCAAACGCATCGGCGGTCACTCCACTAGGCGTAAACTGCAGCGTGACGCGCATGTAGTGCTCGCGCGGGCCGGTTGAGGTGGCAAAGTTAGCGCTAGCGGTAATCGTGGGCAGCTGGCTTAGCGCCGGGCAGCCCAGCATTGTGCCCAGCAAAGGGCGTAGAAACAGCCAAGCACCCACAAATCCCGACACAGGGTTACCCGGCAGACCAACAAAGCGTGCCTGGCTGCCATCACGGCGAGGCAAGCGGCCAAGCGCTAAGGGTTTGCCTGGGCGGATCGCCAGCTTCCACATATCGAGCTGGCCAATTGCCTCCAGCGCTGCCTTAACGTGGTCTTCTTCACCAACACTCACGCCGCCGGTGGTGACCACAAGATCTGCCTCAGCGGCTTCTTTTAACAGCGCCACGGTACGGGCATAGTCATCCGGTACGCTGACCGTGCTCACCACCTCAGCACCAAAGTTCTCTAACAGGCGCTTCAGCATGGGCCGGTTAGAGTTATAGAGCTGCCCCGGTTTCAGCGGCGTGCCGGGATCGATGATTTCATCACCGGTCGACAGCAAGGCCACCCGAGGGCGGCGACGCACGCTGACCTGAGTAACGCCCTGCCCGGCCAAATGGCCTAGCGCGGCGGCTTCCAGACGCTCACCGGCATTAAGCAGCACGCTGCCTTGACGCACGTCACGACCTCGGCGGCGAACGTTGTCACCGCTGGGAACATCGGCAGGTATCAAGGCGCGCTCGCCATCAACGTCAACACGCTCCTGCATGACAACGCAGTCAGCCCCTGGAGGAATTTCCCCACCGGTAAAGATACGCGCGCAGCTGCCCGGCGCCAGCGCTTGGGCTGGCGTTCCTGCGGCAATACGCTGGCTAACGGGTAGCCACTTTCCGGCATCGACGGCGCGCAGCGCATAGCCATCCATCGCGCTGTTATCGAACGGCGGCACGTTTAACTGCGCGGTCACTGCATCGGCCAGTACTCGCCCGGCGGCGGCTTCCAGCAAGACACTTTCGATCGCAACGGGGCACACGTCGGCTAGCAGAGCGACAAGCGCGGCGTCTATCGGCTGCAAATCAGCCATGTTGACCTCGGCCTGGAATGACCAGGTTAGCGAAATTGCAGGGCTTATGGCGGCTATCCAGCTGTTCAGCCAGAATGCCGTCCCAGCCGGTGCGGCAGGCGCCGGTTGAGCCGGGTAAGCAAAACACTACCGTCGCGTTTGCCAGACCGCCTAAGCAGCGGCTTTGGATAGTGGAGCTGCCAATTTCATCACCGCTGAGCTGGCGAAAGCGCTCGCCAAAGCCCTCAATGCGCTTGTCCAATAATACTGAGATGGCTTCCGGGGTTGAATCACGTCCGGTAAAGCCGGTGCCGCCGGTAGTGATCACCACCTGCACGTCGCCACTGGCTATCCACTCCGCGACCACCGCGCGAATACGGTAGACATCGTCTGGCACAATGCGCTTTTCCGCCAGGATATGCCCTGCGCTGGTTAGGCGCTCAACGAGCGATTGGCCGCTACGATCCGTGTCTTCCGTTCGGGTATCCGAGACGGTGAGTACCGCTATGCTCAAAGGCACCATGGATTCCATTCGCCTACTCCTGGCTATTTTTCTTGGCTTGCCGCGCATCAAGTGCGGCCAGCTGTTCCGGGGTCGCCTTTGCCTGATGGTGCTCTTTCCACTCACTGTAAGGCATGCCGTAGACGTACTCGCGCGCGGCCTCCAACTCCAGCGTCTCGTCACGCTCATCGGCGGCGCTCACCATCCATTTGGAGAGACAGTTACGGCAGAAGTCCGCCAGAATCATCAGGTCAATGTTCTGCACGTCCTTGTTGTCGTCCAAATGGCGCAGCAGGCGGCGAAAGGCGGCTGCTTCAAGTTCGGTACGGGTGGCCTGATCAAATTCGTTAAACGCTGACATTGCCGTTCCTCTCGTTAAAAGTGGCGTAAGGTGCAGCATAACAAAAGACACCGCCAAATGGCGGTGTCTCAGATACTGCGCATGGTGCTCAGCTGGTTCGCGTTGCCGAGGGTTCGCCGCTGCCGCTAGACGACTTACGCGCCGCGATCTCTTCTTCTGAAACCGTCTGATCCTTGACCTCTTCGTACCACAGGCTGTGGTGCTCTTTGGCCCAGGTTTCATCCACGTAACCCGTGGTCATACCTTCTAACGCGCCTTCCGTACCCAGCGTACCGATATAGATATGCCCCAAGGAAACGGCGGTCAGCCCCAGCGCACCCACTGCATGGATAATGTTCGCCCACTGCATGGTGTCGCGCCCCTGATTGAAGTTGGGGAAATCGAGCACAAAGCCACTGGCAATCACCAGTACTCCAACGCTGGCTAGCAGCCAGTACCAGGCTTTCTCGCCGCCGTTAGCAAAGCCTGCTTCTACATGCTGTTTACCAATCATGCCGCCGCCCTTTTTGAACCATACCCAGTCGTGCTTTTTAGGAATGTTCTCTTTAATCAGGCTAACCAGCATGACCACCAGCAATATGCCAAAAATAGGCCCTAAATAGTTATGCAGCACTTTCGAGGCTGCGATCATCCATGCCCAGAAGGCATCGCCAAACAGCGTGCGGAAAATAAACTTACCGAGTAGCAAGTTCAAACCGGTCAGCGCCAGGGTGATAAACAGCGTGGCGACCGTCCAGTGCAGCGCGCGCATCACCAGCGACCAGCGCAGCAGCTTGCGCCCGGTGCGCGGAGCCTCCAGGTGCTTGCGCCCAACAATCAGGTAGAACAGCGTAATCAACGCGGCCGTACCGCCTATCGCAATCATCCCAAACGGTGAGACCCAGCGATTGCGAATCTGCCGCCAGGTTTCACCACTTGCATTGATCAGGCTGTAGTTGCTGTCGTAACGCGAATCGCGGTAATTGGGACCAGTTTCCCCGCTACGCACCTGACGCCACTGATCGGCGGTAATGCCCGGAGCGGCGGTGGTCATTTCACGATCAGGATCCGCCTGCGCTACCGCTACCTGCGTAAAACCAAGGCTAAGTAACAGCGCAAGTGCCACCAGCATAAAGCGCCACATGCCCAGGGCGATGAGCCTTTTATCTGAGCGCGACACCCTGCTGTGCGCCTGTGCAGTCAACTGGTTCATGACACGCCTCCTTACCCTTTATGGGCAGCATCATAGGCTAGGTTGTCGGCACTGGCCTGGGGGTTGTTAGACCAGGCACCGTCTTTGTGACCGCGCTGAACCACTCGCTGGCGAAAGATATCAGCAACGTCTTGCGCATCACCGGCCAGCAGCGCTTTGGTGGAACACATTTCGGCACACAGCGGCAGCTTACCTTCCGCAATGCGGTTAGAGCCGTACTTCTCGTACTCTTCTTCTTTGCTATCGGCAGGGCCGCCGGCGCAGAAGGTACATTTGTCCATCTTGCCGCGCTCGCCAAAGGCATCCTGCTGAGGAAACTGCGGCGCACCAAACGGGCAGGCGTACAGGCAGTAGCCGCAGCCAATGCACAGGTCTTTGTCGTGCAGCACGATGCCGTCATCGGTTTTGTAGAAACAGTCGGTGGGGCAAACGGCCATGCAGGGTGCGTCGTCACAGTGCATGCAGGCGACAGAGATCGACATTTCGTTCGCTTCGCCGTCATTGAGCGTGACCACACGGCGTCGCTGAATGCCCCATTCAACATCGTTAGCATTCTTACAGGCGGTGACGCAGCCGTTGCATTCAATGCAGCGCTCGGCGTCACACATAAATTTCATTTGAGCCATGTTGTTCTCCTAATGCCGGGGCTTGTTTTCTAGACTCAGGCGCGCTCAATGCGGCAAATGGTGCACTTGGTCTCTTGCATCAGTGTCACCGGGTCGTAGCCGTAGGTCGTTGCGGTATTAGCCGCCTCACCAATGATGTATGGATCAGACCCATCCGGATAACGATCGCGCAGGCTTTCACCTTGGAACATGCCGCCAAAGTGGAACGGAATAAACGCAACGTTACGATCAACGCGAGGCGTAACCAGCGCTTTGACTTTTATGCGCCCCCCTTCTGCCCCTTCGACCCAAACATCATCGCCATCTTTGACGTTAAGATCATTGGCATTCGCCGGGTTGATCTCGACGAACATCTCCTGCTGCAGCTCGGCAAGCCACGACATGGAACGCGTTTCATCACCACCGCCCTCGTATTCCACCAGCCGCCCGGAGGTGAGAATAATGGGATACTCGCTGGCGTTGTTGCGATCCTGGATCGTTTTGTACAGGGTCGGCAAACGCATGATCGAGTCGAAGTCATCCCAAGTGGGAAAGCGGTCAACCAAATCACGCCGCGTGGTGTACAGCGGTTCGCGATGCTTTGGCACCTGGTCAGGGAAGGTCCAGACCACGGCGCGCGCCTTGGCATTGCCGTACGGCGCGCAGCCATGCTCAATGACCACACGCTGGATACCACCGGAAAAGTCGGTCTTCCAGTTTTTGCCTTCCGCTGCCTGCTTCTCTTCGGCGGTCAGATCATCCCACCAGCCCAAATCTTTAAGCAGCTGGTCGTTGAACTCAGGATAGCCATCGTCGATATCGCCACCCACTGGCGCCGAGCCTTCGGCCAGAAGATTCACGCCGTCACGCTCAATACCAAAGCGCGCCCGGAAACCCATGCCGCCTTCCATCACAGGGATACTGGTGTCGTAAAGGTTGGGTGAACCGGGATGACCGAATTCGGGCGTTCCCCAGCACGGCCATGGAAGACCATAGTAGTCCCCATCGGCAGGGCCGCCCTGGGCGCGCAGATTCTCAAAACTGAAGGTATGCCAGTTTTTTTGATGCTCTTTAAGGCGCTCAGGACTTTGGCCGGTGTAGCCTACCGTCCACATACCGCGGTTAATTTCACGCAGGATATCGTCGATCAGCGGCTCGTCACCGTTCATCTGATAGTTTTTTACCAGCTCATTGCCAAACCCTAACTTACGGGCAAATAAGTACATGATTTCGTGATCGGGTTTGGATTCAAACAGCGGTTCAATCACGCGGTCACGCCACTGAATAGAGCGGTTCGTGGCGGTAACGCTGCCGGTCGTTTCAAACTGACTGGCGGCAGGCAGCAGATAAACGCCGTCGCTGCGATCATGCATCACCGATGCGACGGTGGGGTACGGGTCAACGATGACCATCATTTCTAGCTTGCGCATCGCCTGCTGCATTTCAATGCCACGTGTTTGAGAGTTAACCGCGTGCCCCCAATAGAACATGGCTTTCAATGCAGTACGTTGAGAGATGTTTTCATCATCTTCAAGCACACCGTCAACCCAGCGCGAGACGGTAATGCCGCTGGTGTACATTGGCTGGCCATCGGCATATTCGGCGTCATCAAAGCGGCCTTTAATCCACTCGTAGTCAACGTCCCATACCTGCGCCCAGTGCTGCCACGCGCCTTCCGCTAGGCCGTAGTAGCCCGGCAGCGAATCAGAGCCTAAGCCCAAATCGGTCGCGCCCTGTACGTTATCGTGGCCGCGCAGAATATTGGCACCACCGCCGGATTTACCGATATTGCCTAGCGCCAGCTCTAAAATGCAGTAAGCGCGAGTATTGTTGTTGCCCGTGGTGTGCTGCGTGCCGCCCATGCACCACACGACGCAGCCAGGGCGGTTGTCAGACAGCCGCTTGGCCACGTCAAACATGTCGGCTTCGGAAACGCCCGTCACGTCTTCAACCACATTGGGAGGGAAGTTGGCGACTTCGGCGCGCACTTCATCCATGCCGTAAACGCGCTGGTTGATGTACTCGTTATCTTCCCAGCCGTTGTCGAAGATATGCCACAGCAGGCCCCAAATATAAGCCACGTCAGAGCCCGGACGCAGGCGCACGTACTTGTTAGCTTTAGCCGCTGTGCGCGTAAAACGCGGGTCTGCCACGATGATGTCGCAGTTGTTGCGCTCTTTCGCGATCAGGATATGCTGCATCGCTACCGGATGAGCTTCGCTGGGATTCGAGCCTATAAACAGCATCGACTTGCTGTTGTGCATGTCGTTGAGCGAATTGGTCATCGCTCCGTAACCCCAGGTATTGGCCACGCCCGCAACGGTAGTGGAGTGGCAAATGCGTGCCTGGTGATCGGTGTTGTTGGTGCCCCACAGCGAAGCAAGCTTACGCATCAGGTAGGCTTGCTCATTACTAAACTTGGCCGACCCCAGCCAGTAAACGCTATCAGGGCCATGCGCTTCGCGTAGTTCAAGCAGCTTGTCGCCAATTTCGTCAATGGCGTCATCCCAGCTCATGCGCTCCCACTCGCCCGCCACTAGCTTCATGGGGTACTTGAGGCGCCGCGTAGAGTGGCCGTGTTGGCGCAGTGAGGCGCCTTTTGCACAGTGCGCCCCGCGGTTGATCGGATGATCGAATGCCGGTTCCTGCTTGGTCCAAATGCCTTCCTGCACTTCCGCATAGACGCCACAGCCCACCGAACAGTGCGAGCAAATGGTGCGCTTTGTTTCTACGGGTGAATCCAGCACGGGCGTTTTACCGGCGGACTCGGCACGCCGCATCATCGGCGCGCCCATAAATCCCACCGCGGCAACGCCACCCGTGGCAGCACCGCTGCGTTTAAGGAACTGACGACGTGAAATACCCAGCCCGGGAGCCTTGGGGGCGTCTGTTTTGCGAGTTAAGCGCATGGCAAATCTCCTGGCATTCTGCCGTCAATCACGCAACGAGGCGTAATACGCCCGAACGTGGTCGGTCTCACGGTAGTTAGCCGTTTGTTTTGCTTCTTTCGCCGGGGCGCTATCAGCCTGAGCTAAGGTGACATGACCGGCGGCGGCCGCGGCACCAGCGGCAGCGGCTCCTAACCCAACCGTTTTCATAAACCGGCGGCGCTCAGAATTGTGGGGGGTGTGCATGGGTTTCTCCTCTCGCCTATGTTTTATACTGGGTCTTTTTATACGCGACTATCGCCGACGATCTATCCACGTTTGCGTTCAATAATGCGCACCGGAGCGTGGTCAGCATCAATGCTTAAGCTCACCCTCTCGCTTTCCACATAAGCGCTGCCTAACGCTCCCAGCGCTGCATAAAAAGCGGTGCCTACCTGCCCTAGATCGTCGAAACAACTGGCTGCCCACGGGGCAATATGCTGACTAAAAAAATAGGCCTGTTCATGGCTTTCAGACGCAATCAGCATGGCCATTACTTCACATAGCGCCGCCAGATGGTCTTCAGGGTCTCGGGTGTGCTCACTGCGTTCAAAGCCCAGCACTCGGAGGTCTTGGCGCAGCGCCACTAGCGCGGCTTCCATCAACTCACCATTGCGATACCATGAGGCATACGGCACGACGTCGCCCTGAATGACGCCCACCAGATGACGAAAGTGAGCGCGCTGAAGCGGCTCTACGCCAGCGCCTGTCTCATCCATGGCGACTGCCGCATCTGCCAATGCTTGCCAGCGCTTTGCAAGTTGGCTGCCATCTTGTTCAATCGCCAGCTCAGCTAGCCATGCCAGCAGGTCTGCATCCGGGGCTTGACGCAATAAGGTGGCCAACAGCCGGTAGATATCGGCACGTAGGGCATCCGCTTCTTTCAGCGCGGGCAATCCATCCGTCATCGGCTTATACCTTCAGTTGCGCGTCAGGATCGCGAATCATGGTTTTCCAGACATCCTTCACCCGGCAGTCTTCGCACATTTCCAGGCGGCTCATCGCCTCACCGGCAAAGTAGGGATGATGGGCAAGCTTCTGTTTAATCGCGGCTACCGTGCTCACGGTGGCAAATGGTTTGCCACAGTTGATGCATTCAAAGGCCGCTTCTTCATGGCAGATATGCCGCGTTTCACGGGCGCCATCTGCCAAAAAGCCTGGCATCAGCGTAATCGCGTTTTCCGGGCACGCCTGCTCACAAAGACCGCACTGCACGCAGTCCGCTTCAAGAAAGCTAAGGGCGGGCGTATTGCCGCCAGATTTTAACGCGGGCGTAGGGCAGTTGCTGACACAGGCCTGGCACAGCGTACAGGCGTCGCGGTCGACCTGAATCGCGCCGTAGGCAGCGCCTACCGGCATCGTGGTGCGTGCCCCGTTAGGGCTACCCAGCTCGGCAAGGCGCGCTAACACGCGGTTCAAGCGTGTGCGCTTTTCAGGCTCAGGCAGCTGCAGCGGCGCCTCTGTTAAAGGAGGAAGCGTCGGCAGTGCATCACGCGCGGCCCCATCGGCGACGCCAATCAGCTGTACACGAGCGCGGTCGTGCCCCAAAGCATCTAGCATGGCGTGCGCTTGAGCGATCTGGTCGTTCAAAAAAGTACTTAGGCGTGCAGGCATACTAGGATGCAGCTGGATACGCACCTCGGCGGCACCCGCAGCCAGTGCGGTTAGCCACTGGTCGTGGCCCGCCGCTCCCAACTCTTCCAGTGGGGCATCAATCACATGGCCTGCAGGCACCACGCCGGTTGCGCGCTCAGCGTCTTGCGAATCATGGGTAAGAAAACGTAGCACCGGCACCTGGCCACCCGCATCACGATAGGCCGCGAGCCAAGTAGATAGCGTATCCTGCTGGCGGCGTGTTTCTGGCATGCGAAACTCGATCGCCCCCGTCGGGCAGGCGCTGGTGCAACTGCCCACGCCTTGGCAAAGGTAGGGGTCAATTTCAATATGGGATTCAATGCGCCCTTGAATGCTGGAGATAGCATCCGCCGGGCAGACATCCAAACAGCGGGTACAGCCAATATTGCCACTTGTGGAGTGGGCACATAGGTCGCTGTTGACCTGAAAATAGCGCGGCTTGTCGAATTCACCGACCAGCCCGGCAAAATTTTCGAGTGTTTCGCTGCGCTGCTCAACATCCTGCCAAGACATCACCACGTAGCCAGGTGGCGGCAATTCTGAACGCTGGGGATGAGCCATCGCGGTAAGATCAAGCACAAGGTCAAATCCGGCGCGCTCAATCAGCGCCCTGGCGAGATCCAGCGGAGCATCGCCGTCATCTAACCGAGCGCTAAACGCCCCCAAATAACCGCTTATGTGTAGCTGGCTTAGCTGCTCGTGGGTGAGCATTTGCGTCACTAACGGCTCGCTGGCGCCGACTAGCTCTGCCGCCTCGCTTTCAGCACCATTACCAACAGGCCAAGTAACAAGCAACGTAAGCGATGCAAGACCGCGCCCCTGAAGAGCGCGGGCAGCCGGGTATACGTCGGCGGCCGCGCCTATCAGCAGCGCATGGCCACGGCTGTGATAGGTCACATTAGCAGGCGTTAAATTAGCAGGCCACGAAATACGTCGACGTACCGTTTCCCGAGCCTCGGCATTACGCTGGTCGTCTATCGACGCCAGTTGGATTCTTTGATTCATGCATTCTCACGGTCAGTGAATAATTCTTATTATAATTTTGAGTAATATTATTTAACTATTATGGCATAACGTTTCGTTGACACTAAGTTGAGCCTAGGCGTAACGCGGTGTTTAGCCAACTTAATTGCGTTTAATGCAGTCTGCAAAAAGGAAGAAAATTAACTTTAACAAATTGATTCTATAGCCATTAATGAGAGTATTCAGACTTTCTTTGGGGAGTAAATATTAAATCAGACTGGTCGTCTAGGAGGGGCTTTTCTGCAGCGCTACCGTTGGCGCTGCCAGGTATAGCAGATTCGTTTTCAAACGCGATCAAGTGATCATTGGATTGCTCGCTGGCCACCTGCTCTTTTTGTGGCTCAGCAGAAGCATCTTCTAGCGGCTTATCCAGCGTCTCGTCTACTTTATGGGTCCAGCTGCGCAGTTTGCTGGCAAGCCCAGAGGCCATGGGCTTGAGCTGCTGGCGATAGTCAGCATCGTAGTCATCCAAACCATCGCGCACGTTGTAATTACCGGTGGCCCAAAGGCGCTTCAAAGCGCGCCGGCGCAGGGCTCCGCTGACGCCCGGCAACATGAATGCACTAAAGTCGCTGCCGACACCCAGGGTATCGGGGTCGGGCAACGTGTGATCGAGACTGCCGGGCGCGGGTTCGCGTTCTGGCTCTTGTGCGTCCAGTGCCGGTGCCGACCGTTGATCAACGGTAGCGTGCGGCTGCTCGGCGCCGCTATGAAACGCGCCAGTTGGCTCCACGGTGATGTCATCTGCAGGCTCGCTGGCAGGCACTACGCTTGGCGAGACACCGCCTTCCTTTTGGGCATTGCGCTTTAGGCGCGACCAGCGTTCCAGGCGGCTCATCGCGGCGGCTCATTGGCAGGCATCTCTTTTGCGCGCCCTGCCCCCTTGCGTTTTTTCTTGCGTACCTCGACGGGCGCCTCGCCGTGGCGAGCAAGGTAGCTCTCAATCCATACCTGAATCGCCATCGGCATCAAGGCTTCCAGCACCTGCTGCTCACCATCCATCCAGCCTGCCGCCACATCTTGGCTAGCCGTGATTGCATCGGGTTGCGGTGCTTGCCCGGTAAAGCCTGCGCGGACAAACAGACGCGGCGCGCTAGAGGTGAGGTTAAAGCGATACGCCGCGCGCTCGGTCATCGAAAGCTGTAGTTGCAGCGCGATAGGCCCCTGATCGCCCAAAGCAAGTTCCGCAATGCGCCACTGCGTTAGGGTAAAGCGCTTTACCTGCTTGGCTTCGGCAACCAATGTGATACTGATGGAGCGTAAATTATCACTCATGGCATTAGCACCCTGAAACTGGAGTCGACAGAACTTGAATAGAAGGAGCTTGAATAGATGGAGCTTGAATGGGTAGACAAGTAAGCATCCCCAGCCCCATCATCGTCAACCCCGACGTTTTGCGAGAACTATTTAGCGAGGTTCATGGATGCCTGCCCTTCAGTTAAGCCGAGCCCGCTTACCGGCTACTACTCAGATTAGCATCGTTGACGAATATGGCGATACGCGCCAGCAGGCGATTGCCGCTGAACGGGCGCTAACCGTGTATCTCAATAAGCGCGAAATTGTCACGCTGATGACCCTGGGTGACGACCCCGAAGCGCTGGTGGTCGGCTATTTACGCAATCAAGGCTTGCTGCGAGCTGCCGAGGACTTGACTGCCGTGCAGGTCGACTGGGAGGTAGAAGCCGCCGTGGTGGTTACCCGCCACCTACCTGAAGACCTGGAAGCACGCTTAAGTACTCGCACGGTCACCACCGGCTGCGGCCAGGGCACGGTGTTTGGTAAATTGTTGGATCAAACCGCGCTGATGGCGCTGCCCGATACGCAGCTGGCACAATCGACGCTTTATCAGCTGTTGCAAAATCTCAACGCCTATAATGAAACGTACCGGAGCGCTGGCGCCGTTCACGGCTGCGCACTTTGCGATCAAGCACAGGTGCTCGATTTTGTCGAAGACGTTGGGCGACACAACGCCGTAGATACCCTGGCGGGGCGCCAATGGCTTCAGCAGGCAGATAGTGCCAATGCAGATATTTTTTATACCACAGGGCGGCTGACGTCAGAGATGGTGCTAAAGGTGGCGCAAATGGGGATTAGCGTACTGGTGTCGCGTTCAGGCGTAACGCAAAAAGGCGTTGAGCTGGCCGAGCGCTTTGGCGTGATGCTTATCGCCCGCGCTAAAGGCCGCCATTTTCAGTCGATCAATACCCAGCATCGCCTGACGCTGGACGCGATTCCTGAGCGACCGTCCACAGTACATTCATCAAAACAGGCGCGCTCATCAAAGCAGGCACATTCATCAACACAGGCACGCTCATGATTCCTACCCAAGAACTAACCGGTATGATTCTAGCCGGCGGCGAAGGTCGTAGAATGGGCGGTCGCGATAAGGGACTTGAGCCTTTTGCGGGCTTACCTCTTGTCGCCCATGCGGTTAAACGCCTGGAGGGCCAAGTAGGCGAACTGCTGATTAATGCCAATCGCAATGCCGATGCTTACCGCTTCTTTGCTGACCGTGTGATCGCTGATCTGGTAATAGAGGGCGCCGACGAAGGCTTCAAAGGCCCGCTCATGGGGATTTATAGCGGGCTGCGCGCAGCCAAAACGCCTTGGCTGCTGATTGTTCCCTGTGACTCTCCCGCCCTGTCAGATGACTTAGTAGCACGTTTGGTCGCAGGGATTGGCGATCATGATATTGGCGTGGCCTTTGACGGTGAGCGGCTGCACCCCGTGGTAGCGCTGCTGCGTACGTCACTCGCCGATGACTTAGCCGCCGTATTGGCCGAGGGTGAGCGCAAAATCGACCGCTGGTATGCGCGCCATCACTGGTGCAAAGTCGATATGTCCGACTGCCCCGAGGCCTTTGCTAACCTCAACACTGAAGAGGAAAAGCTGCACCTTGAAACTGTTCTGCTGTCGACTAAAGGCAAGGAGGCAACGTGACGCTCTCCTGCTTTGATCTCGGTGAGAAAATGCTTAGCGTTGACGAAGCCCGTCAAGCGCTCGCTACGTTGATTGAGCGCCCGCTAGACAGCGAACAGGTGCCTCTGGCACAGGCCCATGGCCGCCGCTTGGCCACCGCTGTGCTGGCGACGCTTAACGTGCCGCAAAATACCAATGCGGCGATGGATGGCGTGGCGCTGGCCTTGGCGAGAGAAGGTGTTGGGGCCAAGCAAACCCATTGGCCCGTGGCCGGAGAGGTATTAGCAGGCCAGTATCGCAGCGAAATGGTGCCTGCCGGCCACTGTGTACGCATTACCACCGGCGCCCCATTGCCGCCAGGCACCGACACAGTGGTGATGAGTGAACAGCTGCGCGAACCGTCAGACGAACAGCCTGAGCATGTGATTATTGAGTCGCCTGAGCGCCTCAAGCACGGCCAGCATGTACGCCAGGCCGGTGAAGACATGGCGATTGGCGATACGGCACTTGCGGCAGGTTCGCGACTCGATGCCGCCAAGCTGGGCTTATTAGCGTCGCTAGGCTATGCCACGGTTACCGTGTGCCAACGCCCGAAGGTGGCGATTTTCTCGACCGGCAACGAGGTCACGGCCCCCGGCGAGCCTATTGCTCCGGCCGGGGTTTATGACGCGAATCGTTTTACGCTGATCGGCATGCTTGCCGAGTACGGCGCTGACGTGATTGATCTCGGCATTTTGCCGGACGAACAGGACGCTATCCAAACAGCGCTGGAGCAAGCCGCCCAGCAAAGCGATTTGGTGATCACCAGCGGCGGCGTATCCGTGGGTCAGGCTGATTTTACCCGCACCGCGCTGCAGCAGTTGGGCCGCTTAGCGTTCTGGCGCGTAGCGCTTCGCCCAGGCCGGCCCATGGCCTGCGGCTGGTTAGGCGAACAGCACACGCCGTTCGTCGGCCTTCCCGGCAATCCAGTGGCGGTCATGGTAACCTTTCTACAGTTTGTGACGCCGCTGCTGGATCGACTTCAAGGGCTGCCGGTTTCACCGCCCCATCGCCTTTATGCGATTGCCGATGACGTCTTAAAAAGCCGCTTAAAGCGCACTGATTTTATTCGCGGTGTCTACCATACTGATGGAGAAGGACAGTTACACGTACGTAGCACCGGCGCCCAGGGTTCGGGTATTTTAACCTCGATGGTGGCTGCTAATTGCTTGATTGAACTTGCCGATGACCAAG
Source organism: Halomonas sp. JB37 (assembly GCF_002332255.1). Classification (GTDB taxonomy): domain Bacteria; phylum Pseudomonadota; class Gammaproteobacteria; order Pseudomonadales; family Halomonadaceae; genus Vreelandella; species Vreelandella casei. The sequence continues at coordinate 966,943 of NZ_NRGW01000001.1, read as the reverse complement.
ACGGCGCACAACCAGGCGAGGTAGTCAGCATACAACCACTAACGGGATGGCTATGACCGAGCAACGAACGACTCAGCAACGCGCTGGCCACTCACATTTTGACCAACCACATGCTGACCAGCCACTGATTGATGATTTTGGCCGCCGTATTAGCTACGTGCGTATTTCGGTCACCGACCGCTGCGATTTCCGCTGTGTGTACTGCATGAGCGAAGAGATGACGTTTCTGCCTCGTGCTCAGGTACTGACGCTGGAAGAGATTGCCATGGTGGCCCGCGCCTTCACCGAGCTGGGGGTTGAAAAGATTCGCCTTACCGGTGGCGAACCGCTCGTGCGCAGCGGCATTGACCAACTGGTCGATGAGATCGGCGCCATGCCGGGCCTTACCGACTTCACCATGACCACGAACGGCGCCAGCCTGCGTAAGCACGCTAAACAGCTGTATGCCAGCGGCCTGCGGCGTCTCAATATTAGCTTGGACTCACTGGTTCCGGAACGCTTCAAGCAGCTGACTCGCACCGGCGATCTCGCCAAAGTGATTGACGGCATTCACGCCGCTCAGGAAGCTGGGTTTAAGCGCATTAAGCTCAACGCGGTGATCTTAAAAGGCCGTAATGACGATGAAGTGATCGACTTGGTCACCTTTGCCCGCCAAGAAGGCCTGGACATTAGCTTTATCGAAGAAATGCCGCTGGGCGATGTCTCCGATCACTCACGGGCGGAGACGTTCTACTCCAGCGACGACGTGCAGGCGATGATTGAGTCCCGCTACCCGCTGATTGCCACGGCCGAAACCACACCGGGCCCATCGCGCTACTTTAAGATGCTCGACAGCGAAAGCCGCGTTGGATTTATCTCACCGCATAGCCACAACTTTTGTGATACCTGCAACCGCGTACGGGTCACCGTGGAAGGCCGTCTACTGCTCTGCTTAGGCAATGAACATTCAGTAGATCTTCGCGCCGTGCTGCGCCGCCATCCGGGCAATATGCAGATACTTAAGCAGGCCATCATTGATGCCTTGCCGCTTAAGCCGGAGCGCCATCACTTCACCACCGATGGCGATGTGCAGGTGGTACGCTTTATGAATATGACAGGAGGCTAGGCCTTGTCAGCGTTAACGAAAGTCCCTGTGCATATTATTACTGGCTTTCTAGGTAGCGGCAAAACCACGCTTATCCACAGCCTGATCGAGCAAAAGCCTGTGGATGAAAAATGGGCAATTTTAGTCAACGAGTTTGGTCAAATCGGCATCGATCAGGCGATGTTTGATGCCCGCGATGATGTCGTTGTAAAAGGCCTGCCTGGCGGCTGCTTATGCTGTCAATTGGCGTTTGTACTGCAAGCGGCTCTGGTTAATTTACTGGCACGTAGCAAACCCGACCGGGTAATCATTGAGCCTTCAGGCCTTGGACACCCCGCAGGCCTGCTGGACTTATTGCGTGGTGAGGCATTTAACGATGTGGTCGACGTGCGCGACATTATTGCCACTCTCGACCCGCGCCGCCTGGATGACGCCCGCGCTCGCCAGCACGACACCTTCCTCGATCAGCTCGATATGGCAGACGCCGTGGCGCTTACGATGCTCGACCAGAGCACTTCAGGCCAGCTAGCGGCTGCCCATGCGTTTGTCGCCGAGCGCTGGCCTCCGCGCAAATGGGTGCAGGAAACCTTACAAGGCGAACTATCGCTCACGCTGCTCACTCAAAGTAGCAGCGCCGCTGTTCGCGGCCAAGAAATGCCAGGCAGTCATCAGCAGCTCGCGGCAATGCCCAGCCTAGCGGGTTCGTTTTTTGATTTCCCGCCGCCACCGGGCAAACCCCAACGTGAAACCGGCACGTCGCTAGGCTATACCAGCACAGGACTACGCTGGCATCCCAGCGAGCGCTTTGACCTGGACAGCCTCGCCGCGCATCTAGGGGAACTGCCAAGAGAGGCGCGCATTAAAGGCGTTTTTCATACCGATAATGGCTGGAAGCGCCTTAACCGTGCGGACGGCACACTCAGCATTGAAAGCAGCGCATGGCGGCAAGACTCTCGACTGGAAATGATTCTTCCCGACACGCTGCCCACCCCTAGCCTGGATCTTGAACCCCACCTATGCGCCCTGCCCGTCAGTTAACAGGCTGACAGCTGCGCTGAGCATTCAGACTTTTTCAATCCGTCTTTCCATTTCATCTACGGTTACCGGTTGCCCAAACAGATAGCCCTGGTAAACGTGGCAGCCATGAGCCAATAGCCACGCCTGCTGTGCTTCTGTCTCCACTCCTTCCGCAATGACCTCTAGATTTAAACTACCAGCCAGGGCAATCGTACTTTCCACAATGGACGCATTCGCTTGGCTATCCAGTACCTGTTGAACAAACGACTGGTCGATTTTCAATTGATCCAACGGCAGCTGAGCCAGATACGCCAATGACGAATAGCCGGTGCCAAAATCATCCAGCGAAAAGCGCACGCCCTGCGCCTTTAAGGCGAGCATTTTATGCCGAGTTTCATCCTGGGCTGCCACGAACAGTGACTCAGTCACTTCTAGTTTTAAGCGGCTAAGCGGCGCTTGGGTGCGGGCAAAAACCCCCTCTACACGGGATAAAAAATGCTTATCGCGAAACTGTTGCGGGCTAAGATTGACCGATATGGTTAACGTGCTTAAACGCGGATGCTGCGCCCACCGCGCTAATTGCTGACAGGCACCGGCCAATATCCATTCACCCACGTCATTAATCAATTCAGTGCTTTCTAGCAACGGAATAAATTCACAGGGAGACACCATGCCACGCTCTGGATGCTCCCAGCGTAATAGCGCTTCTACGCCAATGATCGTACCGCAGGAGTTGACCTGAGGCTGGTAGTAAAGCAACCACTGCTGGTTTTCCTGTGCCTGGTGTAAATCTGCCTCTAACTTCACATGGGCCAACAGCGCTGCCTGCATGGCGGGATCAAAAAAACACAGCGTGTGGCGGCCATTGTCTTTGGCTTTAAAGAGTGCCAGATCCGCCTGCTGCAAATACTCATCGACGCTGTGTTCATCGCCCTCCATCACCGCAATACCAATACTGGCCGTGATCGTAACAGTCTCTTCACCAAGTAAGATGGGCTCATTGAGTACTGCCAATAATTTATGCCCAATACGCTCAACAAGCTGTGTGATTTGAGTACGGCTACTCTCAGCACCTTCAATTAACACCGCAAACTCGTCGGCTCCCAAGCGTGCTAGCGTGTCCGTATCGCGCAGCATTTGGCCCATCCGCTGAGCGACACACTGCAATAACTGATCCCCTTGGTAGTGTCCAAGGGTGTCATTAATTTGCTTAAAGTTATCAATATCGATAAACAACAGTGCGACACCATGCTGATGGCGCTGAAGCGCTTTGAGCGCAGCATCCATGCGATCTAGAAATAGGCGCCGGTTCGCCAGCCCCGTTAATGAATCATAAAATGCCAGCTGATGAATCTCCTGCTCAGCGGCTTTGCGCTCGCTGATATCGCTCATCGTAGTCACGTAATGCGTCAACACGCCGCCGTTGCCATAAACCGCGCTCACCGTGAGCCACTCAGGAAACAGCTCACCGTTCTTGCGCTGATTCCATATCTCGCCTTCCCAGTTGCCGGTTTTGAGCACTTGCTTCCATAAACGACGATAAAATGCTGCATTATGTAGCTCGGAGCTAAAGACGCGCGGGGTTTTACCGACAATTTCGACTTGGCTGTAACCGGTAATACGCGTGAAGGTGTCATTCACTTTCAGAATCAAGCCCTGAGCATCGGTAATTAAAATGCCTAAGTGTGTTTGAAAGGCGGCGGCAGCGACTTGCGCTTCAGCACGCGCCTGTTCTCGCTCTTCAATGCGCTGGCGTAATTGATCCGCTAGCGTTAAACGGCTTAGATAATGACGCGCCCCCCAAGCCCCTAGCAGCGCCATCACAGCTACTATCAGCACAAAAATCCACGTCCGTTGGCGCCAATCCGCTAGCAGCGCATGCAGATCAATACCGACAATGACCAGCATGGGATATGCTCCGACTCGCTGCATGCGCATCAGCCGCATGCGGCCGTCAATAGGTGACACTCCCTTTAGTGCAAGCGCGGGTTCGCCACTGTCTAACCATTGCGTCATATTAGGGCTAACGATTTGACTACCAATAGCCATTGATCCCTCTGATGGCGGATATCTAGCGATCAGCTTTAAATCGGTGTCGATTAGCGTAATGCTTTCGCCGTCATAGACATTCATCTGCTCAAGCACGTCGGTAAATACGCCCGGTACGATGCGTGACACTACGACACCTGCAACGCCGCTATTGGAGTTCTCGAATCGCCTTCCATGGTAAAAGTAGAGACGTTGATCACCGGTCGATACCTGCAACGGCGTAATCAGCTCCCGCTCTCCCTCCTTCGTCAAGGCATTAAAAAACGCTGTCTCGCTGATATTAAAACGTGTATTCCACTTTCCGCCACCGCTTGCCAGCAAGCGCCCCTGGATATCAAAAAGAACTATTTCGTCGATCAGGGGCACGTACTGGGTGAGATTTTCTAACGCTTGTTGAAGCTGCGGATTAGTATTGCTATCCGATATATCTTGTAAGGCGAGTAGTTCGGTTAATCCGAACAGAGCTTGCCCACTTTGAGAAAAGCCTCCTTTTGCCCACGCCATAACGACATTGGCGCGGGCATTAATATGCGACTCTGCGGCGGCCATTTCTTGCTTATACTGCTCACTCAACAGCCAACCGAAAAGCGCCATAATGATGCTAAGCGCTAGCACATATAGCGCTATCACATGTCGCCGCTGCTGGCGGTAGGTAGCCGTCGCTTTCAGCACATCGTCTTTTGCATCAATAGAGATGACGGGCATCGCACAGGGGCCTTATCTAGGTATGCCATGAAAACACCTAGTACAGTTTAAGAAAAATTAGAAATGCTATACCCCACTCACAACAAGCGGCTATGCCATGTATATCAGTTTTTATCGTAGTTGATTCATTAAAAAAGCATGGCACTATATATTAATTATTTAGATACCCAGGGGCTGTGATGGCATCGCTAGGTCAAATGAGCGACTACGAAATACGCTTAATTCGTATTTTTAAAACGGTTGTCGAATGCGGCGGTTTTACCGCGGCTGAAACGACGCTCGGCATTAGTCGCTCGGCGATTAGCCAGCATATGAACGACCTGGAGGGGCGGCTAGGATTCTCTCTCTGCCAGCGAGGGCGTGGCGGGTTTAGCTTAACCGAAGAGGGTAAAGAGATTTATCAGGCAGGGCTTACGCTGCTCACTGCGTTGGAAACCTTTAAAAGCGATGTAAATGCTCTGCATCAAACCATAAAAGGTGAGCTTAACATTGGCATTACCGATAATTTGGTCACGCTACCGGCCATGCATGTCACCAATGCGCTGGCCGAGCTGAGTGCACCGGCGCATGATGTCACGCTGCATATTCATATGGAGCCTTCCGATGCGGTAATTCGTGGCGTGATGGATGGCCATCTTCACGTTGGCGTTGTGCCCGCGGTGAATCTACCGACCAGTTTAGAAACGCGACACCTCTACGACGAGCCTTCGTATCTTTACTGTGCGGCAGAGCATCCGCTTTTTTCTGAGCCTGATGACATTCTTGATAATGCCAATATTGCCCAGCACCCCGCTATTTCACCGCGCTACCCGCTTCCTGCAAAAGCGCGCGAGGCGCATGATGCGCTTTGCCTGCGCGCCTCGGCATCAGACCGCGAAGGAGCGGCCTTTCTGATTCTTACCGGGCGCTTTATCGGTTTCCTACCCGAACACGTGGCTGCCCAGTGGGTGGCCGCCGGCAAGATGCGGGCGCTACATGCAAGCGCCCAGCACTATCGCATCCCCTTTGTACTCATCACCCGCCACGACCGGCGCCCTAATCGCGTAGTGGATGCGTTTTTAAGTTTTATTAAAAACGCAGAGTAAGCAAAAAAACAGTAAGCAAAAAACAGTGCGTTTTATGAACGTTGCTCTGCTGCGTCACGCGCCATGATGGGTACCGGCCCAACCTGTGGCGACGATGACAACACTTGGCTCGCCACGTAGTAAACGATGGCTCCAAGCGCTGAGCCTGTGAACCAGCCATAGTCATAAAACCAGTTCATCGTGTCTGTCACTAGCGACATTAACGTGAGCAGCACCGGCACACCAAAAGCAATAAAGCCAGCGATGTTCACAGCAGGATAGGCGTGATCATCCATGTACAGGCTCGGCACATCCAAACGCTGCTTTTTAATCAGAAAGTAGTCCACTGCCATGATGCCAGCGATGGGCCCTAACAGGCTTGAATAACCCAGCAGCCAGTTGGAATACATCTGTTCAAGGGAAACCCCAGGAGGAATAACACCCGCCTTTTGCAGCAGGTCATAACCCATTAGCAGCACCCCAACAGCCCCAGTGATCAATACACCGCGCGTTTGGTTAATCAGCTTAGGGGCAATGTTTTGGAAATCGTTGGTGGGCGAGACAATATTCGAGGCGGTATTCGTAGAAATGGTAGCAATAATGATCAGCAGCATCGCCATCACGACCCAGAAGGGGCTGTCGATATAGCCAATTAAGCGCACCGGGTCGGCAACGGTTTGGCCCACTAACGTCTCAGACGCGGCAGTCAACACTACCCCGAGAGCTGCAAAGAAGAACATCGTCAGTGGCAGGCCGATTACTTGACCAACAATCTGGTCTTTTTGGCTTTTCGCAAAGCGGCTGAAATCGGGGATATTAAGCGATAGCGTGGCCCAAAAACCGACCATAGCGGTCAAGCCCGCGAAAAAATAGCCGTAAACCGATGCCCCTTCAGGGCGCGATGGCGGCTGCGCGAGAAGCTCGGTCATCGACATATTCGGCCATGCCCACATCATTAGCCCAATACCCACCGCTAGCAGCAGCGGCGCAGCCAATGTTTCCAGCCATTTGATCGATTCAGCCCCGCGAATAACCACGTAAAGGTTCATCGCGCCAAAGACAAAAAAGCCAATAACTTCACCAACCCCACCTAATGCTGCCCAAGCAGGCACCAGTTCTGAAAGCAGCAGATGAATCGCCAGACCGCCAAACATCGTTTGAATACCAAACCAGCCACAGCCTACCAATGCGCGCACCAGGCAGGGCACGTTAGAGCCTAAAATGCCGAATGAAGAACGCAAAACCACGGGAAAAGGAATACCAAACTTGGTGCCTGGAAAAGCGTTCAACGTCAGCGGGATCAGCACGATGATATTCGCCAACAGAATAGCGAATAACGCCTCGCCCACGCTTAAACCAAAATAGGCGGTTAAAACGCCGCCCAGTGTGTAGGTAGGCACGCAGATCGACATGCCGACCCACAGGGCGGCGATATTCCATTTGGTCCAGGTGCGCTCGCTAGCCTGGGTCGGTGCAATATCTTCATTAAAACGCGAACTGTTGCGTACATCGTCCCCTACCTCAAGCTCAATCAGACCATCTCGATCCACCATCTGAGAGGTTGTTTCTGGCATTTTTGTATCTCCTCAGCATTGCGTTGTCCAACCCAGGCGGTGTCTGAACGCTAGCGACAGCGGCTAAATCCTGACAAACCTTAATCCCCACGGTCAGTGAAGTTTCCTAGACAGGATTCAAAGCAATAAGTGTGCCTAGCTAAGCGAGCATGCCAATTAACTCATTGATTAAAAAGCTGCCTTTATGGACAACAATATTATTATTAGATCATTACCTTTGACGATGTTACCTCTCGAACAAACGTCGACTAAACAAAGCTAGATCAAAAAAAATATTTGCACCAACTTTAAACATCTCAGAATTTAAAATAAGCCCTCTAAAATAGATAACAGCATGATTCAAAACAATTAATAAAAAATTCCAAAACAGTGCGCATGATCACCAAAAGAGTGAACACTGCTATTTATATAAATAAAATCAAACAAACTCAAAGAGTTAACGTTAATTTAAAAAACAATAAATGATGACTTGCCAAAACTACCAAGCCAACGATACTTTTAAGAAAAGCTGTCTTGATTGTCAGCTTTATTAGACAACGCTTAAGACTGAAACAAACGCTTTACACCAACAATTAGAGGGAGCGTCTAATGCAGAAGATGAAAATCGGCTTAATTCAAATGGGCTTAAAAACCAGCACCGAGCTTTCGCCCGCGGCCATTCGTGACGCGATGAACGAAGCCCATCTACCGATGATTCAGCAAGCCGCAGACCAGGGCGTGCAGGTGCTGTGCTTTCAGGAAGTCTTTAATCAGCCGTACTTTTGCCCCAGCCAAGACGGCAAATGGTACGCCGCCGCCGAGCGCGTACCCGAAGGCCCCACCTGCCAGATGATGCAAAAACTGGCCGCTGAGCACCGCATGGTCATTATTGTTCCGATCTATGAAGAAACCGAAACCGGCGTTTACTACAACACCGCCGCCGTGTTCGATGCCGATGGCAGCTACTTGGGCAAATACCACAAAACGCATATCCCTCAAGTGGCCGGTTTTTGGGAGAAGTTCTTCTTCAAACCTGGGCAATCCAACTGGCCGGTGTTTGATACTGCCTACGGCAAAATTGGCGTGTATATCTGCTATGACCGCCATTTCCCCGAAGGCTGGCGGGCGCTTGCGCTCAACGGTGCCGAAGTGATTTTCAACCCCTCTGCCACCGTGGCGGGGCTTTCTCAATATCTTTGGGAGCTTGAACAACCCGCCTCTGCGGCAGCCAACGGCTGCTTTATTGCTGCCATCAACCGTGTAGGCACTGAAGCACCGTGGAATATCGGCAATTTCTACGGCTCCAGTTACATCGTCAACCCCCGCGGCAAAATCGAAGCTCAGGCTAGCGAAACCAACGATGAACTCCTCGTCCACGAGATTGATTTGGACATGGTGCGAGAAGCCCGTAACAACTGGCAGTTCTTCCGCGACCGCCGCCCGGAAACCTACACCCGTCTCACCGACGGCGAATAGCACTGTCCAAACAATCATCCAAGGAGCGAACGATGAGCTTATTAATCAAAGGCGGCACGGTGGTCACTCACGCAGACACCTACCGGGCCGACGTGCTCTGCGTAGACGGTAAGATTCATGCCATTGGCACGGATCTAGACATCCCTGAAGGCTGTGAGACGGTTGATGCCAGCCATCAGTTGGTAATGCCCGGCGGTATCGACCCGCATACCCATATGCAGATGCCGTTTATGGGCGCGGTGGCCAGCGAAGATTTTTACACCGGCACCGCCGCGGCTATGGCAGGTGGCACCACAACGATTATTGACTTTGTCATCCCAAGCCCCGGCCAGTCGCTGCTAGAAGCCTTCGAAACCTGGCAAGGCTGGGCAGAAAAAGCCGCCACTGACTTTGCGTTTCACGTCGCCATTACCTGGTGGGATGAAAGCGTTAAAGAGGAAATGGGCACTCTGGTGCGCGAGCATGGCGTTAACAGTTTTAAGCATTTTATGGCCTATAAAGGCGCCATTATGGCCACCGATGATATTCTGGTGGAAAGCTTTTCGCGCTGCCTAGAGCTAGGCGCCATTCCCACGGTACATGCCGAAAACGGCGAGCTGGTGTACCACATGCAGCAAAAATTGCTCGCTCAAGGCATAACTGGGCCAGAGGCGCACCCGCTTTCCCGCCCGCCTCAAGTAGAAGGCGAAGCGGCTAGCCGCGCGATCCGCATTGCTAGCACGCTAGGCGCGCCGGTGTACCTGGTACATGTTTCCACCAAAGATGCGGTGGATGAAATCGCCTACGCCCGCCAACAGGGCCATCAGGTGTTTGGCGAGTGTTTAGCAGGCCATTTACTGATTGATGACAGCGTCTACCAGCACGCCGACTGGGCAACGGCAGCGGCCCACGTAATGAGCCCTCCCTTCCGGCCCAAGGGCCATCAAGAAGCACTCTGGCACGGCCTGCAATCCGGCAACCTACAAACGACCGCTACCGACCACTGCTGCTTCTGCGAGGAGCAAAAAGCGGCCGGCAAGGATGACTTCACCAAAATCCCCAACGGCACCGCCGGTGTCGAAGACCGCCTGGCCGTGCTGTGGGATGAAGGCGTTAACACCGGCCGACTTTCGCCCCAAGAATTTGTTGCTATCACCTCGACCAACACCGCCAAGATTTTCAATCTCTACCCGCGCAAGGGTGCGATTCAAGTCGGTGCCGACGCTGATATCGTGGTGTGGGATCCCAACGGCACCCGCACCATCTCCGCCAAGACCCATCACCAGAACATCGATTTCAACATCTTCGAGGGTAAAACAGTCCGCGGCATCGCCCGTCACACGATTAGCCAAGGGAAATGGGTGTGGCGAGATGGCGAGCTACGCGCCGAACGCGGTGCAGGCCGCTATCTAAAACGCCCCGCCTATCCCGGTGTATTTGAGCTTCTGGCCAAGCGGGCCGAGTTAAACGCCCCGAAGGCTGTCGCACGTTAAAAATGAGCCAATAAAAAATACAGCGCAAGACAAGACTAGAGAATGGGAGTAACACCGTGACCAATCCACTGGACTACCTGCCCAGCGCAAAAGAGGTCGGCACCTACGACCCGCAAGCGCTGGTGAATAACTTTAGTGATCTTCATCCCCCACTCACCGATCGCCAGGCGATCATCGAAAGCCAGCGCTGCCTCTACTGCTATGACGCGCCCTGCGTTGAGGCCTGCCCCTCGGATATCGATGTCCCAAGCTTTATTCGCCAAATCAGCGACAGCAACATCAACGGCGCGGCAGAAACCATTTTGAAAGCCAATATTCTGGGCGGCAGCTGTGCCCGCGTATGTCCTACCGAAATTCTCTGCGAGCGTAGCTGCGTACGCAATCACGATGCCGAGTGCCAGCCGGTGCTGATTGGCCTATTGCAGCGCCATGCCACCGACAACATGCAGTTTGAACAACACCCTTTTACGCGTGCAGCCTCAACTGGCCAGCATATTGCGGTGGTGGGTGCAGGGCCTGCAGGGCTCTCCTGCGCTCACCGCTTGGCCATGTTTGGCCATCAGGTAACGATTTTTGAAGCCGAACAGAAACCCGGCGGGCTGAACGAGTACGGTATTGCACGCTATAAAATGACCGATGACTTTGCGCATAAGGAAGTCGCATTTTTACTCGAAATCGGCGGCATCGATATACAGTACGGCCAGCGCTTGGGAAGCAATTTAGCACTGAGCACGCTTCGCCAGCAGTACGACAGCGTGTTCATAGGCCTAGGGCTGGGCGCCAGCCGCGCTTTAGGCCTCACCGGCGAAGAAGCACCCGGCTTAATGCCGGCGGTTGAATATATAAAAACGTTACGCCAAGCCACTGACCTGGGCAGCCTACCCGTTTCCAAACGCTGCATTGTCATCGGTGCGGGCAATACCGCCATTGATATGGCCACGCAGATGTCTCGCCTAGGCGCCACCGAGGTCACGCTGGTATATCGCCGTGGCCTTGAGGCAATGTCCGCCACCGACCATGAACAGGAAATCGCCAAGGCCAACGGCGTACGCATAGTGACCTGGGCACAGCCTGACGAGATTATGCTGGATACCCAAGGGCGCGTAGCGGGGATGCGCTTTGCCAAGACCGTTGAACAAGCGGGGCGTTTAATGCCCACAGGCGAGACGTTTGAACTTGCCGCCGAGGCCATCTTCAAAGCTATTGGTCAGGGTTTCGACGACACAAGCCTAAGCGACGCAACGGCCGCTGAGCTTGATCGAGACGGCGAACGCATCCACGTCGATGAGATGTTTCGCACCTCTTTACCCAATGTTTATGCTGGCGGCGACTGTGTCCAAGCCGGCCAGGACCTTACCGTGCAAGCGGTGCAGCACGGCAAACTGGCGGCTCACGCCATTCATCAGGCGCTTGCCGCCAAGCAGGAGGCCGCATGAAAACGGATACTTTTACATCTAGCCCTTTTCCCTCATTTGGCAAAAAAAGCAGCGGCGATAGTATCGTTAACGGCGTTGATTTATCGGTTAACTTTGCCGGCATTAAAGCCCCCAACCCGTTCTGGCTGGCCTCCGCCCCACCTACCGACAAAGCTTACAACGTGGTGCGCGCTTATGAGGCGGGCTGGGGCGGCGTGGTATGGAAAACCCTGGGTGAAGAGCCTGCGGCGGTCAACGTCTCGTCGCGTTATTCAGCGCACTATGGCAAAAACCGCGAAGTGATCGGCTTTAATAACATCGAGCTGATTACCGACCGTTCGCTGGAGATCAACCTTCAAGAAATCACCCAGGTGAAGAAAGATTGGCCCGACCGCGCGCTGATCGTTTCCATCATGGTGCCGTGTAATGAAGAGGCCTGGGCGTATATTTTGCCACTTGTGGAAGCGACCGGCGCAGACGGCATTGAGCTTAACCTAGGCTGCCCACATGGCATGCCCGAGCGCGGCATGGGCGCGGCGGTAGGCCAAGATCCTGATCTGATTGAAAAAGTCACCTACTGGTGCAAGAAGCACTACTCCAAACCGGTGATTGTGAAACTGACGCCCAACATTACCGACATTCGCGTGGGCGCTCAGGCGGCACTGCGCGGCGGTGCTGATGCGGTATCGCTGATCAATACCATCAACTCGATTACCAGTATCGATCTCGATGCCATGGCCGCCAAGCCTACGGTGGGCCATCAAAGCACTCACGGTGGCTACTGCGGCAGCGCCGTGAAGCCTATTGCTATGAACATGGTGGCTGAAATTGCCCGCGACCCGGCGACCCCCACGCTGCCCATCTCCGGCATTGGCGGTATTTCCAGCTGGCGGGATGCGGCGGAGTTTATCGCACTAGGCTCGGGTAGCGTTCAGGTATGTACTGCGGCAATGCTCAACGGTTTTCGCATTGTAGAAGAGATGAAAGATGGCCTTTCCCGCTGGATGGCAGACAAGGGCTACGACTCGATTGAGGCGTTTTCCCGCAAGGCGATACCGCATACCACCGACTGGAAACACCTCGACATCAACTTCAAAACCATTGCCCAGATCGATCAAGACCTGTGCATAGAGTGCGGCCGTTGCTATATCGCCTGCGAGGATACCTCCCACCAGTCGATTGCCAAGCTCACCGAGCAGGACGGCGCCCGCCGCTACGAGGTGATTGAAGACGAATGCGTGGGCTGCAACCTGTGCCAAATCACCTGCCCGGTAGAAAATTGCATCACCATGGTGCCTCAAGAAACCGGCCAACCCTTCCTGGCCTGGGATAACGACCCACGCAACCCTTTCCAGGTCGCAAGCTAAAGCGACTCACGTTATCCAATGCCACCGCCAGCACCGCTCAAGGGCGGTGGCACTTATTGCAACACGCTGTTCCATCAACAAATAGCGACAAAGCACGGCATTCTTGAGAAAATGAGAAACTATCGCATATGCTATTTTTTCTTATAAATGTTTTCTTATAAAGGAAGCCTAATGACGTCTTCACTTTTCTCCCCCATTTTTACAAAAACGCTCGCGGCAACGCTGCTTGTCTCAATCGCTGCCACCGCTAATGCCGACCAGCGCATCGCTACGTTTGACCTAGGCAGCCTGGATACGCTTGATGCGCTCGGCGCCAGTGAACAGGTAGTCGGTATTCCCAAACAGAGCCTGCCTGATTATTTATCGGCATATAGCAGCGATGCTTATACCGACTTAGGTGGACTAAAAAATCCTGATTTTGAAGCCATTGCGGAAAGCGAACCAAGTCTAATCTTTTATACCGGCCGCCAAAGCGACTGGGAAACCGAGTTAGCAGAGATTGCTCCGCTGCTAAATACCCGCTTACAAGGCGATGATTACCTGGCATCCTTCGATGAAAATGTTCGTCAGATCGCAAGTCACATAGACGCCGAAGCGCGTGCCGAAGAAGCCCTCGAAGCACTGCACGCCGACATTGAAGCCCAGCGCGAAGCGCTCAGCAACGCACCGCGTACGCTGGTGGTGACACACAACGGCGGCAACTTGATGCTTAATCAACATCCGGTAGTGCATGACGTATTGGGCGTTGCAGCCCTGGAGATGCCCGATAGCGTTACCAGTGAAACGCGTGGCACGCGTACCTTCACGCCGCTTTCCCCTGACGCGATTGCCGAGATTGCCCCGGACGTGGTGCTAGTGATTGACCGCAGCGCGGCGATTGGCGACGAGCCCGCTGACGCAGAAGCACTCGCACAAGCGCTTGACGATGCTGGAGCCAACACGAAACTCGTACTGCTCACACCCGCGCTCTGGTACCTCTCAGGTGGTGGCCTGCAAAGTTTGAAGCTACAAATCGACGAAGTTGTCAACGCTCTGTAAATTGAGCGCTTACTCATTTCAGCTGAGCCCCTGTTCTTACTTAGGCAACACGGGGCTTGTTATCAAACGATGCCTCAGCACCTAACCACTGGGCATAGCCTTTATGGCACATCTCTTGCTTCGTATATAGCCAGCAGCTAACCGGCTGTGGGCTTACATCGGGGTACACTGCCATGCACCACTCTGACTATCCGCTCAGCGAAGTTCCTACCAGCGCCCGCAAAGGATTGTTTTCCACCGCCGTGATTTTGCTGGGCTTCACCTTTTTCACCGCCACCATGTGGGCTGGCGGCACGCTGGGCCAGGCCTTTCCTATCGGCCAGCTGCTATGGATCATTCTGATAGGCAACTTACTGCTGGGTGCTTATGCAGCAGCGCTTGCTTATATCGCCTGTAAAAGCGGGCTTAACTCCGTGCTAATGGGGCGCTTCTGCTTTGGCGAGAAAGGCAGCAAACTCTCCGACTTCATCCTTGGTTTTACTCAAATCGGCTGGTACGCCTGGGGCACGGCTACGATTGCGTTAGTAAGCGTTAAACGCAGCGGGCATTAACGTGTGCTTTGCCGAAGACTCTATTTTTGACCCCTGGTATTCCCTGGGCAACGGTAAACTTTTGCGAACGCTAGATTTCGGCCTACATATTTGCCAAATGATGGGCTACCAAGACTTCGGCCAGGCGCTGTCACTGATTACCGATAACAGTGCGCGTACCCTGAATATTGAAGATCGTTATGGCATAGAAGTGGGCAAACCCGGCAATTTCAACTTACTGGAGGGTGAAGACGACTACAGCGTACTGCGTAATCAAGGCGAAGTACTGCTTTCAGTACGCCACGGCGAGGTCATCATGCAGCGCGAGCCGGCTAAGATCGTCACCCCACCGTGGCTTGGCTAAGGCAATCCCATAAAGATTATTTGACGTCTAATAGATAGCCGTAAAACGCCGTATTGCGCTGCCAGCCCAACGATTCATAAAGATGTTGGGCTCGCTCGTTCTCAACCTGCGTCATCAATATTAGGCGGGGAACGCCATGATCGCGAGCAAGCTGGGTAGCAGCATCCATTAGCGCCCTACCGGTACCTTTCTCACGGCAACCAGGTAATACAAATAGATCATTTAACGTCCAGCGCGCATTCAAGCCTACCGTAGAAACACCGGGATAAAGCTGCACGAAACCAGTGAGTGTGCCTTCACTGCTTTCACTTACCAAAATGAATGAATCTCCTAACCCCATGCGTTGGCCTAAAAATTCACGAGCGGCCTGCATATCACTCGGCTGCTGATAAAATTGACGGTAGCCATCTAACAGCTCGGTTAAGGCATCCAGGTCATTAATGTTTGCTGCACGAACGATAGTCATCAGGAATCTTCCTTAGATAGCATGCCTGCGTATTCTCTAGGTGCCTACTTATAGTAGTGTAGCGAGTTAAACGCTTATCCATACACCAAACAACAGTAGAACACGATGTTCTCAACGGGGTTAATGTGGCTCAACCGCTCTCTTCGCAAGCAGGCTCACACGCATCGCGATGCAAAGCATGGAGCGTACACGCATTTACGGCAAGTGGAGTACTACTTGGCACGATGGCGTTGCTGTCACTGATCGACAACGATCCGGTAGCCTGCCTTCTCTGGTTAGGCGCCGCGATGATGGTGGATGGTGTCGATGGCGCGCTCGCCCGTAAATACGAAGTGAAGGCCATACTGCCCCATTTCGACGGTTCGACCCTGGATATGGTGATCGATTACCTAACCTGGGCCTTTATTCCCGCCTTGTTTATCTACTTCTTTGTTGAATTGCCGTCTTATCTTGAACTGCTGTCGGTGTTCATCATTCTGCTGTCATCGATGTTCTGTTTCTGCAACGTTGGCATGAAGAGTCAGGATAACTACTTCGTGGGTTTTCCTGCGGCCTGGAATATCGCTGCCGCCTATTTCTATATTCTCGATCTCTCACCGTTCATCACGTTTGCCACGATCGTATTGCTGGCCATCCTCACCGTCACAAAGATGAAGTTCCTGCATCCCTTCCGGGTGCGTCTGTTCATGCCGTTCAATATTGCGATCACTCTAGCGTGGTGCGCCTGCGTTACGTCACTGCTGCTCTCAAGCTCCGAGCACGCAGCCTGGGCACTCTGGGGGTGGGGTATTGCATCGGCCTATTTCATCGGTATGTGCTTATGGCGTACTGCCAAAGAATGGTTTGATTGAGAGGTAGGCAAGGCATGGCTAACGAGTTTATCGCCCCCGATGGACACCCGCGCTGCTTGTGGTGTGGCGGCGCACCGGAGTTTCTTCCCTATCATGACAATGAATGGGGCTTCCCGGTCGACAACGACCAACGGCTATTTGAAAAGCTGTGCTTGGAAAGTTTTCAATCAGGCTTGAGCTGGCGCACCATTCTTAACAAGCGCGAGAACTTTCGCGCGGCCTTCCACCACTTCGACATTCATCAGGTCGCCCGCTTTAACGAAGATGACGTACAGCGCTTACTGCAGGACGCGGGAATTATCCGCCACCGCGGCAAGATTGAAGCCGTCATTAATAACGCGCAGCGCGCATTGGAAATGATTGAAGAGGGGTCGCTTGCCGCGTTTTTCTGGGGGTTTGAGCCCGCGTTAGATGCATTGCAAGAGCCGCAGTCGCAGACAACATCGCCTGAGTCTGTAGCACTATCAACATCACTCAAGAAAAGGGGCTGGAAGTTTGTGGGCCCGACTACGGCCTTTGCATTTATGCAGGCAATGGGGCTTATTAATGATCATGCCAGCGGGTGCATCACACGAAAGAAAGCAGCCCAGGCACGCAGACTATTTACACGCCCCGCCAACAAACGACACTCGTCGCCGGGAAGCCCGGCGACGAGTGAGTTAGCGCAGAATAAATAGCGGCTAATGCTTAGGGCATTAAGACGCTATCAATCACGTGGATCACGCCGTTAGATTGGGCCACATCAATAACGGTGATGTTAGCGCCGTTACCTTGAGCATCCATGACCATCAGGTTATTGCCGTTACGCACCACGGTCAGGTACTCGCCCTGTACGGTTTGGAAGGCAACGGTACCGTCGTTCTCCATCACTTCTTCCCACAGGGCGTCACGGTTTAGATTACCGGGTACCACATGGTAGGTAAGAACAGTCTGCAATTGCTCAATATTTTCAGGTTGTAACAAGGTATCTACAGTGCCGGCAGGCAGAGCCGCAAAGGCTTCATCCGTCGGGGCAAATACGGTAAATGGGCCTTCACCCTGTAGCACATCCACCAGCTCAGCGGCCTTAACTGCTGCGACTAGCGTGGTATGGTCGCCGGAGTTAACGGCATTCTGAATGATATTGCGCTCAGGCAACATGCTAGCGCCACCAACATTAGTGGGGCCATGATCCGCCAAAGCAGCACTGGTCCATAAAGCGGTTGCACATAGGCTAGCAGCAAGAAGTTTGAGTTTCATTCGGGCATCTCCTGATGATCATTATTGGTTTGTCATTAAAAGGCCCCTTTAATGCAGGCTCACCAATGTTTACGTGGCTAAGATCTGTGTGGATGCACAATTCTCACAAAAAAATTCTAGCCAACTGACTCAGTACGCTTGCCTTCAACGCGCGACTCGCCAAGACTGGTGGATCGGTTCGTTCTGCAGAGATCCTGAATGTTAGACGCGACTCAACGTCATCAATACCTGATCGACCAGCTCAATGGCTGTGCGCATGGCAATCGCCAGGCCCTCGAACGCCTCTATCGTGCCTCATCGGCGCATCTGTATGCGCAGTTGCTGCGTATAGTCAGAAACGAGAGCGCTGCACAGGACTGCCTACAACATGTGTTTATCAAGATATGGCACGCTGCCGACCAATATGATGAAACGCGGGCTAAGCCGATGACGTGGCTGTCAACGATGACTCGCAACATTGGTATTGACTGGTTGCGACGCCAAAAACCACAGGATGCAACCGCTAATGAGCCGTTGCTGGAAACACTGTTTAGCACCGATGATCCTGAAGACGACAGCATGAGCGCACAGCAGAACAGCAAGCTCCAAGACTGTTTAGACACGCTTAGCCGTCAGCAGCGCCAAGTCATGGAAATGGCTTTCTTTCAGGGGCTAACCCACAGCGAACTGGCCGACTCCTTAGCCCAGCCACTGGGTAGCGTCAAAAGCTGGATTCGCCGTGGACTCGAGAGGTTAAAAACATGTCTGACCAGTGGGATTTAACCAGTGCTGAGGAACGTCATCTAGCCGCTGGCGAGTACGTACTAGGAGTGCTGGACAGCGACCAAAAAGCACGCTTTGAAGCGCTGCTTGCTGTCAGCCACGACGTACGTAATGACGTAGACAACTGGCGCGAGCATCTGCAGCTGTTTAATGAGCGCCTTGATCCTAAAACGCCACCAAAAGAGATTTGGCAGCGCATTACCCATGCGACGGGGACGCGTACCACCCCGTGGTGGCAGCGCTTAGGTGCCTGGCAGGCGATGGCTGCCAGCTTTGGCGCGATCGCCGTTGCATTGGGACTGCTATGGCAACAGGCCGCGCTGACGATGATTCCTTCCGGGGAGGCCGTATTCGTCGTTCAGGATGAATCACAAACGCCGGGATGGATTATCAGCGCAACCGCCGATGGAGAGCTGCTCGTTCAGACTGTGCAACCGACCCAACTGGGCCGTGAACAAACGGGTGAGCTGTGGCTAATCGCCGACGGCACGCCAGTTTCGCTAGGCCTTTTACCCGACCAAGGCAGCCAGCGCTTGCAGCCGAGCGCTCAACTACGCGAGCTGTTATTCACTGCCGATTTAGCCGTCAGTATTGAGCCTCATGGAGGCGCACCCGCTGGGCAGCCCACTGGCCCCATTATCGACCATGGCCGCTTAACGCCGGTGCGCGGCAGCACCATTAGTTTATGACACACGGCTACGTTATAGCGCAGACAGGCCATGTTCATGCTGCTGCGCCTCTTCCACCATGTCTGCGGCAAACTCCCCCACTGTACGCACGGCATCCTCTATAACCGGTGTTAGCGTGAAGGCATAGTTAAGGCGCAGACACTGGCGAAATTTTCCAGAAGCTGAAAACAGCGACCCTGGTGCTACGTGAATTGCACGCTTGGCTAAGCGCTCGTTAAGCTTCACGCAGTCCACCGCAGCAGGCAACTCCACCCAGAGCAAAAAACTCCCCTGTGGGTAGCTAATGCCCGAACCTTCAGGAAAGTAGCGCTGCACCCAACTGATCATAATATCCCGCTGGCGCTGATACTGGCGGGTAGCATAGCGAAGGTGGCGTTCGTAGTGACCTTTAGCGACAAACTCCGCCACCGCCAGCTGTGGCAACGTGGCCGACGCACCGGTCGAGACGTACTTCATATGCAGCGCCTGATCGCGATAACGGCCCGGCGCCAGCCAGCCTACACGCAAGCCAGGCCCGACTGTTTTGGAAAAACCGCTGCATAGCATCACGCGTCCATCGTCGTCGAAGGATTTCACGGTGCGTGGTCTTGGCAGACTAAACGCCAAATCACCGTAGATATCATCTTCAATAATAGCGACATCAAAGCGTTGAGCGAGCTGAAATAAAGCCCGCTTTCGCGCCTCGGGCATGGTGTAGCCCAATGGGTTATTGTGGGTCGGCGTCACCTGTATCGCACGGATAGGCCACTGCTCCAGCGCCATTTCCAATGCTTCTAAGCTGATACCCGTTTGCGGATCCGTGGGAATTTCCAGCGCTTTTAAGCCGATCGCCTTGAGAATTTGCATGGTGCCATAAAAACTGGGCGAGTCCACGGCCACCACATCACCAGGCTGTGTGAGAGTGCGCAGCGAAATGGACAGCGCTTCCTGGCAGCCAGTGGTCACCATAATGTCGTCAGGGTGCAGCAAGCAGCCGGAGGCAATCGCCAGTCGAGCCACCTGCTGACGCAGCTCGGGGCTGCCGCTCAGCTTGTCGTAATTGAATCCCATTAAGTCATTATGGCGATGTAGGCTGGCAAGAATTTGTGACAGCGGCCGCAGCGTCTCATACTCAAGATTCGGCACGCCACGCCCAAGCAACAGCCGCGCATCATCCCGCTGGGTAGCGACGAGTTCCAGCACCTGATCCCATTGAGAAACGTCCAATGGGCGCTGCGCGGGTCGCGACATGGACGGCAGAACTGGCGGCACCCTGCTCGGCAACACGAAATAACCCGATTTAGGCCGTGACTCAATCAACGCCACGTCCATTAATTGCCGGTAAGCTTCCTGCGCAGTGGAAATGCTAACGCCTAACTCTTGGCAAACCGCGCGAATAGAAGGCAAACGATCGCCCACACGATAAATACCGTGCTCGATACGCTCCTGTAACGCATTGGCAACTTCTTCATAACGCGTCACGGCAGTGGCTCCTCGCTGTCGCTGCAACAATACAGATAGCTATTTATAGCCCATACAGAGTAATAAAACACTTCATCTGTATCTTTATAATATAAATTTCTATATCTGTATCGTCATAGCGACGCTGAGTAACCTAATGAGGCATATCGCATTCAAGGAGCACCGTCATGCTACGCCTCAACCTTACTCAGCTTCGCTACCAGTTAAGCGCCACGTTACGAAAATACCATCAGCGCCGTCGCAGCCGCCGCCAACTACTGACACTTGATGACCGCTTGCTAAAAGATATTGGTATCAGCCGCGCCCAGGCAAAAAAAGAGGGCCAAAAAGCCTTTTGGAAACGCTCACTTTAAAGGGAGAACGGTATGAAAACCGTTGAGTACTATTTACTCGATGTATTTACCGACCAGCCGTTTGCCGGCAACCCATTGGCCGTCTTTCTGGAGGCCGATGGGCTGGCGACCAGCACTATGCAGGCCTTGGCCAATGAGCTTAATCTTGCTGAAACGGTGTTTTTAGGCGCGGCTGCTGGGCCGAATCACTACCCGATGCGTATTTTCACGCCCACGCGTGAGCTGCCTTTCGCCGGACATCCCACGGTAGGCACCGCGCGCCTGTTAGCAGAGCTGAACCTAGTCAACCCTGCGCAAGAGGTTGTTCTACAGCCCCCTATCGGCGAGCTAATGGTTAGTTATAAACAGGGAAGAGCCACCTTTACTACCGCTCAGCGGGCCAAGGTCATGGGCAGCACTATTGATCATGCCACCGCGGCTAAGCTCCTCGGATTGGAAAGCCACCAGGTGATTGGCAGCCCCGTATTTTCGTCCTTCGGACTACCCTTTCATCTGATCGAGTTAGTCGATCATGAAGCGTTGGTGCGCATCAGCATCGACAACGCACTATGGGAAAGTTCGGTGATGACGAGCAGCGCAGAGCAGGTCTACCTATACGTAACGGAGCCATCAAACAACACAACCATCCAGATCAGCAGCCGTATGTTCTGTATGCACGCGAGTATCTGTGAAGACCCGGCCACCGGCAGCGCCGCAGCCGCTTTAACGGGCTATTTGGCCTCACTCCAGCCAGATGCCTTGCAGTGCACGATTCATCAGGGCGATGAAATGGGGCGGCCCAGCGTTATTCATACCGCCGCCAATGGAGAGATCGAACCTGGTTTCGTCACGGTTGGCGGTAATGCCGTCGTAGTGGGTCAGGGCACATTTAAACTTCATCAATAGGGCGTACCCAGCACGCCCTGCCCCGCTCATTCCCCCAAGCGCTGCCGTAGAGACCGGTCAGGCTATCGTCACGTCGGTAGAGAGATAGACATCCTGAATCGCATGCAGCAGATCAACGCCTTCCTGCATCGGTTTTTGGAATGCTTTGCGCCCAGAAATCAGGCCCATTCCCCCCGCACGCTTGTTAATAACCGCCGTGCGTACTGCATCGCCAAGATCAGAGTGTCCTTTGGAGCCACCGCCGGAATTAATCAAACCCGCACGGCCCATAAAGCAGTTGGCTACCTGATAGCGGGCCAGGTCAATGGGATGATCAGTCGTCAGCTCGCTATACACTTTATCGTGGGTATGCCCGAAGCCAACCGCGTTGTAGCCGCCGTTATTCTCAGGCAGTTTCTGTTTAACGATATCCGCTTTAAGGGTGGCGGCCATGTGATTGGCTTGACTGGTGAGGTCAGCCGAGGCGTGATAATCGTTGCTACCCTGTTTGAACTCAGGATTACGCAGGTAAGCCCACAATACCGTCACCATTCCCAACTGGTGGGCGCGCTCGAAAGCCTCGCTAATCTCCATGATTTGCCGACGGCTCTCGTGAGAGCCAAAGTAAATCGTCGCCCCCACTGCCACGCAGCCCATGTCGTGGGCCTGCTCCACATCGGCAAATAGCGTCTGATCGTATATCGCCGGGTAGCTCAAGGTTTCGTTATGATTGAGCTTTAACATCATTGGAATCTTATGAGCATAACGTCGCGCTACGGAAGAGAGTACTCCTAGCGTTGAAGCCACGCCGTTGCAGCCCCCTTCAAGGGCTAACTCGACAATATTGGCCGGGTCAAAGTAACGCGGGTTAGGCGCGAAAGAGGCGCCTGCCGAGTGCTCAATGCCCTGATCTACCGGCAACAGGCTGAGATAGCCAGTGCCTGCCAAACGCCCATGATCGAAAAACGCCTGCATATTGCGCAGTACCAATGGACTGCGGTCGCTATCGGCCATCACGCGGTCAATAAAATCAGGGCCAGGAAGATGCAAGTCCTCACGACGAACTCCCTGGCACGTATGGTTAAGCAAGCTATCGGCGTCACTGCCTAGCAGAGCGGGTAAATCAATCATGATGAACTCCTTGAGGGATTTCGTAACAAAAAGTAAGCACGGATCAGATACTGCTTTAATAGAGCCTAGTCTTTCAATAGAGCATAGCGGAAACCCCACCGCAATCAGGCAACGCTTGGTTTCCCTGCGGTTGACAAAGCTACGACTAAAGGATGAAAATACAATCACGAATGAGTTTTAGTCGCAAATAAGACTAATCCTGATAAATTTTCGCTCTCACCTGGAAACACCTTCACAATGCCCGCGTCTTCGCCGCTTGCTGCTCCGTTGGCATCCACCTATCGGCGCTTCATTGTTACCCGTTTGCTGATTGTCGCGGGGTTAGCCATAGCGTTAGCAATATCGCTGCTCACTGATATTGCCAGTGGCCCTGCGAATATCTCAGTGACTGATTTAATCGCACTGCTATTGGATCCTCATGCTCAAGGGCCGATTCAGCAAGCCATTGTTTGGGAAATCCGCCTCCCTGCCGCACTCATGGCAGTGCTGGTAGGCGCAACGCTGGGGCTGGCAGGGGCAGAAATGCAAACGGTGCTGAATAACCCGCTGGCCAGCCCGTTCACGCTGGGCGTTGGTGCGGCGGCCACCTTAGGCGCTTCGCTGGTCATTGTTTTCAATCTCACCTTGTTTGGTTTAAACGCCCACTACGCCACCGCTTTAATGGCATTTATGTTTGCGGCGGCGTCGATGCTGACTATCAATGCCTTATCTCGTCTCTACGGCGCCAGCCGTGAGATTATTGTGTTATTCGGCATTGCGTTGGTATTTGTACTCAACGCGCTGGTGGCACTTTTGCAGCTCATCGCTAGTCCCGATGCGCTACAGCAATTAGTGTTCTGGACGATGGGCAGCCTCTCACGCGCCTCTTGGGACACGGTGGCCATCGTGGCAGTGGTATTAGCCATTTGTATGCCTTTCTCGTTGCGCAGCGCCTGGGCAATGACGGCACTGCGCTCGGGTGATGAACATGCGCGCAGCTTCGGGATTGCGGTTGAGCGTTTGCGACTTATCTCGCTACTTAGAGTGAGCCTGCTCGCCGCTGCAGCAGTCGCGTTTGTGGGCACCATTGGCTTTATTGGGCTAGTCGGCCCGCATATGGCACGCCTGGCATTGGGTGAAGATCATCGCTTTTACTTACCGGGCAGCGCCTTGGCGGGGGCGCTGGTGCTATCGCTCGCGTCGATCGCCAGTAAAACGCTGGTCGATGGGCTGGTGCTGCCTGTGGGCTTAGTAACCTCACTGGTAGGCATCCCCTTCTTTATGGCGTTAATCATGCTGCAGGGGCGCGCGCGATGAAAGCAGGCTTTACGCTCAGCAACGTCACGACCGGCTACCGCAAACGGCGCGTTTTCGAGCAGCTAAGCTTGCCCACACTGCCACCCGGTTCACTGGTCGCAGTGTTGGGGCCCAATGCGGTGGGTAAATCGACCCTGTTAAAAGCCATCGCGGGCTTACAGCCAGCCAGCGGACGTATGCAGCTTAATGATATCGACCTCACCACCCTCAGTGGCGCCGCGCGGATGCGTCATGTGGGCTATCTACCGCAAACGCTCCCTCAGGCCACCACGTTAGTGGCCTACGAAGCGGTACTGAGCGCTTGTCGTGCCGTGCGCCCCGACCTAAGCCGTACAGAGATAGACACGTTAATCGAGCGCGTTTTCGATGCACTGGCCATTCGCCCGTTAGCGTTGCGCCCGTTGAGTGAGCTCTCCGGCGGGCAGCGTCAGATGGTTGGCCTAGCTCAGGCGATCGCCCGCCAGCCCGCACTATTACTACTGGATGAGCCCACCAGCGCGCTAGATTTGCGCTGGCAGCTGGCGCTGATTGATACCGTGCGCTCGGTAATAGCGGAGCGTCAGGCGGTCTGCCTAATGGCCATCCACGATATCAATCTCGCCCTACGCTTTTGTGATCAAGTGCTGCTATTTGGTAACGGGGGGCTACTGGCTGCAGGCGATCCTCACGAGGTGATCACCCCCGACGTGCTGCACACCGCCTATGGGGTCGAGTCCCGGGTCGAGCGATGCTCGCTAGGGCGGCCACTTGTGCTCAGTGATCGCGTCAGCGAGCCATTGTGATGTTTATACCAACAACCACCATTTATGCTCATCCGATGCGCCGCTTGGCTATTAATGTGTTGTGCTGGATGAGCCTGTTAATCGCTGCCGCTTGCTGGGCAACCGATTCACAGGCGGGCGCGTCTAAAGACTTTCCTAAAACACTGACTGATCTTGCCGGGCGTCAGGTAACGCTTTCAGCACCGCCCACACGCTTGTTTCTTACCCAGCCACGCCAGCTTTATGCCTTGGCAACACTTCTAGATGACCCAACACCGCGCTTAGCGGGCTGGGCCTATCCGCTGGCCGTATTTGACCCCGCCATGGCTCAACGGTTTCTCACCCAGTGGCCTGCGCTTGATCAACTGCCCGCTCTTTCAAGCGCGCCGACACCCCAACTCGATAGCGAAGCGCTGCTTAACCTGGCCCCAGACTTAGTACTGCTTGATCTCGCGCGCGCTAGTAACTTCGAAGGCTCTCCGCTGGCGCAGCTACTGGACGAGCTAGGTATTGCCTATCTGTTTATCGACTTTAACCGCCACCCGCTGGAGAACACGCCCAAAAGCCTTGCGCTTTTAGGCGAGGCCTTGAACGCGATGCCTCGAGCTAGCGCAATGATTGCTCTAATTGAACAACGCTTGGCGCGTATCGACCAGGGCTTGGCAGACTTGAAGCTGGCGGAACAGGCCGCCGATGCCCCCACCGTGCTAATCAATGTCGCCCCTGGGCTAAAAGTGGACTGCTGCCGTACCAATCTACGCAACGGGCTAGCCGACCTAGTAGCCCGGGCAGGTGGCGATAATCTTGCCGATGCATTAATTCCCGGCGCATCGGCAACGCTGAGCAATGAATGGGTGCTCAGCCACCCACCCGACGTCATCCTCAATACCGCGGGGCAGTGGACAGCGGGTGATGGTGTGCGCGTTGGACTTGATATCAGTGCTGATGATATCAGCCAGGATTTGCGGCATCTGAGCCAATCGCTTCCCGGCTGGGCGCATCTTAACGCCGTTCAGAATGGACAGTTTTATGCGCTATGGCATGGTTTTCATCAGGGTCCTTTCGCCATTGTAGCGCTCGAACGTATCGTCCAATGGCTCTATCCCGAACACTTCACTGACCTTGATCCGGCCGCCACCTTCAATGCCCTACTACCTATCACGCCAGCGCTAAGTCACGAAGATCACTTTTGGGGCGCACTCAACGCTCCATAATCCTTGGCCCACTCCCCCTCTGACAATAACAGGATCTGTATCGACCATGCTGCGCTCCCGAACCTTTGCATTGTTTTCGCCACTGCTACTGCTGAACCCACTGCCCGATGTCTATGCACAACAGACCCAGGCACAACAGGTCTACGAACAGCAGGCCAACGAGACCGCGCCAAAAACACTGATCGTCACCTCAGATCGGCTCACTGACGTGGCTCCGCGGAGCTATCGTGCCCAGCGCTCAAGCCTTGCCAGCAAACAGCCGGTGTCGTTTTTAGAAGAGGCCCGCGCCGTGGAGACCGTCACCGCCCAGGTGATGGCCGACCATGATGTCGACAGCTTGGACGAAGCAATGGCGATGGTTGCAGGGGTGACCGCAGGCAATAACATGGGGGGCACCGAGGATGGCTATATTAAACGCGGCTTCGGCAGCAACAGCGATGGTTCGATTCTGATCGATGGCATTCGCCAACCGCGCGGCACCTTCTCAATGGCAACGGTGGATCATGTCGAAGTACTCAAGGGGCCTGCCTCGCTATTTCAAGGCCAGCAGGATCCTGGCGGGGTGATCAACCTGGTCACCAAACGGCCTGAGTACGAGTGGCAGCGCGAAATCAGCGCCGAAGCCACCTCCTTGGGTGGCGGCAATGCCAGCGTGGATGTCACCGGGCCAATTGCCGATACCGGCCTGGCCTTCCGATTTATCGCCCATCATGAAGATGAAGACTCCGCGCGCGTTTTTGGTCATGATCGACGCACGATTATTGCCCCTTCGCTGCGCTGGGAAGGCCGCGAAAGTCGCGCACAAATCTCCTATGAGTATCGCGACTACGACTTGGATCTGGATCGCGGCACGGTGATGATTGATGGTGAACCCGCCAAGGTACCTAGTGAGCGCCGTTTCGACGAATCCTGGTCGCGGGTTTTCGGTCACGACGAAGCCGTCACCGCCTGGTGGGAACAGGATATTAACAACGACTGGTCAACACGGCTCACCTACGGCTGGAACCGCCGGCAGTACAGCGATGGCCAACCGCGAGTACTAAGCGTTAACGAGCAGAGCGGTGCATTAACACGTCGTGCAGATGCTAATGAAGGTTATGACCGCCACGTACAGTACACCGCCTGGGATACTACCGGCACCGCCACGCTGGCAGGCATGCGCCACGACCTTACCGTAGGAATTGACCACGAACGTCGCCGCGACTATCTGGCCGAGGTGTATCGCGGCTCGTCGGTGACTGATCAAAACATTTACGCTATGAGCTACGGCGGCCTGACGCTGGATAGCGATAGCCTTAACACCTCGCGCAGCAACCGCTTGGATGAGGTTAATACGACCGGCGTTTTTCTCAATGATCGCTGGCACTTCAACGACCGCTGGACGCTGGGGCTAGGCGGGCGCTATACACACTACGAGCAGTTTTCCGGCCGTGGGCAGGACTTCATCACCGAGACGGATACCAGCGACGATATTTTCCTGCCATCAATCAGTCTGCTGCATCGCCTGACCCCGGAGACGTCCGTTTATGCCAGCTACAGCGAAGCGTTTGTGCCCAATGGGGCCGACAGCGATACCGGACAGGCGCTGGATCCTGAACACAGTATGGGCAGCGAAATCGGTGTGAAGCATCTATGGAACGACCAGTTCTCGTTGGCCGTTGCGCTGTTCGATATCCGCAAGGAGAATGTTGCCGTCTCAGACAACGGTGTGACCCGCACGGTAGGCGAAGCGGGTTCACGGGGGGTGGAGCTAACGGTTTCCGGCCAGTTGACTGATCAGCTTTCACTACTAGGCGCTTACGCCTATACCGACACCGAAGTACTTAAAGACACCGAAGATACCCAGGGCAACCGGCTGACCAACGCCGCCCGCCATACCGCCAGCCTCTACTTGGCACACGATTTAACAACCGCACCTGGACTGGGCAACTGGCGCTTAGGTGGTGGGGTTCGCTATGTGGGTGAGCGCGAAGGCGATGCTGACAACAGTTTCCGATTAGACGACTACACCGTCGCTGACGCGTTTATCGGCTGGGACACTCCTTGGCTGGGCGACACCCTTCACCTGCAGCTCAATGCCAAGAACCTGTTCGACACCACTTACTACCCTTCAAGCGGTGGCAACACACGGGTCGTGGTCGGTGATCCCCTAGAGGTCAGCCTACAGGCGTCGGTTAGGTTTTGACGCCCAGGTAAGTAACGACTGACTTGGCACTATGATTGCTTATACATTAAGGTTTAACGCTGTATACAGTTAGCGGTAACAGCTGATATGACCCGTTAGCCGTTGTGCCTTCCCATTTTTCAAGGAGCTCGCTATGTCCCGCCCTCTGACTACGCCTCTCAATATTCTCGTTATCGGCGCGGGCATTGGCGGGCTGAGCACCGCTCTCGCTTTCCAGCGGCAAGGGCATCAGGTCACGGTGGTTGAACGCGTAGCAACGATGCGTCCAGTAGGCGCGGCGCTCTCGATATGGTCTAACGGCGTGAAAGTCATGCATCAACTGGGCCTTGGTAACGCCATTGAAGGCTTAAGTGGCAACATCACCCAGATGCGCTATCTGACGCATGACGGTCAACCCTTAACCGATTTTAGCCTGGTGCCGCTATTTGAAGAGATCGAGCAGCGTGCATGCCCTATTTCTCGCGCCGCCCTACAACAAATGTTGCTAGACGCGGTAGGCACCGAGCATGTGCAGTTTGGCCGCAGCTGTCATGATTACACGCTGACGCACGACGGTGTTTCTGCGCATTTTGACGATGGCGAAAGCCTGCACGCCGACTTATTAGTCGTCGCGGAAGGTACTCATTCAAAGCTGCGCGGTAAGGTCGTGGGGCACCCCGTTGAGCGCCAATACGTGGGTTATGTGAACTGGAATGTACGCGTGCCTGCCGATGGTGCCTTGGCACCGCAGAGTCACTGGGATCAGTATGTCGGCGACGCGAAGCGTGTCTCGTTTATGCCCATGGGCAACGGGGGCAATGCCGAAGGCGCGCAGGAATTCTATTGTTTTCTTGATGTACCGCTCCCCGCTGGCACCACCAACGACCCCAGCCACTATCGCGATGAATTACGCGCACACTTTGCAGGCTGGGCTGCGCCGGTGCAGGCACTTATCGAACGCTTCGACCCTGAGCGCATGGCGCGTGTGGAAATCTACGATATCCCCCCGCTTGATTCACTGACCGCACCGCGTGTTGCCCTTCTAGGTGATGCTGCTCATGGCATGGCACCCGACCTTGGCCAAGGCGGCTGCCAAGCGATAGAAGACGCCTGGGTGCTGGCTCACGTCGTGCAGCGCGCACTTGAAGAACATACCGACACCTCATCTGCCATTGCCAGCGCCTTGACGCAGTACGACGCGCAACGCGTTAGCCGAGTGGGAGAGATCGTCCAGCGCGCCCGTAAGCGCGCGGAGATGATTCATGGGCACGACGCCTCCCAAACGCAAGCCTGGTACGACGAACTCAAGCGTGAGGATGGTCAAGCCATTATTAAAGGATTGAAGACAACGGTTACCAGCGGGCCACTGGGCTAGTGAAATGTTAACGTTCCATAGGTGCGGGCTTGCCATCAGCGCTTAGATAGATACCGGTCGTCTGACTAACCGGCTTTATCCTCTTAGGAGATATACCCATGCCACTTTCCACTTGGCTGCTGTTTGTTGCCATGGCGCTGGCCAGCATTGCGAGCCCTGGGCCCGCTTTTTTAGTCGCGGTGCGTAATGGCATGGCCGGTGGAAAAAAGCGCGTGGCGCTTTCCTCGCTGGGCAATATTATCGGCCTGCTAATACTCGCGAGCGCCGCGGTGTTGGGGTTAGGCGTGATATTCAATGCCTCAGAAACGCTGTTTAACCTGCTGAAATTTGGCGGCGCCGCTTACTTGATATACCTAGGCATTCGCCAGTGGCTTAGCCAACGCTCACTGGCGGTACCGTCCACCGCTGCCAAGCCCATTCCTCACTGGCGCATTTTCAGCGAAGGCCTCCTGGTCGCCATGAGCAACCCAAAAGCAATCCTGTTTTTTACTGCTCTGTTTCCTCAGTTTTTGGATACACAGCGCGCCTTACTTCCGCAATTTTCCATGATGGTAGGCACCTTTATGGTGCTTTCATTCGCCACCTTAATGGCCTACGGCGGGCTCGCGAAAAATCTCACTCGCTGGCTGAGCAACACACGCCGAGTAAAGTGGGTCAATCGCATCATGGGCAGTGCTTTTATCGGTTTAGGCGTAGCGATTTTGCGTATGCGCCAGCCCATCTAATCGCCGGCCAATACTCATACCGTCAGCCCAATGCCTCTTAAAGTCATCGTAGTCACTGACTGCACGGCTTTTTCAAACTGCAGGTCGTCTAGCGGTTTGTCGTCATTGAGCAAGTAGATTTGGTAGTCGAAGTCGGCGTAGTGCTGGGTGGACGCCCAGATCATATAAAGTAGATAGGAAGGCTCAACAGGGTGAATCTGGCCTGACGCGACCCACTCACTAATTTTCGACTCTTTGAGTTTGGCCCATTCGTAAAGATTGTCGCGCAGACGCTCTTTAAGGATCGGTGCGCCCTGCATGACTTCGGCCGCCCACACTTTCGAGCCGTGGGCGCGATTGCGGGAGTGGGTCATTTTGGCGCGAATGTAAGTAGACAGCACCACGCGAGGGTCATCGTAGAGTTCAAAGCAGAGCGCGTCCTGCTTCCATATTTCCAGCAACTCTAGCAATACCTCTTGGTAAAGCGCTTTTTTAGTGGCGAAGTAGTAGTGCACGTTGGACTTGGGAAGTTCAGCCAGCTGTGCGATTTCTCCCATGGAGGCGCCGGCATAGCCTTTTTCCGCGAACAGTTGCTCCGCGGCCTGGAGAATCTTCTTAACGTTGGTCTGGCGAATTTCGTCCTGGGTTCTTGCCACGCTGCACTCGTCCCTTACGTCGAAGATAGGCACAAAAAAGCACCGCCGGAGAGCGGCGGTGCTGAGAAGATCTCCTATTTACGCTATAACGTCAACTCTGATTGGCGGGGAATGAGAACTCCGCTCGCGTCGCTTCGCTAACGGAAGGCCAGCGTTGAGAAACGGCTTTTCGACGCGTGTAAAAACGCACCGAGTCAGGCCCATAGGCGTGAAGATCACCAAATAGCGAGCGCTTCCAACCACCAAAGCTGTGGGAAGCCACCGGTACAGGCAGCGGAACGTTAACACCGACCATGCCCACCTCAATACCGTCGGTAAAGCGGCGCGCGGCCTCACCGTCGCGGGTAAACAGGCAGGTGCCGTTGCCGTACTCATGGTCATTAATTAGCTGCATGGCATCATCCAGGCTACCGACCCGCATGACACAGAGCACTGGCCCGAATATCTCTTCCTGATAAATACGCATATCAGCCGTGACATTATCAAACAGGCAGCCGCCAACGAAATATCCCTGCTCGTGGCCTGACACCGTGAGGTCACGACCATCGGCTACCAGCGTTGCGCCTGATTTTACGCCATCTTCAATGAAGCCCAGTACTTTGTCGCGGTGCTCTGCGGTCACTAACGGGCCCATATCCAGCCCTTTCTGAGTGCCGGGGCCAATTTTTAGCTGCGCGATTTTCGGCAGCATGGTTTCGACCAAACGATTAGCCGTTTCATCACCAACGCATACGGCAACTGAGATCGCCATGCAGCGCTCGCCGCAGCTACCGTAAGCCGCACCCATTAGAGTATTAGCGGCGTTTTCCAAATCGGCATCGGGCAACACTACTGCATGATTTTTCGCACCGCCCAGCGCTTGAACGCGTTTACCAGCGGCCGCACCACGGGTGTAGATCGCCTCAGCCACCGGCGTCGAACCCACAAACGAAATAGCCTTCACGGCCTTGGCATCCAACAGCGTTTCCACCGCTTCGCGACCACCGTGAATCACGCTCATCACGCCTTTCGGTAGCCCGGCTTCTTGAAGCAGCTCAGCCACGGCCATTGAGGAAGAGGGGTCTTTTTCCGACGGTTTGAGAATGAAGCAGTTGCCACAGGCAATTGCCATCGGATACATCCATAGCGGCACCATAGCCGGGAAGTTAAACGGGGTAATACCTGCAACGACGCCCAGCGGTTGGAAATTAGACCACGCATCAATGCCAGGCCCTGCGTTGTGGGAATACTCACCTTTTAGCAGTTCAGGCACGCCGCAGGCGTACTCAACGTTTTCAATGCCACGTTTGAGCTCACCCATAGCGTCTTCTGGCGTTTTGCCATGCTCTTCGCTGACCAGCTGCACGATGCGGTCAGCGTGCTCTTCGAGCAGTTGCTTAAAGCGGTACATAACCTGCGCGCGCTTGGCCGGTGGCGTATCTCGCCAGGCGGGAAACGCTGCCTGAGCGGCATCAATGGCCTTTC
The DNA here is from genome assembly GCF_002332255.1 of Halomonas sp. JB37. Lineage (GTDB taxonomy): Bacteria > Pseudomonadota > Gammaproteobacteria > Pseudomonadales > Halomonadaceae > Vreelandella > Vreelandella casei. The sequence goes on along the minus strand of NZ_NRGW01000001.1, from coordinate 934,359 downwards.
CAACATCGGCCGCTGAGGCATCAGACACTTGGCGAATGACAGCTCCCGTTGAAGGATTGGTAACATCCAGCGTGCGCTGGCCCTTCACTAACTCACCGTTGATCAGGTGGGAAATAACGCTCATTTTTATACTCCGAAACCGGTTTTATCAGAAAATAGGCTATGCCAATGAATCAAGGGTGGTCGCAACGGCGTCGAACAGGCGCTCTAGCTCGGCATCAGTGGTGCCAAAGGGAGGGCCAAATTGCAGCGTATCGCCGCCATAACGTACGTAAAAGCCTGCTTTCCAAAGTGCCATATGTGCATCGCGTGGTCGAATCGTTGGGTCGCCGTCACGAGGAGTTAACTGGATCGCGCCGGCTAAGCCGTAATTGCGAATATCCACGACGTGGTTACGGCCCTTGAGAGCATGCAGCTTCTCTTCAAAGCACGGCGCAATGGCGCTAACCTGGGCGGGGAAATTTTCGCGCTCCATTAACTCAAGCGCCGCCAGCCCCGCTGCACAGGCCACCGGGTGTGCGCTATAGGTGTAGCCATGCGTAAACTCAACGGCATGCTGGGACCCACCAACGTGCATGAAGGTGTCAAAAATCTCGCGTGATGCGATCACTGCGCCCATGGGCACGGCGCCATTAGTGATCTGCTTGGCCACGTTCATGATATCTGGCGTCACGCCAAACGCCTGGGCACCGGTGGTTGCACCGCTACGTCCAAAGGCGGTAATCACTTCGTCAAAAATCAGCAGAATATCGTTAGCGGTGCAGATCTCGCGCAAACGATCCAGGTAGCCTTTGGGTGGCACAATCACACCCGCCGAGCCAGACATTGGCTCAACAATCACCGCCGCAATGGTCGAGGCGTCATGTAGGGCGATTTGATCGAGCAGCGCATCGGCAAGCTCAGCCCCCGTTTCTGCTTGGCCACGGGTGTAGGCGTGGCCCGCTTGAAGCGTGTGCGGCAGATGCGTGACATCCATCAACTGGCCGTAGTGCTTTCGATTGCCACCGATACCGCCAAGGCTCGTGCCACCGATATTGACGCCGTGATATCCCTTGGCGCGCCCAATCAGGCGGGTTTTTTCAGGCTTACCTTTAAGCCGCCAATAGGCTTTGGCCATTTTGACCGAGGTATCAGCCGCCTCTGAACCTGAGTTGGTAAAAAATACGTGATCAAGCCCAGTAGGCATAAGGCTGGCGACCTTTTCCGCTAGCTTAAACGCCAGCGGGTGGCCAAGTTGAAAGCCTGGGGCAAAGTCGAGAGTGCCTAGCTGTGCCGCGACGGCTTTTTGGATTTCTTCACGATTGTGGCCTGCGCCGCAGGTCCATAGCCCTGACAGCGAATCGAATAATTTGCGGCCCTGGTCATCAATGTAATAGCGCCCTTCCGCCCCCGTAATAATGCGTGGGTTAGCGTGAAAATCACGATTAGCGCTGAACGGCATCCAGAAATGCTGATTAAGCGCACTGTTTGAGGCGCCCTGCTCTGAAGACAGTTCTGAAGACAGTTCTGAAGAATGCTCTGATGTTTTCGGTGTCGTTTTGCTTTTTATTCCAAACATGGTGTCCAGCTCCATCGCGTTAAGACGTTGCCTCAGGATGCGCCACTGAACTTGTTTATAAAATTACGCTTTCCTGTTGTTCACGTTAGGGAATCCATACGTAACATGGCTTTTTGATTATCGATCAATCCTTGACGTATCTTTGAAAACCATCTAATCATTATATTTATACTAATAAATACAACAGATCTTAGGAACACGCCCAATCAGCACTCAGCCGTTAGTCATACCGTTTTAAACGTGACTGCTAGCGTCCGTTTGCCGGCCAAACAGCTCACATATCAAACATAAACCAAGGGCTAACATGCTATGAAATTCTTGACTCCATTAAAGATTTCGCTCTATGGCAGTATGATTTTAAGTTTTTTAATGCTGGAAAGTCCGGCCATTATGCTCGCCAATCGGATAGAACCGATGGTGTTCGGTATCCCCTTTCTTATTGTATGGAATCTGTTTTGGTGGTTTGTGTTAACGGCGCTGTTTTTACTGGCGTATTTAACTAACTGGGGTAGCCCAGTACGAGCGACTACAAATACCACTCAACAGCCAAACTAAGGGGATAAAGCATGACCGGTAGCTTATTAATTATCGCAGCCTTTATGATTATCCCCTTGATAGTAGGGATTTTATCCGCACGTCAGTCGCAAGAGACCAGTGAAGACTTTTTCGTTCAAGGGCGAGCCATGGGGAGCATCGCGGTGTTCTTCACCGTCGCAGCGACGTGGTGGAGTGCCTTCGCTTTTCTGGGGTCAAACGCCACCTTCTACACTAACGGCCCAGTGTTTCTTACGGCGTTAGCCTGGAACTTGCTATTTGGCTTTATGTATTACTGGATAGGCAAGCGCGTCTGGTTTTTAGGCAAAAGATTCAACTATTTAACACCTTCCGATTTAATCGGTGATTTTTACAATAGCGAAGCGCTTCGCATTACCGTTGCTGCTATTACGCTTATATTCACCGTCCCTTATTTACAAATACAGCTCACTGGCGGCGCTTATTTAATCGAAGTAGCTTCCGGCGGATTGATTCCTTTCTGGCTAGCAGCACTGCTGTTCTATTTCATTATTATCATTTACGTATGGATTGGCGGCATTCGCGCTATCGCCTGGACTGATGTGATTTATGGCGCATTACTTTTCTTCGGCATGATGTACGCGGGCTACTACATATCCACTCAAGTGGGGGGGCCAACCGCGCTCTTTAGTCAGCTCCAGCAAACGTCTCCCGAGCACCTAACCATGCCTGGGCCTAATGGCACGATGGGCTACCCAATGTGGTTCTCACTCTTCGCTATTACTGCTATCGGTGCCTTTATGGGACCGCAAATTTGGCTACGGATGTATTCGGTCAAACACGGCAAACTGTTTAACTTAATGCCTTTCCTACTGGGCTTGGCAGCCTTCGCTTACGTGGGCTCGGTGCTGTCTGGCTACTCCGGCGTACTGCTTGAACCCAATGTGGAAAACCCCGACCAAATTCTGCCTATTATGCTGATGGAGTATGCCCCCTACCTGCTTGCATCACTGATTATGGCGGCCGGTGCTTCTGCTGCGATGTCCACGGCTAACTCGCAGATTCACGCGGTCTCCACCGTGGTGACGATGGACATCTATAAGCGTTATGTGAATCGTGAAGCAAGCCAGGCACGTATCATTTATATCGGCCGTCTTTCATTAGTGGGCTTCTCCCTTGCGGCTTATATCATGGCGCTTACCGTGCCGGGTGTACTGGTCACTATCGGTATTGCTGCACTCGCGGGCACAGCCCAACTGGTGATTCCGACTATCGGCGCTATCTCGTGGAAAAAAGCCCACCCGACGGCTGCGCTTGCTGGATTATGGGCCGGTGTGGCCTGCGTACTACTTATGACCTTTGGGCCATTTAGCGCGCCGTTTGGCTACCATGCGGGCATCTGGGGGCTATTGCTGAACGCCGCCCTGTTTATAGGCCTAAGCCATGCGCTGCATCGTCGCGATACCGCGGTCGTGGAGCGCTTTACCCACGCTCGCTACGACTATGACGCGGAGTATCACCCCGAGCGTTTGCCTGTATATGACCAAGAAACGTTCAGCACCGCTAGCGACAAATAAGGAGTGTGCTGATGACTCAAGCCCCTGTTTCCAAGACAGTTTCAAAGACAGTTTCAACAGCTAGTCCAGCCGTTAAACGGCGCCCTAAGCTCGCTGAGCTGATCAGCGATGATATCAAGCGCTGGATTGCCGTCGAGTCACTCGGGCAAGGTGATCGCCTGCCGAATGAAAAAGCCCTGATGGAGCTTTACGGCAGTGCCAAAGGCACCGTGCGCGAGGCGCTAAAAATTCTGGAAGTTGAGGGGCTAATCACCTTAAAAACCGGGCCTAAAGGCGGCGCGGTGATTAACCAGCCGGGCATGGAGCCCGCCAGCCGCATGCTGCGTAACTTTCTGCATTTCCAACAGCTGGATGGCAAGCAGGTATATCAACTGCGCAAGCTATTGGAAGTAGAGCTGGCGGCGTCCGTTGTTGGCACGCTGACGGAGACTGACTTGCAGCAGATGGAAGCCAACATGGCAGCCTGCGCTTGCTGTGGTGGTGAAGAGGATCACCGTCACCAGCGCTTTTTAGAGCTTGAGTTCCATCAGCTATTGGCCAAAGCCTGCCCTAATCCCCTACTGGCGTTTATGTGTCAGTTTCTAAACGACATGCTGCGCGACTTAGTGGTGATAAAAAAAGCGTACGTGCCGGAGCGAAAGCAGTTCGACTATGCCAATCAGGACTATCACCGCCAGCTGGTAGAAGCGTACCGCATGGAAGATAGCCTGCGTGTACGCCACATCATGGCCGAGCATATGGCCGATGCAGAAAGCCACATGAGCGCGCTGGAAGCAGAGATGGCCGCACAAATGTTGATCAGCGGGGACTTACTACATACCTATCATCATCGTTCCAAGCTACACGATTTACCATCGGCAAACGCTGCGCCCTAACGGCCCGTTTAACCTTGCGAGGAAGCCAAGATGAACACCTATGTTAAGCCAAACCCTGAAGTATCCGACTTGCATACCAATAGCGACCGCCTTTGGGAGTCGCTGATGGAAATGGCCAAACTAGGCGCCACGCCTAAAGGCGGCGTCAATCGCCAAGCGCTCACCGATTTAGAACGTCAAGGCCGCGACCTGTTTATCCAGTGGTGCCGCGCCGAGGGCTGCACCATTCGAATTGATAATATCGGCAATATCTTTGCCCGCCGCGAAGGCAGTGACCCCAACGCGAAAACGGTGATGGCCGGCAGCCACTTGGACAGTCAGCCCACCGGCGGCAAGTATGACGGCTGCGTTGGCGTGCTGTCAGGCCTGGAAGTTATTCGCACTCTTAACGAGCACAAAATAGTGACGCAATCGGCCGTCGAAGTCGTCGCCTGGACGAACGAAGAAGGCTGCCGTTTCCCTCCTTGTATGATGGGTTCAGGCGTATTTAGTGGCGTGCTGGAATTTGACGCCATGCTAGCGCGCACCGATGCCGAGGGCGTCACGGTAAGCGATGCCCTCGACGCTATTCATTACCGTGGTAGCGATACGGTCTCCCCCGACGAGATCAAAGCCTATTTTGAGCCACACATTGAGCAGGGCCCTATTCTCGAAGACACAGACACCACCATTGGCGTGGTTATAGGCGGGCTTGGCCAGAAGTGGTTCGATTTAACGCTAACCGGGCTTGAAGCCCACGCGGGCCCTACGCCGATGAACCTGCGCAGGGATGCCATGATGGGGGCGGCGGAAGTGACCCAGGCACTCAACCGAATTGCCTTTGATCACCAACCTCACGGGCGCGGTACGGTCGGCTGTATGTCACTGTATCCAGGGTCGCGCAACGTGATTCCCGGCCAGGTCAAAATGACTCTTGATATGCGCCACTGGGAGCCGGAAGCCCTTATCGCAATGGGCCAAGCCGTTACCAATGCCGTTGAAGATATTTGCCAACGCCATGGATTGGAGTACGAGTTAACACCCACAGCGGATTTCGCACCAGAGCATTTCAATCAAGAATGTGTGGATGCTGTTCGCCAAGCGGCCGAAAAGCTTCAGCTCTCCCATATGAATATCATCAGCGGTGCAGGTCACGATGCAATGTTTGTTGGCCGTGTGGCACCCGCCGCGATGATCTTTATTCCCTGTAAAGATGGCATTAGCCATAACGAGATCGAAAGCGCGAAGCCTGAGCACGTACACGCAGGCTGTAACGTGCTACTGCACGCCATGCTTGAAGCGGCTGGTGTTGAGGGTGGTGAATAATCATGGCCGGGACCTTTGAAACACTAACAGCCGTCCAGGCATTGGCCCGTTTCGGCGAGGGCTCGCTCTCGCCGGAGTCACTCGTCGAGGACTGCTTGACGCGGATTGAACGGGATAACCCCAAGGTCAATGCGTTTACCTGTGTTAACGATGTAGAGGCGCGACGCCTCGCCATAGAATCAGCGCGGCGCTGGCAAGCTGGCACGCCCTGCGGCCCGCTGGATGGCATCCCCATAACCATTAAAGATCTGACCTTAACCAAAGGTTTACCGACACGTCTTGGGTCGACCACTACCTCTGCCGAGGGCCCTTGGGAGGTAGACGCCCCGATCAGCCGCCACCTACGCAACGCCGGGGCCATCGTGATTGGCAAGACCACCTCGCCGGAGTTTGGCTGGAAAGGCGTCACCGACAACCCACTGCACGGTATTACCCGCAACCCTTGGAACACTGAACTAACGCCGGGGGGATCATCCGGCGGCGCGGGGGCAGCCGCGGCGCTCAATCTAGGCCTGCTTCATCAGGGCAGCGATGCGGGCGGTTCCATCCGTATTCCGTGCAGTTTTACCGGCACGTTTGGTATTAAACCCACGTTTGGCTGGGTGCCCCAGTGGCCCGCCAGCACCATGAGTACGCTTTCTCATTTAGGCCCTATGACACGCACCGCCGCCGACAGCGCACTAATGCTTAGCGTGATGGCGCAGCCAGATACTCGGGATGGTTATTCAGGCAACCCCAGAGGGCCAGACTGGCTCACGCCTCCACCGGCTAGCCTAAAGGGCTGGCGCATCGCTTTTAGTGCCAACCTCGGCTATGTAAAGGTAGCGCCTGATATTGCCCAGCGGGTTGAGGAAGCCATCGCCCATTTAGAAGCATTGGGCGCGACGGTCGAGCGAATTGACCCTGGCTTTAGCGATCCGCTTAAAATGTTTAATACGCTCTGGTTTGCAGGCGCTACTCAAGCGCTAGAAAAACTCGATGAGAAGCAGCAGGCGGCACTCGATCCTGGTTTCCTGGATATTGCACGACGCGGACTGGATGTGTCGCTTTCCGCCTACCTCGCCGCCCGGCGCGAGCGTAGCGAATTAACGGCCCATATGGCGGCATTTCATGAGCGCTATGACCTGCTGGTCACGCCTACAATGCCCATTGCGCCCTTTGCTGCAGGCCACAACGTGCCGCCAGGCGAGCGCTATAAAGACTGGATGGACTGGACGCCGTTTAGCTACCCCTTCAACCTTACCCAACAGCCCGCTGCATCGCTGCCTTGCGGGCTGGATAACCAGGGGCTGCCGGTAGGTTTGCATCTTGTGGCAGGCAAACATCAAGACCTTAAGGTACTGCATGCTGCCCAACTACTGGAGCGCTCTTTGCCGCCTTTGACACCGCTGGAGGTGGTATAAGCGTTAATAAAATTAGACTTACAACACCACGTCATAACCTTCAAATTTAGGCGGGCCAAGGTAGATTCCTTCCGGTGCTTTAGCATTGGCATGCGCTTTGCGGAAGGCGTCTGACTTGGTCCAGTCGCGGAAAGCTTCTTCGGATTCCCAAACGCTATGGGAGATAAACACGGTGTGATCTTCCTGGCTTTCGCCTTGCAGCATTTTGAACTGCTTAAAGCCCGGCACTTCATTCAGGTGAGAATCGCGGTTGCGCCACACCTCTAAAAAGTCCTCTTCGCGACCTGGGGCAATCCGAAAACGGTTCATGGCGATATACATTATGACGCTCCTGTTAGAAGGGTTCTGCTGAATGGATTACGTAAATGCTAGCTTGATGGTAACGTCATCGGTTCATGACGAATAGCTTGGTGACGAATAGGCTTCGCGGTTAATGGCTAAGGCACCCATCCAGGTCGTTTGGTTCAAACGCGACTTACGTATTCATGATAATGCGCCGCTAACTAACGCCGCTGCGGCTGGCCCTGTGCTGCCGCTATTCGCCATTGAGCCCGAGCAGTGGCATGCACCCGACAGCGCGCTGCGCCATTGGCAGTTTGCCGCTGACTCTCTTATCGACCTTTCCAACGCACTCGAAAAACTGGGCCTGCCGCTGTGTATTTGGCAAGGCGATATGATCGATTTGCTGAACGCCCTGAAAACCCATTACGGCGAGTTTGCCCTTCATTCACATGAAGAGACCGGCAATGCCTGGAGCTTTGCCCGCGACCTTAGCGTCAAAGCGTGGTGCCAACAGCACGACACACCGTGGCATGAAGCGCGCCAGCACGGCGTCGTGCGTGGTTTAAAATCCAGAGTTGCTGACCGCAGTGCATGGGAAACGCAGTGGGAAACGTTAATGACGGCCCCCACCGCTACCGCTCCCTCAAACGCCCAGGCGGCTCCGGATTGGCAAGCGTTTCACCATATTAACGTTGATCATCTTCACCGCCTGACGCTGGGATTTGATACCACGCCCTGCCCCGAGCGCCAGCCCGGTGGCCGCAGCGAAGGCCGTGCAATATGGCGCAGTTTTATAAGCCAGCGCGGGCGGCGCTATCGCGGCTCGCTGTCTAAACCGCTGCTGGCCTGGGAGTTTGGCTCGCGGCTTTCGCCCCACTTAGCCTGGGGCACGCTTTCCATGCGCGAAGTGGTGCAGTCACTGCGCCGCCAACGCAAAAAGCATGCTGAAGACACCGCTTGGTCACGCTCGTTGCGCGCCTTCGCCTCCCGGCTTCACTGGCACTGCCACTTTATTCAAAAGCTGGAAAGCGAGCCAAGCATTGAGTCACAAACCCTGCACCCCGCGCTGCGCGGCCTGCGGGAGCGCGACCCTGAACCCCCCAACCTGATCGCCTGGAAGCGTGGCCAAACCGGCGTACCGCTGGTGGATGCCTGCATGCGTAGCCTGATCAACACCGGTTGGATCAACTTTCGCATGCGCGCCATGCTGATCTCCCACGCCACCTTTGGCCTTGGGCTGCACTGGTACGAACCCGCCCTGCACTTGGCGCGGCTATTTACCGACTTCGAACCGGGCATTCACTATCCCCAGGTGCAGATGCAAGCAGGCGCTACGGGCATCAACGCGCTGCGAGTGTATAACCCCATCAAACAGGCGGAGGATAACGACCCCACTGGCGAGTTTGTCGCCCGCTGGGTGCCGGAATTAACAGTTCTGCCATTAGAGTGGCGCGCCAAACCCTGGGCACTGCCGGAAAGCCTGCAAAAACGGTTCGACTTTCAGCCTGGCGTAAACTACCCAATCCCCAACGATTTTGAGACCGAAGCACGCCACTGGAAGAAAATGCTCTATGAGCTGCGTCGCACTCCAGATGCGAGAGAAGCCAGCCAAGCGATTGTGGATAAACTCGCCAGCCAGCGTCGACCTTCAAAGCAGCACGTTAAAAAAGCAAAACCCGCCAATCGTCAGCAGCTTTCGCTGTTTGATGAGGGCGGGTTGGAGGAATAGGTAGCCGTTACGCTTAGCTATAACTCTATTTGTCGATCAGCACACCGGCCTAATATCTCTAAACCCACGTCCAACTCTTCAAACTAACGCAAAGCTTTGCGGCAATTTTGGAGCCGTGAAGCGGTGGAAAATCAGTCGCCGTGCAGTCGATTGTTAAATCATTGCTTGTACAGTATTATGTGCATGAACAACATTCTGTACAGGAGAAATCTTATGGATGCCATTAGCTACACAGCCGCTAGAACCAACCTAGCAAAAACTATGGAGCAAGTCTGTGAAGACCATTCTCCTATGATCATCACACGGAGCAAGTCACAATCTGTGGTAATGATCTCTCTTGATGACTATGAGGCACTGCAAGAGACTGCATACCTTCTGCGCACACCAAAAAACGCCCGTCGTTTGTTGGAGTCCGTTGACGAGTTAGAGCAAGGCAGTGGTCAAGAAAAGGAACTTCTTGAATGAAACTCATCTTCTCCGAGAACGCTTGGGAGGACTATCTGTACTGGCAGAAAACTGACAAAAAGATCCTGAATCGAATCAACAAGCTGATAAAGGAGACCAAACGAGAACCATTCGAGGGTGTTGGCAAACCGGAAGCCCTCAAACACAGCCTTTCGGGTTACTGGTCCCGCCGGATTAACGAAGAACACCGTATCGTTTATAAGGTCACGGATGACGCATTGCTCATTGCCCAGCTTCGGCACCACTACTGATTTAACGCCGTTGTAACCTGTGCGGTTTGTGTAGTGGAGTCTTGCGGCAAATTGGCGAAGCCACCGCAAAACGGAGCGTAGCAAACTGCATCAGGTTGACAACCTTGTTAGCCTTACCTAATTTTACCCGATAGCTGACTGTTTAATAGAGAAGCTGACGGACAGTACTTTTGTTTTAGCGCGTTTACCATAATTCTCTCCGCTTCAACTACTTTAGGCCCCATCAATATCTCGATATTCTCAAATACATTTTCATCGAGAGTTAAATACAGATGTTCTTGAGAAATCCCCGTGCCCAGCATAGACAAAGATTTAATCATTAAATTGTAATAATCCGTCTCACTCATTTTACCCATCAGGCTTCTCGGGGCTGCGTTATGGCAGTAAAGTCTGAAGCGCCATTCGTCTTGAAATCGCCATACTTTTCTTTTATATCTCGCGACTTCGTTGTAGCTGATAGTAGTTTGGCCTGTTACTGAATTTTGTTTCAGGATTTCCTGTTTTAGTTTGCTCTCTTCATTCGTGTACTCGATCGCATATGGCCAGTCTTCTTTTCGCCACGATGGAGGCATCACCATGTAGCTCTCGCCATGCATTTCATCATAGGGCATATATGATTCCAGCATGACCCGGGCGCCTGGCGGCGCTGAGCTGGTGTCAGCTAAATGCATAAAACTTGGCACACTATCAAGGCTATAGCGATACTTTTTAAACATGTCGGTTTTAACCTTCAACCGCACACCTTTCATATCGTTTGTGTACATACTCCAAAGAGGAATAGACTCTTCCTCGGATGAACTCCAACAACTTACAAAGAAATACTTTCTCCAATCAAGAATATCGGCCGAACCACCCTCATCCATATCATCTAAAAAATCTAGACGCGAAAACCTAATTTTTTTTGAAGATAGGATGTGCGCCAGCCCTTCAATGCTTGTGTAGTGAAATAGAAATTCTGGAACAGACATGAGGCTACTCTATTTGAGGCTAACAGGTATTAGACAGCGCATCCTATGATTGGATAAACGCGCCGACATTATTGTCCGAAAAATGTAGCCGACCATACTCTCTCAATCCATTGATTTTTATGATTATTAATTTTTACTAGGCTACATATCCAAAACTCGCGCTTCTGCTGCATTTGTCGGCACATCAATTACCAAACCAAATCCAGCTTAGCACAGGGTGCTTAGGGCGACTGATTATCTTAGGTCTAGGCTTTCAATGCCCATAAAAAACCCGCCAATCGCCAGCAGCTTTCGCTGTTTGACGAGGGCGGGCCAGAGCATGACAGCGCTTAGCTTGTCGGCGACTTGCCACTCAACCGAATCACTTTCCCCATGGTCAATCCCTGCACGACAATCGAGAAGACCACCACGCAGTAGGTCAGCGTCAGCACCAGGTTACGCAGCTCACTTTCCGGCAGCGAAAGCGCCATGGCCACCGAAATGCCGCCACGCAGTCCACCCCAGGTGAGAATCCGGATCACGCCCGGTGACTGACTTGTCACTCGGCTCAGCGGGCCCATGATGATAGACACGCAGAAGCCCCGCGTGGCCAGAACGATAGGGATCGCCATAGCACCCGCTAGCAGCCAGGCACGTTCAATGGGCAGGATAAGCAGCTCCAGGCCAATCAGCAAAAAGAGCACCACGTTTAGAATCTCGTCGATCAGTTCCCAAAAGGTATCCACGTTTTCGCGAGTTTTGTCCGACATGGCGAACAGCCGCCCGTGATTGCCCACAAACAGCCCCGCGACTACCACGGCGATAGGCGCGGATAGATGCAGGCTATCCGCCAGGGCATAAAGCCCCATGGCCAAGGCGAGTGTGAGCAGCACCTCAACCTGGTAGTTATCAACGCGTTTAAGCATCTGATAGGTCAGGTATCCCGCTATTGAGGCCAATAGCAGCGCCCCGCCCACCTCCTTGAGCAGCAGCATACCGATCGCAGCCGCATCGATAGGAGACGCTAGATGCGATCCCTCGGCGGCGGCCGCGTCCAGCCCGGAAAGCTGCAAAAGCACCAGAAACACCACCACGCCCAGACCGTCATTGAACAGCGACTCCCCCGCTATCTGGCTCTCAAGCTGTTCAGAGACGCCGACGGATTTCATGATGGCGACCACCGCGATAGGATCGGTCGGTGAAATCAAGGCGCCAAACAGCAGGGCATGCAGGAAGGGAATGCTTAGTCCCATCCAATCCAGTACTAACCAGGTCAAGGTGCCGACGATGAAGGTGGACATCAAAGTACCCACGACAGCGAGTAGCGCAATGGGTAGCCATTCTTTTCTCAGGTTATCGAGCTTGACGTGGATAGCGGCAGCAAACAGCAGAAAGGCCAGCATCCCATGCAGTACTACCTGGTTAAAGTCGATACGCGCCACCAGGGCCGTCGCTTCGTTACGTAGCCCATCGCTGTAGGGGCTGACCACGATCAGGATAAGTGAGGCGACCAGCGCCACCAGCATGACGCCAATGGTCGTCGGCAGCTTGATGTAGCGATAATTGAAATAACTCGATACGGCGGCGAGCGTGATCAATATGCTCATCAAAGAGAATATGCTCATCCAAGCTCCTGATTGAAACGACGAGGTGTATGTAGGAAGCGCGGCGGTAGCATCGCTCGCTTCGCTTTGAGGGCCGGCGCTCCGGCATATTTCTAGTGAGTCAATGCGACTCTAAAATGCGAAACCCGCCATCGCCAGCAGCGAACGCTGTTGGCGATGGCGGGCTATCAATACCGAACTCAGTTTATCAGCTAAGCGCTTCCAGCGATGCCTCGATAATGCTCAAGCCCTCTTCCAACACCACAGACGACACCGTTAACGGCACCAAAATCCGGATGCTGTTGCCGTAGAAACCGCAGGAGAGCAGGATCAGGCCTTTCTCGCGGGCTTTGGCACATAGCGCGCCGGTCATCTGCACATCGGGCTTGCCGTCGCTGTTAAGCAGTTCAAATGCCGCCATAGCGCCGAGCTGGCGGCCGTGGGCTACCGCGGGGAAGCGCTCTTCCCATACGGCGAAGCGCTCGGCCAGCATTTTGCCCATCTGCTCGCTGCGGGCCAGGATGTTCTCTTCTTCGATTACCTCAATCACCGCCAGCGCTGCCGCGCAGGAGAGCGGGTTGCCGCTGTAGGTGCCGCCCAGGGAGTTGGGGCCAGAGGCATCCATTACCTTCGCGGAGCCAACGACGGCCGAGAGCGGCATGCCGTTGGCCAGGCTCTTAGCGGTGGTCAGAATATCCGCCTCGATGCCGCTGTGTTCAAGGGCAAATAGCTTACCGGTGCGGGCAAAGCCAGACTGCACTTCGTCGGCGATCAGCAGAATGCCGTGCTCATCACATAGTTCGCGCAGCGCTTTCAGGTAATCCGGAGAGGCGATGTAGAAACCACCTTCGCCCTGTACCGGCTCAATCACGATGGCCGCCGTGCGGTGCGGGGCGATATCGGTTTTAAACAGCGTGCGAATGGCGTTGAGTGAGGCTTCTTCGCTAATACCGTGCAGCGGGTTCGGGAACGGTGCGCGGAACACGTCGCCCGGCATCGGGCCAAAGTCATTCTTGTAGGGCAGCACTTTGCCCGTCATCGCCAGGGTCATCATGGTGCGGCCGTGGAAGGCACCGTCAAAGGTGATGATGCCGGTGCGGCCAGTGGCGGCGCGGGCAATTTTCACGGCGTTTTCCAGCGCTTCGGCACCGGTGTTGACCAGCATCGCTTTGCGCTCTGGGCCGCGCACAGGGCTTAGTTCACACAGCTTTTGACACAGCTGCACGTAGGGCGCGTATGAGATCACCGCGGCGCTGGTGTGCATCACTTTCTTGAGCTGCGCCTCTACCGCTGCGACGATTTTCGGGTGGCGGTGGCCTAGATTAAGGACACCGATGCCGCCCGCGAAATCGATCCAGCGATTGCCGTCGGCGTCCCACAGTTCTGCGTTTTCAGCATACTCGGCAAACTGGGTCGTCGGCGTCGCGGCACCGTTGGCAACAAAGCGGTTTTTCAGCTCGTTCAGTTCTTGGTTGGTCATCTTCATTCCTTTATAAACCGCCGACGCAGACGTACTTCAGTTCAGTAAACTCATCTAATCCATGGTGTGAGCCTTCGCGGCCCAGCCCTGATTCTTTTACGCCGCCAAACGGCGCCAGCTCTGTGGAGATCAAGCCTTCATTGACGCCGACCATGCCGCATTCAAGCGCTTCCATGGTGCGCCAGATACGGCGGTAGTCGGTGGCGTAGAAGTAAGCCGCCAGGCCGAACGGTGTATCGTTGGCCATCTGAATGGCTTCTTCGTCTTTCTTGAAGCGGAACACCGGCGCCACGGGGCCGAAGGTCTCTTCATCGGCCACGGCCATCTCGGTGGTGACATCGGCCAGCACCGTGGGCGTATAGAAGCGCTCACCGGCAGCGTGGAGTTTGCCGCCGCACATAAGACGTGCGCCCTTGCCTTGGGCGTCGTCTACGTGGCGCTGCACTTTATCGATTGCCGCTTGATTGATCAGCGGGCCGATGATGCTGCCTTCCGCTAGGCCATCACCAACTTTTAGCGCGTTCACACGCTCGGTGAGTTTGCTGACGAAGGCGTCGTAAACACCGTCCTGAACCAAAAAGCGGTTGGTGCAGACACAGGTTTGCCCAGCGTTGCGGAATTTGGAGGCAATCGCACCATCAACGGCGGCATCCACATCGGCGTCGTCAAATACGATAAACGGCGCATTGCCGCCCAGTTCCATGGCGGCTTTTTTGACCGTACTGGCACACTGGGCGAGCAGGCGCTTGCCCACTGGCGTGGAGCCGGTGAACGAGACCTTGCGCACCCGCGGGTCGGTCGTCAGCACTTCGCCTATCGCTACCGGTTTAGAAGCAGTGATGACGTTGATAGTACCCACGGGCAGGCCGGCTTCCAGTGCCAGATACGCGGCAGCAAGCGCGGTCAGCGGCGTGGCTTCAGCAGGTTTGATCACTACCGTGCAGCCCGCAGCCAGGGCTGGCGCGCACTTACGGGTAATCATCGCCAGCGGGAAGTTCCAGGGCGTAATCGCGGCGACCACGCCGACCGGCTCGCGCAGCACCAGCAGGCGCTTGTCGGCGCCGTGGCTGGGCAAGGTTTCGCCAGCCATGCGCTTGGCTTCTTCAGCAAAGAACTCAATAAACGAGGCGCCATAAATCACTTCGCCCTTGGCTTCTGCCAGCGGCTTGCCCTGCTCTAACGTCATCAAGCGAGCAAGGTCATCGGCGTGCTCAATGATCAGCTCAAACCAGCGGCGCAGCAGCGCTGAGCGTTGTTTCACTGGGGTGGCGCGCCAGGCAGTGCCAGCGTTGTAGGCGGCTGCCACGGCGTCACGGGTATCGTCGGCGCCCATTTCGGCCACGCGAGCAATCGTTTCGCCGGTGGCGGGGTTATCGACGGCAAAGGTTTGCTGGCCGATGCGCCACTCACCGCCCACCAGGGCAGGAACTGCATCGTGCAACCACTGTTCGATAAAGCTCATACATTACTCCTAGGTAACGAGGTAAAAGGCTTACAGATCCATCTTCATATGGCGGTCGCTGTAATCACGGCCGTAGGTGCGCAAGGCATGGATATACAGCACGATGCCTAGCGCTGCCCAACCGGCAAAGATGGTCCATTCAGCACCGCTCAACGCTGCCGGGCTACCGGGTAGGTAGAGGCATGCCATACCGAAGGAAAGAATGACCGCTAAGGTGCCGCACAGTTTGCCGTTACTGACCTTGAACGGGCGCGGCATATCCGGCTCACGGACGCGTAAGACCATGAAGGAGATCGCCACAAACAGATAGGCAATCACAATGCCTAAGCCACCGGCGTTTACGATCCAGACCAGCGCCGGGCGGCCAAAGAAGGGGGCTAAGCAGGAGAGAAAGCCCATCATAAAGATGGCGTTGGTCGGCGTTCTGTAACGCGGGTGCAGCTTGGCAAACGTCGCAGGCAGCATGCCCGCTTTAGCCAGGGCGTAGATCGCCCGCGAGCCGCCAATGTAGAAGGCGTTCCAGCTGGTAATGATGCCCGCAATACCTGCCATGACCATTAAGTTGCTGGCCCACGCGGCGTTGAACAGGCTGCCCATGGCATCCGGCACGCTCAGTGAACTCGCCGCCAACTCGGTGCTATCGAGCGCTAGGCTGGTGGCCAGAATGATCAGCGCGTACCACACCACCGCCAGAATCACCGACATCATCAGCACTTTGCCGATGGCGTTGTAGGGCAAGTTAATCTCTTCCGCCGCCTGGGGGATGACGTCAAAGCCAACGAACAGGAACGGCACCATGACCAGCACCGCCACAATGCCTGCCACCACACCGGTATCGGCCTGGGTGAACAACGGCATCATATTGATGGTTTCGCCTTCGAACAGCGAACCGGTCACAAACATCACGCCCACTAACAGAATCAACCCGGTGACGACCTTTTGCAGCAGCGCAGCCGTGGTGACGCCGAAGTAGTTAATCACCATCATGGCCAGCGAACCGCCGACGCCTACCGCTACCCAGGTGGCTTTCACTTCCCATCCGGCAATCGTCCACAGGTGACCGACGGCGTAGTTGGGCGCCAGGTGTTCGATCACTGTGGGTAACGCGACAGCTTCGAAGGCCACCACGCTTAAGTAGCCTAAAATAATCGCCCAGGTACATAAGAAAGAGGGCAAGTGACCTAAGGCGCGGTAGCTGTAGACGTGCTCGCCACCTACTTTGGGCATCGCAGCGGCCAGTTCAGCGTAGGTCAGTCCGACCAATACAATCGCTAAACCGCCGATAATAAAGGCTATAATGGCGCCTAGGCTGCCAGCGGATTGAATAGCGGTGCCGGTAAGTACAATCCAGCCCCAGCCGATCATCGCACCGAAGGCCAGCGCTAACACATCGCCACGGGCCAGTACTCGGACTAAGCCGTCCTGCTCTGATGAAGGTGTGGTCATTGTCAGTGTCCTGTGAATTATTGGAGTGGGTTATTGGAATAGGTTATTGGATGTTGTCGTGGGCGCTCGGGAGCGCAGTGTCCTAATCCTGTTTTCAAAGGGCCTGTCTAACAGAATAGCAACACGCTAGCAGGCAGCGAGGAAAAGGCGAACGCACCACTTTTGTGTTCGACTAGACCACTTCTTTTGCGCACCAAAAGAGTGCGCAATATAGCTAATGCTTTCGTCTAAACACCCGGCGATAGCGGGCTAAGCGGGGAAAAGGAGGCGTTGACATGGATCGAAGGCAGGTCGTGCACCAGCTTGAACAACTTTATGCACTCCAACCCGAGCGGTTAAGTAAGCAAGTGCGTATTGAGCAGGCGTTACGCCAAGCCATTACTCAGCAATGGCCTTCTGGGCTGCGACTGCCCTCCCATCGCCAGCTAGCGGAGGCTCTCGGCGTTTCCCGTCAAACGCTGGCGCTGGCGGTGCGCACGCTGCTTGAGGAAGCACTGCTTAAAACTGCCCATGGGCAAGGCACCTGGACCTGCAGGCCCGTTACGGCAAGCGCGTCGCCCGCTGGCAATACACCGCTTTCTGTACGAGCCAGGCGAGTGTTGGATGGCCCCGGCGCCAGCATGATTCAAAGCGGCGCGTTTGTACCCGGCATACCCGACATTGCGCAGTTTCCGATGCGTAAGTGGCGACAGCTCTACTCAAGCGTAACGGTGCCGCAAAATGCCCTGCTGCTGTCCTACTCCACCGGTGGCTATGGCCCGCTAAAACGTGCGATACGCGATTTCCTAGCCCGCTGGCGCAATCTTAGCTGCGACATAGAGCAGATCATTATTACCGACGGCACCCATAACGGCATCGAGCTCTGCGCCATGGCGCTGGCCGATGTGGGCGACACCGTTGCCATGGAATCGCCCTGCTATTGGGGCGCGCGCAATGTGTTTACCGCGACAGGTTTAGAGATTCAGATGTTGGCGTGGCAGCCCGGCCAGGGGCACGCGCTGCCAGCGTCGCCTGGCCCTGTAAAGCTTGCCTATCTCACCGGTTCACACCACTACCCGCTCAGCGTGCCCACCAGCGCGATCGACAAACAGCGGTTATGCGATGCCTTAACGCCAGCTTATATTATTGAAGATGATTACGAGTTTAACCGTGACGATCACGCCAACCTGCTCTTTGATCCGCATTCTGAACGCCACTTGCTGGTCGGCTCATTTTCCAAGATGATGTTTCCGGGCCTTCGCCTAGGCTATTTAGTCGTACCGCGGCATTTAGCCGGGCCCATGAATCGCCTGCGTAGCGAGCTTTTCCGCGAAGGACGCATGCTGGATCAAGCCGTACTGGCGCAGTTTATATTTGACGGTGACTTAGACGCCTGGTGTCGGCGTATTCAACGCGACTACTTAGGGCGCCAGCAGGTACTGCATGATCAGCTGCGCTCGCTGCCGCAGGTGCGCAGCGTTTCGCCACCCACCAGCGCTATCAGCTTATGCCTTGAGTTTGAGCCGCATATCAACGATGTGCTGATTGCCCAAACGCTGCTTAAAGAGCACTTGATTGTGCGCCCCTTAAGCCCGGTATGCGCGAAAGGCGACCTGCGTTCGGGCCTGGTCATGGGGGTCGGCATGCTGTCAGGAGAAACCCTGGTGCGTGAAGCACAGCGGCTGCGCCGTTGCTTAGAGGCGCTGCTGCGCTAAGGACTGGCGTGTTGCCTGTTAATGACAACAACCCGATTGGTAAGAACGACTTTATCAGCACTTATCCACAAGGACTTTTCATGCGCTGCCCTGTTGATGGTTTCATCGCTCATCCCTCACCTGCCATTGCTAGGCTACGCTTGTGGGCGGTGCTAGGCTTTTTGTTGCTGCTCTCTGGTTGCGCCACCTTCGCGCCCAGCCCACCAGAGGATCAAAGCAACATCTGCGAGATATTCCGCGAACAGCCTAGCTGGTACGACTACGCGCAGGAATCAGAACAGCGCTGGGGAACGCCTATCGCGACCCAGATGTCGTTTATCCAGCAAGAATCGTCCTTTCGCAGCCATATTCGGCCAGACCGCAAATACTACCTAGGCTTTATCCCCGGCCCGCGCCCCTCTTCCGCTAAAGGCTATGCCCAGGCCCAAGACCCGGTTTGGGAAGAGTATGAAGACCAAGCGGGCAGTCTGTTTGCCCGGCGTACACATATGAAACACGCCACCGATTTTATTGGTTGGTATAACCGTCGCTCTCAGCAGCAGGCCGGCATCTCGCTCAATAATCCTGAACACCTTTACTACGCCTATCACGAAGGCGCTGGCGGCTATCAGCGCGGCAGCTATCGCGGCAAGCCGCCAGTACTGCGCGCAGGCAGCCAGGTCGCAGCACGCGCTAATCGCTATCAGGCCCAGCTCAACGCCTGTGAAGCGGAATTCCAATGCCGCAAATTTTATCAAGTCTGGCCGTTCTGCCGCAGCTGAGGAGCCTAACGATGACATTAGCTATTGGAACGGCCTTCGTTTTTGTCGTTTTTTTCACCTCAATGCTTTCTGGCGTATTCGGGATGGCAGGCGGCTTGGTGCTGCTGTGGTTTCTGCTGCTGGTCTTTCCCGCAGGCACTGCGATGGCCGTGCACGGCGTCATACAGCTCACCGCTAATGCTTCACGCGCGTGGCTGTCGCGGCGCTTTATCGTCTGGCGCATTGTTGCCTTAATGACACTGGGCGTGCTGAGTGCCGCAGGCTTACTGCTGCTGTTCAGCTACAGCCCGAATGCCGCCACTGTCTCGCTGCTCATTGGTTTAATGCCTATTTTGGTATGGATGCCCAAGCGCTGGTTCCATTTGGACGCCAACCGTGCCAGCCACGCGGTGTGCTGTGGTATCGCCTCCGGCGGGCTGACGATTGCGGCAGGGGTTTCGGGGCCGCTGATTGATATTTTCTTTGTACGCTCTCGCATGGATCGGCGACAAGTCGTGGCCACTAAAGCGATGATTCAAGTTGTCGCCCACAGTATCAAAATCCTCTTTTACCTAGGCTCTGCCCTGGCGCTGAGCGCCGGTGAATGGAGTATTATTCTGCTCGCCGCGCCGTTCGCTATTTTCGGCACTCACACGGGCAACCGCATTTTACATCGCCTGACCGATGCTAACTTCCGCACTTGGACCCGCTGGATCGTGACCGGCATTGGGGTTTTCTACTTCCTTCAGGGGGTATTCCTGCTCACCCGCTAGCGTTGAAGCCCTCAAAAGCACGCATGGGATAGCGACCTATACTGACCTTATCTAATGATGGAGGTCGCTATGGATTACTACCAGTACCGCGAAGCGCTGGCCGAGACGCTGGCGCAGAGTGAGCTACCCTTTTCAGCGTCGGAATATCAAACGCGGCTAGAGAAGGTGCGCCTGGCCATGGCACACCGCCAACTGGGTGCACTGCTGCTCACCGATCCTGCCGACATTAACTACCTGACCGGCTATCACACCTTTGAGGTCTCGGTGTATGCGTGCTTAGTCTGCACGCAGGAACGCCTCGTACTGCAAGTCGCCTCGATTGAAACAGGCGCGGCGGTGGTGACTGCGCGGGTGGATGAGATCATCGGCTACCGCTGGGAAAACCTGGATGAAATCACCTCGCCCTTGGCGGATCTACTCGCACCGCATCAGAACATTGGGATTGATAGCTGGGGTGCAGGGCTGCGCTTTGGCGTTTTTGATGCCCTTACGCAAACGATTGGCCGTGACAGGTTTAGCGAAGCAGGCGAACTACTTGATGAAATCCGCCTGGTGAAAAGCTCAGCTGAACTTGAAGCGCTGCAAGAAAGCGCGCGGATAACGGCCTTAGGGTTGGAAGCCGCGGTACAAAGCATTCGCCCGGGCATGACCGATAACGATATCGCAGCGGTGGGTGCCAAGGCATTGCTGGAAAACGGCAGTGAATTTATGAGCCTGCAGCCGATTGTCACCAGCGGGCATCGTATCGGCATCATTCACGTCAATCATAAAAGGCATGTTATTCAGCCGAACGAGCCCGTCTTTTTAGAGTTTGGGGCGGCCTTTCAACGCTACACAGCGCCAATGATGCGCACCGCCGTCACCGGCACTGCAAGCCCTGCTCTGGCGGCGACTAGAGATCTATGCCATTCACTGTTCGAGTCGCTGTGTGCCACCATGCGCCCCGGCAATACCTTCGATCAGGCGGCGCAGGCGGCCGATGCACTGCTCGCTCCTCAGCGTGACAAATTCTTCTTCTCCGGCGTGTTTGGCTATTCCGTAGGGGCACAGTTCCCGCCTAGCTGGGTGGAAGGCACAGGCTATGTCGCCAAAGGCCAGATGCGTGCTTTTGAAGCCAATATGGTGTTCCACCTGCCGCTCTGCTTGCGGGTACCCGGCCAGTGGGGCGTCGGGTTAAGCGACACCGTGGTGGTCACCGAACAAGGCGCCAAGCCGCTGACCAATAACGACTGGCAGCTGTTCAGCCAATAACCTCAGTATGACTTCAAATACTTTCATGCTGGGCATCAGGCCTGCCGTTGAGCGGCCTGATAGCGAAGACGCGCAGCCACAATGGTGCGGTGATGCGTATCGGCCCACGCCATCAGCGGTTGCATTGGCTCAAGAAAAGAATGGCCCAGCGGGGTGAGAGTATATTCCACTCGTGGAGGGACTTCAGCGTAGAGCGTCCGCGTGATAAAGCCATTCTGCTCCAATCTTTTGAGGGTTCGCGAGGGCCTTTTTTATATGTGGCGTGGCTGCTTTATTGCTCTTTCGGCTTGCAAGCTTGATGATAAAAGAAGCGCTGAGCGCATAGATAAATAGATAGGTAAATAGATAGATGAACAGTCAGTTAATAGGATTTAGGGCAGGCCACCTGCGCTAACGTCAGTTAGCGCAGCAGCAGATCCCCTTCTATAGGGATAAACTCGCTCGCCTCGTTCATCAGCGAGGCGGCGGTCAGCTGGGGCACGCCATACACTTCCACTTTCTTGCCATGCACCGTGCGGATTTTATGGGCGAGCAAATCAAAATCGCCGTCGCCTGAGACCAGAACGATGACATCGGCCTTTTCCGCGTACTCAATCGCATCGAGGGTAATACCGACGTCCCAGTCACCTTTGGCAGAGCCGTCTGCACGCTGAATAAACGGCTTGAGCTTCACCTCAAAACCAATCGCTCTGAGTATGTTTTGGAACTCGCGCTGTTTTTTGTCGCCTTTATTGATGGCATAGCAAAACGCAGCTACAACCTCTCTGTTAGCGGTAGCCTGTGCCCAGAATTTGTTGTAATCGAAGTTTTTTCGATACGCGTCACGCGTGGTGTAGTAGACGTTCTGTGTATCAACAAATATCGCAACTTTGTGCATAAGGTAGCGCTTTCCTGTTAAGTAAGTCAGCAATCACTTAGCGCCCCAAGCGTATGCCATGTTCGCGGTACAACTCTGTAATGCAAATACTCGGCTCGGATTATCAAAGGGGAATGTGCCCTTTGTCGATCAGTAAGACACGAGGCCACTCAAGCGAATATACACAACTTTTGACAATAACTCGGCTTAGCGCTATCGTCACCACAAATGCAAATGAGAAACACTTTCTTCTTAAAATTGGTTTTCCGGCCAGCAACACCATCGAAAGCCATAAGCGCGAGGGATCAGTGAGATGACGAGCGAGCAGCGGCAACTTCGCCAAACAGTCATGTTTTTGCGCACCTCTTTTGAAGCAGTTCAGCACTCTATTGCTGGCCGCCTAGAAGACCCGCTGCCCTGCTGGATGGATACCAGCATGCTTTCCATGCTGGCGCGGGAGCTCTCACGCTGTGGCCATCAGTCGCAACCACTATTTTCTCCGTCGACAACGGAACAGCTTTATCTGGCGTCACAACAGTGCGAACTGCTACTCAAGCAGTGCCCTGGCGTACTGAGCAGCGCTGTCTGCTATCGCCAGTTAGCTGCTATCAGGCGGTCGCTGTCGAATGCCTTACAGCATATTGATACGCCCACCAAACGCCGGTGGCTCTGGCAACGCCATTAACCAGCGCCGTGTATTTTTGGCATCCCATGCGTTTTTAACTGGAATCAACACTTGGCCAGTATACGTTTCCGTACCCCCTTGATTTATCATGCGTCACGCTAAGTAAGACGCCAGTGAGCGCTCACGCTACGACTCATCTCATTAAGGGTATTTCCATGGTTGAAAAAAATGCTGCGGCAGCGGCTTCTCGCTCGCCTAAAAAATGGTATCAGGCGGTTCCTGATCCCATGGTGCTTATCTTTCTTATCCTCGTGGCGACGTATTTACTGACGTTTATTATTCCCGCCGGCGAATTTGAGCGCGTCACGCAAAACGGCCGAACGATGGTGGTCCCCGGCTCATTTACCTATTTGGAAAATGTAGCCAACATCCCGCTGTTTAATATTTTTGTGGCCATTCCTGAAGGGCTTGTCGCTGCCTCGCGCTACCTATTTATCGTATTCATCGCGGGCGGGCTCTTTCATATTCTGCAAAAAACCGGTGCATTAGAGAATGCCATTGGCGTAGCGGTTAACCGCGTAGGCGTTGAGCGCCGTAACATCATCATCGTAGTCGGCACTTTTATTTACGGTTTTTTTGGCGTGGCCGTTGGCTTTGAAAACAACATTGCCCTAGTGCCGATTGCCATACTGATTGCCAGCGCGATTGGCTGCTCAAGCTTGGTGGGTGTCGCAATGGCCGTTGGGGGCATTGGCATTGGCTTTGCGCTGTCGCCTATTAACCCGTATACCGTGGGCGTTGCTCAAGGTATCGCCGAGCTACCGACGTTCTCAGGCGCTTGGCTGCGCACGCTATTGGTAGTGTCATCGCTGGGCCTGCTCTCGCTGTATATCTGCAAGCGCGTCGTCAACATGGAGTTTGACGAGCCTGATAATGCCGAGTCGCTTAGCAAACCGCTCAGCGAATATAGCCTGACCAAACGCGACATTTTGACGATGGTCGTGTTTGTGGGTGGCTTGATCGCCATGCTGGTAGGAGTCTTCACCCGCGGCTGGTATATCAATGAAATTGCCGGCGTTTTCCTGATTTTGGCGATCCTCATTGGGGCGATCAACGGCCTGTCTGCGAATGGCATTGTTAAACAGCTGATGGAAGGTGCCGCTAGCGTCACTGCAGGAGCGCTGGTGATTGGGGTAGCGGCGTCTATTCAGGTGATTCTTGAGCAAGCATTAATTATCGACACCATTGTTAATGCGTTGAGTACGTTGATCGACGGCATTCCATCCGTATTTGCTGCCATTATGGCCAGCGTAGTACAGGGCGTTATCAACCTGTTTATTCCTTCTGGTTCCGGCCAGGCGCTAGTCACCATGCCAATTCTTATCCCTGTCGCTGATCTCGTTGGCATGAGCCGCCAGTTGATGATCACTGCATTTCAGATTGGTGACGGCTTAACCAACCTCATTATTCCTACGTCAGGCGGTACGCTGGCCATGCTGGCACTCGGGCGCGTGTCATACGCTCAGTGGCTAAAAGCGATTCTGCCCTTTATGGTGATGGTGTACGGTCTGGCGTGGGTTGCGCTGATCATCGGCCACTTGGTGGGCTATTAAGCACAGTATTAAGCACAGACAGTGCCAAAAAAGATTCGATTGGCGTTAACTAGTAAACTGGTCTATTCTGCGCCTTACTTGTTTATCATAGCGTTCCAAAGGAGCTTATTTGATGGCTTTCGAAACACTCTTTACGCCCATTCAGCTGGGCAGCCTGTCTCTTCCTAACCGCATTATCATGGCGCCGCTGACGCGTTCACGTACCCCGGACAGCGTACCCGGCAAGATGCAGGAAGCTTACTACGGCCAACGCGCGGGCGCAGGGTTGATCATCAGCGAAGCCACCAACATTTCTCCCACCGCCCGTGGCTATGTTTATACGCCAGGCATATGGACTGATGCCCAAGAAGCCGGTTGGAAAGGTGTGGTCAGCGCGGTGCACGCTAAAGGCGGCCGCATTGCACTTCAGCTATGGCACGTTGGTCGTGTGTCACACGAAATGGTTCAACCGGACGGCCAGCAGCCGGTTGCGCCCAGCGCGCTGAAAGGCGAAGGCGCCCAGTGCTTCGTCGAGTTTGAAGACGGCACTGCGGGCCAGCACCCCACCAGCACACCGCGTGCGCTGGAAACCGATGAGATCTCGGGCATTGTCGACGACTACCGCCAAGCGGCTGAGCGCGCTAAGCGTGCTGGTTTCGATATGGTCGAAGTCCATGCAGCCAACGCCTACTTGCTGAATCAGTTCCTGGCGACCGGCTCTAACAAGCGTACCGACCAATACGGCGGCTCGCTGGAAAACCGTGCCCGTTTCCCGCTAGAAGTCGTCGACGCAGTGGTTGATGTATTTGGCGGTGATCGGGTGGGCATCCGCATGACGCCATTTATCGAGCTCTTTGGCCTGACCGACGACGAGCCAGAAGCCATGGCGTTTTACATGGCCGAGCAGCTTTCCAAGCGCGGTCTTGCCTATCTGCACCTGAACGAACCCAACTGGGCCGGTGGCGATATCACCTTCCCTGACGGTTTCCGTGCGCAGATGCGCGAGCGCTTTAGCGGCAGCTTGATTTACTGTGGCAACTACGATGCCGAACGCGCCGAAGCTCGCATTGGTGAAAATACGACCGACGCCATTGCCTTTGGCCGTCCGTATATTGCCAACCCTGATCTGCCGGAACGCTTCCGCGTTAACGCACCGCTCACCCAGCCGAACCATGAAACGTTCTATGGCGGTGACGAGAAGGGTTACACCGACTACCCGTTTATGGATAACGGCTATGATCGTCGCAGCTAAGGTATGCGCTTAGCGCACGGCTAAAAGGCTATGCGAGAAAAGCACCGCTCACGCGGTGCTTTTTTTATGCCTACTCCTTTTCAAACGCTGGTAGGCTATTACTCTCTGCGCTAAAGGAGCAGCGTTAAAATGCTTGAATCACTGATTGTGTTACTGATTTCGATAGCGCTGGTGGGATTAACGGCGAGTACAGGCGCACGCTTTCGGCCTGACAGCTGGTATCGCGAACTGAGCAAGCCTTCCTGGACACCGCCAGATATCGCGTTCCCGATCGCCTGGGGAATACTGTATATATTGATGGCGATAGCCGCATGGCGACTGTATATGGCCGATCACTCATCTTGGCGGACAGCGGGTTTAGTCGTTTACGCACTGCAGTTACTGGTTAATGCTGCGTGGTCTTGGCTGTTCTTTGGCCGTAAGCAGATTGTTGCAGCGCTTGCCGATATCGTGGGGCTACTGAGCCTGATAACGGTCGCTATTGCGGTGTTTTCACAGGTGAGTACCCTAGCCGCATGGCTAATGGTGCCCTACTGGCTGTGGGTAGCTCTTGCGCTGGCACTCAATGCTTCTATTTGGCGGCTTAATCGACGTTAATTGAATGAGCAAATATCACGAGATATTCCAGGGCGAGCGTCTCGATGCTGATCGAGTGCCCGCCACTGACGCTACTTAATCAGCGTGTTGTCCCTTAAACAACGCCCTGGCTGCGCAGGTAGTCGTCATAGCTGCCGCTGAAATCGACAATGCCTTCTGGCTGCATATCAATAATGCGCGTGGCCAGCGATGACACAAACTCGCGATCGTGGCTCACAAACATAAGTGTACCGGGGTAGTTTTCCAACGCTAGGTTTAACGCTTCGATAGACTCCATATCCAGGTGGTTAGTCGGTTCATCCATCAGCATTACGTTGGGCTGAGTAAGGATTAACTTACCAAACAGCATACGGCCCTGCTCACCACCGGAAATCACCTTCACCGACTTGCCGATATCGTCGCTGGAAAACAGCATCCGCCCTAGTGCGCCGCGAACCACTTGCTCACCACCATTGGTCCAGCTAGACATCCACTCAAACAACGTAGCGTCGACAGCGAAATCATCGCCATGATCCTGGGCAAAAACACCCACATCCGCCGCTTCCGTCCATTTCACCTCACCAGCATCCGGGTGCAACTCGCCGGCCAGCGTTTTAAGCAGCGTGGTTTTGCCGATACCATTAGGTCCGATAATGGCAATACGCTCACCGGCTTCAACCGTCATGGATAAGCGCTTAAACAGCGGCGCGTTGCCATCGTAGGCTTTGGTAATCGCATCCACATTCACGGCGTTACGGTGAATTTTTTTGGCCTGATCAAAACGGATAAACGGACTAACGCGGCTGGAAGGCTTAATGTCTTCGAGTTTGATTTTATCGATTTGACGCGCACGCGATGTGGCCTGCTTGGCTTTCGAGGCGTTGGCAGAGAAACGGCTAACAAACTGCTGCAGCTCAGCAATTTGCGCTTTTTTCTTGGCATTATCCGAGTGCTGACGCTCGCGAACGGCGGTAGCAGCGGTCATGTAATCATCATAATTACCGGGGAACAGGGTAATCTCGCCGTAGTCCAGATCCGCCATGTGCGTGCATACGCTATTCAGAAAGTGGCGGTCGTGAGAAATGATGATCATGGTGCTGTTGCGCGCTTTAAGCATATCTTCCAACCAGCGGATCGTGTTGATATCCAGGTGGTTGGTAGGCTCATCCAGCAGTAACACATCAGGATCAGAGAACAGCGCCTGGGCCAGCAACACGCGCAGTTTCCAGCCGGGTGAGACTTCACTCATCGGGCCAGTATGCTGTTCAATAGGAATACCCAAACCCAGCAGCAGTTCGCCAGCGCGCGGCTCGGCGGTATAGCCGTCCAACTCAGCAAAGCGTACTTCAAGGTCAGCGACGGCCATGCCGTCTTCTTCGCTCATTTCTGGCAAGCTATAAATACGCTCACGTTCAGCGGCTATTGACCACAGCTCAACGTTGCCCATGATCACGGTATCGATCACACGCTCGTTCTCAAACGCGAACTGATCCTGGCGCAGTTTACCTAGCCGTGTGCTGCTATCCAGCATCACCTGGCCGGAAGAGGGCTCCAAATCACCACCTAAAATTTTCATAAAGGTGGATTTTCCGCAGCCGTTTGCGCCAATCAGGCCGTAACGGTTGCCGTTATTGAATTTAACGGAAACATTTTCAAACAGGGGCTTAGCCCCAAACTGCATGGTGATATTGGCGGTTGCGATCACAAAAAAAAGCCCTGGTTAGCATACCTGTAATGACAGTTTTACTATACGAAAGGCTCGCGATTCTACGCGCTCTTGGGCGCGTATTCATCCACCATCCGTTAGTGGTTTCCGGCAATTGCCAGAATATCGAGCAGAAAGCGTTCATCATCAATCGCTTGGCGCAATCGAGTGATCAAAATATCGACAATGCCAGGATGCTCCCCCACAAGCCGAGTCACGCTGATCTCTAAGTGTGGATTTCGCTGCTGGGCCGCTGTGTAAATCTCAGCAATGTCACCACCCTCACCTGCATGGCGGCCTGGTGAAAGAAACAGCATGGCTAAAATAACCGGGCCTACACTGAATTCAGGCGAGTCCAACAGGCTTTCCAGCAGTGGCTCGTTAAATCGGTACTCTTCACCCTCACGGCGCTCCATAGAAGCAGCGGTAACGCTAGTGACATCATCGCCCAGCAGCACGCTAAGCTGCCCCGCTAAGCGATTACGTACAGCGGTGACCTCAGGGATCGGGCTGCCGTGATCGACCAAGGCCACGCGAGGCGCAGTGCCGGTCGGGTACTTTTCGCGCACGTTATCAGCCAGTAAATGAGCTAGGCGCAGATCATTATCGCCTCGCTCATCGACCAGCGGCTGGGCCACACGTATCTTAACGTGCGGAAAGCGCGCCTGTAGTGTAGCCATGCGTTCAGGCAGGTAGCCGGTGAGAGCTTTACTCGGACCGAAAAAAAACGGCAAAACGATAATCTCCGTTGCCCCCTGCTCGGCGCTGCGCTCAGCGGCGGGGCCAAGCGTCGTGGCAGGAATGCCATCAACGGCTTCCACGGGAATCTTATTGGAGTGCAGCAGCGAAGCAGCCTGTACGGTTTCACCCATAAGCTCACTAAGCGACGCCGCCACGCCACGTAAATTCAGCGTTGCCTGCGCTCGTAGCGAGCCGTTATCGACCAAAAAAATCGCGCGCATGGCAGCCTCATGTTGGGGTCTTGACGATCAAGTGGGTGATCATCCATGACATGTTAAGATGGTGGTTTTACACCATAGCTGCCCACCATGTTACTTGAAAAATGTGACTTAAAAACGTTGCCTAATACCGATGCTTGATACCACTGCGCTTAACCAGCAAAGAAATTTCTTCGATGGCCATGCCGAGATTTGGCTATTTGGCTATGGTTCGCTGATCTGGAAGGCGGACTTTGCCTATTTAGAGCGCCGCCCGGCGTTTATCACCGGCTGGGAGCGGCGGTTTTGGCAGGGCTCCCATGATCACCGTGGCACCCCTGAAACGCCAGGGCGGGTGGCGACGCTGATACGCGCCAAGAATGCGATTTGCCACGGCATGGCCTACCGCATTACGCCTGAAGTTTTGGCGCCCCTGGATGTAAGGGAGAAAAACGGATACCTGCGGGAGAAAGTGCCGCTGACGTTTGTCGATAAGCAGGGCAATGGAACAGAACAAAGCGAAGGGCTTATTTATTTAGCCAGCGACGATAATCCGGCCTTTCTAGGTGAAGCACCGCTTACCGATATTGCCCAGCAAATTGCTAATGCACACGGGCCCAGCGGCGCTAATAAAGAGTACTTACTAAACCTTGCAACCGCTCTACGTGAACTGGGCGCCGAAGACGACCATATCTTTGCTTTAGAACATCAGCTGAGGATTCTTTAACGCTACCAGTAGTTTGGATAGCGGCGATGCCGGGCAAGATTATTGACTAATATCGCGATGATCAGCATCAGTACGCTACCCGCTCCAATCGGCAATAGCGGGTACCACCAGCCCAATTGATGAACGCTCGCACCTCCCGCCACAGCAATCAATGCCGCTGCCGCTCCTGGCGGGTGGACCGTGTGCGTTAACTGCATGCCAAGCACCGATAGCGATACGGCCAGCGACATGGAAAGCGGAGAAGTACCCAGCAGTTGATAGCACGCAACGCCAATACCTGCCGACAACATACTGCCAAATAGGACGTGGCTTGGCTGCGCAAAAGGGCTTTCAGGCGCTGCATAAATCAGCACTGACGTTGCCCCAAAGGAGCCCACGATTAGCAGTTGCTGCGATAGCCAAGCCGAGCTAAGCCAGCAAATGACCGCCATACCGGTAAAGGCTCCGATCCATGACCAAAGCGCATCCTGCCAGCCCACTCGGGCGCGTTTTCTTCGTTGCCCCCGCATCTTGCCCAGATAAGTTTTCATCGCCACCGCTTTGCACAAAATAAGTGCGACATAATGGCAAATTGCACCAAATAGGCAAATGACAATTGATCATAGCGTTATGAATGAAGTTCAGGCGCTTACCGTCAGTGCGAATTAACGCTTTCCACACAAATACTTAGCAAGCTTACTTAAACCCCAAGTCCGCAATTCGGATTACATCATCAACCACGAGAGGATAAATAATCCCAGTAAAGTGCGCACAATGCCGCCTATCAGTGAGCCACGTAAAAATGCCCGCAGCCCACCCCATAGGATCAATAGCCCGACGATCAACACAGCAATGCTGAAAAACGAATCATTGATACCTAGAGACCGGGTGAGGCCATCAATAAAATCGCCGAAGGCACCAAAGAAGTTAGTGAAAATGCCTAGTAGGAACTCAACCACCACGCGGATTGCTTCGCCGATGGTTTCACCTATTTCGTCAAAAAAGCCGTTTGCCTGCATCGCGTTTGCTTGCATTGATAATACCCAAGGCTGAGAAGGATAAGCATGGCATTGTCAGCTAAAATGCTAGCGCAGGCAAAAGAGCATCATAAGGCTCAACACAAATACAGTGAAAGATCGCCACCTTCGCTTTTTAATGCGTTAAGTAACATGGAGATATAAAAATGCCTAGTGTACTCATCACCGGTGCTACTTCCGGCTTTGGTAAAGCCGCCGCCCAGCGCTTTGCTAAAGCAGGCTGGTCGCTGATTCTCACGGGACGCCGAGAAGAGCGCCTAAAAGCACTTGAGAAAGAGCTTTCTGAGCACGTGCCCGTGCTAACGCTGACACTCGACGTACGCGACAGCGCCGCGGTGACCGACGCCATTAGCAATCTGCCAGAAAGTTTTTTGCCGCTCACCTGTTTAATTAACAATGCGGGGCTAGCGCTAGCGCCAGAACCGGCGCAAAAGGTGGATTTGCAAGATTGGCACACCATGATCGACACCAATATCACAGGGTTGGTCAACGTGACTCACGCAGCGATGCCGTTACTGCTTAAAACCGGAGCTGGTGCGAGCATTTTGAACCTAGGCTCAGTCGCGGGGCAGTGGCCCTACCCTGGTGGTCATGTGTATGGGGCATCCAAAGCCTTTGTCCAACAGTTCAGCTACAACCTGCGCTGTGACCTGCTGGGTACGGGCGTGCGCGTCACCGACCTTGCCCCCGGCATGGCCGAAACTGAGTTCACGCTGGTAAGGACGAAAGGCAATCAAGCGGCCTCCGACGCGCTTTATCAAGGCACCACGCCACTCCAGGCAGAGGACATTGCCGAGCAGCTTTTCTATCTGGCAACCTTGCCTGCGCACATCAATATAAACCGCCTTGAAATTATGTCGGTACGCCAAGCATGGTCACCCTTTGCGATTGATCGCGATCCTAAATAGTTAGCCCTCGCTACCGCAGCGTTATCCACGCGACCACGTCATTGCTTACGATAAGCCATGGCATGGTCGCCTAGCGTCTCTCTGGCCCCGCTTTTCGCCCCGCCCTTCCCTGCATCTAGCGCCGTCATCTTCAAACATGCGCGTCCCATTTAGTTAATCTCTAAAACTAGCTCTTAAAGCTAGTCACTTAAAATCAGTCACTTAAAATCAGTCACTTAAAACCAGTCGCTTAAAAAATGGGCCGAATGCGTGCGCCTTGGCCAAAGGTCGGGGGTGTCCGCCTTGACTAATATATTTCAAGAGGCTATCTGTTATATATATCAATTGCGAATGATAAATTTATTAATCATTTTATTGGAATCACCGTTTTTAATGTCGAGGTTGGCGCATGAATATGAACATGTCGTTTTTACAGGACCTGCTTTCCAACATTAGCATGCGCACCCGAGGCCGAAGCAGTCTGTTCGGCACGCTGGACAAGGGCGCCAGTTCTTTGCAAAACCTGATATCAGCTTGCGATACGCTGATGCATCGCGGCGGTGAGGCCTCGCAAATTCTGACCGCCCAGCGGGCATTGGAGCACTATCGACGCTTAAACGATGAGGAGAAGCTGGCCTTTTTCACGCTGCTAGCCGACGATTATTCAGCTGATCCTGCTCCTATTCATGCCGCTTACCAGCTTTATTGCGAGCATCAAGATAACGCTGCGCTGGAGCGCCTCTTTAATGCCTGCGAGCCACGCCGGCAGGATTTACTACGACGCCTGAACCTATGTCCTGGCGGCACCTTTGAGCTGGTTCACATGCGTGCGGACTTGCTTAAACGACTCAAGCAGAACCCTGAGCTTTCAGCCTTAGACGCAGACTTTGCTCATCTATTTGCGTCTTGGTTTAACCGTGGCTTCTTAGTACTAGAAAGTATCGATTGGAATACACCGGCAGCCGTTCTGGAGAAGCTGATTCGGTACGAGGCCGTGCATGAGATTGGTGACTGGCATGACCTGCGCCGCCGCTTAGACCCCGAAGACCGCCACTGCTACGCCTTTTTCCACCCCGCTACCGGCGATGAGCCGCTGATATTCGTTGAAGTAGCACTGTGCCGCGGCATTCCTGGCAACGTGCAAAAAATACTCGAACACGGCGAGGAGGTGCCGCTAGACGAGGTGGATACAGCGGTTTTTTACAGCATCAGCAACTGCCAAGCGGGCCTTAAAGGCGTCTCTTTCGGCAACTTCCTGATTAAGCAGGTGGTCCAAGAACTCAGCCGGCAACTGCCTCAATTAAAGAACTTTGTCACGCTGTCGCCAATTCCTGGCTTCTCAGCCTGGTTGGATCAGCAGCTGGAAAGCCCGCAGTCTGGCGAGGAACCTACGCCCGATAGCGGCACTCAGAAAGAATTGTCGCGCCTTGCCGCCACGTATTTAGTTAACGCCAAACATCGCAGTGGTCAGCCGCTAGATCCCGTTGCACGTTTCCACCTTGGCAATGGCGCAAGCTTACATCGTATTAATTTTCAAGCAGATATGTCCGCAAAAGGCTTGCAGCAATCGAAGGGCCTGATGGTCAACTATCTCTATCAATTAGACCGTATCGAACATAATCACGAGACCTTCAGCCGCGACTACAGCGTGGTATGTACTAGCGACATTCGGCGCTTGGCCAGCCAAGCCAAACAACCATTGAGCTTAGAGCCCAGCGCCTGAGCGTAACGACAACAAGAAGGAGTCCCCATGAGCGACAACCTTTATTTACAGTTTTACCCCCATTTCGAGCGCCAGCCCGACAAAGTGCTCATGCATACCCAGGAAAGCACTGACTACCGTTACGCTGATGTGCTTGCCTCCAGCCGCCGCATGGCAAGCGTACTGATTTCCTTAGGCATTACGCCCGGCGACCGGATTGCGATACAGGTCGACAAAAGCCCTGAAATCGTCATGTTTTATTTAGCATGCCTGCAAGTTGGTGCTGTTTACCTTCCGCTCAATACCGCCTATACCGATAACGAAATTCACTATTTTCTCAGCGACGCTGAGCCCCATGTCTTTATCTGCCGCCCACAGGATCACGATACAATTCGTGTGACCGCCGAGCAGTGCGGCGTCACGCACATTGAAAGCCTGGGAACGCATGCTGACGGCAGCTTCATGGAGAAGGTGGCAACAGCAACACAAACGCAGGAGGTTTGTGAGGTGGCTGGCGATGATCTTGCGGCTATCCTTTATACGTCAGGCACGACCGGCCGCTCTAAGGGTGCGATGCTCAGCCACACCAACTTGGCATCCAACAGCCAGGCCTTGACCCAAGCCTGGCAGTATAGCGAGCACGACCATCTTATCCACGCCCTGCCCATTTTCCATACCCACGGCCTGTTCGTCGCCTGCAATATCACCCTGCTTAACGGCGCTTCCATGACATTCCTGCCCAAGCTGGATGTCGATCAACTGATTGACTTAATGCCACGCGCCACCGTGTTAATGGGCGTGCCGACGTTCTATAGCCGGCTGCTGCAATCGCCACGTCTCAGCCGTGAAGTGGTCAGCAACATGCGTTTGTTCATCTCAGGCTCGGCGCCTTTACTGGCGGAAACTCACGAAGCCTTCGAGCAACGCACCGGTCATGCCATTCTTGAGCGATACGGCATGACAGAAACCAATATGAACACGTCCAACCCTTACCAGGGCAAACGCCGCCCAGGCACAGTAGGCATGCCGCTATCGGGCGTGGAAATACGTATTGCTGACCGTGAAAGCGGTGCCTCACTCCCTCAAGGGGAAACGGGCATGGTCGAACTACGCGGCCCCAATGTTTTTCAGGGCTACTGGCGTATGCCTGAGAAGACCCAGGCTGAGTTTCGTGACGACGGCTTCTTCATTACCGGCGATTTGGGCTGCATCGACGAGCACGGTTATCTGAACATCGTTGGCCGGGACAAAGACTTAGTTATCTCAGGCGGTTACAACGTCTACCCGAAAGAAATCGAGCTCTTGATCGACGATCTCTCAGGTGTTTCAGAGTCGGCGGTGGTCGGTGTACCGCATGCAGACCTGGGTGAAGGCGTTATCGCCGTTGTAGTTCGCGAAGCGCAAGGCGAGGTCAGCGAAGCAAGCATACTGGCGGCCCTGAGCGATCAGTTGGCGCGTTATAAACAGCCTAAGCAGGTCTTCTTTGCGCCCGCCCTGCCTCGCAATGTGATGGGCAAGGTACAAAAAAACCAGCTGCGCGATACTTTCGCCGATACCTTTGCATCAAAACAGACCGCTGCCAACGCTTAATACTATCCTAAATACTTTCCTACGCCGCAGAGGGAAACCGGGAGATAACCCCTGCGGCTAAAACCTATGTAGCAAAAGCCTATGCAACGCCACTCAAAATAAACATAAAACAGGAAGTTAACTATGGTGATCTACGGAGTTGCCCTCCTCGCAGGGTGTATGTTGGTTGGCCTATGGGCCGGAGATGTGCTCGGCATGCTGCTGGATATCGACTCTAATGTCGGTGGCGTAGGTATTGCGATGCTGCTGCTCATTTTTATCGGCGGCTACCTTAGTGACAAGAAGAAACTGCCGGCCAGCACCGAGAGTGGCATTACGTTTTGGAACGGTATGTATATCCCCATTGTGGTCGCCATGGCGGCCAGCCAGAACGTCGCGGCAGCCATTGATGGCGGCCTGATTGCACTGTTCGCAAGCCTTGTTGCCGTTGGCGCTAGCTTTGCCTTGATTCCTCTTTTTGGTCGTTCAAGCAAGAAAAAGCCTTCATCAGAAGCGCCTTCGACCGCGCAGGATCCGCTATCCGCTCGCTCCGTGGCGAGCAGCCACTCACGCCCTACGCGCTAAAAAGAGGCCATATTTATGCTTGAATCACTGCTTACCCAGCTGGAAAAACAGCACCTGATTGCCGCCTTCGCACTGGTCGGCGGGGCCATGTACCTGTCTTATATTGTCAGCGATAAGCTAACCCGTGGCCGCGTTCATGGGTCGGCCATCGCTATCATGGTCGGTTTGATACTGGCCTACGTGGGGGGAGTCGCGACCGGCGGTACGAAAGGACTTGCCGATATCAGCCTGTTTGCTGGGCTAGGGCTGATGGGCGGCGGCATGCTGCGCGACCTAGCCATCATCGCCACGGCGTACGGCGTTCGTTTTCAGGAGATCCGCGAAGCGGGCATGAGCGGCGTGGTGGCCTTATTTCTAGGCGTGATAGTGTCGTTCGTTGCAGGTGTTGCGGTTGCCTACGCATTCGGCTACCGCGACCCGGTCACCTTAACCACCATTGGTGCAGGTACCGCCACGTATATCGTCGGCCCGATTGCCGGTGCCGCCATTGGCGCCTCTTCTGAAATTATTGCGCTCTCCATTGCCGCCGGTCTGTTCAAATCCATATTGGTCATGATTATGACGCCCATGCTGGCACGTCATATTGGTTTGGATAACCCACGCTCGGCCATGATCTTCGGCGGCCTAATGGGCACGACCAGCGGCGTTGCGGCAGGGCTTGCGGCAACCGACCCTAAGCTTGTTCCTTATGGCGCGATGACGGCAACGTTTTACACCGGGCTTGGCGCATTGCTCGCGCCGTCGGTGCTTTATCTAGCCGTTCGCGCCATTTTCTAACTGACGACTTGCCGTTAACGTTTCGCCAAAACGCCAATGAGCTCGGGAATGGAAAGGCTCTGATCCTCAACGGAGGTGTAAAGGCTGTGAACAGCAGCGGCAACGCCTCCTTCAACGCCAAGATCATCGGTCATCGTGTGGTAATAGCCCAGGTCTTTACTGGCATTGGCGACGGAGAACCTAAAGCCCGATGGATCGTTCTCGGCAATATAAGGACGCAGCCGTTCTAACACGACCCCACCGCCGCCGCCGGCCCCTAGCACTTCAAGCAATGCGCTATCGCGGATCCCCGCTTTGCGGGAGGCAGCGGTGGCCTCCGCCAATACCGCCGAAAAGCCCAACGATACAAAGTTATGCAGTAACTTCAGGGTATGACCCGCGCCAACGTCGCCCGCATGGGCGATGTTTTCCGCAAATCCCTCTAGCAGCGGCAAAGTTTCATCAAACAGCGCCTTTGGTGCGCCCACGATGAGATTGAGCCGTCCTTCGGCCGCTTCTTTTGGCGTGCGCGTCATGGCTGCATCCATAAAGCGGCCGCCTGCCTCAGCAACTCGGGCAGCAACTTTTTCCGTTGAGCTAGGCAGCGCCGTGGAGCAGTCCATCACAATGCTGCCGGGCTTCAAGCCTTCCAGCACACCGTTAGATTCAAAGAGCACGGCCTCCACCTGGGGCGATCCCGTCACGCACAAAATCACTACATCAACGCTCTGCGCTAGTTCGCGTCCTGAAGGCTGTGCGTGGGCGCCGGCGGCTAACAAATCGTCAACGGGCTGATTGCCCGGGTGCTCTAGAAAACTGACAAAATGGCCTGCGCGCTGCAGGCTGCTGGCAATGCCGTGGCCCATCAGGCCCACGCCGACGATGCCTACCTGGCGTTTTGCTGTCATTGGAGTCTCCTTTAAGAGAAAGCGCCTGTTAATGTTTAATCGCAATGGTTTTAATACGCGTGTAACTACGCAGCCCCTCAAAGCCTTTCTCACGACCATGCCCCGAGCGGCCAATACCGCCAAAAGGAAGTTCTACGCCCCCCGCTGCGCCGTAATTATTAATAAAGACCTGGCCACTGCGAATACCTTTGGCCAAGCGCAGCTGACGCCCCCCATCACGCGTCCAAACACCCGCACACAGGCCAAAATCAGTCGCATTTGCCAAGGCCAACGCTTGCGCTTCATCCTCAAAAATTTGGACGACCAGCACGGGGCCAAATAGCTCTTCGCGCAGTACTTCGTGCCCGTCGGGAATATTGGTTAGCAGTTGCGGAAGTACAAAGTGCCCGTCAGCCGGTGCGCCGGCAGCCAGCTGGCCTTTGGCGGCCACCCGAATACCGTCGGCTTCAGCCGCTGCCAAACGCTCTTCTAGCTTGGATTTCTGGCGCGCATTGATTAGCGGCCCGCAGTCGGCATCGGCTTCACCCACATCGCAACGCAGTGCCGCAAAGAGCTCAGACAGCGTAGCGACAACGCTATCGGCAATATCGCGCTGTACTAACAACCGGCTGCCGGCCGAGCAAGTCTGGCCCGCATTTTGGATAATCCCGCGCACCACCGCTGGCAACGCTGCCTCAAGATCAGCATCAGCAAACACTAGCTGAGGTGATTTCCCACCGAGTTCTAGGGTCACCGGCACATGGTGCTGGGCGGCTGCCTGGGCAACCTGCGTACCGGTTTCTGGCGAGCCGGTAAATGACAGGTGATGAATATCAGCATGTGATGCAAGCACAGCGCCAGCCTCAGAGCCCAGCCCAGGTACTACGTTAAGCGCACCGGCAGGTAAGCCATGATTGGTCGCCAGCTCAGCAAGGCGCAGCACGCTCAAACAGGCATCTTCTGCTGGCTTAAGGACGATGGTATTGCCGGCTGCCAACGCTGCCGCCACGCAGCGTCCAAAAATTTGTGCGGGGTAATTCCAGGGAATAATCTGTGCACAGACGCCGTAAGGTTCACGCAGCGTCATGACGGCAAAGTCATTTTCAAAGGGAATGGTTTCACCGTGTAGCTTATCCGCCGCACCGCCGTAAAAGCGGAAGTAGCGCGCGCAGGCGGCAATATCACCCTTCGCCTGAGTCATGGGTTTACCCGTGTCGGCACACTCAAGCTGCGCCAGCTGCTCGTGATGAGCTTCAATCACCCCGGCAAAGCTCAGCAGCCATTCGCTGCGCAGGCGCGCAGACCAGCTAGACCACTCGCCTAGTTGGCCAACAAAAGCGTTTTGGGCTGCCTGCACTGCGGCATTCACCTCTGCAGCTTGGCTGCGAGCAATACGCGCCAACGGCTCACCGGAGGCGGGTGCTTCGACCTGAATCGTCGTAGCGGTATCTATCCACTGCCC
Source organism: Halomonas sp. JB37 (assembly GCF_002332255.1). Lineage (GTDB taxonomy): Bacteria > Pseudomonadota > Gammaproteobacteria > Pseudomonadales > Halomonadaceae > Vreelandella > Vreelandella casei. Next base: position 895,869 of record NZ_NRGW01000001.1, on the reverse strand, counting down.
GCCAATTAGTGCCTGCTGAGGTGGCAAGGCCAACGCATGGGACATAGTTCACTCCTTTATTGTGGCTATATGTAAGGATTTAAAAGCCGTGTATCTAACCGTAAAAAAGATTGACTAACCCCATCGAAATCCATGGCATATAGGTAATCATCATGAGGCAAACCAGCACCACCAGCACAAACTGAACCAACCAGGGCAGCATTTGATCAATCGATATTTTGGCGACAGCACAGGCGGCAAAGAGATTCACACCCAGCGGTGGCGTAATCATACCCAGCGCCAGGTTCACCACCATCACAAGGCCAAAGTGAACGGGATGGATGCCGAACTGCATTGCAATCGGAGTAAGAATGGGCGCCAGCACCAAAATGGCAGCGCCGGTTTCGATGAACATGCCGACAACGAGCAGCAGCGCATTGACCGCCAACAAAAATGCCCAGGGGCTATCGAACACGGCCGTTACCCAGGCGGCAACGTGAACCGGCAGCCCAGAACGGCTAATAAGAAAGCTGAACAGCGCCGCCGCGGCAATAATCAGCATTACAGCGGCCGTTGAGATAACGCTTTGGCGCATCACCGGCATTAGCTCCGCAAGCTTAAGCTCGCGGTAGCAAGCGCCGACGACTAAGGCATAGAACACCGCTACGGCCGAAGCTTCCGTCGGGGTGAAAACACCGCCGTAGATACCGCCAATCACCACGATGGGCATGAGCATTGCTGCCCACGCCCGCTGGAAAGCCGTCACGAAACGAGTACGGCCTTTGCTATCCTCAAGGCCAAAACCACTTAGCTTGCAGAAGATATACAGAAAGAGCAGCAGCGCACTGCCGATCAGAATCCCTGGACCAATACCGGCAATGAACAGTTGGCCAATGGAGGTATCGGTACTCACCCCGAACAAAATGAGCGGAATAGAAGGAGGAATCAGCACCCCGAGCTCCGCAGACGATGCCTGAATAGAAGCGGCGAGCGGCTTCGGGTAGCCATGCTTGACCATTGCCGGAATCAGGATCGCACCGATAGCAAAGGTCGTTGCCACGCTTGAACCTGACACGGCAGCAAACATCATGCAGGTCAGCACACACGTCATCGCCAAGCCGCCTTGAACGCCACCGACGATAGATTTTGCCAGGTCGACAAGGCGACTAGAGATGCCGCCAGCCGCCATCAGATTTCCGGCTAGAATGAAGAAGGGAATCGCCATTAGTGGGAAGTTATCAAGCCCCACAAACAGCTGCTGCGGAACCATGACCAGCGGCAGCCGTGAGAAAAACTCGATACCGATGATCGATGCTAGCAAGATCGAAATCGCGATCGGCACGCCGGTGGCGAATAAAATTAGCAGAGAAAGACCGATAGCTAAGTTCATGGGCGTGGCTCTCTCTGGGTCGACCCTAAGTTTTGCTGGATCGCATCTTGCTCAATAGCTTCGTCATGCATCGGCCCCAGCGCTTCAAGACCACAGCTTTGCGCAAGCAACCTTGCCAGCACGGCCAACATCGCAAACGCGCTGCCCACGGGAATCGCCGCGTATGCCCACGCCATTGAGACCTCAAGCGCCGACAGCGTCTGGCGGCTGACTCTCTGGGTCATTTGAATGCCGTAATAAACCAAGACGGCCAGCACCAACAAACAACACAGCCCAATGAGCCACTCCAGCGCCAGCAGGGTGCGCTTGGGTACTAACTTATAGATCACCTCCACCGCCATCATAAAACCGCCACGAAACGTAGCCGCCGCTGCCATAAAGACACACCAGATCATCGATGCCCGTGATAGCGTTTCCGACCACGTGGAAGGTGCATTAAAGATAAACCGAGTGAGCACCTGATAGAAACTCAGCGACACCGATATGATCAACATCACAATAGCGATCGTTAGTGCCAGACGAGTCAAGACATGTTCGACACGCAAAAGCCAAGACACCATGAGTCACCTCACCCCGTCAGGTTGTGGGAAAGTGGCGCCCAGCGGGCGCCACGGGATGGGTTCAGCAGCTGCTGTTACGAATGCGCTCTAGCATCTCGTCGCCGTATTGCTCAATAAAACGGGCGTAGACATCCTCCACAGCCTCTTGGAAAGGCGCTGGATCAATATTGTCCGTCACTGTCATACCGTGTTCTTGTAGAAACGCGACACCCTCTTCCTCTAACCGCGACACCTCAGCGCGAGTAGCATCGGTGGCGGCTTGAGCGGCCTCGTCAAACCACTCTCGCTCTTCATCGCTCAGCCCATCAAGTAGCACGGGGGAGCCCAGCAAAATCGCGGGCGAGTAAACATGTCCCGTCAAAGACAGCTGGTCCTGCACTTCGTAAAGGTTCGCAGCAACAATGACCGCAATCGGGTTTTCTTGGCCATCGACCGTGCCCTGTTGCAGCGCGGTGAACAGCTCAGGCATGGCCATCGGCGTAGGGCTTGCGCCTAATCCTTCAAACGCCTGCTGGTGGATACGGTTCTCCATGGTGCGAATCTTCAGGCCGCTAACGTCCTCAGGTGCTGCGATGGCACGCTGGCTATTGGTGATATGACGGAAACCGTTTTCCGACCAGGACAGGCCAACCAAATCGTGCTCACCCATTTTATCCAGCAGCTCCTGGCCGATCTCGCCATCAAGCACACAGCGCGCCTGCTCGTAGCTGGTGAACAAGAACGGCAGATCAAGCACATAGGTCTCCGGAACAAAGTTCCCCAGCGGCCCGGTGGAGGTGATCACGACATCGACGGTACCAATCTGCAGCCCCTCAATCATGGCGCGCTCTCCGCCGAGTGAGCCGCTAGGATGATCCGACACGGTAAATTCACCATCAGAGAGGCGCTCTAACGTTTCTTTAAAAGCGCGCGAGCCAGCACCGTAGTGAGAGTTACTGGAGATTGCGTAGCCCACGCTGACTTCCGTGGCCGCCTGGGCTTGAAACGCAAGCCCCGTCAGAGCGATAGCGGTACTAATGGCCGTTACGAGCGTGCGTTGAGTGAAATGAGTGGTCATGGTGATGCTCCTTCGTTGTATTTATTAGTTAGGATGACGGGAGCCTTGGCTCCCCTTATTGCTCGCCCATCAACTAGGCGTCGTGGCATCTAGAAATAGCGACATCAGTGATACTCGGCCACATAGGCATCAACAATCTGCCGAAAATCACGATCTCCGACAAATCCAAGCTGAGTAGCCTTCTCGGTTTCAAAGCGGGCGGGCCAGCTCGCCACTAAGGGCTCGATGCGAGGGTCCTGCTCATGATGTACCAGCGCGACCGCCTCTGGCCCGGCAACCTCCTGCAAAGCATCCAGCATCTCAGCGACATGGGTGGTGATACCCGGCAGGATAAAAGCACGAAATTTACCGAGCACTTCTTGAGCAATATCGGCCCCGTGTATCAGCGCATCAATCACCTTATCCGGCGACATCACGAACAGCGGCTGGTTGATCGAGACAGGGCAAACGGCCTTCTCACCATTCAAAGGTTCACGCAGAATACTTGAGGCAAAGCTTGAGGCCGCTGCATTAGGCCGCCCAGGGCGAATCACAATCGTTGGCAGGCGCAGCGCGAGGCCATCAATAAACCCACGACGGCTGTAGTCGTTAATTAACAACTCACACATTGCCTTTTGCGTGCCGTAAGACGTTTGCGGCTGCAAGGCAGTCATGTCATCAAGTACGTCGGGCAAATCACCGCCATAAGCAGCCACGGAGCTTGCCATGATCAAGCGGGTATTGCTCAGCTCACGGGCACGGCAACCTTCTAGTAGCGCTCGCGTGGCATCAAAATTGACCAGCATCCCCAGGTCAAAATCTGCCTCGGCCGCGGAGCTCACCACCGCGGCCAAGTGATAAATAACGTCAGGGCGTTGATCCAGCACGCTATCCAGCGCACCGAGCTTAGTAATGTCGATTGCCAGCGATGTCACCGAGACATTGCTTTGTGATGGCTGCGGCGCCTCAACTTGGTCAATCAGCGTTAGCCGGGTGATAGGCTGCTGACGAAGCTCGCCTCGCGCCAGTAATTGCTGGACTAAGCGCTGGCCGAGAAAGCCAGCCGCCCCGGTAATAGCGATATGCATTGTGTCGATCCTATGTGGCAATTGTTATTGTGTCTTCAGCTGAAGATAGCTCAGCGATCCGTTAAACCCCACGGCTTACCCCAGCCTAAGCCTGCGCGGGTTTCCGCCTGCGGACGATACTCGCAGCCGACCCAGCCGCTATAGCCCAAGGTGCCCATGCGCTCAAAAAGGGCAGGATAATGTACTTCCCCAACGTCAGGCTCGTGGCGCGTTGGCACGCCCGCAATCTGAATATGGCCGATGGCGCTAAACTGGCGCTCAAGATGACGTAGCAAATCACCATCCATAATCTGGCAGTGATAAAGGTCAAATTGGAGCTTCACATTATCCGCCCCGACCTCTTCGAGTACCGCCATGGCCTGGGCTTGGCGAGACAGAAAAAAGCCGGGCATATCGCGAGTATTGATGGGCTCGATCAGGATATCTCGGCCGACTTTCGCCGCCTCGCGCGCCGCATAGCGCAAATTGCTGATATAGATCGCGTGATGCTCAGCCACGGTATCGGCATCGGCGCCCTGCGGTAGCAGCCCTGCTATGGCATGTATCCGCGGGCAGTTAAGCGTTTCAGCGTAGCGTAGGCCCTCAATTAACGAGTCACGAAATTCACCTTCGCGCCCCGGTAGGCTCGCCAAGCCTCTTTCACCCGCGTCCCAATCACCTGGCGGCAGGTTGAACAGCACCTGCTCCAACTGCGCTTCTGCCAGCGCATGGCGTAATTCTTCCGCAGCAAACGCATACGGAAACAGGTACTCCACGCCCTTAAAGCCTGCCTCTGCGGCAGCCGCAAAGCGGTCTATAAAGGCGTGCTCGTTAAACAGCATGCTGAGGTTAGCGGCTAGTCGAATCATCGCAGTGCTCTTTTTAATAGCGGCGCTCTTTTGATGGGCGGCATTGTTCTCAGCCTCCGCAGGCATCGTTAGCCGCTTCAGGTAACGTGATGCCCGATAAACGCTGATAAACTTTTATCACCGCTGAATCGTCTTCACGTCCAAAACCCGCGCCGCTAGCAGCGGTAAACAGCTGCAGCGCGCTAGCTGCGATCGGCGTTGTTAGCGCTAGTTCCCGCCCGGTTTGATGCACGATATTGAGATCTTTAACGAAAATATCCACCGCTGAAAGCGGCGTATAGTCACCGCTTAGAATATGCGGCACGCGATTTTCAAACATCCAAGAGTTGCCTGCCGAATGGCTAATGACGTCAAAAATCACTTCTGGATCGAGTCCCATACGAATACCTAGCGCCATCGCTTCAGCAGCGGTGGCAATATGCACCCCGGCCAGCAGTTGATTCACAAGCTTCATACTAGAACCAACGCCCGGCGCATCGCCTAGGCGATAGACTTTGGCTGCCATGGCATCAAGCACAGGCTGAGCGTAGCTGAAAGCCTCGGGCGAACCGGACGCCATCACTGATAAGTCACCGCTTTTCGCTTTAGCCGCCCCGCCGCTAATGGGTGCATCAAGCATCATTAAGCCTTCCGCCGCTAAGCGCTCGCCAAGCTGCTTTGCTTGGCTAGGCGCCACCGTCGCGCACTGCATAACGAGGCTGTCCGGTGCCAAATGGCCGACGACTCCCTGCTCACCAAACAACACTTGCTCAACTTGGCCGCCGTTAACAACTACCACCAGCACAATATGGCAGTCGGCAAGCTCTGCAGGCGTTGCAACGCTTTTGCCACCCTCTGCCGTGAAGGCTTCGCGGGCTGCCTGCGAAATATCACAGCCTGTCACATTAAGCCCACGTTGAAGCAAGGCGGTAGCGGTTCCCATCCCCATAACGCCTAGGCCTATGACCCCGATTCGAAGGGCTTGTTGGCTACGTTCACTCACCTGGCGATACCTCGCTGCGGTTGTATTGGCTGTCGCTTTACTGGCTATAGCAGTGCTGCGAATGATAGCGCTACCATCCTTTCTAGATTATTCTTTGCGTATCGACAAGCTGAACATGAGAGATGCGCGACCAATGTCTAAAGAGCCTATTAGCGGCACTAAACAACGCCGCCGCTCCGATCAGGTCACGCTTAGCCAAGTGGCAGAGGCGGCCGGCGTATCACCGATTACCGCCTCACGAGCGCTGAATCATCCCGATAAGGTTAGCGACCGCGCTCGGCACAGCGTTCATACCGCGGTAGAGCGTTTAGGTTATGTCCCAAATCTCATTGCAGGCAGCTTAGCCTCCTCCCGCTCACGGCTGGTTGCGGTCATTGTGCCTTCGCTGGTTAACACTGTGTTTGTTGAGGTTATTCAGGGGCTTCAAGAAACGTTAGAGGCACAGGGCTACCAAATCCTGCTCGGCAATACCGATTACGACCTGGATCGTGAATATCAGCTGGTGCGCACTTTTTTGGGCTGGTCATGCTCGGCACTAGTGACCGCAGGCCTACGCCATAACCAAGCATGTCATACGCTGCTCGCCAACTGGAACCATCCCATTATGGAGGTGATGGAGCTGGGTCAAGCGATGGATCTTAACGTTGGGCTCGACCATGTGACCGCAGGGCGCTGCATGGCTAGCCATCTTATTAAAAAAGGCTATCGCCATATTGTTTATGTCGGTGCTCGCCTGTCTCAGGATTATCGCGCAGGCATGCGCTTTGAAGGGCATAAAGCGGTGCTGCAAGCGAACAGACTTGCAGCACCGCTGGTAGAGTTAAACACGCTGGGCAGCCTGCAGGCTGGCGCGGAAGGCCTAGCCCAGGTGCTGGCACACTACCCGCAAACCCAAGCCATCCACTTCGCTAACGACGATTTGGCCGCAGGCGCGTTGCTGGCCGCCCAGCGCCAAGGCCTAAGGGTGCCAGAAGATATCGCCATTGCCGGATTCAATGGTTTGCCGCTTGGTCAACACGTAACGCCACAGCTCACCACTATTCTCTCACCCAGAGAAGAGATAGGCCGCCTAGCCGCCAGCACCTTAATACAGCGGCTCAGCGGCAAAGCCGTTGAACACCGCCAGCATGATGTTGGTTTTACCCTCCAGGCGGGTGGCAGTACTTAGCATTGCACTCAGTTACAACATTGGAGGGTGACCAAGAATATCCAACCCCGTGCCCAGCTCATTTTCAATTGTCTGGCCAATCGCCAGCAGCTTGGCATCTTGCCATGGGCCGCCTAGCACTTGCAGGCCAACGGGCATGCTTGCAGCATCTTTTCCCACCGGCAGCGTTAGCGCACATAGACCCAGAAAGTTAGCGATCACCGTATTTCGAAGGGCATGCATATTGGCTTTTGAATAAGCACCTTCCGGCTGCAGGCTCTCAATAGTGGGCGGGGTAATGGCCACTGTAGGGGTAAGCACGGCATCCACATCCGCCATGCGAGCGGCGGCGGATTGATAGAGCGAATCCAGCACCGTACGACGACGCACGTACTCCCAGGCAGGCATATCATCAGCCGCTGCGATACGGGCAGCCACATTAGGGTCAAGAGAAGCAATCATCTCGGGTAGTGCGGTTTTTAGAAATGCTGCCAGCTCAGCGGCGGCTACACCGCCCAGTTTGAAGAGTTCATACGCTTCTTCGATGCCTGGCAATTCCAACGTCACTATCCTTGCTCCGGCGCCTTCCAGCTGTTTTATAGCCGCGCGAACGGTTTCTGCAATGCCTGGACTACAGTCATCCCAGAAAAACGTTTCCGGCACGCCAAAGGTGAGGTCCGCAAGCACTGGGATAGCCGGTATTCGGTCATCGTTGCCACCTCGCGCGCCATCACCCAACTGACCATCCAGTCCATCAAACGCAAAGGCCAGGTCATCCACCCGCAGCGCCAGCAGGCCTGGGGTATCCAGCGTGGTAGAGAGTGGCACAATTTGTTGGGTCGACCAGCGCCCGGCGGTGGTTTTCAACCCGACGACGCCGGTCATCGACGCAGGAATGCGCACTGACCCAGCAGTGTCAGTGCCCAGCGCCAGGCTAGCAGTGCCACTCACCAGCGAAACACCCGCTCCGGAGCTCGAACCGCCAGGCACTCGATGCTGACCAATATCCCAGGGATTACGCGGCGTTCCCCAGTGAGCATTCGTGCCCAGCCCACCAAAAGCAAACTCAACGGAGTGGGTTTTACCCATCACGGAAGGTAACTGTTTCAGTAAAGCACTCACTACAGGCCCAGCAGACTCCCAACGTTTCGGCAGTCGCTGAGAAGAACCCGCATAAGTGGGCAATCCAGGCACTGCGTAAATATCCTTGATCGAGACCGCTATCCCCATCAGCGCACCGACATCACCACCTTGGGCGAGCACAGTATCAGAGGCTTTGGCCATCGCTAGCGTTTGTTCACCGTTCCAGGTGAGGTAAGCATGATCATGTTTGCCGCGCTGTTGATAAGCAGCTATCGATGCCTCGGCAAGTGTAGTGGCGGTTAACGTACCCGCTCGCAAGCGAGCATGCTGCTCACGCAAAGGTAGAAATATCGGTGAATCCTGCATACGTCACGTACCTCCATCCGGTGTCTAACTTACTTCAAAAATCGCTTCGACTTCCACTGCAGCATTGCCAGGTAGAGTAGCTACCCCAATGGCTGTTCTGGCGTGTCGCCCAGCCTCGCCAAACAGCGCGACAAATAGCTCCGAGGCACCGTTGATAACCAGCGGTACATCGTGAAAGCCCGGCGCCACATTGACGAAGCCATTCATGCGTACGCAGCGCACCACTCTAGAGAAGTCACCCTCAAGTGCATCGCTAAGTGATGCCAACAGATTTAAAGCACATGCTTGGGCTGCTAGCTTACCGGTTTCAAGGTCAAACTCAGCGCCCACCTTTCCCGAATAGAGAACATCACCTCCGCGCTCACAAATTTGTCCGGCTAAAAACAGCTGACTGCCCAACTGAGACCAAGGCAAAAACATGCCACGCGGTTTTGGAATCGCGGGAAGCGTAAGGCCCTGCTCCGCCACCGCTTGTTCAATTGTTTTACTCATTGTGCGTTGTCCTTATTGATTAACGTATTCACGCTATTAATTAATAAATTAGCGATGGCAGCCAGGTACTTAACCAGGGTATATAAGTGATAATGATCAGCGCGATTAGCATCAAACCAATGAGCGGCAAGCAGGCCTTAAATACTTCCTGAAGTGACATTTTGGAGATTGCCATGGCGACAAACAGGTTCAGCCCTACCGGTGGTGTAATCATGCCCACCGAGAAATTGATTAACGTGATAATGCCGAAATGAACCGGATCGACGCCAACTTGCGCGGCGATAGGCTGCAGTAGCGGTGAGAGCACGATGATCGCTGAAGCGCTATCGAGGAAAAAACCAGCAATAATCATCACGACGTTAAAGAGCGCCATGACCTGAAACGGATCATCTGTCCAAGACAACACTTGCCCCGCCAGTTGGCTCGGGGTGCCGGTAATGGCGAGCAGCCAAGAAAAAGCGGAGGCACCCGCAGTAATCAGCAGCAGCGTGGCGGAAATCAGCCCTGAACTTCTCAGCGTACCCATCAGCTCCATGACATTGATCGTGCGATACACCACCATGCCAACAAACAGCCCATATATGCAGGCAACGGCTGCCGACTCCGTGGGGGTAAAGACTCCGCTGTAGATACCACCCAGCAAGATCACCGGCAGACCCAGCCCCCAAGCGGCGTCTTTAAAAGCCGCCAAAATTTGACGCAGTGTCGGAAATGAGGAGCGCTCATAGCCTTTGATGCTGCTAAATACAATGCAGTAGGCAATCAGAATAGAGGCAATGACAATGGCCGGTAGTAAACCTGCCGCGAACAGACGACCAACCGAAGTTCCGGTTACAGAGCCATAGATAATCAGCGCAATACTCGGCGGCACAATCGGCCCTAACGTACCGGCGGTGGCAATCAAACCAATCGCAAAGCGTTTATCGTAGCCAGCCGCTACCAGCGCCGGAAACATAATCGAGCCAATCGCCACCACCGTTGCGGGGCTTGAGCCGGAAATGGCACCGAAGAATAAGCATGAAAGCACGGTAGCCGCTGCTAAACCGCCGGGCACCCATCCGACTAACGCTTTGGCTAAATTGATCAACCGATCTGAAAGTCCACCAATGCGCATTAGCTCTGCCGCCAGAATAAAAAACGGAATCGCCATGAGCGAGAAGTTATTCATACCGGTAAACATGCGCATCGGCACAATGACCGGGTTGGTGGTGCCAAAAAACTCGATCGCTAAAAACACCGCTAGTGCTAAAGAAGCAAAGATAGGTAACCCAAGCAGTAGCACGGCAAAAAAGATGGGTAATAATGCAGTAATCATAGTCGCTCTCCTGGGATTAAATGAGCTTATCCGAGCCGGCCACAAGCTCTTCGGAGAGACCTACCGGAGGCTTTTTCCAAACTTCATTAATGACCCATAGATAGCGAAGAGTCAGCAAAACACCGGATACGCCAATAGGCAGATAAAACCATGCCATCGGCAGGCGAAGTGCCGCTGTTAGCTGTCCACGGTCTAGCGTACTGAAATAGAGGACGAAGCCGTAATAGGTCATAAAGCCTGCGAATATGATGCCAATGATCGCCGCGATCATATGCAGCCATCTATTAACGGCGGGCGAAGCAATTGCATTAATCACATCCACCGAAATATGCGTGCCATGACGCACGCCCATACTGGCTCCTACGAAACTCATACAGATAATGGAGTAAATAACGACTTCTTCAGCCCAAAACAGCGAACCGCTAAAGCCGTAGCGATAGACGACTTGGATGGTGGTGAGGATGGTCGCAATCGACATGAAAACGACCATCGCCACACTTTCCAAGCGATCAAGACATTTATTGAGCGCTTCGAACATGAGACATCCGCACCCTTAATTGGGTAAAAGGAAAGGAGCTAGGTTTTAGGAGATCCTAGAATCAGTACTCAATACCAACAGCGTCATATACTTTGTGCAGCAACTCAGTCGTGACGATATCTTCATACTCTTTGTGCACCGGCATACTGGCTTTAATAAAGGCTTCGCGCTGCTCTGGGGTGAGTTCATTAATCGCGATTTCGTCTTTGATTTCTTCCATAATGGTTTCTTCATCCCGCAGCGTTAGCTCACGGGACGTGTCTCGACCATTATCAAAGGCTTCCAGCATGACCGCCTGCAGGTCTTCCGGCAGTGAGTCCCAGGAATCCTGGTTCATCACCGCAGCATAGGCGTGATAAGCATGACTGGTCAGCGAAAGGTAATCCTGAACTTCGTGGAAACGCATGGTGTAGATATTAGCCAGTGGGTTTTCCTGGCCCGACACTACCCCTTGCTGTAAGCCGTTATAAACCTCGGTAAAAGCCATTGCGGTCGCATTCGCACCCAGGTTTTGATACGTGGAGATGATGATGGGCGCTTGCATGGTGCGCATGCGAATATTTGCCATATCTTCGGGCGCTTCAATAGGGCGATCATTGTTAGTAATATGACGAAAACCTGCTCCCCAGAAGTTGATGCCAATCATATTATGGCCACTCAAAGTATCGAGAATTTCTCGGCCTACCTCACCATCAAGAGTTGTAACCATGGTGTCGTAATCTGCAATTAAGAACGGTAAATCCAAAATTTGCATGCGCGGTTCAAAGTTGCCTAACGTAGCCGTTGGTGGAATACCAATATCCACGAGCCCCATTTGAATCTGCTCGATAATTTCCACATCGCCGCCCACTTGAGCGGCAGGTAATACGTTGATTTGAATACGCCCGTCAGATTTTTCCTCTACCTCTTCTTTAAATTGCAGTGCCGCTTGGCCGTTAGGTGTCCCTTCAATTAGTACATGAGCAAAACTAAAGGTGTAATCGGCCGCCTGAAGTTGAGCTGCACTAAAAGAGGCCATTGCGATAGCAGCGGATAGGGTGACTTTTTTTAGTATTAGTTTCATGTCCAGCACCTTATTTAATTATGGTGGGTTACTTTTTTAGTGTTTTGTTACTGCATTTGAGCAAGATTAAGAGTCCACTCATGCCATCATGCGTTCCATCGCATTACCCAACGCTGCGCGCGGGGTACTACTCAGCAGTAAGGCAAGCGCGAGTCTTGCCTTACGTGCACTGATATCGTTGAGCGCTATCACTCCGGCCGACAATAAATCGTCGAGGCTACCGCTAAATTCATAGCTGGTGTTCACCGGTCCTTGAGCACAGCTGCTCACAACCGCTACGGGCACACCCGCGCTAACCAATTCCCTTATTGCGTTCATCCAGCTAGGCGGCACATGGCCACGCCCTAAACCATCAATTACTATCGCCTTTGCCCCACTCTCGACACAGACTTTCAATACGTCTGGTGAGGCATCCAAATAGGCTGTCAGTAGATCGACTCTTGGTAGCGGAAAGTCCCATCCTTCGATCGGGTTCGCCACCGCCGTTGCCGCGTGATAAAGCTTTACGCGCTGCCCATCGATATATCCCAACGGCCCGGCGCCGGGCGCATTAAAACCGTGCAGTTGGAAGCTGCTCATTTTTCGGGCATAGCGCGCAGTGAATAACGACTCGTTAAAAACCACCACACATCCATGCTGACGCAGCTGCGGGCTTGTCGCCGCCACAATGGCATCGCAGATATTTTTAAACGCGTCGGTGCCTAGCTGATGAGGTGCCCGCTGCGAACCAGTAATGACACAGGGTTTATCAGCTGGCAGCGTGAGTGACAGAAAGTAAGCGGTCTCTTCTAAGGTATCGGTACCATGAGTGATCACCAGCCCGTCCACATCCGGGCGTGCCAGCGCTTTTCGCCCTTGAAGATACAATTCAGCGAGATCAGCGAGGGTGATGGCGTTACTGGGTTTTTGCAGGATCGAAATAACTTCTACCGTGGTTTCGACCCCCTGCGGTAGCACTACACGCTCCAGCAGTTGCTCACCGTTTAATGCGCCTGACTGACTACGCCCTGATTCGCCAGGCTTACTGGCTATGGTGCCGCCCGTCGTCAACACCACGATGTGTTTTTTGGTCATGCAGGTTCTCGCATTTAATGTCTAATCTACTCTGACACCAGACATCAGATGTCTGATATCATGCTAGACCTAATAACGAGCTTTATGCAAGCAGCGCACATAAAACAATAAAAAATATGCATATTTCTTTTAAATATATGCAATCAAGCGTATTAAGCCGCTAGGCTTACGCTTTATTAGCATGTAATAAATACCGATGAGCCACGTGAGGCCCACATGAGTTTTAAACGCCAGCCCGAGACTACCCCCACGAACACGACTTCTTTTGGAGATTCGATGGAGCGCAGCTCAGTCGCGCTGCAACTACTTGAGCGCATCAAAAGCGCCTTGATACGCGGCGACCTAAAGCCGGGTGACTATTTACCTTCAGAAACTGAATTGACCCACAGCCTGGGCATTGGCAAATCAAGCGTGCGCGAAGCCATAAAAATGCTGCAAGCCATCGGCATTGTGGAAGTCAAACGTGGTCAGGGCACTATGATTCGCCGCGAGCCAGGCAAGCCGCTGGTAGATCCTATGGCCTTTGGGATGATTTTAGCGCGCGGTATGACGAGGGACGTGCTGGAATTTCGTAACATGTTTGAACCTGCGTATACCCTTCAAGCAATGGGCGAAGCAACGGCACTGGATCATCAGCTTATTCAGCAGAGTATCGACGCCATGGAAGAGGCTATTCGGTCAGGCGCTCAAACCGCTCAGCACGATATCGCCTTTCATCGCGCCATCTTGCACAGCACCCATAATCCCATGACCATTCGAGTGGGTGAAACGTTACTGCAACTGATTGAGGCCGCGCTGGAAACCTCAATGCGGTCGCTACCTGAAACCGCTTTAAAAGATCACAAAGCGATTTATAAAGCTTTCAAAGCAGGCGATAGCGCGGGCATTCATGCGGCGATTGCCGTTAGTAGCGACAGCTGGGAAACCAACCTTACCTATGAAGGCGACAGTGGATTGGGCACACCGTCAACTTAAGATTAAATCATCGTTAACACTTTAATTGACCGCATAAAGCCCTTCTCGACGCTTGGCGAGGATCACTAAAGCGGCACCAACGCTTTTAACGCGGTGCGGCGAAGGTGCTGCGTCAAACCGGCTAATAGGCGCCCGCCATTACGCCAGTAGTGCCAGTAAAGCGGCACATCGATGGAACGTCCTGGGATCAGCTCCACGAGCTTGCCTTGCGCTAATTCATCACGCACTTGCAGCTCCGGTACCATTCCCCAGCCAAACCCGCTCTCAAGCAAACGTACAAAGCCCTCAGAAGAGGGACACAGATGATAGGCAAAACTGCCCGTTACGCCAAACGTTGCTAAATAGCGATGCTGCAGTAAGTCATCTGCACCAAATACGATAGCGGGCGCCTGGGGTAAAACCTGCGCCCTAACGCCAGCTGCGAAATACCGCGCGATGAAGGCTGGGCTTGCCACGGCAAGATAGGGCATGATGCCAAGCACTTCGCTATTCGCCCCCGCCACCGGGCGCTCGGCGGCGCATACACAGCCCGCCACTTCGCCAGCGCGCATGCGCTTTAATCCCACTTCCTGATCTTCGACTACCAGTTCCAGCAGTACGTTTTGATGGGCGCAAAAATCGCCAACCGCCGCCGCCCACCACGTTGCCAAACTGTCAGCGTTGATCGCTAAACGTAGACGCTCCGGCATGGCGTCATCGAGCATTGGCACTTGGTCTTGAAGGTCGCGTTCAAGCAAGCGCACCTGCTGCACATGATTGAGCAATCGACGGCCAACATCGGTCGGCGCGGGCGGCGTCGCGCGAATCAGCACAGGCTGGCCAATACGTGCTTCAAGCAGCTTGATTCGCTGAGAGATAGCCGACTGCGACAACCCCAGCGCTTGTGATCCCCGCTCAAAACCACCCTGCTCGATGACTGCTGCTAACGCCGCCAATAATTTGTAATCAAGCAATTCATTTCCCTAATGGTATATCAGCAATATTCGTTTTCCTTATACACGCAGCGTCAGCACACTTACCAGCAATTTCATCAACATTAAGTAGGGCGCTATGTGGCAGGGTGTGTGGCAAAGTTATATCAACGGCCTACTGGTTGCTATCGGGCTAATTATGGCGATTGGTGCTCAAAATGCGTTTGTGCTCTCACAAAGCCTGCGCCGTGAATACCATCTAGCCGTAGCGTTGGTATGCATGGTTTGCGACGCGGTGCTGGTAGCCGCGGGCGTATTCGGATTGGCAAGCATATTGATGCAAAGCCCGCTTCTGCTCGCCATTGCACGCTGGGGAGGCATAGCTTTTCTGCTTTGGTACGCAAGCCAAGCACTGTGCCGCGCTTGGCGCCCCGTTACGCTTAAGGCAAACGACACGCAGGCGCGTTCTTTCCACTCGGTGATGCTGGCGACACTGGCCGTGACCCTGCTCAATCCGCATGTTTATCTCGACACAGTCGTGCTGATTGGCTCGCTAGGTGCCCAGCAGCCAGTTCCGAGCGCCTACGCATTGGGCGCAGCTAGCGGCTCGGCGCTATGGTTTAGCGCGCTATCCCTGGGAGCTTCCTGGCTAGCGCCCTGGCTATCAAGGCCGTTAACTTGGCGACTGATCGATATCGGCGTGGCCATTATGATGGCGACCATTGCCTTTCAGCTGCTTGTGGGTGGGTTTTAGAGCCATCGCCGAGTAGTTCGACGCTGTGCGCTACAGGGCTGAGGTTACACCCCCACCGGGCCACCATCGCGCTTCTGAATAACCACGGTCGCGGCCCGTGGGCGCACTTGGCCGCTGGCGGCAATGGTGGCGTCTTGAACCAGCGCGCCGCCGTCAGCGGGCCAGTTGCCGGGGTGCTGAATATTGATAAACAGCGCGGTTTTATCCGGCGTGGCAAAGATCCCGGTGACTTCACTGCCATTAGGCCCTACCGCGAAACGCTTTAGCTGCTGCTGATTGCTATTGTTAATTACCGGGCCGGTGCCTTGGATATCGCCCAGCCCGTTAGGTACTACCGCAAGCAATTGATCGTTTGTATATTCCGTTAACCCGCCATAGCCATTATCGGTTTGAATCCAAAGAATGCCCTGGCCGTAACCACGCTCGTCGAACCACAGCCCATCGGGGCTCGCGAACTGGTTCATTTCGCTCAGGCCAGAGTGGTTATCCACATCGCTTGCCGCGGCGCCAAACACAAACACTTCCCAGGTGAAGGCGTTCGGCAAGCGGCTTTCGCGCCAGCGGATAATATGCCCCGCTTCGTTATTGGCACGCGGGTTGGACGCATTGGTGGGCGCTGTGCCATAACCAACGCCTAACTGCTCAATGTCATCACCGGTATTGGTAAACGTCGGCGTGGTTTCTTCGGCGGTACGCTGAGTATTATTGGTCAGCGTGAGGTACACCTCGCCTGATGTAGGATCGACAGCCGCCCATTCTGGCCGGTCCATTGGTGTTGCGCCCATAAAATCCGCCGCATCACAGGTATTAATGATAATTCCTGCGTGGTCGTCGTCTGCCAAGCCCAGCGCCACGGCTAGCGTGCGGCCATCCTGCGTTGTCGCATCAGGCGTCAGCGCTAGCCACTCACCGCTGCCATCGGCATGGAAACGGGCCACATACAGCGTGCCGCTATCCATATATTTACTACCGATAGCCAGGCGGTCGTACTCTTCGCCGGGGCGGTTGGCATCAGCGGGGTTCCAGAGGGCGTCAGAGACGTATTTATAGACATACTCATTGCGCGAATCATGGCCAGAGTAGTAAACCACCGGCTGACCGGCTTTCAGCTTGCCCAGCCAGCAGCCTTCGTGGCGGAAACGGCCCAGTGCCGTGCGCTTAACGGCGAGCGCATCGCTATACGGGTCGACTTCCACCTGATAGCCAAACGAGCGCGCCTCGTTGCGATAGTCGTCAGCCGCGTGTTCACCTCTTGGAGTAATATCGAAACGGCCAAACTCATCGTTGTCCTCAGAGGCATCGCCTGCCGAGGTATCCCAGCCATAGCGGCTTTTATCGGTAGGAATACCGATGCGCGCATCGTCCTGGAAGCGTTCACCACGGTTAACGAAAATATCCGGCCAGTTCTCTTCGCAGGCAATATAGGTGCCCCAGGGAGTAACACCGTTGCCACAGTTATTGTTGGTGCCTCGGGTCTGCATGCCCGACGGTGAAAACTGCGTTTTGACGTAGTCGCTACCGGCAACAGGGCCTGCGATTTCCATCACCGTTGCGCTGGTAAAGCGGCGGTTATACGACGAGCCCGGCACATGTGCCCAGTGGCCGTTAGCGTCTTTCTCAACTTCAACCAGGGTGACACCATGGGCGTTGATTTCGGTGCGTGACTCATCGGCGGGCCGCTTACCGCTTTCTGCATTAGTCGGACCACCCTGAGGTGCCCACAGCGCTTCTTGATCGATATATTCATTATTGAGCGCCAGTACAAATCGGCGCGATGCGTTATCGGCATCCAGCGCAAATCCAGCCATACCGTCATGGTGCATGCCTACGCTCGCTGCCTGGCGATCAGGCGTCATCGGCTGGTCAGCCTGCCAGGTGTCGCCGTCGTTTAGCGGCGTACCCCAAGGTACTAGCACCTGTGCCACATAGCCTTCTGGCACCACGATAGCATCAGTTAGCGACCCGCGAACCGCTTCAAACGCCAGCGTCAGCGGTGTTTTTTGCGTGCCGTTTGAGGCAAGTGCCTGAGCGGCACCACCAAAACTAAGCATTGAGGCCGCCGCCATGCTTAAGCCGCCACGCATCACATCGCGTCGAGATACATGTTTTGCTAATACGGCTGCGAACGGTTTATTGCGGCTTGTGTTAAGCAGACGGTGATCTTCGATCTCTTTACTCATGCTGGGTCTCCCTCTTATCGTTTTAAGCTAACGATTGAATTTCAAGAGACTCTAGCTGAGCTAAATGACAGCGCGATGACGGTCTGCCTGCCTGTATATAGGTAAATTAAAGACACCTTTTGGCGCAGTTGCTGCCATTAGTCGCATGACAATAAGCGTTTACCTTCCAAAGCCTATTGAGTGGCATTCTCAACTCTGTTAAATTAACGCTAATAGTTATCATTAACACAGGAGTCATTATCGCATGCAGTTTCCCGACAAGGGCGCTGAGCAACGCCATGCACCAGTAGTGGCGCCTATCGTGGCGCGTGAAGTGGAGAGTAAAGAGCTGCTGGGCAGCGCTGGCCAGCTGATTATTCATCATGAACAAAGACGCTATATCTTGCGGCGCACCAAAAGCGGCAAGTTAATCCTTAACGCATAAGCACACCCTAATTTTAAAAACTAATACAGCAACAGCCAGCCATATTGCAGCCTGACTGCACTCAGCCAGCGATGTCTTCCACCTCTCTTTGTTGGAACTATCCGGCTCATGAAATACACATGCGCGTTCAGCGGCCTTTGCCTCACTCTTTTCCCTCTACTCGCCGCTTTTGCAGACGATGCAGAACTTAATCCGGTAACGGTGACGGGCACTCGCGCGCCGACGGACCTCTCTCGGGCACCGCTGATTATCGACATCATTAACCGCAATGATGCGGTGCTAGCAACGGCTAGCCGAGTGGAAGACATCCTTAGCCGCCAGCCGGGGCTGCATGTCGCTGGCCAGGGACGCCGCAACGGTCAGACGCTGAGCATGCGTGGTTTTGGTCGTTCAGGCGTGCTGGTACGTTTAGACGGCGTGCGGCAGGATATTTCGACGGGCCATGTCGGCAACTTTTTCCTCGACCCTGGCTTAATTCAGGAAGTACAGGTAGCTCGCGGTGCCCTCTCCAGCTTATACGGCAGCAATGCGATGGGGGGTGTGGTCAGCTTTACGAGCGTTGATGCCGATGACCTGCTGGCACCTGCCGAAGACAGCGGCGTACGCCTTTCCGTTGGTGGCGCCACCGCTAGCGATGAATTACGCGGCAGCCTAACGGCCTTTGGCCGCCGCGATACCGCCAACGGCAAGGTGGATGGCTTATTTTCAGTCGGCCGCAGTGAGTCAGGCGATATTCGCCGCGCCGGTGGCGATCAAGCAGAGGAAGATGCCACCCTCAACAGCCTGCTGCTAAAAGGCGGCTGGGAGCCAAGCGACGACCAGCGAGTATTTATCAGTTGGCAGCATTACGATGAGCGCGCGACTCAGCCTGCCAACCCGCAGCAGCTTTCAACAGATGGCAGCAACCCACTGCGCGACCGCGATGTTGAAAGCAATAACGTGCAGCTTGGCCATCGCTGGCAGCCTGGCGCCGCGACCGAGATCACCTCGCGGCTAACCTTTAGCCAGCAGGATATTGATGAGCCCCAGGCCAGCCGCTCATTAGAACGTATCGGCTTGCAAAGCGATGGCTACCATCGTATGGATCACGGCTGGCTCTCCCAAACGCTGGTGTTCGGCGCCGAACTGGAACAGGCCCGCCAGCGCCCGGACGGCGAAGCCAACGGCTTCCCAAAAGCCGATATTGATACCCAAGCCGCGTATTTAGATACCACGCTAACGGCGGGGCGCTATTTGTCTGATGGCGGCGCGGGTCAGTTTGATGTTGGTTTGGGTGCGCGCTTTGATCGCTACGACGCTACCGGGCAAGACGATGGTGACAGTGTCCATGATCAAGTATCGCCACGCTTTCGTCTTGCCTGGCGTCCTGATGATGCGCTGATGCTGTTCTCTGGCTACGCCGAGGCTTTCCGCGCACCTAGTCTCTCCGAGCTTTACGCCAACGAGCGTCATTTTGCCGGTTTCTGCGCCGGGCCATTTTTCTGCACCCCGGACAACTACTGGATACCCAACCCCAATCTTTCCCCCGAAACCAGCACCACGTGGGAAAGCGGCGTGGTCTGGCACCAGGGCGATTGGCAGGTACGCGCCAGCTATTTCGACACCCGCGCGGACGACTTTATCGACACTCAGGTCGACATCATGGCAGGCACTACCCAGGCGGTGAACATTCAACGTGCTCAGCTATGGGGCTATGACGCCCGCGTGACATGGCAGCCTAGCGCTCTCCCATCACTGACCAGTTTTGCCGGCCTTTCGGAAGTCTCCGGCAAAGACCGCGACTCTGGCGACCCACTGGGCAGCCAAACACCGCTAGAAGCAACGCTGGGCAGTGAGCTGGCGCTCTATGGCAGCCATATTCGCCTAGGCTGGCAAAGCCGATTCGCTCAATCCTTCGATAAGCAGGGCGACGACGAGCGTCTACCTGGCTACGGCCTTCACGATTTACATCTTGCCTGGCGTCTTACTCCGGCCGTTGACACTTCACTGCGGCTCGCCAATGCAGGCGACAAAGTGTGGTACCGCCCCGATGGCAGTCTAGGCGATGGGCGCAGCCTGTTCGCGACGCTCAACTGGCAGTGGTAACCAAGATAGTCATCAACCCACTCAGTGACCTATGCAGAGGTAAGTCATGATTGAGTCTCAACAAATCGCTATTTCCGAAGCTTTCGACGCGGCGCGAGCGGCCCAGCCACGGCTACCCGCGATTGACATTGCCGAGCGCTTAGCGATTAGCGAAGGCGAACTCCAGGCCGCCCGCCTCGGGCGCGATGTGTGGACGCTACCCTTAGCACCGAATGAACTTGCCGCTTACCTACCCCAACTGGGCTGTGTTAAAGCGCTCACCCGCTCTCGCTTAGCAGTACTCGAGCAAAACGGCGATTACCCTGAACTAAACGGCGGGCCGCAAACGGGGCTGCTGCTTGGTCCCGGCGGCTTAGATCTAAGACTGCTCTATTCCCACTGGCACTGGGCCTGCTTAATTCGGGACACGATGCCGCCACTCGAAGGCAAAGAGACATGGCGCTGGAGCATTCAGGTGTTTGATCGCCATGGGCGCGCTATCCACAAATGCTTTGCCCTCGAAAACCCGCTGCCGCGTCCTTGGGGCGAGCTAATGGCCATGGGCAATAGAGATTCGCCGGCCTTTACCCAGTTAGCGCCACGCTTACCGCGACAGCTTCCCGACGCGCCCTCTCTCGCCAGCGAGTGGAGCGCGATGCGCGATGTCCACCAATTTTTCACGCTACTGCGACGGCATCAATTAGAGCGTATCGAGGCCAACACACTCATGGAAGGTCGTTTCACCCGAGCCTTGCCTACCAATGTACTAGAAACATTACTCACCCAGGCGAGCCAACAAGCACTGCCGCTGATGCTCTTTGTGGCAAGCCCCGGCTGCGTGCAGATACGTACGGGCATCGTCCCTCCTCCGCAGCGCGCCCGCGGTTGGCTGAACCTATTTGGCGATCAATTCACCCTGCACATTGATGACACGGCGATTAATCACATCTGGCAAGTCAGCAAGCCCAACCGTGACGGCGGCGTTACCAGCATTGAAGCTTTCGATAGTGAAGGGACTCTTGCGCTACAAATTTACGCTAAACGCCAAGAAGGTCAGGCAGAAAGGCGGGACTGGCGGCAGCTACTAAGCACGCTGGAAAGCTGTGCGGAGGTCGCATGACTCAGCAGCGCATGGCTTCCCGCTTGGTGGCCATGATGACACTGGCATGGCTGTGTGCGGGCACGCCTCTCGCCCATGCCGACGATCAACCGTCGACTAACGAGCGCTGGGTAGTCCTCGGTGGTGATATCGCCGAAACACTGACCGCACTGGGTGCCGAGGCCAACGTGATCGCTCGCGACGATACCGTCCTTTATCCCCCGGCCATGGCTGACTTACCTTCGGTGGGTTACTTACGCCAGCTCTCTGCGGAAAGCGTGCTGTCGGTTCAGCCTGACCGCGTGCTGGCCGCCGAGCATGCCGGCCCGAAAGAAGTGCTGGAACAGCTGACGGCAGTAGGGGTAGCTATCGACATTATCGCAGCCCCCAACACGCTAGAGGCTATTCCTGCCAAGGTCCGCGCGGTGGCACAGCAGATTAATCGTCAACGTGAGGGAGAGCGGCTAGCAGTGTCTTTAACCGCAAAGCTGGAACGCCTAGCCGCGCTGCCTGCACTGCCACCGACCCGTGCCATGTTTGTGATGCAACATAGTGGGCTGACGCCTAGGGTGGCGGGAAGCGGCACGGCAGCCCATACCGCCTTAGAGGCCGTTGGGCTAGAAAACGCGTTTTCAGCCATGCAGGGCTACCACAATGTGGGCGCTGAAGCGCTGGCGAAAGAGGCCCCCGAGCTGATAATTATGTCGCAGCGCGGGTTAGATGCGCTAAGTGGCGAAACGGCGCTGTGGCAGCTACCGGGAATGGCATTAACGCCAGCAGGCCAGGCGCAGCGCTTGATACCCATTGATGACCAGGCGCTGCTCGGCTTTGGCCCCCGTGCGCCGGATCAACTACTCGCGCTGCGCCAACAGGTAGAAGCGTTATTAACCGCGCCAACGACGGCGCGGGTTAATCAATGAGCATTAGCCTAAGCGCGCACCGTCACCGCACTTGGCTGCCGGCCAGCCGCGCTCCGCGCGTTCTTATGGGCTTAACCATCGCGCTGATCATCGCCTTAATGTGGGGCGCGGCCTCGGGTGCGCTGGGCATTTCTCCCTGGGCGCTGATGAGTGGTAACGCCAGTGAGCTCAGCGTGCAGGTGTGGTGGCAGTTGCGCTTACCCCGGCTGCTGCTAGGCGTTGCCGTTGGTGCCATGCTGGCAGGCAGCGGCGCCGCCATGCAGGGCTTGTTTCGTAATCCGCTGGCCGACCCCACGCTGCTCGGCCTGGCCAGCGGCGCGGGACTCTTTGTCGCGCTGTGGATCGTACTGTTTCAAGGCAGCGCGATGGGCAGTCTTTATGGACAGTTTGCCGCCGGATTCTTAGGTGCATTAAGCGTCTGTGTCATCGTCTTTGGCTTAGCTAAACGCCAAGGCGGCAGCAGTGCTGCGGTCATGACGCTGCTGTTAGCGGGCCTGGCGATTAACACGTTGGCAGGCGCCGGTGGCGGCGTGCTGGCCTTTATCGCCAACGACGAACAGCTGCGCCAACTCAGTTTATGGGGCATGGGTACGCTCACTAACGCGTTATGGCGTACTACCGCCATCGCGCTGGTACTGATTAGCATTGCGCTATGGATGCTGTTGCGCAGCGCCAGCGAACTCGACCTGCTGCAGCTTGGCGAATCCACCGCCCATGCGGCAGGGCTGGATGCCTCGCGCCTCAAGCGTCGCGTCGTCGTCGCCACCTCGTTAGGCGTCGGGCTGTGCGTTGCACTGACCGGTGTCATTGGTTTTCTTGGCCTGCTCGTTCCCCACTGTCTGCGTCTGTGGCTAGGGCCCAGCCATCGCCTGCTGCTACCCGCGTCAATGCTGGGTGGCGCACTACTGTTGGTCGTCGCCGACACGCTGGCGCGCACGCTAGGCGCACCGGCAGAGATTCCAGTGGGTCTGCTCACGAGCCTCCTGGGTGGGCCTTACTTCCTTTACTTATTGATGCGTCGGAGCCCGTCATGCTGACCCTGCATAAAGCGGGATTATCGACGACGCCCTCCTTAGTCCCTATCGACGACACCCTTCGCCCTGGTGAGCTACTCGCTATTGTCGGGCCCAACGGCGCCGGTAAAAGCACGCTACTCAGCATGTTGTCAGGCTATCGCTCTTGCGAGGAGGGCGAAGTACGTCTGGATGGTCGTTTACTACAGGAATGGGAGATAGATGCCCTGGCCAGCCGCCGTGCGCTGGTCGCACAGCAAGAACCGCTGGGCTTTGATTGGCGAGTGGAGGAGTTAGTGTGCTTAGGCTGCAACCCAGAAAAGGCGCTCATTGCCGAACTGCTCGATGACTTAGATCTCATCCATCTTGCTAAGCGCAGTGCGCTTACGCTTTCCGGCGGCGAACGCCAGCGTGTCATGGTCGCACGAGGCGCCTGCCAGATTCTCTCCAGACGCTCGGCTACCGCCAAGGATGGGGGGCTTCTGCTACTGGACGAACCGACAAGCGCACTGGACATTGGCCAACAGCAGCGGCTCATGCGCCAACTGCGCGTCTGGGCGGAACAGCACCAGATGGCGATCGTCTGTGTGCTACACGACCTGAATCTGGCCAGCATCTACGCTGACCGGGTGTGGTTGCTCAATAAAGGCCAGCGCATTAGCCACGGCTTACCAAACCAGGTGCTTAGCCTCGACACTATCGCTGACATTTATGCAGCGGAACTCCAGCTCATTCGCGCCAGCCCTGCAGCGGCGCCTTTTCTTGCCCTTAGACCTTGATGCTTTTATTTATGTTATGAGCGAGCTTCGCATGACTAAGCCCCCTGCTGTGCTGCTGCGTATGTTTCTCAACGAAAGGCACCTTCTCGTTAAACGCATCAAGCAAGTCGTTGGAAGTACTAGTGTCGCAGAAGACTTAGCGCAGGACACGTTCGTAAAGCTGTGGCAGCGCTCCTCCAAAGACACCGATACCGCGGGTTTGCTGCACCGTACTGCGCAAAATTTAGCGTTGGACTATTTGCGCTCTCAGGCAGTACGGCGGCGTTACCAAACTAATGAACTAAATGCTGCTGATGAGCCGCCTCAGGCACCAAGCCCAGAGCAAATAGCGAATACGATGCAACAGTGGCAGCGGCTTACAGAGCAACTCAACGACTTACCGCCAAGGACAAAGCGTGTCTTCTTACTTAATCGCATTGAAGGTGAGACCTATAAAGCGATTGCTGAACGCCTTGGCATTTCTATTAGCACCGTTGAAAAAGACATGATGCGGGCAATGCGCCTGTGTCGTGAATGGAAACGACAATCAATTAATGAGGAAGAAGCAACGGCTAAACGTTGTATTAATAATAACAAGCCATGTATTCAGAAAGGGCTAGATCGTGACTAAGCCAAATGAACCTACACGCCAGCAAACGCAAGAGCCTATTGATGACGACGACGTCATTGATGAGGCCACCGCTTGGCACCTAAAAATTAAAGACGAAAGCGCAACACCACAAGATCATCAGGCTTTTCAAGTTTGGTTAAACGCCATCCCCAGCCATTATCAAGCCTACCAAGAGGCAGTGCATCTTTGGCAAGCGATTGAAGCCCCTGCTCGCCTTCTTGCTATTCAGTCATCACCCTCCAAACCCACACGGGTAACGGAACGAGCACGGGGATGGGGATGGGCAGCGGCTGCGCTGTGCGTACTGTGCTTGCTGCTAAGTTTTGAATTATGGCGTGAGCCCGGTCACTGGGATCACCTAATGGCTGCGACGATAACAGCACCAGGGCAAACACAGCACCTCCAACTGACCGATGGTTCAACGCTGCTACTTGATGGCAATAGCGCGATAAAGGCTGATTTTAAACAGACGCAAAGGGGATTAACGCTACGCCGCGGTCGCCTCTGGATTGATGTCGCCAAAGATGCTCAGCGACCGTTCCTCATTACGGCGGGGGACACCTTAGTGCGCGTTATAGGCACTCACTTTTCGGTAATGCGTAGCGGCGATCGTGTCACCGTCACGGTGGAAGAGGGGCAAGTAGCGGTCAGCGACAACCTGGACCACCAAGCCATGCTAGTGGGAGGCCAGCAAATTGCCTTGCAAGGTGGTGCACTTGGCCCAGTCTCAACAGTGGCAATCCCCCTGACGCGCGCCTGGAAGGAGGGAAGAATAATTTTTGACGATGCTGAAATCGGCGAGGTCGTGGCACAGCTTGAACGCATGCTACCAGGGCGTGTACTTCTTGATAATCAAGCATTTTCCGAGCTTCGTCTCTCTGGCAGTTTTCATGCCAACCAACCAGCTGCACTAATTGAAACATTAACCGATGTGTTTGGCATCACGGTGCATCACCTGCCTGGCAATCTGCTTTGGCTACGCCCCACCCATACCAGTTGATAACGCTAAGAGTAGCCAATGCAGTGTTAGTTGCCGGATACAAATTACTAACCTTGCCGTTTTTATCCACCCACAGCAGCGAGTTCATCATGGAAGCACTTTTCTCCCCGACCAAAGGGGCAAACACTCTCCCGTTAAGCAAACGGCTAAAACTTGATACACATGCGGCACATGAGCGTGTTGATGAAGCCATTATGGCGCTATCCCCATTTTCCAGCCTAAAAGGTTACCAGCGTTTTCTTATAGTTCAGTACCAATTTCAACGCCGCACAGCACCTCTTTATCATCAGCAAAATCTGGGGGCTTGGTTGGAAGGGCTGCCCGAGCGTTGCCGTTACGACGCAGTGATTAGCGATTGCCAAGACCTAGCCCTTAGCCTAAACGATTTAAAGACTCTCTCCCCCGAACCGACTATCGATTCCCAGGCAGCAGCGCTTGGTTGGCTCTATGTGAATGAAGGCTCGAACCTGGGAGCCGCCTTTTTGCTCAAGTACGCCAGCCAACTAGGACTCTCTGCTAGCTTTGGCGCCCGGCACCTTGCACCCAGCGATTCAGGGCGAGGCCTCCATTGGCGGAGCTTTACCGCCCAATTGGATGCCATATCACTGTCAGACGAACAAACAAACCAGGCACTAAGCGGCGCGAGAGAAGCATTTCAGTTCGTCAAATCGCTGGCCTCAATAGCACTAAATAACCAATAGAAAAATAGCGCTGTAAGACGCTTTCATTAACATGGCACCACAGGGAATTTCAATGACTCAAACTATACAAGGACAACCATTCAACTTACTTACTCGCAGTCTTCCCATCGCATCTTTGCTACTCAACTGGTGGGCAGCCAGCCTGTGTATCGTCACATTATTCAGTGGATGCTTAGGCACTCTTTATGGGCTCTTCCAGGAGACCCTGGAGGTTTGGCTTTCACTGCTCCTCGCGGTAGGAGCGGGTGCTCTATTGCATAGTGTGGTGATCGTACTCGCATTAACCATTTGCGTAATAGCCGAACCAACCACCTAACGTAAGCCATATAAATCACAGGTTTTTAGAAATAGTTGTCTAAAAAACTGTTTTTTCATGATGGAAACCGTCCCTGCAAACGTTAATGATTATACAAACGATTATTATTAGCGTAACAATGGAGCGTTATTTCAATGCATTTTAAGGTTTTTTCCCGATCCCCAATCACTGCCGCTGTGATACTGGGCCTGCTTGCCGCGCAAACTCAGGTACTGGCACTGGCACAGGCCCAGCCCTCTGTACCGAACTCATCCAAGGCGACGCAGCAAACCCCGTTACAACAGCGCTACACGTTCGACCTGCCCGAGCAGCACCTGCTCTACTCGCTCGGTGAGTTCACCAGCATCACCCAGATTTCCGTCGTTCGCCAGGATGGCCAGCCCATCGACGGCACCGCCCCTGCCTTACGCGGCGAAATGACCGCCGATGAAGCACTTCGCACACTGCTAGCCGACTCGTCACTGACCATTTCATACCGCAATGGCAGAACAGCGGAACTGCTGGAGCCAGCAACCTCGCTTACAGTGGGCAACCAAACAGCCTTTAGCACTCTGACGGTATCAGCTGATCGTATTGGCGATAACTGGGTCTATCACGAACCACGTTCGGTGAGTGTTATCAGCCGGGAACAGATTGATCGAACGCCGCCTCGCCATGCCGCCGATATGTTGCAGGAGACCCCGGGTGTCTACAGTGCGGTCAATGCCCAGGACCCAGGACTGTCGGTTAATATCCGCGGCATGCAGGATTTCGGACGCGTCAACATGATGGTTGACGGCATGCGCCAGAATTTCAACGATAACGGTCACCAGCAGCGCAACGGCACGATGTATGTTGACTCAGAACTATTGTCGGATGTGGTGATCGAGAAAGGCGCCAGCACGGGTGTACATGGTGCAGGTGCCATCGCCGGTAGCGCCAACTTCCGCACCATCGATGTAGATGATGTTCTTTTACCGGGTAAAGATATCGGCGTGCGCTTACGCGGCATGACCGGCGTAGGTGGCGAAGGCAATGGAGTCAACTTTATTGGTAGCGCGGCTGTGGCCGGGCGCCTTGGCGATCGCTGGGAACTACTGGCGGCACGCAGCAACCGTAATTTCGGCGAATATGCGCCTGGCCGTCGGCGCCCTAATTACGATTTCTTGACAGTCGGCGTGCAGGACCAATTTCACCAAGAACTCCAGCAAGATGTAGAGCGCGTTCGGTTTACCGACAACGAGCAAGACTCGAACCTGTTCAAAGCGCGTTTTCATATCGATGACGATCAGTCGCTAACGTTTTCCTACTTAGGCACCGAACTTTCTTACAACAACGTCTCTGACCGGCAGGTCTTACGAGCCGGAGAGGTAGTCGACGGCGATAATGCCTGGCGCCGCTTTGGCGATGCCAATACCACCTCCGATTCGGTCAGCCTGCGCTATAACCTTAACCCCTCCTCCCCTCTGCTTAACCTGGAGGCTAACGCCTACTTCGTTTCAACAGAAGGGCAGCGTTATACCGAAGCTGGCCGGCCTGTGGTTCAGGGTGGCACCAACATGACCGAGCTGGCCTGGATGATAGGCGTCTGCGAGACCAATCCGGTTCAGGATATGTACTACAACGCCTGCCGGGCGGGTCTGGATAACAATAACCGCACTCAAATCGATACCTACGGCTTTACACTGGAGAATACAGCGCGCTTTTCACTGGGAGGAATGGATGGCTTTTCCTCTAACCACGGGATCGAATACTTTATCGATAAAGGCGAATCGACGACGACGCAAGAGCGCGGTGGCCGTCAGTTTGGCGCTAACGACAACACCATGCAGCCCAACGGCGAACGCAGCATTGCCAGCGCCTTTGGTAACTTACAGTGGGAAAATGAGGCCTTTACCCTGGCGGCAGGGCTTCGCTACGACTACTACAAGCTTAAGGGATCAACAAAGTTGCCTGGAGTAGAGTGGACTTACTATGACCGCTATGCCAGGGCTTCGCGGTACGCAGAGAATCAGTTGGCAAGTCGAACCAGAAATTGTCATAACCCCTCCCCCGGTTCAAGTGAGCGCTCGATACAGATGGCTTGCGATAGCCTTGCTGCTTTTGAAGGCTACGCCAACGACCCAACCACTCTCCCCAACTATGAGACACATTGGCGTTACGAACCTACTTGGTTATCGGACACTGTGATGCAAGATTACGACGTCGATAACAGCATGGATAAGTTGCTGCCTACATTATCCGCAGCCTATCGCCCCAATGAGAACGTCGAGCTATTTGCTAATTGGGGCCGCGGCTGGCGGCCACCCGCACTCACAGAAACACTAATGCAGGGCAGCCACCCCGGCGACCCCTTCGCGGTGATGTTCCCTAATCCCCACGCCCAGCCGGAAACCTCACGCAGTTGGGATGTTGGCGCCAACTTTACCGCCCAGGACCTGTTTAAAAGTGGGGATCGCTTCTTCAGCAAGCTCTCCTACTACGACACCCGGGTGGACAACTACCTGATCACCTCCATGGTTAACGTGATGCCAGGGCAGCAAGGGGGGCTGGGCCACACCATGTTCGTGCCCAACCTGCTACCGATGAACTTCCGTGGCTTGGAGCTGGAGATCGATTACGACGCCGAACGTTGGTACACCCAGGCCAATTATACCCATGTACTGGGTAGCGATAATCAGTTCTGCCAGAAGATCTATCCATTGGGCAGCGGTAATATCCGCGAAGATATACCGGATGAGAACGGCAACTACTCTGACGCTCACTACGAAGCCATCGAGGCTGGCTACGACTCTTATGAGGCCATGCGAGATGACCTGACCTATTGCGGTATCGACGTGATCGGTATGAACAGCGCCCGTCAGTTGCCGATGGATCGCGGCAGTCTGGTATTCGGCACCCGCTGGTTCGACCAGCGCCTGGATGTGGGCACACGCCTTAACTATAGCGCCGCAGGCGGGCCAGAAGATTTCGACTTCGACCTATGGCCCAGCTACGTCACCTGGGATCTGTTTGCCAGCTACCAAGTCAACCCTAACCTGCTACTACGCGCCACCATGCTTAACGTGCGTGATCGCAACTACGTCACCGGCTACTCGGATATTTTCTCCAAGAGTTACGGGGCGGGCCGCACCCTAATGGCCGGGGCAGAACTGCGTTTTTAATTTAATGGCAGCGCGATTGTGTTGCTAACGAATATGCCCGTTCAGTGGGCATGCAGGGCAGATAACTAACGTTATCTGCCAATCACGGCCTCAAGGCCAACATTGATAGATCAAGGAGACTGAAAATGTCCATTAGCTATACTTATGATGAAGCCTATTTCCCTGATACGTTTTCAACCGGCACGCTAGAATTCCTGTTAACAGAGTTTCAAAAGGAGGGAGCCGGTGGAGAGCACAGCGACGATAACCCAGGTGGTATCAATACTGGAGGATTCTTCACCAACGGAGTTAACTCAGGCTTGGCGGGCGATACTTACGCTATGGCCAACAATGATGGCGACTTCGCTTTCTCCGCCACTGGCAGCCTTTCCTATAACTTCGCTGACCATGCACTGACGGGCACCTTGACGGGGCTTACGTTGGGTGCGGGCCTTAATAATGGGGAAGTGATCAACGATTTCATCACCTTTACCTTCGACGATCCCATCGTCGCCAGCCATAACGGTCGTGGCAACGAAGTGCACGACATCATCTGGGGCTTGATGAACGGCTCGGTGGAAGGTGCCGATGACAGCGCTGGCACTGGCACCAACGGCGGCTTATTGGCGGTGCTGGACGATGCAGGCCTTCTCGGTGATGCCATCCCAGCTTCCGTCACTGGTGTCTCTACCAGCGAATTCGATTTCGCCCTGGCTGCGTGAGCAACGCCATCGCTATAAACACCTAATAAAAAAGGCAAGGGGAATCCCCTTGCCGCAACGTTCAAACACCGCGTCAGGGGCGTTATGCCTTGGCGCGGTGCCTCGGCATTCTCGCCCGATGAGACGAGAAGTCAAGCAGAGACGTGACCAACGCACTAATGAGAGAACGAATTCGAGACGAATTGCTATGGCGATTCGTTGATTTGTTACGTCTATTTTCAGGGACATAGCTAATGACCCCCTCCCAACGCCAGCCCGGAAACGAACTCTACCGAGCACTTGGCCGCTATCGCGGCACACTGCGCTCGGTAGGGCTGTTCAGTGCGGTTATCAATCTACTGATGCTAGTGCCGCCGCTGTATATGCTACAGGTCTATGATCGCGTACTGGCTTCCGGCAATACCACCACGCTAATGATGCTAACGGGCATGGCGCTGGGGCTGTTGGCGTTAATGGGTGCCTTGGAGTACATACGCAGCCTAGCAGTCATTCATATTGGCGAACGGTTCGATGAACAACTGGGGGAGCGGGTTTACGCGGCAGCCTTCGAGCGCGGGCTAAGCGGCCAGGCAGCTCAGGCGGGGCAAGCTACTCGGGATCTTGATTCGCTGCGCCAATTTATCACCGGCAACGCGGTATTTGCGTTCTTCGATGCCCCCTGGTTCCCGTTGTATTTGCTGGTGATGTTTATGTTCCACCCCTGGATTGGCTGCCTGGCGCTGGGGGGCGCCGTGGTACTGGTGGGCTTAGCGTGGCTGAATGAACGGCTTTCCCAGCCGCCGCTGCGTGAAGCAGGCTCGTTTTCTGTACAGGCCAATGCCATGGCGGAAGCACAATTGCGCCATGCCGATGCCATCGAGTCGATGGGTATGCTGTCGGCCTTTACCCGCCGTTGGTCGCACCTACACGCTGGCTTTGTCGCACTGCAGGGGCTGGCCAGCGAGCGTACCGCTCTGGTTACCGCTATCTCCAAGAGTCTGCGCGTCGCATTGCAGTCACTGGTGCTAGGGTTGGGCGCTTGGTTAGCGATTGGCGGGCAGATCAGCCCTGGCACGATGATCGCGGGCTCTATCCTGATGGGCCGTGCGCTCAGCCCCATTGATCAGGTCATCAATGCCTGGCGGCAGTGGTCATCGACACGGCTGGCTTACCAACGCTTGGGTAACCTGCTAACAGCACACCCGGCCCGCCAGCCAGGCATGGATCTCCCTGCCCCGCTGGGCAAGCTTAATGTGGAGCCGGTGAGCGCCACGCCGCCCAGCGGAAAAGTACCCACGCTGGTTCAAGTGGGCTTCCAATTGGAAGCAGGCAGCGTGCTCGGTGTTATCGGGCCTTCGGGGTCAGGCAAATCTACTCTGGCCAAACTGCTGGTGGGTGTTTGGAAGCCGAAGATCGGCACCGTGCGTCTTGATGGTGCCGATATCAAGAGCTGGAACAAAGTGCTACTGGGGCCACATATCGGCTACCTGCCTCAGGATGTCGAGCTGTTTGCAGGTAGTGTGGCGGAGAATATCGCCCGCTTCAGCGAACCAGACCCCATGAAGGTCGTCGAGGCCGCTAAAACGGCTGGCGTACACGAACTGATTCTGGCACTCCCCAATGGCTACGACACCTATTTGGGAGACAGTGGAGTCGGCCTTTCGGGCGGGCAGCGCCAGCGTATTGCCCTGGCCAGGGCGCTCTACGGCCCCCCGGCGCTCGTTGTGCTGGACGAACCCAATGCAAGCCTTGATGACGCCGGAGAAAAAGCACTCTTGGAAGCGTTACAGCGACTGCGCGAACGCCACGTTACGGTGGTGCTGATCACCCACCGCCCTCAGGTACTCAAGGCCACCTCTCACTTGCTAGTACTACGTGAAGGCCGCCTGCAGAAGTTCGGCCCCACTGAAGAGATATTGCAAACCCTGAGCGCTGCCCGCCCAGCGGCAGCACCTGCCAATGGCGCGATGGCCAGCCCGTATGCGCAAAGCGCTTATACCTACGGCAATGTTTCCATCAATCGTCAGGAGCAGCGCGCATGACCCTTCGCGATATCTCACAGGCGCCGCCTGCTGCAAAACCATACACCTCCTCAGCAACACCCGACTGGCAAGCACTCGCCATGCGCCGCAAGCGACGACCGCTACGTATAGGAAGTTGGCTACTACTGGGAGGCTTAGCACTGTTTGTGGCTTGGGCAGCCTGGGCACCGCTGGATAATGGTATCGCGGTACCGGCGACAGTGGTCGTCTCCGGCAATCGACAGGCGGTCGAGCATCCAACCGGCGGTATTGTTGAGCGGCTTTGGGTACGTGAGGGAGAACAAGTGGAAGAAGGTCAGCCGCTGATCAGCCTCGATACAACACGGCTGCAAAACGAGACAAGCGCGCTGCGACTGCAGCGGGCTTCATCATTGGCTGAAACTGCACGCCTGGAAGCGGAACGTGATCACCTTGATACCTTTATCACCCCGGCAGAGCTCGCTAACAGCGGAGATATCGCCATCGAAACGCTACTGACCTTACAGCGCCAACTGTTCGCCAGCCGGCGTAATGCGTTGTCAGCCGAACTCTCAGGGATCGACGCTAACCTGGAAGGGCAGCGAGCAAGGGCATCGGGCCTTATTTCCTCGCTGGCTCAGCAGCACATTCAGCTGTCAGTCCTGGGAGAGCAGCGCAATAACCTGCGCGAATTGGCGACCGACGGCTATATTCCTCGTAACCGGCTGCTAGAGATTGAAAGTAGCTACGCTCAGCTGCAAGGCGATATTGCTTCGGCCACCGGCACTCTGCAGCAAACGCGGCGACAAGTCGATGAATTACAGTTACGGCACACCCAGCGCAATGAAGAGTCTCAGCGTGATGTGCAGGATCTACTCGCCCAAGCACGCTTACGTACCCAGCAGTTGGCTGCTCAACTCACCAGCAGTGAATTCGATCTGGCCGACGCCCAGATACGTGCTCCCCGCTCGGGAACGGTTGTGGGGCTGACGCAGCATACCGAAGGCGGTGTCGTTCAACCCGGTGCCCTACTGATGGAAATTGTACCCCGCGGTGAACCCCTATTAGTCGAGGGACAACTACCCGTTGAGCAGATTGACCAAGTTCACCCTGGCCTTCCGGTTGAGCTTGCGTTTACCGCTTTCGAACGTAGCAGCACACCACGCATACCCGGAGTTGTCAGCCAAGTTTCCGCCGACCGGCTTACCAATGAACAGACGGGGCTGCCTTATTACCGACTGTATGTCGAAGTATCCGCCGATGACCTCTCACCCTTGGGAAGCCAACCGCTCAAGGCGGGTATGCCGGTCGAAGCATTTGTACGCACCGGCGAGCGTACGCTGCTCAACTATATGTTCAAGCCGCTGCTGGACCGCGCACGCACAGCCTGGGGGGATGCATGATCCGAACAGTATTACTTCGATATCGTACTTGGCTGTTGATCACTTACCTCTGCTGGCCTCTCAGCGCATTCGCTCTAGATTTTCGTAATACCTATGAACTAGCCAAACAGCACAACCCAGGTTGGCTGGCTGCACAGAGTGAAAGTGCAGCAGGGCAACAGGAGCGAGCCCTGGGCCGCTCAGCGTTACTACCCTCACTCAGCTATCGCTACTCACGGGCCGAAAACTGGTCGGAGGTGCTGCAGGAAACACCGCTAGGCACAACCACAAACGATATGAATTACTCCAGCTACTCGTCGGCCTTCACGCTGACACAACCCCTGCTGGATGCTGCAGCTTTCGCCCGCTATCAAGCAGGCAAGGCACAGGCCGAAGCCGCTGAGCTAACACTTGAACGCGCCCATCAAGCACTTGCTGTTCAAGCCCTACAGACTTACACCGGGGTGCTTTACGCAAACGACGATATCGAGCTGGCTGAAGCCCACCTACGTGCCCTGCAAGAAGAAAATGAACGCAGCCAGCGCTTTATCGATTACGGTGAAGGCACCCGTACTGACCAACTGGAGATTGCCGCTCAGTCACGCTTGGTGGAAGCTCAACTGATCGAAGCCGAAGATCGCTTGAACGACGCCCGCAATGAACTGCACGCTCTGACCGGCACAGCAGCCCCACCTGCTTCACTCGCCCCACTGCAGGCCGGTCAGCTAACCCATAATGTGCAAACCACCCAGGAAAACCCAGTGCTATCTCTGGAACACTGGCACGAACTTACGCTCGCCCATAATCCTGAACTAGCCGCACAGCGCAGTCTATTGGAAGCAGCACGGCACCAATTGCATCAGCAGCGTGCCGGACATCTGCCGAGTGTGCGCTTGTACGCGCGAAGCCAGATATCCGACTCCAATTCAGAAAATATGATTGGGCAACGTTACGACACCGACAGCATTGGCGTTGAGATTAATCTACCGCTCTATTCAGGCGGCCGGGTTGTCGCTGCTAGCCGCCAGGCAGATAATACCTATGAACAGACGCGTCACGAGCTAGATGCCGCAACAGTAGCGCTACTCAATGATGTTGAACGCCAATACCGTCTAACCCGTAGCAGCCAGCAACGCATCGAGGCCTATCTATATACCGTTGCCGCCGCAACAGAACGCCTGGAAGCCACGCGTAAAAGCATTCTCGGCGGTGAGCGCACCAATCTGGATGTGCTAAATGCCGAGCGTGAACGTTTCGAGGCACTACGCGATCTATCTCGCGCGCGCTATGATTATCTGCTGGCTTGGTTAACCCTACGCTGGCAGGCTGGCGTTCTGGATAATGGTGATATTGACCAGATCGCAGGGTATTTCGCGCCATGAAAAGCGGTTATACAACGAAGGAGCCGGGGGTGACGCCAAAGCGCTTCCAAAGAAAAGCCTCAATGCTAGTACGCGGACTGTGGGTTGCGATCGCAGCGCTGAGTTTTAGCATCGGTGTACTGGGCATTTTTTTGCCCTTACTTCCCACCACCGTGTTCATGCTGATCGCCGTTTACTGCGCCTCTAAAGGCTCGCCGCGCTTTGAGGCATGGATTCGCTCAAGGCACTATGTTGGCCCGCTACTGGTTACCTGGGAGCAAGAGCGCGCTATTCCACGGCGCGCAAAGCTAGCAGCCGTTAGCATGATTGCATTGAGCGGGCTAATCACCGTCTGGACTCTTGGCCCTGGCTGGCGGAGCTTAGCCATTATAGTGATACTAATAATAGTGGCGGTGTGGCTAGCAACCCGGCCGGAACCATCTTCTTCGAAATAACCAATACCTAACTACTCTGACTGCGTAGCTGGCGTTAATGCCTCGCCATTGGCGTATTTCATCCACGTTTTTGCTAAGTGTTGACGCAGTACCTGCCCCACCTTGACGGCATCCCGCGCCTCTAGTGCCGACATAATAGCTTCATGCTCCTCCATCGCTTTCGCCCACTTTTCTTTTTTATCGTTGGAAAGGTAGCGCACTCGGTAGAGCTGGCGGCTAAGCGTGCCGTGCATATCGATCAGCGTTGCGTTATTCGACAGATACACAATTCTGTTGTGTATCTCCTGGTTGAGTCGAAAATAGTTTTGCTGATCACGGCGTAAAAAGGCTGCTTTCATCTCAAAGTGCAGCGCCTGCAGTTCGGCCAAATCGTCATTGGTGGCGGAAACACAGGCAAGCTCTGCCGCCGCTTGCTCAAGCACACTCAATACATAAAGCTTTTCTTGCATGTCGGCGGGACTGACCTCTGCGACGACCGCACCTCGATTGGGTGAGATTACCACCAGCCCTTCTGCCGCCAGGATTTTTAACGCCTCCCGCAGTGGCGTGCGCGAAACTTGAAGCTCAACTGCCAATGTTCGTTCGGGCAGGCGCTGCCCTGGCTGAAAATGATCCATGACGATATGTTCGCGCAAGTAGTGCGCGACTTTTTCGACAAGACCTGGCGAGTGAGGCTGGGCTGTTTCCTGCATGGGCGTATTCACGTAGTGAGCAATCGTCAAGAATGGCATACCAAAATATTCCTTACAAATTAAATGGCGTTATTAGCCATTTTTTTAATTCATAAATATCAAACAGATAAATATAATAAGACGCATTGCAAGACCAAAGTATAAGCACCCATCAATTGACCTCCAAAATGGTATACCACTACATTCCACACACATAAGTATCGCGTTACTGGTCGCGATAGCACATTTACACAAGCACGCGTCCGCCATAGCAGACCGTTCGGCAAAGGGAATACCCGCACCTTATGAACTACTTACAACATTTTCAAACAGACAAGGTAGTGGAGGCCTGCATTGCGGGTGCAGGCGACTTTGGCCGAGGAGTGCTACGTCAGGCACGTCAGATGAAGGGGCTGTCGGCGCGTATTGCTATCGACATTAACCCTGAAAAAGCCGCTGAGGCCTTTCTTCATGCGGGAATTGCGAATGAAGAAATAATGGTATGCCATTCTGAGCAAGACGCTCAGCGCGCATGGGAAAAGGGTTATTTTATCGCAGCGGCCTCTTTTGACACCGTTAAAGAGCTGCCTTTCGATATTTTAGTCGAGTCAACCGGCATTCCCGATGTGGGTGCACGCTTTGCAGAAGCCGCCCTGCTCGCTGGAAAGCATGTCGGCATCGCGACCAAAGAGACTGAGTCAGTCGTGGGGCCCTATTTAACACGCTTAGCCTATCAAAAAGGCCGTTTGTTCACGCCGTTAGACGGTGACCAGCCTAGCCTGCTCATTGGCTTGCTAACTTGGGCCGACACGCTTGGCTTTGAAATTATTGCTGCCGGCAAAAGCAGCGAATATGACTTCATTTGGGATGAAGCCAGTGGCACCGTCACCTGTAACGGCACGCCGTTTTCAGCCCCAGACTTGCATGAGCTGTGGGAGCTACCGGCAGGCCGTGAGCGCGAGGTAGTAGCGGCACGGGGCAAAATGCTGGTCGCAATACCGCAAATTTCAGTCCCCGACCTATGTGAAATGGTCAACGTTGCCAATGCCACAGGGCTAAGCCCGGACCGGCCTGAGTTTCACGCAATGGTGCTTCGCACCTCGGAAGTACCCTCGCTGTTGGATCTCCAGGCTCAGGGCGGAGTATTGGAAGGACTAAAACGGCTAGAAGTATTTAACTGCCTGCGGCGCCCGGATGAGCTGAGCTTTGCGGGCGGTGTATTTGTAGTCGTGCGCTGCGAAGACCCGCACGTGTGGACTCTTTTGCGTGATAAGGGTCATGTGCTCAGCAGCAACGGCAACAGCGCCATGATTTATCTGCCTCGTCATTTGCTGGGCCTTGAAGCACCGATTTCTTTATTAGACGTGGTCATTAATGGGCTTACTTCCGGCGGCGGACATGCCACAACGCCGAAGTTCGATTTAACGGCCCGGGCAACGCAGCCTATTAAAGCGGGACAATCTCTCGAGATGCGCGGCCACCATCGACACATAGAAGGGCTGCGTCCTGAAATTCATCCTGCAGCGCCACTGTCTTCAGCCGCTAAAGTACCGTTTTATCTACTGCCCGGGGCGCAAGTTATTCGCGATATTGCCCCAAATCAACCGATTACTCTAGCAGACGTGGCGCTACCCGCCTCAACGTTAAAGCAACTGCGCGAAAAGCAAGATCAGATGTTTCAGCAGGGCATATCTGCACCCAGCGCCTCTGTCGTTAGCACGCTCGACTAACCCTCCCTCACGGGACTAAAAAAGCAATAAAAAACATACTGGAGAAACACTATGTTTACCAAGCGCTCGTTTACCAAGCTCTCGATCACTAAGCACACGTTAAAAATGGCTACTCTCGGCGTAACTCTGGTTAGCTGCGCTACCACGGTCAGCGCTGACGACGCCGCAGACTACCCCACCAAGCCTATCCAGTTTTTGGTAGCGGCAGGTGCCGGCGGCGGCACGGACAACTTTGCTCGCGTGGTCCGCCCCATGTTTGAAGAAGCCCTCGACGGTGCGCGCATTACGGTGATTAACCTTCCCGCCGCCTCCGGTGCGCTGGCCCACCAGCGTACTGCCAACGGCGCGCCAGACGGGCATACCCTGGACTTCGCTTCCACGACACTGGTCACATCACTGGCGGCAGGGCAAAACCCCATCGGGCTTGATCAACTGACTCCCGTGGCGCGCCTGCAGTCAGATGTGATGGCGCTGTTCGTTAATCCTGAGCGCTACCCGGATTTTGAATCGTTCCTGGCGTATGCGAAGGAAAACCCCGGCAAAGTGACCGTGGGTGGCACACACACGGCAAGCCCTGATCACGTTGCGTTTCTTGCCCTACGCGATGCCTCAGGCCTGGACATGAACTTCATTCCTTACGACAGCACCGGCAATGCCACGGCCAACGTTCTGGGCAATAATATTGATGCCACAACCACCTCGCTGAGCCCACTGCTGAGCTATATGGAAGCGGGTCAAATGATGCCGATTCTGGTGTTTAGCGATGAGCGTCTGTCTGACTATCCGGATGTGCCGACGACCGTAGAGCACGAGTGGGATCTAACCGATGGCAACGATCGGGCAATTTTTGTTCACGCGGATACGCCAGAACCGATTCTTCAGCGCCTGGAAGAGACGTTTAAAAGTGTTTACGACTCTGAAGAGTACCAATCTTACGCCGAGCGTGTGAATTTGGACTATCGCGATGGTTGGATGGGCAGCGATGAGTACCGCCAGCGTCTTGAACGTAACTACGAGCTCTACTCACGGTTACTGAGCAACGACTGAATAGAGCAAGGTGAAGGCAGGCGAATCACTCGCCTGCCTTCCAACACTCACTGACACAGTCGGGCGCTTAGCATGCCCGTCACGTCATTGTCCCTTCGGGGTTTATCATGCACGCCAGGATTACCGTTTTTGCCTCCGCTGTAGTGCTTCTCGCACTGGTCAGCTTAGCGCCTACCCTTCAGTTCCCCAGCTCCGCTGAGGTTTCTACCTTTATTGGCCCGCGCGTATGGCCTCTCTCGCTGTTAATTGCGCTGCTTGGATTGGGTGGCGCGCTGCTCTTCATAACGTGGCGGGATCAACGCAATGGAACGGCCGCTGAGGATGAGCAAGAGATAACCTTGACGCCTCAAAGCAGAAACTTAACGTTTGCTTCCACCCGTCACTGGTGGCTGATCGCGACGACCATCGTCTACACATGGCTCATCGGTGTCGTTGGTTTTCTCATCGCTAGTATTGCGTTCACGTTGGTATGCACGCTGCTACTCGGGGCACGCTCCTGGCGCACAGTGCTGATCACCATCGTTATCGCCACGCTGCTGATGCAGGGCGTTTTCGTCATGCTGCTTGGCATCCCTTTATGACACACCCCATTCGCATGCCGGTAACGTCTATCGCTGCCTGAGCTAGGAGTTAATGATGCTAGAAAGTTTTCTAGGCGGGCTGGCCGTGGTGATGCAGCCACTCAACCTGCTATTACTGACGTCTGCCGTATTTATCGGCTTTATCGGCGGTGCCCTGCCCGGTATCAGCGGCGTTATCCTGGTGGTTATCCTGCTACCCGTCACTTACGGTATGGAACCGACGACCGCGTTTATGGTGCTCACCGCCATCTACGGCGCAACGGTATTCTCCGGGCTCATTACCGCCATTCTTTACCGCGCCCCCGGCACGCCTGAAGCGGTCATGACGGCCTTTGACGGCTATCCGATGACACAACAAGGCCAAGCAGGCAAAGCGCTTGGTATTGGCGTACTTAGCTCTGCCATTGGTGGCTTAGTGGGCACTATTGCGCTCATTATCTTTACCCCTATGCTGGCGAAGCTGGCGCTAAAATTTTCCTCGCCGGAGTATTTTGCCCTGGCGGTATTAGGCCTAACGGTGGTGGCATCCTTGGGTGGCCGGCTTATCTACGGCTTGATTGGCGCTACGTTGGGGCTGTTTATCGCCACGGTGGGTATCGACCCGCTGACCGGCACTAGCCGCTATACGTTTGATAATCTCAACTTGATGGAAGGAGTGGGCCTCATTCCTATGATCGTGGGCCTCTTCGCTGTTTCTGAGGTCATGAAGCGCTCTCTGGATCAAGATACTCATCAGCCGCTGACAAAGGTTAAAGTCAAAATCTTTGACCTGCCTATCCTGCGCCAGATCGGCACCACGCTAACGCGCTCGTCTATTATTGGCGTGATCATCGGCATTCTGCCCGGCATTGGGGCCAGCACGGCGGCAATGGTGAGCTACAGCGAAACGGTGCGCTGGTCTAAACACCCAGAAAAATTTGGTAAAGGGGCGCCCGAGGGCATTGCCGCGCCAGAATCGGCCAATAACGCTGCTGCCATGGGCGCCTTAGTACCGCTGTTTGCTTTGGGCATTCCCGGCAGTGGCACAACGGCAGTGATCTTGGGTGCGTTTATCATGCACGGCCTTCAGCCTGGCCCTATGTTTATGATGACGCACAGTAGCCTGATCTATGCCGTCTTTGCAGGCCTGTTTATCGTCAACTTTATGATCCTGCTATTTTCCAAGCCATTTATCATTCTGTTCACTAAACTGTTGAACGTGCCCTACTCCGCGCTCGGTCCGATTATCATCATGTGCTGTATTGTGGGCACCTACTCAGTGCGCAACTCGATGTTTGATGTTTGGCTGATGCTCGGTTTTGGCGTGATGGGCTATCTGCTTGAGAAACTCAAATTCCCCCTGGTATCTATCATTTTGGGCTTAGTGCTGGGGCCGATAGCAGAAAGCGAACTACGCCGAGCGCTGTCGATGTCACAGGGCGATATTGCAATCTTCTTTTCTCGCCCTATCAGCGCCACTCTGCTGGCTATCGCGGCGCTGCTGCTTGCGGTGACAGTCATCACCCCATTAATTAAGCGCGCGCGCCTGAAAGCCGCCACGCCCTGAACCCTGACGACGGAAGCGACGTATGACAATCGTATTAGGCGCCATTGCAGACGACTTCACCGGGGCTACCGACCTCGCCAATAATCTAGTGCGCGGCGGCATGCGCTGTCTGCAGGTGATCGGCGTACCGCAGCAAGCGCTCGACCTTGCCAACGTCGATGCCGTGGTGGTGGCGCTGAAGTCGCGCTCCTGCCCGCCAGACGAGGCCGTCGCCGACTCACTGGCGGCCCTCTCCTGGCTACGTGAGCAGGGCGCCAAGCAGCTGTTCTTTAAGTACTGTTCAACGTTTGACTCCACCGACCAGGGCAATATCGGCCCGGTGGCCGATGCGCTGCTAGACGCCTTAGGGGCGTCTCAGACCGTCATGGTGCCGGCGTTTCCGGTTAACGGCCGCACGGTCTATCAAGGGCACCTGTTTGTAGGCGATCGCTTGCTCAACGATAGCGGGATGCAGCATCACCCGCTAACACCGATGCAAGATGCTGATTTAGTACGTGTGCTCGCTCGCCAGACAGCACATCCGGTGGGTTTAACCAACCGCGCCGTGCTAGCCAAAGGAGCTGACGCAACGCGTGATCATTTATCCGCCCTCGCGGAGCAAGGCATTC
Source organism: Halomonas sp. JB37 (assembly GCF_002332255.1). Taxonomy (GTDB): domain Bacteria; phylum Pseudomonadota; class Gammaproteobacteria; order Pseudomonadales; family Halomonadaceae; genus Vreelandella; species Vreelandella casei. Next base: position 853,958 of record NZ_NRGW01000001.1, on the reverse strand, counting down.
GTCATGTGATCTGCGACTCGTTAGACGAGCAGGATCTCAGCGTGCTGGCAGAAGCCACCGTATCGCTACCGTTAGTCACCGGTGGCTCTGGGCTAGGACAAGCATTACCGGCTCAGTACCGCGCCCAAGGCTGGCTAGATACGATTACCGAACCGGGCCGTTTACAGCCGTCCTCAGGCAGCTCATTAGTGCTCTCGGGCAGCTGCTCACGCGCAACTCTGGCCCAAGTAGCGAATTTCCTGGAACGCCAACCTGAGGGCGGCTTTGCGCTTGACCCGCTATCGTTGGCTGAGGGGGACAAACAGTGGGAGCAGGCGCTGGCCTTCGCCTTTGAGCGTTTGGAGCAAAATGCCCCTGCGCTGATTTACGCCTCGGCAGACCCTGATAAGGTTAACGCCGCTCAGCGAGCCTTGGGCATCGAACGTGCTGGGCAACTAGTGGAAAAAGCGCTGAGCCAGCTAGCCGTCACACTCGTCAACGAAGGCGTTGGGCGGTTGCTGGTCGCGGGCGGCGAAACCTCGGGCGCGGTGGTCTCTGCACTGGGTATCACGACGCTGCGCATCGGTGAACAGATCGATCCTGGCGTGCCATGGACCCAGGCGCCCTGGCCCGGCCGCGAGGCACCGCTCTCGCTGGCACTTAAGTCAGGTAACTTCGGCGGAGTGGACTTTTTCACCCGGGCGTTCGAGGTGCTGGCATGAGCACACACGATCAGAACACTCAGCGAGAACAGATCAGCACGCTGGGTAAATCACTGTTTGATCGTGGTCTGACCATGGGGTCCAGCGGCAATATCAGCGTACGGCTAGCCGATGGCGGCTGGCTAATGACGCCCACTAATGCCTGTTTGGGGCGATTGGATCCGGCGCGAATTTCTCACTTAGATCAACACGGCCAGTTACTCAGCGGCGACACGCCCACTAAAGAGCAGTTCCTGCACATGGCGATGTACGCAGAGCGCCCACAGTCCGGCGCTATTGTGCACCTGCACTCCACCCATTCGGTGGCGGTCTCGTGCCTGCCGGAAGTGAATCCGTGTGACTGCATTCCACCGCTCACCGCCTACTACGTTATGCGCGTGGGCAAGCTACCGCTGGTGCCTTACCACATCCCCGGCGACCCCAAGCTGGGCGATGCCGTGCGTGGTCTAGCGGGCAAACACAGCGCAGTGCTGCTCGCCAACCACGGCCCGGTAGTGGCCGGCAAGAATCTGGAAGCGGCAGTCTACGCCACGGAAGAGTTAGAAGAGACTGCCAAGCTTTTCTTGCTACTTCGCGGTGAAAATCCACGGGGATTAACGCAGGAGCAAGTCGCTGAGCTGGAAGCCCGCTTTCCAAGAGACTAAATCGGCACCTTATCGATCGAGACCACCTCGTGTAGCCCCATAAACGAGCGAATCTGGCGCACGCCGGGCAGGTAAAGCAACTGTTCGGCGTGCAGTCGGTTGGTAATCCTGAAACAAGCAGCGTCGAAATTGAAAGTTGATTAGACCATGTGTCACTTAACTTTTGCGTAGAGTGTGAAGTGATACAACGTTCTAAGCACTAATGTTCAGCGCTACTCGCATTTATGCCATTCTGTCTTCTCGAAATTTATTCAGATCTTTACTGCTTATCTTGTCATCTTCATCGCCACCCTTATGATAGGTGTCAAGAACGTTGAACAAGCCTTCTTCTTCTTCAAGAAGCCAGCGAATAACGTCTTTATCCTTTTTCGACGTGTCTTCGCTATCTAGAAGTTTTTCCAAATCATTCCTGCTTACGACGTCATCCGACCCGTCCCACTTAGTCCATCGTTCACTGATATATTCTATGTTGTCAGCATTATCTTTGTAGAATTTATCGCCAAAGTTTTCTTCAACGTGCTCATCATACTTCTTGTCTATCCACGTATGGCGCCACTCGTTGAGATCTCTGCTGCTAATTTTATCATCTGAACCTTTATGGCTGCCGGCATTCCACCCTCGATTGCTTCCCCCTAACAGGCTGAAATAATCCAGCACTTCAAAAAAGCCATCATCCTTCAGCAGAAGGTTGATGGCCTCTTTTTCTTCTTTTGTCGTATCGTCACTTTCTAGGAGTTTTTCAAGATCTTTTCGGCTGACGATATCGTCTGAACCGTCCCAATCAGTCCATTTCCGGCTAATGAGTTCAATCTTGTCTCTGTGTTCGTCATAAAACTCTTCACCGTACTCGTGCATCACAAGGTCGTCAAAGCTATCTCGCAACCAACCCTCGCTAATTTCCCCATCTTCGGCCACTGTTTCGGTGAACTCCTCAAACACCTCGGGCTGCGCCTCCCAAGTGGGGGTGTCTTCTGGAAACCAGCTTTCATAGATCGCATCAAGTTTACCTTCATGGTAAACGGACTTACTGTACTCGGTGTGGATAGCAAAATTGAACTTATCGCCCCAGTCATCTTCGGTGACGCCGTCGCCCGACAAATCATTAAAGACATTTTCGATGTCTTTAGTGACACCCGCATTTTTCTTATCCGCAAGTGCCGACATTACACCAGATAAGATCGCCCCAATGAAGCCGAGTGCTGCCCCCGCAAGACCGGTTACAGCGGCTATCTTGGTAGCAATCTGTGGGCCAATGCCGAAGCCGGACGCGGCCGACGCTAACCCCATGGTGGTAGAGAAAGAGCCAGCTCCCACCTGCAGGCTCTTCTGTGCAAACTCGATGGGCTCGCCACCGTTGTTGGATAGTTTTTCCAGCCCTTTTGCACCTAATACGATATCAAGCACGCCCCCACCCGCATCCGCCATCCCGCCCAGAACATTCAGCGCGCCCCCCGCCCACTGGAACTTCTTGTTGGCATCAATATTATCTGGAATATTCGGCCCACGTATATCGTCGGCCACCTTGTTAATCCGCTCCCGAAGGTCATCTCCCTCTTCCTGGTGCTTGTCAGGGAGGCCGGAAATCGCCTTATCAATAGAATCGACCGAGTGGCTTTGATTTTTATTGACTTCTTCCCACACATCCTTGGTAGAGAATGACTCACCTAGATCCATTGTAGGTAGATGATCGGGAATGCTCGGTGGCGTAGGAGAAGACTTTGTGTCGAAGTGTTTATCCCAGACGCTTTCTTTGAGGCTCTTATCGAGCCCCAGGGCGTCAGCAAAGTCGGGTTGGCCGGATAGTAACTTATAGCTTTCACCGGTCAATCTGATCAACGAGGGAGTAACACCGACCAGCGAAAGGAAATTGCGCGCAACTTCTATGCGCTCATTTTCGGTTGCACCCAGGTTTAAACCGCCATCAGACATCTTATAGATGCCCGCCACCATAGAGGTCAGACCCGCTGCGGAGGCGAGAGCACCCGATTTAGTTAGTGTACCGAGGACACCGGCCACCCCTTTGCGGTCAGCCGTTGGCACATTGGCCTTGTCAATCGCGCGATCAATTTCATCGGCAGTGATTGACTTATATTCAATTTTTCCGTTTTTACTGGTGTCTAGAATTTCCCGGGACTGATCACCGAGCAGCTCAGTCAGCGCCTTATGAGAATTTTTGATCTCTGTCAGTTTTTCTCGCTCTTCCGGGCTAACGTCAACCTTCTCGCCATTGACAATTTTGTTGTATATATCGACGCCACGCTTGGTACCAAACAGTGAGGTGACCATGCCTTGCAACAAACTGGTAGCAACATCTCCAGAAGCGTTACCCAGGCTATCTTCACCCACGGCATCGGCGCCACCCTCAAAAATGTCGTTGAGCCCGCCGATCGCATCTTGGAATTTTAGCGTATTTTGTACTTCTTCGGCTCGATCCGGGCTGAGCATTTGAAGGCTCTGCATATCATTGGCGAAGCGGGTCGCAGCACCGTCGATATTACCGTCCTCTTTTAGCTCTTCAAGAGCCTTGATGTAGTCATCATCCAGCATGCTATCGGCAATTTTATCTTCCAGTTCATCCTTGTTTTTTATCTTATCAACGGCTTTTTCAAGAAAATCTTCACTATCGGCCATGATGTCTTCATCAGCCATCAGGTCAGATAACTCATTGCCTAACGCCTCTTCGTCAAGCATGCCTCGCGCATCGGCAGCTTTGAGCTCGGACATTTTCTCGGCATAATCAGTATCAGACCCATGCCGCCCAGGCCCTGTATTGTAAGGAAGGTATTGGAAATTGCCTTGCAACATGCCTTGGGCTTCCATTAAGCGAAGATACTTAGCCTCTTTGGAATCGTCGGGCGCATCCTTGTACGCTTCCTTCATGTACTCTTGATAAAGTTCGGCAACGGTTTTTCCATCTTCGGTCGTTTCCGCTTGCATTACATCGGTTTCATCTGAAGCAGGCAGATCTTTGTCTTTAAAAAGATCGTCGACGTCCCCTAGCTGCTGACTGGCCGCATCGGACGTAATCGTGTCAAATTGATGCGGCGTCTTAGATTCGAGAACAACGTACGTCTCGTCACCTTTAGTAACGAGCTTAATCCCCTCCACGGGATTGCCATTTTTATCCGTAACGCTGTCAACCTCATTATCACCACTGAGTACAGGTGAATCATCGCTGCCATAAAACAGCTTATAATCACCATCACCGATTTTTTCATCCACCTCGTCCCATGTCTCTTTCAGGTTTTTGATTTGGTCGTAAACCTTGGGCGTATACTCTTCAGAAACAGCGAAACGCTTTCCTTCGCTGTCTTTATAGATGAGTGTGCCACCCTCAGTCCACGCTGAGTCATCCAGCGTTATCTGGACGCCCGAATCCAAACCGAGACTGATATCATCCAGGTCTCCAAAGTCAGAATATGAAATATCGTTGAAACTTTTCGGAATGGGCACATCGGAATTGGGGGTTATAATCTCAAAGTCTTGATTGCTTTTGGTCGATAACCAATCTTTATCATCGTCCGGAATATCCGCATCCGCCCAGTCATTGTCTTTGCCCAGCCGGTCGGTGTCACCACCGTCCATGACCGACTTAACCTGTTCATAGAGTTCCGGTGTAATGTCTTTCTGCACTAAAAACTTATCGCCATTCTCGGTTCTGACCTCAAGCATATCAAACCAATAAGATAGGGTGACGCCTCCACCGCCGACATATTCTTGACTGACGTACTCAATTTTATCTTTGGACACAAGCTCGTCTTCGGTCACAAGCTCCGGCTTTCCATCCATGTACGGGGCATACTCGCTATCATCGCCGACCAATTCATCTAGCATCTCCTGCCCTTTGTCACTCACCTCACTCTCTGGTTCGCGACTGCCAAAGGAGACGTTGTTAAACGGCAAACGCGAGGCAGAGTCAGAGGGCTCTTTGGCCCCCTCTAAAAACTGTGAGAACTTGGGCCGATCGGACTTTTCGTCGCCGAGTGTATTAGAGAGCCGTTGCGAGTTGCTTGTGGATCCGATTGCAGTAGACATATTACATAGTCCTAAATTTTGTGAAGATGCAAAATCAGCTGTAGGCAACGCGACCTGCTAAATGACTCATGACAAAAACGCAACTAGCGCTCTGCTAAAAAGCTCAAAGCCGCTGTGGCTATGACCAATGGCCGCTTTTTCCGATCAAATGAGTCACCACTGAGTATGTTGATCATTTTTATTTAAAGCTTGTAAACTCTTATATTTAAGCGTAGCTAAAGTTTTTGAAAACGCAATATGCAATATATTGTCCGGGCTCAGCCCGATTCAGTAGCGACGTTACTGAGTTCAGCGTCGCCACACACCAGAATAATCACGCATCGCTGAAGTGAGCCGAGACATGCCACTGAAGAGCGCCGGTCAAGACTGACTAAATAAGCTTGGCTGCAACCAAAATGTCGGCTACTGACTGAAAAGCATCGCCCGGGACCGGTTCGCCGTTACCGGCACGCCTACCGATCCGGCCGGCCAGCTCGCGGTTTTCCACAACAGTCAGCTGGCATTCCGCTGCCTTGCGTCGCAGCAAAGCAGAATCTTCAGGTGCCGCCCTGCAAACCACCACGGGCACCGGCGTCTCGCCACGCACGTAGCGGATACCCACCAACCAGTCGCCTTCGGCACCAATCATAATTGACGCCTGCTCTATCCCGGTACGCGTTGAGGCCCCATGAGTGCTGCGGCGCTGCCGCTGACGCGCCTTGCGGATTTCCGGATCGCCCTCTATATCTTTACGCTCACGCTTTTGCTCGGAGCGCGTCATGCGCTGATCACGTCGAAACAGCCAGCGCTGCATCTGCACGTCGATCAATCCAACCACTAAAAATACAACCAGGGCAGTAATTACCAACGGCTTGAGCAGGGCCAGAAATATACCCTCAAGGCAACCGATACCACAACGAGCCGACTCCATTAGAGCCTGCAACCCTAGCCGACACACCACAACGAAAGCGACACCAAGTGTGACAAGTTTGAGCAGTGATTTGAAAAACTCAATAATCCCGCGCGCAGAAAAAATCCGTTTGACCCCAGCGGCGGGATTAATGTGTTCGAATTTTGGTTTGATAGGTTCAACAGAGAACAGCATGCCGCGCATGATGAGGATGTTGGTCAGGACTGCGGCGACAACGGTGATAACGATCAGCGGCAGTATCGAGTACACCAGAACTTCGACTCCTGCAGCCACTAGCCGTGGCCACACGGTGTCAAAGGGCTCTAGGTAGAGCCGAGTAGTGAGAGTGATGAGACTACGTACCCGAGCCTCAATCATCCCAGTGCTGGCGAGTAAGTAGAGGGTGCAGCCCAGCATAGTGACGGCAGTTACCATGTCACTACTCTTATCCACTTGCCCTTTCAAGCGGACATCGCGAAGCTTTTTATCCGATGCGGGGAGAGACTTTTCCTCGCTTGGCTGCTCACTCATTGCAGACTCCTAAAAAGGGCGGTGCTATGGCATGGAGCCGACCAATGACGCGAAGCGCCGATAGTAATCGTCTAGCATTCCCAATTCGCCAAACATCTGGGGCACCAAGAATACCAAGTAGAGTGCTATCAGAAAGGTGAACAACAGGTTCTTGATCGGTAGCGACAAGATGAACATGTTGAGAGTAGGCGCCATGCGCGCCAGGTAGGCAAGCATCAGATCGGCCACCAGCATGGCGATGACCAACGGTGCAACCATCAGCAAGCCGACTCGCATCACCTGATCCAGAAAGCCAAGCATCGCCAGGGCTGTCCGAATGTCCAAAGCAGGCATGAAAGAATCCACAGGCCATAGTGTATAGCTGTTGTAAAAACCATCGAGCAGTACTAAGAAGCCGCCACTACCAAAAAATAGTGCCACTAGCATGATTACTAAGAGCGTGCTAGTAACACTGGACTGCGTGGCGCCGCTCGGGTCGAGCAATTGCCCCATGGTCGAAGCACGCTGCAGATCGACCAATTCACCCGCCACCTCAGCCGCCCAGAACGGAATACCGAACACCATGCCAAGGAACACCCCGATCAACAACTCTTTGAAGAGCAAGCCAGTGATAATGAAAGCGGTTGTGTCTCCTAGAGCGGACAATGTCTCAAGAATAGGCAGTATCATGGGAATTGATAGGGTCAGGGCCACAGCGGCACGAATCAGACCGGTTAAGCCAAGGCGATTGAAGACGGGCGTAATTAAGATCATGCCCGAAGCGCGGGCCATACCAATAGCGACCGCTACCAACAAAGGATAGACTTGCTCAATCAGTACGCGGGAGAGCTCATCGTACAATATCACCACTCCTTCGGAAGTGTTCCATTATTGCCGTGGCGACGAAAATTGGTTTAACGCGTCCATGACGCGAAATTATTCAATATCTGATCGGTCAGGTTGATAAGCTGGCCAACCAACAAAGGCCCCGCCAGAATCAGCACCAGCATTATTACAATCACCTTGACCGACTGCGGTAGCGACTGATCTTGAATCTGCGTCAACGCCTGAAACAAACCGATGCCAAAACCGATCACAATCGCCGACACTAGCGCCGGTGCTGACAGCAGAAGCACTGTCCACAAAGCCTCGCTCATCAACGACTGAAAGATGCCTTCTGTCATCGCTAACCCCCATAGCTGAGAATCAGACCGTGCATCAACCGGGACCAGCCATCGACGGCGACAAATAGAAAGATCTTCAGAGGCACCGAAATTAAGGGCGGAGCTACCATCACCATGCCCATCGCCATCAAGACATTAGCTACGATTAAGTCTATAACCAGGAATGGGATATAAATCAGAAACCCTATCTCGAAGGCGCGCGTCAGCTCGGATGTGACAAAGGCGGGAATTAACGTCACTAGATCGTCATCCCTGACATTTTCTCGCGCTTGCTCAGACCAGATGTTCTGAGTGGCATCAAGGAAGAAGGCTCGCTCACGCTCGTTCGCGTACTGCGATAAATATTCCTTGAGCGGCTCTCGCAAAATCTCTCCGGTCGCCTGGATCTCTTCCATACTACTTAGTCCCGCTGAGCTACTTTCGAGCTGATAGTAAATCTCCCCCACCAGTGGAGTGGTGATATACACAGTCAATACCAAAGCAATGCCATACAACAAAAGATTCGGCGGTGTCTGCTGAACCCCCAGCGCATTGCGAATAAGAAAAAGCACTACGGCGATCTTGAGAAAAGAGGTCATGGTGACAACTGCCAGCGGCAGCAGGCCCAGAGACGCGACAAGAACGATGATCCCGATCAAATCGGGCTCGAACTCATTCATCGATAGCCAGCCTCACGATTTGTACACCCAAACCATCGCCGACCTCCACCAAGCGTCCGCGTCCCATGACCTTGCCGTTGATTACCAAATCTACGGCCTCCTCCGATGGACGCGACAGGGCTAGCACGCTGCCCTGATCAAGTTCGCGCAGCTCGCCTAGCGAGAGCTCAAGACGACCAAACTCACAGACCAGTCGAACCGGCAGTCGACCTAGCATTGCGTCATCCAACTGAGTCGACGGAATGCCGCCGGCGTCCTTCTGAGAGTCGTCGGGGGGCTGGGCCATATTGAAATCTCCTTGGGTCAAAATATGAAACGAGGACCGCAATTGCATACCGTCCCGGTGTGCGGCCGCTTCAGCCATTAGGGTACCGCCGATCTCTGCCGTCTCCGGGCCAGGCCTGTCGAGCATGACAACGTCCCCCAGATTCAGACCACGAAGCTCGGCAAGACTCAGCGTCTGACATCCGGCAACCCACTGCAGCGGCCAGGACACTGCAGTGCATGCCTTCGGCGCCACCGAACAATGAGTATCAAGTAGAGGGTATAGTGCTAAGGCAGATGATAGAGTTAGCGCCAGCGAGAGCCAGCCACACTGCTCTTCGCCCTCTAACCGCAGTGCGATGCGCACTGGCAGATCCTCTGGCGTATCAACATCACTATGAAAACGAATCGTGCTCCCTAGTCGCGCTTCTAAGGGCTTGAGCCATTCGAGTAAAGCATACTCCAGCCATAAAGCGCGTACCTCAGGCGTGCAATCTTGTAATGACCGGCGTAGCGATAGAGGTGCAACCAGCATTGCGAGCGCCGCAGAGTCGAGTGTCAATCTCGCCGCCTCCGCCCCCAGGCCGATTCCAATCGTTATCGCGCTCACGCTGGGAGACGACCCAGGATCCAGGCGCCACCTCAGTGGGTACCCACCTAGCGACAGGACTAGAGGCTCCCGCGGACGGCTCATAACATTCAATATAGTCACGGCACCCGACGGCAGGCGAGGCAAGCGTGGTGAAATCAGTTTACCTGGAATAGCATCTACCAACGTTTTGTTGCTGTTAAGAAACGCCTCTTCATTCACCATCAACGCACACCTCGTGGAATAGCATCCTCAACTTCCAGTTCGGCATGTACTTCATCGCGGAGGCGTTCAGCGTCGTGCCGCCGTGCCACCAGTTTTTTAAGGGCACGCTCGCTCCGCATCCGACGCACCCACTCGGAGGCAAGACGGTCACGCTCGGTCAATTGCCGGGATTGCTCCTGCTCGGCCTCATGACGGACCTCTTCCAGAACTGCTTGACGGCGATAATGCACATTGATGCCTTGGCGCATGTCCTCAAACGCGGCCTTCGATAGCAAATTCTCTCCATTGGAGTCGAACCAAGCCTGCTCCTGGTGATCGAAGGCACGGCGTTGCTCAGCGAGCTTGTTATCAAGCGCTTCTAGATTTTCCGCATCGGTTTGACAGCGGCGCCTCTGCTCTGCCAGGGCGTATTCGGCCCGGCGCAAGCGACTCTCCCGTAGAGCCCGTAGCTTCTCAAGTTGTTGGCGTGCTTTCATGACACAATCTCGCTCATGCGTTGCAGAGTATCCTTAAGCCCACCAATCTCATCGCTGGACTGGCGTAGGAAAGCCTCTATGATCGCGCGTTTGTCCACGGCCTCGTCAGTAAGGGCATCTTGTCCTCGTTGGTATTCACCCACCTGGATCAAGAGCTCGACATCCTGATAACGCGCAAGCAGATCTCGAAGTCGACCGGCGTCACGGCGATGGTCTTCGCTTGCAACAGCGTCCATCAAACGGCTACGGCTGGCCAGCACGTCGATTGCTGGGAAGTGATTGCGGCGGGCCAGATCGGCACTCAACACGATATGCCCGTCGAGAATCGCCCGCGTTTCTTCGGCCACAGGGTCGAGTGTCCCATCACCCTCGGTGAGCACAGTGTACAGAGCGGTTATGCTGCCGCGCGCGCCCGGCCCTGAGCGCTCTAGCAAACGCGGTAAGGCCGCAAAGAACGAGGGCGGAAAGCCCCGACGTGTCGGCGGCTCTCCAGCGGCCAGACCAATCTCGCGCTGAGCGCGAGCAAAGCGAGTGATACTATCAACCAGCAGCAAGACATCGCGCCCTTGATCACGAAAATACTCGGCCACGCTGGTGGCTACCATCGCCGACCGAACACGCTCTATGGCCGGCCGATCCGAAGTGGCCACCACGCACACCGTGCGTCGGCGAGCCTCGGCACTCAATTGTACTTCCAGTAACTCGCGCACCTCGCGGCCCCGCTCGCCGACCAAGCCCAAAACAATGACTTCGGCTTCACTACCGCGCACTATAGCGGAGATAAGTGACGACTTGCCCACTCCGGGTTCGCCAAAAATCCCTATGCGCTGGCCACGCGCAACGGTGAGCGGGCCGTCGATGGCGCGAATCCCCAAAGCCAGCGGATGCTTGATTAACTGTCTTGACAGCGGCGCGGGCGGCGCAGCATGAACCGGGTATTCACTCAAGGCGTCAATAGATGGCTTTGGCGCGCCGTCGATGAAATTACCGAGCGGGCTAACGACACGACCTAGCAGGGCCTCACCGACGGGCACACTCTGCGGTGCCCCGGTGGCAATCACTTCCGTCCGGGTCGACATCCCGTACAGATCGCCGATGGGCGACAAGATAGCGTTTTCGGCCTCAAACCCAATGACCTCGGCGGGTACGCTGCGACCACTAAGCGGATCGCGCAAATAGCACAACTCGCCGATGCCGGCACCGTCGACGCTAGCATGCACTAATTGGCCAAGAATACGCCGCACTCGACCACGTACCGGCCTTAACTTTGCCTGGGCGACGCGCTCAGAGAGGCGCGGCAATAAGGTATCGAAATCAATGTCGGGACCTTGCGTCATCACGTTCTCCCTGCATCATGGCAGAACAGCGCCTCACGCAACGTATTCAGTTGTGCATCCACTCCCACGTCAACCACTGCCACTGGGCTGACAAGTAGACACTGCCCAGCATCAAGTTGGGCATCACCCACCACATGACATTCCCGGTGCCCACCTCTCTCTGTCAGCAGCGTCTCAACCTGGGCAACCAGCTCCGGTGCAACGCGCACCGTTAACACCATATCATGGCGATATTCGTCAAGCGCCTGACGCACACAACAACTGATCAACTCGGCATCATCAAATTCTCCCAGTATGCGTCGCACCATCTGCAAACTAAGGTCGGCCATCGACTGATCCAGCCCCGCCAGATACGTTTTTACGTGTTGCGTCGTTCGATCCAGCAGCTCGGCAGCCTGCGCCTCTCCAGCCCGCCGCCCTTCCTCAAAGCCCTCTAAATAGGCCTTTTCTGAAGTGCGGCGAGCCTCATCCGCGATGCCGTCGGCTTGACGTCGTACTTGTTTTAGAAAGGCGTAACCGTCAACCCAGGCAGCGGCTTCAGCTGCCTTCAGTATAGTTTTGCCCGGATGCGGCGGTAGCTCGTTCACTCTACTGCCTCCACTCCGTGATCAATCATGAACGCTGACGCACGACGCACGATGTCAGGCCCTAGTTTAAAAATCTCGTCACTGGGCTCGGAGTCAGGGCGACAAGGGCTTCCCAATACGCCTAGACGCAGCCAATCAGTAAGCCCTGTCGGCTGCATCGACATCCAAGCGGCGATGCAGGCGACGCCATCGCGCTCCACAGAATGCTCCAAAGCATCGTCATCGGCATAATCATGACTGTGAAGCGCCACATCGCGATTGCTCAACGCAGCTCTATATGAAAGCTCGCCAAAACGCTGCTTAAGCTCGACGACGCGAGTTGCGCGAATTGCGTGTACGAAAGCTCTGGCGTGGCAGATCATGCCGCAATAGCGCGCCAGCTCCTCACCGGCCCCGGGCGGCAGCTTGAATAATACCAAGTCGTTCGCCTCAGGCATCGGTAACTCTTCGGGTGGAAGCAAGCCATGCCGGTGCGCTAGCTGCTCTCCCAGACGCTTCTGGAAGCGTGGATGCCGCGCCAATACTGCCTGGGTAGCATCGTCGGCCACGCTTTCCAGTTCAGCGCATAACCATTGCAGGGCGACATATTCCGTCGGCTTCTCAATAAACGCCTGCCAAGGGTCAGATTGCGCACTATCAGACATCATGGCGGCGTCTCCTCCAATTCATAGGTGCCTCGTTGCCGCTTTCGCCAGAGCACCCAACCCAGAGCACCTGCCAAGCCTAGGACAAGCGCCAGCAATATGCTGAAGAGCCAAACAGCGCGTGTCACACTAGAGGTCGGCATGGCGATGCCAAGAAACGAGCGCAAGGAAGCCTGTGTCTCTCCGACCGGCACCTCAAGCATGACCGCGGCGACCGGAACCACCGAGACACTTTCATAATCAAGACCCGAGATGCCATTGGCAACCAGTGTCTTGATCCTAGGGATCATGGGGTCGATCTCGAGAGCAGGGGAATGGCGGATAAACACCGAAGCCGACGACGGCGTACTGTTCTTTTCCAGCAGGTCGTTATCGGACAGTACTACATGCACCCGGGCTGAGAGCACTCCGTCGATTTGCGATACCGTATGGGAGAGCTCTTCACTGAGGGCATAGATCATTTTTGCGCGTTCTTGCACTGGCGAGGACACCAAGCTATTACTTTCGAAGACCTCATTAAGATTTGAAAACGTCTGCCCCGGCAGTCCCAGACGATCAAGAACGCTAATTGCCTCCGAAAAATGGTTCTCGTCGATGGTGACAGTCATACCCCCCTCTTTCTGAACCACTCGATTCGCCGGTATACCATGCCGTGCCAGACTCGCCACCATCACATTGGCTTCACGCTCACTGAGGTTGGTGTAGAGCTCCGTGTCACATGCCTGAAGCAAAAGCGACATAGCCACGACCGCCAGAAGCCGCACGGCATTCAACCAGGGTCCCGTCATCCGTTGTTTGGAAAGCAAGTGTCACTGTCCTCGTAACAAGGTTTTGCAAGCGCCGGACATCTGAGAAGCACAAGACGACATCAGCTTCGTCAAGGTCGCGTGATCGAACATGGTGGAGAATGAGTCAAGCATTCGGTCAAACTGCATGTCCTCCACTCCTCCAGCCCCTTCTCCCGCCATACCTTCGCCGCTAGAGGGCCGCATGGCACCACTGTCATGCAACCTGCTGGAGAAGCTCTGCACCTTATCGAGAGGGCCCTCCAGTGAATTTAAAATACTGGAACCCAGTTCGGCTGGGGTGGTTACCTGCAGCGTCACTCCGGATTGCTGCGCCATGTGTTCGAATAGGTTCTGCGCCGCCAGCGCCTCTGTGCCCCCCCCACCGGGAGGGGTTGCAGCGCCTATCGTAGTTGTAGGAATCATAATCTAGGCTCCTTCGCTGGTATTGTTGACCGAATTATCGACCCCTCGCTCAGCCTTCTTCTTTAAGCATGTCGCTTGCATAGCCCATTAGATGCGATATAGCCAATGAGCCCACAGCCTGGCCGACAATATCAGTGACCTTGGCATTCTCAACAGCCTGATCAAAGTTCTGTTGCTGATCGAGACTCAGTGTCTCATTGCCATTTGAGGCGTTCACTCCATCTACCGTTGCCATAACTACTTCCTCCCATTCGGGTTGCTCATCATTCGGCAGTCTGCTTCGTAATACTGCCTCGAAACACAGTCACTCCACCGTCGTTACTTGGGCTAGGTGCCGGCTGACGCAAGCGCTCGACGCGTCGCGCCACATCATCAACCCAAGCATTCATACCCCATATTTGTAACGTATCACCACCGTCTACAAGCCTGGATCGCATAGGGTCACCAACGCTAGAACCTTCGATATCCGCCATCAGGCGCTGACTATCAATGTCAGTCAGCTCGAAGGACTGCTGCGTCATTTCCTCCCGCGTAGAAACATGCAACACACCACCATCAAAGAACCATGCTAGGTCATTGGCGGCACACACCTGCTCAAGAAACCCTCGGGCAGTCTCAGCCGTTATATTTCCACGAACCGCACCCTCGACCCGCTGAGAAACCTCCATAGGAAGCGCGAGATTCCTGCCAAACTCCTTCAACACAGCTTGAACGTCTTGCTCGACAATCAGATAGCGATATTCACGCTCCATCCATTCAGCGGCTCCATTCGATTCATCAGACGCCCATGTTACGGCTGGAAATAGCAGTATCATGGGACCTGACAAAAGGATGGCGTAGATCATTAAACGCCCACCTTTACTGCATGACGATGTAAGTGATAGTCGACGCTTGCTAGGCTCTCTAGCCTGCCTAAAATGCATAAAAAACCTACACATCATGCTTCCTCGACCCCAGTTGACGAGCTCCAGGTTCGGTGGCTCAATACCTTTAAACATAGAACACTAATTTTTTTTCTACCACACGCCATAAGGCGTACCATGGAGCGTCCAATGTCGATGCGATACTGCATACGCCTTCCCATCCTGTTGTCCTGCTCGTTGCTAGTTGCCTGCGCGACCACTGCCGAGCAAGCCGAAGAGTCTAGCTTATTGTCTTTGGCCGATGACATCGCTGCCCAGGGTGACTACGCCACCGCCACCACCCTCTATGAACGTGCAGCTGAGCTATCGGATGAAGACGTCAATATCAACGTCCGGCTTGGCGACGCACGACTCGCTAGCGGCGATCTGCAGGGAGCACTGCGCTCGTACCGAGCCGCACTGGAAAAGAACATCGACTCCCCAACGGCCCTGCTCGGCCTCGGATCGACCCAGCTGCGGCTCGACAAGGTCGAAAGTGCGTTGCGCAACCTACGCCGAGCAGCACCGGCACTTGACACTCCCACCGCCTGGAGCCGCCTAGGCGCCGCGCAGGCTTTACTGGGCGTGAAAGAGGGCGAAGCCGCAGTCTCTTCCTTTTCGCGAGCAGCAGAACTGCTACCAGATGCCCCCGACGCACAGACCAATTTGGCGCTAGCCCAGTCCCTGGCCGGACAACACGCTACTGCAGTAGCCCACATACGCGATGTCGCCTCTTCCCCGCTGGCCGAGGACCGCCACTTCCATAGCCTGATTTTAATTCTGATACTAGCTGGCGATACCCAACAGGCGGAAACGATCGAGATTCCCGATATGCCAGCATCACAGCGCCAATCACTAATCGAACAAGCCCAGCGCATTCGCGCCTTGCCCGACATCGGCGAACGGGCTCGTGCCATCGGGCTCGCCGGATATTAATGAGGCGACAGCTACATGTCGCTCGTTGTGGCATAGCGGCCCACCCCCCTCGCCTCTTCCTCTAGTCGTTGTCGCCGCCGCTGACTGTGCTCGCGATTAGAGAGCCGTTCCCGAGCCGCTCGGGCCAACGGCTCCGCGCTCGATGGCCCCATGTCTCGCCCTTGCAGCAGATCCCGTGGCCGTTCAACCATGAACTGCAAATTAAGGTCGTTCGCACAACCTGGAGGTAGGGCAACGATGCCAGTCTTTGAGGCCGGTAAATGACAGAGGTGAGGGGCCAGCAAAAGCCGCTGTTCGGTGGTATCATCCACGCCGGTTGCGTGGTAGCCCGTATCCCAGGACATCGGCCCCATTGATGAAGAACATCCTCCTAGCAACAGCAGCAGAGGCACTAGCCGCCAAATAGCCTTAGGCTTTGTCGTTATCACCACGTGCTCCTCACTCTTATTGTAGATAGAAGCCGAAGGGATCGTCCCGTACCGCTTGCCTGGGGAGTGCCTCGCCATTGACCTGCAAATAGCCGTTATCAGCCCGCCCTTGAGCCAACGGTGTACGCAATGGCTGTGTCACAGGCTCGACGATATAGGGAGTAATCAGAATAACGAGCTCAGTTTCACTGCGCTGAAAACGACGAGATCGAAACAGGTTCCCCAAGATCGGCAAGTCACCCAACACTGGCACCCGCTCAATGGCATTGGAGGCGTCGCGCTGGAATAATCCTGCGATAGCAAAGGTCTGACCACTTCCCACTTCAACCACAGTATCCGCTCGGCGCACCTGCAGCCCTGGCACACTAATGCCACCGATCTCAACACCGCTGCTGGTCAAGCTGCTGACCTCAGGCCGTACCTCCAACGATATACGTTCGTTAGGCAATAGGACTGGCGTAAACATTAGCGAGACCCCGAACTGCTTATACTCAATACCGACCAAATCATTGCCGACCGGTACCGGAATGGGAATTTCCCCTCCAGCAAGAAAACTAGCGGTTTCGCCGGTAACAGCAGTGATGTTGGGCTCCGCCAGGATCTGCAGCAAATTATTCCTCTGCAGAGCTTGGAGTAGACCATCAACGCCATCGACGCCGCTACCCACAGTGCCAAACGCATTGCCAGCCATAGAGCTCGGCAAGACACCCACCGAGAGCGAGCCGTTGTTGATCAGCGCGCTCCAACTGATGCCATACTCCAACAACTCCTCACGGGCTACCTCGGCGAAACGCACGCGAAGATTAATCTGAGTGGCACCCTCGTAGGTGGAGTTATTCTGCGCCGCGCCCTCCCCCGGTGCCTGTCGTTCAAGTGTGGCTTGAGTGGCAAGAGCGCCTTCGACACTCTGACTTTGTCCTTCGGCCAGCAATTGGTTACCAGCCACCCGTAGATGGATCGGTGTGCCAGCATCGGCAGCGTGCAACGCCCGATTAGCCCCCTGAGCGCCATCACTGACCTCTAGGCGCATGGAGGCTTCGGTACTATCATCGGGGCCAAGCGCGATGAGATTGGTATCCCCATACTGCTTGCCGAATAAATAAAGAACACCGGGTGATACTACCTGAACATCGGCAATCTCAGGGTTGGCAACAAACACCGATGACACATCCTGGTTGAAACGTAAGATTAGCCCTTGCCCCGTTTCCAGGCTGAGAGAACGCTCACCAGACTGCCCATGGGCATGACCAGCCATCATCGTCAACAGCAATATGAGAGGCGTCAGAACGCGAGCCATCACACGTCGATCAGTATCTTCGGTCATCGCTCTAAAACTGAGCAGTGTCATGCATAATGTTGCTTTCACAGGTTGACTCCATACTGAAATATATTGTTATAGCGGTCTTTTACTCTTCCGAGGTGTCAGCCTTTTGATCGGTATCTCGTGGCGATGTTACCGGTATTTTCACCTGCGCCAGCACATGCAAATTGAATTCCGAGGCGACCTCCTGCCAGGCAATGACCGGTAGATCCAGTTGGTAGCGCTTGGCCCACTGTTGCAGCACTGGGCGAATATCACTGGAGGTAATGATCACCGGAGCCACATCTGCATCCAGCTCGCCCAATCGTTGTTGGAACCAACCGTTCAGTGATCGCGACAAGCGTATCGGCAAGCCACCGTTGCGAGTGCCGCCACCAGAACTACGTAGCGAGGTCCGAACCACTTCCTCGAGCTGGCGTGTAATTACCCAGGCCGGCAGAACCCTGTCTGCTCGTGCGTAGCGATAACATATCTGGCGGGCAAGAGCGGCGCGAATCCGCTCCACCAAGCGCACTACGTTCTGCTCCTGCCCTCCCCATGTCACCATCGCCTCAAGGATGGTACGCAGAGCTCGTATGGGCACACCTTCTTCTACTAGGCGTCTTAGCACATCAGCCATCTTTTGCAACGACACAACCCTTATAGCTTCGCCAACAAGCTCCGCGTAATCCTGCTCCATGCGCGATAACAAAGCCCGAGTCTCCTGGATACCGACAAACTCTCCTGCGTAGCGACCTAGCACTCGCTCCAGACAGTCACACAGCACTCGCTCGACCGTCCGGTAGCCAATGCCCGACTCCTCAAGGCGCGCTAGCTCGCTGTCGTCCACCCAGAGGCCCGGCGCACGGCCACTTAGTGGCGGATGCTCATGGCACTCGACATCCAGTAGCTGTAGGTGGATAGGATCGTCGTCAAGTAATACTCGCCCAGCGGGGATATCGCCTTCCAAAACCGGTACTTCATCGAGTTCTATGCTAATGCGTCGCGCCTGCATTGTCGGTAGCACGCGTACACCGACATTCGGCATCTCGACGCCAAGCTCCAGCCCCACACGCTGCCTCGTAGCGTTCAACAAGCCATGCAGCTCGTCAAGGGACAGAGCCTCTTCCAGGGCAATATCCAGTGATACCATCAGTCGATACCCTGCTGTCGGAAACGCCTCTTCTGCTGGTGGCTCCGGCATTGTGGCCGCTGATGCTGCAGGCGCTGATGTCGCTTCATCGGCGTTACTCACCACCTCAACAGTCTCTTCTATGTCACGTTTATCATGCCTCGCTCGGCGCCGCACGCACCATGCAGCCAAACCAAGGCCGGCGGCCAGTACCAAAAACACGGTAGTAGCGAACCCAGGAATGAAGGCGGCAAAGAAGAGGACGACGGCGGTTAGTTCCAACGCCCGCGCGTTATTGCCCAACTGCGCGATGATTTCACTGCCGAGATCACCAGCCTGATCAGAATTAACTCGCGTCACCACAGTGCCAGCACCGACCGCGATGAGCAGCGCAGGGATCTGAGCAATAAGCCCATCGCCGACAGTCAACAGCGAATAAGTGTTCACAGCCTCACCGAATGCCATGTCACGTTTGAGCATGCCTATCAACAGCCCTCCGATCAAGTTAACGCATAGAATCACCAAACTCGCGATAGCGTCACCCTTAACGAATTTCATGGCACCATCCATAGAGCCATACAACTGACTTTCGCGCTCCAAGCGCTGACGACGAGTTCGCGCTTCTCCCGCGTCTATGTCGCCGTTGCGCAGATCATTATCAATACTCATCTGCTTGCCCGGCATCGCATCCAAGATGAAGCGGGCAGCCACTTCGGCGACCCGCTCGGCGCCTTTAGTAATCACCAAGAACTGGGCGATTGTTATGATCAGGAAAACCACGAGACCTATGACTACCTCGCCAGCAATGACGAAGTTACCGAAGGCAGACACCATCTGACCAGCATATCCCTCTAGCAGAATAAGGCGCGTGGTACTAATCGATAGTGCCAAACGAAACAGCGTCGCCAAAAGAATAATCGGCGGCAGCGACGAATAGTCGACAGGGTGAGAGATATAGAACGCGACGATCAGGATCAGCAGACTAAAACCAATATTGATACCGATTAGAGCATCGACCAGGGCGGTCGGCAGCGGAATAATCATCATGACGACTGCCAGCACGATAAAGCTGGCGATCACTACATCACTGCGCTGCGCTGCACGTTGCGCGATGACATTGAGTCGAGTTAACAGACCGCTCATCTATCCTCCCGGCGCTGTAGATAGTCTTGAAAGCACCGCCGCGCATCATCGTGCCTACCATCGACCCACAGTGCCCGACTCTGCAGCAGCGACAGAATCGGCGTATGCCCTTCCACATATTCAAGACGTTCGACCGCATTCAGCGCACGCGGGACATCGCCGTTAACGATAAAAGCTTGGATAAGGGTGTGAAGGATGCCGGTATGAGCTGGCACTATGTGCGAGGCAAGCAGCAATAGCACCAACCCACGCTTACGTTCACCGCTTTTCACGTACAAGTGCCCCAGCATATGTAACAATTCGGCGGCGTGGCGGTCACTGTCGTCAGTCACGTCGCACCCTCCTCGGCGCGTCGCGCCTCCCATTCCTGGCGCAAGGCAATCTCTTCATAAATCAACTGGGAGGCAAGCTCGGTAGCATCGCCTTCAGCCTCAAGCCTGGGCAAAATGTTATCCACTACGTGTTGCAGCAACTCAATGCTCCGCTCACCGCTATAAAGGGATGGCCCCCCGATTGCCGGCGTCGATTCTCGCTCCACGCGACTAATTAAAGAGTCATCTCCCTCGCGGCGCCCCCGAGTATTATCCAACGCGCGATCAAAGCCAGATTGGAGTCCCGAGTCAACGAGTCTGTCAGCGTTGATATCAACAGGACGCGCCTTAGCCTCTACCGGCTCATCATGCCGAGGATTTTCGGTGACGTTAGCGCGATCAGGCGCAATTCTCATTAACTCGTCCTACAGCGTCAGAAAAAACTGTTCGTCGCCACGGCGCAAGGTAACCCTTTCGTCGCCGATAGCGGCAAGCACCCAGCCTTCCGGCAAAGATGCCCCCGTGTACAATCTCTCGCCTTTGGCACCAATGACATAAGGGTTATCACCCAGCCAAACAGCCTGAAAACGAAAAGTTGGCTGGTCAGCAATCAGGCTCAATTTGGCATTACTGACCAATACTTGGCTGCTGCCGTAGCGCTGATCGAACCAGCGCTGCACTCCCTGCCAATCCTCATGCCGCTCGGGCGCGAATTCGCCCGACACTACCAGATGGTTGCCGGCATCGCTCACCTGTAGCCCATCAAGATCAGCCTGTTTCAATCGACCCTCCAAGGCCTCCGCAGGCGTTTCGTGCTGATCGCTTGTCAGTGCCGCCTCTACCGCTTGAGGATATAAAGTAGCGGTCGAATGTAGAGCTTCGGCAGAAATATTAGCGCCCGCTTCGTCCACTCCCACTAACTGATAAACGCCAGCGATACCGATAATTGTGCAAAGCGCAGTTAACACGGCTCCACGTCCAACTCGCTCGCCCCCGGAAGAATGGCGTCTTCGCGACAAAAGCTTATGCGGCAGCGAGTCACGGGTGGCGCGCAATGCTGACTCAACTGCCTCGTAAGCCGATCGCAAGGCGGGCGGCAAAGAGGTCTCAGGACGCGAGAGTCGCAGCCGGGCGTCCCCCATAGCGAGAGTCGTAGGCAAGTCGATGCGCCGCCCAGTGCCTTGCGCCAGCGTTTCGCCGCCAATGATAACCTCCCCACCAACTGCTTCAATTGCTACCATCCGGGCGTGAAACCGCAGGATGACATGCTCAGCAGCGACACCCTCATCGCAGAGCATCACATCCGCCGGCTCCGCAGCGCCGATACGGCATACAGCTTGCTCCAGGGACACAGCTACGCCCTGATGAACACCCCCAGTCACTTGAATCGTCGAATAAACACCTGCGGACGGAGTGAATAACGAACCAATAGATGTCGTGAAAGAAGAGGCCATGAGCAAATACCTATCAATAAACCTCCTGCCTGCTGCTACAAATTACTTCCAGCGGCTGGCAAGAGGAAAATAAAACCGTTGAGACTACAAAAGCGTTATCAACAGCCAGCGGCGGCAAATACCACCACTGACCGATATGATGGCAATCCTCAGTTGTTTGGACGAGAGGACTTGGCGGTATCAACCTCCGTATTACCCTCCGTCTTGGCCTTGCTCACTTCCATGGATTTTTGAGCAGCTTCTTCGAAGACCTGCTTCAGTTGGCCAACATCAATACCTCCACCGCCGCCGTCACCACCAGCAGGAGGAACACCGTTCTCTTTCTTCGGTTTATCAAATGTAAACATTACCATCTCTCCTTTTATTCATGTTATGCCTCCATTGGAGTCAGAAGGCATAGCTTGTAAAGCACTTCTATAGAATTACAAATGCAGAGCTAGAAACCTAACTCAAAGCTCGTGAGCTGTGAGCCAACCTCGTTTTGATCAAATGAATCCACTTGGAGTACATTGATCATTTTTGTGCAAAAAAAATAGAGCTGCACAATGAAGCTAATACTTAATGTAGTTTAATCGTCAGACAACGCAAGGCCAAAATACGCTAAATGGACATAAAATCATGAGCTATTGGTTGGCAATATTAAATTCTGGCTTGACATGAACCGGTAAGAAAATAATTATAATTAGGAAAAAAGGGGGCCTAATATTTGCCCCTACCGTGCTTCAATTAACTCCCTTCGCCACTCTTAACAAATAGTTTCTTGACGACCAGGTTTCACCTGACGCCCTGCTGAGATTATTCTATGAAACTATATGAAACATCTATGAGATCAGGGGCAATTCGGCAGGGTACATAACGACATTGAAAGTCTCATATCACCTCCCCCCAGACCTGCAGCTTTTGTCCTTAATGAACAAAGCCAGCTTAGCAGTACCGTCTGAGCATTAGCTTCAATCAGTCGGTAATGCTCCCTCAAGTGCTCTCAGAACTAAAAACAGCCAAGCTGCATCATGTTTTTCTAATTAAGACAACGTTTTTACAGATAGCATGAATGGCTTTCAAACAAGCCTGTCGATAAAATCTATGGCAAACCATCAAGAGCTTTCACGTGAATGGATTGAGAACTAATTTCCCAGAGGACGAAATCTATGCGCGATGATGACCAATACTCCCATACTGAAGAGCAGCTGCTGTATCTTCAAAAGCGGTTAGACGAGGAAGATACAAGCGCGTTAAAAGCGCTTTTCACTGAGCTCGACACCTTAGAGATTGCGCGCACACTTGAGTCTTTTCCTGCTAAAACCCGCGACTTGCTTTGGGAATACATCCCTGAAGAATTCATTGGTGAAGTGCTGGCAGAAGTCGATGAAGAGATTCGTGCCGACTATATTGAAGATTTATCGGCAAGCGACGTAGAGCAAATTGTTAAAGGGCTGGATGCGCAAGAAGTCGCAGAGGTATTAGATGTTGCTGCCGAGGCTATCAAAACCAGTGTTTACGCCAGTTTAGACCAAGAGATTCGCGCGCAAGTTGAGAACCTTCACGCCTATGAAGACAATGTGGTGGGGCGTTACATGGATCCTGAAACGGTCAATGTAAAACAAGGCGTCTCGCTAGAAGCCGTGCAACGTTATATTCGAATCTACCACCTGCTTGATGATGAATCGCAGCAAATTATGATCACCGATAAGGATAAGCGCCTGCTTGGCACCCTGACCTTAATTGACTTAATCAAACAGCCACAAGATGCCGTGGTTGATGATTATATGGATGATTTTTTTACCCTCAATGACCAAATGAAAGTCGGTGACGCGGCAGCATTATTGCGCTCTAAAGAACTCCACTTTGTGCCGGTCTGCGATAGTGACGGCTTATTGGTCGGCCAGCTAAATGCCACTGACGTACTCGAAATCACGCAAGATGATGCTGACATGACGTTAAAGCATTTGTCGGGCGTCAGTGACGAAGAAGAAGTCTTTACCCCGATTATGCGCAGCGCGAAAAGCAGGGGTATCTGGCTGGGCATTAACTTGTTGACGGCCTTTTTAGCGGCGTTTGTTATCGGCCAGTTTGAAGCCGTGCTAGATCAAATCGTTGCCTTGGCCATCTTGATGCCGGTCGTGGCCAGCATGGGCGGCATTGCCGGCAGCCAAACCCTGACCGTGGTGATTCGTGGCTTGGCACTTGGTCAGCTTGCAGGAAATAATAAACGCTGGCTGTATAACAAAGAGCTGTGGGTGGGCATGAGTAATGGCCTGGTGTGGTCGTTAGTGGTCGGCTTTATTTCCTACCTGTGGTTTAGCGACCCGCTGATTACGCTGGTGATCACACTGGCGATTTTTATCAATATGAGCCTGGCCAACGTATCGGGCGTACTGATCCCACTGGTATTGAAAAGACTGCAAATTGACCCGGCCCTTTCGGCCGCGGTGATTTTAACTACCGTTACCGATGTAGTGGGCTTTTTATCTTTCCTAGGCTTAGCCACGCTGATTATTTTGTAATTTTTGCTTCTTAGGCAGACGCTGGAGCGCTTTTGAAAAGACGTCCGCGTCTGGTCATAAGTTGCCTATACCGTCACCCACTGCCCTGCCTGGTCGGATTTTTCGATGGCATCAATGAGGTAATTCACGCGGGCAGCCTCACGAAAATCAGGATACAACGGGCGGTCGTTAACAATCCCTTCAATCAAGTCACGTACTTCGATAATTTTCTGGTCATTATAGCCCAAACCATGGCCAGGCGCCGGGCTAAACGCCGCATAGTCGGGATGTTCAGGGCCCGTCAACAACGTCGTAAACCCGCGGCGCCCATTCGGTCCCTCGTGGCGATAAAGCTGTAGTTCACTCATACGCTCTTGGTCGAACACAATGGCGCCTTTGGTGCCGGTTAGCGTGTAGGCAAGGCCCATTTTTCGCCCTGCCGCCACGCGTGACGTTTCGATATTGCCAATAAGCCCGTCACTGAAGCGCAGCATTGCTTGCGCTTGATCGTCGTTTTCAACCTGGGCCATCCCGCTACCATCTGCCTTTGGACGCATGGGAATCACCGTCTGTAGCTGACCACATACCGATGTAATGCGCTGGCCAGTCAGAAACTCTGCCATATTAAGAATATGCGAGCCGACATCGCCTAACGCACCAGCCCCTGCCGTGGCACGCAGCGTATGCCAGTCGTTGGGTTTTTGAGGGTCAAGTAGGTAGTCTTCATTGTGCCGCCCACGGAAATGGATCAGTTCGCCAATTTCACCACTTAGCACGATTTCTCGCGCCAGCTGAGTGGCTGAATTACGAATATAATTAAAGCCAACTAGCGTTTTCACTCCAGCACGCTCAGCGGCCGCGACCATCTCGTCAGCATCCGCGGCGCTTAGCGCCAGCGGCTTCTCCGCATACACATGCTTACCAGCGGCAATGGCTGCAAGCGCCATTTCTTTATGCAAGAAGTTAGGCGAGCAAATATCCACCACGTCTACGTCGCTGTCCGCTACCAGCGCACGCCAATCATCTGTGGCCCTAGAAAATCCCCAAGCACTCGCCCGGCTTTTTGCCATCGAAAGATTTACATCCGCCAACAGCTCACACACGGGCTTAGCGGGGAGTTCAAAAACGCTAGGCGCTGCGTTAAACGCAATGGCATGCGCTTTACCCATAAAACCGGTGCCAATGAGACCAATTTTAATCTCTTTCATCACACACCTATAATAATCAATGAATAAGTAAATAGGACATGCTGCATTAAGAAGGCTGGCTGACCAGCGGTGCTTTACCTTTTAGCTTTTCCAGCGTAATGGCTTCTATTTCTTCCAGCTCGTAGCCTTTGGTTTCTGGCACAAAGCGCAGGACGAAAAATAGGCTGAGAAGGCTAAACGCCGCATATAGCCAGAAACTGAACCCCCCATTAAACAAGGCTTGCAGGGTGGGGCTGCGGTCCATCATCGGAAAGGTTTGTGTCACGATAAAACCAGCGAGCCACTGGCAGGCCACAGCCAGTGCCATCGCACGTGATCGAATACGATTAGGAAATAGCTCTGAAATCAGTGTCCAGCATACGCATCCCCATGAGATGGCAAAGGACACCACATAAATAATGAGACACACTAACGCCGCATAACCCACCATTTCGAGATAGAAGGTGAGGCCAAGTAGCGTCATGCTCAACGCGCTGCCTATGGTGCCAACAACGAGCAATGGAATGCGTCCCACCCGGTCAATTAGCAGCATGCCTAATGCATTACCCAGGACGAACGTCACCCCCATAATGGAGGTTTGTAACAAAGCCGACTCGTGATCGCCGGTGACTTTGCCAAGCACTTCCGGTGCGTAATACATCACCACATTGATACCGGTAAACTGCTGGGCCGAGGCGATAAACACCCCAAGAGCGACGATGCCGAACAAACCCGGCGTCAGCAGGCTCAACCGCGTACTGCGGCGAATGTCTTGAAACGAGCGATTGATGTCATTCATGACATGATCGATATGATGCGCCGGGGTGAATCGGGCAATAATATTTCTTGCCTGTTCCTGTTTGCCACGTAACACCAGCCACCTGGGTGACTCTGGAATTAACGGTAATAGCAATGCAAACAGCAGAGCGGGAATAACTTCAGCCCCCAGCATCCAACGCCAGCCAACATCTTGTAGCCATGTTTCGGTGACGCCTTTGGCGATAAAGTAATTAACAAAAAAGACCACCATTTGGCCGAAGACAATCGATTGTTGGAAAAGACTAACCGTTCGACCTCGCAAATTGCTTGGCGATATTTCTGAGATATACATGGGTGCAATGACGCTGGCCAAGCCTACGGCGGCTCCGCCAACAATACGCCAAAGGCTAAATACCATGAAATTTTCAGCGAGAGCTGATCCCGCAGCAGAGGCAATAAATAATAATGCTGCGATTAGAAAACTGCGTTTCCTACCAAACGCTAACGCGATTTGGCCCGCCCCAATGGCACCCACCACACAGCCCACGACAACAGAAGAAACAGCCCACCCCGTTTGCGCGGGCGTCAAGCTGAAGTAGCTAGAAATAGGGCCAATTGCACCGGATATAACAGCGGTGTCATAGCCAAATAATAGTCCGCCTAGCGTCGCTATCAGGCTGACTCTGATGATATAAACCAATTGTTTGGTTGTGAGGTTTATAGAATTCATTATTGCACCCACTCTTATAAGCATTCTTTAAGCCATCAAAGGGCGGTTGCCTAACGATTAACGCTGGCAACTCCCCGTGTGTCTTTTATTAATGAGATGTTTTACATCGTGGGCATTGAGAAATGGTTGGTCTCTTCGCGAATACCGCTAGGCCAGCGTTGCGTAATCGTTTTCATACGCGTATTGAAACGCACTCCATCAGGACCATGCATGTGTAAGGGGCCGAACAAAGAGCGCTTCCAGCCACCGAAGCTGTGGAACGCCATAGGCACCGGGATGGGTACGTTGACGCCCACCATGCCTACCTGGATTTGTTCGCAGTATTGACGAGCGGCATCGCCATCGCGGGTAAAGATCGCCGTACCGTTGCCGTACTCGTGGGCATTGATCATCGCGACGGCATCGTCGAAGCTTTCCACACGAGTGATCGCCAATACGGGGCCAAAAATTTCTTCTGAATGAATACGCATGCTGGGCGTCACGTGGTCAAACAGGGTGCCACCAATGAAGTAGCCATCGCCGGCACCATCAATGA
Organism: Halomonas sp. JB37; assembly: GCF_002332255.1. Lineage (GTDB taxonomy): Bacteria > Pseudomonadota > Gammaproteobacteria > Pseudomonadales > Halomonadaceae > Vreelandella > Vreelandella casei. The sequence goes on along the minus strand of NZ_NRGW01000001.1, from coordinate 826,703 downwards.
CGCTCTCGCGCCCATCGACGACCAACTCAGCCCCTTCGTCTACGCCGGTCTGGATATACCCCGCCACTTTGTCGCGGTGCTCACGGGTAATTAACGGACCCATATCGTTATCAGGACCATCGACCAAGCCGGGGCCAACCGTTAGCTTATCAAGCTCCGCCACCAGTTTTTCACGCAGGCGCTGGGCGGTCTCTTCGCCGACAGGCACAGCAACAGAAATCGCCATACAGCGCTCACCCGCCGAGCCGTAAGCGGCGCCCATCAGTGCACTCACCGCCTGGTCAAGATCCGCATCGGGCATAATCACCATATGGTTTTTTGCCCCGCCCAGTGCTTGAACGCGTTTGCCGTGGGCGGACGCCGTGGCGTAAATGTATTCAGCAATCGGCGTGGAGCCGACAAAGCTCACCGCCTGCACCCGCTCATCCGTCAGTAGTACATCCACCGCTTCTTTATCCCCGTTGACGACGTTAAAGACGCCATCCGGTAGCCCTGCTTCCGTTAACAGTTCGGCTAAGCGTAACGGCGTAGAAGGGTCTTTTTCTGATGGCTTCATTACAAAAGTATTGCCACAGGCCAGCGCAATGGGGAACATCCAAAGCGGCACCATGGCGGGGAAGTTAAACGGCGAGATACCGGCACAGACACCCAGCGGCTGCATCATGGAGTAGCTATCGACCCCGGTGCCCACGTTCATGGAGTGCTCACCCTTTTGTAGATGCGGAATGCCGCAGGCAAACTCGACCACTTCCAGGCCACGCGTAACTTCGCCTTTGGCATCAGAAAACACCTTGCCGTGTTCGCTGGAAATAAGGCGCGCCAGCTCGTCAGTATGCTGCTCGACCAATTCTTTAAATTTAAACAGTATCCGGGCACGCTTAAGCGGTGAGGTTTTGGACCAGGCGCCAAATGCTTCATCCGCTATGCGTACAGCTTCTCGCGTCTCGTCAGCAGATGCCAGAGCGACCTGAGCGCTTTGTACTCCCGTAGCAGGATTATAAACCGGCGCAAAACGCTCACTGTGATTTGAAAGGCGCTTGCCCTTTAGAAAATTCGATAACGTCAGCATAAAAATTCCTTAATTAAACAGTAGCGGTAACAGTGGCGTCGGCAATATCAAACCCTGCCTGCTCGGCAAGTTGGCGTAAGTTGCGGTGGCCCAAACGGGCGTAGGTCAGCGGGTGAGCTACCTCTGGGTCCTGTTCAGCTTCAACCACCAGCCAGCCTTGATACCCTTGTTCACAGAGATGCGTTAAGGCAGGTAAGAAATCGATATCGCCATCGCCCGGCACCGTAAACATGCCGTCAAGCACGCCATTTAAAAAGCTCTTATCGCGATTACGCACGGCTTCCAGCACCGGGAAGCGCAGGTCTTTACAGTGCACGTGGTGGATGCGATCGCTGTAGCGCTTGGCAATGGCGAGCGGGTCACCGTCGGCACCCCGCAGGTGGCCAAAGTCCAGCAATAAACCGACATCTCCGCTGGTGTTATCCATCAAGCGTTCGACGTCTACCTGGCTTTCAATCACCGTGCCCAGGTGATGGTGATAGACCAGCTGTATGCCTTGCGATTTAAGGTAGTCGCCGACCACATTCAGCCCGTGGGTAAGGCGCTGCCAATCGGCTTCGGCCAGGTGAGGACGCTGGGAAAGCGGGCGCTGCTGATCACCGTGCACACAGTGAGTGACTTCACACAACACCATGACCTTAGCACCGCACTGTTTGAGCAAATTCATGTGGTCTTGTATGGCTTCAATCTCTTCTTCAGGGCTACGCGCTAGCAACTGTGCCGAGTACCAGCCAGACACCAGTGCGAGGTTGTGGCTATTGAGCACTTGCCCCAAAGCATCCGGCGTACGCGGAAACTTGTTGCCCAGCTCAAAGCCGCTAAAGCCTGCTTCGCGCCCTTCTTTCAGGCAGGTTTCCAGGGAGGTCATCGCGCCTAAACTAGGTAGGTCGTCGTTCGTCCATGTGAGCGGATTAATGCCTAATGTTACCGTGGGCATAATGTGATTCCTTATGATTGTTTAAGCATGCTCGACTAACGCGCTTGTTGCTGCTTGGCATCGCGGTAGCTCTGGTAGGCCGAATTGACCGCTTCCCGTTCAGAAACTTCGGGCACGGCCACTTCCCACCAGGCACCGCCTTCTTGGGTGCTGGGTAGCGGGTCGGTATCCAGGGCGATCACATAGGTGGTTTGAGACTGGCGGGCACGCACAAGTGCTTGCTCAAGCTCGGCAATACCGGTGACTGACTCAGACGCGCAACCTAAGGATTTGGCATGCGCAGCAAAGTCGGTTTTGGGCGCGCCAGCTTCGACCGTACGGCAATCTTCGAGCAGGTTATTAAAGCCTGCGCCGCCAGTGGCCTGTTGAAGGCGGTTAATACAGCCATAGCCGCGGTTATCCAACACCACCACTATCAGCTTGTGACCCAGCATCACCGAGGTCGCAAGCTCTGAGTTGTGCATCAAATAGCTGCCGTCGCCAACCATGACCACCACTTCGCGCTCGGGCTTGGCCATTTTTACGCCCAGCCCACCGGCAATTTCATACCCCATGCACGAGAAACCATACTCAACGTGATAGCTGCCGGGGCCTGAGCATTGCCAGAGTTTATGTAGCTCACCCGGCAGTCCGCCGGCAGCACACACCACGGTCGAGTCATCGCCTGCCTGACGGTTAACCGCGCCGATCACCTGGGCGTCGGTCGGCAATACCAGCCCTTGGTCAGCCGTCACGTTATGGACGACATCGGCCCATTCGCGCTTGAGCGGTGCGGTGCGTTCTCGCCAACTATCCGGCGCATGCCATTCAGCTAGCTCAGCGTCAAGCTGCTGCAAACCCACCCGTGCATCGCTGATAAAGGGCAGCGCATGGTGCTTGAGGCTATCAAAACGGCCGACGTTAAGGGCAATGAGCGTTTTCTCACCGCTTTCAAATAAGGCCCGCGACCCGGTGGTGAAATCTTGCAGCCGTGTGCCAATCGCCAGAATGACATCCGCCTGCTTCGCCAACTGGTTGGCGGCAGCGCTACCGGTCACGCCAATGGCGCCCACCGCACAAGGGTGGCGGTCCGCCAGCGCGCCTTTGCCTGCCTGTGATTCGGCAACCGGTATGCCATGCGCCTGGGCAAAATACGCCAGCGTTTCGCAAGCATCCGCGTAATGCACCCCGCCACCGGCAATGATCAACGGGCGCTTTGCCTGCTTAAGAGCAGCAACCGCTTGCTGAAGCTCATCCTGTGTTGGCGGCGCGCGGCGAATGCAATGCACCCTGGGGGCAAAAAAGCGTTCGGGGTAATCATAGGCAAAGGTTTGTACATCTTGAGGGAGTGCCAGCGTTGCAGGACCACAGTGCTCCGGATCGAGCAGCGTAGCGATAGCCTGCGGCAAGCTCGTTAGCAGCTGCTCCGGGCGGCTGATACGGTCGAAATAGCGCGACACGGGGCGAAAGCAGTCGTTAACGCTGATTAAAGGGTCGCCAAAATGCTCGACCTGTTGCAGCACCGGGTCAGGCGCTCGGGTGGCAAACGTATCTCCCGGCAACAGCAGGATGGGCAGACGATTAGCGTGTGCTAAGGCCGCGGCGGTGATCATGTTGGTGGCGCCCGGACCAATGGAACTGGTGGCCGCCATCAGTCGCTTGCGCCCATTGGCTTTGGCAAACGCAATCGCCGCGTGTGCCATTGTTTGCTCATTGTGGGCGCGAAACGTCGGCAATTGGTCTTGAACGTGGTAAAGCGCTTCACCTAATCCTGCCACATTGCCATGGCCAAAAATCGCAAACACGCCTTCAAACAGTGCCACCTCTTGACCATCAACCTCAATACGTTGCGCGGCCAGATACTTAACCAACGCCTGGGCCATGGTCAGTCGAATAGTGCTCATTACGCCTCCTCCGAGTGAAGCAACGTGTGCCGCTGGCTTTCGCGCAGCTGCTGCCATGCCTGAATCAGCTCGGCATAATTAGTAGCTACCCGCTGCACCAGGCCGGCATCATCAATACGCCCTGCCAACCAATCGCGGCTGGCGCTGGCAAACAGCGTGCGCCCAACGGTAAAACCTTTGCAGCACGCGTGTTTAGCGGCTTCTTCAAAGCCGCGCTTCATGTCATCCATGGGCGCGTCTAGCCCGAGCAGCACCACGCCGCGGCAATAGCTATCTTCTCGGGCGATGATCGCGCCCACTGCCTGCCAGGCCGCATCAGACATGGCGGGAAGCTTCCACCAGTCGGGATAAATGCCCAGGTTGTAAAGCCTCTGCAGGCTGCGCGGCAGCACGGTGGTGTCGCTGGGCATATCAGCGGGAGGAATGATCTCGATCAACAGCTCCAGCCCATAGGCACACGCGGCCTGATACAGCTGACGCAGGCGCTCTTCTTGCTCAAGACGCAGCGACAGTTCGTCATCAGGGTGATAGAACACCAGGCATTTAATGATGTGCTCGCGTGGCCAGTGGCGCAGGCAAGCACCTAAGTCGTCGCCGTGTTGAAAGCGCAGCGGGCGAGAACCGGGTAGCTCTACCGGCCTGCCAATCCACCAGCCGCGGCCACTTGCCAGGCTTAGCGCCTCTTGACCAAATACGTCGTCAACCAAAATCGCGGGCGTGGTGATATTGCCTAGCCGTGCGCCTTCTTGAGCTGCCTGCACAAGAAGCTCTTTCAGCACAGGCAACCGTGCAGGGTCGGTGTGTTCATCACGGGCCATATCAGTGAGCTGGCGGCGATGGTCAAACGCCAGCCCCAGCACTTCAGGCCATTGGGCCGGCACGCGTGTGGTCACTCGGTGCAAATGGTTCAGACGTTGATCGATATCGGGGCGCAGCACCTCATCGCGGCGGGCTAAATAATCCAACAACTCATCTTCTGTCGGCATTGCAGGGGCGCAGCCATGACGAGAAACCACCAGTGCCCCGCAGGCGTTGGCATAATCGGCACTGGTTTGCCAGGATTCGCCGCGCAACCAGCCGCGTAATAGCCCGCTCATAAAGGCGTCACCGGCCCCCAGTACGTTGAGCACCTCGACCTGTACCCCTTTCACCAGAATGCCGTCTTCGATGCGCTCGGGAATCGCCCCTTCTAATACTACGCAGCCCAGCGGCCCCAGCTTGCACACCAGCGTGGCATCGCTTACTTGACGTACCGCACGCAGGGCCGACAAAGTATCCGTACTGCCGCCGGCAATGTGAAACTCCTCCTCAGTGCCGACGATCAGGTCAAAATCAGGCAACCAGCGCTGTAGGTCTGCGGTAACTGAATCATCGGCGATAAAGCGTGTTTCACCATCGCCTGGGTTGGTCAGCCCCCAAAGAACGGGGCGATAGTCGATATCTAAAACACGTTTAACACCCGAGTTAGCCGCCGCCTCCAATGCCTTGCGACACGCCTTGCGCGTGGTGTCGGTTGAAAGGTGGGTGCCGGTAATCGCCAGCGCCTTGGCCCTGGCGATAAAGTCTGGGTCGATAGCATTAGCATCAATGGCCATATCGGCGCAGTCGCGGCGATAAAACAGCAGCGGGAAACTTTCGCTATCCTTAAGTGCCAGCAATACCAGGCCGGTATGGCGCTCAGCATCCGTTTGTAGCGCAGACGTATCAACGCCCGCTCGCGCAAGTTCTTCGCGCACAAACTGCCCCATCTGCTCATCACCCACCCGTGACAACATGGCTGATTTTAGCCCTAGGCGTGCCGTGCCATAAGCCACATTGCCGGAGCTTCCACCTAGATATTTAGCGAAACTGGCCACATCTTCCAAACGACTACCAACCTGCTCGGCATATAGGTCGACAGCTACGCGTCCTAAACAAATGAGGTCTAACGATCGCTGGTGCGTGTCGTTGTTAAGCATAAACGTCTCCCCCACGCCACTGATCGTGGCATTGGTTATAAGTGGTCAAAGGCCTAACGGTGTCTTATTGAATTGACTCGGCCTTATAGTGAAAAGGCAGACCGAAAGCGTTCCAGCGCTAATTCGTCATCCTCGGCGGCCCAGCCTTCTAAGCCCACCGTGCCGCGATAGCCAATGTCATTCAGCGCGTTAGCAATGGCTGGATAGTTAATTTCGCCGGTGCCCGGCTCGCAACGCCCAGGCACATCAGCCACCTGCACTTCGCCGATGTAGGGCCCGCAGCGGCGAATCAACTCGATTAGATTGCCTTCACCAATTTGGGCGTGGTAAACGTCCAACATGATGCGCAGGCTAGTCCGGTCAACGCTTTCTACCAGCGCCAGCACATCGGCCAACCGAGCAAACGGAACGCCGGGGTGGTCAACGTCGGTATTGAGGTTTTCAAGCACAAAGGTAACGCCGTGCTGCTCGCCTAAATCCGCCAGCCGGTTCAAGGTTTCCCGCGCTTTGAGCCACATAGCGCCGGTCATCTCTTGGCAAGGCTTAACGGGCAACCCATTACCATCTAGCCCGGTGCCGTGAAGGTTAAGGCGCGGGATACCCAGGCGCTTGGCGACTTCTACCGACTCGGTGGCGGTGCGCAGCAGTTCATCAGCCCCGGCGGCGTCTGCCAGGGTGCCGCTGACATAGCCGGTCATGGATGAAAATGTCGCCCCGCTCTTGGCGAGTGCATCAATGTCGTGCTTAGTCCAGTCCCAGATTTCGACTTGGAAGCCCCGCTCAGAAATACGCTTAATGCGCTCCATCATGGGCAAATCGCAGAAGATCATTTCAGCACAGACGGCCAGCGTGAACGGCGATGATGGTGTTAATTGATTCATCATGCTTCCTTAGTAGCCGCTAGCAGTTCGCGGTGAAGATTGCTCAGTGCTGCTTGTTACATCGGCAGGCTGAGTGTCTTGATCAGCTAAGCTGGCTTTCTTGGCTTTATCGTCTCGTTGGAATTCCGCAAGCTCTGCATCCAGGCTTTCAAGCTCTGCGCCACCTGCCATCATATTGAGCACTTCTTCGCGGCTGACTTCCTCTTTGCGGAAGGAGCCTAAACTGCCGCCGCGTGACAATAGGGTGAACGCATCGGCCACTGGGTAAGCATGGTGGACGTTGTGGGTAATAAAGATGACCGCAAGCCCATCCGCACGGGCTTTAGCAATGTAGCGCAGTACCACGGAGGCCTGCTTGACCCCCAGCGCTGACGTGGGCTCATCAAGAATCAGCACTTTGGCGCCAAAATAGACGGCACGGGCAATCGCCACACACTGGCGCTCCCCACCGGAAAGCGTGCCCACTGGCTGGCTTGGGTCGCGTACATCAATACCGATTTTAGACATTTCCTCCTTGGCAACCCGGTCGGCGTATTTCCAGTTGATGCGCTTGAACGGCCCCCAGCCCACCGTCGGCTCACGACCCATAAAAAAGTTACGGGTAATCGACATTAAAGGCACCATCGCCAGGTCCTGGAAAACGGTGGCGATACCGGCGTCGAGTGCGAAGGCGGGTGACTTAAAGCGGGCAGGCTTACCATCCAGCAGCATCTCGCCGTGAGTGGGTCGATGGACGCCTGACAGGGTTTTGATCAGAGTAGACTTACCCGCGCCATTATCTCCGAGTAGGCACATTACCTCACCGGAATAGACCTGCATCGAGATATCACTTATGGCGATGACACTACCGAAGTGCTTGCTGACGCTGCGCATTTCAATCATTGGAGTGCGTGTAGTCATGTTATTTAGCCTCCATCGCCTTTTTGCGCATGTAGTTGTTGAATAACACCGCCACCAGCAACATCACGCCCAGAAAAACCTGGAACCAGTCAGTATTGACACCGGTGTAGAAAATTCCCATTTGCACCATGCCGAAAATCAGCGCCCCCAGCGCGGCCCCTATCGCAGACCCATAGCCTCCGGTCAGCAAAGCGCCACCGATCACCACCGCGATAATCGCTTCCAGCTCTTTTAGCAGGCCACGGATGGTGTCCGCCGAACCGGTGTCCATCACCTGAATGCAGGCAAAGATGGTGGCCGAGAAAGCGGTGAACATGAACAGTGAAATCTTGACGCGATGGACGGGAACGCCCGAATTGCGCGCCGCATTGGCATCGCCACCACTGGCGAAGATCCAGTTACCGTAAGGCGTGCATAGCAGCACCCAAGTCGCTACAGCGGTTAAGCCCAGCCACCAGACAATAGACACAGGAATGCCGGTGACCGTGGGATTGCCCGCAAAGTTGGTCGCCATCCAGCCATTTGCCGCCATCCAACTAAATAATCCCGTAGCGACTTCTCCAGAGAAAAGCGCCGCGAACCAATCTCCTGGGATATGCTCCTGCACTCCCCCCACCTGAGTACGCCCCGTCAATAACCGGCTAGTACCGATAGCCAGGCCACGCAGAATGAACAGGAAGCCCAGGGTAACGATAAATGACGGTAACCCCGTTTTATTGACCAGATTCCCGTTAATCCAGCCCACCAGGCCCGCACAGGCGAACGCCATTAAAATAGCGGCCCACAGCGGCCAGCCATACTCCACTGCAGGAATGGCAATCAGAATGCCTGCCAAACCAATCATCGAGCCAATCGAGAGATCAAATTCTCCGCCGATCATCAGCAGCGCGGCGGCCGTGGCGATAATGCCGAGCTGAGCGGCGACTTCAAGAAAATTAATAATACCCGCTGGGGTAAACATCCCGGTGCCACTGGAAGCCGCTATAAAAAAGGCAAGCACCAGCACGGCACCGGCCAGCGCCCCCAACTCGGGACGGTTAAGCGCTTTCTTCCAGAGAGAGACTCTCTGGATACGCTCATCTTGCTCAGCCGCTACTGGCGCAACCGATGGTTTCGTTTCAGTGGAACTCATGGTGACCGACTCCCAAGGCTCGACATCGCCGAGCCTTTTCCGATTAGGTAGTTATCAACGGATGCCCTGGCTACTTAACTCAATAACCTGTGCAGCGTTTTCTTGAGTGACAAACCCAGGGCCGGTGGCAACATCCCCTGCGGGTAGCAGTCCATTCTTGACGAACTGATCTAGGAACATGACGGGCAAGTAGCCTTGCATGTACTGCTGCTGGTCGATCGCGAAGTCCAGCTCGCCCGCATCAAGGGCTTCCAGAATGCCAGGCGAGAGATCAAAGGTAGCTAGAGTGAACATCTCGGTAGCGCCTTGATCGCGCATGGCACTAATCATTGGCTCAGCGGCTAGGGCGCCTAGCGTTAACACACCGCGAACATCATTGTTCTGATTAAGATAAGCGATAATGGCATTTCGGATGGCCGTGGGGTCGTACGTCGTTGCTAGCTGCTCGGCGTTACCGTCAAAGCCATCGACAAAACCGTCACAACGCTGATCAAGCCCCTGATTGCCTTGCTCATGGTTAACGCAAACGCCTTTCTCGACGCCCATCTCTTGCATGCGCTCGGCGGCTTGGCGGCCCGCCTCATACTCGCTTTGCCCGATATGCAAGCGGGCACCGTAATTGCGCGCCACGTCGCCTCCGGAGTTAATCGTGATAACGGGAATGCCGTTATCCACCGCATTTTGAACAACGCTGCCGAGTGCACTTTCATCGGTGAAAGAAAGGATTAAACCGTCTGGCTGAGACGCCACCGCCGCCTCCACGAGCTGCTGCATCTTGGCCATGTCGAAGGTTGAAGGTGCACGATACTCAAGCGTTGCACCCACTGTTTCAGCGGCCGCTTCTGCGCCATTTTTAACCACTGACCAGAAAGGGTCCGAGGGAACACCATGGGTCACCATGACGAAGCGGTTCTCTTCTTGTGCCTGACCTTGTGCTTGCACCTGTGCGGCCCCCGCCATTAGCGCGGTGGTGGCCGCTGAGGCTAAGAGCCATTGAGGCCAGCGGGATAGAGATAGACGTGCCATAAATAATTCCTCTTAACATTATCGTTGTTGGTCGGGAAGCGGCATTTAATGCCTTGGCGCTATGAAATATAGATTCCACATCGACCCTATTGCAAACTATTTATTCTATACTTTGGTATTATTGGAATATTTATTTCACTTGAACTAGACTACATAGCAACTCGCCATTTGGCTCTGAGATTGCCAAGTGGCGCACAATCTAACGCTGAGGAATGTTTATGCAGCAGCCTCCACAAAAGCAGCCTCAAAGTTATCGCGAGCTGGAAGCGCTAATGAGTACTGAGTACGCCACGCTGAGCAAACGCTTGCAGCAAACCGCGCGCTTTATGCTCGATCATCCTCAAGAAGTCGCACTCGCGACCGTAGCGAAAATCGCTGAGCAGGCCGATGTCACCCCTTCCACGTTAATTCGCTTAGCCAATAGTTTGGGGTTTAAAGGCTTTTCTGAAATGCAGCAGCTGTTTCGCAGTCGCTTGGTAGATGAGCTTCCCAACTACACTGAGCGAATTCGCGCGGTGCGCAGCGCCACCGGAGAAACGCCCGACAGCACGCAGCTACTATGGGAATTTGCCGATGCTAATCGTGCCGTTTTAGAGCAATTGCCTAGCCGCATTGACCCAGAAAGCCTGGAAAAAGCGCTGGATATTTTTGAAAAAGCCCATGCTATTCATGTGATGGGGGCACGGCGCAGTTTTGTGGTGGCTAGTTATATGACTTATGCCCTGGCACATGTGGATAAGCCCGCGTTGCTGGTTAGCGGATTGGGCGGTATGTACCGCGAGCAGTTACGTGCAATGAGCCAGCACGATGCTCTCTTAACGATTAGTTTTTCGCCCTATGCCGAAGAGAGTCAGCGTGCGTGTGAAGGTGCTAAGCAACGGGGCTTGCCTATCATCGTAATTACGGACTCCCACCTTAGCCCACTCGCAAGTTTTGCCGACGTGGTCTTTGTGGTTAACGAAGCCGAAGTAAAAAGTTTCCGTGGTCTAACTGCCTCACTGTGCTTGACGCAAGCCTTGGCAATCAGCCTGGGAATGCGTCAGGACAAAGCACGCGAAAAAGCCATTCAGCAAGATCAGCAACGCAACCCCTAAACACGGACATCCGCATAGACGCGGCTACAATTACAATAGGAGAAAGACGATGAGACTTGCACTCATTGGTGCTGGACGCATTGGCAAGGTGCATGCCCAAGCGATTCATTCACACCCCGACGTAACGCTGGCTGCCGTGGCTGACTTTTACGCTCCCGCCGCCGAGGCGTTGGCAAATCAGTATGCAAGCCAAGCCGTCTCTGTAGACGCTATTTTTGCAGATGACAGCATCGACGCAGTGCTAATCGCCTCTAGCACGCCCACCCACGCCGAGTATCTAGAACGTGCAGCGCGCGCAGGCAAAGCCGTTTTATGTGAAAAGCCGATCGCTCTGGATTTAGCCCGCACTCGTGATGCCCTTCAAGTGCTTAGCGAGCACCCTGTGACCTGCGCGCTGGGCTTTAACCGCCGACATGATCCCCAGTTTTCGGCCCTTAAAAAAGCGGTTACCGAAGGACGTATTGGTGCATTGGAAACGCTGACAATCATCAGCCGCGACCCCTCTCCCCCGCCTGCCGAATATATAGCCGAGTCCGGCGGCCTGTTTCGGGACATGATGATTCATGATCTTGATATGGCCCGCTGGCTGCTAGATGAGCCGATAGAAAGTGTTTTTGCCGTAGGCAGTAGCATCATCGACCCAGCCATTGGCGAAGCAGGTGATGTCGATACGGCTATGGTCACTCTCACCACGGCCAGTGGAAAGCTCTGCCAAATCAGTAATTCGCGTCGTGCCTGCTACGGCTACGACCAACGTATTGAAGCCTTTGGTAGTCAAGGTATGCTTCAGGCACAAAATGAAAGCGATACTCGTCTGCGCTTCACCGGCGAGGCAGGACAAATAGAAGATAAGCCTCAGTGGTTTTTCTTAGAGCGCTACGCACAAGCGTACCGGCTTGAAATCGGTGACTTTGTTGATGCCTGGCAGGAGAACCGCGCGCCGCTTGCAGGCGCACAAGATGGTTTAGAAGCGTTGCGTTTAGCCGATGCCGCCGAGCTCTCGTTGCGAGAAGGCCGCAAGATTCTACTGCAGACTGACACAGCCTTTACTAAATAAAGGAGCAACGCATGTCATCACTACTAGTACGCCCCGCTGCCCCGGATGAAAAAGGCACCGTTATTAACGTTACCCCCGCCTCTGCAGGCTGGGAGTATGTCGGTTTCCGTGTGCATAAACTCGCCAAAGGAGAACGCCTGGAAGCGAGCACTAACCACCAGGAAGTATGCCTCGTACTGCTGACGGGACGTGCGAATGTGGCAAGCGGCGAGCACTCTTTCGAGGACATCGGCGAACGGATGGATATTTTTGAACAGATCCCTCCTTACGCCGTTTATCTACCCAACGACGTTAGCTATCAAGTGGAGGCCACCACGGATCTGGAGCTGGCGGTCTGCGCGGCCCCAGGCCACGGCAATCATTCGCCACGACTGATTGCCCCGGACAACATCAAACAAAGTACACGTGGGCAGGGTACTAACACGCGCCATGTGCACGACATCCTGCCTGAAGGCGAACCGGCAGACAGCCTGCTGGTGGTCGAAGTGTTTACCCCCGCCGGCAACTGGTCAAGCTACCCACCCCACAAACACGATGTGGATAACTTACCCCAAGAAACCCGGCTGGAAGAGACCTACTACCATCGCATTAACCCTGCCCAAGGCTTTGCGTTTCAGCGTGTTTATACCGACGACCGGTCTCTTGATGAAACGATGGCCATCGAAAACGGTTGCTGCGTACTGGTGCCCAAAGGCTACCACCCTGTGGGTGCTGCTCATGGCTACTCGCTCTACTACCTTAATGTAATGGCAGGCCCTAAGCGTGCTTGGCAGTTCCATAACGACCCCGATCATGAGTGGATGATGGAAAGCTAAATCGACGCTCAGTTTTTCAACATCCTGCTTTTCGATAGCCTGCTTTGCCTGCTAACGACTGTCTAATGCTATGCTGTTGTGCCTCGCTCACGCGGGGCTTTTTTTTACCACCCCTTTAAAGCATATAGAGGCCCCTCATGCTGCCCGACTACTCCGTTATCGCCTGGCTGTTGATTGTGTTTTCCGTCTACCTGACCGGCATCTCAAAAGGTGGTTTTGCGGGGGGCTTCGGTACGCTTTCAGTGCCGTTGATGGCGCTGGCGATTAGCCCCGCTCAGGCAGCGGGCCTGCTGCTACCACTATTGCTGGTCATGGACGTATTCGCGGTAAAAGCGTGGTGGGGCAAGCATGATATAGCCGAAGTCTGGCGCTTTGTGCCGGGGCTGTTCGTCGGTGTTGCGGTAGGGACGCTGTTGTTCGACCGCCTAAGTGAAGAAGGCTTACGTCTGACACTGGGTGCTATCACCTTGCTGTTTGCCGCTTACATGCTGCTTAAACCCGTCGCCAAGAAACCTATTTCCACCCGATGGGCGTTACCGGCTGCCACCATCTGCGGTTTTACCAGTTTTATGGCCCACGCCGGTGCGCCGCCGCTGAACGTGTATATGCTGCCGCGCAAACTGGCCAAAGAAACCTTTATCGCGACCTGCGCGGTGACGTTTGCGGTGGTTAACGTCATTAAACTGGCGCCATACATGTGGCTTGGCGAGATTAACGTGACCAGCGCCTGGGCCTCGCTGGTGCTGGTGCCGATTGCCTGGATTGGGGTGCGTAACGGCTTGTGGCTACAAAGCCGAGTTAACGAAAAGCTGTTCTATCGTTTAGTAATTCTGGCGATGTTTTTAGTAGGCTTTAACTTGATATGGCAGGCGCTGACATAGAAAAATGCTTATCTAAAGCGCGAGGCGACACAATGTGCGAGGGTGTTCGCCAGTTTAAGCATGGCCACCCTTCTACACTCGCTACCTCAGCCAGCACTGGGTCGGGGTTCACCGCTACAGGGCAGTCAACGTACTGCAATAAGGGCAAGTCGTTACGTGAATCAGAGTAAAACGTGATGTGACTAGGCGTTACCTGTTGTTCCGCTAACCACTGTTGAAGACGTAAGACCTTTCCGCCGCGATAAGAAAAGATGCCCTCGCTCCCGCCGGTATAGCGTGCTTGTTCATTAATACCGCTTTCGACACTAGGCTCTACCGCCAGGACGTGGTCAATACCTAGCGTCACCGCCATGGGCGCCACCAAGTGGCGGGAAGAGGCTGAAATCAGCACCATTGTATCGCCAGCCTGGCGGTGCGACTCCAAACACGCCCATGCTTGGTCGAAAATACGCGGCTGCAGGTGGGTCGCAACAAACCGCTCGACCTCCTTTTGAACATCAACAACACGGCGCCCGCGCAGCGGCTTCAGCGTCATCGCCAGATACTCTTCAAGCTTAAGCTTTCCCGCGTGGTAGGCCCGCTGCATCAGCTCTGCACGCGCCATAAAGGTCTCGGCATCGCTGATCCAACCTTGCTCTATCATCCATAGGTTCCAGCGGGCGCTGCAGTCTCCGTCCAGAAGCGTGTCATCAAGGTCAAACAAGGCCAGGCGCATAGCGGCACTCCTCTCATCGTGGGCTCGCGGTGCGTAGAGTATGCCAAGGGCCATGACAAAACGATGACGCTGCTAATCCCTCTCTTTATCGCTCTCTTTATCCCTCTCTTTATCCCTCTCTTTATCCCTCTCTATCAGCGCTCGGTAACGCATCCCGCCATGAGTAAGTCGGTGCGAAACCGACAAGGCGACGTGCTTTGTCATTGCTATAGAAGGTTTCGAACTCGCCCATCTCGCGCCTGAGCGGCACGTTCGGGTAAAAGCGTTCAATCACCTGGGCATTCGTCAGGCCAACCGAAAGATCGTTATTGGCAACATTGAAGACCTCGTAACCCAGGCCATCTGTCTTCAGGCAACAGTCGACCATCTGCCCCAGATCACGCGCATCAATGTAAGCGAAGATATTGCGCTGGCGCATAGCCGGTTGATCTAAAAAGTCCGGAAATAGCTCGGCGTATTCATGCGGCTCAATAACGTTATTGATTCTTAAGCCGTAGATATCGATACCTGAGCGCGCCTGAAAGGAACGCGCCGTTACCTCATTAACCACCTTGCTCATAGCGTAGCTGTCCTGAGGAACGGTGGGATGCTCCTCATCAACCGGCAGATAGTCCGGTGTCTTCTCACCATCCGCAAAGCAGATGCCGTAAGTGGTCTCGCTGGAGGCAAAAATCACCTTAGGAATACCTAGCCGAGTGGCGGCATCCAGCACGTTATAGGTAC
This sequence comes from Halomonas sp. JB37, assembly GCF_002332255.1. Classification (GTDB taxonomy): domain Bacteria; phylum Pseudomonadota; class Gammaproteobacteria; order Pseudomonadales; family Halomonadaceae; genus Vreelandella; species Vreelandella casei. The sequence goes on along the minus strand of NZ_NRGW01000001.1, from coordinate 811,632 downwards.
TGAGTGTATTGATACGATAGGTTTCATTATCCGGCCGGTGCAGGATAGCGGGAATGGCGGCGAAATGGACAATAGCATCGTAACGCGGCACGCCGGTGCCCGGTTCAAGCTCGTCGATCCCTGCGTAAGCTTGGCATGCATTAAACACCTGGCCAGCGTCCGTCAAGTCGACCTTCAGAGTGGTGATACCGGGCACGTCGGACACAATCCAATCCAGATTGGTGACTCGGTGGCCCTGATCGCGCAGGTAGGCCGTCGCATGACGACCGGCCTTACCGCTGCCGCCAGTGAAGAGAATTCGCATGGAGACTCCTTAATGAACAGAACGAACCATTCCTCTTTAGCAAAGAAATGCCCAGGACTGACTGATCGAAGGCAGGGCTTACTAAAAGGACTTGTGCACTGGATTAGGAGGTTAGCCGCGCGGCTACCAAGAGTATCAGTTAAGCATCCAGGCACTTTCAAAGCAGCCTGGATGCTGCCTTATGGCCAATCCGTGCGTTTATTTATTCATAGCTTCAGGCAAGTAGAGGGCGATGCCGGGAAAGATATGCATTAATGCAATCGCCAGCAGCATCAGTAGGAAAAACGGCAGCGTGGCCTTGGTAATGGTCAGAATATCTTTACCGGTTAATCCTTGAATCACGAACAGATTAAAGCCAACTGGCGGCGTAATCTGCGACATTTCAACCACTACGACCAGGTAAATACCAAACCAAATCAAATCGAAGCCCGCAGCGCTTACCACCGGCATAATAATCGCCGTGACCAGCAGAATCAGCGAGATACCGTCGAGAAAACACCCCATCACCAGCAAAAGCAGGGTCAGTGCTACCAGCAGCATGGTGGGTGAAAGCCCCATTTCACTAATCGCTTGAGCCAGTTTCATGGGCACTTGAGTAAAGCCCATCGCCGAGGTTAAAAATGAGGCGCCGGCAATAATAAACGCGATCATGCAGGCCGTACGGACAGCGGCAAACAGTGAGTTTTTGAAGATATCGCGATCAAAGTGACCGTTAAAACGTGCAATCACAATCGATAGCACCACACCCACCGCAGCCGCCTCAGTGGGCGATGCTAACCCACCATAGATTGAAAAGACAATGCCGCCGATCAGTAGCAAAATAGGGACGAGTGACCACGTATTACGCAGCTTTTCCGCAAAGCTCATGTCCGACTCATCTTCACCGGTAAGCCCTTCACGATTGCCTTTAAGCAGCGCCCATAAAATGAGATAGGTCATAAACATTGCCAGGATCATTAAACCGGGGCCAATGCCTGCCATAAACAGCCTGGAGATCGACTGCTCAGTCACCACACCGTAGACGATCAGCACGATAGACGGTGGAATCAACAGCCCCAGCGTCGAGGCGCTGGCCAGCGTACCAATCGCCATATTGCTGTCGTAGCCCCGTCGTTCAAGCTCTGGTAGCGTCATCTTGCCCACCGTAGCGCAGGTCGCCGCGGAAGAGCCGCACACCGCAGCAAACATCCCGCTGCCAATAATATTGGTATGAAGTAAACGGCCAGGCAGTCGATTCAGCCAGGGTGACAGGCCGCGAAACATATTGTCGGCAAGGCCTGAGCGAAACAGTATTTCACCCATCCAGATAAACATAGGCAGTGCGGTAAGGTCCCAGCCGTAGCTAGCCCCCCAAAAATCTGAGGCTAAGATCGATCCTGGTGAGAACGAGCTGAAGAACTCTAATGCTATCCAGGCAGTGCCGATCAGCGCGAAGGCGATCCACACCCCGCTGCCAAGCAACAGCATAAGAGTAAGAATGGTAGCCAAACTTAGTAATAGCACGCGGGCGTCTCCGGAATAAAAAGCATGGGCTGAGTAAGTACAAAGTGAGTTGTCATAGACTTAGCAGACATAACCTCAGTGCATCTCACTGTCATCCGTCGCGGTGGCCTCGCGAAAGCTCGAGGGGTCGCGGGCGGCGATGCGCAATGCCATCAACAAGGCTTCGATAAGGGCCAAACACAGCAGGCCGACGCTCGTCGCCAGCACGGTTTGGGGAATCCATATCGGAATCGACAAAAATCCTGAGGAAACATCGTTATACGCCAAACTTTCTCTTGCCAGCTCAATCAGGCCGTAACTCAGTATTAGGCTGATCGCCAGCGCAATAATTAAACAAAATACTTCAAACCAAACGCGCACGGCCGATGGCAGACGTCCAATCAGCAGCGTCACACGAATATGGGCATGGTGCACAAAGGTGTAGGCTAATCCTAAAAAGGTCGCCCCTACCAGCAGGTAAGAAGCCAGTTCCGAAACGCCGGTAATACTTAAACCCAGGCGGCTCAAGCCAACCAGTACAAGCAGAGCATCTATCAATCGAAAGGTCACCTGGAACGCGATGAGCGCACAGATAGCCACCATACACGCCGCTGCTCCCCAAGCTCCCAGGCGATAGAGTTTGTCGAATTTAAACGTCATATTCACAGTCTCGCGAAGCACATGGGAAAAACAGAGGGTCTGGCCAAAGCCAGCCCCTCACAAGAGCTATCAAGATGAGGATTAGCTATCCCGCTGATCGCGATAAGCTTCCAGTGCCTGCTTAGCTTCGTCATTGGCACGAGACTGCCAGTCTTCAAAGAGCTTGTCGCCAGCCGACTGTAGGGCAGCGGATATGGCTTCATTAGGCTCAGAAACCGCAACACCTTTCTCTTCCAACGTGACCAAACTAGCATCGTTATCTTCTTGGCTCATCTCCCAGCCACGTTTTTCAGCCTCAGCGGCGGCTTCCATTAACGCGTCCTGAGTCGCTTCATCCAGCCCATCAAAACTACGCTGACTCATGAATATTATATTTTTAGGCAGCCACAGGTTGGCATTGGTGTAATCCGTTACATAATCCCACGCGGCCATGGAACTGCCGGTGGAGCTGGAGGTAATCATGGCATCCACTCGGCCAGTGCTGAACGCGGTGGGAATATCCGATTCTTCGGTTTCTGTGGGGCTGCCACTCAAGTAATCGACGAAGCGCTGGGTATTGATGTTAGGAGCACGAACGCGCAACCCTTCAAACTGCGCAGGATCTGTGAGTGCTTCTGCGGTGTAAATACCTTGCGCGGGCCACGCAACCGCATACAAAGGAATCAATCCTTGATCAGCAAATAGCTCGGTAATCATGGGCTTAGTCGCTTCCCAAAGCGCGTAGGCATCATCATAGCTACCCGCTACGCCTGGCAGCGTGTCGACTTCAAAAATAGGGTCATCGTTGGACAGAACCGAGAGAAACACTTCACCTGCATCAATAGTGCCCCGGCGGACCGACGGCTTAATTTCCCCATGAGCGACCAATGCCCCCCCGCTATGAACGGTGATGGTCAGCTCACCATCGGTAGCTTCTGCCACATCTTCGGCGAACTGCTTGGTATTTTGAGTGTGGAAGCTAGCATCGCCATAGGGCGTGGCCATAGTCCATTCGGCAGCGTGAGCCGTGACCGTTAAGCCGCAGGCAGTTGCCAGTAGCAGTGTAGACGTTAGTGTTTTGCGCATCTTGAGAACCCTCTTATTCATTTTATTAATGTGTTACTTCTGTAGTAGTACCAGAGGAGGCACTGGAAGTAATCCAACGCCCGGAGAAACGTGTTGTTGTAATATCCATTCGCCCTCTGAGCATAGCGCTTGGGCAGGCCATACGGAATGCTCTAGCAATGGTTGACTGATAAAATAAGCGTTGTCGTACTGCCAGCCCTTTAAACAGAGTGATGACGCACGTGACGATGCATTAACCATGCAATGTTGAGGCCACTTTTAACAGTGACTACAGCCAACGCTTTTATCACGCCCTGCTGCTAGCGCTAAAATATATCGCGCTCAGCGATTAATCATTTTTCCAACCAATAACAATATGATAAGAGCAGTAGAAAATAAAAATTATCAAAAACGATTGGCACTGGGCAAGCCGTATTCATATATTGTTGGTGGTTTACACGTTAGCTTTTGCTAAGTGAAAGCACCTAAATAACAGGAGTCGCTATGGCCATCCCCCTGCTTAACTGCGATATGGGCGAAAGTTTTGGCAACTGGAGCCTCGGCTTAGATGCCGATGTGATGCCCTATGTCGATTGCGCCAATATCGCCTGTGGCTTTCACGCCTCTGACCCTCATGTGATGCGACGTACCGTCAAACTGGCTGTCCAGCACGGCGTGCGTATTGGTGCGCACCCAGGCTACCCCGATTTAATGGGCTTTGGCCGCCGTTCAATGGCCTGCTCCCCGGAAGAGGCTGAAGATATGGTGCTCTACCAAGTCGGCGCACTGGCGGGCATATGCCAAGCGGAAGGCACGCAACTCAGCTACATAAAACCCCATGGCGCGCTGTATAACGACATGGCCGCTAACCTTGCGTTACTCGAAGGCGTGATGCGCGCTGTGCGTGCCTATGATCCCAGCCTGCCGCTGATGGTGATGTCGACGGCCGACGCTGCGCCGCACCGCGAGTTAGCCGCCAAGCTGGGCATTACCCTATGGTTCGAAACATTTGCTGACCGCGCCTACGATGCCAATGGCCATCTGGCCTCACGGCGCTTACCGAACGCCGTTCATCACGATCAGCACACTATCGTCGATCAGGCGGTGATGCTGGCGAAAGGCGAATCGCTCACCTCACTTGACGGCACTCCGCTACAGCTGGCCTGCGACACACTTTGTGTTCACGGCGACAATCCCGAATCAGTGGCCGCCGTGCGTGCCATCCGCGAGGCCTTTCAGGCGTTGGAGCAGGCGTGAAACCGAGCATTCAAATACGTCCTAAAATGCGCATTGAAACGACCGCCATGGACGCCCTAATGGTGCGCCTGTTCGATACCATTGATGAAGCCAATATGGCGTGGGTGATCGCCGCCGATCAAGCCCTGCGCGCCGCCTTTGGGAACGCTTTAATTGATTTAGTCCCCTCATACACCACGCTATTAGTTCACTACGACTGTCAGCAGCTGAATCACAGCGATGCCCTAAGCCTTATCAACAAGACGCTTTGCAACCTCACGCCTGCAGATACCCAAGCGGGTGAACTACACATAATTCCCGTGTGGTATGACGAAAGCGTGGGGCCCGAGCTGCCCCTGGTCGCCAAGCGCGCGGGCTTAAGCGTCGAGGCGCTGGTCGAACAGCACTGCAACCACGACTACTGCGTATTCGCACTCGGTTTCGCTCCCGGCTATGGCTTCATGGGCTTGGTAGATGAAGCGCTAGCCACCCCGCGCTTAAAAACGCCGCGCCGCAAAGTCGCGACAGGCAGCGTAGGTATTGCCGATCGCCAAACGGCGATTTACCCGCTGCTTTCGCCAGGTGGCTGGAACATTCTTGGCCGTACTAACGTGCCGCTTTTCGAGTATGCCAAGCGTGGCGACCCCCTGTTCCGCCCTGGTGACAAAGTACGGTTTAAAGCGATCTCGCGCGCCGAGTTTGAAGCGGACGGTGGTAATACCACCCCGATGGAGGAGCGCTCATGAGCCAAGTTGCTACGCGTAAAGCGCCCGCAGGAATGCTCGTTAAACAAGCAGGACCGCTGGCGTTAATTCAAGATGCCGGACGATTTGGCGTGGGCCATCTTGGCGTGACCCAAGGCGGTGCGGCCGACTGGATTTCTTTTCGATGGGCCAACTGGCTGCTAGGCAACGAGCCAAACAGCGCAGCCCTCGAGATTGTCATGGGCGGCGGCTTAAGCCTCGAAACCGAATGCGAAGTGCACCTTGCGCTAACGGGCGCTGACTTGGATGCCCAGTTAGACGACAAGCCACTGGCCCCGAACACAAGCTTCACCCTGACGCCCGGCCAGCGCTTAGTATTTCGCCAGCCTCGCCAGGGGTTGCGGGCCTACCTCGCGTTTCCCGGCGGGCTAAATGCGCCCGAAGTGCTGGGCAGTCGCGCCTGCACCGCCCGTGAGCAGCTAGGCGGCTTACATGAAGATGGTAAACCGCTGAAAGTGGGCGACCGCTTGACGTGGCAAGGCGATGCCCCAGCGGTTAAGCAACTCCCTGACAGCCAAGCTTTGCGTATGCCCGCAACAGAATGCCGCCTGCCTGTCGTGCTCGGCTCACAAATCGCCACCTTCAGCGGCCGCTCTCTGTTCCAGGCTTTTAATCAGCCTTGGACGGTGGATAACCGTGCCGATCGTATGGGCGTGCGGCTCACGGGACCTGTCCTGAATGGCTCACTGACCGGCATTATTTCCGAAGGCATTCCACTCGGTGCCGTTCAAGTACCGCCTGACGGTCAGCCCATCATACTCATGAACGATCGCCAGACAATTGGCGGCTATCCGCGCCTGGGTGCGCTCACCCCGACCGCCTGCGCGATGCTTTCCCAATGCCTGCCGGGCACGAAGGTGTGGCTAACCCCTGTCAGCGCCAGCCAAGCGCAGGATGATTATCGACAGCAGTTAACGGTTTGGCGTGAGGTGTGAAACTCATTGATGCCTGCTTAGCTACCGGAGTCGGCAAAACTAAATCATGTTTTCCTTGATCAACTGTCGATATTGGTCAGCGGTAAGCTGAAGCGGATTGGTTACATGGCTGTGATCGGCAATAGCGCGCTCAACGATATAATCGAAATGGCTCTCTCTGACGCCCAAACTGCGGAGCCCTTTGGGGATTCCCAACTGTGTATTGAGATCGGCAAGAGCAGTGGGTAAACCTCCTTCTTGGATCTTCAGTGCGGTTTCTATGCAGCGAATTTTTTCAGGCACCGCATCGCGATTGATTTGCATAACGCTAGGCAGAAAAATGGCATTGAGGGTGCCATGATGTAGCTGTAACTCACGCAGTCCTCCCAAGGCGTGTGAGAGTGCATGAATAGCGCCTAGCCCCTTCTGGAAGGTTAAGCCGCCCTGGAGCGAGCCCATCATCAGCTCCGTGCGGGCATCTAGATTGGTGCCGTCTTCGTATGCCGTCACGATGTTGTTCCAGATGCGGGCGGCGCCATCGAGAGCAATGGCTTCGGCGGGTGGATTATACCGTGGGGATAAATATGTCTCGAAGCAATGCGACAAGGCGTCAAGCGCCGTCGCTGCCGTTAGCCATTGTGGCAATCCCAAGGTGAGCATGGGATCACAAATTGCACATTTTGGGATCAAATAAGTGCTAACAAAACCAAGTTTTCGCCCATCTTCAAGCGTAATAAGAGCAGCCCGGCCGACTTCTGCACCAGTGCCCGCAGTGGTAGGAATGGCAATAACGGGGGCAACTTTGCCTGTGATGGCCTGCATCCCATCTTCGATAAGTGCGTATTTAGCCAAAGACCCACCATGGGTGGCAAGCAGAGCAACACCTTTAGCAAGATCAATGGGCGATCCTCCCCCGATGGCCACAAGCCCATCGCAATTATTGGCAACATATACCTCAACCGCAGCCACAGTGGCCGCTTCGGTCGGATTGGTCGGCACGTCCAGAAACACCGGCGCCTCAGCCTTCAGCTGTCTAACCACCTTGTCAAGCAGCCCTGCGGCCTTTATGCCATGATCACTGATGACCAATGGACGTTGGACACCGAAGCGGTCAAGATACTTTCCCAGTTCGCTGATACTGCCAGCGCCAAACTCAATTTCGGTAAGATATGTGATCAGCGACATAATGTGCCTTTAGCTTAAGGTAAATAGTGCGCTCGGCTAGAGAGCTCGAATGGATGCCATTTTGACGGCTTCTTGAACCCGCTTTGCCCCATTGATCAGCGGGCGACCGAATTCTGGAATCTCGATTTCAAAGACGTTGCCATCCTCTGTTGCGAGGCCACCGACGTGCCGAGAAACTGCACATGCACATCACCAGACCTGAGGAACTGGTTGTACTTGAAGTGGTGGTATTCCAGATTGGCGATAGAATGAGACATGTTGTCTTCCCCGGTCGGGAAGGATTTTTCCCAGAATACGTAGCCATTCCGTCGAATGCGGACAGTGCCCTTTAAATGAGACGGCAATTCGCCTACGCGCAATTCAGGACCATAAGAACAGTGCCTTAACTTGGCGTGTGCAAGGTACAGGATGCAATGGGCTGCATCGGGGTGATCAAGGGGTGGCAGAACACGACCTGCTTTAATGAGCACGTCATAATCATGGATTTCACCTAAGCCCAAGGCATTAACCCTTTCCACGATGGTTTGCTTGCCTCGAATAGCATCAAGCGCAAGTTCTCGAGTCGATATGACACTATTTACTTGCTCTATACCTTTATCGGATACGAGCCCCACGGCGCGTTCTTTATCGCTGGTTACAAACTGAATAAGCCGCATAATACGCTCCAAATACTATTGCTAAGCGGAGGGCCGATCTTGTCGGCCCCAAATGAAGTCAGTCAGCAACAGCCGCCATATCAGCACGTGCCTGCTCAATAAGATCCAAGCCGATTTGTTCGGAAAATTCAGTAACGACTGGGGCAACCGCATCACGCAGTTTGGTCATCTCTTCCTCAGAAAGACGTGTCACTTCCATGCCCTCTTCCTCGAGTAGGCCAACCAGACGATCAGCATCATCACGTGACAGAGCACGCTGGTATTCAGCGGACTCTTGAGCAGCCTCCATAACAAGCTGCTGATCATCCTCAGCTAGGCTGTCGAACCACTTTTTGCTAGCTAGAAGTACATAGGGTGTATAGACATGCCCAGTAAGGGCAAGATGGTCTTGCACTTCGAAGAACTTGGACGAGTAAATAAGCCCTACCGGCGTTTCCTGCGCATCGACAGTGTTGCTCTCTAAGGCATTAAAAAGCTCTGGGTAAGGCAACGGGGTGGGATTGGTGCCTAAAGCTTCGAATGTGCTGATGAATAAAGGATTGGGTATCACGCGGATCTTAAGCCCTGCCATGTCCTCGATCGAATTGATTGGACGAATTGCATTGGTCATGTGGCGAAAGCCATTATCCCAATAAGCAAGGCCCACTAAGCCCATGGCGTCGAGTTTAGCGAAGAGTTCGTCACCAACGACCCCGTCCATCACCGCATCGACAGCATCAAAGTCGGCATAAAAAAAAGGCAGATCGAAGATGAGAAATTCGGGGATGGTGCCGACTAGATTTGACGTTGGGCCGACCATGACATCAAGGAAGCCACCTTGCAGCGAAGACTGCATCTGGGGTTCATTACCCAAGACGCCGTTGCCGAACGTTTGGATGTTGATGCGACCGTCGCTTTTTTCAGCGACAAGCTCAGCAAATCGGATTGAGCCCTGCCCGACGGGGTGCTCGTTGATGGGTACATACCCCAATCGAGCATCTTGAGCCGATGCCGATACGACCGCAATAAGGGCTGTCGAAACAACCAATGCTTTTAATAATCGTTTCATGAGTTTCTCTCTTCATTTTTGGATTTATAGTTATGAGAACCAGGATGCCGGAACGGTCACAAGAGCAGGGAATAGAACCAGAATCACTAGAACTAGGATTTCAGCAAACAGGAAAGGCAGCACACCTTTTACCGCCTGGTCCATGCTGATTCGACTAATGCCGCAAAGGGTGTTGAGGACGGCACCGACGGGAGGAGTAATCATTCCGACAGCCGCCGTCATAATAAACATGACGCCGAAATAGATAGGGTCAATGCCAGCAGCGATAACTATCGGCAGGAGCACAGGCACGAGAATCGTGATAGCAGGCGTGAAGTCAAGCACCATACCGATGGCAAAGACGGTGATCACGATTAACATCATCAACAGAATCGGCGACCCTACGAATGGCTCAAGGTACACCAGCATCTGGCCGGGTAGATTGGCGATGGCAATGAGGAAGGCCGTCACCATCGAGGCAGCAACAAGAATCATGATGACCGCTGTCATACGGCCAGCATTCAATATGGCGCAATAAAGATCCTTAGGGGACATCTCCCGGTAAATGAGTAGGCTGATCAGCAGTGCATAGACGGCAGCCACGACACCGGCTTCCGTCGGCGTGAAAATACCCATGCGTAGCCCGCCGATAATGATGAGCGGTAAAATCAACGCCCAAACGGCCTCTCGAAGGCACTTACGAATATCAGAGCCCGATTTTTTGGGTAGAACAGCGACATTGTCCCTGCGCGAGACAAGCCACCAAGCGACAATAAGGCTAAGCGCCATCAACATGCCAGGCACGATACCGGCCATAAACAGACGTACTATAGATATATTGGCCGTTACGCCAAGCACTATGAACCCGACCGATGGTGGAATGATAGGCGCAATGATGCCGGTAGCCGCCATAAGACCTGCTGAGCGTTCCACACGATAGCCGGCCTCGCGCATCAGCGGAATGAGCATCACGGCAAGGGTTGCTGTGTCGGCGATTGCCGAGCCCGAAAGGCTGGCAAGCAACAGCCCCGTGCCAATAACGACATAGCCAAGCCCACCGCGAAAATGCCCAAACAGGGCTAAGGCGAGGTTGACGATGCGACGGGACAGCCCACCCGCATTCATGAACTCACCAGCCAGCAAAAAGAAAGGTATGGCCATCAATGGATAGCTATCAGCGCCGTCAATGAGCTTTTGCGCCATAATCTGAGCATCGAGATTACCCATCAATAACATCATTGCAATGGCGCACACCATCAGTGCAAAGGCTATCGGCACTCCTATACTAATGGCCCCAAAAAGGGAGCCGAGAAATATAATGGCTGTCATCGCGCCTGCTCCTCAGGCCGAACAACGGCATAAGGATCTTCGCCTGACCAGGTCTGGGGCAATTCCCCCCTTAGCGAGCGCCAGAGGTTGACGAATAATACAAGGGCCATACAGGCTGAAGCGACGAGGCCAGCGGCATACATCATGCCTACCGAGATGCCCGATATCGGCGCTCGATTATTCCAGTTAAGTAAAGTCTGAATCCAGCTCCCCTGCCATATCAACCAACAGCACCAAAGCATCAGCCCATGACTGACGAGAAAGCAGGCAATACGCATGGGCCGGGGCAAGCGCGATACAAGCGTATTCACACTCATGTGCATACCCTGCGCTAACGCGACAACTGACCCCAAAAATACGATCCAGACGAAGATCAGGCGGGAAACTTCTACTGAAAATGGAATACCCGAATTAAAGCCATAACGCAGTACTACGTTCCAAAAAACCATCAGGCCCATTATGCTCATGCCGATCACCACGAGATGATCGAACAATTTAAACAGCCACTGTAGCGGCTTTGGCATTTTATTCTCCTAGGGCTTAGGTACCCTTTTTGTTGTTGTTTCAGTTCCAGCATTGCGCCTTAAGGATAGTCAACAATATAGTGAGCTAGCACAGGCAAGCATAATAAAAACTACCAATACAGACATAACCAATGGTTATACCCATGATCCCCAGCTTGGAATCCATTACAGCCCGTCTACGTCTCCGGCATTTCCGGTTACTCATTGCGATTGATGAACACGGATCTTTAATTAAGGCAGCAGAAAGTGTCTCAATAAGTCAGCCAGGCGCAACCAAGGCGCTCCAGGAAATCGAGGAAGCCGTAGGGTCAGCCTTGTTTCTTCGAACAAATCGAGGCCTTTCCCCTAATGAAGTGGGGCATTGCATCATTCGATATGCACGTTTGATATATCAAGATCTCGCCCATCTTCGAGAAGAAATAGAAAGTATTCTTGATGGGCATGGTGGGCGTCTTGCTGTAGGAACCATAATGGGTGCCGTTCCTCTTCTGACCGACCATCTGACCCAGCTTCTCAAGCGCCAGCCGGCAATGCGCATCGAACTGGTTGAGGACACAAGCGCTCATCTGCTTGACTTGCTCGACAGTGGTCGCCTCGAAATCGCTATCTGTCGAACGAGCGTCAGCCCTCGGCCGGAAGCCTATATCACTACCCGCATCTGGGAAGAGCAGCTAGCCATCGTGGCCAACTCAAGTCACCCATTGACAGGGCTTAATGCGCAATTATCTGATCTGGCAGCAAGCACTTGGATTGTTTACGCAGCAGACATGCCAATGCGGCGCTATTTGGAACAGGAATTCCAGACACACGGCCTGCCTTTTCCGAACGAACTGGTAGAAACTACTTCAGCTTTTGCCACCTTATCGCTCCTTCAACGCAATCCCACTTTCGTTGCACTGTTGTCAACTGAAGTTGCTCAAGTACTCAGCCGCACCGGAATGACGAGCAACTTGTTGGTCGATCTCCCTGCTCGCAGCGAACCATACTATCTCGTACACAAACGGGATCGCAGTCTCTCGCCTGCGGCACGTTTGCTCAGCGAACAATTCACTGCCCTCCTGCCTCCTCTGGATCGTAAGACATGAAAAAGGGATGGAGCTGTTTAGAAACGAACCTGTCAGTGAGGTTGCGCGGCGTCTTAATATCTGCGTGCAAGGGCTCGCTAATGACGCTTTATTGGCTAGAAGTGGGATATCAGGGGCTCGGCAACGCATGGGGGCTGACCCGCTAGAATGGCTATTCAATCGGACTGGCCAGCAGTGGGGACTCGAACGTTACCCTGGCGATGACTGGCACGGCCTACAAGTCCTGGCCATCGATGGAGCCTTACTGCGAACACCCGACATACCAGAGTTGCGAGAACATTTTGGGCCGGGAAATACGTCAACGAATCGTCAAACGCCTTTTAACGATGGGAGATAGAGCTAGGCTTCCGAGGCATCAAATCCTCTATGCAAAATAATGCAGTGACGCTGCATAGCAAGAAAGTCGAGTTGATCTATCCGGAAGTGTGGGGCTTGCTCTTGGCGTATAACGTAGTGCGGCGGGAGGCGAGTCAGGCCTCGGTGGGGCATGGTCGCGCGCCGTGTCAAATTCGTTTTAAATCAGCCTACCAGTATATTGCGGCCCAACTGATCGTCATGGCTGCAGCACACCCCCTATCGAGAACGGGGGCACGGCTTTCAGAATTGAGAGTGGGCGTAGCAAGTCTCTTCTTAGATGACCGTCCTCGACCGTCAAGGCCGAGAACGGTAAAAATATCCAAAACCCGCTATCCGGTGAATCGCAAGGCTGCGCCGCTTAAGTGAACAGCATTACTCCAACCGGGGGCTTTTAACTGCACGACGTCCTGTTCGCCTTAGCCCCTAGCCATTTGCAGTTCTTTAACGACAATATCGCCATCAACCACGATAGGTTCACCATCCAGAAACAGCGAGCAATTGCGCATCGGGATATCGAGATGGCAGGCCGTATCGTTAGTGCCACCTAACTCATTATTTGGCCCGGTAGAGAACATTACGTTGCCATAAAAACTGCGCGGCTCCATGCCCATGCCGCCGGGAAACTCGCCTGGCACCATACGGTGCCACTTGGCATTAGGGTTCATCCCCCAGCCTACATGGCTCATGCCCAGCCCACGCGGATCGTTAAAGCTTTCCATGTAGGATTTAACCAACTCCGCATCTAGCCCGCCGCGGATATCGGTAATCCAGCCCTTCTTGATGGTGTACGTAATCGGCTCTCTGACATACATATTCTGGGGCAGCAAAATATCGCCTGGCGCAACGACAATGGTGCCATCAACGCCGTCATCATCACCGCCGGTAAATACAAAGCCGGACGGCCAGTGATCCCAGCGCCCGGGTTCATCGGTGCAGGCATACTCAGCAACGGTGGCGTATGTATTAAGTTGATAGGTGACATCCGTCCCGTGGGGCGACGTGATGCGCATAACCTTGGCTTTTGCCAGCAACTCGGCGGCTAATTCAACCTTTTCCCTGAGTTCCTTGGTAGGCAGCATTCTGGCCAGCAGTTCCGGTGGCTCAACGGCGGTTAAGATCCGTGTACCGGCCGCTTGAATGGCCATTTGCTCAGGTGAGAAAAGCAGGAAAATGCAGTCGATCAGCATATCGCAATTTTTGAGCGCTTCCACCGCGTCGGGCATGCTGGCAAGCCCTGTTGTTCCCACGGCCCAGCCACCTGTAGGTAACGGCGCGGGTAATCGCATGTGGTACATATTGGCGCCTAAGCGCTGGCCTGCAGCCATAAAGGCATCAGCATATTCCAGCCGCTCGCTTCCCTGCGTAAGCACCACAAGTCTTTCACCTTCGTGTACGCCGGACATTTTTAACTGGTGGAGACAGATTTCCGTAAAGCCTGCATGATCCATAAAGACTCCTACTTCGCTGGTGTACAGCTTATATCGTGTTGGGGAACCTCTGATTAACTATTACGCTTGCCCATCCGGCGTTAAAAATCGCCTCAAAATGCTCATTTACAGCGTGTAAACTTCGCTTTTTCGTTGATTTTTGCCTTGCCTAGCCTGCGCTCATTACGTTAATCAGAGGCTCCTTAGGAAAATCTTCTTGAGAGCGTTTGAGCCTCCAATGTTGGGCGTCAAACGCTCTAAATATTGTCAGATAAAACTAAACGTTCGACTCCTGAGCCGGCGGGCTAACCTTGTGGCCGCGCTTTTTACCCAACTCTTCTGAGATGGCGTCAAAGAAGGCATCCGTGGCTGCTTGATGGGGCTTGGTCATCAGACTTACGCCAACAAAAAGCACGCTAGCGACGACGATTCCCCATATGCCGGAAGGCAGACCCAGCAGTGAGTTTCCAGTGGCGTACATCAGCAGTACAAAAGCACTCGTGCCCACCACACTGACTAAGGCACCAGCGCCAGTGCCACGCTTCCAATAGAAAGCGCCGATAATGGCGGGCACCATCGCGACCAGACCAGACGATGCGGCGACTGACAGTACGGCAATCAAGTCCAACTGCAGCTCGGCAAAGCCCAATGCCAAAATTGCGATGACAGGTACAACAAACTTACCCACCAGCAGCTGGCGTTTTTCGCTGACGTTAGGCTTCACGTTTGCATAGACATCACGAGAGACCATGGAGGCCAGCGTCAGCATGATGGAATCAATAGTAGAAACGGCGGCTGCCATAATGCCGACCATCACGATCACACCCAGTACCGGTGGTACAAACTCGGATGCTAGCAGCGTGGGCGTCGCCAAATCGGCACGTGCAAGGCTGGGGAAGGCGGCTAAAGCAGAGAAGCCCCACAGTACCGACACCATAGTGTAGATAAAGCCAAACACTAGAAAACCAATCAGCATTTGACGCATAGCGCGCAGTGAAGAAGGCATAAACAGGCGCTGGCTAACTTGAGGATTAGAAAGACTAAAGAAGAACCAAGGAATCGTTAGCCCTAAGAAAGTAACAAAGCTGAACAAACCTGAGCCCGGCACCGTGAGAGACTGGGGATGTTCAGTTGCCAGAGTATCGAAGAGCGCGCTAAAGCCCCCCAGACCCTGGATAACCAGAAACGCCACCAGCGTCGAGGCCACAATCATCATGATCGCCTGGAGAGAGTCGGTCCACATGACCGAGCGAATTCCCGCTATATAAGAGAAGAAAATGGCGATCACCGTGGCCATGATGACGCCCGTCGTAAAGGTAATCGCGCCATCGGTAATACCTTGCAAGAGATAGCCCACACCCGCCAACTGAACCGCTGAGTAAGGAATCAGGAAGATACAGCTGGCAAGAGAAACCGCCATCGCGACATGTTTGCTGTTATAGCGATGACCCAGCATTTCACTCGGCGTCACATAACCAAATTTTTTCCCGACGGCCCAAAACTTCGGCCCGAAGATAGCCACCAGGGAAACGCCCGCAAAATAAATAATTTCAAACCCCAGTGCGCCCACGCCTCCGGCATAGGTGAGGCCTGCTAAACCGACCATCATAAACGCACTGTAGGTGGTGGCACTGTAGCTCAGCGCCGAGACAAACCCGTTCATCTGTCGATTGCCCAAAAAGTATCCAGACATACTTTCTGCAGCGCCTTGTCGCGACATAATCGCAATGCCTACCGCAATCAATAAATAGATAGCAATAGACCACCAAATGAGTGACTCAGTCATTGCTGTGATCCTCGAAATCTTTAGTGATAAACACGTTCAGCGCAATGACAATTAACCCTGCAACCGCCCAAAACAAGAAGCTGCCGTACCAAAACGCGACATTGCTCAGCAGGGTGTAAGGCACTACATAGCTCAGCAGGACAACTATCCATACGAGCCATATCCATTTACTTCGTTTTCCAAACTCAGGTTTCATAGTCCACCTCGTTTTATTACATCATGGAGTAGAGTGTGTGTTGTTTTGGTGAGGCTGGCGTAAATCAGCGCTACGTTGTTCTAGTTGTTGCCAAGGCGCTTTATCTGGTGCAAAGCGCGCTCGAAGATACATCGCTAAATCAGCGACTTGGGTATTGCTAAAACTGTCGGAAAAACCAGGCATGCTGCCGACTCCTGGAACGTGGTCTGCGTGGACACCGCTTAAAATCGACTGAATAACGTTGTCTGGGTGGTCACTATGAATATTGGTATTCAGCGCGAGTGACGTACTAGCGCTGGAGAAAGTAGGTACTCCGGTTGCCACGTGACAGGCCGCGCAAGCACCATCGAATAGGCGCTCGCCCGCCTCAAGACCGGGCGCACTAAGCGTGGCGCTGGCCACACGCTGCTCCGCCCTCGCCACCGCTATCTCGCTATCATCCGTCGGTGCCTGCATCTGTGTGGCCACATAGTGGGCAATGGCTCTCACGTCGTATTCAGGCAATTCGGCCAATCCCGCAACGACTGGCGCCATAGGGCCAGAGGCAACGCCATGCAGCGCCGACTCACCATGGCGCAAATAGTCGTAGAGCGATGTTTCACTCCAAGCAACCGGCGCACGCGACAGCGCATTGAGTGGCGGTGCCTCCCAGCCATCAACAAAGGCCCCTGCAAAATAATTCTTGCCGCTTTTCTCCGCGCCCATGGCATTACGTGGGCTATGGCAAGCACTGCAGTGGCCTAACCCTTCGGCCAGATAGGCGCCTCGATTATAAAGCTCGCTTTGCATGGGGTCTGGTTGGAAGGGAGTGGGGTCGTGATAAAGCGCGTTCCAGCCGGCCATCAAAGAGCGCACGCTGAAGGGAAAAGCAAGATCGTTGACGGTTTTGTCCGATGACACCGCCGGCTGAGACATTAGGTAAGCGTACAGCGCCTGTAAGTCGGTATCACTTGTTTTGGCAAACGCCGTATAGGGAAAAGCGGGATAGAGATGGCTGCCATCGCGGCTGATGCCATGGCGCATTGCTCGTTCAAACGCCGCGTAGGACCACTGACCAATACCCGTTACCTCGTCTGGCGTAATGTTAGTGCTGTAGAGCGTTCCAAAGGGGGTTTCAAATGAACGCCCACCCACGTTGGTGACACCATTGTCAGCGGTGTGGCACGCTGCGCAATCGCCAGCAGCAGCGACTAGCCGCCCGCGCTCAATGGTATCGGCGGAATAAAGATTGGCGGCTGGCCGAGCAATAGGGACCACGGCGCCTTTCCACGGCCATGCTATAGCCACCGTGCCCGCCATTGTAGTCAGTGCCGCAGCGGCTAACCAGCGCCGCCTCGCAGGGCGCTGCAGTTTAGCCGGACGCCCGGCACTCTCCACCGTCGGCTCTTGGAGTGCCTGGCGGACACGCTTGGCAGTAAAGGGAGGCTGGCGAAAACGAATGCCGGTCGCATCAAATAGCGCGTTGGCAATCACGGCAACACCGGGCGATAGCTCAGCCCCGGTTAATACATCGCTAGCAGGTTGGTTAAAAGAAGAAGGCACCCTTTGCGTTGCCGGTTGATAGCCGCGCGTAGCCAGCTCGCCTGCTCCTGAAGCGACGGGCACGAGTACATTGCGGCCATCACCCCACTCATCAAACGCAGGGCTTTGCCCCAAAAGCGGGCGAGCTTCACCCAATACCCGTGTTTGGAGCGTTTGCTGAAGACGCGCGGTATCCACATCAGGACCCGTGTCTTGGCCAACAATCAAGCGGGTCAGCTGCACCTCACCGGTAATCCGGTTAACCACTACGTCGGCAATCCACGCGGAGCGTACACCGGGTGCCTCACGTTGATCACGGCTTGGGAGCTGGGAGTATGCAAAACCGCGACCTCGCAGCAGGTCCTGCGGCGATGAACTTGGCGCTGACGTGGGAGAAAGCGGCGACAGCGGCAGCGTCCACTCAGCCCGTTTAGCGACCGACTCTATCAGCGCTATGCCACGCGCATCGTCGAGGTGACGAATACGCAGCGCAATGGGATCTTGTTCGCTATTACGAGCCACCTCATCTAGAAACGACTCTCGCGCAAACGCCTGCTGAATGTCGACAACAGTAGGATCGCTTGAAAGGGTATTGGATTGGCTTCTTGAAGCAAGATATTGGTCTCGAAAAACGTAAGGTGAAAACGGCGCCGCATCGTTATTATTCGAAGCCTCAGTAGCCCCAGCCTCAGTCGTAAGCTCGGCGGTCACGGCCTTGCCACTCAGCCAGAGCCCTACAGCGGCGACCTCACCGATAATATTAGCCTGCTGATAATGATAACGGGCGATCTCACCGCTGCTGGCAAGATCGGCTTCTAGCGTCATTCGCTGTGCCTGCCCCAGCGCCTCTTTATCTTTTGCATAGCGGGCATCAAGCCAAACCGTTACCGGAGCCCCCACCGCCTTAGACATTAGCGCCGCATCGACAGCGGCATCATCGCCGCAATGGCGGCCAAGCCCGGTTGCTTGACGCGACACGTGCGTTTGGTCGAGGCAATAGAGCTCAATCTGGTTAACGGGCAATGCGGTTAAGCGACTCAAATCGTGCTTAAGCGCCAGCGGCGTAACGGTTTCTCCCCAAATATCGAGCTGGTGCTGGCGGTAATCCGCGATCACCCAGCCAGGGCTATTTCCCCAATGCATCCGGCTCGGCCAGCCATACTGCTGGCGCATTGAGGCCTGCGATTGAGGGCTTTTTTTAACAGCGCTGAATTTGAGAGAAGTAAATTTAACAGAATCAGGTGCGCTATTGGTTGGCTGACGCACGGATTGCCACTCAACCTTGAGCTGCTTAGCCGCATCAATGGCCAAGGCCAAACTGCTGGCGACAACACCGACAAAGTCTTCTTCAACCACCACCTCAATAGCACCTGGTAGTGAGCCGACGCTGGACCTATCAACACTGATTAAGCGATCGCTCTCAAACCGCTCGCCATCCCAATGATAGTGAGGTGGGCGTACGACGACGCCATAGCGTGAATGCGCCAATGCCGCGGGAATGCTCGCCTGATGATGCTGACGACGAAGCCGCTGCCCTTCACTCATGAAGTGGCTCCTGCAATCGGCTCGCATTGAGGTCAACAGCCAGCCGCGCTGCTTGCAAAATTTCAACGTGGGTACCGCATCGGCACAGATTATGCTCAAGCGCTGTACGAATCTGTTGCGCTGAAGGCTGTGCGTTATGATTTAACAGCGCACGAACGGTGATAATCATACCGTTCAGGCAGTAGCCACACTGGGCTGCTTGCGCATCAATGAAGGCTTGCTGAACAGGGTCAAGCTGGCCGTTGCAGGCCAGCCCATCAAGCGTGATGACGTTATGGCCAACGGCAGCGGACACGGGTAGCACGCACGTTCGTGCGGCCATGCCATCGATCAATACACTGCATGCACCACATTCGCCCAAGCCACAGCCATATTTAGGCCCATTAAGCGCTAGGTCGTTACGCAGCACATTGAGTAGCGGCGTCTGCGGGGACACCGCCAACTCATGTTCTTGTCCATTGACTGTCAACGTTAGCGTCATAAGGAATCATCATCTTATTGTTAAAACGGCCTTCATGCCTGGGTACGACTTAGCTATTAATTAGATAGTACGCATAAAACCTGCTCGCCAAACACCTTTCGTAGCACTGAATAGTCAGCCTATTTTCCCCTTCATCGCTAGGCGTGCACCGGTACAGTGCGGCGATGCTCACAAACGTGCATAACAAGCGTACACGCCATAAAAAAACACTAATAAACATATAGCACTCAATTGATACGCCTTTCAAGTTTTTATAAAAACTATAAAAATACAAAAAAAGTTATTAAATTCAGCAAAATATATACTCAATCAATCTATTTGTTCATAAAAAATAATTTTCCTATTAAATCCTTGACCAACAAATAAATGGTGTATACGTTGTTTTATAGCATTTACAAACTCACTCCATGAGGCGCTCTGCACGGTGGTGTGTGAATAAAACAGCGAGGCAACGACGACATGAAAAATAAACCCACCATTGCAATCATTGGCGCTGGTCTTGGCGGTGCTGCGGCTGGCGCAC
This sequence comes from Halomonas sp. JB37, assembly GCF_002332255.1. Classification (GTDB taxonomy): domain Bacteria; phylum Pseudomonadota; class Gammaproteobacteria; order Pseudomonadales; family Halomonadaceae; genus Vreelandella; species Vreelandella casei. The sequence continues at coordinate 791,586 of NZ_NRGW01000001.1, read as the reverse complement.
TGCTGCAGCAAGCGGGTTATCCCACCAAGGTGTACGAACAAGCGCCAGTTTTTTCTCGCCTTGGCGCGGGAATTCACCTTGGCCCCAACGTTATGAAAGTCATGCGGCGTATCGGCATTGAGGACAAGCTTAATGCTATGGGGTCACATCCCGATTACTGGTTCAGCCGTAACGGCATGACGGGGGAATATCAGTCGCGTATACCACTGGGTGAGTTTGCTCTCGAAAACTACGGGGCAGCCTATATCACCGTCCACCGTGGCGACCTCCACGAATTAATGGTGAGCACGCTCGACCAGGATAATCTACATTTCGATAAGCGCTTGGTCGATGTCGATGACAGTGGCGATAAAGTCGTCATGACCTTCGCCGATGGCTCGACGGAAGAGGCGGATTTAGTCATTGGTGCTGATGGTGTTAATTCACGCCTGCGTGAGAAATTACTCGGCACTGAAGCACCTATCTACAGTGGCTGGGTTGCCCACCGTGCGATTATCTCCGCTGAAAAGCTCAAGGCGTACGATTTGGATTTTGAGGCGTGCGTGAAGTGGTGGTCTGAAGATCGTCATATGATGGTTTATTTCGTCACCGGCGACGAAAAAGAGTATTACTACGTGACGGGCGTGCCTGAACCCGACTGGAACCACGGCACCTCCTTCGTCGATAGCTCACAGGAAGAAATGCGTACAGCATTCAAAGGCTATCACCCCACCGTACAAGCGCTGATTGACTGCACAGAAAGCGTTACGAAGTGGCCTTTATTGGAACGTAATCCGCTACCACTTTGGCATGAAAACCGATTAGTACTGCTTGGTGATGCCTGTCACCCAATGAAGCCACATATGGCTCAAGGCGCCGCCATGGCGATTGAAGATGCTGCCATGCTGGTGCGTTGCCTGGAAGAGGTTGGCGCTGACAATTATCAACGTGCTTTCGAGCTTTATCGCACCAATCGCTTTGAGCGTGCCTCGCGGGTACAGCAAGTCTCCCACGACAATACATGGCTACGTGCAGATGAAGATCCAGCCTGGGTATTCGCCTACGATGCCTTTGAAGTACCACTGAAGCAACCTGACGCGATCAATGAAGGAAGCCCAGTATGAGCAGCACCTATCTTTATGGCGCGAACTTACATGCCAACGGTATTCGCCAGCACTACCTGCGTTTCGGCGATAGCGCTCAGCCCTCACGCCAACCGCTGGTGCTGATACCGGGCATTACGAGCCCCGCTATCACCTGGGGGTTTGTAGCCGAGCGGCTGGGTCAGCACTTCGATACCTACGTGCTGGATGTCCGTGGGCGGGGCTTATCGTCTAGCGGCCCCGAGCTCGCTTACGACATCGACACCTGCGCTGACGATGTGATTGCGTTTATTGATGAGTTAGGGCTCGACAATGTCATTCTAGCGGGCCACTCCATGGGCGCGCGCTTTGCGCTTCGCGCCATGAGCCGCGGCGCAAAGGGCATTGCCAAACTGGTACTGATCGACCCACCGGTTTCAGGACCAGGACGTCGAGAATATCCCAGCAAGCTGCCGTGGTATGTGGACTCGATTCGTGACTGCACGCGTGGCGCCGACATTGAGACCATGCGTCACTACTGCCCGACCTGGAGTGACGAGCAGTTGCGGCTGCGCGCTGAGTGGCTACATACCTGCTTTGAGCCGGCCATAGTTCAGGCGTTTGAAGAGTTTCACAGCGTCGATATCCACCAAGACCTTCCCAACATCAACGTGCCCACGTTGCTGATGTGCGCGGGCAAAGGCGGCGTTATCCAGGATGAAGATCGCGCTGAAATGATCGATCTGCTGCCCACCCTGCGGATTACCACCGAGGAAAACGCGGGTCACATGATTCCCTGGGATGATTTCGACGGCTTTTTTGCCGCTTTTGAAGACTTCCTCGGCAAACAACTCTAACAAAGGCCAATGATCATGACTCACAGCACCACGACCAAGAACGATTCTAAGAACGATTCCAAGAACTATCGCATCGGGCAGATCGTGCCAAGTTCTAACATCACGATGGAAACGGAAATTCCGGCCATGCTGGCGGCACGGCAGCTAATACGGCCTGAGCGTTTTACCTTCCACTCCAGCCGTATGCGCATGAAAAATGTCAGCAAGGACGAGTTGGCGGCGATGGACGCTGAGTCAGACCGCTGCGCATTGGAGCTTTCCGATGCGGCGGTCGATGTGATGGGCTACGCCTGTTTGGTCGCGATCATGGCTATGGGGCCTGGCTATCACCGCGAATCACAACAGCGCTTACGCAGCCGCACCAAAGAGAATGGCTGCGATACGCCGGTGGTGACGAGCGCTGGCGCGCTGGTCGATGCACTCGGCGTGATGAAAGCCAAACGCGTTGTAGTGGTAGCGCCCTATATGAAGCCACTCACCGAGATGGTGGTCGACTACATTCGCCAAGAAGGCATTGAAGTGCTGGATTACCGGGCACTCGAAATCCCTAACAACCTGGATGTCGCCCGCCACGATCCCGCTAATCTTCCTGGCATTGTCGCTAGCCTCGATTTAAGCAACGTCGATGCCATCGTGCTATCAGCCTGTGTACAAATGCCATCGCTAGCGGCCGTTGCCAAAGTAGAGGCCTTAACGGGCAAGCCAGTGGTCACTGCTGCTATCGCCACTACCTACGCCATGCTTAAAGCGCTCGATTTAGAGCCTATTGTGCCCGGCGCTGGTGCCTTACTGTCAGGCGCTTACTAGGAGCAAATATCATGACGCTCTCTAACCAGACAGCCAGCGGCAAAGGTGCTGACGATCGCTCTTTAGACGACAACTACAAAGGTGTTTGGGATGGCCGCATTGGCTTTGGTAACAAGCCTGCGCTGCTAGTGGTCGATTTCATGCAGGGCTACACCACGCCTGGCTCGCCGCTATTTGCCCAGGGCGTGGTAGATGCCGTTGCCAATATGCCCTCACTGTTAGACGCAGCCCGGCATAGCGGTATTCCTGTCATCCACACCAACATCCTGTATCACGCGCCGGATCAAATTGATGGCGGCATATGGGTGAAAAAAGCGCCGGTAATGCGCGCCATGGTAGCGGGCAACCCTTACGCAGCGTTCTGCCCAGAGGTAACACCGCGTGAAGACGAGCTGGTGATGACCAAGCAGTATGCCAGCGCCTTCTTCGGCACCTCGCTTGCTTCAACGCTTGTCGCGATGGGGGTCGATACGCTGATCATCACCGGCTGCTCAACCAGCGGCTGCGTCCGCGCCACTGCGGTTGACGGCCTACAGCATGGCTTTCGCGTGATCGTCGTGCGCGACTGCGTTGGCGACCGCCACCCAGCGCCCCACGAAGCCAATCTGTTTGATATCGATAGTAAGTACGGGGATGTCATTAGCCTGAATGAGGTGCTCTCTCAGTTGCAAGCCCCTTAGATTGACCATCATTGCTGAAAGGCCAGGTGTCATTATGGAGTTTTCAGCAATGCCAGAAAGGAGATAAAAGGCATCAACGCACGCCAGCGAACATCGACAATCATAAAACTCACCGCGTTGAACCCTTAAAAAACTGCATAGGAATACACCATGAAGAAACAACTATTAATAATTTCATCTACCGTATTGCTGGGATTGCAGTGTGCAACCCCTATTTTTGCCAATGACTTTCCCGAAAAACCCATCAACATCGTTGTTCCCTGGCCAGCGGGCGGTGCTTATGACCTTGCTGCCCGCCTGATAGCGGAGCATGCCAGTGACACTTTTTCAGTTCCATTAGTCGTCCAAAACGTTACCGGTGCTGCTGGCTCAACAGGGGTTAGGCATGTTGCCAACGCGAATGCTGATGGATATACCATCGGGGTCATGGGTACTCACGCTATCGCCCAAAGCTACATGAACCCAAATGCCACATCGTTGGATGAACTCACTCCCTTGGTTTTCATTGGTCCGGAGCCTGCCGCGCTGGCGGTCAGTAGTGAAACGAACATCGAAGACATAGCCACGTATCTCGACACTCTTAAAGACACGCCCGGTAACATTATAAATGGCAATGATTCTCCTGGTGGCTTCTCCTACATCGCTGCTAGCATGCTTGAAAATCAATTCGACGTTGAACTGACTAAAATTCCCTACCAGGGGTATGCCCCCACTGTTTCGGCACTGCTATCCGGCGAAGTGATGTCGGCACTACTGCCTATTCCTCTGCTTGCAGATCAACATGCAGCCGGGCAACTTCGTCTTTTAGGCGTTGCGGCACAAGAGCGTCACCCTTTCGCGCCAGATGTACCCACGTTTAAAGAGCAAGGCTACGACTTCATTGCAGAAGATTTTTTTATGCTCTACCTACCTGAAGAAGTGCCAGAAGAGCGTAGAGAAAAGCTGGCCGATATGTTCTACGCACTACTTCAGGACACATCGTTCCAAGACGCTGCAAGCAAGATTGGCCTCGTAATTCAACCCAAGCCATTTGATGAAACTGAGCGTTATCTAGAGCAACGTTCAGATGAAGTTTACGACATTCTTGCAACGTCAGGCCTAGTTGATGGCTCACTGACGCGTTAGCCACTACCGGAGCCCCGTCGATGACGATCTCTACTTTTCGGTCAACCGCCGCTTTGCGAGACATGGCCTGTGGCGTTTTTTTTTGCGGATTTTCTTTGATCGGGTTGAGCAGTGTTACAAACAGCACCGCCCTGATGGACAGTCTAAACCAAGGGCTAGACCCCGGTCCCGCCTTACTGCCCCTGGTCACTCTAGGTCTGATGCTCATCGGCGGCAGCCTTATTATGGCGAAGGGCCTGTGGCGATGGGTGCAGTATATAAAGCATTCCCGCCAAAGCATGCGACCCGCGTATTCAGAAACATGTGCAAAACCGTCTAAAAAGTCATCATTAAACATCAGCCAACACTTGCATGCCGCGGCGCTGCTAGCATCGCTAGCTATACTGCCTAGCGTCATTCAATGGCTTGGCTTCTTACCGGCGGTTGTGGCTATGGCGTTACCGTGGCTGGTCTGGCTAGGTTATCGAAGAACTCACCGAATCACTCAGGCAACTCTCTTCGGCTGCCTAATATCAAGCCTGCTTTGCCTCACCTTATATCTCATCTTTATCACGCTGCTTGATGTCCCTTTGTGATACCTGAACTCAGGAGCCAATCATGCTGATTGAAAGCTTTATTACCACTCTGATAAGTACGCTTCTATCACCCTGGGGACTATCTCTTGCGGCTCTGGGTGCACTACTGGGCATCATTCTGGGAGCACTGCCAGGCGTTAGTTCCACTATGGCCCTGGCTATTCTGCTACCACTCAGCTTCAGCATGGATGCACATCTTGCAATTCTGTTTCTGCTTTGTGTCTTCGTAGCTAGCGTCTACGGGGGCTCAATTTCAGCTATTTTGATCAATATTCCAGGCACTCCGGGCGCCATTGTGACTCAGCTAGATGGCCACCCAATGGCTAAAGCAGGCAAGGCCAGGGAAGCGCTTACTTATGCACTCATTGCCTCTACCGTTGGTGGTGCCTTCGGCTTGGGACTTCTGGTGATTACGGCCCCTCTGCTTGCAAATGTCGCTATGAGTTTTCGAAGCCCAGAATTCGCCGCCGTGGCGGTCTTCGGGCTAGTACTGCTGGCGTATGCATCCCCCGGCACGACCGTTCGAGGCTTGCTGGTAGGTGCGATTGGATTGATATGCGGCATGGTTGGTTTCGATACTTTGACCGATGTCCCACGCTTCACTTTCGATACGAGTGCCTTGCAGGGAGGAATCGAACTGGTACCGCTATGCGTGGGTCTGTTTGGCCTAGGTGAGGTACTGAAACATCTCCATGCTTCCAACCAGACAGCACCTGCCATCAGCATGGCTGCAACGCAGCGCACTAGGCTGAAAGTGCGAACCCTGATCAAAAGCTGGAAATCGATGCTACGGGGCTCATTGATTGGCGCCTTTGTTGGTGCCATTCCTGCCGCTGGATCCGCTATCGCCGTCGCGATTGCCTACGCTCAAGAGGTGCGTTTTTCCAAACACCCCGAACAATTTGGGCAGGGAGCGATAGAGGGAGTGGTGGCACCTGAGGCGGCAAATAGCTCAAGTATTGGTGGCACCTTAATCCCTATGATGACATTAGGCGTACCGGGAGATGCCATAACGGCGGTGTTGATGGGATCGCTCTTGATTCATGGTTTACGCCCTGGACCGATGCTATTTTCCGAAAATCCAGAATTTGTTTCTAGCATCTATGCAGGGTTTCTGATTGCGCTGTTGCTAACACTCATCATTGGCATTCTGTTGATGCGCTGGCTGCCCTTAATTCTGCGCATACCTTCCCATATATTGCTCATCGGCATTGCGCTACTTTGCGTTGTCGGTGCCTATGCCATCCGTAACAGTATGGCCGATGTTTATATCATGCTGTTTTTTGGGGCATTGGGGTACCTGCTGCACCTACTATCTCTGCCTAGCGCACCACTAGCTTTCGGCCTTATTTTAGGACCTCTATTGGAAGAAAATCTGCGGCGTAGTCTTATCTTGGGTCGCGGCTCTTGGGATATTTTCCTGCATAGCCCTATAGCCATGGGCCTATTCGCTCTATCGGCCTTTGCTATCGCTCTACCTTTATTAGCCCCGCTGTGGGTTCGACTAAAAAGCGATATTCAGCGATTTAAGACACCTTTTTGAGTAAACAATTAGGAGGCGGTATCCGCATTCATTTTTTCAAGCAGATGCATCAGCGCAACGCGCTCTGCAGGATTGAGGTTTTGCATGGTCTGATCGCTGATTTGCTTGGCGCTGGGTACCATATTTTCGACCAGCTCAGCGCCCAACTCAGTGATGACGACCATCACTTTTCGCTGATCATTAGGGTCCGTGGTCAGCGAGATCCAATCACGTACTTTGAGGCGTTTAATAACGCCACGGATCGTCGCCGGGTCTATCGCTGTGACATTGACGATATCAGTTAACGAGCTGGGACCACGTTCCATGACCGTGCACAGCGTCACGAACTGGATCGCCGTTAACTGTTTATCGCTACTGTATCGCTGAAAAATAGCCGTGTGGCGCTGATAGGCTTTGCGTAGCAGGTGCCCCACTTGTTCTGAAAAATCATAGCCTTGCTCTGAAGGCGTAGGATGCTCACCGGCCGACGAATGATGAAGCGCACTATCCGTTGTCATTCAATATCCTTAATGTATTGGCGCCGAGATGTACTGAGTATGGCACTGATGATAAGGGGCACGTAGCAGCCCACAAAATACTGCTTGCGTGAGAACAATTCACCATGCTTTTATGGCGTACACGCTATAATTTTACCTTAATTATCGCCAGTTCATCACCTCAATTACATTAATTTAAAAGATAGCTTTGGAAGCGGTTATGGCGGATAAATCAAACTATACAAGACAGTCACTGCTGCATGAGCCAGATCTTCTGGTTGTCTATAGAGACCCTATAACGCCGCCCAAACCAGCTCCCGGTCAACCTGGCACGCTTTCTCTTTTCACACCCATTGAGCCCGAGATATTCATCGCCATCTTGAGCGATAGCCATATCGTGGCGTTCAACGGACACGTAGATCTCGGCACCGGCATACGCACGTCACTGGCACAAATCGTAGCGGAAGAGCTGAGTACGGCGTTCGATAGTGTCACCATGGTGCTCGGAAACCCCTTTGATGTGCCCAACCAAGGGCCCACCATCGCCAGTGCGACGATTCAGATTACCGCGGAACCTCTGCGCCGTGCCGCGGCACAGGCACGCGAATATTTGCTCACACTGGCTGCCAAACACTTTGGCGTCGAGCGCTCCCTACTCAGTTGCCAACACGGCGCTATTCATTTCAACAGTACTATCCAGCCCAACGACAAGCATCACCCGCCGATAAGCTTTGGAGTATTGCTAAATGGTGCACGCCATGCGTTGAAGCTAGATGATCGCGCACCACTCAAGCCCGCCAGCGATTACACGCTAGTGGGTCGAGCCATGGCTCGTGTTGATATCCCTGACAAAGTCACGGGCAAATTAACCTTCGTCCATGACTTCCGCCTTCCCAACATGCTGCATGGCCGAGTGATCCGCCCCCCTTATGTAGGTCACGATAACGGCGCGTTTATCGGCACTAGCTTGATAGCCGTTGATAAAAGCTCTGTCGCTCATTTGCCCGGCCTGATTAGCGTTGTGGTGATAGGGGATTTTGTCGGTGTCGTCGCTGAGCGTGAAGAACAAGCCGCCGCCGCTGCTAAACAGCTTAAAGTTGAGTGGCGCCCGATCGAAGGGCTTCCCCAACTGGACAATATTGAGCAAGCGCTACTGGATTTACCCAGCAAGCAGCGCATGCTTATCGACGAGGGTGATCTAGATAGCGCGCTTAGCGCGGCCAGCCAGCAGCTCAATCGCAGCTATGTTTGGCCTTTTCAACTGCATGGCTCGATCGGCCCTTCTTGCTCAGTGGCTGATGCTAAAGCTGGCGCGCTTCACGTCTGGTCGGGAACACAGAATCCACATAGTTTGCGTGCAGACTTAGCGCGCCTAACCGGCTTAGATGAGAGCGTCATTACCGTCACTCGCATGGAGACGTCGGGCTGCTATGGCCGCAACTGCGCTGACGATGTGGGCGCAGACGCCGCGCTTCTTTCCCAGGCAGTCGGCCGCCCTGTTCGCGTGCAGTTAACGCGCGAGCAAGAACACACGTGGGAGCCTAAAGGAGCCGCTCAGTACATGGCTATTGAGGGCGGGCTGAACACAGACGGTAGCCCAGCAGACTATCGTTTTAGCTCACGCTATCCTTCTAACAGTGCACCGACACTGGCGCTGCTTCTGACAGGTACAACGCCGCCGATCGATATCCCCTTTGAAATGGGCGACCGAACATCAGTGCCGCCCTATCATTACCCTCATCGGCAAATCATTTGTGACGACGTGCCAACGCTTGTGCGCGCCTCTTGGCTACGCGGCGTCTCGGCATTACCCAACACCTTCGCTCATGAAAGCTACATTGATGAACTGGCCAGCTTGGCAAACGAAGATCCCGTCGCCTACCGATTGCGCAACTTGCCTGATGTCCGCGCCTGCGAGCTTATTGAAGCGCTCGTGCAGCGTGCGAACTGGAAAGCAGGTGTCGCCAATAAAAATCCGAAAAAAGACGCTGACTGGTGCTATGGCCGTGGCTTCGCTTATGCGCAATACGTGCACAGTAAATTTCCAGGCTTTGGCGCGGCACTCGCCGCCTGGGTTGTCGAGCTTAAAGTGAATACGAAGAGCGGACGTATTGTCGTGGAACGGCTATTCGTAGGGCAGGATGCGGGCCTAATGGTGAATCCTGCCGGCGTTCGCCATCAGGTACATGGCAATGTCATTCAGATGCTAAGCCGCACCTTAAAAGAACGCGTCACCTTTGAAGATAGCCTACCCACCAGCAGGGAATGGGGCGGATATCCAGTGCTGCGTTTTTCTGATCTTCCAGCAATTGATGTCATGCTGCTTGATCGCCCGGAACTGCCGCCATTAGGCGTAGGAGAATCCACATCACTACCCGGTGCTCCCGCGATTGCTAACGCGCTCTTCGATGCAACAGGCGTACGCTTTACTCACCCTCCTTTTACCCCTGACACAGTTCGCGAGACGCTAAAATCGGCTTTACTGCCACAATAAAAAAGCCCGCATTCTAGATTCGGGCTTGGCAAAGCGAATTAAACCTCGTCGTGATTAAGCGATATCAAATCGATCCGCGTTCATCACTTTCGTCCAAGCTACGACAAAATCTTTCACGAACTTCTCGCCGTTATCGTCCTGGGCATACACTTCTGCGTAGGAACGCAGAACCGAGTTAGCGCCAAACACTAGGTCAATGTGCGAAGCAGTCCATTTGAGAGCGTCCGTTTGACGGTCGCGAATCTCGTAGGCATTTTTACCTACCGGCTTCCAGGTATTACCCATGTCCGTCAAGTTGACGAAGAAGTCATTGGTCAACTGGCCTTCACGGTGGGTAAATACACCTTGCTGAGTACCGCCGTAGTTGGTGCCCAGTACGCGCATTCCACCGATCAGCACGGTCATTTCGGGACCTGTAAGCCCCATCAACTGGGCGCGGTCCAGCAGCAGCTCTTCGGGCTTCACTGCATAGTCTTTCTTCTGCCAGTTGCGGAACCCGTCTGCCAGCGGCTCTAGCGGCTCAAACGATTCACCGTCGGTCATCTCAGCAGAGGCATCGCCACGTCCTTTCAGGAAGGGCACGCGAACATCATAACCTGCTGCTTTAGCGGCGTTTTCGATCGCCACACTGCCGGCCAGAACAATCACGTCGGCAAGGCTGGCACCGGTGTCGGCCGAAACCTGCTCGTATACTGCCAGCACTTTGGCGAGACGCGCAGGCTCGTTGCCTTCCCAGTCTTTCTGGGGCGCTAAGCGAATGCGAGCACCGTTGGCACCGCCACGCATGTCAGAGCCACGGTAAGTCCGCGCGCTGTCCCACGCAGTGCTAACCATCTCGCTGATATTCAGGCCGCTTTCGGCGATTTTCTGCTTAGCCACTTCTTCGCTGTAATCGGTATTGCCCGCCGGAATCGGATCTTGCCAGATCAGGTCTTGGGCAGGCACTTCCGGGCCGATATAACGCGCTTTCGGGCCTAGGTCACGGTGGGTAAGCTTGAACCACGCTTTGGCGAAGGTCTTTTGGAAATACGCCGGGTCCGCCATGAATTTTTCACACAGCGCCCGGTAAGTCGGATCCATCTTCATCGCCATGTCTGCATCGGTCATGATCGGGTTGCGACGAACAGAGGGATCGCTGGCATCAACCGGCTTATCTTCTTCTTTGATATTCATGGGCTCCCACTGGTGGGCGCCGGCCGGGCTCTTCTTCAGTTCCCACTCATAGCCAAACAGCAGGTCGAAATAGCCCATATCGAACTGCGTAGGGTTGGTCGTCCAGGCGCCTTCAATACCAGAGCTCACGGCATTGCTTGCCTTGCCGCCCATGGCCGGATTACCCCAGCCAAACCCCTGGCTCTCAACCGATGATCCTTCGGGCACGGCACTGAGCGCCCCCGCATCACCATTGCCGTGACATTTACCTACGGTGTGACCACCGGCGGTGAGCGCGGCGGTTTCTTCATCGTTCATAGCCATACGAGCGAAGGTTTCACGCACCTGCTGAGCCGTTTTAAGCGGATCGGGCACGCCGTTAACGCCTTCGGGGTTTACATAGATAAGCCCCATTTGCACCGCGGCTAGGGGGTTTTCCATGGTTTCAGGCTTTTCAACGTCGCCGTAACGCTCATCAGAAGGCGCCAGCCACTCTTTCTCATTGCCCCAGTAAATATCTTTTTCCGGATGCCAGACGTCTTCACGGCCAAACGAAAAGCCGTAGGAAGGAAGGCCCATGGACTCATAAGCCACCGTGCCGGCCAGAATCATCAGGTCGGCCCAGCTAATTTTGTTGCCGTACTTTTTCTTGATTGGCCATAGTAGACGGCGCGCTTTATCAAGGCTGACGTTGTCCGGCCAGGAGTTGAGCGGTGCAAAACGTTGGCTGCCGGTACCACCGCCACCACGGCCGTCGGCAAGGCGATAGGTGCCCGCAGAATGCCATGCCATACGAATCATCAGGCCGCCGTAGTGGCCCCAATCGGCTGGCCACCAAGACTGGCTGTCGGTCATTAGCGCATGAACATCTTGCTTCAGTGCGTCAAAATCGAGTTTTCTGACCTCTTCCCGGTAGTCAAAATCAGCATCCATCGGATTCGTTTTGCGGTCATGCTGATGCAAAATATCCAGATTAATCCCTTCAGGCCACCAGTCGTTATTCGACGTGCCCGTAGAGGTGTTCCCACCATGCATAACAGGACATTTACCACTCATAGCTTTCTCCCTTATTGCTTGTGCCTTGGTGGCGCTCGTCTGACCGACGACCAAGTCAACTGACCGTGAGCTTGCTCACGCTAGTATTGTGCGTAAGAAATGTAATGCGCTTACCCAGCACTTTCACCTAGCTCTGTTTTAAAGCAGAACGGTCATAGTCACAATTTGCTTTTTATTAAATTGATAATAGCTTTTAGCTATTTTACGTTATCAACTTCCGCTAGCTGCCGCTACGCTGTGAATTCTTCGGTGTCGATATCGGCTTGCTGAGCGTCGCCGTAGCGGGCACCTGCCACTTGGTCTGGCGTCATCATGGCATCCAGCTGTGTCAGGGTGATGTCATCAAGGCGCAGCGTTTGTGCTGCTAAGTTTTCGCGCATGTGGGCAGGTGTACGCGTGCCCGGAATAGGGATAATGTCGCTGCCTTTTGCCTGCAACCACGCAAGCGCCAGCTGCCCTGGCGTGACACTTAATGCTCTCGCCAACGTCGCAAGGCGTTCAAACAGCGCGACATTGTGCGGATAGTTCTCGGCACTAAAGCGCGGCATATTACGACGCATATCGCCCTCTTCAAGGCGTGCGGGGTCGTTAATGGCCCCGGCTAAAAAGCCTCGCCCCAAAGGGCTAAACGCGACCATGGCCGTGCCTGCTTCACGGCACGCATCAATCAGCGCGATTTCAGGATTACGCGTCCACAGCGAGTATTCCGACTGCACCGCGGCAATGGGGTATTCAGCCACCGCGCGGCGCAAGGTTAGCGCAGAAACTTCAGACAATCCCACACCACCAATTTTGCCCTCTTCCATCAAGCGCCCTAGCGCGCCTACGCTCTCTTCAACGGGGACTTGGCGATCCAAGCGATGCAGGTAGTAGAGATCTAAATGGTCGGTACGCAGCCGCGCAAGGCTCGCTTCGCACTGTTTGCGCAATGTTGCCGGGCGGCCGTCAATCACTCGCTTGCCTGACTCAGGGTCCATCGCCATACCACATTTACTGGCTAGAAAGAGCTGATGCCGCTTGCCTTCGAGAGCTCGTCCGACCAAACGCTCATTGGCCGTGCCGCCGTACAGAGTGGCAGTATCAAAATGGCGATAGCCCATATCAAAGGCCTCATCAAGCGCTCGCAGGGCGGCACTTTCAGGCACGATGCTGCCGTAACCATGGGAAAGATTCATGCAGCCAAGCCCAATCGAAGGGGCATTAACAGCATTAAGACGTTGGAAAAAACTCGACATAGGAACTCCCGGCTTTAAAACAGTTTTATAACGTTTCACCGCCAAACTGCAATGCGGCTAAATGACGGTAGAGCGGGCTGTTGGTGATTAACTCAGCGTGCGTGCCCGCCGCAACGAGTCGCCCGCCATCCAGCACCAGTAATCGATCTGCCGCGATGACCGTGGCGAGCCGGTGGGCGATCACGATGCTGGTGCGCCCTACCATCAGCCGATCCAGCGCCTGCTGTACAAGCCGTTCGCTTTCGGCATCCAAGGCGCTGGTGGCTTCATCCAGCAACAGCACGGCGGGATTTTTTAGTAACGCTCGGGCAATAGCGAGCCGCTGACGCTGGCCACCGGAAAGCTGCACGCCCCCCGGCCCCAACGGCGTATCAAAGCCCTGGGGCAGCGCCTCGATAAACGCAAGCGCGCTGGCATCCTGAGCGGCGCCCCGTAATTTGCCAAGATCAGCCTCGGCGTCGCCATAGCGAAGATTGTCCGCTACCGAGCCGCTAAACAGCACCGGCTCTTGGGCCACAAGCCCGATGGCACTGCGCAAAGCACTCAGATCTAAGCGACGGATATCAAGGCCATCGAGGGAAACATGCCCTTGGCTAGGGTCATAAAAACGCAGCAGCAGTGCCAGCAGCGTGCTTTTCCCCGCTCCCGAGGGGCCGACAATAGCCACTCGCTCTCCTGGCTGAATATGTAAATCAAACGCCTCGAGCGCTGGCGTCGTTCTACCGGGATAGACGAAGCTAACGTTCTCTAATCTAATCTCGCCACGCGGTGGATTGGGTAACGCTTGAGGGCTTATAGGCGACTGGATAGCGGGCGGCGTATCGAGTAATTCCAGTAGCCGCTCAGCGGCCCCTGCTGCACGCTGCACATCGCCCGCCACTTCGGCAAGCGTGGCAATAGAGCCTGCTGCCAGCACGGCGTAGAAAATAAACGCCGATAGCTCGCCGGCGCTCATGGTGCCTGCTAATACCGCTTGGCCACCCTGCCAGAGCATCAGCCCAACGGCCGTAAACACGACCAGCATGGCAATACCCGTCAGCCAGGCGCGCTGCTGCGTGCGCTCTACGGCACTGCCAAACGCCTGCTCGACACGCTGGCCATAGTGACGCTTATCCTCCGCTTCATGGGTAAAGGCCTGAAGCGTTTGGATACCGCTCAGCGCCTCCTCCGCATAGCGACCAAGTTCGGCCACGCGGTCTTGGCTGGTACGCGATAGTCGCCGCACTCGACGGCCGTACCACACAATGGGCAGCAGCGTGGCGGGAATGCCAATCAGCACCAGCGCCGAAAGCCAAGGCTGAGTGATCAGCATTAATACCACCGCACCGATTAACATCACGGCATTACGTAGCGCCAGCGATACGGAGGAGCCAAACAAGCTCTGTAGCACGCTGGTATCCGCGGTCAGCCGAGAGGCAATTTCACCGGCAGCACGTCCTTCGCTCGCGCTTTCAAAGAAGCTGGGCTCGAGGGAAAGTAAATGGTCAAACACGCGCAGGCGAAGATCGGCAGCCAAGCGTTCGCCAATCCAGGTCACTTGGTAATAGCGCAGTGCAGATGCCAGCGCCAGCACGGCCACAACGACGAGCATCAAGGCCAATGCCTGCGCGAGGGCCCGCTCATCGGCCCCGATAAAGCCGCGATCAATCACTAAGCGCAGCCCATTACCCAGCAGCAGCACACTGCCAGAGGCCAGTATCAGCGCCAGGCCAGCCAATGCTAACCGTAGCCGGTATGGGCGAAGGAGTCCCAGCAAACGCAGCAGAACACGGGGGTTAGAACGTTGATTCATAATAGTGAGCGCTCAGCAGCCAAGGCGGCTAATGACCATAGCAGGAGTGGCAATGGCCTGCACAGCACAAAAAAGCCCGCGAATAATCGCGGGCTTACGTGCAGACTGACGCAGCTAATGGCGGATTAACGCCGCTTAACGTCTTCGCCTGAACCTAATCAATCAACGGCAGCAACGTATTGAGACTATCGCGCGCATCCCCATAGAACATCCGCGTGTTATCTTTGAAGAACAGCGGATTTTCAATGCCGGAATAACCAGTACCCTGGCCGCGCTTGCTGACAAATACCTGCTTCGCCTCCCACACTTTAAGCACCGGCATACCGGCAATGGGGCTATTCGGGTCTTCTTCAGCCGCGGGGTTAACGATATCGTTGGAGCCAATCACGATCACCACATCTGTAGAGGCGAAGTCATCGTTAATTTCATCCATTTCTAGCACGATATCATAGGGCACTTTGGCTTCAGCCAGCAGCACGTTCATATGCCCTGGCAAGCGCCCGGCCACCGGGTGAATACCAAAGCGAACGGTTTTACCCGACGCGCGCAGCTTACGCACTAAATCACTCACCGCGCTTTGTGCTTGAGCCACGGCCATGCCGTAACCCGGCACAATAATGACGCTATCAGCATCATTCAGGGCACTCGCTACGCCGCCTGCATCAATGGCCACCTGCTCGCCTTCAATCTCCGCCGCGGGCCCTTGCTTACCGCCAAAACCGCCTAAGATCACATTGATGAACTTGCGGTTCATCGCTTTACACATGATGTAGGAGAGAATCGCACCCGATGAACCTACCAGCGCACCCGTCACAATCAGCAGGTCGTTGGAGAGCGTAAAGCCGATAGCCGCCGCCGCCCAGCCGGAGTAGCTGTTGAGCATCGACACCACCACCGGCATATCCGCCCCGCCAATCCCCATGATCAGGTGATAGCCGATAAAGAATGCCAGCGCTGCTAACAGTATCAGCGTCCAGAAGCCGGCACCGTTCAGGTAAAGAATGGCTAACAGCAGCGACAGCACCGCCGCGCCCGCATTGAGCAAATGCCCACCGGGCAGTTGACGGGGTTTGCCATCGATTTTGCCCGCCAGCTTACCAAACGCAATCACCGAGCCGGTAAAGGTCACTGCGCCGATAAAGATGCCCAGCACTACCTCAACCTGCAGAAACATCAGCTCGTCAGGGGCTTTGGTAGCGACCAGCGCCGCAAACGCGGAGAACTGATCCAGCGAGGCCTCAGCGGCCCGCGCGGCCATTACCCGACGGCGTTCTAAATCGGCGCCCCACGCCACGAGTACCGCAGCCAAGCCCACAAAACTATGCAGTGCGGCGACTAGCTGGGGCATTTCGGTCATCTCGACCTTGCCCGCGACATAAGCGCCAATCCCTGCGCCGATCAGCATCATCGGAATCAGCCACCAGTAGCCGCCAATGCCTGGCCCAAAGGCGGTGAAAAACACCGCCAATGCCATACCGACGATGCCGTACCACACGGCGCGTTTAGCTTTTTCTTGGTTACTTAAGCCGCCTAGCGACAAAATAAATAGTACGCTTGCCGCGATTGCCGCGGCAGATACGAATCCTTGACCCAACATATCGTCTCTCCGCCGCTTAGGATTTTTGGAACATGGCCAGCATCCGGCGTGTCACCAGGAAGCCACCCACGATGTTAATTGACGCGATAAGCACTGAGATTGCCGCCAATACGCTAACCACTGCGCTGCCGGAACCAATCTGCAGAATCGCCCCCAAAATAATGATGCCCGAAATCGCATTGGTCACCGCCATCAACGGCGTGTGCAGCGAGTGGCTTACTTTCCAAATCACCTGGAAACCGATAAAGCAGGCTAATACAAAGACAATAAAGTGCTGCATAAAGGAAACAGGCGCGACCTGACCGAGCAGCAGCATCAACGCGCCACCGATGGCCAACAGCCCCACTTGGCGCGTGGTTTGCGCTTTAAAGCCGGCAATCTCGGCGGCTTTTTTCTCTTCAGGCGTGGGCTCTTTCTCTTTTTTCTTCGGCTTAGCCGCACCAATCGCTTTCACTTTGGGCGGCGGCGGTGGGAAGGTGATTTCGCCCTGATGCGTCACCGTAGCGCCACGAATCACATCGTCATCCATATTGTGATTAATCACGCCTTCTTTTTCAGGCGTTAGATCCGTCAGCATATGGCGAATATTGGTGGCGTAGAGCAAGGATGATTGCGTTGCCATGCGCGATGGGAAATCGGTGTAGCCGATCACTATTACGCCGTTATCGCTGACCACGCGCTCGTCAGGCTTGGTGAGATCGCAGTTGCCGCCTTTTTCGGCGGCTAGATCAATAATCACCGAGCCTGGTTTCATGGCCGCGACCATATCGTCCAGCCAAAGCTTGGGCGCGGGCTTGCCGGGGATCAGTGCGGTAGTGATGACGATATCGACATCGAGAGCCTGCTCACGGAAGCATTCAAGCTGCTTTTCGCGGAACTCAGGGCTTGAAGGTGATGCGTAACCACCGCTTTCAGAACCGTCCTGGCTATCCTCAAAATCAAGGAACACGAACTCCGCGCCCATGGATTCGATCTGCTCAGACACTTCGGGGCGCACGTCAAACGCACGGACGACTGCGCCCAGACTGGTGGCTGTACCAATCGCGGCCAACCCCGCCACGCCCGCGCCAATCACAAGCACCTTAGCCGGTGGCACTTTGCCCGCGGCAGTCACTTGGCCGGTAAAGAAGCGGCCAAAGTTATTGCCCGCCTCAATCACCGCGCGATAGCCCGCGATATTGGCCATGGAAGAGAGCGCATCCATCTTCTGGGCACGCGAAATACGCGGCACCATATCCATCGCCACAACGGTCGCGCCCTGGGCCTTACACTTCTCTAGCAGCGCTTCATTTTGGGCCGGCCAGAAGAAGGCAATCAGTGTTTGACCTTCACGCAGGCGTTCGGCCTCTTCATCAGAGGGCTCGCGGACTTTAATGACCACCTCAGCATCACGCCAGAGCGCCTCAGGCCCGTCCACCACCGTCACACCAGCATCGCGATAAGTGTCGTCATTAAAGCCCGCAGCAAGGCCTGCGCCAGTTTCAACTAGGCACTCATGGCCTAGTTTCTGGATCTGCTTTGCGCTCTCAGGGGTTAGCGCTACACGCGCTTCTCCCCGGGCACTCTCCTTCGGTGCGCCTATTTTCACTGGCGTTCTCCTTTTATTAATTGTCTACAGCGCCCCTTAAATGAACGTAATGCAACGCACATTCCGCTCAAGGCATAGCATCATTACTGACGGCTAGTTTTCTTTCAACCGTCTTTAATCTTGTCAGGACAACATTAAAAGCTAATATTTCTTTTATTAAGCCGCAGAAGGCCGGTGGCTGAATGCCTGAGCAAACGTCATAAGCTGCTGATAAAGCCAGGCAATGGCCGGATCGCTGGCATAGAGCCCATGCTGGATCAGGGTCATTTTTAACGCTGGCAATTCCTGAGGTGGTTCCACTAAGCGTACCGGCAGCATATCGACAAACCGTTCAGCCATTTGCCGTGGGAGCGTCATGACCGCCTCTGTTAGCGCCACCACCCGTGCGGCGGCGATATAGTTGAGATTCTTAGAAATCACATGCCGCGTTAAGCCGTGCTGCACCAAACAGCTGTCAATGTTACTGGGGCGCAGGCCGCTGATATCGGTCAGCTCCACATGTCTTTCGCGGGCAAATTGCACGATATCTAACGCCTCCCCTATGCGCTTATTGTGAGTCGCCGCCAAACAGACCAGCTCCTCATCCATCCAGGGCGTTTGTATTACGCCACTAGGCAGCGCGCTTTGGCTATCCAATCCTACCACCATGTCGACATGGCGTTGTTCAAGACCTTCACTTAATACATCAGGGGTAATCAACTCAATTGAAAAGCTAATGCCCGGCGCATAGGCCAATAGCTGGCTAAGAAAAGGCGGGTACATCACCTCTTCAAAGTAATCCGTGGTGGCAAGCGTAAAGCGCCGCGTGCTCTCGTCCGGCGAAAATACGGCAGGCGGCGCAAGGCCCTCACGAAGTAGCGCCAGCGCCTGCTGCACGACGGGCAATAGCGCCAGTGCGCGTGGGGTTGGCTGCATGCCGTTTTCTGTGCGCACAAACAGCGGGTCGCCCAGCGACTCACGCAGGCGCTTAAGCGCGTGGCTCAGCGCTGGCTGGCTGAGATAGAGCGCTTCTGCCGCCCGAGTAACGTGGCGCTCGCGCATCAGCGTCTCAAAGACCAGTAGCAGGTTAAGGTCGAAATGGCGGAACGATCGCATAAATGACTACTATTCATTTTATGAATGATTAAATTCTAAACATTCATTTAAATTATTACCAATTATTCCTTATCGTCTGCCCCATTCGCGACTATCAGCGATTTCCTGACCATAAGGAGAAGCACACCGGTGACTCACCACCACGCAATGTCTGCACAAACGATGCCCAGCCTCTATGGCGATGTGATTTCTACCTTTATGGGCGTAGCAAAAGCGACGGACCCCAAGGCAACCGACGCCGATGTCGTGGTAAGTGGCGTACCTTTTGACCTTGCCTGTTCGGGCCGTGCCGGCACCCGCATGGGGCCAAATACTATTCGTCAAAGCACCGCTAATTTAATCTGGGAAGGCAAACGCTGGCCGTGGGACTTTGCGCTAGAAGAACGCCTAAGCGTGTGCGATGCCGGCAACGTTGACTATGCGTATGGCGAGCCAGAAAGCCTGGTAGACAATCTGGAAAGTCATGCCCATCGCTGGCTAAGCGCGGGTAAAAAAATGCTGACACTTGGCGGCGATCATTACATTAGCCTGCCACTGCTGCGCGCCCATGCTCGGGTACACGGCCCGTTAGCACTGATTCATTTCGATGCTCACACTGACACTTACGAGCAAGGCACGCGCTTTGATCACGGCACCATTTTTCACCACGCCCTAAAAGAAGGCCTGGTCGTGCCTGAGCACTCGCTGCAAATTGGTATCCGCACCAGCTACGACCGCCGCAACCATCCTTATGAAGTGCTGGATGCTGACTGGGTCAACGACCACGGCCCTGCTGCGGTGCTAGAACGTATACGCGCCCGCGTTGGCCATCACCCGGCCTACGTTAGTTTGGACATTGATGGTCTCGACCCCGCCTACGCCCCCGGCACCGGCACGCCCGTTTGCGGCGGTATGTCGACTGACTTAATGTTGAAAGTCATCCGCGGCATGGTCGGTATGGATTTAATCGGCATGGACGTGGTGGAGGTTAATCCCGCTTATGACCACGGCGACATTACTTCGCTCGCCGCCGCCACGCTGGGATTAGAGTTTTTGTACACGTTAGCGTCGTCTAAGGGCGCTTGATTGCGGGGCTCCTGGGCAAAAGCGACTTAGAACGCAACATCAACAATAATCATATCGGTATAGGTGCCAGCCGGTGGCGTGCTTTGTCCCGGCAGTATCTCGGCACGATAAGTAAAACCTTGAGAGCTGCCGCTCGGCGTGCCAGGGTTTGTATCGGCTGTCGACGAGGCGCGTCGTTCGCTGCCACCATTTCCCCAGCGGCTGTTACCAGTCGTTCCTTTGTAAAGCTGGTAATTAAGGTATTGGCCGCCGCCTTCCATTCGTCGCACGTTACCCGCGGCATGCTGCCCGTCGCTTAACCCAACTGAATAGTCACTGCCTTTCGTGCAGGTAATGTCAATCGTGCGAGAGACTGTGTCAAAACCCGCTACAAGCGGCGCACTGCCGAAATCCAGGTCGGGGGCTTGAATCGCGCAGTCAGGAGTGACCATGATACTAAGATTGATGGTAGTAGTTCCTGTACCCGTCCTTGCTAGGCAAATTCCTAACAATCCAATGTCGCAGATTCGCCAATTCCAATTGATGGTCAGTGTGTCCGTATACATGCCGGCTGCAACATTGGTAGTGGGTAAGGTTCTAAATTCCATGGGAATATTAATGTTTTGGCCACCAATCAGACCAAGTAGATCAATCAGCACAGGATTAAAATAGTTATAAGCCGTACCGAGGAACATTTGCTCATTCTGTGATGCCAGAGCAAAGATGCGATAAGGAATTGCGTCGTTATTCTCGATGTTAACCAGCCGTCCTTGGTTAGTGCTGTTAAGCGTGGCACGAATCCTCTGGTTGGAGGTAACGGCTAGCCCTAGCAAAGCGCCTTGGCAAACAGCACCTGCACTGGGTTGAGCCGAGGTATTTTGAGGCGAGCTTTCGATAACAAAAGAATTGACACTACCAAAGGCTGCGCTAATGTTTGGACTTATCGTGCAAGCCCAGGCGTTAGGACTAACAATCGCTAAGGCTAGCAGTACGAAACCGTATAGCCCGCCGTATTTAGACCGTTTTGGCGTACCTTCACGCTTCCCTAACGACATAATTGGCTTCCTAGGTGGTGTATTTCATCAGAGAGTACGTCAATGGCCAGTCTTAGCTCGCAGCTATCGCCGCTGGGCAGCGTTACGTGAAGTTGATTAGCGCTTTCTAAGTTTTCTAAATAGGTCTGACCATCCCAGCCTATTAGCGAAACTGCACCGCTGTTGGTTATGACACGGGAACCGAGAGGTAAAGGGTCACCCTGCGAGTCGACTAATACTAGCGTTGCTGCAATGACGCGCTTAACCGGAAAATTAAGTAAATAGCCGCTTCTTGCATTGACAGCGACGCGCTGCTCAACGTGCGCCACACTCAGGTTAGCGGGCAGTACTAAAGGGTCTATCTCATACTTTCCTGCGTAGTAGGCGCGTGCCCACGGGACGAGTAGGTGGCCGCTGTCTCGGGTGCTGCCGACCAACTGATTCTCGTAGCGTACTGGAACACCGGGTTGGCCATCGGTGCTGACCACAACAAATCCGTCGCGTACGTAGTTGGCAGCAAACCATTGGCTATCCATGCGTACTAGTGAGCCCCTGGCATCAGCATAGTGCACGGCATTTTGTTGAGTACCGAAAGTACCGCCTCGCAACTCAGTAGCGGCCCCGCGCCAAGCTAACTCAGCTTGACGATAGTCGTTTTCGGAGCTGCGTTGCTCATAGGCTAGGTTCCAACCCCAACCGCCCTGTATCGGCGCTGTTTGAGTATATTGAGTGCGAGTGGACATGCCCCCTTCAGCATCTCGGCGAACGCTAGCGCTCAGCGTGCCAGGGCGGCGACTGAGCGGTAACGTGACTTGTGCCAGAGCACTCCAATCTCCACCAACTTCTCGGTTAGCCGATAGCGAGAGATGCATACGCTCCCATAAAGGGCGGCTGTAGGTCAGATTAAGTAGACGCGAACGGCTATCTTGATCTGTTTTAATATCGAAGTAGCCACCAGCCAAAGAGCCTAAACGCCCCAAACTGAGGCCGGTGGTGAGCTGAGAGATCTCTCGCTGTGCTCTATAGTTTGAGTTACGTTGAATGCTGTTGGCTAAGTCGACGAACTCCGCCTGCTCCACCTGATGACGCAGCCCTATATTGAAGCCGCGACTACGGTAGCGGTATCCCGTCGTATATGATGCTCCTGTAATACCTTCGCTATAACTCTGCCGATAGGCGGACTCCAGCGTGCCGAGCCGCCATAGTTTAAAAGCGCCGCCCGCACCTGCGGTAGAAACATCGCTGGCTGCCTCTGCCTGAAGCTCGAGTGTGAAATAGTCATTAATACCACGGCGATAGCTACCGGTAGCTGCAATATTGCGGTACGCAAAATCGCGCTGGCCAAAGTCTTTGCGTAGGGCACCGACACTAGCACTATAACTAGTTAGCCCCGGACTTAATAATTCACTAGAAATATAAAAGGGCAGATTAGTAGATACTCGGCGACCCTGGCTATCCGTAGTGACTATTATCGCCTCACCCGCCCCGGTCACCATTGGCATATTAGTTAGAGTGAATGGACCAGGGGCCAATGCCGTGGAAGATTGGCGCGTTCCATCAATAAATAGATCAAGGGTAGTAGGAACCGCCGTTTCCCCCGAGAATTCGGGCAGAGGGTATGTCACGAGATCCGGCCGAAGAGCGAAATCACGGGAAATTTGAATTCCCCCTAAGCGCACTGCGTTGGTCCAGCCTAGCGGCCGAGTTATCACGTCACCTGCGGTGTAGTGAACCATTGTCTCTTGGTCAGCGTACTCCCAGCGGGTATCGAAACGTCGATAGCCTTCGTTAATGCCGCTTTCACCCGTCAAAGCTTGTCGGTAAATCCCCGTAGTGGTGAATGTTCCCGTGGTGCCGAAAAGGCGTGCCTCATGACCAAGACTCGCCGTAGTGCCTCCTCGCCGAGCACTGCTAACGTAGGCATCGTAATTGAATAACGCGCCTGGGCTTGCTTGCAACGGATAACGACTATTCGTGCGTGCGCTGGCGTGATACTGGCGGGATAGCCAGTGAGGAGGAACATTGATGTAAAGCCTTTGGGTCGGGCTGTGATATTGAACCTCTACATCGCTCAAACGACTTAGATTGATGACCTCCTCCTGGCCTGCTAAGCGCTCAGCAGGCAACCCGATATCAATCAACAATTCACGCTTAATCAGCAGAGAGTCATCTTTCTGGATAACGGCAATAACCCTCTGGGTAGGGTATTGATTGAGAACGATCTCTAAATATAGCGTCTGAACGGTATCGGCATTATCCGCAGTAGGAGGCGCTGGAAGTGTTTGGCTAAGCGCCGGCATTGATGTGATAGCGGGTAGCAGAGCGCTACAACACAACAATAGGCATACCCGAAAAAGCCGATTAAGGCGACAATTCATACAGGTGGCTATTTAGGTAAAACGCGATGGCTTTCACCCAATATTTGCGCATGTAGCTCGCCCATAGGCCTGACTCCTGGGGGTAGTAGCCAGCGGCGCGTACCGCCGGGCAGTACATAGCCAAGTAGACCTGCGGAAACTTCCGCGCGTGTTTCACCTTGTTTGAAGGCCACTTGGCTCAGGCGCACATGGTGTTGGCCAGTATTCTGAATTTCCAACTGCGCCTGCTCGCCCTGTTGAATAACCCGCCAGCTTAGTCCTGGGTAAAACCCGCTATTACTATGATTAGCTACGCGTTCTGGTGGAATGCCTCCTTCACCGTAAACGAAAAGCGGTAATGAGTAACGCATCTGTAACTTAACCGCAGCGCGTGGCGTATTCTGCACCTCATTACCGGGTGCTAGCGCAGGAATTTCATCGATGATAATTCGGTAGGCCTGCTCTTGACCAACGGGCGGCACTGCCTGCCGAATCAGGCGTACCATCTGCCGCTCGCCGGGAGCGATTGTCATCATTGGCGGACTCCCTACCACTGACTGCTGGGTCTGATACTGGTCATCCCCTCTTTCTTGTGACCACGCAAATATGCGCAGCTGCATATTGGCTGGCTGACTGCCTTGATTTTCGAGCCAAAGAGCACTGGCTTGCTGGTCGCTCTCGATAACAGGGTAAATGGGCCAGATCAACAAAGAGCTAGCCATTGCGGAAATCGGGCTCGCCAGCAGGCTTAGCAAAGCGAGAACGCCAATGACGTAACTGAAACGCATTATTCGCACTAGGTATTCCCTTTCGTTACTTATTATCCCGCCAATGAGACGTCACCACTCCAATGTGACTAATAATTCATCACTGTAACTGCCGGCAGGCAAGTTACCCGGCAGCATCAGCCTGCCCCAAATGGGCAAGGTGATATTGTCTGGTGTGGTCGAAGTATCTATGGAGACTGGTTGACTGATCCCGATGGCGTTCTGAAGTGCGGCATCTTGATAAAGCTGATAGGCGAGCGTCTCGTTTCCATTTACACGCTTGAGCTGGCGCTCTACGTCCCATTGCTGACCGCCATCAACTCGAAGCGTTAGCGGCGTTCCAGGCGTACAGCTCAACGTAAAGGCGCTTGACGTGACTAGTGATGCACTGTGCATGTCTTGGGAAAGTGCTGATGCAGTACCAAAAGCCAAACTACCTATCATGCCAAGGAGTGTTCCGTTAGACGGAATTTCTTGGTTAATTAAACAGCCCGGAGTAATGGTGGCCGATACCATAAAGGTGTCGGTTGGCGAGGCTTGAGAAAGCCCCGCTACCATCACTGCGGAACTGACAAGTTGCCAGCCTTTAATCATTCAACGCTACCAGGCGAGCTGAACTTGTAGGGTGTCCTCGTAGGTACCAGCAG
This sequence comes from Halomonas sp. JB37, assembly GCF_002332255.1. Classification (GTDB taxonomy): domain Bacteria; phylum Pseudomonadota; class Gammaproteobacteria; order Pseudomonadales; family Halomonadaceae; genus Vreelandella; species Vreelandella casei. The sequence continues at coordinate 766,604 of NZ_NRGW01000001.1, read as the reverse complement.
GCAGGTTGCCTGGGCTACCAAAAGCTCGGCCATAAAGCGAAATGGTTTGAGCCGTATTCGTGAATGGGTCTAGCACGATGTCTCCATTGAGAGCTAGCAGATCAGTGCGGGCTGCATCGGTATATAACGTGTAGCCCACAAAAGTGCCGCCTTCAGTATTCTGCATTGCATGAGTTGCGGGAGCTGCATCACCATCATTCCCCCCTTCCACTAATGTAAATGTGGGCGCAACGCCCGGCGAGCAGAGTACTGTGATACCGCTGCCACCCGCTACTTCAGTATCGACTTGATCGAATAGTGCCGAATGGCTGCCAAATGCTAGGCTGCCGAAGTCGACTCCCGTGCCTTCAATGCCACCAACTGAGCATGTGGCCTCTAATGTGATAGAGGCATCAATGGTGCCGGTAACGCTTTGAGCGTTGGCTAAAGTGGATGTAACGAAAAGCGTCGCGGCCAAAGTACTCAGGCTAGCAGTGCGAGAGAAGTTCAATACAAGCATGGTGAGCTCCTGGGAAGAGATATTCCGCTGAACAAAATTATCAAGGCACAACTAGCTATGGCTGTCGATAGACAGCTAACAATGCTAGTGGTTACGACTTTTTATCAATTTTTCTTTAATAAAAAATAACTATAAACTAATTTTTATTAATATCAAAACAAAATAAAAATAGCGCATCTCGACAGCCTTTATTAGCTGCTTTTCTTAGCAAGAAAAGCAGTGGTTTATAAACAAAATACTGACAAAATTTACTATACAGACAACTTAAATAATAATAAAAAACCATAAGTAACAAAAAGCATCAAATCATAGATAAATCATTCAAGGACTGAATGCCGGGCTTCCCCGATCCGCATGACACACCCGAGCCTCAAACGGAGGCCATCTCAGAGGCCTCTGAGCTGACGCCACCCTAACGCCCAGCGCCTATCGGAAGAAAATTTCTTATCCAAGCGGCAACTTTTCTATTAGTCGAAACGACAATTGCCATTGTGTGACATTAGAACGTTACTATGCCTTATGATGGCTCAGGCCAATACCACAACAAGGGCATAGTACTAATGAAAATTCAGCGTCCACAATCGTTTCGAGTCTTTGGACAACCATTAGCGGCAGCAATACTCTTAGCAGGCTTTTCGGCGCAAGCGATGGCTAGCGAATCCGTTAGCATTGGCGTGGCTCCAACGGCTTCAGGCTGGTATTTCGGCTATTCCGAGCTTTCCAGGCTTATTAGCAGCGACTCCCCTTTAGAAATTTCTGTTCGTGAAACAGGGGGCTCTCAAGAAAATACCATTCGTTTAGGTCGTGGTGAGATCGATTTTGCACTCGTAGATGCCCCCGGCGCCTACGAGGCTTATCATGGCGAAGGGCGCTATCAGAACAAGGCTATCGACGATATCAGAATGGTACTTTGGGTTGCCCCTTCCACCATGCATTGGGCAGTGCGTCAGGACAGCGGTATCGAAACGTTTGAAGACTTGGACGGCCAGCGCTTTAACCCCAGTAGCATTGGTGGCGGAGGCGAGTACATCACCGAACGCGTCTTCGATGCGCTTGAAATCACTCCCGACTATCAGCGTATGAGCATGTCGGATGCCTCCGATGCCGTTGTGGATGGCCGCATCATTGGATTCAGTTATAACGGCATTCCCCCCATTCCAGCCTTTACGGAGGTTCACTCGGCACGACCTTTGCGCGTGCTATCAATGAGTGATGAACAAGTAGCGACCGCAACGGAAAAATTGCCCTTCTTATCTGCAGCGACTATTCCAGCAGGCACTTATCGGGACATGCCAGAAACGACCACGCTGGGCACCTATATCGGCGTCGCAAGCAGCGCTGATCTATCCGAAGATGCAGTTTACGAGTTCACACGTGCTTATTGGGAAAATATCGAGCGGTTAAGCCAGACCTTTGCTCCCGCCCAAGGGATGACGCCAGCCATCTCTGTTGAAAATACTACCTCCCCGCTTCATGCAGGCGCCGTGCGCTACTATCAGGAAATTGGCCTAGACGTACCCGCCGAGCTTCTACCGCCAGAGATGTAATAAACATCACCCCCCCCTAGATTCATTTAACCTAGGGGGGGTGATGTGTGGCCTGCTGAACGTAAAGCACTACCCACTGTTGCTCAAAAAGCAACGAACTTGTCACGCTAGCCTCTCCTTCCTGTCTGCTAAGTCGCTTAATTTATAGCCTCTAAAATAATGACGCTAATAACGGCAGGAACAGGCAATGCTTTCAAAACACGTTTTTTCAGAAAAACAGCTGCAAGATGCCACCGCGCTGCGGCATAGGCTTCATCAAAACCCTGAGCTTAAATTCCAAGAAACCGACACTGCCACGCTAGTTGCAAAGCAACTTCGTGCGCTTGGTTACACAGTTACAGAAGGCATTGCTATCACGGGTGTGATGGCTGAACTGGACACCGGGCGAGACGGCCCCGTGATTGCTTTCCGAGCCGATATGGATGCTCTTCCTATTCTGGAAGCTAACGCTTTTGATCACTGCTCCCAGCAGGAAGGCTTGATGCACGCCTGCGGCCACGACGGGCACACCGCCACGCTACTGCTTGCCGCCGAGGCCATTATGGCGATGCGTGATGAGCTATGCGGCTATATAAAGCTGCTGTTCCAGCCAGGAGAGGAAGGCGGCAACGGTGCAGACTTAATGGTCAAGGCAGGCGTGCTGGAAAACCCTAACGTATCCGCCGTATTTGGCTACCATAACCGCCCTGGCTTTCCAGCCGGCCAGCTATTCGTCAAATCCGGTTCGGCCATGGGCGGTAACGACACTTACAAAGTCATCATTAAGGGCGTTTCCGGGCATGCTGCAATGCCGCACCTGGCGGTTGATCCTATTTACGTAGGCGCATCACTGGTACAGCAGCTACAGGGATTGGTGGCTCGCCATAAGTCTCCGCTCGAAGCTGGCGTGATTACGGTAGCGTCTTTTCACGCCGGAGATGCCGCCAATGTTATTCCCGGCCATGCTGAGCTGCTGATCAATATTCGCAGTGACCGCCCCTCTTCACGTGAGGCGCTGACCGGCAAATTAGAGCAGGTGATACAGGGCCTATGTACAGCCCACGGCGCGCACTTCCAGATTGAGCATCTTCATCAAATTCCGCCGCTAGTTAACGATCCAGAATGGTCAGAAAGAGTGCTGGCAATAGCCGCTAAGCATGCGGTTAGCGACGATATTCAGCAGCTAGATTACATGCCGACCATGGGCGCAGAGGACTTTGCATTTTATCTACAAGAAGTGCCCGGCTGTTTTTTCTTTGTCGGTAACGGTGACAGCGCTTATCTACACAATGAAAAGTATGATTTCAATGACCAGATCTTACCGGTCGCTGCAGGCATGTTTGTGGCCCTGGCAAAAAGCGTGTTATCCCAGCGTTAGTGGCCTCTCGACACCCCATTAGATTAAAAATAATGTTTAATAATAAGGGCTAAAACGATGCAAGGCGTACTTTCTTCTATTGAGCGGGTGGGCAATAAACTCCCCCATCCGTTTATTCTGTTTGCCATTCTGGCCGCCGTGGTGGTGGTTATCTCCGCCATTCTCGCGATGTTTGGTGTTTCTGCCATCAACCCGCAAACGGGCGACAGCGTCGCCGTTCGCAACCTGCTTTCTGCAGACGGGATCGAATTCATGCTGACCAGCGTGGTCAGTAACTTTGTAAATTTCCCACCGCTGGGGCTCATTTTGGTGGTCATGTTCGGCATCGGCCTTGCGGATAAAGTAGGCCTAATGTCGACACTGATGCAGGCGAGTGTGGCGAAAGCTCCGCCTTCTCTGCTTACCTTCTGCGTATTTCTGGCAGGCATTTGTGGCAGCGTTGCATCCGATGCTAACTATCTAATTCTGATCCCCCTGGCGGCCATGCTGTACTACTCAGTGGGCCGTCATCCTATTGCCGGAGCCGCTGCGGCTTACGCTGCCGCAGGTGCTGGCTTTGATGCCAGTTTGTTCATAACGGTGGGAGACGCACTGTTTGCGGGCATTACCACCGACGCGGCGCGCCTGATCGATCCCGACGCCTATATTTCGCCGGTCGACAACTACTACTTCGTTGCCTGCTCGGTATTCGTGCTAGCTATCGTTGGCACGCTCATCATCGACAAAATAGTGGAGCCAAGGCTTCAGCGCACCCTACCGATGGACAAAAATTTTAAAACGGACATCGTTAAACCAGAGCTAAGCGCTACGGAAAAAAAGGGGCTTAAACGTGTCGGTTTTGCCACCTTGATTTATCTGGCCCTGGTGCTTATTGCAGTGATTCCTGAGGCGTCGCCGCTACGCAATGCAGAAGGTGGTCTCATTCCATCGCCTTTCTTGCGCTCGCTAGTGCCACTGATGTTTATCTATTTTGTAACGATTGGCTTGGTCTACGGCATCACCACCGGCAAAATTACCAGTAGCCGCGACGTGCCCCTGCGGATGGCAGAATCCGCCAGTGATCTTGCGCCGACGCTGGTACTGTTTTTTGCAATATCGCAATTTATTGCCTACTTCCGCTGGTCAGAACTTGGTCAATATATTGCCATTGAGGGCTCTAATATTCTGCAAAGCACCGGCTTTACCGGCCTGCCTTTAGTCGGGGCATTTATTGCTATGAGTGCGATACTCAACGTCTTTATGACCAGCGGCTCGGCTCAATGGGCATTAATGGCACCGGTTTTCGTTCCAATGCTGATGATGATCGACTTTGACCCAGCCTTTGTATTGGCGATGTTCCGTATTGGCGATTCGAGCACCAACATTATTTCCCCAATGAGCCCGTACTTTTCGGTCGCGCTGGTCTATATGCAGCGTTACAAGCCAGATATGGGGCTGGGAACACTGATTGCCACGATGCTACCGATGGCACTCGGCTTTTTGATTGCTTGGTCGGCGTTCCTGATGTTCTGGCTTGCCATGGGATGGCCGATTGGCCCTGGTGTTTACATGATGGCAAGCTAACGCCTCGCGGCATTATTGCATCGTCATCATCAGCTTCCATAAATAGTCGGCAGCGGGCGAAAGCCTTCTGCCGGCTCGACGCACGAGATTTCCCTGGCTGCTGGCAGCTAGAGAGTGCGTAATGGGGATCGCTTTCAATAACCCCGCCTCTATCTCATTTCGGGCGGCGGCGGCAGTCATAAACGATACCCCAATGCCCGCGCTTGCCATGCGCCGTGAGACGGAGTGTAGATTACAGCGGTAGGCAGGCGTTGCTCTTTGCCCAGCGGCGCCAAGCACCGCGCTAACAAACTGCTGAGATCCTGATACATCCGGCAAGAAGATCAACTTGTGCTGCAACAGCTCAGCCACGGTGACACCCGTCTGGCAAGCCAGTGGGTGGAAAGGCGCCACCAGTGCACATAGCGGCCCACGCTCAAAGGAGTGAACCACTAGCCTAGGGTCGGAAACCGGGCCATAGGTAATGGCAATATCTACCTCATCTGTCGCTACCATTTCATGCGGCTCGCGAGGATAGTAGATGCCCGTTTTAATTTCGATTAGCACCTCGGGATATTGCTCGGAAACACGCCGCATTACGTGGTTAATAAAGCTATCGACAAAGCCGTCGCCTACCGACACTACGACTTTACCCGTCTGCAAATTGCGTAAGCGGGAAAGCGTATCACTCAGTTCAGCATTCAAGCGCCGCTGGGCCAGAAAGCTTTCCAGCACTAGCCGGCCCGCTTCCGTCAGCATTACATGACGCCCCTGCCTTTCCAGCAACGCCATGCCAAGCTCTTGTTCTAAGCCCCGCACCTGACGGCTCACCACGGACGGGTTGATATTCATATGCTCAGCCGCTGCGCGGATACCGCCACAGCTGCTGACCTCTAGCAAATAGAAAGCGCGTTTATCCAGTATGTTCATAGCATGCACGTGTTGTAACGCCGGCAGCAGTTATGCAAGAAGCGATATAAATGTCATACATAATTTGAGAGGCTTTGCTGAGTAAAACAAATAGATCCGCACCTAACAGTTCATCCGATGAATAACCGTACTGTTTTTCTATATAGCGATTAATATAGACAATACGTCGCTTATCATCGGTGACCATGCATTCCACCGGAAAATTATCGAGAGGAAATAGATCGGCTGTATACATGGTTTGCCTTCAACAAGGTCTCAATGATTCACACGTAACTGTCTTTATGGCCTTGGATAATACCCCAGTTTTTATTTTTATAACGTAACCATTTGATACAATTAAGAGCACAGAAAGCAACCCTGTATTTAAACAAGTAATAAAACGACGGTGACCTGCCCCATGAAACGCTATGAGCAATTTGCCGATGAGATAGCCGCGCTGATACGCGAGGGCGTAATAAGCCCTGGGGAGCGAATACCTTCAGTTCGCCAGGCCAGCCGCCATCATGGCATTAGCCCATCTACGGTATTTCAGGCCTATTACTTACTGGAAAACCAAGGGCTGATCACTGCTCGCGCACGTTCAGGCTATTTTGTCCGCGAGCATGCGCAGCGCCTGCGGGATGAACCACGCGTCACGCTGCAACACGCAGACCCGGCGGAAGTAAAAGTGAGCGAGCTGGCATTCTCCGTGCTCGATTCACTGCAGGATACACAAACGGTACCCTTTGGGTCCGCGTTCCCCAGCCCAGAGCTTTTTCCACTGACTCGGTTAAGCACCAGCATGACTCGCGGCTTACGCGCTCTTTCGCCACAGCAGTTGGTGGCTGATATGACCGCAGGGCATACCGACTTACGGCGGCAAATTGCCTTGCGCTACATGCTGGGTGGCATTCAACGGCCTATCGAAGAGCTGGTTATTACCAATGGCGCCATGGAGGCACTCAATTTAGCCCTGCAGTGCGTGACCCAGCCGGGCGATCTTGTCGCGGTCGAATCGCCCGCCTTTTATGCCACCCTGCAAGTGTTAGAGCGGCTGAAATTAAGAGCGGTGGAGATTCCGGTACATCCTCAAAACGGCATCGACCTTGAGGTGTTGGCAGAGCGACTGGCGTCACTCCCTATTAAAGCCTGCTGGTTTATGAGCCATCTGCAAAATCCACTCGGCGCCAGCCTTAGCAAAGAGCGCAAGCGGATTCTTTACCAGCTGTTAAAGCAGCACCAAGTACCGATGTTAGAAGATGATGTCTATGCGGAGCTTTATTTCGGCAGTGCGCCCCCCGTCCCCGTAAAAGCCTTTGATGACGAGGGACTGGTCATCCACTGCAGCTCTTTTTCAAAGTGTTTGGCACCGGGCTATCGCGTCGGCTGGGCAGCGGGTGGCCGCTATGCCAAGGCCATCTCACGGCTGAAGCTAATGACGACCATTTCGCCGTCTATTCCAGCACAAGCGGCTCTTGCCGATTATTTGCAGCACGGCGGGTTTGATCGCCATTTGCGTAAGCTCCGCCACGCTCTAGAAGCTCAGCAAGCCAGTATGCTGGCCGCTGCAAACCGCTATTTTCCTGCCCAAACCCGCATAACGCGGCCTGCAGGCGGCTACTTTTTATGGGTCGAGTTCCCGGAACATATTGATTCACTGCGTCTATTCACCATGGCGCTTGATCACGGCGTTAGCATAGCGCCTGGCCCTATTTTCTCGGCGACGCAGCAGTTTCGCCACTGCATACGCCTGAGCTACGGCCATCCCTGGACTGCCTATAGCGAGCACGGCATGGAAACTCTCGGAAAGTTATTACACAGCCAACGGCGTTTGGAGTGACATTAAACGCTCACTCCACCCTCGCCTGAGTTCACATGCCGACTTAGCTTACCGATTTGATAAATATCGTTCATATACATATCAAACCTTGAAATACAGAACGTCATAAAGATTAATACATAAATAATAATCATTAAATAAAACGGCTCATTAATCCATAAAAGTGCGGACGCCGAAAACTTATAGTGAATGGTATAGATACTCATCCCGCCTAAAAGCTGTGCCAAAAAGCAGTTAATAATAACAAGCGTTATTAGCAGGCCACGCACGTCAAACGTAGGCAGTTTCGTTACCCAAAACGATAGATGCTTTACTTTAATATCACCGTTATAAACCAACTTTTCTCTGCGCCTTAGTAGAGGAATGGCATAGCGCCCCTCTTCCTCATCATTAAATGCCGTCAAGGCCATTTTCCGCGTAATACCAGGGCCAAAAACAGCAGCAGCGGCTTGGCCAAACTCTGCCTCTGAATGCTCGTTTGAAGACGTTTTTGCTTTGGCAGAGAGCTCTGCTAAGCGGGCTTTATTCGCGCGCGATAATTTCTTTTCATTGCCGACATTTATATTATGGTTAACGTCATACACTTGGTACAAAGCGGCCGTTACGCCCACAAGGATTATGACAAAAATAATATAGATCAAAGAACGTCCTCCACTTGCTGCTTACCCATCAAGAGCCGTCGAAAAACTGACCGCTATTTGCCTTCATTACATCGACATCACGCTATCTATGCATGAGAACTATGCCTATACACCCTTGATCTGTACAGGCTCAGAAAGCCACTATAAAGACAGATCAGATCAGCGCGGCTAAATGAGCTGATCGGCACCCTGATCACTGGCTACATGCATCCGGATGATCTCGCGGCCAGCCACAGCTCCATTCAACGTGTTATGAGCGGTCAGCCTTATATCGATTTTCGCAATCGTGCATATCCTATGGTCTGCTCGCTGGTACGAAGAAGAAGGAGTGCGTGTTGGCGTGGCGCGAGTGATCGTGTGCTGTGCACGATGGCCACGATGCTGACACTCTGCTCAGCTATGCGGATGCGCATATGTACCGGATTAAAAAGCACCATGGGATCGCTAAATAAGCACCGCAGGGGGTGCTTATAATTACTCTTTTGCGCCTATGCCCTGCGGAGCGCTAACTCCGGCATCAAACAAGCCTCACAGCATGAGGCCGATCAATAGATACGCGACCAGAGTCACCAGGGCGACAGCGAGCGCAAAGGGAATTTGCGTCTTGATATGGTCAATGTGGTCGGAAGCGGCGCCGGTAGAAGCAAGTACCGATGTGTCCGATAGCGGCGAGCAGTGGTCCCCAAACACACCGCCGCCCGCGACTGCAGCGACGGTGGCATAGAGCAATGGCGTAATGGCATCTGCGCTGAAGTTGAAGGCAAGAGGCACGGCTAACGGCATCATAATGGCAAAGGTGCCCCATGATGTGCCGGTGGAAAAGGCAATGACGGCGGCAATCAAAAACGTCATGGCGGGTAGTAACGCAGGCGTCAGCCAACCGGCGGTTGCTTCAACAATGTAGTTGGCCGTGCCCATATCTTTTGACAGCTGATTCAGCGAATAGGCCAGCGCCAGAATGATGATCGCGGGCATGACACCCTTCATGCCGGAGAGTGAGGTTTTCATAATATCGTTGAAAGGAATGCCCTGCAGGCGCATGACAATCCCTAAGAACACCGACGCCGCCAGGAAGGCTTCCATGGTCTTGGCCGAATCCATCACAATAAACGTCCCTACCGCCACACCGATCACCACCATGACCGGGGCGAAGAAGTTCCAAAATAGGCTGGTGCGCACACCTTCATAAGGTGGAATATCGGTTAGCTCCTCTCCCACCAGCGGCTCAGCACCATCACGCAATACCTTGCCTTCTTCTTGGGCCCGACGCTCAGCTTCACGCATTGGTCCGAAAAGCGGAATAACGCCAACAATCACCAGCCCCACCACCAGCACAGAAAGAAATGCATAAAGGTTGAAGGGGATGGCATAGAGAAACACACTCATTGCCTGCGCCGCATTCTCGATAGGGCCCATACCGATCAGCAGCCCAGAGATAAATACCGCCCAGCCGGTGATCGGGATCAGAACGCTCACGGGGGCTGAGGTTGAATCCGCGATGTAAGCGAGTTTTTCACGGGAAACACGGTAGCGGTCCGTCAGGCCACGCATCGTGCTGCCGACAAACAGCGGGCTGAAATAGTCACTGAAGAAAACAAACATCCCCATGAGCCAGGCAATCAGTTGAACCTTCACACGCGATAAGGCACGGCGCTCCACCCAGGCAGTAAAGTTTTGAATAGCCCCCGTCCGCTGGAAAAAAGCGATCACCGTACCGATGAATAGCTCGAGCAACAATATCCAGGAGAAGCTCGTCGTGCCCAGCGTTTCCTTTAACAGCGTCGGAAACCCCATCAACCCATTGCCCAGGGTGATTACCCCAACAAAACAAGCAACGGCCAATGAAAAAACGGTATTACGCGTGACGAATGCCAGCACAATCGCAAGTGCCGCCGGCAGGATAGACAACAGCCCAATATGCTCTTGAGGATTCATTGTAATCTCTCTTTTTTATAATAAAGGTTGGGATCAGGTTTCGGATTTCGCTTTGAGGCGCTCTACTTGGCTGGTTAGATAAAACCCTAACCGGCGCACAGGGTCAGGCGGCATCCAACTAGCGGTGCCAAACAGCGACGCAACATCCTCAACGGGCTGTCCCAGCGCTTTGCGCGCCAGCGCATCGCCCAGGAAGGTGCCCTTGACGATCCCGCCACCATTACACCCTGCCGATACATACAAATTGGGCTGAATCTCACCCCAGAATGGCGCGCCGTTATAGGTAAGCCCGGTGGTGCCTCCCCACATCTGGTCAAAGCGCACGGGGGCGATGTCGGGATAGCGAGCTTCAAGGCTTGCTCTTAATCCGTCTTCGACACGCGCGTTATCGGCTTCGCGCTCATAGCTGTAGCCTGAACGAATCATCAATCGCCCGTCGACCGTGGTGCGCAGCGTACAACCCAGCCGGTGCGCAGGCAGCAGCCCCCAGGTTCTAGCAGCAATACGCTGGCGATCCCGCTCCACTAATGGCTCGGTAATAGCGGCATAGGTATAAATCGCCGTTAGCCGCGAAGAGTCGGCACCGAAAGCCCTCGAAAAAGCGTTATTGGCGAGAATCACTCGCCCAGCCAATACTTCACCTTCCGAGGTCGAAACACGCCACTTTTTGCCGTCAGGCACAATCTGCGTGGCGGGCGAATATTCGTGCAGCTCTATTCCGGGTTCCAACGAATCTGCCAAGCCCGTAATCAATGCGGCTGGCTGGACCAGATAACAGTCCGGCGAATAAAGGCCATGCGAGTAATAATGGGTACCAATTTTTTCAGCGAGCTGGCCCCCGCTTAAGGTCTGATAGGACAGTCCAGCCGCGTTAAGAAAGTCTTCGTACTGTTTAAGTGAACGCTGGCCTATCGCGCTTCTGGCCGCTCGGTAGGTGCCGCTATGCGCTAACTGGCAGTCGATACCTAGACGCTCAACACGCTCACGTAGCAGCGCCATCGTTTGCCGGCTCAACGCGTTTAACTGCCCCATGCGCTCAAGCTCTTCGGGCCGAGCGTCGTTCGCTAAGGCAATTTCCAACATGAAGCCAGAATTGCGCCCCGGGCTACCTTCACCGACTCGATCAGCCTCAAGAATTTTGATGCGATCATCTGGCCGCGCTTGCTGCCAGGCAGTGGCCGCCGCAAAGCCGGTATAACCCGCGCCGATGATGACCACCTCTGCCTCAGACTGACCGTTTAACGCTGGGCGCACCTTTCGCGAAGGTAGCCATGAATTCCAGCCGCACGGGCGCTGATGGGAAGGGTGTGTGAGGAGTTTCATGATGATTCAATCCAAATACAAAAGGCCGTGGGCCTTGTTAACCATGGCAGCCACTTCATCCTGCATGCCTTTGAGAACGTCCGCCTTGTGGTCAGCTGTCATACGCGATTTCAGCATCGAGCAGCTCATCGCACCCAAAGGATGACCACTGTGATCAAGGATAGGAATGGCCAAGCCGCTGTACTCGGGCAGCAGAGATCCCTCCACGCCGTGAGCATAGCCATGAGTGAGTAGATAGTGTATTTCCGCTTCAACATCAGCAACGGCGATCGCGTATTCGCTAAGCAGTCGTGCGGCGTTATGGCTGAGTATATCGCTGCGCTCGTCAGCTTCCAGATAGGCAAGCAAGGCGATAGATGCTTGGCCAACACCTAACGGCAGGCGGCCGCCCGTAGCGCTAACGAAACTGCCCACAGGGTAGGCGCCGTTCTGTACTTCCAAGCAAACAGCATTAAAACCATCGCGCGCAAAGAGATAAAAACTATCGCCACAACGATGGGCTAAAGCCAGCAACCTTGGCCGAACCAGGTCACGCAGCCCGGCGCCATTGCCCGCCTGAGCGCCGAGCACCAGCAGTTCATACCCTAATAGATAGCGCCCACGAACAGGAGAAGAGCGCAAAAACCCTTGCTGCTTGAGCCCTTTTAATAATCGATAAAGCGTTGGGCGACTGAATTCGAGCGCATCGAGATAATCATTGATGCTGGCACCACGGTGCCCGCAACGTGCTGTGATTTGCAGCACCTGCATGGCATGAACCAACGTCGAGGGAGTCTGTTGCGTATTTCTACCGGGTGAAGGCATGTGTGCAGGCATGGCGCGCGTCATTTTTTGTTGGTGTGGCTTAGAACATAGCAAGACAACTTTACGATTTCATCTCACCAAATGAGACACGGCAATCTTGACAGCCGCCTGCCGAACAGGCCATCGCCGATACATAGTGACCTCACTCGGCCTTCGATTGAGGCAGGGCATCCGACTAAACGACGTTGGCTCACCCGCGTCGACTTCTCTAAGATCAGGGCTACTCCTCTCTTTCACGAGCTGCCTTTATGAAACCTGAAACGATCGCCCTCCATCATGGTTACTCACCGGATTCGCAAAATGCTGTTGCGGTTCCGATTCACCAGACCACGTCATTTTCCTTTGACAGCGCACAACACGCGGCGGATCTGTTTGATCTGAAAGTGGAAGGCAATATTTATTCTCGCATCATGAACCCGACCTGCGCCGTGCTAGAGCAACGAGTAGCCGCGCTGGAAGGCGGTATTGCGGGCCTAGCGGTAGCATCAGGAATGGCAGCGATCACCTACACCATTCAAACCATTGCAGAAGCGGGCGACAACATCGTCTCGATTAGCGAGCTGTATGGCGGCACCTACAACCTGTTCGCTCACACTTTGCCGCGCCAGGGCATTCAGGTGCGCTTTGCCGACAAAGACGACATTGCCGGCATCGAAGCGCTAATTGATGAGCGCACGAAAGCAGTATTTTGCGAAAGTATCGGCAATCCCTCTGGCGGGATCGTCGACCTGCGGGCGCTTGCAGATGCCGCGCATCGTCACGGAGTCCCGGTGATTGTGGATAACACCACGGCCTCACCGTTTTTATGCCGGCCCATTGAACACGGGGCGGATATTGTCGTCCATTCGGCCACCAAATACATTGGCGGCCACGGCACCACGGTGGGTGGCGTTATTGTAGACTCTGGCAACTTCCCGTGGGCGGAACATGCCAACCGGTTTCCGCTGCTGAACGAGCCGGATGTCTCCTATCACGGCATTTGCTATACCCGCGATGTCGGCGATGCAGCCTTTATTACCCGCGCACGCGTAGTGCCGCTGCGCAATATGGGCGCGGCGCTGTCTGCTCAAGCAGCCTGGAATCTTCTGCAGGGGCTGGAAACACTGTCACTACGAATTGAGCGGATCTGCGCTAATGCGCTAGCGGTTGCTAAGCATTTAGAAGGTCACTCCCAAGTGGCATGGGTGCACTATGCCGGGCTGGAAAGCCATCCCGATCACGCATTAGCCCAGCGCTATATGCATGGCCACGCTTCGGGCATTCTTAGCTTCGGGATTAAGGGTGGCCAAGCCGCTGGCGAGCGCTTCTACGATGCGCTTTCGCTTATTTTGCGGCTGGTTAATATTGGCGATGCCAAGAGCTGCTCCTCTATTCCGGCCTCGACCACGCACCGCCAGTTGAATGACCAAGAGCTACAAAAAGCCGGCGTCACCCCGGACATGGTGCGCCTGTCGATTGGCATCGAGCATATCGACGACCTGCTGGCCGATATTGACCAAGCGCTCGCCACCTCCCAAGGCTAGCGGTGCCCCAAGCGCGCTGGGACAGTTAAACTAATCGCTTCCAGTGCGCTTGTATTAGCTGATTATTTAAAGAACGGCGTAGCAAACTTCGTTGGCGCGAACTAACGTTGGCTTCTATGATAAAGTCATAATCAGCGTTAACTCAGGATGAGCTAACGAGATACACAAAGGAGAAGAGCATGTTGAAATTTTTAGCTAGCACCGTCGGTATCATCTTTATGATCGGCCTGATAGTTGTTATTGGCCTTCTAATGCTGATCTTCTAGCAAGGCCTGTCAACACTATAAAGACCCAGTTAACCGAGCACGTGTCGATTAACCGGGCCATTGGGCACTTAGTTTACCCCCAAAGTGCTGAATGCCTCGTTAGGAACGACGTTCCCATAGCGTGACTTCCGAGAGGCTGTGCTGGTATTTATGCATGGTCTCTCTAATCACAAAGGGGACTTTTTCGGGATCGCTAATCATCCTGAAATGAGGTTCAAGCAGCGCCTTCAGGCCATCCAAAGTGCTGACATTTTCGCCGTTTTTCTTGATTCCTCCAATCCACTCCTCCTTCGGCGTATATTCCTCCAGCCACGTGTAGGGCGAGGCGATCATGAGGATGCCGCCCACGTTGATCCGCTCATGCACGGTCTGCAGAAACTGTGCAGGCTTATACAGCCGATCAATCAGATTAGCGGCCACTACTAAATCGTAACCGCTGAATTGTGGTTTGAGGTTGCACGCATCGCCTTGATGAAAGCTTATGCGTTCGACCACGTCTTCCAGCCCAAGGCTTGCCAGCGTACGTTCCTGGTAGGTGACCAGTTCACCCTCTTCTGCACGGGTATAACGCAGCACTTTCTGCTCCGCCATTTCGACACCCTGGCGAATAAAGTTGGCGGAAAAGTCCACGCCATCTACCTGTTCAAACTCACGGGCCAGCTCGAAGCTGCAGCGCCCGCTGGCGCATCCCAGGTCCAGCGCGCGTTTCTTGGGTCGGCCAGCCATACTAGCTAATGCCTTGCTTGCCAGTGCCTGCGGGAAGTTGGCAACGCCAAACCACTCATCGCCGTAATGGAATTCTGCGTACTCCGCCATGCGCGCATCGCTTTCGTAATAAGCGCTGGGTAGCGTGACTTCGGCATCTGACACAACATAGCGAAAGCCCGCATGCTGGAAGAAATGCCGCCGAAACGCATAGCGAGCGCTAAGCCGCGTTTCATTACCGCAGGAGATCCAGGAGCCGCCCTTGATCAGGTTATGCTGGTTATCAAACGTCGGCGTGGTGAAATCATCGTACAGCGGGTGCACATCAAAGCCTGGGAACGGGTAGGTGGGCGTTTCCACCCACTGCCACACATTGCCCACCACATCGAACCACTGGCCATGCTGGAAGCGCGTTACAGAGCACGAAGAGGCACCGTGATCTAAATGCAGGTTGGCATTGGCAGGCGCGTCATTTTCCAGCTCGGACACACCCGCTTCATCCGCTAAGCGATGCCACTCATCTTCCGTGGGCATACGCACGGGCTGGCCCGTCTGTTCGCTTTTCCAACCACAAAAGGCTTTAGCCTCGTGGAAGTTGACCTCAACCGGCCAATCCCAAGGCATTGTCACCTCTTCGGTCATCAAGCGCAGATGCCATTCGTTTTTCCACACCCAGAAGGTGGGATGGGTCGCC
Source organism: Halomonas sp. JB37 (assembly GCF_002332255.1). Lineage (GTDB taxonomy): Bacteria > Pseudomonadota > Gammaproteobacteria > Pseudomonadales > Halomonadaceae > Vreelandella > Vreelandella casei. The sequence goes on along the minus strand of NZ_NRGW01000001.1, from coordinate 751,019 downwards.
TTGGCAAAATTGCGCCAGCCTACCCCCTCTTCCGACCAGAAGGAGTCGGTCAAATAACCACCGGCTTCAACAAACTCCAGAAACTCGTTATTACTGACCAGGAATTGGCTCGCTTTAAACTCTTCAACGTCGGCACGGTGATGACCGTACTCGTTATCCCAGCCGTACCACGGGTCATCAAACGACTTGCCTAACGTCACCTCACCTTGAGGCACCGTGATCAAAGTGTTCTCCGGCGGCTCACCGGCGGTGCGAATAGGCGCCCACTCAGGCTGTGGTGACACCAGATCGAGTGACTGCTGGCGAATCAACACCGAAGACGTTTCAAGGTGGATACGCTCGTGCTCGATCCCCATGACGATAGGCCAGAAGGGGCTATCCCAACCAATGGGCAGCGCAACGGGCAGCTCACGAATCAAAGCGAGCACCGCGGCGCGAACCTTCGCGCGATAAGCCATCACCTCACTGACCAACGGCCACTGATAGTGGGCATCATTGAGGTCATCCCAGCTCATTTCATCGACGCCAACCGCAAAAATAGACTCCATGTTCGCGTCTATTCGAGCAGGTAAGAGCTTAGCCAACACCAGCTTATTAACGAAGAATGTCGCGGTATGTCCGAGGTAGAACATTAGCGGATGCCGAAGAGATATCGACTTACGCCGGTAGGCCTCTTCGCTGGCAAGCGTTGTAAACAGTGACTCATATCGATCGAAGGTGGCAGTGAAGCAGGCCTCAATGCTGCGGCGCGTTGCTTCCGGATCATTACCGGCCAACATGACAGTACGAGGAAATAGATCAGGCGACATCGATGCTTCTCGCCCAGTAGAGGAACGTGTAGAGGTCATATTTTTAAGCGCCTTTATCGTTAAGTGACGATGACAACACTCACAAATGTCGATAGCCACCACTCTTTTGGTAATCGTCGTGTCTCCGCTGCAGCAACTGACACTAGGTGTACAAGTAAACTGTACAGGTAAACATAATAAGACATTAAAAACCAAAAACTCGTACAAAATCTACCTCTGGTTGTACAACAACTTTCTATACATCAAAAGGCACCTCATAGCAGGCCTTTACAAGAGTGATTCGAAACGCTGATTTCCAGTAGGCAGGGGGTACAGATGAGTGCACGCTATCGGACTTCAAAGGTTTGATAAGGCAGTATTTTTCTAAATAAATGGGATTCAAATGCAGAGTAGTGATGGGCTGCAAAGCGTAACGCAACGGCGTATGTCATACCGTTCTCTTTAGACAATAATCCTCTCCTCAGCAGCGAGAAAACCTCTACATTAATTCCACAGATACTCTACAACCTAATTGCTAACTGTAACGATCTCAACTAACTTTGTTACCACGGGTGCGCTAAAACTTTTCTAATGCTGGTTTACTCACTCGCTTCTGAACATGACTGACTGCGACTGCGCCTATTTGGTGCGCTCCAACCGCCGCGCAGTCAGCCTGGGTCAACCAGCACGGAGGACATTGAATGTCGATAACATCAGAAAAGCAGTTGCCCGAATCAGTAGTGGCTTGGCGTGATCCAGAAATGGACTCGGTTAAAGGCACCGAGACGCCCAAAGATCCCAATAAAGGCTATATCGCCCTGCTTGGCTGGAGTATTAATGCCATTAAAGCGGCGCAAAAATTTGACCGCCGTTATATCGTGATTGCCCCCGAGTGGGCGGCGGATTTTTGCACCGCCAACAATATCCCTTTTATCTCTTGGGATTTTATCCGGTTGAATGATCGGTCCATGGAAATCGCCGAGAGGTTGAAGGAAGAAGGCGTCGATATCGCCATTCCGCTGTTTGAAGAGACCGTTGAGTGGTCCGGTGCGATCAACTCCGTCCTCCTTGATAGCCCTCGCATGTTTGGTCAATCCATTCTGTTCCGCGACAAGGCCTTAATGAAGCGTCGCGCGCAGCTTGGCGGTATCCGTGTCGGTATCTTCGAAGAGGCCCACGAGAAAGAAGACATCGTTCGCTTCATGAAGCGCGTGAACCAAACGCTGCTCAAACTTGATGGCGACCCGAACGACCCGATTCACGTTAAGGCGTTCGACAAAGCCGGCTGCCTCGGTCACCGAATGATCCGCACGCTCGAAGAAATCGACAACATTCCGGCCGAAGAATATCCTTTATTGATGGAAAGCCATCTGGATGGCTGGGAGTTCGCCGTTGAGGCCTGGATTCATGATGGTAAAATCCAGTTCCTGAACATTTCCGAATACGTAACGTTGGGTTATTCGGTATTCGTACCGGCGACGGCAGAGCTTGAAAGCTGGCGTAATGCGATCACCAAGCAGATTGAGCTGTTGATTAAAACGTTTGATATCAAGTTTGGCTTGATTCACCCCGAGTACTTCGTTACCGCTGATGGTGAAATGTACTTTGGCGAGGTGGCCTACCGCCCCCCCGGGTTTAAGGCGTTTGAACTGATCGAAAAAGCCTACGGCTTCAATGCCTATCAGGCGTCCATGCTAGTGTTCGATCCGAAAAGCACGAAAGAGGAAGTAGCAGCCTTCTTCCCTAAAGAAGTGGTCGATGCGAAGGGTTACGCAGGCTGCTTTGGTGTCTACCCGCGCCGTCGTGTTGTCAGCAAACTGGAAATGCCTACAGAGTGCGTTGATCACCCCTATTTCGAGTCACATGAGCTGGTCGCACCTACGGAAGAGACAGTGCCTGACCGATCTGCTTTCGGCACACACTGGGGCCTGGTCTTCTTCTTTGGTGACGACCCCATCAAGATGCGCGATCTGCTCAAAGCGCAAGAGGACCTCGACTTCTACGTGTAGAGAGTCGTTAAAACAGCACGCGCCTCTATAGACGCGCTATTGGCATCAGAAAGCGATGCTGACAGCGCGTATTTTTTTGCCGGCGTGGCGTAATCGCCCTATAGCTCCTACGTTGTTTTAAGGGCGTGTTTTAAAGGCCGGTTTGAAAACCAGCGTCGTAAAGAAAGTCATAAAAGAAAGTCGTAAAGACATAGGGAGCTATAACAATGGATGCACTTGCGCGAAAGCTGGGCCTCAGGACAGATCCCACCATATTTTTCACATCGGCCGGAATCATGATCCTGTTTTTAGTGGCGCTGTTAATTGCGCCAGACGCCATAGGCGCAGCCTTCGGCGCGGGGCGTGAATGGATCGTCACCAACCTCGGTTGGTTTTTTATTTTAGGGGTAACCACCTGGGTAGCATTTCTGCTGTGGGTGGCGATGAGCCGTTATGGTGCGATTCGTTTAGGCGGAAATGATGCGAAACCGACGTATACCAACGTTTCCTGGTTCGCCATGCTGTTTGCGGGCGGTATCGGTACGGTGCTGATGTTTTGGGGCGTCGCCGAACCGATTTCTCATTTTGCCAATCCTCCAAGGTCGGATGTCGAGCCATTCTCTGTAACAGCCGCTGACGATGCTATGAGCTTTGCGATTTATCACCTGGGGCTACATACCTGGGCAATTTTCGCCATGCCGGGACTGGCGTTTGCTTACTTTATCTATCGTTACAACCTACCAATGCGTTTCAGCTCGGTCTTCTATCCGTTCTTAGGTGAACGTATCTACGGCCCCATCGGTAAATCGCTCGATATCTTTGCCATTCTCGGCACGCTCTTTGGCGTAGCCGTTTCTATCGGGCTGGGCACCCAACAGATCAATGCGGGGCTAACGGAACTGTGGGGGGTTCCGGATGCGGTGATAACAAAAGTGCTGATCATCGCTGTGCTTACCACCGTGGCCGTAGGGTCAATCGTGGCGGGGCTGGATTCAGGCGTGAAACTGCTCTCCAATATCAATATTGGTATGGCCGTTGGCCTGCTGCTGTTTGTGCTCTTTACCGGCTCGACCGTTTTCCTATTACGTGCCGTGGTCGAAACCTTTGGCCTCTACATAACCAACCTGCTGCCCATGGCATTCTGGAATGACACGCTGGCACGTTACTCCAGCGAAGGCGGCGCCTGGGGCTGGCAAGGCAGCTGGACGGTATTCTATTGGGCTTGGACAGTCACCTGGTCACCGTTCATCGGTATCTTCGTGGCGCGGATTTCTCGCGGGCGGACGATCCGCGAGTTCGTGCTTGGCGTGCTGTTCGCCCCCTCTATCTTTACGCTGGTCTGGTTTGCGATCTTCGGCTGGTCGGCAATGGAGATTGACGGCATTGGGCCCGCTGCCCGAGCGGCATTGGGGGATCAAGCGGGCGTATTGTCAGCGGCTGTCGCCGAAAGCATCCCGCTCGCCATGTTCGCGTTTTTTGATAACTTCCCGGCCGCGACATTGATTAAAGGCTTAGCAGTGGTGATCGTCGCGATCTTCTTCGCTACTTCATCAGACTCAGCGTCACTGGTCGTCGATATGCTGTGTACCGGCAGCGCCGACCCTGGCCCTTGGCATCAACGTGTTTTCTGGGGTGTCTCTGAGGGGATGCTGGCTGCCATGCTCATTGTACTGGCAGGCGATGCCGGGCTGACTGCACTGCAGCAGGTCATCACCGTTGTCGGCCTACCGATGTTTATTCTGGTCTTTATCATGATGTTCTCGCTTTACCGCGGCCTCTCTCAGGAGGATCTCAGCGAAGTACGGGTAGGCAGCCCACCGAGGCAGGAAGAGTTGAAGCCGGAGGATTAGGGGGGGCACAACAGAGGGCCTGTAATTCATCGCAGGCCCTCTGTTTTCAATTATCGCGTTAGGCAGGCTGAATCCATGTCTTCCAACTTCCAGACCACTACTCAGTCATAAGCGTGAGTCTCATCCATCCTATCCAAGACAGCCGCAATTTACTGTCGCAAAGCCCTGGAATAACGTCTCATGCCTCTGCGGGTTGCCATCGTATTCTGCGGAGAAACTTGCCGTTCATTAGTACCACTGAAAAATTAGTGAACCGTTGAAAATTATGCTTACGAGCCTCAACCCGCTTAAGTAAATTGTGCTAATCTAAATTCAGTGAAGCAACAATATAAGTTGTGGAAAAGATCTAATTAAGCTAAAAAATGGCACTTTATACAGCTGATATAAAAAGGGGAATTTAGAATGCAAGTAAAATCAATAAAACTTCTTAATTTCAAAAAATTCATAAACAATTATTTTGAATTCAACGATGATGTTAACATTTTTGTTGGAGATAATAATTCTGGAAAAAGCACCATTCTTGAGGCACTAGAGATAGTACTTAACTATAATTACAGGGGACGTCCTTTTAATGTAGAGTTCACTCCTGATCTTTTCAACCAGGAGGCAGTTAATAACTTCCTAAACTCTGACAAATCATCTAGGTATTTGCCCAGCCTTATCATTGAAGCCTATATTAATGGCGTACCTGAGTATAAAGGAACAAATAATAGCTTAAAAACTGATAGTCAAGGTGTCGTAGTGCAGGCATTATTCGACAAAACATTGGAAGACGTTTACAACCAATATCTGTTAACAAAACCAAACATAACCGCAATCCCAATAGAGTTCTACAAAGTAGAGTGGCTTGATTTTGGCTGGAACCCTATTAAAGCAATTGCTAAAAAATTTAAAGCACTATACATCGATCCCACACGCCTACACCCCCCCTCTGTCAGCCTAGTTGTCCGGTTGGCGATATCGCCTAAATCTAATCCAGAGGGAGCGGCATGGAGTCCTTGTGCCACGTTATTCCGCAGAGCGTAAATCAGCCGTCCTGAAGAAGTTGTTACCACCCCATAATCACAGTGTGGCATCGGTAGCGACAGAGGAAGGCATCTCTGACGCGACGCTGTATAGTTGGTTAAAACAGTGTCGAGTAAAAGGAGTGCCTGTGCCGGGTTACACCCCAGGCGACAGTGAATGGTCGCCCGACGCCAAGCTAGCCGTGGTCATCGAAACCGCCACCCTGTCAGAGGCAGAGCTTGGCGCTTACTGTCGCGAAAAAGGCCTTTATCCCGAGCAAATTCAGCAGTGGAAAGCGGCTTGCCTCGAAGGCGCTGGTCGGCAAGAAGACCAGGAAAAAGCGGCGCAAAAGCAGCGTAAAGAAGACCGTAAGACCATCAAGCAACTCAAAGCGGAAGTGCGGCGCAAAGACAAGGTAGTGGCTGAGACGACGTCGTTACTGGTGCTCTCAAAAAAGCTCGAAGCCTTGTACAGCGAAGATCCCGACAGCGGCGAGGACGACTAACGCCGCTCGACGAACGTGCAAGGCTCATCGCGCTATTTGACGAAGCGGTTGTGGATGGCGCGTCTCGTTATAAAGCCGCTGAGATTATCAACGTGAATGAACGCACACTGAAACGTTGGCGATCTGAGTGTGGCGCTGTTGTTGAGGATCAGCGTCATCACGTGGTGCAAGGCAGGCAGCCGCATCAGCTAACGCATGAGGAAGAGCAAGCCATTTTGAACACGTGTCATCGTCCCGAGTATCAGAGCTTGCCGCCGTCTCAAATCGTGCCTTTGCTGGCAGACAACGGCGTCTATCTGGCCTCCGAATCGTCGTTTTACCGGGTTTTGAAAAAGCATCACCAGCAGCACCCTCGTGGCCGTATGAAACCACGCCGTCCAGTGCCCGCGCCGACCAGTTTTACGGCAACAGGGCCAAACCAGGTCTGGAGTTGGGACATTAGCTTCTGCGCCTCCGTTGTGCGAGGCCAGCACTGGTATCTCTACCTGATCATGGATATCTACAGCCGCAAAATCATCGCCTGGGAAGTTCACGACACCGAATCGGGCGAGCTGGCTAAACAATTACTGGAACGCGCTTTGCTGCGAGAAGGTTGCTGGCATCAACCACCGGTACTGCACTCAGATAACGGGGCGCCGATGACGTCCTATACGCTCAAAGCGAGGTTAACCGAACTGGGGATGTTGATGTCTTACAGTCGCCCGAGAGTAAGCAACGACAACCCTTACTCGGAATCGCTGTTCCGTACCGTCAAATACTGCCCAGCATGGCCCACCAAGGGCTTTACATCGCTGAGCGCGGTACGAGAATGGATGTTGGTGTTCGAGCGGGCTTACAACGAACAGCACCTTCACAGTGGCATCCAATATGTCACGCCAGCTGACCGGCATCGTGGCGTTGATCGAAAACGCCTTGAACGTCGTAAAGCGGTTTATGAAAGCGCTAAGCGTCGCTATCCGAAACGCTGGTCGGGCAGCACCCGAAACTGGGAGGTCACTGGTTCAGTGTCGCTTAACCCAGGGAAAGTGCAGGAAATCGAGCGTAATAAAAAGGCTGCTTAAGTGCAGCCATTTGGACAACTGGGTTGAAAATCACCGCACCCAACAATGGGTAAAAACCAGTACATATCATCCATTTTGAATACCGCATTGGAGAAAGAAGAGCTGGTAAAACTTACTCTTAATTATAGAGAAAACCAGCAGATTTTTAACGACTCAGAAGAGGTTAAGACGGTCAACGGCAATCTAGATACTGATCATTTAATCACTGATAAGAAACTAACTATTGCAGCTAGCACATTACCAGCAGGCTCTATTCAGACAGGGTTACAGCTTAAAGTTGATGAAGTGCCTTTTCAGTTCATCGGAAAGGGTGAACAGAGCAACGTTCAAATCAAGCTGGCAATTCAGAACAAATCCAAGGACATTGATCTGGTGATGATGGAGGAACCAGAAAACCACCTTTCCCACACAAATTTAAGCAGACTAGTGCACTACATTGAAAATCAGCGAAGCAATAAGCAACTATTTTTAACCACACACAGCTCTTATGTATTGAATAAGCTAAGTATTGACAAAATCTGCCTTCTGCAGTCGGATTATAAAAGGCTGGATAGGCTAGACCCTAAAGTGGTAAAAACACTCAAACGACTTCCTGGATATGACACATTACGGGTGGCACTATCCAACAGGGTAATATTAGTTGAAGGACCCTCAGACGAGTTAGTTCTCAAAAAAATCTACTATCGCAAACATGGCCGACTTCCTGAACAGGATGGAATCGATATAATTGTCGTACGCGGCGTGGGTTTCGATACGTTCATTGCGGTGGGTAAGGAGATCGGAACAAAGATTCATGTGCTTAGGGATAATGACGGAGATTATGAAAGAAACGTAATTGCAGCGCGCTTGGAATACACCGATTTTCCCAATATTCAGCTTTTCTCTTCTGAAAGTGATCTTGAATTCTCACTTGAGCCAGCATTGATTTACGCCAATGCTAATAACTTAGAAATGCTTGATGCCTTTGCAGAGATGGTTTTGTCGACTCAGACTAAAAATCTCTACAATAAAAAATCCACTTTGGAAGATAGGCGTGAATTTCTGATCGATTGGTTCAGGAGTATTAAAGGCAATGGCAAGGGTACAAGGAAGGTCGATTCTGCAATCAAGCTGTTTGATGGCTCGCTAGAATTTGAATACCCAGCTTTCCTCGATGAGGTATTCAATTTTGACTAACGAACTATGGATTGCAGGCGCTGGATCGGGCAAAACGCATAAAATCATTACAGACGCTATCAATATTATTGACGGAGGTGGGAGAGTTCTTGTCATTACTTACACCATCAATAATCAAGCAGAACTTCGCTCTCGCTTCGTCGAACTTTACGGTAAAAGTAGCGAAGATTTTGTAGTAAAAGGACTATTTTCTTTCTACTTGGAAGATATGGTGAGACCTTATCAGAACTTAGTATTCACTGATCGCATCACGGCTATCGCCTTCACTGAGAATAATCCTCACTTATGGCCAGGTTCTACCAAGTACAAGAAAAACCGTGGCGAGAAGCTCGATGACGGTTTAATAAATCCGCTTCATTACCTCACACCATGTAAAACTCAGGTCTACTCAGGGTTATTAGCCAAATTAGCGGCCCTTATCGCAAAGCAATCAACAAATGCTCCTGCGAAGCGGCTCCAAGACATCTACCACCGAGTTTTCTTCGATGAAGTCCAAGATTTAGTAGGATGGGATTATGAAGTAATTAAGTCACTCAGCAAAATAATGCCCTCCACTATTTGCTGCGTGGGTGATTTCCGTCAAACAATTTATAGCACTACATTTGGACATAAGGCACCAAAGACGTCTCAACAAAAAATAAAATACTTTCATAAGCTTAAATTTAAGCAGCACTCAATGCCTACAAATCGCAGGTGCATTCAGAGCATCTGTGACCTCTCTGACACAATTCATCCTAATATGTACGTAAGGGCAGTGTCAGAAGTAGATAATATTCCGGATGAAATTGCTCACCATTATGGCACCTACTTAGTTAAAAAATCCCAAGTTAATGATTATATAAAATATCTAAATCCTCAGATTTTACGGTGGTCGTCAACTACAGGTAAAAGCTATCTTCCGGCCAATCTTTCATGGCACACCTTTGGTTCAAGCAAAGGACTTGGATTCAATCGTGTATTAATTATACCTCCGAAGAAACATATTGATTTTTTAAGTGGAGACACTGAAGCATTTAATAAGGATAAGACGGATGAGTCTAGAAACAAACTTTATGTAGCAATTACGAGAGCTCGTTATAGCCTAGCTATTCTAGTCGACGACAAGCTTGTGGGAAAGATACCTTACCCAGTATGGAACGACACAATCAACTCCACCACTTATCCAAAAAATAATTTAAATTCCAACAGAACTTAATATTCGAAATAAGAGAAACAGGCATTCTTCATAATCATCTGCAATCAAAAACTTTGATAGATTATAACTAAAAACTGAACAGCCTCATGCCAAAAAATCTATTTATGCGAATAAAACTCCTCTCATTACTATAAATAGTATTAACAATCCTTTCACCTGAAGGTTGGCCCATAAAAGAGGGGCCTGCGATTTCTCGCAGGCCCCTCTTTTACAATTTGGCGCGCCCGGCAGGATTTGAACCTGCGACCCTCGGCTTCGGAGGCCGATACTCTATCCAACTGAGCTACGGGCGCTTGTGGGTGCGTATCGTAACCGTGCGGGCGCGATGTGTCCAGCCGTATGCCGCTTGAGCCCTTTGGTCAATTGACCCTTTTCCTTTCTCTGGTGCATGCTTCGTAGGTACTTTCTCACCTTCGTACATTGGGAACATAATAAAATGAAAACATTTGCACGCAGCACGCTGGCATTGGGCATCTCACTGGCGTTAGTTAGCGCCGCGAACGCTGCTGATTTTGCGGATATGGACCCCGTTAATCTGCGTTTGGCCCACGTGGTCAATGAGCAGGACGGTTTCCACATCGCCGCCATCAAATTTGAAGAACTGGTAGAAGAACGCACCGATGGCAAGGTGACGATCGAGATTTTCCCCAACGCGACACTGGGCGACGAGCGCACGCTGCTGGAAGGCATGCAGATCGGCACCGTGGATATGGGCGTAATCACCAACGGGCCGGTGGCCAACTTTGTGGAAGAGATGGCGGTGTTTGAATTGCCGTTCCTGTTTCCCTCGCCAGACGCCGCTTATGGAGTGCTTGATGGCCCGATTGGCCAGGAGCTGCTGGATAAGCTATCAGACGTCAACCTGAAAGGCTTGGCCTACGCCGAGCGCGGCTTTCGTAACCTGACCAACAGCGAGCGGGCGATTAACGCGCCAGAAGATCTTGATGGCCTGCGCATCCGCGTGATGGAGAACCCGGTGTATACCGACACTTTCCGTGAACTAGGCGCCAACGCGATTCCCATGGCCTGGACCGAAGCCCTCACCGCGATGCAGCAGGGCACGATCGACGGGCAGGAAAACCCGGTGAACGTGATCCATTCGTTCAAGCTCGATGAAACCCAAAATTACATGACGCTTTCTCGCCATACCTACGCACCGGCTATTTTTGTGATGGGCATGCCGGTCTGGAATCAGTTGCCCGAGCCCGTGCAGGTGGTGTTGAAAGAGTCGGCGCAGGAAGCGGCGGAGTATGAGCGCCAGGTCAACGCTGAGATGGAAGCTGAGCAGTTAGCAGCGCTGCGCGAAGCGGGCATGGAGATCAACGAAACGCCGGATATGGAAGCGTTCCAAGCAGCGGTTGCGCCAGTTTATGAAAAGTACGGCGAACAGTTTGGCGATTACCTACCGCGCATTCGCGAAGCGTTGAGCGAGTAAGCAGCATCTTAAGCATTGCGTAATTCGTTAACGCAAAAGGCCACCGTTGGGTGGCCTTTTGCTTAGATTAAAGCAGCTATTACATATCGCGCTTAGGCTAAAATTTTGCCAGGATTGAGCAGGTTCTTAGGGTCTAGCGCCAGCTTCATGCGCTTCATCAGCGCGATTTCTTCTGGCGAGCGTGAAAGCGCCAGGTAGTCGCGTTTTTCCAGCCCCACGCCGTGCTCGGCGGAAATCGAGCCGTTGTATTTTACTAGCGAACCGTACACCAGCTCTTCCACTTCGCGGCGGCTGTGCGGGCTGGCGTCGCGCACCGTAATCATAATGTGCAGGTTGCCATCGCCCAAATGACCAAACACGACCATCGTGCCGGTTTCCGGCCACTGCGCGTTTAGCTTGCCCTCTAGCGCCGTTACGTATTCATTCATATGCGTGATCGGTAGGCTGATATCGTAAGAGAACATGGGATTAAGCTCATGCACCAGCGTTTCGATATCCTCGCGCACGTCCCAAATGCCCTGGCGCTGCGTGCTTGAGTTGGCCAGCACGGCATCGGTGATTAACCCAGCTTCCAGCGCTTTTTCTAGCACGCGTGCGAACGCCTCGGCTTCTTGCTTTTCATCGGAGCCCAGGGTTTCGATGATGGCATAGAACGGTGAGTCGGTTGCCAACAGCGGCGTATGTTTGGTCGTGGCGGAGGTCATCAACGCGTAGTGATTATTCCACAGCGCTTCAAAGGCGCTCAGACTGTTCGCGAGGTCTTTAGATGCGAGCTTCAGCAGCGATGTCAGCGCGTCAAACGAGGGCACGGCGACCAGGGCCGTTTGCTCGCTGGGCATATTGGGATGCAGGCGCAACACGGCGCGTGTAACGATCCCTAGCGTGCCTTCGCTGCCGATGAACATCTGTTTGAGATCATAGCCGGCGTTATTTTTCAGCATGGTATTCATCGAACTCACCACGGTGCCGTCACTCAATACTACCTCTAGCCCCAGCACCTGCTGGCGCATCATACCGTAGCGTATAACTCGGATACCGCCCGCGTTGGTAGCGATGTTGCCACCAATGGTGCAAGAACCACGCGCCCCCAGGTCGAGTGCAAACTGCATATCGATCTCTTGGGCAGCTTCCTGGACACGCTGAAGCGTCACGCCTGCCTGTACCTGCATCGTCGAACCGATCGCATCGATGGCCTCAATCTGATTCATCAGCTCTAGCGATACCACCAGCTCATTGGGGCTGGCCACGGCGCCGTGCACGATGCCGGTTAACCCGCCGTGCGTCACCACCGGCTGCTTGGCGGCATGGCATTTCGCCATTACTTGGCTGAGTTGCTCGGTCGATTGCGGTCTGATGATCGCTTTCGCTTCGCAAGGCGCTTTGGTGAACCAGTCGACGCTTCGCAGCGCGATATCGTCGCCTAGCAGCACACCTGTTTTGCCTACGATGTTTAAAAGATCGTTAATCAGCGTGTCCATTATCTGTTCCTATTATGGCCAGTCGGCGCAGTGAGCAATCTGGCGAGTTACGGGTTTTTCCGGGCTGAATAAAGACCATTGTCATTTCTTGCTTCTTTGCCCAAGCAGCCAGGGTGGCACTGATGTATTCCGGGCCAAATTCACTATGTCATTACACTTCGACGATGATAGGTATGCAAGGCGGCTAGGACATAATGGAAGCGAAACTGCTTCAGCCGACCATCTCTTCGATGTCGCGAAAGATTAACGCCCACTTATCGTCGTCTATCTCCAAACCAACGAGGTTGCGTAGAAGAAATGCGCCCTCTGCCGCCAAATAGGCAAGTCTGCGCTGTCGACTCTCCCAATCATTTGCGTCCAGATCGTCTATGCGAACCCGGTACCAGCTCTGCATTTCTGAGCTGGCGTAGCCGCTGCTTGCTAGTGTGGCGAGCATCGCGGAGACGGTCCTGCCGACGTGACTCTCTTCTCGTTGTGTAGACTGGAGGTGGGCTTTCAAACGGGCATCAGCAGTTCTGTTATCCCCGAGAATGGCTTGGTACTCCTCAGCCTCGCGGACCATCCACCTCGCCAGTAACGCCTCGACCATCGCCTCGCGGGTGCCGAAGACTGTCTGCACACTTGCCTTCGACAAGGAAGCTGCTTTAGCTAATGATCCGAACGACAACGAAGCGGCGCCTCCGCTGGCAATCACACCTTCCGCCAAATCGAGCAACTGTTCACGATCGATCAATCTCGGCCTAGCCATACTATTTCCCTTTTCACCCTGTTAAAATACGGTCGTATTTATATACTGACATACCTAATGTCGCAAGTTTTCAATCAAGCAGGATCGAATGTAAATGACTCTCTCTCCACTCGCTCGCCGGGCCACCTACGTGGTAGTTTTTGAAACATTCGCAATCGCTCTTGCGACATTACTTCTCATGGCTCTCAACGGGGGTGAAGCACACAGTTCGCTACCAGTTGCAGCTGCAAGCTCCCTTGCCGCAGTGGTCTGGAATTTCATCTATAACACGCTCTTCGAACGGTGGGAGATGAGCCGCAGTATTCAGGCCCGTTCCCTTGGCCTGCGTGTTGCCCATGCCGTTGGTTTTGAAGGTGGCCTGGTCATCATTTTAATCCCTCTGTTCATGTGGTGGTACCAAGTGGGGCCGCTCGATGCACTTAAAATGGAAGTGGCGCTACTGGTTTTCTTCCTGGTCTTCACCTTCGTGTTCACGTGGATTTTCGATCACTTAGTGCCGATCAAGCGCGAGGCTTGATCAGCAAACTTTCTCCTGCCAAAAACATCCACTTTTGACCGATCTTTGCCTATCGCGTTTCTGGTGTCGATAGGATTACCTCTTGAGCCCGCGTTCTAGCACTTTTTTTCTTTCTATGATGAATCACAGGAGTAGAATCATTTATTTGTGCGCTAAAACCAATATGCTATAGGTGACGCCCCTGTCACAGATAGCCCCTTGTCTCACTATAAAAAACTGCCCACTCCAAGGAGATCACGTGGATAACGCCACACGTTCCAATATGCCTTACCAGCTGCTTCAGCGCGCGACGCTAGCCATGGTTTGCACCAGCCTTCTGGGGCTTTCGCTGGCCACTCATGCTGACACGCTACCCGCCACCACGCTGCGCTTGGCACACGTTGTTAATAGCGATGACACTTACCACATTGCGGCAACGCGCTTTCAAGAACTGCTCAGCGAAAAGAGCGACGGCGCGATTAGCATCGAAATTTTCCCCAATGCTTCGCTAGGCGATGAGCGTACGCTGCTGGAAGGTATGCAGATTGGTACCGTCGATATGGGCGTTATTACCAACGGGCCGGTGGCTAACTTCGTTGATGAGTTTTCCGTTTTTGAGCTGCCGTTTCTGTTCCCATCTGCCGAAGCCGCCTACTCGGTGTTAGATGGTGACATCGGCCAGGAGATCCTCGACAAGCTGGAAGGCGTCAATCTCAAAGGGCTGGCTTACGCCGAGCGCGGTTTTCGTAACATCACCAATAGCCGCAACGCGATTAATACCCCTGACGATCTTGATGGTTTAAGGCTGCGCGTGATCGAGAACGAAGTGTATGTGGATACCTTCCGCACGCTGGGTTCCAACGCCGTGCCGATGGCCTGGACCGAAGCACTGACCGCCCTACAGCAAGGCACCATTGATGGGCAGGAAAACCCCATCAATGCGATCTATGCGTTCAACCTGGCGGAAACTCAGGATTACCTGACCATGACCCGCCACATTTACGCACCGGCGCTGTTTATTATGAGCCTGCCCAAGTGGAATTCACTGCCCGAAGACGTGCAGACCTTAGTGCTTGAGGCATCACGTGAGGCATCGGCCTACGCACGTGAACAAAATGCGGAAATGGAAGCCGAGCAGTTAGCCGCCCTTGAAGCCGCCGGTATGGAAATCAACGACTCGCCGGATATTGAAGCGTTTCAGGCCGCGGTAGCCCCGGTCTACGAAAAATACGGCAGTCAGTTCGGTGACTACCTCCCCCGTATCCAGGAGGCGCTGCAGTAACGTGGCCACTTTGTCGCAATCGTTATTATCACTATTAAGAGGCATTGAGCGCGGGCTGGATAAGATTCTCCAGCCTATCGTGTTCCTTGGCATGGCTGCCCTGATTGGCGTGATCACGCTACAAATTGTCTCTCGGGTGCTATTTAGCGCCGTCGGCTGGACCGAAGAAGTCGCCCGTTTTCTACTGGTATGGATCACCTTTTTGGCCGGCACCCTGGCGTTTCAGCGCGGGCGGCATATTGCCGTGACCTTTGCGGTGGATGCCCTACCCGGCCGTCTGCGCCAAGCGGCACGGGTTATCGCCCTGCTCATCGTGCTGGCCTTTATGATCACGCTGATTGTGATTGGCTACCGTTATATGCAGGTGCAGAGCTTTCAGAAATCCGCCTCGCTGCGCCTGTCGATGACCTATGTGTATGCGGTGATGCCGATCTGCGCGGCCATTATGGCATGGTATGCGCTGGTCGATATTCTAGAGCTGCTGCTTAACGGCGAGACCTCCCATCACCAGGAGGAACCGCTATGACGCTGCTGCTATTTGGGCTTTTCTTCCTGTTTATGCTGCTGGGCGTGCCGATCGCTTTTGCGATTGGCGCCAGCGCGCTGTATGCCCTGTACCAGTCGGGCGTACCGCTGATGGTCGTCACCCAGCAGATGTTCCAGGGCATTAACTCCTTTGCGCTGGTCGCGATCCCGATGTTTATTCTGGCCGGTGATTTAATGGCCCAGGGTAAGGTGAGCGAAAAACTGGTCAGCTTTGCCGATTCGCTAGTGGGCTTTATGCGCGGCGGGCTGTCGGTGGTTTCCGTGATGGCGGGCATGTTCTTTGCGGCGATTTCCGGCTCAGGGGCCGCGACCACGGCAGCCGTAGGCTCAAGCCTAGTACCAGAGCTTAAACGCAAGGGCTACGACCCGGCCTCGGCGGCTAGCCTGATCGCGGCGAGCGGCACCATTGGCGTGGTCATTCCGCCCTCGGTGCCGATGATTATCTATGCGGTCATCGCCCAACAGTCGGTATCCAAGCTGTTTTTAAACGGCTTTTTGCCAGGGCTCGCGATGGGATTAGGGCTAATGGCCATCGCCATTGCGCAGGCCTATAAGCGCCAATACCCTAAAGGTACGCCGCTATCACTAGCCACTATTCTGCGCACCTTTAAAGATGCCAGCTGGGGGCTGATGACGCCGGTGATCATCCTGGGCGGTATTTTCACGGGGCTATTCACACCGTCAGAAGCAGCGGTCGTCGCGGTCAATTACGCCATGCTGGTATCGCTGCTTGTGTATCGTGACCTAACGCTGGTGCAGGTTTATAAGCTGTTGATTCGCTCTGCGATGACCACGGCGGTGATTATGCTGGTGATTGCGATGTCAGCGGTGCTGAGCTGGACGCTCTCCAGCTGGCAGGTGCCGGGCGCCATTGCCCAAGCCGTGCTGTCGCTCTCGACCAACCCCTACGTGATTATGCTGCTGGTAGTCGGCGTTATTTTGCTCACCGGGGTGTTTATTGAAACGGCCAGCGCGCTGATTATTCTCACGCCGGTACTGCTGCCGCTGGTGCTTCAGCTGGGGATTGATCCTATTCACTTTGGTTTGATCATTGTGGTGGGGCTTTCCATTGGAATGATTACCCCGCCGGTGGCGATTAACCTTTACGTGGCGTCATCGATCACGCAGCTGCCGCTTGAGCGCATCACCCGCGCCATCGTGCCGTACTTATTGGGGCTGATTGGCGTGCTGCTGCTGGTCGTTTACGTGCCGATACTCATGGGCTGGTCAGGGCGTTAGCAGCGTTGGAATTTACTGACCGCAGCCCTTCCCCTTCAATGCCTTTGACCAAGCCCAGGATGGCTTGGTCGGGCTTAGCAGGAGACACCATGAACGCACAGCGCCCAAAAAGCTCGTCATCTCCACCAGAGGCCGCCTTGGCGTATCAGCCAATGGAGGTACGCCACGATGCCAGCGGCTGGCATGCCAACGCTCAGGAGGACATGCTGGCACTGGAAGTACCGGTGGCGCTGGTCTACAACGGTATCTCCCACGCGGTGATGATGGCCAGCCCTACCGACCTGGAAGACCTGGCGCTGGGGTTCAGCCTTTCTGAAGGTATCCTTGCCCATCCGCACGAGTGCTACGACATGGAACTACGTGAGGAAGAGCATGGGCTGGCCGTTCAACTGACAATTTCGACCCAAAGACTGGTGGAACTCAAACAGCGCCGCCGCAACCTGACCGGCCGCACCGGCTGCGGTCTATGCGGCACCGAATCCCTGGAACAAGCGATTAGCCCGATTCCCCATGTGATTGCGCCAGCGCTGAGCGACGCGGCTATTCAGCATGCCCTGGGCGAATTACTCGCTCACCAGCCGTTACAGGCGGTGACTGGCGCCAGCCACGGTGCTGCTTGGTGCGATTTAAATGGACGAATTCAACGGTTACGCGAGGATGTTGGCCGCCACAATGCGCTAGACAAGCTGATCGGCTCCTTGGCCGGCGATGGGGTGCTGCTTGATGAAGGCTTTGTGCTGGTCTCAAGTAGGGCTAGCTACGAGATGGTGCACAAGTGTGCCAGCGCAGGCATTGGTGCACTGGTCGCTGTCTCTGCGGCCACGGCGCTGGCGGTGGAACAGGCCCGCGAGGCGGGTTTACTGCTGGCTGGCTTTGCACGCCCAGGTCGTCATTTGATCTATCACCGCCCTCTTACAACAGCTGCCTATGCACAGGATGGCTAACGCGAAAGCCCCTAAACTGAAGGCCTTATATGTGCCATTTTTGCCCACTTTAGGTATTTTTCTACTGTGTAAGCAGTTATTTAGCTAACAATTGTAGGTTTCATAACATGGGTTAAGGTGTGCATTACCTTAGTCGTCCAATCTACTTAGGTGGTGGCCAAGGATGGCCCGTTTTTAGCAAGCAGCTAACCACATTCTTCAGTTGCCCTGACCACTTAAACCGCCTGGTCAGGGCGGCTTTTTTGTTTATAGGGCTGCCGCAACATCAGGCCGACGCTCGTCAAGCATTCCTTTATCGAGAATAAAGCGGATGATCTCCTCAAGCCCCACCCCATCATAAAGATTGGTAAATACAAAGGGGCGCTCGCCGCGCATCTTTTTAGAATCTCGCGCCATAATGTCTAACGAAGCGTGCACCTGTTCCGCGATATCCATTTTATTGATAATCAGCAAATCGGACTTGGTGATCCCTGGCCCGCCCTTGCGTGGAATTTTGTCGCCGGCAGAAACGTCGATCACGTAAAGCGTTAGATCGGAAAGCTCAGGGCTAAAGGTCGCTGAAAGATTATCGCCCCCCGACTCCACCATCACCAGCTCAAGCTTAGGATGACGCGCCTGTAGCTCATCAATGGCGGCAAGGTTCATCGAAGCATCTTCACGAATAGCCGTATGCGGGCAGCCGCCGGTTTCCACGCCCAAAATGCGATCGGCAGGCAGGGCATCGTGTTTGAGCAAAAAATCGGCATCTTCGCGGGTATAGATATCATTAGTGACCACGGCAATATCGTAATAATCGCGCAGCGCTAAGCAAAGCTGCTTGAGCAGCGCCGTTTTACCGGAACCCACCGGGCCGCCTACTCCAATACGTAAACAGTGCGTCATAACATGTCCTCAATAAGCGGATTAACTGCTGAGCTATCTAACGTCTACAAAACGTGAATCTGTTAGCTTCTAAACAGGCGTGAATATTGCGTTTCGTGTAATGCGCTGGCGAGCGCCAACCCAGGCAGCACAGGGCCTAGCTCGTCGTCATATAACGTCAGCGCATGATCAACGGCATCAACCAAAGCGGGGCGCAGCTGCTCAATAATACGCTGCGCAGCGGTGTGACCAAGCGGTAGCGCTTTGCAGGCCACGGCTAGCTGATTTTCCAGCCACGCCCAGGCAAAGCCGAGCAACATTTGCCGAATAGACGCGCCACGCAAGTGGGCCGCAAAGGCAAATAGCGTCACATAGCCTGGGTGGGCCGGTAACAAGGGCGGTAGTAAGTCTTCACTCGGCATCAGATTTAAGCTGCCCAACAAGCGCTTTAACGATGCGCCCAGGCGGCTATCTTCAGCGGCTAACTCCGCCGTTTCCCGCGTGGCGGCCAGCCACTCATCCCACTGCGCGATTGAATCACGGTCTGCGTCATCAATGGCCTTGTGCAGCCGTGCCAGTACCGGTAGTTCGCAGCGTGTTATGCCATCTTCCAAGACGCCGCACAGCCATTCAGTCAGGCTGGCCTCATCCCGTACCCAATCAAGCTCAAATGCGCTTTCCAAGCCTTGCGAGAAAGCAAATGCCCCGATGGGCAACGCCGGGCTAACCAGTTGCATCAGCCCCAACAGCGCTAAATCGTCGTGCTGCCCGGCGGATGCGGTTTGCTCAGTGGGCATGGTGGTGATCGTGATCGTGCACATGGTCGTGGCCGTGCGCATGGCCATGGGAGTGCCCACCGCCTACTTGGCTATAGGCGCCCGGCTCTGGGTCGAAGGTCGCGTCATGGTGCTCCAGCGTGGCGCCCAACAGCACGGCTAGTTCCTCCAGCACGTGATCTGGCGGGAAGCGCACCCAGCTGCCTTTTTCATCGTCACCTAAGGCTAACTGAACGTGGCGATTACCCAGATGATAGGCCAGTCGCGCTAGCGGTAAGCCAGTACTCACTCGCGCGGTAACCACCGGTTCTATGGCGGCGCAGATGCGTACCACTTCGCCGCTTTCGGCTTTTAGGCCTTCGCCGCTACGCAGTACCGGCCCGCGATCTAAAAACAACCCAAGCTCACGGCCACTGTCGCTTTTGGCTTTCAGGCGTCCACGAATTCGCAGCTCAAAGGGCAGCGTTAGTGTATCGCTAGCAGCGCTCTCGTTTATCGGCCCTAAACGTTCTATCAGTTTTAGCATGACTAGCGTCCTTTCTCGCTCGGTGCGGCTGTGCCGGGGGTAGGCAGTAGAGAGGGTCTTTTGCCATGGATGGCAAAAGTAGCGTACACGGACGTATTCACAGCGCCCTCTCGTAGGCCTATCCCCGGCGCCCCGGATAATAGTTCAATCAAAACAAGTGATAGCGCTGGGCCAGCGGCAGTTCGGTGGCCGGCTCGCAGGTTAAAATTTCGCCGTCACAGCGCACTTCATAGGTTTGCGGGTCCACGGTTAATTCAGGACACGCATCGTTCAACTTCATATCTTTTTTACGCACGCCGCGCACGTTTTTACACGCAGCCAGCGTACTTTGCAGGCCCAGGCGCTCCTTAATACCGGCATCTAGCGCGGCCTGGCTAACGAAGTTGAGTCGAATTTGACTGGTGGCACGGCCGAAAGCGCCAAACATGGGCCGGTAGTGAACCGGCTGGGGTGTGGGGATTGACGCATTGGGATCGCCCATGGGCGCGCCCACAATCATGCCGCCTTTTAAAATCAGTGCCGGTTTAACGCCGAAGAAAGCAGGCTTCCACAGCACTAAGTCAGCCAGTTTACCCACTTCCACCGACCCCACTTCATGAGCAATACCGTGCGTGATCGCGGGGTTGATGGTGTATTTAGCGATATAGCGCTTAGCGCGAAAGTTATCGGCGCCCAGCGCTTCATCTTCTGGCAGTAAGCCGCGCTGTACTCTCATTTTATGCGCGGTTTGCCAAGTACGGCAGACCACCTCGCCTACGCGCCCCATGGCTTGGGAGTCTGAGGCAATCATCGAGATCACGCCAAGGTCATGCAGAATGTCTTCAGCGGCAATGGTTTCGCGGCGAATACGCGAATCGGCAAACGCCACGTCTTCAGGAATATTAGGGTCGAGGTGATGACACACCATCAGCATATCGAGATGCTCGTCGATGGTATTGATCGTGTAGGGCCGTGTCGGGTTGGTGGATGACGGCAGCACATACTCTTTCGAACAGGCGGTCAGAATATCCGGCGCGTGGCCGCCGCCCGCCCCTTCCGTGTGATAGGTGTGAATACCGCGCTCTTTAAAGGCTGCCAGGGTGTCTTCGACAAAACCCGACTCGTTTAGCGTGTCAGTATGAATAGCAATCTGCACATCATACTTTTCCGCCACGGTTAAGCAGTTATCAATGGAGGCCGGCGTGGTACCCCAGTCTTCGTGGAGCTTTAGGCCCATGGCACCCGCTTCTAGCTGGGCCTCAAGCGCTTCGGGCAGGCTGGCATTGCCTTTCCCCAGCAGGCCGATATTCATCGGCAGGTCATCAACGGCTTGCAGCATTTTACCAATATGCCATGCGCCGGGCGTACAGGTCGTGGCGTTGGTACCGGTAGCCGGCCCGGTGCCGCCGCCTAGCATCGTGGTGATGCCACTCATCAATGCTTCTTCGACCTGCTGGGGGCAAATAAAGTGAATATGCGAGTCGATGCCGCCAGCGGTAAGAATTTTGCCTTCGCCTGAAATAATTTCAGTACCGGGACCAATCACGATATCAACATCGGGCTGTACGTCCGGGTTGCCAGATTTGCCAATCGCAGCGATACGGCCATTTTGCAGCCCTACATCGGCTTTAACGATGCCCCACCAGTCTAAAATCAGCGCGTTGGTGATGACGGTATCCATCACCGAGTCATCAACACGCTGGCTTTGGCCCATACCATCGCGAATCACTTTGCCACCGCCGAACTTCACTTCATCACCGTAGTGAGTGGCGTCTTTTTCGACTTCAATCCACAGCTCGGTATCGCCTAAGCGAACCCGGTCGCCCACCGTAGGGCCGTACATATCGGCGTAGGCTCGCCGACTGATCTTGTTGGTCGGTTTCATTGTTTACCTCCGTCGAGCGCGCCCATGACTTCGCCACGAAAGCCATAAATTTCGCGCTTGCCGACAAACGGAATTAGCGTGACTTCACGGGTCTGGCCAGGCTCAAAGCGAATCGCCGTGCCTGCTGCCACGTCTAAACGAAAGCCGCGGGTTTTGACGCGATCGAAAATGAGCGCGGGATTGGCTTCTGCAAAATGATAGTGAGAGCCTAGCTGGATGGGGCGGTCACCGGTATTCGCAACGTCTACCGTAATGCGCTCACGCCCCACGCACAGCTCGATATCGCCCTCTTTTAACTGATACTCACCAGGAATCATCGTATCTTCTCCAAGAGGGGCGCTTAGTTGATGGGGGTATGCACAGTGACCAGCTTGGTGCCATCCGGAAACGTGGCTTCTACCTGGACTTCGTCAACCATCTCGGCAACGCCTTCCATTACGTCTTCACGGCTAAGTATTTCACGGCCATAGCTCATTAAATCCGCCACGCTGCGGCCATCCCGAGCACCTTCCATAATCTCGAAGCTGATAAGCGCCACCGCTTCCGGGTAATTGAGTTTTAAACCACGTGCCTTGCGGCGCTCCGCCAATTGGGCGGCTGAGAACAGCAGCAGCTTGTCTTTGTCTCTCGGGGTTAGTTCCATGAGGTGTCTCCGTTACATAGGTTAGGCGGGACTGTAGTAACATAGCGCAACCCATGTACCAAAATGGTGAATAAAAGGAAAAGAAATTAAAATTCAAAAACTTATAATTAATCACTGGGCTTAGCCGAACGCTTTAAATGCACCAAATCAATCAACCCACCCCGCCCAGGCACCAAAATAGTGCATTTTGGCGTTACCAAGAATTTAAGCATATGCCGTCTTCAAAAAATAAATAAAAACCATTATCATTTAAGGACCTATTCATAGCGGTATTCCCATAACGTGACGGTCTCTCGACGCTACACCATCAATCACTTTCTGGACTATGGCCGTCGCTATTGCATCGACTATCGCTTCCCCGACGTGAATGCCGCCCCCACTTACCTGCCTCATGCAGCCGTTGCTATTGGCCGCGTAGAAGAACATGACTTGATGGACGGGATGGGGCTATTCATTTCCGATCTCGACATTAAGCGCCCCTACCGATCTTGCTCACAGGGCAGTGAAACGTTATTGATTGTCGTGCTGCTAGAAGGCCGGGTCCATTTTGATATTTCAGGCCAGCGCCGCTGGCTAACCGAAGGCGAGGCATGCTGTTTGCGACTGACGGAGGAGCGGACTCTCAGCGCTCTTCACCCCGCCAATCAACGGCTGCGCACGCTATGCCTTTCATTGCAGAAACCGGCGATCAATAGCTGGTGTGGCGCATCTTCTGCTAAAACCATGTCTCATACGTGGCGATTGAGTGCCGGCTTACGCCTCGCTCTTGAAGAAGGATGCGACCGTGTTGGCTCAGAGCTTGCTCAGCGCACACAGCTTCAAGGACTAGCGTTACAGGTATTAGCGCAAAGCATGTCGGCTCAGCCCCAGCAATGCATAGCACCACCCCTATGCGCTTACCAGGAGCGCCTTGAACAAGTTCGTCGCTGGCTGGATGAAGAACCGCTGCTGAATCATTCATTAGCCCGTTTGGCCGAGCACGCAGCGATGAGCCCAAGCACCCTGTTACGCCACTTTAAGCTGGCCTACGGATTAGCCCCCATCGACTATTTGCGAAAGCGCCGCTTAGCGCTAGCCAAGGAGCTGCTCATGCGTGGTCATAGCGTGCAACAGGCTGCTCACCTAAGTGGCTATCGTCACGCCAGTAATTTCATTACGGCTTTTCGTAAGCTGTATGGCATCTCACCCGGCGGTTTATGCCATCAGGCGGGCTGAATGAAAGTTCCCGCATTTGACGCGATCTGACGATTGCGCATAACGCATGGCTGAGATGGCATAACTATTCCCACTCCATTAATGGAATAATTCTCAATTGTTAAAAAATTCACTTGAGAAGAATAACCGATGCCATCTTTTCCCCGTCTAACGCTCACTGCTTTATTACTGGCATATCCCCTTCACGCATTGGCGGATGCAAAGGAGACGCTCAACAATCTTGTCGTTACCGGAGAGCGGCTTGCCGATAATAGCGAAAGCACGCAGCGATACACGGTGCCGGCTAGCCGTAGTGCAACGGGCTTGTCGCTGACGCCTCGTGAAACGCCGCAATCCGTTAGCATCATTACCCGCCAGCAGATTGATGACCGAGCATTACAAACCAGCGGTGACGTGCTCGCTCAGGTACCTGGCGTTTCACCCAGTCGTGCCGATAGTAACCGTATGAGCTATTCCGCACGCGGCTTCACGATTCGCAGCTTTCAGTTCGATGGGCTGAGCATTCCCATCAACAATTTCTGGAATTTTGGGGATACAGATTGGGATGCTGCTATCTATGACCGTGTGGAAGTAGTACGCGGCGCGACGGGGCTTTTGACGGGTGCAGGCGACCCCTCTGCGAGCGTGAATTTTATCCGCAAACGCCCGCTGCCTGACGCGGCAATCTCGCTTTCTACCAGCATAGGGCGATGGGATCGACGCCGGATAAGCGCTGATGTCTCGACACCGTTAACCAGCGATGGCACGACGGGCATCCGCTTTGTCGCTGCCAAAGATCGCAATGACAGCTTTATTAGCCACCAGGGAGATGATCACGACACGTTATATGGCGTGATCAGCAGTGAACTGTCGTCTGCGACGCAGTTAACGGCAGGCGTTGAATACCAGCGCAATGACTCTGATGGCATGGGCTCTGGCGTGCCCGTTTTTTACGCCGATGGCGACCGCACCGACTTTGATCGCAGTGCCTCTAACAATACCGCCTGGTCAACGTTCTATAACGAAACCACGCGCGCGTTTGCAGACCTCAGCCACACGCTGGATAACGGCTGGACCTTGCGGGCGGCCTACAGCCATAACGACGGTAACTACGGCATGCAGTACCTATACCGTGGCGGCTACCCCGACCGAGATACCGGCCTTGGCATGTCGAGTTCTTACTTGAACTACCGCGGCAACCGTACTCAGCAAACGGTCAATCTCTCCGCAGAGGGCAATTTTGGCCTCTTGGGGCGCCAGCATGAGCTGGGCATAGGCTGGATGTATAACGAGGACGATTTCGATATTTTGACCGCGTCACCCGCGGGTGCAGCGCCGGATGCCGGTAGCTTCTTCAACTGGCGCGACAGCGTGGTTGCCAAGCCCGCATGGGGAGATTTTGCTAACGCTGATAGCATGCGCGTCACTCAAAGCGGCGGCTATGTGGTCTCACGCTTTTCACTCAGTGACCCGCTGAGCCTGATTGTCGGCGCACGCCTGAGTGACTGGGAGCTGGATCAAAACTACTTCGGCGATGAGCGGCAATATCGCTATAGCAACGAGCTAACGCCCTATGCAGGCCTTGTTTATGACGTGACCGAGCATACCTCGCTATACGCGAGCGCTACAGAAATTTTTCAGACTCAGAACGCTCGCTTTGAAGACGGCTCACTGCTGGATCCTCTGCAGGGGCGTAGCTATGAGATCGGCGCTAAAACCAGCTTGCTGCGAGACCAGCTGGATGCCAGTGTCGCCGTGTTCAGAACAGAGCAAAATAACGCCGCTGAAGCGATCCCGGGCGTAGAGGTTATCGGCCAGCCCGGTACACAGGCAAACCGAAGCATTGATGGTAATCAAGTTAACGGGCTGGAGCTGGAACTCATCGGTGAGGTGCAGCCTGGCTGGAACCTGAGCGCGAGCTACACCTTAGCGCAGGCAGAAACGGCCCAGGGAGAACGCACCAATACGTCCCACCCGCGCCAGCAGCTTAAGCTGTTTACCGCCTACCAGTTGCCGGGCACATGGCACGACCTGACCGTGGGCGGTGGCGTGCGCTGGCAAAGTGATATCTCGCGCGCTGCCTCTAGCCCGAACGGTAGTGTGCAGGTCGGCCAGGATGCTTATGCTGTTGCCGACCTGATGGCCAGATACCGCTTCAATGACAATCTGAACGCTCAGCTAAACGTCAATAATCTCTTCGACAAGGATTACTACGAGCAAATTGGCTTTTATAGCCAGTACTGGCTGGGCGAACCGCGTAGTGCCACCGTTTCATTGAACTGGGATTGGTAAGAACCGGCCGTTAGGGTTGTGTCCACCACAGCCCTAGGTTAACCAGATACGCGGCGTATGCGCTTCACGCTCAATCCAACGCGGACGCAGTAGCCGCCAGGCCTGCTCGCACAGCGACCAGGCTTCATTGCGTGAATGACCCAAGTAGCGCAGCAGCAGTACGCCGTAACGCACGGTGACGGCCCAACGAGGGTTATCCGGCAACGCCTCGCGCAGGGCATCAATAGCGGCAGGTGCATCAGCAATACCTACCGCCCAGAGGGTAGCTTGTACGGTCGCACCACCTTGCCCCCAGCGCCCCGCAAAGCGTGGGTGTAGCGGGTCTAACGGCTGGCGCTCTAACCACAGCGGTTTGCCATCTAGCGTGAGCCGAAAGTGTTGTTCAATGCGCCCCGAAACGTAGGGCAAATTGCTTGCCGGGCGCCCCAGCGCCATCATTTCCCAACCTAAGCAGCGAGCACTGCCGTGTAGGGCAATATGCGTGCGCTGCTCACCTTTCGAGCCATCAAAGGCGATGGTTTCTTGGGGCAGCCATTCCAGAATCGCGTTATCTTCCACGCTTAGCTGGGTATGTTGAGTCCAGGCAACGCCTTGGCTGTCGGCTTTATAGAGTTTATTGGCAGCCGGAGTCGTCAGCAGCGCATGGGCACCGCTCTCTACATGAGCACTAATGGTAAGCGCATCGCCACTCACCAGTCCGCCCGGTGGGTGAAGCACGTACACATGGCACGCCTCACTTCGGCCTTCTGGGTAAAACGGCCGTTGCACCCGCAGCGGGCCTTGGTGGCGCGCCTGTACCATGCGGGTAACGCCGTCGCGCTGGGCAAAACGTAAGTCCAACGAAGCCGCCCAGTGGCGGCCTTGATCAAAGCGGTGGCCAGAGGCAAGGGGAGATTTTGCGATATCGCATAGCATCATAATTAGCTATCGCTTCCTTTCAGTAAGCCGTTAGCTAAGTAGTGCAATTAATGCGCCAAAATGGTGAAAAATTATTTTCCAGCTCTAAGACAATGACTTAAACAATTTCTCCCTACACCTAAAAATTTTCAATGCACCACAAAAGATCAAAAAAATAACAATTTGCACCAAACAAGAACGTACAGGCGCTGCTTATGCTGCCAACGGGGCTGCATAAGCAGGTAAATATATCGATTAAAGGGGATAACGCGGCTAGACAACCGCTCTGCCGCAAGGGAGTGAAGGAGCCAGGTATTGGAGAGAGGTGTGGGCAACGTATTAGACATCACCTTGCAAACGTGACATTAGGCTCTGTACGAAAACTGCCTTCGCTCGCCGACTTTTCGTACAAAGCCTAGCCCGCAGGACGCGGCTCTACTTGGCGACTCTGCTTAGCGACTCTGGCCTAACCATTTTACCGGCTCTCAAAGGGCGGAATGGTGAGCTTCCTCAAGTGAGTTTTCGGTCAGTATAACTAGCGCGCCGGTAATCAGCGCCTGCATACCTTGCGCTAGATCAATCTCCATTTCCGCCTCTTCTTCAGCACGATCTACCGCGTCATCAGGCGCCTGTCCTATCACCGAGTAAATCGTGTCTGCCACGGCAAAACAGTGAAAGGCGACCGTCGCAAGCAGCCAACGCGCCTGGGCCTGGGAAATCTCATAGACCTCCGCAATATGCGCTTGGTGCGCATGGATTTTTTCAATCATGGGCTGGGTCGCCGCCAAGCGACGGATTACGTAGGGCGTTAGGCCTGGGTGCGCTTTGACAAACTCGGCTATCGACATGGCAAAGGTGAACAGATACGCCTGAAGCGCTTGGGATTCCTCTCGACGAGCGCGCGGAATGCTCCAGCGTCGAAAAATCTCTTCGGCCACCAACCTCTTCAGCGCCTTGAGATTCGTCACGTGCTTATACAGCGCCATATGGCTGATGCCTAGCGCGCTGGCCACCCCAACAAAGGTGATGTTGGGCAGACCGATTTCGATACCCGCATTGGCAATACGCTCAAGCGTGATGGTAGGCGGCCGCCCGCGTGCTTTAACTGGCTGTTGCGTTGTCATATTGCATCCTTGATCGCTGACGTCCCCTATCTAGCCACTCACTCACCTTAGGGTCAATTAGTTGATTGACATGCAATTATATTAATTAGTTTATTGCCATGAAACTAATTATCTATTAGCCTAACTAAACGCGACTAATTCTCGTTACAGATTGCTGCTATGCAGGTTCGATAACCCCCTATGGCCGAGTACTAACGCTTCATGAGCACGCACGATACATCGAAATCCCAAGGTAAGAGCCCCATCAGCCAAGTGCTGGCCCCTATACGCACACGGCTTTTTGCCGCGGCAATGCTGGCGGGCATCGGCACGATATTAACGATGGTGCCGCTTGCCGGTATGGCACATATCGCCAAGATTCCTGTGTCTGACCCAGGCGCCGCCTGGACGTTATCAACCGCCAGCATGCGTGAAATCGGCTGGGTGGTAGCCGCCAGCGTCGCGAGCCTTTTCGTCGGCATGGGGTGCATGTTCCTGGGCGAGCTGGTCGCGCATCTGGCGGATAACCAACTCACCTACCAGTTACGCTTGGCTGTTATGCGGCGCTTGTCCCAAGCACCGCTTGGCTGGTTTACCAGCCGTGCATCCGGCGATGTAAAACAGGCGATGCAAGACGATATTGCGACGCTGCACAGCCTGACCGCGCACTTTTACACGGCGGTAGGACGCGTGCTTGGCGCCTTACTGATCTCGGTGATCTACCTGCTCGCGCTGGATTGGAAAATCGCCGTGATTACGTTACTGCCGCTGCCCGGTTTCTTTCTTTTCCTGCGCCGGCTGATGCAAGCCGGCAAAGCCAATATGGGTGAGTTTATTGCCCAGCTTGAGCGCATGAATAACGCCATCAATGAATTTGTCTGTGGCATTCCCGTCGTCAAGGCCTTCGGTACCACCGGACAAGCCTATCGTGGCTACCAAGCCGCCGTGGATAGTTTTGCTCATGCCTTTGAGCAATTTACCCGCCCTCTGGTCGCTTCTATGGCGCATGTCCATGCGATGGTGACAACGGGGACGATATTGGGTCTGACGCTCACGTTTGGCATATTTTGCGTCGCCAATGGCTGGTCAGAACCGGTCGATCTGGTGCCCTTCATTCTGGTAGCACCCGGCATCTGCGCTCCGTTACTGCTACTGCATACTTTGCTGCACGACTTAGGCAGTGCCGTTGGCGCCGCCCAGCGCGTCATGGCACTGCTTGAAACGCCGGTGCTGTCATCAATCCCCCCTGATGAGCGCCAGCTCCCAAACAACCATGAAGTACGCTTTGAAAACGTCAGTTACGTCTATGACAACGCTCAAAACGGGCTATCTAACCTTCACTTTACGCTTGCACCTGGCAGCGTGACGGCAATTGTTGGCCCATCTGGTGCGGGCAAGTCCACCCTGGCACGGCTGATGCTGCGCTTTTTTGACCCCACCCATGGGCGCATTACGTTAGGCGGGGTGGATCTGCGCCATCTTGAGATGTCAACGCTCTACCAGCGTATTGGTTTTGTTCTGCAAGACGTGCGTCTTATCCATGCCAGCATTGGTGACAACATTGCGTTGGGCCGACCTTCGGCCAGCCAACAGGAAATCGAGGATGCCGCTCGCGCGGCGAATATTCACGAACGTATTGCAGCGCTCCCTCAAGGCTATCGCTCGATTGTTGGCGAGGATATTCAACTGTCAGGTGGCGAGCAGCAGCGTGTCAGTATCGCCCGCGCCATATTACTTGATCCGCCTCTATTGGTGCTGGACGAGGCGACAGCAGCCGTTGACGCCAGCAACGAACTGGCCATTCAGCAGGCACTTTCGCGTTTAACCCAGGGGCGCACGCTTGTGATTATTTCGCATCACCTAAATTCGATTATGCACGCCGACCACATTCTGGTACTCGATGACGGCAAGGTCGCTGAGCAAGGCGATCACGACCAACTGCTAGCCAGCAAGGGTCTTTATGCTCGCCTTTGGGCACTGGAAGAGATAACAAACTCACTGGAATCGAAGGTGGCAGCGTGCTGAAAATGCTCAATCAACTGCTTGGCGACGACACCGCGCTTTTACGTCGCTATCTCGGGCTGGCCATTGTCTATGGTGTGCTAAGCGGTCTGACCATCTTGGCCCTTATTCCGCTTCTCAATTACCTCCTGATCGGCCAACTCAGCGTGGCCACCGCATGGCTGGCAGCGCTGCTTTTCGGCATCCTGGTCTGTTGGGGCGTGCGATGGCACGTGGAGCAGGCAGGCGTCCGTGTCGGCGTCGCCATCTTGCAGTCGGGTCGCCATCGCCTTGGCGAACACGTCGCGCACCTGCCGGTCGGCTGGTTTACCGCGACGAACACCGCGCGACTTAGCCATGCCACCACGCAGGGTATGATGGCGGTGGCTCAGCTTCCTGCCCACGTCTTTACACCGGTAATCAGCGGGCTTGTCACGCCTATCGTCCTGCTTGCCGCGCTGTTGGTGTTGCATACACCGCTGGGCATTGCAGCGCTGGTCGCACTGCCGCTGCTGTTGGGGGTTTTATTACTCACCGCTAAGCTTGCCCGGCATGCCGACAGAGCCTTCCAGCAACACTTTGCCGATACCAGTCAGCGCATGGTTGAGTTCGCCAGTGCCCAGGCCGTCTTACGCGCCTTTAGTGGCAACAACCACAGCACGCGCTTCTTGGAACAGGCCATGCAACAACAGCAGCGTTCGGGAACCAGGCTGGCTTGCCTCTCGGCACTTTCGGCGCTGCTCAATGCCTGGGCAGTACAGACAGTCTTTGCCGTACTGCTGATCGTCACGACCCTGTGGATCAATACGCTTCTAGAAGGATCGCTGACGGCAGCGAGCATCATCAGTGTCATCATTGCGCTGGTACTGGTAAGCCGGTTCGTCGAGCCGCTGCTGGATGTCGCTCAACATAGCGACATTTTGCGCAGTGCAAGAGGGCAACTCGAAGAGATCCAGTCGATTTTCGACGCGCCCCCCTTAGCCGAGCCCACCGCCCCTCAGCCGCCGCGTGACGCCTCCATCGAATTGAGAGCTGTCCGCTTTCGCTATGCGCCGCATGAGCCCGATGTGCTCAACGGGGTTAGCCTATCTATCACGCCCGGTAGCATGACCGCATTGATCGGCGAGTCAGGTTCAGGCAAGACCACCCTGGCACGACTGGTAGCGCGGTTTTTCGATGCAGATCACGGTAGTGTGCTCGTCGGCGGCGTAGACGTGCGCGATATGTCGAGCACCCAGCTGGCGAACCAAGTCAGTCAGATCTTTCAGGAGAGCTACCTGTTTGCTGGCAGCATTGCTGACAATATTCGCTTTGGATGCCCCGAAGCCAGCGATGCCGCACTGATGGAAGCCGCGCGTCTAGCCGGTGTCATCGAGATCGTCGAACGCCTGCCCCAAGGATTGGACACCCCGGTGGGCGAAGCAGGCACCCGCCTTTCCGGCGGCGAGCGGCAGCGTATCGCCATCGCCCGTGCCCTCATTAAGAATGCGCCCATTCTGCTGGTGGATGAAGCGACAGCCGCACTGGATGCGGAAAATCAGGCCATCATTACCCAGGCGCTGGTGCGACTGAGAGGCCAACGTACGCTCTTGGTGATCGCCCACCAACTCTCTACTGTGAGCATGGCTGACCAGATCATCGTGCTAGATGAGGGGCGTATCATTGAGCAAGGCGCGCCCGATGAACTGCTCGCTCAGCAGGGGCGATACGCCACGTTCCTTGGCCAACGCCAAACCGCCAAAGGATGGCGCATCACCCCGGATAAAACGCGAGAAACCTCACAGTGATGCGCGTGTATTTGCCTCTCCTGTTTGTATTGCTGTGCGGGATATCATTACTGGTCGGCGCGCGGCAGATAAGCGGTTACCAACTCATCACCCTGTCGGATGATGCTTGGTTGACGCTGATGGCCAGCCGGCTGCCACGCCTGATTACGGTGTCATTGACCGGAGTGGGCCTCGCGATTTGCGGTGTGATTCTGCAGCATATCGTGCGCAATAAGTTCGTGGAGCCCGCCACCTCGGGTGGGCTTGATGCCGCCAAACTGGGCATTCTCGTATCGCTGCCACTAATGCCTACGGCTGGCGTTGGATCACGAATGCTTGCCGCCCTGCTCTTCTGCTTCGCTGCGAATGTTATCTTTATCGCTATCGTTCGCCGCATCAAGTTCATCAACACGGTGCTGATTCCCGTCATCGGTTTGATGTACGGCGGCGTACTAAGCGCCCTCGCCGAGTTCTACGCCTACCGCCATAACATCCTGCAAAGCATGCAGGGCTGGCTGCTGGGAGATTTTTCGAAGATCGTCCAGGGTCATTACGAAATTATCTACCTTATTCTGCCGGTCGTTATACTCGCCTACGTCTACGCTCATCGCTTCACGGTACTGGGCATGGGCGAAGAGATGGCGACGAGTTTAGGCGTGAACTATCTCGTCACCTCTGCCATTGGACTGATGCTGGTGGCCATTACTGTCTCGGTCACGGTCATCGCCGTGGGTGCCATCCCCTTTGTCGGATTAGTGATTCCCAATCTGGTGGCGCTGTACTACGGCGATAACCTGGCTCGCACTCTACCCGCCGTAGCACTGTCGGGGGCAACCCTGCTGCTGGCCTGCGACATTGCGGGACGCCTGCTGATCTATCCCTTTGAAGTGCCCATCGGCTTAACGTCGGCTTGTGTCGGAGGAGTGCTGTTTCTGATCCTGATTGTCAGGAGGGCACAGTGATGACTATCAAAGCTAGCCACACCGTTTGGGCGGCAGTGATCGCTCTTGCGCTCGCTTTTGTCTTCGTACGCTCCGGTTTCGACTTCGAGTATGTGATCCCGAAACGACTTGAACGCTTGGCCACCATGGTGATCGGTGGCATCTGTGTCGCCTGGTCCGCCATTACGTTTCAGAGCCTTACCGGTAACCGGATATTAACGCCTGCCATCATGGGCTATGAGGCCGTCTATCTGCTGTTTCAGACCTTGTTGATGCTGATGCTGGGCACTCACAGCCTGATGGTACTCGGCGAGCACGGCAACGCCGCACTCTCGATCCTGCTGATGCTTGGCTACTCCTGGACGCTGCATCGCTGGCTGTTTAGAGACGACAGAGACAATGTCTATTTCCTGCTGTTGGTAGGACTGGTACTGACAATGGTCATTACCACGTTCACCCAGTTCGTTCAGCTTAAGATGAGCCCAGGTGAGTTTTCCATTCTGATGGGTTACAGCCAAGCCACTTTCGGTAACGCCAACGCCACACAACTGCTCTACGCCACGCTGATCGTGGCCACGATTTGCCTGGTGGGCCTGAAAAGCCTCCCAATGCTCGATGTGCTCTTGCTGGGCAGAGAGCAGGCCATATCGCTTGGCATCGATTATCGACGCTGCGTGCAGCGCCAGCTCTTTCTGATCGCCGCGCTGGTGGCTGTATCGACCAGCTTGCTTGGCCCTACGGCGTTCATGGGCATTTTCGTGGCCAATACCGCCTATGCGCTTGCCGGGACTTACCGTCATCGGGTCACGCTGCCGTTGGGTTGTGCCATCGCCATTGCCCTTTTCATCCTCGCCCAACTGCTGGTCGAACATCTCTTCAACTACACAACCACCGTCGGCATCCTCGTCAACCTTGTGTGTGGGGCTTACTTCCTTTCGCTGATGGTGCGTAAGCGGGGCGCAGCATGATCACGGTTCAAGACCTTCATAAAACCTACGGCGACCGTTCGGTGCTATCGGCGGTCAATCTCTGCTTTCCATCAGGACAGTTAACGTCCTTGGTGGGCCCTAATGGTGCGGGCAAGACGACGCTGCTGATGATGCTCGCGAGACTGCTTAAGCCCACTCGTGGGGATATTCGACTCGACGGCTCCCAGGTAACGCGCATTCCCATCAGTGAGTATGCCAAGCAGGTGGCCACACTGCGCCAGACGCCTGAGTTCAATCTACGCCTGACCGTCGAGGAGTTGGTGGCCTTTGGCCGCTTTCCCTATAGCCGTGGCACGCTCACTCGGCATGACCATCGTGTGATTGACGACGCCCTGTCGTTTCTATCGCTGACGACACTACGCGGTGCTTATCTGCATGAGCTCAGCGGCGGCCAGCGCCAGATGGCGTTCCTGGCCATGACCATTGCACAGCAGACCGATTACCTACTGCTCGACGAGCCACTGAATAACCTCGATATCAAACATGCCGTTCAGATCATGCAGGCGCTTCGCCGCCTCTGCGATGAGCATGGACGAACGGTCATCCTGGTCGTTCATGACATCAACTTCGCCGCCAACTATTCCGATTACATCGTCGCCATGAAGGACGGGGCCGTGCACTGCGATGGCAACGTCTCCGATGTCATCACCGAACGGCGCTTGAGTGAGCTTTACGGCCTGAAGTTCGACATCGCCCATAACGAACGCGGCTATCTATGTAATTACTTCAAGCCCTCAGGAAACCTGGAATGAAACAATCTCTCAACAACCGCTTGGCACGCTTTCTCCCACTCGCCTTGGTGGCGTTGCTACAAGGGTGCGATCAACCCTCAGCCAATGACATGCCCGCACAGGAGGCCATGACACCGCTCACGATTCACCACGCGCTGGGCAGCACTGTGATCAATCACCGTCCACAACGGGTAGCGGCATTGGACATGAATGAAGTCGACTTTCTGGATCAGTTGGACGTTCCGGTGGTGGGCATGCCAAAGGACTTTATTCCCCATTTTCTGGAGAAGTACCGGGACGACCCGACGATTGAAGACCTGGGCGCTATCGTACGCCCTAACCTTGAGCGAGTGCATCGAGCTAACCCTGACCTCATTCTTATGACGTCATTACAGGCCAACGATTATGACGAGCTGACGCAGATCGCCCCCACGCTGCACTTCGACGTGGATTACCGCAACAGCCAGACCAACCACATTGACGTTGTCATGGATCATCTCATGGATCTTGGGCAGATCTTTGGTAAACAGGCGTTGGCCCGTCAGCGAGTTGCCGAGCTGGCTCATACCGTCGAGGAAGTCAGACGTGTTACCCAGGGCCGCCCTGAGAAAGCCCTTATCCTGCTGCACAATAATGGTGCCTTCCACTCCTTTGGCATGCAGTCACGCTACGGCTTCATCTTCACCGAACTAGGCGTTGCACCCGCCGCACCTGACATTGATACCGGCCTGCACGGCCAGCCGGTCTCTAGCGAATTCATCCAGCAGGCTAACCCCGACATCATCTATGTCGTAGATCGTACTGCCGTGATGGAGCACCGGCCCACCATGAGTGCCGACAGCCTGGCAAACCCCCTGTTACGCCAAACTAACGCCTGGCGAAAGGACCGGGTGGTCTTTGTCGACCCCGAAGCCTGGTATGTCACCGCAGCCAGCGTCAGCTCTCTGGCGATCATCGCGGATGACATTATCGACGGATACCGGAACTAGCGGCTCGTCGTCCCAGAGCACCTAAAAAAAACGTTTTCATCGACTGCTTCATTGAGCCTTTTAACAGTTGCTCAATTGAAGCGGTGTAGTTCCTCTGTCTTTAAAAATGGAGATCGACATGCCCTTACGTTGCCACCACCGCCCCCTACAGCCGACGAGAGCGCCACATTGCGCCTCTTGCTCAAGCCCTTTATCGCTCGTCAGGAGCGCCTTTCCGCTGGCGCTGAGCGCGAGTGCTGCCATGCTGCTTTCCTCACAAGCTCTAGCACAGGCCCAGGAGACCGAGACCCGCAGTAGTACTGCCCTAGCCCCTATCACCGTACACGGAGAAGCGACATCCGTTAACGATACGTATTCCGGCGGCCAAGTCACCTACAGCAATAGGGCTGGTTTTCTGGGTAATAAAGACTTTATGGAGACGCCTTTCAATACCATCAGCTATACGGACCGCTTCATCCAGGATCAACAAGCTCAGAATATTA
Organism: Halomonas sp. JB37; assembly: GCF_002332255.1. Taxonomy (GTDB): domain Bacteria; phylum Pseudomonadota; class Gammaproteobacteria; order Pseudomonadales; family Halomonadaceae; genus Vreelandella; species Vreelandella casei. Next base: position 715,228 of record NZ_NRGW01000001.1, on the reverse strand, counting down.
CCGATGTGATTGCAGCGACTGATCCGAGTGTCTTCAGCAACGGCGTCACCAGTGCCTGGAGCGAAACCTACTCGATCCGTGGTTTTGACGTCAGCACACGTGACGTAACGTTCGGCGGTCTGGCCGGTATGGCCCCTTACTACCGCACGTCCCCAGAAATGTTCGAGCGCATCGAGGTGCTCAAGGGGCCTTCGGCACTACTCAGCGGGATGCCACCAGGTGGCTCCGTTGGTGGAGCCATTAACCTGGTTCCCAAGCGGGCTGGCGATGAACCGCTGACGCGTTTCACCACCACGTATATGTCCGACGCTCAGCTTGGCGGGCACCTTGATGTCGGCCGACGCCTGGGTGACGATCAGCAGTTTGGCGTTCGCTTTAACGGCGTATACCGCGACGGCGAGGGTGCTGTGGACAACCAGAAACCAAGGGTTCAAATGGGCTCTCTAGGGCTGGACTGGCGCGGTGAGCAAGCTCGACTGTCAGCTGACTTGTACAGTGCTGACGACCATATTGATGGCCCCGCTCGAGGTATCAACCTGGCCCCAGGCCTGGCAGTTCCAACGCCTCCCGACTCCGATACATTGATCAATCCGGACTGGGCCTTTGCCGACACACGAGACAAGGGCGCCATATTGCGTGGCGAATTCGACTTTACCGACGAGATCATGGGGTACGCGTCAATGGGTCGAAGCGAAACGAACTACACCTACAACGGTGCCATGTTAGCCCAGGTGCTTGATGATCAAGGCAACTATCGCACAAGCATTGGTCAGCTCGCCTTCGATGTCGAGAAAACATCGGCGGAAGTTGGGCTTCGCGGCCATTTCCAGACCGGCGCCGTCAGCCACGCAATTAGCGTCAATGCCACCCATTACGAGCATGAGCAGCACGACTACGGCCGCAGAATTGTCCCCGGTGCGGACTGGGTCACCAACCTATACGATCCGCAGTGGGGCGCCGCTGCCGAATTCATCACGCCGCACATCATGCATACAGAGCTACGCTTAAACAGCTACGGCTTGGCAGACACGCTCTCGTTTGCCGATGATCGTATACAACTGACGCTCGGCGCCCGACGCCAGGAGGTAGTGAGCGATGCCTACAGCGTGGCAACCGGCGAACGTATCTCCCGCTATGATGAAAGCGCGGTCACCCCCGCCGCAGCACTACTCTTCAGAGCCACCGACCAGGTATCGCTCTACGCCAACTATATTGAGGGACTCAGTCAGGGGGCCACAGCACCTATGAGTGCCGCTAACGCGGGTGAGGTGTTTGAGCCTTACACGACTAAACAGAACGAGGTTGGCGTGAAGCTTGATCTGGGTGATTTTTCACACACGCTTAGCCTGTATGAAATAAAGCGGCCCAGCAGCTACACCGATCTGGTCACCAATACCTTCTCGGTTGGGGGCGAGCAGCGGAACCGTGGAGTAGAGTGGAGCTTCTTCGGCACTCCTATCAGCAACCTGCGCCTGATGGGTGGCATCGCCTATGTCGATCCTGAAATCACCCGCGCCGCGAGCGATGAAGAGCAAGGTAATCAGGCAACCGGCGTACCGAACCTGCAAGCCAAGCTAGGCACTGAATGGGATCTGCGCGCAGCACCAGGGCTGACACTGACCGCTAATGCCACCGCAATGTCAGAGCAGTACATTAATAGTGACAACTCCCTATCAGTCCCCGGACACACTATTTATGACGTTGGCGCACGCTACGCCTCTAACCTTTCCGGCTATCCACTCACACTGCGTGCCACTGTTAACAATGTGACCGATAAAACGTACTGGGCAATGCCTCAACTCTCAAGCCTCGCATTAGGCGCCCCCCGCACCTTTATGTTTTCGGCCTCACTGGACTTCTAGACAGCTTTAACAAGCGATGCTGATGCCATAACAGCTACTGTTGTCCACTACTGATTTTCACTGCTGTTTTTCACTACTAACCTCGTAAAACATCCCCCCTACGCCCGTCGAGCGGGCGTAGGGGGATAACTTCAACCGTCATTGTGCCCCATGACGCAGGTGCACTGCAGGCAACTCCGAACCCGGCCCAATAGTTCCCTACCTGGCAATGGTTATCACAACGTGGCAATTGACCGCACAACTGTCACTCTCTCATCAGCTAAAATCCTAGAATCTATATAAAAAACACAACACGGCCAACAAAGCGTATCGAGTAAATGTATTTATCACGTTCAGTAGGGACTCTTTGGTATCGCATGGCGCTTTTTATGGCGTTTGTGGCGATGCATCTCCTATTGGGCGGGCCGCTGATTTCGCAGTACCAAGCCGGTGGTCAACATCACGCTAATCACGGCACTCACCACCCACCTAGCCACCCATCTAGTCACCATGGCGGGGGCCATCATCAACACGCGGCGCCGCAAGCAAGCACTGACCACCACCATCATGCGGGCCAGGCTGAAACAGTAGAGCCAATATTTAACTGGTTTCATCAGTGTGGCTACTGCGCTGTCTGGCAGCAGTTTCCGACCACCCAAGCCTTGCTTCCCGCGATCGGCCAGCAAGCGTTCATCACCCATGAACGACTGCTGTCGCAACCGGCTCAGGGCACGCAGTCCTGTGATACCTACCCTCACGCACTTACTCGCGCACCGCCGTTCTCGCAACCTGTATAGCCCATTTCTCTTCGTCCTATCAGCCTAAAGATCGCTTTTGGCTGACGGCTGCTTATGCAAATTCAATTGGCGCTTAGCGAAACAAGCTAACGCGTCAGGAAACGATGATGTCGACGACTACCTCTTCCCCACAGGCTGGGCGCAAAGCCTCATTAGACCTGTACCGCGCCGTCTGGCGCTGGCATTTTTATGCCGGTCTTTTAGTGTTGCCCTTTATGATTATCCTGGCGATCACCGGCGGGCTATATCTTTTCAAAGACGAACTGGATGCACTGATACACGCTGACGTGAAGCGCGTGGCCGTTCAAGAGGCGACGCTCCCTCCCTCTTCGCTGGTAAGTGCGGCCCTGACAGCACACCCCGGCACCGCTGTAAAATTCACTGATCCCGCGACGCCGGAAAGCTCGGCAGAAATCACGGTTAATACAACCGCGGGCGAGCGATTAGCGGTTTACGTCGACCCGTATACTGCCCATGTGCTGGGTGCGCTGGATGATCGCGGCACGGTAATGTGGACCGTTCGCTATTTGCACAGTTTGAAATACTTTGGCCCTACGGCGCGCAAACTGATTGAAATAGCCGGCGGCTGGTCAATTCTGCTGGTGCTCACCGGCATTTACCTTTGGTGGCCACGGCGTAAAGGCGCGGGCGGTGTGATTAGCGTGCGCGGCAAGCCCCAAAAACGCGTGTTCTGGCGCGATCTGCATGCCGTGCTGGGTATTTTTGTGGGCGGGTTTATCGTCTTTCTAGCCATTACCGGCATGCCCTGGTCAGGCGTATGGGGCGCGCAGGTTAATCAGTGGGCTAACGGTAACAATTTCGGCTATCCAGCCGGTGTACGGGTGGAAGTGCCCATGTCCGAGGCACGTTTAAACGAGCAAAGTCTGACGAGCTGGTCACTCGAACAGGCACAAATTCCAACATCCACGCACTGGCCAAGCCAGACAACGAGCATTGGCCTTGACGGTGCTGTCACCATCTTCGATGAATTGGGATTGCATCACGGCTATGCGGTCAGCCTGCCGGCCACGGAAACCGGGGTGTACTCCGGCTCGGTCTACCCCAATGATCTTAGCCAACAGCGCGTAGTGCATCTGGACCAGTACACTGGCGAGCGCTTGATCGACATGAGCTACGCCGACTACGGGCCCATGGGTCGCTGGCTGGAATTTGGCATTAACGTGCATATGGGCCAGCAGTTTGGGTTATTTAATCAGCTGCTGTTTCTGGCCGTCTGTATGGCGATTATCTTGCTGGCGGTATCGGCTGGCGTGATGTGGTGGAAGCGCCGTCCCTCGCGCGCGATGGGCGTACCGCCACTACCGGCTGATAAACGCGTTTTCCGGGGGTTGATTGCCATTTTGGCAATCGGTGGTCTGCTATTTCCGCTTGTCGGCGCGTCGCTGATCGTTATGCTGCTGCTTGATTGGCTAATTGTGCGTCCAAGACAGGAAAAACGACTAGGCTAAGCTCAATAACGCTCCGGCCCTTATGCTATCACTAGCATAAGGGCCGGAAGGTATTTCAACATGTGCCTTAGCAACCACGTCTGGCGTGGTTAAAAACGCATTATCAGGAGCCTGAAGCCAAGTTCTTAAGGTCAGCAACAATAGACGTCATCGAATCACTGTCGCGGATCATGAATTTTGCTTTACCGTGGCGATCAAACGCAAAAACGGCGCTGGAGTGAGTGACCTCATAGTTGCCGTGCTCATCCTTTTCGCCGTATTCGTAGGCAATACGATATCGGTTAGCGACCGCGTCTATATCCGCTCTGTCGCCGGTCAGGCCGATAAACTCGGGCCCAAACGCATCGGTATATGTTTGCAGCACGCTGGGCGTGTCACGCTCAGGATCAACCGAAATAAACAACACCTGTAGATTGTCCCGATCACCCTCCTCCAATTGCCGTATGGCTGATGCAACGGTTGCTAGCATGATAGGGCAAACATCAGGGCAGTTCGTAAAGCCAAAGTAAACCAGCGTGGCTTTATCGGCATAGGCTGTTTCATCGACGGCCTCGCTATCTTCATTGACTAAATCAAAATCAAGTTCCGGCAGCATGTCGGAGACGTCGTTAGTGCGCCAACTTTCGTCGCTACATCCTACTAGCAACAATAGCCCGATAAACAAACATAGCCTTTTAATCATCGCTAAACATCCATCACAAGAACTGTCTTACATTGATCCGGGAGCAACGACGGTGAAGGTAACCGGCAGCTCTGGCTGATTTTCAAAGTGAAGCAGCACATCCACTTCATCGCCTTGCTCCAACGGTTCAGCTCTGTGCATGAACATAAGATGATAACCTTTGGGAGCAAAGGCAAAACTCTCACCAGGCGCGACGTCGACTTTTTCAACAGACTCCATGCGCGCCATATCATTTTCAGTGGTGCTAACGTGCATTTCGGTCATATGAAATGCAGCGCTTTCTGCGCCCACCAAGGTGAGCGGTTCATCACTTGTATTGGTAATATTAAAGTAGCCAGCACCAGGTGAGTCGCCGGGCAATAGACTCAGCCTCGCGTCGGTGACTTCAGGTTCAGCAGCCTGCACGCTGCCTGCCGACAGCGCTAACGCTAAGAGTCCCCAGACTGCTTTAGTACGCATGTTTAGCATTTTAACTTCCCCTTATTGTTAACGTTAAGTTGTGGACAGCAAGGTATTAACCGCCTGATTAGACACTCATTGACAACTCAGCAGACGCCGTCATGGTCTAACCAAGCGTTAGTCAATAAGCGCTATTAACACAGAGAGCCAAGGCTACAGTTCGACTTATATCGACGCGAATTAATATCGAGCACGAGGTCGTGGTTAGTCGTGTCATAAAAGAAGGGCGCAAAACCTTTTTCTGCTGACGGCGTTTTGTACAGGCCGCACACACCGTAACCGTAGTTAACACTCTGCAAATACTGAAGCTCCACGTCATCAGGCGTTTCAAGCGCTGTCGCCGTCGCTAATGCTCGCTGAATATCACCTTCTTGGTTTTGATCAGACATCGCCTGACTGCCAAAGATGAGCCCGCCCAAAATGACAATGGCGGTAAGGGGAATGGCGACAAGCAGTATGAAGGGACGGTTTTTACGCATAAGTGGGCTTTTTAACAGTAGTCCGCATTGAGGTTAACGTCATTGACAATGACTCTAGCGGTTGCAGGCCTATTTATCCATTGAGAGTGGCCAATTGCGCCAATCTGCCACACCCAATGGAGCGCTACTAGACTATTTCAAAGGCCTCGTTCAGCATGTTATACCGTCAAATGCTGTTTAATCAGCGCGTTAGAAAGCTCACTGATCTCGCCTTTGGCGACCGGCCGACCGCGGTCCATGATCACGAAACGGTCGGCGTACTTGCGGGCGAAGGGCAGCTTCTGTTCGACCAGTAGCACCGTCAAACCATCCTCATTGATCAACTGACGAATAACCTGGCCAATTTGCGCGACGATATTGGGCTGAATGCCCTCCCCCGGCTCATCCAAAATGAGCAGTTGGGGTGCAATCACCAGCGCGCGGCCGATGGCGAGCTGCTGCTGTTGGCCACCGGAAAGGTCGCCGCCACGCCGGTGTTTCATTTCTTTCAGCACGGGGAACAGCTCGTATATCCGTTCGGGGATTTTCTTCAGCCCGTCCCGACGCGCCGCTAAGCCGGTGCGCAGGTTTTCTTCCACGGTCAGTAGCGGAAAAATCTGCCGCCCCTGGGGCACATAGCCAATTCCCAGTCGCGAACGCGCTTCCACGGCTTTTTGGGTTAGTTCGATCTCACCCGCCTCTCCGCGTGTGTAGCGTAACGCACCGCTTTTCACCGCGACTTCGCCCATCACTGCTTTCAACAACGTGGTTTTACCCACGCCGTTGCGGCCCATCACGCAAGTACACTGGCCGGCGGGCACATCAAGGTCTAAATCCCAAAGGGTGTGGCTTTCGCCATAAAACTGGTTGAGCTTTTCAATGGCTAACATCAGGCGGCCTCATCATCATCAGCACCCAAATACACTTCGATCACTTTGGGATCACTGGATACCTGATCCATGGTGCCTTCCGCCAGCACGCTGCCCTGATGCAATACGGTGACTTGGCGGGCAATCGAGCGTACAAACCCCATATCATGTTCCACGACGACCACGGACTGCTTGCCAGCAAGCCCCGTGAGCAGTTCGGCGGTGCGCTCCATCTCCTGCTCAGTCATGCCGGCGACTGGCTCGTCCACCAGCAGTAAGCGCGGGCGCTGCATTAATAGCATGCCGATCTCTAACCACTGCTTCTGGCCGTGGGAAAGGATACCCGCGGGCTGGTGGCGTAGCGCCGTCAAGCCGATAGTTTCCAGCACTTCATCGATGCGGTCTTTAATCTCACCGGTCATGCGGGCGGTGAGCGTGGGAAAAATGCGCTTATCCGCCGACATGGCAAGCTCCAGGTTTTCAAACACCGAGAGCACTTCAAACACCGTGGGCTTTTGAAACTTGCGCCCAATGCCTAAGCTTGCGATATCTGGCTCGTTCATATTAAGCAGGTTATGGCGGCTGCCAAACCAAACGCTGCCGCTATTAGGGCGCGTTTTACCGGTAATAATATCCATCATGGTGGTTTTACCTGCGCCGTTAGGGCCGATAATGCAGCGCAGCTCGCCATCATCAATAGTCAAATTGAGGTTATTGATCGCTTTAAAGCCATCGAAGCTAACGGTGACATCCTCCATATACAGGATAGGACCATGGCGCACATCCACCGGTGAATCCTGCGGCGCCATAAAGTCGAACACCCGATCACGCTGAGTTAGCGATTGCAGCAAGCTCATGCGGAAGCCTCCTTGGGCGCGGTGGGTTTGGCGCTATTATCGTCGCGCTTACGCCGCTTGATATGGCGAAACAGCCCCGCCACACCCTTGGGCAGAAATACCGTGACCAATACAAACATCGCCCCTAGCGCAAACAGCCACGCATCCGGCATGACGCCGGTAAAAAACGTTTTGGCGTAGTTGACTAAAATAGCGCCGATCACCGCGCCATAAAGCGTAGCGCGACCGCCTAGGGCCACCCACAGCACAATTTCGATAGAGAAAATGGGTGAAAACTCGCTGGGATTAATGATCCCTACCTGCGGCACATAGAGTGCCCCCGCCAAGCCTGCCAACATCGCCGACACCACAAACACAAACAGCTGAAAGCGCTCGACTCGGTAGCCAAGAAAGCGCGTACGTGCTTCGGCATCACGCGTAGCGATACTGACCCGGCCCAGTTTGCTGGTCACTATGGCACGGCACAGAATATAGCCCAGCGCCAGCGCAACCCCGGTGGCGATAAACAGGCCCAGGCGCGTATCGTTGTTGCGCAGGTTGTATCCCAGCAGCTCGCGGAAGTCGGTTAAGCCATTGTTACCGCCAAACCCCATCTCATTGCGAAAGAACGCCAGCATTAAGGCAAACGTTAACGCCTGGGTAATGATCGACAGGTAAACGCCGGTCACTCGCGAGCGAAACGCCAAGAAGCCAAACACTAACGCCAGCAGCCCGGGGGCCAAGAGCACCATGGCAAAGGCAAACCAGGCCATGTCGAAGCCCTGCCAGAACCACGGCAGGCTGTCCCAGTTTAAAAACACCATAAAGTCCGGCAGCACCGGGTGGCCGTAGGTACCCCGATCACCTATTTGGCGCATCAGGTACATGCCCATGGCGTAGCCGCCAATAGCAAAAAACGCACCGTGCCCCAGGCTCAAAATACCCAGATAGCCCCACACTAAATCTACTGCCACCGCTAGCAGCGCATAGCTTAGGTACTTGCCGAACAAATTGACCGTATACGCGCCAATATGCAGCGGGTTTTCCGGCGGTATCGCCACATGTAGCAGCGTGACTAACGCCAGCGCAGCGACCAGCACGCCTAAAAAAATCTGCGTAGAGCGCTCGCTGAACGGACGTGTTAGCCAAAAATTGGTCGATGATTCGGTCGTCAATGACATCGTTTAGCCCTCCGCAGCCCGGCCCTTCTGCGGGAAGAGTCCACGCGGGCGTTTTTGAATGAATAGGATGATAAAGACCAAGACGATAATTTTGGCCAGCACTGCGCCCGCCCAAGGTTCTAATACCTGATTAATAATCCCCAGCGAGAGGCCCGCCACCAGCGTTCCCCACAGATTGCCGACGCCGCCAAACACCACCACCATAAAGGAGTCGATGATGTAGTTTTGCCCCAGGTTAGGGCCGACGTTGGTCAACTGGGAAAGCGCGACACCTGCCAAACCGGCCACGCCCGAACCCAGTGCGAAGGTCATAATATCGACACGGGTAGCGCGAATGCCCATCGAGCGGGCCATGGCCCTATTTTGCGTCACGGCGCGCACATCAAGCCCTAGCCGTGTGCGGCGCATAATCAGCATCAGCGCCGCAAACACCACCAGCGCAAAACCGAGCACCACCATACGGTTAAGCGTGAGAGACAGCGCATCATTGATCACTAAAGAGCCGCTCATCCACTCAGGGGTAATCACCGTACGGTTAAGCGGTGAAATAACGGTGCGCACCAGTTGCTGTAGAATCAAGCTGATACCGAAGGTCGCCAGCAAGGTTTCCAGCGGGCGGCCTTTTAAAAACTGAATAACGCCGCGCTCGATGGCAATACCCGCCAGCGCTGCGACCATAAAGCCCGCAGGAATAGCAAGAATCAGCGCCAGCCCCGGCTGGCCGGGCAGCAGCTGCTGCATTCCCCAGGTGGTATAAGCGCCCAGCATCATCAGCTCACCGTGGGCCATATTGATCACGCCCATGACGCCAAAGGTAATCGCCAGGCCTATCGCTGCCAGCACTAGTACCGAGCCGAGACTTAAACCGAAGTAGAGCGTTTCCAAGCCACGATTAATCTTGAGATTTTGTTCAATGCTGCCCAAAGCGCTCGCCGCTGCGTCTGCCACAATGGGGTCATCTCCGTTCACGGCGCGGCTTAGCGCGACTCGGGCGCGAGGATGCAGACTGCCACGCAGCGCTTCAACGCCCGCCAGCTCACCGCTTTCCACTTGGTAGATCGCTAACGCTTGGGAAAGCCTGCGGACAACCTGGCTATCCTGCTCGCCGGCAATCAGCTCACTGAGCGGCTCGGCCAGCGTTTCATCCACTTCGCCCAATAGCCGTTCTGCCGAGTGGCGACGACGCTCAATGTTAGGCGAGTAAAGGTCAACCACGGCGATGGCGCTACGCAGCTGATTGCGCAGCGCGTTATTTATGCCGATACGATCTAAGTCGCGGCGCGACATCTGGCCCAGCGCTTCGCCCGTTAGTACATCGGCAACCGGCCACTCGCGGCCGCTGTTGTCGAGCACCAGCACTATTCTGCCATCGTCGGTACTCTGTAAGCGGCCATCCAATAGCGCCTGCAGCCAATCGCGGGCGCGCTCATCATCGCTTTGCAAAATAGCGGTGATGGCGTCGCCTTTAGCGCTATATGATTTAACGTTCAGCGCTTCTAGCAGCTCAAGGGCGGCGGCGTCAGCGTTAGCTGTAGAACTCGTTTGGGCTTGCGAGGTGACTGTGATGCTCAACAACAGCAGGCACAGTAGCCCTAAGGAAAGGAAACGCCTCATGGGGTTCTTCCTTTGGTTATCGGAGAGGGAAAAGTAGCGTGCTCCTCTACGCCTCACTTTTCAGTCAGGCGTAGAGGGAAATCATCGTTATTCTGCGAGGGCCGCTTCGGCTTCTTCTACAGCGGTACTGCCGCCGCAAGAGCCGTTAACGACGTTAAAGTTGCCGCATTCTATCGGCTTGCGCCAATCAGCAATCAGATCACGCGAACCAGGTAGGTAATCCGACCAAGCATCGCCTGTCACGGTAGACGGCGTCTGCCAGACAATATCAAACTGGCCGTTGTCTTGAATTTCACCAATCAGCACCGGCTTGGTGATGTGATGGTTGGGCATCATCGCCGCGTAGCCACCGGATAGATTCGGCACCGTCACGCCAATAATCGCATCTTTTACGCTGTCGACATCGGTGGTGCCTGCTTTACGAACCGCTTCTGCCCACATATTAAACCCAATGTAGTGTGCTTCCATCGGGTCATTCGTCACTGCCTCTTCGTCGCCGGTGTAGTCGATCCAGGCATCGATAAAGTCATAGTTGTCATCATTATCGACGCTCATGAAGTAGTTCCAAGCGGCTAAATGACCCACTAGCGGGCCCGTATCGATACCGGTAAGCTCCTGTTCGCCCACGGAGAAGGCGATGACCGGAATATCGGCGGCATCGATGCCCTGGTTAGCAAGCTCGGTGTAGAACGGCACGTTGGCATCGCCATTAATCGTCGAGATGACGGCGGTGCGCTTACCCTCTTCGCCAAAACGGCTCAGCTCAGACACGATATTCTGCCAATCGGAATGACCGAATGGCGTGTAATTGACCATGATGTCTTCGTCGGCGATGCCATACTCATCTTTGAGAAACGCCTCAAGAATCCGGTTAGTCGTGCGCGGATACACGTAGTCGGTGCCGATCAGCGCGAAGCGTTCGATACCCACTTCGTTGATCAGATACTCAACGGCAGGAATCGCCTGCTGGTTAGGCGCCGCGCCGGTGTAGAAGACATTTTCTGAGGACTCCTCACCTTCGTACTGCACCGGGTAGAAAAGCAGGCCGTTGAGTTCTTCCACGACGGGCAGCACCGCTTTACGGGAAACCGAGGTCCAGTTACCGAAAATAACGTCAACTTCTTCCTGAGCCAGCAGCTCACGGGCGCGTTCAGCAAACAGCGGCCAGTTAGAAGCGGGGTCGACGACAACGGCCTCTAGCTGGCGACCCAGCAGGCCACCCGCTTCGTTCTGCTGTTCAATCAACATTTCGACGGTGTCTTTAAGAACGGTCTCACTGATCGCCATAGTGCCGGAGAGCGAATGTAGAATGCCGACCTTAATCGGGTCTTCGCTCTGATCAGCATCTTGAGCGATGGCCTGAGCACTAGCTCCCATCACGGCAGCGGCGAGCAAGGCGAGCGCAAAGCGACCCGGCGAGCGGGTTGCGCTCAGGTGTGTCGAGCGAGCGCTTGTGTTGTATGGCAATGTGATCACTTGAACCTCCTTGCACCCCTTATGTGTGGGGCTTGTTAATTGGCGTCGCATTTAGGGCTGCGGTGTTAGTTCCCCCCAATACGTCCACTAGCCATTAACACTTGCAAGGGGTGCGCCAGATTGGCACAACACTTATTTACAACCATTTATTCAATGACTTACTGATATTATAAAAAACCATAGCCTAGCCGAATGCACCAACATTAAGCACGGCGCCTGAACTTAAGCACGCTATCAATGCACCAATAAAGCCCCTTGCACCAATCGGGTACTTACCGGACGCCGATACACAACAGCAACGCTAAGCTCACTATCTGGTTACAAAGCCAATAAAAGCGTGAGATACAAAAAAGGAGCCTGGGTATCCCCAAGGCTCCTTATTAATCATCCAAAACGTACCGCTAATGAGTTACACAGAGGCACTTTTCTTGCGGCGTTTTTTCAGTAGCGGTAAGCCAAGCGACAGTAAGGCAACCAGCAGCAGCCCCAGCGCAATCGGCTTATCGATGAAGGTTGTCCAATCGCCACCCGAGATTTGCAGCGCACGGCGCATGGACTCTTCCATGATATTACCCAAAATCAGCGCCAGGATTAGCGGCGCCGCCGGGAAACCAAACAGGCGCATTCCCAGGCCAACCAAGCCAAAGCCCAACAGCAGCAGCAGATCAAACACGCTGAAGCTCATGCCATAAACGCCGATCATGCAGAAGATTAGGATGAGTGATAGCAGCAATGGGCGGGGCATATCGAGAATTTTGGCGATATAGGGAATCAGCGGCAGGTTAAGCGCCAGCAGGAAGATATTGCCGATATACATACTGGCGACCACGCCCCAGAACACGTCCGGGCGCTGCTCAAGCATCATGGGGCCAGGGTTCACGCCCATTACCAGTAGCGCACCCAGTAGCACCGCGGTAGTACCCGAGCCAGGCACGCCTAGCGTTAATAGCGGCACAAAGGAGCCGGTACAAGCAGCGTTATTGGCGGCTTCTGGTGCCGCAACGCCCTTGATATTGCCCTGTCCAAAGGTGTGGCCATCTTTAGCAATACGCTTTTCCATGCTGTAGCCCAAAAATGAGCCGATGGTTGCACCCGCGCCTGGCAGTACGCCGGTAAAGAAACCGAGCACCGAGCTACGGCCAACCGGGCCAGCAATCTCTTTTACTTCACTGCGGGTCAACTTCAGCGAGCCAATCGCATTGCGCGGCGCTTCTTTGCCACCGCCGCCGCGCAGTAGCATATAAAACACCTCGGCAAGCGCGAAAATACCCAGCGCTACGACAAGGAAATCAATGCCATCGAGAAGCTGAATGGAGCCAAACGTATAGCGCTCGGTGCCGGTCTGCATATCGATACCCACAATCGAGATAATCACCCCAACCACGGCGGCAATGAGCCCTTTGACCAGTGACTTATCCGACAGCGAGACCACGGCGGTTAAGCCCAGCACCATCAGCGCAAAGTACTCAGAAGGACCAAAGCTGACGGCCACTTTCGACAGCAGCGGTGCAACAAGCATCAGGAAAATAACCGACACCGTGCCGCCCACGAATGACGAATAGGCGGCAATGGCCAGCGCTTTACCCGCCAGGCCTTTCTTGGCCATCGGGTAGCCGTCAAATGAGGTCGCCACCGTGCCCGCCACGCCGGGGGCGTTGAGCAAAATCGATGACGTAGAGCCGCCGAAGATGGCGCCGTAATAAACCCCTGCCATTAGAATTAAGCCTGACGAAGGCTCCATGGAAAAGGTAATAGGAATCATGAGGGCAAGTGCGCTGATAGGGCCTAAGCCCGGCAGCATGCCGATAATAGTACCGGCGAACACGCCAGCAAATACGTAAGCGATATTCATCGGCTCAAGCGCGATGCCAAAGCCGTACATCAGATTATTGAAGGCATCCATGGGAATTACTCTCTTAAAGACCTGCTAGCTTAATTTCGGCTAAAACGGCTGGTTTAGAAAGGCAGCACGCCAGTGGGTAGATAGACGTCCATCACTCGCGTCATGGTGAGATAGAGCGCTAGTACTACCCCCAGCGATGTCGCGAGGTTAACCGTATGGCGGCGGTAGCCGTAGTAAGCCGTTAAACCGACGCAGAGCAGCACTGAGGCGAGCACGAAGCCCAACGGCACCAGTAAAAACGCATAGGCGGCAATCGCCAGCGAGGTCACTATAATCCGAGCCCAGGGCGTTAATAGCAGCGGCCCTTGTTGTGCCTCTTGATCAATTTCGTCAGCACCGGCAATCGGCGTAGGCTTCTCAAAGAATAGAAAAGCCGACAGGATCAATAAAGAAAACCCCAATACTTTGGGAAACAGGTCCGAATCGACCGGCCGCGGTAGCGGGAAGGTCGGGATTTGCCATGCCATCGCGATGTAGGCGACAGCCAATAGCGCCAATACCAGCGCTAACCACTGATTGGTATTTAAACGAGTCATAGGAATCTCTCCGAAGGAGCCAACGCACCGACTGTCGTTAACAACCCGCTTTAGTCACGATATTTAATAAAAACAAGTAGTTAACAACAGTAGTGCCCCAGCCGCACTCAAGCGGCTGGGTTATACAGGAGTAGGATTACTGGCGCAGCAAACCAAGCTCACTCAGCACATCGCTGAACTGCTCTTGCTGCTGATCCAGGAAAGCACCAAATTCTTCGCTGTTTTGGTAGGCGTCGATCCAGCCCAACTGATCGCTCGCTTCACGCCAGGCGTCGGTTTCAAGCATTTCAGCGAACAGATCTTCGTAGTAAGCCACAGCTTCTTCAGGCATATCCGGCGTGCCCATGATGCCGCGCCAAATATCGAAGGTGTAGTCAAAGCCCTGCTCTTGATAGGTAGGCACTTCACTCAAACCACCACCCAGGCGCTCTTCAGACGAGACGCCCAGCGCACGAAGCTGGCTTCCTTCACCAAGTTGGCCAACCGCTTCACCGGCACCACCGACAACGGCTTCGATGTGGCCGCCCATCAGGTTGGTCATGGCATCACCGCCACCGGAGAAAGGAATGTAATTGACTGATGAGGCGTCCATACCCGCCGCTGAGGCCAAGCCTGCAATAGCAATATGATCCATGGAGCCAGGCGCACTGCCGCCGCCCACGCTCAAGCTCGGGTCTTCTTTCAGCGCATTGAGCAGATCTTCAAGGGTCTGATACTCAGAGTCCGCCGCGACCAGAATGATCGAGTAGTCGGTATTAATCCTAGCGACCGGGGTAAAATCGGTGTGGTCATAGCGTGAGGCGCCTGCCAGCGGTACCAGAATCATCGGTGGGCTGGTCGCAAACAGCTTGTGCGGGTTGCCGGTGTCGCGTGCCACTTGTGCCCAGGCGACGGCACCGCCACCGCCGGGTACGTTGATCGCAGCGAAGCTTTCATCGGCCAGCCCTTCTTGCTGGATCACCCGCGACATGGTGCGGGCAAGCGTGTCCCAACCACCGCCCGGATTAGCTGGCGCGACGAATTCAATCGAGCGGCTTGGCGTCCACTCTTGCGCCTGTGCGGCGGTCGTCATTCCAGCAAATGCGGCTAGCGGTAGAGCAAATACAGATAAGCGCTTGAGAGTAAGCGAGGTCATGATGGCGTTCTCCATATCTCAGTGTTGTTGTATGGGTATTGGTATAAATATTGGTCTTATTATGTGATGACACGTCGCGAACGTTAGAAGACGGTGCCCCTGACCGACAAGCTTATGCGCATAAAAGACAAAAAGTTCTTTATGGGCATTTTGTTCATTGTGTTCACTCGCATTAATCGCGCATTAACGCTGTGACGGCGCATCGTCCAGAATGCGCCGCCTTCCATTGCTACCGGCACCCCAAATTCAGCTTAGCCGTGAAGCATCCGTGGATCAAACGGCTATCACGCCGAGTAAAACAGCACACATCAATAGCACGATACTCAGCCCCCACATCCAGAAGAACGAGTAGCGCAAGTGCTTGTGCATCTCTAAACCGGAGAGACCTAGCGCCAGCCACACGGCGGGAGCCAAGGGAGATACGAAGGTGCCCACGATGTTACCAATGATCATGGCATAGGCTGTTGAATACGAGTCGATATCAAAGGAGAGCCCGATTTGCTCTACCACAGGGAACAGAGCGAAGTAGTAGGCATCCGTGCTAAGCAGCAAGTCCAACGGCACACCCAGCACCCCAATAATGATATGCAGGTAGTCGGAGAAGGCGCTCGGCAGCACCGTCACCACATCGTTGGCGATGGCATTCAACATGCCCGTACCGTTCAAGACCCCCAGAAACAGGCCAGCGGAGATAATGATAGAGGCCATTGTTAAGGCACTCGGCGCATGCGCTTGAATGCGCGCCATTTGCTCTTTAGGCGTACGATAGTTCACCAGCAGCGCCACAGCGACACCCAGTAAGAACGCCAATCCCGCAGGCAATATACCGGCAACCAGAATCGTGATGACGGCAGTAGCGATGATGGCATTAACCCAGATCAGCTTTGGTCGCAGCAGGCTGGCATCAACATCGTTTGAGAAGACGCCTTGGGTCAGTGAGCCTTCGTCATGCTCCTGGCCCGGCTGAAGCGTGCCGTAGGTTCTTAAAATCCGGCGTTTTTCCAGAATTCCCATAAAAACCGCCAGCGCCAGCATTAACACCACGCCGATGGCCTGAATCTGAATCAGCGGATACCATAATTCAGTGACATCTACATCAAGTACTGATGCCACGCGCCCCAATGGCCCACCCCACGGCACCATATTCACGATGGAGGCGGAGCCGGCAATAAGTAGCAACAGTAAATAAGGATTCATACGTAGCCGCAGATAGAGCGGCAATAGCGCCGGGATCGTAATTAGGAACGTGGATGCGCCGGAGCCATCTAACTGAGCCACCATGGCAATGAGCACGGTAATCAGAGCGACGGTAATAATATTGCCTCTCGATAGGGCGATCATCTTATTGATCACCGGCTCAAACAGCCCCGTGTCCTGCATGATTCCAAAGAAAATAATGGCGAAAATGAACATTACTGCAACATTCATTACGGAGCTTAGCCCCGCACTAAAAAACTCGCCTAGATCCGTCGCATCAAAGCCTGCCGCAAAGGCTGCAATTACCGGCGGAATAACCATTGCCACCAGAGGAGAGACGCGCCCACTAATAAGGAGGCCGACGATAACGATGATGGTGATAAAACCAATGACACTTAAGCTCATTCGTCATTAACCTTTTCTTTAATTCTTAAGCTTAATCATCCCTAGCAACGCCAAACACGCGCCCACCTTAGGTCTCAATAGACTTAGCGACGAGCGTTGGTTGCCTGATAACTGAGTCGGGGTATTCTCCCCGCCAAAGGGAATGACTAACGTTAGAAATTGGCTGAAATATGGAAGGATCCTACGCATTCACCTTAAGGGTGACACTAGGTCCAGTCAGGAACATCGGAGGCAGTCCAGACCCTCTAAAACGCCTTAATATCAGGGATGCTGACGATCATGGCGCTCTTCTTGTGAAGAAATCATTACTAGCTGGCGTGCTGAGCGCACATTAAAGGATTGGCACACCGCCTCTCAACGTTATGAACATAATGGACAAAAAGTTCGTTTTGAGCGTTGTGTGCATTTTGCTCACAGGCATCGCCTCCTCCTACGAGGCTACTCCTCTTCACACCAAGGCAAGGCGTCACCGACCAAACGATAGCGGCGCTCGGGCCTGCCGACATCGCCGTAGCCCAGCTCGGCGTTTACCAGCTGCACCGAGACCAAAAACTCTAAATAGCGGCGCGCCGTGGAGCGGCTAGTGCCCATCTCCCGCGCCACCTGCATAGCGGCCTGAGGCTGAGATGATGCCTGAAGCGCGGCCACCACTGCACGAAGGGTTAGGCGGTCAATACCTTTGGGCAGCACGCGCGTTTTCTGCGCCGAACGTCCCGCACCACTGGGTTGTAATCGGGCCAGTACGTTATCCAATTCATCCTGGCTCAGCTCTGCGTAGTTGGCCAGCACTTCGCGTTCACGGCGAAATCGAATGAGCATCTGGCTCATTCGCGCGGCTTCAATTGGCTTAATCAAGTAATCAAAGACCCCACCGCGCAGCGCCTCGCTAATCGTTTCCACCTCGCGCGCGGCCGTTACCATCACGATATCCACATGCACATAGTCGCGCCGAATTGCCCATAAAAGCTCCAGACCTTCCACATCGGGTAAGTAGGCATCCAGCAAAATCAGATGAATATCATTGGCATGCTGGGCCATCAGCGCTTTCGCCTCACTGCCATTGCGCGCCATACCGACGACGTAAAAACCGTCGCTTTGCTCAATAAAGGCTTTATGGATATCGGCAATGCGAAAATCATCTTCGATGACCAAAATGCCGTATTGCTTGGCAGACATGCGTTTTCCCCTAGCAATGTTTCATCATTGTTGTAGTGGCAATGTGTAGTGGCGATGGTAACCGGCGCCGGTGTTGCTCGTTTATGTCGATTAGACCCAAAGCGCTGCGTTCATACGGTGCGAGAAGCGGCGCATAGCGAGCGGTCTAACACGGCGATAAAACACGCGCCCTCAAGCTCACTTTCCTCTAGCGTCACCGCTCCTCCGTTTTGACGACAAAGCCTTGCAACGAGCGCTAAGCCAATGCCCTGATGCTTGCCGCTTTTGGTTGAAAAGCCGTCTTGGAAAATCGACTCTGCGAGTTCAGCGGGCACGCCTGGGCCGTTATCTTCCACCTCAATCAGCAGCTGCTCGCCTAGGTCGGTGAAAAACAGGCGCACTTTAGGCTCCTTACTCGGCCCATTAAGCGCGGCGTGGCAGGCGTTATCTAGCAGGTTGCCGACCACACTCATCATGACTTCTTGCCCGGTAGGCGTGAGCGGGCAAGAAAGCGAGCTTTGCGAGTCGATTTCCAGCGCCACGCCCAGCTCCCGCGCCCGGGTGAGTTTACCCAGTAGCGTGCCACTAAGCACGGCGTCAGCTACATGGCGCATTAAAAAGCTCATCTGCGCCTGGGTACGCTTGGTTTCTTGGTGAATCAGCGCCAGCGCCTCGTCGGTGCGCTTTAACTGTAGTAAGCCCGAAATAGTGTAAAGCTTATTGGAAAACTCATGCGCCTGAGCGCGCAGCATATCCACGTCGCGGCTGGCCTGGGTCAGTGCTTGAGACAGATCAATGATCTCGCGACGGCTACGAAACGTGGCCACCGCGCCCTCGATCTCGCCCTCATGCAGAATCGGCACGCGGTTCACCACCACCGGGTGATCGCCTAGCCACATCTCCTGATCAAACTCCCGCTCGCCGTGCTTAAGGACTTCTAAGAGCCGAGAATTCGGCACCACCCCGCGGATAGGCTGTCCGAGCAGCACATGCGCATCGTCTAGATTAAGAAAGCGCCGCGCCTGCTGATTAACCAGCGTGATATGGCCCTCACGATTAACTGCCAGCACGCCCTCGTGAATCGATTGCAAAATGGCCTCTTTTTCCATCGCTAAGCGGGCAATTTCATAGGGTTCAAGCCCCAAAATCACGCGTTTAAGATGCTGTGACAGCCAGTAAGCCCCGGCAAAACCTAAGCAAATCATTAGCCCGACCAGCCACCAGCCGAAGCTGGTGTGCCTACCGACATCCATAGCAACGCGGTCCATCATAAACCCGACGGAAACAACGCCAATGATATTGCCCTCTTCATCCCAAATGGGGGCTTTTCCTCGCATGGCGGTACCCAACGAGCCGGTCGCCTCTGAGACATAGAATTGACCATAAATCAGCGCTTGTTCGTTGTCTCCTCCCACCATTTTCTCGCCAATCCGCTCCTGCACCGGATGCGAGTAGCGCCTGCTTTGCGCATCACCCACAACCACGTAGCGCGCCCCTGTTTCATGGCGAATGCGCTCCGCGAGCGGCTGAATGATGAAAGATGGATCGGGAATAGCAAACGCGTTGATAATTTGCGGCATCGACGCCACCGTCTTTGCCACCGCCAGCGCCCGCTCGCCCATCTGTTGGCTAATAATTTCCGCCTTACGATGATTGAGATACGTACCCTGTGCCAGTAGCATGCCGGCTAGCAATAGCCCGACCAACAGCATTACCTGAAGACGAAAGCTGCGTTTATACCAGCTGCGCCTGGCGCGAGTGCGGCGCCAGCGCTGAAGGTCAGCTAAGGTGCGGGGGCGAGAAAGGGTCATAGATACGCTCAAAATACGTGATAGCGTCATTATGACACGCGCCAGCAAACGGCGTTGAACGTCGCCACTTTCTGTCATCGTTCGCTGATATAATGGCCGAATGCCTTACTCAAGGAGGGACCTTGTGGCGATCACTCGATGGATGCTTTTGCTGGCCTGCTGGCCATTGTGGCTAACCGCAGCTTATGCCAGCCCTTTCTATGCACCACCGGCGCCGAAAGAAGACGCCCCGGTTTTCAGCGGTGATGCTGAATTCGGCTTTACGCGCCTTTCAGGCAACACCGACAGCCAAACGCTGATTGGCAAAATGCTGTTAACGTGGCTAACGGGCAATTATACCTACTCGCTGCGCGGTGAAGTCCGCAACGTGACTAAAGATGATGAAACCAGCGCTGAGCAATATTTGGTGGCCGGACGAGAGCGCTATGATTTAGAAGGTCCTCACTATTTGTTTGGCTTCGCCCGGTGGGAAAAAGACCGCTTTGCCGGCTATGACCAGCAGCTCTCCGTGATTGGCGGCTATGGCCGACAGATCCTTGAGACCGATGCCCATACCCTGTCGCTAGAAGCAGGCCCCGGCTACCGTCATGATCGCTTACGAGATGACGACAACGATCGACTGGCAGTGGCCTACACCGCACTCGACTACCGCTGGGGGTTTTCTGACTATGCCGATCTTCAGCAGGAAATGTCATTGGAGTATACCGAGCAAAATGTCACGTCCCGCTCGCTAACAGCGCTTACCGCACGTCTCAATTCAAAGCTTTCGTTACGCCTGTCACACGAAATCAAGCACAACTCCGAACCACCTGCCGATGCCAGTGAGCGTACCGACAGCACCGTGAGTGCGTCACTTCTTTACCGCTGGTGAGCCAAAAGCGTGCAGGCTATTTTTTTACGCACCAAAATAAAACGAGTTAGACGTTGGTCTATATTATCGATATACTGTGTCCAGTTTCCTGTCCTCGCGCCATTCAATGAATGGCGCTTTTTTTTTGCTGCGCTTTCCGCATTTGCGCTGTTTCTTCATGTTCCACCCAAGGTGTTCTTATTGATGAACCAACCGACTCCCGGTGCTGAAAGCCATAAGCGACACTCGCTTGGCGATCCTATCGTGCTCACCCTAAGTATTGGATTTATTGTCGCTTTCCTAGGCCTGTCCTTTTACGACATTAACTTAGTGGCGGGTGCCATCAGCACCAGCTTCAGCTGGACGGCGTTGGTCTTTGGCAGCTACTTCCAACTACTGCTGCTGCTCACGTTCTTTATTGCCATGGGGATTGCAGTCACACCGGCTGCAAAAGCCAAAATTGGCAATTTGGATGCACCAGAAATGAGCACATTCAAGTGGCTATCGATCATTCTGTGCACGCTTTTGGCAGGTGGTGGAGTGTTTTTTGCTGCCGGTGAGCCGATTTCTCACTTTTTAGTCACGCCACCCGCGTTTGATACTGAGCCAGGCACGCCCGACGCCGTTGCAGGTGCTTTGGCGCAGGCCTTCACGCATTGGGGGTTTATTGGCTGGGCGGTACTTGGCTCGTTGTCCGCTATCGTGCTGGCGCATGCTCACTATGTAAAAGGCCAACCGCTGCAGCCACGCACGCTGCTTTATCCTCTGTTGGGTGAACGACTTTTGCGCGGCCCGCTGGGCGGCATCATTGATGCCTGCTGTGTGATTGCCGTTGTGGCCGGTACGGTGGGGCCTATTGGCTTTCTAGCGACCCAAGTAAGCTTTGGGCTACATGAAGTGTTTGATATTCCCAATAACTACACCAGCAAGCTGATTATTCTCGCCGTCCTGGGCACGATGTATGTGCTGTCGGCCGTCAGTGGTGTGCATAAGGGCATGCAGATACTCAGCCGTTTCAACGTCTTTCTAGCCCTGGCGGTCGGTGCGGTGATTTTCATATTTGGCCCCACGCTGTTTCTGTTTAACAGCTACTTTGCAGGAATGGGCACTTACATAAGTGATTTTTTCCCGATGGCAACGATGACCGCTGAAACCGCTCCCGCTTGGTGGATGCAGTGGTGGACGATATTTTTCTTTGCCTGGTTTATCGGCTTTGGCCCGCTAGTAGCTATTTTTGTGGCGCGTATTTCCCGCGGTCGCAGCATCCGCGAGATGATTATTGCGGTGGCGATACTGGCGCCTATCGCCACCACAGTGTGGTTCACCCTGCTGGGTGGGTCAGGTATCTACTACCAGATGACCGGCGTGTTTGATTTAACCGAGCCGCTAAGCAACTTCCAGTTTGATGTGGCCACCTTAGCCGTCGCCCAGTCGCTACCGGGCGGGTCCTTTATGACCATGGCCATTTTGCTGCTTACAACTATCTTTGTGGCCACCACCGGCGACTCAATGAGCTACGCCATTGCCGTCGTGGGTGCAGGCCACGATGACCCAAGTGCAGTCATGCGTGCCTTCTGGGGGGTCGCCATGGCGATCATGGCGGGCGTGCTTTTACATATGGGGTCAGGGCAGATCGCTGCGCTCCAGCAGTTTATTGTGGTCACTGCCATT
This sequence comes from Halomonas sp. JB37, assembly GCF_002332255.1. Taxonomy (GTDB): domain Bacteria; phylum Pseudomonadota; class Gammaproteobacteria; order Pseudomonadales; family Halomonadaceae; genus Vreelandella; species Vreelandella casei. The sequence goes on along the minus strand of NZ_NRGW01000001.1, from coordinate 692,883 downwards.
CCGGTCTCATTCATCCTGCTGCCTTCTTTATGGGATGGCCCTAAAGCGGCGTATGCCATGGCGCGTGAGCAGGGGATTATTGACCGTTAATCAACCCTATTGCGGCTAATCACGGGAGTGGCGTTTGGCATAGCTTCATTAGAGGCTATGCATTCCCTCACCGAATACACTGTCGTAATGATAACCTTGCGCAGCCCAACCACCTCAATAAAAATAACCAGCTGATTAATAAAAGCTTTAGCGATAAAAACTAGCGCATGTGATCAATATTTCAAGCGACTGGGAAACAGCGCCCGATAGAATCATGAAAAATAGGAATGCATACGCAACTTAATTTCTTTTGTCTGCCGCCCTTCGTACGTGAACAATAGCCAGTCAATTTTCCGCTCGCGCTTTCGTTTAACCACCTTTGGTCAATGCACCGAAGGCTCGACACCGCAATGAGCGGCACTGAACCATTACAAATAATCTTATTAGCAGGAGTTAACATGAAGCTTTCCCTGTCCAAGGTCTTCTGTGGCTTAAGTGCCAGCATTTTCCTCGCGGGATGTAGTAGCGAAAGCAAGCCTAATATTGCGGTTGGGCCTCCTGCTAGCACAACGCAAAGCGTTTCCCAACTGCTTTTTGATGCTTACGGTATTGGCAGCGACAAATACAAAACATATCAGGAAGGCTTTGGCGCCGCGCTCGACGGTGTACAAGATGGCAATATTGATATTTCGATCGGCATTCTTGGCTTGCCTTCAGGCAGCATTGAAAACCTCCAGGCGTCTAGTGGCGATGTCCGCTTGATGAGCCTAAGCGACGAGGCAATTGATTACATCGAAGCGAATAGCGCCTATAAGCGGTTTACGATTCCCGCAGGCAGCTATGATTTTCAGAAAGAAGATGTAGAAACCATTACGGCTTACGCTGTCTTGGTCGGTAATACCCAGACGATTGATGAAGAACTCGGCTATGAGCTGGCGCGTTTGATGCATGAACACGCTGAAGAAAATACGCACGCTCAGTCAGCCTTCATGACGCTGGAAAATGCCTTGAACGGCTCTGAAGGCCTACCAATTCACCCGGGTGCAAAGCGCTACTATGAGGAGCAGGGGCTGACGGTCGATAACCCCGTGGCAGAGCTTGGCAATATAGAATCCAAAAGTGAATTCATTCTGGGTACCGGCAGCCAGGGCGGCACCTACTACCCGCTGGGTGGCGAAATGGCGACTATCTGGAATCGTTACCTGGATGGCCAGAATTTTACCAACATCGAAACCGGTGCCTCCATCGAGAACCTTGTCAGTATCCGCGACAATACGATGGATTTGGGTATGACCGTTCACGCGCCCGCCCAAGATGCCGTTGAAGGCAGCGGCGAGTTCGAAGGTGGTCCAATCGGCAACGTTGCCTTTATCGGCCATATCTATCCAGAAGTTATCCAAATTGTTACTCGCGAACGCTCCAAGATTGAAAGCTTAAGTGATCTGACTGATTAACAACTCCTTATCGCCGCTGGGTAAACCAGCGGCGTCATCCGCATGAGGCTTAACCGTGGATAAAAAAAAACATCTGATGAAGCAGCTCTCTTAGAGAAATATGACCGCGAGTCTCAGGTTCGCTCGCCATTACAATTAGGCAAATGGGCATGGCTCATCACGTTAATGGGCGTGTCACTTACCTGCTTCCATCTCTACACCGCTTACTTCGGTACGCTACCCTCACAACAGCAGGGCGCCGTTCACTTAGGCATGGCGCTAGGGATGATATTTATTATCTTCCCGGCTACTCGCGGCGCAGGCCCCCGCCAGGGCGTTCCTTGGTACGACATCGTGCTGGCCTTCACGGCAACGTTCGCTGCCTATTATAAAATTATCTTTTATGAAGAAGTGCTACGTGCCCGCATTACCGGCTACTCCACGTTTGACCTCGTTATCGCCGTACTCGGGGTACTGTTTGTTCTAGAAGCAACGCGCCGTACGGTGGGTATGCCCATCGTAATTATGGCGGCCTTAGCCATTGCTTATGCGCTGTTTGGTAATCTAATACCCAGCCCCTTACTGTCTCATCCAGGCTTTTCGCTTGAGCAAGTCTCACCGTATTTATGGTTTAGAGAAAGCGGCGTGTTTGGTACACCTCTGCAAATATCGGCGCGCTTTATCTTCCTATTTTTGTTCTTCGGCGTTGTGCTTATGCACACCGGCGTTGGCCGCTTCTTTAATGATTTAGCCTTTGCCGTTACTGGACGCTTTACTGGCGGTGCGGGCAAGGCGGCGGTTATGGCAAGCTCTTTACAGGGTATGATTTCAGGCAGTTCTATTGGCAATACAGTGGCCTCTGGCTCGTTCACCATTCCTATGATGAAGAATGCACGCTTCAAGCCCGAAGTCGCTGGTGCCATTGAGGCCTCCGCATCTACGGGCGGACAAATTATGCCGCCACTGATGGGGGCAGCTGCGTTTATCATGGTGGAGTACGTGGGCGTCTCGTATCGCGAGATCATGTTCGCCGCACTTATCCCTGCGATTCTCTATTTCGCCAGTATTTTTATTGGCGTCCATTTTGAAGCCAAGCGTCATCGTATTCTGGGCCTTCCTAAAGACCAGTTGCCTAGCAAACGTAAACTGCTGTTAGAAAAAGGCTACATGCTGCTGCCACTGCTGGTCATCATTACCACGATCAGCGTCGGGTTCACGGCTCAGCGTGCCGCCCTCTTGGGGATCGGCTGTGCTTTTGCCGTAAGCTTGGTGCGTAAAGAGACTCGTCCATCGCTCAAAGACATACTCAATATTTTTGAGCAAGGTGCTCGGGTAGCCTTGCCAGTCATTGCGGCAGTGGCCTGTGCGGGCATTATTGCGGGTGTTGTCGGTATGACCGGTATGGGCTCGAAATTTGCTGCCGGTATCATTAGCCTGGCCGATGGCGTGTTAATACTGGCACTACTGTTCACAATGATTGCCTGCATTGTGCTGGGCATGGGATTGCCAACAACCGCCAACTATGTGGTAACAGCGACGATTGCCGCACCAGCGCTAATCAATGAATTCGGCCTGCCGCCGATGGCCGTTCATCTGTTTGTATTCTATTTCGGCATCATTGCCGATATTACGCCGCCCGTTTGCCTAGCCGCCTTTGCCGGTGCCGGTATCGCCCAGGCGAACCCGATGAAAACCGGCTTTACCGCGGTTAAGCTGGCCATTGGTGCCTTCATTATTCCTTATGCGTTTATTTACAATCCGATGCTGGTAATGGTCGACCCCACTCCTCTGGGGTTAATCACCGCGCTGGGATTCTCGCTGCTGGGGATTATGGGCGTGAGCAGCGCATTGCTCGGCTACTTTGTGCGTGACTCTCACTTCTGGGAGCGCTTGGTAATCTTGGCCGCAGGACTTGCGATGGTTGTTCCTGAGCTATTGACCAGCGGCCTGGGATTGATAGCCATGGCGGCAGTTGGCTGGTGGCAGTCGCGCCGCCCGGATGCTTTTCAGGACGCGAAGCCGCTCGCTTCATGAGCTATGATCAACTCATTACATCGCCCCGGTGCTCAGGCACTGGGGCGGTTCATAGGTTATCAGGAGCTCCTCGCTTGGCATCACGTAATCTTCCTTCAACCGCCGCTATGCAGTGCTTTGAGGCTGCGGCGCGTCATATGAGTTTTACCCGGGCAGCCGATGAGCTGAGCCTTACGCAAAGCGCGGTAAGCAAGCAGGTCGCGCATCTTGAGTCGATTCTGCAACATAAGCTATTCCGTCGCGTCAGGCGCAGCCTTTTGCTCACTCCAGAAGGCGCTATCTTTCTGAGCGACGTACGCAAAGTGCTTGCTCAGCTTGAGATGTCGACCCATACCATCATGACCTACAGTGGCAATAGTGAGGTACTCAAAGTCGCCACGCTGCCAAGCTTTGGCAGCCGCTGGCTAGCCGACAAGCTACCGGCCTTTTTAGCCGCGAACCCGGGTATTAGTTTGGAGTTTCATGACCGCGTGGAGGACTTTGATCTAGAGCAGCAAGATATCGATATCGCGCTGTTTTACGGTCACGGCAGCTGGCCTAATCTTGCCTGCCATAAACTGGTAGATGAAGAGATGGTCGCCGTTGCCGCTCCTACTCTGCTGGCGCAGCATCCCGTTGAGGCTGCCAACGACTTAGCTCAACTGCCGCTATTGCACCTTTCCACTCGCCCTGATGCCTGGCACCACTGGTTTGCGGGCCAGGAGATTGCCACTGACCGCAGCTATCATGGCACCCGCTTTGAAACTTTCCCGATGCTGGTGCGTACCGCCATGGCCGGGGGTGGCGTCGCGTTGGTACCACACTTTGTGGTAGATGAAGAGCTGGCCGCCAACCGGCTTATACTGGCCTGGCCGCATCGTTTGCATAGCGAAAGCGCGTATTACTTGGTCTACCCCGAGCACTTAGGCGAGCTGGCTAAAGTTCGCCGGTTTGTCGAACACCTAACGGCAAGTGCCGCTGTGACCACAGCCATTGAGAGCCGTTTATAGACAACTCAGGCCGCCCGTTTAAGGCAGCCTAAGGGATGTCCCATCATCAAGGCAAAGTGAATTAGCCCGCTAGCGCTGCCAATATGCGCTGCAGAGAGGCCTGCTCCCGCTCGGCATAAAGCGCCAGCTCATCCGTCACCGGCGCCCCTAATGCTTCTTCAAATGCCTCTCTATTGGCGTTGCCAGCATAGGCATCGCTGGCGTTGCCGCCCAAATTGGATTGAAAAATACCCGCCGCGCTGACCGGTAAAAAGTCTTCATAGGTAATGGGCTGGGCCTCTACCAATCCTTGTGCTATCAGGGCATCCATATCGCTATTGGTATTGCCTGTCGCGGCTTTTCCGGCAGCGGTGAGGTGGTAGTGGAAGTAGGCGAGTCCTTCGCGGCGCATCGCTTCATCACTGTCAGGCAGCGCTGTAAATACTTTATCCATCACCGCTTGGTGGGCATCGTTATCCAGCCCTGCCGTCTGCTTACGGCCTTCATTTAACAGCTGATCGTAAAGCGCACGACCTTTAGGCGTAAGCGCCATGCCTCGCTGCTCGATCTCGCCAAATCGCGCGGTATGCGTACCCTGAGCATCCCCAGCAAAGCGAATAGATTCTTCTAACGCTTTAAAACTCGTTTGCCGCAGCAAGATGGGGCTTTCACGACGCGGCGGGCCTTCGATCACGGCTTTAGGATTCATGCCGACGCTCGGCATACGGCGCTGAGCTTCGTCAATATCCAGGGTACGCGGCGTTAAATGGTTGATGTGCGGGCCACGAAAACACACTACATCGGCAATGAGACGGTGCTCGTCATGCAGCGCCTGGTAGGTGTCTAGATCTACCGTGGCATCCTGGTGCCAGCGGAACGTTTCTAGGGCTTCATTAACAAACTGATCGGCCTCGTCGCTGGTTAATCCGCCTTGCGTCTCAAAGCGCTTGATCAAATCGCGCGCTTTAGGTGTGAAAATATCCCGCTTAGTCAGAATCTCTTCAGCACGCTGGCGCAGCGTCTCGCTTTCAATAAGCTCTAGGCGCAGCAGCGAGGTAAACACGCGAAAAGGATTGCACGCCAGCGCCTCATCTTCGATAGGGCGAAAAGCCGTCGAGTGTACCGGCACGCCCGCTGCGGACAAATCATAATAGCCGACTGGGTACATCCCCATCACCGCAAACAGGCGGCGCAACATGGATAATTCATCGGCGGAACCTACGCGAATTGCCCCGTGGCGCTCTACGCTCAGTCGCGCCAGCTCTCCCTGGGCTTCCAAGCGGCGGCGCAGCTCAGGCTGCTGATTCAGCGTCTCTTGGTTAACCTGCTCCACCAGTTCCAACAGCGTGCCGTACTGGGGCACTTCCTTTTGGTACATCGCTGACATGGCAGTGGAGAAACGGTCGCGCACGTCATTGGTGGCTAAAAAAGGGGTCTGAGTCATTTCACGGCTCTCTATGTGTATTGTTACGGTGAAAAGGGAGTGCTCGCCTTCAGTTGCGCTAACAGCGCTTGAAGGGGATGCTGCAATATATGATCTGAAAACCGTTTTACCTGGCTGCGACAGGAGTACCCGGTGGCCAGCAATGTATTCACGCTATCGTTAGCCTCCACTTGAGGCTGCCAGGATTGGGCGTAAATCGTTTTCGACGTGGCCACGTTGCGGGTTTCATGTCCGTAGGTGCCCGACATGCCGCAACAGCCGGTATTGATTAGTGCAAGCTGCAGGCCAAAGGCCTCAAATACCTGCTGCCATGCTTTGGGACTGCCCGGGACATTGGTTTTTTCCGTGCAGTGGGACAATAGCTTAAAACCAGGATGGGTGAGTGGGCGCAAGGGCAAAGCTAGGCTATCAAGCCGTGCGACTAGCCACTCCTGAAGCAGGCCGACGTCCGGGGCAGCCTGCGGGCCTAGCGCTTTTACATACTCTTGCCGGTAGGTCAGCGTCATGGCTGGGTCGATTCCTACTATCGGCACCCCAAACTCAGCCAGCATCCGCAGCCGCTTAGCCTGCTTTTCTGCCGTACGTTTGAAGGCACCTAGAAAGCCCTGTACGTGTTGCGGTTTTCCATTAGCAGCATAGGGCACTACAAATACTCGCAATTCGAGTCGTGTTAGCAACTCCACCACGTCCATCACCAGCTTGACTTCAAAGTGTGTGGTGAACGCATCCTGCACTAGGATCACACTATTTGCGCGCTGCGCTTCGGTTAGTAGGCTAAGCGAGGTGGGCGTAGCAGCCGCCACTCCCCAGGCGCGTAACTGCTTTTTAACACTGCCGCGAGAAAGTTGCGGAGAGTCGCTCACTCCCAGCGTTCGGCGCATCAGTCGCTCAAGCCAGCGCTGGCGCATCAACGCGTTATATAACGGGGCTGCCCGGGCAAGCATCGGCAGCATTTGCTCGGTATTGCCAATTAAGTAATCGCGGAGCGGACGTAGATAACGACCGTGATACACCTCCAGAAACTGCGACCGAAACTGCGGCACGTTGACCTTGACTGGGCACTGGCCGGCGCAGGATTTGCACGCCAGACAGCCTGCCATGGCATCGTACACCTCGTGGGAGTAGTCGTGGTGCCGCTGACGGCTAAGCGTATTGATAACCCGCTGAGGGAAGCGCTTTAGCGCGCCATCCAATCGCTGATCACTAATCTGGCGAGATTCTTCAACCACGTCAACGCCAGCCTGCGACTGTAAACGTAGCCATTCTCGCATTAGGCTCGCGCGTCCTTTAGGCGAGTGAACACGGTCGCGCGTGGCTTTCCACGAAGGGCACATGGGGTCATCAAGATCATAGTTGTAGCAAGCGCCATTACCATTGCAATACACCGCAGCGTCGTAAGCCTGCCAAGCGCGCTCGTCAATCGTACGATCCAGCTGGCCTCGCGTAATGACGCCGTCAATCGTGAGCAAATTGGGGTCGCGAGTTGTAGCAATGAGGGCAGGCTTGGGGCTAACTGTCAGCACGGAGGAAAAAGCACGTGGAGAAGCAATCTTACCGGGGTTTAACTGGTTGTGTGGATCAAAGGCGGCTTTGAGGTGCTGCAAGCTCGGATACAGCGCACCGAAGAAGGCTGGCGCATACTCAGAGCGCACACCCTTGCCGTGTTCGCCCCACAGCAACCCGCCGTACTTTTGCGTTAGCACGGCGACCTCATCGGAAATCTCTCGAATCAACGCTTCCTGGGCGGGGTCTTTCATATCCAGCGCTGGGCGCACATGGAGTACACCAGCATCGACGTGGCCGAACATTCCATAAGCAAGTCCACGGGCATCCAGCGCCGCGCGAAATTCACCAATATAGTCCGCTAAGTACTCAGGCGGTACGGCAGTATCTTCCACAAAAGGTAGTGGTCGTCTTTCACCTTGCACATTACCCAGCAGGCCCACCGCACGTTTTCGCATTCCATAGACGGCACTGATCTGCTCACGGCCTTCGGCCAAGCTATAGCCCAGCCGCACGACTGTCTCGTCCTGCTCTAAATAGCGTATAAAAGCGGCGACCCGCTCGGCCAAAACTTGCGGATCATCATCGCTGAACTCAACCAGATTAATACCCCGAACCGGCATGTCGCCGGGATCAGGGAAAAATTCAGCCACGCTGTCCCAAACAAAATCCGCCATAGCCAGTTGGAGCACCGTATCGTCGATTGTCTCAATCGAGATAGGCTGAATTGCCATGCGTCCAGGCGTCGTCGAAGCCATGAGCGCCTTAGCATCACACAGGGCATCCATAAAGCCGGCGTAACGTATATTGATCAACGTCACGTGGCTGGGGATAGGCAGCACGTTGAGCACGGCTTCGTTAACAAAGCCCAGCGAGCCTTCAGAGCCGCACAGCACGCTGTTCAAGTTAAGCTGACCCTGATCATCGCGTAGGTGCGCAAGGTCATAACCGGTCAGACAGCGATTCAGCGGTGGAAACGTCGCCTCAATCAAGGACCGCTGCTGATCGATAATCAACGCGGACGTCCGGTGCACCTCCCCCAGAATTCCTGCCTGCTGGCAGGCTTGATGTTCATCGTCGGCACTAAGCACATGGCTATGCAAGTGATGGCCGCCCAGCAGCACGGTATCCAGTGCCAGCACATGATCGCGGGTCTTGCCGTAGGTGCAGCTACCCTGCCCGCTGGCATCGGTTGAGATCATGCCGCCGATCGTTGCCCGGTTTGAGGTCGAAAGCTCTGGCGCAAAAAAAAGCCCGTGAGGCTTGAGTGCCACATTCAACTGGTCTTTGACCACGCCGGCTTGCACCCGTACCTGTCGGCGCTCTACGTCAATCTCCAGGATTTGATTCATATGTCGGGAGACATCCACCACGATACCATCGGTCAGCGATTGGCCGTTGGTACCGGTGCCGCCGCCGCGGGGCGTTAACACCACCTCGCGGTAAAGCATTTCAGCGGCTAACTTGGTCAAGCGCTCAAGATCTTGTGAATGACGGGGAAACACCACCGCCTGAGGCAGACGCTGGTAAATCGAATTATCGGTGGACAGCACCGTGCGGCTGGCATAGTCAGGGGCAATTTCGCCGTCGAAGCCGCGTATTCTGAGCGCTTGTAAAAAGCGTGCGTATAACGCATTAATACGTTCACCGGCTTCTGCTGCAATCATGCGCTTAGCGTTTCCAGCGCTTGCTCAATAAGATTTAAGCCTTCTTTTAAGATTTCCGGCTCAGTGGTGAGGGGCGGCAATAAGCGCAGAATATTGCGTTTTCGCCCGCTCGGCATCAGCAGAATACCGGCCCTGCGTCCTGCTGTTAGTAGCGCTGCCAAATGCTCAGCTCCGCTGGCATTTGGTGTATCGTTAAAGACGATGCCACGCATTGAGCCAACGCCGGTCATGACCCCCAGCATAGGAAAGCGCCCGCTTGATTGCCATGCTTGGTAGGCCTCCACCATTAGCGTTTCTTGACGTGCACCCCACTCTGCCAAAGTGGCTTCTTGCATAACGTCCATCACGGCCAATGCTGCTGCGCATGCCACAGCGTTACCGGAGTATGTTCCTCCCAAAGCGCCTTTGGGTAACGCATCCATCAATTCGGCCCGTCCTACGACAGCGGCCAGCGGCAGCCCAGAGGCGATGCTTTTACCTATTAAGATCAGATCAGGCTCAACGCCCACATGCGTGAAACCAAAGCGTTTACCGCTACGCCCAAAACCAGACTGAATTTCATCGAAAATCAATAAGATGTTGTGCTGATTACAAATATCGCGCATGGCTTGAGCAAACTGCGGGCAGAGCAAACGGAAACCGCCCTCGCCTTGAATGGGCTCAACAATGATGCAGGCCACTTCATCGGCAGGTATTTCAACCTCGAATATGCGCTCCAGCGCGGCCAGCGACTGCTCGGCAGTCACACCACTATCGCGACTTGGAAACGGCAGGTGATAGACCGGGCCGGGTAAGGCGCCAAGTCCAGATTTATAAGGTTTAACCTTGCCATTCAGGTTCAAAGCAGCCAGCGTACGACCATGAAAGGCGTCATCAAAGGCGATAACCGCCTGTCGGCCGGTAACGCCTCGGGCAACTTTTAGCGCGTTTTCAGTGGCTTCTGCACCGCTATTGGTCAGCATGCAGGAAAGCGGGTAAGAAACCGGGACAAACTGATTTAATGCTTCCGCTACTGCTAAATAGCCACGATGAGGCACGGCATTAAACGCAGAGTGCATCAACGTTTCTACTTGATGTTTAACGGCATCAACAACGGCCGGATGGCTATGACCAAGATTAAGCACGCCAATGCCACCGATAAAATCGATATAGCGCAGGCCGGATTCATCCCAAACCTCAGCATTTCGTCCGCGAGCAATACAAATAGGGTGTAGTACGCCCAACGCGGCACTTACATGGGGAAGATCCATCGCCGTTGCTTCTCTCTGTCATTCAAGGATTAATGCCCTTATCAAAGCAAATTCAAGCGGTAGATCACAAACGAAAAAAAACGCTCAATGCATGCCAAACTGGAATGCATGTCGGATGAAGCGACAGTCGATGAAACGCTCAAAGCAAACAATCGCGGCCAAGGAATGAAGCGCAAGCAAAGAAAGCACGCTGACTATAACGCAGTGAGGCCGCCCGTAGGCGGCCTCACTGAGAGTTAAGATAACAACGGATTAGGTTTCATCCACATCATCATGGTCAGGCTTTTCATGCTCAATCGTTTCAGGGGCTGATTGACGGCTGCGAGGGTCAAACCGGTCATCCGTCGTGGAGAGATCACCGGTTTTAGGCTGCCCAGCGGGGCTACCATCAATCGTAAAGGCTTGCTGCATAACCCGTAAGTTCGCGGGCGGCGCAGAGCCGGTTTTATCTTGCCCGAAGTAGAGCGTCGTATGCGGGAACGGAATCTCGATACCCGCCTCATCAAAGCGCAGCTTGACCAAACGGTTGTAGGCACGGCCAACGCCCCACTGATCGCCCGGCGTGGTTTTAATCACCACGCGGATGTTCACGGAGCTGTCTGCCAAGGCGACTACGCCTGCCACCGTCATATCGGCCAACAGCTTATGGCTATGCTCCTCGCTGGCTTTGAGATCTTCAAAGGCAAGTTTGAGCTGCTCAATGGCGCCGTCAATGCTTTCACGGTACGCAATGCCGTACTCGCCAACGTGATTACCAAACTCACGCATATAGTTAGAGACGGTGTCGACGCTTGAGAACGGCACAATGTGATAGGTACCCGAAAGATCACGGATCCCTACAGAGCGGATGCTAAGCTTTTCAGCGGTGCCGGTAACGCCACCCACGGTGACGACATCGCCGGTATTCATTGCGTTTTCGACCTGGATAAACACGCCTGTAATCACGTCTTGAACGAGCTTCTGGGCGCCAAAACCAATCGCCAAACCGAGCACACCGGCACCGGCAATTAGCGGGCCAATATTGATGCCAATTTCCGACAGCACAATCATGCCGGTAATGGTCACCATGGCAATGGCCAGCGCATTACGGAACAGGCTGAGCAGCGTTTTCGCTCGTGCAGAAGGCTCACCCATGCCCGTTTCCGGGTTGAGTTTGTGCTCAATCAAGCTTGCCAAGCACAGCCAAACAGCGAGTGAAACAATCAAAATAACGGCAACGCCGGTTAGGTTACCGACTAAGTTCGCGCCACGCTCAGAGGCGTACCAGGCGGCTAAATTAAAGGCGCCCCAGGCGTTCAGCACCAGCATGATGACCACGACCAAAATGATCGTGCGCAGCACGCGCAGCGCATTAGGCACATAGCTGTTTAGCCGCGTTTCAAGCAGCGGCAGTTTACGACGCAGATCGTCTGACAGCGTGATGCGGCGGCCAATCGTCTGCGTCAGGAAAGTGGATACCAATAGCCCGATCACAACGGCTGCTAACGTCTTCAGCGTGGCGAACATAACAAACGGCAACGCATCGCCAGGGCGAGTTAACGTCAGTACAAACACCATCAGGAAGTAAAACAGTGCGAATAGATGCCAGGTGCGTGCAAACAGCTGCAGTGAGACACGGCTGGCCGTCATCGTTGTTCTCGATGCGGTCGCGTTAAGATTATTACGCACGCGCACACGGTTTTTAAACACAAAGCCGACGGCGTAAATGAACGCCATTAACATGATCAGCGTACCGACAGCCTGACCAAGCGATGCGGCCAGATAGAAGTTCACCAGCGGCACCACGACCATTAGGCCGTAACCAACGATGCCAATCAGACGAGCCAGCCAGCGGTTCCAGTAGGATGCTTCCTGGGCCGAAATAGGCAGCAGGCGCAGCCCTTCATAGCGCGAAGAGAACAGCATCCGCACTGCGGCTTTAAGCAATTCGATAATTAGGAAAGCATTTAAAAACAGTGAAGCGCGAGTGGAAAGTTCACCGGTTTCACCTACCGCAAAAGTGGCCAACAAATTGCCGCCCACATAGGCAAGGGCAATCAGCAGCACATCGATAACCGCGGCAATCACCACGCAGCCAATTAAGCGCAATACCGGTGTTAAGTTGCTGCCATTGAGCGACCAACCGCTTATCTTAGTAAACAGCGGCTTTGCTAACCGCCTGAAAATAATAAACATTGCAAATGTCGCGACAATCACGATGCCCAGATTGATCGCTGCGCTGGTGAAGGCTGCCACATCAAAGACGCTATCGGCCCCTTGCCCCGAAAACAGGCCTCCCAAGATGCTCGCCACTTGCTCAAACTGCCCACCCACATCACTCACCACGCGGCTGGTAAGCTCCGCCAACTGCCGCGGCAGGGATACATCTTCCGGCGCCAGCTGGCTACCTTCTGCGGCGGCTTCAGGCGATAGTTCAGTGGCAATATCAGCGGGCAGCGCTGAGGCTTGATTGCGCAGCATATCAATCAGCTCTTGTCGCGACTGCTCGTTCTCTAAAAGACCCGCCAATGCCTCGTAGGAGGTAGGCTCTGCCTGCGCAGATGAGGCTGAACTATCGGCATTGGCCGATTCACTAGGCGTGCCCTGCGCCATTGCTGGGGTAGCCATTAAGGCAATCATTGCCAGCAGCCAGACACCTAGCCAGGGTAATAAACGAAGTGGCTTCACACCTTAACCTCCTTTTGGGTGAGTATTCTTTTCAATCTAACGGCTGCAGCGTGTTACGCAACCGATATTACCGACACTGACAACTTCAGCCGATTATAAAGCTGTACAGGGTAACACGACTTGATTAACAAGGTGTTTCACTGACAGTACGGTGCCAGCCATTGATTCGCCAATAGCAGCACCAGGGCGTAACGAGCACCCTTGGCAACCACAATCCATGCTAACGCCCGCCACCAGGGCAGCCGAAACACGCCGGCGAGAACCGTGAGCGGATCACCGATAATCGGCGCCCATGACACCAGTAGACTCATTTCACCAAACCGATGATACCAACCCTCGGCACGCGCCAGGCTACGTGGCGATGCCGGAAACCAGCGGCGGTCTTGAAACCGGCGAGCATAGCGCCCCATCGCAACGTTGATCATGCTGCCCAGCGTATTGCCCATCGTCGCCACGCACCACAGAGCAAGCGTAGGCTCACCCACGCACCAAAGCCGTGCTAGCCACACCTCAGACCCACCGGGTAACAGCGTAGCGCTCACCAAGGCGACAAAAAACAGGCTCAGTATCGTTGTGCAACCATAGCCTCGGTATGCCTACGCTAGCGCGGCACTTGCCCGCCCAGCTGCTGGGTAATTTCATCGGCGGTTTGACGAACCAGTTCGCCCAAGGTCAGCAAACGCGTTTCGGGAATCCTTGCCATCGGGCCTGAAACGGATATCGCCGCCATCGGTGTGCCGTGTTCATCAAACACACAGGCAGCCACACAGTGCAGGCCAATGGCATGCTCCTCGCGGTCACAGGCAAAGCCCTGCGCGCGAATTTTCGCCATCTCCGCTTGCAGCGTGTCGGGCTGATAGAGCGTATTGGTCGTTACTCGTACAAGCTCGCCTTGTTCCAGCAGTTGCAGGCGCTCATCATCGGGCATCCACGCCAGCAGCGCTTTACCCACACCCGAGGCGTGCAGCGGCGCACGCGAGCCCAGGCGAGTAATCATGCGCATCATCTGAGGCGACTCGTGCTGGGCAAGAAATACGGCCGTTGCCCCATCGCGAATGCCCACGTTAGCGGTTTCGGCCGTTTCGGCCGTTAGCCGACGCAAAAATGGTCGGCTGGTCGCTACTACGTCGCGCGCTTCCAAAAAGCTGTTGCCGATACGGAAGGTTTTGACATCGATCCGCCACAGACCTTGCTCATTTTCTTGCGTCACAAAGCCTTGGCTTTGTAGCGCCTGTAGCAGCCGATGGGTCGTCGAGGGCGCAAGCTCAGCCATCTCTGCTACTTCTGACAGCGCTAAGCCTAGCGGGCTGGCCGCGAGATGCTCCATCAGCGTTAAGCCACGTACTAGCGACTGGCTATGGCCCCCGCTGGCTTTGGCGGTACTCGCCGGACGACCGACCGTCCTGCGTTTGGCTTCACTCACCGGGCTCTCTCCTAAAAGGCTCTCTTAAAAAACGACTTTAAAAGACTATCTTAAAAGCGCCTTTCCTGAAGACGCCGTCCCTGAAAACAGCATTTCTGACAATACCGTTCCTGAAAACACTATTTCTAAACATACATTTCTAAACATAAACAGGGCATCAGGATAACGTGCCAATGTGACCGCTGTCGCGTTTACGGAAACGAATTCCACTAAAGCAGCAGCGTAACGTTAACGATGCTGCCACTGCGGTGGCCGCTTGCCGATAAACGCATCAATGCCTTCGCCCACATCCTCGGCCAGCATATTACAGGCCATCGTTTCACCCGCAAACGCATAAGCCTCATCAAGTGGCATGGCAAGCTGACGAGCAAACATTGCTTTGCCGGTACGCACCGCCACGGTGCTTTTAGCACAAATGCTCGTGGTCAATGCCGCAAGAGCTTCATCCAACGCGTCATCTTCGGCCACTCGGTTAATCAGCCCCCACTCGGCCGCCTGCTCGGCGCTGATAAACTCGCCGGTGAGCAGCATTTCCATGGCGCGTTTACGCGCCACGTTGCGTGACAGTGCCACGGCGGGCGTAGAGCAAAATAGCCCCACACTAATGCCCGACACGGCAAACCGAGCGCTGCGCGCAGCGACCGCCAAATCGCAGCTCGCCACCAGTTGACAGCCAGCAGCAGTGGCAATGCCCTGGACCTTAGCAATCACCGGCACAGGCAGGTTAACAATGGCCTGCATTACCTCGCTACAGCGGGTAAACAGCGCTTGGTAGTAAGCTTTAGTGGGGTTGGCGCGCATCTGCTTTAAATCATGCCCGGCACAAAAGGCCTTACCTTCTGCGGCGATCACAACACAGCGTACGCTGCTATCGTCGGCAATCTCGGCTAACGCGTGCTGAAAGGCTTGCAGCATGGCTTCAGAGAGCGCATTAAAACGCTCAGGCGCGCGCATGGTTAGCGTTGTGACGCCTAAATGGTCGCTGCGTTGCAGAAGGGAGGCAGAGGCACCTGCAGACGATGAGCCGGTAGAGATGATGGGCATGATGAACTCCAATTTGAGTAGCACATGGCCCATCAGTCTAGCGCACAAGGCGCGCGTATTGGTCGCTACTTCTTCATTTTGCGCGTGTCGCGCCCTAAGGGGTGGGGCTCGCCACGAGACTTGGCAAGCTCAATCTGCCGCTGGCGTTCGCGCGCAGCGGCGCGGGTTTTCTCGGGCAGCGAATCAATACAGTGGGGGCAGCTAATGCCGGGCTCAAAGGCAGAAGACTGCATGTCGTCGGCAGAGATCGGCATACGGCAGGCGTGGCACTGCTCAAACTCACCTTTGCTTAAATCGTGGCGTACCGTGACGCGGTTATCGAACACAAAGCACTCGCCGCGCCACAGCGACTGCTCTTCCGGGACTTTCTCCAGGTAGTTCAGCACGCCGCCCTTTAGGTGATAAACCTCTTCAAAGCCTTCTTTTAGCATAAAGCTCGAGGCTTTTTCGCAACGAATACCGCCGGTGCAGAACATGGCCACTTTTTTATGCTTTTCGGGGTCGTAGTGCTCGCGCACATACTCAGGGAATTCCCGAAAGGTCGTGGTCTTCGGGTCTATCGCGCGCTCAAAGCTGCCGATGGCCACTTCATAGTCATTGCGCGTATCGATCACCAACACTTCCGGGTCGGCAATAACGGCGTTCCAGTCTTCTGGCTCAACGTAGGTGCCAACGGTGTCGTTGGGGTCAATATCCGGCACGCCTAGCGTCACGATCTCTTTTTTAAGTTTCACCTTAGTGCGATAGAACGGCGTTTCATCGCAGTAAGACTCTTTATGATCAATGTCAGCCAGGCGCGAGTCGGCAGTCAGCCAGCTAAGCAGCGCATCAATGCCGGTACGGCTGCCCGCCACCGTGCCGTTAATGCCTTCTTTAGCAAGCAGCAAGGTGCCCGTCACGCCGTTATCCAGCATTGTTTGGTGCAGCGGATCACGCAGTGCTTCAAAGTCGTTCAAAGTAACAAATTTATACAGCGCCGCGACCACGGTGGGCGGCATGGGACTGGGGGGCGTACTGGAGATTGTGGTGGCTACTGACATGTGAAGCTCCTGGTAGTCGCCCTCGCAAAGGGCGGACCGGGTGAATAATCGCGCACATTCTACCCTAAAGCGCTGCTCGCTTGAATCTTGGATGCATTAGCCGGGGGATTAAACGGCGAGTTCAACCCATCGATTTATTCGACGAGATCGTACTGAAACCTTCACCCCACGCCGCTCCAACGAAGCGTATATTGGGGCTATTCCACCCCACGCATTCTAGGGAGTAAACCATGATTATTCGTCGAGCCAATGAGCGCGGCTACGCTGACCACGGCTGGCTACGCTCTTACCATACCTTTTCCTTCGCCAACTACGTTGATCCAAAGCACATGGGATTTCGTGCCCTGCGCGTTATCAATGAAGACCGCGTGACGGGCGGCCATGGTTTTGGCGCTCACTCCCACCGGGACATGGAGATTATCTCCTACGTGCTGGAAGGGGAAATGGAGCACAAAGACAATATGGGCAACGGTGAAGTGATGCGCCCAGGCGACGTGCAGCGCATGTCGGCAGGCACCGGCGTGCAGCACAGCGAGTTCAACCATTCTGAGCAATCCGATCTGCATTTTCTGCAGATATGGATTGAGCCAAAACAGCTGGGCATTGCTCCCAGCTACGAGCAGAAAGCCTTCACGCCGGCTGAGCGGCAGGGAAAGTGGCGTCTGGTGGCATCTGAAGAAGGCCGCGATGGGTCTGTGGGCATTAACCAGGATGTTAACCTTTACGCAGGGCTGTTCGCGGCAGGGGAAAGCACGACTACACCACCCACCCGTCATGCCTGGCTGCATGTTGTTAACGGCACCATGGAAATTAACGGTGAAACGCTCGGCGCAGGCGACGCAGCCGCTTTTCAGCCGGAAGAGATGATTACCCTCACCGGTAAAGAAGCGGGCGAAGTGCTGCTGTTTGACCTAGCTTAATAGCCTGCACCAACCAAAACGGCGCCTCAAAAGAGGCGCCGTTTTTTATGCGGCGGCTTTTACTGCTAAGCGCTAGCTGTTGTGAGACGAGTAGAGCGCACGAATTTTTAGCGTGTGATCTACCTGCTTCAATGCTTCCAGCGCTTGAGGGCCGTAGGCTTTATCGACATCAATAACCACATAGCCGACTTTCTCATTGGTCTGCAGATACTGGCCGGAGATGTTGATGCCATTTTCAGACAACACACGGTTAATCTGCGACAGCACGCCCGGTACGTTGTCATGAATATGCAGCAGGCGGTGCTTGTCTGGGTGTGCAGGCAGCGCCACTTCAGGGAAGTTAACCGAGGTCACGGTGGTGCCGTTATCAGAATACGTAATCAGTTTTTCTGACACTTCAATGCCGATGTTCTCCTGAGCTTCCAGGGTTGAACCGCCCACGTGCGGCGTCAAAATTACGTTTTCTAGACCACGCAGCGGACTTTGGAACTCCTCGTTGTTACCTTTCGGCTCCACCGGGAAGACGTCAATCGCCGCACCGTTCAGTTTGCCCGCTTTAATCGCATCCGCCAGCGGTTCGATTTCCACCACGCTGCCGCGCGCAGCATTGATAAAGATCGCGCCTTGCTTCATGGCCGCAATCTCTTTCGCGCCGATCATCCAGCGGGTTGAGGCAAGATCGGGCACGTGTAAGCTGACCACATCCGCACGACCCAGCAGCTCTTCAAGGCTGCCCACTTGGCTGGCATTACCCATGCCCAGTTTAGCAATGACGTCATAAAAAATAACGTTAAAGCCAAGCGATTCGGCCAGCACAGAGAGCTGCGCACCGATACTGCCGTAGCCAACGATACCCAGCGTTTTACCACGGGCTTCGTGAGAATTTTTCGCTGATTTCAGCCAGCCGCCCTGGTGGGCGCGAGCATTTTTCTCAGGAATACCGCGCAGCAGCATAATTGCCTCTGCCAGCACCAGTTCAGCCACGGAGCGTGTATTGGAGTACGGGGCATTGAACACCGCGATGCCGCGCTTCAGCGCTGCCGTCAAATCGACCTGGTTGGTGCCGATACAGAAACAGCCAACGCCCACCAGCTTCTCTGCCGCTTCGAAAACGCGCTCAGTCAGCTGCGTCCTCGAGCGAATGCCGATGAAATGCACATCACGGATCTTTTCGATCAGCGCATCTTCATCCAGCGACGTCGGCAGGTGCTCAATGCTGGCGTAACCTGATGTGTGAAAATTGTCCACCGCGCTTTGGTGGACGCCCTCGAGTAGCAGGATCTTGATCTTGCTCTTGTCCAGGGACGTTTTGGCCATGGCTGAATCAACCTCTAATGGGCGGCGGCATGCGCCGTGTATCGGTTCACGGAAGGCCCATATCCTAGCACAGCCCGCCTCATTCAGACCGATTCAAGATGATGAAAAGTGTGCGTGCTAACGATGAATCTGTCGCAAGTCGTCGCCTTTCGCGTATATGGAAAGGCAGACGCCCCCCCCAGGCGTCGGTGTATACTATGTACCTATATTTAAAAATATCGGCTTGCAGGCACCCCAATGAGCGACACCACATCATCTCCGCAGGATTTTGCCGCGACGGTTGAGCAACTCGAAACCATCGTCGAACGCCTAGAATCAGGCGAGCTCTCATTGGAAAATGCGCTGACGGCGTTTGAGCAGGGCGTGCGATTAACTCGTGATGCTCAACAGCGGCTGGATACCGCTGAGCTTAAAGTGCGGGCACTCAGTGAAGACAGCGAAGGACGCTTAAACATGACACCCTTTGCTGGCCCTGACGATGCTAAGAACGATCTCAAGGACGACGCCGAGGAAGACAGCAAGGAGACGCCCCCATGGTAGCCACGCAGTCTAGCCAGCTTGCCGTTTTACGCCGTACTAGCACTGCCCGTGTAGATGCGACCCTAGCGGCGCTGTTTGATAATCGACAGGCGGTCGCTCCTCGGCTGGAGGCCGCCATGCGCCATGGCCTGCTAGCCGGCGGCAAACGCCTGCGCCCACTGCTGGTGTATATGGCGGGCCACGCGCTAGGCGCAAAAGACGACGCGCTGGATGCCCCAGCCGCAGCGATTGAGCTGATTCACGCCTACTCGTTGATTCATGACGACCTGCCCGCCATGGACGATGACGACCTGCGTCGCGGCCAGCCCACCGTGCATAAAGCCTTCGATGAGGCGAGCGCGATTTTAGCCGGGGATGCGCTGCAGGCGCTGGCATTTGAAGTGCTGTCCAGCACAGCCCATCCGCGGCTTGGTAATTTGGTATATACGCTTGCCGGCGCCTCAGGGCGCGATGGCATGGTGGCAGGGCAAGCGCTGGATCTGGACGCGGTTGGTGGTCATCCGGATGTCGATGCGCTGGCTCACATGCATGCCCATAAAACCGGTGCCCTGATCGTTGCCGCCGTGCGCCTAGGCGGCCTTGTGGCGGTCGCTGACGACGACCCGCGGTTAAACGCCCTGACTCGCTACGCCGCCGCCATTGGTTTAGCCTTCCAGATTCACGACGACATACTGGACGTGACCGGCGATACCGCTACCCTAGGTAAAACGTCAGGCGCCGATGCCGCACGTGCCAAGCCCACTTATCCCAGCCTACTGGGGTTAGAAGGCGCACAGCGTAAAGCGCAAAGCCTGATCGATGAAGCCATTGCCGCGCTTGCCCCACTGGGGGAGCGTGCTGCACCGCTGGCCGATCTTGCCCACTACATGATCGAGCGCGACCACTAAACAATGTCTATGCAAACAATGTCTATGCAAACGATGTCTATGAAAATAATGTCTATGAAAACATGCCCATGAAGCTGTTCGACGAGATTCCCCGTGAGCGCCCTGCAACGCCGCTGCTCGACTCTTTTGATCACCCGGCTGCGCTGCGGGCCATGAACGCGAATCAGCTCGCCCAGTTGGCCGACGAGCTGCGCGCCTATTTGCTGTATAGCGTAGGCGTGTCTGGTGGCCACTTTGGCGCCGGGCTTGGCGTTGTCGAGCTCAGCGTTGCGCTGCACCGCGCCTTCCATACGCCGGACGACCGCTTGGTGTGGGACGTTGGCCATCAGGCCTACCCGCACAAAATTCTTACCGGTCGTCGTGAGACGATGCTTAGCATCCGCCAGCACGGCGGCTTAGCGGCTTTCCCTAGCCGTGCTGAATCTGCGTACGACACCTTCGGCGTGGGGCATTCCAGCACCTCTATTTCAGCAGCGCTCGGCATGGCATTAGCCGCCAAAGCACAGGGCAGCCAGCGGCGCGTTTGTGCAATTATTGGTGACGGTGCACTAACGGCAGGCATGGCGTTTGAAGCCCTTGCCCATGCAGGTCACGTCAATGCCAACCTGCTTGTGGTGCTCAACGACAACGAAATGTCGATTTCCGAGAACGTTGGCGGCATGGCCACCTATCTCGCCCGGGTACTCTCCAGTAAGCCCTATCTCAAGATTCGCGAAGAGAGCAAGAAAGTGCTTTCACACCTGCCCGGCGCATTAGAACTTGCCCGACGCACCGAAGAGCACATGAAAGGCATGGTCAGCCCCGCCACGCTGTTTGAAGAGATGGGCTTTAACTACGTAGGCCCCATCGATGGCCACGACCTTGGCGCGCTCACCGAGACGCTTGAGAACCTGCGTGACCTTGATGGGCCGCAGTTTCTGCATATTAAAACGGTAAAAGGCAAAGGTTTCTTACCGGCTGAAGCGGATCAGATTGGCTATCATGCGATTACCAAGCTCGAAAAGCCCAGCGCAGAGCTCAAGCAAACACCGCTACCGAAAAGCGTCGTTAAGAAAAAGTACTGCAACGTGTTCGGCGATTGGCTTTGCGATATGGCGGCTCACGATTCGCGTTTGCTGGCGATTACCCCCGCGATGCGTGAAGGCTCCGACTTAATTCGCTTCTCTAAGCAGTACCCGGAGCGCTATTTCGATGTCGCGATTGCCGAGCAGCACGCCGTAACGCTAGCGGCGGGCATGGCCTGCGAAGGCATGAAGCCCGTCGTTGCCATTTACTCGACCTTTCTGCAGCGCGGCTATGATCAGTTAATTCACGATGTGGCGGTACAAAACCTGGACGTCACCTTCGCGATTGATCGAGCGGGCCTGGTAGGCGAAGACGGCCCCACGCATCACGGCAGCATGGACCTTTCCTTCTTACGCTGTGTGCCGGGCATGGTGATTCTCGCCCCGGCGGATGAAGCCGAGTGTCGCGCCATGCTCAGCGCTGCTTATCACTACCCCGGCCCTGCCGCCGTACGCTACCCGCGCGGCACCGGCCCGGGTGTCGATATTCCAACGCACCTTGAGCCTCTAGCGATTGGCAAAGCAGAAACCCGCCGCCAGTCTTCGAACGACGGCGTACGCATCGCGCTGCTCGCTTTTGGCAGCTTAAACGGCCCTGCTGCCGAGATTGCCGAACGCTTAAACGCGACGCACATCAATATGCGCTCGATTAAACCGTTGGATCGCAATGCAGTGCTTCACGCCGCCGATGAACACGAACTGCTGGTTACGCTGGAAGAGAACGTCGTTGCTGGCGGCGCAGGCAGCGCGGTTAACGAGCTGCTGCATGCCGAAGGCGTGCAGATAGAAGTATTAAATCTCGGCCTACCAGATACCTTTATCGAGCACGGCACGCCCGACCAGCTGCTGCACGACTGCGGCCTGGATGTTGAGGGCATCGAAGCCGCCATTCGCCAGCGGCTACCATAGCAACCGCTGCGTGCCTAAGCCGCTGACTTAGCCCATCGCGAGAAGCGGTTTAATCAACACCACCCGCAGTGCCGAGCTTGCCCCACCGGCGGGCTGGGTATGAACCCAGCCCGCCTCTTCAAGCGTGGCGCAGGCGCGGCGGATAAGCGCATGCTCAATATCCAAATGTCTCGCTAATAGCGCGCTGGAAACACCCTTCTCAGAGGGCGGCGACGCATCAAGCGCCAGCAGCACCAGCGCGGCCAGGGTGTCGAGCTCGGGATACGCGGCCTGCAGCGCAGTGAGTGCGCGCTGCAGGTGTTGACCCTCCGCGAGTTCCGCCATTGGCTCAGACACTTACTCAGACAATCCGGGCGCTGGCTTCCAGGCGAATAGCAATCGACTTGGAGGCTGGGGTATGGCTTTGATCGCCTTTATGATCCAGCGGGATCAGCGGATTGGTTTCGGGGTAGTAAGCGGCGGCACAGCCTTCGGGCGTTGCGTAAGCAACGACTTTAAAGCCATCCACTCGGCGGGTAATGCCATCGCCCGATTCGCCAATCAAATCCACCCACTGGCCTGCTTTAAAGCCCAGCCGATCAATATCCTTGGTATTCAGGAAAATCACCTGGCGGCCGTTTTCAATGCCGCGATAGCGGTCGTTATAGCCGTATATCGTGGTGTTGTACTGATCGTGGGAGCGCATGGTTTGCAGGGTTAGCCAACCACCTTCTCGGCCCGTCATCTGCTGGTGCATTACCTGCTCAGGCAACCTGGCATCAGAAAACTCGGCCTTGCCGCTCTGGGTAGGAAAGCGCAGCTCAAAGGCCGGATTCATCAACCAAAACCCACGCGGCTCGCGTACGCGCTTATTAAAATCATTAAAGCCAGGAATAACGGCTTCGATATGCTCGCGAATCACGTCGTAGTCGTCACGCATGGCGGCCCAGTCAACTACATCCTTACCCAGCAAGCGCTCGGCAAGGCCGGTCAATATGGTGATTTCAGAGGGTAGCGTGCTATCCACCGGGCGATTAATGCCCGCCGACCCGTGCACCATGCTCATAGAGTCTTCCACGGTAATTAGCTGCGGCTTGCCTGTTGCGCTGCGGTCGACCTCGGTGCGCCCCAAACAAGGCAGAATCAGCGCGTCTTTACCCGTCACTAAGTGGCTGCGGTTGAGCTTGGTGCTAATAAACGCCGTTAAGCGGCATTGAGACATCGCCGCTTCGGTCACGCGGCTGTCGGAAATAGCGCGGGTAAAATTACCGGCTAGGCCAATAAACACCTTGCCCGGCTGATCACGCATGGTCTGTACGGCGGCCACAGAATCAACGCCAAACGCTCTTGGCATGGGTCTTTGGTAACGGCTTTCCAGGGCGTCCAGCAGTGCATCCGAGGGCTTTTCGAAAATACCCATCGTGCGGTCGCCCTGCACATTAGAGTGCCCGCGTACCGGCGAGGTACCGGCGCCGGGTTTACCCAGGTTTCCGCAAAGCAGCAGCAGGTTAACAATTTCACGAACGGTGGGCACCGAGTGCACGTGCTGCGTAATGCCCATCGCCCAGCAGATAATAGTGGCGTTGGAGCGGGAATACAGCATCGCGGCCTGCTCGATTTCCGCTCGGCTTAAGCCCGCCTGAGCCTCAATCGTTTCCCACTCAGTGGCCTCTACTTCGCGGCGGTAGGCGTCAAGTTCAACGGTATGTTCAGCGATAAATTGATGGTCCAGCACGGGTTCGCCGGCGCCATCACGCTCAAACAGCGCTTTAGCCATGCCGCGAAGCACGGCCATATCGCCGCCCAGCTTAGGGCAAAAGTAATGCGTGCTGATGGCATGGCTGCCGTTATGCAGCATTTCAAGCGGCTTTTGCGGGTTGGCAAACTTCTCAAGCCCCCGCTCGCGCAGCGGATTGAAGCTGACGATGGTGGCGCCACGTTCAGCGGCTTCACGCAGCGTACCCAGCATACGCGGGTGGTTGGTGCCGGGGTTCTGGCCAAATACAAAAATCGCCTCGGCCTGCTCAAAATCCTCCAACCGCACGCTGCCCTTACCAGTCCCCAGCGCCGCGCCAAGGGCAACGCCGCTCGCCTCATGGCACATATTGGAACAGTCCGGAAGGTTGTTGGTGCCATAAAGCCGCGCCAGCAGCTGGAACACGTATGCCGACTCGTTACTCGCCTTTCCGGAGGTATAGAAGATAGCGTCATTCGGCGTGGGCAGCGCCTTAAGCTCTGCGGCCATCAGGTCCAGCGCCGCGTCCCAGGCAACCGGCTCGTAGTGGTCGGTGTCAGCGTTGTAGCGCATCGGCTCGACCAGGCGCCCCTGATCTTCCAGACGATAGTCGTCCCAGGTTTTGAGTTCGCTAACGGTGTGCTTGGCAAAGAAATCCCGCGTCACTCGCTTGGAAGTGGACTCCCACGTCACTGCTTTTACGCCGTTCTCACAAAACTCGAATGAAGAACCGTGCTCAGGGTCACCCCAGGCGCAGCCGGGGCAATCAAACCCATCGGGCTGATTGAGCTTAAACAGCGCCCGCGCATTGGTCGCCACGGCGCGACTATGCAGTAAATGCTTACCCACGGCCTTGAGCGCACCCCAGCCCCCAGCCGGGTTGTGATACTCAAAAACCTTGGGATCGTGTACCTTAGAGCTTTTTGGGGCATCCGGATTCGGCGAGGACATCGTGCTTCTCCATCAAGAAGGGAAGGAAGCGCCGTATTAGTCATTAGCCTGCTTCCTTATAGTGCGTTACGTTCGACCAAAAGCGCCGCCTGGTCAAGTAGTGAACGCGCAGTGCCGCCATTAGCGATGAGCGCCGTCACTGACCGGCACTAAGCAAGCAGCGCGGCAAGCAGAGCGCTCGCCGCACCAAAATGCCTTAAGCCCTTATCTTTCAACTACTTTGAGATTGCTATGCTATTACTTATTATCATTTTCAGCCTAATCGGTCTGGCGTTTGGCGGACCGGTTGGACTGCTGGTTGGCGGCGGTCTGGGTTGGTGGGCGGGGCAGCGTCTCAGCCGCCGCTTAAACGGCGCCCGCGTGCGCATTCAAGAAGGCTTTTTGGAGTCAATTTTTTCTGTCATGGGCTGCCTGTGCCAAGCCGACGGAAAAGTCACCGAAGGCGAGCTGGGCGTTGCCGAAAAGCTCTTTGATCAGATGCGGCTGCAAGGCGAGCAGCGCGCCAAGGCGCGTGCCGCTTTCGAACGGGGCCGCGCCGCTGACTTCAACTTGGACGCTGAGCTGGCCGCGGTTAATCGCCTGACTCTGCGTCAGCCTGTTTTGCGTCAGGTTTTTATCCAGGTTCAGCTCACCGCTATCTCAGCCGACGGCGTTCTGCATCCTGCCGAGCATGAAATGATTCTGCGCGTTGCTCGCGGAGTGGGCTGTAGCGAAGCCGAAGTTCAGCAGATCGAAGCGATGCTGCACGGTGCCGCCGCGAACTCGCAAGGCGCCAGCGAAGAAGCGCTTAAAGATGCTTACCGAGTTCTGGGCGTTTCTGAAGACGCCAGCGATGCGGAGATCAAAAAAGCTTATCGTCGCTTAATGAGCCAAAACCACCCCGACAAACTCGCGGGCAAAGGCTTGCCAGAAAGCATGCGCGACGTTGCACAGGCGCGCACTAGCGAAATTGGCAACGCCTATGAGCGGATTCGCGCGTCCCGCGATAGCGCATAGAAGCAGGCCGTCGACAGCGCTATTCACGTCCGCTAGATTTACGCTATCACTGTTGTCGCCAGGAGTTCACCATGATCACGCTATACAGTTTTCCAAAATCGCGCTCTTTACGTGTGTCGTGGGCCCTTGAAGAGCTAGGCGTTGAGTATCAATGCCAACACATAGCGCTTGATAAAGGTGAGGGCCAAACGGCCGAGCATTTGGCGCGCCACCCTGATGGGAAGGTGCCTGCACTTGAGGATGGAGACGTCCACTTATTTGAATCTGCGCCGATTTGCCGTTATTTGGCGGAAACGTATAGCAACGGCACGCTGCTGCCTAATGATCCGGCTGCTCGCGCTCAGGTCGACCAGTGGCTCAGCTTTATCGTGACGGAAATTGAGCAGCCTCTTTGGAATCAAGCCAAGCACAAGTTTGCCCTGCCCAATGATAAGCGTGTCCCCGCGATTCTACCGGTGTGCGCCTGGGAGTTTCAGCGTGCGCTGGCCGCTTTAGAGCGTCGTTATCACGGCCAAGAAAACTTGGTCGGTGAGTCGTTCACACTCGCTGATCTGTTTTTAACCCACACCCTATCGTGGGCGATCAGCATGAAACACCGCTTACCTGACACGCTAATAGCCTATCGCGAACGCCATATTCAGCGCCCGGCTATGGCGCGTGCTATAGCCCGCGAAGAAGACGCGGCTTAACGTTCTTACCTGCCTTTCTGGCGAGGTGACCGCTGAAAAAACAGGTGGCTTATGGGGGCAACTCAGCTCCATAAAACAGCCAATTCACGCGCGCTGCGATCGTTTTCTCCCCTTAAAATGTGTGCGTAAAACCGCACATTTAAGCTTGTGCATCATTGCGTGATCACGTAAATTCAACACTAAAGTCGATATCACATTCACCCACTTTGGTGCATTACTGCCCTCGATGTAGCCCTCCCGCCCTACGATTAACTACCTTTTATGGAGCCCTATGCTGCTACTGTTACTCATCCTAATGCCAGTAGTTGGCAGCATAATAGCCGCGCTCATGCCAACCAATGCGCGTAACCGTGAAGCATGGCTAGCCGGTGGCATTGCCTTTGTAGGGTTACTCATCACCGCCTATCTCTATACTCAGATAGGCACTGGAGAATTAGGCACTGGTGACGTCGTCCGCTATCAGCTTGAGTGGATGCCCGATTACGGGCTGAATTTCATACTTCGTATGGATGGCCTGGCATGGATGTTCTCGATGCTGATTTTAGGCATCGGCGTACTGGTGGTCATTTACGCGCGTTATTATATGTCTGCCAATGACCCCGTACCGCGCTTTTTCTCTTTCTTATTAGCCTTTATGGCCTCCATGCTTGGCGTGGTGCTATCGGGTAATCTTATCCAGCTGGTTGTGTTTTGGGAGCTGACCAGCCTGACCTCCTTCTTACTCATTGGCTACTGGCATCACCGTGCAGATGCACGGCGCGGTGCACGCATGGCGTTTACCGTGACGGCCACCGGTGGGCTTTGCTTGCTGGTCGGCGTACTGATGCTTGGTCATATCGTTGGCAGCTATTCATTAGATGTGGTGCTGGCATCAGGGGATCTGATTCGTGCGCACCCTTGGTACTTACCCACGCTGATTTTAATCGCATTAGGGGCGCTGACAAAAAGCGCGCAGTTCCCGTTCCATTTTTGGCTGCCTCACGCCATGGCAGCGCCGACACCCGTCTCGGCTTTTTTGCATTCGGCGACGATGGTGAAAGCCGGCGTGTTTTTATTGATGCGCCTATGGCCGTCTCTTTCAGGAACGCCCGAGTGGACATTAATCATTGGTGGCGCAGGGCTCTGCACGCTACTCATTGGTGCCTTTACCGCCATTTTCCAGCACGACCTTAAAGGCCTGCTGGCTTACTCAACGATCAGCCACCTGGGGCTCATTACCTTATTGCTGGGCATTGGCACGCCGCTGGCGATGGTCGCTGCGCTGTTCCACACGCTTAATCACGCTACGTTCAAAGCATCGCTGTTTATGGCGGCGGGTATTATCGACCATGAGAGCGGCACCCGAGATATGCGCCATTTGCGCGGGCTCTTTAAGGTGCTGCCGTATACCGCCACCTTGGCAATTGTTGCAAGTGCGGCCATGGCCGGTGTGCCGCTGCTTAACGGCTTTCTTTCTAAAGAAATGTTTTTCGCCGAGGCGTTGGCAGTGGGATCGGCCCGCAACTGGAGCATGTCCGCTGCGGCCGTGTTAATGGGCATTTTCAGCGTTGCCTACTCGCTGCGATTTATCAACGTATTCTTTGGCCCGCTGGCGACTGACCTGCCGCGTGCACCGCACGAGCCTCCGCGCTGGATGCGCTTCCCGGTAGAGCTACTGGTACTCTGCTGCCTGATAGTGGGGGTGATTCCTGGCTTGAGCGTGGGGCCATTCCTCAACACGGCGGTCATCTCAGTCCTCGGCGAGCAAACGCCCGGCTATAGCCTTGCCGTTTGGCACGGTTTTAATTTACCGCTGCTAATGAGTGTGATGGCGTTGGGCGGGGGCGTACTGCTTTACATCTGGCTACGCACACGTCACGGCTTGATCCAATCCAACCGCGTGCCTTTCCTCTATCGTTTTAATGGCAAACAAGCCTATGAAAGCACCATGCTGAGGATTTCCTCCAGCGCCTCGCTGCTTGAAAAGCTATTGAGTACGCGGCGCGTACAGCCGCAGCTGCTGCTCATGATTACGCTGCTCTTAGCTGTGCCGCTGCTGATCGTTAGGCCTGTTTCATTGCTTACCTTTTCAGACAACGGCGAGTTTTCCCCGCTGTTCGCCGGCCTGTGGGTAATTGGCGCCATTTGTGCCGTGGCAGCCGCCTGGCAAGCTAAATACCACCGCTTAGCAGCGCTCAGTTTAGTGGGCGGTGTCGGTATCGTGGTCAGCATTACCTTCCTCTGGCTATCGGCGCCCGATCTCGCCCTGACCCAGCTTATGGTCGAAACCGTCACGACGGTACTGATTCTGCTTGGCCTTCGCTGGCTGCCTGCGCGGATTACCCCCAAAGAGCTCAACATGCGAGCCACGCGCCTTTCGTGGTTTAGACGCTCGCGGGATATGGTGGTCGCCGTGGTCGCGGGCCTGTGCATGAGTATTGTCAGCTATGCGGTCTTGGTGCGCTCGGCACCCGTGGGCAGCATTTCTGATTTCTTCATGACGCGCGCGTTGAGTGAAGGCGGCGGCAGCAATGTGGTTAACGTGCTGCTGGTGGATTTCCGTAACTTCGATACGTTAGGCGAAATCGCCGTCCTCGCTGTGGTAGCGCTGACGGTATACGCCCTGCTGCGGCGCTTTCGCCCTGCGCCGGAAAGCCTGCCAATTCCGGCGCAACAAACCAATAATGTTGACCCCGCCGCCGGCCAAACGCCCGTACAGCAAGTGGAAAGCGGCTATTTAATGGTGCCCGCCGTTTACCTGCGCATGCTGCTTCCGATCATGGTGGTCATTGCTGCTTACTTCTTTATTCGTGGCCATAATCTTCCCGGCGGCGGTTTCGTTGCGGGGCTTACGTTTGCCGTCGCGATTATTGTTCAGTACATGCTGGGCGGCACGACCTGGGTAGAAAAACATCTGCGCTTACAGCCACACCGCTGGATTGCGTTTGGATTAATCATCGCCTGCGCAACGGGACTGGGCGCCTGGCTGTTCGGCTACCCTTTTTTAACCACGCACACTGCCCATATGACGCTGCCGATACTAGGCGAGATTCACCTACCCAGCGCCTTTATTTTCGATTTGGGCGTCTTTGGCGTAGTGGTCGGGTCAACAATCTTGATTCTCGTGGCTTTGGCTCACCAATCAGTTCGTAGCCATCGTCTGCCCATTAGTAACATCGCCCCCGTTATCAACAAGGAGGCCAACTGATGGAAGCCGTCATAGCGATTGCCATTGGCATTATGTTTGGCGCTGGCGTCTGGCTGATCCTGCGTCCACGCTCTTTCCAGGTCATTACCGGTCTGCTGCTCATTTCCTATGCGGTGAACCTGTTTATTTTCATTATGGGCCGGCTGTCGATCAACCAAGCACCGCTGACGCTGGGTGAAGGCGCAATTGACCCTTCGCTGTACGCTGACCCGCTGCCGCAGGCGCTGGTGTTAACGGCGATTGTCATCGGCTTTGCAACCACCGCCCTCTATCTAGTGGTGATGATCGGCGCACGCGGTTTAACCGGCACGGACCATGTCGATGGTAAGGAGATGGATAAATGAGCCTACCGTGGGTTCAACACCTCATCCTTGCCCCGGTATTAGTACCCTTGCTATGCGGCGCACTGCTGATCTTGATTAACGAGCGACGCCATGAGCGTAAGTTTTTTATCAATATTGTCAGCACCGTCTCTTTGCTAGTGATTTCACTGGTGCTGCTTTACCTGTCTGACCGTGAATACTGGCCCAACGGCATTGGCGTTTATCTCTCAGCTAACTGGGCGGCGCCCTTCGGGATTGTGCTGCTGGTTGACCGGCTTACCGCAGTGATGATGCTGCTGACGTCAGTGCTGGCAATCGCCTCGTTAGTGTTTTCGATGTCGCGCTGGAGCCGTATCGGCGTTCACTTTCACTCGCTGTTTCAATTCTTATTAATGGGCATTAATGGCGCTTTTCTGACCAATGACCTGTTCAACCTATTCGTGTTTTTTGAGGTCATGCTGGCAGCTTCCTACGGGTTAGTGCTGCACGGCTACAACACCCGTCGCATCCGTGCCGGCATGCAATATATCGTGGTCAATTTGCTGGCATCGTTCTTCTTCTTAATAGGCGTGGCGCTGATTTACGCAACGACCGGCACCTTAAACATGACCGACCTCGCCGCGCGTTTAGATCTGTTAGCCGCCGAAGACCTAGTGCTGCTGAAAATTGGCGTTGTTATTCTAGCGCTCGCCTTTTTGACCAAAAGCGCTATGTGGCCGCTGGGGTTCTGGCTACCCACCACCTATTCAGCCGCATCGCCGCCGGTGGCCGCGATGATGGTACTGATGACTAAGATTGGCGTGTACGTGCTGCTGCGGCTGTGGCTGCTGCTGTTCTCGGATGGGCCGGCAGCAGGCTTTGGCTTCGATTTATTGCTATGGGGCGGGCTCGCGACACTGGCATTCGGTACCATTGGATTACTGGCCAGCCAAGAGCCAGGCCGTATGGCAGGCTATGCTGCGGTCATCTCGTCCGGCACGCTGTTAGCGGCGGTAGGCTACGGGCAGCCCGAACTCATCAACATTGCGCTGTTTTATATGATTAGCTCAACGCTCGCCGTCGCGGCGTTCCTGCTGCTAATTGAGCTGGTTGAGCGGATCAGAACACCCGGCGCGGCGATGCTAGCGCTGACCATGGAAGCCTTTGCCGTTGATGATAAGCCTGACGAGCCGGTGGGTGTGCCGATTCCAGGCGCGCTGGCGTTTTTAGGGCTCGCCTTCGCCGGATGCGCGCTGGTGATCACCGGCCTACCGCCGCTATCGGGCTTTGTGGCGAAATTTGGCTTGATGCATACCTTGCTCAATCCACAAGGAATGTCGACCAGCATGGTGACCTGGCTGCTGCTGACGCTGATAGTGCTGTCAGGTTTGGCGGGCATTATTTCGCTGATGCGCTTTGGCGTGCGCACCTTTTGGGCCACTAAACACACCACGGCACCGCACCTACAGCGCTCGGAGGTGGCACCCATCACCGCACTGCTGCTGCTCTGCGTGCTGCTAACCGCCCAGGCGGGGCCTACCGTGGCCTATCTGGAGCGTAGCGCTGAGCCGCTTCATCAACCGGGCCTGTATATTGAGCGCATTGAATCGGCCCCGGTGATCACCCAAGAGCCGTTGGGAGAACGCACATGAGTCTGCACCGCTGGCTACCCTCGCCGATGCTGTCCGCTGCCCTGCTGGCTATGTGGTTAATGCTCAACCAGAGCGTAGCGCCCGCCCAGATACTGCTTGGCACGCTGCTTGCGATTGCCGCGCCCTTAATGACCAAGCCGCTGCGCCCGATGACGCCGGTACCGTTTAGAAAGCCGCTAGTGATGGCGCGCCTGTTGACGCTATCGCTAATAGAGATTATTCGCTCCTGCTTCAACGTGAGCCGGATCATTCTCTTTGCCAAGCCTCAAGGGCTTAATTCACAGTTTATTAAAGTGCCCCTGGACTTGAAGCATTCTCACGGCTTAGCGCTGCTGTCGTGCCTGATTAACTCTACGCCGGGTACGGTGTGGGTAGAAATTTTACCCGACACCCATGATTTGGTGCTGCATGTGTTTGATCTTCACGACGCCCAATGGTGGGTCGACACCATCAAGACACGCTACGAGAAACCGTTGATTGAGATCTTCGACAATGTATAGGAGCGCGCGCCAATGACGGCCCTTTTATCGTTAGCCATCAACTTCACACTGGTGTGTATCCTTCTGGCGATGCTGCTGTGCGTCGTGCGCCTGCTGCTTGGCCCCACCGCGCAAGACCGAGTGCTCGCACTGGACACGCTATGGATGTGCGCAATGCTGCTCGCGTTAGCGCTAGGCCTGCGTTTTGGTAATCTGATTTATTTTGAAGCGGCCATGCTCATTGCATTGACGGGGTTTGTCTCGACGGTGGCACTCACGAAATTCTTAATGCGCGGCGAGGTGATCGAATGAGCCCTGACTTTGACAACCTACCCTTATGGGTCAGCCTGCCCGTCACTCTGCTGCTGGTGTTGGGCAGCCTAGTAGTACTAATTGGCGCGATAGGCCTGGTGCGTTTGCCGCACTTTTTTCAGCGTATCCATGGCCCGGCGATCACGGTCACCCTAGGCGCTGGCTGCATTTTAATCGCATCAATGCTGTTCTTTACCGCGCTGCAGTCGCGCTTAGTGATTCACGAGCTACTCATCACCGCGTTCATTTTGCTCACAGCACCTGTCGTGGCCATGCTGCTTATGCGCACTGCGGTCTATCGTGACCTTCGGGCGCGTCAACGCGACGGTAAGACAGAATCAAACGAAGTGTATCCCTTCTCACCGGATGAATAAGAAGGGCTAACGCCATAGCAATGGCGCCCCTTCTTTTAGCCTGACACCGCCCGCTCACCTAGCCTTTACGCTCAATATCCACATCGCTGGCGCGGGTAAAA
The DNA here is from genome assembly GCF_002332255.1 of Halomonas sp. JB37. Taxonomy (GTDB): domain Bacteria; phylum Pseudomonadota; class Gammaproteobacteria; order Pseudomonadales; family Halomonadaceae; genus Vreelandella; species Vreelandella casei. Next base: position 659,986 of record NZ_NRGW01000001.1, on the reverse strand, counting down.
TCATCCAGAGCCATCATGTGACCAAGCTTGCCAGCTTTGGTCGAAAGATAGTGTTCGTTATGGGGGTTTAGGCCGGTCGTGATAGGCAGGCGCTCTACTACGTTGACACCGTCGCGGGTGAGCGCTTCCACCTTGCGCGGATTGTTAGTCATTAGGCGTAGCGATGTAATACCTAAGTGATTGAGCATGGGCACGCAAAGATCGTATCGGCGCATATCGGCACCAAAGCCGAGCTGCTCGTTGGCTTCTACCGTGTCAGCACCTTGGTCTTGCAGGTTGTAAGCACGAATTTTGTTTAAAAGCCCAATGCCGCGTCCTTCTTGGCGCAGATAAAACAGTACACCGCGGCCCTCTTCAGCGATACGTTTGAGCGCCTCCTGCAACTGATAGCCACAGTCGCAGCGCATTGAGAACAGCGCATCGCCGGTCAAACACTCAGAGTGCACGCGCCCAAGTACCGGCTCATCGCCGGTCACGTCACCCAGCGTTAGCGCGATATGATCTTTGCCAGTAGCCTCATCTTCGAAGCCATGCATAGTAAAAGTGGCCCAGGGCGTGGGCAGTCGGGAAGCGGCAATGAAGCGAATGGTCACAGGTTACCTCGTTGATTAACCAAACCAGTTAACCACACCAGTGTTGGCAAAGTAGGCAGGTATTCTATCAGGAAGCGGCGCCCGCCTCACGGTGGTTAGACGGCTAAATAGCGGAGAAAAATTGGCTGGGTGCGACGATTTTGCCACGCGGTAAGCCGCTCTCGCGCCTATCTTCACGTACAACTTCAAGTACAATTACCCCCATACAATGCGGGCAAATTTCTTAAGAGCAAGTGTTTATGACGACTACACCGTTGAAAAATGATCGTTTTCTTCGCGCGCTGGCGCGTCAGCCCGTGGATCGCACGCCAGTATGGATGATGCGTCAGGCTGGCCGCTATCTGCCAGAATATCGCGCCAGGCGGGCCGATGCAGGCAGTTTTATGGACCTGTGCCGCAATCAAGACCTGGCCTGCGAAGTAACGCTCCAGCCGCTGGAACGCTATCCATTGGATGCGGCTATCCTGTTTTCGGATATTTTAACCATTCCGGATGCGATGGGGCTTGGCCTGTACTTTGAAACTGGCGAAGGCCCTAAATTTCGTAAAACGGTACGCACGCAGGCAGACGTTGACGCGCTGAGCGTGCCCGATGCCGAGCGCGACCTAGATTACGTGATGCGCGCGGTGTCGACTATTCGCCACGAGCTGAACGGGCGCATGCCGCTGATCGGGTTCTCTGGCAGCCCCTGGACACTGGCGACTTACATGGTGGAAGGCAGCTCTAGCAAAGATTTCCGCCACTTGAAAACCATGCTCTATGACACGCCAGACACTCTGCACCAGCTGCTGGATACGCTGGCGCAGTCGGTGACCGACTATCTGAATGCGCAGATTCGTGCGGGTGCCCAGGCGGTGCAGATTTTTGATACCTGGGGTGGCGCGCTTTCAACACCTGCCTACCTTGAGTTTTCGCTGCGCTATATGAAGCAGATCGTGGCGGGGCTGATCCGCGAACACGACGGACGCCGCGTGCCGGTGATTCTGTTCACCAAAAACGGCGGCCAATGGCTGGAGCACATCGCCGATGCCGGTGCCGATGCGCTGGGTATCGACTGGTCCACCGAGCTTTCCGATGCTCGCGCTCGCGTTGGTCATAAAGTCGCGCTACAAGGCAACCTGGACCCCAACGTGCTGTTTGCCCGCCCCTCGGCAATTCGCACAGAGGTTGCTCGCGTGCTTGAAAGCTACGGCCATGGCCCTGGCCACGTGTTTAACCTGGGCCACGGCATCAGCCAATTTACGCATCCGGACAACGTCACCGCCTTCATGGAGGCGCTGCACGAGCTAAGTCCGCAGTATCACCAGGACATTTCGACCCCATCCAGCCTCACGCACCCAGGAGCCAATTGATGAGCGAATTACGCGACGACCAGTGGTTTACCGAAGTCTTTGATAGCCACGGCAGCGCTTTCTCACTGAAGATTTCTGAAAAGCTGCTGGATGTACAGAGCCCGTACCAACACTTGGAAGTCTACGCCACCGAGACCTACGGCAACTTAATGGTGCTGGATGGCTGCGTGATGCTGACGGATCGCGATAATTTTCTTTATCACGAGATGATTGCGCACCCGGCGCTGTTTACCCATCAAGATCCTAAGCGTGTAGTGATTATTGGCGGTGGCGACTGCGGCACCTTAAAAGAAGTGCTGCGCCACCCTGGCGTTGAAAAGGTCACCCAGATCGATATCGATGAAGAGGTTACCAAAGCATCACAACGCTTCTTCCCATCGCTGGTGGCGTCGAATAACGACCCGCGGGCCGAGCTGCTGTTCGCCGATGGCGTGAAGTGGGTCGACGATGCACCGGATGAGAGCATCGACGTGTTAATTATCGACTCCACCGACCCGGTTGGCCCCGCCGAAGGGCTGTTTAAAACTGACTTCCTAAAGCGCTGTCACCGCATTTTGAAAAGTGGCGGCGTAATGGTGCAACAGAGCGAGTCGCCGCTTTATCACAGCGGGTCGATCATTCGCGAACTGCGCCACGATATGCAAGAAGCCGGATTTGATAGCGTTGCTACGCTGCCCTTCCCGCAGCCGGTGTATCCCTCAGGCTGGTGGAGCGTGACGCTGGCCGGTAAATTGATCGACGTTAATGCGTTCCGTGAACAGGATGCCGCAAGTCACGACCTGCCGCTGGAGTATTACAGCGTTGATGCCCACCGTGGCGCGCTCGTGCTACCGCCGTTTATGCGCAAGGCATTCGCGGCCGAGTAAATAACGCCTTTAGCCCTTCGTTTTACCACTGCCCATCTTGTTCTGCCCTAGAAAGGTGCAAGAGCAAATGGGCAGTCTCATTTTTTGCACCTAGACGTTCGTCTCGAATTCGTTGATTAGCGTTGAAAAGCGCTGAATTAGCCCCTGTACCCTTGTTGGCATCTTACTTGCTAGGTTTAGTTACATGCTCCGGCATGCGTGATTCTGGGAATTCAGGATTCTAATTGATTCAAGGGGAACTACATGTTGAACAAAAAACACCTCGTGCTACTAGCGTCTGCTGGCTCAATGACGTTAGCGGGAATAGCAACGGCTCAAGCAGACGTCTTAGAAGATACCATCGAGCGCGGGGCCGTTCAGTGTGGCGTGAGTGACGGCCTGCCTGGCTTTTCAGCACCGGATGGCGACGGTAACTGGCAAGGCCTGGACGTTGATGTATGCCGCGCAGTCGCCGCAGCGGTTCTCGGCGATGCTGACGCAGTGAACTATATCTCCCTTAACGCCGTTGAGCGCTTTACCGCTCTTCAGTCGGGCGAAGTGGATGTCCTTTCGCGCAACACCACCTGGACCACTACTCGGGATACCACCCTGGGCCTAAATTTCGCAGGGGTTAACTTCTACGACGGTATCGGCTTCATGGTTAGCCGCGACCTTGGCATTAACGGTGCAATGGAACTTGATGGCGCGGCTATCTGCATCCAAACGGGCACCACTACCGAGTTGAACGTAGCCGATTACTTCCGCGCCAACGATATGGAATTTGACCCCATCGTTTTCGATACCTCTGAGCAAACCGTTGGCGGCTTCCAGGCCGGGCGCTGCGATGTATTGACCTCCGACACCTCTCAGTTAGCAGCGCTGCGTATCCAGCTTGATGACCCCGAAGGTGCGGTCATTCTGCCTGAGATTATTTCTAAAGAGCCGCTTGGCCCCGTCGTGCGTCAAGGCGATGACACGTGGTTTAACATCGTTAAGTGGTCGCTGTTCGCGATGATTAACGCCGAAGAATACGGCGTGACCAGCGAAAATGCTGAGGAAATGCTCAACTCTGAAAATCCGGACGTGGCTCGCCTGCTCGGCCAAGACGGTAACTATGGCGAAGGCATGGGCTTAGAGGCTGACTGGGCTTACAACATTATCAGCCAGGTCGGTAACTACGCTGAAAGCTTTGAACGTAACGTAGGCATGGGCTCTCCGCTTGAAATTGAGCGCGGTGTGAACGCTCTTTGGAACGCCGGTGGCTTCCAGTACGCTCCTCCGATTCGCTAAGCGTCTCGCTTGACCCTGGCCCGCCGACTTTTCCAATCTCCATTTCAAGGAATGGGCGGGCCATCTGATTGACCTTCCGTGTAGCGGAGACGCCATCCATGTCGGTAAGACCCAACATTCGCCCCGTCGGCCACAAGCCGCCGTTTTGGCGAGATCGCGCGAAGCGCGCGCTTATTTTCCAAATCATTTTGGTCGCCGTTGTCGCGGCTTTTCTGGCCTACATCATCCACAATACCCAAGCCAACTTAAATGCTCGGGGCATTACCACCGGCTTTGGATTTTTGAGTAACACGGCGGGCTTCGGCATTGTTCAAAGCCTGATCGATTACTCCTCGCAAAGCTCCTACGGCCGCACCTTCGTGGTTGGCTTGATCAATACGCTGCTGGTCGGCGGGCTGGGCGTCATCGCCGCGTCCATTATTGGCTTTACCGTCGGCATAGCGCGATTGTCACCCAACTGGCTGATCGCACGTTTAGCCAACGCCTATATCGAAACGTTTCGAAACATTCCCGTGCTGCTGCAGATCTTTTTCTGGTATTTCGCGGTACTGCGCACGCTGCCCGGCGCCCGAGATAGCATGGCCTTTGGTGAAGCGTTCTTTCTGAATGTTCGCGGGCTTTATCTACCCCAGCCGCTGTTTGAATCCGGTTTTGGGCTGATTCCCGCTACGTTTGTAGTCGCGATCATTGCCAGCATCGCACTGATTATTTGGAACAGGCGCCGTCATGAAGCCACCGGCAAACGCCTGCCCGCCGGTTTGATATCGCTGGTGATCATTTTTGGCCTGCCGTTGCTGGTGCTAATCGCCACCGGCGTACCGGTCACCTGGGAAATGCCTGAACTGCGCGGCTTTAATTTCCGAGGCGGCATTACCATCATTCCCGAATTCCTGGCGCTGTGGCTGGCACTGTCTATCTATACCGCATCGTTTATCGCTGAAATTGTGCGCTCAGGTATTCAAGCTATTCCCCATGGACAGACGGAAGCGGCACAGGCACTGAGCTTGCCGCGCAAATTGGTATTACGTCTGGTGGTCATTCCACAGGCCATGCGCGTCATCATTCCGCCGCTCACTAGCCAATATCTCAACCTGATTAAGAACTCCTCACTGGCCACCGCCATCGGCTATCCCGACCTAGTGTCGGTGTTTGCCGGCACTACGCTCAATCAGACCGGTCAGGCAATCGAAGTTATTGCCATGACCATGGCGGTTTATCTTGTCATCAGCTTGCTGGTGTCCATGTTCATGAACTGGTTCAACGCTCGCGTTGCGCTGGTTGAACGCTAGGCCGGAGGCGACACCATGATTCACAACAAAGACACCATCCCTCAGCGTCCGGCGCCTAAAGGCACGATTGGCCCGATCGCCTGGCTGCGCGGCAACCTGTTCAATGGGCCCGTCAATAGCATCTTCACGCTCTTGGGGCTGTATGTGCTGTATCTATTGGTCGTCCCCACGATTCAATGGGCCTTTATTGATGCTGACTGGGTGGGTTCCAGCCGCGAAGACTGCTCTCGAGCAGGCGCTTGCTGGGTATTCATTAACGCGCGTTTTTCACAGTTCATGTACGGCCTATACCCCAGCAGCGAGTACTGGCGGCCCAATATTGTGTTTGCCATGTTTGCGGCCATTATTGCCTGGATGGTCATTCCACGCCTGCCGTTTAAACGTTGGGTGGCGCTATTGGCTCTGCTGGTATTCCCGGTGATCGCCTACGTGCTTCTACACGGCGGCTACTTTGACCTGCCGCGTGTTTCAACGCATCGCTGGGGCGGTCTGATGCTGACGCTGCTATTGGCCACCGTCGGCATGGTAGGGGCACTGCCTATTGGCATTGTATTAGCGCTCGGGCGACGCTCGAACATGCCTATCGTCAAAACGTTCTGCGTGATTTTTATCGAGTTTTGGCGCGGTGTTCCGCTCATCACCATTTTGTTTATGGCCTCGGTGATGCTGCCCCTGTTCCTACCTTCAGAAATTAGCGTGGATCGCCTTGTGCGTGCCCTGATCGGCTTAACGCTGTTCCAGAGTGCCTATATGGCGGAAGTTATTCGCGGCGGCCTACAGGCCATCCCCAAAGGCCAGGACGAGGCCGCAGCGGCGTTAGGTATGACCTATTGGAAACGTATGGGCCTGATCGTCATGCCTCAGGCGTTAAAAATGATGATCCCCGGCATCGTTAATACGTTTATCTCACTGTTTAAAGACACCACTTTGGTCATGATCATCGGGTTGTTTGACCTGCTGGGCATCGTGCAAGCGGCGCTTTCCGACTCGAACTGGCTGGGCTTCTCGCTTGAAGGCTATGTCTTTGCCGCATTCGTGTTCTGGATTTTCTGTTTCAGCATGTCGCGCTATAGCCAGTACTTAGAGCGCAAGCTCAATACCGGCCATCAGCGCTAACGCCGCTTCCCACTTTTTTAACATCCGTTTTAGCATCTGTTTTAACACCCGATTTTGAGCAGGATGACAACATGACACAAGCAGCCACCAACGCTTCTGACCTGATGGTCGAGATGCGCAACGTCAACAAGTGGTACGGCGATTTCCACGTACTGCGTGATATCTATCTGGAAGTAAAACGCGGCGAGCGTATCGTGGTATGCGGCCCTTCGGGCTCAGGAAAATCAACGTTAATTCGCTGCATCAACCATCTTGAAGAGCATCAAAAGGGTGAAATCGTGGTGGGCGGCATACCGCTTACCCAGGATGTGAAACGCATCGAGCAGATTCGCCGCAGTGTCGGCATGGTATTCCAGCACTTCAATTTGTTCCCACATCTAACGGTACTGGAAAACTGCTGTATCGCACCGATGTGGGTACAAAAGAAGCCGCGCAAAGAGGCCGAAGCACTGGCGATGGAGTACCTAGAGCGGGTGCGCATTGCCGAGCAGGCCACTAAGTATCCGGGACAGCTTTCAGGCGGCCAGCAGCAGCGTGTGGCGATTGCCCGCTCGCTGTGTATGCATCCCGACGTGATGCTGTTTGACGAGCCTACCTCTGCACTTGACCCTGAGATGATCAAGGAAGTACTCGACGTTATGGTCGAGCTTGCGGAAGAAGGTATGACCATGATCTGTGTTACTCACGAAATGGGCTTCGCCAAAAAAGTGGCTGACCGGGTGATCTTTATGGACCAAGGGCAAATTATAGAAGAGAACGCGCCTGAACCCTTTTTCAACAACCCCCAGTCAGAGCGGACCCAGCTGTTCTTAAGCCAGATTCTGGGCCACTAGCCAATTGGCGAATATGCATGCTTTTTGACGCCTATATTTCGCTCACTTATGCGCGCCTAGCGGCGTAATACTGGCTGGCATCAACGGCGTTTGCTGGCGATGCTGGCTCAGTGGCTTTTCAGCTAGTGCGGTCAATAGGATTTGCAACGGATCACCGTGGCTAACCAGCAAGATCGTTTCTCCGCTGACCTTTTGCTCCCACTCACGGATCACCGCCTGCATACGCTCGGCAACGCTGCTAACGGCTTCAATCTGGTGCTGTTGATGCTCGGCATCCTGAGCATCTAATGCCCATACGCGGGGATAATGCTCATCCCCCTGCCCGTCTAACTCACCGAAATGGCGTTCTCTTAAACGCGTATCCACGCTGAGGGCTAGTCCAAACGCAGCGGCCACGCGAGCAGCGGTCTGGGTAGTGCGTAGGAAATCAGAATGAATAACGCGCGTGGGCCTAGGCCACTGCCAGTCGACCACCACCTGGGCAAGCTGCTGCTCGCCATGTTCGGAAAGGCCAAAATCGGCGACCCCGCGCTCAGGCGAACTAATGATCAGCCCTTGCTGATTCGCCTGGCTATGACCGTGACGCATTAATAAATAGCGGTTACGCCAATGGTCTGAGAGTGACTGTAAAGTATTTGACATAAGTTCGTCTTAAACCCTAAATTGAAGGTGTCTGTTTTCGGAAATAACCATTCTTCGTGCAAAATGTCCACTTACGAAACGTAGTTTGCGTCGTCTCAAGTGAAAACCACGAAGATTACAAAGCGAAATAACTACTCAGTTTTCAAAGACACGCTGCATTCAAAGACGCATCAAGCAGTAAAAAGCAGCAAGGCTTTAATAAAACAGCAAGACACAAAAACAACGCACAAACGAGGCTTACTATGGCAACTTCGCTTTTCTGCAAGCGCCCGCTTGCAATGCTGACAGCGGCATCCCTGCTTCCGCTAGCCCTGCTGTCTACCCACGCCTATGCGGAATGTGAGCGTGGTGATTTAGACGCCATTTATTGTGATGAAAATGGTGATATGGTCGCCGACCTACCCGCTGATGAGGCGGAATGGGCCAACCCAGATACGCTGATTTTTGCCTACACGCCGGTCGAAGATCCCGCGATCTATACCGATATCTGGCAGCCGTTCATTGATCATCTAGCAAAGGTCACCGAGCGCGACGTACGCTTTTTCGCGGTGCAGTCTAACGCTGCCCAGGTAGAGGCTATGCGCAGCGGCCGGCTACATATCGCCGGCTTTTCCACCGGCCCCACGCCTTTTGCAGTTAACCTAGCGGGTGCCGTTCCCTTCGCGCTGATGGGGTCAGATGACGGGCAGTTTGGCTACACGTTACAGCTGTTTACGCACGTGGACTCCGATATTCACGAGCTGGCAGATTTAAAAGGCAAGCGCGTCGCCCACACATCGCCAACGTCCAACTCGGGCAACTTAGCGCCCCGCGCACTGCTGCCTGAGCTTGGCATTACCCCGGATGAAGACTACGAAGTGGTCTATTCAGGCAGTCACGATCAGTCGATGCTTGGCGTTGTGGCGAAAGATTATGATGCCGCCCCCGTCGCCTCTGAAGTGGTTGATCGGATGGCCGCACGAGGCCTATACGATGCCGACGACGTGCGCTTGATCTACGAGTCTGACCGCTTCCCCACCACCTCCTATAACTACGCTTATAACTTAGATCCCGCTTTAGTCGAAAAAATAGAAGAAGCCTTTTTCACCTTTGACTTTGCTGGCACCGAGCTTGGCGAAGAGTTCGAAGGCGTCGAGAAGTTTATTCCTATCAACTACAAAGATAACTGGCAGGTGATTCGCACCATCCAGGCAGCTAATAACGTGAGCTATACGCCCGAAAACCTGGAAGAGTAAAACGTAACGCACCGCTACTGGCGGTGCGGTTATTTTCTCGACGATGGAAGCGAACACATGCTGGAAATTACCAATCTGGTCAAACGTTATGGCCACGATGAAGCCGTACTTAAAGGGCTTGACCTAAAGGTAGAAGGAAACAGCGTTGTTTCTATTGTAGGCGCCTCAGGTGCAGGCAAAAGCACCATGCTGAGATGTATCAACCGTCTGGTCGAGCCGACCTCCGGCTCTATCAAACTCAACGGCACTGAGCTTGTGAATTTGAAAGGCGGCGATTTACGTCGCGCTCGGCGCAAGATTGGCATGGTGTTCCAAGGCTTTAACCTGTTAGATCGCTTAACCGTGATGGAAAACGTGCTGGCCGGCCGGCTAGGCTACGTCAATCTCTACCAGGCGATTTCACGTCGCTACCCGCAGGAAGACATTGAACGCGCGTTTGTGCTGATGGAGCGCGTCGGTATTGCCCATTACGCCAATAAGCGCGCTGATGAGCTTTCTGGTGGCGAGCGCCAGCGTGTCGGCGTGGTACGTGCGCTGATGCAAGAGCCTGAAGTCCTGCTGGCCGATGAGCCCACGGCCTCATTGGATCCGCGCACGTCTGAGCAGATTATGATCTTGCTGCAAAGTCTGGCCAGCGAGCTCTCACTGCCAGTGTTGATTAATATCCACAACGTCGCTCAGGCAAAAACCTACACCGAACGGATTGTCGGTTTACGCCACGGCAAAATGATTTTTGATGGCCTGCCCGCGGACTTCAATAAAGACGCCTTAGATGCCATCTACGGGGGCATTGAAGCGCCAGACGATGCCATCACGGATACGCCCGTCGAGGAGCGCTCCCATGACTCCGCCTGACGCTCATCCAGCGACACCCCGAATGTGGAAAAAGCCACCGTTTATCGCTAACCCTCTGCTGCGCTACGGGCTAATCATTGTCGCAGCGGTGTACTTGGTGTGGGCCTTTGGCTCGCTGCCATTCAACTGGGCGCGTATTTCTGAAGGCTTACCCCGCGCTGCGCGCATATTTAGCGGCGGCTTCCCTCCTAATCTTGAGCGCTATGGTCTCCTCATTACAGGGTTTAAGGAGAGCTTTCAAATCGCTATTTTGGCCACCCTGCTAGGGGTTTTTCTGTCGATTCCCTTTGCGGTGATGGCCGCACGCAATATCGCTCCGATGCCTATTTATATCATTGGAAGAGCGGTGATTATTATATCGCGCAGCTTTCATCCGGTGATTGTGGCGATCCTCTTTGTGGCCGCCGTTGGTTTTGGCCCGCTGGCAGGTATTCTCACGCTTACCCTCTACTCGATTGGCTTTGTAGGCAAACTGCTCGCTGAGGAAATCGAAGAGATTAACTGGGGCCAAGTGGAAGCCATGAAGGCCGCCGGGGCAGGCTATGTCGCCATTCTGTTCTATGCGGTATTCCCACAGATTCTGCCGCGCCAAGTGGGCCTTTCGATGTATCAACTCGACAGCAACTTGCGCGCCTCTGCGGTCGTAGGGATTGTCGGTGCTGGTGGCATTGGGGGCACGCTAATGAATGCCTTTGGACGCTACGACTACGATTTCGCCTTTGCGATTTTGCTCATTATCATCGCGGTCATTTTGCTCAGTGAAGGTGTCAGCGGCTGGGTAAGGAAAAAAATATGGTAGATCACGCACAGCAGCTTGCCGATCGCATTTGGCAACGCTATGACCGCAAACAGCGCCTTACTCGCTACGCCGTACTGCTCGCCACCGTCATGCTGGTGGTGTGGGCCGTGCGCGATATTGATATTTTCTGGCCCTGGGTATGGGACGCACCGAATCAAATCTCCAACCTGGGCGCGCGCATGTGGCCACCCAGTGCAGCGGGTTTCAACAGTATTATCGCAGCGCTGATCGAGACCGTGCATATCGCGACGCTGGCCACTTTCCTAACTATTTTTTTAGCGCTACCGGTGGCTTTCATTGCCGCTCAAAACACCACGCCAAACCGTGCGTGCCTATGGTTGGGGCGTTTCATACTCGTCTCCAGCCGCTCGGTGAATACCATCATCTGGGCGCTGCTGTTTGTGGCCATTTTTGGCCCCGGCGTGTTAGCGGGCATTCTCGCCATCGTGTTTCGCTCTATCGGTTTTATCGGCAAGTTGATGGGCGAAGCCATTGAGGAGATCGACCGCAAGCCGGTTGAAGCGATGGAAGCCACCGGCGCGTCCAAAGCCAAGGTGATTGCCTATGCGATTGTGCCGCAAGTCATGCCCGCCTTTTTTGCCATTGTGATACTGCGCTGGGACATCAACATCCGTGAATCGACGGTGTTGGGGCTTGTTGGTGCGGGTGGCATCGGGGTTATTTTGCAGGGCGCTATTGATACTTTCGCTTGGCCAACCGTGGCGACGATATTGATTGCGATCATCGTGTTGGTGCTGATTGGTGAGGCCATTACCAGCCTTCTACGTAGCAAGGTGCTGTAGAAGATTGTGCAAGCGTTTGACCTATCGTCAAACGCTTGCCATGGTTAAAGCACCATCAATGACCAGGAGGATGCACAGTGATGACAACCTATATTGTGGTAGCCGACGCCGCTCGCGCGCGTATCTTTACGCGTGATGCGCTGACGCTGGAGGAGCACGAAAGCCTGGTTCACGCACAAGGACGGCTGCACGAAGGAGATCTGGTCACCGATCGGCGAGGCGATGTGCACGACTCTACCTCCACCACGTCACGCTCAGCTGGAGAAGAAGGCTCGGCCTCCAAGCACGAAAACGAGCTCTTTGCGAAAGAGGTTGCCAACCGCCTTTATAACGCCCGTGTGGATAACAGCATGGAGAAGCTCATCTTGGTGGCACCGCCCAAATTCTTAGGCCTGCTACGCGACAAAATCGATGGCCCCACTCAGAAATTGGTCATTCACTCACTCTCGAAAGATCTTAGTAAAGCGTCACTTGAAGATATCCAGGCTGCCGTCAGCGATTTACGCTAAGCGAACAGTTAAGCAATCATTTAAACGATTAAGGAATCGGCGGCAGCGAGATATCGTCGCTGCGTTTGGCGCCGGCCGTCATCTCACGGCAGAGGCGTAGAAACTCGCGTACGCCCGTCGTGAGATATTTATGCCGGTGCCAGATAAACGTGAATTGGCGCTTTAGATCCAACTCCGGCGTGGGCAGCGGTACTAAGCTGCCGCGCCTAAAGGCATCGCGCAGCGCCAGTCGCGAAACGCAGCCAATGCCTAAACCCGACTCCACGGCACGCTTAATACCCTCAGTATGTTCAAGTTCCAGCAGGGTATTGAACCGGCTGCGCCGATGGCGGGCGGCGTGCTCAAGCGTCATACGCGTGCCGGAGCCCTCTTCGCGCATGATCCAGTCCTCACGCAACAGCTGCTCAAGCTCAAGATGCTCCAGGCCTGCCAGCGGGTGGCGCGGCGAGCAAAAGACACACAGCTCGTCTTCTACCCACGGCTGGCTAATGATCATGTCATCGTCGCACTGCCCCTCAATCAGCCCTAAATCCAGCGAGTGCTGGCGCACGCCTTCGATAATATGGCGGGTATTGCGCACCGCCAGGCGCACGCGGCTGCCGGGATGGCGCTGCATAAAGTCACTGATTAAAAGAGTGGCCAAATAGTTACCTATCGTCAGCGTGGCCCCCACATCCAGCGACCCCACACCCTGCTGCCCGCGTAGCAGCTCTTCTATCTCTTCTCCGCGGTCTAGCAACGCGACGGCCTTGGGCAATAGCTGAAACCCCAGCGCGTTAAGCTTTAAGCGCTTACCCACTCGGTCCAGCAGTTGGCAGTCAAACTGGCGCTCCAGCTCAGCCAGCGATGTACTGGTCGCTGACTGCGACATCACAAGCGCCCGCGCCGCCTGGGAAACGCTTTCATGCTGAGCTACCGCCACAAATACTTCCAATTGACGCAGGGTGTAGTGCATAAATCCGACCTATATCTATTTTACAGATAAGAGTTATCAATATAATTTGCTTAACAGATATATCACTGTTCACTTAGAATTACCGGCAACATATTTAATCATTTTTATTCTTTTTAAGAATAACGCTGCGGCAGTTTAGTCACCGCACCGGCTAATGGAGATTCGCATGAGCAAGTTTGCCCTAGAAGAAGTCCTCAGCGTTCACCACTGGAACGACACGCTATTTAGTTTTCGCACCACGCGTGAGCGCAGCCTTCGCTTCAAAACGGGTCAGTTTGTAATGATCGGTCTGGAAGTCAACGGCAAGCCGTTAATGCGTGCTTACTCGATTGCCAGCCCCAACTATGAAGACCACCTAGAGTTCTTCAGCATCAAGGTGCCCGATGGCCCGTTAACGTCACGCTTGCAGCACTTACAAGTGGGCGACCAGATTATGGTTAGCCGCAAGCCCACTGGCACGCTGGTCTGCGACGATCTGTTGCCGGGCCGCAATCTGTATATGCTTTCTACCGGTACGGGTCTCGCGCCCTTTATGAGCCTGATTCAAGACCCTGAGGTTTACGAGCGCTATGAAAAAGTGGTGCTGATCCACGGCGTGCGTGAAGTCTCTGAATTAGCCTATGCCGACTTCATCACCAAAGAGCTACCGGCCCACGAGTATCTGGGCGAGGATATTGCTAAAAAGCTGGTTTACTACCCCACCGTCACCCGTGAAGAGTTTCACACTATGGGGCGCCTGACCGACCACATCCGTTCGGGCAAGCTGTTTGAAGATACCGGCCTTCCGCCCATTGATCCGCGCCAAGACCGCGCGATGATCTGCGGCAGTCCTGCGATGTTAGACGACACCAGCGCCTTACTTGATGAGCTGGGGCTGAATATTTCGCCGCGCATGGGCGAACCCGGCGACTACGTGATCGAGCGTGCCTTTGTTGAAAAGTAATATGTTGGAAAGTGCTAAATAGTGAATAGAAATAATTCTTTACGTCATCACTACTAGCTCATCAGCATTACGACAAAGCCCCTGATGGAGATGCTCCACAGGGGCTTTGTGCTGCTTATCACTCACGATTTACAAAGTGCTACTCAATCGTTTAAACCGCGTCTTTGCCCGTTTCACCGGTACGAATGCGAATGACCTGCTCTAGCGGCATGACAAAGATTTTCCCATCACCAATTTTACCCGTATTAGCGACCTGGGTAATGGCGTCAATGACCTGTTCCGCCATATCGTCGTCCACCGCGACTTCCAGCTTCACTTTAGGTAGGAAATCCACCACATACTCAGCGCCGCGATAAAGCTCGGTGTGGCCTTTCTGACGGCCAAAGCCCTTAACTTCCGTCACCGTAATGCCCTGTACGCCGATCTCGGAGAGAGACTCGCGCACGTCGTCTAACTTAAATGGCTTGATAATAGCAGTGATCAATTTCATTACGAGAATCCTCTCTAACTAGGTGGCCGTGATGGGCTTTGCTGTGCGGCGGCGGATGGCCCGCTAACGACCAGCATACACCGCTATGGGAGGAGAATAAAAAAGCCTCCCCAAAAGGGGAGGCCATGAGAACAACACTTGCTCATTTAGGTGCCTTGGAATTGCTTTTTGGCGCCACCTAATTATTTTTTAACACTAAACTCTGGGTAAGCTTCGAGACCACACTCAGCGATATCGACACCCTCATACTCTTCTTCTTCACTAACGCGCACGCCCATGATCGCTTTGAGAATAAGCCATACCACGAGGCTAGCAAGAAAGACCCAGGCAAAGATGCCCACAATGCCTATGATCTGGGCACCAAAGGTTGCATCGGCGTTGTTCAACGGCACTGCTAACACGCCCCAGATACCGACCACACCATGAACCGAGATAGCGCCGACAGGATCATCCAACTTCAGCTTGTCCAGTGTCACGATGGCAGCGACAACGATGATGCCGCCTATCGCGCCAATCATCGCCGCGCTCAAAGCAGAAGGAGAAAGCGGATCAGCAGTAATCGCCACAAGGCCCGCCAATGCACCGTTTAACGCCATGGTGAGGTCCGCTTTACGGAACCACAGTTTAGCCAGAATAAGCGCGGCAATGACGCCACCCGCAGCGGCCGCATTCGTGTTCACGAACACCTGTGCCACGTTGTTAGCGGAACCGATATCCGACATTTTTAGCTCTGAGCCACCGTTAAAGCCAAACCAGCCCATCCACAGAATCAGTGTGCCTAGCGCCGCCAGCGGCATGTTGGCACCGGGAATCGCATGAATCGAACCATCTTTACCGTATTTACCTTTACGTGGTCCTAGCACCAATACACCGGCCAGCGCAGCGGCGGCCCCTGCCATGTGCACAATGCCCGAACCGGCATAGTCAGAGTAGCCCGCTTCAGCCAACCAACCACCGCCCCATGTCCAGTAGCCAGATACTGGATAGATCACCGCGGTCATGACAACCGCAAAGGCCAGGAATGCCCACAGTTTCATGCGCTCAGCCACCGCACCAGACACAATCGACATGGCCGTTGCGACAAACACAACCTGGAAGAAGAAGTCTGCTCGCATGGAGTAATACGGTGCATCGTCGCCACCTGCAGTGACGGCATCAACGCTGTTTTCGGCACCAATCAAGAAGCCCAGGTTTGGCAAGAAGCCACCGGCAGAGCTTGAGTACATGATGAAGTAGCCAACCAGCAGGTACATGGTGCAGGCAATAGCAAACAGCGCGATGTTTTTGGTTAGAATTTCTGCGGTGTTTTTTGAACGCACCATGCCCGCTTCAAGCATGGAGAAACCAGCGGCCATCCACATGACGAGCACGCCGCAAATTAAGAAGTAAAACGTATCGAGTGCGTAGCTAAGATCAGCCAATTCATTCATTGTTAGTTCCCCGTTGAACTAAAAAAGTACCCTGTGAGTGCGGTTTAAACGGCGTCTGCGCCGCGTTCACCGGTACGAATACGGATCACGTCTTCTAGCGGCGTCACAAAGACTTTGCCGTCGCCAATCTTGCCGCTGTTAGCAGCGTTACAGATCGCATCCAGTACGCCCTCTAAGCGATCATCGTCTACGGCCACTTCCACTTTCACTTTGGGTAGAAAATCGACCACATACTCGGCACCGCGATACAGTTCGGTATGACCTTTCTGACGACCAAAGCCTTTTACTTCGGTAACGGTAATGCCCTGCACGCCGTTATCGGCGAGTGCTTCACGAACGTCGTCGAGCTTGAATGGCTTGATGATAGCGGTGATGAGTTTCATCCCGGATCTCCCCTGCTGGATAAGTCCTGCTAGATTAGTAGCGGCGCAGCCGCCAGAATAAGCACCTGAACCGTTAATGCGCATACTGTGCCAGCTGACTTTTTTTTATTTACAATCAGTCAATTAAAGCAATAAACAATGGTTTTAAATGGCCGATTTTGCGTAAAACCATTACCGCAACAGGCCTGGCGCACCAAAAAAGAGCGTAAGCAAACATTGCCTGCCCTATTTAGATGCAAATCACCTACAAGACAGTAAACGCACGCGGCACATGCGAATTCGCCCACTGTTGCGTATCCTTACCGGTAAGCAATTACCTTTTATGTATGACTCATTAGGAGAGAGCCATGGCGCCTCAAGACCGTATTAGCCGACTGGCCCAGCAGATTGGCGACCGCTTACAGAACGCATCTCAAGCGCCGGAAGATATTCAAAAAGGCGTACAGCAAGTGGTTCGCAGCGCTTTTGATCGCCTGGAGCTAGTCTCACGCGAAGATTTCGATATTTTGATGGATGTCGTGCAGCGCACACGGACGCGTGTCGAAGCGCTGGAACGCCAGGTGGCAAACTTGGAAGCGGTGATTGAAACGCAGCAGGCCGCAGCGCCGTCACCCACGGCGCCTTTACAAGCGTCAGAACATTCTTCACAAGATGCGGCGGCCGTGAAAAAGCCTGCCGCTGGCGACGCGTAACACGACGATAAGTAATCCGTTGAGCGGCGGTCTGATGGCCGCCGCACAGCTCAACAACAGCAGAGGCTAGTAACATCTGCTAATTTATAATAATGAGAACATTTATCATTGCGTTTTAGGCTGCCAATGATTACGATCACCGCCAATAACGATCTGTTCTCTGGATACTTCATGCAACGCTCCCTCATTGTAAGCACCGATGCCAACTCTCACATCGTTAACCCCGGCCACGCTTAGCCAGCTGGGGCATAAATTCGGCATCGACTACTTACACCCTGGGGAGGCGTCTGACTGCCCGCTTGCACACGGCAGCGTCAGCGATTTGTCGCTGCCTCCTGCACTGCACCTCACGCTGTCGGATCTTGAGGTTCGTCATCGCTATCTCTCGCGCTCAACTCAGTCCGTGCCATGGTTTATGTGTGTGGTTATGGATGGCCGTATTAATATCAGTCAAGGCCAGACACGTCTCACTATCGGTGCCGGCCAAGGGCTGTGCGCGCATTTCACCCCGCAGGCACCGCTGGTTGTCGAACAGCCCGCTCAGGTGCGGCTGCGCACGCTGAATATTGCCGTTCTGGCAACCGCTCCCTATGCGCTACCAAGCGCACATGAGCCACAGCTGCGCACCTGGACACTGCCTCCGGCGCTCTTTACACAGCTACTTGCCACAAGCGAATATCCGCTGGACGACTGGCGCCAGTCGCTGCTTTGGCATGGCCTTTCGCTACAGCTACTTGGCTATGGACTACCTACGCCGTCCCCCTTCAGCTTCCCACTGCCCCCCGGTCTTAAAGCGCGAGAGAGCGAGCGACTCGCCCAGCTGCATGAAACCCTGTGCAACCACCCGATGGCCGAGTACTCACT
The DNA here is from genome assembly GCF_002332255.1 of Halomonas sp. JB37. Taxonomy (GTDB): domain Bacteria; phylum Pseudomonadota; class Gammaproteobacteria; order Pseudomonadales; family Halomonadaceae; genus Vreelandella; species Vreelandella casei. The sequence continues at coordinate 642,068 of NZ_NRGW01000001.1, read as the reverse complement.
TAAAGCGCTGGCGCGCAGCATGGCCATGAGCCAGAGCAGCCTGCGCCAAAAATTTCGCGACCGATACGGCTGCACCATCTTTGATCATTTACGCCGATGCCGCCTTCAAGAGGCCTATCGCCAATTAGAAAACGATCACAGCGTCCAACAGGTCGCCCACGCCTGCGGGTATTGCCACGCCACTAACTTTGCGACCGCCTTCAAGCGGCAGTTTGGTATCGCCCCAACGGCGGTCATTAGCCGCGGCTAATGGTTTTCCCTACCCGCAATGTGGGTATCTTTGCGCAGCAAGTTCCTTCGCATCCCGCTTTTTTGTCATATCCAATAGCTTCTTTGTCATCGCGCATACCTTTCTCTAGCGATTAAGCGCAATAATTCTCATTAACATATTAGTTAATGGCTTCCCCTTTTAGGTATATCTACATGCTCTTCGCGCCTCATCGCTTCTCAAACGCTCCATTGTTCTTCCGCTCTCCGCTAAGTGCCGCAATTATTGCCGTACTCGGCGTCACATCCGCGAGTGCACAAGAGGCAACGCCGCTGGGCACAGTTACGATCACGGCACAGCAAGCCGCGACGAAGGTAGCAACGCCGTTTATTGAGACGCCGCAAAGCGTTTCCACGATTACCCGTGAGCAAATGGATAATCGCGGGGTAAGCACGGTGCAGCGGGCCACAGACTACACGCCTGGCGTGTACTCCAACCAAGTGGGCGCCTCCAATCGCTTTGACTACCTGGTGCTACGCGGCTTTTCTGACGGCAGTTTAAGCAATACGTTTTTAGACGGCTTAAAAGTCATGGGAGATGCCAACTCGCACAGCAGTATGCGCATCGACCCGTGGTTTTTGGAAAGTATTGAGGTGGTGCGCGGCCCCGCATCGGTACTTTACGGGCGCGCCTCACCCGGCGGCGTGGTGGCCTTGAACAGCAAACGGCCCGAATTTGAACAAGGCGGTGAGCTGCGCTTTAGAGTGGGTAATAACAACCAGCGCAGCGCGGCGTTTGATGTCACCGGCCCTATTGGCGCTGAGCAACGCCTAGCATTCCGCTTAACCGGTATTGCCAGCGCTGCTGATACTCAATTTGGTCCAACGGAAGAACAGCGCTACGCTATTGCGCCTCGGCTAACCTGGGACATCACCGACGATACTAGCCTGACTGTCGAAGCCTACCTTCAGGACGAACCCGAAGGCGGCTACCACTCTGGCGTTCCTTATGAGGGCTCAGTGGTGCCGCGCAACGGCCGTAAAATCAGCAACAACTTCTTTGACGGCGAAGCAGACTACGATGCCTACGAGCGCACTCAGCGAATGGTCGGCTACTCGCTAGAACACCGCTTCAACGATCAAGTGACGGGCCGCCAGATGTTGCGCTATCTCAACTCTGACGTCGTGCTTAACCAAGCCTATGGCTTTGGCTGGACCTCACCGACCTCCAACGAATTGAATCGCTATTACTCCGGCAGTAACGAGTCCCTTGAAGCGGTGACGGTTGATAACCAGCTGGAAGCGCGCCTCAGCAGCGGTGTTGTCGATCACACACTGCTCTTCGGGGTCGATTATCAGCAGCGCGAAAATGACGTTTCATGGCCATCCGGCGCGTTCCCTTCCCTGAATGCGTTCGAGCCAATCTACGGTAGCGACCCGCTCGCGTTTTACGACCCGATTCGTGAGCAGCACAAGATCGAACAAACCGGGGTTTATTTACAGGATCAGATCGCCGTGGATAACTGGCGTTTCACGCTGGGCGGGCGCTACGACTGGGTTAGCATTGATAACACCAACCTCGATACCGACGATACGAGTTCGCTCAGTGACACGCAGTTTAGCGGCCGTGCCGGCGCCGTTTATCTATTCGATAATGGCGTGGCCCCTTATTTGAGTTACTCCACTGCGTTCACGCCGACCAGTTTCGTCGATGAAAGCGGCAATTTACTCTCTCCCATGGAAGGCGAGCAGTGGGAAACCGGGGTGAAATACCAGCCCAACGGTAGCGCCAACCAGTACAGCGCGGCCATTTTCCATATCACTCAGGAAAACGTAGCCACTAAAGAGCAGCCGAGCGACCCTTTCCGCGCCGTGGGTGAAATTGAATCCCAGGGGCTTGAGCTGGAGGCACAAACGCAGCTCACCGATACGCTCTCGCTTCAGGCAGGCTATAGCTTCACCGACATCACCTACGCTAAAAGCGACGACGGCAACCAGGGTAACAACGCAATTTACTCACCTCGCCATCAAGTCCAGGCATGGGCTCACTATGAAGCCAATGACGGCTGGCTAAATGGCGTCGATATGGGCGTTGGCGTGCGCCATTACGCAGACATCGCCGCCGACCGTGCCAACACTGAAACGGTGCCAGACTATACGCTAGTCGATGCCACCATCGGTTACGACCTAAGCCACGTAGGCGTTCCGGGCGTCGAAACACGCTTAAACATTAGTAACGTGTTGGATAAAGATTACGTCGCCTCGTGCAACTCGCTTGATTACTGCTACTTCGGCGCTGAGCGCGGTGTGACGGCTAGCGTTCACTATCGTTTCTAAGCCTCCCTATACACAACCACTCGCCCAGGCCAATGCGCCTGGGCGTTGCTGTTTCTGAATTAGATTTGCAAACAATAAACATTATCTTTTAAATATATCGCTTATATTTCCGGATGGCCTTACCACCTCATGCGCCACACCACCCTGCTCGTTTTATGTGCTCGCTGCGGACTGTTCGCCTTATGCTTGCTGGCCGTTTCTACCGCGCATGCCCAGGTTGCCACGGTGGACTGGACCATTGCCGAAACGCTGCTGGCGATCGATGCACCTGTCAGCAGCATCGCCCAGCAGGCTGACTACCACGCCTGGGTTGGCGAACCTCGCATTCCGGAAAGTGCTACCGATATGGGTTTGCGCACGCAGCCTAATCTGGAGCTTTTGTCCCAGTTCCCCCCCGAGCAGCTGCTGATTTCCCCCATGTTCACGAGCTTAGCGCCGCGCTTGGAGAAAATCGTACCGGTGACATCGCTGGCGCTCTATTCACCCGGCGCGGATACTTGGCAGGAAATGCAGGCGCTGACCCGCGAGCTGGGCGAAATAACCGACCGCGAAGCGGCAGCAGAGCAGTTGATCAATGACACTCGAACGCTGATGGCATCGCTACGCCAAGCACAGCCAGATACCGCACCGCTGTTGATGGTGCAGTTCATGGATGCGCGTCACGTGCGTGTCTTTGGGAAAAGCAGCTTGTACAACGCCGTGCTTGAGCAGCTAGCGCTGCCTAATGCATGGGAGCAAACGACCAATGCTTGGGGATTTTCACTGGTGGGGGTCGAAGCGCTGGCGCACTATCCCGAGGCAACCATCGTGATCATCGATTCCTTACCCGCGGGAGTAGAGGCAGAGCTTGCTAGCAGCGGCCTGTGGCAACAGCTGCCTAACGTCAAAAACGCTAACCTGCTGCGCCTGCCACCAGTCTGGAGCTTTGGAGCGCTGCCATCTGCACAGCGCTTTGCACGAGAACTGACCGCCGCGTTGGAAGAATCTCATCGCAGCGATCAGTAGCTCACGCGTTAAACGGCTTACCAGCGGTAGCTAACGCTGCCGATGACGCTGCGTGATTCACCGTAGTAGCACCAGAATTCGCAGCTTGCGACGTACTCTTTATCGGTCAGGTTATTGACGTTAATCTGGGCCTGCCAGCCATCGGCAAACTCGTAGCCAACCATGGCATCCACTAGCGTGTAGCTGCTCACATCGCTACTGCTATTATCCGCATCGACGCTACTGCCTACGTAGCGCACGCCGCCGCCCAGCGTTATGCCATCGAGCGCGCCCCCGGTCACTGCATACTCCAGCCAGGTGGATGCTTGATGGCGTGGAATTAAGCTGGCACGACGATCATCTTCCAAGCGCGAATCGTTATAGGTGTACGCAGCGGTGACCTTAAGGTCATCCGTTACGTAGCCCACCCCTTCCAGCTCAAAGCCTTGGGACGTACGCTCGCCTTCCTGCACCTGAAAACCTGCCGGCGAGTTGACTAGCGTGTTGCTTTCTTGGAGATCAAAAACCGCCGCGGTGATATAGCCGTCCCAGCTAAACGGTGCGACCTTCACACCCACTTCCCACTGCCGGCCTTCGCGCGGCTCGTAGAGATCGCCGCTGCTATCGACGCGGCCTACCGGGTCAAACGACTCGGTATAGCTGACGTAAGGGTTAATGCCATTTTCACCCAGATACATCGCACCACCCGACCAAGATACCTGATCATCATCTGAGCGCTGCGTGGTATCGGCAGTTACGTTGCGATTTTCCGTTTCTGCCTGGTCATAGCGAACGCCGCCTAGCAGCACCCACCGGTCGTCTAGCCGCAGTTGGTTTTGCGCATAAAAACCGGTTTGCTCTTTGTCGATCTCACGGGTGAGCAGATCATTCTGGCCAATGGGCGTGAAATTGCCGTACGTCGGATTAAAAATATCGATCGGCTCACCGAAGGCGAAGTTATCTGCTTCCTGACCCTTTAAGGCGAGGTTTTGATAATCAACGCCTAGCAGCAAAGTATTCTCGGTGCGATCCGTATACCAGGTGCCCACAACGCGGTTGTCGACCGTCCAGCTGTCGATGTTGCCATCACGATAAACATGCCCGCGGGAAGCACGGCGGTCATCTACCATCGAGAGTACATAGGTGCTGCGTAGATCTAGATCGAGCTCGCTGTAGCGCAAATCTTGCTCAAACGCCCAGGTATCATTAAGGCTATGCCTCAATTCATAGCCTAGCCCCCACTGGGTGCGTTTATCCTGATCGTAGCCCGGCTCGCTTAAATTAGTTTGTGGGTCAACGCGGCCAAAAGGCGTGTTTTGCACGGTGCCGTAAGGCAGTTTAAAGCCGTTAACGGGAACACCGTCGTCTTTTTGCACGCTGGCCAAAAACGTCACGGTAGTGTCTTCGCTAACGTCCACCGCTAGGCTCGGTGCAAAATAGTAACGCTCGTTGTCCGTCGCATTTAAATCGCCATCGCGCTCCTTATACAGGCCCACCATGCGGTAACGTACGTTGTCAGACTCCCCCAGCGGCCCGCTGGTATCAATACCAATTTGACGATGGTTACGATTACCCAGCTGTAAATTCACCTGCCCCTGCGGCGTTTGCGTTGGGCGCTTGCTCACCGCGTTAATCAGCCCGCCGGGAGGTGCTTCGCCGTATAGAATCGACGAAGGCCCTTTAAAGACGTCAATTCGCTCCAGGCCAAACGGCTCAGGCAGCCACTGGTAAAAGCCCTCGCGATAAATGCGCAAGCCATCTTGATACGTCGATTGATCAAAGCCACGCACCTTGAGCCAATCAGTGTTGTTATCACTGCCGTAATGGCCCGCTAACACACCTGCACGGTAGCGAAAGGTTTCATCTAACTGCTGCACGTTACGCGTGTCTAGCTCTTCGCGGTCAACGCTAGAGACAGGGCGAGGCGTTTCCACCAGCGGCGCATCTACTTTTAACGCCGTGCCTACCACGACCATCGTGCCATTGTTAGCCGTGCCATCCTGGGCGCTAGCGGTAGAACATAATAAAGTCGCGGTGATTGGAATCAACGCAGCAGCAATCGAGCACGCCAAAGGACGGCGTATAAACGGCACAGCAGGCATAGTCGGCAACTCATTATGAAGTTAGAGGAAAGCAGCAATGTCAGTATAGTAAAGATCATGATAATCGTTGTTATTTGTATTAATCATATCGCCTTGACCGGCCCGCTATCAACATCCTCTTAAATACGGTAGTTTAACGCTTAGAGTAAAGTTTGCTTAGAAAGCACTAAGGTTCAGATATTAGCGAGGAAAGGCGATGACGCTAGCCATTGTGGCCACGCGCGCAGGCGTGGGCTTAGACGCACCAGCGGTGCATGTTGAAGTTCACCTGGCTAACGGCTTGCCGGGCCTAACGCTGGTGGGCTTGCCGGAAACCGCCGTAAAAGAGAGCCGCGAACGGGTACGAAGTGCGCTAGTCAATGCGGGCTTTGATTTCCCGAATACTCGACGTATCACGCTAAACCTCGCCCCTGCTGATCTGCCCAAAGAGGGTGGCCGCTTCGATCTTCCTATCGCTTTAGGCATTCTCGCTGCCTCTGGGCAAATACCGGTGGAAGCGTTAGAAGGCATGGAGTGCGCTGGTGAGTTAGCGCTGGATGGAAAATTACGTGCCGTACCAGGGATACTACCGTTTGCGCTGGCCACCCGGCGGGCAAAAAAAGCGCTAATTGTGCCCCGCGACTGCGCCGATGAAGCCGCGCTAGCAGGCGATCTACCGGTATTGCCCGCCGATACGCTTTGGCAGGTCGTCGCTCACCTGCTTGATCAGGAGAAGATTCCACCGCATAGGCTCAGCGCCTCGGTGAAAGAGGCGGCAACGGTGGATGACCTTGCCGATGTGCGCGGCCAGCAGCAGGCGCGACGCGCGTTAGAAATTGCCGCGGCTGGCGGCCACAACCTACTCTTTGCCGGCCCTCCGGGCACGGGCAAAACCATGCTGGCCAGCCGCTTACCGGGCATTTTGCCGCCGCTTTCTGAAGAAGACGCGCTAGAAGTCGCCGCCGTGCGTTCGGTCTGCGGCCTGCCCTTAGAAGCTGATTGGGGTAAAAGACCGTTTCGTCAGCCCCATCACAGTGCCAGCGCCGCGGCGCTGGTCGGGGGCGGCTGTGAATTACATTAATAAAAACGACTAAACAAAAAACTGCACGACTGGCATACTGCACTTAAGAAAAAAATAGGTGCTAATATTTGCATGGCTAGTCGAAATCTAATCACTAATTTTGAAGAATTTCCTCACGATGGTCGCCACTGGATGATACGGTGGGTAGATGGGTACCAATCGCATGAGGGACGAACATCAACCCCCTCTGTTGGCGTCAAGCTTTGTCCAGTAAGCTCGAACCCAAACAAACAAGAAATCTGCAAGCCTGCCAGCCTGAGTGAAGAGATCCTGGTACGCGCACATACGGGAATAGTTCCAGAGCTTGTTTTAGGTACCATATACAAAAATGGGCGCCTAATTGGTCGCGCTAATGCTCAAACTATTAATATTAATGCAGATTTAACAGATAACAGTTCTAGAATTGTTAAAGCAAACGATATCATGCCTGAAAGGCCAAGTTGGTGGAAAGATGAATTCCCATACCGTTGGATAGGGCAGTCAGAATACAATCTTGGAAAAGACTTTTCTAACAGCTACTGCGTTGTAATTCAGCAAGCACAAAGTACCTATATAATCCCTTGCCACGAAGTTTTTAGGGCCCTCATGGCACCCTCTTCTGAGTTCGCACTAGCATTAACAACGGGGCCATGGGCAACAACTAGGGAAAGAATTGTTAATATACAAAAAACTGGAACAATTTCCGATGACGAATGGTTGGTAATTTTAAGAAAGAGAATTAAGGATAAGTTTGCTGATAATGCAGCGAATCTCACTATTTCTGAACATGGCATTCAAGCAGCTAATGCTATTTATGCTAATGCCTTAAGGGCTACTGGTGAGTCTTATATATATGCAGGCATTCCTTTTCTAGTTAACAATTTTAAATTTTCTGTACGTGCAGTTCAAATACAATCAGAACCTAACAAATATCTTTGCTTGGAGATAATCTCAGCAACGTGGCCTTTTAGTAACTTGACAATCCACCATGGTCGCGACAATAGTGGCGAGACAGGCAAAGACACTATAGATTCAGATAAAGATAAGCCTTGGCCAAATGGCAGTCAGAACAACAGCAGCCCAAATGATGATTTAGCGATTTCTTCTAAAGAAGATCCTGCAGCGAATTCTGGGCTTGATGAAATCAGCTCTTTAGGGGTTGCTTGGAAAAACAAACCAGAATTAAAAAAAATTGAAAAAGAGGTTAGTTATAAATACCTTACAGGAAAAGTAACGCCTATTGAAAATCAATTTTTCAAGTATGGCACTTCTGGATTACCGACGCATGGAAATACAGAAACAAAGGAGGTTTCTGCGGAACAGGTCGGCCAAACAAACATGCCTTATAGGTTTTTGCAGTTAAAGAAAATGTTGAATCTGCTTCGCAATAAAAAAATAATAAGTAATCTTTTCTGCTATCAGCCACAAGAAGGCGGTCTGTTTAGAGATAACATTCTGACTTGGCCATTACCCAAAAGAGTTATAGACGAGTATCAAAAAAAACACAGAAGGGACAAATGGACCACGTTAACACTTTCAAAACATAGAAGCGTTTTAGTTTATCATTTTGACTACAGCGGAAGTAGAGTATTTCTTCTTGAAATTGAATGTAGAGAAAATGAGGGTGGGTACTGTGCGTTACTGCTTGAGATAACAGAAGAAAACCATCAAGCGACTATCAAAAAAGTTATAAACCACATAGCATTTTTCCGTGGAAATTTAAAAGGAGCTGAAAGTAAAATTCGAGCTTCTTCGGGTGTTTTAGATATGAAAACATGGGTACACGCATATAATAAAAAGCAAGATAGCAGTTCATCTATAAAGCCACTTAACCATGTAAGCTTCACCAAAGCTTTAAGAACGCTCACAGGCGAATAAAGACTAAAGTAATTTAAAATATATAAGCTAGGTGAAACGTACCGAAAGACGTCATCCAGAGGGCGGTTTTTGTAAGAGGCTACTTTAGCAGCCCTTCCGAAAGCCGCAATTCATGCTAAACAGCATTGCCCTCTTGCACCTTCAAACAATCCTGCCAGATTCACTATGCGACGATTTGGTCAGCCTCTGCGTGCCAGAAGAGACAGATATCCAGCGAAGCTATGTGGGATGCATCGACTCAACACGAATCGCCAAACAGGCACTACAGAGCGGGCGAGGAGTACTAGATCTTGTACGCGAAGAAGGGCTTTTAGACGACGCTACGCTGAGTGAAATTCAGCGTCCCGCGAACATGATTGCTTCGAGACAAGCAACACGAGTTACGCCGGTCAGCGGGTAACTTCCTTGTTTCGATAAGAGTAAGTGACCTGCCTAGATTTAAACCTTCAAGTGGCAGGTCACAGTAAGGTTATAATTACTTTACAAAAAAGTTAATGACCTATCTAGCCCAACAAGCCCTTAAGCGCTTCTTGTGCAGCATTATTTTCGTGCCCCACAAAAAAAGGATTATCTTTTATAACAGCGTTTTTCGCTAGATTGAGTGGTTGGAATGGATCTGAGGTAATATCAATCTGATAGTCCCTCAGAGATCTACCAAACTTACCCAGTGCAATGCATGTGACAGAATTAGCGCCTGCTTTACGCAAAAGTGCGGCGGCTACACCGAAAGACACCCCATGAGTAGTACAGTCATCTACCACTATGACATTACGCCCGGTGAGGTTACCGCGATATTTAGGGTTTAAATGAATAGTTTCTATCTGTTCGGTGGGATCAAGTCGATCTGTTCTTGAACCAGCTGACGACCGCTTAGTTGATGGTTTATGACGCACAAACAAGGGCTCTCCCTTTCTCGCCATACGAACTTTTGATACAGTTGTCCTTAAGCGATGCGTAAAATCGCTGAGTACCTCGCTATCACTGTTATCGCTAGCTGACGAAGGAAACACTCCCCAAAAAAGCTTTGGAAACGAGTCAACACCCTGAGTTAGCAGAGATCTCGCAACCATTGCAAGTAAGGCATTCAATCGAGGCCCCCCTTGTTTTATAGTACTAGTTAGATGCGCGCGAAATTGTTTTTGATCAAAGTCTTTTCCGAAAGTAGATAGATCTGAAAGAGCATGTACAGAATACGAAGCGCCTTGGCCATTGAACCACCACTTGCCATCCCACTCCGAAGTTAATCGAAGGGTTTCCTTAAGAGAACGTGCACAATCCACTTGAATACCGAGCTCAGACACTCTTGGGTCATTTGACCAACCGGCTGCAACCATAACCGCTTTACCATTCTTACCCATGGCAATGTCAGCTTGCGATCCAACTAGCACTAAGACATCTTGCGGCGCGATTTTTAGCTTTTCGGCAGTTCTTTTAATAATCCCTCCATTTTGCCGTCCTAGCTCTTGCTTAAATATTACACCGGTTTCGGCAAATAACTCATCAAACCAACCCGGTTTGGCGTTATTTGAGACAATCCCAACCTTATGATTATTTTGAGCTGCTTCTATCAAAACCTGTGCAATAGAGGGATCGGGGTCACCATTAATTAGCAGCGCACTGGGAGAGTGTTACTATCAACATAGGCTTCTTTTCATATTGTTAAAGTGACTAGGAACTACCTAAATTTCTAAATTCTGTTGCACTGGTTCGGTCGCGATATCTTCTGATTGCTCGGAATCCACTTGCAATGAGGAGGTATCCAAATCCAGTAGCGCTATAAGCTGCTCGGTTTCTCTAGGTATCTCAAACGATGTTGCGCCACGTGCACGCTCCGAAAAAACCATTTCTGGTCGGGCTTTTGCTGTTCCTGGCAGGAATATATTGACCACTTTTCTTTGGTATTTTGAAGCATATTCAACAGTGTGAGCTGTGCCGCTCTTTATTTTCCATTCAACTGGAATAACAAACTCAGAAAGGCCTGCCTGGATTCGATTTCGCCTCACAAAGTTCTCACCAGAATAAGATTGATGTGGCAGGTATTCTGTTATGACTGCCCCGCCATTCATCAAAATTTTCTCACGGATCTCTTGAGAGCCTTTGGGGTAATCAAGGAATATTCCATTTCCTAAAACCGCCACTGTGGGCAAGCCATACCTGAGAGACTCCTGATGAGCAACTTGGTCGATGCCAAAAGCGAGGCCAGATACTACCGTTCTCTCTGAATGTGCAAGTGTTGCGACAACGTAGCGAGCCAAGAACTCACCATCCTTTGAAGGCTTACGAGTGCCCACAACAGCAATTGGACGATTATAAAGGGTTCGAATATCCCCTTGGATAAATAGCCAGCGCGGCCCATCTTCAATTTCTTTAAGCCTGCCTGGGAACTCCTCCTGATCCCGAAAGACTAGCCGTGCTCTATATTTGGCCAGTTCCCTGGCTAGCTGAAGGCCAGCCTCCCAGACTCTATGCTGCCACTCTTCAGGACTTTCACCGTCCAGCAAAAGTGATACCTTCAGCTCTTTTTCAAGAACAGAAATCGGTGAATTTTTGAGAAAGTCTTTGAACCCTTTCCCGGGCAACATCAGACGAAATAGCGTCCAGTACCCAACACCTTTGATAGTCGATAGCGCAAGAAAAGCTACGACTTCATTACGCCAAAAATTGGCACCACGATCCATGCCTTACATTCCCAGTTAGCCGCTTTTTTCGTTATCCATAGTAGAGACTACTTGAATTCGGGTTCGCGCAGAAGAACCTGCCTACGCCAGTCGTACCTTTCACGTCACTTTTTCTTATTAAGCACGTACCCTGGATTCATAGAATAAGCGCAGCACTTTGGACCACAAGGTAGAGGCAGGAGGGCCAGCGCCGGTACCCTCTCTGCCTTACCTACCAAAGTGAAGCAGAGCATGGGATACCGACAACTGACCCAGATCCAACGATACCAAATTTTTGCCTATCTTGAGACCGGCATTAGCCAGCGAAAGATAGCTAAGGCCATTGGTGTCCATAGCAGCACCATTAGTCGCGAGATAAAGCGCAACGGTCTGACCAGTGGTTATGCGCCTGAACAGGCTCAATCGGCAAGTGATCAGCGCCGACGCACTGCCTGGAAAGTGACGAAGCGGCTGCCCAGCCTGATTCGCTGGGTCACTGACCAATTGATGGACGAATGGAGCCCTCAGCAAATCAGTGGCTTCATGGCCAATGCCAACGGGGCCTGCGTAAGCCATCAATGGATCTATGCGTTAATCTGGGACGACAAGAAGCACGGTGGAACATTATGGAAACGGCTCCGACTGCCACGCCAGCGGCGCTACCAGCGCCAATTGGCTAAGCGGGCGGGGTTAGGCAAAATCCCGCACCGAGTAGGCATTGAGCAGCGCCCTGCCAAGGTGGAAGAACGGCGCCATATCGGACATTGGGAAGGCGACACGGTGCTTAAGGGCCACAAAGAATCTGGACTGGTGACCCTGGTCGAAAGACGCAGTGGCTACCTCTTGGCAGCGCGGCTGCCAACAATCACCGCCACTAGAACGGCTCAGGCAATGACGCGGTTATTGGCACCACGCCGAGGGGCAGTGCACACCATCACTTTGGATAATGGGTCGGAATTCGCTGAGCACCGGAAAGTTGCCAAGGCCGTCTCGGCTAAGACCTATTTTTGCGACCCGTACCGCTCATGCCAGCGTGGTACTAATGAAAACACCAATGGTCTGATTAGGCAGTATTTTCCTAAAGGTACTGACTTCCGCAAAGTGACCAATGCCGAGCTACGAAGTGTCGTCAATAAGCTAAACGATAGACCAAGAAAGCGGCTGGGATACCGAACCCCAGCCCAGGTGTTCTTAGGTGAATACTCAGGAGCACTAGAAACCGCAGGTGCTGCACTTATTAGTTGAATCCAGGACTGAAGGTCATTCCACTGCAATTTAGAACTTTTGTATTCTTGGCAATGCCAGTAATGACCCTAGCCCATAAGCCCCCATGGGTGACAGATATTAGCAATATTGTTAAATGACGAAGGCAGCTTCATGCCTACAACAATACGGCCTAGTTAGTTCATGTTACCCAGGCCAAGAAGGCGCATCCGGTAGTGACAATGGCCTTTGATCAAGGCCCGCCCTGACTCTTTTTTACGACACATCTTGCTCAAAAATGTCCAACAGCCTCGCGCTAAAAGCGCTTTATTGGCCACTTCAGAGCAGATCATGATTAGAGTTTGCTTCCGACGTCGTCACGAAAATAATCCTCTGATGCAACTAGGCCAAATGTGCTGTTCGGCTCGTTAGCCTCTATCCCAACCTCCTCACTGAATAAATTTTGTATACGTCGCTCCTGTTTTAGGTACGCAACTGTGCCAAAAAAGCAACTCTCACAGAGATGTAGTTCGTAGCGCTCGCCATCGTGCTTAGCCCCGTATCCCCAATGAGCTTGGAGCGTCGCAAATTCAAGCCCAACATTCGCTACCCGAGTGGAGCATAGGCATACATCGCACATCACATCGGTGACGGAATCGATTTCCACCTTTTCAATAATTTTCATTTTGATTCTCCTACATTATTCAATCATCTATCTCCCAGGCCCAATAATCTGAAGAATTGAATGATCCGGTTACACCATTGGCTGCCACTAGATCATGATGGAACCCCAATGAGGGTGGTAGTCGCTATTTCGTACAGCACCCGGTTAGGCCTAACAGGATTCACTAAGCCTTTCATCGCCGCCTATTACGCTGAACGCTTCCGCTATCAGAATACGCTCAGAAACGGCTTGCGAATGAATGAAAATAATGACACTTTCCCTTGAAACACTAAGAAATAGTAGGGAATGGTAACGTATGGCAATTTACCAATATGAGCTCAGCAATGCTTCATTTCGTAAGCAACAACGGGTTTTTTCATCACCAAGCATCGGTCGACCGACTGCTTTCTTGAGCCATAGTCACAAAGATAACCAGCAAGCATTAGGCCTTCAGCAAATGCTCATTGAACAAGGGTGGGATATCTACATCGATTGGCAAGACCAAAAGATGCCGGAACGCCCTGATGCAGAAACCGCAAGGCGAATCAAGAATGCCATTGTGCATGCCAATTGGTTCCTTTTCCTGGCTACTGAGAACTCCATGTCATCACGATGGTGCCCTTGGGAGATTGGTTACGCTGATGGAAAGAAGAATCTCAATAACATCGTCATCGTTCCTACCGTCGACTCATCAGGTCGTCATCATGGCAATGAATATTTACAGCTTTATTCCCGTATCGACACCACACCAAACGGAGCATTAGCCCTATACGACCTTCAAGGGCACAGTCGTTGGCTGAGAAATATCTGATTATGCCTTACAAAAACCTGACGGGAAGCTCAGAATGAAACGTGATCAGTTACGGCTCGTTGACACCCTTTCAAAAGAGCTAGAAGAAGGAAATCTGGCTATTTTTGCGGGTGCAGGCTTTTCAAGAGCAGCAGGTTATGTCGACTGGAAGTCATTGCTCAAGCCAATAGCTGATGAGCTTGATTTAGACGTCGATAAAGAATGGGATCTAGTTACGTTGGCGCAATACCACACAAACGTCAATGCGACCAACCGAGCAAAACTCAATCAGCTACTGGTGACTGAGTTCTCAATGACGGCGGAGCCCACTGAAAACCACGCGATTCTGGCAAGGCTGCCTATTCCGACCTACTGGACAACCAATTATGATCGTTTGATCGAAACGGCGCTTGAAAAAAACGAAAAGATAGCTGACATCAAACATACCAATAAGCAATTGGCAACGACACGGCCGAAACGTGATGCAATTGTTTATAAGATGCATGGTGACATCGAGCATGCCGCTGACGCGGTGTTGACTCGCGATGACTATGAGCGTTACCACGTCAATATGCAGCCGTTCATTACAGCTTTAAGCGGTGACTTGGTTTCTAAAACCTTCCTCTTTCTCGGCTTCAGCTTCACCGACCCTAATCTAGAATATATTCTTAGCCGCGTCAGGATTCAGTTTACTCGAGATCAACGACAGCACTACTGCATCCTGAGAAGAGCTAGCAAGGGAGAGAATGAAGACCTTGCTGACTTCGAGTATCGCCAACGTAAGGAAGAGCTTTTCACAGGAGAGCTGCTCCGTGTAGGGATCAAAGCCGTTTATGTTGATGAGTTTTCTGAAATTACTGACATTCTGCGTGCCATCGAGCATCGCCACAAAAGAAATACAATCTTTATCTCTGGTGCTGCTCATGACTATAACCCGTGGTGCAAGGCTGAATCAGAGCAATTCGTTTATCATCTGAGCAGGGCCATTTGCAAAGAACAGTACCGAGTGATCTCAGGGTTTGGCCTCGGTATAGGTAGCGCAATCATCACTGGCGTGCTTGAACAAACTGTTATGAATGGTGGCCGTCTCGACAACGACCAGTTAATTCTTAGGCCCTTTCCACAAAGCAAGACTGGGGAAAGGCCTCTGAAGGAACTGTGGACAGAATATCGACGCAATATGCTCGCTCATGCAGGCGTTGCTATTTTTATGTTTGGCAATAAGCTGGAAAATGGCGAGTTAATCCTTTCTGACGGAATGCGTGAAGAATTCGATATCGCTGTAGCGAAAGGCGTTTTTGTAATTCCTGTAGGTATTACAGGCTCGATGTCGAAATTACTGTGGAATGAGGTTATGAAGTCTTATCAAGAATCTCAGCACGAGAATGGTAAAAAGATTACACCCTGAATCGCCCCAGGTTTCGTAGACACCTCCAGGCCTTATACTAAAGGTATCTAGGAGGAACCATGAGCCATCCCCGCTACACTGAAGAATTCAAAATCGAAGCCGTCAAACAGGTGGTAGAGCGCGGCCATCGCGTGGCCGAGGTCGCTGAGCGGCTAGGCGTGTCAGGGCACAGCTTGTACAACTGGATCAAGCGCTACGATAAGCCGGTAGAACAACGGCAAGAAGATGATGATCTCCAAGCTGAAAACCGTCGTTTGAAGGCCGAACTCAAACGCGTATCAGAAGAGCGAGACATATTAAAAAAGGCCACCGCGTACTTCGCCAGGGAGTCCGACTGAGGTACGCGTTTATTCAAAATTATGCGAGCCAATACGCGGTACGTCGCTTGTGTCAGATGATGGCCGTGCATCCCAGCGGTTACTACGCATGGTGTAAAAAAGCGCTCTCTAATCGAGCTCGGGAAGATGAGCGCCTACTGGGATTGATCAAGCACTCCTGGCTTGAAAGTGGCGGTGTATATGGCTATCGCAAGGTCTACCAGGACTTGCGTGAAGCTGGCGAAACTTGCGGGAAGCACCGTGTGGCGCGTCTTATGAGTAGGGAAGGTTTACGCTCTCAGACGGGCTATCGACGACGCCCTGGCGGCTATGGCGGTGGAAAAGCGGCTGTTGTATCCCCTAACCATTTAGCCCGTCAGTTTGAAGTAACAGCGCCAAATATTGCTTGGGTGACGGACATCACGTACATCCGCACTTACGAAGGCTGGCTTTACTTAGCGGTAGTTATCGACCTGTTTTCTCGTCAAGTGGTTGGCTGGTCGATGAAGTCTCGCATGACCACGGAGTTGGTACTGGATGCTTTGTTATCAGCAGTCTGGCGACGCAAGCCACAAGGAACGGTGATGGTGCATTCGGATCAAGGAAGCCAGTTTAGCAGTGGAGACTGGCAAAGCTTTCTGAAAGCGAATCACTTGGTAGGCAGCATGAGCCGACGTGGTAACTGTCATGACAACGCCGTTGCTGAAAGCTTCTTTCAACTTCTCAAGCGAGAGCGAATCAAGCGACAGATTTATTCAACACGCGAAGCGGCTAGATGTGACGTGTTCAATTACATTGAAATGTTTTACAACCCAAAGCGCCGACACGGCACAAGTGATAACTTGTCACCGGTTGAGTATGAAAGGCGTTACTTCAAGAGCCTAACGGGTGTCTAGAATATCCGGGGCGATTCACCCTTGTTGGGTGAACTAGGCGATAAATCTACATCACTTGAACGCGCTCAAGAAGTCATCCTCCTCCTCTTACGGCTCATCTAAGGTGTCCCCATGGCTAGAAAGGTTTTCTTTAGTTTCCAGTACGACGACGTTCTGAGAGCGATGAATGTCCGTAACAGTAACGTGATCAATGCCAACCCTAAAGTTGGATTCATCGACAAAGCAGAGTTCGAGAAGTTAGAGCGCACAGGTGATAGCACGGTAAAAGCATGGATAGATGCCCAGCTTATCGGTACGACTGTGACAGTCGTACTTATAGGTGCCAATACTGATAAAAGTAAATGGGTAAAATACGAAATAGAGAAAAGTATCAAACGGGGCAACGGATTGTTGACTATAGATATTAGTAAAATCCCAGATTTCAATAAACAAACAAGTGACTTCTGCGGCATGAAGATCCAAGGATACAAGCACTACCGCTGGAATACAGATAATGGTCGTGAAAACCTTGGAGTATGGGTTGAAGAAGCCGCCAAGGCTGCTGGAAAACCTTGAGCGATATTTAAGCGACCACACCTTTGAGCTAATTAACGAAGATGAATTCTGATGCCCCGCCTGAAATCATACAGGCTACCAGGGGACCTATTCACCAAGCGATCCTGCGTTTGAACCCTTGTTTTAGCGGAAAAATGTCACGTGCTAACTGCTCGAATTATCCTGAATCGGATCAGGTGTCTTTGCCATCCATCAGAATAAGCTGAAGTACCACTGGCTTAGTTGCTGCCAATTGGGTTAGTGGCACACATATCGCCAATCGTTTTTAGTTTCATTGCATAACGGATTGTTGTAAGCCATTGCTTACAAACGCTGTGGTCAATCGCTTACATAAAAATGGCTTGATAAAGGCTAGGGTGAAAGTGTGACGCCCAGGATCGCCGCTTTAGCACGTCGAATGCGTCACAACAGGGATGTGATTATTGGTAGTGAAAAGAGGTAGGAGTGCCAGGGATGGCAGCTCTTTTCTAGGTTTTGGCCACTGCTAGCTCTTCCCAGCGTGTGGTGTAGCGTGGTGTACGGTGCTCGCAACGCAATTCCCAAGCATTCTGTTTGCGAGGCATGCCAATCCGGACGGTATTTTTTCCGTGTTCGCGATTGAGCTTATCGAGCGTGGCCATCAATTTTTCATTACGAGCACGTTTCTCGTCACTGATCGGTTCGGCGAGCAGCCCTAGTTGTTCATTGTCGTGATCGCACAAATCAATGAGCATAATCCCGCATTTTTGGTACCAGATGTCTTTTTTAAAAATTCTTTCTAGCCCTGCCATGGCAGCTTTGATGAGCTCGCGGCTATCATCGGTGGGGTGAGGTAGCGGTATTACTAACCGTTTACTGTAGCTCGGCAGATCTTGCCGAAAGCGATTGGTGTGAACAAACACCATCAATGCCTGCGCCAAGCCGTTTTGTCGTCGTAGCTTTTCACCAGCACGTGATGCGTGCACGCGTAGGGCTTCGTGCAGATCGGTTTTGTTCGTCGTGAGCCGGCCGAAGGAGCGGGACACCATGATCTGTTTTTTTGGTTGGCTCATGTCGTCGAGTGATATGCAGTTTTCGCCCCTCAACTCATAAACCAGACGTTCCATGACCACACTGAAATGGCGCCGCAAATGCTTAGAGCTGGCGGTGCGCAGCTGCCAAGCATTCTCTATGCCTAGAGTATGAAGCCGCGCTGCACTGCGACCTGCTACCCCCCATATCTCATTAACGGGTAGCTGCTCCAGGAATTCCCGGGTGTCGCTGCTGTTAGGGTCCATCATGGCCACGCCATTGAAAACACTTTCTTTTTTAGCGCGGTGATTGGCAATTTTTGCAAGCGTTTTGCTAGTGCTTAAGCCAACGCTAACCGGAATACCTGTATCTCGCTTAACTTGCTGTCGCATTAATTGGCATCGTTCTTCTAATGTGTCTGGTTCAAAGCCCTCAAACGATAGAAATGACTCATCAATGCTATATACATCCACGTGAGGCGTATGCTGTGAGAGAACATCAGTAACGCGGCTGCTCATATCACCGTAAAGCGCATAATTTGAGCTGAGCAATGTGCATTGTCGACGAATATGCGGATCAATCTGATGGGCAGGCATTCCCATTGCCACACCTAAGTTTTTGATTTCTTGCGAACGCGCGACCACGCAGCCGTCGTTATTCGACAAAACGCCGACAGCTTGGCCTTCCAACCTGGGAGCAAAGACTCGTTCGCAGGAGACATAGAAATTATTGCAGTCGACCAAGGCAATCATACGGTGAAACCGGGTGCTAGCGGTTGGATGCTATGGGTGGCCACACCCCAATTGTGACAATCATGCCCAGTGAGAGGGATGGGCTTAAACTCTGGGTTAGAGGCCACCAAATACGGCCGACTGCCCATGATGCTTAGCTTTTTACACGTCAGCTCGCCGTCCACGCTCATGATCACGATATGGCCTGGCTGAGGATTGATAGACCGGTCGACAATTAACAACGCATTATCTTTAATGCCATCGCCTTCCATGGAGGTGCCTTTGGCTCGCAGAAAGAACGTTGCACTAGGGTGCTTAATCAAATGGGCAATAAGATCTAATTCGACCTCGACATAATCGTCTGCGGGACTCGGGAAACCAGCGCGGACTTCGCCACCCGCTAAAGGCAGCCTTAGCGGTCGAGCCATGGTGTCGACGCGTCCAAGAATGGTGAAATGCATACTCATGCCATGCTCCCCATCGCTCGCCATGTGCCTGGTAGATGCACCTCAATGTTTTCAAGCGGTGCGAGTAGCGCGTCTTGTTCAGTCCCCCAAACCGCCAACAACTGCGTACCTTCCTCTCTCAAATCATCCCGTTGAAGAGGAAATCCTCCAACGATAACTGGAAGAGTACGGGGACTACTGAATGGCCGTTGCATAGACCGTGGGTAAGTTTTCTTGCTCATAAGCGCCTCCCTATATAGCTGTTAATATATACAGTATTAAGGGCTGACAATAAGCGATCAGCCTAGTGAATCGCAAGCACTCTTCTTCATTCGTTGGTCTTATCGTGTTGGCAAGCCCACCTTATTTTGACGGTGGTTAGATGAGGGCACCGCGATTTTGGTGCGTAGGCTGACTTGGATGGCCAATTCTCGTCTATCCTGCAGCTATGTGCGGACGATTTGCTTTATTCACCCCGATACCTGAGCTGACCAAAAAGGTCGGTGCGGTTATGTCTGAGCGCGACATTCGACCGCGCTACAATGTGGCGCCGGGTACCTGGATCGCGAGCATACGGCAGGCGTCTGAGGACTCTGCTCCCACGCTTGAAGAGGTGTGGTGGGGATTTCGCCCATCGTGGGCCAAAGGGAAAGGCACGCAACCCATAAATGCGCGAGTTGAAACCGTTGCGACTAATAACTTTTTCAAATCGGCATTTGCTAAACACCGGTGCCTCGTACTCGCTGACGGATGGTACGAATGGATCAAGAACACGCCCCCTAAGCAGCCTCATTATCTGTGCCGAAGGGATCGAGAGCCCCTATACTTCGCCGCTATCTACGCAGAACGGGATGATGGAGGTCTAGGATGTGCCATTCTCACCGAGCCAGCTCGAGGCAGTGCTGCCGATGTGCATGACAGGATGCCGTTAATTTTGGACGACGACAGTCTTGAACACTGGCTTGCTACTGACCTGACGGATAAAGAGACAATCCGCAGCATGGTGCGGCATATCGATGCGGGACTAGTTGAACATTGGCCGGTTAGCACGGCTGTTAACAAACCTTCCGAGGGACAAGGTGATGAGCTGATCAATCCTCTCTAGCGTTTCTGATCTTGAGATTGATAGTTTTCCAGCGCTTTTATCTATCCGCTAGGTTGTAGCCATAGGAAGGAAGAACAAATTCAAAGTGAGGAGCCAACAAAGCTATCTCACTGGTAGGTTGAACACCGTAAGGTGGTTAGACGTTATCCATCATCGGCCGCTTATGCATGGCTAGCCTCAAGTACCACGACGATCACTTCCGCGACGGCTAACTTATTAGTATAGCCCCCAGGATAATGGACCAGAGTACATACCCAAAATAAGGGTGCCTAAGATTATGACCACGCCAACTAGTTTGCGCGAAGCTGAGATGGAAGCAAGAGCGCGTCGAGCCGTGATGGAAAGCGGCGATTGGTTAACTGTCGATGAGATATTGCAGTTGCCAGGCGTCCGCTCACGTGGTGATAGCGGTGATTTTCAACCCAGTTGTCCAAATGGCTGCACTTAAGCAGCCTTTTTATTACGCTCGATTTCCTGCACTTTCCCTGGGTTAAGCGACACTGAACCAGTGACCTCCCAGTTTCGGGTGCTGCCCGACCAGCGTTTCGGATAGCGACGCTTAGCGCTTTCATAAACCGCTTTACGACGTTCAAGGCGTTTTCGATCAACGCCACGATGCCGGTCAGCTGGCGTGACATATTGGATGCCACTGTGAAGGTGCTGTTCGTTGTAAGCCCGCTCGAACACCAACATCCATTCTCGTACCGCGCTCAGCGATGTAAAGCCCTTGGTGGGCCATGCTGGGCAGTATTTGACGGTACGGAACAGCGCTTCCGAGTAAGGGTTGTCGTTGCTTACTCTCGGTCGACTGTAAGACATCAACATCCCTAGTTCGGTTAACCTCGCTTTGAGCGTATAGGACGTCATCGGCGCGCCATTATCCGAGTGCAACACCGGCGGCTGATGCCAGCATTTCTCACGCAATAATGCACGCTCCATCAGCTGTTTAGCCAAGTCGCCCGATTCCGTCTCATGAACTTCCCAGGCAATGATTTTGCGGCTGTAGATATCCATGATCAGGTAGAGATACCAGTGCTGGCCTCGTACAACGGAGGCGCAATAGCTAATATCCCAGCTCCAAACCTGGTTCGGCCCTGTCGCCGTAAAACTGGTCGGCGCGGGTACTGTGCGGCGTGCTTTCGTACGGCCACGATGATGCTGCTGGTGATGCTTTTTCAAGACCCGATAAAACGACGATTCGGAGGCCAGATAGACGCCGTTGTCTGCCAGTAAGGGCACGATTTGAGACGGCGGCAAGCTCTGATACTCGGGACGATGACACGTGTTCAAAATGGTCTGCTTTTCCTCATGCGTCAGCTGATGCGGCTGCCTCCCTTGTGCCGCCTGTGGACGCTGATCCTCAACAACAGCGCCACACTCAGATCGCCAACGCTTTAGTGTGCGCTCGCTTACATCGATAATATCGGCTGCTTGATAGCGGGAAGCGCCCCCCATAACCGCTTCGTCAAATAGCGCGATAAGCCTTGCACGTTCGTCGAGCGGCGTTAGTCGTCCTCGCCGCTGTCGGGATCTTCGCTGTACAAGGCTTCGAGCTTTTTTGAGAGCACCAGTAACGACGTCGTCTCAGCCACTACCTTGTCTTTGCGCCGCACTTCCGCTTTGAGTTGCTTGATGGTCTTACGGTCTTCTTTACGCTGCTTTTGCGCCGCTTTTTCCTGGTCTTCTTGCCGACCAGCGCCTTCGAGGCAAGCCGCTTTCCACTGTTGAATTTGCTCGGGATAAAGGCCTTTTTCGCGGCAGTAAGCGCCAAGCTCCGCCTCTGACAGGGTGGCGGTTTCGATGACCACGGCGAGCTTGGCGTCGGGCGACCATTCGCTGTCGCCTTGGGTGTAACCCGGCACAGGCACTCCTTTTACTCGACACTGTTTTAGCCAACTATACAGCGTCGCGTCAGAGATGCCTTCCTCTGTTGCTACCGATGCCACACTGTGATTATGGGGTGGTAACAACTTCTTCAGGACGGCTGATTTACGCTCTGCGGAATAACGTGGCACAAGGACTCCATGCCGCTCCCTCTGGATTAGATTTAGGCGATATCACCAACCGGACAACAAGGCTGACAAAGGGGGATAGTGTTCATCCTGCTCAGTGGAAACAACAAGGTGATATTTTTACTATCAATGACCACGGCACCGATTACTACCCAGCGTTTGGGCTTGAGAAGGATGCTGGCTACCGACCGTATCGCGTCATGTCGAAAATCATCGACATCTTCAAAGAGGATAAAGACGGATGGGGAATGGCCTTTTGGTTTCAGTCGATAAACAGCTATCTTGGCGGGCTAAGGCCCCAGGATCTGATAGCTACAGACCCTGATCTCGTTATTGATGCCGCTCTAGATGAGGTGCGAGGAGTCACACATGGATAGTGAGTAGACCAATATGGGGTAGTGGCAATAACAATCGACACGCTTCAAACGAGCAAAAAAGATAATCAGAGCTCCCCCTAAAGGTGACTTAAGTTATTATGAAGAGCTATCCGTGGAAAGGGGCTATGTCATGTGCAATGGGTCGCCCGCTATCCCCCCATAGGGCCATGCCTTTACCGGCGTTGATGTTAGTCTGAATATGCTCACGTGGGTTTAATAACCATTATTTGCGAGGCTACTCATGTCAGCATCAGCCATTTCGCCTCAAAAGCATAGGAATAATGGGCGCGACTACCTGATAGCAGAGGTAATCCATGCTTCACTAAAAGCCTGAGAAATTTGACTCCCCATCATGTATGAGTGACGCCAAAAGCAACCTAATTCACGCTCTGCCGATAAAGCGGGAGGAAGCTCCATCACTGCTAAATGATCCGGTAAATGTACATCTCTTACCCAGCCATACGGCAATAATGCATGACCATAACCTGCGGCAACTAAAGCCATTCGATGCTCAACACCAAGGCCATATGTACGAGTCAAGCCGGAGCTTAATAATTTACTTAAGCCTTCAGTAATTAGCGATGGAACAAAATCATCCTCGCTAAGTGGTAGTAATCCAGGCTCACAGAGCATAAGAGGATGGAGTTCAGGCTGAAGTTTATCGGCTCGCACTAGTAAGACAAAGTGTTCCTTGAATAAGCTTGTATATGCCATCCCCTCAGGAACCGACTGTGCTGCACTAATTAGCAAATCAATTTCACGGTTCTGTAAACGCCGTAACAGACCTTGATGCTTGCCACTAACCAACTCGACTTTAGTTTTACCTGAACGGTGAGCACAAATCTGGATAATCCGTAACAAGTTATCCGGTGCCAGTGAGGAAATCACTCCAATACGTAAGGTTTGCCCAAAGGGAAGAGCTAAGCCATCATCACGTAACCCCTCAAGCCGAGTCACGCCTTCTAAAATTACGGCGATTAAGTCTAAAACTTCCTTTCCAAAGGCAGTGGGTGTTATTTTACTCCCCCTTTCAAAAATGGGCTGTCCGAGAATTTCCTCTACTTTTTTTACTTGATAAGACAAGCCCGAGGTCGAAATACCCATGTCTATGGCCGCATAACGAAAACTACGTTTCATTGCGACGGCCTCAACTAAAAGCAAGTCACGCACAGACACTGCTGCTAGCTTGTTCGAAATTACTTCACGCACCGTCATAAACATTTCGATTCCAATTGATGAAACACTGGCTATAATATTTTTAATCAAAATGATAGTCAATCTCATTCTTAATTGGAGAGGTTATGACCTCAATACCCCGTTGCTTTGCCGTGCTAGTAGCGACAACTTTGTTATCAGGTAACTTGTCAGCGCAAGAATTTAACTTTACTGATGTAACCGGACAGGAAATTAAGTTAGAAGCCCCTCCTAGACGTATCATTACTCTGCCCAATCCAGCTGCAGCTACCTTCATCGCAATAGATGGTTCTACCGAGCTGTTAGTGGGTATGAATGAGGGCTCTAAACGAGCCTTTGAGAGCGGTATGATGAGCGTTATGTTTCCTGAAGCTGTTGATATCTCCAGTGACATTTTGTCGGAAAACGGTGGTTGGATGCCCAACGTAGAGGCCATCGCAGAACTTAAACCGGATTTAGTCATCCAGTGGGGTGAGCGCGGCGATGATATCGTAGCTCCACTTCGCAATGCAGGTTTGCCCGTTGCTCTAATGGTAGGCGGTGGCAATGCGGGTACAGAAGAGCTGGCCCGAGCCAATATGAAAATGGTGGCTGATATCACGGGTAATACTGAAAAACTGTCAAAGCTTATTGATTGGCGTGACCGTGTACAAAGTGAAATTACTACTGGTTTAAAACAAGTAGGCTTTCATGCAACACCAAGCATTTTGCATTTGCGCTCTGCCAAATCCAAGTTGACTGCTACTGGTGAGAAAAGTTATCAACAAACCTTCATCGAGCTGGTTGGCGCTAAAAATGTAGCTCAAGGAGCTGGCGTACAAAGCACTGTTAGCGTGGAACAGATTCTTGAATGGAACCCAGATATTATCTTACTTTCCGCAGCAGAGACGGATGCTGGATTAGAAGCGATATACGACGACCCATTACTTTCTCGCTTAAATGCCGCCGTACAAAAACGCGTTTATAAGACACCTCAAGGTGGATATATCTGGGATAGTGCTTCCCATGAAAGCCCCTACACATGGATGTGGCTGGCCAATCTTACTCATCCCGATATTTTCTCTTTTGACCTACGTCACGAATTAAAAGAAGGCTTCAAATTACTTTATAACTTTGACCTATCGGATGAGCAGATAGATCGAATTCTGCGTATTGCTATGAACGGCGACAGTCACGGTTATCAAGTGTTTCGTAAACAATGAACACATATACGCGATCGATTCACTCGTCCTCAGAAATGGTTGAGCCAGTTACCCTGAGCACTTGGCGTGCTAGTCATTGGCCTCTTTTGTCCCTACTGCTTATAGCGACTGTGCTAATCGGGCTATCAGTAGGTCGATACAGCGTAGCGCTAGATGAGATTGTAGCCATCCTATATGCAGCCTTACGAGGTGATAACTCACAGCATATGGATGCGTTGGTGATCTTGAATGTACGCTTGCCGCGCATATTATTGGCAGGAGTATGTGGGGCTGGGCTTGCCATCTGCGGGGTAGCCTTACAAACCTTATTTCGTAACCCTCTCGTTTCACCTAAAGTGCTAGGTTTATC
Source organism: Halomonas sp. JB37 (assembly GCF_002332255.1). GTDB lineage: Bacteria > Pseudomonadota > Gammaproteobacteria > Pseudomonadales > Halomonadaceae > Vreelandella > Vreelandella casei. The sequence goes on along the minus strand of NZ_NRGW01000001.1, from coordinate 616,625 downwards.
CTCAGGTTCAGCATTAGGAGGATCACTGGCAATTTTGGCTGGAGTAGGGGGGCCGCTACTGATGGGGGCTACGTTTGTATCAGCATTTGCTGCTCTGTTTTTAGTAGTGCTGATTTCAAATATGGCGGGTCGTACTTTGATGACTATTGTGCTTGCTGGAATTGTTATTGATGCTTTATTTGCAGCAGGTATTTCGTTAGTTCAATATGCCGCGGATCCAGAAACGAGTTTACCTGCCATCGTCTTTTGGCTGATGGGAAGCTTTGCAACGGCGAGTTGGGAAAAATTTGCACAAACTGCTCCTATACTCATTGCCAGCATTTACCTACTGAATAGAATGCGCTATCGCATTGCTGTACTCGCTATGGGTGACGACGAAGCTAAGTCGTTTGGCATCCATGTTGCACGCTCCCGGATGATCGTCTTCGCGTTGATTTCTATCATTATCGGCGCCTGCGTAACCGCATCGGGCGTAGTGGGGTGGGTAGGACTCGTAATCCCACACTTTGCTCGTATGTTAGTAGGCGAAGATCACCGCCGGCTCTATTTCACGAGTCTTATGCTGGGTGCCACTTTCATGATTTTGACTGATACGTTGGCTCGTAGTTTAACTGCTGCAGAGATTCCTTTAGGCGTACTCACAGCTCTAGTTGGCGCCCCCGTCTTTGTGTACTTACTATGCACTCGTCGACGTGAAAGGGCTTAATCATGCAAACCGTCTTTACCTCTCATCTCAGTTTAACTGGAGCGTGCGTACGTTTTAGTGAACGTGTGATTTTTCAGGATTTAAGTTTTAACGTACAAAAGGGCGAAACGTTGGCCATTTTGGGCCCAAACGGACGCGGTAAGACTACGTTGCTAAAAGCTCTATTAGGCTCACAACGTTTAGATCAAGGACAACGGCAGGTACCCCACCTCATCGGCTATGTACCTCAATACCAATACGGTAGTGAAAACCATTGTTGCCTCGATGTGGTACTCATGGCACGAGCCGCCTTGCTTCCCATGTTCAGCCTTCCTTCACAGCGGGATCGTAAGCTAGCTCTTGAAGCATTGGAAAAAGTAGGCGGAGGGCATTTTGCTTATCGTTTATATGGCTCTCTATCCGGCGGCGAGCGCCAATTAGTGTTGCTTGCTCGTGCTTTAGCTACTGGTGCTGAGGTACTCATACTTGATGAGCCGGCTTCAGCTTTAGATTTAGCTAATCAGGACTTATTGCTTAACGTCTTATTCGAGTTACGCCGAGTACGTAGCCATTCGGTCGTTTTTACCACTCACCATCCGCAACACGCTCTGCATCTCGCAGACAAAGTACTGCTGATGCACACCAACGATCAGATTAAATTTGGTCCAGCTGATGAGCTGTTAACCGAGTCTGAGTTATCCCGTTTATACAACGTCAGACTACGCCGTCTAATGGTGCAAACGGGAGAACATTTTCAAAGCACAATCTGCCCGGTTTTTGGAATACGTGAACCGGATCAAGATATGCCCATTTCTTATCCTCTAAACAAAGGTAAATACAATGAGTAACGATACAATCTCCTATCTGGAAAATGGACATGAATTTACAGTCCACTTTGATGAGTTATTAAAATACCACGGTGCCGGTTATCCGGGTGGTGTAGCCCACGGGCTAAAAGTTATGCAGCGAGCCTGGCCCTTGCTAGATAATGGTCGTTTGCCTGAACGACGTGAAATTCGCTGTGTCACAGCCTTTGGAGGCCCAGGGGGTAGAGATGCGATTGAGTTTGTTACCCGCGGTCTTACTGAGGGTCGCTACATTGTTGATAACTCAGTAGGGCTCGAAGAAGAAGAGTCCCCCGGTGGTCGTTATTACTTCCGTTTCGAGTACCGTGGCACCGCTGTTGAAATCACCATCCGTCCCGGACACGTACGCCCCGAGTTCATTCAGTTAGCACGCAAGAAAGACCGCTCACCAGAAGAAGAGATCATTTTGGCTGAAATGAAGCTCGAAATGGGAGAACGCTTGTTAGTCCAGCCCGCAGAAGATATTTACAACGCTACCGTATTATCGTAATAAGTCATAGCCATGAGTCAAGAACGTCAAACTTGGCTCGGGCTACTTGCCCGAGCTAACCGAGATTATCTGGAAAATATCTGGGCTACTTACAATCCGGGTGTGCCTATACAAAAACTCGCTGGCCCTGAAACGGGGTTGGTGCAGCTCAATACACAAGCTTGTAAGGCCTCAGTGTCATTTCAGTTTGGTGAGGCTTCTTGTACTCGCTGCGTAATCGCTATTGGGAAAATTCAAGGTTACGCAGTACATTTGGGCTCCGATCTACGCAAAGCGGAGTTAGCGGCCTATCTAGACGCCTTTCTACAAACGGCCCCCTCCCACCAACGTGAGCTGGTGCTGCACCCTATACGCCAACAGTTAGAGCTAAAAAAGGCTGAGAGGGAGCAGCTGACGGCTGCTACTTCTGTACGTTTCTACACCACACAAAAAACTTAGAATCATGAAAATACCTTTACGATCTGAGCACAGACATGACGATGAGTTACATCGGCAGACGCGTACTTATCGGCGACTACTGCATGCCTTTGGTTACCCAATGCGCATACAGCAACTAGAAGAGCGTGCTATTCATTGCATCGTTGACTGCCTTCTAGACAGCCAAACGACGGTAGCTATTGAGGTGGAAAATAAGGAATTAACAAGCCGTATTTTGAATACAGGCGCAACCTTGAGCCAAACTCCCGAATGGGTTTTTGCAGGTTCTCAACGGCATCACTTACAACATATTCCAGCAGGAAGCCGTGAGGCGCCTGAAAGTGGGGCAACCCTTGTCATGGAAATAGCCGCCATATCACCTACAAACGGGGGGCTTGCTATACGAGCCACCGGTGCAGGACTCAACAAACCACACACTTTATATTTTTCAGGGTTACATCAAAATGTAGTCATTGATCATATTGCTTTTCGTGCCGATTACCCGCGTGGAGTGGACCTACTACTATGCGCTGACACGCAGCTGGTTGTATTACCACGTCACTTAACTTTGGAGATCATTTAATGTACGTACCAGTAAAGGGTGGTGAACAAGCAATTGCTGCTTCCCGTATAGCCGTAGAACGGAGTCGCCGAGGCGACGACACAATCCCCGAGATTGAAATTAATCAAATCATGGCACAAATGTCGTTAGCTCTTGATCGGATCATGAGTGAGGGGGGCTTATACGATCGACGTTTTGCTGCTATTGCCTTTAAGCAAGCTCAGGGAGACATTGCCGAAGCGGTATTTCTCGTACGTGCTCATCGCGCGCAATTAGCCAATTTTGGCTCAAGCCAAAACATAGATCTAAAAACAATGCATTACAGTCGCCACATTTCCGCCACGCAAAAAGAGTTGGCTGGAGGGCAAATTTTAGGCGCCACTTACGACTACACCCACCGCTTACTGAATATGGATTTAGAACACTCTCGCCCTCAGTGCGAGTTACCTAAATCAGTGATAACAGCTCCCTCATCGCCCTCTAGCTCTGAGCCACTGTACGCAGATCTTATCCGCACCGAAATATCTAAAGCTCCGATAGACATTACGCGAACTGTTTTGCCTTCTTTACCTGATCCTTGCGAGCGTCTCGCTCATCTCGCTCGTGGCGAAGAAGGCTACTTAACTGGATTAGCTTACGAGAGTTTGCGTAAAGCCTCAACGAGTCATCCCTATGTAGCGCAATTAATGAGAGGGAGCGTTGAAATATTCGTAGAGCTGGAAGACCTCAATTTAACCGTATCCATTGGTGAGGTTGAGTTAACTGCCTGCACTACTGTGGCTCCAAATTTTAGCTCATCTCCACATTTAGAAGCGGGTTTTGGTATTGCTTTTGGAGCTAACGAGCGTAAAGCCGTCGCCATGGCAATCGTAGATCAGCACTTTAAAATTGAGGGTGCTACCAGTGATGCACTCATGCATACCGACGGAGTCGCTGCATCCGGCTATGTCAGCCATTTGAAATTACCTCATTACTCTGACTTTGATGCTGATTTAGCGCGTTTACGCCGAGTTCAGGCTAAGGAGGAAATATGAATTATGCCTACCTTGATCTACCGTCCAAACAAGAAATACGTCGTAAAACCCTAAAAGCACTCTGTCTACCTGGACGTCAAATACCTTTCTCAGCTCCTGAGCTACCCATTGCCTATGGTTGGGGGGTAGGAGGCATGGCTATTACCGCTGCCTTATTAGAACCGAATGACACGTTAAAGGTAGTCGATCATGGTTCGGATGATACCGTTAATGCCCTGAATATCGCGGATTTTTTTACTAAAACGGCAAACATATCAATTACGACAACAAGCTCAAAGGCTACTCTCATTCAAACGCGTCAGCGAGTCCCTGAAAGCCCGTTGCGGGAAGAGCAAATTGTGGTGTACCAAGTTCCTCGACCTGACCCTCTACGTGGATTTATTAATGATGCGGCCGAAGCACTGACACGGCACGCACATCATGATTACGGTGTCGTGTTAAGCGCTCTATTTGAAACATGGTTGCAACAAGATGAGGCGTGCTTAGGATACGACCACCCTGTGATTGTTAATGATGGGGTCTTAATGTCACCGTCGCCTATTCCTGCTATGGATAACCCCCGCATGGCGATGATGCCTGCTATTCAGATTTTTGGCGCCGCACGCGAGCGACGAATTTATGCATTGCCTGCCTATACACCCTTAGCAAACTTAGCTTTTGTTGACCTGCCTGCTAGCCTGAAAAAAGTCGATACAGCATGTTGTATCTGCGGCTCATCTATTCATTATTTGGATAATATTGGTACGTCAAACACCCCCCATTGGGTATGTTCCGACTCCGAAGCATGCAAGGAGCGCGCTCATGTTTAGCTTGCCAGATCCCGTGCTGACAGCACAGGCTATCTCACTTGAAATAGCTGGGCACCGTATTTTGTCGGATTGTCACCTCAAGCTTTATCCTTCCGAGGTTCTCGCTTTAGTCGGCCCCTCAGGTGCTGGAAAATCAAGTCTTCTGAATATACTTGCTGGACGACAGCTATCTAACAACTGTCAGGCTCTTTCCCTTTTAGGCCAGGATTTACTACGTACCAGTCTTTATCAAACTAACCTTTTACGTCGGCGGGCGTGTGGCTATGTGGCTCAGGATGCCAGCACAACCCTAAACCTGAGACAAAGTGCCGCCACTAATATCGTACGTCGTCTTTTTGATTTAGGTGACAACCGTGCGGTTGATGCACTCAAACAAGCACAAAAATGGGGCCAGCGACTTGGTTTATGTCCAGAACGATTACATGAGCCAGTGAAGAACTTTTCGGGAGGGATGCGCCAACGCGTACAAATCGCTGCGGCCATGATCCATCAGCCGAGCATTTTATTTTTAGATGAACCCACTGCTGGTCTCGACTCAGTCGCTCAAGCAGATTTTTTAGATGTGCTCTCTAATTTGAGAAACCAAACACAGACTGCCATGGTGTTTGTGACTCATGACTTACGTCTAGCTCGACTCATTGCTGATCGGGCCATCGTGATGGATCAAGGCCGCATCGTCAGCGAATCCATTATGGATCGTTTGCTTACTGAGCCTGAGCATCTCATCGCCCAAGCTCTTGTTAAGGCAATGATTTAATGAATAAACCAACTGTGATTTTGCAGTATGAAGGCAATGGCATACATCATGGGCCACTTCGCATAACGGCACAAACAGGGCAGATCGTACAGATCTGGGGAGCGTCAGGCTCAGGAAAATCGACTTTGCTCTCACGAATTTGGGGAAGTCGAAGCTTAGGAACGGCACACTTGTGCATACGAACCCACGATCAGCAGTTCACACCAAGCACAATGACACCCGCCCACTTTGCATTTCTACGCTCACGATTAATGTCGTACGTAGGGCAACATCCTACCGTACTACCTCGCGAAAAACTTGTGGATTGGTTTGCTCTAGTCCCCACAAAGACAGTACTCGACGGACTAAGACTGCTGGACCTCTCTCCTAGCTTACTCTCTCGCTATGCCTGTGATGTCTCTGGTGGTGAACTACAGCGTTTTATGTTGCTTCACGCTTATTTTTCTTCTCCTCCAATCTTACTTTTAGATGAGCCCTGTACAGGATTGGATCCAGAGCGTAGTCATCAGGTGAGCACGCTTTTATTACAGGCTAAAGCCGCTCAGAAACTGGTTATTTACACCAGTCATACGAGTGCCAGTTGGGTGGATCAGTCAATCTCTTTAGACGGTTAAACCGTCTACATTTAATTTAACCTGGAAAAGTACTCATAATGAAAAAAATTTTATTGGGATCTGCGTTGAGTGTAGGTTGCCTAAACTTCGTTCATGCCGATACCTCAGTCACACTGGTAATCCCCCCACCAAACCGTAGTGCTTTAAAGTAGAATTTCTCGCAAAGGAAATTCAATGAAAAAGTCTCCCGCTTTGGCTGAGTGAGCGGCTTATTAATGCCTACGCCATACAACATTTAATAAAAAAGAGGAGGGCCAAAAAGAAAAAAAATCTCACGGCAGTGTAAAAACAAACTCAAAAAGATAAATCAGGGAGTAAACATGTTGTTGAACAACAAAAAATGCCATGGCATTTCTACATTGGCACTAGTAGCAGGTTTAGGGTTTTCAGGAACCACACAGGCATTCAATGTGTATGAAGACGGAGAAACTTACTTTGACCTATATGGCCGTATACACTTGACGTTAAACAACGATGACGGTAACGACTATATTAGTGAAGAAGGTTCACGCCTTGGCTTTAAAGCTGGACATAGGATAAATCCTAAGCTAGAGGGTTTTATAAGAGCCGAGTTTAGATTCACCGCTAATGATCGTGACGAGGCACGGCCTAACGTCATTGATGATATAAGGAACACATATGTAGGGCTACGATTTGAAGACGTCGGAGCCGTAAAGGTTGGTAACTTTGACTCCATCTATTATCAGAACATATCCAAGGTTATCAATGTAAGAAATACTGTGGATTGGCGAGCCTTGGCAAAAGGTGGTGCCCGCGCCCGTGGAAACTCTATCTCTTTTGAATCCCAAAGTTTCGATGGCTTCAGCCTGGGTGTCGCTGGAAAGCTCGATCCAGAAGATGAAGATGCAGGTGAAGAAGAAACACTTAACCTAATGGGATATGTAGCCTATGAAACAGGCCCGGTACGTTTTGCCGCTGGCTATGATGAAGCAGAAGGTGATGATGATGCTCTACTCGGGGCAAGCGTAACCTACAAAATATCTCCACAGCTAAGTGTCGGTGCGTTATTTGAAGAGCAGGGAGATATTCGTCATTATGGTATAGCACCCGTTTTTAGTTACTCAGAAGGCAAAATATACGGGAACGTCAGCTATATGGAAAATAGTGACATGAATTTGAGTGACGTCCAATACGTTGCGGGTGGCAGCTACCGGCTTAGTGATCCAATGTTTGTATATTTAGAATATGCTAGCAGTACAGATAGGGAGATCAATGCGATTGATAAGGATTGGTGGGCTTTAGGGGTTCGATACGATTTCTAAGTTTCACAGAGCCCATTAATACAGTTATCAGCGCTGCGTTGGGTTCTAGGTGACGAATGGGATATGTTGGACACCTAAGTTAACGAAGCATTACAGATAGATAGTTAGGTGCTTGTTGCCAGAAAGGCACGCATGCGCACTCATAAACCGTTAAATTTAGGGGGTTTTGTGCCTGAATGGGCTATTAGATTCTTTGATTCGATCTCATCTGTAACATCAGCAGCTAGAGCACTAGGTACGGTTTTGCTTGTTCTATTGCTCTGGAGGCCAGCCTCAAAACTATTCTCTAATATTGGCTTTCCCGATGATTACATAATTCTTTTCCTGACAGTTGGAGCGTTCTCCGTTTCATACCTTGTAGTCAGGTTGCTTGAAATTGGATGTCTCAAGATCTTAAGTTTGCAGAATGATCGAAAGGCTAGTTTAAGAAAAGAGAGAGATCTGGCCAACTTTAAAAAAAAGGTGAGAATGACCCTGCCACACCTCAATCCCAAAGAACTCAGAGTTCTTCGGGAATTGGTTGAATCAGAGCAGCGCATGGATATCCGGGAAAAGGAAGTTAGCTGGCTGAGCAAATCGGGTTGGATCACAAAAATACATCAAGCACCCGCTGCTGAGTTTTTTTCCAGCTGAGCCCTGTAGTACGTCCACTTTTTATTGAGTTCGAAAAAAATCGTTTTAAGGGGATGGTGAATCAAACGATTTCTAATCTTACTGAACCGCAGCGAAATTTTTTGGAGCTTTTTTGGCAAGAGCCGATAATTCATGGCACAAGGGAAAGCCAAAATTCAATGCCTTACAAAATCTACCATGCTGGCTTGGGATTAGTCACTGTACTTGGACTTTCAAAATCAGAATGGCGAGAAGGTGGACACCTGTGCGAGCGATTTGCACTTAATAACTATGCAAAGTCGAGATTGGAAGATGAGGTTTATGGTATTCCTCCTGTTCGGATTGAAGTTGATCTGAACCTCGAATATGTAGAAGGTCCCGGTTCCTCAGGTGGTGGAGCGCGAGGTCGGATTTAACAATCACAGGCATCAGTATTGACCACTAGAGCGAATAGCCAATTTGATGCGAATAAAAAAATGGCAAAGGTGTGGCAGCCTGTCAGCGATAACAAATGGTTATCATGCGAATTATCATAGGGCTCACATTGGCCAAGCTCTACACCTTACATTCCTATTTGCGCTTCAAGCTTTTTTACATGGTACCGCACAGTTCCCGTGCTCATAGGCTGCATACGGCTTCTGCCAGCAAAGATAAAAGCCTCAGGGTCGATTCCCAACTGATCTACCTTCATTAAATGAGGCAGCGGCCCGAGGAGCTCGTAGCGCTCATCATCCACAGTAATGAACACCTTTCGGCTGGATTGCACAACGTGTGCACAGCGAAGCATAAGTACCTTTTTTAATGGCAACTGATAAAGCATTGAAATTGCTGCAGGCATTAAAGCTTTAGCTTCGCGCTCGTTCGGTGTTGAAACAAGCTTTTCCATTACTGCCTTAATTTTTTTAACGTGTTGCTTATTGCTTATCCCTTTATTTTTTTTCTCAGGTAACACGAGATTAACGGCGTATTTATCTTTGGCAAAGGTTCTGAAAACAGCTAAGGAAGCACAATGCCCTGGCTTTTTCTTAGCATGAGATACGATAGCTTCTTCGGGAAGTTCCTGAATGGAAGATACCTTGGCTGACATCAATAGCTCTATAGCTGCTCGCAGATAGTTCCTAACAGTCAAAGGTTTGATTGGTGTCTCTTTGTAAGTAACTCTCTCACTCAATTCTTTTGCATAGTCGACGACCTCACGATGCCAAGGCTGCTTCTCATAACATTGCAAAATATCATTAATCCTCTTATTTTCAATCGCTTGCTCTTTCTCTTCGTTATCCCACTCTATGCCTAGTTTTTCTACTAAGAAATTCACCACATGAAAAGAACGGCGAAGCTTTTCAGCTCCAAATAAATTGAATAAGTGTTGCTGATCAATATCTCTGACGGACAAAGTATTCCGTTCGAGTATGACCAAAAAACGCGCATAACTATCTATTCGCGTCGTCATATTTCCCGCTTGCCTAGGAAGCCTTTCCCAAGAGCAAAACTCAAGAAATAGCGCTCTACACCAAGAAGCTTCAAATAACTCAAGGTTCAGCATTATTCGTCGGTCTAAACGGCGTTTTAAAGAACAGTCTTGGCAAGGGGCGTTGCCACCACCGGGAGTATCTGCTCCACAGTCAGGACATGAGTGAGTTTTTGGATATGGCCCGCTGCAATCTCTACAAACAGCTCGTCCTTCAACATCATATTGATGGAGCTGACGATATTTCCGACAAACCGAGCAGGTTACAAATGCGCAGGCCTTCCTTTCGCATGCCTGGCAGATAATCTCTGAAAGTTCACCATTAGTGATGCGTGAATATCTGCTAGAAAGACATCCACAACGGGAACAGGTATGTTCCTCTCGCCCATGCGGAGCGCAGCTTTTGCAAAACGCAGCGTGACCAATAAGATAACCGGCTCTCGGCAGCGGCTTATCGCAGCGCGCGCAGACACGGTGCAGCCTGAGGCACTCACCGCAGACCGGGTTCTCTTCATACTTATGGGCTCGCACTGACTCGCCGCATTTAGTGCAAGTCTTCTTCTTAAACTCACGGGCATAACATGTCGAGCAGTAAGCGCTCCCTTTGTAGCGCCTTTGCGCCTTAAGCATGGATCGACCACAGTCATCACACTGCAAGTGGGGCTTATGACTCACAAAAATGGGTATCCTAAAAAACTTAATATATGTCGAGCTCTTTCCTGGCGGAACTGTACAAGCTCAGTTCGTCGGCACCGATTTAGACAAGGGCCTTTTGGCTGCTGATTCGTGCTGCGCGTTCTTCGTACCCCCACAGGCAGATATGACAACTGCTCAGCAAAAAAAGCAGGCATTATAGATTTTATGAATGTCCTCTGAGTTAGACCAAGCACACTTGAACCTTCTTGGAATGACGATGGCCAATCAAGAAGCCAATATGCCAAGGTTTCCAAAATTGCAGTCCTATAGGCAACACGCTGATGCTCATACAAGCAACGCTGATTTGAAGGACGATGGAAGGGTTTCAAGTCGTAATGATGCCTCAGTCGATCATGCTGTAGCGAATTAGCGAGCACGCCTGCCATTACCCGAATGACACTCAGAGCTTCCGGACTGGTGGACGCTTGTGGGAGCAAGTTAGTCGGAGTTCCATTCGCTAATTTCAGTAGCTGGGATTGAAGAGCTAACACTAATGGAGAACAGCACAAGGTTGGTAACTTGCGAGAAAGAAGCGACACCCCACATACCGTACAGCGATCCATTCTTTGCACGGTACTTAGATGTGGCATCAATGGCGCATCACAACGTGGGCAAGCATCGCTCATCATGGCGCCATGGTAAGGACAAACAACCATAAACCCTAAACGCCAGTCACGATAATAGATGGCCCCATAATCCTTGAAGCATTCGGAACAATATTGGAGGCCGTGCTGGGTACGTACCTTGTTAGATATCCCCGCTGACAGAAGAAAGGGGACATTTCCCTGACGATGAATTTTTACCAAACTCTGCTCAATTGAACGTAATGTCATCCTTTCGACTGACGCAACATCAAAACCTGAGTGGCGCGACACGGTATAGAGCAGCTCATCACTGGCACTACGATCAATGTCACGGCTCCAGATAGGAATAGATGGAGCCCAGTAATTAGCAAACCGATAGGGGGTCAGGCCGTGAGCAAAGGCGCTACGCATCAACCACGAAGTAAACAGCTCATTCTTAGCTGGTGATAGCATGATCGCCCAGCTTCCTCTGATCACAGTTTAAGCGCCTCCTTGCCATAATCAGAGAGTTTAACCCAGCCGATGTTATCAAGAAGCTTAGCGTCTATATGCTCTTTACCATCTCGGATCGCTTTAACGGTCGCTCTTTTAAGCACGGTCGCTACGCCGCCGATGGTGCCCCCACTCATACTATGTAGCTTTATCGCGATATCCTGACTAGACAGCTGAGAGGGCTCAGCTAATGGCAGTAAGCGTTCAAAGCTGGCCAAGAGGCGCAAGAAGCTAACATCTAACTGCCATCGAGGTAGTGCCAGCGGCTCAAAGCGACTTGAGAGTTGAGTATCGGTGTGCAGCGCGAGAATGGAGTCACGCGTACCGACGGCTACAAGCGGAAGCTGTAGCTTATTGCTCAATCTTTTAAGCATTCCTAGAAAATGCCTCTGTTGTCTTGCACTTCCATGTAGCACATTGTGGATTTCATCAATAATGAGCATCCTGGCTTGTACGTAAGTTAATACCGAAATAGCTTGGTTCTCCTTACGCTGCACGGGATCCGTATCTCTGTGGGCTATCTTTAATGACAGAAGTAACTCAGTCCAAAAACGCCCCTCATTTGGTTCGGAGGGCATTTCCATAACAATGACAGGTGCTAATGGCTCTCCAGAGGGAAGAATCTTCACAGGATGCTTTTCTCTGAAACGGTCGATTAATGTACTTTTTCCATTCCCGCTTTCTCCGACCAGCAACGTGTTGGGCATCCGCTGTACACGGGGATGTGCTAATTGATCCTCAAGCCGGGTCATGATTTCTTTGGCCCTAGGATAGGAAATCCAATGGTTTTGCTGAGCGAAATAAATGCGGTCTTCCGTCGTCCAGGTGAGTGTCTCAGCAATCTCTGGCTTGAGGTGATCAAAATGGGCCATATTCATTCCCTAGGCATCGTCATCGAATGGTTCTATAGGCAGTGCGAATATATCAATCTCACTTTGCACCTCTGTTTGAGGTGGAGCAGGAAAAACACTCTTAGCAGGCGCTTGTGTTTCAACAGATTCCGTTTTCTTGGCGAGTTTCTTCGTCGTATTGATACGAGCCATCTGACGTCTTGCTTGCTTCGTTTTCGTGACGGCCTGTTCAACACGATGACGCATCTTGAGAATGGTCTCAAAAATCACATCCTCATCAACATGCCGCAGTCCTTCCTCTCGAATGCGGCGAGTTGCTTCCCGTAACTCCCACACACTAATCGCTGGTCGAGTAGGATTCCGATAAGGAACCATGTAATAGATCTCACTTTCAGGGTCGTAGAAATAGACTTTACTGATATCGCGTGGATCACGACGGATAGTAAATGAACGAGCCTTCGTTTGATTTTCGGGGTCTTTTGAACCAATCCAAGGGTTCAACACTTCATGGTAGTAATTAATTTCATCCAGCTGGACGCCGTAGCGCTGCACAGTGCGTGAATAAAGAGGAAGGAAGTCTAACTTCAAACGCGTGGGGTCAGTTGGTATAGGCGGCATCCCCAAGCCCGGCTGTGTTGAGTCTCCTAATATACCGAGTTGCCACTTGCGCATTGGTGGCATGTTCAATTCAGAATGCTTGCGACGGTGATACACCCCAACAATAAATTCAACTAAATGCTGCTCAAACTCACGAAGGGTGAGCGCTGATTCTTTTTCTGAGTCATATCCTTTCCGTTGCTCAACGTTGGAAAATGTTGTGCCAGGTAAGGTGTGTATCTCATTTGCAGCAGTACCCATATAACGCTCTATATGTCCGCCGTAGTGGGGAAGCTTTACCGGACGTAATTGCAGGTCGATACCGTATTGTTCACAAGCCCGGCGCAGCATTTTCCCCCGGAATTCTTTCGCGTTATCAGCATGCAGAACACGCATTTTCCCCCAGACTGGCCACTCTTGCCCCACCCCCAGGTTTGCAAGATATTCATGCTTAGGCAACATGGCATTGGAGACACACAAACCCACTGAGATAGCACTGGGCTTTTCCATGCTAACCGCAATCCCCACCACCATTCGTGAAAAGACATCAATAGCCAGAGTTATCCACGGTCGGCCAAGCGCCAGACGATGCTCTTCATCAACTAAGATGACGTCAGCAGGCGTATGATCTATTTGAACAACAGCAAGAGGGAAATCCGCATTTGGAAACTCTCCCCTGATAGGAGCAAAGGTGTCACGCGCCTTATCTCGTAGCCCGCGGCGTCTCATCGTTTCACGTGTCGAAATCTGTTTTATGCGGTTACGGATTGTATTGGAGTGAGGAGGAAGTAAACCGGCCTGTTTGCAATGAGCTTTGACAGTGATAATTACGTCACTGGGCTTATATCGTTGACGACTTAGATATAAGTCATTGATCGCCCCTTCGATTATTGCCTCGACTTTCTTATCGAGCTTTTTCGTACCTGGCTTGCGGCCTCGCGGGGCTGGTATCAATGCTGAAATATGGCCAGCCTCGTGATAGTCCTTAACCCATTGGTATAAAGTGGCAACGTGAACACCGGCTTCTTCTGCTAACTGCTCTGCCTTTGCACGAGTACGAAATGGATCGTCAAGTAGAGGACGGATTGCTGCAAACCGCTGCTGAGCAACTTGCCAGTCTTCGTCTTCGATCTCGGATAAATCCTTTCCTTCAGCAACACCACCTTCTCCAAGCTCTATATCCGTTACGGGACGAAGCTGATGCGCAGACAGACGGTGCACCTCTCCAGTGTCGGTATCTTTAGCAAGGAGGGTTGCTGCATCCAACAAGTGCGAAACTCTATAGGTACGACCATTGGCTGTTATCACAGACCCAGTAGTTACCGATAGAAAAGCGGGCTCTGTAGCCATAAGAAACCTTCTCCGTTAGTAATCCATATGGGGCTGGACATGTTTAATGGGCGTATGAGGTCAGCATGAACACGGCCTATAGCGATCATTTGCCATAAACAACTAAGCGCACACATACGCTTTTCCTCATTCGCATAAGCAGCTGTAAGTAGAATTTCAGGTGTTGTTTCACCGAGCACGGCAAGGGTTCTAGCCAAGTGAGTAGCGGTAGCCGAGTCCTCTGCCAAGTCCCTATAGGCCCTTAGAAATCGTGCATTGTTCAATAGGCCAGTGCCTCTAATCTCTCGCTCAGTCACAATGCGAAAGCCCCAACCTTGCTGCTTGCAATAGCGTATAGCTGCCTGAAATTTAGGCTTCATAATGTGCCAATTTTCTCTCAAATCTTCGCGATACTTAACCTCATACAGAATCGGCGCCGCTTCATCCGAGTAAGTCACGAGCATATCGGGCGTGTACTGACGCCTTTTTCGATCATCATCTTGATACTTAAGGGTTAGCGGCTGCTCACAAACCGTAGCGACCAACGGATCAAAATCGAGGATCATCAGGAAATCGCGCTCTAATGATGACTCAAAATTGCAAGTGCTTCCTCGTAAGAAAGAAACCTGCCCAGTAAGGCTCCTTCGGTTAGTTCCAATAACTCTAACAGGCCGATTCATATTCAGTCGCCTATATATTTGTGATTTTAACACCCAGTCGCTTATATTGGTGTCAATTAGTAGCGTATTTACTTGTCGAAAATAACGTAAGATATTGTTCCAGTATAGCATTAGTAGCTGTTTTTAGTGGAATTCACAGCGGCTCAAAACCTAAGCCCGGTGAAATTTCGCTCGCCCATCACGGCGTGCTGTTTTTAGACGAGCTGCCCGAGTTTTCGCGTAATGTATTAGAGGTTTTGCGCCAGCCGCTAGAAACGGGAAGTATTCATTTAGCCCGCGCTAGCCATGAGCGCCGCTACCCCGCGCGCTTTCAGCTGGTAGCCGCTATGAACCCCTGCCCCTGTGGACATTTAGGCGACCCTAGAAACCGCTGTCAATGCACGGCCAGCCAAATTCAGCGCTATCAAGCGCGGCTTTCCGGGCCGTTACTAGACCGTATTGATCTTCAAGTTGAAGTACCGGCGCTGCCGCCGGAGCAGCTTACCGCCCAGACCCAGGGCGAACCCTCCGCAGCGGTGCGCGAACGCGTAATGGCGGCACGTGAACGCCAAATGCAACGCGGCGCGCTAAACAGCCAGCTGAGCGGCAAAGCGCTGGAAGCCGCCTGCGCGCTCAATGATGAAGAGCGCGCTTGGCTGGCGGGGGTGCTCGAAAAACTCAAGCTTTCCGCCCGCGCCTACCACCGCGTGCTGCGCGTCGCGTTAACGCTTGCCGACCTTCAAGGTGTCGAAAAGCCCACTCAGCCGCACCTTATTGAGGCGATTGGCTACCGGCAGCTGGATCGAATGTTAAGGGGGGCGTAGCCGCAGGCACGGCTTGCTGCTGGCTATCGTTAAGCTGATCTAAAAAACCATCCAGAGCTTCAAACAATACTTCACGGATGGCATCGGCCTCGTTCACAAGATGGTGACGGGCGTCTGGGTGTCGATGAATCTCGTTGTTGGGAAACTTCTCCGCCAAAATGGCTAAATTCCATTCCCAATCGACCGTTAAGTCTTGCTCGCCCTGAAGAATAAGAGTGGGCAGCGCCAGCGGCTCTAACGCCAGCAAGCGAGGCATCCAGCGGCGCATCGCGCTTACCCATGCCACGCTTAAGCGCTCAGGCTGCAGCGGGTCGCCATCGCGCAGAAACGCGGTGAACTGCTCATCCGTGGAGTTGGGACGATATTTACGCGGCAGCTCCTTTAAAAATGGGCTGGCGATTAAATGTACCCAGCTCGCTTGACTCCAGCCCCAAGGCCGCACCAGCGGCGCCAGCAGCACCAGGCCTGACCAGCTGGCTGCCTCACGGCGGGTGAGCGCATCGGTCGCCAGAATGGCCGCGCCGGTGCTTTGCCCCACGCCCAACCAAGGTGCAGGCGCCATGCCCTGAGTTTTTAAAATCGTCTGCACGTAGGTCAGGCTGTGTTGATAATCCTCAAAATCTTCTATTTCCGCGCGCGCGCCGCTAGAAAGCCCGTGACCCGGTAAATCCCATAGCACCACTCGCCAGCCCTTGGCGAGCAGGCGTTTAAGCAAATGACGATACAGCCCCATATGATCAAAGTAGCCGTGAACCACAAACGCGGTCCCTATCGGCTGAGGAGGACTCCACACTTGGCACCACAGCGTAAAGCGGCCCGTATTGATAAAGCCTGCATGAACTTCACTGGCATCGGTTAGCAGCGCCTCCAGGCCATAATGGTGGAAGTAGTCCTGCATCGCATCTGCCAGCATTTCCCCTGGCAACAGGCGGCTAAGGGCAGTCTCGCCCGCAGCATGGCGAAACAAGCCTTCCAGATGTTGGAAATCATGCATGGTTGTTTCTCCATAGCGCCATTTTCCGTTGGCCTTAACGCAACTGATGGGTTGCGCGCCTAGCGCCTAGTACTCAGCACCTAGCACCTAGCACCTAGTCATTTGGTCGAGCATTTTACCACTTTAGGGTCTACGCTGTTTACATGCCCAACCAGATATGGAATTATTTTCCATAAATATATTTTACTCTGCTTGTGGCAAACATATTACCCACAAGCAATCTGACAGGAGAAACCCTATGAGCGAGCGTATCACGCGCCACGGTTTACAGGTGGCAACCGATCTAGATCGTTTTATCAATGAACAGGCGCTACCAGGAACAGGCGTTGATGAAAAGGCCTTTTGGGCCGGTGTTGATGCCCTGTTTCACGATTTGACACCCAAAAACCGTCAATTGCTGGAAGAGCGCAACACGCTGCAGGAAAAACTGGATGCTTGGCATCGGGAAAACCCTGGCCGTGTTAACGATATGCCAGCGTATCGCCGCTTTTTGAAAGAGATTGGCTATTTAGCTGACTCTCCTGCCAACGTGGCGGCCACCACAGCTAACGTTGACCGCGAAGTTGCCGTGCAAGCCGGCCCCCAGCTGGTTGTGCCGGTTAGCAATGCGCGCTATGCGCTGAACGCCGCTAACGCGCGCTGGGGTAGCCTTTACGATGCGCTTTACGGCACTGACGCTATTTCAGAAGAAGATGGCGCTGAAAAAGGCACCAGCTTCAATCCAAAACGCGGTGCCAAGGTCATTGCCTACGCCCGCGGCGTGCTGGACCGCGCGGCGCCGCTCGCTACTGGCTCGCACCGTGATGCGATCAAATACGCCATTCGTGACGAACACTTGGTGGTCACTCTGGAAGGCGGGCGTGACACCGGCCTGAAAGACTCGGGCAAACTGATCGGTTTTACCGGTGACGCCGCTAAGCCTGACTCCATACTGCTCGCTAATAATGGCCTGCATCTGGAAATCCAGATTGATCCAACCGATTCAATCGGCAAAACCGACCCGGCTGGCGTGAAAGATGTGGTGGTTGAAGCGGCTCTGACCGCCATTATGGACTGCGAAGACTCCATCGCCGCGGTCGACTCAGAAGACAAGGTTGGTGTTTACAGCAACTGGCTGGGCCTGATGAAGGGCGATCTCGAAGAGAATATCGATAAAGGTGGCAAGACCTTTACGCGCAAGCTCAACGCTGACCGCACTTGGCAAACCACCGATGGCGGCAGCGTTACATTGCCCGGCCGTTCGCTGATGTTCGTGCGCAATGTCGGTCATTTAATGACCACACCGGCAATTCTGGACGAAGATGGCAACGAGCTTCCGGAAGGTATTCTGGATGCGGTAGTGACCTCGCTACTGGCGTTGCACGACCTAAACAAAGACGCCGATCAGCCACGTAACTCACGCACCGGTTCTGTTTATATCGTCAAGCCGAAAATGCACGGCCCGGCGGAAGTGGCCTTCGCTAACGAGCTGTTCGGTCGCGTTGAAGACATTTTGGGCATGAGCCGCGACACCCTGAAAATGGGCATCATGGACGAAGAGCGCCGCACCACCGTTAACCTCAAGGCGTGCATTGCTGAAGCGGCTTCGCGCGTGGCGTTTATCAACACCGGCTTCCTGGATCGTACCGGTGATGAAATGCATACCGCGATGGAAGCAGGCCCCATGGTCCGCAAAGGCGATATGAAAAGCGCCAAATGGATCACCGCGTATGAGAAGAGCAACGTGCAAGTCGGCCTTGCCTGTGGCTTGCGCGGCCGCGCGCAAATTGGTAAAGGCATGTGGGCCATGCCTGACCTGATGCACAACATGCTAGAGCAGAAGATCGGCCACCCGAAAGCCGGCGCTAATACCGCCTGGGTGCCTTCGCCGACCGCAGCTGCGCTGCACGCTCTGCATTATCACCAGGTCAACGTCACCGACGTTCAGCGCGAGCTGGAAGCCCTGGGCGAGCCTGACTACTTAGACGACCTGCTCACAGTGCCGGTGGCTGAAAACGCTAACTGGTCGGATGAAGAGAAGCAGCAGGAGCTAGATAATAACTGCCAGGGCATTCTGGGCTACGTTGTACGCTGGGTAGAGCACGGCGTGGGCTGCTCGAAAGTGCCGGATATTCACAACGTGGGCCTGATGGAAGACCGCGCCACGCTGCGCATTTCCAGCCAGCACATTGCCAACTGGCTGCACCACGGCATTGTTGATGCGCCGCGGGTGGAAGAAACGCTCAAACGTATGGCGAAAGTCGTCGACGAGCAGAACGCAGACGACCCGACCTATACCGCCATGAGCGCTGACTTTGAGGGTTCCACCGCCTTTAAAGCGGCTTCAGACCTGGTCTTCAAAGGTCGCGAACAGCCTTCTGGCTATACCGAGCCGCTACTTCACGCGTGGCGCCAGGTGCATAAAGCACAGGTTCATAAAGCATAGGTTCATAAGACCTAGTAAATTGGTTTTATGGTGTAATCAGCCTCGAGGCTTATGCCTCGGGGCTTTTTTTATAAAAGGAAAACAACAATGACCGTGATGAACGCCGAGCAGATTGAACGCTTTCTGGATGACGTCTTTCCCCAGCGAATGGGTAGGATTGAGAGCGTCGGCGAGATGCGTGCCACTATGCGGCTAAAAATTGGCCACGAGCACCTGCGCCCTGGCCCGCGCGTTTCCGGCCCCACCATGATGGGCTTCGCGGACGTCGCACTGTATGTGGCTATTTTGGCGCAGATTGGCCCGGAACCCATGGCCGTGACCAGCGATTTCAACTGCCACTTCCTACGTGCGGCCTCTGGTGATCACGACATTATCGCCCATGCCAAATTGATTAAACTCGGCCGCCGCTTAGGCGTTGGGGAAGTGCAAATATACTCAGCCAGCGATGACATACGCCCTGTCGCGCATGTCACCGCCAGCTATGCGCTGCCCATTACCTGATTGCGCTAGCTTACTTCAGGGAGCTGGTCGATCATTCGATCAAGCGTCATCGGGTACTCACGTAGCCGAACGCCGGTCGCATTATAGATCGCGTTGGCAACCGCGGCCGGCACGCCACAAATACCCAGTTCACCCACGCCCTTTGCCTTGAGAGGCGTTGAGGCCGCATCCGCCGTGTCCAGGAAAATAATCTCCTGTTGAGGAATATCGGCATGCACCGCCACCTCATAACTGGCGAGATCGTGATTGACGAAGAAGCCACGCTCAAGATCGGCGGTGAGCCCCTCCATCAAGGCGGCACCGACGCCCATTGTCATACCGCCAAGCACCTGGCTACGCGCCGTTATCGGGTTTAGAATGCGCCCCGCATCACATGCCGCCAGCATGCGTCGAACACGGGTTTCGCCAGTATGCGCATGCACAGCCACTTCAACAAAATGCGCCGCAAAGGTGCCCATCTGCATGCTGTCTTGAAAATCACCAAAGTGCATCGTATCTTCAGCGACCAGCTCTTCGCCATCGAGGATATCGGCAAGTGCGAGGTCAGTCGCATCTGCCACCACTCGGCGGTTTTCAAAGCGCGGCGTGTCGAGATTTAAACGCTTGGCGATCAGCGCTTGAAGGGCCAAACAAGCGGCATACACGCCGGCGGTGGCGCTAGCGGCGCCGAACTGGCCGCCCGAACCGGAGGAGACAGGATAATCGCTGTTGCCCAGCCTGACCTCGACGTCGGCTAGCTCAAGCCCCATTGTTTCGGCAGCTGTCTGGGCAATAATGGTGTAAGAGCCGGTGCCGATATCGGTCATATCCGTCTCAACGATCAACCGCCCGCCCTGCAGGCGAACGCGCGCGCCGGAGTTCAGCGTCAGCGCCCCGCGATAAGCGCCGGCCATGCCATGGCCAATCAGCCACTGCCCTTCTCTCATTGCCCCCGGAGTGCGGTTACGTGCCTCCCAGCCGAAGGCGTCGGCACCTTGGCGTAAGCATTCAACAAAGTGGCGTTCGCTAAACGGCTTGGAGGCATCCTCGGGGTCCACCTGCGTATCGTTGAGAATTCTAAACTCGACGGGATCCATACCCAGCTTTTCCGCCATTTCATCCATGGCAATTTCTAGCGCAGCAAGCCCCGACGCCTCGCCTGGCGCACGCATATCCGCTGACTCAGGAAGATTCATGTCGATGGCCTGGTGGGACACACGGCGACTCTCTGCGGCATAAAACGTGCGGGTCTGATTGACCGGATTCTCGCCGCTGCCGCCGGGCAGCGTATGCGATACCGCCGAATGGTCGAAGGCGGTAATCTTGCCCTGAGCATTGGCGGCAATGCGCAGGCGCTGAATAGTGCCGGAGCGATGGGTGGTATTGTTGAACACCATGGGGCGCGGCAAGGCCAGCTTGACCGGATGCCCGCAAGCACGTGAGCCAAGCGCTGCCAGCACCGCATCGGCACGTAGCCAAAGCTTGCCGCCAAAGCCACCGCCAACGTAGGGGCTTTCTAAACGGATAGTGTCTGGCTCGATATTAAACGTGGTCGCCAGCGCCTTATGCGTCCAGGCAATCATTTGATTCGAGGTCCATACCGTCATCTGCTGGCCATCTGACCAGTCGACGATTGAGGCATGCGGCTCCATCATGGCGTGGCTTTGGGAAGCGGTGCGATAAATCTCATCCACCGTGACAGGCGCAGCTGCAAACGCAGCGTCCACGTCGCCCACATCGGCTAGCGGCTCGCCGGTGCCCTGCAGGCGCTCCCAGGCTGCCTCAAGGTCAAAGACCCCCGGCGCTTCCTCGTAACTCACCTTGATCAGCGCGGTAGCGCTGCGCGCCTGCTCAAGGGTGTCGGCCACCACCACCGCAATCGCCTGATGGTAATGCTCGATAACGTCGCCCCCAAACAGCCGTGCGTCGTTACTTTTGGCGCGGCCCAATGGCTCAATCTCTAGCGTTGTCACCACGCTGACGACGCCCGGCGCGCCACGCGCAGCCGACGCATCCATGTGGGTAACTCGCCCATTGGCAATGGTGGCGCACAATGGGTAGCCGACCTTTTGATTCGCCACCACGTCATGACGCTCGTAGGCGTAAGGTGCACGGCCCGTGACTTTTAGGATGCCGTCAATCCGCGCATGGGGCTTGCCGATAATACGGGCGCGATCAAACAGGTTGTCTTCGGTGGGTTGATTGAAATCCATGGGGTCACTCCTGAGCCAGCAGCGCGGCAAGCGTTCGCTCTGCCAGGGTAAGCTTGAAGGCGTTCTCTTGCGTGGGGCGGGCGCCGTTGAGCAAGCGCTCCATTAGCGCAGTTGCCCCCTTCGGCAACGCCGCATCAGCTTCCTCGCGCCGCCACGGCTTGGGGGCAACGCCGCCCAGCGCCACACGCCCGCTGCCGTCAGGGGTCTTGATTAGCGCAACGGATACCAGTGCAAAGGCGTAAGAGGCGCGGTCGCGCACTTTATAATAGGCGTGACGCCCTTCGACAGGCGCTGGTAGAACCACGGCGGTAATCATTTCGCCTGGTTCCAGCGCATTTTCCACCTCGGGTGTGTCGCCAGGCAGGCGGTAAAACTCATCAAGCGTGAGGCGCCGAGTTTTGCCGCTGGGCATGACGGTCTCTATGTCAGCGTCCAATACCCTGAGCGCAACGGCCATATCCGAAGGGTGGGTGGCGATACACCGATCAGACGTGCCGATAATTCCCAGTTGGCGCGACGTCGCGCCATCACCCAGTGCCGCACAGCCCGCGCCAGGCGCACGCTTATTGCAAGGCATCGCCGTATCATAAAAGTAGGGACAGCGGGTGCGCTGTAAAAGGTTGCCGCCCGTAGTGGCTTTATTACGCAGCTGGCCCGAGGCGCCCGACACCAGCGCCCGGCTTAATACGCCATAATCTCGGCGAATGCGTGGGTCGGCCGCAAGCCCGCTATTGCGTACCATTGCCCCCACGCGCAAACCGCCGCCGCTGGTGGGCGTAATATCATTGAGCCCGGTTCCCGTCACATCGATCAAGTGCTGCGGGATTTCAATCTCGTGCTTCATCAAATCAAGTAGATTGGTGCCTCCGGCGATGAATTTAGCGCCGGGCACCTCTGCAGCCCGCGCGGCCGCTTGGGCCGGGTCGCTCACTCGTTCATAAGAGAAGGCTCTCATGCGCGCTCCTTAGCGACCTGAGTAATCGCTTTTAAAATATTGGAGTAAGCACCGCAGCGGCACAGATTGCCCGACATCCGCTCACGAATTTCGGCATCGGTTATTTCGATCGGTGCGGTTAAATCATTGGTTACATGGCTGGGAAAGCCTGCCTGCATTTCTTCCAGCACTGCGCTGGCCGAACAGATTTGTCCTGGGGTGCAGTAACCGCACTGAAACGCATCATGATCGATAAACGCTTGCTGCATGGGGTCGAGCTGGTCGGCTGCTGCTCGCCCCTCGATGGTCAAAATATCATCACCGTCGTGCATAACGGCCAGCGTCAGGCAGGCGTTAATCCGCTCGCCATTAACCGACACCGTGCAGGCGCCGCACTGCCCATGGTCGCAGCCCTTTTTTGTGCCCGTCAGCTTTAAACGCTCACGCAATGCGTCCAGCAATGTCGTGCGGTTATCCAGCTCAACGTCGTGTCTTGCTCCATTGACCACGAAAGAGACGCTTGAGCTCTCAGCGCCACTGCGTAAGGTGTCGTCACGCCTTTGAACGCTACTAGGTGGGTTCATAAATGATGCCTTCCTTGCTCACTGCGGTCGTTTAATGAATGACATAACCGCTTTAGCATAGCCATAATTGTTGTAAGCAACCTGTCTCCTGAGCCGAAATTGCTTAAAAAAACATGTCGTGAGATGACGGCCCACGCCAACACGGGCAATGGAAGCCGTTTGCTAACAAGGGGATGCGTTTGAAATGCAGCATTTAGATCGACAGGTGATCGAGCAAGCCATCGCGTGGGCACAGAAAAGTGAAACGCTTTGGCTGTGCACCGTACTGGCAACGTTTGGCTCATCGCCACGCGCCCCCGGGTCATGGATGGTGGTCAGCCAAACGGGACAGTTTATCGGCTCACTATCAGGGGGCTGCGTAGAAGAGGACTTTATACAGCGCCTGGGCGCGGGTGAGTTTGATCAGCCGATCACCGTCATGCGCTATGGCGACCCTAACGACGCGCAAGGCGCTCACCTCGCGCTGCCCTGCGGGGGCATTCTAGACGTGTTGATCGAACGTCTACCCGCCGAACCCGAGACACTTGAACACCTAACGACCTTGCTGGCCGCCCTGCAAGGCCACCGCCGCGTGCTACGTAACGTGCATTTATCCAGCGGGGAGCGTTACTTTACCGATGAGCCCGGCCTAGGCCCGCGGGTAATACACGATGCTGAATCAGGCATTGTTCAGATGCGCCTCGCCCCCGCCAGAAGGCTCATTATTGCCGGCATTTCACCGATTTCAGCCCCGTGCGCTGCCTTCGCTGTCACCCTGGGGTTTGAAGTCATTGTCTGTGACCCCGATGAGGCAGCCTGCGAGGACTTTTCAGTACCCGGCGTAGCGGTTAAAGCGTTACTGCCTTCCGTTTATATCGCTGCCGGTGCTTGCCATAGCGCCACCGCAGTTGTAGCGCTCACCCACGACCCGCGCATTGATGATTTGGCCATGATAGAAGCGGTGCGCACGCCGGCTTTTTATATTGGTGTAATGGGCTCAAGACGCACATCAGCTGCCCGCGCCGGGCGGCTGCTGCGCTCCGGCGGGCTAAGCGAAAAAGAAGTCAACCGACTGCATATGCCGATTGGCTTAGCGTTAGGCAGCAAGACCCCGGCGGAAATCGCTCTCGCCGTCATGGCAGACATTGTGCGAGTGCAGCATGGGCGCGCCATTAATGAGCTCTAGCCACGTTGTCGCCTTAGTGATGGCCGCCGGCTACTCCCGGCGCTTTGGCCAGCACGACAAGCGCAGCGCGATGCTAGCCAGCGGGCAGTCGCTGCTGGCAACGTCCGTCGCCCATGCTGAGTATTCCTTTACGCTGCTACGCGTGGCGATTCGTGAAGACGACACGCCAAGCTTACTCGGCCTGGCCGACACCATGGCGCTAATTCAGCTGCAAACAGCGCACTTGGGCCTGGGATCAAGCCTCGCCGAAGCGGTAGCCGCGCTGAGTCATGACCCGCGTCTGGATCACGTTCAGGCGGTCGCGATTTTATTGGGCGACATGCCCTGCATTGAACGCAAGACGCTGCTGGCGCTTCAGCGGTTAGCCACCCGCGACACCATCCTGCGACCCTGCTATGAAGGGCGGCCAGGCCATCCGGTGATTTTTGGACGAGAATTCTGGCCAGCGCTTGAAACGTTAAGTGGCAATAGTGGCGCCCAGCCGGTTATTCGTCGCCATTTATCCCAGTATCGAGAATATGACGTGCAGGATGATGGCACGCTTATCGATATCGACGCGCCAGAAGACATAGCGAGTCTCGATAGCAGGCGCACAGAACAAGCCCCATAAAAAAGCGCTACGGGCGGTTTACGAGGCTTTCACGACCGTAATTGCCAGCATTACCCAGCCTAACATCAGCAACAGGCCACCTATCGGCGTGACGATGCCGACGCTAAGCCCCGCCAGCGCCATTAAGTAGAGTGACCCCGAAAAGCCAACAACACCCAGCGCCCAGCAGGCTAACACCCAGCGCTGCCCACTTAACGGCTGTACCCGCTTCCATACCAGCACTATCATCATGGCAAGCGTGTGCCATGCTTGATAACGTACGCCCGTTTCAACAGCGCTGACCATTGCTTCGGTCGTCCGTGCCTGCATGCCATGCGCCGCATAGGCACCCAGCATCACCATTAATACGCCCGAGAGCGCCGCGACACACCACCACACTTTATCTGTTCGTTGCACGTTGCTCTATTGCCTCCGGTTTGATTGCGCCCTACGCGCTGATTGCACTCATGGCGTACCTTGAACGGCTCGAAACCGCTACAATAGGCAACGCATTGCCACGACGAATGAGACACTCCTATTCATGTCTACACAAGCTATGCCCATACAAATAGAGCTAAACGGTGAGCCCCATACGCTGGCGGCCGGCCTTACCGCCGCCGACCTAGTTGAACAGCTAGGCCTTAGCGGTCGTCGTATCGCCGTTGAAATTAACGAAGAGATTGTCCCCCGCAGCCAGCACGCCAATACCTGCCTGGCCGATGGTGACCACGTGGAAGTCGTGCATGCCATTGGCGGCGGCTAAAGGAAATACTATGACGCAACCTACCTCTGTACCGCTAACTGATGCCCCGCTAACCATTGCCGGGCGCGATTTTCACTCGCGCCTGCTGGTTGGCACCGGCAAGTACAAAGACTTTACTGAAACCGGCGCCGCCATTGCCCAGAGCGGCGCTGAAATCGTCACGTTTGCCGTCCGCCGTACTAACTTAGGCCAGGATGCCGGTGCGCCCAATCTGTTGGACGTTATCTCGCCCCAGCGCTACACCCTGCTCCCTAACACCGCCGGCTGCTATACCGCTAAAGACGCGGTGCGCACCTGCCGTTTAGCGCGCGAGCTGCTCGATGGCCACAACCTGGTCAAACTGGAAGTACTCGGTGACGAAACCACGCTTTACCCCAACGTGGTAGAGACGCTAAAAGCAGCCGAAACACTGCTTGCCGACGGTTTCGATGTGATGGTGTACACCAGCGACGACCCTATTGTGGCTCTCGAATTAGAAGCCATGGGCTGCTGCGCCATTATGCCGCTGGGTTCGCTAATCGGCTCTGGCCACGGCATTCAGAACCCGCACAACGTACGCCTCATCGTTGAGCGCAGCAGCGTGCCGGTGCTGGTGGATGCTGGTATTGGCACTGCGTCAGACGCGGCCATGGCCATGGAGCTAGGCTGTGACGGCGTGTTGCTGAATACGGCCATTGCCCATGCTCGCGAGCCGCTGCGCATGGCCAACGCCATGAAGCTGGCCGTTGAGGCTGGGCGCGATGCATTTTTAGCCGGCCGCATGCCGCGTCGGCAATCCGCCGACCCTTCCTCACCTTTCGCAGGCCGTATTAACGGTTAATTGATTCGAGACCCCATGACTGAATCTAGCTCTGAAAACAGCCCTGAAAATAGCGATTCTCAAGACAGCTCTCCTGAGAACAACACCGGCCCAGAAAGCCAAGATGCTCCGTTGCATCGTCGCGGCATTAAAAGCTATGTGATTCGCGCGGGCCGAATGACCCCGGCACAGAACCGTGGGTTAGACGATGTATGGCCGCGCTTTGGCTTGACCATCGCGCAAGGCCGTCAAGATTTAGACGCGCTATTTGGACGCCAAGCGCCACGAGTAGTGGAAATCGGCTTTGGCATGGGTAACTCGCTTATCGAACAGGCCCAGACTCACCCAGAGACTGACTTTATTGGCATTGAAGTCCATGCCCCCGGCGTTGGCAAACTGCTCGATGAAGTCGACAAACGTGGTCTTACTAACCTGCGCGTTTATCGGGAAGACGCTCTAGCCGTGCTTGAGCAGTGCCTTCCCGAAGGCTCGCTGACCACGCTGCAGCTGTTCTTCCCCGATCCATGGCCGAAGAAAAAACACCATAAGCGACGCATCGTGCAACCGGCGTTCGTCGAGCTAATTCGTACGCGCCTGATGCCCGGGGGCACCTTTCACTTAGCAACCGACTGGGAAGCCTACGCCGAATGGATGGCCGAGGTGATGGAAGTAGCCCCCGGCTATGCCAACACGGCCAGCCAGGAAACGGCTCCCTACGTACCCCGCCCCACGTTTCGCCCGCTAACCAAGTTTGAAGCACGCGGCGAAAAGCTCGGCCATGGGGTATGGGATTTGATTTACCAGCGGCAAGACTAAGCTGCATCGCGAAAAGCGAGCGTTGAATATAAAGGCGGTACAGGCTGGTGGCCTAAATGGTCGCCAGCTTACGTGGCATCCCATATTTAGGGATAAAATAGTAAATATTTCTAAATCAAGCAGGTGCTACACTTATTGTTTTAATTCAGTACCTACAAAGAAAAATGGCGTTATCTAATTAGCGTTATTAATAGTAAGCGAGGTTAATATACCCATTTGATGCAAACTTTCGATTTCAGCATAAATTTCCTCGCAAAAAGAAGTAGCAACATTACTTAACGGTTTATTTTTAGACTTAAGCAACGCAATTTCCCACTCAATCGTTGGCTCTATTGGCTTAGAAACCACGTCGGTTCCCTGCAATAACAGCTCAGCAATAGGATCGATTAGCGCCACCCCAAGGCCCCGATCGACTAACGCGCAAACGCCTCGCATATGACGCATTTCCGCGGCAATATGCCTCTTCATATCTATTTTCTGCATTAAGTAATCGACCCTAGCGCGCAAAGGGCTGTCCGACATAAGCTCCACAAATGTCTGATTTTGAAGATTTTTTATCGGCACCACATCCTCCTTAGCAAGAGGATGCGAACGATGCATGATGCAGCGCGCCGAACAGCGCGCAAGGCTGCTGACCGTTGCGCCGTAAGTATTTGCTTCAAGCGTTATTCCAAGCGCGACGTCGCAGGTGTTGTTATCGATCATTTTAAGCAACTCTTGTAACCCGGCATCGATCACGCGCACCCCTACATTGGGATGATTTTGTTTAAAGCGCTTAATCACATCCAATAAGAAGGTGTCGCAAAAGATAGGCTGAGCGGCCACTACCACGCTACCTAGCTGGTTATTAGAAATGGCATCGGCATCTTTTTGAGTATCACGAATACTCGCCATAAGCCGCAACACAGACGCATGATATAAAAAGGCCTCTGTGGTGGGTAAAAGCTGGTTACGAGTACGCTTGAATAATGCAAAGCCTAGCTCATCTTCTAAACCCATGAGCAAACGGCTGACCATCGACTGGCTAATCCCCAGCGTTTCTGCAGAAGCCTTCGTTGTGCCATGTTTCATAAACGCATCAAAGGCTTCAATTTCTTTTATTTTCATTACCGTAAACTCTCTTTAGCAACCGTTAACTAAATCGTTAGCAGATAAATAAAACTTTATATCAATAGTAAGGTTGCAACTTTGCATCACCACTAGAACATTATTGAATACTATATTGAATTGTTGCAAATATTTTCATACCTGTCTATTTTAAAAGTGCTGGATTTAATAAATGTTAATAACAAAACCATGCCATAACCGTTGCGGAGAAAAGCATGAAACTCACCTTAAGTTTAACGGCAGCCACTCTTCTCGCTGCCTCTACGGCATATGCCCAAAGCTATCCCTCTGAGCCCGTCACGCTTGTCGTGCCTTATGGCCCGGGCGGCGCATCTGATCTTGCAGGGCGCGCCTTTGCAGAGTCTGCACGTGAATATTTAGGTGAGCCTATCACCGTGGTCAACCAAGCCGGTGCAGGCGGGATGACGGGGGCTCGCGACGTAACACGTGCTGATCCAGATGGTTATACCCTGCTACTGGCCCGTGTCGGTATGGCGCTGTCTCCAGCCGTTAACGATAACAGCAGCGTTGACTGGGATGAGTACACGTTTATCAGCCCTCTTGAAGCGACGCCCATGATTCTCGCAGTGGCTGATGACTCGCCCTATGAAAGCGTGGAAGCCCTATTGGAAGGCATCGAAAACGATCCGGGCGCCATGAGCTACGCAGCCTCGGGTGCCACTGCAATTGATGGTTTTACCGTTCAAGCACTACTTGCTGATGCCGAGATGGACCCACTGACGGCGGCAACACTGATTCCGTATCGTGGGGGCGGTGAGCTTGCTACGGCTCTGCTTGGGGGTCATGTCGACTTTCTCGCTATCGCCGCCGCATCGCTGATGCCACATATTGAAAGTGGCGATATGCGCCCGCTAATGGTCTTTTCTCCAGAGCGCATGGCAACACTACCTGACGTTCCCACCGCGGAAGAGTTGGGCTATGAGCTGGCTGGCCAGGTGATTGGTTGGAGCGCTTTGTATGGACCACCTGATCTACCCGAAGAAGTCGTTACGACTTGGGCCAACGTGGTGGAACAAGTGGCCGAGGATGAGCTATGGCTCAGCCGCACCGAAGACCGTGGCTCCATCTCTACTATCGGCAGTATCGATATGGAGACCTATGCAAAAGAGCAATATGAGTTTTATCGTTCCTTAGCAGAGCAGTTCGGCTACTTGGAGTGAAGCAGAGCTAAGCGCTCGGTCTTCACCGCATACACTATTTTAGCTTTGGAGGGGTCATGGGTATGACACGCGGTTTAATAATCACAGCGCTGTTCGGGATCGTACTGTTTCTACTGATTCCAGCCTATGTGCCCCGCCCACGGTTTATTCCAGGGTTTGCTCCACCGCCTGATATGTGGCCACGCACGGTGTCAATGATCGGCATTGCACTTGGGCTATTGCTCGCGGGGCTTTCGTTCTTGCCTAAGGCCGAGGCAATTGCCGATCCTGAAGATGCCAGCGCCATACGCGGCAACACGCCAGTGACCACACTGCTTATTCGCTTCGGCTGGACGATATTAGCGTTTGTTATCTTTATTGGCTCAGTAAAACTGCTCGGCTTCTTACTCTCTAGCATTCTGCTGCTAGCCGTCATGCTGATACTGACGGGTTACTGGCGCCAAAAAATCGTCGCCCTCCTCGTTGCCGTTGTACTGCCATTGGCTCTCTATCTGTTTTTCTCCAGCGCACTCAATACGCGTTTCCCTATCGGTAGCCTATTCAAAGCTATCGGTATTTAACCTACCGCGTATAGGACTTAACACTATGCTCAACGATCTGTTAGTTGCCTTTCAGGCAGTTGCAACCATTGAGAACTTTCTGATTATGGCAGCCGGCATTTGGGGCGGCGTGATTATTGGTGCGATTCCAGGCATGACAGGCACCATGGCAGTAACGCTGGCGCTGCCTTTCACTTTTTATATGCAGCCGATCCCGAGTATTTTATTACTTGTTGCCTTATATAAAGGCTCTACCTATGGCGGCTCGGTGTCCGCGATATTGATCAAGACACCGGGGACTGCCTCAGCCGCGTGTACCACGCTCGATGGCTATCCATTAGCGCAGCAGGGGAAGGCGGGCAAAGCGCTCAACATGGCGCTTTATTCATCGTGTACCGGTGATTTAATTTCCAATCTCTCACTGATTTTCATTGCCGCACCGTTGGCTCTACTCGCTCTACGTATTGGGCCGCCCGAATATTTCATGCTGATGATATTTGCATTGACCACGGTTGCTGGCGTGTCAGGCCGTTCGTTAGTGCTTGGGCTTGTTTCAGCGTGTTTAGGGCTGCTGTTAGCGACCGTCGGTGAAGATATGTACGGCTCGTTTCGCTTTGATCTAACGGTTGATATGCAGAGTGGCCTGGCGGTTGCGCCGGTATTGATCGGCCTCTTTGCGATCCCGGAACTGCTCAAAATTATTATCTTTCGTAACACCACTACCCATAAGCCCATGCAGATGGGCGATAACCAGGTGACGCGAGTCGAATTGCGGCGGTGTTTAAAAGCCATGCTCAAAGGCAGCATGATAGGCGTGGTGATGGGCGCTATTCCAGGTATCGGGCCTTCAGCTGCGGCGTTCTCTTCCTACGGTGAAGCACAGCGCAGCTCAAAAAATCGTGAGAACTTTGGCAAAGGTGAGCTAGAAGGGATTGCCGCATCAGAGTCAGCGAATAATGGCTGCTGCGGTTCCACCATGATTCCCCTGCTAGCGTTGGGGGTTCCAGGTGACGTGATTACGGGCGTTATGCTGGGTGCCTTTATGATTCACGGCATGACACCGGGCCCGATGCTATTCGAGAACAATCTTCATGAAGTTTACATGCTGTTTATTGGCATGCTGTTCTCTTCTGTTTTGCTATTCGGTGCTGGTAAAGCAACGATGCGCTTTTTCTCTCACATCTCACGTATTCCGCCCAGCTTGATGGCGCCCATTGTTCTCGCCCTATGCGTGTTCGGCATTTTTTCGATCTCGAATAACATGTACGACGTGATCGTACTACTGGCGATGGGCGTATTCGGTTTCTTCATGTTTCTGTTCGCCATTCCCGCTGCGCCCTTCTTAATCGCCTTTATTCTAGGCCCTATGCTCGAAGAAAATCTGCGTCGTGCCCTGGCCCTTTCGCGCGGGGATCCAAGCATTTTGGTGTCGTCACCCATCACTTGGTTATTCGCGTCGCTAGCGGTCTTTGTAGTCGTCGTAACGATTCGCCAGCAGCTTAAAAAAGCCAGCGCCTGAGCCAATGACTCTCTTTTTGCCAAGGATTTAACGCTATGCAAACTAGTGCCACGCCCCATGCTCAGTTAGACGCTGCTATTGCGCACCTGGCTGACCTGATTGCTTATGACACCACCAGCGCCTATTCCAATCTCAAACTGATTGATCACCTAGACAGCTTTTTCACTGCGCTAGGCGCAGATGTCACTGTGCTGCCTGATGAAAGTGGCGAAAAGGCTAATTTAGTTGCGCGTCTGGGGCCTGCCGATATTCCTGGCATCGTTCTTTCGGGCCATACAGACGTGGTGCCTGCCAATCCCAAGAGCTGGCAGAGCGACCCATTTCAAATGGAACAACGCGGCAGCAAGCTATTCGGGCGTGGCACTTGTGATATGAAAGGCTTCGCAGCATGCGTGATGGCAGCAGCGCCCGCCTTCGCTCACACCGCGCTGAACCGTCCCTTCTACTTCTGCTTCTCTCACGATGAAGAAGTAGGCTGCCTGGGAGCCCCCGCTATTGCGCGCTACCTTGCACAACTAAGCGTACCGCCGGCGCTGGCGATTATTGGCGAGCCCAGTGAAATGAAGCTGATTAACGGGCAGAAAGGTAAAATTGCTATGCGGGTTACTGTGCGCGGCGAAGGAGGCCACTCATCGTTTTCGCCGCAGCATGTTAACGCCGTGGAATACGCCTCACGCGTTATCACTATGATCGCCGAGCGATCACGACGATATGAGCAAAATGGTCCCTTCGATCACGACTTCACCGTTCCTCACGCCACAACGCTTACCACCATAATAGAGGGTGGCGTGGCGACCAACGTGACGCCCGATACCTGCAGTTTTATCTTTGAATTACGTAGCATTGATCAGGATGCAGCGGCCAATGACATCCAAATGCTCATCAGCGATATAGAAGCTGCGCTACTACCCGAAATGCAGCGTCAATCAGCAGAGGCAGCCATTGAGTGGCAAGAGTTATTCGCGTATCCCGCGATGGGCGATGCCACCGATACTGACATGTTCACAAAGCTTGAATCCATTCTTCCCGAGCGCGGCGGCAAAGTGTCGTATGGGTCAGAAGGAGGCGTATTCGAAATTGAAGGCGGCATACCCTCGGTGATTTTAGGGCCTGGCTCTATTCGCCAAGCCCACAAACCGAATGAGTTTATTGAAATTGATCAGCTCAACCAGTGTCTTGCATTTTTCGATACGTTAAATGCTTGGATGAGGCGATAGCCACTCCACTAGGTAGCGTGCTCAAACGATGTATGATTTGGTTAAGACAGACACAAAAAAGAAAGCCACTCCAAAGGAGTGGCAAAAGACCGTGACTAGCAATGAGAGGGAGAAACCATGACAGTCAACTGACGCTGATCTTTGCGAAGTGTCTGTCTTGGTCGTGGCGTCTCATCAAACGCCACAAACACACTATAATCATTCTCATTTAATCCGTCAATACAAATACGAATATTTTTTATTTAGTTTCTTAATTAGCTTATCAGCTTCAGCCATAGCGGCAGTGTGAGCATTGCTAATAAGGTTTGTCCCGTGATGATGGCCGCCATCAGCTCGGCATCGCCCCCCAGCTGACGCGCCAGAATATACGCGGACGTGGCGGTAGGCAGCGCGGCAAACAACAGCGCCACGTCTCGGCTGACTGGGTCTAGCTGTAATATCCAGGTTAATATCAGCACGAATGCCGGCATTAATAACAGCTTAACGCTGTTGGTGGCCAGCACGCCGCGGTCAATACGTAGCAGAGCCGCTGGGCGTAGTGCAACGCCTACGGCTACCAGCCCAAGCGGCAAGGCCGCACGGCCTAGTAAGCCAACCGTCGCTTCACTCCAGCCGGGTAAACCGATGCCCGAGACATTCAGGCCAATCCCCACGAGACAGGCCAAAATCAACGGGTTTTTAACCAAGGCCATAACGCTTTTGCCCAGGCTTGTACTGCCCAAGGTTCCTGCGCCGACAAAGCTTGCGACGCACATAACATTAACCACCGGCACCATAAGGGCAACAGCGACCGCAGCGGTGGTCGCTCCTAAGCTGCCGTGCAGTGCGGCGGCACCGGCAACGCCAACATAGGTATTAAAACGTACGGCGCCTTGGAACACAGAGGTAAACGCAGCGGGTGCGAGCCGTAACCAACCACGCAAGCGCCATAGCAGCAGCCCAAAAAAAGCCATCGCGCCTAACAACACTAGCGCTAAACGGCCGACCGGCACCTGGGCCACATCGGCGGTGGCCAAGGTGCCCACCAGCATCGCTGGGAACAGTACAAAGTAAATCAGCCGTTCCATCTGCGGCCAAAAAGTATCGCTTGGCCACCGCCAGTTACCTAGTACTGCACCCAGTAAAATCAATAAAAACAATGGGCCTAAAGCGCCGGTGATACTCTCCATTTGCGTTCCTTATACCTGCGACACTCAAGCACAACGATATCGACTTGATTACTGTTACCATGGCAATCATTTCCGCCTGACGCCTTGCGTAGCGATTATTCTGCCATGAAGATGATGTCCAAAGCTGCATCCCCTGCAGCCTTCCCCGTATTAAGGGTACTGATACTGATCACCGGCTTAGCGCTGGCCGCCTGCGCATTGATGCATTAGCGATATTACCACTGGAAGTAGCAGTAGAGGGTGTGAAAGCCACGCAGATGGACGTTGATTTTATTGGCCGGGACATGGATGTAGGCTTACATCGTTTTGGCCTTACCGCCCGTTCGCCGGGCCACTTTCAAGGCCAAGGCCAGGTAGGCATCTGCACTCAGGCGGTTATGCCTTGGCGTGCGCGCGTCATACTAAAAACGGCAGACGGCAACGTCGGCAGCTGGTTCGATTTTGATGTGATCCGGAGTTAATGCAAATGGCCAGTAAGCCGCTATGGCACTGTCTGAAGGCGATCGAGCATCGCCATCAATGCGTTAATTTGAACCCCTTCGCGGGTATCGTATTGAGGGCTTACCTGCCAGGTGCTTTCAGCAAATCCCCACCAGTCCCAGCAGCCTTGGGGATTCGTCATGCTGCTTTCTGCCTGAGGATAAAGCACGATTTGCTGATGCGCTGCAGCCCAGTCATTTAACCCAGAATAGCGGATGAACGTATCACCAATCGCCGCTTCATTCATTTGGCAGCCGTGAATTGCCAGCGTTACCGGGCAGCCGCCCGCCTCGCAGTTTTGCGGTATAAACACGTAGCCCGTGTCAGCCAACCCTTTTGCCGCAAATTCCGCTTGATCAAAGGCAAGTAGCGCCCCGCTCTCTTCTCCACTGCGGCTAACGTCATCTGAGACGTCGCGTTCGGGATAGAGCCAATCCAGCATTTCGCCAGCAATGTCTTCATCGCAGGATAATACATAGCTACCGCCGCCTTGACGGCAGTCGCCCCATTCATGCGGATCAGAAGCAGCGTTACTGGGCAAACGCACTGGCCAACCATGCCCAATATTTTCGCTACGCACAACGCGCAGCTGGTCGGGTGAAGCAAGCCAGCCCTGCCATTGCTCGGCTAATAAATCACCGAGTTCAGGCTCAACCACTTCATCATCTTCACCGTGCCACAGATAAGCCCGGAACTGACTAAGGGCGTCTGTTTTACCCACAAGATCACGTGCAAGGTAGCGCTGATGGCGGGTTTGTAAGTCGTCCAGTGACGGCGCGCCGTTGCGAGTCGTTAGGCACTGATTCAACGCCAGCCTGAACGAGCCTTGGGCACAGCTCCAAGGGCCTGCCGCCAGCACACCCACGCCGCTAAAACGCTCGGGCCAAGCGACTGCCAGCTGGGTAGCCATGTAGCCGCCCGACGATAGGCCCACTACGCTTGCGTCATCAGAAGCGGCACCCAACGCAGGCAGCGCATTGTGCTCGCTGGCGGCCTCGGCTTGAGCAATCAGCGGCACATACATGCTTACGCAAAGCAGCGCGAAAGCAATAGGGTGCACCGCTAAAGCCGAGACTGGCGGCACCGCTTATTCGACGCCTAACAGTTCAACGCGAAAGGTCAGCATCTCATTGGGTCCAATCGGGCCCTGGCCGTCTTCACCGTAGGCAAGCTCAGCCGGAATATACAGCATCCAGCTATCGCCCACGCTCATCAACTGCAGCGCTTCCTGCCAGCCTTCAATCACTTGATTGGTCTGAAAGCTTACCGCCTCGCCACGTTCAAATGAGCTATCAAAGACAGTGCCATCAAGCAGCATACCTTCGTAGTTCACTTCAACAGTGTCTTCAGCACCTGGAGTCGCGCCGTCACCAGATTCAAGCACTTCATACTGAAGGCCAGAATCTGTCACCGTGACTTCTTCACGCTCAGCGTTCTCGGCTAGAAAGGCTTCGCCTTCATCGAGATTCATCTGCGCCATTTCTTCGGCTTCAGCTTCACGTGCCTGCATCGACTGCTCTTGGAAAGCCATTAACGCTTCGGTCATCTCTTCTTCCGTCAGCGCGAGCTCAGCCTCTTCAAAAACATCGCGCATGCCGTCGTTAAAAGCATCCAAATCAAGGTCTTCAATATCCGCCTGCATGCTTTCACCCAAGGTAACACCCAGGCTATAAGCCAAGCGCTGTTCGTCGGTTTCTGGCGCTGCTGCTGCAAAAGGGGCGACCAAAAGCAGCCCCGTAA
Source organism: Halomonas sp. JB37 (assembly GCF_002332255.1). Classification (GTDB taxonomy): domain Bacteria; phylum Pseudomonadota; class Gammaproteobacteria; order Pseudomonadales; family Halomonadaceae; genus Vreelandella; species Vreelandella casei. The sequence continues at coordinate 580,282 of NZ_NRGW01000001.1, read as the reverse complement.
GAGCCGTTGTAGAAAGCAGTAGTTTCATGAAAGATCCTTTTAAAGCGGCGCCGAACGCCTATCAGTGTCACCCAAAGACTAACACCCACCGCCAGTCAAATGCATCTGCCGGGCGGTGGGTGTTTAATAAGACCACAAAATACTAAAGAGGTTTAGCGATTAAACTACCAGCGTTGGACAATCCGCCGCACCCGCTACGCGCTGGGAGACGCTGCCAAGTAACGGGTTTTTTTCGCCATTGGTGCCCTGCGCACCAATGACAATAAGGTCACATTCACGTTTACGTGCAAAACGCACGATGATCCGCGAAGGGCGACCGCCCTTTACAAAAGCCCGCACTCGGGAAGCATCAGCGCCAAGCTCAACGGCATGGGATTTCGCATGAACGGCGATTTCTGTGGCGTATTCTTTTAACGCATCGTCGGGAAGGTTAAGTTGGCTGGGCCGCACCATAGAAAGCGAGGCCTCCAACAGGCTGTGGTGTTTAAAAACGCACAGTAAATAAAGCTCGGCACCGGTCAGCAAGTGCAGCCCCACCGCTTTTTCTAACGCTTTGATAGCGCCTTTTGAGCCATCCACCGGGACTAAAATGCGATTAAACATTCGTGTACTCCTCGTGGCCGCTTAGCGAAAGGCAACATCACGCAGAAACAGCGCAATCTGCGGGAACATAATCAACAGCGCGGCGGCCAAGATCAGCATGAAGATGAATGGCGGCGTGCCTTTAATGACATCCCAATAAGGACGTTTAAAAATCGCAATGGCGGTAAATATATCGCACCCGAAGGGCGGTGTTGCCGACCCTATCGCCACCTGCAGGGTAATCAATATACCCACCAACACCGGATCTAAGCCCGTTGCAGCAATGGCCGGCGCAAAAATCGGCGTTAATACCAAAATGACTACAATCGGGTCGACAAACATGCATGCCACAAAGAACGAGACACAAATAGCAATCAAAACGCCCGTTGGCCCAGCGTCATTGACACCCACTGTTTCCAAGATCATTTGCGGAATTTGCGCGAAAGAGATAATCCACGAAAAGCCATTACCGACAGCGACCAAGATAAACACCACGGCGGTAATCAGACCCGTCGACTTGGCGATTGCATAAATGTCGTGCAGCTTAAGCGAACGAAACACCGCAAACTCTAGCAATATGGCATACAGCACGCAGGCAGCAGCAGCTTCAGTTGGACTAAAAACACCACCGTAAATACCGCCTACGATAATGACCGGAAAGCCTAGCGGCCAAAGCGCTTGTTTTACTGCCACTGCACGCTCCTTCCAACTCGCCTTTGGCTCGGTAGGCACGTCTTTAACAATGGCATACCCAATGCTATAGGCGGAAAACATCACCAGAATCATTAAACCTGGCCCAATCCCCGCAATGAACAGTTCACCAATTGAGGTACCTGAGATTACCCCATAGATGATCATGCCAATGCTGGGGGGGATCAAAAAGGCGATGTCGCTGGCATTAATGATCAGCGCTAGCGTGAATGAATCAGAATAGCCTGCCTTAAGCATCTTGGGCCGCAGCGGTGAGCCCACGGCCACTACCGTTGCCTGAGTTGAGCCTGAAACAGCGCCGAACAGCGTACATGAGGCAGCGGTACTGACGGCTAGGCCACCTTTGATATGGCCGATAAACGACATGACCATTTCGATCAGGCGGTTAGCCGACTGCCCACGGGTCATAATGTCTGCGGCAAGGATAAACATCGGCACGGCAATTAATGAGGCTGGGCGTATGCCTGCCATCATCTGCTGAATCAGCGTATCCATCTGGCCAAAGCCGTTAAACATCATGTAAAAACCAATTACCGCGGCGGTAATTAGCGGAATCATCATAGGAAAGCCCAGCAGCAGCAGGGCAATCATAGCGGTGACCATTATCGTCGTCATATCTGCTCCCCTAGAGTGCAATGCCCTGCATCAGACTTCAGTTTCGGTATCTTTGTAGCCATCCACGACGCCCGTAGAGAGATACACATCGTCAGAGGTGACGTTTTTAACCGCCGTCAGCAAATACTGAATACCGGTAATCAAAAATCCCATTGGCACCCACAGGTAAATAACCCACACAGGCAACCCCAGAGAAGGCAAGACGCGACCTTTGCTGTAGAGATCAAGAATATAAACGATTGAATAGTAGAGTAAAAAGAACATCACTAAAGATGTAAACAGGGCGATAAAGATCATCAATACTTTACGTCCACCGACCGGCAGCGCATCGTAGATCGCCGACATGCGGATATGGCGACCATGGCGGGCGGCATAGCCGATGCCTGCAAAGGTAATCATGATGATCAAAATCCGGTTTAGCTCACCGGAGAACATAATACTGTTACTAAAGACAAAGCGCGCAATGACATTGGTGACCGTATTCAGTGCCATTAGCAAAACGCCTACCGCAAGAATTACGGCTTCAATTTTGCTAATTGCAGTGTCGATCATCCCCAATACCCCCGGCAAACCGGAGTGATAGCTATTTTCCATCTCTTCATCGGTCATGGCCTAACTCCTCTCTAACGGCAGCTCGGTGCCATCAACATAATTAATACAGCGTTTTCCAGACCTGTCTCACGCTATTGGGCAAGAGGTTATCGCTAGCGTAACGGCATGCTGACGCAGATGTTTCAACGCTAGATGTACGTAACCCACCCGTAGCGCTGACAAGCCCTAAAGTGAATATCCAATTCCACGCCGGCGCAACAAAAAAAGGGGCAGCCTTTGCTGCCCCTTGGGTACATCACCCATTTTGCCCGTATGGCTTATAAGGGATGATTACTCGTTGGTAACGGTTTCAAGGTCTGCTTTAAACTGCTCAAGCAGCGCTTGACCACCTTCACCGGTCATTTCAAGGAAGGCTTCTTCAACCTGCGGAGCACGCTCGCGGAAGGCTTGCATCTGCTCTTCGTTCAGACGCGTCACCGTTACTTCATCAGACGCTGCCTGAATTTTTTCTAGCGCTTCATCGGCTAGGCCTTTGATGTGCTCAATCGTCTGATCATATGCGGCTTGTGAAGCTTCTTGCACCAGCGTTTGGTCTTCTTCAGACAGGCCTGCATAGAAATCTTGGTTGGCCATCATCGCGGTGGTGAACCAGCCGTGACCAGTGAACGTCAGATGCGGCGATACTTCATACAAACCGCCTGATTCGATCCAAAAAATCGGATTTTCTTGGCCATCAAGAATACCGGTCTGCAGACCACCGTACACTTCACCCCACGGCAGCGGCGTAGGCGTTGCGCCGAAGGCATCGTAAGTTTCCGACAGCAGCGGGTTGGTCATGGTACGGATTTTCTTATTATCCATATCCTCCGGTGAGCTAATCGGCTCATCGGTAGTAATGACCATTTCACCTTCTGGATACATTTTCAGCAGCTCTAGGCCTTGCTCGGCATAAAGCTCCGGAAACATTTCGTTGATGGCTTTGCTTTCGTCAAAGAACGTCAGCACGGTTTCTTCGTCGGTCGGCAGTAGGTAAGGAATAAAGAAGATTTGCGCTTCAGGAATCAGCGCACCGGTAAAGCCAGGCGATTGGTTCACAAACTGCAGGATGCCGTTCTGCGTCTGCTCCATAATGTCATCAGACTCACCCAGCTCACCAAAACGATACACCTGCACAGTGTTGTCAGAATTTTCTTCAATATATTCTTTAAAGGCATAGGCAAAGACGTCTTGAACGTCGCCTTCGTACTCTTCGTGAGCGTAACGCCAGTTGTCTGCTTGTGCCACAGACGCCATGCCTAACAGCAATGCGCCAACGCTGGCAGTAGTGATTAACTTCGTGGTGACAGAACGAGTCGAAACGGTTTTGCTTGCCTTCATGCGATGTTCCCCTTTGCAGTGGTAAGCGCGCGATACAAATGCGCAACATTATTTTTGAAGCGAACTGCTTAGCATCTAACGTTTAAAACCAACCCATCGGCGCGTTTCTCAACGCGGCATTATTGTTCGCTAATAGGCAAAAATGCGTCGTTAACTGCGTGCTAGCGGTCAAATAACGCTAGGTGATTCAAAATGAGCCTAAATTTAGGCTAGCGCGCTCCTTGATGAGGGTCAAGTTGAAGAACGAGCGTTTGCAGCGCCTGAAGCGACGCCGAATGCGTGTTTGATGGATCAGTAAACTGAAGGGCTTTTTCACCATCATTTAGCTTTTTCTCAAGCCATTCAGCTACGTTAGGGGGTTTTTCCACGATTTTAATGACGCGCTTTTCGTCGCTCTCCCCTTCCAAAGCCCATGTTTGCCAACGTTGAAGGTTCTCACGTTCGGCCATCAGTTCTGCCTGTTTAATGGTCTTGCGCAGCGCTGCCACAGCTTCGTTCGATGCAGCCGGCGACGTTAAGTCGCGCCGCAGTGCGCGCAAAACGCCCGTTACTCGACCCTGCCAGTGAATACGCTCCTTGCGCACGGCAGACACGGCTGTCGACACGGTTTCTAAGCCGCATGAATATAGCCAGCAATGGAACAACACTTCGCAAACATCTAACCCCGCCTCGTCCTGTAACGTTAAGCACGCCGCCTCAACGCCTGGCTTGGTGTAAAACGCGAGCGCAAAATCCCATAACGGTATCTGCTGCAAGCGCTGCAATCGGGTAGAATCAAGCGCAATAGAATCTGGCATCGTATGACCCACATTTTTTTCGGGAGAAGGCATGATCGCACTGCGCCAAGTCGCCCTGCAACGCGGCACGCAAACGCTACTCGACAACGCGGACGTTACCCTTAATAACGGGGTAAAGGCCGGCATTATTGGGGCAAACGGCGCCGGTAAATCGAGCCTGTTCAAACTCTTGCTGGGCGAGCTTTCGCCCGACCAGGGTGATGTCGAGATGAGCGGAGGTCAGCGCATTGCGCATATGGCCCAGGAAGTTGACGCGCTTGACCGGCCTATCATCGAATATGTGCTCGATGGCGACCTGGCATTACGACAGGCCGAGGCCGACTTACTTGCCGCCCGTGAAGCCGACGACGCCCATCGCGAAGCCGAACTGCATGGCTTAATTGAAACGCTGGACGGTTACCGCGCTGCGTCCCGCGCGGCACAGCTGCTGGTCGGGCTGGGGTTCTTACAAGCTGACCTGACCCGCCCACTGTCAGCCTTTTCCGGCGGGTGGCGAATGCGCGTCAATCTCGCCCGCACACTGTTTATGCCCTCTGACCTGCTGCTGTTGGATGAGCCCACCAACCACTTGGACCTGGATGCCTTACTGTGGCTGGAACAGTGGCTGACCCGCTACCCCGGCACGCTGCTGCTGATTTCTCACGACCGCGACTTTTTGGACGCTGTATGCGACCACATCGTGCATATGCACCACCAAACGCTGGAACTTTACCGCGGCAACTATTCGCAGTTTGAGCGCACCCGCGCCGAAAAGCTCGCTCTTCAGCAAGCCGAAGCCGCCAAACAGCAGGCGCGTCGAGAAGAGATCGAACGCTTTATCGCCCGCTTTAAAGCGCAGGCAACCAAAGCAAAGCAGGCGCAAAGCCGGGTCAAAATGCTTGAGCGCATGGAAGATATCGCCGTTGCCCACGTGGACTCCCCGTTCCACTTCACGCTGCCCGCTGCCGATAAAACGTCGCGCCCGCTGCTGGTACTGGATCAGGCGCAGCTAGGCTATCGCGGTAAAACGAGCGACGGAAGTGATAACAACGTCCAGCTGGATAAGGTCAACGTTACCCTGCTGCCCGGCAGCCGCATTGGCCTGCTAGGCCCTAACGGCGCGGGCAAATCGACGCTGATTAAATCACTGACCGGCGAACTTGAGCTGCTTAATGGCAAGCGTGTGCCGGGTGAGCATTTAGCCATTGGCTACTTCGCTCAACATCAGCTTGAGAGTTTGGATGTTACATCGACGCCTTTTGTACATGTGCAGCGTCTGTCACCCACGGCCAGTGATCAGGACATTCGCAATTTCCTGGGCGGCTTTGGCTTTAAGGGCGACGATGCGTTTAGCGTCGTTGCCAACTTTTCCGGCGGCGAGAAGGCACGCCTTGCGCTTTCTTTAGTCGCCTGGCAGAAGCCTAACCTGCTCTTGCTCGATGAGCCGACTAACCACCTGGATTTGGAGATGCGCGAAGCATTAACCCAGGCGCTGGCAAGCTTTGAAGGCACAGTTATTTTGGTGTCTCACGACCGTCACCTGCTGCGGGCGACCGTGGATGAGTTCTGGCGAGTAGCCGATAATCGCGTCGAACCGTTTGACGGCGATCTAGAGGATTATCGGGTTTGGCTTAAAGCACGCCTGGAAGACAGCCGCCGCGATTCACGCGGTGAAAAGGCCGAACGTCAAAGCCAGCAGCCTAGCGGCGACAGCCGTGAAGCGCGCAAAGCATCCCGTAAAGCGGCCGCCGAACTGCGCGAAAAATTACGCCCGTTGAAAAAGCAGCGCGACCAAGCCGAAAAGGCCATGGAAAAGGCCCAGCAAGAACTGGAAGAGGTAGAACACGTGTTGGCTGACCCTGAACTCTACACAGACAGCGCACGTAAAGCGGAGTTGACCAAGACGCTTAGCCAACAGGCTGAGATTAAAGCACGGCTCGATGAGGCAGAGCGGCAGTGGCTCAGCGCCGAAGAAGCGCTAGAGACAATGGAAGCCGAGCTGCTGGCCAGCGAAGAAGCGGTTAGCTAGGCCTCGCCAGATCTCACTAGCTTTCCAGTAAAAACGTGACCGGGCCATCGTTGACCAGCGCTACCTGCATATCGGCACCAAACTCACCGGTGGCCACGTTGGGCCAAGCAGCGCTGGCCTGGGCGACAAGGAAGTCAAATAACCGCTCGCCTTCGTCCGGCGGCGCGGCGCTGGAAAAGCTGGGGCGCAGCCCTTTACGAGTATCCGCTGCCAAGGTGAACTGAGAAACAAGCAGCAGCCCGCCGTTCACCTGCTGAAGGTTTTGATTCATTTTACCGTCAGCATCGCTGAACACACGGTAATGCAGCAGCTTATGCAACAGCTTGCTAGCGGCCGCCTGGTCGTCGCCCTTTTCTACGCCCACCAGCGCTAGCAACCCATGCTCGATTGCCCCCACAGTTTGACCCTTCACCGCTACGCTGGCGCGCGTCACCCGCTGAATCAGCGCTTTCATCATGCTTCTCCTTGGCTGCTAACGACAGCGACTGCCGCCACTGCTCGCTAGCCTCTTCCTAACAGCGCATCGCGAAAATCTTCACCCAAAGGGCGCTCGCCTAGCCAGATACTAAACATGGCGCTGGCTAACTCAGCGTTATCCTCTGCAAACAGAACCTCGCCATTGAGCGCCAAACGTAGCTGCGTGCCGTCCCAACTAAGTAGATAGCGGTCGCCGGGCACTACGTCACTATAGCGCTGATTAAGCTGCTCTAGGGGCGCTTCAATCTGAGTGAACTCATAAAGCGTCAGCGTGTCCCGCAGTGTTTCTTCCGTGGCTTCGGCAAAATCTGACGCTTTAATGGCACGGAAATAAGCCAGCTCTAGCCGCCTCGGCTGGTTACCCAGCGGCTGAGGTTGCGTATCACTTTCAAGCTGATAGTACGCTCCAGCGTAGGCGTTCCAGACCATATAGCGAAAAACGCCGCTGCCAATCAGCGTATAGCGCTGCCCGTTCTCGTCAACAACGCGTTCAAAACGCTCACCCCGCTCAGAAACGCTGCTGGCAAAGACACCAGACGTTATCAACATCATACATATCGCCAGTAATGCGCCCAGCGCGGGATGATGGTTCAGCCTTAATCGCATGGTGATACCCTCCTGTTAACAGCGTTTTCTCGCAAACTCTCAGCGCAATACCTAATGCCTAATAAATCTTGCCAAACGGCGCTAGCGTTACCACCACGCATGAAAGTGATGCACTGGACCACGCCCTTTACCCACGTTTAGACGGGCACTTGCTTCTAGCGCGGCATGCAGCCACTGCTTGGCCTCGCTAATCGCCGCCACTGCTGCATTAGCGGGTGCTGAGGCCGGCTGCTTGGCTAAACAGGCGGCGATCGCCGAAGAGAGCGCGCAGCCGGTACCGTGTAAGTTATCAGTATCAATACGCGACGCGGGCAGCCACTCATGGCCGCTGGGTGTTGCCAGCAAGTCAGGGCACGTCGCCCCGCGCAGGTGGCCGCCTTTGAGCACCACATACGGCGCGCCTAACTGCATCAGCCCCGGCAACATTGCCTCCATTTCCTCTAAGCTAGTCGGCGAGGGTGAATCGAGCAGTACGGCTGCTTCTGGCAGGTTGGGAGTGATGACGTCGGCTAACGGCACCAGGATATCCCGCACGGCGCGAATACCGGCGTCATCCACCAATATATCACCGCTTTTGGCCACCATGACGGGGTCCAGTACGATCCAGCGCGGACGTTTCTTACGCAGGACGTCAGCGATCACTTCGGCGACTTCGCGGCTAGCCACCATGCCAATTTTGACCGCGTCTAGCGTGACGTCTTTGAGCAAATGCTCTAGCTGTTCACGAATCACCTGCGGCGACACCGGATAAACTGACGCCACACCGCAGGTATTCTGGGCAATCACCGCCGTGATCACGTTGGTGCCATAGACCCCTAATGCTGAAAAGGTTTTCAGGTCTCCCTGCAGGCCTGCGCCCCCGGAAGGGTCAGAGCCTGCAATCGTCAGTACATTGGCAATAGGATGCATGCTTTCCCCTTACATCAACGAAGGCAGCCATGTGGCCAGTCCAGGGAATAGCGCCAGCGCTAACAGCATGCCGAGCTGCATGATGATAAACGGCACGACGCCGCGATAAATCGCCGATGTCGGCACACTTTGCGGTGTCACACCGCGTAAATAGAACAATGCGAATCCAAAGGGCGGCGTCAAAAAAGAGGTCTGGAGGTTGACGGCAATCATGATGCCCAGCCAGATGGGGTCAACCCCCATCGCTAATAGCACCGGACCAACAATGGGCACCACCACAAAGGTGATCTCGATAAAGTCGAGTATGAACCCGAGCAGGAAGATGACCAACATGACCACAATGGTAGCGCCCACCACCCCACCGGGCATCGAATCAAACATATGGTTGACCAGCTCTTCGCCACCAAACGCTCGAAATACCAGCGAAAACAGTGTCGCGCCAATCAGGATCAAAAACACCATGCTGGTTACCTGAGCGGTGGAGCGCACTACCTCACCCAGCATCGAAAAGCTTAACCGCCGATTGGCCGCTGCCAGCAGCAGCGCACCGAAGGCACCCACTGCTGAGGCTTCCGTGGGCGTGGCAAAGCCGCCCAAGATCGAGCCCAGCACGGCCACGATTAGCAGCACGGGCGGTAAAAGTCCTTTCAGTAGCAGCGGCCAGATACTGCCGGTGTGCCCCAACTCCTGCATCAATCCTTCACGATCCGCCGCCGGGGCCGTACTGGGCTTTAGCCACGCCACTGTAAGCAGATAGATAATATAGGCTAGCACCAGCAGCAGGCCCGGTACCAACGCGCCGACAAACAGATCGCCCACCGAAAGCGTCTTGGGGCTCCAAGCGCCCATCGATAGCTGTGCCTGCTGATAGGCATTGTTGAGAACATCGCCTAGCAGCACCAAGGCGATGGAAGGCGGAATGATTTGACCCAGAGTGCCCGTGGCACAAATGGTCCCGGTCGCCAGTGCCGGTGAGTAGCCGCGTTTGAGCATGGTGGGTAGCGAGAGCAGGCCCATGGTAACCACCGTTGCTCCCACAATACCGGTAGATGCGGCCAGCAGCATGCCCACCAATACCACCGCAATGCCCAACCCGCCGCGCAGGGCGCCAAATGCCATGGTCATCGCATCCAGCAGCGTTTCCGCCACCCGTGACTTCTCAAGCAGGACACCCATCAACACGAATAAAGGCACCGCCAGCAGGGTATTGTTCGTCATGATGCCGTAGATCCGGCTAGGCATTGAGCCCATCCAGCGTGCCTCGAAATGCACCGGAACGCCCAGCGATTGCAGCAACCAGCCTAATCCGGCAAAGGCCAGCGCTGTACCCGCAAGCGACAGAGCCACCGGATAACCCAGCATCAAGACACCGCATACTGCGGCAAACAGTAACAGCGGCATGCCTTCCAATAAAATCGCCAGCACTAGACCATCTCCTCATGCACAGGGGCAGAACTGGATAGCTTGCCGCGGATAATCAGCACCTGACGTATCAGCTGCGCTACCGCCTGTAAAAGTAGCAGGGCCACCATTCCCAGAATCAGCGTTTTAAGCAGGAACACGGCCGGAATGCCGCCGTCCCCCGACCGCTCCATAATGGCCCAGCTGGTAATCACATAGTGGAAGCTTGAAATGGCGATAAATGACATGACGGGAATCAGCAGAAATAGCGTGCCGAGCAGGTCGACCCACGCGCGGCCACGCTCAGACATCTTGCGGTAAAAGATATCGACCCGCACATGGCCATCGTGACGTAGCGTCCATCCGGCGCCGAGCATGAACACGGCGGCGTGCATGTACATCACCGACTCTTGCATCACGATGCTATTGATACCGAAAATATAGCGCAGCACGACGATGGCGAACTGCACCAGCATCATTATCACAACCAGCCAGGCAATGGCCCGGCCCACTCCCTCAGTCACGCAGTCGAGCCAGCGCAGCAAGCGCGGCTCATGGGCATTGGCGAGCATGTTAAATGTCCTGGAAAAGAAACGGCCCAGAATCATCGCTGATTCTGGGCCGAACGTCATCCCTAAAAAGGTCTGGGTGGGCCATAAAGCGGCCTAAATTGCTCTTAGCAGCTTATTGAGTTGCGCTGGGTGCGGGTGTCGCCTTTTTAATAGCCAGTAGGCAGGCGGCTGGTAAGGGTAAATCAACCGCAATCGGCAAGTGATCCGAAAACAGGTGATCCATTACCCGCACCTCAGCGGCCTCCAGGGTTTGCGATAGCAAAATGTGATCCAACGCTTGCCTGGGCTGCCACGATGGGTAGCTCAATAAAGGTGTAACAGGATGCAGCGGCAACGAGGTGCTGAATCGCTCATGGGCGTGCAGCTGAGCCGGAGTGCAATTCAGATCGCCCATCACCACCACATGCCGCAGTGGCTGGATGATCTCGCTTAAGTAGTTAAGCTGGCGCACCCGGCCACGATGGCTAAGCGCCAAATGTGCGACAAAAATATGTAACGCATCCGGCCCGTTACCAAAACGCACGTGAATGGCACCACGCCCAGGCAAGGTCCCGGGCAGGCGGTGCTCTTCAATTTTGGTGGGCACGAGACGCGAAAGCAGCCCGTTGCTGTGCTGGGCAAGGTGCCCAAGATTTCGGTTCAGTTGCTTGAAGTGATGAGGAAATCCGGCCTTAGCCGCCAGGTATTCCACCTGGTTGATGCGGCTGGAGCGAAAGCTGCCGCCGTCGGCTTCCTGCAGACCGACGACATCAAACTGGCCCAGCACGTCGCTCATCACATCCAGGCGTTTCACCCGTTTCCGATTAGGCAGAAAGTGCTGCCAGCTACGAGTGAGATAGTGATGATAAGCAGACGTCTGAATGCCCACCTGCAGATTGAACGTCAGCAGGCGCAAATGACCATCTTCTAACAGCGGCTTATGGGTGCTCGTGACGCTCGCTGTCTTATCAGCCTTCACTTCATTTGACACCGTTATTCTGCGCGCTCAGCACGCACTTGCTTAATCAACTCATCCGCAACCTGCGGCATGTTTTCAAGGCTGCCAGCAGAACTAGGCGTCACGACATAGCGGCCGTCAACCACCAGGGCCGGCACGCCCATTAGGCGCATTTCGCGCATACGGCTGTTGGCCTTGTTCACTTCACTACGTACACTAAACGCCGTTAGCGCTTGTTTCGCTTCTTCTTCACTCACGCCATAGTTGGCAAAGAACTCAGCGATATCATCAGGGTCGGTTAGTGACTGCTTTTCCTGATGAATGGCATTAAAGAAATCTGCGTGCAGCTCATCTTCGATACCCAGCGATTCAGCCGCATAGAAAGCGGTCGCATGGGTATTCCAATCGCCGCCCATGGTGGCAGGCATATGCACTACGCTGACGTCATCGTCGAGTGTTTCGTACCACTCATTAACCGGCGTTTGCAAGCGGTAGCAGTGCGGGCAACCAAACCAGAATACTTCGGTCACTTCGATTTGGCCGTCTTCAACGTTCGTTTCTACCGGCGTCTCAAGAAGCTCATACTGCTGGCCTGCTACTAGTTCCTGGGCACTCACCGCCGCAGAAAGTCCGAGGCCAGCCATTGCGACCATTAGCGTTTTAAACATTGCGTGTATTCTCCATGGGTAAGCGAAGGATGTGACAGTCACTATAGTAGCGAGTTCCCTCCTCTACGACACATTACTAGCGCCCGACAAGGTTTCGCAATCCTGACAAAAAATCGTTTAGGCTCCCAAAGGCTAGTTCAGGCCTAACAAATAGTTAGCGACGGCTTGCATATCGTTATCGCTCATCTTGGCGGCAATATCTTGCATCATATTATTAGGGTCATTGTCACGCTCACCGGCAGCGAACGCCTGCAGCGTCGCGACCGTGTACTGCGCATACTGGCCAGAAAGCCCGGGGTAAACGGCACTGCCGATACCAACGCCAGTGGGCGAATGGCAGGCTGAACAAGCGGGTATGCCCTTAGACAGATCACCCGCGCGGTAAAGTTCTTCGCCACGGGCCAGCAAGTTGGCATCCTCATCGCTCGCTTGCCCAATATGGGTGTCTAATCCGGCGAGAAACGCCGCGACATCCCACGCATCCTGGTCTGAATAACTGTCCACTTGAGCGGCCATTTGCGGCACCAAGCGATCGCCATCACGAATATCGATGATCTGCTTGGCCAGATAAGACATTTGTTGACCTGCCAAGTGAGGGAAGGCGCTCGCCGGGCTAATACCGGTTTGACCATGGCAAGCAGCGCACGTCTGCGCCCGCTCGCGGCCAGCGGATGCATCCGCATCGGCCTGGAAGTCCGCTTGAGCGTGCGCGACGCCAACGGCCATAGCAATGGCCAAGCTTGCCAGTAACTGTCTCATTACCCTTCCACATAGCGGTTTATATTTGACGAATGTGCTGGTCGCTGCCGACTAGAGCGCGATGGTACACTAGCGCCTCAGCTCGCAGAGATATACCGCTGGCATTATAACGAATCACCCCTGGCGGCGGGAATCAAAACCCTGGGCTGCTTTAGGGGTCACTCGTCGCGGCACTGCTCTATGCTCTGTCTTTCGTATCATGTGCGCCGAGCAGGCCGCTTTTATGTTCGTTTTTCAGGATCACATCCATGTCTACCCCTCATGATAGCCTTGTCGCTCGGCTGAACTACCCCACGGCAAGTTTTGTTATCAGCGCGCCTACCCTAGCGCTATGCCCTGACGATACCGGTGCAGAAGTTGCTTTTGCCGGGCGTTCGAATGCCGGCAAATCCAGTGCTATCAATGCATTAACGCAACAGAATGCCCTGGCGAGAACCTCTCGCACGCCGGGTCGTACCCAGTTAATCAACTTTTTCCGCGTCATGAACGACGACGCTAGAAGGCTGGTCGATCTACCGGGCTACGGCTACGCAAAGGTACCTGAGTCAGTCAAACTGGAGTGGCAAAAGCACCTAGCAGAGTATCTGCGTAACCGCTTTAGCCTGCGCGGGCTAGTGCTGTTGATGGATGTACGTCATCCGCTGACCGAGTTCGATCAAATGATGCTCAGCTATGCCGACCAGCGAGAAATGCCGGTGCATATTCTGCTGACCAAATCGGACAAGCTAAAGAAAGGCCCTGCCAACGCGGCATTGCAAAAAGTACGCTCGAGCCTCAAAGAGTGGGAAGACCTGGTGTCGGTACAGCTATTCTCATCGCTCAAACGCGACGGCGTGGACACGCTTTCAAAGAAGTTGGATCAGTGGCTACATACGCCGCCTGAATAGTTCGGCGCTTATACTTCGTTTTCTAGCAGCTTAAGCACGCTGGGCAGCTCTTTAATATGGGCGATGCGATGCACTCGCGGCGGCAGCACCTCGTCACCCGCTGCGGCAATCCATACGGCATGCATCCCCAGCTGCTGAGCAGGCAGAATGTCTTCCTCCCAAGAGTCACCTACGTGCATCGCGCATTCCGGCGCGACGTTGAGGCGTGCAAGCGCGGTAAGAAACGGCGTGGGGTCAGGTTTGGGCGCCAGCAACTCGCCCGCGGCAATGGCCACAGGGAAGTGAGCGGCCAGCGGCTGACGCGCCAAATGGATATTGCCATTGGTAATGGCGGCAAGCTGATAGCGCTCCGCCAATGCGGTCAATAGCCCCGTCGCTTCAGGATGAGGCGTTACCTGAATGCGCAGGCGATGAAACTCGTTCATCGCCGCAGCTGCCCACAGCAACGCGCCACTGCGCGTCAAACCCTGAGCTTCTAACTGAGCTTCCAGGGCGCGTAAGCGCAGCCATGTGAAGTCGCCACGCCGTTCGGGCACATCTTTAGCCAGCTGTAAGCGACGCTGCAGATAATCTTGTCCGCCGTTGACCGGGTCGAGCGCAAGGGCTGGCTCTTGACGCGCAGTACGCCATGCCCTGAGCGCGTCCAACAGCCAGCGGTAATGCCCTTCCTCAGTGCGTAACATCACGCCATGGTTGTCCCACAACGTATCGTCTAGATCGAAGGTAATGGCCTTCAGCACCGTCATGGCTTACTCCCAGGGCTGCGTTTGGCGCGCGGATGAGCGGCATCGTAGCTCGTTGCCAGGTGCTGCCAGTCGAGCCGCGTATAGATTTGGGTCGTCGAAAGATTAGCGTGGCCTAATAACTCTTGTACCGCGCGCAGGTCTTGGCTTGATTCCAGCAGATGGCTGGCAAAAGAGTGTCGCAGCCGATGAGGATGTAAATGCTCGGGCAAGCCGCGAGCAAGTGACAGCTGCGCTAAGCGCTTTTGAATAGCGCGATGCCCTAGCCGCGCACCGCGCTGGCCAACAAATAAAGCCAGCTCTCCCGCAGGCGCCAGCGCAGAACGACAGCCAAGCCAGTCGATCAGTGCCTGCTGGGCTCGGCGCCCAACCGGTACTTGGCGCGGCTTGCCTCCTTTACCGATGACCCTCACTCGGCTGCTTTGCAAATCACCCAAGTCCAGCGCAGCAAGCTCGGCTAAACGCAGGCCGCTGGAATAAAACAGCTCAAGAATGGCTTGATCGCGAGTGCCCAGCGGTGAGCCGTCGTGAGGGGTATCTAGAAAACGTGCCAGCGCATCGACATCAACCGGGCGCGGCAGATGGCTTGGCTGCTTCGGAGTGCGTAACAGCCCCACCGGGTTATCCACCAGCACGCCCTGTTTGACCAGATAATCCGCAAAGCGTGACAGCGCTGCCCGGCGCCGCGCCAGGCTTCGGGGCGCCAAGCCCCGGCTGCGTTCTGCGCCCAAAAAGGCGCGTAGCAGGGCGGTGTCTAGCGCAGCAGGATCTGTGACATCACGGCGATTCGTGAAGGTACATAGCGCCGCTAGGTCATGCTGATAGGCCGCCACGGTCGCCGGGCTGGCATGGGCCGCCAGCGCCGCTAAAAATGTCTCAATGCGATCTGCAATAGATGATGGCTTAGCCATGATCGCCTAGACGTATCAGCAGGCGCGCAACGATATCGCCTAGATACTCGGTGAACAGCGTGTCCATGCTGGCTCGATAGGCATCGGGGCTGGGACTTGCCAGCACCAAGTAGCCAAGTGGGTCGCCAGCAGAGAGGCGCGAGATAGCGCACGAGCCGGCTTTGCGCGGTGCTTTAACATGGGGCAGCAAACACTTCCAATCGCTAACGCTGAGCTTAACGCAGCGGCTAGTGCGGCCATCCAACATAGCGGCTAGACGCGCACTAGCATGCTGGTCTAACACGTGGCGCGGCGGCTGCGGCGGCTGCGGCTCGGCATCGCTTAACGTGGCCGGGCACCACAGCGCCATGGCAGGGGTTTCAAAGCGCTCACTCAGCTGAGTCGCCAGCGCCTGTGCCAATGCATCGCGGTCTTGAGCCTCAACCAATGCAATCAGCGTTTCGCGTAGCCGACGATACTGAGACTCGTTATGGCGAGCGGTTTCTAACAAGTGCTCTAAACGACCTTCGGCGGTTTCAGCACGCTTACGCAGATCAAACACCAGCCGCTCCAGCAGCGACACAGCCCCCTCAATATTGGGATGCGGCACTTGCAGCTGCTGCAATAACCCTTCACGACCCACGAAAAAATCGGGATGCCGCGCCAGCCAGAACGCCACTTGATCAGGATCGAGCGTTTTGCGGGGTTCGGGGGCTTGTGACATCGCCGTTCTCCTCGAGTTAATTGAGTGCTACACGGCCATCAAAGACGCGCGTAGCCGGTCCCACCATTGTCAGCGACCCTTCAGGGTCGGGCCATTCAATGCTGAGTTCGCCACCGGGTAAATGCACTTTCACAGGGCTTTTCAGCAGCCCCTGACGAATGCCGCTAGCCACTGCCGCGCAGGCACCCGTACCGCAGGCTAGCGTTTCGCCGCTGCCGCGTTCATAGACGCGCAGGCGTATTTCGCTAGGTGAGAGTACCTGCATAAAGCCTACGTTAACACGCTTAGCAAAACGAGGATGCGCCTCAACCAACGGCCCAAGCCGCTCGACCGGCGCGCTATCAACGCTTTCGACCTGCAGCACCGCATGGGGATTGCCCATTGAGACGACGCCAATCTGCAGCGTGTCATCGCCCACATCTAGCCGGTGCAGCGGCTGGTCGCCCGGCGCATCAAAGGGCAAAGCCAGGGGGCTAAACCGCGGACGCCCCATATCAACACGCACCATTCCATCAAGCTGCACGGTTAATACCAGCGCCCCGCCCGCGGTTTCCACATGAATTTCATGTTTATGCGTCAGCCGCTGATCGCGTACAAAGCGAGCAAAGCAGCGCGCTCCGTTGCCGCAGTTTTCCACTTCACTGCCATCCGCATTGTAAATACGGTAGCGAAAATCCATGTCCGGGTCGCGGGGCGGCTCGACCACTAACAGCTGGTCAAAGCCGATGCCGAAACGACGGTCTGCCAGCGCGCGGATTTGCGCCTCGTCCAGCCGGGCGCGCTGCGTCACGAGATCCACCATGACAAAGTCGTTACCCAAGCCATGCATTTTGGTGAAGTGCAGAAGCATCAGCGTTCCCCTTCGGGCAGCAACGCTTCGCCGGCCCACAGGCTCGCCACGGTTTCACGCGCCCGGACGACATGGCAGCTGTCGCCATCGACCATAAGCTCCGCGGCGCGAGGACGGCTATTGTAGTTTGAAGCCATCACAAAGCCGTAGGCGCCCGCCGAGCGCACCGCCAGCAGGTCGCCTTCCGCGATCGAAAGCTCGCGCTCTTTACCCAGGAAGTCGCCAGTCTCGCATACCGGGCCAACCACGTCGTAAAGCGCAGTCTCGCGCGCCTCGCGGGTGTCGACCGGCACAATTGCTTGCCATGCTTGATACAGCGCAGGGCGAATCAAATCGTTCATCGCCGCATCCACAATAGCGAAGTTTTTGGTCTCACCGGGCTTGAGAAACTCAACGCGCGTCAGCATTACGCCAGCATTGGCAGCAATCGAGCGTCCTGGCTCAAACAGTAGCGTCAGTGCTTCACCACCTTCCCAGCGCGATAGCCGTGCCAACAACTGGCTAGCGTAATCAAACGGCTGGGGTGGCTTTTCATCGCGATAGGTGACGCCCAAACCGCCGCCTAAGTCGAGGTGATCAATTTCGATGCCTCGCTCACGCAGGCGCTCCATCAGTACCAGCAGCCGCTCCAGTGCATCCAAGAACGGAGCCGTTTCGGTTAGCTGCGAACCGATATGGCAGTCCAACCCTTTGACCTGAAGATTAGGCAAACTGGCGGCTAGCTCATAGGCCGCCAACGCTTCGTCTATCGAGATGCCAAACTTATTATCTTTCAAACCCGTCGAGATATACGGGTGCGTACCCGCGTCAACGTCTGGGTTGACCCGCAGAGACACCGGCGCCACCTTGCCCTGCTCGCCCGCAACGCGATTTAAACGCTCAAGCTCTGGGCGCGACTCGACGTTAAAACACTTAATGCCCACGTCTAGCGCGCGGACCATTTCGTGGGGCTGCTTGGCTACGCCGGAAAACACCACCTTAGCCGGATCACCGCCGGCTTTAAGCACGCGTTCAAGTTCGCCGATCGAGACAATATCAAACCCTGCGCCAAGCTTGGCGAGCAGTCCCAGCACCGCCAAGTTAGAGTTGGCTTTTACTGCGTAACAAATCAGATGCGGATGACTGCCCAGCGCTTCAGTATAGGCCCGAAAATGACGTTCAAAGGTCGCTTTTGAATAGACGTAGCAAGGCGTGCCGTGTTCGTTAGCAATCCGTGACAGCGGCACATCTTCGGCGTACAGCACGCCATCGCGGTAGTTAAAATAATCCATGTGACTCTCCCCTTTTCCTAGGCCAACGGCGCTCTATTCAGCCGCGCGGCTAGGCTGCTCGTCAGACTGTTCGATGGCGGGCGCATCGTCCGGCAGATAAAGCGGCCCTTTTTGCCCACAGCCGGCTAAACCGGCCAGGCTTGCCACCAGCAGTACCATCAGTGCTAACGTTTTCATGCAGCACCCGCCTTGAGTGCACTCAGCGCATCGCGCGCACGCTGGGCAGCAGCACGCACTTGATTCGGTGCGGTGCCGCCAATGTGATTACGCGCGGCCACTGAACCTTCAAGGGTCAACACCTCGAAAACATCCTGCTCAATGATGTCGGAGAACTGCTTGAGCTCATCAAGACTCATTTCAGAGAGGTCTTTTTCCGTTTTAAGACCGTAGGCCACCGAGTGACCGACAATTTCATGGGCATCGCGGAAAGCAACACCTTTGCGAACCAGGTAATCGGCAAGATCCGTCGCGGTCGAAAACCCACGCCGCGCCGCTTCATACATGCTGGTTTTTTTCGGCTCAATGGCAGGCACCATATCGGCGAAGGCTTTCAAGCAGTCGCGCACGGTATCCACAGCGTCAAACAACGGCTCTTTATCTTCTTGGTTGTCTTTGTTGTAAGCCAACGGCTGGGATTTCATCAGCGTCAGCAGCGCCATTAAATGGCCATACACACGGCCGGTTTTGCCGCGCACCAGCTCGGGCACGTCCGGGTTTTTCTTCTGCGGCATAATGGATGAGCCGGTGCAGAAGCGGTCGGGCAGATCGATAAAGTTGAACTGAGCGCTGGTCCACAGCACCAGCTCCTCGCTCATGCGCGATAGATGCATCAACAAAATACTGGCAAAGCTTGTGAATTCGATCGCGAAGTCACGATCTGACACGGCGTCTAGCGAATTTTCCGCCGGGCGATCAAAGCCTAGAAGCTCTGCGGTGACGTGGCGATCAATCGGATAGGTCGTTCCCGCTAGGGCAGCAGCGCCCAGCGGCATCACGTTGACGCGTTTACGACAATCCAACAGACGCTCATGATCCCGCGACAGCATTTCTTGCCACGCTAAAATATGGTGGCCGAACGTTACCGGCTGAGCCGTTTGCAGGTGAGTAAAGCCCGGCATAATCGTATCGGCTTCACGATCAGCCAGCTCAATCATGCCTTCGCGCAGGCGCTTAAGCTCTACTTCAATGACGTCGATTTCATCGCGCATGAACAGGCGAATATCGGTGGCTACCTGGTCGTTGCGCGAACGCCCGGTGTGCAGCTTCTTGCCGGTAATACCAATCTTGTCGGTCAGCCGCGCCTCGATGTTCATGTGCACGTCTTCAAGCGGCACCGACCAGTTGAATTCGCCGCGCTCGATCTCACCCTGAATCTCGTTCAGGCCGTTGATAATGGCGTCGCGCTCGTCATCGGTCAGTACGTCTACGCGGGCCAGCATGGTGGCATGGGCGATGGAGCCCTGAATATCCTGGCGGGCTAGGCGCTGATCAAAGGTGACAGACGCGGTAAAACGGGCAACAAAGGCATCGGTGGGCTCGCTAAAGCGACCGCCCCAAGACTGATTCGTAGCTTGGCTCATCGGAGATATATCCTGCTGACAAAACAATGGAGTCGTTGACGGAAAGTGTACCAGAGTCGTCCCGCTCAGCGGCATGCCGTTTTTACTGTGGCGCCCGGTGCTTTATGATAGGGGTATCATAGTGTGAGTCGCCGTGTCTGCGGTATAGGGGAGAATAACGTGCTATCAATTACCAAATTGCGCATTGCCACGCGTAAAAGCCAACTGGCCATGTGGCAGGCTGAGTACGTTCGTGACCGCTTAATGGCAGAGCACAGCGGCCTTGAGGTCGAACTTATCCCCCTTTCTACTAAGGGCGATAAAATAATCGATACGCCTCTTTCTAAGATTGGTGGGAAAGGACTGTTCGTTAAAGAACTTGAAGATGCGATGCTTGATGGCCGTGCCGATATTGCCGTCCACTCCATGAAGGACGTACCGATGAACTTTCCTGAAGGATTAGGCCTCTCGATCATTTTGGAAGGGGCCGACCCTACCGATGCGTTTGTGTCTAACCACTACGCAAGCCTCGATGAGCTGCCTGAAGGGGCGAGCATTGGCACTGCTAGCCTGCGCCGTGGTCTGCAAATGCGCGAAGTCCGTCCTGACCTACAAATTCTTAATCTGCGCGGCAACGTGCAAACACGACTCGCCAAATTAGACGCCGGCGATTTTGATGCCATTATTCTCGCCACTTCCGGTCTACAACGGTTGGGCCTGAACGCGCGAATTGCCCAGGCGTTGCCGCCGGAAGTATGCCTGCCTGCCTGTGGTCAAGGCGCGCTAGGCATTGAGTGCCGCCTGCATGATCCTGAGCTTATCAACCTGCTCGCACCACTGGATGATCCTGACACTGCCACTCGGGTACGCGCAGAAAGAGCGATGAATACACGACTCGACGGTGGCTGTCAGGTGCCTATCGCCGGACACGCAGTGCTAGACCTTGCCAACGAAACGCTGTGGCTACGCGGCTTAGTGGGAAACCCAGAGGGTACAGAAGTGCTTCGCGCCGAAGGCAGCGGCTCAATGCATGAGCCTGAGGCGCTGGGCATTCGCGTTGCAGAAGACCTGCTCGACCAAGGCGCAGGTGATATTTTGGAAGAGGTTTACGGTCGAGAAATATGAGCCAGCCAGTACTGATCTGCCGCCCTGGTGAGCGCGGAGAAGCGCTCGCCGCGGCGCTACGCGGCCAGGGCGGAAGCGTTGAATCACTCAATGTGATGCAGCTGGAAACGTTGCCAGAAAATGCTGCCATGCGAAGCACATGGCTAGATATTGATCAGTACCATAAGATAATCGTTATTAGCCCCTTCGCCGCCGTTTGCTTGGCCGAGGCATTAGACCGCTACTGGCCGCAGCTTCCCGTGGGGATTGACTACTACAGCGTCGGTAGCGCTACCGCGAGCACGCTTTATGATCAGCTGGGTGTGCGCGTACACGTGCCCCCAGCCGATGCGAGGGAAGACACCAGCGAAGCGCTGCTGGCACTGGCGTCGCTGCAGCAGCTGGCGCATCAGCGTATTCTATTAGTGGCAGGTGAAGGCGGCAGAACTCTGCTGGCAGAAACGCTCACCGCGCGGGGAGCAAAGGTAAGCCGCATCGCCGTTTACCGACGTACGCTTCAGCCCCTTGCACCCGCCCTACAGGCGTATTTATTTTCAGGTAATTATCGGGCATTGATCGTCACCAGCAGCGAACTGCTGGAACATCTGGCAAAATGGTGCAATCAGGCGGCTTTCAACCAACCGCTAATCGTTTCCAGTCGCCGTTTGGCTACACTGGCTGGCATACTAGGTTTTTGTAACCTCAAGGTGGCGTCTGGAGCAACGTCGGCTGCGTTGATAGCGGCGTTGGAGACTTGCGACCCACAGGGTGCCGATGTCGATCAAGGAACTTACTAAGGGCTAGCGACAGATGAGCAAACAAGTAAATGATCAGGGCGATGTTCAACCGACATCCGCCGATGCCTCTCAAGGCATCCCTAAAACGACCGACACGGCCGCTGCGACTAGCCGCACGTCTGAGCCCAGCACGCCGACTACACCGCCGAGTTCACCGCCGCCCCCTCAAAGCGGTGCTAATAACCAAAGTGGTGCTAACAACCATCGTTCGCGGCGGCGTGGAAAAGGCGGCACCAACAGCGCAGCTTCGTCGGCAGCCAGCACGGCGGCCACACCCTCGTCGACAGGCACTGCCGCGCCAAGTTCATCTTCCCAGGCCACAAGTTCACCTTCGCCCGCACAAAGTACCGCATCATCACCCAGCACGGCATCAGCAACGCCGACACCCCCAAAACCAACGCCATCAAAATCTTCGTCCGGTGGTACGCCACCGCCCAGCAATACGGGTAAAGGCAGCGGTGGCGGTAAGGGCGGCCTCTTCGCTATTGTGCTGGTCATTATCGTGGCTATCGTATTGGCCCTCGTCGCCTGGCAGGGCTGGCAGCGCCTTGAGAACCAGCAGCAGCGTATTGATGAACTGACCCAGCAAACCGAAAGTAATGCATCGCAACAGTCGGTGAGCGATCTGGCGTCGCGCCTAGACGGCGGCGAAGCAGAGCGCGATGAGGCCCTGCAAGGTACGCTCAGCGAGCTGCGCGACGAATTTGGCAGCTACCGTAGCGAAGTCGATGAGACCTTGGGCCAGGTGCTGGATCAACTTTCCCAGGAGCAGGACACCGACGAGCGCGATTGGCTGCATGCCGAAGCCGCGTATCTGCTGCGCCTAGCGAATCAACGTCTGCAGTTAGAGGGCGATGTTAACGGCGCTGCGGCGCTGCTGCGCACCGCTGACGCGCGCCTTGTCGATGCGGAAAATCCCGCGTTGACGCCGGTACGCCGCGAGATTGCCAATGAGCTAGCCGCCCTTGATGGCGTACCCCAGGTTGACCGCACCGGCCTCTACTTAGCGCTGAATGCTCAGCAGGAGCAGGTTGCCAACCTGCGGCTTTCGCAAGAGATTGAAGAACGCGCAGTCACTTCCGGCATCGAACAGCCACCGACCGGTACGTTCCAGCGCCAGTTAGCACGCTTCGGTCAAGAGCTGAAAGACTTGGTGGTGATTCGCCATCACGATGAAGCGCTGGAAGCACTTGTGACGCCCGAGCAAGAGTCGTACCTGCGCCAGAGCCTGCGCTTAATCTTGGAGCAATCCCAGCTAGCGCTGCTAAAAGAAGAGCAGGACCTGTATCAGGCCAGCCTTGATAAAGCACTGGGGCTTCTGAACGACTATTACGATACCGACCGCGAAGAAACGCAAAATGTTATCGCGCGCCTTCAAGAGCTTCAGCAGACCGAGATAAAGCCGGAGCTGCCGGATATCAGCGCTTCTCAGCAGGAACTCACGCGTTTTATTGAGAACCGCCATGAAACGCGTGGCCAAAGCGGAGGTGATGCATGAGAAAGCTTGTTCTGCTGATTGTCGCTGGCCTTGCCGTCGGTGCCCTATTTGGGCAGATGATGATGGCGGTGCCCGGCTACTGGCTCATCCGCGTTGGCGATTCCTCCATACAAACCTCGTTTTGGTTTGGCCTGGTATTGCTGTTTGCCGCGTTTATTGTCCTTCATTTCGTCCTGCGCTTGCTAAGCGGCATCATTCGCCCGATGGGCCGTTTTCGCAGTTGGAACAGTCGTGCACGCAATCGCCGCGCTATGCAGCGCACTGTGCGTGGCCTCGTCGCGCTAACCGAAGGTCGTTGGAAAAAAGCCGAGAAAACCTTGGCTAACGCTGCCGATGATTCCAGTACGCCGCTGGTTAATTACCTATCAGCGGCGCTGGCCGCCCACTACCAAGGCAACCACGCTAAGTCTCAAGAGCACCTCAACCAGGCACAGCTTTCAACGCAAGGCGCGGATACGGCCGTTGGCCTAATGCAGGCGCAAATGATGATTGAGCGCCAGCAGCCCGAAGAAGCCCTGGCGATTTTGAATCGACTGGACAAAAAGCTTTCTAACCACCCGCAGGTGCTCAAGCTGCTGAAACAGGTGCATGTGAGCGTCAACGACTGGGAAGGCCTGCGGCGTTTGATTCCACGGCTGGCGGCGCAAAAGCTGATTTCTCAATCAGAGCGCGAGCAGCTAGAGTTTAAAGCTTACCGTGAGCTGATTATCTTTGAAGCCAAAAACCCAACCAACGTTGAGCGTGTGCGTGGGCTGTGGGCGGATATGCCTGACTATATGCGCGGCAATACGGAGCTTATCGCTATTTATTGCGAAGCACTGATTCAAGCCAATGAAGAGTTTATTGCCGAGCGCCTGCTTAATCATTCGCTGGACCATCACTGGGATGCACGCTTAGTAAAACGCTACGGCCTGCTGAAGGTTGACCCAGCACGACAGTTGGCAAAAGCAGAGAAATGGCTGCAAGAGCGACCTAATGATCCGGAGCTACTATTGACCTGTGGCCGGCTGTCTCTGCGCACCGGCAAATGGGAAAAAGCGCTGGAATACTTCGAAGCCAGCCAGCGCCAGCGCCCCAACGGTGAGGTATGCGCCGAGCTTGCCCGTCTTTACGCCAGTATGGGTGAACACAACAAGAGCCAGCTGTACTATCGTCACAGCGTTGAAATGCTGGCTAAATCGCTGCCCTCGCTGCCCCAGCCAAGCGATGCCAGTGATAGCCAAACCCCTGACACGAAAGTAGCTAAAAAACGCGCTTAAAGTAAGCTGCATAAAAACGGGTGCCCTTTTGGGCACCCGTTTTTATAACGAACCATTAAGATTGTAATGGCGTCGACGCTGTATTAAGAGACTGCTGTTCTGCCTCTGTGGGTACAGGCAACTCGGAGGTGCAGTGGCCGCAGCGAGTGGCTTTGATAGGCACGGTCATGAGGCAGTGCGGGCAGGGCTTCTCAACCGGGCTTTTGGGTGATTCCACCTCTTCACGCTTTAAGCGGTTAATCGTTCTTACCAGCATAAAAACAACGAAAGCCACAATCGTGAAGCTGACCACCGCATTGATAAATAGCCCAACGTTTAGGGTGACTGCTCCGGCCACCTGAGCGGCCGCCAAGGTGGGATAAGGGCCTGCAACGGCGCCCTGACTGAGCACGACAAAGAGGTTGGAGAAATCGACTCCCCCCACCAGTAGGCCGATAATAGGATTCATTACATCCTTGACGAGGCTTTGTACGATCAGCGTAAAAGCGCCGCCGATAATGATCCCCACCGCCATATCCACAACGTTACCTTTAACCGCAAACTCGCGGAACTCCTTGAAAAGCTTGGCCATTGATATCTCCTTTCATTGCTTAGCTTATTAGATTATAGCGTTTTTAGATGTAAAACCTTTTGGCTCAATGCCTTATCGAAACGACGCTTAACGTTGAAACGAACGTTTCATTCATCACTGATGCTCGCCTTACATCCACATTAATTGCCTCAGAGGCGACTTCCAGCATTCTATTTGCGACATCGATTGAATTGCTTTTAAGATTGCTTTGTCAGTATAAGTGTCATCCGTGCCAATATGCATTGTAGGCAGTAAGTATCTAGCGCAGGGACCCAGAAAAAAACGCCGGCGATATAAAACGATAATAAAAATAAAATCAATGACGTTTAGGTGATAGAGGTATAGACCATGACTATTAATCAAGTAAAAAACCCAACGACTGTAGGTCACTCGAACGTTCCGCAAACCCTCGGTTTTCTGCTGTTGGACAACTTCACGCTTATCTCTCTAGCGTCAGCGATTGAGCCCTTGCGCATGGCAAACCAGTTGGCTGGACGCGAGCTTTACCGCTGGTACACCCTTACTCAGGATGGCTCCCCGGTTCGCGCAAGTGACGGCCTGCATGTAACGCCAGATGCCTCAATGCACGCACCGCTGTCGCTGGATTGGGTGGTGGTTTGTGGCGGCGTTGCCCCTCAGCATAGTGTCAGCCGTGATCATCTACATTGGCTGCAGGCACAGTCGCGCCAGCTACGTCGCTTAGGCGCTATCTGTACGGGTAGCTGGGCGTTAGGCCAGGCAGGTCTGCTTGATCATTACGAAACCAGCATTCACTGGGAGTGCCTGGCCTCTATTCAGGAGGCATTTCCAAAGATTGTGCTGACGACACGGCTGTTCTCTATTGATCGCGACCGTTTTACCGCCTCTGGAGGCACGGCGCCGCTGGATATGATGCTCAACCTGATCGCTCACGATCATGGCAAAGAGATTTCTGCAGGCATCTCCGAGATGTTCATCTACGAGCGCATGCGTAACGAGCAGGATCAGCAGCGCGTGCCGTTAAAGCATGTGCTGGGCACGACACAGCCCAAGCTGCTGGACATCGTTGCGCTGATGGAGTCCAACCTGGAAGAGCCGCTTGAGCTCGACGAACTGGCCAGCTACGTTGGCGTCTCGCGGCGCCAGTCGGAGCGGCTTTTCCAGCGCTATCTGCACTGCTCGCCCTCCCGGTATTATCTCAAGCTGCGACTGGTGCGGGCACGTCAGTTACTCAAACAGACGCCTCTCTCAATCATCGAGATTGCCTCTGTGTGCGGCTTTGTTTCAACCCCGCATTTTTCCAAGTGCTATCGCGAGTGCTTCGGCGTTCCGCCGCGCGACGAACGCCTGGGCATTCATTCCTGCCCAAAACATCAGGAAAAATCGCCGCCACTGCTCAAGCGTTGGGGCGTAGAACCGGCGAGCAGCGAACCGGCATCAAGTGCTCTTCTGGCGCTTGCCTATGCTCAAGGTGAGCCGACCTTTGCCAGCGTACCGCTCGTCACCTGACGGGGTCTGTCATCATTGCTATCAGAGCTGCCCAAAAGGCAGCTCTTTTTCGTTAGACCCTCGGTCATATTGCGCCCCCTTTCGCGCCCTTGCCTCTTTTGTATCGCTTAACCCGCCTACTTGCCATATTTGCCACGCGTGCATTTCGCCTAATGACGCTTTTGGAATTTCCGTCGTCGTTTCCAAGAGCTGATCAGCAGCAGGGCAACGCTATGCTTCCTATATAAACAATTCTGGAGCTACGCTATGAACCCTGCTGAGTTGCACCAAGATGCCATCGTCATTGACGGCCTGATTATCGCCAAATGGAACCGCGAATTACTTGAAGACATGCGTCGTGGCGGCCTGACTGCAGCCAACTGCACTGTCTCGGTCTGGGAAGGCTTCAAGGCAACGGTCGACAATATCGTGGCGTCCAAAAAGCTAATGGCAGAGTGCAGCGACCTGGTACGCCCGGTTCGCACCACCGCCGACATTATGCGCGCCAAGAAAGAAGGCAAGACCGGTATCATCTTCGGCTTTCAGAATGCCCACGCCTTTGAAGATCAAATCGGCTACGTCGAGATCTTCAAGGAGCTCGGCGTGGGCATCGTGCAGATGTGCTACAACACCCAGAATCTGGTCGGCACCGGCTGCTACGAGCGTGACGGCGGCCTGTCTGGCTTTGGACGCGAGATCGTCGCGGAAATGAACCGCGTCGGCATGCTGTGCGATCTTTCCCACGTGGGCGCCAAGACCTCTGAAGAAGTCATCCTCGAATCCAAAAAGCCGGTGTGCTACTCGCACTGCCTGCCCTCCGGGCTCAAAGAGCACCCCCGCAACAAGTCCGATGCAGAGCTTAAGTTCATCGCCGACCACGGCGGCTTTGTCGGCGTGACCATGTTCACCCCGTTTCTCAAGAAAGGCGTTGATTCAACCATCGACGACTACTGTGAAGCGATCGAGTACATCATGAATATCGTGGGTGAAGACGCCATCGGCATCGGCACCGACTTCACTCAGGGCCATGACCAGAACTTCTTCGAGTGGCTGACCCATGACAAGGGCTACGCCCGTCGCCTGACCAGTTTCGGCACGATCATCAACCCCGAAGGCATCCGCACCATCGGTGAATTTCCCAATCTGACAGAAGCGCTTCTAAAGCGAGGGATGAGCGAGTCCCAGGTCAGAAAAATCATGGGCGAGAACTGGGTGAGAACCCTAAAAGACGTGTGGGGCGAATAGGCGTTTATTACGCCTGCTCTGCCGTTCACCCCCAAGACCCTGGAAGGCATTGAACAACCAAGCGCTTTTGAATAAGTATAAGTTTAAGGAATACGACCGTGACCAAGACTGCTCCCGAACTCCCCATTGAAGTCGACAGTGAAACCGGTATCTGGACGAGCGACGCCTTGCCGATGCTGTATGTCCCGCGTCACTTCTTCATCAACAACCATGTGGCCGTTGAAGAGGCGCTGGGTGCCGAAAAATATGCCGAGATTCTTTACCAGGCGGGCTACAAAAGTGCCTGGCACTGGTGTGAGAAAGAGGCCGAACTTCACGGGCTAGAAGACGTGGACGTGTTCGAGCACTACATGAAACGCCTCTCCCAGCGCGGCTGGGGCATCTTCATTACCGAAGAGATCGACCTTGATGCAGGTACCGCGCGCGTACGCCTTGAGCACAGCGCATTCGTCTACCAGATGGGCAAGGTGAATCGTAAAATCGAATACATGTTTACCGGCTGGTTTGCCGGTGCCATGGATCAGATTCTGAGTGCTCGCGACAGTACGCTGCGCACTGTTGCCGAACAGACCCAGAGTGGCGCCGAAGAAGGCCACGATAACGGTCTGTTTGTTGTCACTCCCGTGAACTGAGGATCAATGCCATGGCATTCGAGGCACTGTTCAAGCCGATCCAGATCGGCAGTCAGACCATTCGTAACCGTGTGGTCAGTACGGCCCACGCCGAGGTCTACGCCACCGATGGCGGCATGACCACGGACCGTTACGTAAAATACTACGAAGAGAAGGCCAAGGGCGGCTGTGGGCTGTGCATCTGTGGCGGCTCGTCGATTGTTTCCATCGACAGCCCCCAGGGCTGGTGGAGTTCGGTCAACCTCTCGACCGACCGCATCATCCCTCACTTCCAGAATCTAGCCGACGCTGTGCACAAGCATGGCGGCAAAATCATGATTCAGATTACCCATATGGGGCGTCGCTCGCGCTGGGATGGACACGACTGGTCGACGCTGGTGTCACCATCAGGTATCCGTGAACCGGTTCACCGTTCGACCTGCAAAACCATCGAAGAGGAAGATATCTGGCGCATCATCGGTGACTTTGCCCAGGCCGCGCGCCGGGCGAAGGAAGGCGGCCTGGATGGGGTCGAACTCTCTGCGGTGCACCAACACTTGATCGACCAGTTCTGGAGCCCGCGTGTTAACAAGCGTACCGACGACTGGGGTGGCAGCTTCGAGAACCGTATGCGCTTCGGTATGGAAGTGCTAAAGGCGGTGCGCGCCGAGGTAGGTGACGAGTTCGTGGTGGGCATGCGTATCACCGGTGACGAATTCCACCCGGATGGCCTTGATCACGAAGAAATGAAGCGGATCGCTGCCTATTATGATGCCACCGGCAAAGTCGACTTTTTCGGCGTGATCGGCTCGGGCTGCGATACCCACAACACCTTAGCCAACGTTATTCCCAACATGTCCTACCCACCGGAGCCGTTTTTGCACCTGGCGTCGGGCATAAAGGAAGTGGTCAACGTTCCGGTCATTCATGCCCAGAATATCAAGGACCCCAATCAGGCCCAGCGCATTCTTGAAGGTGGTTATGTGGACCTGGTGGGCATGACGCGTGCCCACATTGCCGACCCGCACCTTATCGCCAAGATCAAGATGGGTCAGATCGACCAGATCAAGCAGTGCGTGGGCGCCAACTACTGCATTGACCGCCAGTACCAAGGGCTCGACGTGCTGTGTATTCAGAACGCCGCGACCTCGCGTGAATACATGGGACTGCCGCATATTATTGAGAAAAGCGACGGCCCCAAACGCAAGGTGGTCATCGTGGGCGGCGGCCCTGCCGGCATGGAAGCGGCACGTATCTGCGCCGAGCGCGGCCACGACGTCACAATGTTCGAAGCACAGGAGCAGATCGGCGGCCAGATTACGCTGGCGTCAAAAGCGCCGCAGCGCGATCAGATTGCCGGTATCACGCGCTGGTACCAGCTGGAACTGACGCGCCTGGAGATTGACCTACGCCTGGGTACTCGCGCCGACGAGGACACTCTTGCAGATCTGCGTCCGGACGTAGTGATCCTGGCAACCGGCGGTCAGCCGTTTCTTTCGCAAGTGCCGGAGTGGGGCTACGACAGCGACAGCGATAAAAGCCTGGTAGTCAGCACCTGGGACATTCTCAACGGCAACGTGGCGCCCGGCAAGAATGTGCTGGTCTACGACACCATCTGCGAGTTTTCCGGCGTATCGGTGGCGGATTTCCTGGCCGACAAAGGATCAAAGGTCGAGATCGTCACCGACGATATCAAGCCGGGAGCCGCGGTAGGCGGCACCACCTTCCCAACCTATTACCGCAGCCTCTACGAGAAAGAGGTGATCATGACCTCGGACCTCGCGCTGCATAAGGTGTACCGCGAAGGTGACTCGCTGGTGGCGGTGCTTGAGAACGAGTACACCGGCGCCCAGGAAGAGCGTGTGGTCGATCAGGTCGTGGTGGAAAACGGCGTGCGCCCCGATGAAACGCTCTACTACAGCCTCAAGGAGCAGTCGCGTAACAAGGGCCAGATGGATCTCGAAGCGCTCTACGCGATCAAGCCCCAGCCCTGCCTGTCTGAAAGCGGCGATGGCTTCTTGTTGTTCCGTCTGGGTGACTGCACCGCGCCACGCAACACGCATGCGGCCATCTACGATGCGCTGCGACTGTGCAAAGACTTCTGAAACAATAACGCTGTAAGCTGAACTCATGGGTCGTAAGGCCCATGATTCAGACCTTACGGTGTCTCTGAGAGGAGAGACGCCATGCTTGATGCCCTTTTGCCGATTCTGCTTTTTTCTGCGCTACTGCTGGCTGCCATCGGTGCGGTTCGCCGCGTTCGCCTATGGCGCCAGGGGCGGCCCTCTCGCGTGCCCGTTTTCAAGGGGCTGATGCAGGTGCCCAGACGCTACCTGGTCGACCTACACCACGTCGTTGAGCGGGACAAGTACATTTCCCACACCCACGTGGCCACCGCCGGTGGCTTCGTGCTGGCTGCGCTGTTGGCGATTATCGTCCACGGCTTTGGCCTAGACAGCGCCATCCTTGCCTGGGTGCTCCTGGCCGCGACGACCAGCATGCTTGTGGGTAGCATTCTGGTCGCCAAGCGACGCAGTCCGCCGCCATCGCGGCTTTCTAAAGGGCCCTGGATGCGCCTGCCGAAAAGCCTGATGGCGTTCTCGGTGGGTATGTTCGTGGTCACCCTGCCCACCGCCGGCATTCTGCCGGAAGGCGTTTTCCAAAGCGGTGTGGGTTGGTTCACCGCGCTCGCACTGGCCGCGGTCATCATGTGGGGGCTGGGTGAAATGTTCTTCGGCATGACCTGGGGCGGGCCGATGAAGCATGCCTTTGCCGGCGCTCTTCACTTGGCCTTCCACCGTCGTCCCGAGCGCTTTTCAAAGCGCAACGGCGGTGAGCATCGCTCCACCGGACTCAAGCCGCTAGCACTGAATGACGACCATGCAAAACTGGGCGTTGAGATACCGGCTGACTTCACCTGGAACCAACTGCTGGGCTTTGATGCCTGTGTACAGTGCGGGCGCTGTGAAGCGGTCTGTCCCGCCTTTGCCGCCGGGCAGCCGCTCAATCCCAAGAAGCTGATTCAAGACATGGTCGTCGGCATGGCCGGCGGCAGCGATGCGAACTACGCAGGCTCCCCCTACCCCGGCAAGCCGGTGGGCGAGCACGACGGCAGCCCTCATGGCCCCATCGTCGGCCGTGACGGTGGCGCGCTGGTGGATGCCGAAACGCTATGGTCATGCACTACCTGCCGGGCCTGCGTTGAAGAGTGCCCGATGATGATCGAGCACGTGGACGCCATCGTGGACATGCGCCGCTTTCTGACCCTGGAGCACGGCAATACGCCTAACAAGGGCGCCGAAGTACTGGATAACCTGATAGCCACCGACAACCCTGGCGGGTTCGACCCCGACTCTCGCTTGCACTGGGCCGCGGATTTGAATCTGCCGCTGATGGCCGACAAGCGCGAAGCCGATGTGCTGCTGTGGCTGGGCGACGGCGTGTTTGATATGCGCAACCAGCGTACGCTGCGCGCGTTTATCAGCGTACTGCGTGCTGCGGGAGTCGACTTTGCCGTGCTGGGTAATGAAGAGCGCGACAGCGGCGATGTGGCCCGCCGCCTGGGCGATGAGGCCACGTTCCAGACCCTGGCGCGGCGCAATATCAACACTCTAAGCCAATACCGCTTCGCGCGCATCGTGACCTGCGACCCGCACAGTTTCCATGTGCTTAAAAACGAGTACGCCGATCTCGGCACCGCTGACATGCCGGCCCGGTACGACGTCTTCCACCACAGTACTTATCTCAACCAGCTGTTGGAAGACGACAAGCTCATGCTCAAGGCCTGGAAAGGTGGCAGCGTCACTTATCACGACCCCTGCTATCTAGGCCGCTATAACGGTGAATACGAAGCACCGCGCTCCGTGCTCAAGGCGTTGGGTATCGAGATTAAGGAAATGGCCCGCTCCGGCTATCGCTCCCGCTGTTGCGGTGGCGGTGGCGGCGCGCCGATTACCGACATCCCCGGCAAGCAGCGTATTCCTGATATGCGCATGGAAGACGTTCGCGAAACGGGTGCCGATCTGGTCGCAGTAGGTTGCCCGCAGTGTACTGCCATGCTGGAAGGCGTGGTTGAGCCCCGCGCCGACATCAAGGATATCGCTGAACTGGTCGCCGATGCGCTGATCATCAAAACGCCTGACGAAAAGGCGGCCCAAAGCAAGCCCGCATCAGCAGCACCGCGCACTGTCGAGGAGGTAACGCCATGAGCGAGCTTGTTCGTCGCGACCCTCGTAAGGAGTGGATCGCCCGTAACCGTCTGCACCCACAGCACCTTGAGGTGCTGGCTGAACTCGGCGGAGGCGCCGTAGCCAGTGAATGGATGGGGCCTAACGGCGTCATACGCCGCAACCCGCACGCAGCCGGCTTTATCGGGCCCAACGGCATCCGACGGGTCGACCGCAGCGGCGTTCAACAGGCGGCCCAGTCGCCGGGACGCAGTGTTGAGTCCAAGGATGCACGCCGCCCGGTGGCTATCGATACTCCAGCATTTATGGTGGCGGTAGTGCCCGATATGACCGGTGGGCGTCTTTCGTCTCACGATCGCGACTTGCTGGGCCTGGCCCGGCAGTTGGCCGATGCCGATGTGACCCAGCCCGGCGCCGTGCTGGCTATCGTCTTTGGCGAACATAAAGAAATCGCCTTTGGCGAGGCAGGCATTGATCGGTTGCTGCACCTGGAGGGCGCACGCTTCTGGGGCTACTTGCCGGAGCTTAGCGTCGCCACCTTGCAGGGGGTGGACCGTGAAACGGCGCCCCGCTACTGGCTGCTGCCTGACTCATCCATTGGCGGAGAGCTGGGGCGGCGGCTGGCCGCGAGGCTTGGCGAGCGCCCAGCCGCTCAGGTCTGGCAGGTTGAGGCCGAGACAAAAAGCGCGACAGGCTGGCGCTGTACCGCACGCGGCGCAGCGGGCAGAAACGATATTACCCGCGCCCTGCCACGTATTGTGATGGCCTTGGCCGAGTGCGCCGACCCGGTCAGCGAAACCCGCCATGCGGCTGAGCCGATCGCTCTTTCGCACGGGCTTCCCGACATGCTCAGGCGGATTGAGGACATGGGCGAAGTGGCGGTTGACCCGGCCAGCGTGTCGCTTGCTGAAGCCGAGTTTATTCTTTCCGCTGGTAACGGCGTCAAAGATTGGGACAGCTATCACCACGCCGCCGAAGTGCTCGGTGCCACTAAGGGCGCCTCACGCGTGGCGGTGGATGATGGCTTTATGCCACGGGATCGCCAAGTGGGCGCGACCGGCACCTGGGTTTCCGCCCGAGTCTATATGGCGGTGGGGATTTCCGGCGCCATCCAGCACCTTCAAGGCATTCAGAGCTGCGATAAGGTCGTGGCCATCAACCTGGATGAAGGGTGCGATATGGTCAAACGTGCTGATCTGAGCGTAATCGGCGATGCCAGTCAGGTCCTCGCGGCCCTTGTCGCGCGCATGGAGCAGTACCGCGCCGAACAGCAGGAGAATCGCGATGCCGCATGATGCCAGTAACACCAGTGTTAGCCACTCGAATGCCAGCAGCCTGAACGTGACCGTACTGGTCTCGGTAGGCCGCCACCCGCTGACTGCACGAACGCGGCGCGCTGACCAGGACGCCCGAGCGGTGGAAATGGCCCTGATGCTGACAGGCGCCTCGGTCAGCCTGCTACATGCAGGCCAACAGGACAGCGACCATGAAGAGGCCATCCGCGGCTATCTCGGCATGGGCATCGACTCGGTCGGCCTGATCGAACAGAGTCCCCAGGCCGATGTGGTACCCGCCCTGGCGAAAGCGCTGCGCGAAAGCACCCCGCAGTTGGTGCTGACCGGCACCCGCGCCGAAACCGGTGAGGCCTCGGGCGTGACGCCGTACCTGTTGGCCGAGGCGCTTGGCTGGCCGATCATTACCGGCCTGGCCGCGGTCGAGAAAATCGAGCAGGGAACGGCGGTAGTGCTTCAGGCCCTACCCCGCGGCAAGCGGCGGCGCCTGCGTATTCGCTTACCGGCGATTGCCACCGTCGACAGCAGCGCGCCTCCGGCACGCCAGAGCGCGTTTGGCCCAGCCAAACGCGGCGAGCTAGCGCATCAGCAAGCGCCCAGCGAGATCGACGAAGACCTGGCCACGTGGCACATTCAGCCAGCGCGCAAGCGCCCTAAACGGCTCAAGATCGTCAAGTCGTCATCGGCGCGTGACCGCTTCAAGGCAGCAGCTGCCAA
The DNA here is from genome assembly GCF_002332255.1 of Halomonas sp. JB37. Lineage (GTDB taxonomy): Bacteria > Pseudomonadota > Gammaproteobacteria > Pseudomonadales > Halomonadaceae > Vreelandella > Vreelandella casei. Next base: position 545,639 of record NZ_NRGW01000001.1, on the reverse strand, counting down.
AGCCGGTGGTGGCGGCGGGCAAACGCTCAACGACGTCACCCCGGAACAGGGAGCCGAGGCGATCTTCAAGCTGCTCAAGGAAGAAGGGGTGCTGCGTTAGGCATTCTCTTCTACGTCACCTTTCACAACCGTTCAACCCGCCTAACAAGGCGGGCTGAACAGTTTGGAACTGGCCAGATTCTGCACGATGCTCGGCGTGGTCAGGAGTAACCCGTAGCGGGGGTCTTTAGCCATGGCCGAAAAATGCCCCTGCATCTTCGGCATTCCCTCTCGGGTTCAAGCCCTCCTCCTTCGGTTTTTGGTTATTTACCCACAAACCCCGGATACAGCCGCAAACGCTGCCTTTCACGATGCAGGCCGATCCCCGCGTGCACCACCAAAACGGTGATAACCACCGCCCCGCCCGCCAGCGTCGAGGCCGTAGGCTCCTCGCCCAGCCACCACCACACCCACAACGTGCCCAGCGCTGTTTCCACCAAATAGAAAAGTGCCACTTCCGTCGATGGCAGATAGCGGGTAGCGCTGTTGATTAGCACCGTGGCCAGCGGCATCTGAATAAGCCCCATCACCGCGAGCACGCCGTAGCGCGGGACATCCAGCGAAAACGGCGCAGCCAAGGGCAATGCAATAGCCGCCGAAAGCAAGCCCCCGCCGGCAATCACCACGATACGGTCAATATTTGGATAACAACGCAGCACCGTCAGATTGCCCCCGATTGCCAGCGCCGCCGCCAGGGCATACAAGTTGCCCACCAGCATCCCCGTGGCGCCCTCGCCCATAAAGACCAGGCTCATGCCTAGCATGCTGATGACAATCGCCACCAGCGTTCGCAAGGCAACACGCTCGTTGAGAAAAACCCGCGAAAACAGCGCGGCGAACAGAGGCGCGGTACTAAGAATCACCACCACGTTAGCTACGTTGGCGTTCATCACCGCCAGCACGAAAAGCGCCGAAATCAGCCCAAGCAGTATTGCCGAGACCAGTGAGGCGAACGGATTGACGCGCAGCCTGACCAGCCGATTGCCTACAAGGGACAACAACCCCAGCACGCTGAACATCAAAAAACCGCGCCAGAACACGATGGTCCAGCCATCAGTATCAGCAAGGCGAATCAGCAGGCCATCAAAGCTGAGGAATATCACCCCCAGTACCACCATAAGCAAGCCGCGTTGATAAGCACTTAGCTGCATGGGTCTGACTCCTGATCGGCAAAAAAGATAACCGCCCACCGAAGGGGCGAGCGGTTAAGCGTAACAGTGGATCACTGGCTTAGGGGAGACCAGGAGATGCGCGAGTACTCCAGTTTCGCTTTGCTGCCGCCCAGGCGTATCCGCCCAAGTGGCAAACAGATCAACACGAGACAGAACACCACAAACATATTGCCCGCAATCATGAACAACCAGTCGAAATGCTCGATCGACCAGCTTTTGGCAACGCCCAACGGGGTATTAGCGGCCAGTTACGGGTACACTGACAGGCCAAACGACCAACACGTGAGAGGGTGCCGTCATGATGATTGTGGAACTGATTGATGGTGACGATTTTCGAGCGCGCCTAACCGCGCTGGGTATCGATATTCCTGATGGTGCCGACCCCGATACATGTGCGCGTATCGCGGCACAGGCGCATCAGCAAAAAGCGGTTCCAGGACTCCCTGCACTGGTCCACGAACTCATGGCACAGCAAGCCATCATGCTACCGTCGGTACGCCAAGCAATTGAGCGTTTCCTGCCCTTTGAGTGATGGCTAATCAGTAATGGATAAATAGCGCCTGACAGCGGGCCCGCCAGCACGGGCCCGTTTGTTATAAAAGCGTTCTAGCCCTGGGCCAACTGTAGCGCTAAGCTATCGCTGCCCAAGTTGGTGAGCATGCACTCGGCGTACCAGTCGATAAAGTCGATAACCCCAAACTCATAGGTTTGTGAATAAGGCCCCGGCTGGTAGGCCTTTGAATTGATGCCGCGCTGGTTCTCTTCCACCAGTTGGCGATCCTGATCGTTGGTGGCATCCCATACGTGGCGCATGTTTTCAGGATCGTAATCCACGCCTTCCACCGCATCCTTATGCACCAGCCATTTGGTGGTGACCATGGTTTGCTGTGGGCCGAGCGGCAACACCCGAAACACCACGGCATGATCACCCATGAAATGGTTCCAGGAGTTGGGCAGGTGCAGAATGCGCAGCGATCCCATATCCGGGCTGGTCAGCCGGCCCATGAGCTTCTGGCAGCCCGGCTTGCCGTCCATGGTCATGGAGACCACGCCATCGAGTAGCGGCGTTCTCGTCACGCGATTGCGCTTGCCAAAGCGTTTTAGCTGCCAGGGTATCTGCTCGCCGTTCCAGTCGGCCTGCTTGCGGGTTACCAGATCCTTGTACTTATCTGTCGCACGCGGGTCTTCGGTATCGTCAAACTCGATCAGCGAGTTAAGCAGCTCTGGGTGCGCGCCGTTACAGTGGTAGCACTCACGGTTGTTTTCGATGACCAGCTTCCAGTTAGCCTGCTCGATAATGCTCGACTCAGCGGCGACCTTGACGTTATCCATCTGGTACGGCTCAAGGTAATGCTCAAGGGTGACCAGAAAATCATCGATGGCCGGCGGGTTATCACTCAGGTTGATAAACACAAAGCCGCCGGCGGTACACACGCTGACGGGCTTCAAACCAAACTGATTAAGATCGAAGTCAGTGCCCATATCGCTTCCGGCAAACAGCAACCGGCCATCGAGCTCATAGGTCCACTGGTGGTAGGGGCACACCAGCTTGGCGACTTTACCCTTGTCCTTGGTGCACAGCCGTGAACCGCGGTGGCGACATACGTTATGAAACGCATGAATCTGACCTTCGCCGCCGCGCACGATAACAATCGGGTTGTCACCGATCTCTAACGTCATGAAATTGCCCTTGGCCGGGATCTCACAGGTCATGCCCGCAAATAGCCATTCCTTTTCAAATACTTCCTGCATATCGAGCGCAAACAGGCGGGCATCGTTGTAGAACGGTTGGGGTAGAGAAAAGGCGCTCGCCCGGGACTGCAGCATATCAACCGTCGCTTCACGCATGAATGCCAGTGGGTCGTTGTGTGTGTAATCCATTGTCTTGTTCATACCAGATATCCTTTTTAACACCGCCTCCCTTACTCAGGACGGCGACAGGGTCGTTAACCAAACGTGATTGTCTTGTTGTTAAGTTGCGTAACCTGGCGATTGTGTGAAGCGCGCAGCGCTTGTTACTTATTGATGGATTGTGGTGCAGGGCTTTTGCCGTCAATTATCTGCCCACGACACTATGTGGCGTGGCGACGACGTAAGCGGAGATTTTTGATCAGCAGAAGGTGTTGCAAGGTAAGCGTGTGTCGCTAACAGGCAAGCTGGCCGCAAAGCGCGTACCCAGAATGCAGGGTAATGGTGCTGGGCCGTGCAAACAGGACGGGCCGGTGAAGGCAACCCGATAGCACAGCCATATTGAGACGACGATGACAATGAACTTCTTCAATCCCGTCACGACCCAGACCTGGACCAACGGTCGCCACCATGTGCGGTGCGTCAAGATCATTCAGGAAACCTTTGACGTTCGCACGTTCTGCTTTATGGCTGAACAGCCGGTAATGTTCTTCTTCAAGCCGGGCCAGTTTGTGACGCTGGAGCTTGAAATAGACACTCAGCCGATCATGCGCTCCTATACGATCTCAAGCTCTCCCTCTGTGCCTTATAGTTTTTCAATCACGGTCAAGCAGGTGCCAGGCGGCCATGTCTCCAACTGGCTGCACGCCAACCTCAAGGTAGGCGACGAGCTGGTAGTCCATGGCCCGGTGGGTAACTTTAACTCAATCGACTTTCCTGCCGAAAAGGTGCTGTTCCTCTCCGGCGGAGTGGGCATTACCCCACTGATGTCGATGACCCGCTGGTTCTTCGATACCAATGCCAACGTAGACGTCGAGTTTATTCACAGTGCACGGGCGCCACGTGACGTCATCTATCACCGCGAGCTAGTGCATATGTTCTCGCGTATTCCCGAGTTCAAGCTGCATATCGTGTGCGAAAAGAAAGACGATATTGGCGAGGCGTGGGCCGGCTACCGGGGCTTTCTGACCCAGCCCATGCTTGAGCTGATGGCACCGGATTTTCTGGAAAGAGAAATATTCTGCTGTGGCCCGACGCCCTATATGAACGCCATCAAGGCGATTTTACGCGCTAACAACTACGACATGGATCACTACCATGAAGAGTCGTTTGGCGCCACGCCGATGGACGTTCAGGAAGATGTCCTGGAGCTTGCCGAACAGGCCGAAGTGGCAGCCGAGCAGGCCGAGCCCGAGGACCTGATCAATATCGAATTCGCCCAATCGAACAAAAGCGTGCGTATTCAGCCAGGCGAGACGGTGCACGCGGCGGCGGCCAAGCTGGGCCTGCATATTCCCAAGGCCTGCGGTATGGGCATCTGCGGCACTTGCCGGGTGGAACTGAAATCCGGTGAAGTGGAAATGGAACACAACGGCGGCATTACCGACGAGGATATTGAAGAGGGCTACATCCTGTCCTGCTGCAGCAAACCGAAAGGCGATCTGGTGGTCGATTTCTAACGCGGCAAGCCGATGCTCTTCAAGCAGGTCTGCCAAAAGCGGATACCGACGTGCTTCGGTATCCGTTTTTTATGCCGCTAACTCACCATAAGCAGACACAAAAAAATGCTCATGGCCTTTGGCCATGAGCATTTAAAGCGTTGATTAACCGTTCTTTCGACGCTTAATTAGGCAACGCCCAGCATTCCATGGGGGTCGAGTACAAACTTGCTCGCCACGCCCGCATCGAACTGCTCGTAGCCGGTCGGTGCATCTTCAAGCGAAATAACCTGCGCATTAACGATCTCGGCAATGTTCAAGCGCCCGTGCAGGATGGCTTGCATCAGTTGGCGGTTGTACTGTACCACCGGCGTCTGGCCTGTATGGAAAGAGAGCCCCTTGGCCCAGCCCTGGCCAAAGCGCAGGCTCAGATTACCAGTTTGCGCGGCTTTCTCGGTTGCGCCCGGATCTTCGGTCACGTAAAGCCCCGGAATGCCGATGGAGCCACCCTCACGGGTAACTTCCATCATCTGGTTAAGCACCACCGCCGGCTGCTCCTTACCGCCGTGTCCGATCGCCTCAAAACCGACTGCATCAATGGCGCTGTCAACGCTGGGCTCGCCGACCACCGCGGCAATCATTTCGCCCAGACGGTCATGCTTGCTCAGATCAATCGGCACAAAACCCATCTTGCGAGCGTGCTCCAGGCGCTGCTGATTGAAGTCACCAATCATTACCACGGCCGCCCCTAACAGGCGCGCCGAGGCTGCTGCGGCTAGCCCCACCGGGCCTGCGCCGGCAACGTAAACCGTAGAACCCGCACCCACGCCGGCTTTCAAAGCGCCGTGGAAACCGGTCGGGAGAATATCGCTCAGCATGGTCAAATCGCGGATCTGAGTCATGGCCTGGTCGCGATCCGGGAACTTGAGCAGATTGAAGTCGGCGTAAGGCACCATCACGTAGTGCGCCTGCCCGCCTACCCAGCCGCCCATGTCGACATAGCCGTAGGCACCGCCCGCACGATCATCGTTAACATGCAGGCAAAGGCCGGTATGACCTTCCTTGCAGGTACGGCAGCGGCCACAGGCCACGTTGAAAGGCACTGACACAATATCGCCAATGCTGAGGAATTCAACGCCCTTGCCCTTCTCGATCACCTCACCGGTGATCTCATGGCCCAGCACCATACCCGCAGGCGCCGTGGTCCGCCCGCGCACCATGTGCTGGTCGGAGCCACAAATATTCGTTGAAACCACTTTCAAAATGACGCCGTGATCAATGGGCTTGCCATTGGGCGTTTCCATTTTCGGGTAGGCGATATCCTGAACTTCGACCTTACCGTCGCCGATATAAACAACACCACGATTGTTGGACATGCGGAATCCTCTCTTCTGGGCACTGGCGCAGTCTCAAGAACACTCTCAATAACTGCGCTGGCATCATTATTCTTGAATCGAGCTGGCGTATTTGAAGCACCTGCGAAAAGTGCTTCCGAACAAGCAGGCCAACTAAAAACATCAACCTGTTGCCGCAGCATGACGCACCCGGCCCCCCCACAATTACTCATAAGCGACGTCGAACAATAAATGGGCGACGCCTCATAAAGCCCCATAAAAAATTCAGGCCAATGTCGCAAATACGCCGAGCGGTGACGTCGGCAAGCATCTTGGGGGAAAGGCCCAACGATACTATCGCTGCAGGATAGCGTTGATCGGTGATGTGATTACCGACGCTAAAAGACTTCCGTATCGAAAAAAGCGACTAGCATGGAGACGCAGATGGCTCACAACAATTTTTCTCCCGACGCCCGCTTGGCTAACTACGACACAGCACTTGCTTCGGCAATTGCTGAAGAGACAGTGCGTCAAGAAGCCCATATCGAACTGATTGCTTCTGAGAATTACACCAGCAAACTGGTCATGGAAGCCCAGGGCACTCAGCTGACCAACAAATATGCGGAAGGCTATCCGGGCAAGCGCTATTACGGCGGCTGTGAATTCGTCGACAAGGTTGAAGCGCTGGCGATCGAGCGGGCATGTAGTCTCTTTGGCGCCAATTATGCCAACGTACAGCCCCACTCCGGCGCTCAAGCCAATGCGGCTGTGTTCATGGCGCTGGTAAGCCCCGGCGACACCATCCTGGGCATGAGTCTGGCCCACGGCGGCCACCTGACTCATGGCGCGGCGCCGAACTTCTCGGGCAAGCACTACAACGCTATCCAGTACGGCTTGGTTGAAGGCACCGGTGAGATCGACTACGAAGAAGTCGATCGTCTGGCGCGCGAGCATCAGCCGAAAATGATCATTGCTGGCTTTTCGGCCTATTCACGGGTCGTTGACTGGCGTCGTTTTCGCACCATCGCCGATGAAGTTGGTGCCTATCTGATGGTTGATATGGCCCACGTAGCCGGGCTGGTGGCCGCCGGGCTCTACCCAAGTCCGCTGCCCCACGCTCATGTCGTAACTACCACGACTCACAAGACACTGCGCGGCCCGCGCGGCGGCTTGATTCTGTCGGCCGATGGCGACGAGACGCTGTACAAAAAGCTCAACGGCGCGGTATTCCCCGGCCAGCAGGGCGGCCCGCTGATGCATGTGATCGCCGCCAAGGCCGTCGCGTTCAAGGAGGCCATGAATCAGGGTTTCGTCAACTATCAGCGCCAGGTCATCGAAAACGCCCGCACCATGGCCCGCGTCTTCGTTGAGCGCGGCTTTGACGTCGTTTCCGGCGGTACCGACGATCACCTGTTCCTGGTCTCGCTGATCAAGCAAGGCATTACCGGTAAAGATGCCGATGCGGCACTTGGGCGTGCACATATCACGGTCAACAAGAATACCGTGCCCAACGACCCGCAAAGCCCCTTCGTTACGTCGGGTCTGCGCATCGGCACGCCGGCGGTGACCACTCGCGGGATGGTAGAGGCGGACTGCGAACAGTTAGCTGGCTGGATCTGCGACATTCTGAATGTACTTACCGACCAGCAGGACACCACGGCGGTAGAAAACCAGGTGCGCGAAAATGTCTCCGATCTGTGCGCCCACTACCCGGTGTATGGCCAAGCCCAAACCACGAGTGAGCAAGTGGCCGATAGTGCAACCTCAGTCGCCTGACGATAGCCGCAGCGGGCTCCACGGAGCCGATCAAGGAGAAACTTTATGCAACGTTATTCCGGCTTCGGACTGGTCAAACATGCGCTCGGGCACCACGAAAACTGGGAGCGCCAATGGCGCAACCCCGAACCTAAAAAGCGCTACGACGTCATTATCGTCGGCGGTGGCGGCCACGGGCTAGCCACCGCCTACTACCTGGCAAAAGAGTTCGGCATCAAAAATGTCGCCGTGGTCGAAAAAGGCTGGCTGGGAGGGGGTAATACCGCACGTAATACGACCATCGTACGTTCCAACTACCTGTGGGATGAAGCGGGACGGCTCTATAACCACTCGCTGGATCTATGGAAAGGCCTTTCCCAGGATCTGAACTACAACGTGATGTTTTCCCAGCGCGGCGTGCTCAACCTGGGCCACACCTTGCAGGATATGCGCGACATTCAACGCCGCGTTCACGCCAACCGCCTGAACGGCATCGACAGTGAAGTGGTCACCCCCCAGCAGATCAAGGAGATCGAGCCTGAGCTGGATATCTCCACCCGCGCCCGCTACCCGATCATGGGGGCTTCCTGGCAGAAGAGCGCGGGCGTTGCACGCCACGACGCGGTCGCCTGGGGATATGCTCGCGCCGCCGACGCGCTGGGTGTCGACCTTTTGCAGAATACCGAAGTCACCGGCTTCAAGATTCGTGACGGCAAGGTGCTCGGCGTCCATACCAATCGCGGCGATATCGAAGCCAACACCGTGGGCTGTGTTGCGGCGGGTAATTCCGGCGTGCTGGCCAACATGGCGGGCATCAAACTGCCGCTAGAGTCGCATCCGCTACAGGCGCTGGTCTCCGAGCCGCTCAAGCCAATTCTCAACACCGTCACCATGTCCAACCACGTTCACGGCTATATCAGTCAGTCCGACAAAGGCGATCTGGTCATCGGTGCCGGTATCGACGGCTACATAGGCTACGGCCAGCGCGGCAGCTACCCGACCATTGAGCACACTCTTCAGGCCATCGTTGAGATGTTCCCGATGTTCTCCCGGGTGCGCATGAACCGCCAGTGGGGCGGCATTGTAGATACCTGCCCTGATGCCTGCCCGATTCTGTCCAAGACAAAGGTCAAGGGTCTGTATTTCAACTGTGGCTGGGGCACCGGTGGCTTCAAGGCGACCCCCGGCTCCGGACATATTTTCGCCGCGAGTCTGGCCAAAGGTGAAATGCATCCCATCGCTGCGCCTTTTTCCATCGATCGTTTCCATACCGGTGCGCTGATCGATGAACACGGCGCTGCTGGCGTGGCGCACTAAGGAGAGCCCATCATGTTTTATATCTTCTGCCCTTACTGCAAGGAGCACCGCGAGGAAGAGGAGTTCCACGCTCGCGGCCAGGCCCACCTGATGCGCCCCTCCGACCCGGACAATACCAACGACGAAGAGTGGGGCGACTACCTGTTCTTCCGCAACAACCCGCGCGGCATTCACCACGAAATGTGGGTGCACTCAGTGGGCTGTCGCAAGTTTTTCAATATCACCCGCAACACGGTGACCTACGAGATCCTTGAAACCTACCCCATGGGTGAGCAGCCGACCATGACGGCGGCAGCGCCCAACGTTCGTCACGAACAAGGCGTTCAAACGGCCGATGGTGGCTGGCAGACCGTGGGCGCACGCCCTGAAAGCAAGGCACTGAACGAGGAGGCCTCGTCATGACCCAGAAAAATCGTATTGATGCCGGCGGTCGCGTCGATCGCTCCCAGGTGCTTGAGTTCACCTTTAACGGCCAGAGCTACCAAGGTTTTAAGGGCGACACGCTGGCCTCGGCACTGCTCGCCAACGGCGTGGATATCGTCAACCGCAGCTTCAAGTACTCACGCGCTCGCGGGATTGTCGCCGCAGGTGCTGAAGAGCCCAATGCGGTCGTCCAGCTAGGCGCCCGGGATAACACTCAGGTGCCCAACGTCCGTGCCACCCAGCAAGGCCTGTATAACGGTCTGGTGGCGCGTAGTACCAACGGTTGGCCTAACGTCCAGCGTGACGTAATGAGCTGGGTAGGCCGCCTGGGTGGTAACTTCATGCCGCCGGGGTTCTACTACAAAACCTTCATGGCTCCTGCCTCAATGTGGATGACTTATGAGAAGTACATCCGCATGGGCGCGGGCCTGGGCCGCGCGCCCACTGAATCCGACCCAGATATCTACGATCACATGCATCATCACTGCGATGTGATGGTGATTGGTGCGGGCCCGGCGGGTCTTGCCGCGGCGCTTACCGCCGCCCGTGCCGGCGCCCGCGTTATCCTGTGCGACGAGCAAGAAGAAATGGGCGGCTCGCTGCTGGACAGCCGCGAGACCCTTGATGGTATCGCCGCGTCGCGCTGGATTAAGCAGACACTCAACGAGCTTGCTGGTATGGAAACCGTGATGCTGTTGCCGCGCACCACCGCTAACGGTTATCACGATCACAACTTTGTCACGCTGCACGAGCGGCGTACCGAGCACCTGGCCGATACTGCTCGTGAAGCGGGCTTCCCCGATGAGTCGCGGGCACGGCTGCACCGCGTGCGCGCCGCCCAGGTGGTGCTGGCCAGCGGCACCCACGAACGCCCGCTGGTGTATGCCAACAATGACCTGCCAGGCAATATGCTCGCCGGAGCGGTCTCCAACTACATCCGCCGCTATGCGGTGGTGCCCGGCAACAGCCTGGTGCTCACCACCAGCAACGACCACGCCTATCGTGCCGCGCTTGACTGGAAAGAGGCTGGGCGCAAGGTCGTCGCGATTGTCGATGCGCGGGCCACCCCCGACGGCGACCTGGTTCGTCAGGCCCGCGACAGCGGTATTCGCGTTATCACCGGCAGTGCCGTGATTGAGTCGCGTGGCAACCAGCGCGTCACCGGGGCACGGGTTTCCGCCATTGATCTCAAGCGCCATGCGGTGACCGGGAAGGTCGAAGAACTTGTGTGCGATACCATCGCAAGCTCTGGCGGCTATAGCCCGGTGGTTCACCTGTCTTCACACACCGGTACGCGGCCCGTCTGGAATGATGAGCTGCTGGGCTTTATACCCGGCAAGGTCAGGGGCATGCAATCGGTAGGCGGCGTGGCCGGTTACTATGCGTTGAGCGAGACACTGGCTGATGGCGCTCGCGCTGGCCGCCTGGCCGCGCTGGAAAGTGGCTTTAACAACGCTCAGGATATCGTGCTGCCGGCTACTCAGGCGCGACGCGACGCCCCGGCCTGCGCACTTTATCAGGTGCCCCATGAAAAGAGCGCCCTACGTGCCCCCAAGCAGTTTGTTGACCTGCAAAACGATGTCACCGCCGCGGGCATTGAAGTGGCCACCCGCGAAGGCTTTGAATCCATCGAACACGTCAAGCGCTACACCGCACTGGGCTTTGGTACCGACCAGGGCAAGCTGGGTAATATCAACGGCATGGCGATTGCCGCTCGCTGCCTGGATCGATCAATTCCTGAAGTAGGCACCACCGTCTTCCGACCCAACTATACGCCGGTGACGTTTGGATCCATCGTTGGTCGTCACTGCGGAGAGCTGTTTGACCCAGAGCGCTACACCGCGCTGCACCAATGGCATGTGGAGAATAGCGCTGAGTTCGAGGACGTGGGTCAGTGGAAGCGTCCCTGGTATTTCCCACGCTCCGTGAATGGAAAAATGGAAACAATGCACGAAGCGGTCAACCGCGAGTGTTTAGCCGTCCGCGAAGGCGTGGGTATTCTCGACGCCTCCACCCTGGGTAAGATCGATATTCAGGGACCGGATGCCCGCGAGTTCCTGGGCCGCATCTATACCAACAAGTGGGCCCAGCTCGCCCCCGGGCGCGTGCGCTACGGCCTGATGTGTAAAGACGACGGTATGCTGATGGACGACGGCACCACCAGTTGCCTGGGCGATAACCACTTCCTGATGACCACCACCACCGGTGGCGCGGCAGGCGTGCTGGAATGGCTGGAGCTGTGGCACCAGACCGAATGGCCCGAGCTTCAGGTCTACTTCAATTCGGTAACCGACCACTGGGCGACCATGACCGTAACCGGCCCGGATGCGCGTAAGCTGCTTTCCGAGCTAACGGATATGGATCTTGATAAAGAGAACTTCAAGTTCATGGACTGGCGCGATGCGACGGTCGCCGAAGTGCCTGCGCGTATCTTCCGTATCTCGTTTACCGGGGAGCTGGCGTTTGAAATCAACGTGCAGGCCAACTACGCCATGCACGTCTGGAAAAAACTCTTTGAGCACGGCAAGAAGTATGACCTGACGCCCTACGGCACCGAAACTATGCACGTGCTGCGTGCCGAAAAAGGCCTGATCATTGTCGGTCAGGATACCGATGGCTCGGTGACGCCGGAAGATCTCGGCATGCAGTGGGCGATCGGTTACGACAAACCTTTCGCATGGATCGGCAAGCGGGCCCTGTCGCGCCCAGATACCCGCCGCAAGGACCGCAAGCAGTTTGTCGGCTTAAAGCCAAAAGATCCAAGCGTTGTATTGGAGGAAGGCGCGCAGATCGTCTTCGACGGCAAGCAATCCATTCCCATGGATATGAAAGGCCACGTCACGTCGAGCTACTACAGCGCCTCGCTCAAGCACGGCTTTGCGCTTGCCGTGGTGATGGGTGGGCACGAACGCATGGGCCAGACCGTGTATATCCCCATGACGGACGGCACGGTGCATGAAGCCGAAATCGTAAGCCCTGTGTTTATCGACCCGAAAGGAGAGCGTCAGCATGTCTAATGTATGCGAGTTTAATACCGTGCCCGACGGCAACCCGCAGGTCGAATCTCCAATGGCATGGAGCTACCAGCAGCACCCGGCGCCCCGCGCTAACGGCCAGGCAGGTGTTGTCCTGCGTGAAAAAGCGCTGATGGGCCATCTGGTACTACGTGGCGGAGCCATCGTGCTGGATGAAGCGGTTCGCGCAACGCTGGGTATGAACCTACCGGCCAAGCCCAATGCATTGGAGCATGACGATAGCGGCGAGCGCTCCATCCAGTGGCTCTCGCCCGATGAGTGGCTGGTGATCGTGCCGGGTGGCGAGGAGTTCAAGCTCGAACGCGCACTGCGCGAGGCGCTGGGAGACGCTCACTTCAGCATCATCAACGCCAGCGGTGGCCAAACGGTATTGACGCTTAGCGGCGCTAACGCCCGCGAGGTGCTGATGAAGTCGACCTCCTACGATGTGCATCCCAATGCCTTTCCGGTCGGTAAGGGCGTGACCACAGTGTTTGCCAAAGCCACTGTTGTCCTGCGCCGCCCTTCCGAGACGCACTGGGAGCTGGTCGTGCGCCGCAGCTTTGCCGACTACTGCTACCGCTGGTTGCTCGACGCCTCAGCGGAATATGGTATCGATACACAATAATAAGCTGGCAGGTCGGCATCGCCGATCTGCCCTGACTGCTGATTAAGCTGATGAAAGAGAAGCGCCATGAGCCGAATGACGGATACCTGGATACTTGCCGCCCAATGCCCCAGTATTTTGGGCACGGTCGATGTCGTTACCCGCTTTTTAAAGGAGCAGCACTGTTATATCACCGAACTTAACTCCTTCGATGACCGGCTAGGCGAGCGTTTCTTTATTCGGGCGGAATTTCGTCCTGAGCTTGATGCCTTCAATGAGCAGGCGTTTCAGGAACATTTTGAACATCGCGCGGCCGAGTTCGGCATGACATTCGAGCTAACGCCTCCCGCCAAGAAAACGGGTGCCGTGATTCTTGTATCTAAAGCGGATCACTGCCTAAACGATCTTCTTTACCGCTACCGTACCGGTCAGCTGCCGCTGGACATCAAGGCGATTATCTCCAATCACCCGGACCTTGAGTCTTTAGCGAGCTGGCACGATCTGCCTTACTATCATATACCCATCACTCCCGACACCAAGGCTGAGCAAGAGGCCCAGGTGCTCGATATTATTGAAGATACTGGAGCGGAGCTGGTAATTCTGGCGCGCTACATGCAGGTTCTGTCGCCGCACATGTGCGAGCTTCTGAGCGGGCGAGCCATCAATATTCACCACTCACTGCTGCCGGGCTTCAAAGGTGCAAAACCTTACCACCAGGCCTATGAAAAAGGCGTAAAGCTGGTCGGCGCCACGGCTCACTACATCAATAATGACCTGGATGAGGGGCCAATTATAGCCCAAGGGGTAGAGCCGGTCGACCACGCGCACTACCCTGAGGATCTGGTTGCCAAAGGGCGCGATATAGAGTGCCTGACGCTGGCTAGGGCTATTGGTTATCACCTTGAGCGACGGGTTTTCTTGCATAACGGGCGCACGGTCGTGTTCGGCAACTGATCTCGCATAACGCAACGTTTTCACTAAAGCCAACAGCACAATAGTTAAGTCTGTTCATCGGTTTTGACGACTGGTAAATAATGCGTCAGTTATGCGCGTTTATCCTGTTTCAAACCTGGTGAGCCGGCTTTTTATTCCCAATTCAGAGGTCTTCCATGCCTATCAGTGTTTTCGATCTTTTCAAGATTGGCGTCGGCCCATCGAGCTCGCATACGGTTGGCCCCATGATGGCAGCCTTCAAGTTTGCGGCGGTTCTGCGCGATAGCCAGATACTCGACCAGGTGGGCCGTCTGGAGGTGCACCTATATGGCTCGCTTTCCGCCACGGGTATTGGCCATGGAACCGACCATGCCATTGTCATGGGCTTGTTGGGAGAGCGGCCTGACAGCATCGATCCCTCGATTATCTTGCCGACAATTGACACGTTAAAAGCCACCCAATGTTTGTCGCTGGGGCGTCAGAAAGCCGTTGCTTTCGTTTGGGATCGAGACATTATCTTTCATGAAGAGAGCCTACCCCACCACCCCAATGCCATGAAGCTTTGCGCCTTTGCAGAGGACGACAGCCTGCTAACCGCCAATACCTATTACTCAGTGGGCGGTGGCTTTGTGGTCGACCAAACTCAGGTGGATGCCAAACTTGAAGACATGGACACGGCTGAAATCCCTTTCGATTTCAACAGTGCCGAAGAGCTTCTGACTATCTGCAAGCGCGAAAACATGAGCATCAGCCGCCTGATGATGGAAAACGAGAAAACATGGCGCCCGGAAGAAGAGGTCAGAAGCGAGCTTTGGCGCATCTGGCAGGTCATGTGTGAGTGCATTAATAATGGGCTGACCCATGAGGGTATTCTGCCCGGGGGGCTCAACGTCAAACGCCGAGCCAGGCAGCTTCATCAACGCCTGCAAGCGGCCGAGCAGAACGACTGCCTGATCGCTACAACCTTCTCCGCCATGGAGTGGGTCAATATCTTTGCGCTCGCCGTGAACGAAGAGAATGCCGCGGGCGGACGCATGGTGACGGCCCCGACAAATGGGGCTGCAGGCATTATTCCCGCGGTGCTGCACTACTATATGAAGTTTCAGGCGGGCGCCAGCGAGCGCAACGTAGTGGATTTCCTGCTCGCCGCCAGCGCGATCGGCATTCTATGCAAGAAAAACGCCTCCATATCCGGCGCAGAAGTAGGCTGCCAGGGCGAGGTTGGCTCGGCATGCGCCATGGCGGCTGCCGGCTTGGCTGAAGTCATGGGCGCCACGCCTGAGCAGGTTGAAAACGCCGCCGAAATCGGCTTGGAGCACAATCTGGGCCTGACCTGTGACCCGGTGGGCGGCCTGGTTCAGGTGCCCTGCATCGAGCGCAATGCCATCGCCACCGTCAAGGCGATCAACGCCGCCCAGATGGCCCTGCGCGGCGACGGCACCCACTTTATCTCCCTAGATAAAGTCATCCGCACGATGCGCGATACTGGAAAAGACATGCTGGATAAGTACAAGGAAACGTCCAAGGGCGGATTGGCCGTTAATGCCATTGAGTGCTAGAGAGTACGCTTTAGCCATACATTGCTGAGCTAACATACTATCTAGCGCTGGGTTCATTAAAAGCCCAAGTAATGCTTGGGCACATCGCCTTAATCAGCCGCCAATACATTGAGGAGCTTTTGCGCAAACAGCGCCGAGGCCTCTACCGAGGGCACATGGCCCACGCCGTCAAAAATATCCAGCGGTGCGCCATCGAGCTCCGCTGCGAGTGCTTCCAGCGTCGCGGGCGGGGTGGCTAGATCTTCACTGCCACCCAACAGCTGTACGTTGACGTGCTTGCCAGTCAGCTTTCCTGTAAAGCTATCGCGCCCCAGCATTTCACACAGCTGGGCGTAAGATTCATCATCGCCACGGCCCATTTGGGTGCACCAGCCGGCTTTCAACGCGGGGTTTGCGGCAAACGCCGTCGGTGCAAACCAGCGCGGCACGATCTCTTGAGACATCGCCGCTAGGCCTTCCTGGCGCACGCGGCCTGCACGGGTGCTCCACAGCTCCGCAGTGCCGATCACCGCGCCGGTGTTGGTTAGCGTGACGGAGAGCAGGCGATGTGCATGTTCGGCTATCAGTTGCTGACCAACCACGCCGCCTATCGAGGTGCCGGCGAAGTGAAAGCGTGCAGCGCCTGCAAGCTCTACCAGCGCAAGCGCCTCTGCGGCGAGATCAGCGGGGCTGATGCGCTTACCGCCCACTGCCTGGCTAGCACCATGACCGGGTAGATCCCAGGTGAGCACTCGATAGCTAGGCAGCAGTGCAGGAATGACGTCATCCCATACCGCTTGGCTCATGCCCAGCGGATGCGCCAGCACCACGAGTGGATTGGCTTCTGCTCCGAGCAGCCGGTAAGCCACGCTGCGACCGCTGATGATATGGAATGCCATAGTGCCTCCGTTAAACCCGTTCGATTAGCGTTGCGATACCCTGACCAACACCCACGCACATGGTGCACAGCGCGTAGCGTTTGCCGCTGTTTTGCAGCTCAAATGCAGCCGTCATGAGCAGACGTGCTCCTGACATGCCCAGTGGATGGCCAAGAGCAATCGCGCCGCCGTTAGGATTCACGCGAGGGTCATCGTCTTGCAAACCCAGGTCGCGCATGCAGGCCAGCGCCTGAGCGGCGAACGCTTCATTGAATTCAAATACATCGATCTCGTCGATAGAAACACCGGTACGCTTCAGCAGTTTCTGTACAGCCGGTACCGGTCCGTAGCCCATAATACGCGGCTCAACGCCTGCGGTGGCCATTCCAATAATTTTCGCTATTGGTTTAAGACCGTGCTGTTTAACCGCCGCTTCGCTGGCCACCAGCATCGCCGCCGCACCGTCGTTGACACCGGAGGCATTACCCGCCGTAACGCTGCCGCCCTCACGGAAAGGGGTTGCTAAGCCCGCCAGCTTATCGAGCGTGGTTTCCCGCAGATGCTCATCCTGATCAAATATCAGGGGCGCCTGCTTGCGCCGCGGGATCTCAATCGCCGTAATCTCTTGGGAAAAGCGCCCGGCTTTTTGGGCAGTCGCGGCTTTCTGCTGCGAGCGCAGCGCAAACGCATCCTGATCTTCCCGGGAGATATTGAACTGCTCGGCGACGTTTTCTGCGGTCTCCGGCATGGAGTCAACGCCGTAAGCTTTCTTCATTAGCGGGTTGATAAAGCGCCAGCCAATAGTGGTGTCTTCAATTTTTTGGCCACGAGAGTAGGCGCTATCGGCTTTGCCCATGACATAGGGTGCGCGGGACATAGACTCAACGCCACCGGCAAGCGCCAGCGCCATCTCGCCCGCTTTAATGGCGCGAAAGGCCGTGCCAACCGCGTCCATACCCGAGCCACACAGGCGGTTCATGGTGGTGCCAGGTACCGAGGTGGGGATACCCGCCAATAGCGACGACATACGCGCCACATTGCGGTTATCGTCACCGGCCTGGTTGGCGCAGCCCATAAAGACTTCTTCAATCGCCGCGGGATCAAGAGCCGGTGCTTCTGCCAGGACGGCTTTAAAAATAGTGGCGGCGAAATCATCGGGACGTACGCCGGCTAACGTGCCGCCAAAACGACCGATGGCGGTGCGTCGGGGATGGCAAAGGTAGACGTTTTTAATATCGACATCACTCATAAAAAACTCCTTATTCGCCGGCGTGAGCGCGTTCAGTACGTGCTTTCAACTCGCGTAAGATCGCCAGCTCTTTTTCGCTGGGCTCAGGCGTGCTTTCAAGCTGTTCAGCAAAGCGTACTTCCCACCCCGTAGCATCCATTACGTCGCTGCGGCTAATGCCGGGATGTAGCGATACCACCACCAGCTCTTTCGTCTCCGGATCGGGTTTCATCACGCACAGGTCAGTAATCACGCGGGTAGGCCCTTTGCCAATATTGGGTACGTTATCGCGCCCTTTCCCGTCACGACCAAAGCCTAACGTAGTCACAAAATCAACGTCCTTAACAAATGCCCGTCTGCTGTGCTTAAGCGTAATAAATACTTCGCCTGCGTTAGTGGCAATTTCTGGCGCGCCACCGCCGCCCGGTAGGCGGACTTTGGGCGCTTTGTAATCGCCAATCAGCGTGGTATTCAGATTGGCAAAACGGTCGATTTGCGCAGTGCCTAAAAATCCCACATTGACCTTTCCGCCCTGCAGCCAGTAGCGGAACATTTCCGGTACTGCCACGGTGGTCAGCGCGGACTCACACAGTTCGCCATCGCCGATCGACAGCGGCAGAATGTCCGGCTTGGTTTGTAGCGTGCCAGACTCATAGATCAGCACCACGTCAGGCGCGTGGGTCAACCGCGCCAAGTTGGCGGCCTCAGAAGGCAAGCCGATGCCCACAAAGCAGGTCATGCCATTTTCAAGCGCCCGCGCCGCGGTCACTGACATCATTTCTGAAGAGCTATATTCCAGATTCATCAGGCGCGGCCTCCTACGTTGAACACGTTGTCATCAAGCCATTCAGTAAAGGTATCGCGGTCGCGGGCGATGGCATCCCACTCTTTATAAAAGCGATTGCTGCGGCCGTAATAGCCATGGGTATACGAGGGCAGCGCACCTTTCTCAGCCACCGCAATGGCGCTGATGGCCCAGCCGGGAATCACGCAGGCATTAGGGTGCGTATTAAGGTCATCAACGATTTCTTCTACGGTAACGATACTGTGCTTAGCCGCCAGCACTGCTTCTTTTTGCACACCGACAATCCCCTCCACCAGCACGTTGCCTTGGCGGTCGGCGCGCTGGGCGTGAATAATCGACACATCCGGACGCACTGATGGCACAGCGGCCAAGCGCTCTCCGGTAAATGGGCATTCAATGAACTTGATTTGGTCGTTCACACTAGGCAACTCACTGCCCACATAGCCGCGCAGCACCGCGAGCGGTAAACCTGCCGTACCGGCTTCAAAAGCACAGGCCATGGCCGCATGGCTATGCTCAAGAATATCGATCTTATGGGGCCAGCCTTTCTCAACCGCATCGCGCAGACGGTGTAGCGAGCCCACGCCGGGATTACCTCCCCAAGAGAAAATCACTTTTCTCGCGCAGCCCGCGCCAATCAACTGATCGTAGATGATATCGGGCGTCATGCGAATTAGCGTTAGGTCACGTTTTTTTTGGCGGATTACTTCGTGGCCCGCAGCAAAAGGAATGAGGTGGGTAAAGCCTTCCATGGCTACAGTGGCGCCGTCTTGGACGTAGCGCGCTACCGCGTCATGCAAGCTGAGAAACTCGGCCATATAGGATGCCTCTTAGCAGGTCGTTGGCGAATCGCAGGAGCCTGTTCGTCTTGCGAACATAGATTCTTAATGCGAACAATTTACTGCCGAACGCTAATCGGGTCAAACACTACCGCGGGAGCTTAAGGTTTAATCGATAAATTTATGCTCCTAATAATTATCTTAAAATTCATATTTTTCAGACTATTATATAATTTCATCAGCTTTTTTAGCGTTCGCTTCATTAGCGCGCCTGCTACCAAGGTATAGTCTCACTAAGGCGCTCCACTCACCTTTTTTAACCGCGCAGATGACTGGATCGCTATACGCTGGCCACCGGCGTTACCGGTGAACCTATCGCGCCGGGTAAGCGCAGCGGAGGCGCTGTCAGTAAGAACCGATTACGTTCACGGCTATGCAGCCATTGCGCTAAGTCCTTCAGATACCACAGCTCCGCCAACGGCAAGCCGAGCTTGAATAAGCAGTGGTGGTGCAAGGGAAGCTTGGAGCAGCAGCCAGGCTCCAATTCGCGATCCATGTTCTCTACCGCGTAATTATCAGCGCAGATGGCCGAAATTCCGCTCTCGGTGATCCACTTCAGCAGGGCCTGATCGCTGCCGTCGAGCACGGCGCCAGTATTTTTCAGCACATCCGGCTGTGGCTTGCCTTGCATATCCAGTAACGCCTCTGCGAAGCCCGTGCGCAATACCAGCATATCGCCACGCTCAATCACCACGTTCAGTTGCTCCAGCGCCGCCATCAGCACCGCATGGCCTACCAGCGTTCTTCCCATGCCAAACACACGAACCAAATCAACCAATACGGCCCGGCCCTGCATACCATGCACGGCCATATTTTCAACACCCAAACGCTGGGCATAAGAGCCATGCTGTTGATGGGGCTGCTGACTCAAATTGAGCACATCCTGGTCAGCCAAATAGCCGTTGTAATAGCGACGCTCTGGCTGCCCGTCATTATCGCCATCGAACAGAGCGCCCACATGGGCAAGCGAGTCCCACTGTGTGGAGTACTGCAGCGAGAGCTGAACCTGATCGTCACTAATAACGTCCTGTAACTCAGGGCTATGAGTGGCGAGAGGAAAATTGATGTACTGGTCATCACCGAGCGCCGTGGGAGATAGCTTTGGCGGTGAGCGGCGAGGATTCAGTACCTTGCCACCAGGAATATCCAGCGGCAGCGACAGGCAGAACGTTACGCCCTCAAGCACTTCCTTAACGCCTTTGAGCACCTGTTCAGGCCCAATCAGATTGACCCGACCTAGCTGATCATCGGGCCCGAAATCACCCCAGTTACTGCCTTCAGGGCGCTGTTTCCATCGTGGCTGATTCATGACTCTCCTTTTTGCTCATGCTGTGTGGCAATGGCAATAATACGTTGCAGGCTCTCTCGCTCCTGAGTCTGGTGTTGCGCCCGGGACTCCTGGCTCCAGCGGTAAAAGCCGCGCCCGGCCTTGGCACCTAGACGCCCCTGGGCAACGTAGTCTTCAAGCAGTGCAGCAGGTTCATCACGCGAATCAAGATCCGGATAAAGGTAGCGAGCGATATTCAGGTGAATATCTAGCCCATTAAGGTCGCGCTGGCATAGCGGGCCATTGAGCGCCATGCGCACGCCGATGGAGTACTGCACGATGTCATCCAGCGCCTCCGCCTCTACCACGCCTTTCTCTAATAGAGAGAGGCATTCACGCATAATGGCATGCTGAATTCGGTTGGCGACAAATCCAGGCACGCAGGTATTGAGTACCGCCGGGCGTTTTCCCAACTGTTTCAACCAGCGACACGCCGTTTCCACGACCGCAGCCTCCGTATGGCTACCGGGAACCACTTCTACGGTAGGAACAATGTCTGCCGGGTTAAAGAAGTGCGTACCTAGAAAACGTTGCGGTAAGCGTAGGCTGCTTCCGATATCATCAATAAAGATACCCGAAGTATTGGTCATGATAATCGTGGTGTCGGCCACGCTGGCCTCGATTTGGGCCACGACCTTCTGCTTGATGGCGATATTCTCGGTCACACTTTCGATAACAAAATCTGGGGTCTGATTCATTTCCAACTGAGTGGTAAAACAGACGTCAGCAGCGCCCGCCCCCATACTCAGGCGGCTGGCTTCCAGCACCTGCGGGTTGGTATCCACCACCACCACGTGAACACCCTGCGCGGCCATTAACTTAGCTAGCGTGGTGCCCATCGTGCCGGCCCCCACCACAACGGCTTGCAATGAATCGTGTTGCATTAGCTTTGCTCCCTTCACGGCGTCTGATGAGCTTTGTAGTTAGGCTTAGACAAACGTCGCATTGAATAAAATCATAAGCGGGTTAACTATGACGCCATAAAACGAACTTATGTACGCTATGCGCACATAGTAGACAATGTCGAATATGCCGACAATAGAGGTCTTTACCAATGAATGCGCTGGCCAATTTCTTCACCCGGCTCGTTAATCGCTACATGCCTGACCCTCTGGTCATTGCCATACTGCTGACCGTGCTGACCATGCTATTAGCCGTGCTGATGCAGGGCACCAGCCCATTGGATGCGGTGCGTTATTGGGGCAACGGCTTCTGGGACCTGCTCGCGTTTAGCATGCAGATGACAGTTATCCTTTTAGCGGGCTATATTCTGGCCAAAACGCCGTTAGTAGACGGCGCCCTCAACCG
Organism: Halomonas sp. JB37; assembly: GCF_002332255.1. Taxonomy (GTDB): domain Bacteria; phylum Pseudomonadota; class Gammaproteobacteria; order Pseudomonadales; family Halomonadaceae; genus Vreelandella; species Vreelandella casei. Next base: position 523,775 of record NZ_NRGW01000001.1, on the reverse strand, counting down.
TATCGCTGCGCGCGTTAAAACACCCTTTATGGCGATTGTTGCCGCGACCCTGGTAGGCGGTATCGGCAGCTGGTTGAACTGGGGGTTCGGGCTGGTGATCGGCGGAATCGTTGCTCAGAAGCTGGCACTGAACGTGAAAGGCCTGCACTACCCTCTGGTGATTGCCGCTGCTTATTCAGGCTTTGCGCTTTATGGCATTGGCCTGTCGGGTAGCGTGCCGCTGCTGATTGCCACCGAAGGGCACTTTCTTCAGGACACCATCGGGCTGATACCACTTAGCGAAACAATCTTCTCGCCTATTCTTTTGATCACCAGCGCCTTTATTCTTCTCACCCTGCCCTTTTTCAATGCTTGGCTGCACCCTAAAAAAGCCGCAGATATTGTTGAAATCGATCCAAGCTCCGTCGCTAAATCCTCCGAAGTCCCTCTGGCTAAAGGCGAAAAAGCCACCGTTGCTGAGCGCATGAATCACAGCAGATGGGTGGGCATCGGTATTGGCTTGCTGGGTATGCTGTATATCGCGCTGTATGCGTTTGATGGCGGTTCGCTAAATCTTAATACGGTCAACTTCGCTTTCCTTTTCCTCGGCATACTGCTGTTTGCGTCACCGGCCCACTACCTAGCCGCCTTGGCAGACGGGGTGCGCATCGTTTCCGGCATCATCGTGCAATATCCTTTTTACGCGGGGATCATGGGTATTCTGGTCGGCTCGGGCTTAGTAGTGTCGTTCGCTAATATCTTTGTGGATATCTCCAGCGCACAAACGCTGCCTATCTGGTCGTTTATCAGCGGCGGCATTATCAACCTGCTAGCCCCTTCTGGTGGCGGTCAGTGGGCGGTTCAAGGCCCGGTCATGGTGCAAGCCGCCACAGAGCTGGGTGCTTCCCAGGCAGCGACGGCACTGGCCGTGCAGATAGGCGATCAGTGGACCAACATGGTTCAGCCGTTTTGGATCCTCCCGGTACTGGCTATCTCTGGCTTGAAGTTACGCGATGTGATGGGCTATATGGTGCTGATCCTGATTTATCTGGGAATCATCTATGCCAGCGCTGTAATGATCTGGGGCTATCTTGGCGCCTAAAGAGCGCTGCTGACTAACCTTACTCAAGGATTCGCGCATGCCCTTTCTCATCGAAACGTTCGACAAGCCCGACCACCAGGCGCTACGCCTGGAAGTGCGCCAGGCCCACTTAGAGTATCTAGACGCCAACGTCACGCTATTGTTGGCCTGTGGTGCCAAGCTTTCTGACGACGGCACCACGGCTTCTGGCGGCCTCTATTTAGTCGATCTAGAAAGCCGCGAAGAAGCTGAACGCTTCATTAAGGCTGACCCGTTCCATAAAGCGGAGCTATTTGCCGAGGTCAACATCGTGCGCTGGCGGCAAGCCTACCTGAATCGCCAAAACACCCTGTAACGCGAACCCAAGGGAGACATACGATGCTGTTTCATGTGGAAATGACCGTAAAACTGCCGCCGGACATGCCTGCCGAGCAAGCCGCTGAGATTAAGTCGAAAGAAAAAGCCTACTCTCAGGAATTACAGCGCCAGGGTAAGTGGCGCCATCTATGGCGGGTGGCTGGCAGTTACGCCAATGTCAGCATTTTTGACGTTAATGACAACGCGGAACTGCAAGATCTTATTAGCGGTTTACCGCTGTTTCCTTATATGGATATCCAGGTAAAACCGCTGTGTCAGCACCCGTCATCAGTTCGCGAGAACGATGCATAAAAAGCACTGATTGCTTGCCCGCTAAGCGCAGGCTCACTCGATCGACATAGGCTGGGAATATCGGAATGAGTCAACACTCTGCTCAACACGAAAGCACCTCAAAACACTGTGCGGTGGTTACCGGCGGGGCCAGAAACATTGGCGAAGCTATCGCCTTGCGGCTTCAGCAGGATGGCTATCAGGTTATCGTAGTGGATATCGTCGAGCCGGATGCGGCGTCGTTGAAGGCCCACGCGCATCAAGTCGACCTTTCCGATGCGGATGCCACTCGGCGCGTGATGGCCGACATTGCCGAACGCTATTCGGTGACTCGGCTGGTTAATAATGTCGGTATTGTGGCACCGGCACTGCTTGAAGAGGTGCAGCTTGAGGACTTCGATAAGTTAATGCACCTCAATGCGCGCTCAGCGCTGGTCTGCACCCAGGCGCTACTGCCGGCCATGAAAGCCAACGGTATGGGCCGCATCGTGTTGAACACCAGCCGTGTCGTGCTAGGCAAAGAAGCCCGTACAGTTTACAGCGCCACCAAGGGAGCGCTGCAGTCCATGGCCAGAACCTGGGCGCTAGAGCTTGCGCAGCACAACATCACGGTCAACTGCGTCGCCCCCGGCCCCATCGCGACTAGTGCTTTCTGGCAGAACAACCCGCCTGACTCTGAACGAGCCCGTCGCATCATTGATAATATTCCTCTGCAGCGTATGGGCCAGCCCGAAGACGTCGCCCAAGCAGTCAGTTTCTATTGCGACGAGCGCAGCGGGTTCATTACGGGCCAGACCCTATTCGTGTGTGGCGGCGTTACCGTCGGCTAAGCGTTTATTTCACCACGCCTTTTTGACGCAGAGCGCTGATATCTAAGGCGCTCTTATGCAGTAAATTGTGCAGGATTTGATCCGTGTCTTCGCCTAATTTAGGCGGAGGCTTGCAGTATTCCAGGGGTGTTTTGGAATACTTAATAGGATTAGCCACACCGGGCACGTCGCCCGCTTCAGATGCCAACGCTATCTTCATATTGCGCGCTTTAACCTGCGGGTCATCAAAGACTTGAGCAATCGTCTGAATAGGCCCACAAGGCACGCTGATGGTGCTTAAGGCCGCTATCCATTCACCGCTAGTGCGCGTTCGCGTGATCGCCACCATAATCGGGATTAGCTCAAGCCGGTGCTTGACCCGCTCAGGGTTGGTGCTAAAGCGCACATCAACGGCCAGTTCCGGCCGCTCGACCGCCTCGCAAAACCGCTTAAACTGCCCATCGTTGCCGATGGCGATGATCACTTTTTCGCCGTCCGCGGTCGGAAACGGTTGGTAAGGCACGAGATTAGGATGGTACTCGCCAGTACGGGTTGGAGAGTTACCGCTGCAGAAATAATTAAGCGCTTGATTAGCCAGCCAGCTGACCTGCACATCGAGCAGCGCCATATCAATATACTGCCCCTCCCCGGTCAAATGCCGATGATGCAGCGCACCGAGAATGGCAATGCTGGCATTCATACCCGTGGTCAGGTCGGAGACGGCCATGCCGACGCGCTGAGGGCCGGCGCCAGGCTCCCCATCGGCGGCGCCGGTTATGCTCATTAACCCTGCCTGAGCTTGGATCAAATAATCATAGCCCGCCATAGACGCCATGGGCCCCGTCTGGCCGAAGCCGGTGATCGAGCAGTAAATCAGACTCGGATTAATGGCCTCTAATGTGGCGTAATCGAGACCTTTACGCGCCAGCCCACCACTCTTAAAGTTCTCCACCAAAATATCGCTTTGTGCTGCCAGTTCGCGCACCAACGCCTGCCCTTCCGGCTGGCTAATATCGACCGTCACTGAATGCTTGCCGCGATTGGCCGAAAGATAATAGGCCGACTCGGCGGTATCCTTGCCCTGGCTATCTTTTAACCAGGGAGGCCCCCAGTGACGCGTATCATCACCCAGCGTTGGGTGCTCAATCTTAATAACCTCAGCCCCCATGTCGGCCAGTATCTGCGTACACCAGGGTCCGGCCATCACTCGGCTTAAATCCAGTACGCGTAAGCCTGTCAGTGGTCCCGCCATCGCGCTGTCTCCTGCCCTACAGAGGTGTTATTTAGCTGATTAAGCGCTCTTTGACGTTGAATCGCCTTGCTGTGCCTTGCGGCGTGCTTCTACAAAGCGATACAGCGCCAAGGCAATAGAACCAACAGTTAGTGCGATGAAGAACCAAGTGATAGGGCCGCGCACAAAAATCGACAGATCATTAGACCCAATTAACAGCGAGCGACGCAGGTTGTCTTCAAACATCGGGCCAAGAATAAAGCCGATCAGAAACGGCGCCGCGGGTATGGCAGCACGATTAAAGATATAACCCAGCACCCCGAAGGCCACCATTAGCCCTATATCAAAGGCATCGTTATTGACGGCATAAGAGCCGTAAACACAGAACATCAATACGATGGGAAATAGAATCGACTTAGGAATATCCGCAATTAGCGAGAAGTACTTGATGGCAACATTACCCACCACCAGCAAGATAACCGAGCTGAGCATAATACCCATGAACAGTGCATAGATAAGCGACAAGTTCTCCTGGAACATAATCGGTCCAGGTGTCAGACCATGCACCATAAAGGCGCCCAGGATAATCGCAGTGATGACATCGCCGGGAATGCCTAACGAGAGCAGCGGAATCATCGTAGCGCCCGCAACGCCGTTGTTACCGGCCTCAGCAGCGGCAACACCTTCAACCTCACCTTTGCCGAAATTGGCTTTATTAGGAGAACGGCGGCGCGCATCGCTATAAGAAATAAACGCCGCAGCGGTGGCCCCAGTGCCGGGAATCGCCCCAATAATAACGCCGATCAAGCTTCCGCGAACGATGCTTTTCATACAGCGCTTAAGTTCAGCAAAGGTCAAACCAACGCCGCTTGCTTTCGCTTTAATATGGGGTATTGCCTTCTTACGATAAAACTCCATGATCTCCGGTATCGCGAAAAGACCAATCAGCAGTGGGATAAAAGAGATGCTATCCATCAAGTTATAGTTATCAAACGTCAGGCGCTGAGAGCCGAACACACTGTCTAACCCCACCAAAGAGAGCAGGATCCCCAACAGTGCGGCCATCAGGCCTTTAATCATGGAACCGCTAGCGAGCGAAATAATGATGGTCAGTGAAAAGCAGATCAGCCAGAAGAATTCGGGGGCCCCGAAATTAAGCGCGATCTTGGCAAGATAAGCAGCAAAGAAAATCAGGGCGATATTGGAGATAAAATCGGCAATCACCGATGAATAAAGCGCCGCTTTCAGGGCTTTCTTCGCATGCCCCTGCTGCGCCATCGGGTAGCCATCAAGCAGCGTACAGGCCGAGGCGGGGGAGCCTGGCGTGCGTATCAGGATAGCGGTAATCGAACCGCCGTACATACCGCCTTTATAAATGCCGACCAGCAGTAAAATAGCGGCAATGGGCTGCATAGAGAAGGTAAACGGCAGTGCCAGTGCTACCGCCATCGTTGCCGTAAGCCCTGGAATTGACCCGACTACCACGCCAATAACTACGCCCGCAGCAATCGCCAGGAAGTTTTCCAGGCTAAAGAATAATTGTATGACTTCCGAAAAATTTTCCATAGTTCACCTAGAGTGGTTCGCCTAAAATGGGTCACCTAAAACAATAATGAGCGACTTAGAGCCAGTACGGCATTATCGGAAGCGGCACACTCATTACTTCAGCAAATAAGAGTGTCACGGCGATGGGAAACAAAAATGCCATGCTATATACCCACCACGTGCGAACGGGATGCGCCACGAATAACACCACGGTTGCCAAAATGCCGCAGACTATCGCGCCTAACGTCTCAAAAAAGCCGATATAAAGCGCTAATGAAGCGATCATCATGATGAAGCGCAGTGACGAACCTTTTTCTATCCTCCGTTCATCCTCCTCGGGGCTGTATTCCACCAGCAAACCCTGAAAGATGAGAAGGATAGAAAACAGTAGTATCAGCCAGCCCACGATGGTCGGTAGCCAGCGAGGTGACATCATCGGATTTTGCAAAATCGCCGGTTCATTGATGTAGTTAGGCACAAGGTAAAAAACCAGCACCGCAGAAAAGCCCAATAGAGCAATCCCCGCAATCACATCACTGGCATCTTTTATCTTCACCCTGCGCTTGGGGTCCGATGTCGTCATCACTACTTTCTCCAAAGAAAATAAGAGAGGCGAGGGCATCAGCCCTCGCCTCAGTATTAAATTAATGAACGACTTCGTTTACTGGCTGATACCCGCCTGTTCAGCAACCGCTTCCCAACGCTGCAAGTCATCTGTGATAAATTGCTTAAACTCATCACCGGCCACTGTGCCCGGCTGCGCGCCTAGCTGCTTAGCAAAATCTAGGAACTCTTCGCGCTGCATGACTTTTGCCAATGCATCTTGCATAACGCTTTGGGCTTCTTCTGGGAACGAGCTTTGCGCAATCAGACCAAACCATGCGGTGGTAACAAACTGATCAAGATTGTATTCACCGATTTCCGACAGCGTGGGGACATCCGGTAGATACTCAGAACGCTCGGCAGAGGTAACGGCCAGCGCGCGTAAGTCGCCCGAACGGATATGCGAAAGCACGGTTGGCATGTTTTCGAAAGAGACATCCACATCGCCACCCAACAGCGCCGGAAGCGATGCGCCACTGCCGGCAAAAGGTACTGCCGTCATGTTGGTATCCGTTAATGTCTTGAACAATTCACCAGACATATGGATAGAGCTGCCCACGCCGCTATGGCTAAACGTCATGTTTTCTTCTTTCGCTGCTTCTATAAACTCGACGACGTTCTGATAAGGGCTATCTGCCGGGACGACCATAACGTTCGGGATATCGACCATGTTTTGTAGGAAAACAAAATCCTCGACCGGGTCATAGGTCAGGCCAGGGTAAATCGCGGCGCCGATAGTGTGCCCCGGCGATGCCATCAGCAGGGTGTGATCAATATCACGACCACCGCGAGCGACTCGCCCGGTGCCTACCGTGGAACCCGCCCCAGGACGGTTTTCGACAATGACGTTGGCGCCCAGCTCCTGCGAAAGTAAATCAGCAACGCGGCGCGACAACACATCCGTCGTGCCACCCGGCGCATACGGCACAACAAGGTGAATGTCTTTCGTCGGCCACTCATCGGCGCTGGCAGTAGATGCCATCAAACTTAGTGCCAGTGCGCCGCTGCAAGCGGCCATGCATGTCGCGCTTAAGATATTTTTCATTGTTTCTTCCTAAGAAAATATTGCTTTTGTGCGCATAGCGTACAAGTATTCGTATTACATACGGCGAGATTACTTCTTTGGCTCCCCTGAGCAAAACACAACTTTAGTATATGAAGGTGGAAAGGCGAGCCAAACGATGGATGCTTTAGACGATAAAATGCAATAGTTCGCATAGCGAACTATTTTGCAGTACTCTTTTAGCGACTTAAAAATAACGGATAGTAAACATGCAAGAAGAAACGCTTAATGAAGATAGCCGTGACTTTGTAACGGCCCTGGCGAGCGGCCTGGAAGTGATACGCACCTTTGATCACGAACACCCACGCATGACGCTAAGTGAAGTCGCGACGCGAACGGGGATGAATAGAGCAAAAGCGAGACGCTTCTTACTGACGTTGCACGCACTGGGGTATGTGCGTAAGCAGCAGCGCTATTTTGAGCTCACTCCACGGGTGCTACAGCTTGGTTACGCATTTTTATCTGCTAATAACTATCAGGGCGTGATTCAACAATACTTGGAAGAAATTACCGATGAGACGGGAGAATCATCGTCACTCGCCGTTTTAGAAGGTAATGATGTGGTGTATGTGGCCCGCTCGGCGGCCAAACATCGCCTGATGACAATTACGCTTTCCGTGGGCACGCGGCTACCGGCAGCCTATACGTCCATGGGGCGCACGCTGCTGGCGCAGCTTAGCGATACGGATCTTGAGCACTTTTTATCCACCGTTGAGCTACAGCCGTACACAGATAAAGCCATTACCGATATTGATAAGCTACGAGATCAGATTCTAAGCGCTCGCCAACAAGGCTATGCCATCTCTGATCAAGAGCTAGACCCAGGCCTGCGCTCCATAGCCGCGCCGGTCTATGATGCTAAAAAGCACCTTTTGGGGGCTATCAACATAAGTACCAATGCGGCCAGGGTCGATTTTAATACGTTAGTGAATGTTTACTTACCTATCGTACGCAAAAAGGCCGCACAAATTCAGCTACACGTTAATTAGCCATCACCGCCTCTAATGCGGCCCGGTAGCCCTGGACGCCTAGCCCGGCAATTACCCCGTCTGCACGCAGTGAGATATAGGAATGATGCCGAAAGGCTTCGCGCTTATGGACATTAGATAAATGCACCTCAATGACGTGGCCATCAAAAGCATTGAGCGCATCAAGGATGGCCACAGAGGTATGCGTATAGGCGGCGGGGTTGATGATAATCGCCTGGGTACCATCAAGGCGCGCGGCGTGAATAGCATCAATCAGCACTCCTTCATGATTACTTTGTAAGCAGGTAATGTCCCAACCGGCCATTACCGCCTTCTCTCGTAGCATGTTATTCACATCATCTAATGTCTCAAACCCATAGATTTCTGGCTGGCGACTACCTAGCAAATTCAAATTTGGCCCATGTAATACCAATACTTTTCCCTGACTCATTGCTTTCTTCCATACGGTGAATTAACACATTATTTAGCCTAGCTATCTGTTCTATCACCTAACCCGCTAATGGCGCTAGGTCACGCCTGCAGATAACCACATTAGGCGGCATACTAGCGCCTGACTCTGTTGATATAGGCATCGTTTCATGACGCTTCCTCTCTACCTAGGCTTACCCATGTGGGCCAATCATGACTGGCTTGGCAGCCTTTATCCGCGCCATGCTAAAACAGAGCTACTCAGCGACTATGCCGCGGTATTTTCCAGCGTTGAGGGCAACACCACGTTTTATAGCGGCACGCCCAAGCCAACGATCATTGCCGCTTGGGCCCGCCAAGCGCCGCCCCACTTTCGCTTCTGTTTTAAACTGCCGGCCAGCGTGACCCATGATCAACGATTAATGCGTTTAAAGGATGCATGGGCATTTCTAGCGGCACTTGAGCCGCTTCACGACCGTATGGGGCCTACGATGGTGCAGCTGCCGCGTGATTTTGGTCCGCAAGAGCTGCCTCAGCTTGAAGCGTTGCTGGCTGCCTGGCCTGCCCACTTGCCTTGCGCGGTGGAAGTCCGCCACCCTGAGTTTTTCCACAAAGGAGCCGCGGAAAAAGCCCTTAACCGTCTGTTGATAACTTATTCAGCCAACCGGGTTATGCTCGACGTGCGCCCGGTCTTCTCTACCCCTGCAAATGGCCATCCAGGCTTGGCACATGCTCAGCAGGAAAAGCCGAAACTCCCACTTCACGTGCTTTCCACGGCAAATTATCCGGTGATTCGGTTCATTGGCCATATTGACAAAACAATTAATAGTGACTACTTCACTGCCTGGATACCCCGCCTAAAGCTGTGGATAAGTCAGGGGAAAACCCCTTTCTTATTTGTGCATACTGCTGACAACCGGGAGTCTCCTCACCTGGCCCGCTGGCTGTATAACGCACTAGGGAAAATAACCCCGCTACCTCCGCTTGCTCCATTTGCTGGTGAGAAGCAAAGCCAGCTGTTTTAGGGCACCTTTTTAGGTCAGCTAACTGGCATGCTGGCCATTGATCAGATAAATTGCGGTTACTTTCGGAAAATGGCGCTGGGTATGGCTCAATTTTCCGAAAACTAGCGCACAGCGCAGACTTACTGCTTACCTTCAGTACTTACACAACAATCGACTTAATGGGTGATGTATGGCGAAACTTGCACATGCACAATGGTCATCTCGTATGGGCTTTGTGCTGGCTGCCGCAGGATCGGCGGTAGGCCTGGGAAACATCTGGCGTTTCTCGTATATGACGGGCGAAAGCGGCGGCGCGGCGTTCGTATTGGTTTATCTAGCGTGTGTTGCGTTAGTAGGCCTGCCGATTCTAGTGGCGGAATGGATGATTGGCCGGCGCGGCCAAAAAAATCCAATCAACACCATGGCTGATTTAGCTAAACAGAACGGCAAATCACCTGCGTGGGCATTAATAGGTGCCAGCGGTGTATTAGCCGCCTTTTTGATTCTGTCGTTTTACAGCGTCATCGGTGGCTGGTCGTTAAACTACACACTAGGTTCCGTGATTGGCACCTTTAATGGCCAAGATGCCGACAGTATTGCCGACCTATTTGGAGGAATGCTCGCCAGCCCGTCAACGCTATTGCTTTGGCACTCTGCCTTTATGCTATTAGTCGTTGGGATTGTGGCTCGTGGGGTAACGAAAGGACTGGAGAGCGCTGCTCGCCTAATGATGCCTGCGCTTATTGTGCTGATGCTGATACTGGTGGGCTACGGCGTGGCAAGCGGCTATTTTGGCGAGACGCTGGCCTTTATGTTCCGGCCTGACTGGAGTGCGCTAACAGGCGGTGTCGTGCTAGCCGCAATGGGGCAAGCGTTCTTCACCCTGTCGCTTGGCATGGGAATTATGATGGCTTACGGCTCCTACCTGGGTGAAGACGTTAACCTGATCAGCACCGCGCGTACGGTCATTATTCTAGATACCGCTATCGCCCTGCTGGCGGGACTAGCCATCTTCCCCATCGTCTTTGCCAATGGCTTAGGTGCAGGCGAAGGGCCTGGCTTAATTTTTGTCACGCTACCGCTGGCGTTTGGCAATATGGCAGGCGGCACGATTTTAGGCCTGATGTTCTTCCTGCTATTAACCTTTGCGGCGCTTACCTCGGCGATTTCACTGCTTGAGCCGGCCGTTGAAATGCTTGAGGAGCGCACTTCGCTTTCTCGCGTAATGGCGACACTGGTGAGCGGTATTGCGGTTTGGCTGCTGGGCGTCGCGGCGCTGCTGTCATTCAATGTGTGGTCCGACGTACTGCTGTTCGGCCTCAACATTTTTGACTTCCTGGATACCTTTACCAGCAAAGTATTGCTGCCGCTGACCGGCCTCGGCGCCATTGTGTTTGTCGCATGGTGCTTTAAACGCGAAAGCGTAGAAGCCGAACTTGGGCTGTCAGCTACCGGCATCAGCGTATGGAACATCATCGCGCGCTATGTAGCGCCCGCAGGCGTCGTTATTGTCTTCGTGACAGGGCTTATTTAAGCCGTCACTGCCTCGAGGCTTACTTTAGCCTCAGTGCAATTCGCCCTCTTGCCGCTCTTCATCGGGCAAGGGGGCGATATCCCGTGATAATTTCTGAAATTCACGATGCAGCTCAATACCCCGCCGCGCCCTTAGGCTACGCTGGGCAGCACTTCGCTGGCGCTGAGCATGCTCGTCTACTTGCATACTCATTAAAATATCAAGCAGTTCGCTTTTAACCGAGGTGATGCGTTCGACGTTTCTCATAATCGACGTTCCTCCAGGTGAATATGCTGTCGTTCACCTGCACCCATGGCGAGCGCTTTTCTTCACACTTTTCTTCACACAGTCGCCAAGACGATGCAGTGCAGCACTTCACTTCTTACTATAACCTACTTGACAAAATGATGACTGATCGTAAAAAAAACGCTTAACGGATATTAAACGCTCACCTCTATATCGCTTTCCTTCCCCGTTTACGCTATCGGTCAGGCATACTGTGGCAAAGACTTAAGCCGCACGAATCTAATGCTGCAAACGCAGCGCAGTGCATATTGGTTGGCAACGCGTCTGGGTAGCTCCATCGTGCTGAGCCACCCAGTGTGCCGGAGAGCCAAGGAGCTGAATGTGAGTCGCGCCCTGTTCGATGAGATGAGACGCCGCATGGAGCACTTTCGCCGCTCCGAGCAGAAAGTGGCGCGGTTTGTACTGCGCAACCCAGAAGAGGTTATCCACATGCGCATTGTGGATTTAGCCTCCGAAGCGAAGGTCAGCGAACCCACCGTGGTGCGCTTTTGCCGGGCGCTGGGCTGCAACGGCTTTCAGGATTTCAAGCTACAGATGGCGCAAATGCTGGCCAGCGGTAGCCAGTTCGCACAATTCTCTATGAATGACAGCGACTCGGTGGCCGAATTTTCGCACAGCATTTTTGATTCAACCGTGGGCACGCTGCTGTCCGTTCGCGACCGGTTGGATAACGAAGCCCTCGGCCGCGCCGTTAATGCCCTCGCCATGGCCAACCGGGTGGAGTTTTACGGTTTTGGTGCCTCTGGCGCAGTGGCGTTTGATGCTCAGCACAAGTTCTTCCGCCTGCAAATCTCGACCTCTGCTTACGCCGACCCGCACATGCAGAACATGTCTGCGGTCACCCTCAACGATGGCGATGTGGTGGTAGCGATTTCACAAACAGGGCGAACCAAGGCGTTAGTGGCCAGCGTTCGTTTGGCTCGCGAAGCGGGCGCCACGGTCATTGGTCTGTGCCCCAGCGGCTCGCCACTCGCTGAAGAGGTGAGCCTGCCGCTGTATATCGACGTCCACGAGGACACCGAGATCTACACGCCGCTTAGCTCACGTATTGCCCATCTGGTGTTAATCGATGTTCTCGCCGTGGGAGTCGCCAAAACCCGTGGCCCGAAACTCGCCGAACAGCTCAAAGCCGTCAAGAAGAGCCTCAACACCCTGCGCTTTCCCGAAGAGTCTTAATGCTTAAAATAAAATAAGCGGCCATCACTGTATACACAGCCAGTGGGTAGGCTGTGCTAAACTGGCCGCCTATTTTTTTATCCGGCAGCGGCTACCATGGATGACGTCACGGCGATTCTCGATCAGCTCAACTCCGCCCAGCGCGAAGCAGTGAGCGCTCCTCAAGGCAACCTGCTGGTACTCGCGGGCGCAGGCTCCGGGAAAACCCGCGTGCTGGTACATCGCATTGCCTGGTTAATGCAGGCGGAAGGGCTTTCGCCCTACGCGCTGTTAGCAGTGACGTTTACCAATAAAGCCGCTAAAGAGATGCGCACGCGTCTTGAAGCCCTGCTAAGCCTATCACTACGCCATGTGTGGGTCGGCACCTTCCACTCTATCGCCCACCGCCTGCTGCGCACCCACTGGCAAGACGCCAAGCTGCCGCAGCACTTCCAAATCATCGACTCTGACGATCAACTGCGCCTGGTTAAGCGGCTGCTGAAAGATTATTCGGTCGACGTTGAGCGCTACCCGCCCCGCCAAGTGCAGCATTTTATTTCCGGCTGTAAGGAAGAAGGGCTGCGCCCCCATCAGGTTAATGTCGATGGCGATGCCTATATGGGGCAAATGGTCGAGCTTTATGAGCGCTATCAGCTAACCTGCGAGCGCGGTGGCCTAGTCGATTTTGGTGAGCTGCTGCTGCGAAGCCTAGAACTATTGCGCGATAACCCGACGCTGTTAAACCACTACCAGGAGCGTTTTGGCCACGTATTGGTGGACGAATTTCAAGATACCAACACCCTGCAGTACGCTTGGCTAAAACTGCTCACCGGTATGAAAACGCCAATGACCGCCGTCGGTGATGACGACCAGTCAATTTACGGGTGGCGTGGTGCCAAGGTGGAGAATATCAGCCGCTTTGAGCAGGAGTTCCCGCAAACCCATACCGTGCGTCTTGAGCAGAACTATCGCTCCACCAGCGCGATTTTAGAAGCCGCCAACACGCTGATCAGCAACAACAGCGAGCGGATGGGGAAAAACCTGTGGACTGATGGCATTGAAGGCGAGCCCATCTCGATCTACGCCGGGTTTAACGATCTGGAAGAAGCCCGCTATATCGTCGACACGATCAGAGAGAAGGTCGACGAAGGCTTTAATCGTCGCGACATTGCGATTTTATACCGCTCCAATGCCCAGTCTCGTTTGCTCGAAGAAACGCTGATTCGCCAAGGCATGCCGTACCGTATTTATGGCGGCCATCGCTTTTATGAACGTCTTGAAATCAAAAACGCCCTGGCTTACCTACGCCTGATGCTCAACCGCGATGACGACGCATCATTAGAGCGTGTGATCAATGTGCCTACTCGCGGCATTGGCACACGCACCGTTGAGATTGTTCGCCTGCGCGCTCGTGAGCAAAGCGTTCCGCTGTGGCAGGCGCTGCATGATGCAATAAATGATGGTTCGCTAAAAGGCCGAGCGGCCAATGCGGTGCAAACCTTCACCAACCTGATTGAACAGCTCGATAACGATGTCGCGGGCATGGCGCTGCACGAAATTATCGATCATGTGACGGTTCATACTGGCTTGATTGAGCATCACAAAAGCGAGCGCGGTGAGAAAGGCCAAGCCCGAGTAGAGAACTTAGAGGAACTGGTCAACGCCGCCCGCGCCTTTACCCAGGGCGATGTGTTTGAAGCGCCTGAGGCGGGCGAAGGCATGGCGGCGCTGGAAGCCTTTCTTTCAGAAGCGGCCCTCAATGCCGGCGACCACGAAGCCGAAGAGTTTGAAGACAGCGTACAGCTAATGACGCTGCACTCCGCCAAAGGCCTCGAATTCCCCGTGGTATTTATTGCCGGTGTCGAGGAAGGCCTGTTCCCGCACAAAATGTCGCTTGAAGAGCCGGGCAGGCTTGAAGAGGAGCGCAGGCTATGCTACGTCGGTGTCACTCGCGCGATGCAAAAACTCTACCTTACCCACGCCGAAACCCGCCGCCTGCACGGTAAAGAAGTCTTTCCACGCCCCTCGCGCTTCTTACGCGAACTGCCGCCACATCTGCTCGAAGAAGTACGCCTTCGCGGGCATATTTCACGCCCGGTCACCGCCTCGCGCACCTCCTTTGCTCAGCAAAGCATCGAAAGCAGCGGCGATATTCCCAGCCTACATGTCGGCCAAGGCGTAGCGCACCCCGTCTTTGGCGAAGGAGTGATTCTGAATGCGGAAGGCGAAGGTGCTCGTGCCCGCGTGCAGGTCAGCTTTGACGGTGAAGGCGTTAAGTGGCTGGTACTTGGCTTTGCCAAGCTAACCCCGCTTTAAACGGTTAACGAATGAGCGTTGCGCTCAATGGCTTGCCGATTAAAACCCGCTTAGCGCATACTGGCGGACGGACACTGCGCGCGCCTGCGTGCTGACAAAAAAATCATACAATTTCCGGAGACTTACCCGCCATGCAACGCCGTAACTTTCTCAAGACCGTCGGCTTAGGTGCTGCCGGTGTCGCTGCTGCCCCCTTTGTAACCACTGCAAGCGCACGCGCTCAAGAAACCTATACCTGGGACATGGTCACCTCGTGGCCAAAAAACTTTCCTGCCCTGGGTACTGGCGCGAACGATTTCGCTCGCCGCGTTGAACAGCTTTCTAATGGTCGCATGCAGATCCGCGTTCACGGCGCAGGCGAGCTAGTGCCCGCGCTGGAAGTGTTTGATGCCGTTGCTGCGGGCACCGCTGAAATGGGTCACTCTGCCTCTTATTACTGGCGCGGAAAGGTGGCGGCTTCGCAGTTCTTTACGGCCGTGCCGTTTGGTATGACCACCACTGAAATGAACGCCTGGCTTTATCACGGCGGCGGTCAAGAGCTGTGGGATGAAATCTATGGCAAACACAATCTCAAGCCGTTCCCGGTAGGCAATACCGGTGCGCAGATGGCCGGCTGGTTCAAAAAAGAAATTAACTCGCTGGCAGATATGCAGGGGCTTAAGTTACGCTTGCCAGGCCTTGCGGGCGAAGCCATGAATGCCATTGGCGTCAGCACCGTTAACATGGCGGGCTCCGAGATTTTCACCTCGCTGCAAACCGGCGTGCTGGATGCCGCTGACTGGGTAGGCCCCTACAACGATATGGCCTTCGGCCTGCATCAAGTCGCTGACTACTACTACACCTCGGTGTGGAACGAGCCAACGGCGGTACTGGAAGGCACCGTCAATCTAGATGCGTGGAATGCGCTGCCGGAAGACCTGCAGGACGTCATTCGCGAAGCGGCGCGGGCATCAAACATGGCGATGAACAGCGAATTTGCCTATCGCAATGCCCAAGCGCTTGAAACGTTAGTAGACGAGCACGGCGTCCAGCTACGTACTTTCCCTGATGATGTAATGGAGGCGCTCTATGCTTCCTCACAGGAAGTCATCCAGAACCAGATAGATAACGACGAAGAATCCCGTCAGGTTTATGAGTCTTACTCGGCGTTCCAGAAGGTGCTGCGCCCGTTTACTGACGTGGGTGAATACGCCTATCTGAAGAGCCGCGATAGCGTTGGTGCCTAATAGACGGGTGCTTGATAAACAAATACTTAACACCTTGCCAAGCACGTAAAGGGCAAGCACGGCAAAGGGGCGCACTTGGCGCCCTTTTTCTATCTGAGATACGTCCTCTTGAATAACGCCATTAAGAAAGGCGCCTGACAAACTAACTAGTCGCTATGTACCGCTCGGATACGACCGTTGTCGTCTAGTGCCACCATCACAAAACGCGCTTCCGTGACTTTTTGGTGCTCTGCAATCTGCTGCCCATGAGGCGGACGCACCCATACTTCTACGTCGATCTTAATCGAGCTGTGGCCGATCTTTTGCACCTGGGTATAGACGCTGATCATGGAGCCAACGCGCACCGGGCTTAAAAAGTCCATTGCTTCAATTGCCACGGTCGCTGTGCGTCCGCCTGCTTCACGCCCGGCCGACAGTTCGGCCGCCTGATCCATGTGATTGACCAGCCAGCCACCGGGTATATCGCCATAAAGATTGGCATCTTGACGTGAGGCCACTAATTTTAAAGTAAGCTGCCCTTTGGGGGCGGGCACGTCGTCCAAATCCGTTTCCAAAAGAGTCATTAGTTTGCCGCTTAGTCAGTTTATTGTTGTAACCCTTGTTACCAGCGCCGCACGCAGGCGCGCTGACGATATCTGTTGCTGCATCGCGACACGATCAAAGGGATTCAGTTAATCATAAGAGGACGCCCGTTTGAATACCCGTTTGCATACTCTCTTATCGAGTGTTTCACATACTTCGCTGCGTACTTTTTCACAGACGCTGTTGAATGACCAGGGCGCTCAGCCACCTAGACTCCACACTTTGTTGCGCTGGGTGACCATGACGCTACTGCTGGTGAGCCCGTTTGCGTGGGCGCAACCATCGCCGGTTAGCGGTACGTTGGGTGCCGTAGGCTCCGACACCATGGCGGGCCTGATGCTCCGCTGGGGCGAAACGCTCACGAACCGCTACTCGGATGTAACCCTGCAGTTTCAGGCGGGCGGCTCGGCCAGTGCGCCAACGGCTCTGACGGCTGGTACGACGCGACTGGGACCCATGTCTCGCCCGATGACCGAAGACGAACACGATAATTTTACCCAGCGCTATGGCTATCCGCCACTGGAATTAAAAATCGCTCGCGATGCGCTTATCATTGTCGTGCACCGCCATAATCCGCTGCGTGCGCTCACCCGCCGCCAGGTCGATGCGATCTTCTCAACCTCGCTGGCCTGCGGCGCAGAGACACCGATAAGGCGCTGGGATCAGCTTCCCTCAACGCGTGACTGGTCGTTTGGGAGTATCGCACTACACGGGCGCAATCTGGCATCAGGCACCCACGGGCTATTTCAAGAACGGGCCTTATGCGGTGGTGCCTTTCGCAATGATATCAGCGAACATCCCGGTTCATCGGCCGTCGTCGCGGCCGTGGGCGAATCAGCCAATGCCATGGGTTACGCGGGATATAACCACCTGACACCTGCGGTGCACGCGTTAAGCCTGTACAACGACAATGGCGTCGCGATTCCTCCTAGTGAGGACGCAATACAGCGTGGCGACTACCCGCTGTCGCGCGATCTCTACCTCTACGTTAATCTACCGCCTGGTGAGAACCTCCCCCCCGCGGAGCAAGCATTGCTAGCGCTCATTATGTCTGATGAAGGCCAGCAAATTGCCCGCGCCTCTGGGTTTGTGGCGTTAGCCCCGAGCACGTTAGAAGCTCAGCGGACGTGGTAAGCAACTGTCATTTAACTGTCATCAACATGCCTTAAGGTGAGGAGACATCTTATGCTGAAGGATCAGTGCTGTGCGCGCCCTGGTTTGCCAATGATAACGACATGACCTCACCTCGGTTAACGACGTCCCGCCAGCCGCTGCGCCTGCTGCAAGATCGCGTGGCCACAGGGTTAATCACCGCAGGCGGTGTCGGCGTGCTGCTCGCGATACTCGCTATCGGTATTTTTTTGGTATGGGAAACCCTGCCGCTCTTGGCGATTGGCGATGCCTTAGCGCTAACAACGCTGACGCCGCTTGCCTGGGGTACGTTGAAAGCCGCGCTGTCGGCTCTACTGTTTGCGATCCCCGTCGCCCTGGGGGCGGCCATTTACTCGGCGCTCTTTATGTCCGCGCGTTTGCGCAGCCGTATTAAGCCCACGCTAGAAATGATGGAAGCAATTCCCGGCGTGGTGGTGGGCTTTATCGCCGGGCTCATCTTGGCGCCGTGGGTAGAGCGCCACCTAGCGAGTGCGCTGGTCGTGATGATTTGGCTGCCGCTAAGCGCGGGGCTAGCCGGTTTCTGCTGGCATTTGGCAAAAACACGCTTACGCCGCCGTTTACCGCTTTGCTGGGCAGGGCTTTGGTTAGTGCCCTGGCTGGCATTCATGGTGACAGTAGCGCTATGGCTCACGCCGTGGATAGAGCAGCATTGGCTTGGCGGCGATTTACGCCAGCTGCTCTATCAGCGCTTTGGAATGGACTACGCTACTCGCAACGCGCTGATCGTGGGCATCGCCATGGGCTTTGCGGTCATTCCCAGCATTTACTCATTGGCGGAAGATGCGCTGGCCGATGTGCCAAAAACCTTGATTGAGGGCGCCCAGGCGCTAGGCGCCAGCCGCTGGCAGGCACTGTGGAAAGTGGCGCTGACGGCAGCGGGCCCCGGTATTTTTTCGGCAGTGATGATTGGTGCGGGCAGAGCCGTTGGCGAAACGATGATAGTGCTGATGGCGAGTGGCAATACCGCGCTGTTGAGCGCCAATCCGTTTGAAGGGATGCGCTCCATGTCCGCCTCGATCGCCATAGAGCTGCCCGAAGCCGCGCCGGGTACCCAGACGTATCATCTACTGATTTTGGCAGCACTCGTATTGTTTATCTTTACCTTTTTAGTTAACACCTTGGCAGAGGTTGTCCGCCATCGCTTGCGGCGTCGTTACCGCCAGCTGGGAAGCATGTCATGACCGGCGTGCCGGCGGATACTGCACCTTCGCGCCGCCGCCTTCACTGGCTGGATGGTCTTTGGCCTTGGCTCTGCGCGGCAAGCGTTGCGCTTTCACTCCTGATGTTAGGGGCGCTACTGACACTGCTGCTGGTTCGTGGGCTAGGGCATTTCTGGCCCGCCACGCTAGAGGAAGTCACGCTGCGCTCAGGTGAAACCTTTGCGGGCCAAGCCGTACGCGAAGTGGCACTGCCCCAACAGCCAGGGGACGAGCGCCTATACTTCACCGGCAATCGTGATATTGAGTCCGTGCGCTGGCGCTGGGTAGCGATTGATGACATTGCCATGCAAGCTCAGCCCATGGACCTGATTCGCCTAGAACGCAGCCCCTGGGATGACTTTATTGGCCGCTTAGTGGCTATTGAGCAACACGATCAGCGCTGGGAGGGGGACGCCGCCTGGCAGCAGTTAACGTCGCTGTTAGCGCTGCCGGTTAGCCAACGGCCGGATAGCCAGCTACTGCTTATCACAGCCAGTGGCCAAGCCGTGCAACAGCCGCTGGCCAACGTGGTCAGCGCCCAGGCCCCCAATGCCATGACATGGCGGCAGAAAACGCTCGCTTGGAGCCAATCTGTGTGGCGCTTCTTGAGTGAGGGGCCGCGTGCCGCGAATACCGGCGGCGGCGTATGGCCCGCGATTTTTGGCACTGTCCTGATGGTGATCTTAATGTCGGTCATCGTCACGCCGTTTGGCGTGCTGGCGGCCATCTACCTTAATGAGATTGCCCACCAGGGACGGCTTACTCGATTTGTCCGCATTGGCGTACGTAATCTTGCGGGCGTGCCGTCCATTGTGTACGGCGTCTTTGGTTTAGGCGTGTTTGTGTATGGAATTGGCGGCTCGCTGGACGAATGGTTCTTCAGTGAGACTTTGCCTTCCCCTACCTTTGGTACTGGCGGCCTGCTATGGGCCTCTCTAACGCTCGCATTGCTCACGTTGCCGGTGGTGATTGTTGCAACCGAAGAGGGGCTGGCACGCATTCCTGAGGCTCAGCGCGAAGGCGCCGTGGCGCTGGGCGCTACGCGCCTGGAAATGCTGACCCGCATCGTGCTGCCCATGGCGGCCCCCGCCATGCTGACAGGCATGATTTTAGCCATTGCCCGCGCAGCGGGTGAAGTGGCGCCGCTGATGCTGGTGGGCGTCGCTAAATTAGCGCCACAAATGCCGGTAGACGGCGAGTTTCCCTATCTGCATTTAGAGCGCAAGTTCATGCACCTTGGCTATCATTTATTCGATACCGCTTTTCACGGTGACGATGTGCAAGCTGCCATACCGCTGGTGTACGCCACCGCGCTACTGCTGGTGTTAATTGTGCTGGTGCTTAATCTAACTGCCATATTTCTACGTCATTATCTTAGGCGTCAACGGGGAAGCGAATGCTAGCGCCATTACATTCAGTTAATACCTCTCAGCCACCGGTCACGCATTTTCCACCTGAGCACTGCTGTCTGAGCATTGATCATCTTAGCCTTGCCTATGCGGGGAAAGAGGCGCTGCGTGATCTAACGCTGAGCATTCCTCGTCATCGTGTCACGGCCTTTATCGGCCCCTCGGGGTGCGGTAAATCAACGTTATTAAGAGCCATCAATCGGCTGCATGACCTTAATGAAGCTGTGAGTCACAGCGGCCAAATTGTGCTGGAAGGCCAAGATATTCATGGCCCTCAGGTGAATGTGACTGAGCTGCGCCGACGTGTCGGGATGGTATTTCAAACGCCTAATCCCTTTCCCATGTCGATTTATGAAAACGTCGCCTTTGGCTTACGTTTGCAGCAGCGCCTGCCCAAGCGCAAGCGTGACGACATTATTGAGTGGGCGCTAACTTCTGCGGCGCTGTGGGATGAAGTGAAAGACCGTCTACATCGTTCTGCCTGGCAGCTTTCCGGTGGCCAGCAGCAGCGCCTGGTGATTGCCCGCACCTTAGCGGTAAAACCCGACGTACTGCTGCTTGATGAACCCGCGTCGGCACTAGATCCCATTTCGACGCTCAAAATTGAGGAGTTAATTCGTAACCTCAAGTCAGAGCTAACCTTGGTGCTGGTGACTCACAATATGCAGCAGGCGGCGCGGGTATCGGACTACACCGCCTTTTTGCATCAGGGCGAGCTGATTGAATACGGGCCAACTGACCAGCTATTCACCAACCCCCGTTTGCAACGTACCGAAAACTACATCACCGGCCGCGTCACCTAGGCCTTATCGACGAAGACATCAGGAGTGGTCCATGGATATTACGAGCGATACCCACAGCCAGCATATCTCCCGCCAGTTCAATCAGGAGTTGGAAGAGCTTAAAACCCATCTGATGGCGATGGGCGGTCTGGTAGAAAAGCAGGTGCAAGATGCCGTCTTTGCTCTTCTAGAAGGCGATACCCGCTTGGCAGAGCAAGTGCGCGACAATGATCGTCAGGTGAACGCCCTGCAGCTGCAAATTGACGACGAATGTACGCGCGTACTGGCCCGCCGCCAGCCGGCAGCATCCGATTTGCGGCTGGTACTTGCCGTTATTCGCGCTACCTCTGACCTGGAACGCATTGGCGATGAAGCCAGCAAAATTGCCCGTAACGCGCTGCTGTTAAGCGAAAGCACCAGCACCATTCGCGGGCTGGTGGAAGTACGTCACATTAGCGAGCACGTGCGTAAAATGCTGCGCGATGCGCTAACCGCCTTTGCTCGCTTTGATACCGATCTCGCTATGCAGGTAGTGCGTGAAGACGAGCTGGTAGATGATGAGTACAGCAGCGCTATGCGTTCATTAATGACGTTCATGATGGAAGATTCACGCTCGATTACGTCAGTACTGAGCATCATGTGGGTACTGCGTGCGCTTGAGCGCGTGGGCGATCATGCTGATAATCTTGCGGAGTACGTAGTCTATCTCGTGAAAGGCTTGGATATCCGCCACAGCGACCCTGACAACCTAGACCCGCAAGGGTTAAAAAAGCCTTGACCTGATTAGGGTTTCCTCCTGCAATACGTCCAGGTTGCCAGGCAACCTGGACGTTTGAATCATGAGGAGCCACCTAATGCTGGATGCTGTCACTGCCCTTAGCCGAGGTACACGCTGTGTTTATCAGCCGGGTATGCGGCGCTATATTTTCTTGCCCATTCTAATCAACCTCATCGTCTACATCAGCATGCTCAGCTTTGTGCTCTCACGCTTTGATGGCTGGCTGGCGCATTGGATGGACATGGTGCCCACCTGGCTTGAATGGCTGTCGTGGCTTATTTGGCCGCTGTTTGTGATTAGCCTAATCGTCGTCGTGTTTTTTACATTTACGCTCATTACCAGCTTCATTGCCGCGCCTTTTTACGGTTTTTTGGCCGCTAAAGTTGAAATACAGGCAACCGGGCGCGAACCCCTTGATGACCGCAATCTTACCCAAACGGCTATCGATGCGGTGGGTCGAGAGTTTGTAAAACTCGCCTATATCTTACCCCGCGCGATCGGTCTGTTTATCATCAGCTGGATTCCTGGCCTGAATTTGGTTGCGCCACTACTCTGGGCACTATTCTCAGCGTGGGTCATGGCGATAACCTATCTGGATTATCCGATGGATAACAACAAGGTAACCTTTAAAGATATGCGCCATCGTCTTGCGAAGCGCTGGTGGCAAAGCCTGACCTATGGCGGATTAATTACGCTGATTACCTGGATTCCGCTGGCCAATTTATTTCTGATTCCAGGCGCGGTGGCGGGTGCCGTACTGATGTGGGACGAACACTATCGGGGCGTTCGAGATATTACGCCAAGTTAAACGCATAGGCCCCGCAGAAGCGGGGCCTATGGGCGCTAGCGGTCACCGTACTGCTAGTGGCTACCAGTCAGTGCTATCGCCTACATCACGGGTCAGATCTTGCGGGCTGTATTGAGTACCACGGCGCGCGCTTTTGCCAGAATCAGCAGCACTGCTAGACGGCGAGAAATCAAGGCTATCACCGTCATCACGCGTTAGATCACGTGGAGATACTTGAGAATCATCAGACATTTGAGACTGTGGCTTATCGATGACGTCCTGACCAACTGCGCGATCTTTATTCAACTCGATGGATGGGTGAGCCATTGCCAACGGGCTAGCAACCAAACCGAAAGAAATACCTACAATGGCGACTTTTTTGCTTAATTTTTTCAATAACATGGCGTTCTCCTCATTACTGCTACGTACCGCTAACGAGTAGTAAAAGTAACCGTTATCGCATTACTTCACAGCGGCTATGGTTTTCAACTAATTGTACGTGTTAGGAGTGCATACTGGATGCCAAAAAAATAAAAATATTTAAAACAGCTGAAAAATCATATCTTTATTTAAAATAATATTGGATACAAAAAACTAGACCCCGCATAGGCGGGGTCAAAGGCGTCATATAACTCTACGATTGCAAATCGCTTACCAAACCTGTCCATCGCCTTCGTCATGCGTTAAGTCTTTAGCCGTAAAATCAACATCAACGCTGGCATTCGTTGACTCAGCCTTTATAACCGCAGGATAGTCGCCTTCATCATACATTAAGTCGGATGGGCTAACGTCAGCCTGGCCTACTGTGCGCTCTGACTGGGCCTGAATGGGCTCAATATCAACTGCGCGATCTTGGTTCGCATTAATTGAAAAATTTGCAAATGCAAAGGGGCTAGCCAATAACGTTAGTGAAATACCCACTAAAGCTGCTTTTTTAACAAAAATATTTAACATTTTGACACTCCTGAAACTGTTTATACCGCTGGCGTGGAAGAAGAAGCGCCTTCATGGCAAACTTTTTAACTTAATCATCTTCCTTACCCTTAGTAAGCATAAAGAATGCCACAACTAATATAGATTATAAAAAATACTATTAATCAATAGCATATAACACATACATTGCGCACAATAATATGACGCAAAAACAACAACCACGCTAAATAACTGTGCACAAATGTCACATGCGCAAGTTTGCATGTGCCTTTTTGACACACAGCTAGAAAAAAGCAGCGTTGCTGAGTTGAAAAAATATAGGGATAATCGATATCGCTAAAGAGGCGCGCAGTCAGTTAACCATATTTAACGAGCAACATTGAAAAAAGCTAAGGGCAGTAAAAAAATAGCAGACAGCAAAAAATTAAGCCCCACCGGAGGTGAGGCTTAATGTCTAGCTTGCAGATAGGTAATGCTAACGCTAGCTTCCATTCCTTTGTGCGGGACTCCAACCGTGGATGTTACCCTCACTAACGTTTTGATTTCCTATTGATTCATCCTTGAATCTAAAAACATCCCTATAGCAGAGTCTTTACAGGCTCTCAGTACTATTTTTCAGTGCGGTCATTACATACCGCTATTTTCTTCAGGCAACTCTTCTGTGCTATCAAAATTAGCATCATCTGAATTACTAGTAGAGTTTGGATCCATATCGCTGGCGTCATCACCAACATCATGCGTTAAATCGTGCTGATTTTGCTCACTGGCGGTATCCGTGTGAGTACCCTGCGGATCCATCGCCTCGTCATCCGCAGTAATATCTTGGTTCTGATCAATAGATGTACTTTGCTCAGATTCTGCGAACGCTAGCGGGCTAGCCATCAAGCCAAACGTTAAACCTAGAATGCCAGCTTTCTTGAGTAATTCCTTGGACATCATATTCCACCTCCGATCGCTGTTTAAACCGCTTAACTAAGAAAGAAAGGCTAAGTTCAGCCAGCAATTCCTGCGGTCATCTCTCTTACTTGCTTATATTCGCTGCAGCAGACATGCCAAAATCTAATATAATAAAATAAAAACAATAATTATCAAAAACTTATAAAAAATAAGATTACGGAATAAATCTTAATTAGCGATAAAGCGCACCCAAATAGTGTGTAAAAATGACACATGAGTAAAGTTTTACCAATCTTACATGCCAATATTGCACACTTCTACAAATATTGTGCAGCAGGCATTTTAGGGCTAGCTAAGGCGCGAAGCGGAGAATGTACAGCGGAATAAAGCACCCTTACCCGGGTGAGATTCAATCAATAGCTGAGCATCATGGCGTAGCAGCACGTGTTTGACAATTGCCAAGCCCAAACCAGTACCGCCCGTCGTCGTGCTACGCCCTTTATCAACGCGGTAGAAGCGTTCGGTCAGCCGAGGGATGTGCACAGGATCAATTCCCTCGCCGTTGTCCTCAACGTCAATACAGGCTCCGCCAGCTTGGTTATCTTTCCAGCGCAACGTGATGTGGCTCCCTGGCGGCGTGTAGCGAACAGCGTTAAACGCGAGATTAGAAATCGCGCTGCGCATTTCCTGCTCGCTTCCTAGCAGACGTGCCTTGCTGTCAAGCGCAATAGTGATGGTATGCCGCTGATCCGATAGCGCTAGCGCATCCTCACGAACACTCTGTAGCAAAGGGCCCAGCGACAACGGCTGATGATCCTTACCACTTTGGTCAATTTCTAACCGGGACAGCAGCAATAGGTCATTGACCAGGTTCTGCATTCGCTGCGTCTGCTCCTGCATTTGCTGAATACCTTTACCTAAGCGCGGAGGTAGCTGCTCGGCAAGATCGCCATAGGTTTCTAAATAGCCAGAAAGCACGGTCAGAGGGGTACGTAGCTCGTGGGATACATTGGCCACAAAATCACGGCGCATCTGCTCCAGACGATGCAGACGCGTGATATCTCGCGCCATCACTAGCCGCTCATCGTCGCCGTACAGGGTAATTTGGTACTGCAGAATGCATCGCTCATCAATGGGCGATGTTAGCGTTAGCGGTTCACTATAGTGGCGGGCGTTGAAGTAGCTTATAAAGCCCGGATCGCGGAGTAAATTGGTAATGTGCTGACCACGGTCATGGGCCGTTTGCAGCCCAAGCATCGTGGTTGCAGCGCTGTTCCACCACTCTAAATCTCCGTGGCGGTCAAGCATAACGACGCTATCGCGCATCGCCTCTGACGACTCTTGAATACGCGCCAAAGTGGCACGCAGCCGACTTTGCGTAATGCGCTGGCTTTTTTGATAGCGATATAAGCGATCAAACAGTTCGCCCCATATCCCCTGGGCAGCAGGTGGTTCATCATGGGGTTGCAGGGTTAGCCATCGATACAGCGCGCGCAGCTGCCGCAATTGATAAAACAGATACACTGCCAGTCCAGAAGCCAGCCCCAGCCCCGCTGCATCCAATAGCCAGCCAATGCTTGTCCCCAGCGTGGCTAGCCAGGCCAGTTGCCACAGTTCACGGCTCCATAAGCGCACATTTATACCCGTGAAGAGAAACGGTAACCGGTGCCCCGAACCGTTTGAATCAGATTTTGATGGGGTTCGCCTAGCGCTTTACGCAACCGGCGAATATGTACATCTACCGTGCGCTCTTCAACGTACACGTTGCCACCCCACACTTGATCAAGCAGCTGGCTGCGCGTGTAAGCGCGCTCCTGGTGCGTCATAAAGAACTGCAGCAGACGATATTCCGTTGGGCCTATCTCAAGCGCCTTATCATCAGTGCTGACACGATGACTCACCGGATCAAGCAGCAGTCCATTAACCTCTACGGGGTCTTCAACACCACGCGGCGTTGCACGACGCAAAACGGCTTTAAGCCGTGCCACCAACTCGCGAGGCGAAAAAGGCTTGGTAATATAATCATCGGCACCAGCTTCAAGCCCCTGAATCTTATTATCTTCTTCGCCTTTAGCGGTCAGCATAATAATGGGAATTTCAGCAGTGGCTTCTTCGCGCTTTAAGCGCCTAGCAAGCTCGATACCGCTGGTGCCAGGCATCATCCAATCAAGCAGCAGTAAATCAGGCTGGTGGTCGACGATCAAAGCATGAGCATCCTGAGCGTTATCCGCTTCGAGCACGCGATAGTCAGCCATTTCCAGCGCTACCGCAATCATCTCGCGGATCGGCGCCTCATCATCGACAATCAAAACGGTCTTGGCAGTCATACCAGAGCCTCAAGGGGTGCAAAGAGAGCTAATTCAATGAAAAATAGCTCAATGACATATCGATGACGATAACACCATGACTTGATGACAGTTACATGACAGCGGCGATTATTAGCCCGCCACAGGCCACCAACTTAGCGCAATACCCGCGAAAATAAACAAACCTGACCAAAAATTATTGAGGAACGCCTGAAAGCACGCATCTCGGGCACGGTGAAAAATTAACCGCTGCTGATGCAGAAAAGTGGCCGCCATTCCCGCGAGTCCTAACCAGAAAAAACCGCCTAGACCCACTCGCCACCCTACCCATGCTAATAGCAGCAACGTCACCACTTGTAATAAAGCAATAATGACGCGGTCCGCATTACCAAACAGCACGGCTGTCGATTTAATACCGATTTTTAAATCATCGTCGCGGTCCACCATGGCGTACTGGGTATCGTACGCCACGGTCCAAACCACATTAGCAAAAAACAATAGCCAAGCCTCCAGCGGGACATAGCCCAGCACAGCGCCAAACGCCATGGGGATCGCCCAAGCAAAGGCGGCGCCCAGCACGACCTGAGGAAGGTTGGTATAGCGCTTCATAAACGGATAAATAATCGCTAGCAGCACGCCACCCAGCGAGAGCATCACCGTGAACCAATTGGTCAGCAGCACCAAAATGAAGGATATCGCGATCAATGCGATAAACAGCAGCTGGGCCTCGGTTTCGCTAATACGACCGGTGGCTAGAGGACGATTTTTAGTGCGCTTTACATGCCCATCAAAATGACGGTCGGCATAGTCATTCACCACGCAGCCTGCGGCACGCATGGCGTAAACGCCGGCAACAAAAATAAGCAGCACATTGCGCCCCGGCACGCCCTGCGCGGCAATCCATAGCGCCCAAAGAGCGGGCCACATTAATAGCCACGTGCCTATGGGCCGATCCAAGCGCATCAGCTGTAAAAAGTCTGCCACGCGAGCCAATCCCTTCGGCCGCAACAGTGAACGATCCATGCTTACCTCACGAAAAAGAAAACGCAGCTGCTAGCCTAGCGCGAAGGCAGATCAAGGTCATCCGCCATTGCCCGCAAAAAGTACTCTTGTACCAATAACGACAGGCCACCATGCGTAAATACGGAGCGGCGGCCCCAGCTACAATCCTGCTCGACCCCATGTAGGCTAGCAAAAGGCGGGCGTTGTGTTGTCGCCTCTAATGGCCCTCGCACTAAGTCTGGCTGGCGAAATAACCAGCTGCCTAACGAACGCTCGCCCAAACGATCTAAACGCTGGCCTTTTAGCTGTGTCAACGGCGCTACTGAGCGCGCGACCACCCACGGCGTTTCATCTAAACACAGCGCTACTTCACGCAGCCATGCATAGCGTTTAGGGCCAATCCCCAGCGCCTGGGCTTCATCGGGCAACGGCCATCCCACACCTTGGCGCAGTAAACGCACCCGAAAAGGCTTGCCACCGCCTGCGGCTGTTAAACGAGCGGTTAACGAATCGGTGGAGGCTACCCACTGCCACCATGGAGAGCTCATCGCGGGGCGCGCCGCATGGACGGGGCGCCAGCGTGGAAAGAGATACATTTGCCGGCCAGCGGGTGATGTCACCGAGTTCTCCAGGGCAATAACGGGAGCAGCTAGTGTAACATGACGCTCTAACAGGCTTTGGTTTCAGCAGCTTTTTCAATAACTCTTTCAATAACTCTTTTAGCGACCTTTTGGATGTCTGCATGCCCGCATCATATACACAGATAATGTCAACGACACCGCTATCTTCTCGCGCTGCGCTGGTGATTATTGGCACGGGGATGGCAGGCATAGGTCTTGCTCGTGCACTGCGACGGCAGGGCGACACACGCTCTATCACGCTGATCAGCGCTGACAGCGGCGACGATTACAGCAAACCCCTGCTTTCTACCGGCTTTAGTAAAGGGTTAGCGCCCGAGAAATTAGCTCAGCGAAGCGCCGCAGAGCTTGGCGAAGAGCTAAACGCCCGATTAGTTACCCACACCCATGTCAACGCACTGGATGTGGATAACCATGCGGTGCTTTTAGGCAATGCGCCAGGGCAAGAGCGGCTGAGCTATGAAACATTGGTGTTAGCGACCGGAGCGGCACCTCGAATGCCTTTTAGCAGCGAGCCTAGCGTTGCTTCACGCTGTTTTACGGTCAACGATTTGGACGACTATCGCCGCTTTCATCAGGCGTTAAGTCACGGACATTCACGGGTAGCCATTGTGGGGGCCGGGCTAGTCGGCTGTGAGTTCGCTAACGACCTTCACGCCGGCGGCCACCCAGTGTCCATCATTGCCCCCGAAGGTAATCTGCTTGCGCGTCTGTTACCGCCGCCATTAGGTCACGCCTTAGGCGATGCGTTCAGCGACGCGGGTATCCGACTTTATTTAGGCCGCACCATTGAATCGATAGCGCTCAGCCACGCCAATGATATTGCGCTCCACTTGGATAACGGCTCCGTACTAAGCACCGACATCATTTTGATGGCCACGGGCCTTGCCCCGCGCACAGCACTTGCCGAAGCAGCAGGGTTAACGGTGTCATCTAGCGGCATTGTGGTAGATCGCCACCTGCGCACATCGCACCCCAATATTTATGCGTTAGGCGATGCAGCCTGCGTCGACGGGGTGAATGCCATGTACGTACAGCCGCTGCAAGCAAGCGCCAAAGCCCTTGCGGCCACCCTGGCCGGCACCCCCACCCGCGTAAGCTTTGGCGCGTGGCCGGTAGTGGTTAAAACCCCGTTATTACCCGTGGTTGCCTACCCGGCTCCATCTCCTCCTGAGCGCTGGAGAATTGAAGGCGAAGGCGGCGATATCAGTGCCTTGGCGGAAGATAAAGACGGGCATTTGATTGGTTTTGCGTTGACAGGCGGCTGCGTGAGAAGGAAAGTGGAGCTTTCCAGAGCAGCACCTGCGCTGCTAGGCTGATTTTCGCCGCGTTCACGACTAAGCTAGATTAAGCTAACCTAGTCATGGTGACGCACCCAATAACATACCTTCGTTTTATACGTTCGATTTTTATCAAAGGGAGATTCCTTATGCGCAAACCTGAACTCGCTGCTGCTATCGCTGAGAGTGCCGACCTGTCTAAAGACAAAGCTGGCCAAGTACTGAATGTCATTCTGGATGAAATCACCAACAGCGTCGCCAAAGGTGAAGATGTTGCTCTGATTGGTTTTGGCACCTTTACAGTTCGCCAACGCGCTGCGCGTACCGGCAAGAATCCACAAACCGGTGCACCGCTGCAAATTGCAGCCAGCAAAAATGTCGCCTTTAAGCCTGGTAAAGCACTGAAGGACGCCGTTTCCTAATGAAGCTCAAGCTGACGCTGTGGCTACTGGGCTTAATGCTCAAACGAGCCCTGCGCCGCAAGCCGCGCTTTCGTGAGCAGCTAGAGCGCATGCGCGGCTTGGACTGGGGAATAGCCACCGAAGATCTAAGTATTGCCCGCCACTACCGGATGACGCCGAAAAGCATCCATACCGGTAAAGGGCTACCCGTAGACTTAGATCTTGAGCTACGCTTCCGCGATCAAACTACCGCCTTGAAAGTACTCAAAAAGCCAACACAGCAGGCCTTTCTCGACGGCATGATGAGTGGAAACGTCCGCTTAGTCGGCGACTCTGCTGATATGAACAAGCTGCAGAAACTGCTCAAGTATCTGTAGTAAGGCACTATCGGCTTAGAGCCAATCAAGCGGCATTGGGTAACGGTTCTGGCTAAACGCGTTTAGCCAAAAACAGCGCAGAGGTATAACAGCTCTCGATGGATATACCTCATCAACGCTTAGTTTACTTCCGCGTTACCCTGGAGTCTGGCTCGGTGCGCCGCGCAGCGGCGCGCTTAGACATTGCTCCCTCGGCAGTTAGCCGGCAAATTTCATTGCTGGAAGAAGCCTTGGGGGCGACCCTCATGGAGCGTCAGCGTGACGGCATTTCACCCACGCCAGTGGGTGAAATGCTGCTTGAGTACTGCGAGCGCCGCGGGGCTCTTGATGAAGGCTTTATCGCCTCACTTGAATCCTATCAGCGTATGGAAACCGGCAAAATTTCACTCACGGTGGGTGAGGGTTTTGTTAGCGATTTAGTAGCGTCCCCGCTACACGAATTTACCCAGCTTTATGCAGGCATTCAGCTGGATATCCATATTGCAGGCACCTCAGGTATTATTGAAGCGGTGGTCGGCAATCACAGCCATATCGGTTTAATGTTCCACGAACGCACTCACCCCCAGCTACGCTTTTGGGCATCTAGCCCCCAGCCGCTGATGGCTATTTTATCTCCCGATCACCCTCTAGCCCAACAAACCACGCCGCTCTCACTTATTCAGCTCAGCGCACAGCCGATGGCCATGTGGGATATCAGCCACGGCGTACGTCAAATGGTTGATCAAGCTTTTCAACAGGCGCGGATTGTTCCACAGCTAGCCATGAACACTAATTCAATGGTGGTGTTGGCACAGTATGTGCGCAGCGGCATGGGCATCACTTTACTGCCAGCCTTCGCCGTCGCCCATGATTTAGAAGCAGGTACGCTCGTCGCGCAGCCGGTCGATAACCCATTATTTCAGCGCTCCCACGCGCACATGGTCACCCGCGTGGGTCGCCAACAGCCTAAAGCCAGCATTCTATTGCTGCGCCATTTACAGCGCTGGATGCAGGCGTTTCAAGACTCTAGTTCGGCGAATAATCAACCAACACCGCTTCCATAGCCAAAGGCAACGCTTGCCTGTGTCGCAGTTTCCACCCATACGCTTTGCGGCACGGTATATTCACGCAGTCCCTCCAGGCCGCTTGACCGGCCAGGCCAAAACGCGTTTCATTGGCTAAGCGAATAGCCTCGGCTTCATCGTCAAAGCCCATGGCGACCAATACGGGGCCAAAAACCTCCTGCTGGGCGATTTCCATATCGGGCGTTACGTCGACCAAAACCGTCGGAGCTATGAAGTAGCCTTGTGCTTCCTCAGGCAATCCCGCTGGACGCTTACCGCCCGTTAATAGCCGCGCGCCAGCGGCCACGGCGGCATCAATCATGCGCATAACCTGATCAAACTGACGGCTATTTTGCAGAGGCCCCATTCGAGTCGCTTCCTCACTGGGTAGCCCAACTTCGATCTGTTCTGCCGCGCGCGCTAAGCGCGTGGTGACCTGCTCAAATACCGAGCGCTCAATCAATAGCCGCGAGCCCGCCACGCAGCTCTGCCCAGCGGCGGCAAAAATGGCAGCTTGAGCGCCTGCTACGGCTTCATCCAGCTTAGCATCGGCAAATACGATGTTGGCCGACTTCCCGCCAAGCTCTAACACGCTGGGCACTAAGCGCCGTGCGCCCGCTTCAGCAATCATGCGCCCGCTCTGAGGTGAGCCAACAAACACCAGCTTACTGATGGTGGGGTGATCGGTTAGCGCCGCGCCGGTCGTCTTACCCAGCCCGTTAACAATATTAATCAGGCCTTTAGGCAGCCCTTGCCCACCGGTTTCGAGCAGCATTGCAATCACCACCGATGAAAAGGGCGTTAGCTCAGAGGGCTTCAATACTGCGCCATTGCCCGCCGCAATGGCCGGGGCCAGCTGCCAGGCGCAGGTAAACATCGGCGCGTTCCACGGGGTAATTTGCCCTACCACGCCATAAGGTACGTGACGCACGTAGTTAAGATGCGATGTCGGCACCGGAATCACTTCGCCATGCTGTTTGTCGCACCAGCCCGCATAGTATTCAAACATCTCACGTACTTTGCCCACTTCAGCGCGGCAGTCGCGGATCGGCTTACCGGCGACAACACTTTCCAACTGCGCCAGCGCCTCTTCATGGCCTTCTAGACCGCGCAGCGCAGCATGCATGCGTCGACCACGTTCGCTGGCGGTTAGCGCCATCCATTCCCGCTGCCCACGCGTCGCCGCTTGGGTGGCACGCTCAATCAGTGTAGCGCCCGCATCGTGATAGCTGACCAGCGCTTCACCGGTAGCAGGGTTAGTCAGGGTAATTTGCTCGCCGTCTCCCGCCACTAAGCCGCCATCAATCCAATTACTCAGTGGCGTGTCAGCCGCCAAGCCGAAACCTTCAAGCAGTTCGGCAAGGCGTTCACGGGCAAGTTGATTAAGTGAGGTCATCACTTTTCCTCCGCCTGCGTGGCACGCGCTAAAATGGGCGTCGCAATATGGTTAAAATCATCGCTATCAGTTGGCTGATTAGCATTCGCGTGCCAAGCATCGACAACGGCGTTGAGCAGGCCCAGAGGAATATTGAGCTGCTCAGCGGCATCCCGCGCCAAACGCAAATCTTTACGCATCAAGCCGGTGGTAAACCCGGAATCAAAGCGCTCACTCAACACCCACTCAGGGAAATTCACTTCACTCACCGCGCTGCGCCCAGAGCCACTATTAATCCCGGCTAAGCAGGCCGCGGGGGCAACGCCGGCTTTCGTCGCCATGGCCACCGCCTCAGCGGTGGTTAGCAAGTGCGCAGCACACAGGTAATTATTCGCGAGTTTAACAACGTGGCCACAGCCAGGGCCGCCCACGTGGGTGCGCTTAGCCGACATTGCTTCCAGCATCGGATTAACGCGTTCGATGGTGGCAGTGTCGCCCCCGAGGAGCATCCCCAGCTTGCCGCTAGCGGCGCCTTTCGGCCCCCCGCTTACCGGCGCATCCAACCATTGAAGGCCCGCAGCAATGACTTTCTCAGCCAGCTTTCGGCTAACCACGGGGTCGCTGGTGGATGTATCGACAATCACGCTGCCTTTAGGCGCCAGCTTGAGTAGCCCCGGTGAGTGCTCGATAACTTCACGCACATGAGCGGACGTGGGCAGCGACAGCAGATACACGTCGCTGGCGGGCAGTGCCTCAGGCGTTACAACGGCCAACCCTTGTTCAGCCAGCCGCGACCGCGCGGGTTCAAACACGTCGCTGCCCGTTACTGTAAAGCCTGCGGCTTTAAGGGTGAGCGCCATATTGCCACCCATCTGCCCCAGGCCAATCACCGTAATGGTTAACATAGTAAAACTCCTAAGCGCCTTTACTAAGCAATGTGCCGCGTAAAGAGGCTCAACGTAGAAATTGGGCGTAGCCGCTCCCCTACCCATCGGGCATAGAAGAGCGAATAACGCAGATGCTTAAAAAGAGCGTTTAGCGGTTAACGTCTGCTTTAGACAAGCAGCGCGCGTACCAGCTCTACCCAGTAACGCGTACCTAGCGGAAGCAGCGCGTCGTTAAAGTCATAGTGAGGGTTGTGTAACGAGGCGGAATCCTCGCCGTTGCCCATCCAAATGTAAGCCCCCGGCCGCTCGGCGAGCAGAAACGAGAAATCTTCAGAGGCCATGCTCGGCGGCGGGTTACGCAGCACGCTTTCTTCACCTAACAGGTTTTCCAGCACCGTGGCACAGTGCTGGGCATGCTCTGGGGTATTGATAGTGGCGGGGTAGCAGCGCTGGTAATCCAGCTCAACGGTTAAGCCGTGAAACTCTGCCGAACTTGCAATCGCCTGCTTAAAGCGCGCCTCAAGGTGTTCTTTAAGCGCCATATCAAAACAGCGCAATGTGCCGCGTAGCTCCACCCGCTCCGGAATCACGTTGAAAGTATCCCCGGCATGCATGCTGGTAATACTCAACACGGCAGACTGATTGGGCGGCGTTTCGCGACTCACTAACCCTTGCAGCTGGCTAACCAGCTGACAGCTGGCTAACACCGTATCGATACCCAGGTGCGGCATGGCCGCGTGGCAGCCCTTTCCGGTCAACGTTAAGCTGAAAATATCAAAGGCCGCCATCACATCGGTATCATGCACCGCCGCAACACCCACCGGCAGCCCCGGCCAGTTATGCAGGCCGTACACCGCATCCATAGGAAAGCGCTCAAACAACCCGGCTTCGACCATCACGCGCCCACCGCCGGCGCTTTCTTCGGCAGGCTGGAAGATAAACACCACGCGGCCTTTAAAGTCCGGCTGCTGCTTTAATGCCCAGGCGGCACCCAGCAGCATGGTGGTGTGGCCGTCGTGGCCGCAGGCGTGCATCTTGCCCGGCGTTTGAGAGGCGTACGCAAGCGACGTCTCTTCAAGAATGTCCAACGCATCGATATCAGCCCGCAGACCAATGGTTTTGCCGTCACCGCGCTGACCATCCAGCGCAGCAACGACGCCAGTGCCAGCGAGCCCCGTGGTCACTTCATAGCCCCACTCGGTGAGCAGTGCGGCAATACGTGCGCTGGTGCGATGCTCTTCAAAAGCGGTTTCAGGGTGCTGGTGAAAATCGTGACGCCAGGCGCTTAATTCTGCGCTGTCGGGTAAACGAATTGAGGCCGTCATCCTAACTCTCCTTAAAGCATTATGTGAGCAACCACCGCTGAACCAATAAAGGTACCGGTGAAAACTAACAGCGACACAATCACCAGCTTCCAACCGGCTTGCTTGAACATGGCAAATTCACGCCCTGTCAGTGCCAACCCTGCATACGCCAACACGGGCGTAACCACCGCCAGGAAGTTCACTGCGGCTAACTGCGCGATAATCCACTCACTAACGGGGAACACTGGCAGCGTTGCAATAATGCTAATCAATGACACCCACGCAACGCTAGGTAGGTAGAAGGGACAAAGCCGCCCCATCACTAAGCCAATAATGACCATGACATACAGAATCAGCATGCCGGGTAGCGCGTCTAATAACGGCGCACCGTTGACCACATTGCTAAACCAGGCAGCCACACACACCGCCGCTAGTACCAACGCTGTTTTGCCCAGCTGATTTTCAGGGCGCAGCTCTTTTAACGCTTCAGCGTCAAAGCTATCAACACTAGTTTCATGAGTTTTCATGGCGGGCCTCCTGGCGCGAACCTTTTAGGCGCTTGTACATCCACTCGGTTACCGGCAGTGCGATAAACAGTGAAACGTACAGGCCAGTGGCATAAGTCAGCAGGTTACTTGCCCCTGCAAAGGCCAGCAGCTCATCTCTGGAAGCAGGCACCGCTTCAGCTAACGCCGCCGAGCATGCTGCCACCATACTGCCGCTGCCCACGCCACACGCCATGGCTAAGGCGCGAATATCAAGAATATCCAGCGAGGCGATGTAGCCGGCTAGCAAGGCGAAGTAGAGCGTGCCGAACATGGTTCCCACCACGTAAACGCCCATAATGCCGATACCTTCCGGGCTTCTTAGTCCGTAACGGTCTGAGATAATGGCAATATTGGGTTCACGAGCGATAGAGTAAGTCGCACCAATCGCCTCCCGGCCCATCTTGAGAACCAGTACCGCAAAGGGCAGCGCTATCAGCATGGTGCCCAGATTACCCAGTTCTTGAAGTATCAGCGCGGGGCCTGCAGCGATGATCTGATCAATCGCCGGGCCAATGGTAGAGCCAAATTTAGCAATGAACGGCAGGATGGCGATCAAAATGATCGGCCCCGCTGCATTGCTGACCGGCTTGGGAATAATCTTACCCATGCCCGAAAACAGATGAGGATTAAACAAAACGCCAATCACAAACGCGTATAGCAGCGGTAATAACAGTAGTGTTCCAGGCCCAAGCGGAATTCGCACGATGCCTATCCACTCAGCAAACATCGACGTGACTATCACCATCAGGTGCAGACGCCAGTTCAGCAACAGCTTGAGATCCATTGGGATGATCCTGTTTTTTTTAGAGTCACTGTGAGTATCGAAAAGTTAGTGTTCTAATCATAGGGGTTTAGCGCGCTATTTTTTAGAACACTCCGCCCCTGGATCAATGACAATGCTGTGACGTAACATGAAAAAATTGATTAAACGTTGATTGAACTGTTGGCGACAAACACCGCTGCAACGCTCTATACTGACAAAACTATACTAAAGTCTAATGACCGCCAATAAGAGACGCTATGCCAATTTCACTGCCGCTGCGGCGCCTTTGGACCCTGGATAAATTTGCTTACAGCCTGCGCGTTTTTATAGCGTTCAGCGGTGCTCTGCTTTTAAGCGGCCTGTCTGGCGATATAGCGTTAGTCATTCCACTATTTTTGGGGATTATCGCCTGCGCGCTTTCTGAAACCGACGACAGCTGGCAGGGGCGTTTTCAAGCGCTCGTCGTGACGTTGGTCTGCTTTACCTCGGCATCATTTATCGTTCAATGGCTGTTCCCCTGGCCCTGGCTATTTGTCCTTGGACTGGGTGTTTCTACGTTCACGCTCATTATGCTCGGCGCTATTGGGCAGCGTTACGCCACCATTGCCTCGGGCACGCTCATATTGTCGATTTATTCAATGATCAACATCGAACAGCATGGCGGCGTAGACGCAGACGTGGCCGCACGCCAGCTACTCCTGCTCGGCGGTGCGGTGTGGTATGGATTAATTTCGGTGGTGTGGTGTGCGTTGTTTTCGCGCCAACCGGTAAAGCAGAGCATGGCCCGGGTCTACAAAGCGCTGGGCGAGTTTCTAATATTAAAATCCGCGCTGTTTGAGCCCGTGCGCGGCGTTGATGTCGAAGCACGCAGGTTGGCGCTGGCACGCCAGAACGGCAACGTCGTTGACGCGCTCAATCAAGCCAAAGAAATGATTTTTCGCCGCCTTGAAGGGCAGCGCGGCAACCGCAGGCTAAACCGCTACCTGCGTATCTACTTTATCGCCCAGGATATTCATGAACGCGCCAGCTCAACCCACTATCCCTATAGCGCGCTCAGTAAGGCCTTTTTCCATCATGATGTGCTGTTTCGCTGCCAACGACTGCTAGATCAACAGGGCCGCTCCTGCCGCCAGCTGGCCAAATCACTGCTGCTCAAGCGGCCGTTTGATCACCAGCAGAGCGAAGAAGCTTTGGCCGACCTACACGCCTCCATTGAGAACCTCCGCGACCGGGGCAGGCCCGAATGGCGCCCGCTGCTTTATCCGCTGAGTGCCCTCGCCGACAACTTAGCGACGTTAGAAACTCAACTTGCCAGCGCACACAATCCCGATGCCAGCGAAGAGCGGCGCGATAGCGCACTCTATGACCGCTCTCCGTCTAGCGTGCTAGAAGCGTGGAAGCGGGTGCGCCTGAACTTCACCCTGGGCTCACCCACCTTTCGTCACGCGGTGCGGCTATCCATCGCGCTGATGGCAGGCTATGGGTTATTGCAGTGGATTGACCCGGAACAAGGCTTCTGGATTCTGCTCACGACGCTGTTTGTATGCCGGCCTAACTTTGCCACCACGCGGCGGTTCTTATCGCAACGCATGCTGGGCACCGTATTGGGACTGGTCATTGGCTGGGCGTCGATCAGCCTTTTCCCCCACCCGCTGGTGCAAAGCATGATCGCCGTGGCCGCAGGGGTATCGTTCTTTGCCAACCGCGAAAAACACTATGTTATCGCTACCGCCTCTATCACGCTGCTTGTGCTATGCAGCTTCAACCAAGTAGGCGATGGCTTTAATCTGATCTTGCCGCGTCTTTTCGATACCTTGATTGGCTCGGTGATTGCAGGATTAGCGGTATTTTTTATTCTGCCCGACTGGCAGGGCCGCAGGCTTTACCGCGAGGCCGCCAACGCGCTGAACGGCCATCGCCGCTACCTTGAAGAGATTATCCACCAGTACGAGGAAGGCAAGCAGGATGGCTTGGCCTACCGCTTGGCGCGACGCAATGCCCACAATGCCGATGCCGCGCTTTCCACACTGCTCACCAACATGCTCCACGAGCCCGGCCACTACCGGAAACTGGATGCAGACAACGGACTGCGTTTTCTAGTGCTTTCCAACACGCTGCTCAGCCACCTCTCGGCCCTAGGCGCCCATCGCCATCAATTAGCCGACGATGAAGACGATGCCACGCTAGTGCCGGTAGCAACACGTATTGGCGAACTGTTAGGTCATATCGCAGAACAGCTAAACAAACGCCAGCCGGTAGAAATACTGGCAGAGCAAACGGCCGCGCTATTAACGCAATTAGAGGAGCAAAGCGCTGCTAGCGCAGACGAACAAGCCGTCGCTCTGTATCGCCCTATTCAAAGCCAGCTGCGCCTAATTGCTGAACAGCTAGCGCCGCTGGGCGAGGCTGCTAATCGGTTGGTCGTCAACGAAGCGCCTGTATCCAGCAGCGTTAACGCTTAAACCTGCCCATAGCGGCCCGCGGCTTCTCCCAGCCAGCGGCGTACCAATACAGCGGTTACGTCTGCGTTGCCTTGCAGCGTCTGGGCCATGGCGGTAACGCGCTCTAACAGGTCCGCATCGCGCTCTAGGTCGGCGATTTTCATCTGCGCAAGACCCGTTTGGCGAGTGCCCAGCACTTCGCCTGGCCCGCGAATTTCTAAATCTTTTTCCGCAATACGGAAACCATCGGTCGTTTCGCGCATCACTGCCAAGCGCTGGCGGGAGCTTTTCGACAGCGGCGGATGGTAGAGCAACACGCAAAAGCTTTCCGTGCTGCCGCGCCCTACCCGGCCACGTAGCTGGTGAAGCTGGGAAAGCCCCAGTCGCTCAGGGTTTTCGATAATCATCAGGCTCGCATTGGGCACATCCACACCGACCTCGATCACCGTGGTGGCCACCAGCAAGTCTAGCTCGCCTGCTTTGAATGCCGTCATTACCTCGGCTTTCTCACTTGATTTCATGCGCCCGTGAATCAAACCCACGGCCAGCTCTGGTAGCGCCACCGTTAATTCATCGCGTGTCACCTCGGCAGCCTGGCATTGCAGTACTTCGGATTCATCAATCAGCGTACACACCCAGTACGCCTGGCGGCCTTCGCTGCAGGCAAGCCGAATACGCTCCACCACTTCAGGACGCCGCTCGTCAGGCACCACCACAGTTTTAACCGGCGTACGGCCAGGAGGCAGCTCGTCAATGACTGACACATCCAGGTCCGCGTAGGCGCTCATGGCCAGCGTGCGTGGAATCGGCGTAGCGGTCATGATGAGCTGATGCGGGGTCAGCCCACCCGCCTCGCCTTTTTCACGCAGCGCTAGACGCTGATGCACGCCAAAACGGTGCTGCTCGTCAATAATCGCCAGCCCTAAGCACTGAAAGTGCACGTCGTCTTGGAACAGCGCGTGGGTACCGACGATCATTCGCGCGCGGCCATCGGCAATCGCGGCCTTAGCATCCAACCGCGCTTTACCTTTGAGCTTACCCGCCAACCACGCTACTTCGATACCCAGCGGCTCAAACCACGCTTTAAACGAGCGGTAGTGCTGCTCAGCAAGGATTTCCGTCGGCGCCATGATCGCGGCTTGGCAGTTACCCGCCAGGGCACACAGCGCGGCCATGGCCGCCACGACGGTTTTGCCTGACCCCACATCGCCTTGAACCAAGCGCAGCATTGGCGCTGGGCGGCTTAAATCGAGGCTGATTTCTTCCAATACACGGCGCTGAGCACCGGTCAGAGCAAACGGGAGCTGCGCCAAAAAACGCGCCTGCAGGCTACGCCCTGAGGGTAGCGCCGGGGCACCATCGGCCTGAATACGCAGACGAACCTCGCGCAGGCTTAACTGGTGAGCCAGCAGCTCTTCCAACGCGAGCCGGCGCGTGGCCGGATGCTGGCCCCAG
Organism: Halomonas sp. JB37; assembly: GCF_002332255.1. Taxonomy (GTDB): domain Bacteria; phylum Pseudomonadota; class Gammaproteobacteria; order Pseudomonadales; family Halomonadaceae; genus Vreelandella; species Vreelandella casei. The sequence continues at coordinate 483,539 of NZ_NRGW01000001.1, read as the reverse complement.
GTTAACTGTTCGATATTCACATCGGGCGGTGGCTGATGCAGTAAGTGCAAACTGGCGTGAAGTCCCGGTAGCTGAAAGCGCTGGCGCAGCGCATCAGGAATAACGTCAGGCAGCGCTTCGGGTGCCGCGTCTAACAGCCCAAGAGCCTGCTGCGTCAAGGCACGCAGGCGCGGCTGATTGAGCCCTTCGGTGGTGGGATAAATAGGCGTGAAATACTCGTCTACCGGTGCTTCACTGCCCCCCATTAACCGGTATTCAGGATGATAGATCTCTAAACCCGTTGCCCCAGCACGGGCTTCTCCAAAGGCGCGCACGCTCGCACCGGGGTGCAGCTGTTGCTGCTGGGCGGGCGAGAAGTGGAAAAAGCGCAGACTCAAAATACCGCTGTTATCACGCACCCGTACTAGCAGGCTGCGCCGCCGCCCTTTTACCACGTCGCAGGCCGTCACTTCGCCTTCAATCACCGCTTCTTGCCCGGCGCGCAACAGGCCAATGGGCGTCAGGCGCGTGCGGTCTTGATAACGTAGCGGCAGATGAAAGAGCAGGTCGCTAACGCGCTGAATAGCCAAGCGGCTAAGCTTTAGCGCGAGGGCTTCGCCTACGCCTTTAAGCGACGTGATGGGGGCGGAGAGATCGCTCATGAGGCGCTTTTCACAGCCTGAGAGGGCTGACGGCACTGGCTGATCGCCTGAATCAACGCTTCAATCGCCTTTGGCCGCGGAAAGCTTGCCCGCCAGGCAATCGCCACGGTGCGCGACGGTGCGGGTTCAACGAAGGGACGACTGACCAACATGGCATTTTCATACTGGTCGGTACCCAGCGCCGACTGTGGCAAAACGGTAATGCCCAACCGGGAGGCCACCATATGGCGAATGGTCTCCAGCGAGCCGCCTTCCGCAATCAGCGTGTTATTGGGACTGTTGAGCTTGTGGGTAATCGCCGGGCAGGCTTCAAGAATTTGGTCACGGAAGCAGTGGCCTTCACCGAGCAATAACAGACGCTCTTCGAGTAAATCTTCTTTATTGATCGCCTCGCGCGTCACCCAAGCGTGATTAGCCGGCATTAACACTTCAAACGCTTCGTCGTAGATCGGCTTGGTGACCACATCGGTCTCGGTGAAGGGCAGTGCCACAATAATCACATCCAGCTCACCGCTTCTTAGCTTGCCACGCAGAGTGCCGGTCATGCCCTCTTCGATATACAGCGGCATTTGCGGGGCAGCGTTAGCCAGCGCAGGCACCAGGTGAGGAAATAAATAGGGCCCTATGGTATAGATCGCGCCAATACGCAGCGGGTTGGCTAGCTGGTCTTTACCGCTACTGGCCAACTCAAATATCAGCGTGCTCTGTTCCAGCACTCGCTGCGCCTGGGCAACAATTTTTTCACCTAATGGCGTGACCTGCACGGTGGATTTCGAGCGCTCAAATAGCGGCGTCTCGAGCTCTTCTTCCAGCTTTTTCACCGCCACCGATAGCGTGGGCTGAGAGACATGGCAGCGCTCTGCCGCGCGGCCAAAATGGCGCTCTTGGGCAAGGGTTACGATGTAGCGAAGTTCTGTTAAAGTCATAGCGGTGCCAGTGGCATCCTCTTGTAGCAGCGTGTGACTAATAGCATGCTGTCAGCGGGACGGAAAAGGACAAGCAAGCTCTGCCGACGATCTTCTCTACTGACGATTTTCTCAACTGACAGTGTCATGGTTCACTGTAATCGTTGACAGAGATTTTGTATCTAATAGGGAATATTAATCAACAGGAGTGAGCACGGTGAAGCTAACCGTACTGATTATCGGCTGTGGCGATATTGGGATCAACCTTGGACGCGAGTTGCTGGAGGAAGGGCACCGGGTGATTGGCTTACGCCGCAACGTCGAGGCCTTAAAGGGCACCGGGATTAAACCGCTCGCGCTAGACCTGAATAGCCTGGAAGACGCCGACGCCTCAAGCCTTCCTCACGCTGACTATGTCGTGTATACGGTGAGCGCGGACCGCTTTGAAGAAAGCGCTTATCAAAGTGCTTATCCCGAAGGCTTAAAGCGCGTACTGGGCATCATGGCGCAGCACAAAAAACTGCCGCGTCGGGTGTTTTTTGTGTCTTCGACCAGCGTCCATGGCCAGCAGGAAGGCGAAGTGGTCAACGAACAGAGCCCCACCGATCCGACTAGCTTCTCTGGCAAGCTAATGTGCGAAGCCGAGCAGGCGCTGATAAATCATTCGCTTCCCGGCACGGTGATTCGCTTCTCCGGTATCTACGGCCCAGGCCGTGACCGGCTGATTCATCAGGTCGCCGAAGGTCGCGTGGCCGCGATTACACCGGTGATTTACTCCAACCGCATTCACCGCGACGACTGCACCGGCATTATCGCCCACTTGATTCGTCGCCAGGAAAGCGGCGAGCCGCTGGAAGATATCTATCTCGGCAGCGATTGTGAGCCCGTCACGATGCATAACGTCATGATGTGGCTTGCCCAGCAGTTGAAAGTAGCGGCCACTGAGACGATGCAATCCCCGTTACGCCGCCGCGCCAGCAAGCGCTGTGATAACCAGCGCCTCATCGACGCCGGCTATCAGTTCCGCTTCCCGAGCTACCGTGAAGGTTATACACAGGTGCTTAAAGAAGGCGGCTTCCTAGCGGTTAACCCCGTATAAAATACAGCGGTGAAGCGCAGGCAAAATTAATCGCCGATGATCATCACTGCTTCAGCTTCCACCTGGCTGCCTTTGGGCAGCGCTTTGACGCCGACGGCAGCACGGGCGGGGAAAGGAGCGGTGAAGAACTCTTCCATGACTTGGTTAACAATGGCAAAGTTATCCAAGTCCACCAAGTACAGGTTCAGCTTCACGATATCACTCAGTGAACCTGCCGCTTCTTCACACACGGCCTGCAGGTTGGCAAAGACTTGGCGTGCCTGAGCTTCAAAGTCTTCTGACACAATCGCCATGGTGGCAGGGTCGAGCGGAATCTGACCAGAAAGATAAACCGTGTTACCCGCTTTAATAGCCTGGGAGTAAGGGCCAATAGCAGCAGGGGCTTTGCTGGTGTTGATAACAGCCTTATTGCTCATGCGATGTCTCGCTCCTTCAGTGAATAATTAGTCGTTCGAATACGTCGTTAAAATAAGTACTCAGCCAACGCCACCAATAGCAGACGCTACCGATAGTGCATCAGTAGGTCGTGTATAGGGATTTTAGTTGGCGAGTCGGGTGATTTTGCCGACACTAGATAGATTACGGATCCGTTTGATAATCCGTGCTAAATGCACTCGCCCTTTCACAGACAGCGTCAGCGTGACCGTCGAAAGGTGTGCATCGCGTTCTTCAATACCAATACGTTCGATATTGGCATCCGCATCCGTGACTAGTCCAGCAAGCTCAGCCACAAGCCCACGGCGGCTCTCAATTTCAATGCGCAGGGCGACCGGGAAGTCTTCATCTATCGTGTCTGACCACTCCAGCGCGAAGAGCTTGTCGGGATCATTTTTATCGGCAAAGTTCTTATCAACAACGTTTTTACATTCGGCACGGTGTACAACCAAGCCCTTCCCCATGGAAAGATGGCCAACAACCGGGTCGCCCGGCAGCGGATGGCAGCAGCGCGCAAAGTTGATCACCATGCCTTCACTGCCGCTGATCACTACCGCTTTGCTACCGTCTTCGGTAGCAGGATGCACATAGTGACCGCCGTGTGCGGCGTCCACTAAGCGTCTTGCCACCACCTGCGTCATGCGATTACCCAGCCCCAGTGACTCCAATAGCGACTCTTCAGACGAGACATCCAGCTCTTTAAAGGCCCGTTTGAGCACGCTTTCGTCCAGTTCTTCCAGGCTGGTGTCAAACGGCGCCAGGGCTTTATTGAGCAACCGACGGCCCAACATGACGGCCTCGGTTTGCTGCTGATATTTAAGCGCGTGGCGAATGGCTGAACGCGCCTTCGCGGTAGTCACGAAGTTAAGCCAGGCAAGATTGGGGCGCGCACCAGGGGCGGTAATAATTTCGAGCGTCTGGCCGCTTTCTAAACGCGTAGAGAGCGGCGCCAAGTGCCGATCAATACGGCAGGCGATACAGTTATTGCCGATATCCGTGTGCACGGTGTAGGCAAAATCGATCACGGTAGCTCCCTGGGGAAGCTCCATGATGTCGCCTTTGGGCGTAAACACATAGATATCGTCAGGGAACAGGTCATTTTTGACGTGTTCAATAAATTCCAGTGAGTCGCCGGCATGGCGCTGCATTTCCAGCAGGCCTTTCACCCATGCCCGGGCGCGTGCATGGCTACCTTCGGCAATCGGGTGCGAGGTTTGCCCCGCCTTGTAAAGCCAGTGGGCGGCAATACCGTTATTCGCCATGGCTTCCATTTCGCGCGTGCGTATCTGCACTTCGATAGGCATGCCGCGTGAGCCAAACAGCGTAGTATGTAGGCTCTGATAGCCGTTGGCCTTGGGAATCGCGATGTAGTCTTTAAAACGCCCCGGGACGGGCTTATAGAGGTTATGCACCACGCCTAAAATACGGTAACAGCTGGCCACATCTTCCGTGATAATGCGAAAACCAAATACATCCATAATTTCGGCAAAAGGCTTACGCTTATCACGCATCTTTTTATAGATCGACAGTAGATGCTTTTGGCGCCCAATCACGGTGCCATTGAGCCCATCGTCATCGAGGCTTTTTTGCAGCGACGACTGAATTTCGCGCATGGCACTACGCCGATGCCCACGAGCGCTAGCGACGGCGCGCTTAATGCGCTCGGCACGCATTGGGTGAATGGCCTGAAAAGAGAGGTCTTCAAGCTCGATGCGAATGGTGTTGATGCCTAGCCGGCCGGCAATGCGCGCGTAAATTTCCAGCGTTTCACGGGCAATACGGCGCTTTTTATCCGGGCGCAGTGCCCCAAGCGTGCGCATGTTGTGCAGCCGATCGGCAAGCTTGACGATGATGACGCGAATATCTCGCGACATCGCCAGCACCATTTTCTGGAAGTTTTCGGCCTGAGCAACCGCTTTGTCTTCAAAGGTGATTTGGGTAAGCTTTGATACCCCATCCACCAGTTCTGCCACCGGTTTACCAAACTGCTCGGCCAGGGCTTTTTTGGATACCCCGGTATCTTCGATAACATCATGCAACATAGCTGCCATCAAACTTTGATGGTCCATGTGCATGTTGGCAAGAATGTTCGCCACCGCTAGCGGGTGGGTAACATAAGGCTCGCCAGAGCGACGCCGCTGGCCATCGTGGGCCTGCTCAGCGTAATAGAAGGCGCGTTTGACCTGCTGGATTTCATCCGGGGGTAAATAGCCGCCGAGTCGGTCGGCCAGGTCATCAATGGTGAACATCTACCGCGCCTCTATCGCTTGCGTTATCGATTTCTTGATAACCGTTAGTCGTCGATATGAGTCGGTGCCATCGCAGGACGCGGACGCACAGCGGCTTCAACAGGCTCGTCCAGAACCGTGTGATCCACCAGGCCTGCCGCAATTTCACGCAGCGCCATCACCGTCGGCTTGTCGTTTTCCCACGGTAGCAACGCATCACGTGAGCCGCGCGCAAGCTGGCGAGCACGCTGGGTAGAAATCATCACCAGCTTGAAACGGTTTTCAACATTTTCAAGACAATCTTCAACGGTTACGCGAGCCATGGGAGCCTTCCTGTTATGACAGAACCAGGCCGGCGCCGTATGGAACATAAACGGGCCGACCCAGCGGAAAAACGCATTTAACACCGCACTTAAAACAGTATTTAAAAACGGCATTTAAAAACAATAGAACCGAACAGATTACTCGATTGCAGGCGCCTGTGACAAGAGCGCAGATAATAGCAAAGCGTGGCGCTCACTCATTAACGAGCGGCTTAAGCGACGGCTAATGACCAACGACTGTAATTCCTGCAGCGCGGTAGTGAAGTCATCGTTGACGACGAGATAGTCATATTCATGGTAATGAGACATCTCGCTGACCGCTTCGCGCATGCGTCGGGCGATGACCGCATGCTCGTCAGTGCCACGGCTTGATAAGCGCCGCTCCAGCTCATCACGCGACGGCGGTAAAATAAAAATCGATACCGCATCAGGCATTTGCACGCGCACCTGCTGTGCACCCTGCCAGTCAATTTCAAGAATAACGTCCTGCCCAGCCGTCAGTAATGCTTGTACCGCCTGGCGTGAGGTGCCGTAGTAATTATCGAATACTCTGGCATACTCAAAAAACTCACCTCGCGCGATCATCGTTTCAAACGCGGCCACATCAGTGAAATGGTAATTCACGCCATTCACTTCACCCTCGCGCTTCGCACGGGTAGTGTGCGACACCGATACTTGAATACCATCCAGGCTTTCGATGAGTTCACGCACCAAACTGGTCTTGCCAGCACCCGACGGAGCAGAAACAATAAAAAGCGTACCTTGGGACATGAAACAATTTCCCCAGTTTGCGCAAATAAGTTGCGAAAATAAGTTGTGAAAAATAAAGGGCAAAAATAACCAGAACGGCTGCAGGAAAGCAGCAAGGCCGCGCAGTATCGCACACCCATCGCTGCGGCTGTAGGGTTAGTAACAACATACAGGGAGGTAAGTATGCGCAGTACGCTGTTTATATTAGCTTTAATAGCGCTGGGCGTAGCCCTGCAAAAAGAAATTATTGAGATCCCCCGCCACTGGGCGCCCTGGGCGCCGCTGCACGTTGACGACCCCATTACGCCCATCACTCAGCTCAAGCTCAGCCGCCTGTCGGATGATCGCACCGGCTGTCTGGCCGCTTTAGATACGGTCCCCGCAAGTGAGCTGCGCTACACGCCACTGGCAGATTACGCCCCCACCGCGAGCTGCCCGCTATCCAATATCGTGCGGATGCAATCAAGCGGCGTCGCCTTTAATCAGAGCTTCGTTGCCTCCTGCCCCATGGCACTGGCCTGGGTCATGTATGAACGCCACGCGTTACAGCCCGCCGCCGAGCAATTGATGGGCAGCCGCGTCAGTCAGGTGAATCATGTCGGCAGCTTTGCGTGCCGGAACGTGTATGGTCGAGAAACAGGCAGGCGCAGCGAACATGCCACCGCAGAAGCGCTGGATGTCACCGGGTTTCAATTCGAAAATGGCGAGCGTATTACGGTGTTAAATAACTGGGATGATGAAGGCGCAACGGGTGAGTTCTTACGCGCCGCGCGCGATGGCGCCTGCGATACGTTCGGCAATATCCTCGGGCCCGATTACAACGCCGCGCATGCCGATCACTTTCACATGGGCATGCGCGGTTTTAGGCTCTGCCGCTAAGCAGTGTCAACCGTCATTTATTCGAGGTTGATGTCGTCTTTATCAGTAGCCGCACCGGTGGCAGCACCGACACCACCACCAATAACTGCACCCTGAACAACGCTACCACCGGTCACGGCCGCAGCGCCGGCACCCACGGCAGCACCAACGCCAGCGCCACTAGTGGCACGCTCGCCGGTGGTCGTGCCACAGCCTGCTAAAGCGACGGCCATCGCGACAACTGCACCAAGGGCCAGAATACGTGAGTTTTTCAAAATCTGAGTGTGCATGGTCATCTCCTTATGGGTTGCTCCTTTTACACACTAGAAAAAATTTCACACATTTACCATTTAATTATCGCTGTTCGATAACGAAAAATAGCTACGCCCGCCGGGCCGCAACGCCATAAGTACGCTTTTCCAGCCAGCGCCCTGCGGCAAAAATAACCAGGCCGCAAAGTGCTAATGCTGTGCCCACTAAGCCCGTACTCGACCAGGTAAAGCCTGCACTAATGGCCAACCCAGCCAGCCACGCGCCGAGCGCGTTTGCACCATTAAAAGCCGCATGATTGAGTGAGGCTGCCATGGTTTGGGCATCTTCTGCCACATCCATTAAGCGGGTTTGTAGCGAAGGCGCTAACGCCATACTGGTGCCTACCAAGCCGACACACAAAAGCCCTGTCCAAACGTTATTCGCCGCAAAGTAAAACAGCCCCTGAACAATGCCACACCACAGCAAGATGCAAGGGATTGCGCGCATGAGGTTTTTATCTGCCATGCGGCCACCGATTAAATTACCGGCAATTGAACCCAGGCCAAAAATTACCAGCACCAAAGGCCCTAGCGACTCACTCATACCCGCTTGCTGGGTCAGTGTTGGCATTACATAGCTAAAAATAGCGAACATACCGCCGCAGCCAATACAGGCCAGGGCTAAGGCAACTAACACGCGCTGCTTCAGCAACGCAGACAGCTCGCGCACGGGGCTGGCACCTGTATCCACGGGCTGAACCGGTACATAGAGACGTATTAGCAGAGCGGTAAGCAGAGCAATTCCCCCCACACCCACAAACGCGATTTGCCAGCCAAACTGGTTGCCTGCCCACGTACCTAGCGGCGCCCCGATCAAAATAGCGACCGTTAGACCCAGCATCACCCTGGAAATAGCGCGTGCCCGTTGATCCACCGGCACCGCACCCGCCGCTACTAACGCCGCAATGCCAAAGTAGGCACCGTGCGGTAAGCCCGCGAGAAAACGCAGTCCCACAAATGACCAGAAACTCGGTGCCAGAGCGCTAGCGATGTTGCCCACTGCAAACACCAGCATCAGCACGATTAATAACAGCCGCCGAGGCGCGCGTGCGGCCAGCGCTGAAATTAACGGCGCCCCCACCACAACACCCAGCGCGTAGCTACTGATCGCGTAGCCCACCTGAGGAACCGTCACGGCTAAGTCGCCCGCCACGCGGTTCATCAACCCCATGATGACGAATTCGCTCGTTCCTATCCCAAACCCGCCCAGCGCCAACACAAATTCGGCCAGGCGCGGTTTGCGCGCCAGCCCTTGAGACGACGATGCTGTCGAATCCTGCATATTTATCTCCTAGCGGTACCGCCCTGTTGGCACCTTGATTAGCGCAAATGATCGCAGGATTAGACGAAAGTATAAATACGCCGCGTTCAAAAAATTAGCCGGCAAAAAGCGTTTGCCTGCCCTACTAGCGTTCATTGAGCTTTATCGACAGGCCTGTGCACAGTACTGTTCACTTAATCCTGTTCACTTAACTGTTTATTTCTTCAATAAGGCGAAGGCGATGACACTCGATACCATTGAGCACGCCATGGCGGCACTTGCTGAGGCCGACCCAGATATTGCCCGCGCATACCCATTGGTCGGCGCGCCTAGCCCACGTCAACGCGACCAGGGGTTTTCGACGTTTTTCAGTACCATCGTTAGTCAACAGCTATCCACCGACGCGGCACGCGCGATTATGGGCCGTGTCAATACGTTACTGCCGGAGCTGCATGCAAAAGCGGTGATGGAAGTGGATAGCCAAGCGCTGCGCGATGCGGGGCTCTCCTGGCGGAAAATTGAGTACGCCAAGGGCTTGGCAGAAGCCGAACTCGCCGGCACCTTTAGCGCCGATGGGCTTGAAAAGCTAAGCGATGATGACGCCATCGCCGCGATTACCGAGCTACGCGGCTTTGGCCGTTGGAGCGCTGAGATTTACCTAATGTTTTCTCTCAACCGTCCGGATATTTTTCCTGCCGACGACCTGGCCCTGCGCGTAGCGTTAGGGCGCCTGAAAGGCATGGACGACAAACCCACGCCCAAACAGGCGCGCCAAATGATAGAACACTGGGCGCCTTGGCGCAGCGTGGGCTCGCTGTTTCTATGGCACTACTACCGGGGCGAGCCTTTGTAAGGGCTAAGCGTCCAACCCACCAAACTTGCCATTCTGATAATCCTCTACCGCCTGGGCAATCTCTTCGCGGGTGGTCATCACGAAGGGCCCATGGGAGTAGACAGGTTCGTCGATCACCTCGCCATGGCCAAACAGCAGGCGCGCGTTACTGCTGGCTTCGATGTCGAGGCTCTCGCCATCACGGTCTACTTCGATCAAATGGTGAGGCTGAACGGGTTCACCACTCACCGTGACATCGCCATCGACCACATAGAGAAACACTTGCCGCCCAGGAGTAACGGGCAGTAGCTCACGTGTGCCCGCGGGCAGTTTCAGCGTCGACATAAATACGCCGGTCAGCGTTTCAATAGGGCCAGCCTGCTCCTGCCACTGCCCGGCGATCAGGTTCAGCTCACCGCCGCCCGGCAATTGAATAGCCGGGATCGACGACTGCTGAAGCCCTACATAGCGCGGCTCGCTCATTTTCAAACGCGCAGGCAAATTAACCCACAACTGCAGAATCTCCAGCGGGCCGCCCTCACGCAGAAACTCGGGTGGCGAGATTTCCGCATGCACGATGCCGCTACCCGCCGTCATCCACTGCACGCCACCTTTATGAATCACGCTTTGATGGCTGGCACTGTCAGCATGGGCCAGCGACCCCTCTAAAATAAACGTCACCGTTTCAAAGCCGCGATGCGGGTGCGGGCCAAACGGCAGCCCGCGGTTATTGGCCGGATACGTTTGCGGGCCGTGGTGATTCAAAAACAGAAACGGGTCGAGCTGATCCAAACCAGGCCCTGGTAACGGCCGACGCGTGGTTAAATCACCGATATCATCGCGCTTGGCCGGGTGCTGGGCGATCACCTGACGCACTGACTGGGTTGTGTCTATTGGCATCATTTACTCCTTATCAATACTGTCCAGCATAAAACCTACAGCCGCGGATAAGGAGCGAATAATTTGCCACGTTTCATTGCAGGAAATTGTTAGTAAACGGCTCAGCGGTTTCCTCAAAACTCGGTCACCACCGTCACACCCGCCCCTTCAAACTTATCCATGTTCATCAACGCATCAATCGACTGTTCAAGGGTGATGCGTTTGCCGATCAGCTTTTCCGGCGCCAGCTTGCCAGACTGAATCATCGCCAGCATGGCGTCATAACGATGCGCCTGCATGCCGTGGCTGCCGAGTATTTCAAGCTCGTTGGCAATGACCTTACTCATCGGGATGGCTGGCGTGCTGTGGTCCGCCAGCATCAGCCCCACCTGAATATGCTTGCCCCGTTTACGCAGGTTGCTGATGGAGTTAACACAGGTCGTTGGATGACCTAGCGCATCCAGCGATACATGAGCGCCTCCCCGGGTTATTTCCGTTACCGCTTCCACCACATTGGCCACCTTGGCGGCATTCACCGTGGCAACGGCGCCTAATTGACGAGCCAGATTAAGCGCCTCTTCCGAAATATCGATGGCAACGACGTTGGCACCGATGGCGTTGGCAATCATTACGGCGGATAGACCAACACCGCCGCAGCCATGAACGGCCACCCACTGCCCAGCCGATGTTTGGCCCTTATCGACTACCGCCCGAAAGGAAGTGACAAACCGACAGCCCAGGCTGGCCGCGGTCGCAAAGTCGAGTGTCTCCGGCAGCGCGACCAAATTCACATCGGCGTAGTGAATACCCACATACTCGGCAAAGGATCCCCAGTGGGTGAAGCCGGGCTGAAACTGACTATCGCACACCTGATGGTTGCCCGAGTGACACTCAGGACAAGTGCCACAGCCACCCACGAACGGCACAGTGACGCGGTCGCCAACGCGCCATTGCTTTACATCTTTACCAACGGCTTCGACTACGCCTGCCAGCTCATGGCCCGGCACATGGGGAAGCTGGATATCGGTATCATGCCCCACCCAGCCATGCCAATCGCTGCGGCACACGCCGTTCGCCATCACTTTCACCACCACGCCGTGAGGTTCAGGCGTCGGATCAAGCAACTGCTGAATACTCGGCGGGGCGGAAAACTGCTCAAAAACAACGGCCTTCATCAAGGTCTCCTAAACGTTTTCGCTTTTTTTACTTTATAACTGCTTACGTGGGTAAGAAGCGAATTAGTCACCGCTAACGTTTAACCGCCCCACTACTTGAAACGAATTATCCGTGGGACGCACCACAATCATCTCGCCAGAGCCTACGCCACGGCCCACCAGCGCTGTGATATTCACCTGATGGGTAACCAGCAGCAAATTGCCCGGCCCTTTCCATGCGGCGATCTGCTGCTGGGCGGTTTGAGTGATTTGCGCCTGATCACCGCGCCCGCGAAAGAACGAATCCAGCCAGGGAGTAGGCATTACAGGCGCCAGCGCCATTAGCTCAGCGGTTTCCAGTGCACGGCACCAGCTTGATGAGTACACCGCCGCAATGGGAATATCCCGCTCGCGAAAGGTACGACCAACGGCTTTCGCCTGGTCGCGACCCTGAGCAGAGAGATTGCGTTGGGTATCGCACTGAGAAAGCTCAAAGCCCGGCGGATCGCCAATGCCAGGGGCCAAGGAGTGGCGCATTAAAATGGCTAAGTCGCCCTCTTTAAGCGCCTGCCAGGTTGTTTCGTTTGCCTGTGTGCTGATGGGCAGGATGACCAGCACGCTTAGCAGCAGAGTGAAGGTGAAGTGGCGTAGGGTGGGCATGGGCCATCCTCAATCAGTTAAAGGTAAGCAGCAGCGAGTGCAACAACCGAGAGGCTGGGAAAGGGATTCAATGTCACCAATTTGTGCAATATGCAGCAGTTTTACCAGCGCTTTTCAATTCGAGAGACAGTGTCTCTCGAATTGAGATGGAGCCACCGTTATCAAAAAGTGTTTGAAGCCTCTCTTACACCGCTAACCCTCAAAAGTAGACTTAACTACTAAGCCTCTGTTCTATTAGTATGAGTTTTATATATAACAGCGGCGGAATAGCCAATTTGCAAAGATGTGGAGAGTAAATGTAATGACATCGCCCTATCCTCCCAGCAACTTTGGCTTTTTAGCAGAGCATGATGCGCTGTTTGTCGAGCTGACCGCCGCCGCCGAACACGCCTTTGTTAGCGATCCCAACACCACCTTGATCAAACTGCGCCAATTGGGGGAAGCGCTTGCCCAGCATATGGCGGCGATCTCCGGGGTTGAGTTTGACGATCAAACCAGCCAAGCCGACCTACTCTACCGCTTAAACCGCGAGCTGCGTCTAGAACCTCAAGTAAAAGAGCTATTTCACACTCTGCGCATTGAAGGCAACAAAGCCACTCACCAGTTTCGCACCCGTCACAAAGAAGCCATGGATGGCCTGAAGCTGGCCCGCGCACTGGCTATCTGGTTTCACCGCTCGTTTGGTAAGGAAGGCACCACCTTCAAACCCGGCCCTTTTGTACCGCCCGCCGACCCAAGCGCGCAGTCGCGCCAGCTTCAAAGCGATATTGAAAAGCTCCGCCACGAGCTTCAACACGCCAACAAGGCACTGGACAGCAGCCAGCAGCTTAGCCAGCTGGTCGAGCAAGAGAAGCAGGAGTACGAGGCACTGGCATTGGCCATGGATGAAGAGTCCCGTGCCCTGGCCGAACAGGCCCAAAGCCATGAAAAAACATTAGCCCAGCAGCAGCACGCTTACGAAGCCAAGATTCAAGCCCTGCAAACACAGCTCACCGCCCAGGGCGAAAGCAGCGTTAATCAGCAGCGCCAACAGGTAGCCAGCAAAACCAAAGCCGCCAGCGACACCTTGGCGCTGAGTGAAGAGTTAACGCGCATACTGATTGACCAGCAGCTTAATGAAGCAGGCTGGGAAGCCGACAGCCAAGAGATCAGCTATCAAAAGGGTGCCCGCCCCGAGAAAGGCACCTACCGAGCCATTGCTGAATGGCCTACACTGCCCGCGCATCGCGGCAATGGCCAAAAAGAACGAGCAGACTACGTGCTATTTTGCGGTTTAACACCGATTGCCGTGGTTGAAGCCAAAAAAGAAAACATCAATGTCGCGGGCAAAATTGATCAATCTGAGCGTTACAGCAAAGGACTCAGCGTTGAGCCACCGCTGGTGGGGGCCTGGGAATTAGTAGGGCGAACCATTGCCTGGCCCGCCGATGAAGAGGGCCACTTCAAAGTGCCCTTTGTGTACTCCTGTAACGGCCGCCCCTATCTCCCCCAGCTAGCCGAACAGTCGGGCACCTGGTTTCGCGATGTGCGAGAACCCAGTAACACACGCCGCGCCTTACCTCGCTTTCATACCCCCGGTGGCCTGTTAAACCTGCTGGAACGCGATAGAGAAAACGCCGACAAGCTGCTCAAACACGAGCCCTTCGGTTACCTGCGGTTAAGGGAGTATCAGCAAAAAGCGATTCTCGCCACCGAGCACGCACTGGCCCACGGCAGCCGCGCGGCCCTGCTGGCCATGGCCACAGGTACCGGTAAAACCCGCACCATTATTGGTCTTATGTACCGGTTTCTAAAAACCGAACGCTTTCACCGCATTCTGTTTTTGGTTGACCGTACCGCCCTTGGCGATCAAGCCATTGACGCCTTCAACGAAGCCCCGTTAGAGCAGAACCAAACCCTAAGCAAGATCTACAACGTGGCAGAACTGGGCGATATGGCGGCAGAAGCCGAAACCCGCGTGCAGGTGGCCACCGTGCAGGCCATGGTGAAGCGCATTTTTATGAGCGACCAGGCACCGCCGATTGATCAATTCGATTGCATCATTATCGACGAAGCCCACCGCGGCTACACGCTCGACCAGGAGATGACCGAAGGCGAGCTGGCCACCCGCGACGCTAGCCAGTACCTCTCCAGCTACCGCCGGGTGCTTGATTACTTCGATGCGGTCAAAATCGCGCTCACCGCCACCCCGGCCAAGCATACCAGCGAGATTTTTGGTAAGCCGGTGTACACCTACTCCTATCGGGAAGCGGTAGCGGATGACTGGCTGATCGACCACGAACCGCCCATACGCTATGAAACCCTGCTGACCCAAGAAGGCATACTGTTTGAGAAGGGTAAGCCCATTGAGGTCATCAACACCCAAACCGGCGAAGTGGATACCAGCGAACTCGAAGACGAACTGCGCTTTGACGTTGACGCCTTCAATCGCCAGGTCATCAACGAAAACTTTAATCGCGTGATCTGTGAGCAACTGGCCGAAGAGCTCGACCCGTTTGGCGACGAAAAAACGCTGATTTTCTGCGCCACCGACCTCCACGCCGATATGGTCAAACGTCTGCTGGATGACGCTTTCAAAGCGCTTTATAACGGCAGCTACCACCAGGCAGCGGTGGCTAAAATCACCGGTAAAAGCGACAAAGTCGCTCAGCTGATTCGCCGCTATAAAAACGAGCGCTACCCCAATATCGCGATTACCGTCGACCTACTCACCACCGGCATCGACGTGCCCAAAATTTGCCACTTGGTGTTTATGCGCCAAGTGCGCTCACGGATTCTTTTTGAACAGATGATAGGCCGCGCCACCCGCCGCTGCGATGAGATCGGCAAGACCGTGTTCACCATCTACGACCCGGTGGATATCTACGCCGCCCTGGCGGAGGTCAACACCATGCAGCCGCTGGTGCGCGACCCCAATATCAGCCTTGCACAGCTAGTCGATGAGTTGACCGATGAGCACCAGTTGGAAAACTCACTCAATAGCCCTGGCGAACAGCAGGGTGAGAGCCAGGCCGATGTCGTGCTGAACCAGCTCAGTCAAAAAGTCATGCGCGTACTGCGTAAGGCCGACACCAAAGCGGAAAACAAACCTGCGCTTAAACAAAAACTGAGTGATCTTCAAAGCCTATGGGGGGTGGAGCCGAAAAAACTCCATGAGCACTTACATAAGCTGGGCCCAAGGCAGGCATCCGCGTTTCTTCGCCAGCATAGCGGCCTGATACACCAGCTAGCAGAGGTGAAGCACCTGGTGGGCAGCGAACGTATGCCGGTGATTTCCGACCACGACGATGAGATTCGCGAGCGCAGCCAGAGCTACGGCGTTCATAAACGCCCGGAAGACTATCTGGATAGCTTCAATGCGTTTATCAAAGAGCAGATCAACCAATCCGCTGCCCTAGCCGTGGTGGTCAACCAACCCCGCGATCTTACCCGATCGCAGTTGAAAGACGTCAAAGTGCTGCTGGATAACCACGGCTACTCGGAAGCCAACCTGCAAAGCGCCGTGCGCAACCACACCAATCAGGATATTGCCGCCAGCATCATCGGCCATATCCGCCGCGCCGCCCTCGGCGAGCCGTTAAAACCATTTGAACAGCGCGTCGCCGATGCCATGGATCGCCTCTACACCCAGCACGACTGGACGCCCAACCAACGCAAGTGGCTGGGAAAACTGGCCAAACAGCTCACCAAGGAAGTGATTCTCGACCGGGATACCGTCAACCAGCTCCCCGCCTTTCAAGGCGGTGCTAAGCAACTGGATAAAGTGCTGGGCGAGCAATTGGACAGTGTGCTGGAAGAGCTGAATGAGGCAATGTGGCCGCCCAAAAGTGCATGACCGCGCTATATAGTTTTTAGTATTTTTTCGTCATAGCGCTTTTATGACGAGACGCCACATATATAGAAAACCGGCTTTTCTTAACATGTGCTCAGTAACGTGCAAAGATTTCGGCCTTTTCTAACCATGTCAGCGCTTCAATCGCTTTTTATCGCCCTAGGAACCTCATGACCAATAACGACATCGTTCAAAAACTCTGGAACCTGTGTGACGTACTGCGCGATGACGGCATCAACTACTCCGACTACGTCACCGAGCTGGTGCTACTGCTGTTTATCAAAATGGTGCATGAGAACACCGAAGCAGGCACCCTGAAAAAGCACCCGCTGCCGGAAGGCTGCCGCTGGACGGACCTAAACCATAAATCCGGCATTAACCTGCTGGACGACTACAAGCGTATTCTACTCAGCCTTTCCAGTGGCCGCGACGGCACCGGCCGCTTGGTTCATACCGACCCGCTGATTAGCGCGGTGTACGCCGATGCGCAAACCCGCCTGCGCGAACCGCGCCATCTGGAGCAGATGATCAAGGCGCTCGACGGCATCGACTGGTTCAGCGCCCAGGAAGATGGCCTGGGCGATTTGTACGAGGGGCTACTTGAAAAGAACGCCAACGAGACCAAGTCCGGCGCCGGGCAGTACTTCACCCCGCGTGAACTGATCAACAGCATGGTGCGCTGCGTGAAGCCTCAACACGGCGAGCTGATTCAAGACCCTGCAGCGGGCACGGCGGGCTTTTTAACCGCTACCGATCAGTACATTAAAGAGCACACCGACGACCTCGCCGACCTGGACGCCCAGCAGCAGCTGTTCCAGCAAAACAAAGCCTTTGTGGGCATTGAGCTAGTGCCCGGCACTCGTCGTTTGGCGCTAATGAATTGCTTGTTACACGGCATGGAAGGCGGCGAAGATGGCGTCGTCCTTCTTGGCAACGCCCTGGGCCAGGCAGGCGCAAGCCTCGCCAAAGCCGATGTAATACTCGCCAACCCGCCCTTCGGCACCAGCAAAGGCGGCGATGCCAGCATCACTCGCGACGACCTCACGTTTAAGACCAGCAACAAGCAGCTTGCCTTCCTGCAGCACATCTACCGCAACCTGAAGCCCGGCGGCCGCGCCGCAGTGGTGCTGCCGGATAACGTGCTATTCGAGGCAGGCGTGGGCGCGGACGTGCGCCGCGACCTGATGGACAAGTGCAACCTGCACACCATTCTGCGCCTGCCCACCGGCATATTTTACGCCCAGGGTGTGAAGACCAATGTGCTGTTTTTTACCAAGGGTAGCGCCACCGATAAGTACCAGGAAGAGCGCTGCACCGAGAATGTCTGGGTCTACGACCTGCGCACCAATATGCCCAGCTTCGGCAAGCGCACGCCGTTCGGCGAACAGCACTTAAAGCCGTT
Source organism: Halomonas sp. JB37 (assembly GCF_002332255.1). GTDB lineage: Bacteria > Pseudomonadota > Gammaproteobacteria > Pseudomonadales > Halomonadaceae > Vreelandella > Vreelandella casei. Next base: position 465,969 of record NZ_NRGW01000001.1, on the reverse strand, counting down.
CGAAGCGGTGTATGACGCACAGGGAAGTGCGAATGTCGCGGGAGGCAGGATGCCGGGAGCGACGGGCGAAGCCTTCGCAAACGTGCTCAGTGAACGCCAAGAAGGCGAATGGTCGTTTAATGCGGAAGAAATCGCAGTAGATACCGACACCACCGACGAAAACCAGGGCGTGAACGATGACCGCCTGGCCAAATCCCGCTGGCGCTGTTTCAGTCGCGCGTGGATTAGCGACACCAAAAGCGACTCATTGGATATCAGCTGGCTGAAGGACAAAGACAGCATCGACGCCGCCAACCTGCCCGAACCCAGCGTGCTGGCGGGTGAGGCCATGAGCGAACTGGTGCAAGCGCTGGGCGAACTGGACGCGCTGATGCGGGAATTAGGAGCAGAGGATAAGGCAGATGGGCGGCGAGCCATTATCAACCAGATGATGGGAGGCAACCAGTGACTGACAGCCTGCAGATCCCCGAACAATGGCTCTCCCTTTTAATTGGCGAAGTTGCCGATGTGATTGCTGGGGGCACACCAAAAGCAAGCGATCCTGACAACTTTGCCAAGCCGGAAACCCAAATCGCTTGGCTAACCCCAGCCGACCTAAGTAAGTACGCGGAGAAATACATCGCCCATGGTGCACGAGATCTCAGCGCAAAAGGTTATGAAAAATGCTCAGCAAAGAAGATGCCCACAGGCACATTACTCTTTAGTAGCCGCGCGCCAATCGGTTATGTCGCTGTGGCTGCGAACGAAATATCGACGAACCAGGGATTCAAGAACTTCGTCATGCCATCCAAAATCGAGCCGAGTTACGCGTACTATTTCTTGCGTAGCATCCGGGACATTGCAGAAAGTATGGGGACGGGTACAACATTCAAAGAGATTTCAGGTGCGAATGCCAAGAAGCTACCTTTTATCTTGCCTCCCCTCGCCGAACAAAAAATCATAGCCGACAAACTCGACACACTGCTGGCCCAGGTGGACAACACCAAAGCCCGCCTTGAGCGCATTCCCGAGATTCTCAAATGCTTCCGCCAATCTGTGCTTGCGGCGGCGGTGACTGGGCGGTTGACGGAGGAGTGGCACAAAAAATACTCAACAAATCATGAATGGCAAACAGTATCACTCGGTCATCTTGTTGAAAGTGGACCTCAGAACGGAGTTTATAAGCCAACCAAGCTGTATGGCTCTGGGTGTTTAATTATCCGAATCGATAGTTTTTATGACGGGCTTATCGCTGATTGGAAAGAGCTAAAAAGGGTTCAACTGTCGCTATCAGAGATCGAAAAATGGCAAATCAACAAGGGTGATATCCTTGTTAATCGTGTAAATAGTATTGAGTATCTTGGGAAAAGTGCATTAGTAAAAGACTTGGTAGAACCAGTTGTTTTTGAAAGCAACATCATGCGGCTATCTCTCAAAAGAGGCTTAGCAAAGCCAGAATTTATCTCTCTATTCTTGAGAAGTCCGGTCGGCCTAGAGCAACTACGAGCCAATGCAAAACTTGCAGTGAATCAAGCAAGCATTAATCAAAATGATGTGAAAAGCTGCATGCTGGATTTACCAACTCTTGAAGAACAAACCGAAATCGTTCGCCGCGCCGATCAGCTCTTTGCCTACGCCGACACCGTCGAGCGCCAGGTCAATAGCGCCTTCGCACGCGTCAACCAGCTTACCCAGTCGATCCTCGCCAAGGCGTTCCGTGGCGAGTTGACCGAGCAGTGGCGCAAAGACAACCCGGCACTAATCAGCGGCGAGAACAGCGCCAAGGCGCTGCTGGCACGCATTAAGGAAGAGCGGGCGGCGCAGGCGCCCAAAAAACGTACAAGGAAGAAGACGACGACATGAGCCAGGCAGATACCTCCCGCCCCACGGCCAAACAGTGGCTTCGTTACTGGCGCAATTCGCTGGCGGACGCCGAGAGTGGCCGCGGAACGTTGACCAAAAAAGAGCTGGAACAAACAGAGCAGCTCGAGAGCACGGTATACCGCGAAGGGCGGCTACCCGCGCATCACTCGGTACTCCAGCGGCTTTTCAAGGGAGAAAAGGAAGCCACTCAACTCGTGCGCGTTGTGCTACGCCCGGCGGTGTACAAGGCACTGCTGGAGCACGGGGCGAAAAAACGGGCACTCTACCCCGACGTGATCACGCCGTTGATCTGCGGTTTGTGGGTCGCGCGCGATGGGCGCATGATCCCCGCCGAGCCGCCGGTGATTCCGCGCGACCTGCTGGCGCCCCAGGCCGATGATCGCTTCACACTGACCGATGTCGCCAGGCAGGATCGCTTTTTGAGCAGGCATGAGCCGCCGGTATGGTCGGAGAGCGAGGCGCGGGCGCTACTCGAGGAATCCGACCCCGAAGCGCACAGCGAGCGCTGGAAGACGTATTACGACCTTTCGCGCCAACTGTTCGAAACGCTCTGCCCGAAAGAGCTGCTGAGAGAGGCGTTCGAAAACGCCTCTGAGGCGCGCATTGCCAAGGTCGATGACCAGCTGGGCGCCGCGGACAAGATCATCGCCCTTTACGACTGGCTCTCCCAAAACGATCAACGGTTGCCGCTGGTTGAAAGCTACGCGCTTTCACGCATCGAGACATACCAGCCGTGCATTGAGCCGTTCGCGAGCATGCCCCATCGGCTGGGCCACGCCAATTCGCAGTACCCGCTGGCCATTGCCCAGCGCGATGCGCTGGCGCAGGTCATGGCGATGGAAGACGGCGAGGTGCTGGCAGTCAACGGCCCGCCGGGCACCGGCAAAACGACGTTCGTGCTCTCGGCCGTGGCTTCGCGGTGGGTAAAGGCCGCGCTGAATGAAGAAGATCCACCGTTGATCGTGGCAGCCTCCACCAACAACCAGGCCGTGACCAATGTGCTCGAAGCCTTCGCCAAGGATTTCGAGGAAACCCAGGACGCTTTCGGCGGGCGCTGGCTGCCCGAGGTCACCAGCTACGGCGGCTACTACCCTGCCCCCAGCAAGGAAGGCGAGGCTTCCCAGCATTATCAAACCCCGACGTTTTATCGCCGGGTCGAATCCCCCGAGTATCTCGATAGCGCCGAGGCAGTATTTTTAGAGCATGCCCAGGAGGCGCTCGGAGATGCCACGCTCACACGTATCGACAGCGTCCGCGCGCAGCTTCACCAGCGGCTGAGCGACAGACAAGCCCGGCTCGCCACCCTTCAACAGGGTTGGACGAAACGAGCGGCGCTTCAGGCGCAGCTGATTGAGAAACTAGGCGATGCGCCTGAGGAGGCACTGGCCCGCAAGAAGGCGGCGATTACCACACTGCACACTGAACGCGACGCCATCGAAGCGGACCTCAAGCGCTGGCAGCGCTTTTGCGCCGAGGAACCGATGTGGCTATCGCTGCTCGCCGTGCTACCCCCGGTGGCCAAAAAGCGCCAACTACGCCGTGAGCTTTTCATTAGCGAGCAGTTGAGCGCCGAGGCGCGGCGGCTGATCGAACAGGCATCACCAGCGAGTACGCCCGAGGCCGCATTAAAGGGTTGGCTTGGCGGGCAGCGCGAGGCCATAGAACAGCAACAAGCCTTTGTGGCCGAATGCCAGCACGGGCTTCAAGAAATCGAGCAGGTCACCGAACGGCTTGATACCGCCTATCGAGCGCTGGGTTTCGAGACGCTACCGGACTCGTTTGACGCCTTTGATCAGGAGCTGGATACCACGCTACGCTTTCAGCTCTTTCAACTGGCGGTGCACTACTGGGAGTCGCGCTGGCTGGAGGATTGCGCCACGCGTGCTGACGAACTGGCCGAGCAGACAGCCACAGGCAAGGAGAAACCGGGGCTAGCCAAGGTACGCCCACGCTGGCGACGCCGCATGATGCTGACGCCCTGCATCGTATCGACACTGCACTCGTTGCCCGACCACATGACCCATCGCGTCTTCGAAGGCGCAGGGCAGTTTCGGCTTGATTACCTGATTAATGAGATCGACCTGTTGATTATCGACGAGGCCGGGCAGGTGGCGCCCGATGTGGCGGGTGCCTCCATCGCACTGGCCAAGCGCGTGCTGGCGATTGGCGATGTGCACCAGATCAAGCCGGTGGCCACGCAGTCGCAGACGGTGGATGTGGGCAATCTTTCGCATCAAGACCTGATCTCAGCCTTGGACGAATACGAAGAGTTGCGCGAAGGCGGCCGTTCGGTGGTGGATGGCAGCGTAATGCGCATCGCGCAAAAGGCCAGCCGCTACCATTATCTCGAACAGGCCGAGCCGGGCATGTTTCTGCGCGAGCATCGCCGCTGCCTGAACGATATCATCGCCTACTGCAACGACCTCTGTTACCGCGGGCTTTTGCAACCGCTGCGCGTCAAGCCGGCTATTGATGCCGAACTGCCGCCCTTTGGTTATGTGCATGTGGATGGCCGGGCCGAGTCGCCACCCTCGGGGAGTCGTATCAATCGGCTCGAAGCCATCACTATGGCTGAATGGCTGGCGACCCAACGCGAGCAGTTAGAAGCGGCTCATGATAAGCCGCTGGAACAGATCGTGGGCGTGGTGACGCCCTTCAAGGCTCAGGCCAGTTTGATTGAGCAGGAGTGCCAAGCACGCAATATCAAGATTGGCCGGGGCGAAGCAGAAATGACGGTAGGCACAGTGCATGCGCTGCAAGGCGCGGAACGTCCCGTAGTGCTGTTTTCAGGGGTATATTCACGACACGAAGATGGCAATTTTATCGACAATGACCCATCGATTCTGAATGTGGCTGTCTCACGTGCTAAGGACAGTTTTATCGTATTTGGCGATATGGACGTTATAGGTATGGCGGCCCGGGGCACGCCACGACACTTGCTAGGCCGTTATTTGTTTAGTAGTGAGGATAATGAGCTGTGTTTCACGGCAAAAGCGGTACGTCCCGATTTGTTAGCGATGTGTCAAACACCGCAAATCATCAACGACTCGAAAGCGCATGATCAATACTTGAAGGAATTACTGACAAGCGTCCAACAGCGCATTGCCATGGTTTCCCCTTGGATATCATTAAACCGGTTAAAGGAGACAGGGCTTTTAGAGGAATTAAAACGAACATCCGACCGGGGCGTTATGGTAGAAATCTATACTGATTTGCACTTCAACACCTTTAATGGAAAGCAGCCTTGTGAAGATAAAAAGGTCAATTTTAAGCAGTGCTGTAAGGCACTTGCAGAATATAAAATAACGGTCAATGTTGTTAGTCAAGTGCACAGTAAACTTATTATGATCGATGAGAGTTTGATGTGTATTGGGTCTTACAACTGGGCCAGCGCTGCTCGATCAGGTAAATATAAAAATATGGAAACGTCAGTACTTTGGAGCGGAAATCTTGCAGAAGAGATTAATCTTCAGCTTGAGGCGTTAAAGGGACGTATCCACCAAACTTTTAGCACAGCGGAAACTCTGCAAGAACTCAGATAACACACTGCATTTAACAATACGACTATCCATTTTAGATTTTCCATACTGGCTTAACGTAGTCACTATTCACGGCAATCAATGCCGTGAATAGTCGATTTTTTGACCATCCTACTCATTTCTCTTGCCTCTACACTTTTCACCATCAACCAACGCCACCCCAACGGATGGCGTCACTTTAAAAGCATCACTTACCGCCTTTTACGCCGTATCAAGAAAACAATCAGCCCCAACACGAAAAGCGCGAAGATCACGCCTGCCGCCATTAACCAGGGCATGGCTTTCACCAGTAGCGGCGTTGGGCCGCCTTGGCGTAGCTCCGTAACGCGGGCAGCGTCGACGTCAAGCTCGGGGTTGCCGAACTGGCTCAGCACGTAGTTACTCACGGCAGCGATCTGCTCATCGTTTAGCTGCTCGCCAAACGCGGGCATGGCCACGGTGTAGTCATCGATTTCGCGATGCACGCCCTGCAATACCGACATAATCAGATTATCGGCGTTGGGTCCCTGAGTCGCGGTATTGTGTATCAGCGAGGGGTAGAACTGATCATCGGTGCCCTGCCCGTCGATCTGGTGGCAGCTGGCACAGGCGCCGTTATAAAGCGTCTGGCCGTCGGTACGTTTACCATCACTCATGGCCTGAGGGTCATCGTTGCGCAGCGGCTCCAGCGTGGCTGGGCTTACGGGTTCAACCTCGCGGGGTGCCTGGCTTACATCAATGGCCGGGCCTGTCGCCGTGGGCGGCACCTGCTTCAAGTAGACCGCCATGCTGTGCAGGTCCTCATCGCTTAAATAGCGCAGGCTGTGCTCTATCGCCTCAGCCATGCCGCCACCGGCCTGTGCTTGATTCTCAACGTGGCCAGTACGCAGGTACTGCACCAGCTCTTCAACGCTCCAGTTGCCGATCCCGCTGGCATCGGAGGTAATATTGGGCGCATACCATCCACCGACGTTGGCACCTGCCAGATAGCGGTCATTGTTTTCCCCCATCAGCGCGTTACGCGGCGTATGGCAGGCGCTGCAATGCCCCAGCGTATCGACTAAATAGCGGCCACGGTTGAGAGTGTCACTTTGTTCCGGATCGTGAGTATAGGCGTCATCCAGGAATAAGAAATTCCATGCGGCCATGCTCACGCGGAGGTTAAAGGGAAACGGCAGCGATGTTTCAGGCGTCGGCTCGTCGACCGCTTCAACCCCGTGCATAAAGTAGCTATACAGCGCGTGAATGTCATCGTCGGTTAAGCCGCTATACGCGGTGTAAGGCATGGCGGGATAAAGATGAGCGCCGTCGGCACGAATACCTTCGGTTAGCGCACGTTTAAACTGTGCTTCTGAGTAGTCGCCAATACCATATTCGCGGGAGGGCGTGATATTGCTGGCAATAATATCGCCCATGGGCGAGGCAATGACGTAACCCCCTGCAAAAGGCTGCCCAGACTCTTCCGGCGGACGGTGGCAGGCGGAACAATCAGCGGCACGCGCAAGATACTCGCCTTGTTGGATCAGCTCGTCATCCACATTCGCTGCGTTACTGGGGCTAGCGGCACCACTTGCATGGCTGGCCAACGAAAACATAAAAGCGACACCTAGGAGCCAAGAGGACGGCAAGCGCATGTTAGATCTCCTTGGCGATGATGTCGGCAATGCGAATACTCAAAGCAACACCGGCAAGCGTGGGATTGATCACCCCTGACGCGGGGATAACACCGGTGGTCGCAAGGAACAGGTTATCGTGATCCCAGGTGCGGCATTCGCCGTTCACTACAGAGTCTTCGGCTCTGTCGCCCATGATCACGGTCCCCATTAAGTGATCTCGGTTTTGCCAGCCGGTATCGTCTTCGATGACCTGGCCGCCCATGATGCGCACAAAGTTGGCGTAGTCACGTTTCGCGACATCAGCCGCCGCTTTTACGTAGTTATCTACGCTGTAGTTAACCGTCAGCATGGGAATGCCCAAGGCATCCTTGTAGCGTGTGCTGGGCCGAACGGTGTTATGGGCATGGGGCAACATCTCAAACACCGTGGAGATATCTACCCAGCGGGCGGCGTCATGGCGGATTCGGTCGTCGAGTTCCGGGCCTACAATCAAATTATCCAGCAGGCGCTGAGTGACGGCCGTGTTGGGCACCATATTGGTTAATGCATGCTTAATGGCTGAGTGTTCGCGGCGAAAGTCGCCATCGCGCCAGTTGAAGATCCCGCCCTGCTGAACAGGCCCGCGGCCCGGCCAGACCGGTTCATCGGCCAGAAACTGAAGCCCCATGCCGGTGTGATCCATCAGGTTACGGCCCACCTGATCCGAGGAGTTGGCCACCTCTGAAAGCAGCAGCAGTTTGGGCGTTTCCAGGCCGTGGGCGGCGACAATAAAGTACTTTGCGGTCAGGCGAGTGTCGTCACCGTTGGAGCTGCGATAGTGCACAGCCGCGATTTTACCGTTGTCACCTTTTTCAAGATGATAGGCGGTAGCATCGGTGATCAGCTTAGCGCCCGCGTTTTCAGCATGGCGAGCGTGGACATCGCCGCTGTACATGGCGCCAATCGGGCATACCGGCATGCAGTTATTATTGCCGCTGCACGCCGGGCGACCGTCCCAGGGCTTATGAGTACGAGCGTTAGGCTCGTGGATGAAACGGTAGTCTTCAGCGCTGATTCGATCCCTAATGCGCTGAAAATAATAGGTATCACCCTCGGGGGAAACGGGGTAAGGCTCCGAGCGCGGCGGCCAAGCATCGCCACCCTGGCCGCTTTGGTCATCGGTATCGCTGCCTGAAACGCCCAAGGCTTTTTCAGCGCACACGTAGTAAGGCTCTAACTCGTCATACTCAATCGGCCAGTCGCGCCCTACGCCGTAAAGCGTTTTAAGCTTCATATCGTTGGGAATATAGCGCCACGTTGCCGCCGCCCAGTGCCACGTGGTGCCGCCGACCAGTTTCAACATGCCGGGGAACAGATCGAAATCGCCGGTGTTTTCGATATAATTTTCCTGGTACGACGTCGGCGCCCACGGTGCGTTGGGGTAAGGGTCGTTGAAATTTCCCTTGCGCGAAGAGGTGCGGAAATTTTCAACAATTTTCCAGCGCGGCACATGCTCACCCGCCTCAAGAATAATCACCGATTTGCCCTGCTGAGCGAGCTCAAAGGCGGCGTTGTTGCCTAGTGCGCCCGAGCCGATAACAATCACATCCGCGTCAAATTGCGTAGCCATGGTAATAAACGGTCCTGAATAAAAGAATCAATACGCTCGACCCGACACCTATTAGCAGGCCGGGGGCGTACTTTGGTATAAGTAAGAATTAATCAGTGGCGATGCTGGCAGGCGGATCGACCCAATAGTCGGAGTGACCGCGGGAATACGTCGGAATAACCGTGGCATCGATAGTCGGCTCAAACATCAGTGCCCCGGTATAGGTAATAAAGCGGGTGTTATCGGTCGCGCTATGACCTTGCACGCTGCCGGTGAAGCCTAGATACCAAGCACTGATAATCGCCACCGCCGTTTGCGTTAACGCTTCTGGCTGGGTAGCAGCAAAGGCTTTGAAGCTGCGCATATCGATAAGATTGGCATCATCCATCGCCTGGGCCAGCAACCGCTGACGATCAGCAAAGCGCTCGTCGCTATCCAGCAATGCCTGCCAAACGCGCCCGGCGATGCGGGCATCTAGCGCCTCTCTCCCGGTTAAACGCTCGGAAAGCATCAGAAAATCTTGGATTGCTTGCTCGCTGGTAGCACCGGGACTATCCGCCCAGGTACGCGTCGCCCAGGGGAAAAAGGCGGCAGCGGAAACAGCCGCCATACCACCCAGCAGCTCACGCCGGGAAAGACGGAGTGTCTTTACTGCGTTGTTTTTAATAAATTTCATCGACAGACCACGCTTATGTTAGCACGCTAATTAATAGTCAGAAATTATACGCCTCTTTTGCTCTATAACAATCTTTAGTCATAGTGTACTTATCAATGTAGCTCAAGCGGCTCATCTTTTGGATTGGTTCTCTGAACGGCTCGATCAATACTTTAAGCTCCACCGCGCAGCGGGTCGTCTCAGCCACCACGAATTTCGACGAGAGCGTGTTGGCTTCACGGTTGGGTTCCTGCATCAGGAAGTCTAGGCGGCGGCCTTTAGGGCCCTTCTGGGCGAGCTGGCACAACAATAAACTTAGGGCGTCATTACTCTGGCTGACGTCACGAGTGAAGACCGACTGAGCAGCAATAGACGGTGCTCACATGCCCAAGCGCAGTAGTGACAGAATAAAGGTCGTGCCTGTTTCATTATTACTTTCGACACGCACGTCACCACCGTGCCATTGGATAATCGAACGGACGATGGCCAGTCCTAGTCCTCCTGAATCGGCTACACCGGCTCGCGCCGAATCACAGCGATAAAACCGTTCGAAAACCCGTTGCAGGTTATCAGGGGAGATGGCCGTGCCGAGATTATGAACGCGTAGTTCGAGCCGATCCTCCATGCTCATCGTCGTAATATGAATAGGCGTTTCGGAACGGCCGTGGCGAAGCGCATTGGCGATCAGATTGGCCAACGCTGTGCGTAGCAAATCGCGATTGGCAACAACGGTACCACTCGACTGATTGACGAGCGTTCGTCCGTCGTCTTCCGCCATACCTTCGAAGTAATCACATAGCTGAGCTACCAATACTCCGAGGTCTACTTCATCAAATGTTAACGCTGTTGAAGGATTCTCGGTCCGTGCCAGAAACAGCATGCTATCGATCATTCTCGAAAGACGCTCGTACTCTTCAATATTCGATTCAAGCACCTGCCGATATTCTGCAGTCTCTCTTTCCCGCCGCAGCGTATGCTGTGTTTGTCCCAATAGGTTGGTTAACGGTGTTCGCAGCTCATGGGCCATGTCTGCGGAGTGTCGGGACAGCTGAGAAAAACCTTCTTCCAGCCGGTCTAGCATTAGGTTCAATCCATGGCTTAAGCCACTGATTTTCTTTGCTTCTCCTGCGACATTCAAGCGCCGATCCAACTGTCTTATGTTGATGCGATTAGACTGTTCAGCCAAGCGGCGCAACGGCTCTAGGCCGTGCCGACTGACTCCCCACCCGAGCACGAAGGCAAGTAGCGCGCCCATCACAAGAGCCAACCAAAGTCGAAGCCGATAGGCCGTCAGCATCTGACGACGCTCATCAAGCAACTTACCGGCGATAAGCGTGAGCGGCCGCCCGCCTTGTTCAAGTGTTTGCCATGCCAATCTTGCCTGTATTGAGCCGGTAGTATTCTCAAAACGGATGGTGTCCGTCATCGGTAACTGGGGCACGGGTAGGTCGCTCGGGTTGACGTCAATCAACACTTGGCCTTCGGCATCCAGTATCCACAACAGGCTGTCGCGATTGCCCAACATATTGGCATAGAGCTTAGGACGCTGGCGAAGCGTAGCTATACTCTCGGCGTCATCGAGCAGCGTTTGCATACGCTCAAGACGTCCATGTAGCATTTGATCATCACGCCAAGCAATTTCACGTGTTAACGAGTGATAGAGGTAGGCACCAATACTGCCCAGCAGCAGCACACTGACCAGCGCGAACATCAGCGACAGGCGAGTCGCTAGGGAGTTCGGAGCGGGCATCAAACGCGGTCCTCAAGTACGTAACCCATGCCACGTTCGGTGTGTATCAGCTTACGAGAATAAGGGTCGTCCACTTTTGCACGAAGTCGACGCACGGCCACTTCGACGACATTGGTATCGCTGTCAAAATTCATTTGCCACACCCGCGAAGCGATATAAGTGCGCGATAACACTTCGCCTTCCCGATCAAGAAACAGCTCCAGTAATGAAAATTCCTTATTGGTCAGAGCAATGCGCTCACCTTGACGAGTCACCCGTCGTCGCAGCACGTCCATTTCCAGATCAGCCGCACGAAAATGCTCTCTCTCGCGAGGTGGGCTGCGGCGCAATAGAGTACGTACTCGGGCTAGCAATTCGACAAAAGAGAACGGTTTAACCAAATAGTCGTCGGCACCCAGCTCTAACCCCTTGACGCGATACTCCACCGCATCCATGGCCGTCAAAAACAGCACCGGCACTTGGCTACGACCACGGATCAGTTGCAGCAGCTGCCAGCCGTCAAGACCGGGCAGCATGACGTCAAGAATAATCAGATCAAACTCGCTCTCGGTGATCAAGTGCTGCGCATCATATCCATTGAGGGCGACCTCAACACGATATCCCGACTCCCCCAGGCCCCTACATAGATAGTCTGCGGTTTTGTGCTCGTCTTCTACCACTAGGATACGCATACCGCCTCCCCGCGAAATTGATACAGATTAGCTAGATCAATCGCTTTGTCACATTACAAATCTGTAATGCTGCCGTCAGGTAATTGACGCACTCGGCCTGTCAGGATGTCACCATCAACTCACAAGGATATTCTCATGACATCACGATTTGCTCGACTGCCACTGCTCGGTGCCCTCTTAGTGGCGGGCAGCGCGCTGGCCGGAACAGGCCCTGTCCAGCAGCAAAGCCTCTCGCTAGATATGGCTAATCGCCTAGTGAATGCCTCTCTTGAAGCTTGTCATGCCGATGGCCGGACCGCTGTCGTGGCGGCTGTTGACCGCGGTGGCAATCTGGTCGCTTTGCAGCGCGACGATAATATCGGCCCCCACAACACGTTGGCCGCGCAGCGTAAGGCATTTACCTCACTGTCGACGAATACCACCAGCCGTGCATTATCGGAGCACGCTCGCCAGGATCCCGAATCAGCCAACTTGAACACACTAGACGAGCTGCTGTTGTTAGGTGGCGGCGTACCACTACGATTCGGGGGCGAACTCATAGGAGCACTCGGCGTTGCTGGTGCAGGTGGTTCTGCTATTGATGAGGGTTGCGCCTTAACGGCAATTGAACACGTTATCGGCGATAGCTAACGCTCCCTAACTCACTGCAATCTTCATAAAACGACGATATAAAGGTATTTTTCATGAAAACATTTTCTGCACTACTCGCCGGTATTATTCTCAGCAGTGTCGCGACGACAGCGCTTGCGGCCGATAATCCGCTGAGCGTCCATGTGCTCAACATTCAAACCGGTCAGCCGTCACAAGGTGTTGACGTTGAACTTGAGCGTCGCACCGATACCGGTTGGGAATTGTTAGCGACCGCGACTACCGACGAAAGTGGCCGTATATCAGCGCTTTATCCAGCCGATGAAACGTTCATATCCGGTGTTTATCGGGTGACATTCGAAACTGGCGAATGGTTTGAGGCGCATGATACTGACACATTCTTCCCCAATATCCCCGTGCCCTTCCAAGTGGACGATACCGAGCAGCATTATCATGTGCCTTTGCTGCTTAGCCCTTATGGGTATTCTACCTATCGCGGAAGCTGAGTAAATCTCGCAAAAAGTGGTTTTAAAATAAGGAATTGGCGGGCCATTAAGGCCTGCCGTTACTGATTAATTTTGCGAAAAAGATCTAGCAATTTTGCCCTCTGTGGCAATACCAGCACAGTCAATAAGTACCATGTTTCATGTCGGTAGGCAGCTGGATAGTGGATATACGATTTTTGTCTGCATTAATGTTACCTCTCTTGCCATGGTCTCATCGCAACGTATTAGGTTGCTGAAGCGTCTACTGTTACTGGCCGCGATCACTTCACACACTCGCATAAACATAGTTCTGGCAACGCTCCTCAGCGTGCTAAATAATCTACTCAATGTTCTGTATTTGCTCGCGCATCTGCTCAATCAGCACCTTCAGTTCTACCGCACAGCGGGTCGTCTCGGCCACCACAGATTTCGACGAGAGCGTGTTGGCTTCGCGGTTAAGCTCCTGCATCAGGAAATCCAGGCGGCGGCCTTTAGGGCCTTTCTGGGCGAGCTGGTGGCGCACTTCGTCGATGTGCGCGGTTAGGCGGTCCAGTTCTTCGTCTACGTCGGCTTTTTGCGCCACCAGCACCAGCTCGGCTTCCAGGCGTTGCGGGTCGAGTTCGGTCTTGGCGACCTCCAAACGCTCCAGCAATTGAGCGCGCTGGCGCTCCAGAATCTGCGGCAGCAGGCTTTTGACGGTAGCGACCTGCTCGCTTACCGCTGTCAGGCGAGAGGTGATCATCTCGGCGAGCTTTTCACCTTCACGGGCGCGCGCGTCGATCAGTTCATTCAACGCCTGGTCGAACAGAGTTTTAGCAGCGGCTTTGATGGCGTCTTGATCCAGGTGTTGGGTTTCCATTACGCCGGGCTGATTGAGAAGCGCGAGCGTGGTGGGCGGCACGGCGCTGGACACCTGCTGCTGAATGGCGACTAGGGCGTCGGCAATCTCTTTTAACCGCTGGGCGTTCACCGCCGGCGCTTGAGCAGTTTCGGAACTCTCGAACCGCACGCTGCACTCCACTTTGCCACGGGCCAGGCGAGTACGCAGTGCTTCGCGCAGCACCGGTTCTAAATCCCGTAGGCTTTCATGTAGGCGGAAATGTGGCTCTAAGTAGCGCTGATTAACCGAGCGAATTTCGACCTGCAGGGTGCCAAAGGGGGCGGCCTGCTCGGTGCGGGCGAAGGCGGTCATGCTGTGCGTCATTGAATAACCTGTAGAGAGATTGGCGTGATGGAAGTGTAGAGCATTTGCCACCACTCTTGTTTTCAATTCACTCGCCTATTCATTCGGCGCGGTCAGTGCTGTGCGAAGGGGCAAAGATCACACACCAATGATGTCTGGCTGCACTTCGATGAGCAGACGGGCGTCCGGCGATGGCGTATCAATCACCTCGAAGACGCGATCAATCATCTCGCCCACGCTTTGTCGCGCCATGATCAGGTGAGGGTGAAACGCGGCGGCCAGCGGGTCCCAGTCAAAACACCCCACAATCATGTCATCTAGCTGATAACCGCCCCGCTGAAGCCAGCGCACGACCCCCTCCAGTGAAATCGTTGAGTTGACGAACATCGCGCTGGGAAGCGTGGAGCGGGGGCGCATATATGCCTCTAACGCGACCTGAGCCTTATCGGCGGCATAGTCGCAGGGAAGGATGTCCGCCTCCGAGGTGGACAACCCACGTTCAGCGCGGGCCTGAGAGAAACCGGCGATACGTTCGCGCGTATTGTGATCCTCGCTTCGCCCGCCAATAAACAGGATAGCGTCGTCACGCGCAGCCTGCCCGGCCAAGCGGTCAAGAATGGCGTTGGTGAGCTGCCGCGCGCCTTCCCGGTTATCGGAAATCACCGAAGGTGCCTTACTACCGGGCAAATCTAAGTTAATACTCGCCACGCCGCTTTCGTCGCACATCACAGAGATAGTGTCGGGATCAGTCGCCCCGGTACTGACCAAACACTCGACCCGGTAGGCGAGCATCATGCGCGCCGCCTCGCGCTCCTGCGCCGGGTCGCGGTTGGTACAGGCGACAATCGCAAACAGCCCGCGCTGGCGCGCCTGGGCTTCAAAATGCTGGGCAATCGAGCTGAAATAGCGGTTGTCGTAGAGCGGCAGAATCATGCCGATAATACCTGAGCGCTCTCGGCGCAGCGCGCGTGCCTGCATATTGGCAGAATAGCCTTCGCTTTCGGCTAGAGAGAGGATTTTGTCGGCCAGCTTTTGGCTAATACGACGCCGTTGCCAAGAGCCGTTGAGCACGGCACTGACGGTACTAGGCGAGGTGTCGGCAAGCCTGGCCAGATCGTAAATGGTTAGCCGCTTAGGTGACTCGCTTACCACGTAACCGCTCCTTGAAATAGATAAAAGTAGCATTGACGTGATTTCATAATGGGTCAATGCTGTATAATGCACAACCGATTGTGCATGCTAAGTTAAGAGAACAAATTCGGAGTGTTTACGCATCGCTTGATTAACGTTCAACGCCTTCAGCGTTATGACACTCTCCTAACATTTTAAGGCATAAAGCATCGATGCCTTTTTGACATCGGACAACGCATGTCGGCACCGTCAAAACGCTTCAATGCACCCCATTCCACTGGCTGGGCTAGCCAACAGCAAGCAGGCAATGACAATGACAATGACAATGACAATGAAATATAAAGCACTTCTTACCGCCGTCACACTCACAAGCGTCATCGGCAGCAGTGGCGTAATGGCTCAGGCGTCCCCCACTATCGCGGTGGTGGCGAAGGTAGGCGGCATTCCTTGGTTCAATGCCATGGAGATGGGCATTGAACAGATGGGTGAAGAGCTGGGCGTCGAGGCCTACATGGTCGGGCCCACCAGCGCCGACCCGGCCCTGCAGGTACGCGCGATTGAAGATCTGATCAGCCGCGGCGTCGATGTCATCGGCGTGGTGCCCAACGACCGTGAAGTACTCGAGCCGGTGCTTGAGCGCGCGCGTGAGCAGGGCATTATCGTGCTGACCCACGAGAGCCCCGAGTCGGTCAATATCGACTACGATTTTGAGATGATTTCGGCGCAGCAGCTTGGCGAAGAGCACGCCAAACTGCTCGCTGAAACCACGGGCTGCGAAGGCTCCTACGCTGTTTATGTGGGCGGCCTAAGCGTGCCTGCACATAACGCCTGGGCAGATGCTGCCGTGAACTGGCTGGATGAAAACTGCGCAGGCTTGACCCAAGCGGCAGAACGTTTCGGTGTGGCCGAGAGCGTCGACGATAGCCGTAATACCACTCTTGACCTGCTGCGCGCTCATGAAGACCTGGCCGGCATTATGTCATTTGGCAGTCAAGGCACCATCGGTGCCGCGCGTGCGGTTAAAGAGCGTGGCCTAGAGGGCGATGTCGCCGTGCTGGGGCTTTTCTCACCGGGTCAGGGGCGTCGTTTGGTGCATGAAGGCGTGATTACCGGTGGTTTCCAGTGGAGCCCTTTGGAGGCAGGCAAAGCGTTCGTTGCCCTGGGTGAGATGCTCTATAACGGCGAAGAAATTACCGATGGGGCTGAGCTTCCGGTGCTCGGCGACATCACCCTGGACGGCCACACAATCTTTGCTTCGCAGCCACTGGAGCTCAATAAAGAGACCGTGGATGAGCTGGCAGAGCTCGGCCTGTAAAACCGCGCTTATTCATTTGGTGTCAACGCTGCCGCGCTCAATGAGCGCGGCAGTTATGTTAAGAGAGCCGTCATGTCTAGAGAGGAGCCGCCGATGAGCGAGATCGCGATTCGAGCGCGTCATGTTAGCAAGGTCTTCGGGCAAAGCCGGGTGCTGGATGATGTCGAATTCGAACTTCGCCGGGGTGAAGTGCTTTGCCTTGCAGGTGAAAACGGCTGTGGCAAAAGTACCCTCATTAAAATTATCAACGGCGTTTACAAGCCTGAACCAGGCATTGAGTTTACGTTTGGCGATGAAACCCTCTCAGCTATTAGCCCGATGGAGGCGCGCAGCCGGGGCATCCACGTCATCTGGCAGGATCTTGCGCTCTTTCCGCACTTAACCGTCGCGGAGAATATTGTCTTTGATGACTACGTTTCAACGCCGTGGCGGCCGATCTCTTATAAAGAGGCACTGACGCAGTCGCGCGAGATTATTCAGCAGTTTGGGCTCAATTTAGACCCTACCGCCCGCGTGGACGGCCTTTCGATTGCCCACCGTCAACTGGTCGCAATCTGCCGCGTGCTGCGCGCAGGCGCCAGCATTATTTTTATGGATGAGCCCACCGCTTCCCTCACCTACAAAGAGGTGCAGGCGCTGTTGGCGATTACCCGCTCGCTGGCAGAAAAGGGCATTTCGATAGTACTGGTCAGCCACCGGCTGGCAGAAGTGCTTGAGGTGTGCCAGCGCGTCACTGTGCTGCGCAACGGCCTGCTCGTGGGCACCTATCCCACCGTGGGGATGACCCAGGCAAGGCTCTCCACACTGATGACCGGCCTTGAGCTTGAGTTCACCCCCCGGGCTGAAACCCATCAAGGTCAACCGGTATTGGAGCTTAAGCACCTGAGTCGTCAAGGCGAATTCGAGGACGTCTCCTTCACCCTGCATCGCGGGGAAATCCTGGGGCTGACGGGGCTGCTGGGTGCCGGGCGTACCGAGATCGCCCATGCCATTTTCGGCATGACCCGCCCCACGTCGGGCGAGATGCGCAAGGATGGCCTGCCGCTCAAGCTGCGCTCCAATCGCGATGCCGTGCGTCACAAGATCGCCTACCTTTCCGAAGACCGCCTTCACCTGGGCCTGGTACAAAACCAGTCGATTAACATGAACAGCGCCGTCACCGTGCTGCCTTCACTTGAGAAGCCGCGCGGCTTTCTCTCGCCGCGGCGCATCCGGGCGCTGACCGCACACTGGGTCGAGCAACTGAAGACCAAGGTGAGCGATGCAGAGCTTGCGGTCTCGTCGCTCTCCGGGGGTAACCAGCAGCGCATCGCCCTTGCCAAGTGGCTGGCGACCAAGCCTGAAGTGCTGATTCTCGACTGCCCGACCATTGGCGTCGATGTAGGAGCGAAATCCGGCATTTTCGACATCATCCGTGATCTTGCCGATCAGGGCGTGGCGATTATTTTGATCTCCGACGAAGCGGGGGAAATTTGGATGAATGCCGACCGCGCGCTGGTGCTGCGGGAGGGGCGCATTACCACTGAGGTGATCCCCTCAGAAACAACGGAAGAAGCGCTGGAGGCAATCATCAATGCGTAATCTTTTATCGCGCACACGTATCGGCACCGAAGGGGTGCTGCTGGGCATTATTCTGGCGCTGTCAGTGGTGCTGGCGCTGACCACTGACAGTTTCTTAAGTCTTCAGAACCTGTTTGATCTGCTTAACAATCAGTCAGTCAATATCATATTTGCCGTTGGGCTGGTGGTCGTGCTCATCGCGGGGGGCATTGATATCTCCTTCGCGGTGGCGGCCTCGGTGGTGCAGTACGTGGTGATGACAGTGCTGATCGATACGTTGGGCGGCGGCAGCTGGCCGCTGGGCATCCTGCTCTCAATGCTGGTGGGCACCCTGCTGGGGCTCTTTAATGCGCTGCTGATTCACCGTTTTCGAATTGTCTCGATTATCGTCACCATCGGTACGTTTAATCTCTTCTTCGGGCTGCTGATGTACTTCACGGGCGGCGTATCGATTTACGATATTCCCGACTGGCTCTACTACTCGATTCCACTGCTCGATCTGCCTGCAGAGCGCGGCTCGGCCACACTCTATTTCCCCGCTGCCGTCATGACAGTGATGGTCGTGCTCACCTGGTTCATTCTGGCGCGTACCGGCTTCGGACGCACTATTTACGGATTTGGCTCAAGTCCCGAGGCCGCCCGCCGCTCAGGTGTGAGTGTTTGGAAAATTCACGCCTTTGCTTACGGCTGGTTGGGGCTATGCGCGGGTGTAGCGGGCCTGATGCAGGCACATATTGTACAGGAGGTAGTGCCCAACGCCTTGATAGGCCAGGAGCTGCCCATTTTGGCCGCGGTCGTGCTGGGCGGCGCGACGCTGGGCGGCGGGCGTGGCTCGGTGCTTGGCGCAGTGCTCGGCGTACTGCTGCTCGCCGTGGTGCAAAATGGCCTGAACTTGTTGGGCGTTACTCCTTACGCCTTCCGCATGATTGTCGGGCTAATTATTTTGATCGCTATTACGACCAGTAACCTGGGCAATCTGTTGCCCCGTTCAACCAGAGCGAAAAACGTATGAATAAGCCTCTGAACACGCCATCCAGCGCTGGCATACGTCTGGGTGGCGATACCATTGAAGTGATGGCCATGACGGCCCTTTTAATTGCCAGCATCGTTTTTTTCTCACTGCTGGCACCGGGCTTTCTCACCGCGACTAATTTTAACTCGATGTCGATGCAGTTGCCGGAGCTTGGGCTACTTTCGCTGGCGATGCTGGTACCGATTATTTCCGGCGGGCTCAACCTTTCGGTCACTTTTACCGCCAATATGGCGGGGCTCACCACCGCATGGTTAGTACAGGGGCTGCTGGCGGGGTTGGGCATACTGAGCGTTCCCATGGCGATTATGGTCGGGCTTCTCGTGGGCGCCTCCGCCGGCTTTTTAATCGGCTTTATCGTTGCCTACGTGGGCGCGCACCCCATTCTGGTATCGCTAGGCGCGATGATTTTTCTTCAGGGCGTGGGTGAGTTTTTAACTCGCGGCGGCGGTATTTCGGGTATGCCGGAGGTGTTTCAAACCATCGGGAGCGGAAGCTTGCTGGGCGTGCCGATTCCCATGCTGATCTTTCTCGCCGCCGCGGCCGGGCTGATGTACGTCATGCACTTCACCCGCACGGGTTTCTCGATCTATATGCTCGGCTCCAATCCCCGCGCTACCGAGTACTCGGGCATTAACGTCAAACGTGTGCTGATGACCGTCTACACCCTTTCCGGTCTGCTCGCGGGTCTCGCCGGCATGGTGATGCTCGCTCGCTTCAACTCCGTGCGCGTAGGCCACGGCGAGAGCTACTTACTGATTACCGTGCTGGCCTGTTTTCTAGCCGGGGCGAACCCGTTTGGCGGCTTTGGCCGCGTACTGCCACTGGTACTGGGCTTAATGAGCCTGCAGGTGATCGCCTCTGGTATGAACCTGATGGGCGCCAGCCAGCATCTAGCCACCGCCGTATGGGGTGCTTTTCTAATTATTGTGATGGCACTGCGTATGCCGTTTATCAAACAGTCGTGAGTAAGGTTTTCCATGAGTCATCAAGAACATGTTCTGGGTATCGATATCGGCACTGGCAGCGCGCGGGCGGGCATTTTCACGCTTGATGGCGTGATGCTTGCCGAGGCGAAAACACCCATTGCGATGCATCGCCCTGCCGAACACCACGTAGAGCAGAGCTCCACGGATATATGGAACGCAGTATGCAGTGCCACCCAGCGTGCTCGCGAGGCTGCGGGCGTGGCGCCCGACGCCATCACCAGCATGTCGGTGAGCGCCACCTGCTCGCTCGTGCTGCTGGATCAGCAAGATAAGCCGCTTGAGCTCTCACCGGGCGATGAGGCATGGAATATCATCGTCTGGATGGATCACCGCGCCACTGCTGAGGCCGCCGAGTGTACGGCCACCCACGCCGCACCACTGGCTAATCTGGGCGGCGTGATGTCGCCCGAGATGCAGATGCCCAAACTAATGTGGCTCAAGCGCCACCGCCCAGAGCTTTACAACCAGATTGGCTACGCTGGAGACCTCGGCGACTGGTTAGGCTTTAAATGCACAGGCTCCATTGAGCGTTCAGTCTGTATGCTCGCCTGCAAGTGGACATTTGATCCACGCCCTGGATATGGCTGGGACCACGACTTTCTAGATCAAATCGGTATGCAGGATGTACTTGAACGCGCCCGTTTAAGTGACCAAGCGCACCCCGTTGGAGTAAAACTGGGGCAATTAACGGCGGCGGCGGCGGCCGACCTGGGCCTCACCACTGACTGCACCTTCGCGGTCGGTATGATCGATGCCTATGCCGGTGCCCTTGGCACCCTCGGCAGGAGCCTAACCGACGCCCCCGAGAAGCGCCTTGCAGTGATTGGCGGCACCTCCACCTGCCATATCGGGGCCCAACCCGTGCGGCGAGAAGTACCCGGCGTTTGGGGCCCCTATCCAGGTGCGCTATGCGACGGTTTTGTTGCCAACGAAGGCGGGCAGAGTATTACCGGGGCGCTGCTGGATCACTTCGTAGCGATGTTCGCCGCGGGCAGCGAATTTGGCGACGATGTGCACGGCACGCTCTCCGAGGTCCTGCTTGAGCGCCTGAAAAACGGCGATCCTGCGCCGCATACTCACGTCTGCCCCGACTTCATCGGTAATCGCTCTCCGCTGGCGGACCCGGACATTCGCGGCACGATTACCGGGCTCACGCTAGATACCCCGCGGGAGAGTTTTATTAAGGTCTACTGGGCTGCCGCCACCGCGCTGGTATACGGCACCCGAGCGATTATCGAGCGACTGAATGCGCATGGTTATGCCATCGATACACTGCACTTAAGCGGTGGCCACGGCCGCTCGGCATTACTGCGCAAGCTTTATGCCGACGGCACCGGCTGCCAAGTTATCCTATCGGATGCACCCGAACCGGTACTGCTCGGGGCTGCCGTGGCGGCGATGGCTGCAAACGCTAATGGCGATGTATTGAGAGTTGCGAGCGAGCTATCCCCTGGCGAGCAGGTACTGGCGTCTGATCCAGCAACATATGAGCTACATGCAGCGCGATATGCTGCTTTCAAGCAGCTCTACGCTGGACGGCTCGATTAACAACCACCGTTCGCGGGCCTTAAACACATAAGCGCGCGCTCAGACGTGTACAATGGGCGGCTTTTCCTTGTAATGCGATTTTTTGTAGAGAGGTGTTATTTGTGAGCAGTGCTACGCGTCCTGATGTTGTTCGCCCCAGCGGCCGCCAAGCCGACCAGCTCCGTGACATTCGCCTGACTCGTGACTACACCCGTCATGCGGAAGGCTCTGTCCTGGTGGAATTTGGCGACACCAAAGTGCTGTGTAATGCCAGCGTAGAAGCCGGTGTTCCACGCTGGCTGCGCGGCAAAAATCAGGGCTGGGTTACCGCTGAATACGGCATGCTGCCCCGCGCTACCCATACGCGCAGTGATCGTGAAGCCTCTCGCGGTAAGCAAGGTGGCCGTACGTTAGAAATTCAGCGCTTGATTGGCCGTAGCCTGCGCGCAGCGGTGAATTTGAAGAAGCTGGGCGAATTCACCATTACCATTGACTGCGATGTCATTCAGGCCGATGGCGGTACGCGTACCGCGGCGATTACCGGTGGCTGTGTAGCGCTGATGGATGCTATCCGCTACCTGCAGCGAGAGAAGAAGATCAAAAGCGATCCTTTCAAGCAGCTGGTTAGTGCTATCTCCGTGGGCATTTATAAGGGTGTCCCGGTGCTGGATCTGGACTACCCGGAAGACAGCAAAGCCGATACCGATTTAAACGTGGTGATGACCGAAAACGGCGAACTGATCGAAGTGCAGGGTACCGCCGAGGCGGGTTCCTTCAGCCGCGCAGAGCTCAACAGTATGCTCGATTTAGCCGAGCAAGCGGGCGATACGCTGCGCGACCACCAGCGTGAAGCGCTGGGAATTCGTGACTAAACGTTAACGCACGCCAAAACGCAGCAAGCCGACCTAAGGGTCGGCTTGCTGCTTAGTTACCACTTAAAACTACTGCGACGCGGGAAAAGTGCGCTGACTAGCGCTTAAAGCGCTAGATCGTACTCAATGATCAGCGGTGCGAACTCGGAGAAAGTCGCATCGTAATCAATCCACGCGTCAACCACGTGGCGGCGGAAGTTGGGGCCGACTAATTGATAGTCGATCCGCCAACCTTCTTGGCGTTCACGGGGCACGTCTTGGTCAAGCTTCGGCCACCAGGTGTACTCACCCGCATCGCGGTTAATTTCGCGGAAGGTGTCGATAAACCCGGTAGGGCCAAGCACCTGATCCATCCAGGCGCGCTCTTCCGGGCGGAAGCCTGAGGTCAGTTGATTGTCCGACCAGTTGGCCAAGTCGACGGTTTTATGGGCAACATGCCAAGTTCCGCAGAGGATGTATTCGCGGCGTTTGCGCGACATCTTCGTCAGGTACTCTTGGTACTGTTCCATAAACGCCTGCTTAGCTTTTTGATCGCTTCCGTCAGGCATCAAAAAGGAGACAATGCTGAAGCGTTCATAGTCCGCCTGCAGAAAACGTCCTTCATGGTCACACTGAGGAAACCCGAGGCCATACATAATCGCCTTGGGAATTTTGCGGCAATAAAGTGCCACCCCGGAGAAACCGTCTTCTTCGGCATCCAGGAAGTAGCCTTCATAGCCTTCCGGATACAGAATGTGGTCACCCAGTTCAAAACTTTTCGCCTTAATATTCTGCACACATACGACGTCGACATCCTGCTGAGCCAGCCAGTCCAGGAAGCCACGCTCGACGGCATCACGAATACCATTAACATTGATGCTGGCAATTTTCATAAATCGTCCCTTTTGCGTCGCTGCTGTATGATACCCGACGTTTAGACGTTTGGGTAAAGGCAGCGACTAAAACTTGCCATTTACCCCACTTTTATTGTTGCTTTCGTACCTATTTAAACTTACCACCTAGTGAGGAATGCCGTGGCCACCACTCTACAACCCTACCAGCACGATTTCATTGCCTTTGCCATTGAGCAAGGTGTGCTTAAGTTTGGCGAGTTTACGCTTAAATCCGGTCGCGTTAGTCCCTACTTTTTTAACGCTGGGCTGTTTCAAACCGGCCGAGCGCTGGCCAAGCTGGGACGGTTTTACGCTCAGGCGATTGTCGATAGCGACCTAAACGCTGATGTGCTGTTTGGCCCAGCGTACAAGGGAATCCCACTGGCGGCGGTCACGGCCGCAGCCTTGGCCGATCACCACGACCAGGATATGCCTTACGCCTTCAACCGCAAAGAGGCCAAAACCCACGGCGAAGGTGGCAACATTGTTGGCGCGGAGCTTTCCGGCAATATTCTCATTATTGATGACGTCATCACCGCAGGCACGGCGATTCGCGAAGTAATGAGCCTGATTGAGCAAAGCGGCGCGCGTGCTGCCGGGGTGATCATTGCGCTTGATCGTCAAGAACGTGGCCAGGGCGAACAGAGTGCGATTCAGGAAGTACAGGCACAGTATTCAATGCCGGTGGTGAGTATCGTTACCTTAGAGCAAGTGCTTACTTACCTTGAAGAACACGCCGGTGGCGAGATGCTGGCCTACGCGGAAGCGATTAGGGCTTATCGTGATCGCTACGGCATTGCCAGCTGATTAGATGGGCAGCGCGCCTTCAAATCCTTGTTGGCGCCATGCTTCGTAGCTCACAATAGCCACGGCGTTAGAAAGGTTAAGACTGCGGTTGTTGGGCTGCATGGGCAGGCGCAGCTTGTGCTCAGCGGTTAGCACTTCATGTACTTGGGGCGAAAGTCCTGCGGTTTCAGAACCAAATAGCAGCACATCGCCGGGAGCAAAGTCAGCATCGCTATAGGGTCGCGTACCTTTGGTGGTAATCGCCCAGATGCGTCGGCCCTGCATGGCCGCTTGAAAGGCGCTAAAATCCGCGTGGCGAGTAACGTTGGCGAGGTCACGGTAATCCAGCCCGGCGCGACGCAGTTTTTTCTCTTCTAAGTCGAAGCCAAGTGGCTCAATCAGGTGAAGTCGGCAGCCGTTATTGGCGACTAAGCGCATGATATTGCCTGTATTGGGCGCCATGCGTGGTTCAAAAAGCGCTACGTCAAACATCTCCACCTGCCTATTGTTCACCCGTTATGCATTTACTAAGCGCCGCCGATTGTAATCGAAATAGCACTTAAAATAGCACTTAAAATCGTACGCGAAATAACGTGCAGCACTCGCAGAGGACTACCTTCGCCATGACGCCCTCAACACCTAAGAGCATTCTTAGCCGCATTAAAGGGCTAAATCCACGCCAGCAAGAGGCCGTGCGCTACATTGATGGCCCTTGCTTAGTGTTGGCGGGCGCAGGGTCGGGCAAAACCAGCGTTATCACCACTAAAATTGCTTATTTAGTCCAAGAATGTGGAATGAGCGCACGTAGGATCGCCGCGGTCACTTTTACCAATAAAGCCGCGCGTGAGATGAAAGAGCGCGTGGGCCAGATGCTTCACGGTAAAGAAGGTCACGGGCTAACGGTCTCTACCTTCCACACACTGGGGCTCAATATTATTCGCGGTGAGCTGAAAACACTGGGCTACAAGCCGGGCTTTTCACTGTTCGACCCGGAAGATGCCAAGGCGCTGCTGCGCGATTTAATGAACAAAGATGCCCAGGTAGATGCCGAGCAGATCAACGCCGTGCAGAGCAAAATTTCCACCTGGAAGAATGATTTAGTGCTGCCCAGCGATGCACTCTCATTTGCGGCAGATGACGATGAGCACTTTGCTGCACGGGTATACGAAGCCTACGTGCGCCATCTAAAAGCCTACAACGCAGTGGATTTTGACGACCTGATTCTGCTGCCGGTGGTACTGCTACAGCGCAACCCGGAGGCGCTAGAGCGCTGGCGGCGTAAAATTCATTACATGCTGGTAGATGAGTATCAGGACACCAACGTTTCCCAATACCTGCTGGTGAAGCTTTTAATGGCCGAGCGCTCCACCTTTACCGTGGTAGGCGACGATGACCAGTCGATTTATTCCTGGCGCGGCGCTCGCCCTGAAAACCTTATTACCCTGGGTGAAGACTTTCCGCGCCTGAAAGTGATCAAGTTGGAGCAGAACTACCGCTCTACCGCCACGATACTGCGCGCGGCCAATACGCTGATCGCCAATAACCCTCATATTTATGACAAGACGCTGTGGTCAGATATGGGCGACGGTGCGCCTATTCGGGTGATTGTGAATCGCCATGAAGAGGCCGAGTCTGAGCGCGTCGCCAGCGAAATGCTGACTCGGCGTATTAAAGAAAAGGCCGACTGGCGCGATTTTGCCGTGCTTTATCGCGGTAACTTCCAGGCTCGGCTGTTAGAACTCAAGCTGCAGCACTACCAGATTCCTTACAAGCTTTCAGGCGGTACGTCGTTTTTCTCGCGCAACGAGATCAAAGACACCATGGCCTATCTGCGCCTGCTGATTAACCCAGCTGACGACAACGCCTTTTTACGCATTGTGAACGTGCCACGCCGTGAGGTGGGCCCAGGTACGGTTGAAAAGCTCGCCAACTATGCGACTGAGCGCTCAATTTCGCTGTTTGCGGCCTCTCATGAGCTCGGTTTGGAGCAGGTTCTGCCAACCCGGGCCGTCGAGCGGCTGTCGCGTTTTACCCACTTTATTGATGGCGTGCGTAAACGCATGGATCAAGGCGATGCCATTGCCGCCATTCGCGACATGCTGCGGGATATGGATTACGAAGCGTGGCTGTATCAAAACGCCAGCGCGCCCACCGTCGCCGAGCGGCGCATGGCCAACGTGTGGATTTTGATCGATCAGCTAGAGAAGTCGCTCAACCGCGACACTGAAGACGATACCGATGCCACTGAGACGGAAACCGACGGCATTGAAGCCGCGATTTCACGCCTAGTGCTGCGCGATATTTTAGAACAGCAGGCCGAAGAAGATGACTCTGATCGAGTGCAGCTACTGACGATGCATGCCTCGAAAGGTTTGGAGTTTCCGCATGTTTATCTGCTGGGCTTGGAAGAAGACCTATTGCCTCACCGCAACGCAATTGAAGTGGGCACCGTTGAGGAGGAGCGACGACTAGCGTATGTCGGCATCACCCGAGCACGCCGCACGCTAACGCTAACGCTTGCCCGCCAGCGCAAAGCCTATGGAGAACTGATGGATTGCCAGCCAAGCCGCTTTTTAGAAGAACTGCCCGCCGAGGATTTAGAGTGGGAAGGCCGTGCGGATAAAGAAGACCCTGAAAAGAAGCAGGCGCGGGGTAAAGACGCGATTGCCGGGCTGCGCTCACTGCTTGGATAATAAAATCATCCACAGGCCGATAGCCAAAACGCCCTGTGGATAAGCTAAAGCGTTATTTCAGCACTGCCGATTATTATTCTTCCGCAATCATGTAATCGACAAGCGCCATCACTTCTTCATCAGAAAGATTAGGACGGCCGCCTTTTGCGGGCATGGCGCCAATACCATTAATCGCACTGGCATATAATTCGTCAGTGCCTTTTGCCAAACGCGCCGTCCAGGCCGCTGAATCGCCCATCTTCGGTGCGCCCGCGATACCGTTAGCATGACACACAGCACAACCCGCACTGGTATACAGTGCGGCAGTATCGATGCTGCTAATGGAATCGGCTTCGCTGGCGGCCGCCTCTTCTTCTACAGCAACATCAGCAGCAGCCAGAAGAACGGCTGTCCCGCACGCTTGCCCCTGTAAACACAGCTTACCTACCGGCGCTAAACGCTTGGCCATCGCCTCACGCTCGTCTTCTTGAGCAAATACACCTGCCGCGCCCGTAAGCACGCTGAGAGCCACTAGACCGCTGATCATTCCCTTCGCTTTCACTCTCACCACCTCTTGAGTACGGTCTTTTAACGTTTATTCTTAAACCCCTGAGGGCGTCTACATCAATACTGCCGGGATGCCAAGGCGTGCGTATTGAACGAGTATAGCGGCAACACAAAGCGCAAGAAATGTAATAAAGCGTGCTAGGTTATCAACCTACAGACTATAACCTTTATCCTGACAATCAGAGCCTTTATGCGCTATCTCTTTCGATGCTTAGTGGCTGCGGTTGATGTAGAGGAGTAACCACCCCGCCATGCGGATATTATTGGTAGAAGATGACCCCAGCTTGGCATCGGGCATTCGCTTGGCGTTAAAGCCTGAGCATTTCACGGTGGACCACCTTAAGGATGGTGTCACTGCGCTGGCCGCGTTAAAAGAGGGTGAGCCTTTTGATGCCGTTATTCTTGATCTGGGCTTACCGCGAATGGATGGCATACAGGTGTTGGAAGCGGTGAGGCGCCAGGGTAATCGTGTGCCAATCCTAGTGCTGACCGCTCGAGATGCAGTGGATGACCGCATCACCGGACTAGATTCTGGCGCCGACGACTATTTAACCAAGCCGTTTGAAGTCGCCGAATTAAAGGCTCGCCTGCGCGCCCTGTTGAGGCGCAGTAATGGCCAGGTTAATAGCGCCTTGGAGTGCCGTGGTATTCATCTTGACCCACTGACGATGCGGGTCAGCTACCAGGGGCAGTTGGTAGTGCTATCGCGTCGCGAGCTAACCTTGCTGCAAGAATTTATGACGCATCCTGGGCGGGTGTTCACGCGCGATACCTTAACGCGCCTTGTCTATGGCTGGGACGAGGATGTGGAAAGCAATGCGATTGAAGTACATGTTCACCATCTGCGGCGAAAGTTTTTTCCTCAGCTTATTCGCACACTGCGCGGTATTGGTTACGTAATGGATAAAACCGGCCAGGATGAACGCCCGTGACCTCTATCCGACAACGCACCCTGGGGCTTGTACTGCTGGTATTTGGTCTCAGCATGTTGGTAATTGGTTTTATCAGCTATCGCTACGCGGCTCACGAAGTCGAAGAACTTTATGATGCCAGCCTGGCCCAGAACGCGCGCCTGCTAGACGGATTACTGCAAACGCCGCTACCGGAAGAGTATCGCGGCGCGCTGCTTAATAGTTTGGATAACGCTTTACAGCGTGCCAAGCAGTGGGATAAACGCTTTGCAGGACAGCGTTACGAAAGCAAATTAGCCTTTCAGCTATGGGAAGATGACCGTTTATTACTGCGCTCAGCCAATGCGCCTGACGCCAATCTTGCTGACCACCCTCCTGGTTTCACTAGCCTGCATATCGATGAGCATGAATGGCGCATTTATGTATTAGAAGTATCAAATACTACTCAGCGAATCGTGGTCAGCGAACGTGAAGATGTCCGTGGGGAGCTCATTAGAGCCGTGGCGCTGCGTACACTGATGCCTGACTTAATCGGGCTGCCATTATTGACTGCTTTTTTATGGTGGTCCATCGGCTGGGGTTTAGCCCCGCTATCGCGCATGGCAGATCAAATTCGCAGCCGCGACCCGCACAATTTACAGCCGCTAACGCTAAGCCCACTGCCTCGTGAGTTAAACACCATTGCTGGAGCACTCAATCGGCTTTTAAAACGAATTAGACTGATGCGCATACGTGAAAAGCGCTTCATCGCCGATGCGGCCCATGAGCTACGCACGCCCTTAGCCGTGCTCGATTTACACGCGCAAAATGCGCTGACGGCCGATAATATTGAGGACCGTCAAGAAGCATTAAGCCACTTGCGCAGTGGCGTTGCCCGCTCAACGCGCTTAGTCACGCAGCTACTAACGCTCGCCCGCTTAGAGCCCGAAGAAGAAGCGCTGCCCGATTATCGCCATACGCATCTGCTACGTGAAGTCCGCGAGACGCTGGCTAAGCTGTCCCCGTTGGCCACAGAGCGCGGTCAGCAGCTGTTACTAGAAGCGGATGAACGCGCGGCTTGGCTAATGTTAGAAGAGCCGGGGGCAATTGAAACCTTGGTACAGAACTTAGTCGGTAACGCCATTCAGCACTCCCCCAACCGAAGCGTGATCAGTATCACGCTGGCAGCAACGGCACAGGGGTTTCAGCTGACCGTTGATGACCAAGGCCCCGGCATACCGTTAAGCGAACGCAAAAAAGTCATTGAACGTTTTCAGCGTTCTGGCCCCAGTGCAGGTTCAGGGTTGGGCCTCTCTATTGTGGAGCGTTTAGTAACGCGCCATGGCGGTACGCTACAGCTTGAAGAGTCACCCAGCGCAGGGCTGCGCGTTATTATTAATCTGCCGCAGCCTTCCGAGCATGAGCTGCTGAAATTGCTCGCTACACAATAAAATTTATCAATCTCTTAAGGTTGCGGTAAGAATTGAATGCAACTGTGGAATAACACGGTGAACCCGATACTCAGAATTCACCTTTTCTCCACATGGAGCGGCCCTAATGAACCAAGTAACATATTCACCTAAGCCATTGACCCAATTAAGCACCACACCAATATTGGCAATGCCTGCACCCAAGCGGCTATTACCCACTAGCCCTGCGATGACCGTGCTGACTGATTTTTCTCAGCTAATGCCTCAGTCCGTCGATGCAGACACCCCAATAGACGATGCTCATCTAAAAATGCGCCACGGTGGCATACGTCTACTGTTCGTGATGGATAAGCGCGCGCACTGTATTGGCGTTATCACCTCGAAAGAAGTGATTGGCTCTCGGCGGATTAATCTTGCGATGCAACAGCGCAATCTCAATCGCGAGGAAGTCACGGCTGAAATGATCATGACACCTTGGCAAAAGCTTAGCGCCATGCCCGTTTCACAGCTGGGCTCATTGACGATTGAAGACTTAGTACTATCGATGGAAAGCTTTACCGATCAGCATCTATTGATTACCGAGCTCAACGATAACCAAGAACTGAGAATTCGCGGCCTTATCTCAGCAAGCGATATACAGAACGCCGTGGGTAAAGACATTAACCCCGTCCCGATGGCAAAGAGTTTTTCCGAAATTTGCCAAGTTATCACGGGCCATGATCTGTAAAAATTGATCTCTTTTGAAGCGTAACCCATACCGCTTATTTCACTTTTTTACACGGGTTGTGCTGGGTTAAGTGTATTAAATTGCTCTCATAAAGTTACTTTCATAAAACTGCCCCCTCATTGTGTTATCAATGAGGGGGCAGTTTAGCTTTTAGGG
Organism: Halomonas sp. JB37; assembly: GCF_002332255.1. GTDB lineage: Bacteria > Pseudomonadota > Gammaproteobacteria > Pseudomonadales > Halomonadaceae > Vreelandella > Vreelandella casei. The sequence goes on along the minus strand of NZ_NRGW01000001.1, from coordinate 435,528 downwards.
CCCGTTTATACGGTTTAGGTTCGTAATAGCCTAGAACATGGAGGCATTAATCCATAGATGCGCCGCGATGCTGCCGATATAGCCCAGCAAAATGGCCGGCATCCAGCGTAAGTGCCCGGCAAAGGTATAAATACCTCGCGCCTGACCCATGAGCGCAACACCGGCCGCGGAACCCATAGAGAGCAAGCTGCCCCCGACACCGGCTGTCAGCGTGATCAACAGCCAGTTGCCTTCCGTCATATCCGGGGCCATCGAAAGAACCGCAAACATAACCGGTATGTTATCCACCACCGCCGAAATAAGGCCTAATACCACGTTAGCCCATACCGGATTCCAGCTGCCGTAGAGCGTTTCAGAAAGCAGGCTGAGATAGCCCATAAAGCCCAAGCCACCTACGCACATAACCACGCCGTAGAAGAACAGCAGCGTATCCCACTCGGAGCGCGCGATACGGCTGAAAATATCAAACGGAACCACGCTACCCAGCTGTTCCAGCTTCTTCCAATCGCCTCGGCGGGAGTAGCGCTCACGCTTGCGCTCAAGTGAACGCGGCAGGCTGCGTCGCAGGTAATAGCCAAAGAACTGTAAAAGGCCCAGACCAAACATCATGCCCATGGCGGGCGGTAGGTGCAAAACAGAGTGGCACAACACCGAAATCGCGACGGTAATTAAAAACAGCACGATAATCCGCCGTGAGCCCCGCTTGAGCCACACATTCTCTTTTAGCGCTGCGGGCTGACGATTAACAATAAAGAAATTCATAATGGCGGCAGGTACTAAGAAATTGACCAGCGCAGGAACCAACAGCGCGAAAAAGCCGCCAAACGGTACCTGACCTGCCTGCCACACCATCAGCGTAGTGATATCACCAAACGGACTAAAGGCACCGCCGGCATTGGAGGCAACCACTACGTTCACACAGCACAGGCTGATAAATTTATTATCGCCCTCGGCTACTTTCAGCACCACGGCGCACATCAACATCGCCGTGGTCATGTTGTTAGCAATGGCTGAAATACCAAAGGCCATTACCCCAGTAATCCAAAATAAGCTGCGATAGCTGAAACCTTTGCGCACTAGCCAAGAACGCAGCGCATCAAAAATACGTCGCTCTTCCATGGCATTGATATATGTCATCGCGACCAGCAAAAACAAAAGCAGCTCGGTGTATTCAAGCAGCGTTTCACGGAAAGCCGTTTCCGCTTCTTCCGGCATACCCGCTTGCACATAGACCCAAGCGACTATCGCCCAAATAAGGCCTGCAGCAACTAACACAGGCTTAGACTTGCGCATATGCAGTAGCTCTTCACTCATCACCAACGCATAAGCAAGCACGAAGATCAGGACAGAAGAGATACCGGCAATTGAAGCCGTAAGATTAAGCGACCCGGCGGCGGCATAAGAAAGAGAAGGAAAGATCAGAAGAGTGCAGGCGAGCAACAGCCAAGCGACCCGGCTAGCATAAAGCCGAGTTGCGAGGACGTTTGGTGATTTCATGGCGATATGATCCCAGCAGAGAGGAGAAAGACCGCCACGATAATAAGCACACTAACGACATGCTGCAACGCAACGGCTGCGCACAACATGCGACATATTGCCGCATGTTGTAAAGCGTTTTTTATTCATTCACAAACACACGGCGTTAGCCGTCATTGTTATTCCACCGTGACGCTTTTTGCCAGATTACGCGGTTGGTCAACGTCGGTACCTTTAAGAACAGCTACGTGATAGCTCAGCAGCTGTAACGGCAGGGTATACAGTAACGGCGCCAGCGCTTCGTGCACGTGTGGCAAGGTCAGTACTCGAATATCTTCCTGGGTATCGATACCCACTCCCTCATCGGCAAATACAAACAGCTGACCACCGCGGGCACGGACTTCCTGAAGGTTGGATTTAAGCTTTTCAAGCAGGTCATCGTTAGGCGCTACCGAAATAACCGGCATTTCGCTATCCACCAGCGCCAGCGGGCCGTGTTTCAGCTCACCCGCGGGATACGCTTCAGCGTGAATATAGGAAATTTCTTTGAGTTTTAGGGCGCCTTCCAAGGCGATCGGATAATGCGCGCCGCGCCCCAAGAATAGAGCATGCTGTTTTTCAGCAAACGCCTGGGCAAGCGTTTCAATTTTGCTGTCCAATCCCAGTACTAGCTGACACACCTCAGGCAAGGCTTTCAACGCGGCGATAATATCTGGGTATTCAGCCTGCCCCTTGGCTTTACTCACTGACAGCGTCAACAGCATTAACGCGACTAGCTGAGTGGTAAAGGCCTTGGTGGAAGCAACGCCAATTTCAGGGCCTGCGCGAGTCATCAAGGTAAGGTCCGACTCTCGCACCAGCGAGCTTCCCGGTACGTTGCAAATGGCCAACGTGCCAACATAGCCAAGCGTTTTGGCAAAGCGCAAGGCGGCTAGTGTGTCGGCAGTTTCACCCGACTGCGAAAGCGTCACAAACAGCGTATTGTCAGGCACTACAGGGTGACGGTAGCGATACTCAGAGGCAACTTCTACCTGAACCGGCACACCGGCATAGCGTTCAAGCCAGTAACGCGCTACCAAGCCTGCGTGATAGCTCGTACCGCAGGCAATGATATGTACTTGGCGCATCTGTTTAAAAAGCGCCGGCGCATTGGGGCCAAAGCTTTCCACTAACACGCTTTGATCGCTCAGCCGGCCTTCTAGTGCCGCCTCGATAACCTTTGGCTGCTCAAAAATTTCTTTCAGCATATAGTGGCGGTATTCGCCTTTGCTGGCAGCGCCATCGCCGTGCTCGAAGGTATGAATCGGACGCTCAACGTCGTTACCATGGCGATCAACAATGCGAATGCTGCCCTGCGAGCGCAGCTCAACCAAATCACCCTCTTCAAGGTAGATAAAGCGGTCCGTGACCGGTAATAGCGCTAGCGGGTCAGAGGCTAAGAAAGCCTCATCAATGCCTACACCAATGACCAACGGACTGCCCTGGCGAGCGCCAACAACCACGCCAGGTTCTGCCGCACACATAACGCCGAGTGCGTAGGCGCCACCTAGTCCGTTAACAATCTGCTGCGTGGCGTCAAACAGCGATAGCCCATCGGCCAACTTTTCAGAAAGTAAGTGAGCGATCACTTCGGTATCAGTTTCTGAGCTGAACGTATAGCCGCTGCGCTGTAGGCTATCTCTTATATGTTCATAGTTTTCAATAATGCCGTTGTGCACTACCGCTACCTGGTTTTCATGCACTAGGGAGTCGCTATGATGCGGATGCGCATTGGCTTCAGAGGGTTTTCCGTGGGTTGCCCAGCGAGTATGCGCGATACCTGAAAAGCCCGGCAGAGCGGCGGAATCCAAACGCGCAGCAAGAGCCGCGACTTTTCCGAGCGCTCTGTGGCGAGTCAACGCGCCATCATTAAACACCGTCATTCCGGCCGAATCGTAGCCGCGATACTCCAGGCGTTTCAGCCCTTCTAATAAAATTTCTTGAACGTTGCGCTGGGCAACGGCGGCAACAATGCCACACATAATCAATCTCCTGAGCTATTCACCCATGCTAATTAATCGACAAGCAAAACGGTAAATCAGCGGTATTGGAATATAAATCCGGCCTTTTAATGATTGTTGGCACTGTTTTCTAAAACTTGAACTTGATGACTTAAACTTTACAGCCTGGGCTTTATAACCTTGCTGGGGCGTTGCCACTCATTTTTTTCTATCTGACGGCTCCGTGTTACCGCCAACGCGTACTCGGTGACGTCTTTTGCAATAGTTGAACCTGCACCAATGGTGGCTCCTTTGCCTACCGTGACCGGCGCCACTAGAGAGCTGTTCGAACCAACAAAAACGTTATCACCAATGTCTGTGTGATGTTTATTAGCACCATCGTAGTTACAGGTAATCGTACCGGCTCCCACATTAACATCGCGCCCTAAACGCGCATCGCCTACGTAGCTTAAGTGGTTAATCTTACTGCCTTCACCCACATCGGCATTTTTGGTTTCAACAAAATTGCCTACTTTGGCTTTCACCGCCAGCCGCGTGCCGGGGCGTAAGCGTGCGAACGGGCCTATCTGATTAAAGCCTGCCGCCACGATGCCTTCTATAACGCTGTGAGTATCGACAATGCTTTCTGCACCAATGGTGCTATTTTTGATCACGCAGTAAGAGCCAATGCGCACGCCTTCACCTAACTCTACTTCACCTTCAAACACGCAGCCCACATCGATAAACACATCGTGTCCGCAGATCAAACTCCCGCGTATATCTAGACGTGTGGGGTCAGCAAGCGCAACGCCTTGTTCCATTAATTGATTAGCCAGCTGCTGTTGGTAGGCGCGCTCCAAACGCGCCATTTGCGCTCGATTGTTAACGCCTTCGACTTCCACAGCAGTGGCTGGTTGGGCAGTGCACACCTTAATGCCTTCATCCGCCGCCATTGCAATCACGTCGGTAAGATAGTACTCACCCTGGGCATTTTCCGCAGAAAGCTGCGGCAACCAGCGTTTTAGCTGAGCGCTGGTCATCGCCATAATGCCGGTATTGCACTCGTTAATTGCGAGCTGAGCACTATTGGCATCTTTTTGCTCAACAATGGCCACTGCGTCGCCTGCAGCGTTACGCACAATTCGCCCGTAGCCGGAAGGGTCATCCAGCGTCACCGTTAGCAATCCCATGTGCTGTTCATCCACGTGGGCTAACAGCTCGCTCAATGATTCACGCTGCAACAGCGGCACGTCACCGTAGAGAATCAATACGTTGCCGCTACCTAGCTGCTCAAGCGCTTGAGCAACAGCGTGACCAGTGCCCTTCTGCTCGGCCTGAACAGCAAAGTGCACGGGGCTTTCTGCCAGCGCTTCGCGCAGTTTGTCGGCACCATGACCAATGACCACATGAGTACGTGCTGGATTCAGCGCAAAGGCGGAATCCAGCACGTGCTGCACCATCGGCTTACCGGCCAACGTATGCAGCACTTTAGGGATATGTGACCGCATGCGCGTGCCTTTACCCGCGGCGAGAATGACAATATCCAGTTCTTGCATGTTATTCACCTGCTACGGGAGGAATGGTGGTGGTTGCCGGCGCCGGTAACTGCTCAATGCCCAGCTCATCTATCAACGTTTCGCCAAAATAATTAACAAACTCAGGGCTGGCGACGCTGCGCCACGCATCACCATCATGAATAAGCATTAAGATTTTAAGATTGTTATCGAGCGCCATCTGCATGGCGTCTTCTTCACCCACCACCAATAGCGCGGTCGCCCAGGCATCCGCCCAAGCGTTGGAAGGATGAAAAACAGACACAGAGGCAAGCTGATGAGTCACCGGGCGCCCTGTGCGTGGATCAATGGTGTGGGAAAACCGCTCACCGTCAACGTCAAAGTAGTTGCGATAGTCGCCTGATGTCGCCACGGAGATGCTTTCTAGCGGAAGAATATGCTGAGCCCGCTGCTCGCCATCTTCAGGCACTTCAATGCCAATGCGCCACGGCGTTTGCTCGTTTTCATCACGCACGCCGCGCGCAATCAAGTCCCCGCCTAAGTTAACCAAATAATGGTTGATATCCTGCTGGTCTAGATAGGCGGCCACTCGATCTGTCGCATGGCCTTTGGCAACGCCGGAAAGGTCGACAAACACATCGCGGGTGCGTCGCGCCTGCATATTCTGTGTATCGATCTCGATGGCATCAAAGCCCACCTGGGCGAGCTGTTCAGCTAATGCTTCATCGGAAGGCACTTGCTCAGGTCGTGCGCCGGGTCCGAAACTCCATAAATTCACCAGGTCGCCCACGGTAATATCAAATGCACCCTGGCTTGCCTCGGCCACTGATTGGCTAATGGCCAGCACTTCAATAAGCTCATTAGAGAGCGGCTGCCATTCGTCCAACGGCGCCTCGTTGAAAGCGATCAGCTCTGAATCATCTCGATAGGTCGACATCGCCTGATCAACGCTTTCTAACTCTGCCAGAAACCCTTCCTCTAGCTCACGCGACTGGCCTTGCGTGAGAGGATCCATAATGGTCACCTGATAAAAGGTACCAAAAATGTTTCCCTCATAGCGTACGGGCGGCTCCAGCGGCCGGTCATTTTCTGAGCAGCCTGACAATACCCACAGGGCACTCAGCAATGCGCCTAATACTATCAGCCCGCGTCCCCACCTGATCGTGCGTTCAACACACTTTTTCTCATCAGACCTTTTCATCGTTGCTTTGTCCTAGCTATAAAGCCTTAAAAGAGACGTTCTTAAAAATGAAAGAACCACAGCAGCCAAGCGCCGAACAGTACCCGATAAACCACAAACGGCTGCATCCCTAATTTTTTAATAACGACTAAGAAATAATGAATACACAAATAGGCGCTTAGCCCTGATATCAGGGTACCCGCCAGCATCGCTACCCAATCAATGGACTGCGGTGATTTAAATAGCCCAACGGCTTCTAAACCGCCAGCCAGCACAATCACGGGGATCGAGAGTAAAAAAGAAAAGCGCGCGGCTCCTTCGCGGCTCATTCCCACCATCAGCGCTGCCGTAATAGTAATGCCCGAGCGCGAGGTGCCCGGAATCAATGCCAACGCCTGGGCGACACCGATGATCAATACATCTTTTAAGCACAGCTGATATTCGCTTCGCGTTCCGCGCTTGCGCCAGTCGGCATAACCCAACAATAGACCGAAACTTATTAAACTGATGCCAATAATTAGCGTAGAGCGCATGTAGCCAGAAATAGCATCGTGCAGCAATAAACCAGTAAGACCCACAGGGATCGTTGCTATCGTCACCCAAAAGGCAAGTCGCGCGTCCTCATTGATGCCTTTACCACTGAGGGCCGCAAGGCTGCTGGTGATCATTTTTCCAATTTCCTGGCGGAAATAGATAATGACCGCGGAGAGGCTACCTAAGTGCAGCGCAACATCGAAGGCTAGGCCTTGATCTTGCCATTCGGTCAGCACAGGCACCAAAATCAGGTGAGCAGAGCTCGAAACGGGTAAAAATTCGGAAATTCCCTGAACAACCGCTAACACCACCACCTGAAGCCAATCCATAAATAATCCTGTTTTTAAATCAATTTGATGGGTTGCAATGTCGACTAAGGATACACATACGCTAATTCTTTGTCCGCCATTGCCTTTACTGATATTTACTGATATCTACTGGCTCAGACGCTCAATAACGCTGTTTCACGGATTGGAAGCAGTGGATGCTATAGAGGATATGAGGAGTACGCTACAATAGTCGCCTACTGAAAGCCTGCGTCCTTGCAAGGTGCCCATGACTCAGACCATCGAAACGCCAGTGGTTCAAGACCACAAGCAACAAAGCCAAGAGGCTAAGCGCGTCACCTATATTGGTGCGTGGCTGGATGCGCTGTTGAGCATCGTCAAAGTGACGGTCGGTTTTACGGTGGGTTCCGCGGCACTAATCGCTGACGGTATCCATTCGCTGTCTGATTTAGTCACTGATGGGTTCGTGCTGGCGGCTATTCATTATGGTCGTCAAGAGCCTGATAAAGATCACCATTATGGCCATGGCCGCATCGAAACACTCACGACGCTACTACTAGGCAGCGTGTTGATTTTCGTGGCAGGCGGTATTGCTTGGTCGAGCCTGGCCCGCTTGTTTAGTGGCGCTGAGGTCAACGCACCGGGGCTGCTGGCCATTGTTATTACGGTCATCGCGCTATTTAGCAAAGAGTGGATTTTTCGCTACACCATGCGCGTTGCCAAACGCGTTAAGTCTAGACTATTGGAAGCCAACGCCTGGCATTCCCGTAGCGACGCCTTATCCACCGCCGTCGTATTAGTCGCATTGGTGGGTGCTCAGTTCGGCTTGGGCTGGCTAGATGCCGTGGCTGCCATCATTGTTGGTTTATTGGTAGGCAAAGTGGGTTTGGACTTATTGTGGGAATCCGCACGCGAACTGGTCGATACGGCGTTACCGCTGGATGTGCAAAATCAAATGCATGACGTAGCCTGCAGCATCCCTGGGGTAGATAGCGTGCATGATTTGCGAACCCGCCAATCAGCAGGTTGGGTAATGGTTGACCTACATGTCGTGGTAGGCCCTAAAATTACCGTTTCGGAAGCCCATGAAATTGGCAACGAAGTTAGCCGCCGCCTGCGTCATGAATTCCCAGCGCTTACCGACGTCATTTTCCACGTTGATCCAGAAGACGATGCTGGTGCCGGTGACCCAAGCCGCCTACCGGGATTACCGCTGCGTCCGGAAGTAGAGGACGCGCTTAATAAGCGCTGGTACAAACACCCGGTGTGGCGGACCCTCAACGAACTGCAGCTGCATTACCTAGATGACAAAGTGTCGGTATCGCTGATTATTGATGATGCGGTTCACCAACCCCCCCAATGTCTCGCTAGCCAGTTAAAATCACTGGCCAGTGACATTGAATGGTTGGGGCATGTTGAGGTGATGTTCATTACTCGCGCAGCCAGTAGTTCAATGCGCTAGTCTTTTTATCCATGAAGCAACAACCATACAGCTACTTAAACGATCACTAATACTTACTACTGTTTGGATGTCATGAATTCGCTAAATATCGCCCTGTTCGAGCTGCTCAACGCATCCCCTGATTCACCCTCTTGGTTAATAACGCTGGCATATACCTGCGCTGTAGATTTGATGTGGTTAGTGCCCGCGCTTTTCATCATAGGCTGGCTGCGTGGCAGCGAACCGCTCAAGCAATCGCTGTTAGAAGCGCTCATCGCAACATTGTTAGCCCTTGCCGTCAGTAGGCTTATAGGAACGCTATGGCCGATGCCGCGCCCCTTTATGATTCCCATAGGCGAGTCGCTGATAGAGCATTCCGCAACCCCCGCTTTCCCTAGCAATCACCTGACAATTCTAACCACGATAGGCATTAGCTTAATGCTAAACAGCCACTCTCGGCGTATCGGTGGCTGCCTACTGTTGCTGGCCATTCCTGTTGCCTGGGCAAGAATATTTATGGGCGTTCACTTCCCTCAGGACATGGCGGGCGCTGTACTACTGTCCGCATTGACCGCCGTGCTGGTAGGGTTCAATCGCGCTTGGTTGGTGCTACCTGTATATGAACACGTTGCCAAGCGCTTTTATCATCGGCTATTTGCACCGCTAATCAGCCGCGGCTGGGTGAGCCGTTAAGCAGCAGAGAGAATAGCCGTCGCAAACGTGAAGTAGATCAACACGCCGGTGGCATCAATCAAGGTTGTCACCAACGGTGCCGACGCGGTGGCGGGGTCGACCTTAAAGCGCTCAAGCACAAAAGGCAGGCACATGCCTATCAAGCTGCCAAACAGCACAATAGTCACCATGCTAAGCGCTACCACCATGGCAATGGCTTCGCCGCCTCGAAAAATACCAATTGGGGTGACCGCGATTGCCATGGTCAGTCCTAGTGCACCAGCGATGAGTAGCTCTCGCCCAAGCATCTTGCTCCAGTCTTTCACACCGATATCACCCGTTGCCATACCACGCACCATCAGCGTAGCGGCCTGAGCCCCCGCATTACCGCCACTACCAATCAGCAGGGGTAAAAAGAAGACCAACGCCACCTGCGTTGCAATAATATCTTCAAAATAGGCAATGCCCGCACCGGAAAATAGGTTGGCAAACACCAGCAGTACTAGCCAAAATACGCGCTTGCGATAAAGGCTCCAGAGCGGCACACGGCTCACGCCGTCTTCAAGCTGGCCGATCGACATCCCTTTATGGAAATCCTCAGTGGCCTCAGATTCCGCTACGTCCATAGCGTCATCGTGAGTCACTATTCCCACCATTCGGTCATCGGCATCAATCACCGGCAAGGCCAGCAGATCGTAGCGCGCCACAATACGCGCTACGTCTTCCTGGCCATTGTCTACCCGCGTGCTGATAACATCTTTAATCATAATGCTATCAACGATTGCGCCAGGCCGCGCGACCATCAGTTGGCGCAGCGACATGGTACCTATTAACTGGCCATCGCTATCTAAGATATAGAGCTGATATACCGTCTCAGCATCTGGAGCCGTTTGACGAACGCGCATCAGAGCTTGCGACACCGTCATGCCACTGGCTATGGCCACATAGTCAGAGGTCATGATGGCGCCTGCGGTGCCTTCTTCGTAGCTTGCGAGCCGCTTTAGATCCTCACGCTCTTGATGCGCCATACTGCGTAAAAGTGCTTCGCGTCGGTCATCATCCAGCAAATTAAACAAATCAGCGCGCTCATCCGAGCCCATCTCTTCGAGTAGCTTAAGTACCTGACTATCGTCCAGCTCTCCGACCACCTCGAGCTGGCTTTCGCCGGGCAAATAGCCCAGTACGTTAGCAGCCCGCTCGGCAGAAAGAATATCCAACAAAGAGAGCGCCGCCGTCAGCTCTTCATCGTCTTCAATCATCTCTTCGAGGACTTCACCGATATCCGCTGAGCGGATTTCAGCCAACCGTAACGCCAATACAGATTTGCTAGGCGCTTCCTTGGCCAGCTCACTGAGTAGCTCGGCTTTTAATGCCTGCAGGCTTTCTTCATTCAGTGCCATAATTAGTTCTCCCCTTCACGCTGACAAACATCGTTCTACCGACCTAGCTAATCATACTAATCCATCGTATTAAGTCGTCGTACTAGCAGACAAAAAAAACGCCTCTTAAACCCTGACCAGCGGGTTTAAGAGACGTTGTTCACACGGCAAGCGCGCGGTTGTTAGCCTTTACCCGCCTTTTTGCGTAGCTGCTGAATGGTGCGCAGCTGAGCAGTGGCTTCGGCAAGTTCGGCGGCAGCTCGAGTATAATCCAGCTCCGTCGACTTCTCATTAAAGGCTTTCAATGCCTGCTGACGCGCTTCTTCGGCAGCGGCCTCGTTGAGGTCGCTGGCACGGGAAGCCGCATCGGCCAGAATCGTCACCACATCCGGCTGGACTTCCATGAAGCCACCCGAGACAAAGAAGTTCTCTTCCTTGCCACCGTCGTGGATCACGCGAACCGGACCCGGCTGAAGCTCGGTCAGCAACGGGGCGTGACCTGGCAAAATGCCCAGGTCACCCATAATCCCGGAAGCAATTACCTGCTCAACAGTACCTGAGAAGATAGATGCTTCAGCGCTGACGATATTGCAAGTAAAGCTATTCGCCATAGCGAATCCCCCTAATGGACGGGATTACTTCTTCATCTGGTTGGCTTTTTCGACAGCTTCGTCGATTGAACCGACCATGTAGAAGGCCTGTTCCGGCATATCGTCGTATTCGCCAGCGAGAATGCCCTTGAAGCCACTAATCGTGTCTTTCAATGAGACATACTTACCTGGTGAACCGGTGAACACCTCGGCCACGAAGAACGGCTGCGACAAGAACCGCTGGATTTTACGCGCTCGTGATACGGCCAGCTTGTCTTCGTCAGACAGCTCATCCATACCCAGAATGGCGATAATATCCTTAAGTTCCTTGTAGCGCTGAAGAACGTTCTGCACACCGCGAGCGATCGCATAGTGCTCTTCACCCACTACCAGCGGATCCAACTGTCGTGAGGTGGAATCCAGCGGATCAATGGCCGGGTAGATGCCCAACTCAGCGATTGAACGCGACAGTGATACCGTGGCATCCAGGTGAGAGAACGTCGTGGCCGGCGACGGGTCGGTCATGTCGTCGGCAGGCACATAGACGGCCTGGACGGAGGTGATCGAACCGGTCTTGGTCGAGGTAATGCGCTCCTGCAGAACGCCCATCTCTTCAGCCAGAGTCGGCTGATAACCAACCGCTGACGGCATACGGCCCAGCAATGCAGATACTTCCGTACCGGCTAGGGTGTAGCGATAGATGTTATCGACGAACAGCAGAACGTCACGGCCTTCATCACGGAATTTCTCTGCGATGGTCAAACCGGTCAACGCCACACGCAAGCGGTTGCCTGGCGGCTCGTTCATCTGACCGTAAACCAGCGATACCTTATCGATAACGTTGGATTCAGTCATTTCGTGATAGAAGTCGTTACCCTCACGCGTACGCTCACCTACACCGGCAAAAACAGAGTAGCCGCTGTGTTCGGTGGCGATGTTGCGGATAAGCTCCATCATGTTGACGGTTTTACCAACACCGGCACCGCCGAACAGACCCACTTTACCGCCTTTCGCAAACGGGCAAACCAAGTCGATAACCTTGATACCAGTTTCCAGCAGCTCGCCAGAGGCGGCCTGCTCGGCATAGGTCGGCGGCTTGCGGTGGATAGGCATACGCTCTTGTTCGCCGATCGGTCCCGCTTCGTCAATCGGCTCGCCGAGTACGTTCATAATACGGCCCAGCGTCTCCTTACCTACCGGTACGGAAATCGCGGCACCTGTGCTGGTCGTTTCCATGCCACGCTTCAAGCCCTCGGTGGAGCCCATAGCAATGGTGCGCACCACACCGTCGCCCAGCTGCTGCTGGACTTCGAGGATGGTCTCAACATCGGAGACCTTTAGCGCGTCGTAGACCTTGGGCACAGAGTCCCGCGGAAACTCTACGTCAATCACCGCGCCGATGATTTGTACGATACGTCCGCTCATCTTGGTTCCTCTCTAAAACCTGCAAATGAAACCTGTCTGCCGGGAGCCTTCATAATAAGAATGTGCTCCCTAGGCGTTATACGGCAGCAGCGCCGCCGACGATCTCAGAAATTTCCTGCGTGATGGCGGCCTGGCGGGCCTTGTTATAAACCATCTCCAAATCGTCGATCAGGTCGCCTGCGTTGTCAGTGGCACTTTTCATAGCGATCATCCGGGCCGCTTGTTCACAAGCCCCGTTTTCCACTACCGCCTGATACACCTGCGATTCGATGAAACGAACCAATAGGCTATCAAGCAACGCCTTGGCATCCGGTTCATACAGGTAGTCCCAGCTTCCGGGACGGGCGTTTTCATTGTCTTGCTCAGCGTCTGCACCCATATCGGATGACAGCGGAAGAAGCTGACGAACAACCGGCTTTTGCGTCATGGTATTCACAAATTCATTGTGCACCACATACAAACGGTCAAGACGTCCTTCATCGTATGCTTCGAGCATGACCTTAATGCTGCCAATCAACCCTTCAACGGTCGGGTTTTCACCTAATCCGCTCTTCGCTGCCACCAAGTTGCCGCCATAATTACGGAAAAAAGTACTGGCTTTAGCGCCAAGGGCACAAAAATCTTGCTCAGCACCCTGCTTTTTCCAACCTGCGGCTTCTTTCAGAAGCGCTTTGAAAAGGTTGTGGTTCAAGCCACCGCACAGACCGCGATCCGTAGATACCACGATATAACCAACGCGCTTAATCTCGCTACGCTCGATCATATAGTCGTGCCGGTATTCGGGGTTCGCGTCGGCAATGTGGCCAACCACATTACGGATCTGCCTAGCGTAAGGCTGACTAGCTCTCATCAGATCTTGCGCTTTACGCATTTTCGATGCAGCCACCATTTCCATGGCGCTGGTGATCTTCTGCGTATTTTTAATGCTCCCGATCTGGGTGCGTATCTCTTTTGCAGCTGCCATAGCGATCTACCTTTCGTTCGTGGCTCTCAGAAAGCATGCAAACCCGCCCTGACGGGCGGGCCAGACATTACCAGCTCTGAGTCGCCTTGAACTTCTCGAGACCCGACTTCAAGCTGTCTTGAATCTCACCGTTGTAGTCGCCGGTCTGGTTGATCTTGTCGAGTAGATCACCGTGCTCAGACTTCATGTAGTCGTGCAGCGCACGCTCGAAGTCCAACACTTTGCTTACTTCAACATCGTCCAGATAACCTTCGTTGGCGGCATACAGCGAGAGCGCCATTTCTGCTACCGACATCGGCGAGTACTGGTTCTGCTTCATCAGCTCGGTGACACGTTGACCGTGTTCAAGCTGCTTGCGCGTGGCTTCATCAAGGTCAGAGGCAAACTGCGAGAACGCCGCCAGTTCACGGTACTGCGCCAACGCCAAACGTACGCTACCGCCCAGCTTCTTGATGATTTTCGTTTGTGCCGAACCACCTACACGAGAAACCGACAGACCTGCGTTAATCGCCGGACGAATACCGGAGTTAAACAGGTTGGTTTCCAGGAAGATCTGACCATCGGTGATTGAAATCACGTTGGTCGGAACGAACGCAGAGACGTCACCGCCCTGAGTTTCGATGATAGGCAGCGCGGTCAAAGAACCGGTTTTGCCTTTCACTTCACCGTTGGTGAACTTCTCAACGTAGTCGGCATTAACACGCGCAGCACGCTCTAGCAGACGCGAGTGAAGATAGAATACGTCACCGGGATAAGCTTCACGGCCGGGCGGACGACGCAGCAGCAGCGATACCTGACGGTAAGCGACGGCCTGCTTAGAAAGATCGTCATACACAATCAGCGAGTTCTCGCCGCGATCGCGGAAGTATTCGCCCATGGTGCAGCCAGAGTAAGGCGCCAGAAACTGCATCGGAGCCGGGTCGGCAGCGCCGGCGGCCACAACGATGGTGTGTTCCATAGCGCCATGCTCTTCAAGCTTGCGCACAACGTTGGCAATAGTCGATTGCTTCTGACCAATGGCGACGTAGACGCAGGTCACGCCCTTGCCTTTTTGGTTGATGATCGCATCAATAGCAATGGCAGACTTACCAATCTGACGGTCACCGATGATCAGCTCACGCTGACCACGGCCAATCGGTACCATGGCATCGATTGATTTAAGACCGGTTTGAATCGGCTCATCAACAGACTGGCGAGTGATAACGCCTGGCGCCACTTTTTCAACGGCATCCGTCATTTTGGCGTTAATGTCGCCTTTGCCATCGATGGGGTTACCCAGCGCATCGACAACACGACCAATCAGCTCAGGGCCTACCGGCACTTCGAGAATACGACCGGTACACTTGGCGGTCATGCCCTCTTCAAGCTGCAGGTAGTCACCCAATATCACGGCACCTACGGAGTCACGCTCCAGGTTAAGTACCATGCCAAAGATGCCGTTGGGGAATTCAATCATTTCACCGAACATCGCGTCTTCGAGGCCGTGAATTTTCACGATACCGTCGGAAACAGTGACGATGGTGCCCTGGTTATGGGCTTCGGATGCGACGTCAAGCTTCTCAATTCGCTGCTTGATGATGTCGCTGATCTCGGAAGGATTCAGTTGCTGCATGCCATGTCCCTCAGACTCAAGCGGTTAGCGCTTCGGAAAGGCGGTTCAATCGACCACGCACTGACCCGTCAATGACGGTGTCGCCAGCACGCAGGATGACACCGCCAATAAGCGACTTGTCCACCTGAGTAGTAATAGAGATTTCGCGATTTAGACGTTTCTTAAGCGCGTTCGCTAGCTTCGTTTGCTGCTTGCTATTTAACGTGTAAGCAGACGTGACGCTTACTTCAATACGCTGTTCGTGTTCAGCACGCAGGTGCTCGAACTGGTCAGCGATTGACTTCAGCGCCATTAAACGACCTTGGTCTACTAAAACAGTCAAAAAACGCTGTAAAGCTTCATCCTGCTGATCTGGAATTAGCTCAACCAGCAGCGACACTTTCTGGTCGCTGTCTAGTTTTGGACTGCTTAAACGATGGCGAACAACGTCGTCGGCTACCGCAAAACTTAAGAAACTCAGCGCTTGTGACCAGCTATCAAGCGCCTCATTATCACGCGCGTATTCAAACGCTGCCTTAGCGTAAGGACGAGCGACGGTAAGTAATTCCGCCATGATTCACCTCCTTACAGTTCAGCAGCAAGCTCATCGAGTAACTTGCGATGGGCTTGTTCGTCGACCGACGCTTCAAGAACACGCTCGGCACCCAATACGGCTAGATAAGAAACCTGGGCACGAAGTTCATCTTTAGCGCGATTCACTTCTTGCTCAATTTCGGATCGTGCACTCGCTACTAGGCGTTGGCCTTCAGCGCGTGCCTGTTCGCGGGCTTCTTCAATCATCTGGGCAGAACGCTTATTGGTCTGCTCAAGAATTTGAGAAGCTTGCTCCTTGCTTTCACGCAGCATCTGTTCCGCCCGCTCTTGAGCAAGCTCAAGGTCACGGTTAGCACGGCTAGCTGCATCTAAGCCATCAGCAATTTTTTTCTGACGCTCGTGAAGCGCATTGCTGATCGGAGGCCACACATACTTTGTGCAAAACCAGACAAAGATCGCGAAGGCGATCGTCTGCCCGATTAGCGTCATGTTGATATTCACAGGAATGTACCTCTGACAAGTTCGTGGCGACCGGAGTGAAACAAAACCGAGCGTTTAGCGCTCGGCTGAGCTGTCATTAACCGGCAACAACGAAGATCAGGTACATTGCGATACCAACACCGATCATCGGAACAGCGTCTAACAGGCCTGCCATTAGGAAGGTTTTGGTTTGCAGCTGGTCGCCTAGTTCAGGCTGACGCGCAGTAGATTCCAGCAGCTTGCCGCCCAAAATAGCGAAGCCAATGCCGGTACCTAGAGCGCCCATACCAATCATGATGGCAGCAGCAATGTAGATAAGTTCCATGGTAATGCTCCTAGTTTTTCAAGTTAAAGGTCGAGGGTTGAGGTTAAGGGTTAATGTGTTGCAAGCATTGCTCGGATTAGTGATGTTCGTGTGCAGCGCTGAGATACACCACGGATAAAACGGTAAAAATGAACGCTTGAAGAACAACGATCAAAATATGGAAAATGGCCCATGGCACATCCAGCACCCAAATAGCCCAGAACGGCAGCATGGCAATCAAAATAAAGATAACTTCACCAGCGAACATGTTGCCGAACAAACGCATTGCCAAACTGAACGGCTTAACCAGCAACGCAACAATTTCGAGCAGCAGGTTAAAGGGAATCAGTGCCCAGTGATTAAACGGTGTCAGTGAAAGCTCTTTGGCAAAACCGCCAATGCCTTTGACCTTAAAGCTGTAGTAGAGAATTAGCCCGAACACGCCCAATGCCAAGCCTAGGGTGGCGTTTACATCAGTGGTCGGAACAGATTTCATGTAGTCAACGCCAAGCTTACTAAACAGCACGGGTAAATAGTCGACCGGTATAATTTTGAGTGTATTCATAAACAGAATCCACACAAACAGCGTCAACGCTAGCGGTGCGATGATCGGGTTATGACCTTTAAATGTTCCTCTGATCATGCCCTCGATAAATTCAACCACCATTTCAACGGCATTTTGCAAACCCGTCGGCACACCCGTAGTCGCCATTTTACCGGCTTTGCGGAAAATAAAGATAAACAGCAGACCCATGGCAATTGACCAGCCCATGGTGTCTAAGTGAATGGCCCAAAAGCCCATATCACTTGCTTCTTCCGCTGTATGCGCCAGCGACCAACCATTTTCGGGATGATTACCAAAGGTCAGGTTCTGCAAGTGGTGCTGGATATAGTAAGTCGTAGAGACTTCGTTTCCTGCGGCCATGGACATGTCACCTCAATCAGTTGTGCGATTTTCTAAGCATTAGCGTTTTTTGGCATTAACCAAGGCGTGAACCAATGCGTTAGAACAACCGCCACATAAGCATAAAAAAAGAAAGCGGGGTTTGAGGGGGGCGCTACTACGAACACTGCAACAAACAGTGCCACCGTCAAACCAAACTTACCTGCTTCGGCACGAAATAGGCGCATCGCTGCCTGCGAGGGGCGATTAGACCTCAAAACTCCCATACGCTTTATGAAAAAAGCGTGTGGTAGTAATGCCACTAAGGCACCGAGTAACACCGATAGCGCACCTGGCATTTGTGCCAAAAAATAGCCAGCCATCATCCCGATTAACGTAATGATTAATTGTGTGATGGTTAGGCGAACAATATAGGTTCTGCGTCGCTGGGTTTCGTATCGCTGCATAGCTCTCTGCATGGTTTTCTGCATAGCTCTGGACAAACACCCAGCTCTTTAAAAAAATCGACAGGCTTCAAAGAGCGTATTCTTCGACAAACACAGACAACCTGCACAAATCTTGCGCGATTATAGGGAAGCGCTATCACACCTTCAACCGAGTAGCGTTGATTTTGCCCGTTTAGGGGTCGATTTTCGACCAAATGGTTAAAACATGCCCTCTTCTTAGGCAATATTGCGTAGCCTGCTATTTAATATGCATTAAAATACCGTCTAGTTCTTCAAGGCTGGTATAGCGAATAGTCAGCTTACCCTTGCCCTTTTGACCATGATTAATGGAAACAGCCGCACCGAGTAATTCACCTAAATGCGTTTCAAGCTTGGCTACATCGGGCTGCTTAATTGTCCGACTAGGCGTTTGAAGAGAGGTTTGGCTTGTTTGTACTTTTTTCACCAACGCTTCGGTTGCTCGCACGGTCATGTCGTTATTGACCACTTCGTGGGCAACTTGCCGCTGCTGTGAACTGCTTAACGTC
Source organism: Halomonas sp. JB37 (assembly GCF_002332255.1). Taxonomy (GTDB): domain Bacteria; phylum Pseudomonadota; class Gammaproteobacteria; order Pseudomonadales; family Halomonadaceae; genus Vreelandella; species Vreelandella casei. The sequence goes on along the minus strand of NZ_NRGW01000001.1, from coordinate 417,280 downwards.
AGCAAAGCGCGTGCATGGCCCATATCAAGATCGCCGCGCTCCAAGAGCGTTTGTACTTCAGGGTCTAATGCCAATAAACGCAGTAAATTAGCTACCTGGGTGCGTGATTTACCCACGGCATCGGCAATTTGCTGTTGGGTAAGCTCAAACTCTTCGCCCAGACGTTTAAGTGCCATGGCTTCTTCAATGGCATTGAGATTTTCACGCTGAATGTTTTCAATTAACGCCAGCGCTAGTGCGACTTCATCGCTGACTTCGCGAATAACCGCAGGAATAACGTCCAATTCAGCCAGCTGAGAGGCGCGCCAGCGACGTTCACCGGCAATAATTTCGTAACGATCCACGCCGATGGGACGTACGACGATAGGCTGCATAACGCCCTGAGCACGAATAGAATCGGCCAGCTCTTCTAACGCTTCAGGCTGAATATCGCGACGCGGCTGATATTTACCCCGCGTTAACTGAGCTAATGGCAAACGCTCAAGTCGATCTTCAACGACCTCGTCAGTCGCAGCGCTAATCGCTGTATTAGTCAGCTCAAGCGGCGTGCCGCTACCGGCAAGTTCTAGACTGTCACGGCGACGAGCACCAGCACCAATCAGGGCATCCAGGCCACGTCCTAGCGCGCGTTTACGCGTCATTCGCTTTCCCTCATTTATAACGATAGCTATAACTACAGCGCGTATTGTTTAAAGTGAAAGACGACGGATCATCTCTTTTGCCAGCACACGATAGGCCTGACTCCCCCGTGAGAACCGGGCATATTGCGTGACCGGCAGACCATGACTCGGTGCTTCGGCGACTTTAACATTGCGGGGTATGGTGGTTTTAAACAACATATCACCAAAGTAATCGCGCAGCTGCTTGTCGACTTCGCGGGTTAAGCTAGTGCGCTTGTCGTACATGGTACGCAAAATGCCCGCAATGGCTAAATCAGGATTAACGTTTTGCTTGATTTGCTCAACAGTATCCAGCAGTGCCGATAGCCCTTCAAGCGCGTAAAACTCGCACTGTAAAGGGATGAGCACGCTGTTAGAAGCCGTTAACGCATTGACGGTTAGCATGTTCAAAGACGGCGGGCAGTCGATCAGCACCACATCGTATTCATCCGCTACCGATGCTAACGCCGCTGTCAGGCAGCTTTCACTTTGCTCACGATCTAATAATTCCACTTCGGCGGCGGTCAGATCGCCATTACCCGGCAGTACGTCGTACTTGACCGGCAACTTTTTGACAATCGTTTCAGCCGCGGTAGCTTCACCCAGCAAAACATCAAGAACACTTTTATCAAGCTCGTATTTGTCGATGCCGCTACCCATGCTGGCATGACCTTGCGGATCAAGATCCACCAATAGCACGCGGCGATCGAGCGCTGCGAGACTCGCCGCCAGATTAACGGCCGAGGTGGTCTTGCCCACGCCGCCTTTTTGGTTGGTCAGGGCAATGATCTGGCTCACTTACTCAACTCCTTCTGGGGTCAGAATCAACAGCTGCCGCTGGGCCGCTTCAAAGGGTACTTCCAGCAGATGACGCGCGTGTAATTTAATACCATGGGGCAGATCACGCAGTTCATCATCCGCCCCCGGGCCTTTCATAGCTAACCACTGGCCATCAATGGCCGGCAGCTCACGAGTGAGCGTGACAAAATCAACGAGGCTAGCAAACGCCCTTGAGATTACCTGATCAAACGCAGCTGCTTCGAACTGTTCAACGCGTGCTTGGACAGGTGTTACGTTTTTCAACCCTAGTTCCATGACCGCTTGGCGTTGAAAACGCACCTTTTTACCGTTGCTGTCTAGTAGCGTGACGTCTAGCTCAGGATTCAAAATGGCCAACACTATTCCAGGTAATCCGGGCCCTGCGCCAACGTCGAGTAAACGCGGCCCGTGCACATAGGGCAATACCACTGCGCTATCCAGCACGTGGCGCGACACCATTTCATCTAAATCACGCACCGCTGTGAGGTTATAAGCCCGGTTCCACTTGTGCAACAGCGCGAGAAACCCTAGCAGCTGTTCGCGTTGATGCTGGCTGACATTAATCGCCAGTTGGTGAAGACCTTTATCTAAACGTAGCGCAACGCTTGCGGGTAAGCTTTTTAATAACACCGTTAGCGAATTCATCCGTTAACCACGTCGGCAGCCGCTACCAGTCGGCGTTTTTTCAGATGTACCAGCAAAATAGAAACGGCCGCTGGAGTAACGCCTGAAATACGCGCCGCATGGGCCAATGTTTCTGGCCTAGCGTCAGCAAGCTTTTGACGGATTTCGTTAGATAAACCTTCTATCTTTAAATAATCCAACTCAGCAGGCAAAGGCGTCGCTTCATGGCGTTTGAGTTTATCAATCTCATCCTGTTGCCGATGAATATAGCCTTGATACTTGGCCTGAATTTGTACCTGCTCAGCAACCGCTTCATCAGTGGTAAGCGTGTCTTCAAGTCCGGGTAACTGGGCCAAGTCGCTATAGTTGAGTTCAGGGCGTTTAAGCAAATCACTCAAGCAGTATTCTCGTGATAGAGGCGCGCCGGTTTTTTCAGCCACTTTCTCAGCAGCTAAGCTTCCCGGTTGAATCCAAACGGTTTTCAGACGTGCGTTTTCTTGCTCGATTGCTTCACGCTTTTGACTAAACGCCGACCAGCGGGCGTCATTAACCAAACCAAGCTCACGGCCTGCTGGAGTAAGGCGTAAATCAGCGTTGTCTTCTCGCAGCAGTAAGCGATACTCCGCTCGCGAGGTAAACATGCGATAGGGCTCCTTGGTGCCCATCGTGATTAGATCATCGACCAATACGCCAAGATAAGCTTCATCGCGGCGGGGGTACCATGCATCCAACTCTTGTGCGCGACGTGCAGCGTTCAAGCCGGCTAGCAACCCCTGGGCGGCGGCTTCTTCATAGCCCGTTGTGCCATTGATTTGGCCAGCGAAGAACAGGCTGTGGATAAATTTAGTTTCCAGCGAGTGTTTTAAATCTCGTGGATCAAAGAAATCATACTCAATGGCATAACCAGGCCGCGTGATATGTGCGTTTTCCAAGCCTTTGATAGAGCGCACAACTTGAATCTGCACGTCAAAGGGCAGCGAGGTCGAGATCCCATTGGGATAGAGCTCATGAGTGTCCAAGCCTTCAGGCTCGATAAACACTTGATGGCTCGACTTGTCGGCAAACCGATGGACTTTATCTTCAATTGATGGGCAGTAGCGCGGGCCAACGCCTTCAATCACACCAGAATACATGGGTGATCGATCAAGGTTAGCCAGGATCAGGTCGTGAGTCTGCTGGTTGGTGTGGGCAATGTGACAGCTGACTTGCTGAGGGTGCATTTCCCGCGAGCCAAGATAGGACATCACTGGCGTTGGTGTATCGCCTGGCTGTTCTTCCAGCTGTGAAAAATCAACCGTTTTAGCATCAATGCGCGGGGGGGTACCGGTTTTTAAACGATCAACCCGAAACGGCAGTGCCCTTAACCGCTCGGCGAGAGCGTTGGAAGGCGGGTCACCTGCGCGGCCGCCCTTGCTTTGATCCAAGCCTATATGAATCACACCACCCAAAAATGTGCCGGTACACAGCACAACGCTTTGAGCATGAAAACGAATACCAGTCTCGGTTACAACGCCACGCACGGTGTCATTTTCGACGATTAAGTCACCGGCCGCCTGCTGGAAAAGCGTCAAATTAGGCTGGTTTTCCAACATCCCACGAATAGCTGATTTGTAACGAATGCGGTCTGCCTGAGCCCGAGTGGCTCTAACGGCAGGCCCTTTGCGTGCATTTAACACGCGAAACTGGATGCCACCTAAGTCCGTGGCAAGCCCCATAGCGCCGCCCATAGCATCGATTTCTTTCACCAAATGGCTTTTGCCAATGCCACCGATCGCAGGATTACACGACATTTGGCCCAGTGTTTCGATGTTGTGAGTGAGCAGCAGGGTCTGACAGCCCATACGAGCAGAGGCCAGTGCGGCTTCAGTCCCCGCATGGCCACCGCCGATGACAATCACGTCAAAGCGGTCGGGATAATTCAAGAGACACCTCGTCTTGTGCCGTTGGGCACGGATGATGTGAGCCAGTGCTTATGCACCCTAGTTCAATACGCCGGCAAGTATAAACCCCCTGTGGGTAACCGTCAGGTTTTTCCACACCCCTTCAATTTGAATAGCCTTTATTAATAACAATATAAAAATAAGATAAGAGAAGTTCTGTAAATGTAGTAATTATTAGTGTGGACAATTTCTGTGCATAAGCAACTAATTCATTTATTTTTCAATAGATTACATTGTTGACTTCTACATGTTTGAACAGCGTATTGCCTGGGCAGAAGCGGTGTTACTCCTGTGGATGAAATACCCCTTTATCCACAGCACCAATTCTACACGGCTTATCCACCGGCCTATACCTTGGTTGTTACCGCACCTGTGAACATCCAGTACATGCCTGTTAACAAATGCTAAGAGATCCCTATGGCAGGCCTGATAGACGAGAAGTGGATAAACGAAAAAAAACCTTATCCACAGGCAAAAAAAAGCCTGTCACGAGGACAGGCGGGTAAAAAAAGCAATTTAGCGACCGTTTAAGACGTCATTAATGTCGAATTAGCGCTGAAAATATCGATTCGATCTAGTGTTTTAACACTCGTGCAAGGAAGGATTGAGTGCGCTCATGTTGAGGCGTATCAAACAGCTTTTCAGGCGGTCCCTGCTCTGCAATTTCACCCTTATGGATAAAAATAACGCGATCTGCGACTTCTCGGGCAAAGCCCATTTCATGGGTGACTATTACCATCGTCATCCCTTCTTTAGCGAGTTCACGCATAGCGTCCAACACTTCACCAATCATTTCGGGGTCAAGTGCCGATGTAGGCTCGTCAAACAGCATTAGCCGCGGTTCCATGGCCAAGGCACGTGCCAGTGCGACACGCTGCTGCTGGCCGCCAGAGAGCTGGCTTGGGTACTTATCGGCCTGATCTGCAATACCTACACGGTCAAGCAGACGTTTGGCACTGATAACAGCATCAGCGCGGCTAGCGCCGCGTACTTTCATCGGTGCTAACGTAACGTTGTCTTGTACGCTGAGGTGGGGAAAGAGGTTGAACTGCTGAAACACCATACCGACTTCAGTACGAATGGTTTGTAACGCTCTGGTGCTTTTTCCATTGGGCAAGAGTTCGTTGTTATCAACAGTAAGACTGCCTGCCTGAAACTCCTCAAGACCGTTGATACAGCGAATCAGGGTCGATTTACCTGAACCGCTGGCACCAATAATCACGACCACTTCACCAGGAATAATGTCGAGATCAATGTTGTTGAGTACGTGCAGGCTGCCAAAATGTTTATTGAGCTTCTGCATACGCACAATTGGCTGCGTTGTGTTGTTCAATGTTTCGCTCATTGTGCGTGTCCTTATTGTCCGGCCAGACCTCTACGCTCAAGCTGGCGTAGTAAGATTGAAAGGGTCCAGGTGATCGCTAAATACATCAGTGCGACCATGAAGTAGACCTCAAGGGCGGTGAACGTAGTGGAAATGTAGATTTGTCCCTGACGTACCAGTTCGCCAACGCCAATCACTGAAAACAGCGACGTGTCTTTAATACTGATAATGCCTTGATTACCAAGTGATGGAATCATCCGGCGGAAAGCTTGGGGCCAAATCACATAGCGAAAGGCTTGGGTACGGGAAAGGCCCAGTGATAGCGACGCCTCCCGCTGGCCACGCTCAATCGATTGAACGCCGCCGCGGACAATCTCAGAAATATAGGCGCCAGAGTTAACGGCAATGGCAGCAATACCCGCAACAAGCGCATTAATAGGGCTACCCAACAGCTGTGGTAAACCATAAAAAATGAACAGTACCTGGACAAGGATAGGCGTGCCGCGAAACACCTCAACGTAAAAAATAGCCGGCCAACGTAGCCAGCGCAGGCGGCTCAGCCGCAGCAGGCCAAAGAAAATGCCGATAAAAAAACCAATTGCCAGGCCGCCAAATGAAATAAGTAACGTCCAGGGAATGCCAGGTAGCAGGTATGGAATAGATCCAAACGCTGCCGACCAATCAAACTGAAAATTGACGTCCACGCGTAGACTCCTGAAACAAAAAAGATGAGAAAAAACACTTGAGAAACGCAGCAGGGCCGGGGGCTATGGCCACCCGGCCCTGTTATGATGCTATGCGGTTAGCGAGTCTTTAATCTCACTCTTCGCTGGGCGCTTCACCAAACCACTTTTGATAAATTTCATCGTAGGTACCGTCTTCTTTCATCGCGGCAAGCGCTTCATTGGTAGGTTCTACCCACTCGCTGCCTTTATGAAAAACGATACCGTACTGCTGACCTTCGTAAAGCGGTCCAACGACTTTCGTGCGCCCTTCACCACGGGTTTGTGAGAAGTAAGCAACGTTAGGCGCATCGTAGAACACCGCATCGACGTTACGGCCTAATAGCGCCATATACATATCACTCATAGCAGGGAAAGGAGTGATATCGGCATCTTCCCCTAGCTCAGCTTGTAGGAAGTCGTAGCTGGTGGAACCAATCCGCGTAGCGATAGGCAGTCCCGCGAGGTCTTCGATGCTTTCTACATCGTTGTTGTCAGCGCGAACAATAATCTGTAGACCTGAATCATAGTAAGGGTCTGAGAAGTCAACTATCTCAGCGCGCTCTGCAGTAATGGTCGTACCGGCGATGGCGATCTCTTGGCTGCCTGTTTGTACGGCCGGGATAATGCCAGCAAATTCCATTGTGGTGAGATTAACTTCAAAGCCTGCACGCTCAGCCACTTCGTTAATGATGTCCATATCAAAACCGGTCATTTCACCCGTTTCTTGATCCATCATCTCAAAAGGCACGAAGCTTGGGTCGGTCGCTACGTTTACTTTCGGTAAGTCAGCCATGGCAGCAGTGGTGCCGGCTAATCCAAGGGCTAGCACAAGCGTTGTTTTAGTGAGACTGAGTGGTAGCGCTACTTTCATAAGTTTCCCCGTGTTTTATGTGGCCTGTCATGGCTTTCCAAGCGATTTTTGTCGTTTGGAAAAGCCTTAAGGCTGTTATTGACCTATTAACCTTGGCGAGAAACCGACAAGGCGTCAAGTCACGGGGTGAGCTTTGAGCCAACGCTGTTTAGACCATAAAGGAAGCGCCACAGCCGCAGGTAGCGGTAGCGTTAGGGTTTTGCACGCGAAAACGAGCGCCTGCAAGCCCTTCTTCATAATCGACGGTGGAGCCGACTAAATATTGATAAGACAGCGGATCGACCACTAAGGAGGCATCTCCAAATGCGATGACGGTGTCATCCTCGGCAACGTTTTCAGCAAAATCGAAGCCGTACTGAAAACCAGAGCAGCCACCGCCGGTGACGTAGACGCGTAGCTTTAGAGATGGATTATTTTCTTCTGCAATCAGTGCATTAATGCACTTGCGTGCACTATCAGACAGCAGTAATGGGGTCGGAACAAAGGCTTCTGCACCGCTCATGGGTACCTCCCGCGAGCTTAAAGAACGAATAAATCGGCATTGGGGGGTGATTATGGGTAATTCCTAGCAAATTGGTCAACTATTGCTGGGAATTAGTCGAACGTTAAGGCATCAGTGCAGGCGCTGTTAATCCCATGTTTTCATCAAAGCCAAACATTAAGTTAAGGTTCTGAATCGCTTGGCCTGAAGCACCTTTGACTAAATTATCAATCACCGATAGCACCACCACAGTATTGCCATTGCCAGGACGATGTACCGCTAGCCTGCAGGTGTTGATACCTTTGACACTGCGCGTTTCGGGATGGCTCCCGGCAGGCATGACATCAACGAACGGCTCGTCGGCGTAGCGCTGTTCAAACAGTGCCTGTAAATCGCCTGGCTCAGCGGTTAACTGGCCGTAAAGCGTGGCGTGAATACCGCGAATCATGGGCGTAAGGTGAGGTACAAACGTCAACCCGACCGAGGCATGACTAATATCCTTAAGGCCCTGGCTAATTTCCGGTAAATGGCGGTGACCCGACGCACCGTAAGCCTTCATTGATTCACTGGCTTCTGCGAGTAACGATCCCACTTTTGCGCCGCGGCCCGCGCCGGTAACGCCGGATTTACAGTCTGCAATCAGTTGTTGGGGATCAATCAAGCCCGCTTCCAATAGCGGTAGATAGCCTAACTGCACGGCCGTGGGGTAGCAGCCGGGTACCGCAATTAAGCGTGCGTCTTTAATTTTTTCGCGGTGCATTTCTGGCAGGCCGTAAATCGCCTCTCCCAGTAGCGCTGGCGCCCCGTGGGGCTGCTCGTACCAGCGGCTCCATTCATTGGCATCGCGTAGGCGAAAGTCAGCCGATAAATCGATGACGCGGGTGCCATTGTCGAGCAGTTCACCCGCTAGGGTGTGAGCAACGCCGTGGGGCGTGGCAAAAAATACCGCATCCATGGCGCCTAGCTGCTTGGCATCCGGCTCGCTAAATGCCAGCGTGTCGTAATGGCCGCGCAGATTAGGGTACATATCGCATACTTTGATGCCCGCCTCTGAGCGCGAGGTAATCGCGGCGACGTTGACGTGGGGGTGCTGGGCGAGCAGCCGCAGTAGCTCAACGCCGGTATAACCGGTACCGCCAACAATGCCGACCTTAATCACAAATAACTCCTTGCGGGTTTGCAAAACAGATTTTAGAAAAAAATGTAAATTACTTTTGACCTGAGTATTGATAGCAACAGCCTAAGCGGATTGCTGCGGGCTGTCTAAGCGTATCGGGCTATGATACACAAGAGGATGAAGACACAAGAACACTAAGACTAACCCAAGACATAGAGTACCAAGGCAAAAAAACAAGGAAGGTCGTCGTGGCGCGTTTTTCCCGTTCGGATTTTACTCTAGAGAGCTTTCGTCGCCAGTTGGCCAATGTCGATGCCCTTCCACAGCTTTGCTTGCTGGGGCTCGTCTCTGGGATTATTACCGGCGCGGTGATGGTGGCGTTTCGCCTGCTCTTGGAAACAGGCGCGGCGCTGTACATGACCGATGGCGACCCTGAAGCCTTTGAAAGCATGGCGCCTTGGCTGCGTACGCTGCTTCCACTCGTGGCGGTTACCTTAGTGGGTGTTTTGCTGTATCGGCAAAAGCCTGCCGCGCGCAAGCTAGGTGTTGGCCATGTAATTGAGCGGCTTTCCTACCATCAAGGTCGCTTTCCTCTGCGTAACTGGCTTAATCAATGGTGGGTCGGCGTCATTTCTGTGCTTGGCGGGCTATCCGCTGGCCGCGAAGGGCCTGCTATTCATTTAGGCGCCGCGGCAGCAAGTGGCTTAGGCCAACAGATGCGCTTACCCAATAATAGCTTAAGAGTTCTAGTAGCGTGCGGTACCGCTGCTGGCATTTCCGCTTCATTTAATACGCCTATCGCCGGGGTCATCTTTGCCATGGAAGTTGTCATGATGGAGTACACCCTGATGAGCTTTATGCCGGTCATTTTAGCCTCTACGATGGGCGCGCTGATGGCACAGCTTGCCTATGGGAATGAGCCGGCTTTTCGTATTCCAGAAGTAGTGCTTGGTTCGTTAATGAACCTTCCTTGGATTGTGCTCACCGGGCTATTTATCGGCTTGCTGGCGGGGCTATTTATTCATATTTCGCGCAGTCAGCGGATACAAGCCTGGCCGCTTTGGCTGCGTTTAGGGCTAGTCGGCGTAGCCACGGGTGCTGTTGCCTGGTGGTTTCCGCAAGTACAGGGCATTGGTTACGACAGCGTGGCGGCTGCGCTCAATAATCAGTTGGAAATTAAAGTCCTGCTGGCGCTAATGATAGCCAAGCTATTACTGACGGCGCTGACCGTTTCTGGCGGAGTGCCAATCGGTATTATCGGCCCCGTGCTAGTCGTCGGCGCAGCGACAGGCGCGCTGTTTGGGCTGTTGGGCGGCTGGCTGTGGCCCGATAAAGCCGCTGACCCGGGTGTTTATGCCATGCTAGGCATGGCTGCGATGATGGGGGCGGTGTTGCAAGCGCCGCTGGCAGCGTTGATGGCGCTTTTGGAGCTGACGCATACGCCGAGTATTATGCTACCCGGCATGTTGGTGGTGGTCGTTGCGTGTCTCACCTCGCGTCAAATTACCGGCTGTGAAGGCTTTTTTATTAGCTCGGTACGCTATGGTTTGCACCCTTTGCAGCAACCACTGATGCAAGCGCTCTCAAGAGTATCAGTACCCGCCGTGATGGAACGCCAACTGGTGCGGACTGAGCGAATGATTCCCTCTGATCAGGCGCGTTTGCTGCTCGAAACTAATCCGGTATGGCTGGTGATCGAGCGTTCAAGCGAGGAAAAACCGGTGCTGGCGCTTAAAGCTGCAGAGCTTGCACGCTGGTTGCTCGAACATGATGAAGCGCTTAGCGATCAACCACCGCCGGACGATGAGTTGATTGATTTGTTAGAAATCCCCGGGCAGCGCTTAGAATTGGCGCCGATTGGACTGCAGGCAACGCTTTCTGAAGCCTTTCTAAAACTTCAAGATAATGCGCTAGGGGCACTGTATGTCGTTCATGGTTATCGCCCTAAGCAGCAACGGATTTCAGGTATTATTACCCGTGGTGCTATCGAACGTTATTATCACTACTCAGAGCCCCGCGGTGCTGACCCCCGTGAAAACGATTTACAAGAGAAAGATTCATCAGTTAAGGAGCGATAATGTATCTATGGGTGAAGGCTATTCACTTAATGGCCGTGGTGACCTGGTTTGCTGCACTGTTCTATTTGCCTAGGCTGTACGTTTATCACGCTACCGCACGGGATAATGGCGATGACCAGGCAATGAGCTATTTTAAAACCATGGAACGCAAGCTTTACCGCGGCATCATGACGCCGTCTATGATTGTGGTGTTAGTGTTTGGCGGTTGGATGCTTTACTTGGTGCCGGCATGGTTTAGCCAAGGGTGGATGCACGCTAAGCTGGCCTTAATAGTGGTTCTAATTGCCTATCATCACGTTTGTTTGATTTATTTAAAGCAGTTCGCTCAAAATCGCTGTACCAAAAGCCATGTGTTTTTTCGCTGGTTTAACGAAGCGCCCGTCATTGTGCTTATCGCGGTTGTGTTACTCGCGGTTGTGAAACCCTTTTGATGCGCCAACCGCTTCCTCCCGTTGTTTTGGTGCTGGCTGGACATGACCCGACTGGCGGTGCGGGTTTAATTGCTGACAGCGAAGCTATTTCGGCATGCGGTGGTTGGGCTGTCACTATTCCCACCGCGCTGACGGTACAAAATTGTCATAATGTGACTAGGGTGATACCTGCTGACTCTAACGCAATGCGTCAAATGGCCGAGGCGATGAGCGAGATGCAGGTCGCGGCCATTAAGATTGGCTTGCTTGCCGATGAAGCCACGCTGCGTGCGGCGGAGCAAATTATCCGACGGTTTCCGGGCATTCCCGTGGTCGCCGATCCGGTATTTAGAGCAGGCGGCGGAACTGAGTTATCCACACCCGATTTACGGCAGCTATTTATTGATCGCGTGCTACCGCTTGTGGATATCTTAACGCCCAATCGCGCGGAACTCGCTCAGTTAACGCCGGGTATCGCCACCCCTTACGACGATACCTCGCGTGCAGTGGCGCTGATGTCTCAAGGGTGCCAGGCAATTTTAGTAACGGCCACCGATGAACCATTACCGGGCAACGATCACCAGGTAGTCCACACATTGCATTCGCCAGAGACCACTCGCCAATGGCAGTGGCCGCGGCTGCCCGAACAGTTTCACGGCTCCGGTTGCACGCTTGCTTCAGCTATTGCCGCACGATTGGCTGTGGGTGAGCGCTTACCAACTGCCTGTGAGCAAGCTCAGCACTTTACTTGGGAAAGCTTGTCTCAAGGCTTTCAGCCACCCAGTGGCCAGTGCTTGCCTAACCGCTTTTCACAGGCTGTCCGCTTTTGATCCTATCTTCTGTACGCCTTTTATTTAGAGGATGTCATGACCACATCAGCTGAACTATTCGATCTAGCGAGCCGCCATATTCCTGGCGGCGTAAATTCGCCTGTCCGGGCATTTAAAGGTTTGCACCGTCCGCCGGTTTTTATGGAGCGCGCTCAGGGCGCCTTCCTGTTTGACGTTGAAGGGAACCGCTATGTGGATTACGTGGGCTCCTGGGGACCAATGATCACAGGGCATGCCGATCAAGACGTACTGGCAGCCGTTCGAGCTCGTTTGGATAATGGCCTTTCGTTTGGCACCCCGACGGCGGTAGAAACCACCATGGCGGACCTCATCTGCGAGATGATTCCCTCTATGGATATGGTGCGTATGACTAGCTCTGGCACCGAAGCCACTATGTCGGCTATTCGCTTGGCGCGGGGCACCACCGGGCGCGATAAGATTGTTAAGTTTGAAGGTAATTATCATGGTCACTCGGACTCGCTGCTGGTAAAAGCCGGCTCAGGGGCACTTACCCACGGTGAACCTAGCTCACCAGGCGTACCTGCTTCACTGGCGGAGCATACGATCACTCTGTCGTATAACGACCCTGAAGGGGTTGAGGCGTGCTTTGCTGAGATTGGCGATCAGATTGCCTGCATAATCGTTGAGCCAGTGGCTGGCAACATGAACTGTATTCCACCCCAGCCAGGCTTCTTAGAAACACTGCGAAGAGTATGTAATGAACACGCTAGCGTGCTGATTTTTGATGAAGTGATGACAGGTTTTCGTGTGGCACTGGGCGGTGCACAAGCACACTATGGCATTACCCCGGATCTGACCTGCCTGGGTAAAATTGTCGGTGGCGGCATGCCGGTGGGCGCATTTGGTGGCAAGCGCGAGATTATGCAGAATATTTCTCCCATGGGTCCTATATATCAGGCAGGCACGCTGTCCGGTAATCCACTGGCGATGGCGGCGGGAATAGCTCTACTGACGAAGCTTCAGGTACCGGGTTTTCATGATGCGTTAACCCAGCGGGTGAATACATTGTGTCAGGGGCTGCAAGAGCGCGCCAACGCTGCACGTGTACCAATGATGACGCAATCAGCTGGCGGTATGTTTGGTCTCTTCTTTACCTCTCAACGTCGTGTGGATAACTTTGCCCAAGCCACGGCCTGTAATCCAGATGCATTCCGCCGCTTCTTTGGCGCGATGCTAGATCACGGTGTTTATCTGGCCCCTTCTGCCTATGAAGCGGGTTTTATGTCGAGTGCTCATACCCCGGAAGATATCCAGTTCACCCTGGATGCAGCAGAGAAAGCCTTTGCAGTTATGTAACGGCAAGTAACGTAAAGCTCGCTATACCACAAGAGCCGCTCATTACGAGCGGCTCTTGTGGTAAACGAGGTATCACAATGCAACGACCAACGGCTTGGCGATATGCGATGTGTGCGTCGGGGCTAATAGCATGCGCCCCACTGCTGGCGCAGTCGTCTCAGGAGCAGACTATGAATGAGATCCATATCAGCATGAGCGGCTCTCCAGGCGCAGAGTTTTCAGCCCACTGGCGTATTACCCATGAGGGCGAAACGACGGAGCATGTCGAAGATCGTGGGACCGTACCTGCCGAGTACACGTTTATCGGTACTGAACTGGAAGGTGCCGTTAAATTGTTGAGTGATGATGAGCAACTGGACGTCGACATTCAAAAAGGCACTAACCGTACTCGTTCTTCTACCCAAGGGGTGGGAGGCACGTTAACGCTCGTGATGCGGTAGGGATATCTAAATATCACCGTATTAATTTATCTTAAATTAGCGTGTTCTAACCTATATTTTTCTAAGATACGTTCAGTAACATTTTGTTGGCTTTTGATACGGCGGATGAGCGCGTAAACTGACGCTCTAATGTCTGGAGTGTTTGTCATGTCAGCAGCCAATACCCTTGTTCTGGCGAGTGGAAATAGCGGAAAGTTAAGAGAATTCAATCAATTACTTTCACCTTTAGGCTTTGATGTTCGCCCTCAAGCAGACTTTGGGGTTATTGATGTCGAAGAGACAGGGTTAACATTCGTAGAAAATGCCCTGCTCAAAGCCCGTGAAGCGAGCCTTATTAGTGGTTTGCCCGCGCTATCGGACGATTCTGGCCTCGAAGTGGACGCATTGAATGGTGCGCCGGGTATCTATTCCGCGCGCTATGGCGGCGAGCCAAAAAGTGATCAAAAAAATAATGAGACGTTATTAGCCGCGTTAAACGATTGTGCGGAAGGTCAGCGCAGCGGGCGCTATTGGTGCGTACTGGTTTACTTGCGCCATCCTAAAGATCCGGTTCCGGTGATCGTACAGCGCAGTTGGGAAGGTGAAATTCTTGCTCATCCGCGGGGCCAGGAGGGGTTCGGCTATGATCCCCTTTTCTGGCTACCGGATCAGGGAATGAGTGTTGCCGAGCTGCCCAGCGAAACTAAAAATCGCCTTAGCCACCGAGGCCGCGCGCTTCAGGGCTTGGTGGAGTTGCTGAAGGTGGCGCATGGCTGACACGCTGCCGCCGCTATCGCTTTATATCCACACCCCTTGGTGCGTACGTAAATGCCCCTATTGTGATTTCAATTCCCATGAGCCAGGTTCGCACGGCTTTACGCCGAAAGCGTTGCCTGAAGATGCTTATCTTAAGGCGCTGTTACAAGATCTGGATGGCGACCTTGCATTAGCCGCTGAACGGGAAATACAGACTATTTTTATCGGCGGTGGTACGCCGAGCCTGCTTTCGCCACTGTTTTATGATCGTTTACTGACAGAAATCAAGCGCCGGCTGCCTTTTGCTGACGATATTGAAATTACCTTAGAGGCCAACCCAGGCACTACCGAGCAAGAACGTTTCACTGGCTATCGTAATGCGGGTATTAACCGCTTATCGCTGGGTATTCAGAGCTTCCAGCCCGCCCAATTACATGCTCTTGGGCGCATTCATAGCGGCCAAGAAGCCGTGACAGCGGTTACCCAAGCGCGGCACGCTGGATTTACCAATATCAATATTGACCTCATGCACGGTTTGCCAGAGCAAACGCCTGAGCTTGCAATGGATGATATTGAGCAAGCCTTGGCCCTAGCCCCACAGCATCTTTCTTGGTATCAACTGACTCTAGAACCGAATACCGCCTTTCATTCTAATCCCCCGTTATTACCGGAAGAGGAGGCGCTTTGGGATATTCAGGACACAGGGCACCAGCATTTAGAGCAGGCAGGATTTGAACGTTACGAGATTTCGGCTTACGCCACTGCTAATCATCAAAGTCGTCATAATCTTAATTATTGGCAGTTTGGTGATTATTTAGGCATTGGTGCAGGCGCCCATGGCAAGCTTAGCCACATTGATCAAGATAAACAGTGGAATATCGAGCGGCGCTGGAAAACTCGCCAGCCTGATGCCTACCTTAAACGTATGGACGATTTGCGCGGTTTTGTGGCAGGCAAGCAGTTAATAACAGCAGATGAACTGCCCTTGGAGTTTGCCATGAACGCTTTACGGCTGACGGAGGGTGTTACGCTGGGTACGTGGACAGCTAACACAGGGCAGTCACATACTTTGTTACTGGAGCGTTTACAGTCCGCCGATAAAAAAGGACTTTTGATGCAAATGCCTGAAAAACTGCGTGCATCGCCTCAAGGTCTATTATTCTTGAATGAGTTGCTGGCATTAATTGGCGATGATTGATAAGTAATAAACCAACTATCTTTTAAGAAACAAACGATTGAAGATAAATAAGGAGTGAGTGATGCGTATTTCTCGACTACTGACACCGTTGGCCGCTGCTATTTTAGTCGCAGGTTGTGCCACCTCTGCCCCCTACGGTGGCCAAACGCAGCGCTCTAGCACCGCTATGGGTTCGGGCATTGGTGCCGCAATCGGTGCCGCTGCGGGTGCGCTGTCGGGCGATGGGAGTACTAGCCGTCGCGACCGTGCGTTGATTGGTGCTGCCGTCGGCGCTGCCGCAGGTGCTGGCGTTGGTGTCTATATGGACCGCCAAGAGCAGCAGCTGCGTGACAACTTGCAAGGTTCACGTATTGAGATTGATCGCCGCGGTGACGATATCGTCCTCAATATGCCAAGCGGTGTCACGTTTGGTTTTGACTCGGCCGACCTTACCAGTGAAGCACGCAGCGCCCTGAACGAAGTCGCTAGCGTATTGACGCAGTACCAAGACACTCGCGTTAACATTGCTGGTCATACCGATAGCACCGGCGATGCAAGCTATAACCAGCGCCTGTCTGAACGCCGCGCCCAGGCTGTCGGCAGTTACTTAACCCAGAACGGCGTCGGCTCTATGCGCCTCAATACATCCGGGTATGGTGCAACTCAGCCAATCGCTAGTAACGACAATGAACAGGGCCGTGCCCAGAACCGTCGCGTCGAAATCACGTTGACCCCCACCGGTGATGGTCAGGGCCAGCGTTAGTAAGCGCGAGTCGCTTAACTACTTATTGCCGCTGATAGCCCGCTATGTTCACATAGCGGGCTTTTTTATTCATCTGCTGACGAGTCCCCATGCTGTCATATCAACATGCCTACCATGCCGGTAACTTTGCCGATGTTCATAAGCATCTTACCCTGTATGCGGTGACCGATTATTTATTACGTAAAGAATCTGCCGTTACATATGTTGATACTCATGCAGGGCGCGGCCTTTATCCCCTTAGTGGGCAAGAGAGCCAACGCTTGCAAGAGTACCGCGAGGGTATTTGGCCACTTTGGCAGCAGCCTAAGTCCAGCGCCCCGCTCTTGGGCGCATGGAAAGAGGTGCTGAGAAGTGCCCAGCCGGACGCAGCCACGTTAACGCATTATCCGGGTTCACCCTGGTGGATGAGTAATGTGCTACGTGAGCAGGATAAGCTGCGTCTGTTTGAACTCCATCCCGGAGAGCACAAGGAGCTTAATGCCCAGGTATTATCGCCTAACGCACAGCGCGTTTTTGGTGATGGTCTAGTGGGATTAACAGATATGCTGCCGGTGAGAACGCCGCGACTGTGCGTGCTTATCGACCCAAGCTATGAGCGCAAAGTGGAGTATCAAGAGGTCGCTGAGACGGTGGTACACGCCTTGGAAAAAGTGCGCCATGGCGTGATATTAATCTGGTATCCATTGCTACCGGCAGGCCACCATCACGCGTTACTAGATACGCTAAAGGCGCGTGGAGTGCGCAAAATCTGGCGCAGCGAGCTGCTATTGCGCGCCCCAGCCGAGCAAGTTCACGGTATGTATGGCAGTGGCATGCTAGTGATTAATCCACCCTGGGGATTAGATCAGCAGCTAGCGGCGGCAATGGCGGAGATAACGCCGCTACTAGGCTCCAGCAGCCGCTATAAGGCAGATTGGTGGGTACAAGAGTAGCTGCCTTTGCTATCGATACAGAAATTAGAAAAACGTCCGCAAGCCTTACGGGTACTGGCTTCACGGATCGGGACGGCTCCAGAAGGGCACACATCAGGGCACACATTTGAAAGTTACCCCTCTTGGCCGGTGCCCTGTTCCCGCGCTCGCAGTGTACGCGCTGGCTGGGTTTTGTGCTTGTACTCCAGCGCCTGCATGACGCCTTCTTGGTCTGGCTGTCCGCCTACGTGAATGACAGCGGCAACCTCTCCAGTTTCAGCACACACAATCTCGATACGCGTCACGCGATGCTGCTGGCTTTCCACTTCCCTCTCCAGCGCCGCCAGACGCCTTTCTGTTTCTTTATTCATGCGTGCTTTTCTCCACAGTGGCGTAAAACGCATCTAGTCCACCCTGTTCAGTTTGTGGGCAGTCGCACGGCGTCGGGTGCTCTGGGTCGTATAAGCGTTCCAGGCACATTGCCGCACCCGCTACGGGTGTCGCTTGTTCAAGCGCTGCTAGCCGTTCTTGTGTTCGTTTCATAGCTCCACCCCGTAAAACGCCAGTAGCTTCAATTGCGCATCGCCCGGGAGGCGGTTTATATATTCTTCGGGGTCTTCATCGGGAAGCGGCTCAGGCACGTCTATACCTGCATTGGTATAAACATCCCGATACGTGGCCGCTGTGATTGGCTGGCTGCCCTGCAACTGCTCCAGCTCAGCAATGCGCTTCAGGTAGTCCCGCTTCATTGCTTTTCCTCCAGCGCTGTCAGCCGTCGTTCCAGTTCGTCAATCTCCACCACGCGGGCCAGTGCCGCCACTGACTGAACCAACTGCCCCGCCACGTCTGGGGCAATCTGGCCTTGTGCCGCGTGCTCGATGATCGCCCGTGCCGTGTCGGCAATGCCGGGGTTCTCTGGAAGTTCGATGGTGACAGGTGCCGTGCTGGGTTTCAGGGGTGGGCACAGCCGTTCCAGAACAATCTTGGCGGCTTGGATGTCACCCTGTAACGCCGCTTCCACCACCACCGCCGCCACCTCTTCGCCATGGGCTGCCAGCTTCTGGCGCAGGATTGTATGTTCAGACTTAGGCCGCCCGGATGGGTTGCCGCTGGTGCCAGGGGCAAAGGTGCCGCGCTTGGTTCGTACTGGTGTGCTCATGGCCTGCTGTCCTCCTGCTTATCAGGTGCTTGCTTAAATGATCGGCACCACCGCCGGTCAGTGTCCCAAAGCCCTGCAATGGCTTCAGGCTCTCCTTGGGCGCAATGCCCAAGGTTGGGGTGGTCGATCCGCTGGAAGTGCGTACAGGTTCCACAGGTGGCCGTGTAATCGGGTTCTAGTGGGGGTGGTATCTGCCGTGCTTGCTCCAGACAATAAGCCCGCGCATCAGGATTGGCCGCACACTTTGCTAGAACATCGGCAATAGTGACCGGGTAGGTTTCCTCGATATGCGCCAGCCATGCCCGGATAGCCGTTTCCTCTTCTGGGAATAGCTGGGTTGCTACGGCTACACTTGCTACTTTTGCTACAGCTCCTGCCTTGTTCAGGTTATGTGCAGCAGGTGTAGCAACTGTAGCTGTAGCATTCTCCCGTTTTTGGATCAGTGCGGATAACGTCATGCGGGCACCTCCAGCAAGGCCGGGTTCACCGCCACGTCAATGCGCCGTCCGTCCTTGCGCAGTCGCAGCCGGTCAAGCTCTGCCAGCTCCATGATGGCGCTATCCAGCCGCGCCCCATCCCGAACCGGCCCATGCTGGCGCAGGTAACGCTTGTTGACGGTTTCCACGCGCTCCCGCTGGCAATACTCGATCAGCCAGCTATCCAGCCGCGCCGCGTCGGCAAGCTCTGGTGGCAAGGCAAGTTCACCAAAGAAGCGCCGCGCTTCGCTCAGGTGCCATGCCGTGATCCGGCTGGCGCTCTCAAAGCAATCCAGATTGACAGCGCCCGTGCCGTGCTCAAACATCTGGAACAGTGCCGCCAGCCTTGCCGCGTTATCCGCGCTCTTTGATGCCACGTCCCGAACATCGAAAAGTTCGCCACCGCTGACAAGCTCCCGCTCGATGGCGTCGTGATACTCCACCCATGCCCGCTTGGCTTCGGCGGACAGTGACAGCATGGCCGGGGTCAGTGCACCGTCATCGTCTATCGGTTCGGGCTGGTTGAGTATCGCAGCCAATCGCCGATTGAAGGTCTCTAGGGCAGGCCAGCTTGCAGGGGCTTCGGTGAATGGTCGGGAACCTTGGGTTGATGCAGGCCACGCCACCAGAAACCGCGCCAGAAAGCCCGTACCACGCGCCAGCGCTCCCGACTTGCTGAAAAATTCCCGCAGGGTGGGTTCCTGCACCTGCAAGGCCACCGTCAGCCGTGCACCCTGTACCGTGAATGATTCGCTGGTGCGCCGGTCAATGGTCAGGCTGGTGCCATCCCACAACTGGTTCAGCGTTGCCAGATTGCGCATGACGCTATCCTTGCCCATGCCATGGGAACCAAACACAATGCCCGCCTCAGCCGATACCACGCCGCCGGAAGGCCATTGCTTCGCCAGTCCATGCGCCAGCGCCTCGGGGGTGGCGTCCGCGTATATCAGCCGGGGGACTCTTGGCAGCTCTGGTTTGTCTTGCTCCAGTTCGCGCAATGCTGACTCCATGCCATCCGTGGGCTTGCTGTCCTTTGCAAGGTGGCGGATTTTGTCCTTGATGCCGGATCGCTTGGCTTCCCATGCCTCAATATCAGCCTTGTAACGCTTCAGAACCGGCTTGGCGGCTTCTGTCTGCTCTGCCTCATAGTCTCGAATGGCCTTGGTGAAAAAGCCGTCACAGGTGCTTTTGCGCTCGCCTGAATCGGCAATGGTCAGCAGGAACAGCCCGGCAGGCCCGTGCAGTTTTTCCGCCCGCTTCACGTCCACATGGGCTTGAATCGCCAGCGACAGCGCCGCCAGTGCCGATGATGCCACCATGGGCAAGGGTGCCTTCACAAAGCCTGCCACCTCTTCCACCGCCGCCCGTACTGTGTCGGGCAATGCGTCTAAGGGGTAAGGCTCAGGCGCATGGCTGGCGGTCAGGGGCTGGGGGGTCGGCCATAGGGTGCCCGCAGCGCTGGCGCTCTGAATGGTGCGCTTCACCGTGCCTTTGCCGATGCTCACAGCCATATCGTTGAAGTCGGTCATGCCGGGGTCACGGTCAGCGCCAAATTCCGGCACCGCCAGTTTCCCGCCTACGGATTGCGCCGCCTCGATGGCATGGGGATCAGGCTTGCCGTCTGTCTTCAGCACATCCGCCAGGATCACCAGTTCCGCCGCCGGGTGGTGCTCCCGCATGGCTTTTGCCACCACCGGCATATTGCCCGACGACAGCGCCGCAATCGCCGGGTTCCCGGTCGCCTCACTGGCTGATAGAACGGTTGCCACCCCCTCGCCTATCAACAGGGTCACACCTTGGCCGTTGCCGCCCGGTAGGCGCTCCGTTGCCCAGTAGCCACCGGCCTTGGTGCCACGCCCTGCCAGCGCCGTCTTGCGTCCGTCACCGTCGATCAATTCCAGGGTTGAAAGGTTGCCACCCTGTTTGACGGGCACCACCAGTAAGCGCCCGGTCAGCGGCTCGCCGCCGGACTTCGGTTGATAGCCCAGAAGCGAAGCCGCCGCGCTGGCGTCAATCTCCCGCAGGATGTCCGCTGGCGCTACTTGCTTGCGTACCAGATAGGGATGATCCGCTTGTGCGGGTGTCGCTGCCTTCAGGATCGCCGCCGCCTTGCTGGCCGCCTCTTGGCGTTCGCGCTGAATGGTTTCTTGCTCACGGGCCGCCCGCTCCGCTGCTTTGCGCTGGCGCTCTTCCAGCTCTTCCGGGGTTGGGCGCTGATAGGTGTTATCGTCCTGCCAGCCGCAGGCCCTAGCCTCATGGAACAGGGTGCCGATGGTTACACCACCGTCAGGCTTGATGCTTCGCCATACGCCCCGTGCATCGCCGATTTTGTAGGACTCCGCTTGCTGGCTCCAGCCATCCCACAGGTCAAAGCCGGAATCACCCAGTTCTGACTTGATCGCCATGCCCATGCGCAGCCAGGTTTCCCGGTCATCCGCTGGGACAAAGTTCAGGGCAGTGCCGATACGGTCAAAATCATTCATACCGCCCCCCTTTGCCGGACAGCAACACATAAAGCCCTTGCCTGTGTTTCTTTCCGGTCGCGTCTGCTTCCCACTGCCAATGGGTGGCAATGTCGTTGCCAGCGTCTTTAAGCTCCTTTATGCGTCCTGCCGGGTGCATAATTCCCAGTTCATTGCGAGCTTGCAGGGTGGTGATTCGCTGGTGATATTTAAGCCAATTAAGTAATGCTGCTCGTTGCGCAGCTCTGGATTGGTGTTTGCGGGTTGCGGTAAAATTATCGGTGCCAGCCAAACAATCTTCCCGCCCCGTCATAGGGGCTTTTTCTTTTCTCATGGTTGCCCCCTCAAGCCTTTCGGCTATCGCCAATGCGCGCTTCAATCCACGCATCAACTTCTGTTGACAGCCATCCGACAGATTTAGCACCAAGGCTTATGGGTGCAGGAAAAGTGCCTGCTCGAACGTGTTGATAGATGGTGGATCGTGCCAGCCCGGTACGGGCTTCCACTTGTTTGCGCCGCAGAATAATAAGCGCTGTTTGGGCTTGTGCAGTCATGCTAAATGCTCCTTAGCTTACGACGGAACAGCTCCGCCTTAACTGGCACAATAGGGGGTTAGATTTGCGGTGTGACGTGGGGGTTTTTGGTAGCTTGGCCTACTATTTTCCCCCAGAGTTAGGCGGGGAAAGGGATTAGTCCAAAAAAGTTATTTTAGGATTGTCGGCCTTTTCCTTTAACCGGCCCAGCTCCTTGGCGGTTTCCAGAATATCCTTGTGCAGCTCGTCAACACTGGCGTTTGCCACATGGCCGCCAGCTGCCGTAAGTAGTGCCTTAATAAAATAGTGAAACTCACCAACTGGATCTTGTTCTTTGTTCTTTTGCCGTTGGGGGATCTTGTCGGTATTTTTTATCAGCTTCCACGCCACGATGATTTCAACACAAAGATAAAGCCGTGCAGCTTTCGGAAGCTTCCCTTGTGATGTTGAGCGTGTTGCTTGCATGCACTTCTTAAGTGCGTCCATTTCCCACAGAAACTTATTCAGTTCAGCCCTCATGCCCTCATTGCTATAACAACTTTCTCGCAATGCGTGTGCATGTTTGAAGGCATCATCCACTTTTTTCAGGTTATTTTTGTGAAGCTCCCTTTCATACGTCTTGACGGTCATATCACTATCGCGCAGCACACTTTCCAACTGGCTTATTTTTTCAGCCAGACCGGTGGCGATATTTGAAATTGTTTCCTCAGTGACAGCGCCCGGCGCTGCTCTTTCTTTCAATAGGCCAATAATTTTCTTTTCCATTTCCATCACCCCGCCTGATACGCTTTACCAAAGCGTCCGATAATTACCTTGCGCCCTTCGTCTATCTGGCTATCCACAAAGTCAGCCCACCATTGCAACATTTCCCGGCGCTGGTCAGCGTATTGCGCTCGGTTGTAAACGCCTCGAATGCCCTTGGTTTCGTGGGCAAGCGCCTTCTCGATCCAGTCGGAATTGAAGCCCGCTTCATGCAGATGGGTTGATGCCGTGCGCCGGAAGTCGTGGATAACAAAATCCCGCACATCATGTTCCAGCGAACGCACAGCGCTGTTCAGGGTGGTTTTAGATATGGGCTTGCTCAGTGTGTTACGGCTGGGGAAAACCCATTCAGAACCACTTGAAAGCCCCTTCAATTCCTCCAGCATGGCAATGGCCTGCCGTGACAGCGGAACAAAGTGCGGATGATCCATCTTCATGCGCTCGCCGGGGATAAACCATTCCGCCTTAGCAAGGTCTATCTCTTCCCACCGGGCTTCGATCATTTCCGACTTGCGCACCATGCACAGGATTAACAGGTGCAGCGCCAGCTTGTGGGAACGGTTCATGCTGGATTGATAGATTGCCCTCAACAGCCTCCCGACTTCATCCGACGATAACGCAACATCGCGGCTTTTGGCTGTGGCAATGTACTTTGCTTCGATGGCTGCCGCCGGGTTGCTGGTCATCTTCTCCCGCGCAATGGCGTAGGAAAACAGCCGCTTCAGGATGTTGCGGGTTTGAAGTGCCATCTGGTCGGAACCACGATTCTTTATCTTGTCCGTGATTGCCAGAACATCCGTGACGGTCACTTCATCCAGCGCCTTGCCACCTATGGCGGGGATGATGTCCTTATCCAGAACGCGCTTGATGTTGCGGGGGTTGCTGTTCGCAGGTTCTGCAATCTTCTGGAACCATTCCCATGCGAAGGCTTCCACCGTGTTGCTGGCCTTTGCTTCGGCCTCTTGTTGCCGCGCCCTCTCGATGGCGGCCACGCACCAATGACGGATGAAAAGTTCTGACAGCTCCTTTGTCGCCGGGGTCGCGTCATCCGGTATCGGATCGCCACGCCGCAGCGCCATAGGGGACAGCCCGCGCCCTATCAGCGCCTTGCAGTCATCGCGCCAGGATCGGGCATCAGCCAGGGAATAGGTGGGGTAGTCGCCGAGGGTCGCTTTCTCTTGCTTGGCATTACGCCCACCCATCCGGTAGCGCAGCTTCCATGACTTCCGCCCGCCGGGTTGCACCAGCAGGAACAGCCCGCCCTCGTCCGATGCTTGATACGCCTTGGCATCAGGTTTCAGCTTTCGCAATTTCGCATCTGTTAGCGCCATGTCATGCCCTCATCTGTAGCAAAAGTAGCAACTGTAGCTGTAGCAAACCGCCCAGATTGGGGGGGGAAGGCCGCATTTGGGGCACCCCTACCCTTGGCATTTGTGTGATGGGCACACATCCGCCTTAACGCTTTAGTTCCAGTAGGTTGTGCGTTATTTACTGCCTTAGTGTGCCCACATGTGTGCCCTAAATATTCCCGGATTACCCCCTGATAACGCCCTTATCAGTGGATAGTGAAGGGCACACACCAGAACAAAAGGGCACACCAAATTCCGTAAAGGGCACACATCAGGGCACACATTAAAGCGGCTTCATGCGGAACATGATAGACAGCGACAGACAAAAAAGCCAGCAATGACGCTGGCTTGAGGGGGTTTGGTGGAATATGGCGGAACGCTCAGGAAGGGTGTTTATTTTCCGATACAGAAGCTGCCGAAAATCTCGCCGAGTAGGTCATCGGCGCTGAATTCGCCGGTGATCTCGCCTAATGCCTGCTGGGCGTCACGTAAGTCTTCAGCCAGCAGCTCTCCTGCGCCATAGCCATCAAGCTGAGCACGGCCGGTATCGAGCGCTGTCATGGCGCGGTCAAGCGCATCCAGGTGCCGTCGACGAGCAGAAAAGCGACCTTCGGTGGTAGCGGCAAAGCCCATTACCTCCTTCAAGTGCGCCTTTAAGTTATCCACACCCACCCCCGTTTTGACAGATAGCCGCACGATTGGTGTGCCTGTGGATAGGTCTAAACACGGCTGCTCAGCGCTGGTGTCTATCTTATTACGGACTAAGGTTAGGCGCTGCTGATCCGGTAGGCGTGCCACGAACTCTGGCCAAATCTCCATTGGATCGATTGAATCGGTGGTCGTGGCATCGACTAGCAGCAGCACCCGGTCAGCCTTTTCTATTTCGTCCCAGGCGCGAGCGACGCCGATTTTTTCAACCGCATCGGGGGTATCGCGTAGCCCGGCCGTATCGATGATATGCAGCGGCATGCCATCGATATGAATATGCTCACGCAGCACGTCGCGGGTCGTTCCGGCGATATCGGTAACGATGGCGGTATCCTGCTCGGTAAGCGCATTAAGTAGGCTGGATTTGCCGGCATTAGGACGTCCTGCGATCACCACACTCATACCTTCGCGCAACAGCGCACCTTGCCCCGCGGCTTGACGCACATCGCTAAGCGCCTGCTGTACGCTGCTTAAATGTTGTGCCACATGGCCATCGGCAAGAAAATCGATTTCTTCTTCTGGAAAATCAATGGCCGCTTCGACATAAACACGTAGCTCGATAAGGCGCTCCACTAGCGCGGAGATCCGCTTTGAAAACTCGCCTTGCAGCGAGCGAACGGCGTTTTCTGCCGCCGAGCGTGAGGTTGCATCAATCAGATCGGCAATGGCTTCTGCTTGGGCAAGATCCAGCTTATCGTTCAAAAAAGCCCGTTCGGAAAACTCACCTGGTCGCGCTAAACGAGCACCTAATGCTATGCAACGTTCCAGCAGCATATCCATGATAATCGGGCCGCCGTGCCCCTGAAGCTCGAGTACGTCTTCACCGGTAAAAGAATAAGGGCCATTAAAAAGTAGCGCGATACCTTCATCAATAGTGCCTTCAGCGCCCTGAAAGGGGCCGTAATGGGCGTACCTTGGTGCTGGGCAGTGCCCAATCATAGCTTGGGCGATCTCGCGGCAGGCGGGGCCGGAGACTCGTATAATACCGACGCCACCGCGTCCAGGAGGAGTCGCCAGTGCCGTGATGGTGTCAGGAGTGTAGAGGCGTTCGGCCATGGTGGCTCTCTTTAACAGTGGGCTGAAATAATAATGGATCGTTCCAGTATTGATCACAACTAGTGTGAATTTATTGGTCTTAAAACGCCAGACCCCCGCACGGGGCGGGGGTCTGAAGGCGCAGATTACAGCGGTAAATCACTGTCTCTTTAACTACTTAGTTCTCATGCCTTTGCCGATACTCGGGTCATTTTCGATTTTGCGCGTAATGTAGTACTGCTGCGCCACCGAAATGATGTTGTTGACCACCCAGTAGATGACCAGACCCGCTGGGAACCACAGGAAGAAGAAGGTAAAGATGATGGGTAGCATCTTCATAATCTTCGCCTGCATGGGGTCCGGAGGCGTCGGGTTCAACATCTGCTGAACGAACATCGAGATGCCCATAATGATCGGCAGGATGAAGTAAGGATCCTTCATCGATAGATCTTGAATCCAGAACATAAACGGCGCATGGCGCAATTCAACCGATTCTAGCAGCATCCAGTAAAGAGCGATGAAGACCGGCATCTGGATCACGATAGGCAAACAGCCGCCCAGCGGATTGATCTTCTCTTTCTGATAGAACTTCATCATCTCTTGAGACATTTTTTGACGATCGTCGCCATACATCTCTTTTAGACGCTGCATTTCCGGACCAAGCTTACGCATCCGGCCCATAGACTTGTAAGCCTTGGCAGACAGCGGGAACAGCACGGTCTTAACCAGCACGGTTAGCAGAACAATCGACCAACCCCAGTTACCAACGATTTCATGGATATGATCCAGCAGCCAGAACAGCGGGTTAGCGATAAACCAAAGCCAGCCATAATCCACGGTTAATTGCAGGTTGGGAGCGACCTGTTCTAGGTAGTCCTGAACCTTCGGTCCCATGTACAGCGTTGCGCCCAGAGTAGCTTCACCCTCTGCTGCAATATTGCTTGTGGGGCCGGCAAAGGCGACGACGTTGCGATTACTGGAATCGCTGGTGACGTAAAACAGGTTCTGCTGATCCTGCTGCGGTGCCCATGCGGATACAAAGTAGTGCTGAATAATAGCAATCCAGCCACCCTGCGCTTCACGGTTTTCAAACTCACGATTTTGAATATCTTCAAAATTGATTTTCTCGTAGCGAGCATCTGGCGTTGAGTAAGCTGCGCCCAAGTAGGACTTCATACCCATTGAGACGCCGCTGGAAGGGTCGGGGCTATTATCTCGTGCCAACTGACCAATAAACCGCGCAGTAACGGGCGCATCGGTATTGTTAGCTAGGTAGTAATTGACGTTGACCGCATAGCTGCCGCGGTCAAAGGTAAGGCGTTTAATGATCTCAACGCCGTTAACGTCAGCGGTTAGATTAACGCTTAGCTCATCATCGTTATCGCCTAAACGATACTCAGAATTTTCGGGAGTGAACGCGATGCGGCTAGCTTGACCGTCGAGCTGCAGCCCTGAGCGTGCGACATAGCTACGGCTGTTGTTATCCGATAGCAGCACGTAGTTGCGCTCTGAATCGAGTGATTGCTTGTGCTGTGGTAAAGCAGCATAAACAATATCGCCACCGTGGGGATCGATACGCACATCAAGAACGTCGGTCGTGACGGCAATAAAATCGCGGCTTGATGACTCGCTTTCAGTACTGCTCGCGATTCCTTCTCCAACCGGGTCTTGCTGCGGAGAACTGCTGGGAACGGCTAAGCCATCGTCAGTTTCGACATTGCTAGGCACCGCCGAGTTGCTGCGTTGCGTCATTTCAGGAGCCGAATCATAATTTGGCTGCCCGTAATCCTGATTCCACTGGACGACTAACAAATAGGCTAGTACGGCTAGTGGAATCAGTAATAAAAGTCGTTTTACGTCCATGAGGGTTCTGCCCGCTGGGTGGTGAACATACTAGTGGCGCAGTGTCATTTACTTGCCCCTTGACACACGAAAGCCTGCCGGGGGGCAGGCCGAGGTCGAGCGGCGAAGTGTGCACCAAATGTCACGTGTTACGCTCTGGCGTTGGTTCTGCTATCACCGCCTGCGCGTCACGCTGGAGTCGCTTCCACATGCCGTATAACTGGCGATGTAAGGTGTCGTTATCGATATCCTGCACACCCCGCCGCGCAAGAACCACAATATCCACAGAGGGTAAATGGTCTTGGCGAAGGCGTACGGATTCTCGTACGAGACGCTTGAAACGGTTGCGGTCTACGGCGCGTTTAACATTTTTTTTGCTAACTATCAGTCCAAGGCGAGGGTAACCCCGAGTACTAAAGCGAACTAACGCCATCATACCTTTGCCATGCACTTTTAAGTCGGCCTGTTCAAACACGTGACTGAAGTCCCCAGCATTTAGTAACCGTAATTGCCGGGGAAAGCCTTGCTGCGGCACACGCAATCCGAAATCAGGCGCTCAGACGCTTGCGGCCTTTGGCACGGCGGCGTGCTAGGACGGCGCGACCGTTTTTGGTTGCCATACGAGCACGGAAGCCATGCGCGCGCTTGCGCTTGAGAACGCTAGGTTGAAAAGTGCGTTTCATAACTCGTTATTCCCACGTGGTTTAGGACGGAAAGTGAATTCCAAAAAGCCCGGTCCAGTGAGGAACTAGCCGGGGAGATTCAATTCAAGACCGGAAATTGTAGAGACTTCCTACGCCGGGTGCAATTTTTCCTTGCATAAAAAGCCTTGCAGAGGGATTGCAGCGCTGCTTTTGGGATATTGTTGGGCAATCGACGCTACCACTATTATTACTAGTTAGTAGTTCTAAACCTGTTGTTATTAATAGTGGGGATACTATTTGTGGATAAGTGATTTTAATATCCATATTTCAGTAAGTTATAATGATAAAAAATCTGTGTGTAAGTGTCGTATAAGCGGTCTAAAACATGTTGGTTAGATGTTTATAACCTTTAAGAAAACGTTATTATTCATATTTATCCCCCTTTCCTCCCGAGGTTGTCCCGCAGGCTTATTGCAAGTTGTCCACAGGCCAATATGGGTTCCTAAACCCATGTGGATAACCGGAGCTTTGAGCGCTACAATGGTCGGCCGTTTTCAACCGATGGTGAGATGAGTGTCACTGACGCTTTGGCAACAGTGCCTGGACAACCTGCAGGATGAACTGAATTCACAGCAGTTCAATACCTGGATACGCCCGCTGCAGGCAGAGGAAGGAGAGTCCAACGAGCTGCGCTTATTGGCGCCGAATCGCTTTGTGCGTGATTGGGTGAGCGATAAGTACGCCAAGCGGATAAGTGAGCTGATGCGTGAACTAGCCCCCGCGAAACCGCCTAAGGTCAGCCTGACGGTAGGTAGTCGCCGCCCGGCTACGCAGGCGCCTCAGCATCGTGATTTAGGTAATCCTATATCGGCTTCACCATCGCGACCTGCTTCGGCATCGGTGCATACGTCATCGCGGGCAGATGCCGCCGACGAGCGTGAGATCGATAAATTGCGTGAGCAGCAAGCGGCTACGCGGCGCCCCAATGAGCGACAGGTACAAGTTGAGGGCAGCCTGAAACATGGTAGCGGACTTAATCCTAATTTTACCTTTGATACCTTTGTTGAAGGTAAATCGAACCAACTGGCTCGCGCTGCGTCGCGCCAAGTGTCTGAAAACCCTGGTGGTGCCTACAACCCGCTGTTTTTATACGGTGGAGTGGGACTTGGTAAAACTCACTTGATGCATGCTGTTGGCAATGCGTTAGCGACCCGGCGCGAAAATGCTCGCGTTGTATATCTGCATTCCGAGCGATTTGTTGCCGATATGGTGAAGGCATTACAGCTTAATGCGATTAATGATTTTAAACGTTTTTATCGCAGCGTTGATGCCTTACTAATTGATGATATTCAGTTTTTTGCCGGCAAAGAGCGTTCACAAGAAGAGTTCTTCCATACGTTTAATGCACTCTTGGAAGGCGGCCAGCAAATGATCCTGACCTCTGATCGCTATCCGAAAGAGATTAGCGGTGTAGAAGAGCGTCTGAAATCACGCTTTGGCTGGGGGCTGACGGTGGCGATTGAGCCGCCGGAGCTTGAGACACGCGTGGCCATTTTGATGAAGAAGGCTGATCAAGCTAAGGTCGATTTGCCTCACGATGCGGCGTTCTTTATTGCTCAAAAAATTCGCTCTAACGTGCGTGAATTGGAAGGCGCGTTGAAAAAAGTCATCGCTGATTCGCATTTCATGGGCAAAACCATTACCCAAGATTTTATTCGCGAGTCATTAAAAGATCTGTTAGCCCTTCAAGATAAACAGGTTGGCGTTGATAATATTCAACGTACGGTGGCGGAGTATTACAAAATTAAGGTGGCGGACTTACTTTCTAAGCGCCGTTCACGCTCCGTTGCCCGCCCCCGTCAGGTGGCAATGGCGCTTGCTAAAGAGCTGACCAATCATAGCTTGCCAGAGATTGGCGACGCTTTTGGTGGGCGTGATCACACCACGGTGCTGCACGCATGCCGAAAAGTTAAATCGTTGCAGGAAGAAAGTGCGGACATTCGTGAGGACTATAAGAATTTACTGCGCCTGTTGACCAGTTAATCATTCCATAGGACGGACCTGCGATGCGCAGGTCTTTCAGGATATAGAACCGGAGCATTGATGAAATTTTCGATTTCCCGAGAGGCGCTGCTACGTCCGCTGACGCTGGTCGCCGGTGTCGTCGAGCGTCGCCAAACACTACCTGTGCTTTCTAATGTGTTGATTCAGATAGAAGGCGATCAGGTTTCACTCACCGGTACTGATTTAGAAGTTGAGCTGGTTGGGCGTACCGTAGCAAGCCAAGTTGATCAGCCGGGCGCCGCCACGGTGCCCGCTCGTAAGCTGATGGACATTTGTAAATCTCTTCCCGATCAGTCTGACATTCAGCTTAGCGTTGAAGACGGCCGCGCTATACTGCGCAGCGGTCGTTCGCGTTTTACGCTGTCCACACTACCGGTAGCCGAGTTTCCAAATATTGAAGATGCCGACGGCAGCCAGGAAATTAGCGTGCCTCGCGGTATTTTAAAGCATCTGATTGAAGCCACATCATTTGCCATGGCACAGCAGGATGTGCGCTATTACCTCAACGGCATGCTGCTGGAAATTCAAAGTAACTTGCTACGAACGGTAGCCACAGATGGTCACCGCTTGGCGATGTGCTCTCGGCCAATCGACGTCTCTGTAAGCCAGTCGCAAAAGCTGATTGTCCCGCGTAAAGGCATCTTGGAGCTGTCGCGCTTGTTAGACGACAGCGATGAGCCGGTAAGCCTAACGTTGGGCTCCAGTCATGTTCGTGCACACACAGGTGATTTCACGTTTACCTCTAAGTTAATCGACGGTAAATTTCCGGATTACGAGCGTGTAGTACCGCGCAATGGCGATAAAGTGTTGATAGCTGAGCGTGCAGAGCTGCGCCAGATGCTTTCACGTACGGCTATTCTGTCGAATGAGAAGTATCGCGGGGTACGCCTTTACCTTGAGGAAAATAATCTTAAAGTAATGGCCAATAACCCTGAGCAGGAAGAAGCTGAAGAAAATATCGCCATTGAGTATAACGGTGGTGCAATGGAAGTGGGTTTCAACGTTGGCTATCTCGTTGATGTGTTAACGGTGCTTAATCAAGAACGGGTGCAAATTACGCTGGCTGACCCAAACAGCAGTGCGCTGCTTGAAGAGCCGGGCGGCGGTGACGCGCTTTATGTCGTAATGCCTATGCGCCTGTAATTATATTACGTATAGAATAACGTGAAGAATTGAGCGGCGCTTCTGATAGCAGAAGCGCCGTTTCTTCTTTGAATGCTACTGGCCTAATTAGTCTTACTGGTTACCTAGCCTAGAGATATTAGAAGTGACGATAACGAAATGAGCCTAACACTGCTTAATTTCCATGGCTTGCGCAACCTTCTACCGGTTGAGATGACGCCATCGCCTCGTATCAACGTTATTAGTGGTGCTAATGGCAGTGGTAAAACCAGCCTGCTGGAAGGCGTGCATATTCTAGGAATGGGACGTTCGTTTCGTACTCGTCAGTTGAAGCATGCCATTCAATCTGAGCAGCCGCACATGACGCTCTTTGGGCGCCTAAGCGGTGAGCCTGAGGTTGCCCTAGGCGTTCGCCGTCTACGTGCCCAGAGAGAGCTAGAATTGCGCTTAAAGGGCGATAAGAACGCTCGGTTAGCAGCCTTGGTTGAGGCCATGCCGCTGCAGCTTATTAATCCGGATGCGTTTCGTTTGCTGGAAGGGTCACCGGCAGGACGGCGTGAGTTTCTGGATTGGGGTGTGTTTCACGTGGAACACGACTTTTTGGGAATATGGAAGCGTACCCGCCGTGCGCTGAAACATCGGAATGCACTGCTTAGGCGTGGTAGAATACAACCCCAGGAAATGGTTGTTTGGGAGCAAGAACTTGCCAACTGGGGTGAGCAAATGGATATGCTGCGAAGGGCCTGGTTCAGCGATTTTCTACCTGTATTTGAAGAAACCTTAAAAATGCTGTTTCCTTTGCCCGGCCTCTCACTTCGCTACGCGAGAGGGTGGGATAAAGAAAGGTCTCTTTCGGCAGTGCTGCATGATAGCCGCGCCACCGATCAGCAGATGGGGTTTACCCAGCAAGGTCCGCAGCGTGCCGATTTACGCATAAGAGTGAATAAACAGCCGGCTGTTGAAGTGCTTTCCAGAGGCCAGCAGAAGTTAGTGGTCAGCGCCATGAAGCTTGCCCAAGGCCGGTTTCTGGAAAGAACAGCACAGCGACACTGCATTTATCTTATCGATGATTTGCCTGCAGAACTTGATGAACAAAATCGTTATCAGTTTTGTCAGCTACTGGAAGATATGCAGTGCCAAGCTTTTATTACCAGCGTCGAGTCTTCTGCTTTACGACGCACGTGGCTTCCTGATACAGCGGTAAAAATGTTTCACGTGAAACATGCTGAACATGGGTTAAGCCAATTAGTGCAGGACAGCTAAGCAGAAACATCGGCGATACGGAACGAGACAGACTTCACGACGGAGTGGTCAATGAGCGAGCAGGCTTACGATTCATCAAGCATCAAGGTGCTCAAAGGGCTGGACGCAGTACGCAAGCGCCCAGGTATGTATATCGGTGACACCGACGATGGAACCGGTCTGCACCATATGGTCTTCGAGTTGGTGGATAACTCCATCGATGAAGCTTTGGCGGGCCACTGCAGCGAAATTCGCGTTGTCATTCATCCTGATGAGTCGGTCACCGTTAGTGATAACGGTCGCGGTGTTCCTACCGAGCTTCATGAGGGTGAGGGGGTTTCCGCCGCTGAAGTTATCATGACCGTACTGCACGCGGGCGGTAAATTTGATGACAACTCCTACAAGGTGTCTGGCGGCCTACACGGCGTAGGAGTTTCAGTTGTTAACGCGCTTTCTGCCGAGCTGCGCCTCACCATCTGGCGTCAAGGCGAAGTGTTTGAGCAGTTGTATCGTCACGGTGTTCCTCAGGCGCCACTGGGCGTGGTTGGAAAAACTGAAAAAAGCGGCACGCGCGTTCATTTCCGCCCCTCGCCAGAAACGTTTGGCAATATTGAGTTCCATTTCGATATATTGGCCAAGCGCCTGCGTGAACTCTCCTTTTTGAATTCCGGCGTTGCCATACGCTTATTGGATGAGCGCAGCGGCAAAGAGGAGCTGTTTCATTACGAAGGTGGTTTAAAGGCCTTTGTTGATCACCTAAACACTAATAAGAATGTGATTAACCCGGTGTTCCACTTTAATGCTATCCGTGATGATGGCGTTGAAGTTGAGGTGGCCATGCAGTGGAGCGAAGCCTTCACTGAAAATATTTTCTGTTACACCAATAATATTCCTCAGCGGGATGGCGGCGCACATTTGGCGGGGTTTCGTGCCGGCCTTACGCGGACGTTAAATAACTACATCGACGCCGAAAATCTGCTTAAAAAAGCCAAAGTGAATACCACCGGTGATGATGCCCGTGAGGGATTAACGGCGATTATCTCAGTAAAAGTGCCGGACCCTAAGTTTTCATCTCAGACAAAAGACAAGTTGGTTTCCAGCGAAGTTAAAACAGCGGTTGAGCAAGAAATGAGCCGCCTGTTTTCTGAATACCTTGTTGAAAAACCCAACGAAGCTAAAGCAATTGTTAATAAGATGTTAGACGCGGCGCGTGCGCGCGAAGCAGCGCGCAAAGCACGAGACATGACGCGGCGCAAAGGCGCGCTAGATATCGCCGGCTTGCCCGGTAAGCTTGCAGACTGCCAAGAGAAAGATCCGAGCCAATCTGAGCTTTACCTGGTGGAGGGTGATTCTGCAGGTGGTAGTGCAAAGCAGGGGCGCGATCGCCGTACTCAGGCCATTTTGCCGCTTAAAGGTAAAATCCTAAACGTTGAGAAAGCACGTTTTGATAAGATGCTCTCGTCCGCTGAAGTGGGCACCTTAATCACTGCGCTTGGCTGTGGTATAGGCCGTGAAGAATTTAATCCCGATAAGCTGCGTTACCACTCCGTTATTATCATGACGGATGCGGACGTTGACGGTTCGCATATTCGTACGTTGTTGCTGACCTTCTTTTTCCGCCAAATGCCGGAATTAATAGAGCGTGGCCACATCTTTATTGCTCAGCCGCCGCTTTATAAAATTAAGCGCGGCAAGCAAGAGCTGTATCTTAAAGATGAGCAGGCGATGGTTGATTACTTAACCACGACAGCGTTGGATGGCGCTGGCCTGCATGTTAATGCCAATGCACCGGGTATTAGCGGCTCCCAGCTTGAATCGCTGGTCAACCAGTACCGCACCGTGATGAAGCGAATTGATCGCTTATCGCGCGTTTATCCGAATGAAGTGCTTAAACAGATTATCCATACGTCGGCATTGAAAGGGGAGGCGAGTCTTAAAGATCGTGTCACCATGCAGAACTGGATTGATGAGCTTCAGAAGACAATGGACGATATGGTGGCCTATGAAGGTGGGCCGCGGTATCACTTCCATCTTCAGGAGGACACAGAGCGTGCACTGTACTTACCTACAGTCTCGCTAGTCGCCCACGGGGTGACTACCGACTATGTTTGGGGGCTCGATTTCTTCGAAAGCGCCGACTATCGCGGGATTGCTGAGCTTGGCGCAGTGTTGGATGGTTTCCTCGAAGAAGGGTCTTATATCGCTCGAGGAGAGCGTCAGAAGCCCGTAGCTCATTTTTCCGAAGTCCTCGCATGGCTTATGCAAGAAGGCCAGCGTGGGCTTTCCGTGCAGCGCTATAAAGGGCTAGGCGAAATGAACCCTGATCAGCTTTGGGACACCACCATGGATCCTGACAGCCGTCGTATGCTGCGTGTCACCATTGAAGACGCTGTGGGTGCAGATATGATGTTTAATACGCTGATGGGTGATGATGTAGAGCCTCGTCGCGAATTCATCGAGACAAATGCCTTAGTGGCTAATCTCGACGTATAAAAGCGTATGACTTGTTTCACGTGAGACAATGAAAATAAAAATGCCGCTGGGTAAAGCCCGCGGCATTTTTTCGTTTTAACCATTTGCGTATAATGCTGGCGTATCAAGCGGGTTTCAATTAATAAGCGCTTTAACCTAGTCGTCCAGCGAGAAGCTTGTCTGCAAAGTCTTTTAAATTAGTACAGATTAATGCGTCATTGAGACCTAGGTCTTTTTGAGCGGTTTGTGCGCCTTTGCCCGTTTTAACGAGTACAAGTCTACAGCCACAAGCGTGGCCTGCTTGAAGGTCGCGAAGGCTATCACCCACCATCCAGCTTCCGGACAGGCTCGATAATCCTAATACGCGCTGGATGTCATGAAGCAGTCCAGGCAGCGGCTTGCGGCAAGTGCAATTATCGTCGGGGCCATGTGGGCAGTAAGCAATGTGCGCAATACTGCCTCCTGCGGTCTCTACCAATGTTGTTAAACGAGCGTGCATTTCGGTAAGTACGGCTTCATCATAATACCCCCGCGCAATTCCCGACTGGTTAGTGGCTATGGCTACGATATAGCCCGACTGCGACAAACGAGCGATGGCATCAATTGAATCAGGATAAGGTATCCATTCATCTAGGGATTTGATGTAAGCATCCGAGTCCTGATTGATGACGCCATCACGGTCAAGAATAACCAGCTGTTGAGGGTATATCGGCATCGAAATCTCATCGTCATAGGCGCTGATTGAGTGCTGCAAGAGACTGAAGGGTAACGCTTAACTTACGTCCGTCGCTACCGAAGAATTTGAAGGGTATGCGCCGTAAGTGAAGCAGTTTAGGAAGTGTTTCGCAAAAGCGCTCGCGTACGTCCTGTTTCGCATTTTTCAAACCCTCCACTAGCGCCGGGGTTAAACGCTCGTACTGCGTTGGTGATTTATACAGCTTGCCGTATAGCGAAAAAGTAAAGCAGTACCAGTCGCGCACCATGCAATCAACCGGTGCATGAACCTGCCCAGGGTCGGTCTCAAAGTCGATAAAAACGGCTTTATCATCAGTGATCAGAATATTGCGTGCGAAGGCTTCGCTCAGGTAGCAGTCTCGACGATGAACGCTATTAAGCGCTTCAATGCTAAGTGCTAAAATTTTATCAATTTGAGCAGCGTCATTCGTACTTTTAATTTTCTCTAGCAATGTGACAGCGGGTTGCTCTGGCGTGCCCGCATCGGCCTACAGCAGCGCCTGAGGTGTTTTCGCTAGAATAGTCGGCACCGCAACACCCGCCTTTTGTAGGGTTTCGATACGGTTAGCTTCAATGAGGATACTCTCTTCACCGCCTATGTTAGGAACAGGTTTAAGCGTATCTAGCTTGAGCCACGCGGCCAATAATTTCAGCGGAGCATAAGCCCAGCGCGAGTTGCGCTTTGCCGCCCGCTTTAGCCACAGCTTATCGCCATTAAGCATATGTGGCGCCATGGTTGCCTGCTGGCGTGGGAGAGAGTCGAGTAAAAAAAGATCATACATGGGCTGGATCCTCGCGGCTAACGGTCAAACAAGTCGGATAAATTGCTGCCACGAAAACGACTTATCTATATAAAACGTTTTGATTCATCAATATCGATTATATTACTCATAAATTGACCTGGAAACAAAAAAGCTGACCAGTGGAGTAATTAAGTCTGAAGCTTGTTTATCCACCCATATCACCTCATGCAAGCATTTGAGAGACATTGCTAGATATGTTCATTGAAAGTGTTCCAAGCTAGATACAGATCATTAGACATAAGTTTAGGTAATTGTTTCCACCTGACTGCATGAGGAACTTCGTATTGAAGGCATTGTGGATTATTAAAATGTTTCACGTGAAACAAAAAAACCGATGGCGCGATGCCATCGGTTAGAGGAGGGTGGTGTAAAAGCTTATTGAGGCAGTAGCGAGATATCGGCTACCTCTAAAAACAGACCTTGCAGGCTAGCCAGTAGCGCTAACCGGTTGCGCTGAATAGCAGGGTCGTCTGCCATGACCATTACCTGGTCAAAGAAGGCATCCACGGGCTCGCGAAGGGTAGCCAGTATATCGAGAGCTTTCTGGTAGTCACCCAGTGCAAACAGTGGAGCCACCAGCGCTTGGTTAGCCGTTACCGCTTGGAACAGCTTTTTCTCAGCGTCTTCTGCCAGTAATGTTGAGTCCACCTGAGTGATATCGGTATTGGCCTGCTTCGCCAAAATATTAGAAACTCGTTTATTGGCGGATGCCAGCGCTGCGGCTTCATCGCGTTGAGCAAAGGCTTTAACAGCGCGAAGGCGGCGAGCGAAATCAAGCGGGTTCGTCACCGGGCGTGCGCGTACAGCAAGATACATTTCAGCAGTAATGCCTTCATCCTGACCCCAGGCGCGGAAACGATCCAACATATAAGTCAGCACATCCTCCACAAGCCCGTCTGCCTTAGGCAGGCTCTTGTACTGTTCTGCGGCAACGTTAAGAAGCTCGCGCAGATCAAGATTAAGCTCGCCCTTAACCAGAATATTAAGCACGCCGATAGAGGCGCGACGCAAAGCGAAGGGATCTTTTGCGCCAGTGGGGCGTTGACCAATCCCAAAGATACCGACCAGGGTGTCCAGGCGGTCAGCCAAAGCTAGTGCCTTGCCGGTTGCGCTTTGGGGGATTGCATCGGTGGCAAAGCGCG
The DNA here is from genome assembly GCF_002332255.1 of Halomonas sp. JB37. GTDB lineage: Bacteria > Pseudomonadota > Gammaproteobacteria > Pseudomonadales > Halomonadaceae > Vreelandella > Vreelandella casei. The sequence goes on along the minus strand of NZ_NRGW01000001.1, from coordinate 379,509 downwards.
GTAAGTACTGCTCTTCAAGTGCTTGAGAAACGTTGGCAGGCTCACCATCTAACTCAGCGTAATAGCGCCCCATAATTCCCTGAAGCTCGGGGAATTCGAGCACCATTTCGGTGACTAAGTCGCACTTGGCCAGCGCCACGGCGCGCTGAGCATGAGCAACGTTCGCATTGATATTTTCTGCAATAAAGGTCGCCACAACTGTACTGCGACGCGCTTTGTCGGCCAGGGTGCCTAACTGCTTTTGGAATATAACGCTTTCCAGCAGTGGCGTCCTGGCGGCAAGGGTCCGCTTGCGATCGACTTCGTAGAAAAAAGCGGCGTCGGCTAAGCGCGGACGAATCACTTTTTCATTACCAGAAATAACCTGATCCGGATCCGCGCTGTCGATATTGGCAATGGTGATAAATAGCGGTTTCAGCCTGGCGGCATCATCTAAAAGGTGGAAATATTTTTGGTTGGCCTTCATGGATGAAATCAGGCATTCAGCCGGTACTTCCAGGAAGCGCTCATCAAAGCTTCCGGTGAGGGCTACCGGCCACTCGACTAAACCACTTACTTCTATGAGAAGATCTTCGTCGATAACGGCATTAGCTTCTTGTACTTCGGCTTCCGCCAACACCTGCTCGCGAATGCGCTCACGGCGCTGCGCGCGGTCTACCAACACGTACGCATTTTCCAAGCTTGCGACGTAGTCATCGGCATGCGCCAGCTGAATGGCGTCCGGCGCATGAAAGCGGTGACCGAAGGTCGTGCGGCTGGCCTGCAAGCCAAGCACTTCGACGGCCACAACGTCGTTGCCGTAAAGCGCTAAAAGCCAATGCACGGGCCGTGAAAACTCAATGCGCGACGCACCCCAGCGCATATATTTAGGGACCGGAAGTGCGCTGATAGTTTTGCGCAGAATCTCAGGTAGCAGTGCCTGAATCGACTCGCCTTGCTGCTGCTCGCGAAAAGCCAGCCAGGTGCCTTTATCGGTGTCTAAATGAATTAGATCGTCCACCGTGACGCCGCAGGAGCGGGCAAAACCTTCGGCTGCTTTCGTAGCAACGCCATCTTTAAAGGCGGCTGCTAAAGCGGGGCCACGCCGTTCAACGTCGCGATCGGGCTGCTTGTCCGCAAGCTCGAATACCTGCACTGCCAGGCGCCGCGGTGTCGCAAAAGCGGCAACGCTGGCAAAGGGAACGTCGGCTTCCTGTAGGCCTTTTTCAATGCCGGCGGCAAAGGCATCCGACAGCGCGTCCAACGCTTTCGGCGGCAGCTCTTCAGCACCCAGTTCTAATAAGAGCGTATTAACAGCCATTTAATCGTCTCCCTGGTCGGCGAGTAGTTCGCGGCGAAGTATTTCTGGCGCCATGGGGAAACCTTCTGCCTTACGCGACTCAAAGTAAGCGGTGGCAACATCACGGGCCATGGTCCGAACGCGTAAAATAAAGCGCTGACGTTCGGTGACCGAAATGGCGTGACGCGCGTCCAATAGGTTAAACGTATGCGATGCTTTCAGCACCTGCTCGTAGGCAGGTAAGGGCAAGCTTGCTGCGAGCAGTTTACTGCACTCTTTTTCCTGATGGTCGAAGGAGGCAAATAGCTGATCGACATCGGCATGTTCAAAGTTATAGGCGGATTGTTCGCGCTCATTTTGCAAGTAAACGTCGCCATAGGTGACCTTGCTACCATCTGGAGCCGTGGCCCACACAAGGTCGTAAACGCTGTCGACGTTTTGCAGGTACATGGCGATACGCTCAAGCCCATAGGTGAGCTCGCCGGTGACCGGGTAGCACTCAATGCCACCTGCCTGCTGAAAGTAGGTAAACTGCGTAACTTCCATACCGTTTAGCCAGATTTCCCAGCCAAGGCCCCAAGCGCCCAGTGTAGGAGACTCCCAGTTGTCTTCTACAAAGCGCACATCGTGAACCAGCGGGTCTAGGCCTAGCCGCTTGAGCGAGCCTAGATAAAGGTCTTGGAAGTTACTTGGCGATGGTTTCATCACCACTTGGAACTGATAATAGTGCTGCAGGCGGTTAGGGTTTTCGCCATAGCGACCATCGGTGGGGCGTCGGGAAGGTTGCACGTAGGCAGCATTCCACGTTTCTGGCCCAATGGCGCGCAGAAACGTCGCTGGGTGGAAAGTGCCTGCGCCGACTTCCATATCGAGCGGCTGGAGAATGACGCAACCCTGTTCTGCCCAGTACTGCTGCAGAGCAAGGATCAAGCCTTGAAAGGTCGACACATCAGGTGTCGATTGGTTTGTCGAGACACTCATCGCGGAAAGCACCGTTGGCCATGAATTCATAAGGCGTCAAGTATACAATCCTAGGCAGATGGGTTATAGGCACGTATGCCAACAAGCCGCTTTAGATAAGGAGAACAGCATGATTGTGATCACAGGCGGTGCCGGTTTTATCGGAGCTAACTTGGTTAAAGCGTTAAATGCGCGCGGCAGAAACGACGTGATGGTGGTCGACGATTTGCGCGACGGCACCAAATTCGTCAATTTAGCCGACTGCACGCTGGCCGACTACCTGGATAAAGACGATTTTCTCGTTAGGATAAAAGCAGCGCTGAGAGGCGAGAGCGTCGACTTACCGAAGATTGAAGCCATTTTCCATGAAGGCGCTTGTTCGGATACGACCGAATGGGACGGCCATTACATGATGGAAAATAACTTCGAGTACTCCAAGGTGTTGCTGAATTATTGCGAACAGCAGGGTATCCCATTTCTATACGCATCCTCTGCTGCGACCTACGGTGGAAGCGAGGTATTCAAAGAAACCCCCGAGTGTGAAAAGCCGCTCAACGTTTATGGCTATTCAAAGCTGCTGTTTGATCAGCATGTGCGTTCGCGCTGGAGCGAGCTGACGACGCAGGTGGTGGGCTTTCGCTATTTCAATGTGTATGGGCCCCGTGAGCAGCATAAGGGCAAAATGGCCAGCGTGGCGTATCACAATCATCTGCAAGTACGTAACGATGAAACGCTGAAGCTGTTTGGCGCCTATGGAGGCTATGAGGCGGGCATGCAGAGCCGCGACTTCGTTTATGTCGGTGACGTCGTCGATGTAAACCTATGGTTTTTGGATAATCCCGATAAGTCAGGCATTTTCAATCTGGGTACCGGACGAGCGGAGCCTTTTAAAGCGATAGGCGAGGCGGTAATCGGTTTTTACGGCAAAGGTGAGATCGACTACATCGCCTTTCCTGACGAGCTTAAAGGACGCTATCAGAGCTATACGCGTGCCGATATTGATGCGCTGCGTGGCAGCGGCTGTAATGTTGAATTTAAAACCGTTGCTCAAGGGGTTAAGGCCTACCTGGGGTGGTTGAATGGCTAATCCAGCGCCGCGTCTGCTGATTATTGGCCCTTCATGGGTGGGCGATATGGTCATGGCACAAAGCCTGTTTATGACCTTAAAAGCCCGCCAGCCCGGTGCGACGATTGCCGTCGTTGCACCGGCGTGGTCACAGCCTATTTTAGAGCGCATGCCCGAAGTGGATGAGGTCTTGCCACTGACGGTGGGCCACGGAGAGTTTGGCTTGGCTAGCCGTCGGGAGCTTGCCAAACAGCTGCGTGGGCGCTTTGATCGCGCTATTGTGCTGCCCCGATCTTGGAAGGCCGCGCTCGTCCCCTTTATGGCGCGGATACCCGAGCGTGTTGGCTTTATAGGCGAGCACCGCTACGGGCTGCTTAAAGAGCGCCGTAAGCTCAATAAGCAAGTGCTTGATCAAACGGTAAAGCGCTTTGTATCGCTTGGGCTACCGCTGGCTGAAACGGAGAGAGGTGACTTTTTATTACCCAAGCCTCGTTTGCAGATTGACAGCGATAACCTGGTGAACTTGCGTCTAGCTCACTCGCTTTCATCACGCCCGGCCGTTGGTTTGATGCCGGGCGCGGAGTATGGCCCCGCCAAACAGTGGCCCGTCAGTTATTTTCATGCTTTAGCAAAACGGCTGGTGCAAGACGGTTTTGAGGTGCGCGTGCTGGGTGGGCAAAAAGATCACGCGGCAGGGGAGGCGATAGTGCAAGGGCTTGCCCATGCCCATAACCTCTGCGGTAAAACGCAGCTTGCCGATGCGGTTGATCTACTCGCCGATTGCCGACAGGTGGTTACCAACGATTCAGGCTTGATGCACGTGGCGGCGGCGGTAGGGGTTCGCGTTCATGCGCTCTATGGCTCTTCATCGCCCATCTACACGCCGCCAATGACGGATAACGCCGCCATCCATTATCTTGCACTATCCTGCTCGCCCTGCTTTGAGCGCACTTGTCCATTAGGGCATACCAATTGCCTTAATCAGCTGAGCGTTGATCAGGTGTATCAAGCAATACACGCTGATCGGCAGCAGGGCGGTATGATGACTAATGAATGATATCAATTTCGTCGGCAATATCCGCTGGCGTTTCCAGCGTTTGCTCTAGGGGGGCAGCTTCTTGAGGCTCGCGGCGCTGAGGCGATATTCCTTCCCAAAGGCGGTGCTGAAGCGCAGTCTCTTCTCTTAGGCGCTGATTTATTACTTCAATGCCATGAATCTCGACCAGCGTCTGCTTATCACTGAATAACGACGTTCCGAGGCCGGCTCGCTGCTCTGCTAAATTAAACCCAAGCGCATCCAACAGCGTGGGAAAGATATCCAGCGTGGTCGCATCGCGGCGAATACGCCGGGGCTCAATGCCTTCTCCGAACATAATCAGCGTATTATCACGATCCATCGCCGTCAGCTGATCCCAGACCGACACGCGCATTGTAAGATGATCACTGAGCACCATGACGAGCGTGTTATCGAGAAGTCCTTCTGCCTCTAAGCGCTCAATAAAACTGCGCGCTAGCCACGCCGAACACTGCACGGAATACAGGATATCCTGCCCATCGAACTCGCCCTGTTGCTCCACACAGGCTTGCGAGGGGTAGCCGTGCGGCGCATGGCCAGCAAGGTTGAGGCTCACAACGCCCCAGGGGCCGTTATTTTCGCTATCTAGTCGGCGTATTTCATCGGCGGTAATATCGTAAAGCGAGTCGTCATACAGCCCCCAGCTGTTGACATACTCAGGGTCATCTAGCAGTGGTTCTAGATCTTCACGGCCTTTCACATTATTGAATTGATGGCCACGATAGAACAGCCCCTTACCTGCAAACTGAGTACTGGCACCGCCTAGATAGCTCAGTTGATAGCCCTGCGCAGCAAGTACATCACCAAGACAATCGACGCCAGGTGCAACTTTTGAAAGCGGCTCAAATTGAGAGTCGTGGATAAGGCCTGCTGGCATTAAAGGGACGCCACACTGACTGGCGATCATTCCGGCCATCGTCCAGCCGGTGTTATCCATCTGACGTATACCTTCAAAGACTGCGCCTCGCTCTCCAAGCGCATCAAGGTCTGCGTAGACATCGCCGAAAAGCTCATTGGAGTAAGTTCGTTCGAGGCTCTCTAGATACATGATGAGTAAATTGGGCGGATCTTGTAGCTCTTCGGTAGGCGGTGCCTTATAGCGCCGGTCCAGCCAAGCTCCATCATCAGTGACAATTGATGCGCTGCGCTGGCCTAAGCCAAACAGCAGCGGGTTGCTAGCCAGTAGTACAATAGCGAAAAAACGCTCGGCTAAGCGCCAGCGTTGGTCGTGGCGCGATAGCCAAGTGACAGCTGCCAGCACGCCGATCATGACCAACGTATAAAGCACAGCGGTAAACATTTTACCCGCGCCACCGTGCTCGGCGATGCCAGCCTGGAGATGGAAAAACACCGCCCCTAAGTCGACAATGCCAAAACTATCTGCCAAGTAAACGTAGATACCCCAAAGGCTTAGCGGTAACAGTGACCACGGCCAGATTTTGCGATAGCGAGCATTAGCGGGTTGGCCCCAGCGCAGTTTGAGCCCCAGGCCAATCCACACGGCAGCGACAATAAACAGTGTCCACCACGGCAGGCGTGTCAGTACAGTGACCGCATAACCAAGACATAAACCAATAATAACTAACGCTATTTTTTGAATAGCACGAGAATGCATAGATAACCTATTGTGTCAGGCGAATTCCGTAAACAATCTAGTGTTGCCTGTTTTTTAAAAGGGTGAGTCTCAGGGACAGCTCTGAGGTCATGGGTGGTTTCTTACCGACTGTTTCATATACTTCCAAAATACGCCGTTGGCGTTTGAAACAGAAATGACTAATCCTCTCCAGCCATCGAGCCAACCGTGCTGTAGTACATAGGTGCGTAGAAAAGCAAAGATGGCTTTTAGAAAAACGATGGCTGCAGGATAGTGTTTAAGCTTTCCTGACTCGGCGCGAAGGCTCGAGTAGCGGTTTATTTTTTCAAGAAACTGAGACAAATCTGTCACCGCAGTATGTTCAATGATGCCTGACAAGCGCTGAAGACGGCTGGTCTCGCTCAGTAGAATAGATTCGTGAACCATCGCATCATTAAAATTATGGCAGCGTCGGTTGAATAGACGCACGAGCCAGTCTTTCCCCCACCCTGAATAGCGAACAGGCCTGCCCATCATCCAATTCTCGCGTCGTATCTGTCCAAGATCGTTAGAGGCTGCGCTGGGGCACCATGAAGCGATGGCCTCTATAAGCTCTTCAGAGGGAGCCTCATCGGCATCTAGCGACAAGATCCAGTCATGTTTTGCTAGAGAGACCGCAAAACGCTTTGTCGGGCCAAAGCCAAGAAAGTCACCCTCATGCAGTGAAACGTTCGAATAGCCAGAGGCAATATGCATTGTGTCGTCGCTTGAGCCGTTGTCATAAACCACAACGTCATCGAAACATTGCACGGCATCCAGAGTACGCTGCAGCGTCGAGGCAGCATTTCGAGTGATGATAACTACGCTAACGCCAGCGGGCATGAGGATGTCTGTCCTGTTAGAGAATGAGAAAGCAATGCTATTATATCGGCTTTTAAAGCCAAATGACTCCCAGGAGGCGCTTTTGCACATTATTCATGTCAATCTAGCCAAAGGCTTTCGTGGAGGAGAGCGTCAAACAGTTCTTTTAATTCAAGCACTCGCTAAGATAAGTGAGATAAAGCGCCAAACACTCGTGTGTCAATTGTCCTCACCGCTACGCGCTGAACTAGCCGATACTCCGGGCGTGGTCTTTGTTAATGCAGGTCATCAATTGGCTGGCCATAGGCAAGCAGGCAGCGCTGATATTGTCCATGCGCATGAAGCCAAAGCAGTGCATTGGGCCTGGCTGCATAATAAGCTTTATCAAACGCCTTATATTATTACTCGCCGTGTCGATACGCCGATTAAGCGTAAATGGAGCAATACTGTTTTTTATCGAAATGCAGGCTACTGCGTGGCAATTTCTAGCGTTATTGCCGAGCAGCTAAAAAGTTTTACCACGTCTTCTATATACACGATTCCAAGTGCTCATTCTGGCGCTGTAAACGACCCGAAAGTAGCCGTTGAGTTTAGGCAGCAATATCCAAACAAAATTATTATTGGGCATGCTGGTGCGCTTGTGGATCGTCATAAAGGGCAACGCGTGTTAATGGAAGTAGCCAAAAGTTTAGAGCATGATTACCCTGAGTATGTTTTTGTTTTTTTCGGTAAAGGCGAAGACGAGGCAGCGCTAAAAAAAGAAAGCGAAGGTATTAGTAATATTGTCTGGGCGGGATTTAAAGATAATATTAATGATTATTTGTCTGGATTTGATGTGTTTGTATTCCCCTCAAGAAATGAAGGGTTAGGATCGGTGCTTTTGGACGTGATGAACGCTCGGGTTCCTATTATAGCGAGCAATGTCGGCGGCATTCCTGATCTTATAAAAACTAATGAAACAGGTTTTCTGGTTTCTGTTGGCAGTGCTAGTGAAATAAAAGATCGGCTCTTGATGCTCAGAGACAACGCTATGTTAAGGCATCATGTTGTAGATACTGCATTTTCATCACTGCATCTTTACAGTAGTGATGCGATGGCTGAGAAGTATAGTCAGCGATATAAAGAGCTAGCCCAAAAATGACAATGCTATTAAATGAACGCCATATTGTGATTTTTTTACATAACAGGCCTTTTTTTGGTGCCCATTTAGTGCACGTGCCATTTTTAGTGATGCTAAGGGAAAAGTACCCAGGGGCTACATTGGTTGGCGTAACAAAAAACAATAGTGCTAGTTTTCTTGTCGATAGTGGATTTTTAGATGGTTTAGAAGTTGTTGAGAAAAGAGATAAATTTTATTTACTTAAAAAATATAATTTTGATATCGGATTCAATTTGAGGCCTTCGAGTATTGGTGTTGCTCTACAAATGCTGTTGTTGAAGATACCTCATCGCATTGGATTTAAGAAAACGGGGGCTTTTTACACGCACACGCTACCGTTAGATGTATCTATCTATAGAGCAGATTTATTTTTACAATTAATGAATGAAAAATGCGCATCTTCTGTCCCTTATTTGCAACGGTTTATTAGCCACGATGAACGTTTTTTAGACAGTGTTTTGCTCGTTCCGGGGGCAGGTAAAGAGGAAAAGAAGTGGCCAATAGAAAAATACATGCAGTTGGCTGATCAGTTTGTCGAAAGCGGTGAAAAAAACGTGTTTTTCATTACGGGCCCGCAAGAAACTGAAGAAACAAGCATACTAAAAAGCAAAGGATATACGGTCTTTAATCAGCCGAGTGTCGATCTTCTGTTTAGCATGGTAGAAGGATGTAAGATTTTTGTTAGCAATGACTGTGGGCCTTCTCACATTGCCCACATTTTAGGTGTCAGGCAAATTGTTCTATTTAAAGAATCTCTGCCCGAGTGGTTTTTGACGAGAGACAATAGCCGCTCTGTTTCTTGCTCTATTGGCGTGCCTGCTATTGCGGTTGATGACGTGATGCAGTTAGCAAAAGAGCTGTTAGAGCAAAAGGCTTAGTGTCCTGGATTCATAGAATAACTGCAGCACTTTGGACCACCCGGTAGAAGCAGGAGGGCCAGCGCCGGTACCCTCCCTGCTTTACCGACCAAAGTGAAGCAGAGCATGGGATACCGACAACTGACCCAGGCCCAACGATACCAGATTCACGCTTGTATTGGGTAAGCGCGCCACTAACCACATCTAGCTAAGCATTTCTCAGGTAGGTAAGGTTTCTTTCCAGTGCCAGGGCAACAGTGCACTGAGATCGTCTTCGTTCAGCGTCGGCAGCGTTTCGAAGACGTGCTGCAGGTAGCCGTAAGGCGACAGGCCGTTGGCTTTGGCCGTTTCGATCAGGCTGTAGATTGCCGCGCTTGCTTGCGCTCCGCTTGGCGTGTGGCTGAACAGCCAGTTCTTACGGCCAACCACGAAGGGACGGATGGCGTTTTCGGCCGGATTGTTATCCAGCGGGATGCACCCGTCGTCAAGGAAGCGGGTCAGGCGTGGCCACTGGCCATCCAGATAGTGCAGGGCTTTCCCTAGCGTGCTTTTGGGTAGCACCTGCGCCTGGGACTTGTCGAGCCAGGTGCGCAGTTGAGTGATCAGTGGGCGGCTCTTTTGATCGCGTAACGCCTGGCGTGCTGCAGGTGCCAGCGCTCTGGCCTGTTTTTCAACGCCATAGAGCTTGCTGATCTGGTTCAGCGCCCATCCGGCCTTGCCGGTTTTATTTTTCGGCTGCGCTTTCTGAGCCTCGATGAACTTGCGGCGAGCATGCGCCCAACATCCAGCATGGGTGATGTCATTACGCCGCACGACCTCGGCATAGCCTTCATAACCATCGGTGAGCAGGCAGCCACTGTAATCGCCCAACAAGCGTAGGGGCACACGCCCGGCACGACTGGGGTCATAGTCGAACAACACGACCTGTTGACCCGGCGGACCACCGCGCTGCACCCACATGTACGAGGTGGCGCTGGCCTTGCGGCCTTCTTCCTGATTAACCTGCAGGGTGGTCTCATCCATGTGGATCAGCGGGGCGTTTAGCAGTTGCTTACGCAGCGTCTCGATCAGCGGCAAGAGGCGCTCACCGGTCTGCACCATCCAGCGTGCCAGTGTATTTCGAGGCAGATGGGCACCGTGGCGGGTAAAGATCTGGCTCTGCCGGTAAAGCGGCAAGGCATCCTGGTACTTCGCGGTAGCGACATAGGCCAGTAAGGTGGCACTGGCATTGCTCTTGGGCAGCAGCTTGGCCGGTGCCGGGGCGGTCTTGACGTTTCCTTCGCAGATTGGGCAGGCGTATTTACGCCTCACATGACGGATCACTTCTACCCGTGCGGGCACAACATGAAGTTCTTCACTGACCTCTTCACCGATGACCTTAAGCTCGGTGCCGTCTTCGGCACAACAACGCTCGGTAGCGTCCAGCGTATGCACCACCTCGACACGAGGCAGTTCAGGCGGCAAGGCGACGCGTCCGCCGCGGGTACGCTTGTTGGCCGAAGGTGCGACATTATCAGGCGGCGTTGCAGAAGCGTCGCCATCGGCGACGTCAGCGGGCGCCTCATCTGCGGCACCTTCGTCGTCATCGACGATGAGTTCGGCCTCATTAATCAGCAGATCGCCCTGCTTGATGCCGTACTTTTCCGTGGAAGGGCCAAACTGGCGTTCTAATGCCAGGCGGAACTGCTCATAAAGTGACTGTTTGGTGGCTTCCCACTGCGCCTCTTTTTTCTCCATCAGGCGATGAAGTTGCGCAATCTCTTGCTGCTGCGCTTTGACCTGGCGCTGCAGTTGGGAGATGTCCTGGGCGGGGGGCGTGGTGCTTTTCATGCCTTGAAGTGTATCAAAAAACCATTAAAAAGCGGAGCAAAAAAATCAGCCAACACACTTAAAATTCAATGCTTTATGAGGCTGCATGGCCTTCAGGTCATAGCCGTCTAGCAGCCAGTTCAGTTCCTGGCCACTTAAGGTCACGGCGTCACCGTCCAGGTGCGTTGGCCACTTGAATCGCTCACGCTCCAGGCGCTTATACCAGACGACAAAGCCGTTACGCTCCCAGAACAGTAGTTTGATTTTATCCCGCTGGCGATTGCCAAAGACAAACAACGCCTTATCAAACGGGTTCAGCTCCATGGCCTCCTGAACCAACAAGGCCAGCCCGTCGATCTGTTTGCGCATGTCCACCGATTCGCGACAAAGGTATACGGTCAGGTGAGTGCTCGGACGGATCATGGCGCCACCGCCACTTTTACAAAGCGGGCAGGACGATGACGGGGTGGCACCGGTAAGCCGCGAACGTTCAAACGTTTTTCCCAGAGCAGTAGATCGGCTAAGGTAAGTTCTTGTTGCGAGGCGTATTCGCTGAGGGGAATCTCGCGCACCGAGGCGTGATACAGATGCCCGAGCCAAAACGCCTGCATGGAGTTGAGTTCTTGGATCATGAGGATCTCCTGGATGAAGAAACCTCAGTGTGGTCAGCAAAACTCCGCTTGAGAAGATGTGGTTAGTGGCGCGTTTACTGTATTGGGGTAGGGATGAGCCAGCGACAGGCCGCTAAAAACCTTGGCGTTCATAACAGCACGATAAGCCGTGAGTTGCGTCGTAATGCGACAGGCGAAGGTTATGAACCTGAGATGGCTCAGTGCCGTAGTAACGACCGGCGACGTACCGCCTGGAAATGGACAAAGCGCCTGCCCAGCATGGTCAACATCGTCGCCAAGCAACTACGTGAGGAGTGGAGTCCAGAGCAAATTAGCGGCTTCATGGCGCCTTTGATCGGCATTGGCGTCAGCCATCAGTGGATCTACTCCTTGATCTGGGATGACAAAGTCCGTGGCGGCGATCTTTGGCGACACCTTCGTCAGCCTAAGCGGCGCAGCAAGCACCGTGCTCATGCCAAGAGCGCTGGGCTCGGTAAAATCCCTAACCGGGTCGGTATCGAACATCGCCCCGCCGATGTGGATGACCGGCTCATGATTGGCCACTGGGAAGGCGACACGGTGCTCAAGGGGCACAAACAGTCAGGGTTAGTCACCCTCGTTGAGCGCCGCAGTGGCTATTTATTGGCAGCTCGGCTATCCCATATCACTGCCGAGCTGACACAGAAGGCTATGATCCGACTGCTAACGCCGAGGCGTGGCGCTGTCAAAACCGTGACGCTGGACAACGGCTCGGAGTTTGCCAACCACGAGGCAGTGGCCAAGGCGGTGAGCGCCTCAATTTACTTCTGTGATCCTTACTGTTCCGGCCAGCGTGGGACCAATGAAAATACGAATGGCCTCATCCGGCAGTACTACCCCAAGGGGACTGACTTCCGGCAGGTGACAGATGGCGAGCTAAGAAAGGTCGTCAAAAAACTGAATGACCGTCCGAGAAAACGGCTCGGTTATCGAACACCGGCACAGGTGTTCCTGGGTGAGTACTCAGGTGCCCTGGATACCGCAGGTGCTGCACTTATTACTTGAATTCAGGTGTAAAAGCTATGTAATTACTGATAGCCGTCTAGTATTGATGAATAGCTATTTTCCGCGTTAAATTTTATGAGCGATCGCTTCAGGCGAGTTAAGTTGTCGTTCTGCCACTTGCCCGGCGATCGTAGCCGGCAGCGATCTAAGTCGATCAACCACGGCGTGTCGTTACTATCGATCAGGATATTGCGGGCATTTAAGTCCACGTGATCAAGCCCTGCCTGATGAAAGCGTTTAACCATCGAGCCTACTTGCTGCAATAACGCATCATCTGCCTGACGATGGTTAAGCAGCTCGGCTAGCGCCCGTGCACCGGGGATGCGTACCGTCATCAACGCAGCCTCATAGGTTAAACCATGCCGGGTAACGCAGCTGGCGACGGGGCGCGGTACGGGGAGCCCTTGCGCAAAAAGAGTAGCGGTTAAGCGCAGCTCACGAAACGCTCGTGTACGCTCAGTTCCTGTCCAAAGGTAGCGTTTCGCACTTAGCCTGGCCGCCATACCACCGCGTCGATAAGGCCTTAATACCCATTGTTCAGTAGGCGTTGCCTGCAGAAAAAAGCTGCTACCTCGCCCCGGGGCTTCACCCACAATGAGCCCCTGCCTGCGCCAATAATCGCTCGTGAATAAGCCCGGATGAATTTGGTGTGTTCCCGGTGCGTCACATAAACTGTCTGCATCATGTAAAATCAGACTATTTTTCTGCCGGAGTGCCGCTAAGCGCATGAAGCCCTCTCTGCCTGTTCAGCCCAAACACATTGCCATTTTGCGCCTCTCTGCTTTAGGAGACGTATGCAATCTGGTGCCCACGGTGCGGGCGTTACAGCGCCAGTGGCCTGACGCACGTATTACCTGGATTATAGGTAAGGGGGAGCACAGTCTACTGGCAGGCCTTTCCGGGGTCGAGTTCGTCGTTTACGACAAATCAACCGGCCTTGCCGGCATGCGCGCGCTGTGGCGTCAGCTTGCCGATACTCGCTTTGACGTACTGCTGCATATGCAACAGGCCATTCGCGCCAGCGTTCTGTCACTGGGGCTAAAGGCCAATGTGCGGGTGGGTTACGACAAAGCGCGTGCCAAAGATGCCCAGCACTGGTTTACCCAGTATCAGCTAGCGCCCCATTCCAATGCTCACGTGCTGGAGTCGTTTATGGACTTTGCACGCGTGCTGGGGGTAGAAGACGATCGATTGGAATGGGATTTACCCATCTCGTCGACGGCGCTAAACGAGGCGCGCGTGATTAGCGGCGAGGCGCCTTATCTAGTGATTAATCCTTGCAGCAACGTTCGCCTGCGTAATTTCCGCAATTGGTCGGTAGAAGGCTACGCCAGTGTTATTGAACATGCTTGGGTACATCACGGTCTTAAAAGCGTGTTGACCGGCGGGGGTAGTGTTCAAGAGCGTGCAATAGGCGATCACATTGAAACGCTTTGTCAGCCTGACAGCGTCATTAATGCTATTGGCGGCACGTCCTTGAAAGGGGTTCTGGCGCTAATTGACCAAGCACGCGCAGTGATCGCACCGGATACTGGGCCTATTCATATGGCCAACGCCGTGGGCACGCCGGCGCTGGGGCTATATGCATCGACCAATCCTATGCGCGCGGCGCCCTATTGCTGGCGTGACTTCGCGGTCAACGCTTATCCAGAGGCTGTGCGTACCTATCTCCACAAATCGGTGGAGGACGTTAATTGGGGCCAGCGAGTTCGTCATCCCAGCGCCATGATGCTGATTAAAGCAGATGATGTTATCGCCAAGTTAGATGCACTTTTGGCGCATACCGCTGTAACGGCTAGCGTTAAGGAGCACCCATGAAAATTGATTTAACTGCCCTAGAGCATGCCCGTGTGCTGGTCGTGGGGGACGTGATGTTAGACCGCTATTGGCACGGTGGTACTTCGCGTATTTCGCCAGAGGCGCCGGTGCCGGTGGTGCGCGTCGAAGACGTTGAGGACCGCCCGGGCGGAGCCGCTAATGTGGCATTGAACATTACCTCGCTAGGAGGCCACGCCGTATTGGCTGGAGTGGTGGGCCAAGACGATAATGCTCAGCTGTTGGAAGCTAGCCTTTTGGCTTCCAGTGTGAGCACTTACTTTCAGCATAGTGCCGATGTGCCAACGATTACGAAGCTTCGTGTGATGAGTCGTAATCAGCAGCTGCTGCGTCTGGACTTTGAACAGCGCTTGGATAATGTCGACACCTCCGAGCTTTTAGCTCACGTGGAAGCGGCGCTACCTCACTGCGATATTGTGATCCTTTCTGATTACGGCAAAGGCACGCTGAACCAAGTTGAAAGCCTCATCGCTAAGGCGCGTGCCAGCGGTAAGCGCGTGTTAATTGATCCCAAGGGGCAAGATTTCAGCAAGTACCGCGGGGCGAGTTTAATGACCCCCAATCTAGCTGAGTTTGAAGCGGTCGTTGGCCCCTGCGCCACCGATGCTGAGTTATCAAGCCGCGGTGAAGCGCTGCGCGCTGAGTTAGCGTTGGAAGCGCTGCTCATTACCCGTAGCGAAAAAGGCATGACGCTGATCCGCGAAGGCCAGCCGCCGCTGCATTTACCGACGCGTGCCCAGGAAGTATTTGATGTGACCGGCGCGGGCGATACCGTTATCGGCCTGATGGGGTTGGCATTAGCAGCGGGGCACGCGCTGCCCGAGGCCATGATGCTGGCTAATTTAGGTGCGGGGTTAGTGGTGGCCAAACCTGGCACGGCGATCCTGTCGATTGCCGAGCTGTATACTGCGTTACACGGTGACAAACTGGCCGAGTTTGGCGTGATTGAACCCACTGTGCTGGCGGATGCGGTGCGTGCCGCTCAACTGCGCGGTGAGCGGGTGGTGATGACCAACGGATGCTTTGATATTTTGCACGCCGGACACGTTGCCTACCTGGAGCAGGCCAAGCGGCTCGGTGACCGTTTAATCGTGGCAGTCAATGACGATGCTTCCATTGGCCGTCTGAAGGGGCCTAAGCGGCCAATTAATCCGCTAATCCGACGTATGCAGGTGTTAGCGGGGCTCGGCGCCGTGGATTGGGTTGTGCCGTTTAGTGATGACACGCCCCAAGCGCTGATCGAATTGATCCTGCCGGATATTTTGGTGAAAGGGGGGGACTATAGGCCCGAAGATATCGCCGGAGGGGCCGCCGTTATTGCCAATGGAGGCGAGGTCAAGGTGCTTGGGTTTGAAGACGGCGTCTCGACCTCTGCGATGATTAGCTCCATTCTAGATCGCGAGCGCTAATGGCCTCGCCGGCTTGGCCACGGCTTGCGTACTCAGCGGCGCTCTATACGCTATCGCCGCTAATCGGCTGGCGTATCTGGCGAGAGCAAGTAAGCACTCACTCACGCTGGCAGCGTCTTGGAATAAGGCTTGGGCAGCTTCCGCCCGCGCCACGTATCTGGCTGCACTGTGCCTCGGTGGGTGAAGTGCGCGCCGCCCGGCCGCTGATTGAAGGGCTTTTAAAGTCTTATCCAGGGCACAGCGTTGTGCTGACTACCATGACGGCTAGTGGCGCCGGGCAGGTCAAGTCACTGATCGATGAGCAGTCCTCCCACGATCAAGCTCGGCTGACGCATTGCTTTCTGCCGCTGGATTTTCCCGGCGCGGCTAAACGCTTTGTGCGGCGTGTTCAGCCTGAGCTAGCTATTTTATTTGAAACCGAGCTGTGGCCCAACGCGATACACGCCTGTCGCCAACAAGACGTGCCGGTGGCTGTCGTTAATGGGCGTTTATCGCCACGGGCTTTCAAGCGCTACCGGCGCTTACGCCCGCTAATGACCAGCACCCTGGCCGATATTCGCTGGCTAGCCGCAAAATCACCGGCAGACGCCGAGCGTTTTAAAGCGCTGGGTTGCCGTGCAGAAGCCATCAACGTCGTTGGCTCGTTAAAGTTCGAAATGGCCAGTCAGAAAAAGGCGCTCAGCGAGGGTGAGCGCTTACTTCATGAGTGGAAAGAGCGTCCGATTTGGGTGGCGGGTTCCACTCGAGAAGGCGAAGAAGCGCTATTGCTTGAGGCCCATGGCCTGCTGCTGCGACGCTATCCTGAGGCGTTACTGGTAATGGTACCCCGCCATCCCCAGCGTTTTGATGACGTAGCCAACGCGTGCCTTGCCGCAGGTTGGGCGCTCAGCCGCCGCAGCCAACAGCAGCCCGTGACGGCGCAAACACAGGTTTATCTAGGTGATACGCTGGGCGAACTAGCAACGCTGTATGCGGCGGGCCATGTTGCCTTTGTGGGGGGTAGTATGGTGCCGCTTGGAGGGCACAATGTGCTAGAACCGGCAGCGCTAGGAAGGCCTGTACTCAGCGGCCCTTATATCGAAAATTTTGCCGATGTGGCTGAGCCGCTACAGGCGGCAGGGGCGCTAACGCTGGTCGAAACCCCGGAGGCTTTGGCGAGTGCCTTAGCGCATTATTTCGCTAATCCGCAGCTTGCCCTTCAAGTGGGGCAAGCCGGTCGTGAAGTGATTCATCGCCATACTGGTGCACTGGCCCGCACGCTTGAAGGGCTGGAAGCGTTGTTACCTCGTTAGTGCACTGATTCAGGAGGCTAATTTAGCGGTCCCATTTAACGGGCTCATTTAAAGAACTTATTTAAAAAAACTTATTTACAGAACTATGCGCTCTACGCCTCCAGGTTTACCCAACAGCAGAACATCGGCGCTGCGAGCTGCAAACAGACCGTTGGTGACGACGCCGACGATGGCGTTGATTTTGGCCTCCATCGCGACAGGGTCACTAATCATGAAATCGTAGCAGTCGATAATAGGATTACCGTTGTCTGTCAGCACTCCCTGGCGGTAAACCGGCTCTGCACCCAGCGCCACTAGCTCACGGGCGACATAGGAGCGTGCCATGGGAATGACTTCAACCGGTAAGGGGAAGTTGCCTAGTTGAGGCACGTACTTTGAGTCATCTGCGATGCAGATAAAGCGCTCGGCGCAGGCGGCGACAATCTTTTCACGAGTAAGCGCAGCGCCGCCGCCTTTAATCATATGTAAGTTAGCATTCACTTCGTCTGCGCCGTCGATATAAAAGGGTACTGTGCCAACGCTGTTGAGCTCAAATACCTCAATGCCGAGTTTTTCGAGACGTTTAGCACTGGCGTCGGAACTGGCCACGGCACCTTGAAATAGATGACGTAGCGGGCCGAGGCGATCAATAAATAGATTGGCCGTAGAGCCCGTACCAATGCCTAAGATGGTATCTTTTTCGAGCTGAGATTTAATTTCTTCAATCGCAGCGTCCGCCACCGCGGCCTTCAATTCATCCTGATTCATAGCAAGCCTGTGCATTAGAAATGAGGTAGTGACGTTAGTATAACGGCCTAAACGGTGCTTGCCGATGGAAACACGGCTAGACGCCGCTAGCCGTAATCTGCTACCAATAAAAGCTTTGTCCGTTCACGTTCTTCCCTTGGGATACCCGCATGCTAGAAGCAACCGTCAAAAAGATCCTCCAAGCCCGCGTCTATGAAGCCGCTTGTGAGACCCCGATTTCCCCTGCTCCCTTTTTGTCGCGTCGCTTCAACAACCAGATTCTGATTAAGCGTGAAGATCTACAGCCGGTTTTTTCGTTCAAGATTCGCGGTGCGTACAACAAAATGGCGCAGCTAACCCAGGCGCAAAAAGACAAAGGTGTGATTGCAGCTTCTGCCGGTAATCACGCGCAGGGGCTTGCCATGGCCGCGAAGCTCATGGGTGTTAAGGCCGTGATTGTGATGCCGCGTATCACGCCCGAGATTAAAGTGCAGGCGGTACGCGCTCGGGGCGCCAAGGTCATACTTAAAGGCGATGCTTTCGCTGCGGCGGCGGAGTATGCGCAGGAGCTGATTAGCGAGCATGGCTATACCTATATTCCCCCCTTTGACGATATTGATGTGGTCGCTGGGCAGGGCACGGTGGGGATGGAGATTTTGCGCCAACACGCCGGGCGGCTAGATGCCATCTTTGTACCGGTTGGCGGCGGCGGGCTGATTGCCGGCGTGGCGGCCTACGTTAAATATTTGCGTCCCGATATCAAAGTAATCGGGGTGGAAGCCGAAGACAGCGCATGCCTCAAAGCGGCTCTCGAAGCCGGGGAGCGGGTCGTGCTCGATCAAGTGGGCGTGTTTGCCGAAGGCGTCGCGGTAGCGCAAATTGGCGAGGTGCCTTTTTCGCTAGTGAAAGACCTGGTTGATGATGTCATTACCGTCAATACCGATGAAATGTGCGCGGCGGTGAAAGATATTTTTGAGGACACTCGGGCCGTGGCGGAAACCTCTGGCGCGCTGTCGCTGGCAGGACTGAAAAAGTATATTCAGCAAACCGGTGCTGAAGGGCAAACGCTGCTGTGCATTAACTCCGGCGCAAATACCAATTTTGACCGCCTGCAGCACATTGCCGAACGCACGGAGCTAGGCGAACAGCGCGAAGCGATCCTGGCGGTCACTATTGCCGAAAAACCCGGCAGTTTTAAAAAGTTCTGCCGTACGCTAGGCAAGCGTATGGTGACTGAGTTTAGCTACCGTTATGCCGACAGCACTGAAGCGCATGTTTACGTGGGGATCCAGGTGAAGCCGGGTGGAGAAGACCGCCAGGCGGTGATCGACAAACTTCGTGAAAATGACTATCAGGTAGAAGATCTTACCGATAACGAGTTGGCGAAGCTGCATATTCGCCACCTTAGCGGCGGACGCCCCAGCGAGCGTTTTGAAGAGGAAGTCTATCGCTTTGAGTTCCCTGAACGCCCGGGCGCGCTAATGAACTTCCTTACCCAGCTGCCCCATGACTGGAATATCTCATTGTTCCACTATCGCAACCATGGCGCTGCCTATGGTCGTGTGCTGGTGGGCATGCAAGTGCCTAATGGAGACAGGTCTCATGTGGCTGAGCATTTAGACGCTATTGGCTACCGCTATTGGCGGGAGAGTGATAACCCCGCTTATCGTTTATTCATGGCCTAATATCGTTTGCCCGAGTGATCATTTGCCCGATTGTAAGTGGTTGCTTACCCTGAACGCCAGAGCAGCTAGGCAACATTTGTTAACGAAAACGTTTCATTAAGCGTGAAAAAATGTTGGTTATGCTGTTGTCAACGGTGCCCTTATAGCCCTATAGTCGTGGCCGAAATTAATCGAATCTGCCACGACGTTTTGATCGGAAATAGAGGGCAGGTTTAAGACATTCGGTGACAGTAAAGGTGTTGGAGAAGCGGCATGCGGCGGAAGAAGCCTGATATGGTGATGGCGTTGATGGTGGTGTTTGCATTAGGAGTGCTCGCCACGGGTTATGCGCAGGCGTTGTCGGGAAGTTAATCCACAGCGTTTTGCAGCAGCGCCGTTAACCGACAAGGTGCAGTTGATAGGCAGCATATGAGCTGATTCTTGACAGAATCAGCTTTTTTTATGGCAGTTTATCGACGGCGTACACAGCCTTTGTCGCTCACCACGGCCTTTAAAGGCACGTCCCAGGGTTCAATCGGCAGCGAAGCGACTTGCTGGCACGCGTGGGCGACGCCGATCAGGGCTGGTGAAGGGCCGGGGCGGTGCATGAACGCTAAGCTGCGGTCATAAAAGCCGCCACCCATGCCCATGCGATTGGCCTGGGCATCAAACCCTACCAGCGGCACGATGAGCGTGTCTAAGGCCCAGGCGGGCAGGCGATTACAACGCTTGGCGCTAAATCGCTGGTCAGGCTCCCAAATGCCAAAGCGGTTCTTGATCATGGGAGTGTCCGAGCGGTAGGCAACAAACCAAAGATTATTGTCACTAAATGGCCGTAAAACGGGCAAGTACACATCCACATGGCGCTTGCGTAACCAGGCAAGGAGCGGGGTTGGATCGATTTCGCCGTTAATAGGCAGATATAGGCTTAAGCGTCGCGCGCGGCGAACTTCAGGCAGGGTTTTAAGCTGATCACACAGGCGTTGTGCCGCAACACGCTGCTCTTGCTGGGAAAGGGCATTGCGCTGATGACGTAAAAAGCGACGTAGTGCGCGCTTATCAACGTCGGGTAGTGCGGTAGCGTGATGGAGATTGTTCATAAACCGCTATTCCCCTATATCTTTACGCTCATACAGAGGTGTTCTCCAAGGTGCCGCTGCCGTTCTGGCCCTGAACCTACTGGTTCAAGGTGGGTGGCCGCAGCCAGACCGTCAGGCTTTCCGACGCACGGACATGCACACGGGTCTGGCTAGCATTTGGCCCCCTGGGTACTGCGCATAGGCTCGAGGGACTATAACGACTGGCGTACACCCCAGAGAACTCCGTCATCCTAACAGAGCCGTGGCTAATGCCAAAGTGTTGGTTAAAACGTTAACTAGCGCTGACGGGTTTTGGCGAGCACCTGGTCAAGTCGATCGTTGAGGCGATTAAGATTCGCTTCGCCAGCACGGTGCTCATCTATTGCTTCGAGCAACTCGTGGGTAATATTGAGCGCTGTCATGATAG
Source organism: Halomonas sp. JB37 (assembly GCF_002332255.1). Taxonomy (GTDB): domain Bacteria; phylum Pseudomonadota; class Gammaproteobacteria; order Pseudomonadales; family Halomonadaceae; genus Vreelandella; species Vreelandella casei. Next base: position 358,782 of record NZ_NRGW01000001.1, on the reverse strand, counting down.
CAACACGCTCACTTCCCAAGGCGCTACTTTGCGCATTAATGCCCTGCATAGCGCGATCTAGGTAGCGCGCGGCACGGTCCAGTTTGGCTTCTTGGCCCGTGTCGCAGGCAATGACATAACCGCGCCCTAACAGGGTTATTTCTTTGGTTGGCCGCTTGGCGTTACTCATCAAAGACTCCAGCACGGGCCAGCAAGGGGCCCAATGCGTTAACATCACAGCATAGGAAGATAGACGTCGCTCACTATAAGAGAGGCGCTTGTACGCGGTCAACGCGTAAGCACTATCGCCAATACGATCCCAACCTATCCAGTGGAGCACGTGAAACGATGTCATTGATTGATGAGCGCCAGGATTTCTCTGACGTAGCGGATGTTTTCTTACTGCATGGCAGCATGCAGTCGCCGGCATTTTTAGATGGCCGCCTTTGCGCTTTGCTAGCACTGCGAGATGTTAGCGCAGCGACATGGCTTGAAGAGGTTTGCCAGAGTCTGGGCATTGAACAGCCCCGTGATCCTGCCAGCGCCGAGCGCCTACTAGGCTGGCGGCGCCAAACGTTGGAGGCCTTAAGCGCCAGCGATCTGGATTACACGCCGCTGCTGCCTGATGAATTGTTCTCTTTAGGAGAGCAGGCGCAGGGGCTTAAAGAATGGACGCAAGGCTTTATCGAAGTGGTCGATGAAGTGGCCGATAACGAGCTTCGCGAGCGCTGGTCGCAAGCGCTGTGCGAGGCAATTGAGGACCTAGAGGGGGTCGGCCGAATGGAGACCGATATCGACGACAGCCCCGAAAACGAAAATGATCTTTTTGCGCTTACCGAGCATGCCCGCATGGCTGCTATGCTGCTTTATACCGAGCAGCATCCCGGCATGCCGCAAGTAGAACAAACTGACGCACCCGTTCATTAATTCTGCTGCTTGGAGGCTTTATGCTGCCTGAGTTGTTACCTCGGCCATCTGCGATAGGCGTGGCTGAATATCGCCGACGCCGTGACGCTTTAATGGCCCAGCTGCCGAATAACGCCGCCGTTATTCTTGTAGGTGCCGGACTAATGACCCGGTCACGCGACAGTGAGTTCGCCTTTCGTCAGAACAGCGATTTCTACTATCTCACCGGCATTCGTGAGCCCAATGCGCTATTGCTGCTGCTCCCCGGAAAAGCGGGCAACGAGAGTGTGGTGTTCTGTCAGGATCGGGATCCTACTCTGGAGGCGTGGACAGGGCGCCGCTTGGGCGCTGCCGGCGTGATCTCAGAGCATGGGATTGATCAGGCGTTCGAAAACGCTGACCGCGATGAACGGCTGCCCGAGCTGTTAGCCGAGCGTGAGCTGCTTTATTTACCTCTAGACAGCGCCGAGGCCGTGGCCATTGCAGAAGATGCGTTGATGTCAGCACAGGCAGGGCTGAGACGCGGAAAGCCGCCGCTAAAAGGCTGGCTGGACGTGAGCCCGTTGATTCATGCCATGCGTTTGATCAAAAGCGAGGCGGAGATTGCTCTGCTGCGTCATGCGGCGCTGATATCCGCCCGCGCCCATAGGCGTGCCATGCAGGTATCGCGGCCTGGGCTGAGTGAATATCAGCTACAGGCCGAGTTAGAGCATGAATTTGTATGGCAAGGCGCCAGCGGCCCCGCCTACAGCACGATTGTCGGCAGCGGCGCCAACGCTTGTGTACTGCACTATATTGAGAACAGCGCGCCGCTCGCCGATGAGTCTTTAGTACTCATTGATGCCGGTGCCGAATTCGATCTTTACGCTGGGGATATTACCCGCACGTTTCCCGTCACCGGGCAATTTAGTGACGCTCAGCGAGCACTCTATCAAGTAGTATTAACCGCTCAAGAAAAGGCCGTGAACGCTATACGGCCGGGAGTATCGCTCGCAGATATTCACACTGGCGTGGTGCACGATTTAACGGCTGGGCTAATAGCGTTGGGCTTGCTGGATGGAGAGGTTCAGGCGCGCATTGATGACGAGAGTTATCGCCGTTTTTATCTGCATTCAACGTCACACTGGCTAGGCCTAGATGTGCACGATGTCGGGGCCTATCGGTTAGACGAACAGACGCCCCAGCCATTGATGGCTGGCATGGTGCTTACCGTTGAGCCAGGCCTTTACATACCTAGCGATAACGACATCCCTGCTGCCTTTCGCGGTATTGGCATTCGCATTGAAGACAACGTGGTGGTGACAAGCGATGGTCACGAAGTGCTGACGGTCGATGTGCCTAAACAGGTAAATGAAATTGAAGCATTAATGGCTAAGAGTTAAGCAATTCAAATTTTTTATAATAGCCTTTATGTAATTTACGTTACGAATTATTAGTTGCCTTTGGGTGGCGATAGTGAGAGGGGAAAGCCAATGCAGCAGTCTGATTCAGCGGCTGAGCAACCATTGACCCATGACATTGTGATCATCGGGGGAGGGTTGGTCGGTGCAAGCTTAGGCTGCGCCCTGGCACCGTTGATAGAGCGCTATGGCTGGCGGGTAGCGATTGTCGAATCTGCTCCGCTACCGGCGAAACCGTTGGAAACGCAGTGGCAGCCCAGCTTTGATGCTCGCGCCAGCGCTATTGCGGAAGGTTCTGCGCAGCGCTTTCAGCAGCTGGGTGTTTGGGAGGCGATGCGTCGCGAGGCAACACCGATACGGCGTATCCACATCAGTGAGCGCGGCCGCTTAGGCGCGACGCGGCTAAGCGCCGATGAACTGGGCATTGCCGCGCTTGGCCATGTGATACCCAATGCATGGATGGGGCGTGTACTTCATCAGCATCTTACTCAGCTGCCGTTAGCCTGGCACTGCCCCGCCACGGTTGAGCAGCTTACGCCTGTGGCGGGCGGGCATCATTTGCAGCTTTCCGATGGTAGTCAATTAACGGCAGGGCTAACGGTGCTTGCTGACGGTGGCCGCTCGGGACTTAAAGAGCAGCTGGGCATCGGCAGTCGCCGCGAATCGTATGAGCAAACCGCCTTAATTGCTCATGTGGGTGTTAGCCAGCCCCATCAAGGCGTTGCTTACGAGCGCTTTACACCGCTGGGCCCTATGGCATTGCTACCGCTTCCTGGGCAGGCGATGGAGCTGATATGGACGCACCCCAGCGGTAGCGAGCAAGCAAGGCTGGCGCTGTCTGCGCGTGAATTTCTGCTGCAATTACAGCATGCCTTCGGCGATCGCGTAGGGCGCTTTACCCGAGTGGGGGCTCGTCACGTCTATCCTCTTTCATTGGTGACTGCTGACGAGCCGGTTCGCCCAGGGCTTGCGGTATTAGGTAATGCTGCTCACGCGCTGCATCCGGTTGCTGGCCAGGGATTTAATTTGGCGCTGCGCGGAGTCATGGATCTAGTCGATGCGCTAGCACAAGGCGCGCTTGATCAGCGGCCATTGGGCGACATAACGACTCTGCTAGCCTTCGAGCAGCAGCGCTCCCAAGATCGCGCTAACGTGATCCGGTTTAGTGATGGCCTAGTGCGGCTGTTTGGTCTTTCGTTTCCGCTACTGCCCCACGCTCGCGCTGCGGGACTAATTGGCCTGAACCTCATCGGGCCGCTGCGTCGCAGCCTTGCGAGACGCGCGATGGGCTTAGAGCGCTAGTGCCGCAAACAAGGAACACAAAACGATGCACACGAACACGGCATGGCAGATGAATGCTGCACCAGAAGCGCCGCGGGTTGAGCAGTTTGAGGCCGTTATCGTCGGTGGCGGCATGGTCGGCACCGCGCTTTGCGCGCTGTTGGCTCAAGCAGGCATGCGGGTGGCGCTTGTTGAAGCACTGTCCACGCCCATTAGTCTGAAGCAGGCAGCTAGCGCGCTGCCCGCCCCGCGAGTCAGCGCATTAACGCCGGTTTCACAGCGGTTGTTGACGCATTTAGGGGTTTGGCCTGCGATGCAGCAAACCCGGATAACGCCTTATCGCGGTATGCAGGTCTGGGATGCTGAGGGTAGCGGTGACATTGCGTTTTCGGCCGATGAGGCGGGTGTTCTGGTATTGGGGCATATTGTGGAAAATGCGGTCACGCTAGCCGCGCTCAATAGCCATGTGGTCGATCATCCTAACGTTACGACGTTTTTTGGTGTCAGTATTGAGGCCTTGCAACGCGCTAATCAGAAGGCCGACAAGCAGACCGGTGGGGATTGGCTGGTGCTGGATGACGGGCGCCAACTACACGCCCCGCTGATCGTAGCGGCCGATGGCGCGCATTCGTCACTGCGCGAAATGGCCGGCATTGAAGTGGCTAGCGATGCTATGCAGCAAGACGCGGTGGTGACCACCGTGCAGTGTGCTAAGCCGCACGGCGGTACGGCGCGCCAAGCGTTTATCGATGGTCGTCCTCTAGCGTTTCTGCCCTTAACGGTGGCGGGCGACGATCGCTACTGCTCAATTGTATGGTCGACAACCCCGGAGCATGCAGCTGAGCTGTGCGGCAGCTCTCGATCAGCGCTGGGCGATACGCTGGCCCAAGCGTTAGGCTACCGCCTAGGCTCTGTTACGGTCTGCGATCAGGCGCATCGTTTTCCGCTTGTGCAGCGCCATGCCCGTCAGTATGTTCAAGAGCATTTTGCGCTGGTCGGTGACGCTGCCCACAGCATTCACCCGCTGGCAGGTCAGGGTGTCAATTTGGGGCTTATGGATGCCGCGGTACTGGCTGAAGAGGTCGTGCATGCCTGGCAGCGCGGCGCACCTTGGGGAGCGATAAGCACACTAAAGCGCTATGAGCGCCGGCGGCGCTTTGATAACGCTGCCATGCTGGCGTTGATGAAGGGATTTAAAGTGCTGTTTGGCAGTCATCATCCTGTGTTGACGCTGGCGCGCAACCTGGGCATGAGTGGTATGAATCAGCAAGTGCCTTTAAAGCGGATGCTAATGCGGCAGGCGACCGGAGAGCGGGGCCGCCTACCACTGAGCTGTCGTTAGCGGCGGCGATCAACCACGTTAAGTGCTTTCAACAGGTTAAGCGCTTCGCTGAGCTGATAGTCGTCAAGCAGGCGCTCGGCCATTTCTTGGCGGTCACGCGGTGCCTGTTGAGCGCTTAGATGCCCGTCAAGATCCGCCTCGCGAATTTCACGACGGCTTTCGGCGACTTCTAAACGCCCGCGGACGACTTCGACGTCAGGCTCAATGCCTTGGGCCTGAATAGAGCGCCCATTAGGGGTGTAATAAAGCGCGGTGGTGAGCTTTAGCCCCTCACCATTACCCAGTGGCATAATCTGCTGCACCGACCCTTTACCAAAGCTGTCGGTTCCCATAATGATGCCGCGCCGCTGGTCCTGCAACGCACCCGCCACGATCTCGGCGGCCGAGGCGCTGCCGCCGTTGATCAGCACCACCAGCGGGATATCGCCAGAGGGGGTGTTGGAAGAGGCGGAAAACGACATGGCGGTATCCGAGAGACGCCCTTCGGTATACACGATTAGCCCTTGATCCAGGAACAGGTCGGCAATACCTACGGCAGCCTGAAGCACTCCGCCAGGATTATTACGTAAATCGAGCACCAGCCCTTCTAGCGGCTGTTCACGGGCCATCATCGCCAATGCGTCGCGAGCCTGTTCCGCAGTGCGCGACTGGAACTGGCTAATGCGAAGATAGCCATAACCAGACTCAAGCAGCTCATGTTTAACGCTTTCGCTGCGAATAATTTCACGTTTTAGGATGAATTCCCGCGGAGTGTCTTCCCCTGAACGGAGTATGCTCATACGCAGCTCGCTTTCCGGCTCGCCGCGCATTAGCGTCACCGCCTCCTGTAGCGACAGATTCGCGGTGGGCGTGCCGTCAATGGCGACGATAATATCGCGAGACAGCAGCCCCGCGCGTGAGGCGGGCGTGTCATCAATGGGTGTAATCACCATGAGCTGGCCATCTTCCATGCCGACTTCAATCCCAATGCCGCCAAACTCGCCCTGAGTCGATTCACGCAGGCTTTGGAACTCCTCCTCATCCAGGTAGGCCGAGTGCGGGTCCAGTTCGCTAAGCATGCCTCGCATGGCGTTACGCAGCAGCGTGCGATCATCCACTTCTTCAACGTACGCGCGCTTAATACGCTCGAACACTTCGGCGAAGGTCTGAATCTCTTCTAATGGCAGCGTGTCGCCGGCATTTTGGTTCGCCCCGCTAGCGCTGGATTGAGCGAACAACGGTAGCGGAACCGACAAAAAAGCAATCGGGAGCAGGGTGGCCAAGAAACGCTTGGCGGGGGCTGATACCCCGATAACAGATAGCGTCATGCAGACTCCGCAAGGCGATAGGTAGCGCCGTAGCGCGCCACCCTGTAGTGGAAAAGCTATAGTTGAAAACTGTCGTTTAAAATCGTCATTAAAAACCGTTGTTACAAGCTATCGTTAAAACGATAGCTGACATAGTCAATCGTTATGCAGCTTATCCCGTCAGCGGCGTGCAATCCAACGCTGAGGGTTAATTGGTTCGCCGCCGCGGCGAACCTCGAAGTAAAGCGCCGCACGACTCTGGCCACCGCTATCGCCAACACGGCCAATTTCATCACCTCGGTTGACTTGCTGTCCCGGCCTTGCGCTGAACTGCTGTAAGTGAGCGTGTAGCGTCATGATCTGGTCGCCGTGATCGATAATCAACAGGTTACCAAACCCCCGCATCCAGTCAGCAAAGACCACGCGGCCAGAGTGAACGGCCGTCACCGGCGTACCGGCGCTGGCTTGAATCACAATACCGTTATAGTGCACGCCATCGCGATAGTGAAAATCGCTGCTGATGGAGCCTTGTACTGGCCACGGCAAGTCGCCCCGAGTACTCACAATATGCGTAGTTGGCGTTGGTTCAGCAAGCTTTGCCATCTCGGCTTGGATATTGCGCAGAACGCTTTCCGCTTCTTCACGGCTCTGGTTGAGGTCCGCCAGCCGCTCCTCTTCGCTACCGTAGCGGTCATCCAAGTTGGAAACAACGCCGCGGCGATCGGTGGTGCGCTGAGCGAGTAGCGCGCTTTGATCCTCTAGCTCCTCGGCGAGCAAATCAAGGCGGTCTTGGCGTTCACTTAACGCGCTTTGAGTATCAGCCAAGGCAGTATCAAGACGCGCGATGTCGCTTAACCGGCGATTGCGTGCCTCGGTCAGACGATTCATATACGCCTGCATACGGTCAAGCTCAGCGGGATTGCCTTGATTAAGCAGCAGCTTGAGCTGTGGCGTTGGGCCCAGGCGATAAAGCGCAGAAAGCTGCTGGCCAAGCGCGGCATACTGACTGGCGCGCTCAGATTCCAGCCGGCCACGGTGCTCAAGCAACTGGGTCGTTTCGTCATTAAGCTGACGCCGCTCGGCCTGCAGGGTGTCTAAGCGCTGATGCGTTGCGGCAAGCTCTGTTTCGACTTCACGCAGCTCACGTTCGGCACTCTCTCGCGCCTGGCCTGTCGAGGTAAGGCGCTCGGCAACCGATTTAATCTCTTGACCGATCGCATCGAGCTGCTGGCGCGCCGTACTTTCATCCTGCTGGGCCAATCCGGCTGGCGCATAGCACAGCGCAAGCAGGGCAACGACTGCCGAATATCGCCGTGTACGCTGCATTTATTGCTGAGTGTCAGACTGAAAGTGAATTAATGGTTTGCCGGTCATCGCTACGGGCTGGGATTGGTTCATCATCTTGAGCAGTGTGGGTGCCAGATCGCATAGTCGGCCTTCTTTCAGCGAGGCCGCCCGCTCGCCGACGTAGATAAGCGGTACCACAAAGGTAGTATGCGCGGTTTGGGGAGCGCCTGTTTCCGGATGCACCATCTGCTCGGCATTGCCGTGATCGGCGGTAATTAAACAGGCGCCGCCCGCGCGCTCGATAGCGTCAACCACGCGCCCTACGCATATGTCGACCGTTTCAATGGCTTTCACCGCGGCGTCAAAGTCGCCGGTGTGACCAACCATATCGCCATTGGCATAGTTACAGATAATCAGATCAAAACTGCCGCCATCAATCGCCTCTACGAGCCTTTCGGTAATCTCATAGGCGCTCATTTCAGGCTTTTCGTCGTAAGTACGAACGTCCTGCGGGGAGGGCAGGAGAGTGCGTGTTTCACCATCAAACGCATCTTCGCGGCCACCGGAAAAGAAGAAGGTGACATGCGGATACTTTTCGGTTTCGGCAATACGCAGCTGCGTTAAGCCGCGCTTGGCCACCACTTCACCTAAGGTATCGCTGAGGTCAGACGGCGGAAACGCCGCAGGCGCTGGGATATCCGCCGCGTACTGGGTCATCATCACCAGCCCTTTACCGGCAAGCTTAGGGCAAGCCCGACGCTCGAAGCCTTTAAAATCGGGCTCGGCAAAGGCGCGGGTTAATTCGCGCGCGCGGTCGGCGCGAAAGTTAAGAAAAATTGCCGCATCGCCATCCTGCAGAGTAACTGCATTATCTTTGGAGCCGTCTTTGAGCGGTATGCTGCTGGCTGATACAAACTCGTCGGTTTCGCCGCGCTGATAGGCATCGCGTAGCGCCGTTTCGGCGCTGGAAGCGTAATGCTCGGCGTGCCCATCTGTTAGCAAGCGATAAGCTTGCTCAACGCGTTCCCAGCGATTATCACGATCCATGGCGAAGAAGCGGCCAATAATTGAAGCGACGAAGCCGTTGTCAGCGCCCACCAGCTCGGCTAGACGGGCATTGGCTCGCTCAATGGAGTGCAGGGCACTTTGCGGTGGCATGTCGCGGCCATCGAGAAAGGCGTGGATAAAAATACGCTGAGCACCGCGCCGAGCAGCGAGCTCGGCCAGTGCGATAAAGTGGCCTTCGTGGCTATGCACGCCGCCCGGAGACAGCAGCCCGATTAAGTGTACCGGGCGATTATTCGCGACGGCCTCATCAATTGGCTGCGTGAGGTTGTCGTTTGAATCTAGGTCGCCGTCTTCAATCGCTTTGCTGATGCGAGTGAAGTTCTGATAAACAATCCGCCCAGCACCAATATTCATGTGCCCGACTTCAGAGTTACCCATTTGGCCGTCGGGTAAACCTACGTGAAGACCGTCGGTATGAACGAAGGCGTGGGGGCGATTTTCCCAAAGCTTGTCCATCACCGGGGTAGCGGCAGACGCCACCGCATTGTGGGCGCTGTCAGGGTTGTGGCCGTAGCCGTCAAGAATAATCAGCGCCACTGGGCGCGGGGTGCGAGAAGTGTCCATGAAAACCTCGTTAGGATTGGCAAGTCGACCGACTCGATAATTCAGGGTCGCGACGGGCGCACGCTTGGGGCATCATAACGCAGGCAACTGCCAGGCGTCATGATCAAGGCCTGCGCGGGAAGCTATCGGACGTGTATACTTGTCGCGTTTTGGCAGCGGTTAGGCCGCTTTTTTCTGCATTGACCAAGAGATTGTGTTCGCGATGATCGATCAAGTGTTCGAATTCGTACAGAACCACCCCCTGCTCGTTGGGGCATTTTTGCTGGTACTGATAGCGTGGCTTGTCTACGAAACGCGCAGTGCTTCCACCAATGCGTTGACCTCAACCCAGGCCACTCAGCTCATTAACCGTGAAGACGCGGTGGTGCTGGACATCCGTGAAAACAAAGACTTCAAAGCCGGGCATATCGCGGGGGCGCGCAATATTCCGCAAAGCAACCTCGATAGCCGCATGAACGAACTGGAAAAAGTCAAAGCCCAGCCGATCATTGTGGTGTGCAAGCACGGCCAGAGCTCGGGTGCCGCGCAGGCCAAGCTTGCGAAAGCTGGTTTCGAGCGAGCCTTTAAGTTGAAGGGTGGCATGGCGCAGTGGCAAGGCGATGGCCTGCCAGTGGTTAAAAAGTAAGCATTGCTATCTTTATTTAATAAATAATCAGGAGTTTTCTCATGGCGGAAGATAACAACACCCCGCAGGCTGGTGCCGCAGCTGATGAAAAACCGCAGCTTAAGTTTTCGCTGCAGCGCATTTATGTAAAAGATATTTCGTTTGAAGCGCCTAATTCTCCGTCGGTGTTTAAACAGTCGTTCAAGCCGAAGGTCAATTTGGATCTTAATACGACTAGCACTAAAATTGCCGATGATCAGTACGAAGTAGTCGTCAAAGTGACAGCCCAGGTCAACGACAACGAAACCGGCACTACCTCTTTCCTAGCGGAAGTTGAGCAAGCGGGTTTATTCCGCATTGCCGGGATTGAAGGCGCGCAGCTTGAACAAACGCTGGGTGCTTTTTGCCCGAACCTGCTGTTTCCTTACGCCCGCGAGTGCGTCGATAACCTGGTCAACCGTGGCGGCTTCCCGCCGCTGATGCTGGCACCGGTTAACTTCGAAGCAATGTACGCCCAGCGCAAACAGCGCGAAGCTAAGCAAGCCGCTGAGAATACGCACTAAGCGATGCACGCCTCTGACTGGTACGCCCAGCATGGCAAAATGCCGCGTCTCTATGTGCCTGCTGCTTTTGTAGTAGGCAGCGACGTTGCATTGCCTGAAGGGCCTGCTCGCCATGTCACTCGGGTATTGCGCATGGCCGAAGGCGCGCCTCTGGTGCTGTTTGACGGCCATGGGCAGGAGGCTGGCGTACGGCTGGCGGCGGTGAGTCGTAAGCAGACGCTGGCGCATGTTGAGGCCGTGTGGGCGGGCAGCGGCGAGTCGCCGTTAACGGTGCATTTAGGTCAAGCGATCTCTAAAGGGGATCGCATGGACTATGCCATCCAAAAGGCCGTTGAGCTGGGCGTTGCGGCCATCACGCCGCTCTACACAGAGCGTGGTGATGTGCGTTTGAAAGGCGATCGTGAAGATAAAAAGCAGGCGCACTGGCAGGCGATTGCTGCCAGTGCCTGTGAGCAGAGTGGGCGCGCCGTGGTGCCTTGCGTACATGCGCCAATGGCGCTGTCGTCATGGCTGGAAGAGCGCCAAGAGCCGCTGCGCTTGATGCTGCACTTGGCTACGGGCAATGCCTTTGATCAGCACAGTCGGCCCGCTGCGGTGGCGCTGCTGATCGGCCCAGAAGGCGGTTTGAGTGACAGCGACATCGCCGCCGCACAGGCCGCCTCCTTTACGCCCTTAACGCTTGGTCCGCGCGTTTTGCGCACGGAAACCGCCCCCGTCGTGGCGCTTTCTCTTCTCCAGCACTATTTTGGAGATTTGTAAGTACTCACTTTCGATTATAGCCTTTAGTTATCCTCTATAATGGCTTATTGATCCCCAATATTTGCGTTTTAGCTTACTCCCTAAGACACCGTCATCCTGGTCTATTTTCTGAAGGACGTTCCCCATGGTCCGCGAGTCACACTCCTCTCCTCGATCCGCTAGCGATGCATCCGCCCAGTTGGGTGAGGTGGCATACCTAACGGTAACGGCCGTTAATAACGTCGGTGCTTTTTTACAGTGGGGGCAGCCTAAAGATGTGTTGCTACCGTTTAGCGAGCAACATTTTCGCCCTGATCCCGGTAAGCGTGTTCTGGTCATGCTGTACAGCGATGATCAGGGTCGGCCAGTGGCTACCATGAAACTTGATCGTTTTTTGACCGATGACGCTTGGGCGCTAGAAAAAGGCGATGAAGTGGCCGTGGTGGTGGCCGAGCGCACCGATCTGGGCATGAAAGTCATTGTGAACCACCGCTACTGGGGACTTATTTATCAAGATGACGTTACCCAGCCATTGCGCCGTGGCCAAGCCGTTAAAGGCTATGTTAAGCAACGTCGAGAAGATGGCCGCTTGAATATCTCGCTGCTGCCGCCAGGTGCCGCGCGCTTAGATATCGTCGGCGATAAAATTATTCAGGCACTGCGTGAGAGTGGCGGCTATTTGGCTTTGGGTGATAAAAGTGAGGCACATGAAATTAAAGCCCGACTAGGCGTCAGCAAAAGCGCTTTTAAACAAGCGATTGGACGTCTTTATAAGCAGCAACTGATTACCTTAGAACCTGATGCTATTCGCTTAGTGCCCGGTGCTCTTAGCGAGTAGTTCTTAGCGAGTAGTTAGCTGGGACAGTTGGAGCCGGACGGGCAGTACGGCATACTGAGCGTCAATTGTTTATGTTTGGAAAATGCCCGATGAGCCACTCAAATTTGCATCTCGGCGTTGTGATGGATCCCATCAGCGACATCGCTTATAAGAAAGATACGACCATTGCCATGCTGTGGGCCGCCCAAGAGCGTGGCTATATCCTGCACTATATGGAGCAGGAAGACCTTTTCTTAAACGCAGGGCAAGCCTACGCGCGGATGCGCCCTTTGACCGTGCACCGTAATCCCGACCACTGGTACGACTTAGGTGAGCCTTCTGCTCTTCCCTTAGTCGAGCTGGATGTGGTGCTGATGCGTAAAGATCCGCCGGTGGATGCCGATTTTACCAATGCGGTACACCTGCTGGGTTTTGCTGAGCGTGACGGCGTGCTGGTAGTGAATCCCACCGCGGCGCTCTTGCAGTGCAACGAAAAACTGTTTGCTCAGCAGTTCCCTCAGTGCTGCGCACCCACCATTGTAGCCAGCCGCGATGATGTGCTGCGCGCCTTTCACGCTGAGCATGGCGATGTGATTTTCAAGCCGCTTGACGGCATGGGTGGCACGGGCATTTTTCATATTGGCCCAGAAGGTCGCAATATTGGCGCCGTGATTGAACAGCTTTCCTTGCGGGGTCAGCGCCAAATTATGGCGCAGCGCTATCTGCCCGAAATTAAAGACGGTGATACGCGCATTTTGCTCGTTGATGGCGAGCCGGTGCCCTATGGATTGGCGCGCATCCCCTCGGCGGGCGAAACCCGCGGCAATTTGGCTGCCGGCGGGCGTGGCGTTAGCCGTGAGCTAACCGAGCGCGACCACTGGCTGATTCAGCAGGTACAGCCGATGATCCGGGAGAAGGGATTAATGTTCGTTGGACTAGATGTGATTGGTGATTATATTACCGAAATCAACGTCACTAGCCCCACCTGCGTGCGTGAGATTGACGATCAACGCGGTACGAATATTGTCGGTTTGCTGCTGGATGCCATCGAGCGTCGCTTAGCCTAAATCAGTGCTGCACCCTCTAACTCATTTATTACGCTACGCCTGCTGGAGCCCCGGCAGGCGGTGGGAGACGCATGCAAAGTTTGAAACATCATTTTCTCATGGCCATGCCACATCTAGAAGATCCTAATTTTGCCGGTAGCCTTATCTATCTTTGCGATCACGATGACAACGGCTGTATGGGGGTGATTACTAACCGCCCGCTGGAGATCACGCTGGAAGCTTTATTTGATCAATTAGAGCTGGGTGGTGACGCAAGTCCGCATCGTAATGCGCCGGTCTATTACGGTGGGCCCATGCACAAAGACCGTGGCTTTATTCTGCACGTTGGCGATAGCCAGCAGTGGGACTCTAGTGTTCAGGTGGAAGATGGCATTGCTCTCACCACGTCGCTGGATATTTTGCAGGCTTTCGCCGATGGCGATGGTCCTGAGCAGTTTTTAGTCTGCCTAGGCTGTGCGGGCTGGGACGTTGGGCAGCTTGAGGATGAGCTAAAAGAAAATTCCTGGTTGACCGTAGAAGGCCAGCACCACGTGCTGTTTAACACGCCCCCGGTCGAGCGATTGACGACCGCAGCTGGCTTATTAGGCGTAGACCTTAATCTGATGACTCGAGATGCGGGGCACGCGTAATGGCCGATGAGGGCCAACGCTTAGTGCTTGCCTTTGACTATGGAACCCGGCGCATTGGCGTTGCCGTGGGCAATGAGCTATTGCGTAGCGCCCGTGAGTTGACACCTCTCACGGCGCGCGCGGGCATTCCAGACTGGGACATCGTTGCGCGGCTGCTCAATGAGTGGCAGCCGGACCTGTTAGTGGTAGGTCTGCCGCTTAATATGGACGGTACCGAGTCGGAGATGAGTATTCGCGCTCGCAAGTTTGGTAATCGTTTACACGGCCGCTTCGGTAAACCGTGTGCAATGGTCGATGAGCGCGGCACTACGCGGGAGGCGAAAACGATCGCTCGCGAGGCAGGCCATAAAGGCAACTATCGTCAAGACAGTGTCGATGGTATTGCCGCTATTCTTATTCTTGAAGGTTGGTTTGCCCACCAGGAAGGCTTGCCTGGCGGGCGTCTTTCCTTGTAACTAGCGATCCAGCGTGCCTACTTGGGCTGGAACATACCAGCGCACGGGGCGCAGATCTTTTTCGATCAGTTCGTCAACCTTTAGCAGCGTTGCGAAAATTGCCATACGCATGGGAATGCCGTTATCTGTTTGGCGAAAGATCGCCAGCCGCGGGTCGCCGTTAAGATTTACATTCAAATCATTGGCGCCAGGGCGGCTATCGCGGGGCAGCGGATGCATCACGATGGTGCTCTGGCCGCAACGCTGATCGAGAAAATCGCGATTGACCATAAAATCATCGGAGAGCCCTTGGAAGCTCTCGTTCATTTCGTCGGTAAAGCGTTCTTTCTGAATGCGCGTGGTGTAAACCACGTCCAGGTCTGCAAAGTCATTGGCCAATGACTCACGCTGCTCAATGCGGTGACCGCGCGATGCAACTAGATCAATGAGTCGTGAAGGCATCTCCAGGCCTGGCGGTGACACCAGAGTAATACGCAGCGGATCATAAAGTGACAGCAGCTTAATCAGTGAATGCACCGTGCGGCCGTACTTTAAATCGCCTGTCAGCAGAATATGCGCACCGCTAAGCGATTTCCCCAGACGCTGAAACTCCTTATCAATCGTATAAAGATCCAGCAGCGCTTGGCTGGGATGTTCGCCAGGGCCGTCTCCGCCGTTGATGACTGGTACATTGGTCGCGGCCGCAAACTCTGCGACGGAGCCCTGATCAGGATGGCGCATCACGATAGCATCGCAGTAGCCGCTCATTACGCGGCTGGTGTCGTAAAGCGACTCCCCCTTTGCCATCGATGAGAAGGTAAAGCCGGTCGTGTCACATACGCTGCCGCCCAAGCGACAAAAAGCGGTATGGAAGCTTACCCGTGTGCGGGTGCTGGCTTCAAAAAACAGATTCCCGAGTACCGCCCCTTCTAATACGCGTGTCACCTGGCGGCGCTGGGCAATCGGCTCCATGCGCGCGGCGACGCGTAATAGGTGATCAACGCTTTCGCGATTTAATGAATCGACAGTTAGCAGATGGTGGCTCATAAGGGACCTCGGCAGGGTGGTAGATAGGCTAGTGTAACCGCCAATGAGGGGTGTGCCGAAGGGGTTTTACCTACGAATGTCAGTTAACAAATAACGGCCCAATCATTCTTTTTACAGTTATTTTTCAATAGCCCTTGCCAAGGCGTTAGCGAGTCCGTAAAGTACGCATCCGCTGCCGGGGACGCCTAGCGTTACCAGCGGTGGATGAAGGTGAAAACCTTCGGTTTGTCAGCAGGTTAGCGTTTTCAGGTCATCGAAAAATGTTTCCCGAATCGGCCCCAGAAATTGCCGATTGACAAACACTCGGAAGTGCGTAGAATACGCCTTCCTCGCTGAGGCCAAACAGTTCAACGGTTGGCCCGCTATCACAACACGATAGCCACAGCGAAACGCTCTTTAACAATTTGATCAGGTAATTCATGTGGGCGCTTGCTGATGTTGGTGACAAATCACCCAATATCAAGGCAAGCGACTCAAGCAATAAGGTTTTAAAGGCATTGCCTTTTTGATCCGTTTTGAATGAATTCGTTTGAACCTTGAGCCAAGTTTGATTCGCTTTTGTGTTTTCCTCGGAAGACACGAGTAAGGATCACAATGATTGTAAACTGAAGAGTTTGATCATGGCTCAGATTGAACGCTGGCGGCAGGCCTAACACATGCAAGTCGAGCGGTAACAGATCTAGCTTGCTAGATGCTGACGAGCGGCGGACGGGTGAGTAATGCATAGGAATCTGCCCGATAGTGGGGGATAACCTGGGGAAACCCAGGCTAATACCGCATACGTCCTACGGGAGAAAGGGGGCTTCGGCTCCCGCTATTGGATGAGCCTATGTCGGATTAGCTAGTTGGTGAGGTAATGGCTCACCAAGGCAACGATCCGTAGCTGGTCTGAGAGGATGATCAGCCACATCGGGACTGAGACACGGCCCGAACTCCTACGGGAGGCAGCAGTGGGGAATATTGGACAATGGGGGCAACCCTGATCCAGCCATGCCGCGTGTGTGAAGAAGGCCTTAGGGTTGTAAAGCACTTTCAGCGAGGAAGAACGCCTAGTGGTTAATACCCATTAGGAAAGACATCACTCGCAGAAGAAGCACCGGCTAACTCCGTGCCAGCAGCCGCGGTAATACGGAGGGTGCAAGCGTTAATCGGAATTACTGGGCGTAAAGCGCGCGTAGGTGGCTTTATAAGCCGGTTGTGAAAGCCCCGGGCTCAACCTGGGAACGGCATCCGGAACTGTGAGGCTAGAGTACAGGAGAGGAAGGTAGAATTCCCGGTGTAGCGGTGAAATGCGTAGAGATCGGGAGGAATACCAGTGGCGAAGGCGGCCTTCTGGACTGATACTGACACTGAGGTGCGAAAGCGTGGGTAGCAAACAGGATTAGATACCCTGGTAGTCCACGCCGTAAACGATGTCGACCAGCCGTTGGGTGCCTAGAGCACTTTGTGGCGAAGTTAACGCGATAAGTCGACCGCCTGGGGAGTACGGCCGCAAGGTTAAAACTCAAATGAATTGACGGGGGCCCGCACAAGCGGTGGAGCATGTGGTTTAATTCGATGCAACGCGAAGAACCTTACCTACCCTTGACATCTATAGAAGATTGCAGAGATGCGATTGTGCCTTCGGGAACTATAAGACAGGTGCTGCATGGCTGTCGTCAGCTCGTGTTGTGAAATGTTGGGTTAAGTCCCGTAACGAGCGCAACCCTTGTCCTTATTTGCCAGCGAGTAATGTCGGGAACTCTAAGGAGACTGCCGGTGACAAACCGGAGGAAGGTGGGGACGACGTCAAGTCATCATGGCCCTTACGGGTAGGGCTACACACGTGCTACAATGGCCGGTACAAAGGGCTGCGAGCTCGCGAGAGTCAGCGAATCCCTTAAAGCCGGTCTCAGTCCGGATCGGAGTCTGCAACTCGACTCCGTGAAGTCGGAATCGCTAGTAATCGTGAATCAGAATGTCACGGTGAATACGTTCCCGGGCCTTGTACACACCGCCCGTCACACCATGGGAGTGGACTGCACCAGAAGTGGTTAGCCTAACGCAAGAGGGCGATCACCACGGTGTGGTTCATGACTGGGGTGAAGTCGTAACAAGGTAGCCGTAGGGGAACCTGCGGCTGGATCACCTCCTTAAACGATGCGTCACAGTTAGTAAGCGTCCACAATGAATTACCTGATCAAAATGCTGTTGATGAGCAGTGATAAGCCAGCCGCCTCCGGCGTTGTCTTATCACTGCTTATAGCAGTCGCTCTTTAACAATGTATATCATGCTGACAAGAACGCACCGCAAGGTGGGTTCTTAAATTGTGATACGTTTTATACGTATCCGGCAAATGAACGTTATCATTGCGAGACACCAGACTCCTTCGGGTTATAGGGTCAAGCAATGAAGCGCACACGGTGGATGCCTAGGCAGTCAGAGGCGATGAAAGACGTGGTAGCCTGCGATAAGGTTCGGTGAGGTGGCAACAACCTGTGACCCGGACATCTCTGAATGGGGAAACCCACTGACCATAAGGTCAGTATCTTACACTGAATACATAGGTGTAAGAGGCGAACCAGGGGAACTGAAACATCTAAGTACCCTGAGGAAAAGAAATCAACCGAGATTCCCCTAGTAGCGGCGAGCGAACGGGGACCAGCCCTTAAGCATGTGAATGATTAGGCGAACAGATTGGGAAGTCTGGCCGTAGCAGGTGATAGCCCTGTAGTCGAAAATCTGATCATGTGAAATCGAGTAGGTCGGGGCACGAGAAACCTTGACTGAAGACGGGGGGACCATCCTCCAAGGCTAAATACTCCTGACTGACCGATAGTGAACCAGTACCGTGAGGGAAAGGCGAAAAGAACCCCGGATAGGGGAGTGAAATAGATCCTGAAACCGTGTGCGTACAAGCAGTAGGAGCAGACTTGTTCTGTGACTGCGTACCTTTTGTATAATGGGTCAGCGACTTATATTCAGTGGCGAGGTTAACCGTATAGGGGAGCCGTAGGGAAACCGAGTCTTAACTGGGCGACACAGTCGCTGGATATAGACCCGAAACCGAGCGATCTATCCATGAGCAGGGTGAAGGTTGAGTAACATCAACTGGAGGCCCGAACCAGGATCTGTTGAAAAAGATTTGGATGACTTGTGGATCGGAGTGAAAGGCTAATCAAGCTCGGAGATAGCTGGTTCTCCTCGAAAGCTATTTAGGTAGCGCCTCACGTATTACCGCCGGGGGTAGAGCACTGTTTCGGCTAGGGGGTCATCCCGACTTACCAACCCGAGGCAAACTCCGAATACCGGTGAGTACAGCGTGGGAGACACACGGCGGGTGCTAACGTCCGTCGTGAAAAGGGAAACAACCCAGACCGTCAGCTAAGGTCCCGAAATCCTGGTTAAGTGGGAAACGATGTGGGAAGGCTTAGACAGCTAGGAGGTTGGCTTAGAAGCAGCCATCCTTTAAAGAAAGCGTAATAGCTCACTAGTCGAGTCGGCCTGCGCGGAAGATGTAACGGGGCTAAACCAGGTACCGAAGCTACGGGTGCGTCATTATTTCGATAATGATGCGCGGTAGAGGAGCGTCGTGTAAGCCAATGAAGGTGGATTGAGAAGTCTGCTGGAGGTATCACGAGTGCGAATGCTGACATGAGTAACGATAAAGGGAGTGAAAAACTCCCTCGCCGGAAGACCAAGGTTTTCTGTTCGATGCTAATCAGAGCAGAGTGAGTCGGCCCCTAAGGCGAGGCCGAAAGGCGTAGTCGATGGAAAACGGGCTAATATTCCCGTACCGGACATGGTTGCGATGGGGGGACGAAGAAGGCTAGGTGAGCCAGGCGTTGGTTGTCCTGGTGAAAGTGAGTAGGCCGAGATCTTAGGAAAATCCGGGATCTTAAAGCCGAGACACGAGATGAACTGACTACGGTCAGGAAGTCACTGATGCCACGCTTCCAGGAAAAGCCTCTAAGCTTCAGATCATGTGCGACCGTACCCCAAACCGACACAGGTGGTCAGGGAGAGAATCCCAAGGCGCTTGAGAGAACTCGGGTGAAGGAACTAGGCAAAATGGTGCCGTAACTTCGGGAGAAGGCACGCCGGCGTAGGGTGAAGAGACTTGCTCTCCTAGCCCGAACCGGTCGAAGATACCAGGTGGCTGCAACTGTTTATTAAAAACACAGCACTCTGCTAACTCGTAAGAGGACGTATAGGGTGTGACGCCTGCCCGGTGCCGGAAGGTTAAATGATGGTGTTAGCCGCAAGGCGAAGCTCTTGATTGAAGCCCCGGTAAACGGCGGCCGTAACTATAACGGTCCTAAGGTAGCGAAATTCCTTGTCGGGTAAGTTCCGACCTGCACGAATGGCGTAATGATGGCCACGCTGTCTCCACCCGAGACTCAGTGAAATTGAAATCGCCGTGAAGATGCGGTGTACCCGCGGCTAGACGGAAAGACCCCGTGAACCTTTACTATAGCTTCACACTGGACGCTGATGTTGCCTGTGTAGGATAGCTGGGAGGCTTTGAACTTTGGACGCCAGTTCGAAGGGAGCCAACCTTGAAATACCAGCCTGGCATCATTGGCGTTCTCACTCAGGTCCGTTATCCGGATCGAGGACAGTGTGTGGTGGGTAGTTTGACTGGGGCGGTCTCCTCCTAAAGAGTAACGGAGGAGCACGAAGGTACCCTCAGCACGGTCGGACATCGTGCATTGAGTGCAAGAGCATAAGGGTGCTTGACTGCGAGACAGACACGTCGAGCAGGTGCGAAAGCAGGTTCTAGTGATCCGGTGGTTCTGTATGGAAGGGCCATCGCTCAACGGATAAAAGGTACTCCGGGGATAACAGGCTGATACCGCCCAAGAGTTCACATCGACGGCGGTGTTTGGCACCTCGATGTCGGCTCATCACATCCTGGGGCTGAAGTCGGTCCCAAGGGTATGGCTGTTCGCCATTTAAAGTGGTACGCGAGCTGGGTTTAGAACGTCGTGAGACAGTTCGGTCCCTATCTGCCGTGGGCGTTGGATGTTTGAGAAGGGCTGCTCCTAGTACGAGAGGACCGGAGTGGACGACCCTCTGGTGTTCCGGTTGTCACGCCAGTGGCATTGCCGGGTAGCTATGGTCGGACGGGATAACCGCTGAAAGCATCTAAGCGGGAAGCCCCCTTCAAGATGAGACATCCCTGAGGCCTAGAGCCTCCTGAAGGGCCCAGCGAGACCAGCTGGTTGATAGGCACGGTGTGGAAGCGCTGCAAGGCGTTGAGCTAACGTGTACTAATGGCCCGTGAGGCTTGACTCTATAACACCCAAGGGGTCTGGTCGCAGTGATAACGTTATGATGTTAACGCATCAAAAAAAAGCCGGATACGCAGCGTGTGGCCCAGCCCACTCATCAAGAGTGAACAAGCAGGCGGCACGACAGCAAGAAACGATCACATCAGCATGATATACGACCAGTTACGCCTGACGACCATAGCACGCGTGAACCACCTGATCCCTTGCCGAACTCAGAAGTGAAACCGCTTAGCGCCGATGGTAGTGTGGGGTCTCCCCATGCGAGAGTAGGTCATCGTCAGGCACTTATACGAAAAATCCCCCAGGGCACATGCCCCGGGGGATTTTTTTTTGCATTACCATTCAATAGGCTTACCATTCCAATCCCAAAAACTTCCGCTGTCATCGGGAGTCCTCTGTGAAATCACCGCGAGCAGCTGTTCGGCTACAAATGCGGGACTAAAAAGCTTTTCGCTAGGCACTCTTGCCTGAAAGGGTTTAGAGAGGGCGGTATCGGTGGTGCCTGGATGCAGGCAAAGTACGACCGTCTGTTTGTTAAGCCGCTTAAGTTCTATGGCGGCGGTTTTGAACAGCATATTGTGTGCTGCTTTGCTGGCACGGTAGCAGCGCCGTATAGTGATGAGGCAGCAAGCTAAACATGAGAGGCCTTTGAATGTCCGCTAGATCAAGGCTTCCATTGAAACGTCATGTGCAGAGTTTGTCGAGAGAATGGCGTGATCAGTCAGGGGCGTTAATTGAGTACAACGCTCTGCCGCGATTATTTAGAATCACCCGCACCTTCACACTGGCCAAGCATATGATTAATGGCCGTGTCGGCTCCTTTCAAGCTAAAGGTCATGTACCAAGGCTCTCGGTCTTCTTGATCAAAGCCAAGAAACAGCTGCTCACCCTGACGCATATCGGCCATTAACGTCGTTAAGTCGCTTAAGTAAAAATGTGCGTAAAATCCATCGTCGCCGCGTTCGGTAATAAACTCGGCCATGGTATCTATCACCGGCTGCTCATCGATGCGTAGCCGAGAGGGTACTAAGTTCACCGTGCGGCTCTCATCCTGCTGCTGATCAAGCGTGACGCGCATTTCTAGCCACGGTAGATCGCATATGCCAGCCGTCGCGTTTAGGCTCAGCATCGCGTCCGAGTAGCTAGAGGCTTCAACCGCACGATAGTGCTGTTCACCATCCAGCGAGAGTGTCATTGACTGCCAATCTTCATGGCTTTGCATGTCATCGGTATGAAACGTCACCGCGTTTGCCAAGGGCGTAGCGGCCATCCATGTGATGGCCGTCATAGTAGCAAGCGTTATCGAGCAAGAGCGCAGAGGGTGAATCGCAGACATTATACAGCGTCCCCTAATAGGGGCCGGACGTTGTCGTTGAGATAGCAGTTGTCAAACTCACCTTCGTCGCTGAGTGCTTGTAAGTCCGGAATCGTTAAATGATGGCGATCGCGAAAGACCAGCCCATCATCACTGAGCGCGGTGAAGGTGCGGCTAACGTGTACCGGGCTGAGGCCAAGCACATCGGCCAACTGCTCTTGTGAAAGCGGTAGGCGAAACTGGTTGCTAATATCCGGGTTAGTTTGGCGCAGCCGCAGAAACATCTCGTAAAGAAAATGGGCCATTTTCTGACGAGCGCTGCGTCTAGCGAGGGTGATCAACCGTTCGGTTAGCAGTGCCTGCTGGCGGCTACTAATGGCAAACATAACGGATGTGAGTGGCAGCGACTGACGAAATATTTCCAGCATGCGCTTATGCGGGAAATGGCAAATAACGCCATCCTCAATCATGCGCACACTCTCAAGCCGTTGCGAGAATGCAAACTCGCTTAGCCCAATAATATCGCCAGGCAAAAATACTTCAAGAATTTGTCGATCGCCGTTTTCAAGGTGACGATAAGAATAGGCCCAGCCGCTTTTCAACGTGCAGAACTCATTGGCGGTATCGCCCACCTCCCAAAGTAGCGTGCCTGACTTAATCTCAGTAGGGCTTTCCTCGAGGTTGATGAGCAGCTGTTTCTCCTCATCGGTTAGCGAGCAATAGTGGCTAAAGTGACTGATAATACAGCTTTTTTCATGGCCCATAACGTGTCCCTTTAAGAGAGAGCAAGTATTTCTCTCTCCTGTTTTTGCTCAATACTACAAAAATATGGCTACCAAAAATGCATGGCCACTATACCCCTCTTGTCGCCAGGAGGGGCTCCCTTGTTACCCTGTGCAACTAAATTTAGCCGCCTTCTCTGGCGGTCAGCGTTTAGTCGCGCGATTACCGCGTGCCAGCAATGGTGCTAAGAAGTGGCCAGTATGCGAGACCTCAAGCTTGGCGATCTGTTCAGGCGTGCCTTCTGCAATAATCTGACCGCCACCTGAGCCACCCTCGGGACCTAGATCAACAATCCAGTCAGCAGTTTTGATCACGTCCAAATTATGCTCAATGACCACGATGGTGTTGCCATGGTCGCGCAGGCGGTGGAGCACCGTGAGCAGTTGGCGAATATCTTCAAAATGCAGGCCGGTGGTGGGCTCATCCAATATATAGAGGGTTTTACCCGTATCACGTTTGGCTAATTCACGAGCGAGTTTAACCCGCTGTGCTTCACCACCCGATAGGGTCGTCGCGCTTTGCCCCAGGCGAATGTAGGAGAGCCCTACATCTAGCAACGTCTGTAGGCGACGAGCAATGGCGGGCACCGGGCTAAAGAACGCCAAAGCATCTTCCACTGTCATGGCCAGCACTTCGTGAATCGTTTTGCCTTTGTAGTGGATATCAAGCGTTTCACGGTTATAACGCTTGCCTTTACACACGTCGCAGGGCACGTAAATATCCGGCAAGAAGTGCATTTCCACCTTGATCATGCCTTCGCCCTGGCACGCCTCACAGCGCCCGCCCTTGACATTAAAGCTGAAGCGCCCTGGCTTATAGCCTCGCGAGCGCGCTTCCTGGGTGCCCGCGAACAGCTCGCGAATCGGTGTGAAAATGCCGGTATAGGTCGCTGGGTTGGAGCGCGGCGTTCGCCCAATCGGGCTTTGGTCAATATCGATAACCTTATCCAGCTGATCGAGCCCCTCAATTTTTTGATAAGGCGCCGGGGTTAGCGTCGTTGCACGGTTCAGTTCTCTTGCCGCAATCGGCATTAAGGTGCCGTTGATCAACGTCGATTTGCCTGACCCAGAGACGCCGGTAATCGCGATAAACAGCCCTAATGGCAGCGTCAACGTAACGTCTTGCAAGTTGTTGCCAGTGGCGCCACGCACAATCAGCTGTTTCTCCGGGTTGCCGGGAATGCGCCAAGGCGGTACGGCGATTTCACGCGTGCCAGAAAGATATTGACCGGTCAGCGAGTTAGGGTTGTCCATCACATCTTGCGGCGTGCCCTGGGCGACAATCTCGCCGCCGTGGACGCCAGCCCCTGGGCCAATGTCCAGCACGTGGTCAGCGGCACGGATAGCGTCTTCGTCGTGCTCGACAACAATCACGGTATTGCCCAAATCGCGCAGTCGCTCAAGGGTTTTCAACAGCCGGTCATTGTCGCGCTGGTGCAAGCCAATTGAAGGCTCATCAAGAATATACATAACGCCGACGAGGCCAGCGCCAATCTGGCTGGCTAAGCGAATACGCTGCGCTTCACCGCCGGAAAGCGTGTCAGCGCTGCGCTCCAAGTTGAGATAGTCCAGCCCTACATTGACCAAAAACTCTAGCCGAGCGTGGATCTCATGAACGATTTTATCGGCAATCTCACCCTTGCGCCCCGGTAAGCTGAGGTCGGCAAAGTAGCGCCATGCTTCGCCAATCGGGAAACGCACAATCTCGGCAATGTTGTGATCATCCACGTACACATGGCGCGACTCTTGGCGTAGTCGCGAGCCACTACAGGTAGCGCAGGGCTGCACCGCGATATACTTAGACAGATCATCGCGCACCATGTTGGACTCGGTTTCCCGATAGCGGCGCTGCATATTGGGCAGAACGCCCTCGAAAGCATGCTCGCGGGTGACTTTGCGACCACGATCACCCACGTAGACAAACGGCACCTGCTCATCACCGCTGCCGTTTAAGATAATTTCCTGCTCGTGGCGAGCGAGCTCCTTCCACGGGGTTTCAAGCTCAAAGCGATAGTGCTGAGCCAACGCCTGGAGCTGAGTGAAGTAGTAAATATTGCGTCGATCCCAGCCTTTGATAACGCCCTCCGCCAAGGAAAGCTCAGGATGGCTGATCAGCTTGTCAGGATCGAAATACTGCTGCACGCCCAGGCCATCACAGGTGGGGCAGGCGCCGGCTGGATTGTTGAACGAGAACATGCGCGGCTCAAGCTCTGCCAGCGAGTAGCCGCACACCGGACAGGCAAAGCGCGAGGAGAAGGCAAGATCACCGCGCTCACCGTCCATGAAGTGAATCATGGCGGTCCCATCGGCTAGATTTAGCGCTGTTTCGAAAGATTCCGCCAGCCGTTGAGCAAGGTCATCGCGCACTTTAAAGCGATCAACCACCACGCTGATATCATGCTTTTTGCGCTTATCGAGCGGTGCAATGTCATCGAGTTCAAGCACCTGGCCGTCGACGAGTGCGCGAACAAACCCCTGGGCCCGCAGCTCAGCTAATAATTGAAGGTGCTCACCTTTGCGACCTTTAACGACCGGCGCCAGCAGCATCAGCTTGGTGCCTTCGGCGAGATTCATGACCTGATCGACCATCTGCGAGATAGTTTGCGCTTCTAAGTCTTCACCGTGTTCTGGGCAGCGCGGCGTTCCCGCGCGGGCAAACAGCAGGCGCAGATAGTCATAAATTTCGGTAATCGTGCCCACGGTTGAGCGTGGGTTGTGGGAAGTGGACTTCTGTTCAATAGAGATCGCAGGCGAAAGCCCTTCAATGTGATCCACATCGGGCTTTTCCATGATCGACAGGAACTGACGCGCATAGGTGGAAAGCGATTCCACGTAGCGGCGTTGGCCCTCGGCATATAACGTATCGAACGCCAACGACGATTTGCCCGACCCAGAGAGGCCGGTAATCACAATGAGCTTGTTACGGGGCAGTTCCACATCGATCTGCTTGAGGTTGTGGGTGCGGGCACCCCTGACCAGAATGCTGTCCATCAACACCTCGAATCGCGCGGTAAAAACGTGATTATACGTTTGTCGTGCCCCTCCCGGCAAAACCGCATTATTAACCTGCGGCAACGTGCGACGTTTCCAGCGTGAGCGCAAACCGCTAGAATGGAGGATTATCTCAAAACGTTATGCTTATTCACCGCATGTTTATCCATCACGTAGCTATTTTTCATTGTACACAGGGGCATTATGCGCAAGGTTTCCGCGTTATTGCTGGGCTCTGAACGCCGTGCAATTAGCGGTTTGGCCGG
Organism: Halomonas sp. JB37; assembly: GCF_002332255.1. Classification (GTDB taxonomy): domain Bacteria; phylum Pseudomonadota; class Gammaproteobacteria; order Pseudomonadales; family Halomonadaceae; genus Vreelandella; species Vreelandella casei. The sequence goes on along the minus strand of NZ_NRGW01000001.1, from coordinate 333,142 downwards.
GCTTTATGCGTCTCGTATGCTGGGTTTGTTCATGGTGCTGCCGGTGTTGGCGCTATACGCCGACACGCTGGAAGGATCGACACCTCTGCTAGTGGGCGTGGCGCTGGGTATTTATGGTCTAACTCAGGCGACGCTGCAAATTCCGTTTGGCTTACTTTCAGACCGTATCGGTCGCAAACGGGTGATTGCACTGGGGCTGGTGATTTTTGCGCTTGGCAGCATGGTGGCGGCCCTTTCCGACACCATGGTGGGCATCATCGCCGGGCGGGCCCTCCAAGGCGGGGGCGCCGTTGCAGCGGCTATTATGGCGCTTCTTGCCGATCAAACCCGTGAAGAGGTTCGTACGGCCGCTATGGCGATCATTGGGTTATCGATTGGCGTGTCGTTTGCGATTGCCATGGTGTTAGGCCCTTGGCTGGCGGCCTGGGCAGGATTAGCCGGCGTTTTCTGGTTTACTGCGCTACTGACGCTGGTGGGGTTGCTAGTGCTGTGGCGTTGGGTGCCTGCCGCGCCACGCCGTCGCCGCCATCGTGATGTCAGCATGGATCGTCAGCAGTTCAAAAGCGTGATTATGCGCCCCGATTTATGGCGGCTTGACGTGTCGATTTTTTCACTGCATTTGGTACTGATGGCGATCTTTGTGGCGGTTCCTTTCCGTCTATTGGGTGCCGGTGTTCCGATTGAGTATCATGGGCTGGCTTATCTAGGCATTATGGCACTCTCGTTTGTAGCTATGGTGCCGCTCATTGTTGTGGCGGAAAAAAAGCAGCAAATGCGGCTGATGTGTTTGCTGGCAATCGGCGCTATTGTCATTAGCTTGGCAGGGCTCGGGTTGCCATTCTTCGCAGGAGATTGGCTGTTTGTATGGCTGTTTGTGTTCTTTACCGGCTTCAATTTGCTGGAAGCCACATTACCTTCCATGCTCAGTAAGTTGGCGCCAGCCGGAGCGAAAGGCACGGCGATGGGGGTTTACTCTACCAGCCAGTTTTTAGGTGCTTTTTTAGGCGGTACTCTGGGGGGGCTTTTGGCCCATTTCGGAGGGCTCAATGCAGTCTTTATTGGCTGTGCAGGGCTGGCCCTTTGCTGGTGGGTGGCAATGTGGTGGATGCCGTCGCCACCGCCGCTATCCAGTGAAATAGTTGCGTTAGATGACACGCATGCGGATACGCTGGACCTACTCATGGAGCATTTAGCCGACGTGGTCGGTGTTGAAGACGTTATGCTGGTGCCGGAAGAACGCTTGGTCTATTTGAAAGTGAATCGCCAGCAGCTGGATCGAGCGACATTGACTAGGCTAATGTCGCCACCCCAATCATAACCAAGCAGGGCCGCGACATTGGCCTTGGCTGGCAATTAACCCTACGTGACACTTATTAAAAGATAAAAGGAGCACCTTATGGCTCGCGGTATTAACAAGGTCATTTTGATTGGTAACCTCGGGCAAGACCCTGAGATGCGCTTCACGCCAAGCGGTACAGCCGTGGCAAATTTGAACGTGGCGACCAGCGATACATGGATGGATCGCCAGAGCGGTCAGCGCCAAGAGCGCACCGAATGGCACCGTGTCGTTATGTTCAATAAGACGGCCGAAATCGCCCAGCAGTACCTGAAAAAAGGCTCTAAAGTCTACATCGAAGGGCGCCTGCAAACGCGTAAATGGCAGGATCAGAACGGCCAGGATCGCTACTCAACTGAAATCGTTGCTAACGATATGCAGATGCTGGACGGCCGTACGGGTGATTTCCAGGGCGGCGGCGCGCCGCAAAATAGCTATCCTCAAAATAATGCTGCTCAGAACGGCCCTGCCCAGAATGCACCGGCTCAGAATGCACCGGCTCAGAATAGCCCGGTTCAAAATCATGCCGCACCGAGCAGCCCGGCCCAGCATAATCAGGGGGGCGGTTATTCTCAGCAGAATAGCCCTCAGTCGACGCCTCGCCCTGCGCAGCCAGCACCGTCGCATCAGGGCAATCAAGCACCTCAGCCTCACCAGCAAAACAACAGCTATGGCGCTCCAGATCCGGGCAACTTCGATGACTTCGACGACGAGATTCCGTTCTGAGAGCGCTATTAGCCGCGCACCTTAGAATGAGGCGTGACGAGGAGATGCTGTCTTGAAGCTGCTGATACTGGATGCCGGACATTGCCTGAGCCTGGCATTGGCCCGGGAAGTAAGTCGTCGCACCGACACAGAGCTGGTCATTGAGCAAGGTACGTCTATCTCGGCGTCACGTCTTGAGACAATCGCGCCTGACGCTGTGATTATTCCGCCGCTGGCACGTCCGCTGGAGATGGCGCCAGCGGAGGTCACGGCTCATGCTGATGCGGTTGATGCCTGTTTGGATGCCTGCATATCGCAAGACGTAGCGCTGATATGGTGTGTCTCTGATCAGCTCTATGAAGATGGTTTGGACGTTCCTATCGACGAACATGTCGTGCCTGCCCCGCGAGACGAAAGCCTGCGTCGACTGGTGCAGGCCGGGGATCGTATCCGCGCCGAGCTGCAGCGTCATTTGATTGTGCGCCTAGGCCCGCTGTTTGCTTTAGAGGGCAGCCATGCGTGGCTCAATGACATCATCGATAGTTTGGTCGCTCAAGAAGCGGTACGCGCGGCGGAAGACGTGATTTTTTGCCCGACATCTGCAGATGCTGTCGCGATGGCGCTAATCGGCATGCTTCAGCAACAGATCGGTGGTGCGAATGCTTGGGGGGCGTATCATCTTGCCGGCACCGAGCCCGTCAGCGCTTTTACGTTCACCTCGATGATACGCACCCAGCTGTTAACGCACCTTGAAGGGCGTGGCGAGCAGATTGTGCTGGGTGAGGTGCAACCGCTGAAGCACCATCACGATGCTAAGCTACGGCGCGTTTTAAACTGTCGGCGAGTGCTCGATGTCTTCGGTGTTCATCAAAAACCTTGGCGTTTAGAGGCGGGGCGTATGCTCGATGCATGGTGTTTGACCCGTGAGAATGACCGTGCTGACGATACAGGAGCATCGGCTTGATAAATGTGGTTCGCAGCCTGATCTTTTATGCTGGCTATTTTCTAGCTATGCTGATGATTGGCGTACTCTTTTTACCGATCGCTCCCTTTTTGCCGCTGTCGGGCCGCTATCGATTACTGAATTTGTATAACTACTTCTTAATGGTGTGGTTTCGAATCGCGTGCGGGGTGAGCTACGATATTCAAGGGCGAGAAAATCTGCCTAGCGGCCCCTGTGTGATTCAAGCCAATCATCAGTGCGAATGGGAAACCGTGTTTCTACAGGTGATGAAACCACCGGTATGCACCGTGCTGAAACGCGAATTACTGCGTCTGCCTATTTTTGGCTGGGGGCTACGACTGTTGCGCCCAATTAGCTTGGATCGCTCTAAACCAGCGCGAGCGATGAAGCAGGTGTTGACTCAAGGCGTTGAGCGGCTGGGCACCGGGCTATCGGTACTTATTTTTCCGGAAGGCACGCGGGTTGACCCCGGTCAGCGTAAACGTTACAACAAAAGTGGCAGCGTAGTGGCATGCCGTGCTGGCGTGCCGGTGTTGCCCGTTGCCCATAACGCAGGGGAGCGTTGGCCTGGGCGTCATTGGGTTAAGCGTCCTGGCGTGCTGCGTGTGCGCATTGGCAAGCCCATTGAAACAGCGGGGCGTATGCCCGATGAAGTGCTCGCCGAAGTGGAAGTATGGATCGAGGCACAGCTGCAAGAAATTTCTGAGGTGCCACGACCTACCTCTCGATAACGACATAGCTTTTAACAACATTGTTTTTAACAACATTGTTTTTAACGACATAGCTTTGAACCAATAATGGCGCCCATAGGGCGCCATTATTGTATCAACCGTCGATATTACCCTGCGGTACTTATCAAGCCGGTCGTCGCCCTAGCGTCCATCTTTATAGCGTTGGAAGACCAAGCACGCATTGGTGCCGCCAAAGCCAAAGCTATTAGATAACGCGCGCTTGATGGTCACGCCATCTCGGCGTTCGGTGACAATATCAAAGCCATCAGCCTGCTCATCCAACTCTGTGATATTCGCCGAAGCCGCTACAAAGCTGTGCTGCATCATCAGCAGTGAATAGATCGCTTCCTGCACGCCAGTAGCGCCTAACGAGTGGCCGGTGAGCGATTTAGTTGAGCTCATCGCAGGCGTTGTGTTGCCAAAGACCATGCGTATGGCTTTTAACTCCGCAACATCACCTACCGGCGTCGACGTGCCGTGGGTATTGATGTAATCAATAGTGCCGTCAACCGTGGCCATCGCTTGATGCATGCAGCGCATGGCACCTTCGCCGGAAGGGGCGACCATATCATGGCCGTCGGAGGTCGCGCCGTAACCCACCAGCTCGCCATAGATCTTGGCGCCGCGCGCTTTAGCATGCTCCAACTCTTCCAGTACCAGCATGCCGCCGCCGCCTGCAATGACAAAGCCATCGCGCGCTTTATCGTAGGGGCGCGATGCCTTATCAGGCGTGTCGTTGTAGTGGGTCGAGAGAGCACCCATGGCATCAAAGAGGCAGGAAAGTGTCCAGTGCTCTTCTTCACCGCCGCCGGCAAACACCACGTCCTGCTTGTTTAGCTGAATTTGCTCCATTGCACTGCCAATACAGTGTGCAGACGTCGCACAGGCAGAAGAGATAGAGAAATTCACGCCTTTGATTTTGAACGGCGTCGCTAAGCACGCAGAAACGGTGCTACCCATTGTACGCGTGACTCGATAAGGCCCAACGCGGCGCAGGCCTTTTTCGCGCAGCACATCGGCTGCCTCGACTTGGTTGGCGCTTGAGGCACCACCAGAGCCGGCAATAAGGCCAGTACGCTCATTGGATACCTGTTCGTCACTGAGACCCGCATCTTCGATAGCTTGCGCCATAGAAACATACGCGTAGGCCGCGGCGTCACCCATAAATCGACGCAGCTTACGGTCGATCAGCGCGTCAAGGTCAATATCGACGCTGCCCGCTACATGGCTACGGAAGCCACGCTCAGCATACTCTTCCTTAAAACGAATACCGCTACGCCCATTTTTGAGCGCGTCCAGGACCTGTCGTTGGTCATTGCCAAGGCAAGATACAATGCCAAGGCCGGTGACTACCACTCGTCGCATGGGAGCCTCCTGTTCAGAAATTCGCAGTGGAGGTGAATAGGCCAACGCGCAGATCATTAGCCTGATAGATGTCGCGTCCGTCGACGGTTACCGTTCCGTCGGCGATACCCAAAATGAGGCGGCGGGTAATAATACGCTTAATATTAATACTATAGGTCACTTTTTTAGCCTCAGGCAGGATCTGTCCGCTGAACTTGACCTCACCACAGCCCAGCGCGCGTCCGCGACCTGGATGGCCTAGCCAGCCCAAATAGAAACCGACCAGTTGCCACATGGCATCAAGGCCTAAACAGCCAGGCATGACAGGATCACCAGGGAAGTGGCAGTCAAAAAACCACAAATCAGAGGCGATATCCAGCTCAGCGATCAGTTCGCCCTTGCCATGCTCACCGCCTTCTTCGTGAATGTGCTTGATGCGATCAAGCATCAGCATGTTAGGAGCTGGAAGCTGTGCATTTCCAGGGCCAAAGAGCTCGCCACGCGAGCAGGCCAGCAGTTCTTCGCGATTAAAGGAATGTTGCTTGGTCACTGAATCGTTCCGAGTATCAAGATGGTTGTTGGCCGCATGCGGCACCTAGAGCCGAGGCATAGCACCGGAGCATAACACGTGAGTCTAGCGTCAACGCTCGGCCCGCAAGGCAAAGCCTAGTCTACTTCCCGAAACCGCTGAATGCACGCCATCCTCTACCTGCCCTGTATTTTTACCACTTCCTTGCTGCGTCTGAAAGCGTGTAATAAGAGATGGCTATTCTATTAAATAGGAGGAGTTTGCGATTTCGTACTTTAAATAGAGCATTATGGCTTGCTAAAGGCGAGGTAATCATTAGAGGCTACTTTGCCGAATAGTAATATACCGGCTAATGCCGTAACAAAGCGTTGCCCAGACAAGCGCATGAACGGGAAGAAGCCAGGGAGCTAGGCTCACTCCCGCGAGCAGTGCGCCGCCGTAATAAGACAGCGGGGCGCTGACGGCGCCACACAGTGCGGCCAGCCACGGGAAGCGCCACAGCCAGGCAAGCGAGTGATAAACCAGCGTGGCAAACAGTGGCCATAGCATCCACAGCCAAAGCGGTATTAGGCCAAACACTAGTGCTTGGTTATGAAAATCAAAGCCGCCTAGTAGGCGTAAGCTGCCATCAATGACCAGCCCGAGCAGCGTAAACACGGCGATAAATTGCCATTCCCCTGGCCGCCTGAAGCGCCACAGGTGCCATGTTAATAATCCGCCTCCTGCAACCGCTGCAACCCATGGGCCACCTAACACGCAGAGCAGCCAGCCCGCCTCAAAGCGCAGGGCGTTAAACAGCAGTGCTTGCCATCGGCGTGCTGCCATTTACAGTGCGCCCGTTAACGGCGTTGGTTTGGCGGCTGGTTTCGCCAGCAGGAGGTGGCAGGTGCCGATAGAGCGTTCAATAAAGCCGCCCTCGCAATAGCACAGATAATAGCGCCACATGCGGATAAAACGCTCGTCATAGCCCAGCTTGCGCACTTGCTCAAGGTTGGCTTCAAAACGATGGCGCCATTCGCGCAGCGTGCGCGCATAATGTGGGCCGATTTCGTCTAATGCCAGCACGTTAAACGACGTTTTGCGCATAACGCTGCTTAGCATGGCATGGTGCGAAGGTAAAAACCCACCGGGAAAAATGTAGCGTTTGATAAAATCCATGTCGCGCTTTGCATCTTCAAAGCGCTGATCACGAATGGTGATTGCTTGCAGCATGGCCTGGCCATCATCGGTCAGGAGGCTATCCAACTTATTTAGATAGGTGTCGAGATACTGATGACCTACCGCCTCTATCATCTCTACCGAAATGAGCCGGTCATAGCGGCCGGTTAATTCACGATAATCCTGCTTTAGCAGAGTGATTCTGTCGGCCAAGCCCTCTTCCTGAATACGGCGCTGGGTGTGAGCATGCTGCTCATCCGAAATAGTGGTTGTCGTGACACGGCAGCCGCGAGTTTTTGCTGCGTGAATGGCCAATCCTCCCCAGCCTGTGCCGATCTCTAACAGATGATGCTCTGGCTGTACGTCGAGCTTTTCAAGCATCAGATCAAGCTTATAGGTGGAGGCCTCTTCCAGGCTAGCTTCTGGATGAGGGAACACCGCGCTGGAATACATCCAGTGATGGCGATCTAAAAAAGTCGAAAATAGATCGTTACCTATATCGTAGTGCGCGGCGATGTTGCGTTTAGAGCCGCTTAGGCTGTTGCGCTGAAAGCGATAGGCCGCACCTAGCAGCCAACGAGCTAAGCGCGCGCTGCCGTTTTCCATTTTGCCATTCACTTGCTCAAGGTTGGCAGCGAACAGGCGTACCAGGGCGACGAGGTCGTCTGCATCCCAATCGCCGTCCATATAAGATTCAGCCGCGCCGACGGTGCCCCCGAAAGCCAGCCGTTTCCAGGCCCTGGAGTGGCGAATGACCACGGTGACCTGCAGTGATCCTTCTTGGCCCAGATGATGACACTGGTCGCCTTCAATCAGCGTGATGCGACCGCCGCGAAAAGTATTCAACTGAGCCATGAGCCGTGGTTTTAACCAGCGAGTAAAGCGATCCTGGCTAACCGGTTGAACGTTCGGTGGCGTGGAATTCAGCGTGGTCATTTTGAGCTCTCCTTGCGCTTAGGATGGTTATGAATGGGGACACCCTTTAACCATACGCGCAGCGCTTCAAAATGGATGCCTGCGACCGTTTTTAAGCTCATCCATGGCTGGCGGAGCAGTGTTTTAATGAGCACCGGGCGGGTAGCCGGGGCGGCCTTGAGCATCAGCGTGGCGTCAAAATGGCGCTGCTCGTTTTGCCAGTTCTCCATATGTAAAAAGAGCATGTCTTCCGGGGTGTTAAATTTCCAACGGTAGGTCATGTCCATCGGATTGAAGGGCGATACGTGCAGGTCTTTATCAAAATGCGCATGATGGCTGTGCCTTAGAGGGTCCACGGCGCTAGCGTACCGAGTCCGTTCACGCCAAGGGGTGTTAGTCACTTCGCTTAACACCGCTGCCAGTCGCCCCTGCTGATCAAAGGCGTAATAGACTGAAATAGGATTAAACATGCAGCCTAACGTGCGCAGTTGGGTCAATACGCAGATTCGACCACTTGGCGCGCTACCCAGCTGGCGAATGAGTTCTTCGCGTACAGCCGTTTTAAGCGGGCGGTCTACCGGGCCGAGATAGTCTTCGCGGCGAAAGCGGGCTAGTGCCGGCCGCCGGGCGCTAAACCCCGGCACCTTGTCGAACAGTTCTGGCAGCTCATCAAGATCCAGCCACGCCATCCACACCTGGTAGCTAAAGGTATGAGACTTCGGCATAAAGCGGCGGTGGCGAAGGGTGCCGCGATAAATGCGCGAGCGGGGCATGGTAGTTGTCCCCGCCATCATCCCAGCCCCTCAGCACCTTGCGGCGTCACCAGTTCATGGGCAGGCAGTGCGGATGGCTCGTCGGGTGTTGGGGCCGACTCATCACACCCCAGCGCTTGGGCGACGCGCAGAGCACTCCATACGCCGTCTTCGTGGAAGCCGTTGCGCCAATAGGCGCCGCAAAAGTGAGTCCGCTGAGCCGTGGACGATATCTCGGCGTGGCGAGCCTGGGCGGCTTGGCCCTCCAGCGTGAACTGTGGATGCGCGTAGCGGTAGTGCCCCAGCACTTTGCTGGGGTCAATGCTGGCGCTGTCGTTCAAGGTGACACAAAACGTGGTGTCACTTTCTATGCGCTGAAGAATATTCATGTCATAGGTGACAGAAACCCGCTCATCGCTATCGCGCTTATCTAAGCGGTAATTCCAGCTCGCCCAGGCGCGCTTACGGCGCGGTAGAAGGGCGGTATCGGTATGCAGCACAACGTCGTTAGTTTGATACGGCATGGCGCCGAGCACGTCGCGCTCGACGTTACTCGCGTCGCCCAGCATCGCCAGTGCCTGGTCGGCATGGCAGGCCAGCACTACCTGATCAAAGTGCTGAGAACCGGATGCGGTGGTAATCGTGACACCAGCGCTTTCGCGGGTAATACGTGTCACCGGCGTATTGAGATGAATGCGCGACGCATAGGGCGCCGTTAAGCTGGGGATATAGCTTTTTGAACCCCCGATCAAGGTGTACCACTGAGGACGATGACTGACCGACAGCAGGCCGTGATTGCGAAAAAAGCGTACAAAAAAGGCCAGCGGAAAGGCGCGCAAATCGCTAATGCTGGCTGACCAAATCGCGGCCCCCATGGGCAGCAAATAGTGGCGTTGAAAATCGCGGCTGTAATGATGTTGGTCTAGATACTCGCCCAGCGTCATGTGATCGGGAAGCTGCTGACTTTCTAGCGCTTTGGTCGCCTGTTTATTAAAGCGCATGATATCGCCCAGCAGGCGATAGAAAGACGGATTGAACAGATTACGCCGCTGGGCAAATAGCGACGTTAAGGTATGCCCGTTGTACTCAAAATCGCGCTTCGTTTCGTGAACCGAAAAGCTCATTTCTGTCGCCTGAGCGGCAACGCCCAGCGTCGCCAGCAAACGCTGAAAGTGCGGGTAGGTCCAGTCGTTAAACACAATAAAGCCGGTGTCGATAGCGTATGAGCGACCCTCAACGTCCACGTCCATGGTGGCGGTATGGCCTCCCAGGCGCGAGTCGGCCTCAAAAAGCGTCACTTCATGCTGAGCTGACAGATACCAGCCAGCGGCCATACCGCTAATGCCGCTACCTACAATCGCAATACGCTGCGATGCCACTGGCCCGTGGGCTGCCGTGGAAATCATGACGATTCCTTCTGAGCGCGGGTCATGCGCAGGCCAATTAGGCGGCGTACGGCGGGGGGCAAAATGCCCAGGAACTTGACGAGATACGTAAAGCGGCGCGGAAAGTGGATATCCAGGCGACCTTTCACTAGCCCTGCAATAATGGCGTCGGCCGCTTGTTCTGCGGTCACCTGCATTGGCATGGGGAAGTCATTACGTTCGGTAAGCGGTGTCTTCACAAAACCAGGGTGGATAACGCTAACATCGATGCCTTCCTGGTCAAGATCTAAGCGCAGCGATTCCAGAAAGTAGCTGACGGCGGCTTTCGATGCCCCGTAGGCTTCCGCACGGGGAAGCGGGAGGTAGGCGGAGGCGCTAGACGTTGCCGCCAGTCGCGCGGGCAGGCCTTCTTGGCGTGCCGCTCGCAGTAGCGGCAGCGCGGCCTCAACGCCGTACAGCGTACCCAATAGATTCGGTTTAAATACCCGCTCGACTAAATCCATATCGAACTGCTGAGCATTAAGGTATTCGCAGGTGCCTGCGTTAAACAGCGCCAAGTCCAGCGCGCCTAAGCGCTCGCGGATGGTCTCACCAGCGTCAAGCACCGCCTGACGATCGCTAATGTCCAGCGCCAGATAAGAAGCATGAGGATGGCCCTCGCACAGAGCCTCCAACGCCTCAACGTTGCGTGCACTAAGCACCACGTGATGGCCTTGGGCAATGAGCTTGCGTGACAGCGCCTCACCAATGCCGGACGTCGCGCCGGTTAACCAAATGCGTTGGGGCGTTTTCCATGTGCTCATCAAACCTCCTAATGCGCCCCAATGCTATATATCAGCTTAGTTAAGGCGTTTTTTTAACCAGCGAATGATGCTGCCCATCAGCGGTAAATGCTCATAAAGCATGGCGCCAGCATCAAAGTAATCGCGATGTTTAGAAACGCGGCCATCTTCAGCAAACGTTAAGGCGCTGCATCCGTCTATTTCTATCGTACGTCCGCCAGCTAACTTTGGATGCACAAACGCCATGGTCCAAGTCACGAATCCTTGGTCACCCTGACATTGTTGAACGTGATAGGTGAATTGGCAGCGCTCAACGTTTTCATACATGCTGGAAAAATAGCGCCCTAAGGCGTCGCGACCTTCAATGTGGTGCAGTGGATCGTTGAAAACAATATTTTCAGTATATACCTCGTATAATTTTTCTGTACAGGTTTTGTCTAGTTTGTTGAAGAAGCTACAAAATGCTGCCAGCGCCGTAGGATCAGCCATAGAAATCTCCCTAACTGTACCGTGAATATAGTAGTGGCTATTTACTGAGCGCTTTAAAGGCATCTAAGGCACGCAGGCGAGCCGCCTTGTGATCGACAATGGGGGCAGGGTAGTCCACATCGGTGAGCAGGTCTTGGCGAGGCGCATGGCGCACCTTCGCCGGCAGTTCAGCCAGCTCGGGCAGCCAATGGGCAATAAACTCACCCTCTGCATCAAAGCGGGTCGACTGGGTCGTAGGATTGAAAATACGAAAATAAGGTGCGGCGTCCGTGCCCGTTGACGCTGCCCACTGCCAGCCGCCGTTGTTAGCGCAGAACTCCCCATCCACCAGATGGCGCATAAAGAAGGCTTCGCCGCGCCGCCAATCAATCAATAGATGCTTGCTCAAAAACATCGCCGTGACCATACGCAGGCGATTATGCATCCAGCCTGTGTTTACCAGCTGGCGCATGGCCGCATCGACGAGAGGATAGCCGGTGCGCCCTTCGCACCAGGCCTGAAAGCCTTCATCATCATCACGCCATGCCAGCTGTTTTGTGTGTTCCTGAAAGGGGTGATAGCGGCAGACCTGGGGAAAGCCAACTGCGACGTGTTGATAGAATTCGCGCCAGATCAGCTCATTGACCCAGGTGGTTAAACCCAGGTCGCCATCGCCTAAATGACCGCTATTTTCGGCCATTACCGCTTGTAAACACTGGCGGTGGGAGATCATGCCTAGCGCTAGGTAAGGGGAAAGTTCGCTGGTGCCGCGCACCTTAGGCAAGTCACGTTGGGCCTTATAATGGCGCCCGCGAAAGCGCAAAAACCGCGCTAAGTTATCGGCCGCAGCGCTTTCACCGGCCGGCCAAAGGCGCTCATCAATAGGCGTCTCGTTAAGTTTGGGCAGTGACGGCAGCGGGTCGCTATTAATCGCCAGTTTGGCCTGTACGCTGGGCGTATCGCGCAGCGCGAGCTGATCGGCGGTGATGTGCTTGTGCCATGCGTTGGAGAACGGTGTAAATACGCCATAGTAGCTGCCTTTGCCTGTTAGCAGGCTGCCGGGTGCGAAAGCCACGCTATCGTGATAGCCATGGGCCGCAATGCCGGCCTGCTTAAAGGCGTCCTGCACGACTTGGTCTCGGCGCCGTTCGTTGAGTGCGTATTCATGATTAAAATGCAGCTGTTCTACGTCGTGTTCGCGTGCGATTTCAAGCAATACCGCTGGCGCCTGGTCATAGCGCTCAATGTCGCGATGCAGCAGCGGGATATTCAAGCCGTTGAGCGCTGTTTTCAGCGCTGCTACGCCGCGCCCCCAAAAATCTAGCTTATTGGCACCGTGGCCGTGCTCTTGCCACTGGGGAATACTGCGCAAAAACACCGCTATTACAGGGCCTTTGGCTGCAGCGGCGGCGAGTGCGCTGTTGTCATCAATGCGCAGGTCGCTGCGCAGCCAAATCAACTGTCGTTTCATAGAGTCTCCGGCGCGGCATAAACAAAAAAAATGGCCGCTCACCGCGAGGGCGAACGGCCAAGATAAAAATGGGCGGTTTACAGTACGCCTGACTCGCGTAGCAGAGGGCGCAAGCGAGCAATCGCTTGAGGAAGATCATCGCCCAGCAGATGTAGCGGCCCATCGCGCAAGTCGTCCGCACGCAGGCGAGCGACCTCGCCACACACCCCAATAGGTACGTTGAGCGCCTTAGCCGCATTGGGTAGCTCGTGCTTGATATAGCGATCGCTTTCACGCTGGCCGCTGGAAAGCAGCACCATCGATGAGTGCAGTCGCGCCACGGCCTGTGGTAGCGCCTCTAATGGCAATGAGTGATCTAGCATTTGCACTCGGTAGCCCTGCTCGCTGGCCATTAACGCGGACATCAGCACCCACAGAGGCCCCGGATCATCGGGCATCGCATTGAGTAAAATCAGCGGCCCGCGAGTGGTTTGATTAGCATAGTGCAAGCGAATGCCGACTTGGCTGCGTAAAAAGGCTTCCAAGGTGCGGCGCACTAGCGGATCTGGGCTAATCGCCCATTTAGCTTCTAGCGTTAAAATAACCGGTTGCCACAGCTCGTCGATCGCAATACTTAGCGGGTAAAGCGCCAGGCTTTGATGATAAAACGCCTCTAATTTCGGCAAATCTAGCGCTTCTATAATGCCTTGCAGCTGCTGGCGCTGGCTGGTCCAGTCACCGGCATCTGTCGCAGGGGCTTCAATTGTTTCTGGCTGGTCAAGCAAGTCCACGACTTGACTGACCGGCACACCACGATTTAACCACTGCAGAATGCGTTCGATGCGGGTAATGTCGTTCTGGGCATAGAGGCGGTGGCCTTTCGGCGTGCGCTGGGGGCGAATAAGCCCGTAGCGTCTTTCCCAAGCGCGGAGGGTGACGGAGTTCACGCCGGTTAAACGAGACACTTCCCGTATGGGGTAAAGCGGTGTATCGGGTGGGTGGGTCGCCTTGAAACTCATGGGCGCCAGTACCTCTTCTTAGTTAACTGCCGTTGAGTCGTAAGCGTTGGCATCGTCGTTAGCTGCAGCATAGGGCTACAGGCGCATCGCATTGTTCGCCGCGGCGAAGATGATTCATATTCCATGTAACGTTGTCCGATTAAAAAGCTGAACATGAACACGGTACTGTATGCCCATTTGTACAACTTGTCGCTACTCGGTACAACCTTTATAAGAATCCTTCTTACTAGTAAATATTTGTAACTATTAAACCGACCGGCCTATTAGCGCTTCTCCTAAGCGATGCCCTGATAACCAGGCATCTTCAACACGGCCATCGCTAAAACTGTCACCGCATAACGCCAACCCATCTCGACTGTATAAGTATTCACTGTCGCAGGGCGTCGCCAGCTCGGCGTAGCGCCAGCGATGGGCGCCCATGTCAATGACCGATGGCAGCAGGGAAGGGGTCGGCAGAATGCTTGCGATGTCATCATAGTTCCTCTAGGCCTTAGTCTTTCGCAAACATAGTTTTCACGATAGTTAGGCGTGTATTAGTCAAATTGTAGCAGGTTGGTATAGATGTCGTACAATGTAAGGGACACTTTACGATGCCGCGTGACGCGGTGATGAGTTTGCTCAGGCGGCATCAACAGGAGTAATAGCATGCGCGTATTAATAACCGGCGGCAGTGGCTTTGTCGGCCAGCGACTATGCCAGCAGCTGATTGAGCAAGGCCATGAGGTGCAGGTGGTTTCCCGACACCCGCACAAGGTACGTCAACGACTGCCTAGCGGCTGTGACATACGCGATAGCGCTCAGGCATTTATTCAATCGCCGCCGGACGCCATGATTAATCTAGCCGGCGAACCAATTGCTGCCAAGCGCTGGAGCGACGAGCAAAAAGCCAAGCTGATTAACTCGCGAAAGGCGGCGACACAACAGCTAGTAGCGCTGTGTGAGCAGTTGCAGGCTAACGGCCAGCCGCTGCCGAAAGTTATGGTGTCTGGCTCGGCAATGGGCTATTACGGCGATCAGGGCAGCCGTGAGGTAAGCGAAGACACGGCGCCCAACGAGGAGTTTGCCCATCGGCTATGCCAGCAATGGGAGGCTGCGGCCCAGCCGATTGAGGCGCTGGGTGTGCGCTTAGCGATTGTGCGGATTGGATTAGTGCTGGAGACAGGTGGAGGCAGCCTGCAAAAGATGCTGCCGCCATTTAAGCTGGGTTTAGGGGGCCGTTTTGGCAGTGGCGAGCAGTTTATGCCATGGATTCACCGCGATGATTTAGTCGCAGCGCTGCTATTTCTGGTTCACCAGAACAACCTAAGCGGTGCTTTTAATGCCAGCGCGCCGCATCCTGTCACCAATGCTGTCTTTACCAAAACCTTGGCCAAGCAGCTCAACCGCTCGGCCATTTTCCCGGTACCCGCCTTTGTACTCAAAGCGGGATTTGGTGAAATGTCACGGCTGCTGCTGACCGGTGCCGACATGCGCCCGGAACGCCTTGAGGCCGCTGGGTTTACTTTCCAGTATCCCACCTTGGACAAGGCGCTTGGGGCCATTCTTTGAGCAACAAAAAAGCTTAACGATCGGCGTCAACGGTGATAATCACCCGCACGGAATCAAGCCGCAGACGGGTGTTTTCAATCGCGTCGCTGAGCGCCTGGCGTTCGTCCTTCAGTGCGTCGATTTCAACACTACGCACCGCCGGGTTGTGCTCGGCCAGCGCGGTTAAACGAGCAAGCTCAGCGTCCAACTGATCACGCATGCGCGCCTCGGCATTTTCTACAATGCTGGGCAGCTGGCGCTCAGCTTCGCTCTCACCTTGAGTGAGCAGGCCACGCAGCTGATCGTGACGGCTTTTGATCAGGTCGCGCGCCAGCGATTTATTGACCTTCTGCAGATTTTTACTCAGCCCAGTGAAGGAGATTTTGCTGGTCAGATTGGCGCCTGATTCATCCAGCAATACGCGCACGGCAGTGGGCGGCAAGAACCGGTTTAGATGCAGTTTTTTGGGCGCAGGACACTGGGTGCGAAACACCAGTTCGGTCATCAAACGGCCGCTGGGAATAGCGTCGTGGCGCAGCAGCGCGAGCGCCGAGTTACCCATAGTGCCGTCCAGTACGCGGCCCATCATTTCGCGTACCAGCGGGTGCTCCCAGGAAAGCCGCTGCACATCGTCGCGCGCTAGCGCTTGGCTGCGGCTATACGTGGCGGTAAAGCCTTCTTCGCCTTTCACCAGGCCGGGCAGCCCATCCAGCATGTGTTGGCTGGGCTGCAGGTGCATCAGACCCTTGCCAATCTCCTGGCTGTCTACCCCGAAAATATCCAGCGCGCGTTCAAGATAGCGCGGCAAGGCGGTGTCATCGTCAAGCTCGCGTACGGCATCAATGACCTGCTGAGCGCGGGCTGGACGGCAGGCATTCAGCTCCAGCAGGCGATTACGCCCCGCATCGTGCTCGGCCAGTTTGGCGTTAAATAGCGTGCGCGTTTCAGCGATAATCTCGTCAAGCGCTTCATCATCCAGCAGTGCGTCAGCCAGGGCGTCGCCAAAGGCATCATACAAATCGTTGCCGACCCCGTGAGGTGCGCTAAAAGCATCCATACCTTCGTGATACCAGCGCAGCAAGCGTTCGCCGGGGCTACCTTCAAAGGTAGGGATATGCAGCTCAATCGCATGACGCTGGCCAATACGATCCAGGCGGCCAATACGCTGCTCCAACTGATCCGGGTGTTGGGGCATGTCGAACATAACCAGATGGCGGCAGAACTGAAAGTTGCGCCCCTCTGAGCCAATTTCCGAGCACACCAGCACCTGTACGCCTTCATCTTCATCGGCAAAAGCCGCCGCTGCACGGTCACGCTCTATCAGTGAAAGGTCTTCGTGGAATACCGGTGCGTTGTAGCCACCCAGTACACGCAGCCCTTCGGCGAGACCTTCTGCGGTTTCACGATGGTGAGCAATGACCAGGACTTTTTCGTTGGCGAAGCCGCTGTCGCTATCGTCGCTGAGTTTTTCCAGCAGCCAATTAACCCTAGGATCGATGTGCCACCAGTCTTCGCTATTGAGCGGGTCGTTGCTGAGTTCGCGGTAGGCGGCATCGGGATAGATCAGCACATCCGGGTGATCCATCCCGGTCTCAATTAGCAGTTCATCGAGGTAGTCGTCGTCACGCTCGAGGCGGCGAACGACGCGGCGGTAAGCTGAGGGCAGCGCTAGCGGGGCTAAGTTTAAGCGCCGCTCAGGAAAGCCCCCTACGTGGCGTCGGCTGTTGCGAAACATCACGCGCCCCGTGCCGTGGCGGTCAAGCAGTGCCTCTCTCAGCTGAGCGCGCGCGGCATCTTGCTGTTCGCTACTGGCCTCCACGTTGCAGAGGGTGGCCAACAGCGCCTGGCTATCACGGTCATCGGCGACGGCGGAAACGGCGGCGCGCGCGTTAGGATCGCTTGGCAGTGTCTCTAACGCATCGATGGCGCGAGCAACGTCGGTGTAATGGCCTTCTTCTGCCTGAAAGCGCGCTAGGTCGTGGTAGCGCTCGCCATCCAGCAAGCGCAGACGGGCAAAGTGGCTTTTGATGCCCATCTGTTCTGGCGTAGCGGTAAGCAGCAATAGGCCCGGAATGGCCGCGGACAGTTGCTCTACACACCGATAGCCGGGGCCGCTGCCTTCCTCGTTCCAGTCGAGGTGGTGGGCTTCATCGACAATCAGTAGATCAAACTGGCTGGCGAGTGCCTGTTCTTGACGCTTCGGGTTGGCAAACAGCCAGCCTTGGCTCGCCAGTACAAGCTGGGCATTTTCAAACGGGTTCTCGTTCCCGTAGGCCTGGCTTTGGATTTCATCTAACAGCGAGACCTTGAGTGAGAAACGCCGTAGTAGTTCGACTAGCCACTGGTGAGTAAGGCTGTCGGGCACCAGGATCAGCGCGCGCTCTACGCGGCCATTGAGCAACAGGCGGTGCAGAATCAGGCCGGCTTCGATGGTTTTACCCAAACCCACTTCGTCCGCCAGCAGCACGCGTGGGGCGTGGCGATGGGCGACTTCATCGGCGATGTAGAGCTGGTGGGGAATTAAATCGATCCGCGGCCCAGAAAAGCCCAGCGCGCTATGCTGCTCAACGCGTTGGTAGTGGTGCAGGGTGCGAAAACGCAGGTCAAACCAGTCGTTACGATCGACTTGACCGGTCAACAGACGGTCGCGAGCCTGGTCAAACTGCATGGTATCAGCGAGCTTGGCTTCGGGCAGTTCGCGCGTGTTGCCCTCTTTGTCTTCACCAATGTAGGTGATCAGGCCATGGGATTCTTTGCTGTCATCGACAATGATCTGCCAACCGTCGGCTGAAAGCACGCGGTCGCCGCTACCGAACATCACGCGGGTGAGCGGGGCTTGACGGGTATTGTAGGTACGGGTTTCCTGGCTGGCACTGAACAAAATGGTAACGCTACGGGCGTCGCAGTTAAGCACGGTGCCAAGCCCAAGCTCAGCTTCGCCGTCGCTAATCCAGCGTTGGCCGGGAGAAAAATCGCTCATGATGCCTCGGGGGAGTCTGCAAAACGGGTTGTCTACCGCCGGAGGGGAAACCGGCGGCAACAGGGCGGGGGATTCTAACGCAAAGCGGCGGGGGGATTAAGGTGTATCGCTATCAATCTTCTAACCAGCGGTCCAGATGGGCGCGGGTGAGCTCACCCACGTGAACATCCAGCGTATTGCCCTGACGGTCGAACAGCACGGTGGTGGGCAGCCCGGGGGCTTTAAAAAGCGCCATTAATTGCTGGCTGGGATCACGCAGCGCATAGCGAAACTTCAGCTGCTGATCGTCCAGGTAGCGTACTGTGGGCAGTAGGTCCTCGCCCTGATTGGCGACGACGACGCTAATACCCTCACGCTGTGCGGCGGCCTCAAGTAGCGGCATTTCGCGTCGGCATGGTGGACACCAAGTGGCCCACAAGTTGACGATAATGAGATCACCACTTTTCGTCAGCGAGGGTAGATGCACGTCATTACCGTCCACATCTTCCAAGGTCACGTCCGGCAGGCTATCAACGACAAAGTCATTGCCCAAAGGTCCAAGCATGACCAGCATCAGCCATAGACTAGACGCAGCGGCGAGTAGCGCCATCGCACCGCCCATTGCCATTAGCCGTGCGCGTAAGTTCCAGGCGGTCCATGCTAATCCCGCAGCGAGGCCCCATAGGCCGTGATAACCCGGTTGCCAAACTTTTAGTATTTCAAGCGGTGCGCTGCTGTAGCTATCAAGATTGAGCAGTATGTGGCCTGCTCGCGCGCCGATGAGCCAGGCAATAATCAGCCCGTAAAACCAGCGCTGTTGGGCCTGGCGTGAAAGTCCTAACAACCACCCGGCGCACAGCAACAGCAGCAATGCACAGCCAATGGCATAAAGCCGAGGCAGCGAAATTAACAGTGGCCCAAGAGCAATAGCGTTCATGAGTTTCCAATTATGTTTTCCGTGAAGCAGGTACACTAGCAGACCATACCCGGCGAGCAGAACATTACGGAGACGTTATGCCCCCCCCCGCTTTTGATCGGCTGCGCGCGTTAGCGATCGGCTCCCAAGCGATTGGCTTGATATTGATTATTACCCTGGAAACAGTCATGCGGGATGCGGCCCGTCCCTGGCAGGGCGTTGTTCTAGCCGTCATGCTTGTGACGGCGCTAGCGCTCGCGCTGGTGCGCCTTTATCGGCGTAATCAAGCTCGCAAACGTTGGGCTCAGCGCCTGGACGATCATGACGATGCCTAGCGCTGGCCGCTGGTCTCAATGGTTCTGCTTGCTGTGGCTGTGCAGCCTGTTGGTAGGCTGCACTCACGCGGTGGTGCGCGAACATCATACCGCGCTTTCCTTAACCGACGCGCGGGATACCTGGCTCGGCACGCGAGCGCATCAGGCGCTAGCGGAGCAAACGGAGCCTGATGGTTTTGCGTTACTGGCCAATGGGCAGCAAGCATTTGCCGCCCGGGTCGGATTGATTCGCCAAGCACAGCGCGAGTTAGATATTCAAACCTATCTGTTGGGCGATGGACAAACCACACGCTTGATTTTATCGCAGTTGCTCGAGGCGGCTGAAGAGGGCGTTCGCGTGCGGCTGCTGGTCGATGATATCGGCGCGATTGGGCAGGGTGAGCGCCTAGCGGCACTATCAAGCCATCCGGGTATTCATGTACGCGTTTATAACCCGCTGCCGGTAGGACGGGGGCATCTACTCACGCGGGTATTGGCGTCCGCTGTGAACCCCGCGCAGCAGCATCGGCGTATGCATAACAAGCTGTGGGTGGCTGACAACAGCGTCGCTATCGTGGGTGGGCGTAACCTGGGCGACGAGTATTTTGATGCCAACGACTCGCGCAATTTTGCTGATTTAGATTTTGCGACCATTGGCGCCGTCGTGCCCGAGCTTTCGCGCAGTTTTGATGTGTATTGGAATCACGGTTTGGCGCAGCCGATTGAGCGCTATCACGCGGTCAATAGCGATGCTTGGCAAACGCTTAAAGCCGGGCTTGCGGCGTGGTTAGATGATAATGCCGACTCGGAATACTTTAACGAGCTGCGCCACCGGTCGCGTAATGCCCCGCCTTGGGAAACGTTGCACTGGGGAGAAGGGCTGGCTATGTGGGATTCTCCGGGCAAGCTGTCGTCCGCGACACCTGAGTGGTCTGACACTCTGCTTGGTGAGTTAACCGAGGCCACCGAGCTTAGCCAGCGGCTGGTGATTATTTCGGCCTACTTTGTGCCCACCGAGCCCGGCGTTAAACGCCTAACCGAGCTAGCAGACCGCGGCGTGACCGTTGAGATTATTACCAATTCACTGGAGTCCACGGATGCCGCCGTGGTGCACGGCGCTTATGCCCCCTGGCGTAAAACGCTGCTAGAGCACGGTGTCAGGCTGTACGAGCTGCGACCAGAGCAAGAAGCCGGCAGCGACGATGGTATGCGCGTGCCCGGCGCCTCTGCCTCGGCGCTGCATATCAAGGCGCTAAGTTTTGACGATCAGCTTTTCGTGGGGTCATTTAACGCTGACCCGCGGTCTATCTATTGGAATACTGAGCTTGGCGTGCTGGCGCGTAGTGAGTCATTAATGCAGGCATTTAACGAGCTGGTGGCCGTAGGGCAAGAGCCGTCGCTAAGCTACCGGATTGATCTGACGCCGGACGGTGAACTGAGTTGGCACCTTGAAAGCGAGGGTGAAATGGAGGTTTTAACCGCTGAGCCCGGCAGCGCTTGGCGTCACTTCAACGCATGGTTAAGCCATACGCTCAAGCTAGAGCGCTGGTTGTAGTGTGTTTGTCGCTGGTTTTAGCTTGTTTATCAAAGTAGCGTTAGAAACCGGCGCTTGTATTTTTGGCGTTCCAGTTCCAGATTAATAGCAGCCCTGCATGTGAACAGTGGGGCGCATTAAAAAAACAGACAGGTTTTTTCACTGGGAGCGACAAACAATATGATCAATAAGCGCGTATTAGCCACCGCTGTGGCGGCCTCTTCGCTGGCAATGGCCGGATTTGCTCAGGCCGAGGTGAAGGTTGGCTTCTTGGGCGGCTTCACGGGCGGTATTGAGAGCTTAACGCCACCGATTTTTGCCGGTGCGCAGCTGGCCGTTCAGCAAGTGAATGAGCAGGGCGGCATTTTAGACGGCCAAACGTTAGTGATGCCATCTGGCGACACCACCTGCTCCGATGCATCGGCTGCCTCTAACGCCGCCGACCGTATGGTCAACTCTGAGAACGTTACCGCTATTGTCGGTGCGCTATGTACCGGTGCCACGATTGCCGCGGCTAATAACGCCGCCGTTCCTGGCGGCGTTCTGATGGTCTCGCCAGCCTCAACGGCACCGGCAGTCACCGAGCTTGATGACAATGACTTAGTTTTCCGGACGGTCCCCTCTGATGCTTTCCAAGGCGAGATGCTCGCTAAGCTATTGCTCGACAAAGGGATCGATGCGGTCGCCGTCACCTATGTCAATAACGACTACGGTCAAGGCCTGTCGGATGCTTTTGGCGAGGCCTTTGAAGCAGGCGGCGGTGAGGTGGCGGAAAACCTTGCCCACGAAGATAATCGTGCGGACTACCGCTCTGAGCTGGGTTCGCTCTCGGCCAGCGGTGTCGAGACGCTGGTAGTGCTGGCCTATGCCGACACTTCGGGTCAAACCGTGCTGCGTCAAGCCTATGAAAGCGGCATGTTTACGCAGTACGTGGGCGCTGACGGAATGGTAGGTGATAGCCTCATTGAGGCTATTGGCGCTGACGTGCTTGATGGCATGATCGCTACACGCCCCGGTAGCCCCGACCTACCCGGTACGAATATCTTTATTGAAGCGGCGCAGGCTGCAGAGCTAGACCCGAGCGCGGTGTTTGCCGCCCAGGCTTATGATGCCGCGTTCCTGGTGGCATTGGCCATTGAGCAAAATGGCAGCGCTGATCGTGAAGGGCTTTCTGAGGCGCTGCGCAGTGTTTCCAGCGCACCGGGTGAGGTCATTCTGCCCGGCGAGTGGGAAAAAGCGGTTGAGCTGATTGCGTCAGGTACTGACATCAACTACGAAGGCGCCTCCGGCTCCCATGAGTTCGACGACAACGGCGATGTGCCCGGCGTAGTGGTTGAAATGGTAGTTGAAGATGGCACCTTTACCAGTAAAGGTCTGGTTGATCTTTAAGAAAAGCCATTAGCTTGGTGAGCTCGAGCTAAGGGCCGTAGCGGAGGCTTTTGTCAATGCCGGAAAGTGTTTCTTATCTTTACGGCATTGGCGCCATCCATGGCTGTCCTATTACAAAAGTAGCGGCCAGATATGGGGCCACTGCGGCCCCGTTTAGAAGTTTTCCGCCCTATTTTAAACATTTCATGAGCGATAAAAATCACAAGAATGAATGCTGGCAAAAAATTAACTTCGAGCTTTTAGTGCCTGTTGCTGTTTTAGCAACGTTTATGAGATAAGTGAGCTCGCGCGTAAAGCAGAAAGTTTATATTAAAAATGGAAGTGATAATGACAGACTTCGAAAACGCTCAGATAATTTGGGAATATATGCGTTTTGAGCAACCACTTAAAAAAGCTGACATTATTATCGGTCTCGGTAGTGCCGATGTTCGCACTGCTGAGTGGTCTGCAAATCTATATAATCAAGGATATGCGCCTCTCATTTTATTTACAGGTTCTCGTGGGAGAACGACGCGGGAGGCATTCACCGATAATGAGGCAGATGTATATGCAAAGCGTGCACTAGAACTGGATATACCTGACGATGTCATGTTGAGGGAAATAAATGCAACAAATACTGGTGAAAATATTGTTTATGCACACAAGTTACTACAAGAAAAAGTCATTGATGTAAAGTCAATCATCCTTGTCACGAAGCCATATATGCTACGCAGAGCCTATGCGACATTTATGAAGCAATGGCCTGACGATATAAAGCCTGATATTCAATGTTCTGCTATAGATATTTCACTCGGTGAATATTGTAGCGATGAAATGTACCCATTTGATTATGTCGCTAATGTCATGGTCGGCGATCTGCAGCGAATACAAGAATACCCAAAACTTGGTTTCCAGATTGAGCAAAAACCACCCGAAGAAGTTGTGAAAGCGTACGATACGCTGATCAAGCGAGGATATACAAAACACATGCTATAGTGGAAAGCTATACAATCAAAATCAATCGATTATTTCGAAAGGCTACATGGGTTTGCTTGCTCTATCCACCGTGCAGCCGCAGTTATTTAATGTAAGATACTCAGAACAAGTAACGCTGAAATTGTACTATTTCCTGAGTCGGTCGGGGTTGTGCTGTTCGACTACTGGTTCGAAACGCAGTAATGCGCTATTACCAACTGGGTATTTTTTGATGGTGCGCCAAGCATAGCGCCTCGCCGGGTGCTGCTCTTAAGGGTTAGGACCCCACGTTTAAGGGGATGATTAAACTGATGAGCTATAAACCCCCGTTTACCATTACCTCCGATATTCTCAATCTGGTGGCAGAGATCAGCGAGCAGGTTGGCAGACTGAATGCTAATGCGCTGGATGCTTCGCCCCAGTTGCGCAAGCAAAACCGCATCAAAACCATCACCGGAACGTTGGCGATTGAAGGTAATACCCTGACCGAAGAGCAGATCACCGCTATTGTGGACGGCCAGCGCGTGATGGGGAGTATGCGGGAGTTGGCCGAGGTTAAAGGGGCGATTCAGGCTTATGACGCCTTACCCAGGCTGAAGCCTGATAACATTGATGATTTACTCACTGCCCATGGCCTGATGATGTCAGATGTTCTGGTAAATGCTGGGAAGTTTCGCCATAAATCGGTGGGGATACACAAAGGGAATGTGGTACATCATATTGCGCCACCTGCCCATCAGGTATCTGGGCTAATGGGGGACTTAAACCATTGGCTAACACAGGCTAAAGACCATCCCTTAATTACCAGTAGTGTCTTTCATTACGAGTTTGAATTTATCCACCCTTTTAGCGATGGCAATGGGCGGATGGGGCGCTTGTGGCAAACACTGATTTTGTCGCAATGGCATCCGCTGTTTTTATCGTTGCCATTGGAAAGCGTTATCAAAGACAATCAACAGCGCTATTACCAAGCGCTTGAACAAGCTGACCAGCAAGCCGAAAGCACGTCCTTTATTCATTTTATGCTATCGGTCATCGACCAGACCTTAGCACAAAACGCCCCTGTAAAAGCCCCTGAAAACGCCCCTGTAATTGTCTCAGGGCTTAAAACACCTGAAGCGATCATGGCGTTAATTCAACATAACCCGGCGATCACACGCCAGCAAATAGCCGATACTATAGGTAAAGACATACGTACTATTGGCCGTGCGATGACTAAGTTACAGCAAGCGGGTAGGTTGAAAAGGGTAGGGCCAGATAAGTCTGGTCATTGGGAGGTCATCAATAAGTGAACACCTAACCAGCGCCAGATCTGGCGCTGCTGTGGACCACCAAGCTTCTCCGCTGGCGCTGAATGGCGGGCCAGGCTTAGCCCGCCGGTCATGCTAAGCTTACTCCATCAGCTGTGGTTCTTGATCTTTTCCGGCAGCAGGCCTTTGGGCGCAAAGCGCAGCACCATCGTGATCAGCAGGCCAATCACCAGTACGCGTGCCTGTAGGGCGCGGCTATCCATATTGCTGGGTGCATCCCAGCCGAAGGCGCCTTCACCGAAAGCCACCGCAAGTTGCATCAAAAACAGCGCTAGCGGCTCGGACATAATCCAGATGATGTACACCGCCACGGCACCTAAAATCGTGCCCAGGTTATTGCCCGGCCCACCAAGGATCACCATGACTAGCACCAGGAACGTGTGGTTGAGTGGCAGGTAGCCTTGGGGGTCAAAAAGGCTGTTAAAGGTGCCAAGCATGCCGCCGCCTAATCCCATTAGCACGCAGCCCAGTACAAAGATTTCTAAGCGGCGCTTATTGATATCTTTGCCCATCGCGGCAGCGGAGACTTCGTTATCGCGAATCGCCCGGATCATTCGCCCCCAAGGCGCATGGTAGGCGCGATGGAGAAGAAAGAAGATGGCGGCAATCACTACCGCGGTAAATGACAGATAGATGGCCCGGGAGAGCGTGAAGCCAAGCTCCGCCGGCCCCGGCGTTGGCCAAGGCAGGGGAGACACCGTGGCGGTGCCGCGTGTGAGCCAGTCCGAGTTTTTCAGAAACGCTTTAATAATCTCGGCAATGCCTAGGGTGGCGATAGCAAGATAGTCGCTGCGTAAGCCTAGGCATATATGGCCGATAAAGTAGCCTACGCCGCCGGCTAATGCGCCGCCAACGATCCAGCCGGTCCAGGGGGGTAGGCCAAAGCCGCCCACAAATCCTGCCCGCGATTGAATTTCACCGGTGACCTCACGCAGCAGGCTGATAACCACCATATAAAGCACGAGTGCCAAGACAACGGCGATCAACGTACGCAGCTTCTTAGGCACGCCCAGGCGGTCAAGCTTGGTGGCTGCGACGACCAGAAGCGTGGCCGCGATACCATAGAGCAATACGCGCCCTAGCTCGCCCGGCAGCTCGGTTCCCCAGAAGGCATCGTTGACCGGTACGCTGAACAGCATCGCGCAGAAACCGCCGAGCGCGACAAAGCCCATGACCCCGGCGTTGAACTGGCCGGCGTAGCCCCACTGAATGGTGAGGCCTAGGGCAAGAATGGCATAGCAGGCAGCTTCCACTAACATTCGCGTGCTGTAGGCGGCGCCCATGGTGGCGTACACCGCTAACACGGCGATTAGCAGCACCCCAAACAAAATGAGCTCGCGCAGCGGGAAGCGACGCTCCTGAGTGGCATCTTTAGGGGTATAGGCAGGGTTGCGCGTTTTGGCTGAATTGCTCATTAGATCACCTTGCCCTTAAAGAGTCCGGTGGGACGCCATACCAAAATGGCCACGAGAATGAAGAACGGCACCACGATTTTGTATTCTGTGCCTACAAAGGCCAGGTTCGACGGTAGCTCCAGCCAGGCCGGCAGGCTGTCGTGAAAGGGGCGCAGCAGTACGTTCCAGTTAAATACCGCTAGCGTTTCCGCAAACCCCACCACAAAGCCCCCGGCAATCGCGCCATAAGGGTGGCCCACGCCGCCCACAATGGCCGCAGCAAAAATAGGCAGCAGCAGAAAAAAGCTTAGGTCGGGCTTGAAGGTTACGTCCAGGGCGAGCAGGGTGCCGGCAGTAGCGGCCAGCGCTCCTGCAATCACCCATGTCACGGCCACAATGGTGTTGGTGTTAATCCCCGATGCCTGGGCAAGCTCAGGGTTGTCTGACATCGCCCGCATCGCCTTGCCAAGCCGTGAGCGATGAAGAAATAGATGCAGTGCGACAACGGCAACCAGCGTAAGCACAAACAGATAAATTTGCGGCTCGGTGATCACGATGGGCGCGCGAGCACCTTCAAAGGGCAGGGCGAGGCGAAAGATTTCTTTACGGTCATCGACATACAGACTTTGCCCGCTAGTGCCTGCAAATAGCCGGATAAGCCCCTGCAGGATAAGTGTGACGCCCAGCGAGCCAATAACCAGCACGATGGGCTTCACTCCATGAGCGCGCAGTGGTTTGTAGAACGCTTTGTCGATGCCTACCGCTAATGCAGCGGTCAGCAGCATAGCCAGCGGTAGCATTAAGATAGCGGTGGGGACGCCAATGC
The DNA here is from genome assembly GCF_002332255.1 of Halomonas sp. JB37. Classification (GTDB taxonomy): domain Bacteria; phylum Pseudomonadota; class Gammaproteobacteria; order Pseudomonadales; family Halomonadaceae; genus Vreelandella; species Vreelandella casei. The sequence continues at coordinate 306,481 of NZ_NRGW01000001.1, read as the reverse complement.
TTGCACCTGCGGCTGGAAACAGGGTGGTGAGCAGTAGCACCATAAAGGCACCAAAGGTCATCATGTCGGCATGGGCAAAATGGGCAAAGCGCATAATGCTGAATATCAGCGTTACGCCGACGGCCCCTATGGCATAGATGGAGCCGCTCACGCTGCCCGCAATCACCACATTATTAATAAAAAAAGCCAGTTCGTTCACGTGTTTCTCCCTGGGGCTAGCCGCCTAAAAAGCTTTTAGCGACGTCCGGATCAGCCAGCAGTGCGGCCCCTGTGTCGGTAAAGCGGTTTTGGCCAGCGGCTAGCACAAAGCCTTTATCGGCAATCGCCAACGCCTGCTTGGCATTCTGTTCCACCATCAAAATGCCAACGCCTGCGGCATTGATCTGTTTGACGCGATCGAAAATTTCATTCATGTACAGCGGTGACAGTCCTGCGGTGGGCTCATCGAGTAACAGCAGGCTAGGTTCGGCCATGAGCGCGCGACCCATGGCGACCATTTGGCGCTGACCGCCAGAAAGCTCGCCGGCGGGCTGGCGGCGTTTCTCATAAAGCGGCGGGAAGAACTCATAAACCTGCGCGAGCATCCGCTTGACGTTTTGCGGCTTTAAAAATGCACCCATCTCTAGGTTTTCCTGCACAGAAAGGCTAGGGAAAATATTTTTCTCCTGAGGCACAAAGCCCATACCACGCTGTACCAGCTGGTTAGGTGGCAAGTTATGAATCGGCTGGCCGAGGAGCAGTATTTCGCCCTGGTTAACATGTAAAAGGCCAAAGATCGCCTTCAGCATGGTGGATTTACCTGCCCCGTTAGGGCCGACGATAACGCCAATTTCATCCGCGGCTAGCGTCATGTTTACCCCGTTAAGGATATTCATACTGCCGTAGCCACCGTGCACATCGCGCGCATCGATTAATGGCCGGTGTGCCGTTTCAATGGTTGAAGCCCCGGCTGTTGGGGGGGCGATGTTTGCAGGCATAGGGTAAGGAGTCTCTGCTAGGTCACTTACAGGAAGCGACATCATTGTAATCATTGGGTATGGCTAGATTCGGTCACGCTTAGGCGGCATCGCTGCCAAAGTAAGCTTCGATGACCTCCGGGTTATTCTGAATATCGCTAATGTGGCCTTCCACCATGACGCTGCCTTGGGCCAGCACAATGACCGGATCACACAATCGGGCAATCATTTCCATGTCGTGCTCAATGACTAAAAAGGTGTAGCCCATCTCGCGGTTCAAGCGCTCAATATTGCCCATTAAATCGCCCAGCAGCGTGCGGTTTACCCCGGCGGCGATCTCATCTAAGAGCACGACTTTGGCATCGCTCATCATGGTACGACCTAGCTCAAGCAGCTTTTTCTGCCCGCCCGACAGATTGCCCGCCAGCTCGTTACGCACATGGTGCAGACCAACGAAGTCGATGACTTCCAGTGCGCGGCGGCGCACCTCGGCTTCTTCCCTGCGCACCGTGGCAGGCCGTAACCATGCGCTAAATAAATCCTCACCGGCTTGTTTTGGCGGCACCATCATCAGGTTTTCCAGCGCGCTCATCTGGCTAAATTCGTGGGCAATCTGAAAGGTGCGCAGCAATCCTTTATGAAACCGTTGGTCGGCGCTGAGCGCCGTTATATCCTCACCATCAAGCAACACGCGACCGCTGTCGGGGGGCAGTGAGCCGGCAATCAGATTAAATAGCGTCGATTTGCCCGCGCCATTGGGACCGATCATGCCGGTAATAGACCCTTTTTCTACTTGTATAGAGCAGTCGTTAATAACCTGCAGGCCCCCAAATGCTTTGTTGACTCGCTGTACTTCAATAAGAGGGGTCATGGTATCTCCACGCGATGCAGGCGGCTAAAAAGCCGCCGGCGCACTATTATAAAGTTGTTTGTCGTGGTTTTTTGAGCCACCGCTGGCTGGCCGCAAACGCGCCGACGATCAGTAGCGCGCCAAGGGTGGGGATAAGATAGCCATCCACCTGAGAAATCGTGCGTAAAAACACAAAGGCTACCGCCGCGGGTGCGACAAAGCGCACCAGGAACCGCCAGAATCTAAACCAAGTGACGTTGGTGCCCAATTCTTTCATCACCTCACTTTGGGTAAGCGCCCACCCTGCAAACAAGGCAATCATCAGGCCCCCTATGGGCATAAAGATATTGGTCAGTAGTTCAATGAAATCAAACGCGCTGCGCCCAAAGAGGAGGTGGAAAATCGTCCCCTCGGCCCACACGTTAAAGCTCACGACGGTTAATAGCCCCATCGCCCAGGCGGCGGTGGCCATAATAGCGACCGCCTGCGGGCGGGTCATATCAAAGCGCTCCACCAGAAAAGCCGCAACGGGTTCAATCAGCGAAATAGACGAGCTGATCGCGGCGCCAAGCACCAATATAAAGAATACGCCGCCGACCAGCGCACCCATCGGCATATTGGAGAACGTTAACGGTAAGGTAACAAACATAAGCCCAGGGCCTTGTCCTGTTTCCAGGCCTGCGCCAAATACCAGCGCGAAAATAGCTAAGCCGGCCACCATCGCTACGGCGGTATCAACAATGGCCACGGCAAAGGCCGTGCGGGTTAGCGATACGTTGCTGGGCATATAGGCGCCATAGGCCATGATCGCCCCCATCCCTAGGCTCAACGTGAAGAATGATTGCCCCATTGCCTGAAGCCAGCCCTCTAAGCTGAGATCGGCAAGATTGAACGTGAACAAGAACGCAGCGGCGGCGCCCACGTCACCATTGATCACGCTGTAGACCAGCACTACCAGCAGAATCACAAACAGCGCAGGCATCATAATGCGTAGCCCGGCTTCGATGCCGCTATGAATGCCCATGCCGACAATAAGCGCAGAGGCGGCAATAAATAGCGTGTGGTAGAGCGTCATCAAGCCCGGTGCCGCCAGTAGCGCATCAAAGCCTTGGCTAATCGTTTGCGCATCGGCACCGACGAGCGAGCCGGTGAGCATCAGCCAAGTGTAGTGAATCGCCCAGCCGGCAATCACGGAGTAGAAGCTTAAAATTAAAAATGCTGAGGCGGCGCCCAGCCAGCCAATCGATTCCCACGCACGCGAAGTGCGGTGAGTTTTGGTGAGGTGTCGCATACCCATAATCGGACTTTGACGGCTGGTGCGCCCCAGCATGGTTTCAGCAATCAAAATAGGAATGCCGACCGCGAAAATTGTCAGCGCGTAAATCAGAATAAAAGCGCCGCCGCCGTTTTCACCGACCAGATAAGGAAAACGCCATAAATTGCCCAGACCGACGGCAGAGCCAACGGCGGCCAGAAGAAACGTGCCTTTGTGTGTCCAGACGTTATGACCGCTCATGGGTAAGAGTGTCCAGGTTTGGGTGAAAGAACGGAGATAAGTATCCAAACACCTGTATGAAGATAGATAAGTCAGCTTGCCGTGGACGCGCCGAAGTTAACGTTACTGTGCGATAGAATGCGCTGTCTTTCCAGAGCACTAGCGTTTAGGTTGCGTTAAGGAGCATGGCTTGGCAATTGGCTCGCGGTTAATGAAACATTGAAAAGCGCGGCGTACAGGCACAAAAAAGCCCGCTTGCGCGGGCTTTAATGATTTACCTATACGACTAATAGGCTTACTTCTTGCTATAACGCTTACGCTCGGTTTCTTTGAGCAGCTTTTTACGTAACCGGATGTGTACCGGCGTTACTTCAACTAGCTCGTCGGAATCGAGGAACTCGATCGCCTGCTCCAGCGAGAACTTCACCGGCGGCGTCAACACGATGTTCTCGTCGTTACCGGTAGAGCGCATGTTGTCGAGCTTCTTACCTTTAGTGGGGTTAACCACCATGTCGTTAGCACGGTTGTTAATACCAATCAGCATGCCTTCGTAAACTTCCGTGGCGTGATCGATAATCAGCTTGCCGCGCTCTTGCAGCGCATAAAGTGCGTAAGCAAGGGCTTTACCGTCGACCATTGAGACCAGTACACCGTTACGACGCTCGATAGAGGCATCAGGCTTCAGTTGACCGTAATGATCAAAACGGCTGGTCAAAATGCCGGTGCCCGAGGTCAGGGTTAAAAACTGGCCACGGAAACCAATCAAGCCGCGTGCAGGAATAATAAAGTCGAGGCGAACTCGTCCTTTACCATCGGGCAGCATGTTGGTCATCTCACCTTTACGATAGCCCAGCTCTTCCATGATAGAGCCCTGGTGCTGCTCTTCACAGTCGATGATGACTTCTTCGTACGGCTCTTGCTTCTCGCCGTCAATTTCTTTGATGATAACTTCTGGGCGGCCAACGGCCAGCTCAAAGCCTTCACGACGCATGGTTTCGATCAGCACCGAAAGGTGCAGCTCGCCACGGCCCGACACTTTGAATTTCTCAGGGGTTTCGCCCTGTTCAACGCGCAGCGCTACGTTATGAATCAGCTCTTGCTCAAGACGATCCTTGATATTACGGCTGGTCACAAACTTACCGTCTTTACCTGCGAACGGTGAATCGTTGACCTGGAAGGTCATCGAAACGGTCGGCTCGTCGACAGATAGCGGCGGCAGTGCTTGGACATTCGCAGGATCACACAGGGTGTCAGAAATCGACAGGTCATCGATGCCGGTGATGCAAACGATGTCGCCTGCGGTGGCTTCGTTGGTCTGCACACGCTCAAGACCCATATGCGTCATGACCTGGCCGATTTTGCCCTTGCGTACGTTGCCGTCAACGCCGATCACTGAGATCTGCTGATTCGGCTTCACCGCGCCGCGCTTGATGCGGCCAAGGCCGATAACGCCTACGTAGCTGTTGTAGTCCAGTGCAGAGATCTGCATCTGGAAGGGGCCGTTAAGCTCAACCTGAGGCGGCTCAACGATATCGACGATGGCTTGGAACATGGGGTCCATATTGTCAGCTAGCGCGTCAGGATCCATACCCGCAATGCCGTTTAGGGCAGAGCAGTAGATGATCGGGAAGTCGAGCTGTTCGTCGGATGCGCCCAGGTTGTCGAAAAGATCGAAAATCTGGTCGATAACCCAGTCAGGGCGAGCGCCGGGGCGGTCAATTTTATTGACGACCACGATCGGCCGAAGGCCTTGGGCGAACGCCTTTTGGGTTACAAAGCGAGTTTGCGGCATCGGACCGTCCACGGCGTCTACTAATAGTAGTACCGAGTCGACCATCGACATAACGCGCTCAACTTCACCGCCGAAATCGGCGTGCCCAGGCGTATCCACGATGTTGATGTGGTAGTCATTACCGTGGCTGTCCTGCCACTGAATGGCCGTATTCTTGGCCAAAATAGTAATGCCGCGCTCTTTTTCCTGATCGTTTGAGTCCATGACGCGTTCTTGACCTTCCGCTTTGCGGTCAAGAGTGCCGGACTGGCTCAGGAGTTTATCGACCAGAGTTGTTTTGCCGTGGTCAACGTGGGCAATGATCGCTACGTTGCGCAGGTTATTAACCGCGCTGGAATTTTGCTGGTTTTGCATGCTGGGAGAGAACTCTTGTGAACACCCGTTTGTCCACGGGTCGGAAAATGCGGGTCGCAAGGGCTGGCAAATGCCGACCATCTTGGCTCAGGGCTTGCGTCCAACGATTATTCTACCATGTTGAAGGCTTCGCTGATATTACTGGCGCACTTATCGACCTTCGTCGCCCCCAGGAAAGTTTTCGGACTGGGGCTCCATCCGCTAGAATAGCGCTTTTCCCACTGGGGCAGGAGCATGACCATCGGTAATCTGATGCGTTTATTAAGCGATGGCGAGGTTCATTCTGGCGAGCAGCTGGGTGAGACGCTGGGTATTTCTCGTGCTGCGGTGTGGAAGCAGTTAAAAAAATTAGAAGTGCTGGGCGTTGAAATTATCGCAGTGAAAGGCCGCGGCTATCGACTGTCGCAGCGGCTGGAGCCCCTGGAGGGCGCTAAAATCGTTGAGCGGCTGCCGGCTCAAGCGCGTCATCACCTTACGCGGCTGTTTGTTGAAGACCAGTTGCCCTCCAGCAATGAGTATTTGCGCCAGCGTTTTGAGCAGGGTGCCGGGCATGGCGAAGTTTGCTTGGTTGAGCTGCAAACCGCTGGGCGCGGACGGCGTGGGCGGGTTTGGTCGACGCCCTGGGGGCAAAGCCTCATGCTCTCGTTGGGCTGGCGGTTTGAATCCGGTATTGCGGTGCTGGAAGGGTTGAGTCTGGCGGTCGGCGTGGTCGTGGCCCAGGTGCTTGAGCAGCACGGCGTGGCGCCGAAGTTGAAATGGCCGAACGATATTTTGCTCTCTGAGCAGGCACCGACGGGCGACGCTGGCGTGCATAGTGAGTTGGGCAAGCTGGCCGGTATTCTTATCGAAGTCACGGGGGATGCTGGCGGCCCGTGTGAAGTGGTGATCGGCATGGGTATGAATCTGTGGCTACCGGCTGCCCAGCGTGCCGCGATTGATCAACCTGTAGCGGCGCTTTTCGAGCGCTTGCCCGATATCTCGCGTAACCAGCTGGCCTCCGAAGTGGTGGCGGGTTTATTGTCCATGCTGGCTGATTTTGAGCGAGTGGGTTTTAGCGCTTGGCGCGATGACTGGAATGATCGTCATGCCTATGCAGGGCTGCCCGTTCGCGTTATCCAAGGACAGCAAACCAGTGATGCCGTTGCAGGGGACGTGGATGAGAGTGGTAATCTATGGGTTACTGAAAATGATCACTCTCGACGCCTAGCTGGCGGTGAGATCAGCGTGCGTAGGCGTTTATGATTCTGGATCTTGATATCGGCAACACGCTGTCTAAATGGCGGCTGAAGGATGCCGAGAGTAGCGAGATACGTTCACGCGGGGCAGTCTGGACGCGTGAAGAGTGGCGCCCCGGAGCTGATATTCCCGATCTCGATGTCGTCGAGGCGGTGCGTATTTCCAGCGTGGCGCGAGCGGCGGTGCTGGAGGAGACGGTCGCGTTACTGCGCCGCCGCGTTCGCCATGTGCACGTTGCCCACTCGACGTATGAGGCGCTGGGAGTTATTAACGGCTATGAAGAGCCTGGGCGCTTAGGTGTCGATCGCTGGATGGGAGCGCTGGCGGGCTATCAGTTGGCCGGTGGGTGCTGCGCGGTGGACTGCGGCAGCGCAATTACTATCGACTTCGTACTGCCGGGAGGCAGCCATCTCGGTGGCTATATCATTCCCGGGCTGCGGCTGATGAAAGAGAGTTTAAAACTTGGCACCCGCAACGTGGCGATCGATCCAGAAAGCGAAGCCGACGAGCTGCTAGAGCCTGGCCGGCGGACGGTTGACGCGGTGAATCACGGTATCTATATGGCGGCGGTCAGTGCTATTAATCGCATCTATAGTGAAGTGTGCGACCAGGAGGGCATTGCACTGCCGATGCTGCTAACCGGTGGCGATGCGCGGGTAGTGTCGCGGGGTGTGCAGGTGCCTCATGCGGTATGGCCGGATATGGTTTATGGCGGACTAGAGGCCTGTTTTCCAATGACCTTCGCTGAGCGAGCGGGTAAAATGTCCGGCGCACCGCGAGTACCTGAACCTGTTTCTCTAGAAAAGATTCGTGCAGGTCTTGCATTTTCAATGCTGCTTTGACAAAATGCAGCGCGCTCTAGGGCGTGTCGCAGATGCACCACTTCGCTAAAAGTTATGCGATAAGCTTTGATAAATAAGTGATTATCTGGCTTGACACTGCGATAGAGGTTGGCATAATGTGCCGCCACGTTGGAGAGATTCCCGAGTGGCCAAAGGGAGCAGACTGTAAATCTGCCGCGTAAGCTTCGAAGGTTCGAATCCTTCTCTCTCCACCAGATTTATATGCCAGCGATTGTTTTCGATGAAATTGTTTTCGATGGCGTAGAATGAAAAGCCGGTAGCGGGCACGGTCTACAGTTCAGTTTTACCAAGCTGTAGGTTGGCAGAGCGGCGCAGCGGGTTGTCATTCGAGACAGGTTCGCGGGCGTAGTTCAAAGGTAGAACCTCAGCCTTCCAAGCTGATGGTGCGGGTTCGATTCCCGCCGCCCGCTCCAGTTGATGTGTTTCGCTCATGTAGCTCAGGGGTAGAGCACACCCTTGGTAAGGGTGAGGTCGACGGTTCAATTCCGTCCATGAGCTCCATATTGCGAAAAAAGCGAGCCGAGCTCGCTTTTTTTGTTTCTGCAGTTAGGCGGAGATTGGTGCCTGAGTGCAGGGTAGGGGTTGTCAGGAGTGGTTTTCTTCGCTACCATGGCGCCCGCTGTTGTCTAGGCGTTTTGTAAAGCGCTTGCGCAGTGTGATGATACAGGCCAGTGGCTCAATTGGCAGAGCAGCGGTCTCCAAAACCGCAGGTTGGGGGTTCGAGTCCCTCCTGGCCTGCCAACCTTCCCCAGGTTGGCATGTTATTTTTCAGAATTCCTTTACTGTAGCTGCACCCTAAGGAGTCTCGTTTTATGAAGCCTGGTTCTGTAAAGCACGGTACCGAGGTGCAACAGGCGCGCCATGACGGGCTCAAGTGGGCAGCGGTTATAGCGCTGCTTGTCGTTGCTGTCGTTGGTAATACCTATTTCGCCGATATTGGCCTGCTCTACCGCGTCATTGGCGTAGTGGTGTTGTGTGTGATTGCTGGTTTGATCGCGCTGACCACTACCAAAGGTCGTGATTTAGTGGAGCTAGCCGTTAGCGCCAAGAAAGAGATTCAGCGCGTTGTATGGCCGACCCGTCCCGAAACAATTCAGACCACCGCAATTGTTCTGGTGGCTGTTGTTGTGGTGGGTTTGATGCTGTGGTTGATTGACACTCTTCTTGGCTGGGCAATGTCCGGCGTCATTGGTTAGGAGTTTTCATGTCCAAACGTTGGTACGTCGTTCACGCTTATTCTGGGTTTGAAAAGCATGTCATGCGTTCATTGATTGAGCGTGTGAAGATGTATGGCATGGAAGATCGCTTTGGCGAAATCCTGGTGCCGACAGAAGAAGTCGTCGAGATGCGTGACGGTAAGCGACGCAAGAGTGAGCGCAAGTTTTATCCCGGCTACGTATTGGTCGAGATGGAGATGGCCGACGAAACATGGCACCTGGTTAATGAGACGCCCCGAGTTATGGGTTTCATTGGCGGTACCAAAGAAAAGCCGGCTGCTATTACCTCTCGCGAAGCGGATGCTATTTTGCTGCGCGTTAAAGACGGTACTGACAAGCCGCGGCCCAAAACAATGTTTGAGCCGGGTCAGTCAGTGCGTGTTGTCGACGGTCCGTTTGCAGATTTCAACGGCGTCGTTGAAGAAGTGAATTATGAAAAGAGTCGCCTGCAGGTCAGCGTGCTGATCTTCGGGCGCTCTACGCCTGTTGAGTTAGAGTTCTCGCAGGTTGAGAAAGAGTAAGTTCGCAGGTTGAGAAAGAGTAAGCACGATATTCGTGCGAGGCGGCTAAATAGCCGGTTCGCTGGTACCGGGGAGCCTTCGGGCGCTATTACCCAATTGGAGTAAAAACGATGGCCAAGAAAGTACAGGCTTACATCAAGCTGCAGGTTGCTGCAGGTAAAGCCAATCCAAGTCCGCCGGTAGGCCCAGCACTGGGTCAGCACGGCGTGAACATCATGGAATTCTGTAAAGCGTTCAACGCCGCGACTCAAGAAATTGAGCCGGGCCTGCCGACGCCAGTTGTGATCACTGTCTACTCAGACCGTAGCTTCACGTTCGTCACCAAAACACCGCCTGCTGCCGTGCTGCTGAAAAAAGCCGCTGGTATCAAGTCGGGTTCCGGTGAGCCGAACAAGAAGAAAGTCGGTACCGTTACGCGTGAGCAGCTTGAAGAGATCGCCAAGACGAAAGAGCCTGATTTGACGGCTGCTAATCTTGACGCCGCAGTGCGCACCATTGCTGGCAGTGCTCGCAGCATGGGCCTAAACGTGGAGGGTCTTTGATCATGGCTAAACTGTCTAAGCGTGCGAAGGTAATTCGCGAGAAAGTAGACACTAACAAAGCTTATTCTATTGAAGAAGCTGTAGCGCTGCTCTCTGAGCTGTCTACCGTTAAATTCAAAGAGTCTGTTGATATTGCCATCAACCTAGGCGTTGACCCACGTAAATCCGACCAGGTAGTGCGTGGCGCTACGGTTATGCCTAACGGCACTGGTAAAGATGTACGTGTCGCGGTCTTCACCCAGGGTGCCAATGCCGAAGCCGCTAAAGAAGCGGGCGCCGACATTGTGGGCATGGAAGATTTAGCTGAGCAAGTGAAAAAAGGCGTGATGGATTTTGACGTCGTTATCGCTTCTCCTGACGCAATGCGTGTTGTCGGTCAGTTGGGTCAGATTTTAGGTCCACGCGGCCTGATGCCTAACCCCAAAGTTGGCACCGTGACGCCTGACGTCGCGACAGCGGTTAAGAATGCTAAAGCTGGTCAGGTGCGTTTCCGTACCGACAAAAACGGCATCATCCACACTACCCTGGGTAAAGTGGACTTTGATGCTGCAGCCATTAACGGCAACCTGGAAGCCCTTGTTGCTGACCTAAAGCGCCTCAAGCCGAGTGCGTCGAAAGGCATTTACTTTAAGAAAATGACCATGTCCACTACCATGGGCCCAGGTCTGACTATCGATCACTCCTCTTTCGCGTAAAGTGAGAGGTCGTTAGCGTTAAAGTAAGAGAACCGAGCAAGAACTTTGCGGTCCCCCGTTTGGTTAATAAAACTGCCGGGGCATCGTCAAAGACCGCAGGTGCCGCTCCTGATTAGCACGATGTTTGTGCTCAACAAGAGCGGCTTAATTGCCCCATAAGCGCCTGCGCAGATGGTGTGGCCGCCAGTTGGTTAAAGCTTTAAGCAGCTTTCTGGTGAGCACCATCCCTAAGGCTTCTCACGCTTTCTGGCTATACGGCAGGGCAGTGTGGGAAGAGATGGTAACCACCGGAACCTTCTTGGGTTCCGGCACGAAGGAGTGATCACTGTGCCACTAGCACTTGAAGGCAAGAAAGCGATTGTTGCCGAGGTCAGTGAAGCGGCCAAGGGCGCACTCTCCGTCGTAGTTGCTGATTCTCGCGGCGTAACGGTTGGTAAAATGACCGATCTGCGTAAGCAGGCGCGTGAGAATGGTGTAGAGCTACGTGTTGTACGTAACACGCTGGCTCGCCGCGCACTCGAGGGCACTCAGTGGGAGTGCTTAAACGATAGCTTCGTTGGTCCTACGTTGTTGGCCTTCTCTACAGAACACCCGGGCGCTGCCGCTCGACTGTTCAAAGAGTTTGCTAAAGTAGACAAAAACTTCGAAGTGAAAGCGTTGGCCTACGAAGGTGAGCTGATTCCGGCTGCTGACATCGATCGTCTAGCAACCCTACCGACTTACGACGAAGCAATTGCCAAGTTGATGTCGGTAATGAAAGAAGCCTCCGCTGGCAAGCTGGTTCGTACTCTGGCCGCCCTGCGCGATCAGAAGCAAGAAGCAGAAGCTGCATAAGCAGCGTTTCTTGCAGGCGGCGTGAACTGTTTTATCGGCGTGCTGCCTGAACCAAGCAATGAATCCTGAGTTCTCGGCTAACCGAGACTCCGCAAAGTTAGGAATGAGACAATGGCACTGACCAAAGACGATATCATCAATGCAGTAGCCGACATGTCCGTAATGGAAGTTGTCGAGCTGATCGAAGCAATGGAAGAGAAATTCGGCGTTTCTGCAGCAGCTGCCGTTATGGCTGGCCCTGCTGCTGGCGGCGAAGTTGCTGAAGAACAGACTGAGTTTGACGTTGTTCTGACCTCTGCTGGTGAGAAGAAAGTTAACGTGATCAAAGCAGTTCGTGAGATCACCGGTCTTGGCTTGAAAGAAGCTAAAGGCGCTGTTGATGGCGCTCCTGCGACCATCAAAGAAGGCCTGTCTAAAGACGACGCTGAAGCTGCTAAAGCTAAGCTGGAAGAAGCGGGCGCCACCGTCGAGCTCAAGTAATTTTTGTGCGGACGGCTTTGCGCGCTGCGTAAGCTTCCACGGCTGGCGGCGGGATATCCCGCTGCCGGCCTTTTTCTGTTGTAACTGATGTTTGTTAGCAGCAGCGACAGAAATGTAAGAACGTTATTGAATATAGTGTTATCGACTACAGTGTTATCGAACTAGATTTTCGACGGCGAGCTACCGATTTAGGAGCTTGCTGTCTGCGTCTGACGAAGCCCGCCGGGCAGCGATGACCACGCATCGGTCACCCATGGTGAACAAGCTGGGGAATACAGATGGCTTACTCATATACTGAGAAAAAACGCATCCGCAAGGATTTCGGCAAACTGCCCCAAGTGATGGATGTGCCTTACTTGTTGGCTATCCAGCTTGATTCCTATTACGACTTCCTCCAGCAAGATCGTTCGCCCGACGAGCGTCACGAAGTCGGCCTGAACGCGGCGTTTAAGTCCGTGTTTCCGATTGAGAGCTTCTCCGGCAATGCGGCGCTTGAGTATGTCAGCTACCGTTTCGGCACGCCGGCGTTCGATGTTAAGGAATGCCAGCTACGCGGCGTCACGTACTCCGCTCCGCTGCGCGTTAAGGTTCGCTTGATCATCTATGATCGCGACTCTTCGAACAAAGCAATCAAAGATATAAAAGAGCAGGAAGTCTACATGGGGGAAATCCCCCTGATGACCGAGAACGGTACCTTTGTTATAAACGGTACTGAGCGGGTTATCGTTTCCCAGCTCCACCGCTCGCCCGGTGTGTTCTTCGATCACGACAAAGGCAAGAGCCACTCTTCTGGCAAACTGCTCTACTCAGCCCGCGTTATTCCTTACCGTGGCTCCTGGTTAGACTTTGAGTTTGATCCCAAAGACAACGTCTTTGTGCGTATTGACCGTCGCCGTAAATTACCGGCCTCGGTATTGATGCGTGCGCTGGGAATGAGCACCGAAGAGATCCTGGCCGAATTCTTTGAAACCAGCGTCTTCCACATCGAGAAATCAGGTTTCTCTGTGGAGCTCGTACCGTCGCGTCTACGCGGTGAAACCGCAACGTTCGACATCAAAGATTCCGCTGGTGAGACGATTGTTGAAGAAGGTCGCCGGATTACCCAGAAGCACATTCGTCAGCTTGAAAAAGCCGGCCTTGAGCGCCTGGATGTGCCGATGGAGTATCTCTTTGGTAAAACGCTAGCCAAAGACCAAATCGACACTAAAACCGGTGAGCTGATCTGCCCGTGTAATACCGAGATCACCCCGGAAGTGCTGGAGCGTATGGCTCAGGGCGGCATTGCGCTGATAGAGACCCTGTACACCAACGATCTAGACTGTGGTTCTTTCGTTTCCGATACCTTGAAGCTGGATGCTACGAATTCCGCGCTTGAAGCATTGGTTGAAATTTATCGCATGATGCGTCCCGGCGAGCCGCCTACTAAAGAGTCTGCAGAGACGCTGTTCAACAACCTGTTCTTCTCTGAGGACCGCTACGACCTGTCGGGCGTTGGCCGCATGAAGTTCAACCGTCGCCTGCGTCGCGAGACTGACACGGGCTCTGGCGTATTGGATCGCAAAGACATCCTCGACGTGCTGCGCGAGCTGATCAGTATTCGTAACGGCTTCGGTGACGTTGACGATATCGATCACCTGGGTAACCGCCGTATTCGCTGTGTAGGCGAAATGGCCGAAAACCAGTTCCGCGTTGGCTTAGTGCGCGTAGAGCGCGCCGTTAAAGAGCGTCTTTCCATGGCGGAAAGCGAAGGCCTGATGCCCCAAGACTTGATCAACGCCAAGCCCGTAGCGGCGGCGGTGAAAGAGTTCTTCGGTTCCAGCCAGCTTTCGCAGTTTATGGACCAAAACAACCCGCTTTCTGAGGTTACCCACAAGCGTCGTGTGTCTGCACTCGGCCCCGGTGGTTTGACCCGTGAGCGTGCTGGCTTCGAAGTACGTGACGTACACGCCACGCACTATGGGCGCCTATGCCCAATCGAAACGCCAGAAGGCCCGAACATCGGCCTGATCAACTCCCTGGCAACGTATAGCCACACCAACAGCTACGGCTTCCTAGAAACGCCGTACCGGAAAGTGGTTGATCGCCAGCTGACTGACGACATCGTTCACCTTTCGGCGATCGAAGAGGGCGATTTCGTTATCGCTCAGGCGTCGGCGGCGGTCGATGAGTCTAACAAGCTGACCGATGATTTGGTGCAGGTGCGTCACCGCGGTGAAACCACCTTTATGCGTCCCGAGCAGGTTACCCTGATGGACGTATCGCCTCGTCAGGTAGTGTCGGTCGCCGCGGCATTGATTCCGTTCCTGGAGCACGATGACGCCAACCGCGCCTTGATGGGTTCGAACATGCAGCGTCAGGCGGTGCCGACACTGCGTGCTGATAAACCTCTCGTAGGTACCGGCATGGAGCGCTTCGTGGCTCGTGACTCCGGTGTTTGTGCGGTTGCGAACCGTGGCGGCGTGATTGACTCCGTTGACGCTCGTCGCGTGGTCGTACGTGTCAATGAAGATGAAATCATCGGCGGTGAAGCCGGCGTTGATATCTACAACCTGACCAAGTACACCCGCTCGAACCAAAACACCTGTATGAACCAGCGCCCCATCGTGCGTCCTGGTGACAGCGTAGCGCGCGGCGATATTCTTGCCGACGGTCCGTCTGTTGATATGGGTGATCTGGCCCTGGGTCAGAACATGCGCATCGCGTTCATGCCTTGGAATGGTTACAACTTCGAAGACTCCATCCTACTTTCTGAGCGGGTGGTTCAAGAAGACCGTTTCACTACGATTCATATTCAGGAACTGACCTGCGTGTCTCGCGACACCAAGTTGGGTTCGGAAGAAATCACCGCCGATATTCCTAATGTAGGCGAATCTGCGCTCTCCAAGCTGGATGAAGCCGGCGTCGTTTACATCGGTGCTGAAGTAGGCCCTGGTGACATTCTGGTGGGTAAGGTAACGCCGAAGGGTGAAACCCAGCTGACGCCAGAAGAGAAGCTGCTGCGTGCCATCTTCGGTGAGAAAGCGTCTGACGTTAAAGACACCTCGCTGCGTGCCCCTACCGGCATGAAAGGGACGGTCATTGATGTCCAGGTCTTCACCCGTGATGGCGTAGAGAAAGATTCGCGCGCGCTGACCATTGAACGGATGCAGCTTGATGAAGTTCGTAAGGACCTTCAAGAAACATACCGTATTGCCGAAGAAGCGACGTTTGAGCGTCTTCAGCGCACTCTAGAAGGCCAAGCGGTTAACGGCGGCCCGAACCTTAAGAAAGGCGATGTGCTTGATAATGCCTATCTTGAAGAGCTGCCACGTCAGCAGTGGTTCAAACTGCGTATGCAGGATGAGTCGTTTAATGAGCTGCTTGCTCAGGCCGACGAACAGCTGGAAAACCGTCGTAAAGAAATGGACGAGCGCTTTGAAGATAAGAAGCGCAAGTTAACCCAGGGCGATGACCTCGCGCCGGGCGTGCTGAAAATCGTCAAAGTCTATATGGCTGTCAAGCGCCGCATTCAGCCGGGCGATAAGATGGCCGGTCGTCACGGTAACAAAGGTGTTATATCGGCGATTATGCCGATCGAAGATATGCCGTTCGATGAGAAGGGCGAGCCGGTCGACGTGGTGCTTAACCCGCTGGGCGTACCGTCACGTATGAACGTCGGTCAGATCCTTGAAACTCACTTGGGTATGGCGGCACGCGGCTTAGGCGTCAAGATCGAAGCCATGCTGCGCGATGCACGCGGTCAACAAGTTGCCGAAATTCGCGACTTCTTGGGTCAGATCTACAATACGCCAGGTACTCGCGTTGAAGATCTCGATTCTCTGACCGATGATGAAATCATCGCGCTGGCAAAGAACCTGAAAGGCGGTGTGCCCATGGCGACGCCGGTGTTTGACGGTGCTAAAGAGCACGAAATCAAGCATCTGCTGAAACTGGCGGACATTCCTGAGTCGGGTCAGATGGCCCTGTTTGATGGCCGTACCGGTGACGCCTTTGATCGTCCGGTCACCGTCGGCTACATGTATATGTTGAAGCTTAACCACTTGGTAGACGACAAGATGCACGCGCGTTCTACCGGTTCTTACTCGCTGGTTACCCAGCAGCCCTTGGGTGGTAAGGCGCAGTTCGGTGGTCAGCGCTTCGGTGAGATGGAAGTGTGGGCGTTGGAAGCTTACGGCGCGGCATACACGCTACAAGAAATGCTCACCGTCAAGTCGGACGACGTCGAAGGCCGCACCAAGATGTATAAAAACATCGTGGATGGCGACCACACCATGCAGGCAGGCATGCCGGAATCCTTCAACGTACTCGTGAAGGAAATCCGCTCGCTGGGCATCGATATCGAGTTAGAGAGCTAGGAGCCGTCCCATGAAAGATTTGGTGAAAGTACTCAAATCGCAGTCTCAGTCCGAAGAATTTGACGCGATCAAGATTACCCTGGCGTCGCCGGACATGATTCGCTCCTGGTCGTTTGGCGAGGTGAAGAAGCCTGAGACCATTAACTACCGTACCTTTAAACCGGAGCGGGACGGCCTGTTCTGCGCCAAGATTTTTGGCCCGGTAAAGGACTATGAGTGCTTGTGCGGCAAATATAAGCGCATGAAGCATCGCGGTATTATCTGCGAAAAATGTGGCGTTGAAGTCACCAAAGCCGCCGTGCGCCGTGAGCGCATGGGGCACATTGAGCTTGCCTCACCGGTTGCTCACATTTGGTTTCTGAAGTCATTGCCGTCACGTATCGGCATGTTCCTCGATATGACGCTGCGTGATATCGAGCGCGTGCTGTATTTCGAAAGCTTTGTGGTGATCGATCCTGGCATGACCACGCTAGAGCGCGGTCAGCTGCTGAACGACGAGCAGTACTTCGAGGCGCTGGAAGAGTTTGGCGACGACTTTGATGCCCGCATGGGTGCCGAAGCTGTTCAAGAACTACTGAAAGACATCGATCTGGAAGAAGAGATTAATCATCTGCGTGAAGAAATTCCGCAGACTAACTCTGAGACCAAGATTAAGAAGCTTTCTAAGCGTCTGAAACTGCTTGAAGCGTTCTACCACTCTGGCAATGCGCCTGCGTGGATGGTTATGGAAGTGCTGCCCGTGCTGCCGCCGGATCTGCGTCCGCTGGTACCGCTAGACGGTGGCCGCTTCGCGACCTCTGATCTCAACGACCTTTACCGTCGTGTGATCAACCGCAACAACCGTTTGAAGCGTCTGCTGGATCTTAATGCGCCGGATATTATTGTGCGCAACGAAAAACGCATGCTTCAAGAAGCCGTTGATGCGTTGCTCGATAACGGTCGTCGTGGCCGTGCGATCACGGGCTCTAATAAGCGTCCGCTGAAATCACTTGCCGACATGATCAAAGGTAAGCAAGGCCGCTTCCGCCAGAACTTGTTGGGTAAGCGCGTCGATTACTCTGGCCGTTCGGTAATCACCGTGGGCCCGACGCTGCGCCTGCACCAGTGTGGTCTGCCGAAGAAAATGGCGTTAGAGCTGTTCAAGCCGTTTATCTACTCTAAGCTTCAGTCGCTGGGCTACGCCTCAACGATTAAAGCCGCCAAGAAGATGGTTGAGCGCGAGTTGCCGGAAGTGTGGGACATCCTTGCCGATGTTATCCGCGAACACCCGGTACTGCTTAACCGTGCGCCGACGCTTCACCGTTTGGGTATCCAGGCGTTTGAACCGCTGTTGATCGAAGGTAAAGCGATTCAGCTGCACCCGCTGGTCTGTGCTGCCTACAACGCCGACTTTGACGGTGACCAGATGGCGGTACACGTACCGCTGACGCTGGAAGCGCAGCTTGAAGCGCGTGCGCTGATGATGGCGACCAACAACGTGCTGTCGCCTGCTAACGGCGAGCCGATCATCGTACCGTCGCAAGACGTTGTTCTGGGTCTGTATTACATGACCCGCGAAAAGATCAACGCCAAAGGCGAGGGCATGGTGTTCTCTGACCTCAACGAGGTAGAGCGCGCGTTTGGTACTCAGTCAGTCGCACTACACGCCCGCGTCAAAGTGCGTTTAGACGAGATCGATGTTGAAGAAGAGACCGGTGAGCGTAGCTTCCATCGCCGCATTTATGACACGACGGTAGGCCGTGCGCTACTGTTCCGTATTCTGCCTGAAGGCGTGCCGTTCGAGCTGATTGATCAGCCGATGAAGAAGAAGGCGATATCCAGCCTGATCAACGAAGTGTATCGTCGTGCTGGTCTGAAGCCGGCTGTTATCTTCGCTGACCAACTGATGTATACAGGCTTCCGTTTGGCCACATGGTCCGGTGCTTCTATCGGTGTTAACGACTTCGTTATTCCCGATGAAAAAACCGCAATTGTTGACGCCGCTGAAGCCGAAGTTAAAGAAATTGAAGACCAGTTCTCTTCTGGCCTAGTAACAGCGGGTGAGAAGTACAACAAGGTTATCGATATTTGGTCCAAGGCCAACGATAAAGTCGCCAAGGCGATGATGGTGGGTATCTCTAAAGAAACCGTCATCGATCGTGATGGCAACGAAGTTGAACAGGATTCGTTTAACAGCGTCTTCATCATGGCTGATTCCGGGGCACGTGGTTCTGCTGCCCAGATCCGTCAGTTGGCCGGTATGCGGGGCCTGATGGCCAAGCCGGATGGTTCGATCATCGAAACGCCGATCGTTGCCAACTTCCGTGAAGGTTTGAACGTACTTCAGTACTTCATCTCGACTCACGGTGCGCGTAAAGGTCTGGCGGATACGGCACTGAAAACAGCTAACTCCGGTTATCTGACCCGTCGTCTGGTCGACGTGGCGCAAGACTTGGTTATTACTGAAGTCGATTGCGACACCGAGAACGGTTTGACGCTGCACCCGATCATCGAAGGCGGCGACATCATTGTACCGCTCTCTCAGCGTGTGCTGGGTCGTGTGGTTGCACAAGAAGTCGTGCATCCTGGTACTGGCGAAATTTTGATTCCTCGCACAACGTTGCTGGATGAGAAGTGGTGTGCCGAGCTCGACACCATGGGTGTCGACGAAATTGTCGTGCGCTCCACCATCACCTGTGAGACCTCTCACGGCGTGTGTGCTTCTTGTTACGGCCGTGACTTGGCGCGTGGCCACCAGGTCAACATCGGTGAAGCAGTCGGCGTGATCGCTGCTCAGTCGATCGGTGAGCCGGGCACCCAGCTGACCATGCGTACGTTCCACATCGGTGGTGCGGCTTCGCGTTCATCTGCGGTTGACAGCGTACAGGTTAAGCACGGCGGCAAGGTTCGCCTGCATAACATCAAGCACGTTGAGCGTGCCGATGGCAAGCTGGTGGTGGTTTCGCGTTCCAGTGCCCTGGCCGTTGCCGACGATCATGGTCGCGAGCGTGAGTACTATAAGCTGCCTTACGGTGCCGAGCTTTCTGTGCGTGACGGCGATGTAGTCGACGCCGGTGCCATTGTTGCTAAATGGGATCCGCACACTCATCCGATCGTTGCTGAAGTAGAAGGTAAGGCGCAGTTTATCGATCTCGACGAAGGTGTCACCATGCACCGCAGCGTCGATGAGATGACCGGCCTGTCCTCTATTGAAGTTATCGAATCGGCGGCACGTCCGATCTCTGGTCGCGATAAGCGCCCGATGGTGATGCTGCAAGACAGCGCGGGCGAGTACGTGTCTGTTTCCGGTTCGAATACGCCGGTACAGTACTTGCTGCCTGGTAACTCGATTATTTCGGTTGATGACGGTGTCACTATCGGTGTGGGTGAAGTGGTTGCCCGTATTCCTGTAGAGGCTTCGGCTAACAAAGATATCACCGGTGGTCTACCACGGGTTGCTGACTTGTTTGAGGCGCGTAAGCCGAAAGAGTCGTCTATCTTGGCGGAAATCAGCGGTGTTGTTAGCTTCGGTAAAGAAACTAAAGGTAAGCGTCGTTTGATGATTACCCCGGAGTCTGGCGATCCGTTTGAAGCCTTGATTCCGAAATGGCGTCAAATCGCCGTCTTCGAAGGTGAAGCCGTCGAAAAGGGTGAAGTTATTTCTGATGGCCCGAGCAATCCCCACGATATCCTGCGTTTGCTGGGTGTTGAGGAACTTGCCAAGTACATCACTGCCGAAGTGCAGGACGTTTATCGTCTGCAGGGCGTAGGTATCAATGATAAGCACATCGAAGTAATCGTGCGTCAGATGCTACGCAAGGTAGAGCTTACCGACTCAGGTGACTCTGACTTCATCACTGGTGACCAAGCTGAGCTGGTTCGCGTGCTGGAACAGAATGCTCGTCTTGAGAAAGAGAAGAAATTCCCGGCTAAGTATCAGCGTATGCTGCTGGGTATTACCAAGGCTAGTCTGGCCACCGAGTCGTTCATCTCTGCGGCCTCCTTCCAGGAGACAACGCGAGTACTGACCGAAGCAGCGGTGACCGGTAAGCGCGATTATTTGCGCGGTCTGAAAGAAAACGTGGTAGTGGGTCGTCTCATACCAGCCGGTACGGGGTTAACTCACCACGCGGAACGTCGTCGCAAGCGCGAAGACGTTGAGCAACTGTTCAACCCCTCGGCCACCGAGGTAGAGCAGGAGCTAGGTGCTCAGCTAACCGCTCTCGATTCTGACGATGAGCTGTAACGTTGGGGCTAGAAATAGTAAGTGAAGACAGTAAGTAAAATCGCAAGTGAAAAAGTAAGTAAAACGAATAGCTGACCTGAAAAGCGCAGTCTTGCCGGTTAAACCGCCGGCAAGGCTTGACGCCACATAGGGTCAGCCTTTAGAATGCGCAGCCTTTAACAGTGGGGTGGGTGCGCCCGCATCTGCTGCTTGTATTTGTTAAAAGGCTAAGGCAACCATTGGAGTCAGCTAAACACCATGGCAACGATTAATCAGCTAGTGCGCAAGCCGCGCAAGCGCCCCGTCACCAAAAGTGACGTGCCAGCGCTGCAGGCCTGTCCGCAAAAACGCGGCGTATGTACGCGCGTTTACACTACCACCCCGAAGAAGCCTAACTCGGCCCTGCGTAAGGTTTGCCGTGTGCGCCTTACCAACGGTTTCGAAGTGTCTTCTTACATCGGTGGTGAAGGTCACAACCTTCAAGAACACTCTGTCGTTTTGATTCGTGGCGGCCGTGTAAAGGATTTGCCAGGTGTGCGTTATCACACTGTTCGTGGCGCCCTTGACACCTCCGGCGTTCAAAATCGTCGTCAGGGTCGTTCTAAATACGGTACTAAGCGTCCTAAGTCCTAAGTTTAGGGTCTGCTAAGTAACGATTATCACGAATTTGACGGTCTGATAAGAGTAAGGTCGGGCGCTGCGAATGCTAGTAGGCGCAGCACGAGTCTCGGGTTTACCTGAAAGATCCTTAATTGAGGGCTTATCATGCCTAGAAGAAGAGTAGTAGCTAAACGCGACATCCTGCCGGATCCTAAGTTCGGAAGTGAGCGTCTGGCGAAGTTCATGAACCACCTGATGGTCAGCGGCAAAAAGTCCATAGCTGAGCGCATCGTTTACGGTGCGTTGGACAAGGTTGCTGAGCGTAGTAAAGAAGATCCGCTGGAAATCTTCGACAAGGCGCTGGAAGCCATCCAGCCTATGGTCGAAGTGAAGTCGCGCCGTGTGGGTGGTGCGACCTATCAGGTGCCGGTTGAAGTTCGTCCGTCACGCCGTCAAGCGCTTGCAATGCGCTGGCTGGTAGACGCTGCGCGTCGTCGCGGTGAGAAAACCATGGTGCACCGTCTGGCTGGTGAAATGCTGGATGCCGCTGAAGGCAAAGGTTCTGCTGTTAAGAAGCGCGAAGACGTGCATCGTATGGCCGAAGCCAACAAAGCTTTCTCGCACTATCGTTTCTAAGAGCGTCGCTTTAAGAACGGCGTTTTTAAGTACGGCGTTTGTAAGCGCAGTGTTTACAAAGTTCGCGTTTATATATGCACGTTGTTTCAGCATGGCGTCGTTGAAAGTGGTAAGTCGAGTCGCTTTGTTGCAACACCCCGCCGCTGTGATGGTGGCGGTAGCGTAAGGCTCACTTTCGCCGCTGCTAAATTAACGAGCATCGCCAACTAACGGGGGTTTTACCGTGGCACGCAAGACACCACTTAATCGCTATCGCAATATCGGTATCGTCGCTCACGTTGACGCGGGTAAAACCACGACAACTGAGCGGGTACTGTTCTATACCGGCCTTTCCCATAAGTTGGGCGAAACGCATGAAGGTGCTTCGACTACAGACTGGATGGAGCAGGAGCAAGAGCGTGGTATTACTATCACCTCGGCTGCTGTAACCACCTTCTGGCAAGGTATGGCTAAGCAGTTTGACGAGCACCGTATCAACATCATCGATACCCCTGGGCACGTTGACTTCACAATCGAAGTTGAGCGTTCACTGCGTGTCCTTGATGGTGCGGTCGTTGTGCTGTGTGGTTCTTCCGGCGTTCAGCCGCAGACCGAAACCGTATGGCGTCAGGCCAACAAGTACGAAGTGCCGCGTATGGTCTTCGTCAACAAGATGGACCGTACCGGCGCTGATTTCTTCATGGTTGTTGACCAATTGAAAGAGCGCCTGGGTGCCAACGCCGTACCGATCCAAATCAATTGGGGTACGGAAGAAGACTTTAAAGGCGTTATCGACCTTATTCAGATGAAAGCCATCCTTTGGGATGAGGCAAGTCTGGGTATGAACTATGAGCTCGTCGATATTCCAGCTGAATTGCAAGAAACGGCTGAGAAGTATCGCGAAGAAATGGTTGAAGCCGCTGCCGAAGGCTCTGATGAGCTGATGGAGAAGTATCTCGACGGTACTGAGCTCAGCATCGAAGAGATCAAGGCTGGTCTGCGCGCGCGTACTCTGCGTAACGACATCGTGCTAGTCACCTGTGGTTCTGCCTTTAAGAATAAGGGCGTCCAAGCAGTGCTGGACGGCATTATCGAATACATGCCTTCGCCGACTGAAGTTAAGGCGATCGAAGGTGAGCTTGACGATAAAGACGGTACCATCGCTACTCGCGTAGCAGATGACAGTGCTCCGTTTGCGGCATTGGCGTTTAAAATCGCTACCGACCCCTTCGTTGGTACGCTGACGTTTATTCGCGTCTATTCGGGTGTTCTGAAATCTGGTGACGGTGTTTATAACTCCGTTAAACAGAAGAAAGAGCGCGTTGGTCGTATCGTTCAGATGCACGCCAACTCACGCGAAGAGATCAAAGAGATCCTGGCTGGCGATATCGCTGCTTGTATCGGTCTGAAAGACGTCACTACTGGTGACACCCTGTGCGATATCGACAACAAAATTGTTCTCGAGCGTATGGAGTTCCCGGACCCGGTTATTTCGGTTGCTGTTGAGCCGAAGACCAAGAGTGACCAGGAGAAGATGGGTGTTGCTCTGGGCAAATTGGCTCAGGAAGATCCTTCCTTCCAGGTTAAAACCGACGAAGAAACCGGCCAGACGATTATTTCTGGTATGGGTGAGCTTCACTTGGATATTATCGTTGACCGTATGCGTCGCGAGTTCAAAGTTGAAGCTAATATCGGTAAGCCTCAAGTAGCTTACCGCGAAACGATTCGCGGCAGCGTTGAGCAAGAAGGCAAGTTCGTGCGTCAGTCCGGTGGTCGTGGTCAGTATGGTCACGTTTGGCTGCGTATCGAGCCGCTGACTGCAGAAGAAAAGGGTGAAGGCGAAGATGAAATTTTCTTCAAATTCAACTCTGAAGTCGTGGGCGGTACGGTTCCTAAGGAATACATCCCCGCGGTTGAGAAGGGTGCTTATGAGCAGCTCAAAAACGGCGTCATTGCGGGTTACCCGATGATCGACGTTAAAGTGTCGCTGTTCGATGGCTCTTTTCACGACGTAGACTCTAACGAGACTGCGTTCAAGATTGCTTCTTCTATGGCCGTTAAAGAAGGTGCCAGGAAGGCCAAGGCCGTGCTGCTGGAGCCGGTGATGAAGGTCGAAATCGTGACCCCCGAAGAGTTTATGGGTGACGTCATGGGCGACCTGAGCCGTCGTCGCGGTCTGGTGCAGGGCATGGATGACTCTTCCGCAGGTAAAGTCATTCGTGCAACGGTACCGCTGGGTGAGATGTTCGGTTACGCAACCGACCTACGCTCGCAATCCCAGGGCCGTGCGAGCTACTCTATGGAGTTCTCGAAGTACGAGGAGGCGCCCTCCAGCGTCGTTGAAGCCGTCATCAATCAAAACGGTTAACCGTTAGCTAACGTAAAGAGGTTATAGCAGTGGCTAAGGAAAAATTTGAACGTTCCAAACCGCACGTCAACGTCGGCACCATTGGTCACGTCGACCACGGTAAAACGACTCTGACAGCGGCCCTAACCCGCGTGTCTGCTGAAGTTTTCGGCGGCGACTGGAGTGAGTTTTCGTCTATCGATAACGCTCCTGAAGAACGCGAGCGCGGTATCACTATCGCTACGTCGCACGTGGAATACCAGTCTGAAATGCGCCACTACGCGCACGTTGACTGCCCAGGACACGCTGACTACGTCAAGAACATGATCACCGGTGCTGCGCAGATGGACGGCGCGATCCTGGTATGTTCTGCCGCTGACGGCCCGATGCCGCAAACTCGCGAGCACATCCTGCTGTCTCGTCAGGTTGGCGTACCGTACATCGTTGTGTTCCTGAACAAAGCGGACATGGTTGATGACGAAGAGCTGCTCGAACTGGTAGAGATGGAAGTTCGTGAACTCCTCGACCAGTACGATTTCCCGGGCGACGACACGCCGATCATCACAGGTTCTGCGCTGATGGCGTTGAACGGTGAAGATGAGAACGGCATGGGTACCACCGCCGTTGCTAATCTGATCAAAGCTCTGGATGATTACATTCCTGAGCCGGAGCGTGCGATCGACCAGCCGTTCCTGATGCCGATCGAAGACGTGTTCTCTATCTCTGGCCGCGGTACTGTTGTAACCGGTCGTGTAGAGCGCGGTATCGTGAAAGCGGGCGAAGAAGTTGAAATCGTCGGTATTCGTGACACCACTAAAACGATCGTTACTGGCGTTGAAATGTTCCGCAAACTGCTCGACGAAGGTCGTGCTGGTGAGAACGTTGGCGCCCTGCTACGTGGTACTAAGCGTGATGACGTCGAGCGTGGTCAGGTACTGGCCAAGCCGGGCACCATTCACCCGCACACTACCTTCGAAGCAGAAGTTTACGTTCTGTCCAAAGAAGAAGGTGGTCGTCATACGCCTTTCTTCAAGGGCTACCGTCCTCAGTTCTACTTCCGTACCACCGATGTAACGGGTACTTGTGAGCTGCCGGAAGGTGTTGAAATGGTTATGCCTGGTGACAACGTGCAAATGGTTGTTACCTTGATCGCTCCGATTGCCATGGACGACGGTCTACGCTTCGCAATTCGCGAAGGTGGTCGTACTGTCGGTGCTGGCGTTGTAGCTAAGATCGTCAAGTAAGCTATTTGCTTGAATGATGAAGGGGGCTCTGATGAGCCCCCTTTTCTGCGCACCATCAGCAAATGTTTGACATGGGCTTGTGGCGTGCCTATAATGCGCATCCTTTGAATGCGTGGGTAGACGGCTCGCGCCGTCGACATCCATTGGAGTTTAGGGCAAATGCAGAACCAAAAGATTCGCATTCGGTTGAAAGCGTTCGACCATCGCCTGATCGATCAGTCCACAGCGGAGATTGTTGAAACCGCTAAGCGTACTGGTGCTCAGGTTCGTGGGCCGATCCCGCTGCCAACCAATCGTGAGCGCTTCACCATTCTGATCTCGCCGCACGTCAATAAAGATGCGCGTGACCAGTATGAGATTCGGACTCACAAGCGTGTGCTCGACATCGTTGAGCCGACTGAGAAAACTGTTGATGCGCTGATGAAGCTCGATCTCGCCGCTGGCGTTGACGTGCAAATCAAGCTCAACTAATTACACTAGTCACTTTGCGGCCCAGCGTTCATCGCTTGTTTTAGACAAGCTTAGTATGAGCAGCAGCCGCCACGCCGTGAGGCGCCATACAATGTGCTAGTGGAATGCTCTGGAAAGGGCAGCCATAGCGGGTGATAGCCCCGTACACTATAGGAGACTGAGTATGACTATCGGTTTAGTCGGTAAAAAGGCCGGGATGACCCGTGTCTTTACCGAAGACGGCGCGTCTGTGCCCGTAACCGTTATTGAAGTTGATCCTAATCGTGTTACACGCGTTAAATCTGTCGAGTCTGACGGTTACGCAGCGATTCAGGTCACATCTGGTTCTCGTAAAGCCAAGCACCTCACCAAAGCGCAAGCTGGACAGTTTGCCAAGGCGGGTGTTGAGGCTGGTCGTGCACTGATGGAATTTCGTCTTGCAGAAGGCGAAACAATTCCTGAGGTGGGTGGCGAAATCACCGTATCCCTCTTCGAAGCTGGTCAAATGGTTGACGTGACTGGCACCTCTAAGGGTAAAGGCTTCCAGGGTGCTGTTAAGCGCTGGAATTTCCGTACCCAAGACATGACTCACGGTAACTCTCTGTCGCATCGCGCGCCGGGTTCTATCGGCATGTGTCAGACTCCGGGTCGCGTTTTCAAAGGCAAAAAGATGGCCGGTCAAATGGGTAACGCCCGTTGCACCGTTCAAAGCCTTGAGATCGTCCGTGTCGACGCCGAGCGTAACCTGCTGCTGATCAAAGGCGCAGTACCGGGTGCTCCCGGTAGTGACGTTATCGTTCGCAGCGCCGTGAAAGCAGGCTGAAGGGGATAATTACCAATGAATCTGAATCTTGCTGCAGGCGCGGGTACCGTTGAAGTAGCCGACGCCACTTTTGGCAAAGAATTCAACGAAGCGCTCGTTCACCAAGTGGTTACTGCCTATTTGGCTGGTGGCCGTCAGGGAACTCGCGCACAAAAGAGTCGTTCCGACGTTCGTGGCGGTGGCAAAAAGCCTTGGCGTCAGAAAGGCACCGGTCGTGCACGTGCCGGTACTATCCGCTCTCCGCTATGGCGTAGCGGCGGCGTAACCTTCGCGGCTCGTCCGCAAGACTACACCCAGAAGGTTAACCGCAAGATGTACCGCGCAGCGATGCGCTCCATCCTGTCTGAGCTGGTACGTCAAGAGCGCCTAGTCGCGATTGAAGAGTTCAGCGTCGATGCGCCTAAGACCAAGCAGGTAGCTGCCAAGCTGAAAGAGCTCAACCTTGAAAAAGTGTTGATCGTCACAGAAGAAGTTGACGAAAAGCTCTATTTGGCCGCACGCAACCTTCCCCACGTTGACGTGGTGGATGTCGCGGCAGCTGACCCGGTAAGTCTGGTAGCCTTTGATAAGGTCCTGATTACCGTCTCCGCCCTGCGTAAATTCGAGGAGAAGCTGGCATGAACCAGGAACGCGTATTCAAGGTTCTGCTTGGACCGCACGTGACCGAAAAGGCCGCGATGGCAGCCGAGCGCAACCAGTACGTTTTCAAGGTGGCACGCGATGCTACCAAGCCCGAGATCAAGAAAGCCGTAGAAGCACTTTTCGGTAAGAAGGTCGGCAGTGTTCAGGTGCTGAACATGAAGGGTAAAACGAAGCGTACTGCGAACGGCGTTGGCCTACGTAAGGGTTACCGCAAAGCGTATGTGACCCTGGCTGCGGGTGAAACGCTCGAAGACTTCTCAGGCGCCGAATAGGGCAGGAGTACGGATAATGGCAATCGTCAAGACCAAACCCACTTCCGCCGGTCGTCGCCACGTCGTCAAGATCGTTGGCGAGGAACTGTTTAAAGGCCGTGCTTATGCGCCGCTTTTGGAAAAACAGTCCAAGTCCGGTGGCCGTAATAATAACGGTCGCATTACCACTCGCCACGTAGGCGGTGGTCATCGTCACCACTATCGGTTGATCGATTTCAAACGTACCAAAGATGGCGTTCCAGCCACCGTTGAGCGTTTAGAACACGATCCCAATCGCAGTGCGCACATTGCGCTGCTGATGTATGCCGATGGTGAGCGTCGTTACATCATTGCACCGAAAGGTGTCAGCGCGGGTGACGTGCTGGAATCTGGTGTTAATGCGCCGATCAAGAAAGGCAATGCATTGCCGCTGCGCAACGTCCCATTGGGTTCTACGGTGCACTGCATCGAACTCAAGCCGGGTAAAGGTGCGCAGATTGCACGCAGTGCCGGTACAAGCGCCCAGTTGGTAGCTCGTGAAGGTAACTACGCCACGCTACGTCTTCGCTCTGGCGAAATGCGTAAAGTATTGGCTGAGTGCCGCGCGACGTTGGGCGAGGTGAGCAACTCTGAGCACAGCCTGCGTCAACTTGGCAAGGCCGGTGCGAAGCGCTGGAGAGGCGTGCGTCCGACTGTTCGCGGTGTCGCGATGAACCCGGTGGATCACCCACACGGTGGTGGCGAAGGCCGCACCAGTGGTGGTCGTCACCCGGTCTCCCCTTGGGGTGTGCCGACTAAGGGTCACAAGACGCGTAAGAACAAGCGCACCGACAAGCTGATCATCCGTCGTCGTAATAAGACGCGCTGATCTAAATTGCCCAGACATTAAGAGGTAACGGCTGTGCCACGTTCACTAAAGAAAGGTCCCTTCATTGACCTTCATCTTTTGAAGAAGGTAGAGGCTGCAGTGGAGAAGAACGATCGCAAACCAATTAAGACTTGGTCGCGTCGTTCAATGATCCTGCCAAACATGGTAGGCCTCACTATCGCTGTCCATAATGGTCGTCAACACATCCCGGTGCACGTATCCGAGGAAATGGTTGGCCACAAATTGGGCGAATTCGCTGCTACTCGCACTTATCGCGGGCATGCGGCGGATAAAAAAGCCAAACGGTAAGCCAGAGAGGATTGAGAGATGGAAGTCACAGCTAAGCTGCTTGGCGCTCGTTTATCCGCCCAGAAGGCCCGTTTGGTGGCTGACCAGGTGCGCGGTAAACCTGTCGCCGAGGCACTCGACCTGCTGACCTTCTCACCGAAGAAGGCTGCCAAGCTGGTTAAGAAGGTGCTGCAATCCGCGATTGCGAATGCGGAAGAAAATAACGGCATGGATATTGACGAGCTGCGTGTCTCGACCATCTGCGTCGATGAGGGCATGACGCTCAAGCGTATCAAGCCGCGTGCCAAAGGGCGTGCGGATCGTATCTTGAAGCGCACGTGCCACATCACCGTCAAGGTAGCCGAGAAGTAGGAGTCGACCGATGGGTCAGAAAGTCAATCCAACAGGCATTCGACTGGGCATCGTCAAAGACCATGCTTCTGTCTGGTATGCTGAGCGCGGCGCTTACGCCGATAAGCTCAATAACGATCTCGAAGTGCGTAGCTTCTTGGAAGAGCGTCTTAAAAGCGCTTCTGTGAGCCGCATCCACATCGAGCGTCCGGCGAACAATGCCCGCATCACCATTCACACCGCCCGTCCGGGTATTGTGATTGGTAAGAAAGGTGAAGATGTCGACCGTTTGCGTCGCGATCTCACCACGATGATGGGTGTCCCCGTGCATGTGAACATCGAAGAAGTTCGCAAGCCGGAGCTGGATGCCAAGCTAGTCGCTGCTAACGTAGCGGGTCAGCTTGAGCGTCGCGTAATGTTCCGTCGTGCTATGAAGCGCGCGGTACAAAACGCAATGCGTCTTGGCGCTGGTGGCATCAAGATTCAGCTGTCAGGTCGTCTTGGTGGCGCTGAAATCGCACGTACCGAATGGTACCGCGAAGGTCGCGTTCCGTTGCACACGTTGCGTGCGGATATCGACTACGCCACTTACGAAGCTCACACCACCTATGGCGTTATCGGCGTCAAAGTGTGGATCTTCAAGGGTGAAATCCTCGGCGGTATCGAGGAAGTACGTGCCAAGGCCAAACAGCCTGCCGGCAACGCGCCCAAGAAGAAAGGTTCCAGGTAAGGGGAGAGCGAGTCGATGTTACAGCCCAAGCGTATGAAATTCCGTAAGATGATGAAAGGCCGCAACCGTGGCCTGGCGCATCGCGGAAGCAAGATCAGCTTCGGGGAATATGGCCTTAAAGCTACCGGTCGCGGCCGCATCACTGCGCGCCAGATCGAAGCAGGCCGTCGTGCGATCACACGTCACGTTAAACGTGGCGGTAAAATCTGGATCCGCGTCTTCCCTGATAAGCCGATCTCTAAGAAGCCGCTCGAAGTTCGTATGGGTAAAGGTAAAGGTTCTGTTGAGTACTGGGTTGCCCAGATCCAACCGGGTCGGGTCCTTTATGAAATAGAAGGCGTGTCGGAAGAGCTTGCTCGTGAAGCGTTTGAGCTCGCCGCACAGAAAATGCCCTTATCCACCACCTTTGCGAAACGGACGGTGATGTGATGAAAGCCCAGGAAATTCGTGAAAAGTCCGCAGGAGAGCTCCAGGAGCAACTCCTCGAACTCCTCCGCGAGCAGTTTAACCTGCGCATGCAGAAGGCCACTGGCCAACTGAGCCAGACTCATCTGCTCAAGCAGGTCCGTCGGGATATCGCCCGCGTTAAGACTATGCTCAACGAGAAGGCAGGTGATTGAGATGGCCGAAGAGAAAACAACGCGTACGCTCACCGGTAAAGTGGTGAGCGATAAGATGGACAAGTCCATCGTCGTTATGATCGAGCGGCGCGAGCGTCACCCGATCTACGGAAAATACGTTAAGCGCTCCACCAAGCTGCACGCCCATGATGAGGCGAACCAGGCAAAGGCAGGCGATACGGTTTCCATTCAGGAGTGCCGTCCGCTTTCCAAGAAGAAAGCCTGGACGCTCGTCGAGGTGGTTGAACACGCCAAGGGTTAATCCCGAGGCTGTCCAATCAGTGTAGTCAGATTAGGTTTGGAGAAAACCGATGATTCAGACTCAGACAATGCTGGATGTCGCCGACAACAGCGGAGCGCGCCGGGTGCAATGCATCAAGGTGCTAGGCGGTTCACACCGTCGCTACGCTCGTATAGGTGATGTCATCAAGGTCACGGTTAAGGAAGCGATTCCGCGTGGCAAGGTCAAAAAAGGCCAGGTGCTAAAAGCGGTCGTGGTCCGGACCCGTAGTGGCGTCCGTCGTCCCGACGGTTCGCTCATCCGTTTCGATGGAAATGCGGCAGTTTTGTTGAATAACACCAACGAACAGCCCATCGGTACCCGTATTTTTGGGCCGGTGACTCGTGAACTTCGTAATGAAAAGTTCATGAAGATCATTTCCTTAGCGCCTGAAGTGCTGTAAGGAGCGAGGCGGATATGCAAAAGATCAAACGTGACGATGAAGTCATCGTCATCGCCGGGAAGGACAAAGGCAAACGTGGCACTGTTAAGCGGGTATTAGAAAGCCGCTTCTTGGTGTCCGGTGTGAACATGATTAAACGTCACACCAAGCCAAATCCCATGGCGGGTAATCAGGGCGGTATCGTCGAGCGTGAGGCTCCGATTCACGCGTCCAACGTAGCCATCTTCAATTCGGAGACCGGTAAGGCGGATCGCGTCGGCTTCCAAGTTAAGGAAGACGGTACCAAGGTACGTATCTACAAGTCGACGCAGACGCAGATCGACGCCTAACGCGAGTCGGGTAGCAAAATGGCGAACTTGAAAGAACGTTATCAAAACGAGGTAGCAGCTGAACTTAAAGAACAGTTTAGCTATGCCAACGTTATGCAGGTACCCCGGATCACGAAAGTGACTCTGAATATGGGTATCGGCGAAGCAGTCAACGATAAAAAGTTGATTGACAATGCCATCGGCGACCTAGAGAAACTCTCTGGTCAAAAACCGTTGGTGACCAAGGCACGTAAGTCCATCGCGGGCTTCAAGGTGCGCGAAGGTTGGCCAATCGGCATCAAGGTAACTCTGCGCGCTGAGCGTATGTGGGACTTCTTGGACCGTTTGGTTTACATCGCGATTCCCCGCGTGCGTGACTTCCGTGGTCTCAACCCGAAGTCCTTCGACGGTCGCGGCAACTATTCTATGGGTGTGCGTGAGCAGATCATCTTCCCGGAGATCGAGTATGATAAAATCGATCGCATCCGTGGGTTGGACGTCACTATCACTACTACCGCCAAAACCGATGAGGAAGGTCGTGCGCTGCTAGCGGCGCTGAACTTCCCCTTCAAGAAATAAGGGTGGGATCATGGCTAAGAAAAGTATGATAGAGCGTGAGCTCAAACGTACGCAATTGGTGGCGAAGTATGCCACCAAGCGTGCCGAGCTCAAGAAGATCATCTCAGGCGTTGATTCGTCTGAGGAAGACCGCTTCGAGGCGACGCTGAAGCTGCAGCAACTGCCGCGCGACTCAAGCCCGGTGCGTCAGCGTAATCGCTGCCGCATCACTGGTCGCCCGCACGGTTTTTACAACAAGTTCGGCCTCGGCCGTAACAAGCTGCGTGAAGCCGCCATGCGTGGCGACGTCCCTGGACTCAAAAAGTCTAGTTGGTAACGCCACGTAGAATCATCAGGAGCGCACATTAAATGAGCATGCAAGATACTCTAGCGGATATGATAACTCGTCTCCGCAATGCGCAGATGGCCACCAAGGAGACGGCTACCATGCCGTCCTCCAAGTTGAAAGTGCAAGTGGCCCGAGTGCTAAAGGAAGAAGGCTACATTGCCGACTTTACGGTTGCAGAGGGTGTTAAACCTGAGCTGACCGTGACTCTCAAATACTTTGAGGGTAAGCCGGTTATTGAGCATATTCAGCGGGTTTCCAAGCCGTCCCTGCGCCGCTATATGGGCAAGGACAACCTGCCTAAGGTCGCCGATGGTCTTGGTATTGCGATTGTCACTACGTCAAGTGGTGTCATGACCGATCGTGCCGCGCGCCAAGCCGGTGTGGGTGGCGAAGTCATCTGCACCGTATTCTAGGAGGCTGGAATGTCCCGCATAGCGAAATATCCGGTTAAAGTGCCCGCCGGCGTTGATATTAAAATCAATGCTGACCAGCTGACCGCCAAGGGCGGCCAGGGCACGCTATCTTTGACCATCCACTCAGATGTAGTGGTCGGTCAAGAAGATGGCCAGCTGACCTTCGCCCCGAGCGAATCTGCCAAGAGCTGGGCAATGGCCGGTACTACCCGCGCCTTAGTTCAGAACCTGGTAACGGGCGTATCCGAGGGTTTCACAAAAACTCTCGAAATTGTTGGCGTCGGTTATCGTGCCCAAGCTAAGGGCCAGACGCTCAATCTTTCACTGGGCTTCTCGCACCCGGTCGACTACGAACTGCCTGAAGGTGTCTCAGCGGAAACGCCGAAAAACACCGTGATCGTGCTGAAAAGCGCGAACAAGCAGCAGCTCGGTCAGTGCGCCGCGGAAATCCGCGCTTTCCGTCCGCCTGAGCCATATAAAGGCAAAGGTGTACGGTACGCCGACGAGCAGGTGCGTCGCAAAGAAGCCAAGAAGAAGTAAGGCAGGGTTATGAACGCGAAGAAAGAATCTCGTCTCCGTCGTGCCCGCCGCGCTCGCGCAAAGATCCGCGAGCTGGGCGTGTATCGCCTGTGCGTCAACCGTACCCCGCGTCACATCTATGCGCAGATTATCTCGCCGGATGGTGGCAAAGTGTTAGCCAGTGCTTCTACGCTGGACAAAGCACTGCGCGAGGGTGCGACCGGTAACTCAGATGCTGCCTCTAAAGTAGGTGCACTGATTGCCGAACGCGCTAAAGAAGCAGGCATCACCCAGGTGGCCTTCGACCGTGCTGGCTTTAAGTATCACGGCCGCGTCAAGGCTCTGGCCGACGCCGCACGTGAAGGCGGCCTGGAATTCTAAAGGGTTTTACGATGGCGAAGAACGAACAGCAAAGCGGTGATCTGCAAGAGAAGTTAGTGCAGGTCAACCGCGTCGCCAAGGTGGTCAAGGGTGGTCGTATTTTCGGCTTCACCGCACTGACCGTCGTTGGTGATGGTAAAGGTCGTGTCGGTTTCGGTCGTGGCAAGGCGCGTGAAGTGCCGGTCGCTATCCAGAAAGCGATGGATCAAGCTCGTCGCAACATGGTCAAGGTGAACCTTGCTGGCCACACGCTGCAGTACCCGATTAAAGCCCGTCACGGTGCTTCTAAGGTGTACATGCAGCCGGCTTCCGAAGGTACCGGTATTATTGCCGGTGGCGCCATGCGCTCTGTACTAGAGCTCGCTGGTGTCCACGATGTACTGGCCAAGTGCTACGGTTCCACCAACCCGGTTAACGTGGTACGAGCGACTGTTAAAGGTCTCTCCTCCATGCAAGCACCGGAAGACATCGCCGCTAAGCGCGGTCTGTCTGTCGACGCGATCACGGGGTAAGACACCATGGCAGCAACGATCAAGTTTACTCAGATCCGCAGCACCATCGGCATTTTGCCTAAGCACAAGGCCACTATGAAAGGCCTGGGTCTGCGTCGCATCGGTCAGACGGTTGAACTGGAAGACACCCCAGCCGTACGCGGCATGATCAACAAGGTTAACTACCTTGTGCGCGTTGAGGGAGAGTAATCCATGAAACTTAATACCTTAAGCCCGGCACCGGGCTCCAAGCACGCTGCAAAGCGCGTTGGTCGTGGTATCGGTTCCGGTCTTGGTAAGACCGGTGGCCGTGGTCACAAAGGTCAGAAATCACGCAGTGGCGGTAGCGTCAAGCCTGGTTTCGAAGGCGGTCAGATGCCTTTGCAGCGTCGTTTGCCGAAATTCGGTTTTACGTCTGCAAAATCACTAGTATCTGAAGAAGTACGCCTGGCCGAACTTGCTAAAGTAGCCGGTGGCGAAGTCACTATGGCGACATTGAAGCAAGCCAACGTGCTGAAGGACTCTACGCTACACGCGAAGATTATCCTTTCTGGCGAATTGAAAACGGCAGTTACCGTTCGCGGAATCAAGGTCACCAAAGGTGCCCGTGAAGCGATCGAAGCTGCTGGCGGCAAGGTAGAGGACTAAATGGCCAAGTCAGGAAAAATGCCGGCGATGGGCAGCGGTCTGAGTGAACTGTGGGCGCGTTTGCGCTTCGTGCTCCTCGCCATCGTGGTGTACCGTATTGGTGCCCACATTCCCGTTCCCGGTATCAATCCTGACCAGCTTGCTGCCTTGTTTAGGGAGCAACAGGGTACTATCTTAGGCATGTTTAACATGTTCTCGGGTGGTGCCCTGGAGCGCATGAGTGTCCTCGCCCTGGGTATAATGCCCTATATTTCGGCGTCGATTATCATGCAGCTCATGACTGCGGTCTCCCCTCATCTTGAGCAGCTCAAGAAAGAGGGTGAGGCTGGCCGCCGCAAGATCAGCCAGTACACCCGCTACGGCACGGTGATACTGGCATTTGTCCAGGCTACCGGCATGTCCGTCGGTCTGGCTAGCCAAGGTATCGCGTACAGCGCTGACTTCAGCTTCTTCTTCACCGCCGTGGTTACGTTTGTATCAGGCGCGGTGTTTATGATGTGGCTGGGTGAGCAAATTACCGAGAAGGGTATCGGCAACGGTATTTCGTTGCTGATCTTTGCGGGTATTGTCGCTGGGCTACCGAGTGCCGTGGGCCAAGCCTTTGAGCTTGCCCGTAACGAAGGCGCCTGGAATGTTCTGCCGCTGTTAGCGTTGTCTGTGTTAGGTATTGCCACTGTCGCTTTCGTGGTTTTCATTGAGCGCGGCCAACGCCGCCTTAAGGTTAACTACCCGCGGCGTCAGGTGGGCAATAAGATGTATGCAGGCCAAAGCAGTTACCTGCCTTTGAAGGTGAATATGGCTGGCGTTATTCCAGCTATCTTTGCCTCCAGTATTCTACTCTTCCCGGCCTCTATTGGTCAGTGGGTAGGTGCCGGTGAAGGTATGGAGTGGTTGCAGCGTGCATCCCAGGCATTAGGTCCAGGTCAACCGCTTTACATCTTGCTTTTCGCGGCGGCAGTGGTATTCTTCTGCTTCTTTTACACAGCGCTGGTCTTCAACCCCAAGGATGTGGCTGACAATCTTAAAAAGTCAGGCGCTTTCCTGCCGGGCATTCGCCCCGGCGAGCAGACCGCTCGCTATATCGACAAGGTCATGACACGCTTGACCCTGTTCGGTGCCTTGTATATCACTGCGGTTTCCTTGATGCCCCAGTTCTTGATTGTGGCGTGGAACGTGCCGTTCTTTTTCGGCGGTACCTCGTTGTTAATCGTAGTCGTGGTCATCATGGACTTCATGGCCCAGGTGCAATCGCATCTCATGTCGCATCAGTATGACTCAGTGATGAAGAAGTCCAACCTGAAAGGCTACGGTAGCGGCGGTATCATGCGCTGAGAGGCGCCGCCCACCCCTATTAATTTAGTTTAGGTGGCGAGCCGCGAGCCGGTTTTTGGAGAAAGATCGATGAAAGTTCGAGCTTCCGTAAAGAAAATGTGCCGTAACTGTAAGATCATTCGTCGCAATGGCGCTGTCCGCGTCATCTGCAGCGAACCACGGCACAAACAGCGTCAGGGCTAATACCTCTGGGTTGTTTTAAGCGGGTGCCAGCATACCCCTTGCCCTCGGGCAAATGAAGGGGTATGCTGTTGCGCCTTTTGTAGATGAATAAACGAGCAAGCCGCTCAAATTTCGGAGTAAGCTGATGGCCCGTATTGCAGGCGTCAATATCCCGGACAACAAGCATGCGGCGATCTCGCTGACCTATATCTTCGGGATTGGCCGTACTCGTGCTGAGCACATCTGTGCAGCAGCCGGTATCGCCATTACTGCCAAGATCCAGGATCTGTCTTCTGAAGAAGTCGACACCCTGCGTTCTGAAGTTGGCAAGTACACCGTAGAAGGCGACCTTCGTCGTGATGTTACGCTTAATATTAAGCGTCTCATGGACTTAGGTTGCTACCGTGGTCTGCGTCATCGTCGTAGTCTTCCGCTGCGTGGTCAGCGGACTAAGACTAACGCGCGCACCCGTAAGGGCCCGCGTAAGCCGATCCGCAAATAATACGCAGGCTCTTTAATAGAGAGCCGGCGTAACGACAGGAATAGACATCAACATGGCTAACCCGCGTAGTAACCGTAAAAAGGTTAAAAAGCAGGTAGTGGACGCGATTGCGCATATCCATGCCTCTTTTAACAACACGATCGTGACGATCACAGACCGCCAGGGCAATGCGCTTTCTTGGGCAACTGCCGGTGGTTCGGGTTTTCGTGGTTCTCGCAAGAGCACCCCGTTCGCTGCTCAAGTAGCAAGTGAACGTGCAGCAACTGCTGCAGCCGAGTATGGTGTGAAAAACGTAGACGTACTGGTTAAAGGCCCAGGACCCGGTCGTGAATCCGCCGTGCGTGCACTTAACGCCGCCGGCTTCCGCGTGCAAAGCATCACAGACGCGACGCCCATTCCTCACAATGGCTGCCGTCCGCCTAAGAAACGCCGCGTTTAAGGAGACAGATTCATGGCTCGTTATATTGGACCGAAGTGCAAACTGTCTCGTCGTGAAGGCACCGATCTCTTTTTGAAGAGTGGCGTGACTCCCTTCGAGAAAAAGTGTAAATCCGAGCAAATCCCGGGTGTACACGGCCAGCGTCGTCAACGTCTTTCAGACTACGGCTTGCAGCTTCGCGAGAAGCAAAAAGTACGTCGCATGTATGGCGTACTCGAAAAACAGTTCCGCAACTACTACAAAGAAGCTGCTCGCCTGAAAGGCGCGACCGGTGAAGTATTGTTGCAGTTGTTAGAATCCCGACTGGATAACGTCGTCTACCGTATGGGCTTTGGCTCGACTCGCTCTGAAGCGCGTCAGCTCGTAAGCCACAAGGCGATTTCCGTGAACGGACGTACCGTTAACGTGGCTTCCTATCAGGTTAAGCCGGGTGACGTTGTTTCCATTCGCGAAAAGGCGAAGAACCAAGCACGTATTCAAAGCGCACTGTCCATTGCGGCAAACCGTGGCGATATCGTTTGGATCGAGATCGACGCCAAGAAGATGGAAGGCACTTTCAAGGCTCTGCCTGAACGCGGTGACCTGACTGCCGACATCAACGAAAACCTGATCGTCGAGCTGTACTCCAAGTAAGCAGCGTTAATTAAGTAAGAGTCTGCTTCTTGAAGCCCGGGCGGGTAGCGTAGCTCTCCGTCCGGTTGCTCTTGAGTACATGCTCTTGAGCCTATGCTCTTGAGACTGAGTATCCGTTTGGCAGCCTGAAAGGTGTTCATATGCAGCGTTCAGTGACAGAGTTTCTCCGCCCTCGCGACATCAAGGTCGAAGAAATCAGCGCACATCACGCCAAAATCGTACTCGAACCATTCGAGCGCGGATTTGGTCACACCCTTGGGAATGCACTGCGTCGCATTCTGCTTTCGTCTATGCCCGGCTGTGCCGTGGTAGAGGCTGAAATTGCCGGTGTAGAGCATGAGTACAGTGCGCTCGAAGGGGTGCAGGAAGATGTTATTGAAATCCTCCTGAACTTGAAAGATGTTGCGATCAAGATGCACAGCCGCGATGAGGCGGTGCTTACGCTGAACAAGCAGGGCCCAGCCGTCGTCACAGCAGGCGACATTGCGCTTGATCATAGCGTCGAAATCGTCAACCCGGACCACGTCATTGCTCATGTCAATGAAGGTGCCGAGCTGAAAATTCAGCTTAAGGTAGCGCTGGGTCGTGGCTACGAACCGGCTGACGCCCGTGGCTCTGATGAAGAGTCACGTGCTATTGGCCGCCTGCAGCTGGATGCCACCTTCAGCCCTGTCCGCCGCGTTTCCTACTCGGTTGAGGCCGCTCGTGTTGAGCAGCGCACCGACCTCGATAAGCTAATTATCGATTTGGAAACCGACGGTACCCTGGATCCGGAAGAGGCTATCCGTCGCAGTGCGACCATTCTGCAAGAGCAGCTGGCCGCCTTCGTCGACCTGGAAGCTGATAAAGAACAGGAAGTCGAAGAAGAAGAGGATCACGTTGATCCAATTCTATTGCGCCCCGTAGACGATCTTGAGTTGACCGTTCGTAGCGCGAACTGCCTAAAAGCCGAGAATATTTACTACATTGGTGATCTGATTCAGCGCACAGAAGTTGAGCTGCTGAAGACACCGAACCTCGGTAAAAAGTCTTTGAACGAAATCAAAGATGTATTGGCGGCGCGCGGCTTGTCCCTCGGCATGCGGTTGGAAAATTGGCCACCGGCAAGCCTGAAGGACGACAAGGCCTCCGCGTGAGTGTCGACTTGAGTCCCAGTTTGGTAAGGAATTACAACCATGCGTCATCGTAAGAGTGGTCGTCATCTGAATCGTACCAGCTCGCATCGCCAGGCAATGTTTAAAAACATGTCTGTCTCGCTGGTCGAGCATGAAGTCATTAAGACAACCCTGCCGAAAGCCAAGGAACTGCGTCGCGTTATCGAGCCGCTGATCACCTTGTCTAAGCAGGATAGCGTTGCAAACCGTCGCTTGGCGTTTGCCCGTACGCGTTCTAAAGAAGCGGTCGGCAAACTGTTCAACGAATTAGGTCCGCGTTACGCTGAGCGTCCGGGTGGTTACATCCGTATTCTTAAGTGCGGTTTCCGCACCGGCGACAACGCGCCTATGGCGTATGTTGAGCTAGTTGATCGTCCCGTTGTTGAAGAAGCCGCAGCAGAAGAGTAATCCTCTGTCGTTAGCGTCTTGAATAGCGAATGAAAACCGACCCTCTTGGGTCGGTTTTTTTATACCTCTCAGCTAACACTCTCTGGGTGAACCGAACTGGGTATATACTGCGCCTATTATAGGTAGCCATAATGACTACTTTGCCGTCATGGGAAAGCCTTGCGTTGCGCCTTGAGTGTGGCAAGGTAGTGGAACAGTATGAGCGCGTTGATAACGAGCAAGGGGCACAGGCATGTATGCGAGGGTAAAACACGCTGTCGGTAAAGCATCGGCGGCATGGGCAGTGAATATG
This sequence comes from Halomonas sp. JB37, assembly GCF_002332255.1. Taxonomy (GTDB): domain Bacteria; phylum Pseudomonadota; class Gammaproteobacteria; order Pseudomonadales; family Halomonadaceae; genus Vreelandella; species Vreelandella casei. The sequence goes on along the minus strand of NZ_NRGW01000001.1, from coordinate 266,986 downwards.
GGGCTACTACTGATGCTGTCGTTGATCACCAGCGCTCACGCTGATAATCCGCGCTATGCGGGCATTGTGGTCGATTTGGATAATGGCGAAGTGCTGTATGCTGAAAATATTGATGACCAGCGTTATCCTGCATCGCTGACTAAAATGATGACGCTGTATTTGACCTTTGAGGCGCTTCAAGCGGGTACCCTGCGTATTGACCAGCCCCTGCCCGTTTCTAGCGTTGCCGCTGCTAAGCCTGCTGTAAAACTCTGGCTGGCGGCGGGCAGCTCTATTCCTGTTGATACGGCGATACGTGCACTGGCGGTGCGTTCAGCTAACGATGTCGCTGCGGTGATAGCCGAAGCGCTAGGCGGCACCGAAGAACGCTTCAGTGACATGATGACGACCAAAGCGCGTGAATTAGGTATGCACGCCACAACCTTTCGCAATGCATCCGGTTTGCCAGATGACGGCCAGGTGACCACTGCGCGCGATATGCTGACGCTGTCTGTGCGGGTTATGCAGGATTTTCCTCAGTACTATCATTATTTTGGCCTGCAAGAGTTCACTTATCGTGGCACCCGACATACCAGCCACAACCGCTTAGTGCGTGATTATCCCGGGGCTGATGGCCTTAAAACTGGGTTTATTCGTGCCTCTGGTTTTAACGTGGCGACGACGGCCGTGCACGGCAATCGTCGGCTGATGGCTGTGGTGATGGGCGGCTTTTCCGCTCAGTCTCGCGACACGCATATGGCTAACTTGCTCGACCGCAGCTTTTTGCGCGCATCGTTACGCGATCAGCAAAACTGGATGGCCAGCACCAATGTCGCCCAGGAATTTATGACGTTTGGGCCCACCGCGTTGATGCCGCCCCAGCCTGTTGCCCCGCCTGCACAGCGACAACCGATGTTAGCTGTGGTGGAAACCGTGCCGTCGCCCGCTCCCTCTTCATCGCTGTCTTCAGCGCCCGCGCGAGATCTCGATGCGCAGCTGGCTGATGTGTCGAGTATACAGCGCCCCAATGAACAGCAAGCCGCGCCGCAGCATGACCCCTTACAGGCTTTTATTGAGCGTGAGCAGCAGATGGCCTCGGTATCTGAAGCCGGTGGCAGTTGGGGAATCCAGGTAGGCGCCTTTAGCCAAGAAATGCAGGCAAGGCATCTTGCCCAGCAGGCGGCGCAGCGAGTAGACCAAAGCGTTGGTGGCCGTGTTGAAGTAGATACCATCGCTGGTCAAACGCCGGTTTACCGTGCCCGCTTAGTCGCGCTTGATGAGCAGCGTGCGCGTCAGGCATGCCGCCAGCTGCACTCTCAAGGCCTGGACTGCATGGTGGTTAACGCCAGCTTATAGCGCATTTCACTGGCATATCACCCCGCCAATCTGCGTTGGCGGGTTTTTTTGTTTTGGGTGATTAATAAACAGGAGGCTGTGGTGACAACGTCGCTAAAGGGCATACTCAGCATGTGTATCGGCGTCTTTTTTCTAGCGCTGGGTGATGCCGTCGCCAAGTGGCTTGGTGAGGTGCACTCGCCCCTGCAGATTATTTTCTTTCGCACGCTGATATCGCTGCCGCTGATTGCGCTGCTGGCCCATTTTTCGGGAGGGCTGCGTAAACTGGGCACTCGAAGGCCTGGGATGCATGCCGTTCGAGGTTTGATTTATACCGGCACCATGGTGTTCTTTGTCGTGGGCTTAACACTGCTTCCGCTGGCTGAGGCGACGGCGATTGCCTTTGTCGCTCCGCTGTTTGTCACACTGCTGTCGGTGCCTTTGCTTGGCGAGCGAATTGCGCCGCCGGTGCTAGCCGCCTCACTGGTGGGTTTTGTCGGTGTGTTGGTGGTGGTTCGTCCTGGCGAGGGTGCATTTCACATTGGCACGCTCAGCATGATAGCGGCCGCCCTGTTTTATGCACTGATGATGATTACGGCGCGTCGCTACGGCGCTCGCGAGCATCTCTGGGCGATGGTGTTCTATGTCACTTTAGTGCCGTTTATAGTGACCGCGGTGAGCCTGCCTTGGGTGTGGCAAATGCCCCAACTTTGGCATTGGGCAGGCTTTATAGCATCGGGCGTGCTTGGCGTGGCGGCAACGGTGTTTATCACGTTGGCTTTTCGGTTTGCTCCGGCGGCCATCGCCGCGCCGTTTGATTACACCGCCATGCTGTGGGCAGTGATACTGGGCTGGTGGTTTTGGGGTGAAATGCCGGACATCTGGGTGTGGGTGGGCAGCGTCTTGATTGTGGGCAGTGGGATTGCCGTGGCGTACTACGACCGTCGGACTACCTTAAAACGCCGCCCAACCTCTTAATCTGCCCTCAAGCAAACTGGTAGACATCCATCGCCAGCACGCCGTGCTCAACGCTGTGATGCAGCTGAGTTGCCTCGTTACCGGCGCCCATCGCGACAAGCAGCGGTTGAAAGTGCTCAGGCGTAGGGTGGTTCCTATTGGCCTGCGGCGCCTTTTCCCAGTGCAGCAGCGCGTCACGATCATTGGCGACTATATGGGTCGTCACCCAGCTTGAAAACTCATCTACCCAGGTAGGCATTTGGCTGCCCATCGGCATCAGCTCATACAAGTTATGGGTCAGGCTGCCTGAGCCGATAATCAAAATACCTTCTTCTCGCAGCGCCGACAGCTGTTCTCCAAGTGCGACAAGCTCGCTATTACGCCAATGCACGGGCAATGATAGTGACACGACGGACACATCAGCAGCTGGAAACATCAATGAAAGTGGCACCCAGGCACCGTGATCCATGCCACGCTCTACTCGCTCGGCACCCAGTAACAGCGCCAGCCGTTCGGCCAGCTCAGGGTCGCCTGGAGCTGGGTACTGGCATTCGAATAGCGCTTGTGGGAATCCGCCGAAATCATGAATCGTTTCTGGCTTGGCGGTGGTGCTGACTTTGAGTGACGAACTCTCCCAATGTGCCGATATCACGATAACGGCTTTAGGCGAGAGACACCTGCCCAATTCGCGTAAAAAAGCATGAGCGGGCGTTTTGTTCAGCGCCAGCATCGGCGAGCCGTGGGATATAAACAGGCTAGGTAACATGATTGACTCTCCATCGCAGTGCCAGCGCGAGCGGTAAGCAAGCGCTGGCGATAACGTCAGGCAAAGCGGCGATCTAACACCCCGCGCCCACTTCCTAGGCCGGCTTGAACTATCAGCGCCAGCGTCCAAAATACTGGGAATTCCCAACCACCCCCGGCATTAGAAAACATCCAGCCGTTGCCAAGGTGCACCCAGGTGGCGCCAAGTAATACAGGAATCAACGCCAGACTCACCCAGCGGGTATACACACCCAGCAGCAGCGCAGCGCCGCCGCCAATTTCCGCAGCGATAGTCAGGTAGGCCAAAAACCCTGGCAACCCAAGTGACTCAAAGTAGCCGACAGTACCGGGCAGGGTAAATACAAACAGTTTGAGCGAGCCGTGGGCGAGAGCCATCACGCCTAGCGCGACGCGCAATAGCGAAATAGCATGAGGCTGTAGAGAGGTGGCTGTCGCAGGCGGTGAGAGAGTGGTCATATGAGTCGCTTCCATCAAGGGTGGTCGATGGGGCTACTTTACCGCCAGACTTTGCTGAGATAATCAGCGCGCATTGCACATCACTGTTGCGCTGGTTGCGACAATCCGATCTGTTGTTCCCAAATAGGGGGGTCGCCCCATGCTACGGATAGCTGCTCGACAAAGCGTTCCACTTTGGCAGGTAGATAGCGCCGAGCGGGATAAAGTGCGTGAACATCGAGTCGCACGGTGGGCTCATCGATCAAAATAGGCACTAAACGGCCACTGGCGATACTCTCAGTGACTAAAAAGCTGGGCTGCTGAGCGATGCCCAGCCCGGCTTCTGCAGCGTGGGTTAATACATCGCCATTGTTGCTTTCCAACGGGCCACGAACGCTGATGGGCTGCGTGGCTAGCTGCCAGTCCGCGGTATTTTGGCCGCTGCGATAACGTAGGCAGCGGTGGTGTGCCAGCGCTTGAATACTCTCTGGCTCCCCGTGGGTGGCCAGATAATCCGGCGAGGCGCAAAACAGTAGGCGGCAGCGAGTTAGACGGCGGGCGACTAAGCTGGAGTCGGGCAGGCTGCCGATACGAATTGCGACGTCATAGCCTTCTTCCAATAAATCAACGCGGCGATCGTTAAGGTCGAGACGTACTTCAAGCGCTGGATGCGCCAGCATAAACTGAGCGACCAGCGGGGCCAGGTAACGAGTACCGAAGCTCATGGGCCCATTGACGCGCAGCTGCCCGCGCACATCGCTGGTGCCCTGGCCGACCTCGGCGGCGGCTTCATCAAGCGCCTGTAGAATGCTTTGAGCACGTGCCAGATAGCGCTCCCCGGCCTCAGTGAGATGCAAGCGTCGCGTAGTGCGCTGAATCAGCCGCGCGCCCAGCGATGCTTCCAGTGCCATGACCTGACGCGACACTCGAGTGCGTGAAAGATCCAGCGCCTGTGCTGCTTGTGTATAGCTACCCAGCTCGGCAACTCGCACAAACGTAACAAGATGCTCTAGCTGATTCATGAGGCTGTTACCGTTTTAAACGCCCGCGCGGCTTGAGCCGGGTCAGGCTGGCCGCAAATAGCCGAAATAACCGCTAATCCGTCTGCGCCTGCGCGCCGTACATGGTTCGCGTGTTCAGCCTTTAGCCCACCAATGGCAACGCTGGGGAGCCGGCATGCGGCGACAAGCGCGGCTAAGCCGTCAAAGCCAATTGGCTGCGCGTGATCTTGCTTACTTCCGGTGGCAAACACCGGGCCGATTCCTACATAGTCGAGCAGTGTCAGTGGCGCTGCATCCAGCTGGGCATGCGTGTTGATCGAAAGGCCAATAATCGCCTGCTCGCCCATAGCTGCCCGCGCCGCTTGCACGGCGGTGTCGCTTTGCCCTACGTGCAAACCGTCTGCCTGGCTTTCTAGCGCCACTGTTAAGCGGTCGTTAATAATCAGCGGTACGCCGGTGCCTGCCAGTACGCTTTTCAGCCGTTTTGCTTGCGCAATCATCTGGGCGTCGCTGGCGTGCTTATCGCGTAGCTGGACGATCGTCACGCCGCCGTTTACCGCGGCTTCGACCGTTTTTTCCAATCCGTAATCGTGGCATAGCGCGGCATCGGTGACTAAATACAGCGACAGATCAAACGACATGGACCGCCTCCAGATGAGTATGAGTAGTGAGATCCGCAGGGGTGAGCTGGTAGAGCGCATCCAGAAGGGCTACTTGAAAGCTACCAGGGCCTTGCGCGCGGCTGCCTGCACTTTCGCCGGCAACGGCAAAACAGGCCAATGCGGCCACTGTGGCACCCAGTGCCGCCTGGCGATTAGCGGCCACAAAAGCGGCCACTAGTGCGCTCAGCCCGCAGCCTAGCGTCGTGACATGCGGCATCAATGAGTGGCCGCCCTCAATTCGATAATGCTGTGTGCCATCGGTCACCCAGTCGCTTTCGCCGGTCATAGCCACCACGCAGCCGTGCTTTTGTGCCAGCGCTATTGCAGCTTCGACGGCTTGCCCTGTGGTGGCCGTTGCATCCACGCCGCGGCCTTGGCTGGCCAAGCCATTGAGGGCAAGAATTTCAGAAGCATTGCCGCGAATAACGCCAGGCTTCAAGGCCAGCAGGCGTGTGCAAAGCGCTTGGCGATAGCGCGTTGCGCCAACCGCGACAGGGTCTAACACCCACGGAATGTCATATTTATCGGCAGTAGCCGCAGCGATCAGCATAGCATCGGCCCAGTGAGCAGAAATCGTACCAATATTGACAGACAGTGCCGCAGAGATAGCGGTGAACTCAGCCACTTCCTCAGGCGCATGCAGCATGGCGGGCGAGGCCCCCGTGGCTAGCAGTAAGTTAGCGGTGCTATTCATGGCGACGTAGTTCGTCATGCAGTGAACCAGCGGTGTCTCTGAGCGAAGTGCCTCAAGATAATCGCCAAGCGGGCGGAGGGGCATGGTCTGTTCCTATAAAGCGGCCAGCGTTACTGGCTGAAGGCCAGCATGGTAACGATTCTTCATCATCAATGCTGACCGAGATTCATGAAAGACAGCGCTTGATGACAGGCTTAGAGTAATAAAAGCCTATAAACTTGCCACAGAAACAATCTGCGAAGCAGTGATACATGAGGAAAACCAATGGCTGAGCTACTGTTCCGGCTGCGTCACGTGACCGATGAGGAAGCGATGGAAGTGCGCGATCTATTCGCAGCGCACGGCTTTGATACTTATGAAACCCAGGCGGGCTTTTTCCGCTTGGGTGTCGATGCCATTTGGCTGCGTAATCCACATCAGCATGAAGCGGCGACCGCTGCGTTGAACGCTTATCAAGCCGAGCGCTTTGAGCGCATGCAGCGTGAGCACCAGTCAGCGGTTGAGCGCGGTGAGGCGGCAACGCTGTGGCGCCGCCTAGCCGCGCACCCGGTACAAGTCGTGCTGGTGCTGATAGCGGTAGGGCTTATTGCCGCCCTCACGCTGCTGCCTTTTTTAGGTCTATCGCATGCCTAAGCGGCCGGCAAATGACCGCGTTTAAGATACATCATGACGCCTTCGCTACCGGCGGTGAGCGCCGGGGCCGCGCCGCTAGGGTAGCGGCACCAAGTACCCGCAGAGTAGCTTTGCTCAGTATCGCTGAGGGTACCTTCTAAGACCAAAAACTCCATGCCCCCCATCAGGGTCGGGTACGTAATAGACGTGCCCGCAGCCCAGTTTTCTAGGCTGATGCGCTCCTGCTTATAGGTATGCAGCATTTTGTAGACAATGCGCGGGCGTCTATCAGGCTGCCAGGGAAGTCGGTGGGCAGGTACCGCCAGCTGTAGCGTGTCGTTAGGATCAAACTGATGCAGTTTGACAAAAATCAGCGCGCCTTCCTCGCCAATCTGCGGCGTATGACCGGTACCCACGGGGTTTCTTAAGTAGCTACCCGCTGCGTAGCGGCCATGTTCATCGGCAAAGACACCCTCTAACACCAAAATTTCTTCACCGCCGCCGTGGGTATGCCGCTCGAACTGCGAGTTGGGGGCGTAGCGAACCAGGCTAGTCGCACGTGCGACTTCGTCACCAATCCGGTCAAACATCATGCGTTCTACTCCCGGACTGGGGGAGTCGACCCATTGATACTCTTCCGGAGTAACACAGGCAAAGTGGCTAAAATCAGCGTTTAGGCGCATAGGAAGGCTCTTCGCAGGGGACGTAAAGTAAGGGGGAAGGGGTGCTAGTCTCCTTATCGAGAGCCGAGAATGCAACTTTCAGTGGTGCGATACGCGCGGTGACGGCATAAAAATACCGCCCGAAGGCGGCAATCTTAAAAGCATGCGTGAAGAATACGTCAGGGCGCGTCGGTCAGTGCCGTCAGGATATGATGAGCCGCTTCAATACGTGCACCGTTGGGATAGTTGCGATTAGCCAGCAGCACAATGCCGATTTGCTCGCTAGGCACAAAGGCCACATAGGCACCAAAGCCGTTAGTCGCGCCGGTCTTGTTGTACAGCGCATTCTGGCGGGGCGGCAGCGGCGGGCTTAGCCGGTTCGCTTGGTTAGCTTCTAGCACCATCTCAACCGAGTTGCCTTCCAGCAGCTCCTCAAGGGCCACCGGGTACGCATAGCTTTCCCAGCCGAGGCCTTGGGTCATGTTACCCACGCTAAAGTAGCCCATCCGCGTGGCCGCCATGGCTTGGCTTAGTGGCTCATCCCGCTCAGTCTCAGCCGCCTCACCCAGCTCAGCCATATTGGCATCGACCAGCATCAGCACGTCGGCAGCGGTCGATTTTAAACCGTAGGCCTGTGCATCTAACACGCCGGGATTGACCCGAATCGGCTCATCTTCTTTTGAGTAGCCGTAGGCATAGTTTGCCTGCTGCTCTTCTGGCACCTGAAAATAGCTGTGCGCCATCCTTAACGGTGAGAACACATCTTCCTGCATCAGCGTCTCGAACGGTTTGCCAAGGCTGTGTGCGGCCAGGTAGCCAAACAGGCCCAGGCTCGGGTTGGAATAGAGGCGATGGCTGCCAGGGGCCGACTCAGGCTGCCACTGGCGATAGTAGTCGATCATTGCCTCTTCGCTATCGACCGCGTCTGGAAACTGCAGGGGCAGCTCACCGGCGGTGTAGGTGCCCAGCTCTAGCAGCGTGATCTCATCGAAGGCACTGCCTTCCAAGGCCGGCAAATGAAGGCTTGCGCGATCAGAAAGCGACAGCGCCCCGCTAGACTGCGCGTAAGCCGCGAGCGTTGCAGTGAAAATCTTACTCACCGAACCAAGCTCAAAAAGCGTCTCTTCGGTGACCGCTATGCCTGCTTCCAGGTCGGCGTTACCAAACTGAAAGTAATGCGGCTGGCCGTTAATGCTCAGCGCAACCGACATGCCGGGAATACGATGTTCGGCCATCAGGGGTACGATAGTGTTATTTACCAGCGCCTCAATGCGTTCGTTATCCACGCCGTCATGCGCCCAGGCGGAGCTACCGAGTAAGAGTGAGCCCGCCATAAGAAGACTAATCTGTGCTGCTAAGTATTTAGGCATATCAGAACCCTGCTGATATTAGTGGTGAGAGTGACCGCTATGGTCGTGTTTATTCTCATGGCTATGATCGTGATCGTCGTCAGATGCATGATCATCATGACCTGCTTCTGCCAGCGAGTCGTGCAGCACGCGAGCGTTGTGGCGCATCATACCCAGATACGTGCTGGCCTCGCCTTCACTGGCTAGCGCGTCTGCGTACAGCGTGCCTGCAATGGGCAAGCCGGTTTCTTCAGCTAGCTGGGTGATGATCGATTGGTTGGTCATGTTCTCGTGGAACAGTGCCTTAACGTTCTCTTGATTAATCACGTCTACCAGCGCTGCCATGCTGGCGCCACTAGGATCCGCTTCCGTGGAAAGTCCCACTGGAGACAGGAAGTTAACTCCATAAGCGTTTGAGAAGTAGCCAAAAGAGTCGTGACCCGTAATCACACTGGTGGAGGCTGGAATTTCCTCTATTAGCGCACGAATCTCGGCGTCTACCTCGGCTATTTCCTGTAAATACTGCTCCGCATTGGCGCGGTACGCATCGGCGTTGTCAGCATCAGCGGCGATTAATCCATCGCGGATGTTGGCGATATACACCTCGGCTTGGTGCATATCCTGCCATGCGTGCGGGTCCTCATCACCATGATCATGACCGGCATGGTCGTCGCCATGATCGGCATGCTCATGCTCATGCTCATGCTCATGCTCATGCGCTTCGTGATCGTGTCCTTCATGATCGTGGCCGTGATCGTCATGTCCGGCATAAGAGAGGGGCTCAATGCCGTCGGTCGCGGTGACCAGGGCGCCATCGTAGTCGCTGGCGCTAATTAGCCGCTCCATCCAGCCTTCAAATAGCAGGCCGTTAAACACGACTAAATCGGCATCGGCCAGTGAGCGTGCATCGCCAGGGCTGGGCGAGTAAACATGGGCGTCGCCATCGGCCGCGACCAGGGAACTTACCTCAACATGGTCACCGCCTACGTTTTCCACCATGTCCGCCAATATAGAGAAACTGGTCACGACCTGAATACGCTCATTAGCCATGGCAGCAGGCAGTGCCAACAGGGCAGAAACACCGACTAACCAGCGTGCCGACCGGTGTGATAACCGGTATGAAACATGGCTAAGCGACATATAAAACTCCTTACGATTAAGCGTGAACGGGCGCCATTAACACCCGTGATCGACGGCCAGCGGCGTCGTTTTACGCCGTAGCTTGGCTGCTAAACTGTGATAACGGCCAAACAGCGCCGAGAATAGATAACCCGCCCCGGCCAGCAGAATAATGCTCGGGCCTGAAGGGATATCCAAATGAAACGAAAGCAGTAGGCCGCCGGTGCTAGACACCATGGCAAGCACAATCGAAATACCGATCAGCCCTTCTAAGCGCTTGCTCCAAAAGCGTGCCGAGGTGGCGGGAAGCATCATTAAGCCCACCGCCATCAGCGTGCCTAGAGTTTGAAAGCCGGCCGTTAAATTCAGCACCAGCAGCCCCAAAAACACGCTATGCACCCAGCCGCTACGGCGGCTTTGGCCGCGCAAAAATAGCGGGTCTAAACACTCCACCACTAAGGCACGAAAAACCACCGCCAGCGTCACCACAATCAGCGTACTGATACCGGCAATCAGCATTAGGGCGGTGCCATTAATCGCCAAAATAGAGCCAAACAGCACGTGGGTTAGATCCACGCTGCTACCGCCTAGCGAAATCAGCATGACGCCCGCAGCCAGCGAAATAATAAAAAAGCTCGCCATGGCCGCATCTTCACGCTGGCCGCCCATTTTCGATACCGCGCCCGCCAGCAGTGCCACCAGCAAACCAAACAGCACGCCGCCAATACTCATAATGGGTAGCGAGAATCCTGCCAGCAGAAAGCCGAGCGCCACACCGGGGAGAATCGCGTGAGCCATGGCATCGCCAATTAGGCTCATCCCGCGTAATACCAAAAACACGCCCAGCGGAGGGGCCGCTAGCGAAAGCGCTAAACCGCCCACCACCGCACGGCGCATAAAGCCGTAGTCGAACGGCGCGACAAACCACGCATTCAGTAGGTCAAGCATGCTGATCCCCCAAGCTAAATGGCATCGCCTGAACGGGCGCATGCTGAGGAGTCAGCGCAGCGGGGGCAACCCAGCGCGCGTGGCCGCCGTTGAGCATCAGCACTTCATCGGCAAGACGGCGCAAATGATCCATATCGTGTAACACCACAATAATCGTCGCACCGTCATCGGCCATCTGTCGCAGGATACGAATCAAAATGTCGACCGTTTCACTGTCCACATTGGCAAACGGCTCATCCAGCAGTAATAGCTCGGCTTCCTGCATCAGCGTGCGCCCAATCAGCGCACGCTGGCGCTGGCCGCCGGAAAGCTCGCCCAGCGGGCGGTGGGCCAAGTGCGAAATACCCAGCCGCGCCATAATCTCGCGGCCTTTTCGATAGTGCCCGGCGCAATAGCCGGTTAGCGCACCGTGGCTAGGCCAGCTGCCGGTCATCACCAGCTCTTCCACGCTCATTGGGAAGGTAAGGTCCAGCGCTAGCTGCTGGGGCAGCCATGCCCGGCGCTCGTTTGCTACCGTGCAGACCACTTCGCCGCTAATCGGCCGAAGTTCCCCCATGATTGCCTGAATCAATGTGCTTTTACCGGCACCGTTAGCGCCAATCAGAGCGGTAATGGCACCCGGTTTGAAGTCGCCTTCAATGTGTTCCAGCACCGTGCGGCGCGCCTGGGCCAAATGTAGGTCGTGCAGCTGAAGACGAGAGACAGAACGCTCACTCATCCCCACCACCCGCCAGCCCAACTCACTAAACCCCACAGCGCTAGCAGCGGCACGGCAACAAACAACAGCCGTTTAACCGCCGACAATGACATTAAGGAGAAGTGACAAGGACCTTCCTTGTTATGGCGGTGCGTATGCTCACTCATCAAGCGGCCTCGTGTAATATAAAATAGGTTATAACATAACATGTTGCAAAGCCAAAAAATTGCTGGATATTTTACGCGCTCACGCCGTATTGGCAATAACAAAACACTGGACACAAGCCGCCGCCAGCGCTTTAGAGTAATTAAAAAGGCATCCACGATTTAATATCTGTTTGGCACCCACCAAAGCACCCGTTAAGAAAATTTTATTCTCTTAACGGGAAATCTCTTTGTTAGAGCGATCCGCAGCATTTTTTCCGGTAAATAGCTAAGTAATCCTGACACAAGATAGGTAGCGCCTATCCAGGTTTTGTGGCCTTTATAAATTTTCTTGCCTTATATTCGATGGTGTTGCTGAGACATCAATGATATCCAGCTAGAGCAGCGTATGTGCGTTTTTAATCGATCCTGTATTGCACTTGGCTGCTTATCGCTTTCAAGATGCCTTATGACATTTTCTGGGCAATACTTCGGGAAAAAGCGACGAATGCCTGCATGCCAGTACTCATGTGACGGTGTTTAGGATAGTAAAGACAAAGGCCCGGGTAAGGCGGAGTCCAATCGGTCAATACCTGAGCAATTTGGCTGGAAGCTAATGCCGCCTCAGCGGCCCATTTCGTCACATATCCCAGCCCATAGCCCTCAATAGCAGCGGAGAGAATAAGGCGCGAATTATCCAGGATCAGCCCGCCTTTTGTTTCGACGACAATCGCTTTTCCATGGCTTTCGAACTCCCAGCGATAGAAAACGCCAGTGGGCATTCGAAGCTGGATGCAACGATGCTGGGCAAGATCAGCCGGTGAATAAATAGGAGGGGCATTATTAAGATAAGACGGTGCGCCTACCACGATATGTTGTTGTTCGGGACCTATAGGCACCGCCACCATATCGTTTGGCACAAGTTCCGCCGTGCGTATTCCACAGTCAAAGCCGTCTTCAGCGAGGTCGACTAGACGCTTCTCGCAGAGAATCTCTACATGCATATCGGGATACGCTCGCATGAAGTTCAGCACGAGTGGTTTCAAAATCTGTTCGGCGGCTATGCCATCGGCATTGATTCGTAATAGGCCGTTTGGACGAGTCGCATAATCGCTGAGATCGCGAATAGCATCGGCAATATCTGCCAGTACGGGAGTGAGGCGGGTGAAAAGGGTTTGTCCCGCTGCCGTCAACGATACGTGCCGAGTTGTTCGGTGGAACAGTTGTACCTTTAAACGCGCTTCAAGCCCTGCTACTGCATGGCTCAAGGCAGAGGAGCTAAGGCCGGACTCTCTCGCCGCCGCACGGAAGCCTCCATATTGGGCCACAGCCAGAAACGCAGCAAGTTCCGCTGGTGGGAGTGCGGAAACTGTCCTAAATATCTCACTAGTGTGCGGATAAGTGTCCATATTATAAAGACGTTAATCTGAATGTATTATGTTTGCAACTAATGTCAGTTAGAGAAAAGCAATGTTTATTCAGACCCCCTTCAGTTTTTCCAGCACCGCCAGTGAAGTGCTTGCGAACATCGACCTAGCGGGTAAGACGATGATTGTTACAGGTGGTGCAAGTGGTATCGGTATAGAGACTACCCGGGCCTTGGCATTGGCCGGTGCTGAAGTCACGATCGCAGCCCGACGCCCAGACGCTGCTGAAGAAGTCGCCAGTATGTTGCGACGGGAGACGGGCAATCCAGCCATCTCCGTTCGTGCTCTTAACCTTTGCGACTTACAATCTGTACGAAGCTTTGTGGAAACCTGGGATAGACCTCTTCACGCCCTTATTAACAATGCGGGAATCATGGCCTTGCCTGAGCTACAGCGCTCATCTCAAGGCTACGAGATGCAATTTGCCACAAACTATCTTGGACACTTTGCTTTGACCGTTGGTTTACACCCGTATCTGGCAAAGGCGCAGGGGGCTCGGGTTGTCTCGGTTAGCTCTACAGGTAGCTTGTTTGGACCGGTCTTTTGGGATGATCCACATTTCCGTTTCATTCCTTACAACCCGCTGCTCGCGTATGCGCAGTCCAAGACAGCATGCATATTGCTATCAATTGGAATTACCCAACATTGGTCAGATGACGGCATTGTTTCAAATGCTCTAAACCCCGGTGCTATCGCCACTAATTTGCAGCGGCACACGGGCGGGCTCAAGACGCCAGAAAACCGGCGCAAAACACCGGCTCAGGGCGCTTCTACCTCAGTTCTTCTCGCTGCTTCGCCCTTAGTAGAGGGCGTGACCGGTCGATATTTCGACAATTGCAATGAGGCTCAGGTAGTTCAAGGGCGTTCAGATGGCATTCCGGACGGTGTAGCTTCCTATGCGCTGGATCAGTCTAATGCTATGCGATTGTGGGAGCTTGCCGGGAAGCTGGTGAAAGAATGAAGATGGCAGTGATCTAATAAGAGAAGTGGGTAGCTTGCGCAAAGAGATTATAATCATTTTTAGAAATGAACATGATAGACACCACGTATACACGGGCAAAGATAAAAGTTGTGGATATTGTGGTTACTCCTTCGAAGAGATACAGGCACAAATTTTCTTCACCACAAAGCAAAAGAGGAAGAGGGCTTCGACGGCGACAGCTTATTCTTTCTATAAGCAAATCAGCGATTACGGTCTGTCGTGCTTCTCAAATGAGTTTTGATGTGGGGAGATATCAATCATCTGAAGGTGGTGTCAGGCTGGTGGGGGAAGGGTGCCTCACTAACCATTCACTCCATATACCTCTCAAAAGGATGGAATATATAAATCAGTAACGCCAGGTAGCGCCAAGCTGCTGTGGCCCCACATTCAGTGCATATTCACCAGGAATAGTGATCGGCCCTAGCGAGAGGTTAGCGGGCTGGAAGCGATTAATGGCCGAAGACGCCTGATTCGGCTGCGACCAGATTTGTAGCTCATTCACCAGCATGCCGGTGGCAAAGTTAATCGCGCCATCGTCACCCCGTCCATCGGTAGCAATTACCGCGCCCGCCACGCCATTCACCACCAAAGAGCCCACGCGAGCACCCCAGCCGCGCCGTTCATGCTCTGCTTGGGCAAGCTGTAATCCCAGGGCCTGCACGCTACTTAAATCGCCGCTGGCTTTCAAACGCTCATATTCGGCCAAAGCCGCCGGGTGCGGCTGGCGGTCGGTCAACATACCGGCCACGGCCAGGGCTGATTTCACCACGCCCACCCGGGCATCAAAGCGGTCCTCCGGATCGCTTGCCTCGCTCGACTGGTACGCATTCACCGCCAGGCTTGTGCCGTAAATGCCCGTCCAGCCCCATTGCCAAACGTTGGCATGGCTGGCGCCGTTCTCAAATACCTCATCGTATTCACTCCACTGCCCATCTGTTTGTGCCTGGGCTTGTAGAGAGACAGGCATAACGACCACCAGGGTGGTAATCATCGCAAAGAGACGAAAAGCATGCATGAGGAGTGCCTATAGAAAGGGAGCAGTAGTGCTAAGCGTAGCACGCCGATCCCCGCACGAGCGCGGATGAACCGTGTAGCGAAGAGCGCTGAGGTTGTTGTTAATACCGATCCCCGTGCAGGCAGGAATGAAATGCTATACCCATTTAATCATGCTCTGCCGATATGCCTGCACCACCCACAAAAAAGCCACCCCGCAAGGTGGCTGTCAGTGCTGAGTTATCAACGCTAGTGCGTTTAACCTTCTTTCGGTGATGTTTCCATGGCGCGTTTGTCGTCGGGTACTCTGACCATGTTGCCGACTTCCAGTTTTTCATGGCGCTGGTGGCGGCCGCCGTTGGCGTCAATGATCGCGGCAACTTCGCCAATGCTAACGGCGTCATCTTCTCGATAGGCTTCTACTTTGACGCGTACCATCGCGCCTTGGTAGCGCGCGGAAATAATATCGCCCGGGTCGGGGGCGTGATGGTCAGGGTCGTTCTTAAAGTACTCAGATACGCTGGCGCTGCCTGGGGCATCCCATTCGACATGTTGATGCATCGCTGTTTTCCTTATCGTGTTGGGTGTTTCTGCAGTGTAGTGCGTTCAACCGCTCACTTCCTCTGTGCTTTGCTCCTCCGCTGATTTTTCTGTTGTTTCTACGCTATTTTCTTGCCCAACGTATTGAAATAAGAAGTTGAGCGCGGCGGGTAAGCTGGCGCGCCAAACATGCCAAGTGTGGCCGCCGGGGTAAAGGTCGAGACGTACGTCGTTAGGTTGAATGCGCTCCATGGCTTGGCGCATTAGGCGGGCATGAAACTCAGCGTCGTAAACGTCACTGCGCCCCGCGCTGATATACAGCGGCACGGGTGGAGTCTCGGCCTCTTGTCCAACGCCGCGAGGTGTTACGCGTAGCCGGTACTCCTCAAGATGAGCGGTATAGTTGAGCGATTCCCACAGGTCAGGATCAAACCGGCCCTGTTCATCGAGAAAGGCCGGATGACGATGGGCTGATGAGTTGCGCGGTGGCTGCGGTGAGTAGCTGGCAGGGCTTAACGCTGCAACAGCGGCGAATAAGTCAGGCCGTTCCAGCGCGAAGTTAAGCGCGCCATAGCCACCGGCTGAAAGGCCGGCAACGCCACGTAGGCGGCGTTCTTGGCCTACACGGTAGGTAGCTTCCACGTGGGGCATTAAATCGTTAAAAAACGCGCTGCGAGCGGGCTCGTTGTAGCCATCTACCCACCAGCTGCGGCTGCCGGGCATAATATAAACGGCAGGAGGAATGTGCCCTGCGCTAATTAACCTGTCGGCGACTTGCTGCAGGTTGCCGCGTGACACCCAGTCGCGGTCGGTTCCAAACGAGCCGTGCAGCATATAGATAACCGGGTACGCGTCTGTCGCCTGAGCGTCATAATGATCGGGTAAATAAACGCTGTACGGATAGTCGTAGCCGAGCGTGGGTGAGAAGAATTGATGATGCTCAATCTCGCTGGCCAAACTGTGGCCGCTAAACGTTAGCCACCCAATTAGCGCTGTTAAAAGGGCTTGAGATCGGTACGAGCACAGCGATAGCTTGAGTTTGGGCACCTTGCCTCCGGGAATTAAAACGGTTCAATAAGGTCGGACAACGGGACGGCATTAGATGTTCATTATAGTAAGGATGGCGTTGTGTAGCGGCGGGAGGCCCAATGCGGAAAGTTGAAGAGATTTATTGGCTGCGTGCTTACGGCTGCATCGCCGTTTTTTTATTTCACCTATTAGACCATGTGAATCAACGCGTTGATAACGTTGCCACCGATCTCTTGCGCTTGCCACTTGTGTTGGGTACGCCCATTTTTCTGTTTATTTCGGTGTTTGTTTTTGCCGTTCGCTACGATAAATCGGTGCCAGAAGGTTTTCTCATCCAGCGCGTAAAATATGTGATGGTGCCGTATTTTGTGTACGGCTTTATTTACTCAACGGCCGAGTGGGTGCGCTTACAAGGATCGGATGAGCCAGTGGGGTTTATCGCCAATGCCATTGAGTATTTTGTCTACGCGGGTTGGCACGGCTATTTTTTAATCATTGCGATGCAGTTTTATATGGCGTACTGGCTGTTTACACGCTTTCAGCTGTGGCGCTTAAATCCGGTGCCATGGTTATGGGGCTCTTGTGTGATCAGTATGGCCTACTGGGGGCTTGCTTACTGGTTGGGTATTGACCTGCCCGGCTACTTGCTGTGGGTCGCGCCACTAGGTTGGATCTATGTGTTTTTCTTAGCATTGGTGCTGGTACGTTATTACCCGCTAGCGCCAGAAAGCGTGCTTGCCCTACGGCCAACTTGGATGCAGCGGCTGGCTCAGCCCGTTTGGCTGGCGCTGCTCGTTGCGCTGATCATTGCGGGCACTTTCGCGGGCCAGCTGGCCTTTTCATCGAAAGAAGTATGGGTGATCCCTTTCTTTGTGCTGTTTACGCTTTGCGCGATGCGCTACTTAGCCGGGCGACCGGTGCCGGTGTGGGTACGTCACGTGAATGCGCATTCGTTTGGCATTTACTTAGCGCACCCCATGTTTTTTGTGCTGGCCGATTTGGCCGTTGCGCCGCTGGCGTTGCCGGTTGTGGTATATGCCTTGGTGCTTATCGTGGTGGGCATAGTGGGGTCGGTAGCGCTGAATAAGCTGGCGAATACCTTTACGCTGGGGGCGATGTTGTTTGGTAAACAGCTTAAAGTGGCTTAAGGGCGGAAGGCGTAAAATAGGCATTAAAGGCGCAGCGTGTATGCAGTACTAAGCGTGTTTGACGCAGCCGACTCCGCGTGTGTTAATTTCTCATAATGTAACTGATTGTAGCGTCTTGTTTCTTTAGGCAACAAGAAAAAATGTGCGAGCCAAACAAGAGCACCATCATGTCGAGCGCCCCTTTTTGGGGCATTGACGGGTGTTTTTGCTTTATTTTGGTGCATTGAGCATGTTTTTAGCGCCTGATTGGCTGCAGCTAAGGCGCTATGCGTCATCACGAGGCACCGGGAGGTATTTTTTAATGTTTAAAAAACAAATGGTTGTTGTTTTTTAATACCATAATGGTGCAGTGTTGGCATGATCTATGCTTTCTCCTGTGCAGTAAGTTTTACAACGGCTACGAGTCGTAGGCAGAAGCCCTGCGGCGTGATAAAACGATAGCCGGCCTGAAAGGTTTGCTCAGCGATTTGTTTATATTTTTCAGCAAACGTTGGGTGAGCAAAAAAATGACAGGCGTGCGTTTTTGCACGTATTTTGTCGCACAACACTTTTATCGATAGCTTACTGTCGCTAGCTTTAAGCCACGCTCATACCGGAGGACACTATGTCAGCCAAGACCATCGCGCTAATTGAAGAACATGATGTTAAGTGGGTAGACCTGCGTTTCACCGATACGCTCGGTAAAGAACACCATGTCACCGTGCCTGCTCGCGACGTGACCGAAGAGTTTTTTGAAAATGGCCAGATGTTTGATGGTTCTTCCATCGGCGGCTGGAAGGGCATCAACGAATCCGACATGATTCTGAGCCCAGAGGACGGCTCTGCCTACCTCGATCCTTTCACTGAAGACGCTACGCTGGTGCTGCGTTGCGACATCATCGAGCCTGCGACGATGCAAGGCTATGATCGTGACCCGCGCTCCATCGCTAAGCGTGCAGAAGCGTTTCTGCAGTCTACAGGCCTTGGCGACACCGCTTTCTTTGGTCCTGAGCCTGAATTCTTTATCTTTGATGAAGTACATTGGAAAACCGATATGCAGGGTTCCATGTACAAAATCTCTTCTGATGAAGGCGCTTGGGCGACTGACAGCGTCGTGGAAGGTGGTAACTTAGGCCACCGTCCGCGTCTGAAAGGCGGTTACTTCCCGGTTCCGCCGGTTGATAGCTTCCACGATATTCGTGGCGCTATGTGTAACACGTTGGAAGCGATTGGCCAGACCGTGGAAGTTCATCACCACGAAGTTGCCAACGCAGGTCAGAACGAAATCGGCGTTAAATTCAACACGCTGGTGAAGAAAGCTGACGAAGTGCAGGAAATGAAGTACGTGATCCACAACGTGGCACATGCTTACGGCAAAACGGCTACCTTCATGCCCAAGCCGTTGGTAGGCGACAACGGTTCTGGTATGCACGTTCACCAGTCGTTCTGGAAAGATGGTAACAACCAGTTCGCCGGTGACGAGTACGCAGGCCTGTCTGAAATGGCGCTGTATTACATTGGCGGCATCATCAAGCACGCTCGTGCGTTGAACGCGTTCACCAACGCTTCTACCAACTCGTACAAGCGTTTAGTACCTGGCTTTGAGGCGCCGGTAATGCTGGCCTACAGCGCGCGCAACCGCTCTGCTTCTATTCGTATTCCTTACACCGCTAGCCCGAAAGGCAAGCGTGTAGAAGCTCGCTTCCCTGATCCGACCGCTAACCCGTACTTGGCGTTCTCTGCCATGTTGATGGCCGGTATCGACGGCATTAAAAACAAGATTCACCCTGGCGATGCCATGGATAAGAACTTGTACGACCTGCCGCCAGAAGAAGGCAAGGCGATCCCAACGGTCGCGAACAGCCTGGATCAAGCACTGGAAGCACTCGACGCTGACCGTGCGTTCTTGACCGAAGGTGGCGTGTTCACTGACGATATGATCAATGCTTACATTGAACTCAAAATGGAAGAAGTGAATCGTATCCGCATGACGACTCACCCGATTGAGTTTGATATGTACTATAGCTGCTAAACGACAGCTGCTAATCAGCCGCATTAGCCGTCTACTGTTGCTGACGAGATGTTAATAGCAGTGATAAACCCCGCTTCGGCGGGGTTTTTTTATGGCGAGCACCAATGTGGTGCAATAATAAAAGCGTTAGTGCAGTGCGATGCGCTAAAAGGGCTCAACTCTTGCTATTACGTTGCTCGCAGGCCGTGCAACCGGGCATAGGTGCGTAATTGGCGCGCTTATTGCAGTCTCTCATTCATCATCCACCTGTAGGTCTGTAATGGCGATGGAAGACGCGATTTCTCAGGACGGTTTCTCTGAACATGCAATGCACCAGCGCTTGCTTGAACATCTCACCACGGCAGTGTTGCTGCTAGATGGCGAGCTAAGCGTGCGCTGGATGAATCCTGCGGCCGAGGCGCTGCTAGCGGTTAGCCTGAGCCGTGTGCGTGGGAGCAGCCTGGATACGTTACTAGGCGGTGATGAAAGCATCGATGAGGTGTTGGCCAAGGCCCGCGATGCCTTTCACCCTTATACCCAGCGTGAGGCGCGTATTACGCCGCTGAATAGCGATCCGCTGACGGTCGACTATACGGTCACGCCGCTATCAGACAATGAGCTGCTGCTGGAAGTAGAGCCTCGCGATCGATTGATGCAGATCTCCCGAGAAGAGGCGCTGACCACGCGTCAAGAAACCATCAAGATATTAGCCCGAGGGCTTGCCCACGAAGTTAAAAACCCGCTAGGCGGCATTCGTGGTGCTGCACAGCTGCTAGAGCGAGATTTAGACGATCCGGCGCTGCGCGAATATACCCACATTATTGTGGAAGAGGTGGATCGGCTTCGCGATCTGGTCGACTCCATGCTGGGCCCCAACCGGATTCTCAAACATGAGCCGGTGAATATTCATCGGGTGCTGGAGCGCGTACGCACGCTATTAATGGCTGAGCACCCCGATGTGGCGATTAACCGCGATTATGACCCGAGCTTGCCCGATCTTTCCGGCGATGAATCGCAGGTAATTCAAGCCGTGCTCAACGTGGCGCGTAATGCGGTGCAGGCCATGAGCGATGCCCAAACGCCTGAGCCCACCCTAATACTGCGTACCCGCGCCCGGCGCCAGTTTACCCTCGGCGCTGAGCGTCATCGCTTGGTCAGTGAAGTTGCGGTTATTGATAACGGCCCTGGCGTTCCCGATGCGCTACACGAAACGCTTTTTTACCCCATGGTATCGGGGCGTGCTGAAGGCAGTGGCCTTGGGCTCTCTATTGCCCAGTCGATTTTGCACCAACATCAAGGATTGATTGAATGCGATTCCCGAGCCGGACATACCGAATTTCGCTTACTGATTCCACTGGTCTTAATTTCACCGGAGAAACGTCATGACTGAGGCGACACGTACTGATGTTGCACGGGTGGTGATTGTCGATGACGACCGCGCTATCCGCTGGGTACTTGAACGCGCATTAGCGCAACCTGATCTTGACGTTGAATGTATCGAGCGTGCGGATGTTGCATTGGCCCGCGTGCTGGAAAACCCGCCGGACGTGCTGGTGACCGACATTCGTATGCCGGGTATCGATGGGTTGGATTTAATGTCGCGAGTTCGCGAGGCGCATCCTGACCTGCCGGTCATTGTGATGACGGCGCACTCCGATTTAGACAGCGCCGTTGCGTCTTATCAAGGCGGCGCGTTTGAGTACCTGCCCAAGCCGTTTGACGTTGATGAAGCGCTGGCGTTAGTTCGCCGCGCGGTGGCGCATGCGCGGGAGCGCGAACGTCAGCGCCCGGCCACTGTGCCGGAAGGCTTAAATACCGAAATTATTGGTGAAGCACCGGCGATGCAGGAGGTATTTCGCGCGATTGGCAGGCTTTCGCACTCGCATATCACGGTGTTGATTAATGGTGAGTCGGGCACCGGCAAAGAGCGCGTCGCCCAGGCGCTACATCAGCATAGCCCGCGATCAGGGAAACCGTTTATCGCCTTAAACATGGCGGCCATTCCACGTGACTTGATTGAATCGGAGCTGTTTGGCCATGAGAAGGGCGCCTTTACCGGAGCCGCGCAGCAGCGCCAAGGGCGCTTTGAGCAGGCCAACGGAGGCACGCTGTTTCTAGATGAAATTGGCGACATGCCCGCTGAAACCCAAACGCGCTTACTGCGCGTACTGGCCGATGGTGAGTTTTATCGCGTTGGAGGGCATACGCCGGTCAGGGTCGATGTGCGCATTATCGCCGCTACCCATCAAAACTTAGAGGTACTGGTGGACGATGGTCGCTTTCGCGAAGATCTATTCCATCGGTTGAACGTGATTCGCATTCATCTGCCCAAGCTTGCTGAGCGGCGCGAAGACATTCCCCGGCTAACGCGGCATTTTTTAGCCGAAGCGGCAAAAGAGCTAACCACCGATATTAAAGTGCTCACCAGTGAAGCAGAAACGCACCTGACGCATTTACCGTGGCCTGGCAACGTCCGCCAGTTAGAAAACATCTGTCGCTGGTTGACCGTCATGGCCTCAGGGCGTGAAATCCTTGTTGAGGATCTGCCTCCCGAGCTGCGTTCGCCCAACGCCACGGATAGCCGTGTTCACGGCGACTGGCGCACGGCGTTTCGCGATTGGGCCGATCATGCGCTGGCCGAGGGTCACACGCATTTGCTCGAAGAAGCGGTACCGGATTTCGAACGGATTTTAATTGAGACTGCCTTGAAGCATACCGGCGGTCGCAAAGGGGAAGCAGCGGAGCTGCTTGGCTGGGGCCGCAATACGCTGACCCGTAAATTGAAAACGCTATTACCGGCGCTGGCAGACGAGTGAGCGCTATTCTTGCGCTTCTATACGCAGGATCTCGGCCCTGATGGCCTCGGCCTCTTCCGTTAGCGTGGCGTTGGCGCGCATGTCGCCATTACGTGATGCCTCCATCGCCGCCTGAAGTTTACGTTCATAATCTTGCTGCAGTTTCTTTTTGGGGTCGCGCTTAAACATGCCTAACATGAGCAAACTCCGCACTGAATGTATACTATTTGTATAGCTTTTTAAGTCTCGTGTCGAATGTTTGTTGCATGTTGGTCAGCAATGGCTTGACGAGCATCGGCACTGCACTGGTGTAAGAAGCGTTCGAAATCGAGCAATATCGTATCGAGGCTGGCATGAAGGCGATGATCGTCATCGACCATGCGTAGCGACAGCCGCTGAAGGCGGGCGCGTTCGATCACTGGCCCTGGAGCAATCACATCATCACGCCAGCCGTGAATAATGTGAGTATGGCGTGCTTGAATGTTGGGGGACGTTTCAGGGTAATCAATTAAACCCAGGGCCGGAGCCAAGAGAAAACAGCCCAGCACCGGCTGCTGGGCACTGACCGTCGCACTTAGCCAGCCACCTAGGCTTGAGCCTGCTAGCACGCAGCAGGCGGGGTCATCTCCACGTTCGGCCAACACCGCAAGTAGGTGAGAAAGGCGTTGCTGCGGTTCTGCCATTCCCCGGTAGTCCATAACGACGGGTTCGCAGTCGTCCAGCTTTTCGGCGACGTTCTTCAGTGCTTGAGTTTTCAATGCACCCGGCCCGCTTTCCAAGCCGTGAGACAAGTAAACAGTCATCATCATCGTTATTCCGCTGAGCGTTGGATAGCCTGGCCACCCTGTTCAATGTCTTCCCCTGCGCCGCGAATAGTATTGCAGCCGCTGAGCAGCAGCGCGGTGATGATGAGAGTACCAATGGCAACAGCTGATTTCATGGCGGCCTCCTTGAAGGCATGGTTTGCTAATAGTTTGGACTGAGCGCTAACGGTTGGCATCCCTTGGCGAGGGCACTCTTTTCACCATCAGATACTTTTCACCCTCAGATAATAAACTAAGCCCTGTCGCGACGTTTCGCTACGGCTGAGTAAGAGAAATGCGCACTTATGTCGTGTGCTTATGTCGCATGTGTCAGTTCTACACATTAATTAGATGTTAAAAAAGCTAGTTTGTAGCATTTTGAGTTTTTTAAGTATATGTTTTTAAATCAATTATTTGTTTTTATGATCATTTGGCCCGTCGTGTGCTTTACTTAAGATATAGCAACAGGCGTAGTCACCTATAATTAGTGTTAAACATCGTAAATGTTAAATAAGGTTAAGTAATAGCGATGTAATAGTTGTTGAGTATTATTTTTCATTTTAAGCAGCCGTTGTGGCGGGTAGTTAAGATTTTTTCAAAAGACTGAGTGAGTGGGCCGAGTACATTAAGGAAGGCAGGAAGCCGAGCAAAAGAACAGGGAGTGAAAAGGACAACCCACCCGCTCATTGGTTACAGCGCATAGAGGCGCTGTTCATCAACACCAGGGACCGGAATCGATGCAAAACGACCATCTCATGAAAATGAGGTGGTTTTTTTGCGTCTGGAATTTGGCCAGGTGAATGGATGTTGTTCTTTAACTTCTTTTTGCACAGGTTTTGCATAAATAAAAATTTTGTACAGATTAACGGCTTGTTTTGGTCTATCCTTTGAACAGGTAAAAATATGTTGCGGTTAGAAGACGTCAACGTCGCAGCCGCGCACTGACAGGGACAAGACTATGGCCATGGCACTGATGTTGTTCATGTTTTTTTTGTTCTTAGGGTTTTCGGGCGTTGGGCTGTACATGATGTTTAAAACATCATTTATGGCGAGATTGGATGAGCGCGATGACATGCCTCCCGGTATGTAATCCGCCACTGTTCCATTATGGTGCGTGTCTTTTGAAAATTTCCTCGGATTTTGAGGTTTTTATACGTACATGAAAAGCGCCCGTTAAGCGGGCGCTTTTGCGTTCAGCCCATCCAGTAAAGGCTGATCAACGCAAATGCGTAGCCCAAGGCGGCGCCTGCCAGCACATCGCTTACGTAGTGCAATCCCAAGCCCACCCGCGAAATCGCAATTAGCAGGGTTAACGGCACAATCACCGGCAGCAGCCAGGGAGTATGCGCGGCGACTAATACGCTAAACATGACCGCATGCATGGTATGGCCGCTAGGAAAACTGTAGCGATC
Organism: Halomonas sp. JB37; assembly: GCF_002332255.1. GTDB lineage: Bacteria > Pseudomonadota > Gammaproteobacteria > Pseudomonadales > Halomonadaceae > Vreelandella > Vreelandella casei. The sequence continues at coordinate 242,488 of NZ_NRGW01000001.1, read as the reverse complement.
ACGCGCGGGTTCGCAGCACTGAATACCCTCACCGTAGGTAATAAACGGTCGCTCGCGGCATAGCCGTGTTTTCACCAGTCGATAAACGACCATGGCAAACAGCGCGACGACGCTGTACTGCATGACTCGCCAAGTACCATTCGGCTGAAGCCAGGGTTGGGCCATGATGAGCAGCACCCAGGCAGGCCAGTCGCCTAAACGGCTGGCGGCCTGCAGCGTAATACGCCATGGCGAGTACAGCGATAGGCGTGAGATGCGCTGGCAAAACTGCCATTCCAGCAGGTCAAGACGATCGAATACGACAAGCGGACGTGGGCGCATGGTGTGCCTCCTGGGCTTGGTGTAAATAACGCAGAAACTGCTCGGTAATACCTGACCAACTTTGCTCAAGCGCGCGTGAGCGTGCCACGCGGCCTAGACGTGCGTAGTCAGCGGGATGCTGGCAAAGGTCTACCGCTGCCCGGCGAAATGCAGCGCTATCTCCTGCGGTGACGGTGACGCCATTGTGGCCGCTGCTGATGAGCTCAGCGCTGGCGGCGTGATCATAGGCCATCACGGCCAAGCCGCTGGCCATAGCTTCCCCCACCACGTTGCCCCAGGTTTCTGAAAGCGAGGGAAAAACAAATAAGTCGGCACTGGCATAGTGGCGAGCGAGGGCCTCCTGGTTAATGAAGCCAGTGAAATGCACATCGGGTAGAGCCCTTTGTAATTGTGCCCGGGCGGGGCCATCGCCCACGATCACCTGAGCCATGTCGGGGCGCACTTCACGCATAGCGTGAAAGCTTTCTTGCAGTAAAGTGAGATTTTTTTCGGCGGCTAATCTGCCAACGTACAGTGCGACTGGCTGGTGCTCGCTAACGCCCCAGCGCTTTCGTAACTGTGTGTCACGGTATGCGGGCGAAAAGCGTTCGCCGTCTAACCCCCGTGAAAGCACGTGAACGTCTCGAATGCCTTGGTGCGTTAACGCAGCAGCCTGCGCGTGAGTAGGCACCAATGTTGAGGCGCAGCCGTTATGAAAGTAGCGAAGATAGCGAAGGGCCGTCGACGCCAGCCATGTGACGCCGTAATCTTTGCAATAGTGGTCGAAATTGGTGTGCCAACCGGCTACCAAAGGGATGTTGAGCCGTTTTGCCGCTTGGCGCGCCGCCCAGCCTAGGGGGCCTTGAGTGGCCAAATAAATCACATCGGGGCGATGCGTTCGCCAAAATCGTCGCAGCGCGGCCGGTGTTGCCAATCCCACCTGGACATCGGTATAGCCGGGTAGTGCAACGCGTGAAACCTGTAGCTCGTGGTTAATGCGCGTGGTATTTCCAGCCACGCGCGGGCGGGGGCGAATAACGTCAACCGGCACTCCTTGCCGATTGAGCTCGCAGCTTAGCCGGCTCAGCGTATGGGCAACGCCATTAATGTCCGGTGACCATGTTTCACTAACGATACAGAGCCGCATGAGCGATTCATCCCTTCATCACGTTTATACGCAGTGTGGGTGAGGAGAATGACACTGCGGAGTCAAACCGATGAATAAGCGATGACACGCGGGCATTCGCTCGGGAGACATAGGGTTGCTTGACCAGGCGCGATGCAGAGTGAATGTATTATTAAATAGCGTTTATCTGAATATTTATTAACATCTAAATGTGAATATTTGATGGCGTTTTTATTTATTCTCTATAAATAAAATTAAGTTCAAAAAAATTAAAACGTTAAGATTAATGAAATATAACTGCTTTAAGGTTCCCTGCGCTAAGGCGTTATTTGTTCTTCACCGTGCTTAGTAATGCTCAAGTATTGACTACTTCAATGGGAACACGCATGTTTAAAAAAATGACTCTGGCCCTAGCCGTTAGCAGCTTATTAGGAGCCACTGCAGCACAAGCAGCCACCGTTTATGACCAAGATGGTACTGATCTAGAAATCTATGGTCGTATCGCGATGGGTTTTGAAGGCGGCGGTATTAAGAACGGGGTAGACAACGGTGAGGAGTTCCGTAACTTTGGTTCGCGCCTACGGATTACCGCTGGCCATCAGGTCTCTAGCGACCTGCGCGCTTTTGCTCGCGTAGAATGGCGCTTTAGAGCCGATGAGCGCAGCAGCCCCGGTTTTGATGAAGTTCGCAACAGCTACCTAGGTTTAGAAAGTAAGCAGTTCGGTACCTTTATGGCCGGTAACTACGACAGCTATTACGATGATTATGTGATGACCCCGTTCGATGTGTATGTTGAGCGTGGTTATGAATTCGCGGGTGGCGGGGTACAGGCACGAGGCGATTCAATTGGGTATAAAACGCCTGAGATGAACGGCTTTCAAGCCGTTATTTCTGCCAAGCACTTCTCTGAACGCGGCCTAACCGAAGCTGAGCAAACCGGTGAAGGTAGTGTTATAGCCACACAAGGTGGCGTGGTTTATGAAACAGGGCCAGCGCGTTTGGCGCTAGGCTATGTTGAAGACACTGTGCGTGGCGGCGGTAACGGTGAAATCCGGTATGGTGCTACAGGTGAGTTTGCCATTACCGATGGCGTCTCTGCTCGTGTTGGTTATGAGACTCGCGGCGATGATGATGTCTACGGCGGCGGTTTCGATAAAATCGGTGTTGGCGCTACTTTGGCGATTGATTCATGGAAGTTCTTTGCCGATTACTACAACATCGAGGTAGACGGCGCTAGCAGTGATCGCAACGCTTGGGCGTTAGGGTCACTGTACAAGCTATCTAGCAATTTTGATATGTTCCTTGAGCTTAATGATCGTAATCTAGATGCTGTTAATGATTTCGAGGAAGATATGTATTACGCATTGGGTGCCCGCTATCACTTTTAATTAACAGGGTTGTTTTTAATAGTCGCGTTGTTTTTAACAGTCGTGTTGTTTTATTTCTTTGCTCTTAGTTAGCTCGCATGTTTCGATCTTTACCGGTGTGGATGATTCCTCACCGGTTTTTAGTGTGTCCGAAAAGTTGTTTAAGTGACGAGGTGTTTTTTTGCTAATATTATAAGCTCGATATAAAAGGAGACGTTAACATGCATTTTAATCGATATAGTCTTGCGCTAGGGACAGCACTGTTCATTACCGCCTCCCCTGTGTTGGCCGATAGCTACACGCTGACGATTTTTCATACCAACGATCTCCACGGGCGGACCGATCAGTATCCCTAGTTGGTGACCGCGTTGAATCACGCGCGTGAGCAGTATGGCGAAGGGCTATTACTGGATGCTGGCGATATCTTTTCTGGCACGCTGTATTTCAATGAGTTTCAGGGCCAAGATGCGCTGGAGTTTATGAATCTCATGGGTTACGACGCTTTTGTTCCCGGTAATCATGAGTTTGATTTGGGTGACCCGGAAGAAGGGCATCAGGCGCTAGCGGCATTTTTTGCGGGTGCCGGCTTCCCCATTCTAGGCGCCAATCTAGATTTCTCCGCAGCACATGAATTTGCTGACTCGCTGGGCGAGCCGCTTAGCGCAGACGTGCAAGCGGGCAAGCTTTATGACGGTATTATTATCGAGCATCGCGGTGAGCGAGTCGGTCTCTTTGGGCTAAGTACTCAAGATAGCGAGACAATTTCAAGCCCAGGCCAAGTTACCATCAGCGATTATCAACAGGCTGCTGAGGCCATGGTGGCAAGCTTTGAAGACCAAGGCGTGAACAAGATTATTGCGCTGACGCATTTAGGTTACGACAGCGACCCGAGCGTGGGTAACGACCTGCTGCTCGCCCAGCACGTGGAAGGGATGGATGTGATCATCGGTGGGCACAGCCACACACGCTTGGAGTCGCCCGTCACGGTGGCTGAGAATGACCTGGGCGAGCCCAAAGCATCGACGGTGATCGGCCAGGCGAACGAGTACGGCAAGTACCTGGGCGTGATGCAAGTCACCTTCGATGACGGCGGCTTGGTGCTCCATGCCCGTGGCGAACTGCTGGCGGCAGAGGATTTCGAGCCTGATGCTCAAGCGCTTGAGATGCTCGAGCCGTACACCGCTCGAATCGAAGAAGTACGCGATACCCAAGTGGGCGCTCACCTGAATACACCGCTTCCCAACCCGCGTCATGGCAATGGCGATGAACAAAGTGTGCGTGCCGATGAAACCGCGCTGGGTAACCTGATTGCCGATGGTCAGCTTGCGGCCGCCCGCCGGGTGAACCCGGACACCGTGCTGGCGCTACAAAACGGTGGCGGCATTCGCGAGCCGATTGCCGAAGGCGATATCACCGTTGGCGAGCTGATCGCGGTGCAGCCCTTCGGTAACCGGTTGACGCTGATGGACGTGACCGGCGCCGAGCTTCTAGAAACCTTCGAGATTGCGCTGGCGGGCGCGCCGGAAGAGAGCGGCGCCTTCCTGCAGGTATCTCGCGGCACCCAGGTAGAATATGACAGCCGCGAACTCGCAGGCGAGCGCGTGATAAGCCTGAAAGTAACGCAGAACGGTGAGCTGCAGGACGTTGACCCTGCGCGTACCTACACAATCGCCACCAATAACTTCACCGCTGCCGGCGGCGACAGCCATGCTGCGCTTAAGGCCGCCTATGATGACGAACGCAGCACCATCGTGGGTAACACCGATTGGGAGATGCTCCGAGACTATATGGTGACGGTTAGCAAAGTGGACTATCACGTTGAAGGGCGGATTACTGATGTGGCTCAAGGAGGTATGGCTCAAGAGAATGTGGCCCAGGAAGTGCCGCAGTAAGTTCCGGGCCACGGGTAGCGCTTACTCATCAATGATGCTTTCAAAGCCTCCAAAGATGAGCCGCTTGCCATCAAAAGGCATCGGGTTAACGTCCATCTGCAAGCGCGGGTCCTGCATCACTTTGGGCATTGCTTCATCACGCACGGCGCGGGATGGCCACTCAATCCAGGAAAAGATGACACTTTCGTCATCCTTGCGCTTCACCGCCATGGAGAAAGAGGTCACTTTCCCTTCGGGTACATCGTCTTCCCAGCACTCCACCACTCGAAGCGCACCGTGTTCCTTGAAAACAACAGCCGCGGCACGGGCATGCTCAATAAACGCATCTTTATTAGCGTTTGGCACGGCAGCGACGAAACCATCTATATAGGGGTATGCAAGCTTGCGCATGGCTGTTCTCCTATTGCTACTGTTTTATTCTGCTTTAGGGGGGAGTTCTCGAACCGGGCGTACTTCAATGCTGCCTAGCCGGGCGGGTGGGATGCGGCTAGCCAGCTGCAATGCTTCATTCAAGTCGTGGGCGTCGAGCAGATAGAAACCCGCCAACTGCTCCTTGGTTTCCGCAAAGGGGCCGTCGGAGATTAACGTCTCGCCATCGCGGACACGCACGGTGGTAGCGGTTTCTACTGACTGTAACGCTTGTCCGGCCAGGTAGTGGCCGTTGGTGCTCAAGCGCTCTACTCCGGCGATACACTCCTGATTGAGGTCGTGCCATGCCTGTTCGCTCATGGCGTTGATAATTTGTTCCTGATAATAGACCAGCGCAACGTACTTCATGGAGAGTCTCCTTCTGTGGCTAAGGGGCAGTTGGCTGATGGAACGTTTACCATCCAGCCGACGCCAAAACGATCAACCGTCATGCCGAACCCTGGTGACCAGAAGGTAGCTTCAAACGGCATGATAATCTTTCCTCTCTCCGCTAGCCGAGCAAAAGTTCGTGCGGCCTGCTCGATATCCCGATATTCCAGCTGGATCTCTACCCCTTGGGGTGGCGTATAGCAGTCAGCCGCCATATCGGCGCCCATCAAGCGACGGCCACGCAGGTTCAGCGAGGCATGGATGATGCGGTCATGGAGTTCCGGTGGTGAGTGTTCAGCCGCTGGCGTTTCAGCATAGGTCAATAGGCACTCCAACTGCCCGCCGGTTACATCAGCATAGAACTGCATGGCCTCCCGGCAGGTGCCGGGAAAGCCAACGTGCACGTTCATGGCATCCGGGACACGAGCAAGGTTATGGTGCTGTTCGAGTCCGGCGCCGGGCTCAAAATCTTCCAGCGAGAAGTAGCGCCTTAGTTCAAGAGTCACGTTGCCATCGGCGTCCTGGGTCGGCCACTGCTGGGCCCACTCAATGGCTGCCTGCAGAGAGGGGGCCTCCAGCACACTGTAACCGGCAATTCGCTCACTGGCTGGAGACAAAGGCCCGGGGATGATGGTGGGTTCACCGTTGTTGAAACGGATTAGACATCCGTCGCGGGTCGGATGTAAGCCATCGCCGCTCAAAAACACGCCTGCCTCGGTCATGCGCTGATTATAAACAGCCATGGCGGCAAGCATCTCCTGGGATGGCATAGCGCCGTACTCTGTATCGGAGTCGGCGCGCCGTATTAGCATAAATTTCATTGAGAGCCTCCTTGATAGTGATGGTAGTGACTCTCTGTAGTCGTTTGGCATCGTCTTGAATCGACATAGCCTAAGCATTTTTTTATGGGAAATTTTCGAGCTCTGCCAGTCGCCTTTTCAAAAAACGTTTTTCTGGATCCAGGGTGACCAATTGCAGCGCCTGGTGATAGGCACTGCGCGCGGGCTCATACTGGCCTTGGCGACGTAGTAAATCCGCTTTAGCGGCATAAAACAGATGATAGCGGCTGATTTGCGGGTGGTGCGCGATATCGTCGAGTAACTTCAGCCCGGTGTCGGGCGAACCATTCATGGCAATGGCAACCGCACGGTTTAACGCCAGGATCGGTGATGGAAAACGTTGGCAGAGAGCATCATAGAGCCTGACGACACGCCCCCAGTCTGTCTGCTCGGCGCAGCTAGCCTGGGCGTGCACGGCGGCAATCGACGCTTGAAGGGTGTAATGCCCGGCAGGAGTGAGCGCCAGTGCCTGCTCCAGCCACACTATGCCGGCCTGGATATCTTCCTGGCGCCATAGGCGTCTGTCCTGAGTATCCAGAGTCACCAGCTCCCCGTTGCTATCCTGGCGTGCATCCCGGCGAGCATCATTAAGCAACATCAAGGCCATTAGCCCAAACGCCTCACCTTGGGGCAGTAGCCGTGCCAACTCATTGCCCAGTCGCAGGGCCTCTTGAGTTAAGCTGATATCGACCACGCTGTTCCCCGTGCTGCGTGAGTAGCCTTCATTGAAGACCAAATAGATCACCTTGAGCACACCGGGCAGGCGTTCAGGCAGTTCTTCCTGGGTAGGCACGGCGTAAGGTATTTGTGCATCGCGAATTTTACGTTTGGCTCGCACGATACGCTGTGCCAGCGTCGTAGGTTTCATTAGCAGTGCACTGGCGACCTGCTCGGTGGTCAAGCCACACATCTCGCGAAGGGTAAGGGCTATCCGTGCCTCAATGCTTAAGCTTGGGTGACTGCAGGTGAACAGCAGTCGCAAAGCATCATCTTCGATGGTGGTGGGCTCGAGATCCAGCGCCTCTTCTGTAGGCAGCTCTGTGGGTAACAGTAAGTGAGCCCTTCGGCGTGCCGTACTGCGCAGGCGAATTTGGTCTATCCCACAGTGGTAGCCGGTGCGAACTAGCCATGCGGAGGGGTTGTCAGGTTGGCCGCTAACCGGCCACTGCTGAACAGCCGCCACGAAGGCCTCCTGCATGGCTTCTTCGGCGATCTCAAAATCGCCTAGTAGACGGATCAGCGTCGCCTGAACGCGCCGAGAGTGATCACGATACAGGGTTTCGAGTAAAGGGGGGGGAATACTCATGGTAGAAGGCTCATTCGCACCCTTAAGTACGGGTATACAGTAGAGAAGAGTAACGTTCACTTTCTTAAACGTAGTCCATGACGCCTTCACCTACGTATTAGTGATTTATACCTTAATACGCTTCTCGTGACGTTGTTAAAAAGGATGCAGTGCCCCTAGGGTAGCGTAGAGCTACAAGTGTCGGTTAGGAGGCTATATAAGAATGATCTGAATGATGAGAATTTGTCACTTGAATAAGTGATTCTGACTAGAATTGACAACAATGCATTTACTTAGTAAGTAATACACGTTGATATGGAGCAAGGAGTCCGCCATGGATCTCGCGAAAATTGGTGATGAGGTGGCTTGCAGCTGCAAAGGGGGCCCTCATCGTATTGTTACTGGTGCTCCAACGGCTAAAGTCGATGGCATTCCCATCGCAAGGGTCGGTGACAATAGTTCTTGTGGCGCCAGTATCACCGTTGGTGTGGCTTGGTATGTCATAGAGGGCTCGCCAGCTGCTATATATGGCAGTACCACTTCTTGCGGCGGGCGGATACTTACAAGCTCAAGTACTGAGGTGGATTCGCCTACTGCGTCGGCTGCCAATTTACCCAGCGAGCTTCCTAAGTTCTTTAATGAGCACTTTCGCCTTATCAATGCAGCTGGAGAGCCCGTAGCTGGTATGGAGTATCTGATTGTAAGAGAGAACGGTGAGCAACTGAGTGGTATTAGCAATGCCCAAGGGCTTACACGTCTGGTGTCCGATCATGATAAACCCGAAAAGCTTAAGGTTTATATAAAAGAGGGGCGGTCCGTATGAGCGAAGCCACAACCCTCCCTGAACAAGATGGTTATACGCATCTTGGTGATTTTCTCTCTACTCTAAGCAGCAGTGTTGAGCCGCAAAACGTCGAAATACCTGCACAAAAATATCGCGAGTTCTCTGAGCCTTTCTTGAAAGTTCGGCCTGATTACATGTTGGCAGAAGGAGTAGGTGTTCACGCTTCTTATAACCTTCGGGGCCATGTCACGGTAAGCGGCAATACATTAAATGTTAGTGCTATGGGGCGCACTGCCGCCAGCAGCGTAGGCTCAGTAAATTGGTTCGTATCAGCCAAAATTCTTGATGGTGTGCTGGATATTGCCAACCAAAATCTGGATAGGGAAGGCGTTTCCGCATGGCCTAATGACGACTTCACTCCTATTGGTCATGCTAGCTTTACGTTACCCATGTCACCTCGCTGCTTGACGCTTCAGCTTGTTGGCGGTTATTTCTTTTCCAATGGCCCAGGCAATTTAGCATCAGGAACAACAGATATCACCTTCGAGATCGAGGTTGAACCACGGTGAAGAAAGTCCTACTTATAACGGTGGTCACGCTATCACTTATGGCATGTTCCTTGGCCAACGGTGAGACACCTGCAGAATATCTTGAGCGCGCAAGTACAGAACTCACTGATGCACGGGGCGATAAGAGACGACTAGAAGATGTGCTCATGGTTTATAAAGAAGGGTTGGAACACTATCCTAATCATTCTGAATTGCTCAGTAGCCGTGCGCAGCTCCTTATAAGTCTTGGCCGATATGAGGAAGCCAAACTTGATTTGGATGATCTCTATTCAAGAGAATTAAACAACGAGGAAATGCTTCTGCGCTGCATGCTTATTGAGCGCCTGGATGGAGTCACAGGCGAAGCGAGAGCCTGCTATGGTGAAACAGAAAGTGCTTATGATAATGACACTAATAACCAACTTGACGCGAACTATATTCTTGCGGCACATTTAGCTGAATCGCCACAGTCTGATTCACTCTTATTGAAATGGCAGGCTAGCGATGATCCCATGAAGAATCCAATGCTAGAAGAAATGCTGGAATTAGAGAGAGGATCTCTCATTCAGCAGTTGTTGCCTTAGGTGTTATTAGCTATCAGAATTTTAAACTCTTCATCTAGGCCTTTCGGTTATATGTAAGAGAGGAGCTACTACTATTTAACTATTATTGTAAATGTAGTAGTGCATCGCTCCTTCGTTAGCAGATGTTGTTATTTGCTTTTGATATTCTTTAATCTGCCATGCGTTTTCCCGTGGCACTATTAAAAGGATGCAGCGATTCGCGGGTCACAAAAAATCGCAGAGTTTCACCTTCGGCGACCGGCGGCTGGCCCGAAACGCGAATGACGATGGGCTGGTCGCTTCCGGCAAGCGTTACGTACAGGTGGCTTTCGGCACCGGCGGCTTCAAATAGCGCAAGGGTTGATTCGACGATTAAGTGGGGCGCGGCAGGGGGTATTAAGTGCATATCATCAGGACGAATGCCGACGATATCGGTGCCTTCTGGCAAGTCATCCAGCAGGCCGCTGGCGCCTTTTTCCATTAGATAGTCCACCGGCAGCATGTTCATGGCGGGGGAGCCGATAAATCCTGCAACGAATAGGGTTGCCGGTCTCGCATAAATTTCCATTGGCGTGCCGACTTGCTCAATCCGCCCGGCATTTAAAACGACTAAACGGTCACCTAGCGTCATGGCTTCTAGCTGGTCGTGGGTGACGTACAGGCTGGTTGTTTTCAAGCGCCGTTGGAGCTGCTTAATTTCGACACGCATCTGTACGCGCAGCTTGGCATCCAGATTAGACAGCGGCTCGTCGAACAAAAACGCGGCGGGATCGCGAACGAGCGCCCGTCCCATCGCAACGCGCTGGCGCTGGCCGCCGGAGAGCTTGCGCGGCTTGCGTTCTAGGAACTCCTCAATTTCGAGCATTTTGGCCGCTTTACGCACGCGTTCTTCGATCTCGGGCTTTTTGAAGCCACGGTTTTTCAGTCCGTAAGCGAGATTGTTGTACACCGTCATATGTGGATAAAGCGCGTAGTTCTGAAACACCATGGCAATATCGCGTTCGGCGGGTTCGAGTTTATTGACCACGCGATCGCCGATTTTCAGCGTGCCTTCGGTAATCGTTTCAAGCCCGGCCACCATGCGCAAAAGCGTCGACTTTCCGCAGCCTGAAGGGCCTACCAGCACCACAAACTCGCCGTCTTTAATCGCTAGATTGATGCCCTTTACCGCATGCACATCGCCCGCGTAGGTTTTCTCAAGCCCTTCCAAGGTAATGCTAGCCATCTTATTTCTCCGTCTCGGTCAGACCTTTCACAAACATTTTTTGCATGAACAGCACCACCAGCACCGGCGGCAGCATGGCAAGCGTGACCGTTGCCATAATCAGGTTCCAGGCGGGTACGCGGTCGGATGAGGCCATCAGCCGCTTGATGCCCAGCACGATGGTGTAGAAGTCTTCGTCGGTGGTGACCAGCAGTGGCCACAGGTACTGCACCCAGCCGTAGATGAACATGATTACGAAAAGCGCGGCGATATTGGTGATCGATACCGGCAGCAGAATGTCCTTAAAGAACTTCATCGGCCCTGCGCCGTCCACCCGGCTCGCTTCCATCAGCTCTTCAGGCACGGTCATGAAGAACTGGCGGAATAGAAAGGTCGCGGTAGCTGAGGCAATCAATGGCAGCGTCAAACCCGCGTAAGAGTTGAGCATGCCCAGGTCGGCAACGACCGCGTAGGTAGGAATGATGCGCACCTCCACCGGCAGCATCAGCGTGATGAAGATTATCCAGAATGCCAGCATGCGAAACCGGAAGCGGAAATAGACAATCGCAAAGGCGGAGAGGATCGAAATACTGATCTTGCCGATGGCAATGGTCAGCGCCATGATCAGCGAGTTGCCCAGCATCAGCCACACCGGCGGCGTGCCGCCCACCTGCCAGCCCGAGCCCAGCATCTGTTTATAGGAGGCCCACATATTGTCACCGGGAAGCAGCGGCAACACGCCGCGCACGAAGGCGCTGGATTCGTGGGTGGAGGCAATAAACGCCACGTAGACCGGAAACGCTACAACCAACACGCCAGCGATCAGCACCAGGTGGGTCAGAATATTCAGAAAGGGTCTGTTTTCAACCATGTGTATATCCAGTCATGTTCATGCTCAACCAAGTAAATAGGCGTAAGAGTTAATAATTGACCCGACGCTCCACATATCGGAACTGGATAAACGTCAGAATGATCACAATGCCCATCAGCAGCACCGACTGCGCGGATGAGGAACCAATATTCAGCCCCGCCACACCGTCGGTGTAGACCTTGTAGACCAGCGTCATGGTGGCCTGGCCTGGCCCGCCAGCAGTGGTGGCGTCAATCACCCCGAAGGTGTCGAACATCACGTAGTTGATATTGATGATCAGCAAAAAGAAGGTAGTGGGCGATAAAAGCGGCAGCACGATGGTCCAGAAGCGCTTGAAGGGCCCCGCGCCATCAATGGCTGCCGCCTCCATCAGCGACTGCGGCACCGATTGCAGTCCGGCCAGAAAAAACAGAAAGTTATAGGAAATCTGCTTCCAGGCGGCTGCAATGGTGATCAAAATCATCGCCTGAGTGCCCGAAACGCGGTGGTTCCAGCTGATGCCGAACCAGTCAAGCAGATGCGGTAAAAGGCCGATGGTGGGATTGAACAGAAACCACCACAGCACCCCGGCAACCACCGGGGCGACGGCGTAAGGCCAGACCAGCAGCGTGGTGTAGAACTTGGCGCTCTTCAGTACGCGGTTGACACAAACGGCGAGTAAAAGCGCCAGGCTCATCGAAAGAACCGTCACCGAGAGGGAAAAAATCGCGGTGCGCCCTAGCGCATTCAGGTAGCTGGGGTCGGCCAGAATACGTGCATAGTTCTCAAGGCCGATGAACGTCGTCTTGAAGCCAAACGCATCGGTACGCTCGAAACTCGATTTGACCGCCTGGCTTGCCGGCCAGATAAAAAACACCAGCGTGATCGCTAATTGCGGCGCCAAGAGTAAAAAAGGGAGCCACCGATTTTGATAGGTGGAGCGTTTGGTCTGCATGGCACATCCTGTCTTGCTATCGTTGGTGCGGCTGGCCGCTGTGGACAGCGGCCAGGAAGTAAGCCATCCCATAGGCTCTGGTGATCAGGGCGTATGAGATGGCTCCTATAACAAACCCCGGCTATAAAAGCCGGGGTTTTTAGTGCGTGCAACGTGGGGTTATTTGTTCGCTGACTCAAAGTCGCGCAGGATCTGATTGCCGCGGCGTGCCGCGTCATCCAGGGCTTGCTGGCCGCTCTTGTCGCCTGCCAGTACGGCCTGGAATTCTTCGTCCAGAACCATGCGCACCTGTGGGTAGTTACCAAAACGCAGGCCTTTGGAGTTTTCCGTAGGCTCGTTTAAGTTGATCTGCTCGATGGCGATATCCGCGCCCGGGTTCTCGTCGTAGTAACCCTGCTCCTGGCTCAGCTCATAAGCGGCGGTGGTAATCGGCAGGTAGCCGGTGCCCTGGTGCCATTCGGCCTGAACTTCGGGTAAGGAGAGATACTCAAGGAATTCGGCAACGCCTGCGTACTCGCTTTCTTCGTGGCCGGAAAGCACCCACAGGGTCGCGCCGCCAATGATGGAGTTCTGCGGTGCGCCGTCCACGTCATCATAGTAAGGCAGCATGCCAAAGCCCACGTCGAAGTCGGAGTTGGCCAGCACGTCGGCCCGCGACGCTGACGAGTTCATGTACATCGCGCAGTCGCTTGAGTAGAACGAGGGCGCCGCGTCCGGGCCGTTCGCCGGGCCTGCGTAGCTGTAAACGCCGCTATCCGACCACTCTTTCAACTGATCCCAAAAGCGCGCCTGCACCTCACCGTTGAAGACGAACTCGGTATCCAGTCCGCCGAAGCCGTTTTCCTGGGTGCCGATAGGCTGGTTGTGCAGCGCTGAGAAGTTCTCAAGTCCCACCCAGTTGGCGGCATAGGCCATGGTGAAGCCACAGGAGGCTGCGCCCTCGTCGACGATTTGCTGGCCCATCTCGCCCATTTCTTGCCAAGTGGTCGGTGGCGTTTCCGGGTCGAGGCCAGCGGCTTCAAAAATGGCTTTGTTGTAGTAAAGAATCGGCGTGGACGAGTTGAATGGCATGGAGAGCATGTTGCCGTTTGTGTCGGTGTAGTAACCCGTCACTACGGGCAGGTAGTCGTCCGCGTCAAAGGTGTTGCCGTGCTCTTCCATCAGCTCGTAAACCGGGTATATGGCGCCCTGGGCGGCCATCATGGTGCCGGTGCCCACCTCGTAAATCTGTACGAGGTGCGGCTGCTCGCCTGCGCGGAAGGCGGCAATGGTGTTGACCATGGTCTGTTCGTATTCACCTCGGTAGGAGGGCGTGACACGGTACTCATCCTGAGTGGCATTGAAGTCTTCGGCCAGCGCGCTCAAACGATCGCCCAGCTCGCCGCCCATGGAGTGCCACCAAGTTATTTCGGTCGCTGCGTGAGCCGACAAGCTAAGGCTTGCCGCTGCGATACCTACTGAGAGGGCGTGCAACGTAAAACGAGACATAACAGCTCCTTGTGAGCCTGAATTTCATCAGGCAGTGCAGTACGTTTTTTAGGATTTTTGAATGCACTGAACAATAGAAAGTGTAGGTGACGTTTTGATGAATGCGAGGTGAATACGAAATGAAATTCAGCATCAGATAAGCAGAGTAGGTTTCATAAGGTGGGAGTGGTAGGGTTAGCGTCATATCACTTGAGAAAGAGAAGATCATGTCTGACACCATCGCGCTTTTGGAAAAACTGGTCGCCTTTGACACCACCTCTAGCGAATCTAATTTAGCGTTGATTGAGTACGTTGAAGGTTACTTGGCAGAGTACGGCGTTAGCGCTGACCGCGTGATGAGCCCTTGTGGCACCAAAGCCAACCTGGTCGCCAGAATTGGCCCTGATGCACCGGGTGGCGTCATGCTTTCTGGACACACTGACGTGGTGCCGGTAGCAGGGCAGCCGTGGTCGAGTGACCCGTTCACGCTGCGCGATGGTGGCGATGGGCGTTTGTATGGGCGTGGCACCTGCGATATGAAAGGCTTTATTGCCTGCGTGTTGGCCAGGGTGCCTACCTGGGTGAAAGCACCGTTGCAGCAGCCGATTTATTTAGGCTTCTCATACGATGAAGAAATTGGCTGTGTCGGCGCGCCGGACCTTATCCGTTTCTTTTGTGAACACTACTCACAAACGGCCAACGTCATTGTGGGTGAGCCAACCAGTATGCAGCCGGTGGTAGCGCAAAAGGGCGCAACGAACTTGCGTACCACGGTGATTGGTCGTGAAGCGCACAGCAGTCAGGTCAACCAGGGTACGTCAGCGATTCATGTGGCGGCGCGGCTAGTGACCGTTATTGAAGACACAATGGCAGCCTTAGTCGAAGAAGGGCGTGTGGATGAGGCCTTTAACGTGCCGCATACCAGCCTGCATGTAGGAAAAATTAAAGGCGGCACGGCGATCAATATTATGGCGCGAGAGTGCCAGTTTGATTGGGAAATCCGCCATTTGCCCACCGAAACGTTTGATTCGGTCTATGAGCGTTTCGATGCATTTTGCGCCCAGCTAACTGCCGAACTACAGGCGAAAGGCAAGCACGTTGAGATCACCACTACGCCCCTTAGCCCGACAGTGCCGGGGCTGGCTGATCGTGATAATGACTACGTTCTGCGTTTAGCCAAAGACCATTTGCCGGCTGCCTGCTGCAACCACGCAGTGGCTTACGCCACCGAGGCCGGGCAGTTTCAAGGCCAAGGCCTGCAAACTATTATCCTCGGCCCTGGCAGCATCGCTCAGGCGCACCAGCCCGATGAGTATGTCGAGATAGAACAGCTGCAAGCCTGCGATGATTTTCTAGCCAAGATGGGTAAAGCGCTAGAGCAGCCGTTTGCAGGCTGAGGTAAAGATGTTATGCCGCAGCCTATTGAAATGCGCATTTAGTACTGCTGTATGTTCTATCTCCATTAGAGTGAACCGTAATGTTTACGGTAAAAGCTTTGATACCATAAAGTTAGAAGCCATGGCCCTCTCGGTGCCATGGCTGGTTGTATGATTAACTGCAAACGCTACAGTGCGTGTTGTGATTTTTGGCGTTTCCACCGAACAAAAAGAGGTGATACCAGTGCCAGCAGAATTAAGCCCATAATAAGCAGTGAGAATGGGCGATCAAAGTAGTACCCCAGCATATTGCCTTTTGACATTACCAGCGATTGCCGGAAGCCGATTTCAGCCATAGCACCGAGTATCATAGCGAGCACAATGGCGGCCGTAGGAAAGTCGGTTTTCCTCATCATGTAGCCCAACAATCCAAACGCAGCCATGATGTACACATCGAACATACTATTGTTGATGGTGTAGGAGCCGACAACGGACAAAACCACAATGATCGGCGCAAGAATGGCAAAAGGCACAGAAGCTACCTTAACGACATACCTTGCCAATGCTAAGCCCACTATACCCATCAAGATATTCGCCAGCAGCAGCCCCACAATAATGGCATAGACAATATGAGCGTTGGCGGTGAATAACTCGTGTCCAGGCTGCAATCCATGAATATACAGACCTCCTAGCATAACCGCCGTTGCTGCGCTGCCGGGAATCCCCAATGTCAGCAGCGGAATCATGGCACCACCCGTCACGGCATTATTGGCTGTTTCAGCTGCAGCCAGTCCTTCAATGTCGCCTTTGCCAAAGCGATCGGGATTTTTGGCATTACGTTTGGCCTCATTGTAGGCCACCCAAGATGCGACATCGCCCCCTGCCCCTGGTAATGCCCCTACCAACACACCAATGATTGAGGATCGAGAAATAGTGCGTCGAAGTTTTCGCCACTCTTCTCGACTGGGAAAAAGATTGCCAGTCAACTTTGGTGCTTGGGACGCAAGGTTATTGGCTCCATGGAGCTTTTCAGCCTGAATCATGACTTGAGAAATTGAAAAGAGGCCAATCATAGCGGGAATCAGCGAAATGCCATTCTCTAGCTCGGCAACTCCAAAGGTAAAGCGCGGATAGGCAGTCATGACATCCACGCCTACTAGGCTGATGAGTAGACCCAACAGTCCTGCGGATAAGCCTTTTATCATTGCGCCGCTGGAAAGGCTGCCAATGATAGTCAAACCAAATATTGCGATCAGGAAATACTCAGGTGCACTGAAGCGTAATGAAATCTGTGCCAAAGGTGGTGCCAGTAACAACAATGCCACGACACTAACTACACCTCCTATTACGGAGCAAAGCGTGGATGTTCCCAATGCTTTCAGCCCTTCGCCACGCAGTGTCATTTGGTAACCATCCAATGCTGTGGCTGCTGATGCCGGCGTACCCGGCGTATGAATCAAGATAGCCGTAATGGATCCTCCATAGACGGCAGAAGCATATATAGCGGAAAGCAATACCATGGCTGCTACTGGCTGCTACTGGCTGCATGCCGAAAGTGACAGGAATCAATAGCGCAATACCCATTGTCGCGCTCAATCCTGGTAAAGCGCCGAGAAAGATACCTCCGAAGACACCCACGCATAGCATTAGCAACACATCTAGCGAGGCTAGCTGCGCGAGAACTGAAAATAATAGGGTCGTATCAATAGCCATGATCTCTCTCCTTTACAGCAATAAACCCGTGGGAAGCGCAATGCGTAGCTGCCAAACAAAGAGCAAATAAATGAAAGTGTTCATGATAAGGAGTACTAAAATAACTTGGACGTATGATCTCACGCCAAAGTAAATCATGAAGAAGATGGCCACGATCGAGCTGGCAGCAAAAAAGCCGAGAATGTTGATTAAGGCTATATAAAGGCAAAGTGCGATAAATGTGACGAGAGGGACACGAATATGCTTAAAAACAGGCGTTTGTTTAACTTCCTTTTTTTCGGCTGCCCATGTTTTAGATACCCCTGACCAAGTAATGAGAAACGAAAATATTATTAAGATAGTTAGAATAAGTTTAGGAAATAATGCAGGGTCAGACGGCATCTGAGCGGATAAAGTTAGAAATATTATTGAGAAAATCAGCATGGCCAAGCCGATTAACACGTCGGAGTGTAACGTTTTCATAAAAACACCTATTTTATTATTTTAGACGTTTCGCAACTAAGGTTCTGATCGTGATATGCACCGATATCACGATCAGTGATAGTTACCAACCAAGCAGGTTTTCAAGAGCGCGAACGCCTTGTTCTTCCTCTTCCAGCATTTCTCGATAGGAATCACCTGTTCGTATATCGACTAACAGCCCCAGCTCTTCCATTTTTGCTAAATGCTCAGGGTCTTGCATACCGTCAACAAAGGCTTCTTGTAGCTGTTCCAGCAGGGCGGGATCGGTGCCTTTAGGTGCCGCAATACCTCTTGCGGACCAAGAAATCACATCGGAGTAACCTAGCTCCTCTAGCGTAGGAACATCAGGGATAAAACCTGATCGCTCTGGTGCCATAACCGCAAGAATTTTTAAATCGCCATTACGATGCGCTATGTTGGTATCCCCAACATTCGAAAAATTTACATCAACGTGCCCGCCTTGAATAGCGGCGCGCTGCTCAGCCGTGCCCGTGGTATGGACGGGTACAAACTGCGTATTGTAGTGATGGTTCATCTTCAACATCGCAATATGGTCATCACCATTTGCTCCGGTTGTCGAGGCTGTCAATATGTTTGATTGGGCATAAGTGATTAACTCGTCAATAGTGTTAAAGCGGGTCTCATCTTTATTGATCGAAATGACGCCGTAGTCAGTGACATGATTCGCGATGAGTTCAAAATCATTCAGATCTATGTCGCGATGATACTGTGGATCCAGGTAGCCGGTGATCAAATTGGGAGTGTTTATATAGCCTAGGGTATAGCCGTCATTGGATGAGTTGAGTAACTGTGCCCAGCCTACCCAGCCTCCGCCGCCGGGTCGATTGATTATGTTAAGCGGTACCCCTAACTCACGATCTACTGCTGGAAACAGGATCCGCGCACCAACATCTGTATTTCCACCAGCCCCGAAGGAGATAATGGTGGAAATCGGCCTTTCTGGATAGCTATCCGCACCTGAAGAAACCGCAAACGTTATGTTGAATGCAAGACAGGAAAATATGCTAATTGCTTTTATAGTTTTCATTTAAAATCTCTCTAATGTTGTCTATGCCGCTATTTTGTAGTTGTTAATTTCTATTTTTAAGCTGTGGTTAAATTTAAATCTAAGCTAGTTTTAGTTTATTTAAAGTGTCTCTTAATCCTAGTAAGTCGACGGTGTTACTTCCTTGCTTTATTTTTTCACGGTATTGTGCTTCAGTGTTTTCGCGCTCTTGAGTTGCTTTAAGCACCGCTGCTAGGTTCTGTGGCGAAACTGCCACGACCCCATCTTCATCGCCAAAGATATAATCACCTGGGTTAATCACCGCATCACCGATGCAAAGAGGGATATTTATTTTTCCAGGCTGTTTTTTGGCTGTTCCTTTGATGCTTAAGCCGCGGCAAAAAACAGGGAATCCAAGTGTTTTTATTGCTTGGGCATCCCTAACCGAACCATTAATAATGAGGCCTGCAACGCCTTTACTGATTGCTTGTTCTGTGAGGATATCTCCCCATGGGCCTGCTTCAGTAAAGCGTTTTGCATCCACGACTAATACATCACCTGGCTGAATATGCAGTAGGGCGTAATGCAGCATGAGGTTATCGCCAGGGCGTATATCTACCGTGAACGCCGGTCCAAACACCTGCATTGTGTGACTGAGTGGTTTTATGCCGCTGTCGAGTGCTCCAATGGCACCTTGTGCTTCATAAATGGAAGCACTACCGAACTGACTGAGTTGTGAAGAGAGATGCGTATTTATCATTATTATGCTCCTGAGTTGACCTCAGTCCCACTATCATATATTTATTATCTTTAATAAATCAGCAAATTATGCAGATAAGTTCATAAAAAATGAATCTACGTCAGATGCTTTATTTCTGTGAAGTGGTCGATGCGGGTGGCGGCAGTGCTGCCGCAAGGCGGCTTTTTATCGCGCCGACAGCGATCAGCGCTCAGCTCGCTCTCTTGGAACAAAACCTGGGAGGCGAGTTATTTGATCGCACAACTCGTCCCATGCAGCTCACATCGCTTGGGAAGTTTTTTTATCCACGTGCAAAAGAGCTGTTAAGTCAGGCCTCACGATTGGAGCAAGAATCCAAACAGGTAGCCAGTGGCAGTGGCGGCTGGCTGGGGATAGGATTTATTCGCTCCACACTTTTTTCCTTGCTGCCCAGCGTGATTAAAAATTATCGAGTGCAGCATCCAGATGTTCATCTGGATCTTGTTGAGATATTGTCGGAATATCAGGAAGAAAGATTAAGACAACATCGCGTTGATGTGGGAATTGCTCGATTTATCGGTATGTTTGAGCGCCATTCTGATATGAATTATGAAGTCATAATCAACGATCCATTTATGGTCGCTTTACCTATTGATCACCCACTTGCTAAGCATGACACCTTTCCTATTCGCGCATTCAATCAAATTCCTTTCATTCTTTATCCAAAGGATGCCCGAAGTCCTTTCGGGCAAAAAATTCTTTCACACCTTGAAGAAAAAGGAGTGTGTCCTGCTGTTACACATGATGCGATTGAAATTCATACAGCATTGGCACTGGTAGGTGCAGGGTTGGGAGGAACACTGGTAAGTGGCTCAATTGCAATTAACAATCGAAGAGATGTTGTGTTTCTACCTGTCGATAATATTGAAATCAGCACAACGCTTGTTGCCGTCACGCGAAAGGGTGAAGAGAACCCCCTGTTAGATAGCTTTATGAGTATGCTGATTAGTAATGCTAAAGAAGAGATGCACTGATGCTCTAACAAAAATCCCACCCTGCTAAAGGGGGGGGATTGTTTTCAAACACACTTAAATACTATGTTTATAGCGCATCAGTGCTGAGAGTGTTGCTCATAAAGCTCGGCTTTGGCATGACGCATCACGTCTTCGCACGCCTGCTGCTGGGCTAACTGCGTTAGCAGGCGCTGAGTGACTTCAAAGCCTTTACCTAAACACGTATCTACTTCTTGGGGGCTAACCATTGGCGTCACGCGGTAGTCAATTTTTACCGTGCGCCCGCCGCCTTCCAGTCGATCCGCAACACCCCTGAGCCGCCATGCGACTCTCTCTTTCCAAGTGGCTGATTCTTCCGCGCCTTCGTTTACGCTAAACGTGCACTGCCATTCCGGTTTGTAAACCTTCATAGGGAGAACCTCCAAAATTTTGGAAAGAATGATTGGTCGTTATTCGTACTCCGTCGTTTAAATATTTTGCGTTACCACTATATACCCAACCCAGCGGAAATATCGACACAAAACGTATACATGCCGGGCGACGCGCATAGCACCTTTCGGTTAGGCTATGAGCGATGTTGTGAAAGAGCACCTGTTATGACCTTAACGACCCCTAAAACGTGCCCCTGCGGTAACGATTTAACGCTGGATAACTGCTGTGGTCGCTATCATCACGGTGAGGTGGCGCCTACGCCTGAGGCACTGATGCGTTCTCGCTATGCCGCCTTTGCGCTAGGTCTTAACGACTATTTACTCGCGACATGGCACACATCAACGCGACCAAGCAGCCTGCCACCTGACCCCGATACCGAGTGGAAAGGGCTCACTATTGTGGCCGCCGAGCCGCCGCTTGCGAATGTCGGTTACGTGCATTTTCGCGCCTTTTTTTGTGAACGAAGGCGAGAGCATGGCCGTTGGCATGTGCTTGATGAAGTGTCTCGCTTTACGCATGAAGAACAGCGTTGGTGGTATGTGGATGGCACGCCCACGCTAACGCGTTTAAAGCCGCGCCGTAATGATCCGTGCCTATGTGGTAGCGGGCGTAAATTAAAGGTGTGTTGCGGTGAATAGTGGCATCGTTGAGCCTCAGCAAGCCGGTACTCAATGGTATCTGTACTTACTTGAGTGCCAGCGCGGCACCTATACCGGGATTACCAATAACCTAGCGAAGCGTTATCAGGCGCATTGCCTGGGTAAAGGGGCGCGTTACACGCGGGCGAACCCTCCCGTTGCGCTATTAGGCGCCGAGCCGTTTGAAGATCGCGCCGCCGCTAGCCGTGCTGAATACCAGTTAAAGCAGCAAACAGCGAGCCAGAAACGCCGCTGGGCCAAACAGTGGCCGTATCAATTAGATGCCGATTAAGGAACCTGCATGCTGACGTTTTACTCAGAAAAAAGCCGTTTGCGCCAAGCGCGTACCGAGTTACATGATGGCGCGTTGGTCACACCATTTGAGTGCCCTGAACGCCTTGACCTGGTGCTTAAACAAATCCGTCAATCTGGCCTTGGCGATATTTGTACGCCCAACGATTATGGCCTGGCACCGGTACTGGCGGTACATGACGAGCACTACGTCACGTTTTTAGCTAACTGTTGGAAAGAGTGGGGAGCGGCAGGGCACGAAGGTGAGGCGATTCCCAACATCTGGCCGGCGCGCAGCATGCGCGGTGACCGCATTCCGCGCTCTATTAGTGGTCAACTAGGTTACTACGCGCTGGCGGCGGAAACGTCGATTTCTGAAGGCACCTTTGAAGCCGCCATGGCGAGTAAAGATGTGGCACTTGGCGCGGTGGAACACACTCTGCAAACCGGTGAGCCAAGCTTCGGACTATGCCGACCGCCCGGCCACCACGCCGCTTATGATCAGTTCGGCGGCTACTGCTTTTTCAATAATGCCGCGGTTGCTGCCCAGCGAGCTTTGGATGCAGGCAAGCGCCGCGTTGCAATTCTGGACGTGGATTTTCACCACGGCAACGGCACCCAGCAGATCTTCTATAGCCGTGACGATGTGCTGTTTATATCGCTGCATGGCGATCCCGAGGTCACCTTTCCCTATTACTTGGGCTACGCTGATGAGCAAGGCGAAGGTAATGGCAAAGGCTATAACGTCAATTATCCCATGCCCCCAGGCACCAGCGTCGCTACCTGGATGGCGACCTTGGAAACGGCATTGGCGCAGATTAAGGCCGCTGAATGCGATTGCCTAATTGTGTCATTGGGGGTCGATATCTTTGAGGGCGACCCGATTAGTGCCTTCACCTTTGAGAGCGCCGATTTTGTCGCGTTAGGTAAACGCCTCGCGCAGGCAGGCCTGCCCAGCGTGTTTCTGATGGAAGGGGGCTATGCGGTGGATGCAATAGGTGTCAATGTAGTCAATGTGTTACAAGGTTTTGAACAAGGCCTTCAATAATATTCAACAACGGACAAAGTTTAACCAGTGACAGCGGCCGGTAAATCCGGCAGGCTGACGCCCTTTAAACGGGGCAGGGAGCTTAAGCGTGGCAGTGTATGGCGGCATTCAGGCACATGAATTGGAACGTTGGCTCAACGCGTTGACCAACGCAGCGTATGATCGACGCTGCCCGCTGGCAAAAGTACACGGTGGTAATGCCCGCGCACGCACTGCCCGGCAGAATTTATTACTGTTGGCCCATGATTACCGCAGTGGCCAGCGCACCCGCGAAGAGAGCGCCTTTATCCTGGGGCGCTGGTGCGAAACGTATCTTTCCGAAGCGGAATGGTACGTGCTGGTCGGCACCCGCCAAGCACCTTCCCAGCCCCAGAATGAAGAAGAACGCAGCCTTACCGTTCTTAAGCAGCACCGGGTGGGATAATTTCGTGTGCATGCAAAGCGTATAGGCACGCAGCTTTAAAACTCCCGAAATGGGAGTTTTTTTTGTGCGTGTACTGAAATTTCCAGGTGTAAACGGCGGGATAAATAGGCGGGTACTATACGATTATAGATTGACAAAAGTTTAACAATATAAGTAGTTTGAAGTAATTACTACATACGACTAATGGTTTACGAACGCTCTGGGCAGCCTACATTGACGCTGATCAAAAGACAGCGCTGCCCACGAGCAGGGAGCATGGCATCTTGTGATAACGACACCCGCGCTATCGGTTCGCTCCTTGAGCGTGAATTTTGGTTCTAACTGCGTTGTTAATAATCTAAGTTTTGATGTTTATCCTGGCAAGACAACCGCTATCGTCGGTGAGTCAGGTTCAGGAAAGTCGGTGACGTCACTTGCCATCATGCGTTTAGTTGAATACATGAACGCTGAGATTACCCAAGGCTCGATACATTTTTGTCGCGATGCCGAGGGGGGGCAAACGCAAGACCTCGCGCAGCTTTCCGATAAAGCGATGCGCAAGATACGTGGCAAGGAAATTGCCATGATCTTTCAAGAGCCGATGACGTCGCTGAACCCGGTTTACACTATCGGTGACCAAATTACCGAAGTGCTCGTCCTGCATGAAAAACATACCAAGGCCACGGCACAAGCTGAGGCGGTCAAATTGCTTAAGTTGGTGCGCTTGGCCGATGCAGAAGCACTGCTGAAGCGCTACCCTCATCAGCTATCGGGCGGTATGCGTCAGCGGGTAATGATCGCCATGGCTTTAGCTTGCCGGCCGAAGGTGCTGGTAGCCGATGAGCCTACCACAGCGCTGGACGTGACGATTCAAGCCCAGATTCTTACCATCATGCGCGACCTTCAGCAGGAGCTGGGGATGGCGGTTATCTTTATTACGCATGACATGGGCGTAGTGGCAGAGATGGCCGACCAAGTAGTAGTCATGCGCCATGGCGAGAAGGTCGAGGAAGCCTCAGTGGAGGAGATATTTGCCAATCCACAGCATCCCTACACTCAAGCCTTGCTCGCCGCAGTGCCAACGCTGGGGAGTATGCGAGGCGAGGCGCTGCCACGAATGGATCCTTTGGTTGAATTTAAGGCGAATGCCGCGGTTACGCGGGGTGAAAGCAAAACGCAGGATACCGCTAAAACCGATGCCACTCCGGTGGTAGAGGTGGAAAACCTAGTGACTCGCTTTGATATTCGTAAGGGTTTCTTTGGCGGCATTAGCCATCGAGTGCATGCGGTAGAAAATGTCAGCTTCACTATTTTTCCTGGTGAAACGCTGGCGCTAGTCGGTGAGTCAGGCTCTGGAAAATCGACTATCGGACGCACTATTCAGCAGTTGCAAGAAAGTACCAGCGGCACGATACGCTTTAACGGTCAGGCGGTAGCAGATATGTCGCGCGCCGAAAAAATGCGCCTACGCCAGGAGGTGCAGTACATCTTCCAAGACCCGTTCGCCTCCTTAGATCCACGCAAAACGGTGGGCTTTTCGATTGCTGAGCCGATCCGTACCCATGGTTTGCTGCACGGTACAAAAGCGATACGCCAGCGGGTCGATCAACTGTTGGAACGCGTTGGGCTAAGCGCAGCGCAGGCTGATCGCTACCCTCATGAGTTCTCAGGCGGCCAGCGGCAGCGAGTCTGTATCGCGCGCGCTTTGGCATCCAAGCCTAAGCTGATCATTGCGGACGAAGCGCTGTCTGCACTAGATGTGTCAATTCAGGCGCAGATTATTCATCTGCTCATGGAGTTGCAGCAAGACGAAGGCTTGGCTTATCTATTCATTAGCCATGACATGGCGGTGGTGGAAAAAATGAGCCATCGCGTTGCAGTACTGCACCTAGGCCAAGTCGTCGAGCTGGGTGAGCGTCAAGCGGTATTCGATACACCTCAGCACTCTTACACCCGCAAACTCTTGAACGCCGTGCCAGTGGCGGACCCTGGCCATCGGCGAGAGCGAGTGTTGCTACAAGGCGATATTCTCAGCCCCATTCGCAAGATCGGTGATGAGCCTGAGCATGTGCCGTTAGTGCAGGTGAGCACCGGTCATTTTGTTGCTCAGGAAACCGACACTGACGCGCGTTTGGCATCTTAGTTGCCTGTTGAGCAACCGCCCGGCAGATAGTGCTCTAAAAAAAGCACCTTGCTCGTCATTTTCTAGCAAGGTTAGTGACAAAAAACAGGAGTGAATTTCATGCAAAAACCTAACATGCTAAAAACTAAAACGGTGCTCAATAGCGTGATCGCGAGCCTGGCATTAAGCGTTGCCTTCTCAGCGTCGGCACAAGCGGGCTCGTTAACTATCGCATCACCCCAAGACCCTGGTACCTGGGATCCTATCGATACTTTTCTAGTCAATTGGGCATCGGTTGCTACCAATATTTTCGATGGCTTAACGTATCGCGGGCCTGATTTGGAGCTGGTACCCGGCCTGGCTACCGAGTGGGAAGAGCTGGATGACGGCACCCGTATTCGTTTCACGCTGCGCGAAGGCGTCACCTTCCATAACGGTGAACCCTTCAATGCGCAGGCGGTAAAGTTCACCTTTGATCGTTTACTGGGCGAGGAAGGTTCGCGAGGGCCGCAGCGTTCTAATTACACGGCGATTGAAAGTGTAGAAGTCATTGATGATTACACCGTTGACTTCCATCTCAATGAGCTGGATCCGGTGTTATTGACCAAGCTTGCTGGTTACGGTGCAATGATCGTACCTCCGGCTTACCTGGAAGAACATGGCGACGAGTATTTCAATACTCATCCCGTTGGTACGGGTCCCTTCAAGGTAACGGCGTACAATCCTCGTGAGGATATCCAGCTGGAAGCTTTTGCCGACCATTGGGACGGGGCGCCGAAGCTGGAAAACGTGACCTATCGCTTTATTTCTGAACCCTCCACCGCGGTAGCTGAGCTGCAGGCAGGGCGTGTTGATATCGTCATCCCACCGACTATTCCTATCGGTATGATTGATACGATCCAAAATCACGACGGTGTGAGCATTGTCAGCGTACCTTCACCGACCGTGGAAGCTATTCGCTTTAACACCCAGTCAGGCATTACTGCCGATGAGCGCGTGCGTAAAGCGTTAATCATGGCCGTCGACCGCCAGGCTATTATTGACGCAATTTTAGCGGGTGAAGGCGAGATGATTGCCAGCTTCCAGGGCGCTCAGTCGTTTGGTCATGACCCTGACATGGAACCGCTGCCCTATGATCCACAGCAGGCTCGCCAGCTGTTAGAGGATGCCGGCATCGAGCCTGGCGCTACCGTGCAGATTGATGTGCGAGGTAACGATGCGACCTTTGGCGAGGTGGCTCAAGTCGTCGCTTCCTATCTGCAGGCCGTAGGCGTCACCGCCTCAATCCAGCCTTATGAAACCAATGTGCTGCTGAACGACATTATTCCCGCAGGGCGTACGGGCGAGATGTTCCAGCAAAAGTGGGGTGGTTGGACGTTCGATTTCGATAATACGGCCTACCTGATGTACCACAGCGGTGAGCGTTGGAACCCTTACGACAGCGACCCTGAATTAGATGAAATGCTAGAAGCACAGCGCAGTATTTCAGACAAGGATGAGCGTGAAGAGCTGCTTCAGGCGATCGCACGCTATACCCAGGATCGCGCGCTGGAAATGCCCCTTTACAGTATTAATGCCTTGTACGGTGTGAACGATCGCGTCGAGAACTTTGAGCCTGCTCCGGATAACCGTATGCGCTTGACCGATGTCGACGTCGCTGACTGAAAGGTGACGCAACCTGGCCGCTTGAAAGAGCGGCCAGGTGCGTGACAGCAGGCACTTCATCTAACGGCGATACGCGCTTAAGAGCAAAGAGGTCATAGTGGCAAAGTTTCTTTTATATCGAATACTGCAGGCTATTTTCGTGGTGATTGCCGTTACGCTAATCGTGTCTTTTGCGATTCGGCTTACCGGCGATCCGGCGGTGATGCTAGCGCAGGGCGCGGGCAGTATTACCGAGGCAGATCTGGTAAAAATTCGTGAAGCATTAGGCTTGAATCAATCATTTCTGGCGCAGTATCTGGAGTTCTTGCGCGGCTTATTAGTGGGCGATTTTGGCCGCAGCTTTATGGGTGGCACCCCGGTAAGTGACCTCATTGGGCGTGCTTTACCTGCGACCCTCGCGTTAGCCTTCGTTTCACTGCTGTTGTCTATTGTGATCTCTATTCCGTTAGGCATTAAAGCGGCCGTATCGCGAGGCAAGTGGCCGGATCAAATGATTAGGATTTTTTCCCTGATAGGGCTCTCTTTTCCTAACTTTTGGCTAGCTATCATGCTTGTGCTGCTCTTCTCGATTACCTTCAATCTATTGCCGCCCAGCGGTATGGAGGGAATCGCTAGCTTTATTATGCCCGCTGCCACAATGGCGATCATTCTGACCGCTACTAACGTACGCCTAGTGCGAACGACCATGCTGGATACGCTGCGCTCACAATACATTATGGTGGCGCGTGCCAAAGGGCTTTCTAATAACGTGGTGCTCTACAAGCATGCGCTACGCAACTGCTCTATCCCGTTGATTACTTATTTCGGTTTGCAGTTTGGCGGGCTGCTGGGCGGTATTGTCGTGGTCGAGCGAGTCTTTAACTGGCCGGGGCTTGGCACGCTAGCATTCGAAGCGGTGTCGTCGCGTGATTATCCTGTCTTACAGGGCGTCATTACGGTGCTCTCGTTAATGATCATCTCTATCAATCTGATCGTTGATATCGCTTATGGCTTGGTCGACCCTAGGGTACGTAAGGAATAACCATGATGGCTGCTATCAAAACCGATAAATTAAGACGTTTTAAAAACCTAGAGTTCATTCTCGGTGTGCTGCTATTTGGTGGTATTGGCCTGGCGGTCATTTTCTCCGGCTGGCTGTTTCCGGGCGGCGGCTCGGAGTTAAATTTAGCCTATCGCTTAACGCCGCCGTTAACAGAAGCAGGCTTTCCCTTTGGCACGGACCCGCTAGGCCGGGATGTGCTGGCTCGGGTCATTATCGGCGGAGAAATTTCGCTGAAAGTCGGGGTGTACTCTGCCCTCGGCGCGGTGGCTATTGGCATTGTTATGGGCTTAATATCCGGCTACTACGGCGGATTTGTCGACATGATTGTCATGCGCTTTGCCGATGTACAGCTCGCCCTGCCTTTCATTCTATTGGCGATTACCTTTATTGCGGTGATTGGTGGTGGCCTGACCAACATGATCATCTTGCTGATTATTTCCCAGTGGGTGCAGTACGCGCGCCTAGTTCGGGGGTCGGTACTTTCGCTACGAGATCGCGAGTTTATCCTGGCGGCCAAAGCGATCGGGGTAAAAGATATCCGTATTCTCTTCCAGCATCTGCTGCCCAATTTGATTGGCCCCGTCATCGTGCTGATGACCCTTAACGTGGCGAATAACATTTTGTTGGAAAGCAGCCTGACCTTTTTAGGGCTAGGCGTGGACCCCGTCATTCCTAGCTGGGGCGGCATGTTGGCGGAAGGGCGCACTTATCTGCAAACGGCGTGGTGGGTTAGCGTGTTTCCTGGCCTAGCTATTTTGTTAACCGTGCTAGGACTTAACTTGCTCGGCGACTGGCTGCGCGATGCGCTTGATCCCACTGGACGTACCTCTTTATGAATAGGCCCAATAGCACCCAGGTAACGACGCTGCTTGAGCGCACTTTTCCCCGTACCACGCGTGCCTTGCTGGAAACATACGCCACGCCGGCCTATCAAGGCTATTTGCTTGAGGCCTGGGTGTTTGATGATGAAGCCGAGCGCCAACGAACGCAGGCTGCTTTCAAAGCGGCCGGGGTCAGCGCTTGTCTTCGTAGTGCCTACAAGCCGCTAGTGCATTTCTTTTTGGAAGAGCTTAGTTGGGTATCACTGACATCACTGGTGATTGAGTATCCGGTGTTGGAACACTCGCCGCGTCGATTCCTTCTTGAAGCCTATCCGCTGGCCGCACTGCTTCCAAAAGACGTTACGTTACGCTGGGAGGGTGTTGAGACATCGGCGACCCACTACAGCGTTAAGGTGGAACGCAGCTCAGGTCGTCAGGAAACGTATCGTGTCGCCGCGCCCAATCGATATCACCAAGATCATGTTGGCGAAGACCAGTATTCACCCTGCGGTTGGCTGCGGCTAACCTCGCCTCAGGGCGAAATGAGTGAGTCGGTGATTGAGACAGACTACGAAGCGCTCTATCAGGCGGCGATGTCGACGCTAGCGTCAGCGCAGTGGCAGAGCGCATCGCCGTATTTTGAGGAGCTCAATTTCACGGTGCATTTGCCCAGCAGCGACCGCCGCTTGGCGTGGGACGATGAGCATATTAGCCTCAGCGAAGCGCTCCACGAAGAGCTGTATTTTTCTACTCTGGAGTATTTTCAGCGTCAAGCGGGCTTAGCATTGGGAGATCGTTCGATTCAACCGGGCCAGATTGTGCCGGAAGTGTCGACCCAAGGTGAAACTGCCTACTTGCGAATGAGCCTACGGCCCTTGGACTCATCGCCGTCGCCACGTGCCGCCGTGGCGCTAGATACTGCTTCGCAGGCTATTGGCGCTGAGCAGGTCAAGCAGACGTTGGCCACTCTGAGCGGCCAAGCGCTGTATGCCACCACCCGTGCGGGCAGAGCGGTAGAAGCGCGCTATGTCGTCGGCAGTGACCGTGCTGTGATGATCAGTGCTGGGCAGCACGCCAATGAAACATCGGGTGTTGTCGGGGCACTGCGTGCGGCTGAGCAGCTTGGCGCGCAACCGCAGGCACACTTTGTTATTTCTCCTTTAGAGAATCCCGACGGCTACGCACTGCAGAATCGGCTCATCGCCACGCAGCCGCGTCATATGCATCATGCCGCGCGCTATACCGCTTTTGGTAATGATCTGCAGAGTCAGCCGCTAGGCCAACCTTTCGAACACGCTATTCGCGAACAGGCTTTTGCGGCCAGCGGTGCCGGGCTGCATGTTAATCTGCATGGCTATCCGGCTCATGAATGGACGCGACCATTAACGGGCTACGTGCCGCGTGGCTTTGAAATGTGGACGATTCCTAAGGGATTTTTTTTGATTCTTCGCCACCAGCCAGGGTGGGAAATGGCGGCGATGCAATTAGTCGAAGCCGTTACTCAGGCGCTTGCGCAAGTGCCGGGGCTTGTCGAGCTTAATGCCACGCAAATCGCGTTGTTTGAAACCCATGCGGGCGCGCTCACGTTTCCGGTGCTGAATGGCTTTCCTTACCTCATGTCGGAAGATGCTGATCAGCTAACACCATTAATGCTGATTACCGAATATCCTGACGAGACCGTAACCGGCGATGCATTTGTGCAAGCGCATACCGCCCAAATGGCAACGGTAGTGGCGGCCTATAAAGCTTTCCAAACACTCATATTGAACGACTAAGCACTAGCAGAAGGCGGGATGACATTTAAGCGCCCGGCGATTGGAGCTAACCCCAATCGCCGGGCGTTTTGCGCAGCTTAAGCGATGCGGCGCTTAGTTTGCGTTTTGCTACCCGCAAAACCGGCAGCGCTGCTGATCAGTGCTGCGATAATCATGGCAATGAAGATCATCAGAGCAGAGTTGCGGATGTTCTCGGCGGCGTTTTCGGCAGTTTCACGCAGCGATTGCTCTGCCTGCGCAAGTTCTTCTTGAGCCTGCTGAATGCGGGATTCTAAGCGGTCGATTTGACGCTCAAGTTCATTAATACCTGAATCAAGACGCGCCATGGACTCATCGACGAAGTTTTCAGCTTCGGGCTGGGTCATATCCGTGTTGCTTGTTAGGGCATTGACCAGTGCATCGCGATCTACGTCCTGCTGGATGTTTTCAAGCCGAGCGCGCTGTTTTTCAAGCAGCTCATTGAGGATGGCTTCGTACTCCATAGGGTTATTGGCAAGGCTCCTAACGGCTGTTTGAATATCGCCGACAGCATCTTGCGCTTGGTTACGTAGGTGCTCTGGCTGCAGTGACTCAGCGCCGGTGTCGCGCAGTATCTGGTTAACCTGATTACGAATATTCTGGTCATCCAGCGGTGAATCAGTGCCTGGATCGAAGTCGAAATTCTCGCTCAGCTGTTCGCCCAGTGACGATGTTGCACTGCCGATACCTTGCGCAACACTCCCCGTCACCTGACCGGCGCCTGATAAAATCGAGCCAATAGCGCTAGCGCCACTCGATGCTACTTGGCCAGCAGCGAAGCTAATCAGCGCTAACGACAGAATGGTTGCGGTTGCCCAGCTCAAAAATCCGTGTATGAAGCCGTTACTATTGGCCAAGCGGCCAGCCACAAAACCACCTGCGGCAAAGCTTACGATCAAGAAAACGGCAGAAGAAATGCCAAAGGCAGTACCCAGCCCATCAAAGGGGTTGTCGGACATCGGGTCAATCACGCTAGAGCCGATCGCCGTCCCAAGGAGTGATAGCAGAGCAGAAAGGGCGAGGACGGTCACAACGCCAGCAATGACACTTCCCCATGACACGCGGTCGATTGACTCGCGAAACGATCCAATAGTGGTCTCTGGCATGGTCTACTCCTTTTATCGAGCACTTACTAAGGTGCCCTTCAGCAAGTCGGCGCTGGTGGGCAGCGACCTGTCGTCCGTTGAAATAAGCCGTATTCGTGGTTGGTCGTATTGACGCCCTCATACATTTTCAAGATAGCAAAGGATGTGACGATAAGAGTTGTTATTTTTGTTTTGTTTTCTTTAATCTTTAAAGGGCTGAGGATTGGGCTGCTTTATGACCTGAGAAGGTTCAGGCAAGGCCTCTTGTGCAAGGTTGTAAAGCCACTTTTTTGCTCACGCTCGCTTGCATACACGACTGCAAAGCGTGTGCGTTGGGCAATTACTTTCACTTATAAAGACCAGTAAGCGAGCCAATGACCGATTTATTCTGGTACCAGTATCTTCTTATCGGGTTGATTTTCGCCTGGAGCGGCTTTGTTAGAACCAGCCTGGGTTTTGGCGGTGCGGTGCTGGCGCTACCATTTTTGCTGTTAGTGGTGAACGAGCCACTCGTCTTTCTGCCGATTATCGCTATTCATCTGATGATTTTTTCCAGCTGGATTGCGTGGAGTGGGCACCGCCAACTGCAAAAAGAAGGGCTGGGGGCTTCAAGCGCAGAGAGCAATATTGACTGGGGCTATCTTTTCAAAGCCTTGAAAATCATGATCATCCCTAAGCTTATTGGCGTGATAGGGCTGCTGACGCTACCCGCGAAGGTGATGACCAGTATTATTTTCGGCATTGTGATTATCTATGCCATTGGCTATTTGCTAAACAAACCGTTCAAAAGCAAAAATAAATACGTTGATTACGTACTGCTGGCGCTCGGTGGGTACGTCAGCGGCACCTCGTTGATTGGTGCACCGCTGATTGTGGCGGTGTTCGCCACGCATGTGGCCAAAGAGCAGCTGCGGGATACCATGTTTGTGCTGTGGTTTATCCTGGTAGTCATCAAGATGGTCTCGTTCCTGATTGCAGGCGTAGATCTTCAGCTAATCCATCAACTATGGCTGCTGCCCTGCGCTTTTCTTGGCCATCTTCTGGGCGAGAAGGCCCACCGCTATATGCTTAAAGCGGATACGGGCCTGTTCTTTCGCATTCTGGGTGGGGTATTACTGCTGGTTAGCGTGGTGGGGCTGGTTCATCCGCCAGCGTAGCGTGGGCTAAAGCGCCGCAGCCTAAAGCTGGCTGTCGGCGCGTAAATAGGTGTTGCTCAGTATCAGCAGGGCGGCTGCTAACAGGCAGCAAAGTATCGCCATGGCGGTGTAAACATTGCGCAAGGAATCGAGCCAAATCAACGCGGGGGCGACCACGACCGGCGACACAAACTGCCCGAAAAAGAAGGTCGAGGTAAAGCCGCCAAACACTCGGCCGCGCACCCTTTGAGGTGTAATGCGCATTAGCCAAGTGGTGGTGTTGGGCATAAAAGCGCCCAGCCCCAGGCCGGAAATAGCCGCACCGACGATCGCCATGGCATAGCTTGTGGTTAATCCCACCACCAAAAATCCGGCGGCTGCCAGCAAGAAGCCTAAGATATAAATCGTCATGACCGATAAGAAGGGCTTGTAGTAACCATAGCCAAAGGCAACGATACTGGCCGTAAGAGCGGCCATGGAAAGCGCAATACCAATTAGTAAACCGCTGATTTCGCCTGACTGAGAAAGCAAAAAGGGCAGTTGCGCGGGAAACATGTAAAACATCATCATGCTTATCATGGCGATAAAATAAGCCAGCCCAGTACGCCAATAGTCCACGGTGACAGGCGCATCGCTTATACCACTGCTGGTGATGCCAGTGTTTTTGGGCTCCTGAAGTACCGCCAATGCGTATGGCAGCAGCAGAACGCCGGTTAGATAAAGTAAAAACGGCCCGCGCCAGCTCCAATCGGAAAGTATTCCCCCCAGATTAATGAACACTACCCCGCCCAGCGCCATGCAGCTACTTTGCAGCCCCAGAAAGCGCACGCGCTCGTGGCCATCGAAATAATCGCCCACCAGCGTAGTGCTGATGCTGAGAATGCCTGCCACGGCTATGCCCATGAAGGCCCGTGAGCTTAGGAGTAAATCTACGCGGTCGATAAAAAAGCCCGCAACCCCTGCAAAACCATAGATAAACAGCATCATCAGCAGCAGTTTCTTGCGCCCAAATCGATCGGCCAGATAGCCCATGAGCGGGCTAAACAGCGTAATCATCAGCGCAGGGATAGTCAGAATTAGCTGGATCAACACCTGAGGCTGGTCAGGAAAATGCCGGCTGATACCCGGTAGCGCCGGCGCAATGATGGCGCCCGACATCACCGTCATGGTGCTGGCAAACAGCAGCACGGCTTTAATATGCGTTAATGAGCTAATAGTCGGTTTCTCTGGATAAAATGGAATCTACAAAGCCTGTTGATGATAGCACTGTCGTTAGCAAGCTACTATTTTGTGCCAGGAGGTAATGGATGGTGAGGGTTAAGCGGCGACGCATCAGTTAGCAGAGTTTCATAAATGGAATATTGGGAAGGGTGCGAATTTCAAGCGAAGTCGACTGTGTGCAGAGGCTGATGGTCCAGCCTTGTTGCTGCCATTGCCAGGCATGAATATCGCCCCCTGGGGCTAGCCGCTCAAGGCGGGTGCTCAATACATGGCTAGAAGGAGTACCAGAAAGGCTATCCAGCTTGAACAAGGCTTCATGTAATGTCCACGCGCGGTAGAAAGCATCTAAAGGCTTAGGTGATTGATGTATTCTGCGACGCACATCGGCCTCAGGCAGGCACGCCACTAGCTTGGGTAAGCGCTTTTCATGCCGCAGACGAGTATGTTCCATGTCAATGCCAACAGGTGACGTGGCAATACCCGCGATAACGCGGCCATCGCGGTGGGAGAGACACGCTTTCCAGGGCAGCGGAAGTGCTGGGTGCCACGGCGCGCCGCCGCCTCTAGGAGACCACCCACTAACAGGGCAGTGGTAGCCGCGGGCGTCGGCAAGCGTTGAGAGAAGCCCTCTGCCCAGCGCCGATAAGCAAGCCCCACTGCTGTGAACGGGGGCTTGAATCAAAAGAATGTCTAAATACGCGGTCATTCGTCGGCTAGCGTGACAACCTCACCCCGCAGTACGACACCGGCCATGATGGCGCCCGCATGGCATTCGTACTCAGTGGCCGATGACATCGTGCGGCGGTCATAGAAGCTTTCAATGTTGACAACCGCATTACCGCCTTCCGCTCTGACGCGCTCTTGCAAGCTGAGGAGTGCCGAGAGCATGACCCACTGGCAGGCTTCTACATCAGACTTATTGAAGGCGTTGGTCTTTTTATTCGTGACGGCAGGGCCATGCTCGGCGGTAATCTCGCCGTGCGGGGCGTCGCCAAAGATGAATTGAATATTGGAATCGAGCCGTGCTCTCGCGTCTGGCGTGCTCATGGCTTCTTCAATGGAGAGCATGTGTGTCGTATCGCGAGCGTGGCTCGTCGTGCTCACTAGTAGAGCGCCTAGCAGCACCCCCAATAACATCATTCCTCGGCTCATTTTAGCGTTCCTTCTTGCTGGGTAGGTAGTGCCTGATATCAGGCAACGAGAGTGGCACTGAGCCGTAAGCGGTATCAGTGCCAGCGGCGGAAGATCAACGAGGTGTTGATACCTCCAAAAGCGAAGTTGTTGCTCATGACATAGTCACACTCAATGTGGCGTCCTGGGCCGTTCAAATAGTCGAGTTCTGCACAGGCGTCATCAAGACGATCAAGATTGGCGGTGCCGTGAAACCAGCCTTCTTGCATCATCTTAATGGCGACCCAGGCTTCCAGCGCACCGCAGGCGCCCAGCGTGTGGCCGGTAAAGCTTTTGAAAGCACTAATGGGCAGGTTTGAGCCGAACACAGCGTGTGTCGCATGGCTCTCTGCAATATCGCCCCGCTCGGTGGCCGTGCCATGGGCACTGACATAACCAATCTGCTCGGACTGCAAACCTGCATCCGCCAGTGCTTGGCGAATCGCCTGTTCCATAACGTTGGCATCCGGCTGGGTGACGTGGCGGCCATCGCTATTGGTGCCAAAGCCAACAAGCTCGGCGTGAATGGTGGCTCCCCGTGCCTGGG
Organism: Halomonas sp. JB37; assembly: GCF_002332255.1. GTDB lineage: Bacteria > Pseudomonadota > Gammaproteobacteria > Pseudomonadales > Halomonadaceae > Vreelandella > Vreelandella casei. The sequence continues at coordinate 206,808 of NZ_NRGW01000001.1, read as the reverse complement.
CGTGCTCTAGCTCCTCAAGGATCAGCGTGCCTGCCCCTTCACCGATTACGAGACCATCGCGCTCGGCATCAAAGGGGCGCGGCGAGGTGTGGGGTGCGTCATTGAGCGTGCTGGTGGCAAACAGCGTATCAAAGACCGCCGCCTCGGAAGCCGAAAGCTCCTCGCAACCCCCTGCAATCATGGCAGTCTGGCGTCCAAAGCGGATGGCTTCGTAAGCGTAACCGATGCCTTGGCTGCCAGACGTGCAGGCACTTGAGGTGGTATAGATCCGCCCGCGAACCCCAAGAAAAACACCAATATTAACCGGTGCGGTGTGGGCCATCATGCGAATATAGGAGTTGGCGTTCAAGCCATCGGTCGATTTATTAATCAGCATATTGCCAAAGTCGGCAATGGCATCGGGCTCTCCTGCGGAGGCGCCGTAAGCGATCCCCATCTGGCCGCTACCTAATAGCGGCGTATCCAGCAGGCCTGCGTCTTCCAGGGCTAGCTCACTGGCCCGTGTGGCCATCTGTGCGCCTCGGCCCATGCTGCGAAGAGCGCGGCGGTGATAGTGAGGGGGCAGCGTAAAGTCGCGCACAGGCGCCCCCAGGCGCGTATTGAGGCCGTCATAGCATTCCCAGTCATCCATGTGGATAACGCCGTTTTGCAAGCGCTCAAGGCGCGCCTGAATGCTTGGCCAGTCGTTGCCGATAGGCGAGAAACCGGCCATGCCGGTCACTACCACTCGACGCCCCAGCCCGTCCTGACGTAATGCATTGCCTGACATCAGCACATTCCTCCATTCACAGCGAACACCTGCCGCGTGATATAGCCCGCGTCCTCGGAGCATAGAAAGCCCACTGTGGCCGCGACTTCATCGCTGGTGCCGGTGCGGCACATGGGGATCAACTTGAGCGCTTCCTCTTTTACTAGGTCGTCGGTCATATCGGTATCGATCAACCCAGGGGCGACGCAGTTAACCGTAATGCGGCGTTTCGCGAGTTCCACGGCCAGGGCTTTCATGGCCCCGATCAGCCCAGCCTTGGCGGCGCTGTAGTTGACCTGGCCACGGTTGCCCATCATGCCTGAAACCGAGGACATCACGACGATGCGGCCGGGTGCTCGGCGGCGAATCATCGGCATGACGAGAGGTTTCACAACGTTATAGAAACCGTCGAGGTTGGTGTGGATCACGCTGTCCCAATCCTCATCAGAGAGCGCGGGGAAGGCGCCGTCGGCGGTAATGCCCGCATTGCACACCACTCCGTAATAGGCACCATGCGCTTCGATATCTGCGTCCAGTGCATGCGCCGCCGCTGCCCTGTCGGCAACATCAAAGCACAGTACGCGGGCATTGCGGCCCAGTTCACGAACTTGGCTTGCGACGGCTTCCGCATCTGCCTGACGCTGGCGGCAATGCACGACGATATCGAAGCCATCCCGCGCCAGGCGCAAGGCGATGGCTTGCCCGATACCGCGGCTTGAACCGGTAACCAGGACGGTGTTCGTCATTGGGTGCTCCCTTGTTGCATCATTTCCAGCGCTTGCTGCGTATCGGGCTGGAACACGTTGAGTGTGGCGTTAGCGACCTGCTGCTGCTGGGCATTCAGCAAGCGCCCCTGAAACGCGCCCAGGCCATTATCCGCGCGAAAAGCGAGTTCCACTTCGATGCGTATCGGCTGATCGAATGGGAAAAACGGCTGTTGGCACTGATAGCGGCGTGTGCCGAGTAGAAAGCCAATTTTCGGCGGATCGCCTGACATCACGGATTGCACGCCCGCCCACGCTGCAACGGCCTGAGCAAGCCACTCTAATCCGACCCAGCCGGGAATACCGTCTGGCGTGGCAAACAGGTCGTCGCGTTGTGGTACCACACGGGCATAGAGGTGCTCATCACCCACGGCCAGTAGCGTGTTCAGAAGACACATGCCCAGGCGGTGTGGCACGTACGGCGCGATATCGCAGGGCAGATCAAGCCCTGCGGGCATCTGTGAATCATTCATTACAACGTTCCAACAACAAGGCGATATTGTTACCCCCAAACGCGAAGGCATTGCTGATCGCGCGGCGTCCGTGGTGCGTCGTCGCCTTGGCGTAATTCAGTAACGGGAGTTCAGGGTCGACGTCACTATCGTGAACCTGAGGCGGCAGGCGGCCTCCATTGAGCGCCAGCCAGCAAAAAGCTGCTTCGAGAGCGCCGCAGGCGCCTAGCGTATGTCCGGTCAAGGTCTTGGTTGAACTACATGGCAAGGTATTGCCGAACAGGTGAGCAACAGCCCTGGCTTCCATGCTGTCGTTCTGGCGCGTGGCGGTGCCGTGCAGGTTGAGATAATCAATGGCTGTGGCGGGCAGCTGCGCCATGTCAAGCGCCGCTTGCATCGCCAGAATGGCCCCCTGACCATCGGGCCGGGGCGCTGAAATATGGTGAGCATCGCTGCTTTCACCGTAGCCACTGAGCTGAATGCCGCCGGTTTCAGCCGTTACCAGAAACAGCGCCGCAGCTTCCCCAAGATTGATACCGTCACGCTGGGCCGAGAAGGGCTGGCAAGGGCGATCGCTAAGCGCTTCCAGCGAGGCAAACCCATTGATGGTCAGCCCGCAAAGGCTGTCGGCACCACCGGCGATGACTGCGTCGCAAACCCTACTTGCCAGCAAGCGTTTGGCGCTGGCCAGCGCGCGCGCACTCGACGTACAGGCGGTAGAGAGCGTATAGGCTGGCCCATCAAGGCCAAGTCGCTCGGCAACGAAGCGGGCCGGCGAGCCTATTTCATGGCGCTGGTAATGGAAATCGTCGGGCCAGTGGCCTTCGCGTAGACGCTCAGCCAATGCTGTTTCGGTTTCGCCAATGCCCGAGGTGCTGGTGCCAAGCACCACGCCGATACGGGCATCCGGGCAACGCATGCGAAAAGCTTCAAGCGTCGGTGCTAGCTGCTCAAGGGCGGCGGCCAGCAGCTGGTTATTGCGCGAGCGGTGCGCTGGCGGCAGCGTCTGGGCAGCGGGTAGAGAGGTCGTTACTCGGCCTAACGGTAAAGGCCGCCCGGGGGTAAACACGTCGTCATACTCAAGCCCTCGACGGCCAGTGAGAAGGGCGTTGGCAATGGTTGTCAGGTCATCACCGATCGAACAGACCAGGGCCGGTGGCAGGAGGCGACAAGGTGGCATCTGAGAAGACATCAAGGAGTTAAACATGGAGCGGCTGCCTGATCGGTGTCACTAAGGGGCATGATATACAGACGGTAGTCTGCCTCAACGTCGTCAATTAACGCGCATGCCGAGTTACCGCTGATTCGCGCAATGACGCGCTGTCGATAGCGTATCGTGCGCCCTGTCTCATCCTCTTGCATTGACCACGCGTTGGAGAGGAAGGTTTGTTCGATAGCAGGCGCGGGCCACAGGTTCCAGCTCAACCGACTCGCCAGCCACTCAGCGGTAAAAGGCGGCTCAAAGGCGGCATCGTGTTGAAAGCGACTGCCGTTGTCGTCGTGTATCAGGGTCAGCAGGCGCTGGCCTTGTGGGCTTAGTATGACCAGACGCAACGTCTTTTCGTCGTGGCGCAGAATGCCAATCATCTCATGCCGCTGGTTATTATGTTCAAACGTCAGGCGTTGCCTCTGCGTTTCCATCGCCGGGAGTGTCGCGAGGCTGGGCACACCTGCCATCGGCTGCCCGGCACAGCCGAGCAGCAGAAATAGGGCGATGAGTAACCCTGTCTGACAGGTCAAGCGAAACAACGTAATGGTCATTCGTCTTTCCCATCGTTATGGCGGTGCCTATCGGTACACACTTCTGCCAGGCTGTTCAACCGTCGGCGGCTGGCAGCCACGAACGGATTGTCTTCATCCCAGGCGTAGCCGGCGAGCACCGAACTGATCATGGCGCGTATGCGGGGTATCTGCTGGTCGTTGAAGATGATGCGCGGTAAGCGGCCATCGTACCAGGCGTCAACAAATTCTCGGAAGGTGGCGACGCCTCGTCGCAAGGGTTGTTCAAACTGACTATCCCAATCGATGTGTTCACCGGCAAGCTGGCGCTCGACCAAGGGGGCGGCACGCAGGGCCGAATCCAGAGCGATGGTGACGCCTGAAGAGAAAACCGGATCAAGAAACTCGCCTGCGTTACCCAGTAGGGCAAAACCGGGGCCATGCAGCTGCTCGACATCAGCTGAATACCCCTCCAGGCGGCTGACATCGCGCGTGGCTTTCGCGTTTGCCAGCAGCTCGGCAAGCATCGGCTCGGCCTGAATGAAGTGCCATAGGCGTTCTTTATCATTGATGCCCGCAGTTTCCAGCTTTGCCCGGTCACCCACGACGCCGACCGATGCCCGCCCATGGGTAAAGGGAATCAGCCAATACCAGATGCCAGGGTGCTCAGGGTGCAAGCCAATCAGTATCTTCTCGCAGTCGTAACGCGCGTAATCGATACGACCCTCGATATGGGTAAACAACGCACAGCGTGACTCAAGTGTTGAGGGGCGGGCAAGGCCGGTTAAGCGCGCCAGGACGCGTCCGTAGCCGCTGGCATCCAGCACAAAGCGCGCGTGCAACGAGCGCTGTTCACCATTGGCATCGACCAACGTAAGGCGGGGCCGTTCGGGGTCTGCGACGAAAGCGTCAACGCGGGTATCAAATTCAACCTGTGCGCCCAGCTGGCGGGCGCCTTCGATCAGGCGCTGGTCGAAATCAGCGCGTTCGACCTGCCACGTGATGCCTGGGCCCGAGCTGAACTTGTCGCGAAAATCGATGGCGGCGTAGCGGTCCCGCCAAGTAAAGGCCGCCCCGTTCTTGGTTTGAAATCCGCCGGCCTTGGCGGCATCCAGCAGGCCACACGCCTCAAGATGCACCATGCACTGCGGCAATAAACTTTCACCGATGGAGAAGCGCGGAAAGCAGCTGCGCTCGATCACACGGACATCTAGGCCCCGCTGGGCAAGCCAGGCCGCCGCCGCCGCGCCAGAAGGACCCGCGCCGATGATGGCGACATCGGTGGTGTCTTGCGTTTTTATCTGCTGCGTTGCTTGTGTGACCATCAGGGAGTGTCCTGTCGAGAAGAGAAAGGCCGGGCGCCCGCTCTGGCAAACGGTACAAGCGCCCAGGCCGATGCAAGGCCAATGAGGCAGGTAAGCCCCAGGAAGTGCAGCGCCGGGGTGGCACTGAACGCCAGTAGGCCGAAGGCCAGCAGGCTTGAGGTACACGACAGGCTAATGGCCAGCCAGGCGGCGGAGCTATCTGGGTGTTCCGTGCTGAAAATGCCCGCATCGAGACCGATACCCAATACCAACAGCAATCCCAGCAGGTGGAAAAGCGTCAAGCCGATGTTAAAGGCGCTCAATAGTGCGACGGTTACCAGCAGTGCGCCCAGCGGCGGTAGCAGTACGCGCCAGGCCCGCCCGCGATAGCGAATGCCAAATATCAGCGCCAGCCCCGCCACGGCGATGGCCAGGCACAGGGCGATCTGGTCGCGAAGCTGCGACAGATGGTTGGATAAGGTGGCGACGCGATCTTGGTAGAGCACGTGCGCCGGTGCCGCGAGCTGGGAGAGCACTTGTTGGGCGGTGCTATCGGCGTCGCCCAGGGTGACTAATGCCGCCATGCCTGCATGCTCGCCATCGCCATCGGCGGCGACGGCGCCTAGCCAGAGCATGGTGTCGGCCTGCCCTTCCGGTGTACTAAGCCAGGTCGTGATCGTCAGCAGCGGCACACTTTCAAGCGAGCGCTGAGCGGCTTTCAGCAAGCTCGGGGGAAGGCCTGCTTTGGCTATCAGCTGGGGCAGGGCGTTGTTGTAAGCCTGACGCACACGCTCAAGGTTGGCATTTTGGCTCGCTGGGGAGGGTACCGATTGTGCCAAGTGGCGGTAGTGGGTCAAGTGCCCTTGCACCTTTAGATCGGCAAGGTCCGCGTCCAGAGCTTCAAGCCGCTCCAATAGTTCACCTTCATGCGCGGCGGTGACCAACAGGTAGCGGCTGGCGGTCGGGCTATCCAGCAGGGTCTGCACGCGCTGCTGTTCGGTGATTAGCTCGGCAGGTGAAGGATTGAGCTGGCGAAGATCATCGTCAGCGGACAGCCGCGTGGCGATTATGACTACCGCGAGAGCGCTAAGCAGGGCCAGTAGCCCCCAATACTTAGTTGCGCGAGGGGGTAAGCGCAGGCGGTTGAGCCGGGTAGCAATGCGTGCGGTGGCGGCATGCGGGCGCGGAGTCAACCACGGCAACCAAAGCCTCACCGTTAACCAGGCACCGACCAGTCCCAGCGCCACGAAGGTGGCCATCTGACGTAGCCCTGGCAGCGGCGTAGCGAGCTGGACGAGATAAGCGATAAGGCTGGATACCAAGCCCAGTAACAGCCCCGGCCAAAGTCTGGCCAGCGGCTGTTCGGGCGCGAGCTGGCGAGCGCACTGAAAATGCAGGGCGTAATCTATCGCGATGCCGATCAAGCTGGCGCCGAAGGCCAGCGTCAGCAGGTTGAGCGTACCAAAAAATAGCCAGGTCAACGGCAGTGCCAACAGCAGACCACACGCCACCGGCAACAACAGGCTGGCCAATATCGCAGCGCGCCGAAAGGTGATCCAGAGCAGCAAGGCGATACCCAGCAGTGAACCGATACCGATGATCAAGGTTTCGCGCTTGGCCTGCTCGGCACCAGCGGAGGCGTGGAACACCAGCCCGCTTCGTAGCAGCTCAGCTTCAGGATAGTCATCTGTAAAGTGTGCCAGCGCCGCGACAAGGCGTTGCTGCATAGCCATATCGTAGGGGCTCGCCGTGAGCTGGCCGCTGACGATGAACCAGGGGGCGTGCTCGTCACTCACGGCTGGCAAGCCGCCGATCAAGCGAAGGGGGCCCGCTAGGCGCTGGTCACGCCAGGCATCAAACAGGCCGAAGGGATCCTTACGTGGGTCAACGTCACTTCCCGGCGTGAACAGCTGTCGCAGACCCCGCTGCACCCAAGCGTCGCTATCGGCGGCCGCAAGTGACGGCGATAGCAGTCGATAGCGGTATGCTGACAAGGCGCTGCCGGGTTGTTGTAACGTGTCATCGTCGAAGGTTGTGACGCTGGCCGATTCTTTAAGGTATGCCTTGAGATCCGCCACCAGCCGAGCAGGTGATTCGCCTCGCACCAGCAGCACGAAGCGATCCTCGAAGGCCTGCGTCAAATGCTGCTCGGCTTGTTCGAGTAGCGCCCCCTGGCGGGTGTCTGGCAACAGCGTGGTGATGCGCGTATCCAGTGCCGCGCCTGTACTCAGCAGAAAAGCCAAGAGCAGGGCGCAGCCCAGCAGCAGCCCCGCCCAGCCGATAGCTGCCAGACGCTCCAGGCGGCCGGGGTGCGTTGCTTCACTCACGGAATGCGGTCATCGTCGTCAAGGCGCTCGCAATCCGCCGCGCTCAAGGTAATCTCAAGCCGGTCATCATTGGTAAACAGGATTTCGACACGCTCTACCTGCTGGTGACCGTGAACCAGCAAGTGGACAAGCCGTTGGGCGATGTTCGCATTACTAGGCGTCAGCATGGCCTGCCATTCGTCTTGGGTATCGCTGAGCTCGATGGTGAAGTATCTCTCCAGCGCCTGCCAGTCGCCGGAAAGCAGGCCACTAAGCACTGGAGCAACCGCCTGAAAGCCCATCGGCAGTTCTTCGTTGTCTGCGCTCAGCACCACGCGGTCATTGATAGGGGAGGTTGTTTGCCAGACAAGGCCCTCATCTTGATGCTCAAAGGTTCCGCGGCTATCCAGCTGGCTATTGAGATCGGCTAGCCAGCGTGTCTGCGCGAAGCGCCCGCACTGGGGTGCATTGTCGGCCAGACGTTCGGCAAGGTCATCGATGGTGGGAGCCGCCCACGCGTTGGCGCTGGCAGTCACCAGGGTGAGGGCAAAAAGGGCACGGGCAAAAAAGGCCGCGTTAATAGAGCGCATCATGGATTGGCCTTCTGCCAAGCGAGCAGACGTTCTCGCAGAACGGGCGGTGATTCCAGGCGCATTTCATGGTCTTCAGTCCCGACGGCCACCTGTACGCTCCACGCACGCGTCAGGCGTTTGCGTGTTTGTGCATCACGGATGGTGTAGTCGATCTTGAGGCGATTCTCCCACTCGCTCAGACGCGCTTCGATGGCGATTCGCTGGGCGAATAGCACGGGTGCCGCGTAGCGCAGGCGCAAGTCGATTACCGGCCAAGCAAACCCTGAGGCCTGCATTTGTGAATAGTTGTAATCCAGAGCATCGAGCAGGGCGCAGCGGGCGATTTCCAGATAGCGGACGTAGTGGCCGTGCCAAGCCACCTGCATCATGTCGATATCATGAAAAGGTATCGTCAGCTCGGTCTCGTAGCAGGGCAGTTTGCCATCATCAAGCGTCATATAGGTTCCAATGGCGTTGGCGAATCAAGTCGCAGAGGGTACGTAGCTCGTGTTCCAGGGCGCGGTCTTCGCCCAGCGCGGGGAAAATCTGACGGCAGTCTGCCAAAAAGTCAGCCAGGCGATCAGGCAGCGGCGTATTGCTGATTTGGCTGCGCAGTTCCACCCCCTGGCAGGCGGCATGCAGAGTGGCGGCCGCGACCTGCTCTACCAGCGTGAGTATGCGCAGCGCATCGCGGGCGGCAATGGTACCCATGCTTACCTTGTCCTGATTGTGGCACTCGGTGGAGCGCGAAAAGACGCTGGCGGGCATGGTTAGCTTTAACGCTTCGGCGGTCCATGCTGACGCGCCTATTTGCACGGCCTTGTAGCCATGGTTAAGGCTCGCCCGCTCGGGGGCGGCACCGCTTAAGTTGCTAGGCAAGCCATGATTGAAGCGCGCATCCACCAGCAGCGCCAATTGGCGGTCGAGCAGGTCCGCGAGGTTGGCACCGGCCTGCTTGAGGCTGTCCATGGCGAAGGCAACATGGCCACCGTAAAAGTGGCCGCCGTGCATGACCTTGCCTTGCTCGGCGTCGATCAACGGGTTGTCGTTGGCGCTGTTGAGTTCGTTTTCGAGAAATTGGCGCCACCAGGGTAGAGCATCTTCCACCACGCCGATTACATGCGGGGCGCAGCGCGTCGAATAGCGGTCCTGAAGACGCGATGAGTTGCGCGGCGACTCGGGCGCGTGGAGATCCTCGCGCAGGCGTTGAGCTACCTTGTTCTGACCCGGATGGGGTTTGGCGGCGAAAAGCTCGGCATCAAAGTGGTAAGGGTTGCCGTTCAGCGCATGCACGCTGAGCGCCGTAATGCGCGTGGCCAGTTGCGCCAGATAGGTGGTGCGGGCAAAGGCGAACACGCTCAGCGCGGTCATCACCGCGGTGCCGTTCATCAGTGCCAGACCTTCTTTGGGCTTGAGGCGATAGGCTGTAAGCCCATGCTCGGCGAACACCTCAGCCGTAGGCCGCCTCTTGCCGTCATGCAATACCTCCCGCTCACCGCATAAAACGGCGGCCAGGTAAGAGAGCGGCGTAAGATCCCCGCTGGCCCCCACAGAGCCCTCTTCCGGAATGACCGGTATTACATCGTGGTCTAGCAGCCATACCAAGCGTTCAAGCAGCTCTATGCTGACCCCTGAAACGCCACGACAGAGCGAGACCAGACGTACCATGATCACCGCCCGTGCGGCTTCCACCGTCAGCGCCTCGCCCAGCCCGCAACCATGAAAGGTGTATAGCTGGCGGGGCAGTTGTTCCAGATCAAACGCGGAGACTTCGCGGTTGCAGGAGTCGCCATAACCGGTGGTAACGCCGTAGACGACGCCATCTTCTGCGAGCAGGCGCTCAAGAAAGACATTGCCTTTGGCAATACGCTGACGAAAGTCGGGTGTCGTCGACAGGATGGCGCGGCGGCGGCCTTCGGCAACGGCCAGTACGTCTTCAAGGCTGACCATCGAGCCATCCAGAATGAGCGGCTCGCTGGTGAGAGGGCCCGCCGTCGAGTCACGCAGTATCGTCATGAAGGTATCCAGTGTCGTTCATCCAAAAGGGATAAAAATTGAACCATTGTAACGGGTGGCGCCGAACGCGTTCTGCCAGGTGGTTGGCATGCGCCTGCATGGCATCGGCAATCCATGTTTCACGCTGACGACGAGGCAGGTCCTGGGTGTGGCCAAGCAGCTCAAAGTCGATCCTGAAGTTGTCATCATCGCGCACGCAGGCCAGCGTATAGAGTGGACAACGCAGCAAGGTGGCCAGACGGAAAGGGCCTTCCGGAAAGCGTGCCTGGTCGCCGAGAAAATCAAGCGGCTGGGTCCGCTCGCCTGACAGGGGACGGCGGTCGGCGGCGATTACGATATAGCCACCAGCGTTGATGCGTTCTGCCAGCGTCTGAGCAGTGGCGGGGGTGACGTCGCTGACTTCGAGAATCTGTGGGCGCGGCTTGCCCGTGACACGTTCAAGCAGAGCATTGAACTTGCGCGCATTACGCGTGTGCATCATCACCGTCAGGTCGAGATTAGTATGGCGTTCGGTCAGCGCATTCACAACGTCAAGGTTGCCGTGGTGAGCGACAAGGATCAATCCACCTTGGCCACCTTCAATCGCGGTGGTGAAGCGCTCGACCCCGCTACCCACGAGGCGCTCGTCGGCAATATTGCCGCTCCATGCTTCAACCTTGTCCATCAGCGTTTCGCCAAAGGCCAGAAAGTGGCGGTAGCTTTGCCACCAACGAGCGACAGGCTGCTGCTTGAGTGAGGGATAAAGGCGTTGCAAGAACGCCTGAGAAGCGCGTCGCGCCGTGGTGTGGACGAGAAAATACCAGAGCATCACCGGCCATAGCGCCAGCCGAAAAGGCCAGCGGCCCAGGCGCCGCTGTATGGCCACCATCAGGGTCATCCCCAGCAGCGTGCCGCGCTCACCGATTCGCGCCCAGTGACGGCTCATGGGCTTACCTCATTGGGCTGCCAGCGCCGGGCGAGCAAGCGCGGCAGGCGCCACAACATGCCGAAAAACAGGCGCGTATGCATCAGCGATATCTGCCGGTTATCGCGCCACACGGCAAAATGGCTGATGCCATCACGGGGATAGTGCACGCGTACCGGCCGGTGCATCATGGCGCCTTGTGCCCAGTGCCAGCGCACCAGCACTTCGGTATCGAAGGTCATGCGATTGCCGCAGGGGTGGCGAGCGAGTATTTGATTGAGTGGCGTCACCGGATAGAGCCTGACACCACACATCGAGTCGCGAATATCCAGCGACAAGGTATTTATCCACACCCAGATATGCGTGGCGTAGCGGCCATAAAAGCGCATTTTGGGCACGCTGGCGTCATAGCGGGGATAGCCCACTATTAGTGCATCTGGGGCCGCCTTGAGTTCGCTGAGAAACGCGGGCAGGTCGTCGACGCCGTGCTGGCCGTCGGCATCGACCTGAAGCGCATGGCTGAACCCCAGCTGCTCGGCGTAGCGTAGTCCAGCACGTACCGCCGCGCCCTTACCCTGATTAACCTCAAGACGCAGCAGGTGATGACCCTGTTCCGCCAGACGGTCCAGAGCGGCGGCACACGGCTGATCACTGCCGTCATCGACCAGCACCAGCGGTATCTCAAGCGCCGCCAGTTCCGCGCAGAGCGGGTTGATCGTCGCTGGGTGGTTGTACACCGGGATCAGGATACAGGGCCTTGGCTCAGCCATGCTGACCTCCCTTGGGCGCTTGCAGGCGAACCTGCCCGGCACAGTGGCGACCTTCCTGGGAGTCAATGCTAAACGCGATGCCGTCTTCACGGCGGGTCAGCTGCAGGGTGAATCGAGTGCCGGGCAGCAGCGCGCGCGTAAACTTCAGGCGCTCGATACCCAGAAACAGACCTCTGTGGCCAAAGATATCGTGGGCATAATGAATCGCCCACTGCACCATCACTACCCCCGGCACTATTGGATACTCATCAAAGTGGCCTTCCAGAAACGCCAACCGCTCCGGCACTTCCAGGGTGAGCAGGCAACTATTGGCATCTAGCAGATGCTCGCCCAGCCAGCGCGGCTCTTTGGGGTCGTCCAGATCGGCAAACAGGCGATTGATCAGCGTGCGGTCCAGTTTGCCCTGGGTATTGCTCGGCACCGTTTCGACAAAGCGCCAATAGCGGGGCACTGCCACTGGCTCCAGGTGGTCGAAAAGATGCGCGCGCAGACGCTGTATCAAACACTGGCGAGCGTCACGCTGGTGCGGAATAAACGCGTGCTCTAGTACGACCACGGCGCCCAGGCGGCCGTCGGTACGGTCGAGATCGACACAGCGTGCCTCGCTAACCTCTTCCAGCGCCGTAAGAAGGCACTCCACGTGGTCGAGCGAGACACGCCTGCCGCCAATCTTGACTAAACGATCCGCTCGGCCCAGTAGCATAAAGCCGTCATCTACCGGCGCCACTAGGTCAGGCTGATGCCACCACTGCTGAGGCATCTCAAGAAACGGCGACCGCAGGCTCAGTCCGCCGTCTTGGAATGCTAACGCCACACCGGGTAGCGGCTGCCAAGCGCTATGGCTTGTTTGGCGGCGCTGGGCTATACCTCCGGTTTCGGTGCTGCCATAAATCTCGATGACCGGCGCCTGTAGCAGGCGTTCAGCAAGCTGGGCGTGTGCCTGCGACAAGGGGGCTCCAGATGAGAACACGCGGGCAGGCGGCGTGGCGGCGTGCCAGGCCAGGTGTTCGGGCAAGCGCGAAAGCTGTGCAGGAGAGCTGACCACGACCGGATGTAGGCCTGCGGCACTGGCCTCCTGCAGGCGGGTCACCAGCGTTTCTGGGTAGCGGCTTTCACCACCACAGAACGGCGTGGAAGTGCATAAAGGGTGCAGTATGCCGGTGAGCAGCCCATAAATATGCTGATGGCTTACCTGAGAAATAACGCCGCTGTCGGTCAGCGGCCAAAGCTGGGCGTGGGCTGATAACTCGGCATCCAGCTGATCAAAACGCTTGGCTAGCTGAACGGGGTTGCCGGTAGAGCCTGAGGTCGATAGCACAACGGCGGTCGCGCTCGGATCCAGAGGCACAACGCGGGGGCGTGTTTCAGCGCTCTTCGCGAGCCTCGGCCCAGGCGCGTCGGGCAGCGTGCCGTCGACTTCGCTTGCCAGCCGGGAGAGTGTTCCCGGGCGATCATCAGCGGGCAGCACGGCGACCCGACCGCTTTCCCACAAGGCGATCAGGGCCGCGCAAAACGCAAGCGGCTGCTGCTGGCAGAGTAGCCAGCGGCCGGCGGGTTTGTCCGCAAGCCAGAGGTGCCATTCATCAATATGTAACGCAAGTGAGGCGCTACATACCCAGTGGTTGGGCAGACACTCATGACGAAAGCTTAGGTTGCGCCAGGGTAGCTGAGTAAGCGAGATAAAGGTCACGACAAACGACTCCGCATCCGGTGACGCAATAGCCATTCACCGATAAACATGATGCCGATCAGCCCATAGCTGATGGCGCCGTTATATAGCGTCCAGGTGGCCAAATCAGCGTACAGCGCTGTCCAGCAGGCAATGGCCCCGTTGAACATAAAAAAACCGCACCATGCCCAGGTAACGTTTCGGGTATAGCGTACCCCGGCAGCGGATAACTCGGGCTCACGCAGGCGCGCTAAACGCTCGATGACCGGCATGCCCCGCCACAGGCTGGAGAGAAAAATAGCCAGCATGATCGCGTTCACGGCCACGGGGTATGCACGCATGCCGAGTTCAGTGTATCCCAGGGCGCCTAACGTGAGGAGTAAGATAGCCGCGGTTACTGCCAGGTAGCGCGCTTGCGGCATTCTCCAGGCGAGCAGCGCCGCGCCCATAAGTAATAGCGGCCAGCTGCCGATATCATCGTGCAAAAGCAGCACCAGTAGTGGCCATATCAGCGCGAGCACCAAGCTTGCGTATTTTGGCATTGTTACTGCTGCATCAATTGTTCGACGGCCGTGACAACATCGTTGATCGTGCGCACCGATTTGAAATCCTCGGGCCTGATGCGTCGTCCGGTAAATTGCTTGAGCTCGACGACGAGATCCACCGCATCGATGCTGTCGATATCCAGATCTTCATAGAGGCGGGCATTCGGCTCTATGTCGCTGGCATTGATCTCGAACAGCTCAACCAGTGTCTTGCGAATATGAGCAAGTATCTCTGCGCGCTGATGGTCAGCGGTTTCAATTGACACGGCGGGCCTCCACGAGCGCTTGCAGCGCCGCCAGGCTTGCGAAATGACGCCGCGTCTCATCGGCTTCGGAGTCAAGCTTGATTCCATACTGCTTTTGCAGTGCCAGTCCAAGCTCAAGCGCATCAATTGAGTCAAGCCCCAGCCCTTCGCCAAACAGAGGGGCGTGTGGGTCAATATCGGCAAGCGTAATATCCTCAAGCTCTAGCGCGTCAATGATGAGACGCTTGAGCTCGATTTCAAGCGTCTGATGGCAGGTTTCGGTCATGATGAAGGTGTTCCAGTTCTGTGTTGAAGTGGTCGCTCAGCCATTGCGTTAGCTGCCTGGCGAGCTGGCCGGTTGGTTGTTGGCCAGTTGAATTAACATCCAGGTCTTCAAGCACACTAAATTCCATTAAAACTCTGGTCGCCGGGATGTGGTACCAGGGTTCATGCTTGGTCAGGGTCGTTGGCGCACAGCGTATCAGAACAGGGGTGATCGCTGTGCCTGTGCGCAGGGCGATATTAGCCCCGCCGCGACGAAACTTGATAGGGCGTTTCGGGCTAGTGCGAGTGCCTTCAGGAAATAAAATCAGTGAATCGCCGCTTTGCAGGCTCTGGCGGGCAGCCTCCAGCACTGACTCGGGGTCATCGTTGGTGATATAGCCTGCGGCACGGATAGGGCCTCGGGTAACCGGGTTGCGGGCCAGTCGGCCCTTCACGATACAGTTGGCGTGAGTCGTGTGGGCGATCAAGAAAATGACATCAATCAATGAAGGGTGGTTGGCAATCACTAGCAAGCCAGGACGCTTGAGGCGCTCGGAATGGCTAAAGCGGTAATCAAGCACGCCGAGGCCTTTCATCAAATTGATGAACCCGCGAAAGCAGGCTTGAATAAGGCGTCGCGCCAGTTGATGGCGCCGTTCAGTGTCGCGCACACACAGGTTGAGCAACGGCGCAATCACCAGGCCAATAAAAAGCCCACCGATCCCGAAGGCTGCAAAAGAAATAGCGGTACCCGCACCGCGGTACAGTTGACTGATGCTCATTCCTGCTCCAGGTGCCAGCGCTGTCGGCCGTCCAGGAAAGTGGTCTCTCCGTTGAGCCAGTTCAGCACGTTGACCGGCGTAGGGGAAGTGCTTTGCCCGGGTTTCGATAGCGTAATAGCGCGCCCTTGATTCAGGGTAAAGCGCATGCCAACCACACAGGCCGTCCCCGGGTGTTGCGTAACTCCTTGATAAGCAGCAGGCAGTGAGCTTTCCGAGAACACGGCAACGACGCTAGAGTAGCCCGCCATCAAATACCCGTGGGACTCGTAAACAAGCGCATCAAATTCATCACCACACGCCCCTAACGCCTGCAAAGGGCGATGATGCGACTGTGCAATAGAGTGAACGCCCAGAATGGCGTTATGCACTGACATCGAAAAACGGGTAGGGGAGATAGGTTCGCCACGCTGCAGGCTCTCCAGCATCGCAAGCGTATGTGTCGTATCGCCATGCCGTGAGGCATGCACTAAAGGGGCATCAGCCTGGGGGTCGAGTTCTCGCAGGATGTCGCAGGTGGCACGTCCGGTATCATCGAGTCGCCGCCGCAGTATAGCGGGCAGCATGCCCCCCAGCGGAGCTGAGATAAGGCGATTTGGCCTGTTGGCGATTATCGTCTCTTCGGGAAGCCAGCCCAGCCATTCTTCGATATATAGGGGAAAGGACACTGCTTTGATACCACTCAAAAGGGCGGCTACTTTAACTTAATCAAGGGGGCTGGAAAAGAGAGGTTACATAAATGACAAAACGGCTACTTGCTAAAAGAGCTAAGTGGCCGTTTTTTATAGTGTTCTTGGTCGGAATAGCAGGATTCGAACCTACGACCTCTGCCTCCCGAAGGCAGCGCTCTACCAAGCTGAGCTATATTCCGAAAGCTGCCGAGCACTGCTCAACAGCGGGAGTGGATCATACTGATTCAGGGCCATTTTTTCAAGCCCTTGATAGCGTGATCGAGCAATTTTTATGCTTTACGATCAACGGCTAAACGGGCTAACTGCGCCATGCTGTCGCGATAAGTGCTGGGCGGTAGAGTGTTCAGTTGCTCAAGGGCTTTGTCGGCCATTTCTTCGGCGCGCTGGCGGGTGTAGTCGAGTGCACCGGTGGCATGAACAATTTCCAGTACGGCGTCTAGCTGCTCAAGCCCGCCTTGGCGAATCACCTGGCGAATGAGCTTGGCCTGCTCTGGGGTGCCTTGCTCCATGGCGTGAATCAGCGGCAGCGTCGGCTTGCCTTCGGCCAGGTCGTCGCCAACGTTCTTGCCCATGGCGTCAGCGTCGCCCTGATAATCCAGCAGGTCATCAATCAGCTGAAACGCGAGGCCCAGATAGCGGCCATAATACTGAAGCGCGTGCTCTTGTTCGGGAGTAGCTTGGGCCAGCACGGCACCGCTGTGGGAAGCCGCCTCAAACAGCATGGCGGTTTTACCCAAAATGGTCTCGAAGTAGTCCGCCTCAGAAATACTGGGATTGCCAATGTTGGTGAGCTGCAGCACTTCTCCTTCGGCGATGATGCAGGTGGCGCCGGAGAGAATCGCCATGATGCGCATGGAGCCCACGTCGACCATCATCTGAAAGGAGCGAGCATAGAGAAAGTCACCCACCAACACCGACGGCGCATTGCCCCAGGCATCGTTAGCGGTTTTCTTGCCCCGGCGCATGTGAGATTCATCAACCACGTCATCATGCAGCAGCGTCGAGGTATGCATAAACTCAATCAGCGTTGCCAACGGGATGTGTTTTTCGCCGGTGTAGTTGAGCGCGCGCGCGGCTAAAAGCGCCAATAGAGGGCGCAGGCGCTTACCGCCACTTTCAATGATGTACTGGCCGATGGTTTCGACCAGCGGCACTTTAGACGTGAGCTGCTCAATAATTGTCCGATTGACGGCTGCAAAGTCCTCGGCCACCACGGCGTGCAGCGGTGAAGGCGTTGGGCTGACGGGTTGGGCTGAGGAGACGTTAGCGGTCATTGGATCCGTTCATCGCGGCAGGTGAAGGCGGTAAGTGCCGCCCGTAGTTATGTCATTCGTTATGGTGATGCGTTGGGCTCATGCTATGGCGCTGCCTGTTGGGCGTCAAGGCGCGCTCAGCCGTGATGGCTTCTCCCAACCATTGACGAGTACAGGTAGTCTTGTGGTAAGAGGCGATAGTCGTTATAATCCGCGACCCACTCATCATGCTCCCTGTCAGATGGCTCCAGAAGGGGCGCCACTCGCAGCAGGTCGATAAGAGCGGAAGGCGATGAGCGCTGGTTACGCGGGGCGTAATTGGCATTAACGACAAGTCCGGAGAGTGACATGTACGCAATTATTAAAAGCGGTGGCAAACAGTACCGCGTTCAAGAAGGTCAGACCCTCAAGCTCGAAAAAATCGAAGTCGCCACCGGCGAAACGATCGAGTTTGATGAAGTGCTGATGGTTGCAGACGGCGATGACTTCAACATTGGCGCGCCAATGATTGGCGGCGCTAAAGTCTCTGCCGAAGTGGTTTCCCACGGCCGTGGCGAAAAAGTGACGATCATCAAGTTCCGTCGCCGTAAGCACAGCATGAAGCGTCAGGGCCACCGTCAGTGGTTCACTGAAGTCAAAATTACCGGAATTTCCGCGTAAGCGGTTTGTCCCTTTAGGAGGTTTTTGCAATGGCTCATAAGAAGGCAGCTGGCTCCACGCGTAACGGTCGCGATTCCGAGTCTAAACGCTTAGGTGTGAAACTGTTCGGTGGCCAATCGGCGACTGCGGGTAACATCATCGTGCGTCAGCGCGGCACGCGCTTCCACGCTGGCACAGGCGTTGGCCTAGGCCGCGATCACACGCTGTTCGCGCTGAGCGACGGTTTTGTGAAATTTGAGACCAAAGGTCCCAAAAACCGTAAGTTCGTTAGCATCGTTTCTGCATAAACGAAAAACGCAGCGCTAGATAGATGCTGCGTAAAAAAGCCCCGCTATGGCGGGGCTTTTTTGTCGGTTAAAACTCTTTTCGCATACGCTTTGCTACCACGATGGTGGATAAAAGCGCCGGTGAAAAAAAGTATTGCATATTAGGGCGGCGGAAGCGGCCGGGAGAATCCAATGCAGTTCGTCGATGAAGCCTCGATTATTGTTGAGGCGGGCAAAGGCGGCAATGGCTGTCTGAGCTTTCGCCGCGAAAAATATGTGCCCAGGGGCGGCCCCGATGGGGGTGATGGCGGTCACGGTGGTAGCGTTTACCTGATTGGTGACGATGCGCTTAACACCTTGATCGACTTCAAATTCCAGCGTTTTTATAAAGCGGAAAACGGTCAGGGCGGCATGGGCCGTCAAATGAGCGGCAAGGCCGGCGAAGACCTACACGTAAAAGTGCCGGTCGGCACCACGGTGATTGACGAAGATACTTTGGAAGTCATCGCGGATGTGACCGAGATCGGCCAGGTAGTATTGGTTGGTGAAGGCGGTCGGCGTGGATTGGGTAACATCCACTTTAAGTCTTCGACCAACCGCGCGCCGCGTCGTACCACAACCGGTACCGACGGTGATCGCCGTAACCTGCGTTTGGAAATGAAGGTAATGGCCGATGTGGGTCTGCTGGGTATGCCTAATGCGGGCAAGTCCACGCTGATTCGTTCCGTGTCTGCCGCCAAGCCCAAGGTCGCTAACTATCCGTTCACTACGCTAGTGCCCAATTTAGGCGTGGTGAAGCTGGGCATGCACGAACACTTCGTAATGGCCGACGTGCCGGGTCTGATCGAAGGGGCTTCTGACGGTGCCGGCTTAGGGCTGCGCTTCTTGAAGCACCTGACGCGTACGCGGCTGCTGTTTCACGTCGTCGACGTAGCGCCGTTTGATGAGTCTGATCCGGTCGCGGCATCGAAGGCGATTGTGCGCGAGCTGGGGCAGTTCTCACCGGCGCTTTCTGAGCGTCCGCGCTGGCTGGTCTTGAATAAGTTTGACCTGCTGCCGGAAGACGAGCGCGAAGAGCGCGCCCAGGCGATTATTCAGGCGCTTAACTGGGAAGGCCCGGTGTTCCGTATCTCGGCCATCAGTAGCGATGGCACCGATAAGCTGGTTCAGGCGGCGTATCGCTGGCTGACCGAACAGCGTCGCCTTGAGCACGAAGATGAAGAAGCGCTGATTCGTGAGCAGGAAATGCGCCGTCGCATGGAAGAAGAGTCGGTCGCACGTACTGAAGCGCGTCTGGGTCGTCGGCGTAAGCGTGACGATGAAGACGACGAAGATTTCGACGACGATGATTATGATGTTGAAGTTGAATATGCCCCATAGCTTGGCAAAATAGCGTGACCCAGCTAAGGGTATAAGATAGTAAGCTAATAAGGGCTGCGTTCGCGCGGCCCTTATTGTGTCTGATAAAGGTGGGGCGGATGGAAAGTAACGAGCAAATTCTCGGACGCAGCGCGTTGAGTCGTGCGCGTCGAGTCGTGGTAAAGATCGGCAGTGCGTTACTGACTAACGATGGTCGCGGCCTGGACGAACCGGCCATTGGCGGCTGGGTGGATCAAATCGCAGCCTTGCATCAGCGCGGTGTTGAGGTGGTGCTGGTTTCCTCTGGCGCCGTGGCTGCTGGCATGGTGCGTCTTGGCTGGCAGGTGCGGCCCAGCGCGGTGCATGAGCTTCAGGCCGCTGCGGCGGTGGGTCAAAACGGACTCACCCAGTGCTATGAGCAGCATTTTGCGCGCCACAATATGCTCACGGCGCAGGTGCTGCTCACCCACGACGATCTTTCTAACCGCAAGCGCTACCTCAATGCGCTTTCGGCGCTGCGCACGTTGGTGGAAATGCGCGTGGTGCCGGTGATCAATGAAAACGATACCGTGGTCACCGATGAGATTCGCTTTGGCGATAACGATACGCTCGGAGCGCTGGTTGCAAATCTATTGGAAGCCGATGCGCTGCTGCTGTTGACCGATCAGGAAGGTCTGTTTGATGCTGACCCGCGGCATAATCCAAATGCTCAGATGATAGCCGAAGGGCGCGCCGACGACCCTCGCTTAGCGGCTGTTGCAGGCAGCGGCGGTGCGCTAGGGCGTGGTGGCATGAGTACTAAAGTGCGTGCGGCGCAGCTGGCGGCGCGCTCTGGGGCGGTCACTGTCATTGCGAGCGGGCGTCAGCCTGACGTTATCAATCGGATAATGGCGGGTGAGTCGCTGGGCACGCTGCTGCGCCCTGATCAGGTGCCGATCGCGGCGCGTAAGCGTTGGCTGGCGGGGCAACTGCAGGTGCGCGGCACGCTGGTGCTGGATGCTGGCGCAGTTAAAGTGCTGCGCGATAAAGGCTCTAGCCTATTAGCCGTTGGCGTTCGCAGTGTGCAGGGCAGCTTTAAACGTGGCGATATGGTGGTATGCGTGGACGAGCAGGGCGCATCAGTGGCCAAAGGCTTGGTGAACTACGGCGCTGATGAAGCGCACCAACTGGCGGGGCAGCCCAGCCATCAGATTGAAGCGATCCTTGGCTACGTAGAGGCTCACGAATTGATTCACCGCGATAATCTTGTGGTTCTATAAGCGAGCTGGCGGCGGTAAAGGCACTTGGTGCGGCCAGTCGTCAGGCACCAAAAAAACGCGCTCATAGCGGTGTTCATGTTGGTAATAGAGCATGATCTGCTGAGGCGAGCGCCATGCGTGCACTTTATCGATGACGCCGGGCAGCACTTTATCAATGGGGCGAAAAACGCTGGATAGCGGTGGTGCCAGCCAATGCGGTTTTTCCAGCCAGGCTATCGTCGGTACTGCAGCTGAACTGGCGACAAACGCAGGCCAATCTCGACAGTAGCACCAGTAGCCACGGCGGTGATTCAGCGTGGCGCCCTCTGGTGGAGGCATCTCTGTGTGCCAGGGCGTTTTCCAGGGGTAGTACAGAACGCCAGGTATGGCTAGCCGTTGCGTTAATTGCTCACCTAACGTTAGTTTAGAGGCGCCCAGGTCACGCGGTGCTAGCCAATGATTTAGGGTTGCCAGCGCAGGCAGCGTTGTGGAAAGCGGCAACTGGTGGCGCTGTAAATGGGCACATTTAAGCGCTAGGCTATCTGCTCCGCCAGGGCCAATCCAGCGGCTTTGGCTACGCACGTCCCCAGGCCCTTCCGGCAAACCCAGATAGAACTTAATCGCCACCTCCAAATGTATCGGTGCCGGATTGTCGCGAGTGCGGTAAAGCATATCCAGCTCACCCAGCGTAATGCGCTGACGCGTAATGCGTACGTTGTGCGCTAGCATGCGTGTGTTGGGGGCGTGATCGAGCAACGTGTGCCAAAGGCGTTCGTGATAATGCCCCATGCGATTGGCCCGCGACCCCGTTAAAGCTGTTAGCGAAGGTATTGGGAGTTGGCGCAGCCAGGGCAACAGCGAGTTTTCCAGCCCTAGTTCTTTAAGCGTCGGGCGGCCTGCGCAGGGAATCGGTGGCGCCATCTCAATAAGGTCCGGCGTGGCGGCTAACCAGGCTAAATCACGCAGCGCCGCGGTGGGTAGCGTGTCGCCGGAGGGGTGGCCATCAATGTTGTCATTATGCACGGCGTTCTCCTCAGTCTGCGGCTATATTCGCTTCCTGCTGAGGTCATTATGACGCTTGGCTATTGCTGGGGCTATAACGCAGCGGGCTCCCTTAAAGGGAGCCCGCAGGGCGGCTTCAAACACCGCGAGTAGAGTTGATGCGATAGATTAGTCGCGATCAATCTCGCTGACTTGATCAGCACCTTGGCGTACGCTGATTTCTAGCTCACGGCCATTTTCGTCGCGGCCTTCAACATCGATCATGCCGCTTTTATCCATGTCGAGGTCTTCAAACTCAACCATGCCTTCCTGGCTGGCAACATTCAGCGCTTGGCGAATATCGTCTTCGCTCATACCCCAGGCACCGGTGACTAGGCGCTCGCGTTGCTCTTGCAACGTTTCGCCGTCATCTAGTGAGAAATCAATATCGGCATACCACTCATCGTCCAGCCAGCCTTCTACTTCCACACGGCCACGGCTTTTAATGCTAATTTCTTCGTAATGGGTGAAACCGTAGTCGCCTGCGTGGGTCAATACGTCATCAATACGATCCATTGGCAGTGAGTCAGCCTGAGCACTGCCAGCCGCAGCGGCAAGTAGTAGGGCAGAGGTCGGGATCAGCAGCATTTTTTTCATGGTGTTCATAGCAAATTCCTTCTTTACGTGACGAATCATTTACGTGAATCAATGGCACTCAGCCAATGCGACAGGGAATTTATACCACTGGGATACTTTCCTTAAGCTGACAAAACCGTTCATCTAACGTTCATGTTGCCTTAGGCATTCTGGCAATATGAGTAATGTCGTACGTCACCTTATAACGCCACTAGGCCGCTTCCAAAAAAGCGCTTGCCGCAGTGTTGCCAGTTTAGCCTTAGCGCTATTACTGGTCAGTAGCGCAGTGGGCGATCAGCCCTGGGAATCTCTGCATGGCGAGGTGAATCGTGGCGAAGTGGTGTCGCTGGACACTATTTTAGATTGGCTTGAAGCTCACTATATTGGTGAGGTGCTCGAAGTTGAGGTGGAGCGTGAGCGCGGGTTTGTAGAGTATGAAATTAAGCTGCTCGGACCCCAAGGCCAGATCGTTGAATTTGAATTTGACGGCCAAAGCGGTGAGCTAATGTCTATTGAAGGTGCGCGCATTAACGATATGCGCCGTTAGCTTTTTTATATAAGAAAAGGGTAGTCAGTCATGAAGTGTTTGCTGGTAGAAGACGACCACGCGCTCGCCCGCGAGCTAAGTCAGGCGCTGCGCGACGGCGATTGGCTTGTAGAGCATGCGGCCACGGGCCAAGATGCCGATTTCCTGGTGCGCACGGAAGCTTATGACACACTCATTTTGGATGTAGGCCTGCCTGACGGTGACGGTACTCGCTGGCTAGCGGCTTGGCGCGAAGATGGTATTGACCTGCCCGTGCTCATTCTTACCGCCCGTGAGCGCTGGGCCGATAAAGCAGCAGGCTTTACCGCCGGTGCCGATGACTATGTCACTAAGCCTTTTGAACCGGCGGAAGTGCTTTTTCGCCTGCGCGCCCTGGTTCGCCGCAGCCACGGGCATGCACACCCGATATTGAAAGCCGGCGAGCTCAGCTTAGATACGCATACGCAGCACGTCGCGTTGGCGGGGCGTCCGGTGGGCTTAACCGCCCAAGAGACGCGCCTGCTCGGCTACTTGATGCATGCCGCACCGCGCGTGGTGAGTCGTACCGAGCTTTCAGAGCACGTATACGACCGTGACCATGAGCCGGACTCTAACGTGATCGACGTGCAGGTCAGCCGCCTGCGCCGTAAGTTGGGCAGCTGGCGCATTGCCACGCTGCGGGGGCAGGGGTATCGGCTCTTAGAAGAAGAGCCCGCCAGCGAATGAGTCACCCCCGTTCTGCGTGGCGTAATCAATGGAAAAAGCGTTGGGCCGGGCGTTCCATCGGCGTGCGGCTACTACTGGCGGTGCTGCTGATGGTCGGGCTGGCCCTCCCCGTTGCCGGTACGCTGCTTTCTCACCATTACCATTTAGCGGCGACCCAGGCCTTTGACGAGCGCCTGGAGGCCACGCTCAATGTGATTATCGCCGGCGTCACCTATGACCGCACCGCCCAGCAGCTTGTCCACGATCGGGCGCTGGGTGACCCACGGTTTGATAACGTTTACTCCGGCTGGTACTGGCAAATAACCGATGCTGGCCAGCATACGTTGGCTTCCCGCTCGCTGTGGGATCAACGTCTGCCGGTTATTGCCAATGACACTCTCAGCGCGCGCTCATTGTCAGGCCCGCGCGGGCAATCGCTGCGCGTTGTTGAGCGTGATATCTATTTAGCGCCTTTGGAAAGACCCCTGCATATCAGCGTTGCCGCGCGGGACGATGTATTAGCTGCGGATATTCGCGAATTCCAACGTCTTCTTTGGGGCGGTTTGGCGGGCCTAGGCATTTTGCTATTAGGCGTTTTGGCGCTGCAAGTTCGCTGGGGGTTAGCGCCGCTGCGGCGTATGCGGGCCAACCTGCATGAGGTAGAGCAGGGGCATGCAGAGCAGCTGGATACTCGCTTGCCCGACGAGCTGGCGACCCTGGCCGCCTCAATGAATGCGGTGCTGGCGCGGGACCAACGCTTAATTGAGCGCGGGCGTCACACGGCCGGTAATCTGGCCCACGCGCTGAAGACACCGCTGAGCGTGATGCGTCTACAGCTTCGCCAGCTGCCGGAAGACAGCCGTGCTACCTGGGAAGTGGAGTTAACGCGCTTAGACAGCGCGGTACGTCATCATTTAGCGCGTGCATCGGCGGCAGGCGAGGGCGCTCGCTTTGCCCCCATTGACCTGCATGCCACGTTAGCGCCGCTGCTAAACGGGCTGGCCAAGCTTGGCCAGCGGCGCGGCATTACGCTGCGCCAAACATGGCAGCGTGACGTGAACGTGCATATGGATGGGCAAGATATTCAGGAGCTGGTAGGTAACTTAATGGATAATGCGCTGCGCTGGGCGCACAGCGATGTTCAGCTGCAGGCCCAGGTTAACGAGCAACAGCTCACTATTATCGTAAGTGATAATGGCCCCGGCATGTCTGACGCGCAGTGCCAGCAGGCGTTGCAGCGAGGAAAGCGCCTGGATGAGCAGCGCTCTGGCAGTGGTTTGGGGCTGGCTATCGTCACCGACCTTGTCGCTTTGTACAGTGGCCATATGCAGCTTTCCCGCGCCAGCGAAGGAGGCTTAAACGTAGTGGTTGGGCTGCCCGTAGTGGCGAACGGATAACGGAGATTTCATTGAATGCATGGCACGGATACGCTGCCCGATATTTTAGTTGGCCCTTTAGTGCGGCGCATCAGCACGACCCGGCTGGTGATGTGGCTTGTGGCCACTCGGCCACTGACCATGACGCTGGTGCTACGGCCCGGCCAGCATGACGCCGAGTCCATCTATTTAGCACATCATCATCAGTGCGTTGCCATCGGTAAGCGCGCCTTTATCCATCTGATCGATATTGAGCTTGAAACGCCGCTGCCCTGCGACGAGCGTATCGAATACGACCTGCAGATTGAAACGAGGCAGGGTAGCGTGCAGTCGTTGCCTGAGTGGGCGCCCTGGCTGTGCTATGAAGGAGCTGATTACCCTGCGTTTGTGATTGCCTCGCGCCATCACCGGCTGATGCATGGGTCTTGCCGTAAGCCACATCACGATAGCCCCGATGGTTTGGTGCGTGCTGACAGCTGGCTTGGCGATCAGCAGGCAGCGCCTACCGAGTGGCCTGCCTGGCTACTGATGACCGGTGACCAAGTCTACGCCGACGACGTTGCCGGCCCGATGCTGCGCGCCGTACATGCACTGATTGAACGCCTAGGATTAGTCGACGAACAGTTAGAAGGCGCCACGGTAGACGATAGCCAAGCGCTGTACGACTCGCCTGACAGCTATTATTGCCGCGCGGCGCTGCTGCCGGATTTCACCAGTAATGCCGCGCTGCGCGAGCGCTTTTTCGGCGGTGTCAAAAAGCCGGTGTTTACCTCAGCCAATGCTCACAACCATTTAATGACGCTGGCGGAAATGCTCGCCATGTACTGTTTGGTGTGGTCGCCGGTGGCCTGGCAAGCGATTGCTCCCACGCCGCCCGTATTAGATGAAAAAGATGCCGAGCTTTATCGCCAAGAGCAGAAGGTGATCGATACCTTTGTTGAGGGCTTGCCCCAGTGTGCGCGGCTGCTGGCGCACTTGCCGAGCCTGATGATCTTTGATGATCACGACGTGACCGATGACTGGAACCTCACCGCTGACTGGGAGCAAACCGCCTACGGCCACCCGTTCTCTAAGCGCATTATCGGTAATGCCCTGGTCGCGTATTTACTCTGCCAAGCATGGGGTAATGATCCGGATAAGCTTAATCCATTAATTCACCATGCCGCTACGCTGCTGGGCGATGGTCGCCAGATGCTCGCGCGTGCTGAACAAGATGGATTAATTGAGCGTTTGCTGCGTTTTCAGGGCTGGGAGTTTCAAATCCCCGGTACGCCTGCGCTTATTGTGCTCGACACCCGCACCCGCCGTTGGCGCAGTGAGCGCAGCCCCAAGCGGCCTTCTGGCCTCATGGATTGGGAAGCGCTGATGGAAATGCAGCAGGCGCTCATGGGCGCTAAGAGCGCAGTGATCATTTCGCCTGCGCCGATGTTTGGCGTCAAATTAATTGAAAGTATTCAAAAGCTATTTACCGCCGTGGGTAAACCGTTAGTAGTGGATGCTGAGAACTGGATGGCGCACCGAGGCGCCGCTAACGCGCTGCTGCAAATTTGGCAGCACTCTAAAACGCCGGGCAACTACGTGATTCTTTCTGGCGATGTGCACTACTCGTTTGTCTACGACATTGTCGTGCGTCATCAGCGGCGCGCTCCTCATCTGTGGCAGATTACCTCCAGCGGGATTAAAAACACCTTTCCCAAGAATCTTCTCAATACCTTTGATCGACTGAACCGCTGGATGTATGCCCCGTGGTCGCCGCTTAACTGGTTTACGAAGCGCCGCAAACTCAGCGTTCATCCCCGTGACCCCGACCGGGCGAGTGCCGGGGAACGGCTTTGGAACGCCAGCGGCATTGGTTTAGTCACACTCGACGAGAAAGGCTACCCAACGGATATCCGCCAGCTCGATGTGAACGGTAGCGATGTGGTGTTCCCACCGCCCGAGCGTCTCAAGCCAAAAGGCGGGCGTTAACCGTTGGGGTGGGGCTTTGACAGGATGATGTCACCCGTTTTCCAAAGCGTCATTAACTCGTCACAGAAGTGCCCCAGTGCTGTCATCTGAAGGGGTCAGGATATCGCTATCTTCTGACTACCTTTTAGGTGATTCATGCAGGCGTCTTCTTTTTCCCGTGCGCTACCCCGCACATTCATCAGTGCCGCTATTGCAAGTGCATTTGCCTTTGCTGCGATTAATGCCTCCGCAGACCTCTCGTCGCGCTATGTCGATAATGACGGCGACATGGTTGCGGACGTGCCCAGCGATGAATCACAGTGGGTCGATCCCGATACGCTGGTGTTCGCCTATACGCCGGTTGAAGACCCTGCCGTATATGCCGATGTCTGGTCAGACTTTCTCAGCCATTTGGAAGAAGCTACTGGTAAGCGGGTGCAGTTCTTCCCCGTGCAGTCTAACGCTGCACAGCTAGAAGCCTTGCGCGCCGGGCGCCTGCATGTAGCGGGATTCAATACCGGCAGTACGCCGGTGGCAGTGAACTGCGGCGGCTTTCGCCCATTCGCCA
Organism: Halomonas sp. JB37; assembly: GCF_002332255.1. GTDB lineage: Bacteria > Pseudomonadota > Gammaproteobacteria > Pseudomonadales > Halomonadaceae > Vreelandella > Vreelandella casei. Next base: position 179,544 of record NZ_NRGW01000001.1, on the reverse strand, counting down.
TGATGGCTGCCGATGACGGCAGCTTCGGTTACGAGATGGAAATCATCACCTACCCGGGCAGTGGCATTGAAGGTGTTAAAGATCTGGAAGGCCGTCAGTTGGCCTTTACCGCCGAAACCTCGAACTCCGGCTTCCGGGCGCCTTCGGCACTGCTGCGCTCGGAGTATGGCCTTGAAGCTGGCGAAGACTTCGAGACGGCCTTTTCCGGCTCCCATGACAACTCCATTCTGGGTGTGGTCAACCAGGATTATGATGCGGCTGCCATTGCCAACTCCGTGGGCAAGCGCATGATCGCGCGGGGCGTTGTGAACGAAGGCGATTACGATATTCTCTACACCTCAGAAACCTTTCCCACGACGGCTTACGGCCTGGCAAATAACCTGAACCCTGAGCTGGCTGAAAAGATTCAGAACGCCTTCTTCAATTACGACTGGGAAGGTACGCCTCTTGAAGCTGAGTTCACTAATTCGGGTGAAGCGCAGTTTATTCCGATTACCTATCAAGATAACTGGTCCGTTGTTCGCACCATTGCCGATGCCAACGGTGTGACGTACGACTGCGACTAATCGTTTAGTTAATAACACTTTATTCGGCCAGGAGATCGTCTCTTCTGGCCGTTACGCTATGTAAATGAGGTGGCACAATGTTGACACTAAGCGGCGTAGGCAAGCGTTACCCTACCGGCGACCGCGCGCTGACGGATATTGAGCTCACGCTGCCCAAAGGTCAGGTCATGGCGCTCATTGGGCCATCGGGAGCCGGTAAAAGCACCTTGATTCGCTGTGTGAATCGGCTGGTTGAACCAACCCAGGGTAGTATCCGCTTGGAAGGCACCGAGATCACGCAGCTCTCAGGCCATAAATTACGCCAGGCGCGCCGCTCGATGGGCATGATTTTTCAGGAGTATGCGCTGATAGATCGGCTCACGGTGATGGAAAATGTGCTGTCGGGTCAGCTTGGCTATGTAGGATTTTGGCGCAGCTTTCTGCGACGCTATCCGCAAGAAGCCGTGGTTGAAGCATTCCGGCTACTGGCGCGAGTAGGCCTGCCCCATGCCATTGATAAACGCGCCGATGCTCTTTCAGGGGGGCAGCGCCAGCGCGTAGGTATTGCTCGAGCGCTCTTGCAAAGCCCTAAACTGTTGTTAGTGGATGAGCCCACTGCCAGTCTTGATCCTAAAACCTCGCGCCAGATCATGCGCTTGATTCGCGAGCTATGCGCCGAGCGCGACTTGGCCGCGATTATCAACATTCACGACGTGACGCTGGCCCAGCAGTTTGCGGACCGTATTGTCGGGTTACGGGCGGGTGAAATTGTCTTTGATGGTCTGCCAAGTGAGCTGACCAGCGAGATTCTCACCACAATCTACGGTGAAGAGGATTGGGACACCACGCCCGAGCCGATGGAAGACGCCGTCGTCGATGAGCGCGACACTAAGCTTCGTTTAGCATCGGCCGTGCCGGAATTTGCTGCAGGGAGCGTGCGATGAGCGAGCGGGTAGACGCGCAAATGCAGGCCCGCCAGTACGCGGCGCGCAAGGGCCAGTGGCGGCGCCTTCCCCTGATTCATGACCCTCGCTTGCGCTGGGGCATCGCCATCGGCGCGGTTATCTATTTGCTGCTGGCATTGGCATCAGTGGACGTTAACTGGGCGCGGGTTGCCGAAGGGGCCGGTCGAGCGGCAAATTTTCTGGGTGCGTTTATGCAGCCCGATTTTGTCAGTCGTCAAAATGATATCGTTGCAGGATTGCTGGAAAGCTTAACCATGACGCTCACCTCCACGGTATTAGGTGTTCTGCTGGCGATCCCCGTGGGACTTGGCGCCGCGCGCAATATTTCCCCGCTGCCTATCTACTTCGTATGCCGCGCGATTATTGCTGTGTCACGGACTTTTCAAGAAATCATAATCGCCATTTTGTTTGTGGTGATGTTCGGCTTCGGGCCATTGGCGGGAATGATTACGCTGGCCTTCGCGACCATTGGCTTTATGGCTAAGCTGCTAGCAGAAGATATTGAAGACTTGGATTGGCGTCAGGTCGAGGCTATACGCGCTACCGGTGCGAACTGGTGGCAAATCATGAATCATGCCGTGCAGCCTCAAGTAATGCCGCGTTTGATAGGCCTTTCGATGTACCGGTTAGATATCAATTTTCGTGAGTCAGCTGTGATCGGCATTGTTGGCGCGGGTGGTATCGGCGCTACGTTGAACACATCGCTAAGCCGCTATGAATACGACACCTCCGCAGCGATTCTGCTGATTATTATCGCGATCGTGCTGCTATGTGAGTACAGCTCAAGCCATGTGCGCCGCTGGACCCAGTAATCTATTGTTCAGTAAACCTCGGTTCTATCGTTTTTAAATTCATCGTTTTTAGATTCCTCGTTTCTGGATTCGTCATGTGTGGAGATATTAAATGCCTGTTTCGTTGACATCGCAGGGTGTGCCGGCTTGGCAGCGGCGCACGACGCGCGCTCAGTGGCTGCAATACGTGGCTTGGCTGGCGGGCGTTAGCCTATTTTTAATCTGTTGGAAGATAATTTCTGATAACACCATGTGGGTGTTTGTGCATGATGCCGGTCGCCAAGGAGCGGATCTTATCAGTCGCATGACGCCGCCGAAGTGGGAATACGCCACCGTGCTGTGGAAGCCCATGTGGGACACGATGAACATTGCGACCTTAGGCACCGCCTTGGGCATTGTAATGGCCTTTCCAGTAGCGTTTTTAGCTGCCCGTAATACCACACCGCATCCCCTTGTTCGCAGCGCTGCCCTGCTGGTCATCGTCTCTTCACGTTCGATCAACTCGCTGATTTGGGCGATGCTGCTGGTGACCATTCTTGGCCCTGGCGTGTTGGCGGGGATTATTGCCATCGCGCTACGCTCGATCGGCTTTGTGGGTAAGCTGCTATATGAGGCGATTGAAGAAATCCACCCGACGCCGGTTGAGGCGATTAGCGCGACCGGGGCGAGCCGACTTCAGGTGATGAATTACGGCGTACTGCCCCAGATAATGCCCGCTTTCGCTGGCATCAGTGTTTACCGCTGGGATATCAATATTCGTGAATCGACGGTGCTGGGACTGGTCGGTGCTGGCGGCATAGGCCTGCAGCTCAATGCCTCGATCAATAGCCTTGCTTGGGATCAGGTCAGCGTTATTTTTGTTATGATTTTTGCCACCGTGCTGGTGTCTGAGTGGATTTCCGCCCGCGTGCGTCATGCTATTATTTAGCCTTAGCCGCTGCATTGAGTAAACAGCAAGGAGCCTAAAATGCGTTTTTCTGATGCAAGCGCTACCACCATTGATTTATTGCGCCATGGTGAACCGGTGGGTGGGCGCATGTTGCGTGGCTCAACTGATCATCCTCTGAGTGACGCAGGATGGCAGCAGGTGACGGATGCGGTCATGCGCCATACGGTCGAGGGCCATTTACCTTACGATGCGATTGTTACGTCGCCGCTAATGCGCTGCCGAGAGTTTGCTCTGTGGTTGGGGGAGGAGTTTGATCTCCCTGTGCAGGTGGAAGACGATCTTGCCGAGCTACACTTGGGGCAGTGGGAAGGCAAAACCTATGCAGAGGTAACCGCCGTAGAAGGCACCGCACGAATGGGTGCGTTTTGGCATAATCCGGCTGAGGTCGCGCCCCCTGATGGTGAGACACTGCAAGCATTTGATGCCCGGCTCGCCGAAGTTTGGCGGCGGCTGCTTCTCCATCCGCCCGGTCAGCATGTGCTGATCGTGGCCCATCTGTTTGTCTGCAACGGCCTGCTGCGACAGGTTCTTGAGCAGCCGCTTTCGCGAGTGCTGGCGATGGATTTGCCCTATGCAGCGATGAGCCGAGTGCGTCATGAGCGCCATGCGCTTGGTGACACTAGCTTTATTGAGTGGATAGGGCGTTAAGCATTGTTGGCGGCTAGGCATGCTTTACGCCATTATGAGGGCAGTTAGCTTACCGGAGCGCCTGTCCATGTCATTGGTTCGCCTGTCGTCTTTACCTTATGCGGTCGTCTTGCGCCGCGGGTGGCTGTTGCCCTGCCTATTCATGCTTGTGTTGGCGGGCTGTGCCAGCCGCGAGCTGACGCCGATAGATGCACCACCCGACCGCGCCGGTATTTCTATGGAGCGTGCGCTCATTCTTTCCCATGCCCAGCAGGCCATTGGCACGCCGTATCGCTTCGGAGGCAATACACCGGAAGGTCTAGACTGCTCGGGGCTGGTGGAAATGACCTATCGGGCGGCGGGCATTCGTGTACCGCGCACCGCCAATGAACAGTTTCAAGCCTTGCCAAAGGCCGATGCCCCGCGCCCCGGCGACCTGCTTTTCTTTGGTGAGCGCCGCAAAGCGACACATGTCGGTATCTATCGTGGCAACGGCCAAATGATTCATGCGCCCGGTAATGGTCGTCGTGTGGTGAGCGTGCCGTTAGAAATCGACTATTGGCAGGCGCGCTTTTTAGGTGCCGCCAGCCCTGCCCCTTAAGTAACTGTGCTCTCTGTCATCTCCGTCCATGCGCGTCATCTTCAGCCATCTATCCTGATGATTACGTCCAGGGCAACATGTTGTTAAGTTACGCCAACCAGTCGATATGGCGATTGCGGAGAGTGTCATTTATATGGACAGTCGCTTTGAACGGCCCATGTTGGCAGAGTGTATGGAAGCACTTGAGCATGTTAGAGCGTTAATGGCTTTTAGGTGCGAGCTAGCGCAAGGCTATGGTATTGCAAGGCCAATGCCTGCTGGAGCATTGCCAGTATGGTTAGGTCATTGACCATCGCGTGTTGAATGGCATTCACTAGCGTAGACAGCCCATCATGCACCGTAATGTTGCTAAATTTTTATAAATTAACCATAGCGCTGCACTATGCCAACCATTGATGTGGTCATCAATCTCCATTACGACGAGTGTTTAGCCTATTACGAGGGACGTATTGCCAATGTGCGTACACGCAGTGTAGATGGCCGTTGGGTAATATTTCCCGCAGAGGCAATTCGCAAAGTGATCAATCGTGACGGTGTACGCGGTATCTATCGATTACGTTTTTCTGAGCAGGGCCGCTTTATAAGTATTGCCCCCTTAAATACACGCTGAGCTTTAAACGTATTCCTATCAAAAATCTATCTAGTAAGTGCCGCGCATTGCGCGATTAGGCTCATTGCCCTACTCGCAGGCTCTCAATGGCCGTACTCAAACAGGCATAACATGGCATCAACATTGCTTGTATAATGTGGTTATTGGACTTTCAGGCTTATCCGCTTGAAAGCAAACAGCCTGCCTACCCGGCCTGCGCTGTCAGCACATTAGGAGATATACCATGTCTGCCTCACCTGTCACATTGATGGTGGCTCGACGCGTTGAGCACGGTCGCTATTTCGATTTTAATCGTTGGCTTAACGAAGGGCGGGAGCTAGCGGCTGATTTTGCTGGTTATCTCGGCTCTGGCGTATTGGCGCCACCGGTTGACGATAACGAATATCAGATCATATTTCGCTTTAGCAGTAGTGAGACTTTAGCAGCCTGGGAGCACTCCGCTTCACGCCATGCTTGGCTCGAACGCGGGGCAGGGCTCTATGAGGCGCCCCATGAGCATCGCGCTACGGGGCTGGATACTTGGTTTCAAACTAGCGTTAGCAGCATTCCTCCGCGCTGGAAACAGGCGGTGGCCGTCTGGCTGGCTTTTTTCCCTATCTCGCTGCTGTTTCAATGGTTATTTGGCGGCGTATTAGCCGAGTGGGCACTAGTGCCGCGGGTAGTAGTGAGCACCTTAATGCTAACGCCTGTCATGGTGTTTGTGTTTATTCCACTCTCTATGCGCCTATTAGCGCCCTGGCTGCAAGGTAAATGGTCACCGCTGGATATGCTGGCGCGCTGGCGCCAAACGTCTCGATCATAATAATGCTGGATCTCGCTGAGATGGTGCTAGTCTTGGTCAATAGGTTCTATCTAATCGGATCTTGATAAGCGTGGTTTAAAGCAATAAGCGCACGGTTCTAGTAGAAATGTACTGACAGAAAAGGATCGCTGTCGCTGGTGCAATGCGTGCGGCTAACTCAGTCCCAAGGAGCTTTTATGATTCAGGTTCACCATCTGGAAAAATCGCGTTCTCATCGCATTCTGTGGCTACTCGAAGCTCTTGAGCTGGACTACGAACTGGTCGTTTACCAGCGCGATGAGAAAACGCAGCAGGCGCCAGCATCGCTGAAAAAAATTCATCCACTGGGCAAGTCGCCGGTGATTACGGATGGTGATCTGACCGTGGCCGAGTCGGGGGCTATCATTGATTATCTGCTGCAGCGCTATGGGCAAGGCCGGCTACAGCCTGCTCAGGAAGATATGCATGCGTGGGTAGACTATCGGTACTGGCTGCATTACGCCGAAGGCTCGCTAATGCCGCTGCTGGTGATGCAGCTTGTGTTTGGGCAGATCCCTAAACAGTCGCCGTGGCTGATAAAGCCGCTGGCAAAAGGCATTAGCGATACGGTGAGCAAGCGCTTCCTGGCGCCTCAGATTAAGCAGCATCTCAGCGTTATTAACCAACATTTATCGGCGCACGGTAATTTTGGCGGGCCATGGCCGAGCGGTGCCGATATTCAAATGAGCTTCCCGCTGCAGGCCGTTGCTGCCACTCAGTCGCTGGAGAAATATCCGGCTATTGCCGCCTTTGTGTCGCGTATTGAACAAGACACTGCGTGGCAGCGGGTGGTAGCGCGAGCCGGCCCGCTCACGATGCCGGGCCAGTGATTTGCCGTCATGGGCTTAATGTCGCTTAGGCCGCTAGCCTGAGTTAATTGAAAAGCGCAAAGCTATCAGCATTGATCCACATGTGGACCAGGATGCTAGCGATATAGCCGAGCAGAATCACTGGCGACCAGCGTAAATGCCCCATAAACGTATATGACCCTCGTGCTTGCCCCATCACTGCCACGCCGGCCGCTGAGCCAATCGATAGCAGGCTGCCGCCAACCCCCGCGGTTAAGGTGATGAGCAGCCATTGGCCGTGCGACATGTCGGGATCCATGGTGAGCACGGCAAACATTACCGGAATGTTGTCGATCACCGCGGAGACAACGCCTAGCGTAATGTTGGCCGCGGTAGGGTTCCAGCCTGTATACAGGGCATCTGATAGCAGGCTGAGATAGCCCATAAAACCTAGCCCGCCCACACACATGACGACCCCATAGAAGAACAGTAGCGTGTCCCACTCGGCGCGCGCCACGCGATTAAAAACATCGAAGGGAACCACGCTACCTAGCTGTGCCAACTTACGATTATCACCTTCCCGGCTGTAAATCTCACGTTTGCGCTTGAGTGAACGAGGCAAGCTACGGCGCAGGTAATAGCCAAAGAATTGCAAATAGCCCAGGCCGGTCATCATGCCCAGTACGGGCGGCAGGTGAAGCACTACATGGCAGAGTACCGCGGTGATAATGGTCAATAAAAACAGCGCCACGATGCGTCGCGCACCGCGCTTCATCCATACGTCTTCATGAACGCTGGCGGGCTTCTCATCCTTAATAAATAGACTCATGATGGTGGCGGGAATCAAGAAGTTGACCAGCGCCGGAATAAATAGAATGAAGAAATCTTGAAACGCGACCATGCCTGCTTGCCACACCATTAGCGTGGTTATATCGCCGAAAGGACTAAAAGCGCCGCCTGCGTTGGCGGCAACCACAATATTGATGCATGCCATGTTAATAAAGCGCTGATCACCTTCGGCGACTTTCGTTACTACGGCGCACATGAGCAAAGCGGTGGTAAGGTTATCGGCAACGGGTGACAGCACGAAGGCAAGGCCGCCGGTCAGCCAAAAAAGAGTGCGGTAGTTGAAGCCTTTGCGCAGCATCCATGACCGCAGTGCGTCGAACACGAGGCGCTCTTCCATCGCATTGATATAAGTCATGGCCACCAGTAAGAACAGCATCAGCTCGGTGAACTCTAACAACGTCATTCTAAACGCGTATTCTGATGCCTCAGACATGCCATTTTGGACATACACCCAGCCGATAAGCCCCCAAATAATGCCGGCGGCTACTAGTACGGGTTTTGATTTGCGCATATGAATCTTTTCTTCTGCCATGACTAACGCATATGCCAAGACAAAAATCGCGACGGCAAAAAAGCCCACGAGTGAAGTGGTTAAATTTAATTCGCCGGTGACGGCAAAAGCGCTAGGACTGATGCATAACAATAAGGCTGCTAATAAAAAAAGCCAGCGACGATGTAATCGTGGCTGGCAAGAGTGTTTGCTCAACGTAGGCATGTGAGGTCTGTCCCATGGTTAAGTTATTAGAAATTGTTTAAAAGGGATTCCATGTTATCAGCCTGTGTTGCGGCGCAATACGTTATAAAAACGAATGAAGGTCGTCGTTATTAAAAGAATCGGATCTTTTTTTAGTAAATTAATCTTTTAGGTAATGGAAACTTTAGAAGCAATGGTTTTGTAAATTAATTCATTATCTTATTAATATGATACTAAGTGTTAATAGTGAGGCTAGCTAAATTTTATTTTTTAGAGGCTTTTGTTAATGTCACTAGTGTCGCTTTTAAAATGCAGCGTGCAGAAATTGATGAAGTGGTTTGATGACCGGTGGCGTTAGAGGAGATGCAACAGGGGAGTGCCCGATTAAGCGCAGTCGTGCTATTTTGAGGCGCGCCACGCTCACGGCTTGGTAAGATAAAAATGAGGCCGGCTAGCAAGCGGCTACTGGACACGTTGAGGAATAAAAGAATGCGCAACCCATTTCGCTCCCTAAACCGCACGCTTGGCATGTCAGTAGCGACGTTAGCCTTAGCCAGTGCCGCGTTTTCCGCCCATGCCGAAACGCGTGTGACCTATAAATCGGCTTCTGCAGGAACCGCTTATTACCAGATGGGCGTAGAGCTTTCTGAGGCGATTCGCCAGGGCACGGACGACGACATTATTCTTACGCTGGAAGAAAGCCAAGGCTCCGTACAAAATGTAATGGAAGTCATGGCCCGTCAGGGTAACTACGTTTTCACGACACCTCCCGCGCTAGTCGAACAGGCGATGGCGGGCGAAGGCCCCTTTGCTGAGCGGCAGAGCCCTCGCTTTCAAGAGATACGCGGCTTATTCCCGATCCCTTCTATTACCATGCACTTTGTACTGGCGGGCGATGAAGGCGTGACCGATATTTCCGCCCTGGAAGGTAAGCACCTGTTGATTGGTAAAGGCACGTTTGGTGCCCGTGAAGCGGCTCGTTATCTTGAGCTGTTCGGCCTGGAAGACGACGTTCAAATTGCCGATGCTGCTATTGGTAGTGGCCCTGATGCGCTTAAAAATGGCCAGATTGACGGTTTTGTGACCGCCAGCTCATTCCCGTCCCCCAACGTGATTGAGACGGCTGCCAGCATGCCTGTCTCTATGGTAAGCCTGACCGATGAGCAAATCGAACAGACCGGCGCGCCGCGCCAAACCATTCCTGGCGGCACTTACCCCGGCGTAGAGCAAGATGTTGAAACGACGTCACTGCCGGTCATTGCCTACACCACTACGCAGATGGATGACGATACCGCGTACCTGCTGACGAAGACGTTCTGGGAGCGTCGCGATGCCATGGCCGAAGAGGCCGCCTGGTGGAGCAGCATTACGCCGGAAATGCTTGAAAATATGCTGGGTAAGCTTCACCCCGGTGCACTACGTTACTACGATGAAGCGGGTATCGACATACCGGATGCCCTGCGCTAACGCTGTTTGATAGTCCTGTGCGATAGCCCTTTTCGATAGTTCTGTTCGATAGACTCTTTCGTTCCTTTTCCCACTGCCACGGCGCTTGTGCCGTGGCAGTGCCGTATCAATAGGCAACTTGGCATGCGTTTTTCCTTTTCGTCGCAAGCAGCGACGTCCTCCGCAGCGGACAACGCGATAGCGCCTGGCTGGATAGCGCTTGGTGCGGTCAGCGTTGTATTCCACCTTGGGCTGATTTTTTACGGCTTAACGCCTGCGCTGGTGAGCCGGCCGCTGCACATGGCGCTGCTGTTGCCGTGGGTATTGATCTTTATGGCGAAAACGCCGGCTCAGCGCATAAGCGGTTGGCTTTTAACGCTGCTGGGCATTGCGGCGTGCAGCTATATTGCCTTTAACGAAGCGGCGTTGGCTAATCAGTATGGCTTTATCGATACGCATCTACAGATGGCGATTGGCGTGTTTTTAATTGCGCTGGCGCTTGAGGCTGCCCGCAGAGCGATTGGCTGGCCGCTGCCGCTAGTCGCCTTATTGGCGCTGATGTACGGTGCTTTTGGCCAGTATGTGCCCGGTGCCTTTGGGCACCCAGGTCTGCCGCTGCAGAGTATGGTCGGTACGCTGACCATTGCCGAAGGCGGCCTGTGGGGGTCATTAACCGGCGTGAGCGTCAGCGTTGTCGCCATTTTTGTGATTTTTGGCGCTGTGCTCAATGCCGGTGAGGCTGGACAGGGCTTTATGAATTTAGCCAGCGCCGTAGCGGGCCGCCTAACGGGCGGTGCTGCCAAAGTGGCGGTGATTTCATCGGCATTGATGGGGTCCATCTCTGGTTCAGCCTCGGCCAACGTGGCCTCGACCGGTGCGATCACCATTCCTTCGATGGTGCGTTTGCGTTATCCGCGTTCGTTGGCCGGTGCGGTGGAGGCGGTGGCTTCTTCCGGTGGGCAGATTATGCCGCCGCTGATGGGGGCGGGTGCGTTCGTGATGGTAGAGCTTACGGGGACGCCCTACACGCAGATTATGGCTGCCGCTATGCTGCCGGCGGTGCTGTATTTTCTGACCGTTTGGGTAGGCATTAATGCGTATGCGACTCGGCATGATTTACAGCCAGTTGCTGAGAGTGAGCGGCCCCATGCTAAAGAGGTGTTGATTACCTCACTGTTTTTCGCGATACCGTTTGTACTGTTGTTAGAGCGCATTTTTCACGGTGGTTATACTCCCCAGTACGCGGCCAGTATTGCGATTTTTGCAGGCATAGCGCTGCTGTTATTCAATGTCAAACTGTGCTTTTCACTGCCTGGTTTTGCGCACCGCTTAGCGGAAGCGGCGGTGACCGCCGGGCGCCAGATCGCGGTGATTGGCGCCATTATTCTGTGCGCCTCTCTGGTGGTTGGGGTGCTGTCGCTGACCGGGTTAGGCGTTAAAATCACTTCGGGTATTTTGTCGCTTTCCAACGACGCCCTGTGGCCTGCGTTGCTATTGACGGCGTTGGCGTGTTTGATTCTCGGCATGGAGGTGCCGACCACGGCGGCCTACGTGATTTGTGTTTCGGTTGCCGGGCCTGCGCTAACCTCTTTAGGTTTAGAGCCGCTCTTGGCGCATCTTTTTGTGTTTTGGTATGCGCTGCTCTCAACCATTACGCCGCCGGTGTGCGGGGGCGTGTTTATTGCCGCGGGCATGGTGGGCGAGAACTGGCTCAAAGTGGCGTTTAAGGCGATGGCGCTTGGCATTGGGCTATACATCATTCCGTTGGCGATGGTCGCCAATCCAGAAATGATCCAGCTAGCCTTTAATCCCTCCGGCGCCCTGCTTTACGCACTGAAAGTGGCGATCGGGTTAACGGCCATTTCATTTGGCGTTATTGCACGCAAAGCGCTGTGGCATCGCGTGGCGTTAGTCGCAGCGGGCATCATCATTATCTTTGTGGTCTAGCCTCAGCGGTGAGGATGCGAGCAGAGGGCTATTAGCAAACATCACCCAGGTATCTAGCGCAGGCCCAAGCGACTGCACCATACGCAGTTGCTCAGGTGCCAGCGCTAGTACTTCTTCGGCACAGATACCTGCTTCAAAGCGACCGTCCAGCAAACCTTCTGCTACCGCGACGGTAGTCGGAGCCTCAATGATGGCTGGATAGCGGCTTAAATCTGCGTAATAGCGTGTTGCTGGCTGCAGCGCTACGTGGGCGGGCTGAGCAATAGCGCGCTGTGCTAGCAGCGCCAGGGGTTTGCTGCCGGCAATAAAGGTGTCCACGGGATAGGCTCGGTGCATATAGCGGCCGACGCAGTCGCTGTGCGCGGCATGGGCGGTGCACTGCAGGACGTGGCTGGCCTGCCCCGTCATAAGCGCTTGGAATGCATCTTCAAACTGCGTGAAAAGCACCACACTTCCCACGTCTGAACAGCGCATTTTAAGATAGCGTTTGGCAATCAGTTCGTGATTGTTACCACTCGGCCCTAGTGTCGCGATTCGCACGATAATTCTTCTCTGTGAAAAGTTGCTTAAATGAATAAGCCAAAAGCACAGGGTGCTTTTGGCTCCATGCAATCAGCGAGCAGATGGGCTTAGAAGATAGTAAAGCTTAGCGCTAAGTAAGCGGCATAGCCTGCCAGCAGCGCAGCACCTTCCCAGCGTGATAGGCGCATGCCAGTATACAAAAACAGTACCAGCAGGCCAGCAGCGCCCAGCATGACCCATTGATCAAACATCGCCACGCGCGGTGCCAGCGGAAGCGGCTGTAAAAACGCTGAGATACCTAAGATGCCAAGCAGGTTGAAAATATTACTGCCAAGAATGTTCCCGACGGCAACGTCGGCATGACGCCGTAGCGCTGCAATCACTGAGACCGCCATCTCAGGCAGCGAAGTACCCACGGCAACGATGGTTAGGCCGATAACCGCCTCAGAAATTCCCATGGTCTGGGCCAGACCAATGGCGCCATAAAGGAGCAACTGCGAGCCACCAACCAGCATGCCTAAGCCGGCAATCAGCGCTAGGCCCATCATCCAGCCTGTCGTGGGTAGCTTGGTCATTTCCTCCGCTTCTGAGGTATGCATATCGGTCGCCGGCACATGCTGGCGGCTTTCGCTTACGTAGGCCCAAACGAGATAGCAGACGAGGCCGGCAAGAAAAATCCCGGCATCAACGCGGCCTAATGCTCCGCTAAACGACAGTGCTATAAACAGCAGGCTGGCCAAAACAACGACCAGTCCATCACGGCGCAGTGCTAAAGGCTGCACGACCATCGGGCAGATAACCGCGCACATTCCCAGGATCAATAAAATATTGCCAATGTTGCTGCCCACTATGTTGCCAATAGCAATGTCCGGCTGCTGGTTCATAGCGGCATGAATAGAAACGACCAGCTCGGGCGCCGAGGTGCCAAAGCCCACCACGACAAGCCCTGTCAGCAAGGGTGAGACACCCACTCTTTTAGCGCCCGCTACCGCTCCGCGAATAAGCGATTCTCCTCCGAGGGTGAGTAGCACAATGCCTGCTAACAAACTAAGTCCATATAGCATGTTCAAGACCTCTTCCTGAGTACCTCCCCGACCGCGAATGACGCGGGGTTTGTCGGGTCAGTAAAGCGCGCTAGGCGATCGGATTAATAGTGCCCAGCTCACTGGCAAGATTACGGCTATTTTTATGTCTTTGCTCTTTTTTGCTGCTCTTGTAAGAAAGAAAAAGGTGAAAGGCTTTGACCTAGTTGGATATCCGTGGCATGGTATGTGCAGTAAGTTAGCAAGCAGCATGGTTCCAGAAACATTCGAATTCTTTCGGTAGTCTGTAATTGTATTCCTTGTTCTACTCACTATTTATCTGGGTAATACCAGGATTTTTACAATTCGCAAATTGCGAAAAGGATTTATAACATGGCAACTGGCACAGTTAAGTGGTTCAACGATTCTAAAGGTTTTGGTTTCATTGCTCCGTCTGACGGCAGTGACGACGTTTTTGCTCATTTTTCTGAAATTCAGTCTGATGGCTTCAAAACCCTTCCAGAAGGTGCTAACGTTTCTTTTGACGTTACCCAGGGTCAGAAAGGCCTTCAAGCTTCAAACATCAAGCTGCTTTCTTAATCCTAGCTAGCTAGTGATTATGTAAGTGTTCGAATCTTCTAGATTCGATAATCGGGCCCCACTTCGGTGGGGCCCGATGCGTTTGTGTGTATCTAACAATAATTTCTTTCCCATTCTGCAAGGCTGCTCCTCTAAGATTAGAATTGATAAAGTGCTGAGGTCGATGCCTTGGCGTGGCTAGTATCCATTTTATTTTGATCAGACATATGGGGTATCACTATGCGTCTATCGCCACTCTTTCTTGGTATGGGCTTATTGATCGCAAGCGGTTTCACGATGGCCAGTGAAGGGTGCGAGAGCCCTACCACTCAGCTGGAAATGACCGAGTGCTCGGCTCAGGCCTATGAAGCAGCCGATACGGAGCTGAATGAGTCCTATCAGGTGCTTGTTAGCCAGATGAAAGGTAATGCGCCCGCGTTAGAAAAGCTGAGGTCCGCGCAGCGGGCATGGATTGGGTTCCGCGACGCTGAGTGTACATTTGAAAGCAGCGCCGTTGAGGGCGGTAGCGCCCAGCCTATGGTGCGCAATGGATGCCTTGAAAAGGTGACCGCGGCGCGTACAGAGAGGCTGCAGGAATACGCTAATTGCGAGGAAGGAGATCTAAGCTGCTCGCGTTGAGAAGCGATTGATCAGTATCGCGCACGATGATTCCCAGAAACGACAAAAGCACCCGAGGGTGCTTTTGTCGAAGGAGTGTCTGGTGGAGGCGGCGTCCCCCTGTGAGCGGTATCACGCCATGCCATGCTGAAGCCATAACCTACTGAAAGCCTTGTATTTACTGGCTTTACCTATCTTATCCTGTATCGCCTAATATCACCCTATGCTATTCTTTTGGTGGGGATAGTGGATGGTATGGATGTTGGGAGGCTGAAACGTGCCAAAAGTAGCCAAAGAGTTAAGCGCGTCTGAGGTACGACGCATTGATGAGCCGGGAACCCATGCGGTGGGTGGCTGTGCCGGTTTACTGCTGAAAGTGTCTAGCGGTGGTGGGCGTTCGTGGATCTTGCGCGCCCGAGTAGGGAACCGCCGCCGTGATTTTGGTCTGGGAGGTTTCCCAACCGTCCCCCTTGGTGATGCCCGCCATAAAGCCCGAGAGCTACGTGACAAGCTGGCGCAAGGTATCGACCCGGTAGTAGAGCGCCAAGCCGCCCGCGCCGCCCATATTGCCGCCCAAGCCAAACGGTTGACCTTTCGTGAAGCGGCTGAACAGTATCACGCCACCAAAGAAAAAGAGTTCCGAAACGCCAAGCACCGGAAAGACTGGATTGGCTCGCTAAAGCGCTACGCCTTTATTCATATCGGGGAAGTGCCGGTGGGGGATGTGGAATTGCCCCACGTCCTGAAAGCACTGGAACCTATATGGGAAACCAAAATGGAAACAGCAACCCGCGTTCGCCAGCGTATTGAGGGCGTATTGGCATGGGCTGCCGTGCGTGGCTACCGCGATGGCAATAATCCCGCCCGGTGGCAAGGCAACCTTGATGCCGTGCTGATGAAGCCTGCTAAGGCAGGCAAGGGCAAACGACACTTCCCAGCGTTGCCATGGCAGCGCGTCCCCGAGTTCCTGCAAGACTTGCGCGCCCGTGAAGGCATGGGCGCTAGGGCGCTGGAGTTCGCCATTCTGACCGCCGCCCGGTCTGGTGAGATACGCGGTGCCACTTGGGATGAAATCGACCTGAGCGCCAAGGTATGGACTATCCCGGCTGACCGCATGAAGGCAGGCAAGCCCCACCGGATACCGCTATCACCCGCCGCCGTTACCCTGCTGGAAGCGCTGCCCCGTATGCAAGGGCAGCCGTTGGTATTCCCGGCGGTGCGTGGTGGCAAAATTAGCGATGTGACCATATTGGCCACCGTGAAGCGGATGAACGCCACCAAAGAGAAGGAAGGCGGCGAACAATACACGGATCCCACCGATGGCCGCCCGGTGGTGCCCCATGGTTTCCGCAGTGCGTTCAAGGATTGGGCGCGCAACCGTTCAAGCTATCCCGATGAAGTGAGCGAGTTGGCGCTTGCCCACGTCAACAGCGACGCCACCCGCGCCGCCTATGCCCGTGATGAATTGCTGCCCCAGCGTACCAAGCTGATGACTGCATGGGCTGACTACTGCGCAGAACCGGCCAAGGCCAGCGCCAGCGTTACTGCTATTTGTAGGGAGGCTGGGGCATGAGGAACCACAGTGATATTTTCCCGTTTGATGTTGCCGCGTTTGAGGCGACAAGCAAGGCGCATACAACCGCCCGCACGGCTGCAGATGCGCTGCAAATTGCTGCAGAGTATTTAAGACGTCGCGAGCCACTACCGCCAATATTGGGCGACTACTTGGCTGATGCTTTCGAGACGGCCGCCGCCAAGCCGCTGGACAATCAAGGTGCTGTGCTGCTGCGTGAGCTAGGCATGAAGGCTGAAAACCGCCGCCCGAGCCATACTATCCCGTTTGATGTGGCGCTGTTTGTTGACAATAAGAACAATGGGAAAAGTGAACGCCAGCGGATCATTGCAGCCGCCAAGAAATTTGATGTGTCTGAAACCACGGTGAGGCGCTTGCTAACCACAGGCCGCCAAGACGTTGAAGAAGAGGCGCGAGAGCAGGCTCTATTTAATATCGAGGAAATGGAAAAAATAGCCAAGAACCCCCCTTCTAAATAGTGCGCCAAAAGGTGCGTATTTTTAGGCGCACTTTGCCACCGTATCTTTTGCATTAAGCCGGTTCAACGCGGTTCGCACGTCATCAGGTAATACCGGCCCGCCTGATGGTGTAGCAGCCGCGTCAACTTCAGAGGTTTGATGCCATGACCCCTTACACTTACCTGACCGTTCGCCAAGCCGCCGCTCGTCTAGCGGTATCGGTGCCTACCGTATGGCGTTGGGCGCGTGAACGTCCTGACTTCCCGAAACCCCACCGCCTTGGCCCCAACTGTACTCGCTGGCGCTTATCTGACCTTGAAGCATGGGAAGCCCAGCGCGGGGAGGTGGTGTCATGAGCCGCCGCTTAATTCGACTAGCCGCCGCCTTGGCTAAAGGCCCCGTTACCCGTGAACAGGTTGACCGGATAGCGCCAGCCAGCAATGGCCCCCACTTTATTGGAGTGTTGCGCCGCAAGCTGGAAATTGACCTTGATTGTGACCGCGTACCGTTCACGACAAAAGACGGGGAACCGTCATGGTATGGCCGCTATACGCCCACCCGAGAGGAACGCGCCAAGCTGATGGCGTTTGTGATTGAACAGGGAGGGTGCCTTGATGACTAGCGCAGAAAATAGCCCCGCTGTGGCTGCAACCACTGACGAGGCTCAAGGTATTACTTCACCCGAAAAGAATAGCACCGTTACCGCCGCCCTGACCATTATCACGTCAACGAAACCGGCACGGCTGGCCAAGTGCTACCGGCTGGCTGATGGCGAGCTGGTGAAGGATCCCGGCGGGGATATGTCACAAGGCAGCGCCGCCGTTAAAAGCGTGGATAGTCTGGCGACCTTTGCCCGTTTGCTGCAATCGCTCAAGACCAACCAAGCGCTGGCCTATGGCCGCCCTGAGCGTATGAATACCGGGCTGGTATCTAAACGCCGCTGGCTGGAAGCGGGCCGCCCTGATGATCCTATCCCCCGCAGTAAGGAGCATTTTTCATGGCCTGCTGGCGCTGGTGTCATGATGGCCGATTATGACCCCGGCGATGGTGAAAAAACGCTTACCCGTGATGACCTGCTGGCTTGCCTTCATGAAGCCGTGCCCGCTTTGGCTGACGTTGGCGCGCTGTGGTGGCCTTCATCGTCTAGCCATATTATGAACACGGAAACCGGCGATGATTTAACCGGGCTGCGTGGTCAAAGGCTGTACTGGCTGGCGCTGGATGCCCGAGATATTGAACGGGCCGGTAAGGCGCTGCAAACCTACCTTTGGGCTGCTGGCCATGCTTGGGTAGAGGTGGGCGCTGCTGGCCAACGGTTGAAGCGCACCCTGCTGGATGCCAGCGTTTACCAAGCCAACCGGCTGGACTTTGCCGCCGGTGCTGAGTGTATCCCGCCGCTAGAGCAACAGCGAGGCGAGCCGGTGCCCGTTGGTGGTGCGGTGGCTGTACTGGATACCCAAGTGGCAATCCCCGACCCGGATCCCACCACCTTGGCCGCTGCTGAAAAGAACCGCGTGGCTGCCATGCTTGCTGCCAAGCCTGAAGCCGATATGGTGCAGGCTGACTATATCGAAACCCGCGCCAGCGAAATGGCAGGCAGCGAGGCCAGCGCCGAAACCCTAGAGCAGAGCCGGGAAACCGTTAACCGTGCCCTGAGCCATGCGGTATTGGCTGGGGACTTCCCCATCATGCTGGTGGCTGATAATGGCAGCCAGCAAGCGCTAACCGTTGGGGATGTGCTGGATAACCCTGAGCGCTATCACAACAGCCTGACGCTTGACCCCATCGAACCGGACTACCAAGGCGGTAAGACGGTGGGCAAGCTGTACTTGATGGGTGCCCGCCCGCGTCTGTATTCGTTTGCCCATGGTGGTAAAACGTACAAGCTAAGTAGGCCGCCCGCGCGCGTGGAGCTGGTCAAAGGGCGTACCGTGGAAGCGGTGGAACAGGTGCTTGGTATTATGCGACGCGCCCCTGATGTGTTTGATTTTGGCGGGCCGCTGGTGACTGCAACGGATGGCCGCGTTTACCCGCTGGATGAACACGCCCTGAAGCACTGGCTTGGTGGTGCTACCCAGTTCTGGCGCTGGCAAAAGCTGAAAAATGATGGGCATGTAGAAGTTCTGGAAGATCCCCCGGTAAGCGTAGCCAAGGCCCTGCTATCCCTTGGTGAGCGCCGCGCGCTGAAGCCGCTGAATGCCATTATCACCGCGCCTACTTTGCGCCTTGATGGCTCGCTGCTGAACCGTCCCGGCTATGATGAAGCTACCGGCCTGCTGTTAGAGGTAGAAGGCGACGAAATCCACCCGGTGCCCATGTACCCATCCGGGGAGGAGGTCGAAACAGCGCTAGAACGCCTGATGCTGCCGTTTGCTGACTTCCCGCTAGTAGGCCCCGTGGATAAGGGCGTTTTGCTTGCTGCGTTGCTGACAGCCGCTATACGCCCTGTTCTGCCCACCGCGCCCGCCGTTGGCTTTGATGCGCCCACCCAAGGCAGCGGTAAAACCCTGCTGGCCAAGTGCGTGGCTGTGCTGGCGCTGGGGGAGGTGCCCACGATATGGCCGCATACCCATGCCCGCGATGATGAAGAAATCCGTAAGCGTATTATGACCATACTGATGACTGGCACCCGTGCGGTTATCTGGGATAACGTTATTGGCGTATTCGATAGCGCGGCGCTGGCTGGCGCTTTGACTTCCCAGCATTACAGCGACCGCATACTAGGCAGAACCGGCCATGCCAACGTGCCTAATAAATCGCTGTGGCTATTGACCGGGAATAACCTGACGTTGGCCGGGGATTTACCGCGCCGCGTTCTCAAGTGCCGGATAGACCCGGAAACAGATAGACCTTTTGCCCGTCAATTCGACCTGGATCCCGAGGCGTATTGCCAACAGCACCGCCAACGGATGGTAGCCGATGCCCTGACCGTCATTCGTGGCTGGCTGGCGTCTGGTGATGCGCCAGCACCGGGGAAGATGGCGAGCTTTGAAGAATGGGACTTGATGGTAAGACAGCCGGTGGCATGGGTAGCCCGTCATTTTGACTTGCTGGGGGAGTATACCGACCCGATGGAAGCGGTAGACGCTGCCCAAGCGGCTGACCCTGAGCAGGAACAGTTAGACGCGCTGCTGTGCTCGCTGGCTGATGTCTTTGGTAGTGACCCTTTCACTGCTAAGGAGGTGAAGAAAATCCACGACAACTACCACGACCCCCAGCTAAGAGACTTTGCCTTGCCTGACGTTGAGCAGGCATTGGCGGAAACCATAACGGAGTTCAAGACAGCAAAGCAGCTAACCACCCGCGCCGTGGGTAACGTGCTCAAGTTCCGGGCTGACCGTGTGGTCAACGGTAGGCGCTTACGCAAGCGCAATGCCCGGAGCAACGTTGCCGCTTGGGTAATTGAGAACGTCTAGCATCTGTTATCTAAAATTATCGCTTTGGGTAGTCTGATGGGTATGGTTTCTACCGCCATGAAATAGGCATCCAAGATTCGTTAAAGATACCTATAGCGAAACAGGGTGAATCTAGGTAATCAGACTATCCAGAGTTATCAAAAGCTGAATTTCCCGACTATAAAAAAGGAGCCAACGTCATGGACTTCACACCCGAGCCGCTAGACATAACCTTGCCGCCGCTGGACTTCACACCACCGGCTATAGACCTAGATACCGTGCCACCGTTTGACGTGGAGCCACTGCCAGCAAAGGAGGCCGAAACATGAGCCACAATCCTCGCCGCTTCACCCAGCCCGTTCGTCTTATCGTTTCGGTAGAAGCTGACACCGTGACCAGTATAGACAGCCTGATGAAGCAAGGGCGCCAGCATGGCCACCGGAACCGGGCTGAGTTCGTTAGACGCGCGATTGAAAGGGAGCTAGCCCGCTGCCTAAAACAGCCATAGCATTAAATATGTATGCCGCATTGCCTTAGAGATTCTGTAAACGATTCATCTAAGAGGTATTCGCCCACGTTGGAGCCTTGTTGGTTAAAACCAACTGAACGATAGATTAACTTTTGGCCCGCAACCATTTGGTTGAGAATTTCGTCAGCCTTTTGCCCTGTGGTGGCGGTATAGGGCGATAGCGATTTAGACGTATACGCCATTGTGGCACTGTAAGTTTGCTCTAAAGCTTGCTGCTGTTCCGGTGTAAGGTGCTGAGACATGCTAGCTAGAGATCCTTGGGCAGAAGCATTTGGTACAAGATCCGCTGGTGTTTCATCTACCGAAATCGTCCAGGCCGGATTTTGGTCAATACGTAGCTGAACTTCACCGACAGGTATTTTTACACCGCCGCCACTCATAACACCTATTCTTATTTCCCCTTCCTTTTTCTCAACAAACGGATATAAGGAACCGGTATAGGTATACACGCTTGAAGATGTATATTTTGACCCGACAGTAACGCGGCACGTTGATTCGTCAGTAAATTCATCGGTTTGAAAATCCGCTACCCACCTGACGCTGGGTGCAGTGAGAGAAGAGGAAGAACACCCGTATAAAAATAGGAAGGATAAAGCCGCTACTGATTTTGCTAATGTGCTTTTTTTCATATGCCACCCCAGCCAAAGATAAATTAAAGCAGCAATTTAGCACTACGTTGCTTGCTCAGCCACTGTGATGATTTTCATACCCCTTAAAAAGGGTCTGATGATTTTCAGACATGTTTACGCGCGCGTGGCCTGTTAAGCAGGTGAATAACAGGCACTTCGATGATTTTTCTGAGGTCACGTTGTGCGTACTGATGCTGGAAAAACCTTCATGCCAGCATTGTACACCATGGCATATTGAACGCGCCTAAGCCTCACCCCTACCCTAAGATTACCCCAAGGATTTACAGCGCCCGTGATGGCGCTGTTTTCGTTTGTCTGACTGGCGCTAATAGGCGGCTGATGTGCTGGGAATAGGCGGCTGATGCGGTAACTTTGGTTTCCCTGTTCAATTCCCAAACACGGATTTGAACCAGCGTCCCATGCAAGGAATTGAAAAAGCGCCAGCATGGTGGATAAATCGGTTTTGATTTTGGATAGGCAAGCGCCAGCCAGCCACCGCCCAAAAGGGTGAAAAGTAGCGTTTTGCTTTGGTTGGTATTTTGGATGGGAAAACAAAAAAAGCACCCGTAGGTGCTTGATTTGTAGGGGTGTCTGGTGGAGGCGGCGGGAATTGAACCCGCGTCCGCCAGCACGCGCCTATTGGCTCTACATGCTTAGATTCCGTCATTTAGTTTAGCGCGACTGACTCCGACGGTCAGGATTCAGCAACGCGAGCCTTCTAAAGTTTAACGGTTGGCGAGAAGACACCACCAGCCGCGGTCCTATCAGCTTTGGCTCATATCCCCGCAGAGATGAATAGGCACATCACCTTGGGGCCAGGCAAGAAGCTAACAGTTTAAGCTGCTAGCGCGCCTTGAGCGTAGTTTTCGTCATTTGCGACTATTTTTTCGTGATGTGGGATTTACGAGATACATCACGCTCTCGGCATGCACCGCAAGGGTTGTCACCGGCGTCGAAACCATGTCGCCCCCTTATTACAGGTGAGCATTCTAACGTGCTCACTTCCAATTGACCAGTTATGCCTTGCTATGTTCCCGCATGATTCGTCCTTTTTGACGATTCCAGTCGCGATCTTTTTCCGTGGCACGTTTGTCGTGCAGCTGTTTGCCGGTCACTAGCGCCAGTTCGCACTTCACTTTGTTACGTGTCCAGTAAAGCTTTAAGGGCACGCAGGTGTGGCCTTTGTCCTGGGTGATCGAAAAGATTTTGGCAATCTCTTTACGATGCAGCAGTAGTTTGCGGGTACGCGTTGGGTCAGCAATTTCGTGAGTGCTGGTGGTATTGAGCGGCATGAAATGGCTACCCAGTAGAAACGCTTCGCCGTTACGCACCAAGATATAGGTGTCGGTGAGCTGGGCTTTTCCTGCGCGCAGGCTTTTGACTTCCCAACCAGCCAGCACTAATCCTGCCTCGAAGGTCTCGTCGATATGGTATTCAAACCGCGCCTTCTTGTTCTGGGCGATAACGCCGCTGCCAGATACTTTGCTTTTACCTTTCTTAGTGGCCATGGAACCTCATATTTAATCTGTCAGTGGCATCCCCTTCGTTATTGGGGGAGGCGTGATACCATTTAAGATCTGAAAAATATTTCCCATGATACGCTTTGGGCACTGTGAAGTCAGCGGAGAGGTCAATGCCAACCGTCAATCGTTCCGCCTTAGTGCGGCACACCCCCCAGAAAATGTTCGATCTGGTCAACGACTTTGAGCGTTACCCTGAGTTTTTGCCTGGGTGTCGTCAAGCGCGTCTGATAGAGCATGATGATGTGCATCTCATCGGTGAAATGACCCTTGGTCGCGCCGGTGTTGAACAAACGATTACTACCCGTAATGATCTTTTCGAGCCTGAACGGATAGAAATGTCGCTAGTAAAAGGACCGTTTAAGCAGCTCAAAGGTCGCTGGATGTTTACTCCTATGGGGGAGGGCGCCTGTAAAGTCAGCCTGGAAATGGAATTCGAATTTGCTAACCGGTTTTTAGGTATGGCCTTTGGAAAGATCTTTCAACAAATAGCGGGGCAGCTCGTTGATGCCTTCACCAAGCGCGCTAACGAGCTATATGGCCGCTGAAACGCTCACGGTTGAAGTGGCCTATGCCTTGCCGCACAAACAGCGCCTGGTGGCTCTGCGCGTGCCTGAAGGAACCACAGCCCGCCAAGCCGTTGAGCGTGCCGATTTGCCCGCGCTGTTTCCCGAACTACCCAGCGGCACGTTCGAACAAGCGCCGCTGGGTATTTTCGGTAAAGCGCTACGCAGCCCCGACACCCAGGCCCTGCGTGAGGGCGATCGGGTCGAGGTATATCGGCCGCTGGCCATCGACCCCAAGGCGGCTCGCCTAGAGCGCGCAAAGCGCCAAGCGAGCGACCAGGGGCGCTAGCCCCGCATCAAAGCTGTGAGGCGGGCTGTGTGCTGATGGGCGCTACGTTTTGCGTGCTTTCATCAGGCTGCATAAGCAT
This sequence comes from Halomonas sp. JB37, assembly GCF_002332255.1. Lineage (GTDB taxonomy): Bacteria > Pseudomonadota > Gammaproteobacteria > Pseudomonadales > Halomonadaceae > Vreelandella > Vreelandella casei. Next base: position 156,133 of record NZ_NRGW01000001.1, on the reverse strand, counting down.
GGGGTTAGACCCTTCGGTTGCAGGCCCCATATTACTGTCTACATCTATGGGCAGCGCTTGGGATAAATCGCCTTCTTGTTCAATGTTGGCTAAACGGCCCTGTGGATCGAAAGCCAGGGTGACGCGGCGCTGCTCGACACCGCCATAGGCTTTGTCTACGCGGAACACATAGTCCCACTGGCTAGCGTCGAAGGGCGCTTCCAGCAAAGGTCTGCCCATCACATAAACCACCTGTTCTTGGGTCATGCCCGGCTGAAGCTGGCTCACCATCTCTTGGGTTACCAGATTACCTTGAGGGATGTCGCGTTTGTATACGCCGACGTAGCTGCAGCCACTCACAACGGTAAGGGCGACGGAAAGTGTGATGATTCGAGTCAATTTTTGCATTTGGGCCTGTTCTTCACTATCGTGGTTTCGGTTGATCATACCCGACCTAACCTGTTACTGCGAAGAGCGACCATGGCCGATCAGAACCATGAATTGCGCAAAGCCGGTCTAAAAGTGACCCTGCCGCGCGTCAAGATACTTCAAATTCTCGAAAATGTTTCGGGCCAACACCACCTCAGCGCTGAAGAAGTGTACAAAACACTGATTGATGCGGGCGAAGACGTTGGCTTGGCAACCGTGTACCGCGTATTGACTCAATTTGAGTCGGCGGGACTGGTTATTCGTCATAATTTTGACGGAGGCCACGCGGTATTTGAGATGACTCAAGAGGACCACCATGATCATATGGTGTGCCTTGAAAGCGGCGAAATCATTGAATTTGTAGATGAAATCATTGAACGTCGTCAGCAAGAGATTGCCGAAGAGCATGGCTACGAGTTAGTAGATCATGCGCTGGTGCTTTATGTTCGCCCGCGCGGGTCTGACGTAACGCGCCAGGACAGTGGCCCGACGAATAGAAAATAATATTCGTAGGTCGGATCTGTTTGTGAAGAGAAAGCACAAGCGCCCTACCTATTTGGTCGAATTCCTTAAGCATGGAATTCGCCAAGTAGGCAGGGCGCTTTCTTGTTTGTGTAGATTGTCTGTGTAGATTGTTTGTGTAAAGCGCCGCGTTAATGTTGAAAAATGCGTGCGTTTAAAAAATTAGTGCGGCGGACGCTGGCTGGCGTGAAGCATCTCGCGGGCGTGTGCGAGCGTTTGATCAGAGAGTGTGACACCGCCAAGCATGCGCGCAAGCTCGCTGATACGGCCGCGTTCATCGAGCAGTGCCATTTGGGTGAGCGTAGTGTCGCGTTTTGCCTGCTTTTCGATATGTAAGTGTTGGTGCGCCTGTGCCGCCACCTGGGGCAGGTGAGTAACGGTCATTACCTGGCCGTTTTGGCCTAACTTGCGCAGCAGTTGGCCAACAATTTCTGCGGTGGCGCCCGAAATACCTACGTCTACCTCATCAAACACTAGGCTGGGAACGGTTGAGTGCGTTGCGGCAACCACTTGAATCGCCAAGCTGATCCGCGATAGCTCGCCGCCGGAGGCTACTTTGGTAAGCGGTCTGGCGGGCTGCCCAGGGTTGGCGCTGATCAAAAACTGCACCCGGTCTAGTCCTTCTGGACTAGGCGCATCTTTCGCGATGACGTCTACTTCAAAGCGTGCTTTGCCCATGGCTAAGTAGCCCAGCTGCTGCTGCACTTCTTTGCCCAGGCGAAGCGCGGCTTTTTGACGATTATCGCTAATTTTTTTGGCTTCTTGACGATAGTGCTCACGATATTCGACGACTTGAGCGCTTAAGGCTTCAAGATCATTGCCTCCTTCATTGAGCTGCGCAACTTCTCGCTGTAAATCGGCATGCAGGGCGCAGAGCTCTTCAGGGGCAACATGATGTTTACGGGCAATCCGATGGACATCGGTCATTCTCTCCTCAACCCAGGCGAGGCGTTCAGGATCTAGCTCGGTGGTGCTTGCGAGGCGATTTAGCTCGCTAGACGCTTCTTCTACCTGAATACGTGCATCGCCTAGCATGGCGAGCGTATTGGCCAAGGTGCCTTTGTCGCTGCCTGGCAGCGCGCTTAAGTGTGCGAAGGCTTGATTTAATAACGACAGCGCGCCGCTTTCATCACCGGCGCAGCAGTCGGCGGCAAATTGGGTTTCGCGCAGGGTTTCTTCGGCATGGGCGAGCGTATGTTGCTCTTCCTCCAGTGTTGCTAGCTCGCCCTCCGCCAAGCCGAGCTGATCCAGTTCTTCCACCTGATAACGCAGCAACTGCCGTTTGGCTTCTACCTCACTGCCTTCTTCGCTGAGTTTTTTAAGCTGGCGGCGCGCGTTGCGCCATTCACGAAACGTCTCCGCTAATTGAGAGGTTGCGCTATTGAGACCGGCATAATCATCCAGTAAGGCAAGGTGCGTCTCTTCGCGCATTAGCGCATGGTGAGCGTGCTGCCCGTGGATCTGAATAAGCTGTTCGCCGAGCGATTTTAGATCCGAGATAGTGGCGGGATGACCATTAATCCATGCTTTAGAGCGGCCGCTGGCGGTCACAATGCGCCGTAGCAAGCATTCTTCAGAAGGCAGGTCACGAGACGTGAGCCACTCAATGGCGGCGGGCAGGTGCTGAATATCAAAGCGCGCAGAGAGGTCGGTGCGTTCGCGTCCGTGGCGCACGCTGCCGGCATCGGCACGTTCGCCCAGGCATAGCCCGAGGGCGCCTAAGAGAATCGATTTACCCGCCCCGGTTTCCCCGGTAATGGCGGTCATGCCACCGGTTAAATCGAGCTCTAAGTGATCGACAATGGCGAAATCTTGAATAGCTAGCTGAGTGAGCATGACGCCTCCTGAGGCGGTATGGCGCAGAAGCTGGATACTTATCCAATAGTTGTTGATTTATACAGTAGTTAATAACTCACTTCAATGCACCTCTTGAGATGGCGTTTATGGCCCCCATATAGCGTGCATAGCTAATTATGAACTTGTCTCTTTGCGCGCAACTTGGTGTAGAAGCGCCTTACTTTTTAGGAGCACAACATGGCGAAAGAACCGCAAACTCCGTTAGATGACGAATTGAGCCGCCACGAGCATGAAGCAGACGGCGCTGAACAGGCGGCTGAAAAAGCCGCCGAAGAGCGCTTGCTGGAAGGCGAGCTGGAAGGGTTAATTAACGACGACGAGCCGTTAGACGGCAGTCTTGATAACCCTGAAGCTGAAATGCTGGCTGCCAAGGTCGATGAGCTAGAGCAAAGCTTAGCCGAAGCAAAAGACCAAGCGCTGCGCGCCGCTGCCGAAGCGCAAAACGTGCGCCGTCGAGCCGAGCAAGAAGCCGACAAAGCCCGCAAGTTCGCGCTCGAAAAGTTTGTCAAAGAGCTGTTGCCAGTGGTGGACAGCCTTGAGAAAGCGCTGGAAAACATGGAAGAAGATGCTTCTGATGTGCACCGTGAAGGTGTCTCCATGACGTTAAGAATGCAGCTGGATGCGCTCAATAAATTTGGCGTTGAGAGCATCGAGCCCCATGGCGAGCCTTTCGACCCTCAGGTGCATGAGGCGATGGCCATGGTGCCCAATCCGGAGCTTGATCCTAATACCGTGATGGATGTCATGCAGAAAGGTTATTTGCTTAACGGACGCCTTGTGCGCCCGGCGATGGTTATCGTGAGCCAGAAAGCCAATTAAGCAATTGGTGACACAAGGTGTGAAAAAACCCTTGAAAAGCTAGCGGCGGCCCCCAGATATAGGGCAACCCCGCGGGGAAACCCGCAGTTATGTTTTAAATTTTTTGTTTATAACTACCAAATTCGAGGTTATTGCTATGGGACGTATTATTGGTATCGACCTGGGCACCACCAACTCTTGTGTGGCCGTGCTTGATGGTGACAGTGCTAAAGTTATTGAAAATGCTGAAGGTGGTCGTACTACGCCTTCTATCATCGCCTATACCGACGATGGTGAAACGCTGGTTGGCCAGGCCGCCAAGCGTCAAGCGGTCACCAACCCAGAAAATACGCTGTATGCCATCAAGCGCCTAATTGGCCGTCGTTTTAAAGACGACGTTGTCCAAAAAGACATCAAGATGGTGCCTTACAAAATCGCCGAAGCAGACAACGGTGATGCGTGGGTTGAAGTAAAAGGCAAAAAAATGGCACCCCCGCAGGTTAGTGCGGAAGTGCTGAAGAAAATGAAAAAGACCGCCGAAGACTACTTGGGCGAAGCGGTCACCGAAGCGGTTATTACCGTACCGGCCTACTTTAACGACAGCCAGCGTCAGGCGACTAAAGATGCCGGCCGCATCGCGGGTCTAGACGTTAAGCGCATTATCAACGAGCCGACCGCAGCCGCACTGGCCTACGGTATGGACAAGTCGCGCGGCGACAAAACCATCGCGGTTTATGACCTGGGTGGCGGTACTTTCGATATTTCTATCATCGAAATTGCTGACGTTGACGGCGAAACTCAGTTTGAAGTGTTGGCCACCAATGGCGACACCTTCCTGGGCGGCGAAGATTTCGACTTGGCGCTGATTAACTACTTAGTTGACCAGTTCAAAGCGGATAGCGGTATTAATCTTTCCGGCGACAACTTAGCTATGCAGCGCCTGAAAGAAGCGGCTGAGAAAGCTAAAATTGAGCTGTCTAGCGCGCAACATACCGACGTCAACCTGCCGTACATCACGGCTGATAACACCGGTCCGAAACACCTTAACGTTAAAGTGACACGCGCTAAGCTTGAATCACTGGTAGAAGATCTGGTTCAGCGTTCGCTTGAGCCGTGCAAAATGGCGCTGAAAGACGCTGGTTTGTCCGCTTCTGAAATCGACGAAGTCATCTTGGTCGGTGGTCAGACGCGTATGCCGATGGTGCAGAAGAAAGCCGCTGACTTCTTTGGTAAAGAAGCCCGCAAAGACGTTAACCCTGACGAAGCGGTTGCCGTAGGTGCAGCGATTCAGGGCGGCGTATTGGGCGGTGACGTTAAAGACGTGCTGCTGCTTGACGTGACGCCGCTGACCCTGGGTATTGAAACCCTGGGTGGCGTAATGACGCCGCTAATCGATAAGAACACCACTATCCCGACCAAGAAGACGCAAACCTTCTCGACCGCGGACGACAACCAAACGGCGGTGACCATTCACGCCGTGCAGGGTGAGCGTAAACAGGTCTCGCAGAACAAATCGCTGGGTCGTTTTGACCTTGCCGACATTCCGCCTGCACCGCGCGGCGTGCCGCAGATCGAAGTCGCTTTTGACTTGGATGCTAACGGTATCCTTAACGTGTCGGCGAAAGATAAGGCGACAGGTAAAGAGCAGTCCATCATCATCAAGGCCTCTAGCGGCTTGTCAGATGAAGAAGTCGAGCAAATGGTGCGCGACGCTGAAGCACACGCGGAAGAGGACAAAAAGTTCGAAACGCTAGTGCAGCTGCGCAACCAAGCTGATGGCATGATTCACGCCACGCGCAAAACGTTGGAAGAAGCTGGCGATAAAGCGACTGATGACGAGAAACAGGCTATCGAGACCGCTATCACTGAGCTGGAAGAAGCTGTGAAAGGCGACGATGTCGATAACATCCAGAAGAAACTGGATGCGCTGACCGAAGCCTCTGGCCAGCTAGCTCAGAAGATGTACGCCGAGCAGGCAGAAGCGGCTCAGCAAGAGGGCGGTGAAGGCGCTGAAGATGCCAGCACCAAGCCGGAAGATGATGTCGTTGATGCTGAGTATGAAGAAGTGAACGACGATCAGAAAAAGCCGTAAGTAACGTCTTTCTGACAAGCAGTGCGGTGACGCGGGAGCCTACTCCCGCGTTGCTGTTTCCGCAGCCAAGACGCGCGTCGTTAAATGTGTGTTAAAAGGCGCAGTGAAATGCGCAGCTAACCAGGAGGCGTAGGGCCTATGTCCAAACGCGATTATTACGAAGTCCTGGGTGTTGAAAAAGGGGCCGATCAGAAACAGATCAAGCAGGCCTATCGCCGTCTGGCGCAAAAATTCCACCCTGATAGAAATCCGGACGATAACACCTCAGCAGAGAAATTCCGCGAGGTGTCTGAAGCCTATGAAGTGCTTAGCGATGGCGAAAAGCGCGCTGCTTATGACCAGTTTGGCCATGCGGGCGTTGACGGTCAGGGCGGCGGTTTCGGCGGCGCGGGTGCGGGTGCCGGCGATTTCAGCGATATCTTTGGCGATGTGTTTGGCGATATCTTTGGTGGCGGCGGTGGTCGTCGTCGTGGCCCTAACGCACCCGCTCGTGGTTCAGACCTACGCTACAACCTAGAGCTGGACCTGGAAAGCGCGGTAGCTGGCACCACGGTTGATATTCGCGTGCCACGCCATATTGAATGCGATCGCTGTGATGGCGGTGGTGCTGAACCGGGTTCCTCTAAAGATACGTGCCCTACCTGCCATGGCCACGGCCAGGTGCGCATGCAGCAGGGCTTCTTTGCCGTGCAGCAAACGTGCCCGACGTGTCACGGCTCTGGTCAGCACATCAAGGTGCCTTGCCATAAGTGTAATAGCGAAGGGCGTGTGCGCGAAACGCGGACACTCTCCGTTAAGATTCCGCCCGGCGTGGATACCGGCGACCGCATTCGTTTAAACAGCGAAGGCGAAAGCGGGGTCAACGGTGGTCCGGCAGGCGATCTTTACGTTCAGGTATCGATCAAGCCACACCACATCTTCCAGCGTGACGGTAAGCACCTGCAGTGTGAAGTGCCGATCAACTTTGTTGATGCTGCGTTAGGCGGTGAGCTTGAAGTGCCGACGCTCAATGGCCGTGTGAAGCTAAAGATTCCGCCGGAAACTCAAACCGGAAAGCTTTTCCGCTTACGTGGTAAAGGCGTTAAGCCGGTACGTGGCGGCGTCGCTGGCGACCTGTTGTGCAAAGTGGTCGTGGAAACACCGGTGAAACTCAACGACGAGCAGCGCGATTTACTGCGCCAGCTTCAGGAGAGTTTTGACGGCAGTAACAGCCACAGCCATTCGCCTAAGAAAAGCGGCTTCTTCGATAGCGTTAAAAGCTTTTTCGAAGATATGAAGCCCTAATCTGAGATGATGGGCCTACGCTAGGTATCTGGTTCAAAAACCCTCGGTTCGTCCGGGGGTTTTTGCTGTTTAGGAAAGGCTACGCGCCATGGATAATCTTCAAGAAAAAGTGTCTCTTGGCATCTGGCTGAGGATTCTCTCAGGCATGCTGTTCACGGGCATGCTGGTGTGTATTAAGGCCGTGAGTGATGACGTGCCGGTCGGGCAGTCGGTCTTTTTTCGCTCGCTGTTTGCATTACTCCCCGTGGTGATTTTTCTCATGCTGCGGCGAGAATTCCCGCGCGGACTGGCCACGCGACGTCCGCTAGGGCATGCGCTGCGTTCAGGGTTGGGAGCGGCGGCAATGTTTGCCTCTTTCGCCGCCGTTGCGTTTCTGTCGGTGGCTGAGGCGACGCTACTGGCTCAGCTTACGCCGGTCTTTATGGCGTTGGGTGGCGTGCTGCTACTGGGTGAACGGTTCTCGCGCTATCGTATGGGAGGCGTGGCGCTAGCGCTTGCCGGGGTGGCGGTGCTTATCCTACCTGGGTTGAATGCTAGTGCGGTCAGTGGGCAAGCGACCGGGTATGCGCTAGGCGCGCTCGGTGCGCTGTTAACAGCGGGAGCGCTACTCACCGTCCGGCGAATTTCGCGAACCGAAAGTGCGGCTTCGATTGCGTTCTACTTTATTGTGGTCGCGACGCTGGCCGGGCTTGCCACGCTTCCGCTGGGGTGGGCCGCATTGACGCGGGTGGAATTTGTGCTGTTAGTGCTGTCGGGCCTGTTTGGCGGCGCTGCCCATATCGCGATGACATTAGCGCTGCGCTATGCCGAGGCGTCGCGGTTGGCGCCTTTTGAATATATTGCACTAGTGTGGCCTGTGCTTGCCGATTGGGTGCTGTTTGGCATACCGGTCTCCAGCGGCTTCCTACTAGCGCTACCGCTGATGTTAAGCGGGGTAGCGCTAGCGGCGATGGAAGGGCGGCGGCTTAGGTTAACGGCTAAATGGCTGCTTCGACGATAAGCTGCGGCTGGCCTTTCGAGCACGGTTCAATTCGGGCCGTGACTTTATATACTTGCTGCAACAGCACTGGCGTAATCACTTCAGCGGTAGGGCCGCAGGCAATCAGCCGACCATTTTCCAGTAGCATAGCGGCGTCGGCGAAGCGTAGCGCATGCCCTAAGTCGTGGAGTGCCACCAGAATCAGCATCTGGCGCTCGTCGGCCAGCCGGCGCAACACCGTCAACAGGCTAATTTGCCGGTTAAGGTCGAGTGCCGAAGTGGGCTCATCCAGCATCAGAATCTCCGGCTCTTGCACCAGCGCTTGGGCGGCGCTGACCAACTGGCGCTGGCCGCCGCTGAGGTCGCCAATATCGCGCTCGCCAAGGGCCGTAATCGCCAGCTCGTCCAGTGCGCGATCCACCTGGGCTAAATCCTCAGGCTGCACTTTTAATCCACGCCCCTGCATACGCGCCAAAAGCACAGATTCGTATACTGTGAGTACCGCTTTAGCGCCCGTGTCTTGGGGCATATAACCCACCGGCCGCTCGGCGCTGGTGCCGCTAATTGTCACCTCGCCTTCGCCTTTCAAGAGCCCTAAAATGCGCCTAAAAAGCGTCGATTTACCCGCCGCATTGGGGCCCAGCAGCGCGACGACTTGCCCGCCTTGAAAGCAGGGCGTGGTGATCTCTTGCAGAATGGGGCGTCGCCCATAGCGGGCGGATACGTGGCTCAGTTGTAGCGTTACCATGAGGCCTTCTTGTGGTTAAGCACTAGAAACAGAAAGAAGGGAATGCCCACCAGCGAAGTGATAATTCCAATGGGGATGATGGTGCCGGGTATAATGATCTTGGAGATAACCGAGCCCACCGAAAGGATGAGCGCGCCGCACAGCGCCGAACCGGGCAGGAAGAAGCGCTGATCTTCACCCAGCAAAATGCGCGCAATATGCGGGCCCACCAAGCCAATAAACCCGATAGTGCCGACAAATGCTACCGCGATAGCAGCGAGCAGCGACACCAGTACCAGCACTTCCAAGCGCAGTGCACGGGGGTTGACGCCCATGCTCTCGGCTTTGGCATCGCCCAGGCGCATAGCGGTCAGTGCCCAGCCGTGCCGGGCAAGCAGCGGCATCGACAAAGCGAGAATGCTGAGGGCGATCCAGAACTTGGGCCAGGTGGCTTTGGTCAAGCTGCCCATGGTCCAGAATACCACCGCGGATACCGCCTCCTGGCTGGCAAAGAACTGAATTAGTGCCATCAAAGAGTTAAAGATAAACACCATGGCGATGCCAAGCAGCACAATCGTCTCTACCGTCACGCCGCGCTTTAGGCTTAAGGCATGAATTAAAAACGCGGTAAACATGGCCATCACGAAGGCGTTGATAGGCACCACAAACTCAATGGCGGCGGGCACAATAGCCACCCCAAAAGCAAGGCCCAGCGCGGCGCCAAAACTAGCCCCAGCAGAAATTCCCAGGGTAAACGGGCTAGCGAGCGGGTTGCTCAGAATGGTCTGCATCTGCGCCCCGGCAGCTGACAGGCTGGCGCCCACCACCAGTGCCATCAGTGCCACCGGCATGCGGATTTCCCAGACAATCACCCGCGCCTGCTGGCTAACGCTGCCCGGTGTGAATAGTGCCGCGATGACTTCGCCCAGACTGTAGCGGGCGGGGCCGAGGGCCAGGTCAACGCAGAGGCTAAAAAACAGCGCTAACACCAGTGCAGCCAAGATCAGTTGGCGGCGGAACACCTGGCTATGGTAAAAGGCGCGCCCCTGTGAAAGGCGCTCTGTTACCTCCGTTTCCGTTATCCTCGTATCAGTCGTCATGGAGCGATATCCAGTAGCCGGGCTCATAGTCGATGGGCAGGAAGCGCTCGTGCAGTTCTTCCATGGTGGCTTCCGGGTCCAGGTCTTCAAATAGCTCGGGGTGTAGCCACTTGGCTAATTGCTGTATCGCCACGAAGTAGTAAGGGCTGTTGTAAAACTGATGCCAAATAGCGTGGAAGTTGCCAGATTCAACGGCCTTAATGCCGGTCATCGCGGTGCGCTCGGTCAGCGCTTCCAGCTTGGCGTGAGCCTGTTGCATATCTGAGCCAGGCCCTACGCCCACCCAGTCGCCGCCAGGTACGTAGGCATCCCAGTTGCCGCCGGTAACAACTACATGGTCGGGGTTAGCGGCAATAATCTGTTCAGGGTTGAGGTTGCCGAAGCTATTAGGAATAATGCCCTCGGCAATATTGGTGCCGCCAGCGAGGGTGACATATTCGCCAAAGTTGGCTGGGCCGAAGCTCATGCAGCACTCATCTGAGTAGCCGCCGGCGCGGTCAATAAAGACGCTTGGGCGATCGGGGTTTGCCTCGGCAATCACATCAGTGACGCGTGCCAGCTGGGTCTCGGCAAACTCGATGAATTCTTCGGCGGCAGCTTCATCGTTCATAATTTGGCCGATGATCCGCATGGACGCAATAGTGTTTGCCAGCGGGTCTTCTCGAAAGTCTACATAGATAATAGGAATGCCCAGCTGTGCCAGTTTTTCATCATAGGCGGCGTCTTCTGTGGCCGCTTTTGCTTCGATATTCATCAGCACTACGTCGGGGTTAAGCGAGGCTGCCTGCTCCACATCAAAGGTGCCGTCTTTAAAGCCGCCAAAGGTGGGGATCGCTTCAATTTCCGGGAAGCGCTCGAGATAGCGGGCGTAGTTGTCCGGGTCTGCCTGAGAGAAATCCTCGCGCCAACCGACGACATGGGCAAAGGGGGCTTCTGGCTCGAGCAGTCCCAGCAGATAAATTTGCCGCCCCTCGCCTAAAATAACGCGCTCTGCAGGGGCGTCTAGGGTGACTTGGCGGCCGGCGATATCGGTAATGGTGATGTCATCAGCCATTGCCGTGGCGCAGAAACCAGACGCAATGATAGTGCCAAGCAGGAATTTTAAGCGCTGAAAGCTGAGCATTTTTTTCTCGATGGTCGGTATTGATAAAAAATGAGGTTAATTAACGAATCGATGTTGGTAAGTCACGCGACAGATAAACAGTGAAGAGGCTTTTCTGGCGCGTTATCGTGATCTGATCGCATTAGAGATGCAAATTATATTATAACTGATTCTCATTGTTTTTTGTGGGGTGTGATTTTTTGTCGATCTGTGATGGTTTCGCCGCATAAATTGCCGTGAAGGCACGGCGTTTCTCCATCCATAATGCTAATGTTAGAGCGGCTTGAAGCGTGTGAGTACTTACAAAATGGAGCAGTGCTATGCCTTTATCTCGTGCAAAGATTGAAACCGCGTCGGCCCAGCGATTGATCAACCGTTTATGCAAACACTGGGCGCATAAGCTGGACGTTGAACAAGACGACCAGCAAGGCAAGATCACGTTTGCGATGGGCGCCTGCTTAATGCGCGCTGAGTCCGGTACATTATTGATCGCCATTGAAGCGCTGGAAGAGGAGCACCTGGATGAGCTTGAAGGTGTGGTTGAGCGCCATCTAATCCGTATGGCAGGCGATGAAGAGATAGTCGTGGTGTGGGAGAACTGAGCGAATAAAGAGAGCTTTTGTGCGTCTGCTATAATCGCGGCCAATAGTGAGCACTTTCTTTTATCTATCAAGTCGTAGCACAGGAGTTCGCATGACCCGAATTGCTATTGTAGGTGTGGCTGGCCGAATGGGCCGCACGTTGGTAAATGCGATAGAGCTAGAGGCTGAGGCGACGTTGGCCGGCGGCGTTGTAGCGCAAGGCAGTTCCTTGGCGGGCGCTGATGTTGGTGAGCTTGCCGGTGTGGGTAAGCGCGGCGTTGTCGCGGTAGATTCGCTTGAGTCGATTGTCGATGACTTTGATGTGCTAATTGATTTCACGACTCCTCAGGTCACGCTGGCCAACCTGGCATTCTGCGCCGAGCACGGCAAGCGCATTGTGATTGGCACCACGGGGATGAGCGATGACCAGCTAGCAACGCTGGATAGCTACCGCGATCGCGTGCCCATGGTGTTTGCGCCTAATATGAGCGTTGGCGTCAATCTTACCCTGAAGCTGCTGGAGACCGCTGCTAGGGCGCTGGGCGATGAAGGCTATGATATTGAAGTGATTGAGTCGCATCATCGCCATAAGGTCGATGCCCCATCAGGCACTGCGATCAAAATGGGCGAAGTCATCGCCGCAAGCCTGGGGCGTAGCTTGAAAGAACACGGCGTGTTCGAGCGAGTCGGCCAGTGCGGCCCGCGCACCGATAAAGAGATCGGCTTTGCCACCGTGCGCGCAGGCGATATTGTCGGCGAGCACACGGTGATGTTCGCCACCGAAGGCGAGCGTATTGAAATTACCCACAAGGCCTCCAGCCGCATGACCTTTGCCAAAGGCGCGGTACGCGCCGCTCGCTGGGTCGCGGATAAAGAGAGCGGCCATTACGATATGCAGGATGTGCTGGGGCTGGCTTAAGGCGTTGCCGCTATTTTAGTAGAGACCCTTCGCTAGGATAGTTCTATGTAGAATGGTTCTATGTAGGATCGCTCTATGATTAAGGGGTAGTCTTAGGTCTAAAATTCCTGTAACATTTCAAAAATTTTGGCCGGGTGGCTAAGAAGACTCAAACGGCGCGCTTGTTGCGTTGGCCAGCCCAAAGCCTGCCCGAGTCCGCTTTCATATTGATGTTAAGTGAGCGGCTCTGAAAGGGCATCGAACAACAAGCGGGATGAAACCGATTCTTTTTATCGGCTTCGTCCCGCTTTTTTACGGCCCTTATTTCAAAGAAGTTTTAATGCAGAAATTGCTGAGCCTGCGCCCAACAGGCTCCCACCAGCATGGGAGGATCTTGTTTTGAATAACACCGCATTGAGCAAACCCGCAATATTGGCTCTGGAAGATGGTAGCGTTTTCCATGGAATCGCCATTGGCGCGGATGGACTAACAAGCGGTGAGGTGGTGTTCAATACGGCCATGACCGGCTACCAAGAAATCCTCACTGACCCTTCCTACACTCGCCAAATCGTTACGCTCACCTATCCTCATATCGGCAATACCGGCATTAATGCCGAAGACATCGAGTCTGGGTCGATTGCAGCGGCGGGCTTGGTGATTCGCGATTTGCCGTTAATGGCCAGCAGCTTTCGCTCTGAGCAATCGCTATCGGATTATCTGAAAAGTCAGAACGTGCTGGGCATTGCCGATATTGATACTCGCCGCCTAACGCGCATTCTGCGCGATAAAGGTGCCCAGAACGGGGCGATTTTGGCGGGTGCTGATGCCGAAGGCGATGACGCGGTAGCGCGGGCGCTAGACGCCGCCAAGGCATTTCCTGGCCTGAAGGGAATGGATCTGGCTAAAGAAGTGTCGTGCAAGGCCCCTTACGAATGGACAGAAGGCGAGTGGACGCTGGGCCAAGGCTACGCGGATACCACGCAAAGCGAGCGCCCTTACCACGTGGTGGCGTTTGATTACGGCGTTAAATTCAACATCCTGCGCATGCTGGCTGCACGCGGCTGCCGGCTTACCGTGGTGCCGGCGCAAACGCCCGCTGCTGACGTGCTGGCCATGAACCCTGATGGGGTCTTTTTGGCCAATGGCCCGGGCGACCCAGAGCCCTGTGATTACGCCATTAAAGCCATTCAGAACGTGTTGGAAGCCGATATTCCGCTGTTTGGAATTTGCCTGGGCCATCAGTTGCTGGCGCTCGCCTCTGGTGCGAAAACGCTCAAGATGAGCCATGGCCATCACGGCGCTAACCATCCGGTGCAAGATCTAGACACTGGCAAGGTGATGATTACCAGCCAAAACCACGGTTTTGCGGCAGATGAAGCGAGCCTACCTGCCAATCTGCGGGCAACGCATCGTTCGCTGTTCGACGGCACCTTGCAAGGTATTGAGCGCACTGACCGCTCAGCGTTCAGCTTTCAAGGTCACCCAGAGGCGAGCCCCGGTCCGCGAGACGTAGCACCGCTGTTTGATCGCTTTGTGGCCCTGATGCAGGCGCGTCGCTAAGGCAGCGGGTTGCTGCTGAAAGCTTTCGTCTAGCACCGCTGCATCACTTTATCGCCGTCTTTTGTCGCTCATCGTCATTATTTTTTGTGGGAACCGTTATGCCTAAGCGTACCGATATCAGCAGTATTTTAATCATTGGCGCTGGACCGATTGTGATCGGCCAGGCCTGCGAATTTGACTACTCCGGCGCTCAGGCGTGTAAAGCGCTGCGCGAGGAGGGTTACCGCGTTATTTTGGTTAACTCCAATCCCGCGACCATCATGACCGACCCGGCGATGGCCGACGCCACCTACATTGAGCCGATTACCTGGCAGGCGGTGGAAAAAATCATCGAAGCCGAGCGTCCGCAGGCTATTTTGCCCACCATGGGTGGTCAAACGGCGCTTAACTGCGCGCTGGAATTGGACCACCATGGCGTGCTCGCAAAATACGGCGTTGAGATGATCGGTGCCAACGCCGATGCGATCAATATGGCCGAGGATCGCGATCTGTTTGATCAGGCCATGAAGCGCATCGGTCTAGAGTGCCCCAAGGCCAAAGTCGCGCACAGCATGAGTGAGGCCTGGGAGATTCAGGCTGAGCTGGGCTTTCCAAGTATTATTCGCCCCTCCTATACCATGGGTGGCTCCGGCGGCGGTGTGGCGTACAATAAAGAAGAGTTTGAAGAGATTTGTACGCGCGGCTTTGAGCTTTCTAACAACCATGAGCTGCTCATTGATGAGTCGCTGCTGGGTTGGAAAGAGTATGAAATGGAAGTGGTGCGCGATAAAAACGACAACTGCATCATCGTCTGCGCGATTGAAAACTTCGACCCGATGGGCGTGCACACCGGAGATTCCATCACTGTAGCACCAGCGCAAACGCTGACCGATAAAGAATATCAGATCATGCGTGACGCCAGCCTGGCCGTACTGCGCGAGATTGGTGTGGAAACCGGTGGCTCCAACGTGCAGTTCGGCATGGACCCGAAGACTGGTCGCCTGGTCGTTATCGAGATGAACCCACGGGTCTCGCGTTCCTCGGCGTTGGCCTCTAAGGCGACCGGATTCCCGATCGCGAAAATCGCCGCTAAGTTGGCGATTGGCTACACGCTGGACGAGCTGCAAAACGATATTACCGGTGGTCGTACGCCGGCGTCGTTTGAGCCGTCGATCGACTACGTGGTTACTAAAATTCCGCGCTTCACCTTTGAAAAATTCCCACAGGCCAATGACCGTTTAACCACGCAGATGAAGTCAGTGGGTGAGGTAATGGCGATTGGCCGCACCTTCCAGGAGTCGCTGCAAAAAGCATTGCGCGGCCTGGAAACCGGTAACGATGGCCTAGACCCGATCATCACCGATTTCACGCCGGAAAACATGGCGATTATTCAGGGCGAGCTTCAGGCCGCCGGCGCCGAGCGTATTTTCTACGTGGCAGACGCTATGCGCGCTGGCATGAGCGTTGATGAGGTCTTTGCATTGACCAATATCGACCCTTGGTTCTTGGTTCAACTTGAAGATTTGGTGCTGACCGAGGCCGCTGTTGCGAAGCGCTCGCTGCCCGATCTTTCTGCCCGTGAGCTTTACCAGCTTAAGCGCAAAGGCTTTGGCGATGCGCGTCTGGCAACGCTGCTGAGCGTGAGCGAAAAAGACTTCCGTCAAACGCGTCAGGCCGCCGGTATTCGCCCTGTCTACAAGCGCGTTGACACCTGTGCCGCTGAGTTCGCGTCGGACACCGCCTATATGTACTCCACGTACGAAGAGGAGTGCGAGGCAGATGTATCTGATCGTCAGAAAATTATGGTGCTGGGCGGTGGCCCCAACCGTATCGGCCAAGGCATTGAGTTTGATTACTGCTGTGTACATGCCGCTATCGCGATGCGTGACGACGGTTATGAAACCATCATGGTCAACTGCAACCCAGAAACAGTGTCTACCGATTACGACACCTCTGATCGTCTCTATTTTGAGCCGGTGACGCTGGAAGACGTGCTCGAAATTGCTGATAAAGAGAAGCCAGTCGGCGTTATCGTGCAGTTTGGCGGCCAGACGCCGCTGAAGCTCGCGCGTGAGCTGGAAGCCGCTGGCGTACCGATCATCGGTACCACGCCGGATGCTATTGACCGTGCAGAAGACCGCGAGCGCTTCCAGGTGATGATCGATAAGCTTGGCCTGAAGCAGCCGCCTAATGCGACAGCGCGTAGCTTTGCAGAAGCGTTTGATAAAGCCGAGGTGATTGGTTATCCGCTAGTGGTGCGCCCAAGCTACGTACTTGGCGGCCGCGCTATGGAAATCGTTTACGACGCCTCTGAGCTTGAAAACTACATGACTCACGCGGTGAAAGTCTCCAACGACTCTCCGGTATTGCTGGATCACTTTCTGAGCGCGGCGATCGAGATCGATATCGATGCGGTGTCAGATGGCCAGCAGGTTGTGATTGGCGGCATTATGCAGCACGTCGAGCAAGCGGGCGTTCACTCCGGCGATTCGGCCTGTGCTCTGCCGCCTTACTCGCTACCTGCCGATGTGCAGGACAAAATGCGCGAGCAGGTGAAGCAAATGGCCGTCGAGCTGGGCGTTAAGGGCTTAATGAACGTGCAGCTGGCTTGGCAGGATGGCGAGATTTATGTAATTGAAGTGAATCCGCGCGCCTCACGTACCGTGCCTTTTGTGTCTAAGTGCATCGGTATTTCGCTGGCCCAAATTGCCGCTCGTTGTATGGCGGGTAAAACGCTAGCGGAGCAGGGCTTTGAACACGAAATTATCCCGCATTTTCATAGCGTGAAAGAGGCCGTCTTCCCGTTCAATAAGTTTCAGGGCGTGGATCCGATTTTATCGCCGGAAATGAAATCAACCGGTGAGGTCATGGGCTCTGGCGATACCTTTGCTGAGGCTTTCTTTAAAGCGCAGTTAGGGGCGGGTGAGGCGATTCCTACGCTTGATGGTTCGCGTAAAGCATTCCTTTCCGTGCGTGAACCGGACAAGGCGGGGATTATCGAAGTAGGGCGTTCTCTGTTAGCATTAGGTTTTACGCTATGCGCAACACGAGGAACAGCGGCTGCTTTGGAAGCTGCTGGGCTTGCCGTGGAGCACGTCAACAAAGTCTACGAAGGTCGTCCCCATATCGTCGATCTGCTCAAGAACGACGAAATTGCCTACATTGTGAACACTACTGAAGGTCGTCAGGCGATTAACGACTCTTCGGTCATTCGCCGTACTGCTCTCTCGCGCAAGGTGCCTTATGCGACCACCTTGGCGGGCGCTAATGCTGTTTGCATGGCGCTTGAGTACGGTAGGGAAATTACGGTGCGGCGCCTTCAGGATCTGCATGCAGGAGCAAATAAATGAACAAGGTCCCGATGACAGTTGCGGGGGAAAGAAGCCTTCGTGAAGAGCTTGATCATCTGAAAAGCGAAGCTCGCCCTCAGGTGATCGCGGCCATCGCTGAAGCGCGTGAACACGGTGATCTGAAAGAGAACGCCGAGTACCATGCCGCTCGCGAGCAGCAAGGATTTATCGAAGGGCGAATCCAAGAGATTGAGGGCAAGCTCTCCGTCGCCCAAGTGATTGATGTCGCTAAATTGCCAAACACGGGCAAAGTGATTTTTGGCGTCACCGTGTCGATGCAGAATCTAGACACCGATGCCGAAGTCACTTACCGGATCGTTGGCGAAGACGAGGCCGACATTAAGTCTGGGCGCATTTCGGTGACATCCCCTATTGCTCGCGCCCTGATCGGCAAGGAAGAGGGTGATATTGTGGTGGTGAAAACACCGGGCGGCGATGTCGAGTACGAAATAGGTAGCGTCGTATATATTTAATAAAAAAACGCCCCTCAGCGAACGAGTGCGCTGAGGGGCGTTTGATGTGTCTTTACGAACTATATTTTTTCAAACATAGCCAGCGGCGCGTCAATTTAACGCGCTGCCCGTTTCGTGATTAATAGCGACCGTGGTGGTTCTCAAAGCGGGTGACATTAGACAGCTTCGGATTTACCTGTGGATTCCTGCGATAAAGCAGGGCCATTTTACCAATGGTTTGCACAAGGTCAGCACGGCTGTTGGTGATCAGTTCGGCTACCATGGCAGCACGTTCATCACGTTCAGGAAGGGCGAGCTTCACTTTGATCAGTTCGTGATCGGTGAGCGCGCGGTTAAGTTCTGCTAGCAAATTTTCGGAGACGCCGTTCTCAGAAACGGTGACCACAGGGTTAAGGTGGTGGCCAATGCTACGAAATGCTTTCTTTTGTGCCTGTGACAAGCTCATGGTATCTTGCGGTATCCCGGTTAGCGCTTAACGCACCATCTTACGGTGAAACGCCATCGAGTGAAAGCGATCGCGTAAACGCGCCCCTCTCTTATTCTAGTGTTAGATTTTCACATGCAGCAAAAGCCCCCAAGTCGTAAGCATTCAGTAAGCAAGACTAGTAATAACTGGAAGAAGGAGCATTTTGACGACCAGTACGTCAAGCAGAGCTGGCAGGATGGGTATCGTTCTCGCGCTAGCTACAAGCTGCTTGAGTTGGATGAAAAGGATAAGCTACTGCGTCCCGGTATGACGGTGATCGATCTGGGCGCTGCGCCCGGAGGCTGGAGCCAGATTGCTGCGGAGAAAGTAGGGCCTGAGGGTATTGTTATCGCCTCCGATATTCTGGAGATGGACGCCTTGGCCGGTGTAGACTTTATCCAGGGCGATTTCACAGAAGAGGCGGTGCTTGAAGCGATACTAAAACGCCTCGATAATCGTCGTGTAGACCTTGTGATGTCAGACATGGCCCCCAATATGAGTGGGATGGCTGCGATAGATCAGCCCCAGGGGATATATTTAGTGGAGCTGGCATTAGAGCTGGCGCGCGAAACGCTGTCACCCGGTGGTCGGTTTTTAGCGAAGGTATTCCAAGGTGAGGGGTTTGACGCCTACTTGAAGGAGCTGCGCGGTAGCTTCAGCAAAGTGGTGACTAGAAAGCCAGATGCGTCGCGGGCGCGCTCTCGTGAGGTGTATTTCCTGGCAGAAGGTTTTCGCGGGTAGCTGACCTTGTGAGCGTTCTTATGACAGGGGCAAATAACCGCGTGGTTCATAGCCAAGATTTATTAGCGCAATTGCCAGACAGGCAAATGCAATGCGTGTCACATTAGACGCAGCCAATGCGCGTGACACAGATGGCCCGAGGCAGAACACGCTTTGGCAATGGTTGAGTACTTGATGCTGATGTGCGGTCTTAACGGCAGCGTTTATTTGGCATCAGGGTTTAACTGACGGATTCTTGTAATGAGGGTAGCCCCTTGAATGATATGGCGAAGAACCTGATTCTGTGGTTGGTCATCGCGGCCGTCTTACTGACAGTGTTCAATAATTTCAGTACGGAAAGCGCACCGCAAAGCACAAATTATTCCCAATTTGTGCAGCAGGTGCAAAACCAGCAGGTGCGTAGCGTGACGATTGATGGTTACACCATCAGCGGTGAGCGTACGGACGGCTCTGAGTTTCAGACGATTCGCCCTTCGGCGGAAGACCCTAAGCTGATGGACGACCTGCTAAGCAATAACGTCACGGTTGTGGGTAAGGCGCCAGAGCAGCAAAGCATCTGGACGCGCCTGCTGATCGCTAGCTTCCCGATTCTGCTGATTTTGGGCATCTTCATGTTCTTTATGCGCCAAATGCAGGGTGGGGCCGGCGGTGGTAAAGGCGGCCCAATGAGCTTTGGTAAATCAAAGGCTAAGCTGCTCTCTCAGGATCAGATTAAAACGACCTTTGCCGATGTGGCGGGTTGTGATGAAGCCAAAGAAGAAGTGGAAGAGCTGGTCGACTTTCTGCGTGATCCGACTAAGTTTCAGCGCCTAGGCGGTATGATTCCGCGCGGCGTGCTGATGGTGGGGCCGCCGGGTACCGGTAAAACGCTGCTGGCAAAGTCGATTGCAGGCGAAGCCA
Source organism: Halomonas sp. JB37 (assembly GCF_002332255.1). Taxonomy (GTDB): domain Bacteria; phylum Pseudomonadota; class Gammaproteobacteria; order Pseudomonadales; family Halomonadaceae; genus Vreelandella; species Vreelandella casei. The sequence goes on along the minus strand of NZ_NRGW01000001.1, from coordinate 136,316 downwards.
AAGTGCCTTTCTTCTCTATCTCAGGCTCTGACTTTGTTGAAATGTTCGTCGGCGTGGGTGCGTCTCGAGTACGCGACATGTTCGAGCAGGCTAAGAAGCAGGCGCCGTGCATTATCTTTATCGATGAAATCGATGCCGTGGGCCGCTCGCGTGGTACCGGTATGGGCGGTGGTAACGACGAGCGTGAGCAGACGTTGAACCAGCTGCTGGTCGAGATGGATGGCTTTGAAGCTAACGAAGGCATCATCGTGATTGCGGCCACCAACCGTCCAGACGTGCTTGACCCCGCACTGATGCGTCCAGGCCGCTTTGACCGTCAGGTAACCGTGGGCTTGCCAGATATTCGTGGTCGTGAGCATATTTTGGGTGTTCACCTGCGCAAAGTGCCGCTTGCCGATGATGTTAAGCCACAGCTGATTGCTCGCGGTACGCCGGGTTTCTCCGGGGCCGATTTAGCTAACCTAGTCAACGAGTCTGCACTGTTTGCTGCGCGCCGTAACAAGCGTGTTGTCAGCATGGAAGAGCTTGAGCTGGCCAAGGACAAGATCATGATGGGCGCTGAGCGCAAATCGATGGTTATGACCGATAAAGAAAAGCTCAATACGGCTTACCATGAAGCCGGTCACGCCATTATTGGTTTGGTCGTGCCGTCTCATGACCCGGTTTACAAGGTGACGATTATCCCCCGTGGCCGAGCGCTGGGCGTGACGATGTTCTTGCCTGAGGAAGATCGCTATAGCCTTTCACGCCAACAAATTTTGGGCCAGATTTGCTCGCTGTTTGGTGGTCGTATTGCTGAAGAGATGACGCTAGGCCCGAACGGTGTGACTACCGGTGCCTCTAACGACATCAAGCGTGCTACCGAGCTGGCGCATAATATGGTCGCTAAGTGGGGTTTGTCGGACGCCATGGGGCCGATCATGTATGACGAGGACGAGTCGCATCAGTTCCTTGGTGGCCCAGGTCAGGGTGGTGGCAAGATGAAGTCTGGCGATACCACCACGCGTCTTGATAAAGAAGTGCGTAAAATTATTGATGACTGCTATGAGCAGGCACGTCAAATCTTGGCCGATAATCGCGATAAGCTTGATGCGATGGCTGAGGCGCTGATGAAGTATGAAACTATTGATGCCTCTCAGTTGAAGGACATCATGGAAGGCCGCGATCCGCGTCCGCCGGAAGGTTGGAATGATGGCGACTCGCCGGGCGGCGGCACGCCTGCCGGTGGTGAAAAGTCTAACGTTCAGGCCGGAGATAACGTTGCTTCTGGCCCGCCTGACAGCGATGCTGAAGAGGATGACGACGATACGCCGCGCCGTCGCCCCTCAGACCCGCTGGGCGGTCCGGCAGGGCCATAGTGACAGCGTTGAATGAGCCAAAAGGCGCCCCGTCAAGGGGCGCCTTTTTTGTTATGCTTTTCACATACGACTGCCACGTTTTTCTTCTTGACTAGGCTGCAGCATGAAATCAACTTTGGACACATATCCTCAGCGCGTCGCTGGCAGTGATTTACAGCTGCGCTGTGGGCGTCATCTGCTGGATTTATCCTTCCCGCGTGTGATGGGTATACTAAATGTGACGCCGGACTCTTTTTCCGATGGCGGGCAGCACGTGGCGCTAGATGACGCGTTACGGCATGCCGAGCAGATGCTGGCAGAAGGGGCGGCGATCATTGATGTCGGTGGCGAATCGACACGCCCCGGCGCTCTAGCGATTGGCTCCCAAGAGGAGTTGGATCGAGTGGCTCCAGTGGTAGAGCGCTTGGTGCGCGAGCTGGATGCGCTGGTCTCTGTGGATACCAGCTGCCCGGCCGTGATGCGGGAGGCAAGTGGGCTGGGCGCCGGAATGATTAACGACGTACGTGCGTTAGAGCGCGAAGGAGCGCTGTTGGCGGCGGTGGGCAGTGGCTTGCCGGTGTGTTTGATGCATCGCCAGGGCGAGCCTCAGGATATGCAGCAGGCGCCGAATTATCAGCAGCCTGTTGAGGTCGAAGTGGCCGAGTATTTGGCGCGGCGAGTGGCCGAGTGTGAAGCGGCCGGTCTGCGTCGGAATAGGCTGTTAATCGACCCGGGCTTTGGTTTTGGAAAGACCGTTGAGCACAACTTGCGCTTGCTGAAGTGCATGGCGTCTCTTCAGGCACTGGGGCTTCCGCTGTTGGTGGGTATGTCACGCAAAAGCATGATTGGCAAGGTATTGGGCCGCCCGGTAGAAGAGCGCCTGTTTGGTGGCGTGGCGCTGGCGGCGATGGCGGTGGAGCGGGGTGCGAATATTCTTCGCGTGCATGATGTCGCTGCAACGGTTGATGCGGTCAATATGACCTGGGCGGTACTGCAAGAAGGCTGCGAGCCGCCGTTTGAGCTGTCGATGATTAAGGAGTTTGGTGCATGACAAGGCGCTATTTTGGTACGGATGGTATTCGCGGCACCGTGGGAAAAGCCCCCATTACCGCTGATTTTATGCTCAAGCTGGGGTGGGCCGCCGGTCAGGTGCTGCGTCGTGATAAGGGCCGAACGCGCGTGCTCATCGGTAAAGATACGCGCATCTCTGGCTATATGTTTGAGTCCGCGCTTGAGGCAGGGCTTTCTGCCGCGGGAGTCGATGTGTCTCTGCTGGGGCCCATGCCAACGCCGGGTATTGCCTACCTAACCCGCACGTTTCGTGCGGATGCGGGAATTGTTATTTCAGCATCGCATAATCCTTTTGATGACAACGGCATCAAGTTCTTCTCAGCAGAAGGCAAAAAGCTGCCTGATGAAACGGAAGATCGTATTGAGGCGATGCTAGAGGCGCCATTAACCACTGCGGAGGCCGCTCAGCTGGGTAAGGCAACGCGTATTGATGACGCGGCGGGCCGCTATATTGAATTTTGCAAATCGACGCTTCCCGACCGGCTGAGCCTGCATGGCCTGAAAGTCGTGTTGGACTGTGCTCACGGCGCTACTTATCATATCGCACCCAATGTTTTCCGTGAGTTAGGAGCTGACGTCTCGACAATTGGCGCCTCGCCTAACGGGCTAAACATTAATCAGCTGGTGGGTTCAACGCATCCTGCTGCGCTGCGTGCGGCGGTCATTCAGCAGAGTGCTGATTTGGGCATTGCGTTTGATGGCGACGGCGACCGCTTGCTGTTGGTCGACGCTGACGGTCGTGAAATTGATGGCGATGATATTCTTTATCTTATTGCCCGAGACCGCCACGAGCGCGGTTTGCTCGAAGGGGGTGTTGTTGGCACTCTGATGTCCAATTTTGGATTAGCCATGGCGCTAGATAAGCTAGGCATACCCTTTGAGCGTGCTAACGTCGGTGATCGCTTTGTGATGGAGCGCATGGCCACGAACGGCTGGGAGCTGGGCGGCGAGTCTTCGGGGCATATTGTCTGCGGCCATGTGCAAACGACCGGCGACGGTATCGTATCGGCGCTGCAAGTGTTGGCGCTGATGATGCGAGAGCAAAAGAGCCTGCCAACGCTGTTAAGAGAGCTAGAAAAAGTCCCGCAAGCGCTCGTCAACGTGCGCCTGCCCGCTGATACCAATGCCAAAGAAGTGATGGCATCGGCGCCGCTTCAGCAAGCGGTTGCTGCATTGGAGCAGGCGTTGGGTGATGAGGGTCGCGTATTGCTCCGGCCTTCCGGTACAGAGCCTTTAATTCGCGTGATGGTAGAGGGTCGTGCCCATCTGGATGTGGATCGATTGGCGAACGACCTGGCCGCTCAGGTGAAGGCTTTGCTGGATTAATGATGCCGTAAACTGAGTCTGTGCTTGTAACAGCGGTTGTCTTGATAAGGCCGCTCCTATACCATTTCGCTCCACCTTGAGTGAGGACAGTCGATGCGTACGCCTTTAATTGCCGGTAACTGGAAAATGAACGGTTCCGTGGCGTTGATCAATGAGTTCGGTCAAGCCTTCTCCGCCGCCGTGTCGCCAGCGAATGTAGATGTCGTTATTATTCCGCCGTTTCCTTATTTGGATGCGGCGCGTCATGCGTTCGAAGGGACAGTGCTGGCACTGGGCGCGCAAACATTGAACCCTCTTCACTCAGGGGCACATACCGGTGAAGTCAGTGGTCGTATGCTCAAAGAGTTTGCGGTGTCCTATGTGTTGGTAGGACATTCGGAGCGCCGCCAGCTCTATAAAGAAAGCGACGAGCAGATTTTTGCCCGCCTGCTGGCAGCCTTAAGTGTCGAGCTTACGCCGATTCTCTGCGTGGGTGAGTCTCTTGAAGAGCGCGATGCAGGGCGTACGATGGATGTCGTGCTTCGTCAGGTCGGGCATGTGATGTCGCGTTTAGAGCCCGATCAGCGCCAGCAGGTAGTCATTGCCTACGAACCCGTTTGGGCAATTGGTACGGGGCGCACGGCGTCGCCTGAGCAGGCACAAGAGGTGATGGCGGGCATTCGCGCCTACCAGGCCGGTTTTGATAAAGCGCTCGCCGAGCAGCTGCGGCTGTTATACGGCGGCAGTATGAATGCAAGTAATGCGGCGGAGCTGCTTGCTCAGCCGGATATAGACGGCGGTCTAGTGGGCGGAGCCTCACTTAAGATCGATGATTTTTATGCCATTTGTCAGTCAGCAGGATAACGCCATGCAAGTTGCAATACTTATGATCCATGTGGTGATTGCTATCGCCCTAGTGGTACTCATTCTGCTTCAGCAGGGTAAAGGTGCCGAAGCCGGTGCTGCCTTCGGAGGCGGTGCGTCGCAAACGGTCTTCGGCTCGCGCGGTAGCGGCAACTTTTTGTCGCGTACGACGGGGCTGCTTGCTGCCGGGTTTTTCGTCACCTCAATGGCGTTAGCTTACTTTGCTACCCAGGCTGGCCAAGCACCGGAAGCAGGCATCCCAGACTCGCGTTTGATCGAGCAGCAGCAAAGCGTGCCAACGCTTGACGATAGGCCTGCAGGTGTGGATAATACCGCGCCAGTGCTAGAGGAAAGCAGCGACTAAGTGGTTGATGACTTAGCAGCAAACGTTTCTTTAGCCTCCCCTGATGCCGAAGTGGTGGAATTGGTAGACACGCTATCTTGAGGGGGTAGTGACCGTATGGTCGTGCGGGTTCAAGTCCCGCCTTCGGCACCATCTGTTAGGCTGATTTATCAGCTTCCCAGAATGTCTGTTTTGTTCTCAGAGTGCCCAGTTTGTTACCTGAGTCGGAAAAGGCAGTTTCAAGTAAGTAGTTCTTGAAACAAGTAGTTCTTGACGTAAGTAGATTAAGTGTCTATTATCGTCGACCTAGATTGATGCGGGGTGGAGCAGTCTGGTAGCTCGTCGGGCTCATAACCCGAAGGTCATCGGTTCAAATCCGGTCCCCGCTACCATTTTCTAGTAGCATGTAAATAGGATAGATTGTTTTCTCATGTTGTTATTTGAATGCAGTCAGACTTGGCAGGTTTAACCCGCCGCATGTTGTTAAGATGGTACCCAAGGTTTCTTTTAAAAAGCCCCTTCCAGTGAAGGGGCTTTTTGTTAGTAGCTTTTGGTTAGCCGGCGCTTTTGTGAACAAGAGTGCTTTAAAGCGGATGCCGCCCGGGTTGCCGGAGGCACATTTCCGAGTAACGCCAATCAGTCACCTCGCTTTTCTTATAACTCCTGGCCAGGTGTCTGACTCAACGGCTATAGGAGCTTTGTCTGTGGCCACTAAACACGCTGCGCTTCATGCGCTGATCGAACCTGTCGTTGCCGCCATGGGCTTTGAGCTATGGGGTATTGACCATCTTTCCCAGGGCAAAAACTCGCGGCTGGTGATTTATATCGAAAGCGAGAATGGCGTCAGCGTGGAAAATTGCGCAGATATTAGCCGCCAGGTCAGTGCCGTCATGGATGTAGAAGACCCCATTGCCGGTGAGTATCGGCTGGAAGTTTCCTCGCCAGGCATGGCACGTCCCTTGTATTCCCTGGATCAGTTTACCCGCTTTCAAGGTCACCACGTCGCGCTGAAACTGCGCACTGCCTTTGATGGGCGGCGCAAGTATCAAGGGCTGCTGGTGGGTGTTGAGGGAGATGAGGTGCTGCTACAGCTGGATAGCGAAGAGTACTGCTTTCCAATTGAAAGTATTGATTCTGCTCACATTGTACCGCAGTTCGACAATTGACCGAGTGGCGGCGCTGCCGGCAGGCTGCCGGGGTGATGCACATAAGGATAGGTTTTCTGGCGAGGCATACGCATGAGTAAAGAAATTTTAATGGTCGTTGACGCGATCTCCAATGAGAAGGGCGTCCCGCGTGATGTCATCTTCGCAGCGGTAGAAGCCGCTCTTGCGAGCGCGTCACGCAAGCGTTTTGATAAAGAAGAAGCCAATGTGCGCGTGCATATTGACCGCCGCACCGGCGAATACGAAACCTTCCGTTTCTGGACAGTCGTGGAAGATGACGAATTCGAAACGCCTGATTACGAAATCAAAGAGACCATCGCCGAGCAGCGTGACCCGCCGCTTAAGCTAGGCGACGTGGTTGAGAAAAGCATTGAAAGCGCGTCTTTTGGCCGTATTGCTGCGCAAACCGCCAAGCAAGTGATCGTGCAAAAAGTGCGCGAGGCTGAGCGTGCAGAAGTGGTGCGTCAGTACGCTGATCGTGAGGGCGAGCTGGTTGCCGGTATTGTTAAAAAGACCACTCGTGATGGCCTAATCATTGATTTGGGCGAAAATGCTGAAGCATTTTTACCGCGCAATGAAATGATTCACGGCGAACGCTACCGCATGAACGAGCGGGTGCGTGCGCTGTTAGTTAAAGTGGATCCTGAGGCTCGCGGTGCACAGCTTCAGCTGTCACGCACATGTCCTGAGTTCATTATTGAACTGTTCAAAATTGAAGTGCCTGAGATCGCTGAGCAGCTAATTGAGATCAAAGGGGCTGCGCGCGATCCCGGTTCACGCGCTAAAATTGCGGTAAAAACGAATGATCGCCGTATTGATCCCGTGGGTGCCTGTGTCGGCATGCGCGGTTCACGCGTTCAAGCCGTTTCATCTGAACTGCAAAATGAGCGTGTCGATATCGTGCTTTGGGACGACAACCCCGCTCAATTGGTGATCAACGCCATGGCGCCGGCTGACGTTGGGTCGATCCTGGTGGATGAAGACGCCCACGCGATGGATGTGGCGGTGGCGCAAGATAATCTTGCCCAGGCCATTGGCCGTAGTGGTCAGAACGTGCGTTTGGCCTCAGAGCTAACCGGCTGGCGTATCAATGTCATGACCGAAGAAGAAGCTGAGACCAAGCGCGATCAAGAAATTGATAGCCTGGTCGACTCTTTTGTCCAGCACCTTGAAGTGGATGAAGACGTTGCCCGCCTGTTGGTGGAAGAAGGGTTCACAACCCTAGAAGAAGTCGCCTACGTGCCGCTGGAAGAAATGCTCGAAATCGAAGAGTTTGATGAGGATTTGGTCGAGGAACTTCGTGCACGTGCGAAAGACGAGCTGCTGACGATGGCGATTGCCTCGGAAGAAGCGCTAGACGGTGCCCAACCAGCGGCCGATCTGCTGGAAATGGATGGCATGGAGCGCCATCTGGCCTTCATTCTGGCCAGTCGCGGCATTGTTACCATGGAAGATCTCGCCGAGCAGTCTGTCGACGATCTGGTCGATATCGAGGAGTTGGACGAAGCGCGCGCAGCGGCATTGATCATGACTGCCCGTGCGCCCTGGTTTGAAGTCGATGACGCATCGGATTCGAACACACAGTAAACAGGTCTCGGGCTGAGGAGGGTCACTATGTCAGATATGACAGTTAAAGATTTCGCAGTAAAGGTGGGCCGTGATGCGCCCCGCCTATTAGAGCAAATGAAAGAAGCGGGTTTGAAGCACGCTTCTGAAAGCGATGCTGTATCTGAAGAAGATAAGCAAAAGCTGTTGAGTTTTTTGCAGAAAAGCCATGGCGGTAGCGATACGGCCGAGGCAGGTAAAAACCGCATCACGCTGACGCGTAAAACACGCAGCCGCATCAATACCGGCGAGCGCGGTAAAACCATCGAAGTGCAGGTACGTAAAAAGAAAACTTACGTAAAAAGCGCTGAAAATGAAAAGCCGAAAGCTGCCGAGCCAAGCTACACGGGCCCGCGCCAGCTGGTAGGCGATATGGCTGAAGCCGAAGCTGAGCGTAAAGTGTTGGACGCTCGCCAAGCTGAAGAGAAAGCCGCTGCGCAGAAAGCCCAGGCAGCTAAAGCCACTGAAGAAGCTGCTAGTAAGAAGGCTGCTGACGCTAAGCCGAAAGCACCTGCTGCAGCGAAAGCGCCGGCGACGCCTGATATCGAAGTGCCTAATCTTGAAATCGACGATGCACCGTCGGGTGAAGATATGCCGCCAGCGCCGCCGAAAGAAGGCCGCACTGACCGTCGTACTGCTCCGCCTAAGAAAGCGGCAGCTAAGAAAGGTCGTCGTGACGATGAAGATCGTGGTGATCGAGAAGAGCGTAAACGCGGTGGCGCGGGCAAGAAAGTAAAACGTGCCGAGCAGCGTCGCGGTGGTCGCCGTGGTGGCAACCAGACCGGCAATGGCAAGCACGCTTTCCAAAAGCCGACCCAGCCGATCGTGCGTGAAGTATCGATCCCTGAGTCTATCAGCGTGGCGGAATTGGCCGACAAAATGTCGATCAAGGCCAACGAAGTCATCAAGGCCATGTTTAACATGGGCGCGGCGGTCACCATCAACCAAACCATTGATCAAGATACAGCAGCGATCGTGGTAGAAGAGATGGGCCATACGCCGAAGCTAGTCAAAGATGATGCGCTGGAAACGGAAATGCTGGAAGGCATCTCCTATGAAGGCGACGAGATTACGCGTTCGCCCGTCGTTACCGTAATGGGTCACGTTGACCACGGTAAAACCTCGCTGCTGGATTACATCCGTAAAGCGAAGGTAGCAACCGGTGAAGCGGGTGGTATTACCCAGCACATCGGTGCCTACCACGTGGAAGATAACCACGGTGGTGTGACCTTCCTGGATACTCCTGGTCACGCGGCGTTTACTGCTATGCGTGCCCGTGGTGCCAAGGCGACAGACGTGGTGATTCTCGTGGTCGCAGCGGATGACGGCGTTATGCCGCAAACCGTTGAGGCTATCGAGCACTCCAAAGCTGCTGGCGTACCGATGGTCGTCGCGGTCAATAAGATTGATAAGCAAGGCATCGATCTGGACCGCATCAAGAACGAGCTTTCCCAGCACGGCGTGATCTCAGAAGAGTGGGGCGGTGATACCCAGTTTGTTCACGTGTCTGCTAAGACAGGCGAAGGCATGGAAGAGCTGCTGGAAGCGATCCAGCTGGCCTCCGAAGTGCTTGAGTTAAAAGCCGTGCCTTCTGCGCCCGGTAAAGGTGTGGTAGTTGAGTCACGCCTTGATAAAGGTCGTGGTCCGGTCGCTACCGTGCTGGTTCAAAACGGAACGCTCAAGAAGGGTGATATCGTCCTGGCAGGCCTGCACTATGGTCGTGTCCGTGCGCTGACTAACGAACTTGCCCAGCAAGTTGATTCGGTTGGCCCGGCCATGCCCGTAGAAATTCAGGGCTTGGGCGGTACGCCGGATGCCGGTGACGACTTTATGGTTGTCGCGGACGAGAAGAAAGCGCGTGAAGTCGCTAACTTCCGTCAAGGCAAATACCGCGAAGTGCGCCTAGCGCGTCAGCAGAAGGCCAAGCTGGAGAACATGTTCAGCCAGATGGGCCAAGACGAAGTGGCCAAGGTCAACATCGTCCTCAAAGCCGACGTTCAAGGTTCACTGGAAGCGATCAAAGGTGCCTTGGAAGAGCTCTCGACGGAAGAAGTTGAAGTGGCCGTGGTGTCCTCGGGTGTTGGTGGTATCACCGGTACCGATGCCAACTTGGCGCTAGCGTCTGAAGCCATCGTTGTTGGCTTTAACGTCCGTGCTGACGCTGCTGCCCGCGAAATTATCGAGCGTGAAGGCTTGGATCTACGCTACTACAGCGTCATCTACCACTTGATCGATGAGGTCAAACAGGCGATGAGCGGTATGCTCGCGCCTGAGTGGAAAGAAGAAATCGTGGGTATTGCTGAAGTGCGCGATGTATTCCGTGCACCGAAGATTGGCGCGATTGCTGGCTGTATGGTTATTGAAGGCAGCGTACATCGTAATAAGAAGATTCGCGTACTGCGTGATGACGTCGTTATTTACGAAGGTGAACTCGAATCGCTGCGTCGCTTCAAAGATGATGTACAAGAAGTGCGCAACGGTATGGAGTGTGGCATCGGCGTGAAGAACTACAACGATGTTCAAGTCGGTGACAAGATTGAAGTCTTCGACCAAGTGAAGGTCGAGCGTAGCCTGTAAGGTTACGAGGAGCTAACCATGCGCGAATTTAAGCGTACCGACCGGGTAGCCGACCAGCTCCAAAAGGAGCTGGCGGTGTTGATCCAACGAGAAGTGAAAGACCCGCGCTTAGGCATGGTCACGGTCAGCGGTGTCACCGTTAGCCGCGACCTTGGCTACTCCGATGTGTATGTCACCCTGTTGGGTGAGCAGGAGCCTGAGCGTATTAAAGAGAACCTCCAGGTGCTTAAACGTGCCGCTGGTTTTCTAAGAAGCCAAATTGCTAAGCGCATCAAGCTGCGTCATGTACCGGAGTTACGCTTTCATTTCGATGAAAGCGTGGTTCGTGGTCAGCATCTCTCCTCATTAATTGATGAGGCGGTGACGACTGACCGCGCGCGCTATCAGGACGATAGCGATGGCGATTATCAAGACAGTGACCAAGACGCCGAGCAAAGTGAGGAAACTCGCTAGTGGCACGTCAACGTCGCGGCTTGCCGGTTAACGGCGTACTGCTGCTGGATAAGCCCAAAGGGCTTTCCAGCAATCATGCGCTGCAGCGTGTTCGCCGTTTGTTTCAGGCCCAAAAAGCCGGTCATACGGGCACGTTAGATCCGATGGCAACCGGCTTATTGCCGATTTGCTTAGGCGAAGCCACCAAGTTTTCATCGCACTTGCTGGAAGCCGATAAGGTATATCGCACGCGTGTAGAGCTGGGCGTGATGACCGATACCGGCGATGCAGAAGGCAGGATTATTGCGCAGCATGACGTACCCAATTTAACCATTGATGACGTGGAAGCAGTGCTGACACGCTTTCGTGGTGAGATTGACCAAGTGCCGCCCATGTATTCTGCTCTCAAGCATCAGGGCAAAAAGCTTTATGAGCTGGCCCGCGAAGGCAAGCACGTAGAGCGTGCAGCGCGGCGTGTAAGCGTGTATGATGCGCGCCTATTATCGTTTGACGGCACTGCTTTTGAGCTGGAAGTAAGCTGCAGTAAAGGCACTTACATCCGCACGTTAGCTGAAGATATTGGCCAAGCGTTGGGCTGTGGTGCGCACATCAGCCAGTTAAGAAGGCTTAAAACAGGGCCTTTTTTAGCCGACGCGATGTGGACACTAGAGGCGCTAGAAGCATTGGCCGATCAGGCCGCTTTGGAAGCTGAGCTAATGCCGGTGGATGTGTTGGTCAATCACTTACCGTCATTAACGGTAGATGACATCGCGCATTCGCGTTTGGCCTATGGCCAGCCCGTTACGCTCGAAACCGGCGCCTTAGGGCCGGACGACGTAGCCAGACTTTATTATGCCGAGACGTTTATCGGTCTTGGTGTAGTGAAAGGTGCCCAGGAAGTGGCGCCTAAGCGACTGTTAAGTACCGTCGCTATCTCGTGAGATGCGTTGCAAGGAAGTGACCATCTACGCGAAAATAGTAGCCTGAGACTGCAAATATGCGTGGTCTCAACCATTCATTTTTAGGCATATTGCTTACTGGAGATACAGATGGCTTTAACCGCTGAGAAGAAGGCCGAGATCGTCACCGAATACGGCCGCGGCGATAACGATACGGGTTCCCCTGAAGTGCAGGTTGCACTGCTGAGCGCCAACATCAATGGCCTGCAGGATCACTTCAAGACCAACAAGCAGGATCACCACTCACGTCGTGGTCTGATCCGCATGGTTAACCAGCGTCGTAAGCTGCTGGACTACCTAAAGCGTAAAGATTTCGAACGCTATCAGTCTCTGATTCAGCGTTTAGGTCTTCGCCGCTAAGTATTACTGGCAAAGATTGAGAAACGGGCAGCTCCTTGTGAGCTGCCCGTTTTGCGTTGGTGGATAGACCATGGGGAGTGCAAGTGTTAGTGCGCGGAAATCTGCACAAACGCCGATTTTAATCGTGCGGATTTCCATCCATCGTTAGGTTTGGGTCTTTCGACGTTTGTCGCGTGTGAAATTTTCAACTGTTTGAAATAAAGAAGCAAAGAAGTGAACGGAATGTAGTTTGCAAAAGTATTTGTGAGGTACTGAGGTGTCTGGACGTAATACACCTTAGATTTTACAAACGACTCCGTGGATGGAACTAACACCAATGAAAACATCCCTCGCCAGCATTGGCATTCTCGCCATAACCGCGCTATTCCCAGCTTCAGTCATGGCCGAAGCCGAAACCGAAACTCAGTCCAATGCCCTCGGCTCACCAAACCCGCAGCAAATCCTCTATGTAGGCAATAGTTATCAGTACTACAACAATAGCCTGCACAACTACGTTAAGCGCATGGCGGAAGCTGCCTATCCCGACACTGCCGATCAGCTCAAGAGCAAGTCTGTGACCATTTCAGGCGCTTATTTATCGCAGCACGAAGTCAAAAACTATCTGTTCCCAGGGGCCTTGGGGTTTCCTAACCCGTTTGATGTTGTTGTCCTGCAGGGGCACAGCGCGGCTGCATTGAGTGACGAGAAGCAGCAGGAGTTTCGTGATGCTGTTCTGCGGCATCATAATGCCATTGAGGCGACGGGGGCAGAGACAGTGCTCTACATGACGCCTGCCTACAGCGAAGATCATGATAGTTACGATGCCGGCATGACCGATAAGATCGAAGAGCTGTATACCTCTGTGGGTAATGAGATCGGCGCCCCGGTGATTCCCGTCGGTCTTGCTTTTCAAAATGCCTACGAGCAACGTCCTGAATTGGCCTTGCATGTTGATTACGACGGCAGCCACCCCTCCCCAGAAGGCAGCTATCTAGCCGCTGCCACCGTGTTTGCCACACTCTACGACACATCGGTCGTGGGTAATCCGTACACCTATTACGGCCGTATCGATGAAGATACGGCGGCCTTTTTGCAGCAGGTCGCCGAAGACACGGTAGCTGAGTACAACCGCCGCTAACGAGATAATATCCAAGCCTTGTTTAGTGAATTGTCTACTGCTAGCGCAGTTCGACGGTCGGTCTGCGCTGCTAGACGCGCGTTTAACCGTGATACGTACACGCCAGGTAGAAGCTTCTGAGCAAGGCTATCCAAATCTGAATAAATAAAATAAGAGAGCAAAAATGAGAATCCTATGGTTCGCATTAATGGTGCTGTGCCTGCCATTGTCGACGGTCGCCGCTAATGAGCGCGTGGCAAGTCTGGAGGCTGGTGCTGGGCGCTATGTATTTGAAGACCTTGCTACACGCCAGGAGGTGGGGGTCTATTACTATCAGCCGAGCAACTATACGTCGGATACGCCGATAGTTCTCATCCTGCACGGGCTGCGACGCAACGCGAAGGAGTATCGTGACAACTGGGCCGAACTTGCTGAGCGTGAGGGGCTGATGGTCTTGGTGCCTCGGTTTAGCGCGCAGGCCTATCCAGGCGGAAATGGTTTCAACTTGGGTAACGTATTCAAGGCCGGGTCAGCAGAGCAAGCGCGTGGTTTTACTCAGCTAGAGGAGATGAACCCACCAGATCAGTGGGTCTTCACTCTTGTTGAGAGAGTGTTTGCTGACTTCAGAACGCACCGCAGCCATAGTAATCGTGAAACCTATTATCTGTATGGCCACGGTGCCGGTGCACAGGTAGCCCATCGCTTCGCCATGTTCATGCCCGAGTCTAATGTAGAGGAAATTATCGTCGGTGCAGCAGGCTGGTACACGATGCCTGATGAGACGATTGCGTGGCCGTATGGAACCGGTGGTGTACCGATGCTGAATGCCACCGCGAGAGAAGCTTTTTTTTCTCAGCCGATGCTGTTGCTGGCAGGTGGAGCGGATACGGCCACACTTCACACTGTTATGCGCCAAACGCCTGAAACCAATGCACAGGGCGCGACTCGCGTGGACCGAACTCGCCACTATTTTGAATTTGGTGAACGCCAAGCCCGGTCTTTGAACACCACATTCAATTGGCGGCATTGGGTTTTACCCGGAGTGACACACAGCCCCAGTCAGATGACGCCCTTTGCGGCTCGCTATATTGCATCGCGAGCACGCTAGTCTAGCGGTTTGCACAACAACAATCAGAATCCGATCCTCAGGGATCATGGGACAATTATGCTAAATAAAACTAATTCAGGTAGCAGTGTCCTGCTATCTGCGGCCACCCTCGGGTTATTTGTTTTACCTTTTTTTAGTGGTAGTGCATTGGCCAGTGAGGCGACACCTGCCGAACTTGCTGAACTGATCGCGCGCCAGTCTGAGCTGCTGGCTCGTCAGGCGCAGCAATTAGAGGCTATGCAGGCCCGTTTAGGACAGCTGGAGTCTTCTCGGGATACAGTTCCCGTACCGTCAGCGCAGAACCCAACCACGGCGTTTACACAATCCAGCGCTGAGGCGACAGCGTCGGGAGATAGTGCGGCCATTGCAGAGCTACAAAGCCAGGTCGCATTGCTAGAGGCGTCCCAGGTTGACCAGTCGCGTATTGACTGGTCGGGTGGTGGGCCAGAATTTATCAGCGCCGACGGCAGTCGTCGTCTGGAGATAGGTGGGCGGCTACAGTTTGACACCTCGGCCACGCGAGGCTCTGATTTTGAAGATCGTAATATCAGCGGCTCAACGGCAAGGCGCCTGCAATTGGATCTTGCTGGTCAGCTATCTGAACGCGTTGGTTACAAGCTGGGCTACGACCTGTCAAACAACTCTGTCAGCATGCGTGATGCTTATATATCTAGCCTATTTAACTGGGGCGGAAGAGATGCAGAGCTGTATGTCGGCAATAAATATGACGACCGCACGATGGATGGTGCTACTTCATCCAACAATACTTGGTTCATGGAGCGAAACTTCGTTAATGAAGCAGTTGCTCCAGACCGTGGCTCATACGGACTGGGGGTGAAAGGCAAAGTGTTCGGCAACAACCGTGACTGGCATGCATCCTTAGCAGTGACCAATGGCAGGCTCGGCGGTGACACCGATCGCTCTGATACGACCACCTACATGAGCCGAGCCCACTGGAATCCCTGGCATAGCGGTGGTGATATGGTCCACTTAGGCGGCTGGGGATTCTATGAAGATTTTGATAGTAGTTCAGGTAATGTGACCAACAACATCAATGCCGCCGATAATTTCAATGACAACGTTACTATTCGTAGTCGTGCTGTCACCGATCCTGAGTCGAGCACTGCTTATGGGCTCGAATTGGCCACATCGCTGGGTTCATTTGCGGCGGCCGCAGAATATGGGCAGCGTACCGTGGATCAGCGTGACGCTTCAGGTGGCCAGAGCCTGAACTATGACGCTTGGGCTGTTCAGGCCAGCTATTTTTTAACCGGTGAGCAGCATGGCTACTCTCGTAAATCAGGCCTCTGGCAGAGCCCGAATATCAAGAGCCCGGTTGAGTCGGGGGGAATGGGGGCGTTTCAGTTTGCCGTCCGCTATCAGGAGTTGGATTTTTTCGATGAGCCCAATTATCTCGGTGGTGAGGGGAACGCAACGACACTTGGTCTGAACTGGTATCCGAACGATTGGGCGCGGGTGATGCTGAATTACACGCTCTGGGATACCCATAATCGTTCTGTCTCCTTCAGGGGGCCAGATGATGGTGATACGCTCTCTGCTCGATTGCAGTTAGTGTTCTAATAAAATCGCTTTAGATGTTGTAAAGGGCAGTGTCTGGCACTCAGTTTTATCCGTGTGGCAACGGGCAGCTCCTTGCGAGCTGCCCGTTTTTTTATGTTTTGGCTTGCTCAAAGAGGGAACTGGTAGCCCTATCGCGTTCCAGCGCCTAGAATGGTATCGAGTCAAAACGACCTAAACGAATAGACAAGTAGATATTGATAATGCTGAAGGAAGTCGCTGTGAATCCGGTAAAGAAAACGTTCCAGTACGGTCGTAGCACCGTCACGCTCGAAACCGGGCGTATTGCTCGCCAGGCTAGCGGCGCTGTCATGGTTACCATGGACGACACTGTCGTGCTGTGTACCGTGGTCGCCAGAAAAGAAGCTAACCCGAGCCAGCCCTTTTTCCCCCTCTCGGTACATTACCAAGAGAAGACCTACGCGGTGGGTAAAATTCCTGGCGGCTTCTTCAAGCGTGAAGGGCGCCCCACTGAAAAAGAGACGTTGACCTCGCGTCTGATTGATCGCCCTATTCGCCCGTTGTTCCCTAAAGGCTTTATGAACGAAGTGCAGGTTGTCTGTACCGTTCTTTCTACCGATCGCAACCACGATCCGGATATTGCCGCACTGCTGGGTACCTCTGCGGCGCTGAGCATCTCTGGCGTGCCTTTTAAAGGCCCGATAGGTGCTGCGCGCGTTGGCTTTAATGAAGAGCAGGGCTACTTCCTCAACCCGACGGTTGAAGAGCTGGCGACCTCTGAGCTCGACATGGTCGTTGCCGGTACTGAAAAAGCCGTATTGATGGTTGAGTCTGAAGCCAAAGAACTGCTTGAAGATGAAATGCTCGGCGCGGTGTTGTTTGGCCATCAGGAAATGCAGGTCGCGATTACGGCGATCAATGAACTGGTCGCCGAAGCAGGCAAGCCACGCTGGGAGTGGAAGGCCGCTGAAGAAAATGCGGAATTAAAAGCTGCCATGAGCGATGCTTTTGAAGCCAAGGTAGGCGATGCTTACCGCATTACCGATAAAATGCAGCGTCAGGATGCGCTGGCGGCGCTGAAAGATCAGGCGGTTGAGCAACTAGTCGCCGTTGAAGGCGAGCCCGTTAACGATAAGTTTACTAAAGATGAAGTGAAAGGTGCTTTCGCGGGTCTTGAAAAACGCGTCGTGCGTTCACGTGTGGTCAAGGGCGAGCCGCGTATTGACGGCCGTGATAACCAAACGGTACGCCCGCTGGCCATTGAAGTGGGTGTGCTGCCGAAGACTCATGGGTCGGCCGTGTTTACTCGCGGTGAAACGCAGGCCATTGCCATTGCCACGCTGGGCACGCTGCGTGACTCTCAGCTGATTGAGTCTTTAGAAGGCGAGCGTAAAGACCGCTTTATGCTGCACTACAACTTCCCTCCTTATTCAGTTGGTGAAGCTGGCTTCATGGGTGGTCCGAAGCGTCGCGAAATCGGTCACGGCCGCTTAGCGCGCCGCGGCGTTCAGGCAATGCTGCCTTCCGCTGACGTTTTCCCGTATACCATTCGCGTAGTATCTGAAATCACCGAGTCTAACGGCTCAAGCTCAATGGCTTCAGTCTGTGGCTCTTCATTGGCTCTGATGGATGCAGGCGTACCGCTGAAAGCGCCGGTAGCCGGTATCGCCATGGGCCTGGTGAAAGATGCTGACGGCTTTGCGGTATTGACCGATATCCTGGGTGACGAAGATCACCTCGGCGACATGGATTTTAAAGTCGCTGGTTCTGAAGAGGGTATTACTGCCCTGCAGATGGACATTAAGATCGAAGGCATCAACGAAGAGATTATGGAGCTTGCGCTTCAGCAAGCTCTGACCGCTCGTTTAAGCATTCTTGAGCAAATGAATGTCGTGATCAGCCAGAGCCGTACCGATGTCTCTGACAACGCGCCGTCCATGGCGACGATCAAAATCGATCCTGACAAAATCCGTGATGTCATTGGTAAAGGCGGTGCGACGATTCGCAAAATTTGCGAAGACACCGGCGCCTCGATCGATCTTGACGATGATGGCACCGTACGTATTTACGCGGAAGACAAAGCCGCTGCGAAGCGAGCCATTGATACCGTATTGGCGATTACCGCTGAAGCGGAAATTGGCAAGCTGTACAACGGTAAGGTCGTACGTATTGCTGACTTTGGTGCCTTTGTTAACATCATGCCGGGTACCGATGGTCTGGTGCACATCTCGCAGATCGTTGCCGAGCGTGTTAATAACGTGCGCGACTTCTTGAACGAAGGCGATGATGTGATCGTGAAAGTGCTTGATATTGACAACCGCAATCGCGTGAAGCTGTCGATGAAAGAGATCACCGAAGAAGAGAAGACTGCTTTCGCAGCGCAAGAAGCGGAAACTGACACCGCGATTTAACATGCAGGTCGTTAAATCGTAATTCGGTTTCTGATACCGCCCTCGTAGCCTCTGGTTACGAGGGCGGTGTTGTTTGATAGGCATGGTTATATTGTCAGCAGCCGTAAGAGAGAGTCGCTATGGAGCAGGAACAAGCGCCGCGGTGGAGAGCGGTGGTGGCCGTGATGATCGGCATATTTTTATTGGTGACCGCTGAGCAGTTGCCTATTGGGCTATTGTCTCAAGTGGCCTCGGCGATGGGCGTGACGCCAGGCATGGCGGGGTTAATGGTGACCGTGCCCGGCGTCATTGCGGCTTTTTCAGCCCCGCTTTTGCCGGTAGCCGTGGGGCGCTTGGATCGGCGCATTATGCTCACGCTGCTGATGATGGTGATGGTGCTAGGCAGTGTGTTGACGGCGCTGGCAAGCAGCTTTGCACTGCTGCTTGCCGCGCGCGTGCTGGTCGGGCTGAGTATTGGTGGGTTCTGGGCAGTCGCCGGGAGTATTGCGCCACGCCTAGTGCCAGAAGCTAAGGTGCCGAAAGCGATGACGCTTATTTTTGGTGGCGTAGCGGCAGCGTCAGTACTGGGTGTACCGCTTGGCACGCTGCTGGGAGATCTTAGCAACTGGCGAGTCGCCTTTGGTGCGCTAGGCGGGTTCAGCCTGCTAACGGCCATCGCGCTATGGTGCTGGCTACCCCCTTTGCCGCCGAGAGAGCCGGTGCGTTTACGCGTGCTAGCGCAGCAGCTAAGTAATCGTGGCGTGCGGGTGGCCGTGCTCACAACGGGGTTTGTGGTGGTGGGGCACTTCGCGGCCTATACCTTTATTAGCCCTATTCTGCAGGAAATAAGCGGTATTTCTCAGCGCCATGTGGGCAGCCTGCTGCTGCTTTACGGCGCAGCGGGTATTTTGGGCAATATAGCGGCAGGCGTATTTGCCGGGCGCCACCCGTACCGTGCCGTGCTGGCCATTCCTAGTTTGCTACTACTGGTTGTCGCGGCCTTCCCATTGCTGGGCATTCAACCGCAAAGCGGCGTTATCTTGCTGATGATTTGGGGGGCGGTTTTCGGCAGTGTATCGGTGAGTATTCAGACCTGGATTCTACGCACCGCGCCGAATACGGAAGCCGCCACGGCGTTGATGGCCTTTGCGTTTAATATGTCGATCGGCCTGGGAGCGATGCTGGGCGGGCGAATCGTCGATGGCACTAGCTTGCCCATTGCCATGTGGGCTGCATCGATATTCTTTCTGATGGGCGCGTTGCTGGTGTTGAGGACGCCACCTAGGGTGGTGGGTGTAAAGACTCGCTGAAGGCATGGCATTAAAAAAGCCCTCATCTACTGATGAGGGCTTGAGGCTAGCTAAATAACGCAGGCGAGGCCGTTAAGGACGCTCAATGGCAAGCGCTACACCCTGACCGCCGCCGATACATAGCGTCGCTAGGCCTTTCTTGGCGTCTCGGGCGATCATTTCGTGTAGCAGTGTGACCAATACGCGACAGCCTGAGGCACCGATAGGGTGCCCGATAGCAATGGCGCCACCGTTAACGTTTACCTTGCTGACATCCCAGCCTAGCTCTTTATTAACAGACAGGGCTTGGGCAGCGAAGGCTTCGTTGGCCTCGATAAGATCAAGGTCATCTAGGCTCCAGCCAGCTTTTTCTAAACAGCGGCGGGTGGCCGGTGCCGGGCCGATGCCCATAATCGCAGGGTCTACCCCAGCGTTGGCATAGCCTGCAATGCGCGCCAGCGGCTCAAGGCCTAACTGCTTGGCTTTTTCAGCGGAGCAGAGCATAACCACCGCCGCGCCGTCGTTCAGCCCCGACGCGTTACCGGCGGTGATCGTACCGTCTTTCTTAAACGCAGGGCGCATGCCGCTGAGTTTATCGGCCGTGACTTCTCGCGGATTTTCATCGGTATCAAAGACCAGCGGATCGCCTTTACGCTGGGGAATTTCCACCGGCACGATCTGGCCCTTAAACTTACCTTCTTTGATCGCTGCTGCGGCTTTCTGCTGGGAAGACGCCGCGAATTCATCCATCGCTTCGCGGGTGATGCTGTATTTCTCAGCTAAATTCTCGGCGGTAATACCCATGTGATAGTCATTGAATGCATCCCACAGGCCATCGTGGACCATGGAATCAATGGCTTTCCAGTCACCCATGCGTTGTCCGGTGCGTGAGTTGGGTAGCACGTGAGGTGATGCGGACATGTTCTCCTGGCCACCTGCCAGAATGATGTCAGCGTCGCCACAGCGAATGGCCTGAGCCGCCAGATGAAGCGCTTTAAGACCTGAGCCGCAGACTTTATTGATGGTCATGGCCGGTACCGAGTCTGGCAGGCCTCCTTTAATCGCCGCTTGGCGAGCCGGATTCTGGCCTACGCCAGCGGTGAGCACTTGGCCTAGCAGCACTTCGTCAACTTGATCAGGGGCAACGCCGGTAGATGCAAGGATATCTTTGATCACCAGCGCACCAAGGTCGCTGGCTGGAATGCCCGCGAGAGAGCCTTCGAATGCGCCCACGGCGGTGCGGCGTGCCGCAACAATGACTACGTCTTGCATAAAATGACTCCTGGAGTAAATAACAGACAGGCTGATGCCAGATGCCCGGTAGGCGTACTCTGTCAGCCGACACTCTCAGCCGTCCTTTCAGGATAGAGGAAGGGTATGCGTTGCGGCAATACGCATTTATAAGCAAATAAAAGCGGGCCACGTCAGGGCCCGCTGCTTAATCTGTCTAGCGCCTTCTACTTAGGCTAACTGCACTGGAATAATGTTGCTGGTGTGGCTAACGTCATTACCTTCTTGTAGGTAGACCAGCGCGGGCTGATGGCAGGCCAGTTCGGCTTGTGAGTAGTGAGCATAGCTGCAGATAATGATGCGATGACCGGGAGCCGCCAGGTGGGCAGCCGCACCGTTGATCGAGATTAGTTTGGAGCCTTCCTCTCCGCGAATGGCGTAGGTCGTGAAGCGCTCGCCATTTTCGACGTTATAAATCTGAATCTGTTCATTTTCACGAATGCCGGCCAGATCCAGCAGGTCGCCGTCGATGGCGCAGGAGCCTTCGTAATTAAGTACCGCGTGGGTGACGCGGGCCATGTGCAGCTTGGCTTTGAGCATAATGGTATGCATGTGAGGTCCTTTATTTCCCTGTATTTGTTTATTTTGTGGCGGTGTTGATGGCGCTAGCCGGTAGCTCAACGCGGAGATTGTCGATTAAACGTGCCGGGCCGAGCTTGGCTGCCGCCAGCAGCATCGCGTGACGAGTGTCAGCGCTGATCGGGCCGAGCATGAGATCGCGCAGTTCAAGATAGTCTGGGGTAAAACCAGCGTCGCTGAGCACGGCTGTGCCTTGCTGCAAGGCGGCCTCTATCGGGTCGCCGCGCTTCAGGGCATCGCGCAGTGAACACAGAGTGCGATAAAGCACCGGTGCTGTGGCGCGTTCTTGCTCACTCAAGTAGCCGTTGCGCGAGGAGAGTGCTAAGCCATCATCAGCCCGCACGATCGTCACACCGATGATGTCGATCGGCATGTGAAGATCGCGGACCATTTTACGGATCACCGCGAGCTGCTGATAATCTTTCTCTCCAAAGCAGGCAATGTCTGGCTGCACGAGATTAAACAGCATGCTGACTACGGTGGAAACGCCGTCAAAATGCCCGGGACGCGAGCCGCCACACAGCCCTTCGCCCACGACAGGCTCATGGACACGCGTCTGGGCATCTAAGCCGTTTGGGTACAGCGCGCTGACGGTCGGGGAAAACAGGACGTCGCAGCCTGCATCGCTCAGCTGCGTTTGATCAGCGCTGAAGGTCCGCGGGTAGCCGTCTAAATCCTCACCTGGGCCAAACTGCATCGGGTTCACAAATAGGCTCGCAACCACAATGTCGGCGTGCTTTCGGGCACAGGCGATCAGCGCTAGGTGGCCGGCATGAAGATTACCCATTGTGGGTACCAGAGCGATGCGCTGGCCGCGTAGGCGATGCTCTCGCAGGATGCTGCGTAACTGATCAATGTCTCGCAAAGTGCGCATAGTCGTTTCGCGTTATTAACAAAATAAAGGGGATGGAGGGCTAATCGAGCCGGCTTCTAAAAACGTTCTTTTAAAAACATGTTTTAAAAACAATGCTCCGGCGCTGGGAAGGTGCGGTTTTTAACGGACTCATGATAGTGCTGGAAAGCCGTTTGAATGCTATCGGCCTCTGCCATAAAGTTCTTCACAAAGCGTGGCGTACGGCCATGAGTCACGCCAAGCACATCGTGCATGACGAGAATCTGGCCATCGGTGTCCGGCCCTGCACCAATGCCAATCACTGGCACATCCAGTGCATCTGTCACTGCTTTGCCTAGGCTGGCGGGTACGCACTCAAGCAAGATAACCGAAGCGCCCGCATCCGCAAGCACCTTGGCATCATTGATGATTCGCTCAGCGTTAGCGGCGTCGCGCCCCTGTACTTTATAGCCGCCGAGCTGGTGAACGGTTTGCGGTGTTAGGCCAAGGTGCGCGCATACCGGCACGCCGCGGCGTGTGAGTTCACGAATGCCTTCGGCCATCCACGCTTCGCCTTCAAGCTTCACAAGTTCGGCTCCAGCGCGCATCAGCGCACCGGCATCTACCAATAGGCGCTCGGTTGAAATGTTGCTCATAAAGGGCAGGTCAACCATCAGCAGGCTATGGCCTTTACCGCGAGCGGCACAGCGCGTGTGATAAATGATGTCTTCCATGGTGACAGGCAAGGTGCTGTTGTGACCTTGTAGCACCATGCCTAGCGAATCGCCGACCAAAAGCACGTCAATACCGGCTTGGCTTGCCGCATGGGCAAAGGAGGCATCGTAAGCAGTCAGGCAGCTAAACGTTTCACCCGCCTGCTTATAGGCTTGCAGCGTGCTTAGGGTAACGGTTTTCATGGCATGCTCTCATCGTGTGCGTGAGGCCAGCGCTGCATAGGCGACCGGCCATTATTAGTGCAGTCTTTAATAGGTGCGTGCTGCGATACCGTGATTGTTACCTGATTGCGCGCGCGCTGTCGAGATTTGGGTAAAAAAGTAACAGTTTACGAGGGCGCGTCTTCAACTAACCGCTGAATGCCGGGGTTGGATATTTGGCCAAGCCATGCAGTGAGCGGCTTATGGTGCAGTAGGAGTGCAGGCGCAATTTCTGCTAGCGGTGCCAGCACAAATGCTCGCTGGGTCATCTGTAGGTGTGGGACGCATAGGCGCGGGGTTTCGATGTGCTGATCGCCGTAGACTAGCAGATCAAGATCCAGCGTACGTGGGCCCCAATGACGCTGGCGACGGCGTCGGTGCTGCTGTTCTAACGCTTGGAGCTGATCAAGCAGCGCCAGTGGCGAGAGGCTGGTTTCCAGCGCCGCCACGGCGTTGATAAAGTCCGGTTGATCTTGCGGCCCAACGGGACGGCTGGCGTAGAGCGATGATGCTATCACTAACCGGCTCAACGGCAGCCCAGCGAGCCCGTTGAGCGCTTGGCGAACCTGTTCAACGGGCGACGCTAGATTGCTGCCTAGGCCAATATAGGCGAGTTGGATCGGCATTGCTGGCTACTCTGGATCTTGGCTGCGCGGTTTCCGCCGTTTTTTACGGCGACGATCACCCTGGCTGGCCGGATCGCCACCCACTTTTTGCAGCAAGCGGCGCTGTTCATGTTCATCGCCGCGCTGGAAGGCAGTCCACCAATCGCCTAAGCCACGCGGTATTTCGCCAGCCTGTTCACGTAGCAATAGCAGGTCGTAACCCGCCCTAAAGCGCGGATGCTCGCGGGTCTGGAAGGCTTTCTTACCGCGTCGTTGGGGTAGGCGTTGCTGTAGCTCCCAAATTTCGCGCATGGGAATGCCGAAGCGCTTGGGAATCGAGGTGTGCTCTAACTGGCGAGATACCACCTGTTGAGCGGCCGCCTGTAGTGCGGGAATGGCCGCCATGCCCTCTTGCTCGAGCTCTTCCATGCGATGCTTAACCGGCGCCCAAAGGAAGGCAGCCAACAGAAATGCAGGCGTAACCGGGCGCTCTTCAGCAATCCGCTTGTCGGTATTGGTGAGCGCTTGCTCAATCAGCTCTTCTGCCCAGGCAGCATCCACCATTGCTTCTTCAGCTTCGGGGAACAGCATGCCGAATAGGCCGTAATGACTGAGCAGACGAAACGCGACCAGGCCGTAGCCCGACATAAACAGCTTGAGCACTTCATCGAACAAGCGTGCGGGAGGAATCTGTAGCAGCAGCGATGCCTGTTCATACATCGGGGCTTCGGTGGCCGGATCTATCGTGAAGTCCAGCTTGGCCGCAAACCGTACTGCGCGCAGCATCCGCACCGGGTCTTCACGATAGCGTGTAGCCGGGTCGCCAATCAGGCGCAGGGTACGGGTTTCAATGTCACGCACGCCGTTGGCAAAATCGGTGATGCTGAAGTCGGCGATATTGTAGTAGAGCGCGTTCACGGTGAGGTCGCGGCGCACCGCATCCTCTTCGATATTGCCCCATACGTTGTCGCGCAGCAGTAAGCCCTCATCGGACTGATGGGCAATATGATCGCTATGCTCGTCTTGGGGTTTGCCACGGAAGGTGGTGACTTCAATGACCTCGCGGCCAAAGCGCACATGGACAATCCGAAAACGGCGGCCGATCAGGCGCGAGTTACGAAACAGATCGCGTACTTGTTCGGGCGTAGCGTTGGTGGCCACATCGAAGTCTTTGGGCATCTTGCCCAGCAGCGCATCGCGAATGCATCCACCTACCAGATAGGCGTCATAACCTGCGCCGCTAAGACGATAAAGCACTTTTAGTGCGGCATCGCTAATTTGCTGGCGAGAAACAGGATGCTCTGACCGAGGAATATGGCGTGGAGAGAGGGCGGTGGTAGAACTCTCTTGGGGATCGAGCAAGGTTTTCAATTGCTCCCCCGGACTGTGTAGGAAACGGGTAAATCCTTTAAACATGCGATGATTTCAACTCGCAGGGTACGAAGAAATGGTCGTCAATAGTTGCTATAAAGCACTTCAAATCAGTACTCAATAAAAACAGTTAGTGGATGAGTGTAGCCGACCCCTTTGGGCTTGCAAAGCACTTGACGCTAGCGTGTGCTAACTCAATCCTCAAATACGGAAAGGGGAGGCTAAGAGAGCCTCCCCTATAAAGCAGTGAATCAGCGTCCATGCTGCTGTTTTTATTCATGATGGCACATCGCTCTGAATACGCACCGCAGTCGGTAGGCGTAAGGATCACGTTAGTTCCGACCGCCTCGTATTCAAAACAATAATCCAACCGCGAACTTTTTCTTACCCCGGGGAATTATTGTTGGCGCCGGGGTGTACACCTGACTGCTATTGTTATTGTTAGTATGCAAGCTGCTGTGTACGTCGCGTCCTTTCGGGCTACTTACTGTGTTTATTATTGTTCTCAGCGCCTGTCTTGCCTGCGCTAGCAAGTGATGAGATTCAAGCCTGTTGTTGTTATTAGTGCCGTTATCTCTACCTGGCCCTGTTGTATTTGTTATGGCTCAGGTGGTGGCAAGGTCATGTTGTTTTTGTTGGTGACCTACCGCTATGCCCAGTTTGTTTTTCTTACCCAGTAATATTGCAGTCGCTGTGCCACCTCTAAGATAAATGATAAGTTTCAGAAGGTTGGCATTTTTTAAATTGTCGAGGAACTTTTTCTAGCAAGAAGTGTTACCCCTTTTGCTCCCGTTTGTGGGCGACGTTGTGTGGGAAGGTAACAGTGTTAGCAGCGTATAAAGTTAGATATTTCTTATTTAAATCAGAATATTAGACAATGGTCGTAAGGAGGCTGGCGTCAAGCCAATGCCCAGGTGGTTAGCCTGGGCGACGAGCGGTCTTTTTGCGCGGAATGCCAAGCCTTTGGCGCCGCTCCCAAAGGTTTTTCCGGCTAATGCCAAGTTTTTGCGCCAGCTCGGTTTCGCTCATTTGGTCCTGGTGCTCTAGCACAAAGTGCTGAAAATAGTCCTCTAAAGAGAGATCGTCTTCATTCTCTTCAACGCTTTTATCTACCTCACCGTTGGCCGCTGAGGCAATAGCGGATGGTGCATGGACGCGTGCGGAGGTAGGCGCTAGCCCAAGATCATCAGGATGAATAAGGTGCCCTTCAGCGAGAATAACGCCGCGTTCAAGCGCATTTTCTAGCTCGCGCACGTTGCCGGGCCATGGATAGTCGCGCAGATCTTGTCGGGCAGCGCGGGACAGCCGCAGGCCCGTGCGCTCATGGCGTTTACATGCCTTGTCGAGCAGGATGTCGGCGATTTCGAGGACATCATCTTCTCGCTCGCGCAGCGGCGGCAGCTCTATCTGCATGACATTCAATCGGTAGTAAAGGTCGAGGCGAAACTCGCCGGTTTTCGACAGCTCCCGTAGGTCGCGGTGAGTGGCGGCGATCAAACGGACGTTAACGTGACGGGTTTCCACCGAGCCAATTTTGCGGATTTCACCCTCTTGAAGCACGCGAAGTAAACGTGCCTGGGCGTCTAGCGGCAGCTCACCAATCTCATCCAGAAACAGGGTCCCGCCGTCGGCAGCTTCTACTAGGCCGGTGCGCGCAGCGCTGGCGCCGGTAAAGGCACCTTTTTCATGCCCGAATAGCTCAGATTCGATCAGCGTTTCTGGAATCGCTGCACAGTTAACGCTGATCAGCGGTGCTTTGGCACGTTTGCTTTGCTGATGAATGGCCCGCGCTACCAGCTCTTTACCAGTGCCTGACTCGCCTAGAATCAGCACGGTGACATCGGCGGGTGCGGTTTTTCGAATGCGGGTATACACCTGCTGCATGGCAATGCAGTTGCCAATCATGGTTTGTCGACCGCCGCCTGCGTCAGTGATGTCGGGTGGCGGGCTCTGCTGCATCGCCTGCTGGTGGAGGATGCGCTCGACGGTTTCGAGTAGCTCAGCGTGGTCAAATGGCTTAGCGACGTAGTCGATGGCACCCAGTTTCAGCGACTCTACCGCTGAGCGCATGCTTGCGTAACTGGTCATAATCAATACCGGCACCGGCGCCGCTTTGGCAATCAGAGTGATGCCTTGTTCGCCGGGCAGACGCAGGTCGCTGATGATGAGATCGAACCCTGTGAGCTCAAGCTTGCAGGCTTCCTCAGCGCTGCCTGCTTCGCTGACCGTATAGTCGTTGCGTTCTAGCAACCGCTTCAACGCGCTGCGAATAATCGCTTCATCTTCAACAATCAGAATCCTGGGCATGGGCTGGCTGATCATCCTGTTGGTAAAGCGGCAACCATAACGTAATGGCAGTGCCGCGAGGCTGTCCGGGCGGTGGCGAGGCCACGTCTATTTTACCCTGGTGTTCATTGATAATTTGATACGCCAGTGACAGGCCCAAGCCGGTGCCTTCACCTGCTGGCTTGGTGGTCGTAAACGGTTCAAATAAGTGGTCGCGTACCCTGGGGTCGATACCCTGGCCGTTATCGGTTATTCGCCACCAGGCAAGCTGTTGATGGGCGCCTGCATCAATATGGACCTGCCCGCCTTGGTCGCAGGCATCTCGAGCATTGCTGAGCAGGTTGACCATCACCTGCGTCAAGCGCTGCGCATCACCACGGACCACTACGTTCTCGGGCGTATCATTAGACAAGGTGACATCCTCTCCCGAGCGGGCGAGGTGGATCAAGTGCAATGCATCTTCGCTAATCGATGACAGCGTCACCGGTGAAGCGGGGGGCGGTGTTGCTTGGCGCCCGCCGTGGGCAAAGCCAACCAAGGAGTTGACGATTTTAGTTACTCGCTGGGTTAGCTGTTGGATTTGGTCCGCCGTTTCCAGCAGCGCCGGGTCGTTGGTGTCGTAGCGAAGATTCTGCGCCAATGATGAAATGCCGGTAATCGGATTGCCGATTTCATGGGCGACGCCGGCGGCTAGCTGGCCGATCGAGGCCAGGCGTGCCGCATGTACCAGCTCATCTTCCAGCCACTTCATTTCAGTATGATCTTCTATCAAAATAACGCTGCCACCACGGCTATCGTGGCCGCTGAGAACGGCTTTATGCAGGGTTAAAAAGTAGTCTTTTTCGTGCAGCGTGACGGCCTGTTTGTAGAGTGGGCCTGGCGTTGCGTCGAGCACGCTGCCCAGCAGGCTTGGCCAGGGGGCTGGGAGACTATCGCGGCGCGAACCTATCACGCTTTCACCGCTAATGCCTGAGAGCTGTGAAAGCGCCTGATTCCACATTAGCAGCTCGTCGTCATCGCCCAGCACACAAAGCCCAACGGGCAAGTAGGCCAACGTTTGACGATGGTGGCGGCGCAGGCCGTCGAGCTCGCGGGCTAGCCCCGTTAGCCGCGAGCGATAAGCCTCCAGGCGGCTTTCGACAAAATGAATGTCGTCGGTTTCTGGGGCGTCGTCATGGCGATAAGGCAGGTAGCGATCAACGATGTCTCGCGCGACTGATGGCCCCATGAGGCCTGAGAGATTCGCTTGAATGCGATCGCGTAAGCGGCGCAGCGCGTAGGGTCGACGCTCTTGAGGCGTAAAGTTGAGTGCCTTTAAAGCACGGGCAACTTCGCGCTGCGCCGCTTCGTCGCCGATCGCCTGCGCCAAATGGGTGGCAAAGTCGTTAGCCGTGGCGGCTTCTAATGGAGAGCGCTTAGAGCGGATAACCGCATCGACCGAACATGCTTCGGCGGCAGAGCGCTCGCCTTCAGAGATACGTGTAAAGAGTGATATGACGATTAGCAGCAGAATATTAACGGCTAAAGAAAGCAGCGTAACGTTATACCACAGCGGCGAATCAGCAGTCGTGAGGGGCGTTGAAGGCAGCGGTGGTAAGGGCAGTGAAAGAATGAGAGGTAGCCAAAGGCCCCAAAGCCATACGCTGACGCCAGCGACCAGCCCTACAATCATGCCTTTACGATTAGCGCCCGGCCAATAAAGTAGTGCCAGCATGCCTGGCAAGCACTGGGCCATGCCCACAAACGCAGCTAACCCCAGCCCAATTAAGCCGTGGTGGCGGCCTATCCACTGATAGAACAGCCAGCCACTGATAATCACCGCGACCACCAGGCCACGCCGCAGCCATAGTAGCCAGCCGTAAAGATCACTGCGTGCTTCAGGGGGTCTTGCCACTAATACAATGTGGTTGAGCACCATGCCGGAGAGCGCCAGCGCGATCATCATCATCGTGCCGGAGGCGGCGGCTAGCCCGCCGATAAATGCAAGCGCGCCGACCCACCAGTGTTCCGTCATCAAATAGGCGGCATAGGCCGTTATGGGGATGTCGGGATTGACCGACTGTGCGGCCCACCAAATTA
The DNA here is from genome assembly GCF_002332255.1 of Halomonas sp. JB37. Lineage (GTDB taxonomy): Bacteria > Pseudomonadota > Gammaproteobacteria > Pseudomonadales > Halomonadaceae > Vreelandella > Vreelandella casei. Next base: position 106,898 of record NZ_NRGW01000001.1, on the reverse strand, counting down.
CCGGTACGGGTAGCGCCATGAGCAATAGAAACAGCGGTAACGCCCAGCTGGCTTGTAGCAGGGTGTGCCGCGATAAGCTTTCTGAGAAGCTGATATGGAAAAGATGCGGCATCATAAACGCCGCGGCAAAGAACAGCAGCAGCAGGGTGCGCCACTGCGCAGGATCAAGCTGTGGGGTTTGCTGTTGAAGTATCGCGCCGGGCCCTTCCAGCCACAGCTGCAGATCGCCAGGGCCGTCGAAGACCATCCATAGCGCCACTGCCCCTAACCCCAGCATGGCCAGCAGTTTGACGATGGATTCAAACGCGATGGCGCTGAGCAGGCTATCGTGGCGGTCATGCGCTTGACTATGACGTGCGCCGAAAATTACCGCAAAAGCGGCAATGAGCGCGCAAAAAAGCAGCGCAACGCTACTCCCTGCCTGGCTGGCCGTCATAATATTAATGGCATTGCTCAGCGTTTGTACTTGAATACCCAGTAGCGGCAATACCGCCAGCAGGCTGACGACCGTGACCAGCGTGCCCGCCCACCGAGAGCGAAAGCGAAAAGCAAACAGGTCAGCCAGTGACGTTAACTGATAGGTACGCGTGATGCGATGGATGGGTACCAGCAGCACGGGCGCGAGCAGGAAAGCGCCGGCGGCGCCAAGGTAGTAAGCAAGAAAGCCAAACCCCGCGCTAGCCGCCATTTCCAGGCTGCCGTAAATTGCCCAGGCGCTGGCATAAACGCCTAGCGCAAGCGTGTAAACAACGGGGTGGCGGGTAATGCGCACCGGCACCCAGCCCCGCTCTACGGCAAAACCGCAGCCAAACAGCAGTGCCAGATAGCCCAGACCGAGCGCTAATACCCCGATTAACTCAGCGTTCATCAAGCTTTCTCTTTTGCTCTAGCCAGAGCGTTAAGGCAATTAGTCCGCCCCAAATTGCAAACGGCCGGTACCAGGCGGCCTCTGGGTCGCTCCAGCCATTCATAAGCAGCGGAGAGAGCAAATAACCGCCAAACACCAAAAACAACATGATGCGATAGACGTACATGTCACTCTCCTGTGGGTGTTGGAAAAAAATAGTAACAAGGGTATTAAGCTGGCGTTAGGCGATGAGCCGTGGGGCGCAGCTGCGCCGGTGACCAGTTTGCTACTGCCCAGTGTAACTGAGTCGACGGTGGTTCATCGCCAAGCGCTTTAGGCGGTGCTTGGTCAAGTGCTTGTAGCGCCTGAAAGAGCTGCAGGCGCACACCGTGGTCATCCGTTGCCAGCGCGGGGGCCAAGTTTTGTTTTGAAAGTTTTTGACCTTCAGCGGTCACGATTAGCGGCAGATGCAAATAGCAAGGCCGCGGTAGCTGAAGGGCGCTTTGCAGCTGGCATTGCCAGGGCGTGTTATCCAGAAGGTCTACCCCCCGTACCACGTCGGTAATCTGCTGCTCGGCATCATCGACGATAACGGCAAGCTGGTACGCCCACAGGCCATCTTTGCGCTTTAATACCACATCGCCTAGCGTGACTGGGTCAAGCTGCTGTTCACCCAATAGCCGGTCATGCCAGCGAACCGGGTGCTCTCCGCGGTCGCTACGTAGCCGCCAGGCCACTGGCTTGGTGGGGTCGCATACGCCGTTGCGACACCAGCCGGGGTAGATGTCATGCCCTTGCCACTGCTTGCGAGAACAGCTACAGGGATAGGCCAGGCCTAGCTTGAGAAGTTGCTCTAGCGCATGTTGATACGCCTCACCACGGGCGTGCTGCCACATGACCGCTTCATCCCACGCCAGGCCGAACGTTTCTAGCTGGCGCAAAATAGTACTCGCTGCACCCTGGGGGCAGCGGGGAGGATCGATATCTTCTATGCGAACTAGCCACTGCCCTTGAGCCGCGCGGGCGTCTAAGTAGCTGCCTACGGCAGCGACGAGTGATCCAAAGTGCAGCGGGCCTGAAGGCGTTGGGGCAAAGCGGCCACGGTAGCGAGCAGAGGAGGGCATATCAGCATCGTCCTAGGGGGTACAGGCAAGCGCCTCGTCGTTAACAAAAACGGGCACCCGAAGGTGCCCGCGTTCACGTAGAGCATTCTTTAAAACACCGCTCTAGAGATCAGCCGCCGAGCTGCTTCTCCTTGAGTTCCGCCAACGTTTTGCAATCCACGCACAGCGTGGCGGTGGGGCGGGCTTCAAGACGGCGAATACCAATTTCAACGCCGCAGGCTTCGCAGAAGCCATAATCGTCGTCGTCAATATTATCCAGGGTCTCGTTAATTTTCTTGAGCAACTTACGCTCGCGATCCCGAGTGCGCAGCTCCAGGCTAAAGCCTTCTTCCTGAGTGGCGCGGTCCGCGGGGTCGGCGTAATTGTTAGCATCTTCTTGCAGGTGGCGTACCGTGCGATCCACCTCTTCCATGAGATCCTGTTTCCAATCCAGCAGCAGCTGTCGGAAGTGCGCTAGCTGCTGCTCGTTCATATATTCTTCACCCGGTGCTGGCTCATACGGAGTGAAGGACTTGGACGCTTCCGGTTTCTTTTCTGCTACTGGCATGGGACTGCCCCTTACATATGTGACTACTGATCGACCATGAGCCTATGTCACGATCTCACGCCAAAGGGATGCTTGTTTAGCTGAAAAATGGCGACGTTGCAAGCATAATAGTGATTTTGCGACCATGGTCTTGCATAGAATGTGACGAGTGCCATGTTTTAAGTGATGTTAATAATAGCTTGGTGAAGGAGCCATTATGGCCTGGAATTCACGTGTCGATCACGTTGCCCCTTTTCGGGTCATGCATTTGCTGGAAATGGCTCAGGCGCGAGAAGCCGCTGGCCACGATGTGATTCATCTGGAAGTTGGCGAGCCGGATTTCGCTACTCCGGAGCCGATTGTGGCCGCCGGGCAGCTGGCGCTTGCCAATGGCCAAACCCGCTACACGCCGGCGGCCGGGCTGCCCGCCCTGCGTCAAGCGATTGCTGAGCATTACGCTGAGCATTTCAATGCCGCGGTTGACCCTGCGCGCATATTGGTAACGCCCGGCGCATCGGGGGCGCTGCTGTTAGCCAGCCAGCTATTAGTTGAAACCGGCGCGCGTGTACTGATGGCCGACCCTAACTATCCCTGTAACCGCCACTTTATGGCCTTAGCGGGCGCTGAGATTGATGCGGTATCGGTGGGGCGCGCGAGTGGCTGGCAGCTAGACGCAGCGCTGGTCGCCGAGCACTGGCGCAAGGAGACGAGCCTAGCGATGCTGGCCTCGCCTTCTAACCCGACTGGCCACACCCTGAGCGCTGAGCAGCTTTGTGCCGTGCTGGCCGCGGTCGCCGAGCGTGAAGGTGAGGTGATTGTTGATGAAATTTATCAAGGCCTCAACTATGACGATGCGCCGCTGTCGGCTACCTCGCTTTCAGCCAACGCCTTTGTGGTGAACAGCTTCTCAAAATATTTTGGGATGACCGGCTGGCGCTTAGGCTGGCTGGTAGCGCCCGAACATGCCATAGAGCCGCTCACCCGCTTGGCGCAGAATATGTTTCTTGCCGCGTCAACGCCTGCCCAGCATGCGGCGTTGGCGGCCTTTACCCCAGCGTGCCGGGATATTCTTGAACAACGCCGAGCAACCTTGAAGCAACGCCGTCAGGTGCTGTTAGATGGCTTAGCAAGATTGGGGTTGGCGCCGGATCTTCCACCCCAAGGGGCCTTTTATGTATGGCTGGATATTTCCCGCTACAGCCGAGATAGCCAGGCGTTCTGCGAGCGCCTGTTGCAGGAAGAGAATGTGGCCATCACCCCGGGCATTGATTTTGCCGTGCGGGGTGGCGAACACCATGTGCGCATTGCCTTCACTAATGACGCTGCCCGCCTTGAAGAAGCCGTAGCGCGCATCGCGCGTTTTGTGAGCCGACTATGACGCTTCACTATCCCGGGCTTGTGCCGGGCATTCTGCTCAAGCGTTACAAGCGGTTTCTTGCCGATGTCCGTTTAGACGATGGCCGTGAGGTCGTGGCGCACTGCCCCAATACGGGCTCGATGAAAGCGGTGAACGTACCGGGCTGCCGCGTGTGGCTTTCACCCAGCGATAACCCAAAGCGTAAGCTTGCCTGGACCTGGGAGTTTATTGAGCTGCCGCAAGCCGATGGGCAGGTGGCGCTTGCTTCTGTGCATACCGGCCGTGCTAACCGCATAGTGGAGGTGGCGCTAAACGACGGGCGTTTAGCGCCCTTGGCGGGCTATGCCACGCTGCGTCGTGAGGTGAAAGTGGCCGATGCGCGGCTTGATTTTATGCTTGAAGATCCTGAACGAGGGCGGGTGTATATCGAAGTGAAGCAGGTCACTCTCAAAGAGCCGGACGGCCACGGCTACTTTCCTGACTCGGTGAGCGTGCGCGGCACCAAGCATCTGCATACCTTGCGGGCGATCGCTGAGCAGGGCGAGCGAGCAGTGCTGCTATTTTGCGTGGCTCACGAAGGTATTGCTGACGTGGCCGCCGCTGCGCATATTGATGCGACCTATGCAGTGGCCCTAGCGCAGGCCTCGGCCAGCGGAGTGGAGGTGCTGGCCTATGGTATTGACGTGATACGGGAACAGGGTTGCCCCAGCGGGGTACGGTTAAGCCGTGATCTGCCCGTGCGGATTGAGAGGCTAGCGGCGCCGAACGCGGAAGATGGCAATTTCACCAAACAGATTGGGCCATAGCCGCGATTTCCAATGCCCCTGATGGTCCCCCACGCCCACGGCGCGATCAACAATGACCAAGCCTTTTTCGAGACATAGGTGCTCAAAGTCATTGAACGTCGAGAGATGAATGTTGGGCGTGTCGTACCAGGCGTGAGGCAGCGACTTCGATACCGGCATATAGCCGCGCAGGCCTAAATGGATGCGGTGTCGCCAATAAGCAAAGTTGGGAAACGTAATAATCCCTTCTTCGGCGACCCGCAGCATTTCATCCAGCATCTTGTCTGGGCGACGCAGCGCCTGTAGCGCTTGAGTCATGATTACTTGATCGTAGCTGTTATCGCAGAAGCTGCTTAAACCATCGTCTAGGTTGTGCTCTATGACGCTAACGCCGCGCGCCACGCAGGCGTTGATGCCGTCATGATCAATCTCTAACCCATAGCCGGTGACGCCCTTATTGCGCGCTAGGCTCTCGAGCAAATCGCCGTTGCCACAGGCAAGATCAAGCACGTGTGATCCTTCGGGCACCCAGTCGTAAATCAGTTCAAGATCGGCGCGCATTATGGCGTCTCCTCTTTGCCCAGCACATTGATGCCCAGCTCGTTGAGATGAAGCTCGCCGGCAGCGCGGCTCATGAAGGCGCTTAAAATGGCGTCGTAACGTGGCTCTGAGAGTAAGAAAGCATCGTGGCCATGGGGCGAGTCGATATTGGCATAGCTGACTGATTTACCCGCCCGAGTAAGCGCATCCACCAGCTCGCGCGAGCGCGACGGCGGAAAGCGCCAGTCGGTGGTGAAGCTAACAATCAAAAACGGACACTGCACAGGCGCCAAGGCTTTGGCAAAGTCGCCCCCTTGGGTGGCGGCAGGGTCAAAGTAGTCGAGTGCTTTCGTCATCAGCAGATAGGTGTTGGCGTCAAAGGCGGTGGAGAACGTATCGCCTTGATAGCGCAAGTAGGACTCCACCTGGAACTCAACGTCAAAACCGAAGTTGAGATCATCACTACGCAGGTCGCGCCCAAACTTGCTGCCCATGGCGTCTTCTGACAAGTAGGTAATATGGCCCACCATGCGTGCCAGCTTCAGACCACGCTTAGGCACCGTGTCATGCTCAGCGTACCAGCCGTCGAAGAACTCAGGATCAGAGCGAATCGCCTGGCGAGCCACTTCGTTAAAGGCAATATTTTGCGCCGAGAGTCGGGGCGTTGCGGCAATCACCACCGCGTTGGCGACGCGCTCTGGGTAGGTCATGGTCCACTGCATTACCTGCATCCCGCCAAGGCTGCCGCCCACCGCTGCCGCCCAGCGCTCAATGCCCAGATGATCAGCAAGCTGCGCCTGGCTGGCGACCCAATCGCTAACGGTCACCATGGGAAATTCCGGCCCCCACTGGCGGCCGGTTTCGGGGTTGTGGCTCACGGGACCGGTGCTACCATGGCAGCCGCCTAAGTTGTTGAGCGATACAACAAAAAAACGGTTGGTATCGATCGCCTTGCCGGGACCGATATGGGCATCCCACCAGCCGGGTTTACGATCTTCCTCGCTATGGTAGCCCGCCGCGTGGTGGTGGCCGGAGAGCGCGTGGCAAATCAATACTGCGTTACTGCGCTCAGCGTTCAGCGTGCCGTAGGTTTCGTAAATCAGCTCGTAAGCAGGCAGTACTTTGCCGCAAGCCAGGGCGAGCGGCGTGTCGAAGCGTGCCACGTGCGGAGTAACAAGGCCGACGGAGCCCGTCGGCCGGTCTGCAAACGCAAGCGTATCTGAATCAGGCATTGAAGGCGCGAGTCCTGCTAATTAAGAGTGCGGCTGAATAGACCCTGCTGATCGAATCCATGATGAAAATGGGTTGGGCCGCTATCACAGCCCGACTAGCGCGCCGGAAATGCCGGCAGCACGAATCATCGAACCAACGATCAAGCTATCGATTAGGTTAATGGCAATAAACACGACGATAGGCGAGAGGTCGATCATGCCAAGCGCAGGAACGACTTTGCGCACCGGTGCCATAATCGGTTCTACCAACTGCATTACCAATAGAGCACCCGGGTGGCTGGCATTGGGAGCTACCCAGCTCAAGATAATCATCACAATCATGGCGAAGAAGTAGATTTTTAAAATCGCATTCGCCAAGGCGGCGATACCCGCTATTAATAGTCCTGGAATAGGGGGCATGCCGATACCGATGACCATGAAAATAGCGATGATGCTGACTACTTTTAACACGAAGCCAGCGGCGAGCGTTGCAAGATCAAAGCGACCGGCCACGGGGCCTAAAAAGCTCTGAAATAAGCCGACCAGCGGCTGAGTGATCTTAACCACCGACTGACTTAGCGGGTTGTAGTAATCCGCCCGTGACGCCTGCAGCAGAAAGCGCAGCATGAGTAAGAACAGATAAATATTGATCAGTGTGTTGACCAACATTAACCCTGCACTGCCTAATCCGTTGCCCATTATGATGTCTCCTTGGTGATTCGTTGCTGAGCGGTTCTTTAGTCGCCGTTAAGTTCTTTGGCCATAGCCTGAGCACGATCGGCACAGGCCTGCATAGCATCGGCAATGGTGGTGCGCAATTGTGCCATTTCCATGTGCGCAATGGCACGCTCGGTGGTGCCACCGGGCGACATGACATTTTTCTTCAACGTCGCCGGGTCTTTGTCACTCTGCTGTGCCATGGTGGCGGCACCCAGCGCTGTTTGAATAGCGAGCCGGCGCGCGGTGGCGGCGGGTAGGCCGAGCTTAACCGCCGCCTCTTCCATGGCCTCGAACATCAAAAAGAAGTAGGCCGGTGCACTGCCCGAAACGGCGGTGACGGCATCCAGCAGCACTTCTTCTTCAACCCATTCCACAATGCCTACCGCTTCCATAAGCTGAGTAGCCACGTCGCGCTGCGCGTCGCTTACCTTGGCATTGGCATAAAGACCGCTGGCGCCGTAGCCCACCAGCGATGGCGTATTTGGCATGCAGCGTACCATGGCATTGTGATCGCCTAGCCAGCGGTCGATAGTGCCTGCATCAAGGCCGGCTGCAATCGAGATAACGAGCGGTTGCTGACGCTGAACGCTGTCGCGCAAATTTTCGCATACGCTGCGCATAATTTGAGGCTTTACCGCTAATACCACGACGTCTGCATCGGCGACTGCCGCATTGTTATCTGTCGTTGTGTGTATGCCCAGACGCTTTGCCAGCGTTGCCAGCTCTTTTTCATGAGGTGCAGTGGCGGTGATGGTAGAGGGCGCCGCGCCGCTGTCGATTAGTCCGCCGATAATGGCACTCGCCATATTGCCGGCTCCAATAAAGGTAATCTTACTCGCCATTCTAGGTGTCCTTTAATAAACGTTGGCTCAGTGAAAGAGTGGGCTGCAGCAGGCAGCCGGATAGTTGTGGTTCGCCTAAGCCCTCTGGCGGGCGCCAAAAATGGAGGTGCCTAAACGCACCAGCGTAGCGCCCTCCAGTACTGCCGCTTCTAAATCGTCGCTCATGCCCATCGAAAGCGTATCAAGGGGCGTCTCGGGAAGTTGGCTCTGTAGAGCCGTTAACGCCTCACGCAGCGCGGCCAATGGCTGGCGCTGGGCGGCTAGCGTTTCCGCCGGGGCAGGAATCGCCATTAAACCGCGCAGGCGCAGGTTTGGCAGCGTGGCAACGTCGCGTGCTAGCGCTTCCAGTTCTTCCGGCAGTACACCCGCTTTGCTATCTTCGTGGCTAATATTAACCTGTAGGCAAATATTGAGGGGTGCAAGGTGCGCCGGGCGCTGTTCGTTAAGGCGCTGGGCAATTTTTAATCGGTCGACGCTGTGCACCCAGTCAAAATGCTCGGCGACGGCGCGGGTTTTGTTGGATTGCAGTGGCCCAATAAAATGCCATACAAGGCCTTCAAGGTCCGCCAGCTCGGCCTGTTTTTCTAGGGCTTCTTGCAGGTAGTTTTCACCAAATTCACGCTGGCCAAGCTGCCAGGCCTGACGAATCATCGCTGCCGGTTTCGTTTTGGTGACGGCCAATAGCGCTGCAGCGTTCGGAGCCCGCTCTGCGTCCTCTAGCGCTTGGCGCAGGCGTTCACACGCTTGTTCATATGAATGGGCGAGCGACTCGTTAAGCGCGATGTCTGACATACTCAAGCACCTTACCGCAGCTGGGAGGAGAGATGGATATTACCGAACTGCTAGCATTCTCGGCAAAGCAGAATGCCTCTGACGTGCATCTTTCGGCAGGTTTGCCGCCCATGATACGTGTTGATGGCGACATTCGTCGGCTCAATGTGCCCGCTATCGATAATAACGGTGTGCGCAAGTTGATTGACGACATCATGAATGATCGCCAGCGGCGCGACTACGCTGAAAGGCTGGAAACTGATTTTTCGTTTGAAATGCCGGGCATCGCACGCTTTCGCGTTAATGCGTTCACTCAAGCCCGCGGCGCGGGAGCCGTGTTTCGTATTATCCCAAGCCAGGTGCTTTCTATGCAGGCTCTGGGGCTGGGTGAGATGTTTGAGCGCTTAGCCATGCTGCCGCGCGGGCTGGTATTAGTCACCGGGCCGACCGGGTCGGGTAAAAGTACGACGCTTGCGGCGATGATTGATCACATTAATGACCATCGATATGGGCACATCCTGACCATTGAAGATCCGGTTGAATTTGAGCATTCAAGCAAGCGCTGTTTGGTTAATCAGCGCGAAGTGCACCGCGATGCGCATAGTTTTGCAGATGCGCTGCGCAGCGCGCTACGCGAGGACCCAGATGTGATCCTGGTCGGTGAGTTGCGCGATTTAGAGACTATTCGCTTAGCGCTGACCGCGGCAGAAACGGGGCATCTGGTGCTGGGTACGCTGCATACCACCTCGGCGGCTAAAGCCGTTGACCGCATTATCGATGTTTTTCCTGGCGACGAAAAAACCATGGTGCGTTCGATGCTTTCTGAATCGCTCCAAGCAGTAGTGTCGCAAACGTTGCTTAAGCGTCAGGGCGGCGGGCGCGTAGCGGCTCACGAAGTGCTCGTCGCCACGTCGGCAGTGCGCAACTTAATTCGGGAAGACAAAACGGCGCAAATCTATTCGGCTATTCAAACCGGCGGAAGTCTGGGTATGCAAACGCTAGACTTTGCGCTCGCTCAGCTAGTAAAAAAAGGCTTAGTGAGCGCAGAAGAGGCGCAATTGCAGGCCAAAGGAGCGCACGCTCTGCAGGTGTCATAGCGCAACAGTGCGCGCACTTTCGTCACGGTGTTTACGTGTGGCGGGAATCAGCCTGCGTAAATGCCGCCGAGTACCCGTGGGCCTGCTGCACCGGTGACCGATGGTAAGTTGCCCGGCAAATGGTGTAACCGCTGGTGAGCCAGCCAAGCAAAGGCGCCTGCTTCGATCCAATCCTCAGGCCAGCCGTGTGCTGCGGGCGATGTGAACGTTGCCCCCGGTAGATGATAGGCAAGACGCTGCATCAAGTAAGTGTTATGAGCGCCGCCGCCAGCGGTGATAAGCGTGAGCGGGCCGTCATGGATTTTTAAGTGGGTAATGCCCTGGGCAACGCTAACCGCAGTGAGCTCGGCCAATGTCGCCTGTACATCTTCGGCGGCTTCCTGGCCGCTGAGATGTTTTTCTAACCACGCCATATGAAATAGCTCGCGCCCCGTGCTGCGCGGCGGCGGCTGCTGGAAAAAGGGTTCTGAGAGCAGCCGAACCAACAGCGCGTTATCTATTGTTCCACTTGCGGCCCAGGAGCCGTCCTGATCAAAGCGCCCGCCTTGGTGCCGCGCAAACCAGCCGTCCAGCAATGCGTTGGCAGGGCCGGTATCAAAGCCAATCACCGGGTCTGTCGGCTGGCTGGATAGCCACGTTAGATTGGCAAAGCCGCCTAGGTTAAGCACCAGCTGATGTGCGCTGGCTCTGCCAAATAGAGCCTGATGGAAGGCGGGGGCTAGCGGGGCAGCCTGGCCACCGGCGGCTAAGTCGCGGCGCCGAAAGTCAGCAACAACGGTGCAGCCGGTAAGTTCAGCCAGCAGGCTCGGATTATCCATCTGGAGGGTGTACGCCGGGCCGCCGTTGTGACCTAGAGGCGCATGCTCAATGGTTTGGCCGTGGCTGCCAATAGCACTGATCTGCGCATGGCTTATCGAGAGTGGCGCCAACAAACGTTGAACGGCTTGGGCCTGTGACTGGCAGAACGCATGCTCAGCGGCTGCAAGCTGTGCAAAGCTGACCTGCTTGGCATGACAAAGCGAGAGCAGCAGATGATGCAGCGCGTCAGGCATGGGTTCTGCATGCGTTGCCACTAAGTGTGGTGGTGAATCGCCTTCGATAGCGATCAGTGCGGCATCAATCCCGTCCAGGCTGGTGCCGGACATCAGGCCAATATAATAAAGCGGCGACGAAGCAGTAGGCGTTTTCATAAGCTAACTCGTGCAAAGCAGGGCGAAGTCTCAGCCAAGGCTCAACCAAGGCGAGCGAGCATGGTAACATCGTCGGCTATTTATCACCTGAGCCCGGCAAGGGCGGTTTTTTTATAGTGGAGAGAGGCAATGAGTGAGGTGGATCAGGCTTTAGCGCTGCTGTCGCGCGGTACGCAAGAAATCCTGGTAGAGGACGAGTTAAAACAGAAGTTAGCCTCAGGCCGCAAATTGCGTATTAAAGCGGGTTTTGATCCCACGGCCCCTGACCTGCACTTGGGGCACAGCGTTCTGCTGACCAAAATGCGCCAGTTTCAGGACTTAGGACATACGGTCATCTTTCTGATTGGTGACTTCACCGGGCGTATCGGTGATCCCACTGGGAAGAACGTTACCCGTAAGCCGCTTACCGAAGAGGACGTTAAAGCCAACGCTGAAACGTATAAGGCGCAGGTGTTTAAAATCCTTGATCCCGAAAAAACGGAGGTGCGCTTTAACGCCGAGTGGTTTGGCGAGCTGAGCGCCGCCAAAATGATTGAGCTTGCCGCTCAGAGCACCGTTGCGCGCATGCTTGAGCGTGATGACTTTGAGAAGCGCTACAAGGCCAATCAGCCGATTGCTATTCACGAGTTCCTTTACCCGTTGGTACAGGGCTATGACTCAGTGGCGCTTGAGGCCGATATTGAGCTTGGCGGTACCGATCAGAAGTTTAACCTGCTGATGGGTCGTGAGATACAAAAGCATTTCGGCCAGGAGCCTCAGGTGGTCATCACCATGCCGCTGCTTGAGGGTTTAGACGGCGTGCAGAAGATGTCGAAGTCGCTGGGCAACTACATTGGTGTCGATGAAGCGCCTGGTTCTATGTTCAATAAGCTGGTTTCCATGCCAGATAGTTTGATCTGGCGCTACTTTGAACTTCTTTCGTTAAAATCTAACCAAGAAATTCAGGCGCTGAAAGACGCCGTTGAGCAGGGCGCCAACCCCCGTGATGTGAAAATGGAGCTGGCGCGTGAGTTAATTGCCCGCTATCACGGTGAGGAAGCTGCGGCCAATGCTCACAAATCAGCGGGTAATCAGTTGGCGGATGGTGAGCTGCCAGACGATCTGCCAGAAGTGACGGTGGATTTTGAAGGCAATGAGCATGCACCAATAGGCGCGATCCTAAACAGAGCAGGGCTGGCCAATAACAGCGCCCAGGCTAAAGATATGCTGGGTAACGGACGCGTTAAAGTAGATGGCAACGTCGTTGCTAAAGACGCAATGCTGGCCACGGGAAGCAGCTATGTGATTCAGGCGGGCAAGAAGCGTTACGCCCGTGTGACGCTTGTGTGAACTTTTTGTGCTTATTTTCACCAGAGCCCTTGCCAAGGCGTTAGCGAGTCCGTAAAGTACGCATCCGCTGCCGGGGACGCCTAGCGTTACCAGCGGTGGATGAAGGTGAAAACCTTCGGTTTGTCAGCAGGTTAGCGTTTTCAGGTCATCGAAAAATGTTTCCCGAATCGGCCCCAGAAATTGCCGATTGACAAACACTCGGAAGTGCGTAGAATACGCCTTCCTCGCTGAGGCCAAACAGTTCAACGGTTGGCCCGCTATCACAACACGATAGCCACAGCGAAACGCTCTTTAACAATTTGATCAGGTAATTCATGTGGGCGCTTGCTGATGTTGGTGACAAATCACCAAATATCAAGGCAAGCGACTCAAGCAATAAGGTTTTAAAGGCATTGCCTTTTTAATCCGTTTTGAATGAATTCGTTTGAACCTTGAGCCAAGTTTGATTCGCTTTTGTGTTTTCCTCGGAAGACACGAGTAAGGATCACAATGATTGTAAACTGAAGAGTTTGATCATGGCTCAGATTGAACGCTGGCGGCAGGCCTAACACATGCAAGTCGAGCGGTAACAGATCTAGCTTGCTAGATGCTGACGAGCGGCGGACGGGTGAGTAATGCATAGGAATCTGCCCGATAGTGGGGGATAACCTGGGGAAACCCAGGCTAATACCGCATACGTCCTACGGGAGAAAGGGGGCTTCGGCTCCCGCTATTGGATGAGCCTATGTCGGATTAGCTAGTTGGTGAGGTAATGGCTCACCAAGGCAACGATCCGTAGCTGGTCTGAGAGGATGATCAGCCACATCGGGACTGAGACACGGCCCGAACTCCTACGGGAGGCAGCAGTGGGGAATATTGGACAATGGGGGCAACCCTGATCCAGCCATGCCGCGTGTGTGAAGAAGGCCTTAGGGTTGTAAAGCACTTTCAGCGAGGAAGAACGCCTAGTGGTTAATACCCATTAGGAAAGACATCACTCGCAGAAGAAGCACCGGCTAACTCCGTGCCAGCAGCCGCGGTAATACGGAGGGTGCAAGCGTTAATCGGAATTACTGGGCGTAAAGCGCGCGTAGGTGGCTTTATAAGCCGGTTGTGAAAGCCCCGGGCTCAACCTGGGAACGGCATCCGGAACTGTGAGGCTAGAGTACAGGAGAGGAAGGTAGAATTCCCGGTGTAGCGGTGAAATGCGTAGAGATCGGGAGGAATACCAGTGGCGAAGGCGGCCTTCTGGACTGATACTGACACTGAGGTGCGAAAGCGTGGGTAGCAAACAGGATTAGATACCCTGGTAGTCCACGCCGTAAACGATGTCGACCAGCCGTTGGGTGCCTAGAGCACTTTGTGGCGAAGTTAACGCGATAAGTCGACCGCCTGGGGAGTACGGCCGCAAGGTTAAAACTCAAATGAATTGACGGGGGCCCGCACAAGCGGTGGAGCATGTGGTTTAATTCGATGCAACGCGAAGAACCTTACCTACCCTTGACATCTATAGAAGATTGCAGAGATGCGATTGTGCCTTCGGGAACTATAAGACAGGTGCTGCATGGCTGTCGTCAGCTCGTGTTGTGAAATGTTGGGTTAAGTCCCGTAACGAGCGCAACCCTTGTCCTTATTTGCCAGCGAGTAATGTCGGGAACTCTAAGGAGACTGCCGGTGACAAACCGGAGGAAGGTGGGGACGACGTCAAGTCATCATGGCCCTTACGGGTAGGGCTACACACGTGCTACAATGGCCGGTACAAAGGGCTGCGAGCTCGCGAGAGTCAGCGAATCCCTTAAAGCCGGTCTCAGTCCGGATCGGAGTCTGCAACTCGACTCCGTGAAGTCGGAATCGCTAGTAATCGTGAATCAGAATGTCACGGTGAATACGTTCCCGGGCCTTGTACACACCGCCCGTCACACCATGGGAGTGGACTGCACCAGAAGTGGTTAGCCTAACGCAAGAGGGCGATCACCACGGTGTGGTTCATGACTGGGGTGAAGTCGTAACAAGGTAGCCGTAGGGGAACCTGCGGCTGGATCACCTCCTTAAACGATGCGTCACAGTTAGTAAGCGTCCACAATGAATTACCTGATCAAAATGCTGTTGATGAGCAGTGATAAGCCAGCCGCCTCCGGCGTTGTCTTATCACTGCTTATAGCAGTCGCTCTTTAACAATGTATATCATGCTGACAAGAACACACCGCAAGGTGAGTTCTTAAATTGTGATACGTTTTATACGTATCCGGCAAATGAACGTTATCATTGCGAGACACCAGACTCCTTCGGGTTATAGGGTCAAGCAATGAAGCGCACACGGTGGATGCCTAGGCAGTCAGAGGCGATGAAAGACGTGGTAGCCTGCGATAAGGTTCGGTGAGGTGGCAACAACCTGTGACCCGGACATCTCTGAATGGGGAAACCCACTGACCATAAGGTCAGTATCTTACACTGAATACATAGGTGTAAGAGGCGAACCAGGGGAACTGAAACATCTAAGTACCCTGAGGAAAAGAAATCAACCGAGATTCCCCTAGTAGCGGCGAGCGAACGGGGACCAGCCCTTAAGCATGTGACTGATTAGGCGAACAGATTGGGAAGTCTGGCCGTAGCAGGTGATAGCCCTGTAGTCGAAAATCTGATCATGTGAAATCGAGTAGGTCGGGGCACGAGAAACCTTGACTGAAGACGGGGGGACCATCCTCCAAGGCTAAATACTCCTGACTGACCGATAGTGAACCAGTACCGTGAGGGAAAGGCGAAAAGAACCCCGGATAGGGGAGTGAAATAGATCCTGAAACCGTGTGCGTACAAGCAGTAGGAGCAGACTTGTTCTGTGACTGCGTACCTTTTGTATAATGGGTCAGCGACTTATATTCAGTGGCGAGGTTAACCGTATAGGGGAGCCGTAGGGAAACCGAGTCTTAACTGGGCGACACAGTCGCTGGATATAGACCCGAAACCGAGCGATCTATCCATGAGCAGGGTGAAGGTTGAGTAACATCAACTGGAGGCCCGAACCAGGATCTGTTGAAAAAGATTTGGATGACTTGTGGATCGGAGTGAAAGGCTAATCAAGCTCGGAGATAGCTGGTTCTCCTCGAAAGCTATTTAGGTAGCGCCTCACGTATTACCGCCGGGGGTAGAGCACTGTTTCGGCTAGGGGGTCATCCCGACTTACCAACCCGAGGCAAACTCCGAATACCGGTGAGTACAGCGTGGGAGACACACGGCGGGTGCTAACGTCCGTCGTGAAAAGGGAAACAACCCAGACCGTCAGCTAAGGTCCCGAAATCCTGGTTAAGTGGGAAACGATGTGGGAAGGCTTAGACAGCTAGGAGGTTGGCTTAGAAGCAGCCATCCTTTAAAGAAAGCGTAATAGCTCACTAGTCGAGTCGGCCTGCGCGGAAGATGTAACGGGGCTAAACCAGGTACCGAAGCTACGGGTGCGTCATTATTTCGATAATGATGCGCGGTAGAGGAGCGTCGTGTAAGCCAATGAAGGTGGATTGAGAAGTCTGCTGGAGGTATCACGAGTGCGAATGCTGACATGAGTAACGATAAAGGGAGTGAAAAACTCCCTCGCCGGAAGACCAAGGTTTTCTGTTCGATGCTAATCAGAGCAGAGTGAGTCGGCCCCTAAGGCGAGGCCGAAAGGCGTAGTCGATGGAAAACGGGCTAATATTCCCGTACCGGACATGGTTGCGATGGGGGGACGAAGAAGGCTAGGTGAGCCAGGCGTTGGTTGTCCTGGTGAAAGTGAGTAGGCCGAGATCTTAGGAAAATCCGGGATCTTAAAGCCGAGACACGAGATGAACTGACTACGGTCAGGAAGTCACTGATGCCACGCTTCCAGGAAAAGCCTCTAAGCTTCAGATCATGTGCGACCGTACCCCAAACCGACACAGGTGGTCAGGGAGAGAATCCCAAGGCGCTTGAGAGAACTCGGGTGAAGGAACTAGGCAAAATGGTGCCGTAACTTCGGGAGAAGGCACGCCGGCGTAGGGTGAAGAGACTTGCTCTCCTAGCCCGAACCGGTCGAAGATACCAGGTGGCTGCAACTGTTTATTAAAAACACAGCACTCTGCTAACTCGTAAGAGGACGTATAGGGTGTGACGCCTGCCCGGTGCCGGAAGGTTAAATGATGGTGTTAGCCGCAAGGCGAAGCTCTTGATTGAAGCCCCGGTAAACGGCGGCCGTAACTATAACGGTCCTAAGGTAGCGAAATTCCTTGTCGGGTAAGTTCCGACCTGCACGAATGGCGTAATGATGGCCACGCTGTCTCCACCCGAGACTCAGTGAAATTGAAATCGCCGTGAAGATGCGGTGTACCCGCGGCTAGACGGAAAGACCCCGTGAACCTTTACTATAGCTTCACACTGGACGCTGATGTTGCCTGTGTAGGATAGCTGGGAGGCTTTGAACTTTGGACGCCAGTTCGAAGGGAGCCAACCTTGAAATACCAGCCTGGCATCATTGGCGTTCTCACTCAGGTCCGTTATCCGGATCGAGGACAGTGTGTGGTGGGTAGTTTGACTGGGGCGGTCTCCTCCTAAAGAGTAACGGAGGAGCACGAAGGTACCCTCAGCACGGTCGGACATCGTGCATTGAGTGCAAGAGCATAAGGGTGCTTGACTGCGAGACAGACACGTCGAGCAGGTGCGAAAGCAGGTTCTAGTGATCCGGTGGTTCTGTATGGAAGGGCCATCGCTCAACGGATAAAAGGTACTCCGGGGATAACAGGCTGATACCGCCCAAGAGTTCACATCGACGGCGGTGTTTGGCACCTCGATGTCGGCTCATCACATCCTGGGGCTGAAGTCGGTCCCAAGGGTATGGCTGTTCGCCATTTAAAGTGGTACGCGAGCTGGGTTTAGAACGTCGTGAGACAGTTCGGTCCCTATCTGCCGTGGGCGTTGGATGTTTGAGAAGGGCTGCTCCTAGTACGAGAGGACCGGAGTGGACGACCCTCTGGTGTTCCGGTTGTCACGCCAGTGGCATTGCCGGGTAGCTATGGTCGGACGGGATAACCGCTGAAAGCATCTAAGCGGGAAGCCCCCTTCAAGATGAGACATCCCTGAGGCCTAGAGCCTCCTGAAGGGCCCAGCGAGACCAGCTGGTTGATAGGCACGGTGTGGAAGCGCTGCAAGGCGTTGAGCTAACGTGTACTAATGGCCCGTGAGGCTTGACCCTATAACACCCAAGGGGTTTGGTCGCAGTGATAACGTTAAGATGTTAACGCATCAAAAAGCCGGATACGCGCAAGAAAAAACGATCACATCAGCATGATATACAGCCAGTTACGCCTGACGACCATAGCACGCGTGAACCACCTGATCCCTTGCCGAACTCAGAAGTGAAACCGCTTAGCGCCGATGGTAGTGTGGGGTCTCCCCATGCGAGAGTAGGTCATCGTCAGGCACTTATACGAAAAATCCCCCAGGGCACATGCCCCGGGGGATTTTTTTTGCATCATCTTTAACCAATAAGGGTTAAAGCATCTTAATGTTGAGTCGCGCGTCTGCCCGTGGCTATTTTTATGGCAGAATGCACTCCTTCAGGAGGAATGCTTATGACACAGATGCGCTGGGAACAGCTACTTTCCCCACGTCGTCTTCACGACCAACGCTCAGAAAGCACTCGAGAAATAGGCCGTAGCCCTTTTCATAAAGATCACGACCGAATTGTTTTCTCTGGTTCTTTTAGACGCCTTGGACGCAAGACCCAGGTCCATCCGCTGACAGAAAACGATCATATTCATACCCGCTTGACTCACTCGTTAGAAGTGGGCTGCGTCGGTCGCTCACTGGGAATGATCGTAGGTGAGCTGCTGCGTGATCAGCTGCCCGAATGGATTACCCCGGCAGACCTGGGTGTGATAGTGCAAACGGCATGCCTTGGCCACGATATTGGCAACCCGCCGTTTGGACACGCCGGTGAGTATGCTATCCGCGATTGGTTTCAGCGTGCCCAGAGCAGTGGTCTGCTTGAGGGCCTATCCGATGCTGAACGAGAAGATCTGCTGACTTACGAAGGCAATGCTCAAGGCTTTCGCGTTATTACTCAAATTGAATATAATCAGTTCAATGGAGGTATGCGGCTCACGTCGGCCACGCTTGGAACCCTGCTTAAATATCCGTGGACTGTCCGCTATAGTGGGCGGGCAGGTAAGTTCGGCGCTTATCAATCGGAGCAGGCACTGCTCAAAGAGGTCGCTGAAGCGGTAGGGTTGCTGCCCCGGGGTGAGCAGCGGTGGTGCCGTCATCCACTCGCTTGGCTCGTTGAGGCTGCTGATGATATCTGCTATGCGCTGCTGGACCTTGAAGATGGTTTAGAAATGGGCATTCTGCGTTACGAAGAAGTCGTCGAGATTCTGCGCCAGATTGCCGGAGAGTTTCCACCCGAATATACCGACATGCAAGACCGCAACGTATCCCAGCGGCGCCGCATCGCATTACTACGTGGCGCCGCCATGGAGCGTGCCGTCAATGATGTGGGTGCGGTATTCGTTCAGCATGAGCAGGCTTTGCTGAACGGTACGCTTAGCAATGATCTATTAGAGCTGTGCCACCCGGATTTAGGCTGGGGTGTACAGGCCGCCAAGCAGTTAGCCCGCGAGCGTATTTTCCAAAACGAGCGTAAGGCAAAATTAGAAATTGGCGCTTATACAACGCTAGGGATCCTTCTCGAGGCATTTATTGGGGCGGCTCACGAGCTGCACCATACGGGGCATTCATCGTTTAAGCATCAGCGTGTGCTGGCTCTTATTGGTGAAAATACTCCGCTGCCGTCTTGGCCGCTCTATGATAGCTATCGACGGATGCTGGACTTTATCGGCGGGATGACCGACCACTACGCGGTGGACTTAGCTCAGGAGATGGGCGGTCGCTTACGCGGCGACTAACCATCTTTCCTCTACACCGATGGCTGACTGAGGTGCTTTAATTCCAACAGTCTGGCGCGCTCAAGCAAAACGTTGATGACCTTATCATGTATGACATCATTGAGCGGGCCGGTGTTTAGCTCGGTCAGCTGCTTGGCGAGGGTATCACCGCTCACCACCAGAATATCGGTAGCCGCATCGCTGTTATCTATTTTCCAGCCAGGCAGTACCAGCACGCCGCGCACCGCAACAGGGACGCCACAGCGTCGCTCTAACCAGTGAGAGAGCCAGCACACGCCCTGGCGTGTTTTATGTAGCGGCCTACGCTCCTGCCAGTGAGGAAAGCGCAAACGCTCTCGTTCTACGGCCACTGTATCGAGCTCATGGCCATCGGTGCCAATAGCCAGCGTTCTAGCGCGTGTTTCGACCACAAAAATGCCGTGAGGCGTCACTACGACGTGATCGATGGTAAAGCTATCGGTGGGCACATCGTGAAAAACGTAGTAGGGGTGTGCGTCGGGGCGAACGAGTCTCGCAAGCTCTTGCCCAACGGCAAGCTCGCAAGCCAAGCCAAGCTTTAATCGCCGTATGCGCTGGTAGTCACGTACTAATAGCAATGAAAATATTAGAACGAGTAATGTGCTTAGCAGGCCATACAGTGCCCATTCAACCCAGTCTTGTCGTTCGACAAATAGCATGCGCCCCATGCCGTAAACGAGTGGCGCCAGGCTGATGATGGGCCCTAGCGCACCGTTTAAAAATAGGCTAGAAAACGCTTGGTCAAGGCGGTAGCGCAATGCTTGGCCTGGTTCATGAAGGGGCGCATTGAAAGGAGAGTGAACACGGGCGTCATGTAAGCTACGTAGCGCCAACACGATGCTGCCCATTGCCGCCATCGGGAATAAAAAAATTAGCGGTAGCAAATATTCCAACCAAGCCATTGCAGTGCCTTGCTCTGCGACTTACCTAGCGATAAGTCATCGTATTATAGAGGTGTTAACCTCCAGCGAATTTGACCTGGTATCCGAGAGCGCTCAGCGCCTGATGTAGGGTGTCTCGATGATCGCCTTGGATTTCGATAATACCCTCTTTAACCGCGCCACCCGTTCCACACCGCTGTTTAAGCGTTTTTGCCAAACGTTTGAGATCGTCGCTTGGCAAAGGAATGCCGCTAACGGTAGTCACGCCTTTGCCTTTGCGGCCGCTGGTTTCACGTCGAATACGAACCACGCCATCGAGAGCCGCTAGCCGCTCCAGCTCACTTGCATTATCGCAATTACATGCATCAAGTGCTTCTCTACAGGTCGGGCAGGTTTTACCGTGCTCGGTGGAATACACCAGCCCACCTAACTGATCACGCAAAGACGCCATTACCGCCCCCCAGCCGAGTGTTGAGGCACAGGGATTTGCCAATATTCACGAGTGAGTCTCTCCACTACTGCAGGTAACTGATACATATTGCTGATCATAATAGCGTTTTCAGGCGTTGTCTCGGCATCGGGAAAACGATTTAAATGGATGACCGTCATTCCGGCTTGCTGGGCCGCGTGAACACCCACTAGTGCGTCATCAATGGCAATACAGTCACGTGCCAAGTAGCCCATGATACTCGCTGCATGTAGATGTAAACAGGGTTCAGGCTTCCAGCAATTGGCGGTATAGCCACTGAATAAACGGTTCCCAAAATAGTCGCCAAGGCCCGTAACACTTAACGCGGTGTGAATTTTACTTTCTGGGCCGTTGGATACCACGGCGCTGGGGTAGCCAGCCAATATATCCAGTGCTTCGTGGGCACCGGGTATCGTCGTTAGTTCCTGGGAAAGTCGCGTGGCTAAGTTAGCCCGCATGTGAGTTTCCATGCTGTCGAGCTTGCCTGGATCGACGTCGCCGTGTCGTTTTTGCAGTTCGGCAACAATCCGTCGAAAGCGCGCGCCGCGAAATTCGCCAAGGTAGTCAGTGGCAGCAAAAGGCAGCCCTACTGCATTGAGGCCTAAGGCCATTTCTTCCGCGAGAATGGGTTCGCTGTCAACGAGCGTGCCATCACAGTCAAACAGCAAAAGTGGGAGCGGCATTGCATTTCCTTGCAGCGGCTCAAGCGCTGCCAGTGTTAGTTAAGCCAATCACCCTCTATTGAACGGGATTTTTTGCCTTTTGTGAACACTGTTTTGTTATTTTTTGCTTGCCAGCGTATTGCTCTTGAGCCAGCTTAAAATAGCCATGCTCAATTTTACGACGACTGCGTTGACGATATAGTATGCAATATCCCCTGTCATCACCAATGGAGATCGCGCTATGCGATTAACTGCCTGGGTTCTTCTCTTTACGTTTAGCGCTGCTTTACTCGCGACGACGGGCTATGTTTTTGCCGATAATCACGCACCAGAAAACGAGCAGCACGCGCCACTAAATGATAAAGCTCTGGAGGAGGAGTACGGCATAAAGGCAGGATCGGTAAAGCGCGATGGAGAGCTTTCGTCTAACGACGCTGGTGAGGCGAGTGATCAAACTCGCGCAGGCGAGGATGACGTAGAGCTTGCGCCTTCAACGGGGGAAGAAGAAAGCCCTGGCGCTGGCACCGGAGGCACCGGCAGTCCAAATGATGCAATCCACAGCAGTGAAGAAGAAAACAATGACAACGATGATGGCACTGACGACAACGAGTAGCGTCAGTGCCTAAAGTAATGCTACTGGGCAAGCCGGCGGGAGTTAGCGCTACTACGCTGGTAATAAGGCTTCATTGTACGCTTGCTAGTGACCCACCATGGGGCGAGCTGACCATTCATTGAATTAAACAGTGCTTTTTGCATGACGAGGCCAGCTTCCATGCTGGCCTCGAGTTTTTCGGTAACCATGCGTTGATTCTCTTGCATCATTTTAGGGCTGAAGAACGGCTGCGTTTGCCATAAGTGGTTACGCATAGTGATGGTGGACAGAGAGGTAGACCATAGCTCGCACGCCATCAGGCCGACTTTCCATATATCGAACATCGCCACTGGCGTGGTGGGGACCAATGACAGGGTGGATGAGTGTTTCATAAGCGGCTTGCCTCTGTGTTGGGCCGCGAAACCTCGTGGCCTAATACACAGTGTCAGCGCATCAATGCTGCATTGCAATATGCGTTTTGCGGACTATAACCTGGGTTATGAAAAGAGAGCGGTACAAAAAAGACGACCTATGTGAACTGCACCCCAAAAGTTGGACACCCATCCAACGATTGGGGTGTTTTTCATGGCGAAATACAATGAAGCGTTCAAGCTATTAGTAGTGAAAAGCTACACAGAAGGGCAACAGGGTTACAAGAGGCTGGCCAGACACTACGGTCTTGACCATGCAACCGTCAGACGTTGGGTCAAAAGCTATGAACTGCATGGCCTGAGCGGCTTGCAGAAGAAGTTCAGCCGTTACAGCGCTGAGTTCAAATTATCTGTATTGCAACGCATGAGGCAAGAGGATCTCTCTGCCCGACAAGCAGTTACCCTGCTTGATATTCGAGGTGGAGCGGGTGTCATACGGGAATGGGAAAGGCAGTATCATGAAGGAGGCTTCCAAGCGTTGGAGCCTAAAGCCCGAGGTCGCCCGACAAAGATGCCCACAGCAGAGCCTTCCAAACCCCCACTTCCAGTGACTGAAAATAGTTCGCTGAAGCAACTGCTCCAAGAGAACGAATACTTGCGTGCAGAGGTGGCCTACCTAAAAAAGTTGAAGGCCTTGCGTCAGGCCAAAGAACAAGCCGCGCCGAAAAAGCGCAGGTAGTCCTTGAGCTGAAGCAAGGCCACCCTTTGGCGGTGCTGCTAAAAGTAGCAGAACTGTCGCGTAGCACATTCTATTATCAGGCAAGAGTTCAGCTGGAGGATCGACATGCTGGTCTGAAGTGTCGCATTCACACCCTCTACGAGCGTCACAAAGGGCGCTATGGCTATCGACGAATTACAGCAGCGTTGCGCCAAGCGGGAGACCAGGTCAACCACAAGACGGTCCAACGCCTAATGCAGCACCTGGGATTGAAGTCGCTGGTACGCCCGAAGAAATACCGCTCCTATCGTGGACAACAGGCGAGTGTTCCCAATCTTCTTGCTCGTCAGTTTCAGGCTGAACGCCCCAACCAACGGTGGGTAACCGACGTCACGGAGTTCAATGTCCGAGGCGAAAAGCTGTACTTGTCGCCTGTGATGGATCTCTACAATGGAGAAATCGTGTCCTATACAATGCAGAAAAGGCCGCAGTTCTCGCTGGTAGGAGGGATGCTCAAGAAAGCTTTCGCCAAGCTGGCCGACCAAGACGCTCCGCTACTGCATTCTGATCAAGGCTGGCAATATCAGATGCCCGCTTACCGGCGTAAGCTCAGCGAGCATGGCGTGATTCAGAGCATGTCACGCAAAGGGAATTGCCTGGATAATGCCGCGATGGAGAGCTTCTTTGGGACGCTGAAGTCTGAATATTTTTACCTGAATCGGTTCGACAATATTGAGCAGTTACAGGCGGGCATCCGACACTATATCCATTACTATAACCACGAGCGTATTAAGACCAAATTAAAAGGCCTGAGTCCGGTGCAGTACCGAAATCAGGCCTTGGCCGCTTAGTTTTAACTGTCCAAGTTTTTGGGGTCAGTTCATATGGGTCGTCTTTTTTAACAGGCTTAGTTAGGCGATCATTTGATCTTAGGCGCCAGTTCGCCGCGCTCATAGCGCAGGAACATCTCTTCTAAGTTAATCGGCTTGATTTTGCTGGCATTGCCGGCGGTACCGAACGCTTCGTAGCGGGCGATACATAGGTCGCGCATCGCCGTGACGGTTTCCTTCAAGAACTTACGCGGATCGAATTCAGCGGGGTTCTCAGCCATAAAACGACGCACTGCGCCGGTAGAGGCTAGGCGTAGGTCAGTGTCGATATTGACCTTACGAACGCCGTGTTTAATCCCTTCGATAATTTCTTCGACCGGTACGCCGTAAGTTTCGGGGATCTGGCCGCCGTACTGGTTAATGATTTCCAGCCATTCTTGCGGCACAGAAGACGAGCCATGCATCACTAGGTGGGTATCTGGAATACGCGCGTGAATTTCTTTGATGCGCTGGATTGAAAGCGTATCGCCCGTGGGTGGCTTGGTAAATTTGTAAGCGCCGTGGCTGGTGCCAATGGCGATGGCCAGTGCATCGACCTGCGTGGCTTTAACAAAATCGGCGGCTTCCTCAGGGTCTGTGAGCATCTGCTCCATATCCAGCTTGCCTTCAGCGCCAATGCCGTCTTCTTCACCGGCCATACCGGTTTCCAGGCTACCCAAGCAGCCCAGCTCACCTTCAACGGAGACGCCACAGGCATGTGCCATTTCTACCGTACGACGGGTAACGTCAACATTATATTCGTAGTCAGTCGGCGTTTTGCCGTCTTCGCCCAACGAGCCATCCATCATCACCGAGGAGAAACCGAGCTGAATAGAGCGCTGGCAGACGGAAGGGCTGGTGCCGTGATCCTGGTGCATGACCACCGGAATATGAGGAAACTCCTCAACCGCGGCTAAAATCAAATGACGCAGAAACGGCGCACCTGCGTATTTACGCGCACCCGCAGATGCTTGCACGATGACCGGCGAGTCGGTGGCATCGGCGGCTTCCATAATGGCGCGCATCTGCTCAAGGTTATTGACGTTAAAAGCCGGAATACCGTAGCCGTATTCGGCAGCGTGGTCGAGCATCTGGCGCATGCTGATCAGAGCCATGAAATCACCTTATCTGTAGACGTTGTGAAGAACTGGTTATGTGAACCCGTGCTGCAAGCACACGGATTCACGTTGTCTAATGCGTTTTTTTACAACAAATTAGCCGCGTTTGGCAGCCGCTTCGAGGGCTGCCACGGCCGGTAGCTGTTTGCCTTCAACATATTCAAGAAAGGCACCGCCACCGGTAGAAATATAGGAAACGCGATCCGCAATGGCGTATTTATCAATGGCCGCTAACGTATCACCACCACCGGCAATAGAGAAAGCCGCGCTATCGGCAATGGCCTGGGCAATAACCTGAGTGCCGTTACCAAATTGATCTATTTCAAACACACCGACCGGCCCGTTCCATAAAATGGTGCCAGCATCTTTAAGCATGGTGGCTAAGTGAGCCGCCGTCTCAGGGCCGATATCTAAAATCATTTCATTGTCGGCTACTTGATCGACGGGTTTGACAACCGCCTGCGCTGATTCAGAAAACTCGGTGGCCACAACGACATCGGTAGGTAGCGGGATCGAGACCTTTTCCATCAACGCCTTAGCCTGATCGATCAGGTCGGCTTCATAGAGTGATTTACCGACATTGTAGCCCGCCGCGGCAATAAAGGTATTGGCGATTCCTCCCCCAACAATCAGTTGATCGCATTTATCAGCTAACGTCGTGAGCACATCTAGCTTTGTTGATACTTTTGAACCGCCGACAATTGCGGCCATAGGGCGAGCCGGATTCGCCAACGCTTTTTGTAACGCGTCGAGCTCTTTGGCCAGCAGCGGCCCAGCGCAGGCGCTTGGTGCAAAGCGGGCGACGCCGTGGGTCGATGCCTGTGCCCGATGGGCCGTACCGAAAGCATCCATAACAAAGATATCGCACAGCGCGGCGTACTGCTTCGCCAGTTGCTCGTCATCTTTCTTCTCGCCGCTGTTGAAGCGCACGTTCTCAAGCAACACGACATCACCATTTTCAAGTGCCAGCGTTTCGCCGAGATACGCGGTCACTAGGGGCACCGGGCGACCCAATAGGCCGCTCAGATGCTCAGCAACGGGGGCAAGAGAAAACTCATCGGCAGGTTCGCCTTCAGTGGGGCGTCCTAAATGGCTCATCAGCATAACTTTTGCGCCAGCGTCCACTGCTGCCTGAATGGTGGGCAGCGCTGCGCGCAGGCGGGCGTCACTTGAGACGCGACCGTGTTTAATGGGCACATTCAAATCTTCACGGATCAGCACGCGTTGTCCTTCCAAGGGAAGGTCAGTCATTTTCTTCACATTCATGTGAGCGGTTTCCTCGTGTTCAGATTTACGTTTCTGTCGAAAGTCTGGCCAGTCGATGACTAATATCGAGCATACGATTCGCGAACCCCCACTCGTTGTCGAACCAGCACAGCAGTTTGATGAGGCGTTTGCCAGCGACTCGCGTTTGGGTAGCATCCAGAATGCCTGAGCGTGGATCGTGATTAAAATCAATCGACGCCATGGGGGCTTCTGTGTAGCCAAGAACGCCTTTCAAACGCTGTTGGCTGGCGGTCAGGAGCAGCGCATTCACCGCATCACGGTGAGTATCGCTACGAACCGTGAGGGCCACGTCCATCGCAGAGACGTTAATCGTCGGCACGCGGACGTGTAAGCACTCAAAGCGGCCCGCTAGGTGAGGCATTAGGCGGCTAATACCGAGCGCCAAGCCGGTGTCGACGGGAACAATCGACTGCATCGCCGAGCGAGTGAGGCGCAGATCCGTTTGATGGTAGGCATCAATCACCGGCTGATCGTTCATCGCCGAATGGATCGTCGTCGTCACGCCGTGCTCAAGCCCTAGCGCTTCATCTAAAACGGTTAAAAGCGGCACCAGACAGTTGGTCGTGCACGATGCAGCGGAAAGAATGCGCTGGGACAGCGTCATCTGATCTTCATTAATGCCCCACACAATGGTGGCATCAACGTCATTCTCTGCGGGCTGAGAAAACAGCAGCCGCTTGGCGCCCGCGGCTAAATGCAGTTCGGCCGAGGCGCGGTCTTTAAAGCTTCCCGAACACTCCAACACTAGGTCTACATCGAGTGCTTTCCAGGGTAAATTGCGCGGATCTTGTTCGCACAGTATCTGGATGCGCTGGCCGTTAACGATGAGATCCTGGCCATCGTTATCGACCTCACCTGGAAAACGGCCATGTGTTGTGTCGTAGCGCGTCAGATACGTAATCGTAGCGAGATCAGAGAGTTCGTTGATAGCAACGATCTCAATGCCCGGAGGTTGCCGCTCGACGAGGGCCCGCAGCACGCATTGGCCAATGCGTCCGTAACCGTTAATAGCGATGCGATACGTAGAGGCGGAATTAGCCATACACAAAGGCGGCTCTTAAAAGTAAATCGATGATCAAAAGTGGGGTAGCAAACCCCGCGATAGTAGCGTATTTCAGTCGGCTATGCGTATCCGCTGCTCATGCCTAGCAGTCGCCACGCAAGCGGCAGGAGTATGGCAGTGAAAATGCCTGTAAGGCTCATTCCTAGTGACGCGAACGCCCCCGCCGCGGGGCTGATCTCGAATGCTCTGACGGTACCAATGGCGTGCCCATTCAGGCCAAGAGCGAAACCGATCAAGCGTTCATCGTCGATATGCAGCAAACGTGCAGCAATGCTGACGCATGGAATGGTGATAACACCGGTTATCAGCAGTGCCCCCATTAGCAGCGCTACCTTACCGCCAAGCTGTTCGGTAATGCCGATAGCAATCGGTGCCGTCACGGACTTGGCCGCAATGGAGGCAAGTATGGTGTCGGAGCTGCCCAGCAACCAGGCAATAGCAAGCGCATAGAAAGCCGCTAGCGTGGCGGCAATGGGTAAACAAATTGCCAGCGGCCGCCAGAGTTCAACAATCCGCGGCAGCTGTTGATAAAGCGGCATACCTAGCGCCACCGTCGCGGGCCCCAGCAATACCGTCAGCCATATCGCGCCCTGTTGATAGATCGGATAAGGCAGCCCTATCAGCGCGAGCGCCCCGGCAAGTAGCAGCGCCGCAATTAAGATAGCGGGTAGCCAAGAAGGGCGCTTAAGGCGCTGAAATAGCCGGTTACCAAGCAAATAAGCAACCAGCGTTAGCCCTACAGCAAATAGCGGCGTGGCGGTGAGCAGCTCTAATAGCGATAGGTCAGCGGTCATAAGATTGCCCGATCAGTCGCTTAAGCAACCAAAGGGTGGTGACAACACTAAGCAGTGTGCCCGCCACTAAGGCGATCAGGATAGCCGTCCACTGCCCGGCTAATTCGCCAATGATAAAAAACACACCGACGACACCGGGCATAATCAGCATAGCGAGCAGCGCGATGAGCGGCTGTGCGGCCGCGGCAATACTGCTAGGTACACGACCGTACAGCGCAAGCGTAGCACACAGCAGCAGCATGCCGATCACGCCTGAAGAGACCGGCAGCCCGGTGAAGTAGATGACCACTTCACCGATCAGCCAGTAGCTAATCAGCCATAAAAAGCCACTGAGTGCCGGCATGGCTTAGCCGAGTAGTTCGTGAGCTTGCTTGACGATGTTGTCGACCGTGAAGCCGAAGTGTTTGAACAGATCGTCCGCGGGTGCAGATTCGCCGTAGGTCGTCATGCCAATCACACGACCTTCCAGACCCACATACTTGTACCAGTAGTCGGCATGTGCCGCTTCGATCGCAATCCGCTTGGTGACCGCTTTGGGCAGTACGCTTTCACGGTAGTCAGCGTCTTGGCCATTGAAACGGTACGCCGAGGGCATGGACACAACGCGAACGGCTTTACCCTGCTGCTCAAGCTCGGCAGCGGCGTCCATCGCGAGCGATACTTCCGAACCTGTGGCAATCAGAATCAGCTCCGGCATTTTTGGCGTGCCTTGGCTGTCTTTAATAGTCGGGTCTTTAAGAACATAAGCCCCGTTTTGAATGGCCGCTAGCTGCGCTTGGGTGCGCTGCTGGTGCGGCAGGTTCTGGCGTGAGAGTACCAGCGCGGTCGGGCCGGAGTGGCGTTTGATCGCCGCATCCCAAGAGGCGGCGGTTTCGACCGCATCGCAGGGGCGCCAGGTGTTTAGATTCGGCGTCGTGCGCAGGCTAGTGAGCTGCTCAATCGGCTGGTGCGTCGGGCCATCCTCACCTAGACCGATGGAATCATGCGTAAACACGTAAATCACCTGCTGGCCCATTAACGATGCCATGCGAATGGAGTTACGCATGTACTCCATAAAGATCAGGAAGGTCGCGCCGTAAGGCACTAAGCCTCCGTGCAGCGCGATCCCGTTCATGATCGCGCCCATGCCAAACTCACGTACGCCGTAATGCAGGTAGTTGCCGCTGGCATCTTCAGGGGTAATCGCCTTGGCACCTTTCCAGAACGTTAGGTTAGACGGTGCGAGGTCAGCGCTGCCGCCCAACAGTTCCGGCATTTGTGGGCCAATCACATTCAGCGCTTCAAAGGATGCCTTGCGCGATGCGATGCTTTCTCCCTTCTCTTGGGCCTGCTCAATCAATGCTTCAGTGGCAAGCTCAGGAGGCAGTTGGCGTTTCATGCGACGCTTGAACTCACGCGCCTCCGTTGGGAAAGCGTCGGTATAGCGAGCAAAGCGGTCTTCCCACGCCTGCTGCGCCTTTTTGCCAGCGTCGCGAGCATCCCAGGCAGAATAGATCGGCTCAGGGATATGGAATGGCGCGTGCTCCCAGCCCAGCTGTGTGCGTGCCAGGGCGACTTCATCGTCACCCAGCGGTGAGCCGTGGGCGTCTTCTTTGCCCTGCTTGTTAGGCGCGCCAAAACCGATAATGGTTTTGCAGATAATCAGGCTAGGCTTATCGTCGTGGCTCTTCGCCAGTTCAATGGCCGCTTTAACTTCCTCAGACTGGTGACCATCGACGTTCGGCACTACGTGCCAGCCATAAGCCTCAAAGCGCTTGGCGGTATCGTCGGTAAACCAGCCTTCCACTTCGCCATCGATTGAGATGCCGTTATCGTCGTACAGCGCAATCAGCTTACCCAACTGCTGCGTTCCCGCCAGTGATGCTGCTTCGTGGGAGATGCCTTCCATCAAGCAGCCATCGCCCAAGAAACACCAGGTATGGTGATCGACAATGGCATGGCCGGGACGATTGAACTGCGCCGCCAATGTTTTTTCAGCAATGGCAAAGCCTACCGCGTTAGCAAAACCCTGGCCGAGAGGGCCCGTGGTGGTTTCAATGCCTGGGGCATAGCCAAACTCCGGGTGCCCTGCCGTGGGCGAATGCAACTGACGGAAATTTTGCAGCTGTTCCAGGCTAAGCTCGTAGCCGCTGAGGTGCAGCAACGAGTAAAGCAGCATGGAGCCATGGCCATTGGAGAGCACGAACCGGTCGCGATCGGCCCACTTGGGGTCTTCGGGGTTGTGCTTGAGGTAGTCATTCCATAGCACCTCGGCAATATCAGCCATGCCCATAGGAGCGCCCGGATGGCCGGATTTGGCCTTCTGAACAGCATCCATGGAAAGGGCGCGAATGGCATTGGCTAGCTCAAAACGGGACGGCATGGGAGTGCTCCTCGCCTGAAAACAGAAATTATGAAGGCGCTATTGTCGCTGACTTCCCATGTGGCGGCAAATGCAGAGATAAATGTGCCGGTAAATTCTGGGGCACGCGTTCTGGGAAGCACCGCCTACAGCGTGTAGACTCTGCCTCCCGAGGTGGTGGAGAACGTGATGCTGCCGCCTCTATATACGGGCAGGGGCACCTGCCATGATTTCCTGCTGATGCTGTGGATTTGCTACAGCCGTCATACAGAGGGTCGAGTGCGCGATGAGCGAATATTCCCTGTTTACCTCCGAATCGGTCTCCGAAGGTCATCCTGATAAGATTGCTGACCAGATTTCTGATGCCGTATTAGATGCCATCATCGCCCGTGATAAACAGGCGCGCGTCGCCTGTGAAACGATGGTAAAAACCGGGGTGGCGATTATTGCCGGTGAAATCACGACGTCCGCGTGGGTCGATCTGGAAATGCTGGTGCGTGATGTGATCACGGACATCGGCTATAGCTCCTCACAAGTAGGCTTCGATGGCGCTACCTGTGGCGTGATTAACCTCATCGGCAAGCAGAGCGTTGAGATTGCCCAGGGCGTTGATCGTACCAAGCCAGAAGATCAAGGGGCAGGCGACCAGGGGCTGATGTTTGGCTATGCGACCAATGAAACCGACTCGTTCATGCCCGCACCCATTCATTATTCTCACCGTTTAGTCGAGCGCCAAGCCGAGCTGCGCAAAAATGGCCTGCTGCCTTGGCTGCGCCCTGATGCAAAAAGCCAGGTCACTATCCGCTATAACGCCCAGGGCCGCCCCTGCGGTGTCGATGCTATCGTGCTTTCTACCCAGCACGATCCAGACATTGAGCAAGAAGATCTGCGCAAGATGGTTAAGCGCGAGATTATTGAGCACGTTATTCCCGCTGACTGGTTAGACGACAACACCCAGTACCATATTAATCCAACCGGCAAATTCGTTATCGGCGGCCCGGTCGGTGACTGTGGGCTGACCGGACGTAAGATCATTGTGGATACCTATGGCGGCATGGCGCGTCATGGTGGCGGTGCTTTCTCAGGCAAAGATCCCTCGAAAGTAGATCGTAGCGCCGCCTATGCGGGCCGCTATGTGGCGAAAAACGTCGTGGCGGCAGGGTTGGCTGATAAGTGCGAGATTCAGGTCTCCTACGCGATTGGTGTGGCTGAGCCGACCTCGGTGTCGATCGACACCTTTGGTACCGGCAAGATTGAAGACAAGCAGATTGTGGCGCTGGTGCGTGAGCACTTTGACCTTCGCCCTTACGCGATTACCAAAATGCTGGATCTGCTGCACCCGATGTATCAGCTCACCGCCGCGTATGGTCACTTTGGCCGGGCGCCGTTCGAGCACAGCTACACCTGGAGCGATGATAAAGGCGAGCAGCATAAGGAAACCTTTACGGCTTTTCCGTGGGAAAAAACCGATAAAGCCGATGCGCTGCGCCAGGCCGCTAATTTGTAAGCGTTTCGCTACACGCTTTGTAAGAGATCGCCCCTTTGGCTTCGGCCGGGGGCTTTTTTTATGCGTTATGTCCAAGCCCTGCGCTAGGCTGGTTCTGTTTGCCGATCATTATTTGCACGGGTAAGGGGACCGCAATGTTTAACGGCGCGACGTTTAATGGGGCATTGTTTAATGGATCAACGTTTAATAGAGCAACGTTTAATGGAGCAGTGTCAGGCACTACCGCAATCTGGATGCTCAGTGGCCTTATGGGGCTTGTCACTTTTTCCGCACAGGCTAGTGAGTGCCCCCACTGGCAGGCTGAGCGCTTAGCCAGCGAAAGCCACGCATTAGCCGAGCAGGTCCAGCGCTGGGACACCGCCTACCATGATGAGGGTGTATCACTGATCGACGACGCCCTTTACGATCAAGCCGTTGAGCGCCTTGCCACCTGGCAGCGCTGTTTAGGTGATGAGTTTGAGCATCATCCGCTTTCACCGCTGACGTCTAGCGACGGAACGCTTGAGCACCCGATGGCCCAACGCGGGCTTCATAAAGCCGATGAAGACGGTGTTAGGCGCTTTATCAGCCGTCGCGACGGCCTATGGATCCAGCCCAAAGTTGACGGCGTGGCGATCACACTACGTTATGACCAGGGTGAGCTGGTCGATGCCGTTAGCCGTGGTGACGGCGAGCGCGGCCAAGACTGGACGGCACGCGTGCGCCAGCTTCCTGCTATTCCTAATACGCTTTCCGAACCACTGTCGGCGATACTTCAAGGCGAACTTTACTGGCGATTAGAGCAACACATTCAGTCAAGCTCGCCGGCGTCGGGCGCGCGTGGCGCGGTTGCAGGCGCGATGGCGCAGTCATCGCCTACCGATGCCACGCTTGAGCGTATTGGGCTGTTTGTGTGGGATTGGCCCGATGGCCCAACGAGCATGTCCGAGGGTTTAGCGCAACTGACTCGCTTGGGCTTTGATACTGCTGACTATACCCAGGCGCTTGATAGTCATCGTGACGCCGCCGACTGGCGCGACACCTGGTTCAACGGCCCACTGCCATTTGCCACTGACGGCGTGGTGATTAAACAAGCGGAGCGCCCCGGCGTGTCCAGCTGGTCGTCATCACCGCCGAGGTGGGCGCTGGCCTGGAAATACCCTGCACAGCAGGCGCTGGCACAGGTGCGGGGCATTGAGTTTCGCGTTGGACGCACCGGGCGCGTGACGCCGCTGGTGTGGCTCAACCCGGTACGGCTTGAGGGGCGGCGAATTAGCCGCGTCTCGCTAGGATCGCTTGAGCGCTGGGCGTCAATGGATGTACGCCCTGGCGACCAAGTGGCGGTCACGCTGGCAGGGTTGACCATCCCTCAGCTAACGGAGGTGGTATGGCATACCCAGACGCGCGCACCGCTGAGTGCGCCATCGCCGCAGCGCTATCATCTACTCAGCTGTTTTGAATTAACCGCTGGCTGCGATGCCCAGCTGTTGGCACGGCTTACCTATCTCGGTGAGCAGCTCGGTATGCAAGGCGTTAGTGAGGGCACCTGGCAAGCGTTGCTGGAAGCCGACGTGGTAACGCAGTTGCTGGGCTGGATGAGCGTTGAGCCCGGTGAGCTGGAACAGGTGAGTGGCATCGGTGAGACCAGCGCAGGCGCGCTGACTGATCAGTTTGAGGCTGCCCGCTCGGCTCCTTATGCTGATTGGCTGGCCGCTCTTGGCATGCCGCCAGGCGGGAGTGCGCGCATTGGTGACTGGCCTGCCTTGGCGGATTATCAGCACGCGCAGTGGCAGGCCATTAGCGGCGTGGGCCCGGTTCGCGCCGATGCGTTAGTGGCATTTTTTAGCCACCCAGAGGTGCAGCGCATGGCGCAAAGGCTTCAACAAGCGGGTGTTGATGGTTTTTAGCCAGTTAACTCAGCCCCGTCAAATGCAGCATGAAACTGAGATATAGCGGGATCAACAGCGGTGCCAGCAGCGTTGAAACCAGCACGGCCAGCGCGCCTTTTTGCGGCTGAATACCCAGCTCCATGGCGACTACCACCACGTTAGACGCCATGGGCACTACGCCTAGTAAAAGCATCGCCATACCCAGTTCAGGCGAAAGAGGACCGAGCCACTGCAACAGCAGCACGGCAGCCAGCATCACCAAAGGCCACAGCAGGTAGCGCAACCCTACGCAGCTAGCGACAAAACGCGTATCCCAGGCTGCTAAGGTCACCTGACTCAGCGTCATGCCGATAATCATCATGCCTAGCAGCGTGTAGGTGGCGGGGAACACTTCTAGCGCATGCATTACCTCAGCGGGCGGCATTATGTTAAGGCTGCTCAGCAGGAGCGCTAATAGGAAGGTGTAGATCAGCGGTAAGCGAGAAATCTTGATCAGGCTTTCGCGTACCGAAAAGCGACCGCGGGCGCTGAGATAAAAGCCGACGGTAAATTCATAAATATTAATCCCCAGCATGCAGAACAGATAAAGCGTAACGCCTTCTGGGGGCAGCAATATAAATGCAATCGGTAAGCCGAAATAACCGGTATTGCCGGTTCCCGAAGAAAATGCCAGTAGCGCCGCCTCCTGCTCGCCAAAACGATGACGCGTGAGGCGATGGACAATCAGGGCCATGAGGCTTGAAAGGATGAACAGCGCTAATGTGAGTAATAAATAGTTCGGCGTTGAGCCGCCATTCATTAGCGCGCGAAAAATAGTAAAGGGTGCAATCAGGTAAACCAGCAGTGTCGCGATGGGGCGAGGGTCTAGCTTGAGCCGTTGGGCGGCGATCCAGCCTAACCCCACATAGCTGAGCAACATTAATAACGGTCCAGCCAGTGCCTCAGGTGCAAGATCCATTGATTCTCCCGTATGAGTGCGTGGTGCTTCGTATGTAGTCTGGTCAGCTAACATGAGCCGAATTAAAGGCCGAGCGTGAAATCTTTCATTAGCCCTAGCGCATCTGAACAGCGAGAATACCTCAAAATGTCACGTTTATTGATCCTAAAAAGGAAATTCCATGAGCAGCCTTGAGCATCCGCTGGGTATCAGCTTTGAATTCTTTCCGCCCAATACCGATGCTGGGCACGACAAGCTAATACACGTTCGTGATGAGCTAGCTGCGCGGCAGCCCCGATTTTTTTCAGTTACCTATGGCGCTGGTGGGTCGACGCAGGCGCGCACACGCGAACTGGTACGCACTGTTAGCCAAAGCGGCATTACGACCGCGCCGCACCTATCCTGTATTGGCAGTGAAAAAGCTCAACTGCGAGATCTGCTAGCTCAGTATCGCGAGGAGGGCGTGAAT
Organism: Halomonas sp. JB37; assembly: GCF_002332255.1. GTDB lineage: Bacteria > Pseudomonadota > Gammaproteobacteria > Pseudomonadales > Halomonadaceae > Vreelandella > Vreelandella casei. Next base: position 71,711 of record NZ_NRGW01000001.1, on the reverse strand, counting down.
AGTCTGGTCGCTCTACGTGGCGATATGCCGTCGGGCATGGCAAGCATTGGTGAATTACGCTATGCCAACGAGCTGGTGGAGTTTATTCGTGCTGAAACCGGCGATCATTTCGAGATTGCGGTCGCGGCTTACCCGGAGTCTCATCCACAGGCGGCTAATCTAGATAAAGACGTAGAAAACTTCGTGCGCAAAATGAAGGCTGGCGCCAACATGGCGATCACCCAGTACTTTTTTACCGCCGATGCCTATTTTAATTTTGTCGATAAAGTCCGTGCGCTTGGCATCGAACAGCCGATCATTCCGGGTATTATGCCGATCACTAACTACACTAAGCTGGCGCGTTTCTCTGATGTCTGCGGCGCTGAGATTCCTCGCTGGATGCGCAAGCAGCTAGAGTCCTATGGCGATGACAGTGAAGCGATTGCCGCCTTTGGAACCGACGTGGTGAGCCAGCTTTGCCAGCGATTGTTGGATGGCGGTGCCCCCGGCCTGCATTTTTATACTCTTAACCAAGCGGCACCCGTGCTCAAAATAGTCGACAACCTGACCGACTAAGGTGCGTTGTTTCATCAAGTAACTAAAAACCCCACTCAATGGCCATTGAGCGGGGTTTTTTGACACTTGGCGTTTAGCTGCTTAGCGTGTTTAGCCAGCTTGAGCCGTTTTATTGCCACTGCCATGCAGCTTACGCTGCATGACAAATAGCCCGATACCAATCGCAAGCCCCAGAACGTCGGTATAAATACCGCCATAGATCATAAACATGGCGCCGACCAGCATCAGCAGGCGTTGCCATGTGTTGACCGGCCCAAAGAACCACGCTTGAACCATGCCTGAGAGCAAGATAATACCCAGCGTTGCGGTGACCCCAACGCGCAGGATTTCCATCGGCGTGCCTTCCATCAGCATGGCAGGGCTGTAGAAGAACATAAACGGCACGATGAAGGCGGCCAAGCCAATCTTGAACGACGCCACGGACGTGCCCATCGGGTTATCGCCAGAAATGCCGGCCGCTGCATAGGACGCCAGCGCAACGGGCGGGGTAATCGCCGATACCACCGCAAAGTAGAACACGAAGAAGTGAGCGATCAGCGGCTCAATGCCAATATTGATCAAGCCAGGCGCTACCACTGAGGCGGCGACAGCATAAGCGGCGGTGGTCGGCATGCCCATACCAAGCAAAATGCTAATTAGCATAGCGAACACCAGCGCGAGAAGCTGGCTAACACCGGCTAAGCCAAGCAGCAGCGATGAGAAGCGAGCGCCAACGCCGGTCAGTGAGATAACCCCCACGATTAAGCCTGCACAGGCGCACACGGCGATAATCTGAACCGACATGGTGCCCGCGATTTGCAGCGCTTTAAGAATCGCACGAATGCCCATTTTATTGGGTGAAATCCAGCTCACGACGGCTGCTGAAGCGGTGGCCAACGTGCCCGCACGAATCACCGAATAGCCCATGAACAGTGCCGCGATCAGAATGATGATCGGCGCGAACAGATAGACCTGCTTGATCAGTTTGGAGAACAGCGGGATCTCATCTTTGCGCATGCCCCGCATGCCTTTACGGGCGGCTTCAAAGTCGACCATAAAATAGATAGAGGCAAAATACAGAATCGCCGGGATGATCGCCGCAATGGCAATTTCGGTATACGGAATGCCTGTCACTTCGGCCATGATGAACGCACCGGCGCCCATAATCGGCGGCATGATTTGCCCACCCGTTGAAGCAGCCGCTTCAATCGCCCCGGCACTCCGCGCCGGATAGCCGACTTTCTTCATCAATGGAATGGTCAGCGAGCCTGTGGAAACCACATTGCCCGCAGAGGTGCCGTTAATCATACCCATCAAGCCAGACGCAAAAATAGCCACTTTGGCCGGGCCACCGCGAGCGCGCCCTGCGGCAGCGAAAGCAAAGTTGACGAAGTAGTCGCCCACTTTAGACGCTTGCAGAAACGCGGCAAAAATAATGAACAGAATAATATAGGTCGATGATACGGCGGTGGTGGGGCCTAAAATGCCGGCATCGGTATATACCTGACTGAAGAAGCGTTGTAGCGACAGCCCTGGGTAGCCCAAGAAGCCAGGTAAATAAGGACCGACAAAAACGTATCCTAAGAACACCGCTGAAATGACGACCAAGGCCAAGCCGGCCACGCGACGGGTAAGCTCAAGAATCAGCAGAGAGCCCGCAATCGCCGCCCAAGAGATGCCTGACGGCGCAAAGGAGGTGCCTGTCGACATGCGTATATTCGTGTTGAAAGCCACCAGCAAATAACCGGCGCTGGCCAGCGCGCATACCATGAGCACTAGGTCGGCAGGGTTAAAGCGATGGCGTGCCTGACGATAAAACCAGGACAGCACAACGGCACAGGCGGTGGTCGCCATCAGTGGGTAACCGTAATGCCAGTTTTCAACGCTGGGGTCGATGCGCATCGCACCGCCGCTGAGTGTTTGGTGCATTAAAAAGACTTGCGCCAACGTATAGGCCGCAGGAATAAGCAGCGCGTAGCTCACCCATTTAATCCCTGCACCTGATGTTTGGTGTTCCTCGTCGGCAAAACGAGCGCCAGCAAATAGCCCGTAACCCAGAATAAGCGCCCCGGCAATGTGCACAATACGAAACGACCAGGTTTCCATCGGATACACGTTCAGGGAAACCAGGTGGAAGCTAGAATAAGCAATGGCTAATGCCGCAAATAATAAGAACTGCCAGCCGGTAAACAGGCGGCGATTAGATTCAACAATGTCGTCATCGACACCATCAGCAATGGAGTCGGGTACTGTTGACGCCACGTTGGCATCATCCTTGAGACCATTGGGTTCTTGGTCGTTTTTGTGACTCATTAGAGTTCACCCTCACAGCAAAAGCAGACAAAGGGATAGCAGGAGCGAAATCTGCCCCGCCCGGCAAGGCCGAGACGGGGCAGTTAGAGCGGTAAACGTTGCTTAGTTGATCATGTCATCAGCAATTTCATAGCCGTTCTCTTTGTACCAACGCGCAGCGCCTGGATGAAAGGGCAGTACGGTGTTATGTACAATGTTTTCTGGAATGGTGGTTTCAGCACTGCGGTGTATTGAGCGCATGCGCTCGTTGTTTTCCATGGTCGCCTTGGTCACTTCGTAAATGAAGTCTTCCGGAAGATCACAGCCAGCGATCGCAAAGTTCCACATGGAAACGGCGCGCGCATCTTCTTCAAGCGTTGTGTACGTATTAGCGGGAATCATGAACTCAGCGACCGGGTAGTTTTCCAGCACGGTGGCTAGCTCTTCTTCGGTGAACTCAATGATGTTGACGTCAGTTTGTACTTCCAACTGGCTCACGGCGGGGATCGGGATGCCGGCCGCGAACGCAACGACGTCGAGCAGGCCATCCTGCAACTGGCCGCCTAGATCAGACCAGCCACCGTTACGGCGTTCAAAGTCCACACCTAAGGTTTCTAGGATCGCGGGGAAGTAGGTATCAGACGTGGACGCCGCGGGGCCAAAGCCGATACGCGCGCCATCCGGAATGTCAGCAATGGATTCGATGCCGCTGCTAGAGAGTGCCGCAATTGAAAACGGCGTTTCGTACATGGGGAACATGGCACAGACGTTGTCCATCTTCATACCAGGTGCCAGCGGGCTTTCACCGTTCACAGCATCAGACGCAGGGCCCATGGTGGTTAAACCAAATGCCATGTCACCGGTGTGTACTAGCGCTAAGTTTTGCGTGGGGCCACCGGTGACTTCACCGCCGCCAGATACGCCAACTTCTTCAGCAATAAAGTTCGCCCAGCCTGAGCCGTAAACGAAGAACGTGCCGCCTTGACTGGCCGTACCAACGGTGAAGTTATCTGGCCACTCGGAGCGGTCTGCTTGGGCACTGCTAGCCGCTACAAGCAGGGCGCTGCTGGCAAGTAGCGTGAAGGTCTTAGGCATATGTTTACGCATGGCGAGAGTTCCTAGCTGTTATTGGGGTTATTGACTGACGGTCGTGTTCGATGCTGCTCGTTAGTACGGCATGAATCAGACTATTCAGTGGTTATAACAGCGATAGTTGTGCCATTTTAATATTGTTATTTTAAAATCAGTTGGTTAAGAAGATCTTATTAAACTTTCGTGGCAGGCTTAGGCAGGCAAAGTGTCCGAGTGTCCGCACGATGATTATTTTGCATGTGCGGATAGCCACACACTAATGAGATCGATCGAGCGCCATTAGCCAGCATTCGGCACATTGAAAAGGAAGACGCTAGGCTCGCGGTGCTTGGTTAGGCCTTCCTTTTACGGGATGAAACGTGGGTTTAACGAGGGGGCTTGCCGGGATCCATGATGCGTACGGGCTGTACATCTTGCTGCTTCTGGTCGTCGCGCACCTGATTAACTCGGGTGGTCATTTCGGTAAGGGCATCTTCTTCAATAGGCAACTGCTCAAAAAAATCGCAGCTGACGCATTCGCGGTAGCGAATGCCATTCTGCTCCCAGGCGCGGATGCGGTCCATCTCCGCACAGCGCGGGCAGATCACGCCGGCAATAAAGCGTTTAACCGTCGACATAGTGGGCTCCTATGCATCAGATGCGCGACGCCCAAGGCGCCACGCATGAAATAATGGTTTGCAACGTGTACCTGATAACGTGTGTTAAGCGGCGCGAATGCCGCAGTGGCGAAGCAGTGGCTCAACGCTGGGTTCGCGACCGCGAAAGGCAACAAACAGGTCGGCGGCATCACGAGCGCCGCCCTGCTCCAGGATTTCGCGACGAAAGCGCTGGCCTGTTTCTGGGTCGAAGATGCCAGCTTCTTCAAAGGCACTCCAGGCATCTGCCGAGAGCACTTCCGCCCACTTATAGCTGTAGTAACCGGCCGCATAGCCGCCAGCAAATATATGCCCAAAGCTATTTTGGAAGCGATTGAAGGGGGCTTTGGGCAGCACCGATACCGCGGCCCGCACATCATCGAGCAGTGCTTGCACGTCGCTGGCGCTAGGGGCGCTGAGTTCATGGTGCAGGCGTAGATCGAATAGCGAGAGTTCGATTTGGCGCATCATACCCATGGCCGACTGGAAGTTCTTGGCTGCCTGCAGGCGCTCTAGTAGATCGAAGGGAAGCGGTTCGCCGGTATCCACGTGCTTGGCCAGCAGGTTTAGTCCTTCACGCTCCCAGCAGTAGTTTTCCATAAACTGGCTGGGTAGCTCGACCGCATCCCAGGCCACACCGTTAATGCCGGAAATATCTGCAATGTGCTGCTTGGTGAGCATATGGTGAAGACCGTGCCCAAACTCATGAAACAAGGTCGTGACTTCGTCGTGAGTCAGCAGCGCGGGACGGCCACCTACCGGCGCAGTGAAGTTGCAGGTTAGAAAGGCCACTGGCAGCTGCAGGCCCTGCTCGGTTTGACGGCGCACGCGGCAGTCCGCCATCCAGGCACCGCCGCGCTTGCCTTCACGGGCGTAGAGATCAAGGTAAAAGCCGGCAATCGGCTGGCCGTTTTCAGTAATCTGGAAGTATTGGACGTCTGGATGATAGCGAGTCGCCTCGGTATCTTCTTCACAGCGTACGCCGTAGAGGCGCTCAACCACTTGAAACAGGCCATCAATGACGCGCGGGGCGGGAAAGTAAGGGCGCAGCTGTTCTTGGGAGATGGCGTGGCGTGCTTCGCGCAGTTTCTCGCTGGCGTAGGCAACGTCCCACGGCTCAAGTACTTCCAGGCCCAGTTCGTCACGGGCGTAGGTGCTCAGTTCAGCAAACTCTTCTTTAGCCTGAGGCAGCGCACGACGGGCTAGGTCGTTGAGGAACTCAAGCACCTGCTCGGGAGATTCGGCCATTTTAGTGGCCAGTGAATAATCCGCGTAGGTGGCAAAGCCAAGCAGCTGGGCAATGTCGCTACGTAGCGACAGAATCTCTTCCAAAATGGCAGCGTTGTCGAACTTGCCAGCATCCGCGCTTTGGTCTGAGGCACGGGTAATGAACGCGGTATACACCTCACGGCGCAGCTCGCGACTGTCGGCGTAGCTGATGACAGGGAAAAAACTTGGGAAATCCAAGGTAATCCGGTAGCCCGGCACGCCCTTCGCCTCGGCGGTGGCTTTTAAGGTATCTAAGGCACTTGCTGGGACGCCTGCGAGCGCATCTAAGCAATCAATATCTTTGTGCCATGCCTGGGTGGCATCCAGAACGTTATTTGAATACTGGTTTGAGAGTAGTGAAAGACGCGACTGAATTTTTCCGTAGCGCGCTTTTTGGTCCGCGGGCAGGTCAACACCGGCTAGCCGGAAATCACGTAAGGCGTTCTCGACGGTGCGCCGCTGTGCGGCATCTAACGATGCCCAGGCCGGGCCTTCTTTCAGCGCTTTCCAACCATGGAAAAGCCCTTCGTGTTGGCCGACCCAGGTGCCGAAAGCAGAAAGCTTTTCAAGGCATGCCTGATACGCTTCGCGTAATTCGGAGGAGTTCATGGTGCCGTTGAGATGAGAAATCGGTGACCACGCATTGGTGAGACGGTCATTGACGGCCTCAAACGGCGCCGCGAAATTGTCCCAAGTGGGCGCCGTGGCGGCGGCCTGCTGGGCGAGGAGATCAATGGCCTCGCGGCTTTCTCTGAGCAGGATTTCTACCGCAGGCTCTACGTGTTCGGCGCGAATGTCAGCAAAAGGGGGGAGCTTGTGCGTCTCAAGCAACGGATTGGAGGGCAAGGGGGTGGAGGACATAGGCACCTCAGTTGGCATCGTTTTTAAAATCGTGTAGGAAGCGCAAAACGCGCGATAATGATGACACAGTGCGGGCAGTGGGGCCGCGTTTCAATGCTAGGCTGCAGGTCAGAGTTTGGCCTGCGTGCAAGTGCCTGCTAGTCTTGCCGCCTTTTAATGCCTCTAACGGCAGGAGCACACGATGAGCGAAACGCTGGAGCGCTGGGGGTCGAAGCGGGCCTTTATCTTGGCAATAACAGGTGCTGCAGTGGGTTTAGGCAACATCTGGCGCTTCCCCTACGTGGCTGGAGAAAATGGCGGTGCGGCATTTTTGCTGGTTTATGTAGCGTTTGTGCTGCTGCTAGGTATTCCCGTCATGATGGCGGAAATATTAATTGGCCGAGCCGGGCGTCGCGGGCCAATGCAGGCGTTAGGGGCCTTGGCAACAGAGGCGGGAGCCTCGCCTCATTGGCGTTGGCTAGGGCTATTCGGCGCGTTCACCGTATTTTGTATCTTATCGTTCTACTCGGTGGTGTCCGGCTGGTCGATTGAGTTTTTAGTTGCCTCCGTGAACGGTAATTTCAACGGCGCGAGCGCTGAGGAGATTGGTGCGGGCTTTGACGCTTTCTTGGCTAACCCGGGCCTGCTTATTTTTAATCACACCCTGTTTCTATTCATGACCATGTCCGTTGTGGCGGCCGGTGTTGCCAAAGGTTTGGAGCGACTTAACAATTTGCTGATGCCGCTGCTGTATTTTTTGCTGCTGCTATTAGCAGGCTATGCCGCCACGACGGATGGTTTTGGCACCGCGCTGGCATGGCTGTTTCTGCCCTCTTTCGATGCGCTAACGCCATCGGTGGTTGTCCATGCAATGGGGCATGCGTTTTTTACCTTGGCGGTAGGGGCCTGTGCCTTAATGGCGTACGGGGCTTATATGCCTGAAGAGCAAAGCCTGCCCAAAGCCGCGTTTGCGGTAGCGGTGCTCGATATCAGCGTTGCACTGCTGGCGGGTATTGCGATTTTCTCGGTTGTGTTTGCTCAAGGCATGGACCCCGCTGAAGGCCCGGGCTTAATGTTTGTCACGCTGCCGATCGCATTTTCTGAATTGCCGTGGGGCTCGGTATGGCTGAGCGTGTTCTTTTTATTACTGCTGTTAGCCACCTGGACCTCAGCGATTAACTTAGCCGAGCCCATGGTCGCGACGCTTCAGGGGCTGGGGCTGCGCCGCAGCCTTGCGACGCTGGTCGTGGCAGTCAGCGTCTGGTTAATCGGCCTGCTATCCGCCTTCTCGTTTTCGACGCTTTCTGAATTCCGGCCGCTCTTTGGGCGCAACGTGTTCGAACTGGTCAGCAGTATACCGCCGGATGTTTTTCTGCCCTTAGGCGGATTGATGATCGCCATTTTTGCCGCCTGGGTGATGCCCCAAGAGCGAGTCGCCAGTGCATTGGGTGCCGGTGAGCGCGGCTACCTAGTGTGGCGAAATATTCTTCGCTGGGTATCGATTCCGCTGACCTTTATCGTGCTACTGACAGGATTTCTATAAGGCTTCTTTGGTTGTCATTAAGCACTATAGTCAGCGAGTCATATTCTTTATACAGTCTATCGAGAACCGCAGGAGCAAATTATGAGCAGTGCGTTAAGACGCTATCAGGGCATGGAGCCGTCGCTTGGCGAGCGCGTGTATATTGATCCGGCCAGCGTGGTCATTGGAGACGTGGTGCTGGGGGATGATTGCTCCGTTTGGCCGATGAGCGTTATCCGTGGCGATATGCACCGTATTCGAATCGGCGCGCGGACCAGCGTGCAGGATGGCAGCGTGCTGCATATTACCCACGCAAGTGACTTTAGCCCGGCGGGCTTTCCGCTCATTATTGGCGACGATGTGACCATCGGCCATAAGGCGATTTTGCATGGCTGTACGCTAGGCAGTCGGATATTGGTGGGAATGGGCGCGATCGTGATGGATGGCGCGATCGTTGAAGATGAAGTCATTATTGCCGCTGGCGCCGTAGTAACGCCGGGTAAGCATCTGGAAAGCGGTTACGTTTATGCCGGTAACCCGGCTAAACCACTGCGCCCGCTGAAAGAATCTGAGCGTGCTTTCTTCCCCTATACCGCCGGTAACTACGTTAAATTGAAAGACCGCTTTTTGGCCGAATCGTCAATTTGATGCCCCTTCTCTAAGCGATTGCCCTGCCAACCTTTTTTCTTAAATAGTCATGTCGCGCCGGTCAGAAATCTGTTAATTTATCCAGTTTTCTGGGGTGCCGCGTCATGGCTAACTTTCGCACGCATATTACCGTAGCAGCGGCGGGTGGCATGCTGATAGCTTACGCAGCTTGGAAAGGTCATTGGTGGCCGCCTTCTCAAGCGGTGGTGATGGTTGCGCTGGTTACGTTTGGGGGCATTTTGCCAGACATCGATGCCGACCGATCACATTCTATCCGATTGATTTTTAATCTTCTTTCAGTGCCTGCCTTGGTCTTTGGCGCACTGCTACTGCAGCCATGGCTCACGCCCGGTGCGCTGCTGGTTGCCTGCGGTGGAATCTATGTCTGCGTGCGTTATTTAGCCAGCGTACTATTTTCGCGTTTTACCGTGCATCGCGGTATCTGGCACTCACTGCTGGCGGGTGGGTTATGTAGCCTGGCCACCGCTGCGCTGAGTTTTAATCTGCTCGGCCAGCCGGCATGGCTTGCTTGGTCGCATGGCGCCGCCACGCTGGTCGGATTTTTAATTCACCTGAGTTTAGATGAGATGTACAGCGTGGATCTTGAAGGCGCTCGGCTAAAGCGTTCGTTCGGAACGGCGCTAAAGCTCGGCGATAGCCGGCGGCCCATGTCTAATCTGCTGATGCTGATTGCCACGTTAACGCTGGTGCCCTGGGTGCCGCCTTGGTCAGTATTGGGTGAGCTGTTGCATCAGGGCTCGCTGCTGTGGCGATAGTCATCGGCATTGAGGCCGTGCTTTTTAAGCTTGTCATAAAAGGTTTTGCGCGGAATGCCTAAGTGGCGACACACATCGGTGACACGGCCGTGATAGCGCGCCAGGGATTGGCTGATCAGGCTTTTTTCAAACAGCTCCACCTGGCGGGGCAAAGTGGGCTCCTGAGTGTCGGCGCTAACCCCTTCCAGCAGTGCATCCAGACGATAATCAAAGGCGGCGCCCAGCAATACGTAGCGCTCGGCAAGGTTGCGCAGTTCACGCACATTGCCGGGCCAGTCATGTGCGAGTAGAACGGCAATGCCCGAGCTGTCTATGATAGGCGCTTCCAGCCCGCTGCGATTGGCAGCCACGACGGCAAAATGTTGAAACAGCAAGGGAATATCTTCGCGCCGTTCGCGCAGGGCTGGCAGCGGCAGAGTGACCACGTTAAGACGGTAATACAGATCTTCGCGAAAGCGGCCCTCTTCAGACGCTGCTTTTAGATCCACCTTGGTAGCGGCAATGACGCGAATGTTGAGTGGTACCGTTTCATTAGCGCCCAGCCGCTCCACGCTGCGCTCTTGCAGCACCCGCAGCAGTTTGACCTGAAGCGCCATGGGCATGGATTCAATTTCATCCAAAAATACCGTGCCGCCGTTAGCATGTTCGAATTTGCCGATACGCCGCTCTACTGCACCGGTAAAGGCACCTTTTTCGTGGCCAAATAGCTCGGACTCAATGGTGTTTTCGGGCACTGCGCCGCAGTTGATGGCCATAAAAGGGCTATTACGCCGCCCGCTGCGCTCGTGAATAGCGCGGGCCACCAAGTCTTTGCCGGTACCTGTTTCCCCAAACAGCAGCACATCGGCCTCCACTTGGCTGATGCGCTGAATCATGGCGGCCAGTCGCGATATGATGGGTGTGCGGCCAACCAGGCGAGGCCCCAGCGCGGCTTGCTGTACTTCCAGCTCGGCTTTTAGGCGGTGATTTTCTAAACTGAGCTGGCGCTTCTCGATGCCACGACGCACCACATCCAATAGTTGATCACCGGCGAAGGGCTTTTCAAGAAAATCCCACGCCCCTGCACGCATTGCCTCTACGGCGGTCGAAATATCGCCGTGGCCGGTAATTAAAATGATCGGCAGCGTGGCGTCGCGGTTATGTAGCTCGTGCAGCAGCGCCATGCCATCCATGCCGGGCATCCTTATGTCGCTGACGATCACGCCCGGAAAGTCGGGCGTTAAGGCGGCGAGCGCTTGTTCGGCTGATTCGTAGCAGTAGGGCGTGTAGCCTGCAAGCTCGAGGGTTTGGCTAACGGTGATCCGAAGGTGTGGTTCGTCGTCGATCACTATGACCGGCAGGGTCGACGGTTCATGCATAGTGAGAGCGCTCCTGGACATGCGTTAACGTTGAGTGGGGTAGCGTAATAGTGAAGCAAGCGCCCCCTTCGGGTCGATTAGCAGCCTGCAGCTTACCGCCTAGATCGTCCATAATGCGTGAAGAGATCGAGAGGCCCAAGCCTAAGCCACTGCCTGGCGCTTTTGTCGTGAAAAAGGGTTCAAACACGTGCCCTAAATGCTCAGCTGGAATGCCGGGTCCGTTATCGGCAACGCTAATATGCACCTGCTGATGGTGAATGCTAGCGCTTAGTGTCAGTTGCGGTACGGGTTCGGCTTTCATAGCCTGCAGGGCATTGCCGATTAGATTAACCAGCACTTGCTCAAGGCGCACTAGGTCGCCTTTCACCCATAGCGTTTCATCGGGCCACTCATGAATAATCGTAATGTTGCCTTCGCGCAGACGGCTTTGAAATAAGCGCAAGGCGTAGTCGATACAGGCCTGTACGGAAATGGTCTCTTGGCGTTCGCTACTCTTACGTGAAAACTGGCGCAGTTGTGCGCTGATATCGGCCATGCGCTCGGTCAGCTCAACAATTTGCTCAAGGTTGGCGTCGGCTTTTTCATGGCGTGCTAGTGCCATAAAGCGTCGGGCGTTTTCTGCATAAGCGCGAATAGCGGCCAGCGGTTGATTAAGCTCATGGTTGATGCCCGCGGCGAGCTGCCCTAATACGGCCAGTTTAGCCGCTTGAATAAGCTCATCCTGCGTTTGGCGTAAGTTGGCTTCAGCCCGGCGGCGCTCTTCAATTTCATCAGAAAGCCGCTGATTGCTGGCGACTAAGTCACGGGTGCGCCTTTCTACGCTAACTTCCAGCTCATCGCGAACGCGGGCCAAAGTATGGCGCTCTCGATCGGCAAACGCTTCCCGTTCACGACGAAGCCTCAGCCGCTGCCAGCCTATGCCGGCCCCAAGTGCAATCAGGCTGTAGAGGCTGCCCGCCATGAGAGCAGCGACCCATTGGGCGCTGATCACCGGTGTTAGCGGCTTTAAAATATGCATCTGCCAGCCAAACTCAGGAATAGGTCGCGTCAGGCTTAGGTAGTTGCCTTTACTTAAAGGGCCTTGGGAGAAACTTACTAATTGGCTGCCCAGGCCGTAAGGCGCAATGACGCCGATGCCGGAGGACGCTAGCGGCTCCATCGCATAGCGTCGCGTTGCGCGCAGGACTCGACGTTGCTCATCGGAAAGCGAGTAAAGGGCGTTCATTCGCAGCCCTGGGTGGCTGGCCATGAAGATGATGTTATCGCTGTCGGTGACAAACAGCTCGGCATCTTGCTCAGCCCAGCTTTCTTCAACCTCATCAAGCAATACTTTGATGACTAATACGCCGTCAGGTTTGGCATCGGGCGAGGTGTCATCGAGCCAAACCGGTGCTGAAAAGAAGTAGCCCCGCTCAAGTGATTGGGTGCCCAAGCCATAAAACCTACCTTGGCGGCCCGCGATGGCTTCGGTGTAATAGCTGCGAAAAGCATAGTTTTGGCCGATAAAGGTGTTAGATCGATGCCAGTTGCTGGCGGCAATAGTATCGCCATCACGATTTAGCAAATAAACGTCTGAAACGCCTGCGGTGAAGCGGAAGCGATCCAGCAACATATTCAGCGGCATCGAGTCTTGGCTGTCGGGGGAGGCTAAAAAACGTTGCACACCTTCCCTTGTCGCGAGCATTTGTGGCAGGTAGTCGTAGCGCAGTAAATAGCCGTTTAAATTGGCAGCAGACAGGCGCAGCTCGTTTTCGGCATCGTCTTGTAAGTTAGAAAGCGCCTGCTCGCGGGCCAGTTGGGCGGCTTGCCACATGCACAGCAATAAACCGAGCGAAATGACCAGCAGCCACAGGCGACGCCAGCGTGGTGGCAAGCGAGCGGGGGTCTGGCTGTGTATGTCAGCCTTGCCCATATCCGTGTTACTCATGCCGGTGTCTTTCGACTGCCTTGGGCGCGGCGAAGGGCGCGTTGGGCCCGCGCCTCTTCACGCGCCATTTCAAGAAGTCCTTCTTCAACGAACGCTAGGTGCTCATGCGCGCGAGCGCGGGCGTCTTCTGCACGCCCTTCCAAGATGGCGTCAAGTAAAGCGCGATGCTGCTTCATCAGCTGGCTGCGTGAGCCTGGTTTGGCAAACAAGTGGGCCAGATTATTAACAATACTCTTTTCAAGCAGATGAAAAATACCGCGAATGGTATGTAGCAGCAGAACATTGTGGGCGGCTTCGGCGATGGCAAGATGGAACGCCGCGTCAAGTTTGGCTTCATGAACAGGGTCGGCGCCGGCAAAACCGCCGTCGAGCTCTTCAAAGCGCTGAATGAGGACCGCCTTATCAGCGGGCGTTGAGCGCAGCGCAGCGTAATAGGCGGATATTCCTTCTATTGCATCGCGGAATTCGAGTAGGTCTAAGTTGAACTCGCCGTGGCGAGAAAGCATTTCCAAAAGCGGGTCGGTATAGCCATTGCTAAGGTCGTCGTTCACAAAGGTGCCACCGCCTTGGCGGCTGGTCAGTAAGCCGCGCGCGGCTAATTTTTGAATAGCTTCACGTAAAGAGGGGCGTGATACGCCAAAACGCTCTGCTAATTCACGCTCTGGTGGGAGGCGCTGCCCAGGTTTTAAGCTGCCCTCCAGCATCATGGCTTCTAAACGCTCGGTAATAACATCGGCCAAACGCTGCTGGCGGAGCGGTGGATAGCTCATGTTGGGTAGCTCCTTCAATTGGTAAGACCAATATTAGAAGCTTTGAACAGACAGCTCAAGCGCTGGCATTGATGGGTGGCTATTGGTCAAACATTATTAGTCGTAGCATTGAACTAAAGTATAGCGCTATGTAGGGCTATAAAGCCGCATCATTGTTTGACACCTTCATGGCGTCTCACTAATGTTGATGCCATATTTTTGTCAATTGGTAAAACCAATTATTAATTCTGAATAAGCCGATGTATAGCGCGTCGACTGCGCGCATCTACTAAATAGGGCTCGCCATGATTATTTCAGCCTCCACGGACTACCGAAAAGCCGCTAAGCGGCGCATTCCTCCCTTTCTATTCCATTATGCCGACGGGGGGGCATACGCCGAGCATACGCTGCGACGTAATGTAGAGGATCTCTCCGGTATCGCGTTGCGCCAGCGTGTGCTGAAGGATATGTCCTCGCTATCGCTGGAAACCGAGCTGTTCGGTGAAAAGATGGCCATGCCTATTGCGCTGGCTCCGGTGGGGCTAGCAGGTATGTACGCTAGACGCGGGGAGGTCCAGGCGGCGCGAGCGGCCGCCAAGAAAGGCATACCATTTACTCTGTCGACGGTGTCGGTGTGCCCCATTGCTGAGGTGGCCTCGGCGATTGATCGACCCATCTGGTTCCAGCTTTACGTGCTGAAGGACAGGGGCTTCATGAAGCACGTTCTTGAGCAAGCTAAGGCCGCCGGGGTCAAGACACTGATCTTTACCGTTGATATGCCTGTGCCGGGCGCGCGCTATCGCGATGCTCACTCTGGAATGAGCGGTAAGTATGGGCCGATCCGGCGGATGGCTCAGGCTGCAATGCATCCTTTCTGGGCATGGGATGTCGGTATTAATGGTCGTCCTCATGACCTGGGTAACGTCTCTGATTACCGCGGTAAGCCAACCGAGCTTGAGGATTACATTGCCTGGCTGGCTACTAACTTCGACCCTGCTATCTCTTGGAAGGACCTGGAATGGATTCGTGAACTCTGGGACGGGCCGATGATTATTAAAGGAATACTTGATGCTGAAGATGCCCGCGATGCGGTGCGCTTTGGTGCAGATGGCATCGTTGTTTCTAATCATGGCGGCCGTCAGCTTGATGGCGTTCCCTCGACTGCGCGGGCCTTGCCGGCGATTGCCGACGCGGTTAAGGGGGATCTGGCCATTCTTGCTGATTCCGGCGTGCGCAGCGGGCTTGACGTCGTGAGGATGATCGCTTTGGGTGCCGACAGCGTGTTGCTGGGCCGCGCCTTCATCTATGCGCTTGCCACTGCTGGCGAAGCGGGTGTCACGCATTTGCTCGAGCTATTTGAAAAGGAAATGCGCGTGGCGATGACGCTCACCGGAGCGAGAAGTATTGCCGATTTGGGCGCGAATTCATTGGTATCGGATTTGCCTCGCGATCTTGCGTGAGCAGGCGCTGATGTATGGCTCGCGCGCGGCTAAGTTTGATTCGCAATAGTGTCCTGATAATATGAGATGTGTTTTTTTCACCAGAGCCCTTGCCAAGGCGTTAGCGAGTCCGTAAAGTACGCATCCGCATCCGCATCCGCATCCGCTGCCGGGGACGCCTAGCGTTACCAGCGGTGGATGAAGGTGAAAACCTTCGGTTTGTCAGCAGGTTAGCGTTTTCAGGTCATCGAAAAATGTTTCCCGAATCGGCCCCAGAAATTGCCGATTGACAAACACTCGGAAGTGCGTAGAATACGCCTTCCTCGCTGAGGCCAAACAGTTCAACGGTTGGCCCGCTATCACAACACGATAGCCACAGCGAAACGCTCTTTAACAATTTGATCAGGTAATTCATGTGGGCGCTTGCTGATGTTGGTGACAAATCACCCAATATCAAGGCAAGCGACTCAAGCAATAAGGTTTTAAAGGCATTGCCTTTTTGATCCGTTTTGAATGAATTCGTTTGAACCTTGAGCCAAGTTTGATTCGCTTTTGTGTTTTCCTCGGAAGACACGAGTAAGGATCACAATGATTGTAAACTGAAGAGTTTGATCATGGCTCAGATTGAACGCTGGCGGCAGGCCTAACACATGCAAGTCGAGCGGTAACAGATCTAGCTTGCTAGATGCTGACGAGCGGCGGACGGGTGAGTAATGCATAGGAATCTGCCCGATAGTGGGGGATAACCTGGGGAAACCCAGGCTAATACCGCATACGTCCTACGGGAGAAAGGGGGCTTCGGCTCCCGCTATTGGATGAGCCTATGTCGGATTAGCTAGTTGGTGAGGTAATGGCTCACCAAGGCAACGATCCGTAGCTGGTCTGAGAGGATGATCAGCCACATCGGGACTGAGACACGGCCCGAACTCCTACGGGAGGCAGCAGTGGGGAATATTGGACAATGGGGGCAACCCTGATCCAGCCATGCCGCGTGTGTGAAGAAGGCCTTAGGGTTGTAAAGCACTTTCAGCGAGGAAGAACGCCTAGTGGTTAATACCCATTAGGAAAGACATCACTCGCAGAAGAAGCACCGGCTAACTCCGTGCCAGCAGCCGCGGTAATACGGAGGGTGCAAGCGTTAATCGGAATTACTGGGCGTAAAGCGCGCGTAGGTGGCTTTATAAGCCGGTTGTGAAAGCCCCGGGCTCAACCTGGGAACGGCATCCGGAACTGTGAGGCTAGAGTACAGGAGAGGAAGGTAGAATTCCCGGTGTAGCGGTGAAATGCGTAGAGATCGGGAGGAATACCAGTGGCGAAGGCGGCCTTCTGGACTGATACTGACACTGAGGTGCGAAAGCGTGGGTAGCAAACAGGATTAGATACCCTGGTAGTCCACGCCGTAAACGATGTCGACCAGCCGTTGGGTGCCTAGAGCACTTTGTGGCGAAGTTAACGCGATAAGTCGACCGCCTGGGGAGTACGGCCGCAAGGTTAAAACTCAAATGAATTGACGGGGGCCCGCACAAGCGGTGGAGCATGTGGTTTAATTCGATGCAACGCGAAGAACCTTACCTACCCTTGACATCTATAGAAGATTGCAGAGATGCGATTGTGCCTTCGGGAACTATAAGACAGGTGCTGCATGGCTGTCGTCAGCTCGTGTTGTGAAATGTTGGGTTAAGTCCCGTAACGAGCGCAACCCTTGTCCTTATTTGCCAGCGAGTAATGTCGGGAACTCTAAGGAGACTGCCGGTGACAAACCGGAGGAAGGTGGGGACGACGTCAAGTCATCATGGCCCTTACGGGTAGGGCTACACACGTGCTACAATGGCCGGTACAAAGGGCTGCGAGCTCGCGAGAGTCAGCGAATCCCTTAAAGCCGGTCTCAGTCCGGATCGGAGTCTGCAACTCGACTCCGTGAAGTCGGAATCGCTAGTAATCGTGAATCAGAATGTCACGGTGAATACGTTCCCGGGCCTTGTACACACCGCCCGTCACACCATGGGAGTGGACTGCACCAGAAGTGGTTAGCCTAACGCAAGAGGGCGATCACCACGGTGTGGTTCATGACTGGGGTGAAGTCGTAACAAGGTAGCCGTAGGGGAACCTGCGGCTGGATCACCTCCTTAAACGATGCGTCACAGTTAGTAAGCGTCCACAATGAATTACCTGATCAGATCATAGAGAGCAAACGGTTTAAGCACGATCCCCTCTGTAGCTCTGTTGGTTAGAGCACACCTCCTGCCTTTAATAAAAAGTAGGGTGAGGTTGGCTAGTTAGTAATGCCTTCGAGCTGATAGTAAACCGGGTCTGTAGCTCAGTTGGTTAGAGCGCACCCCTGATAAGGGTGAGGTCGGCAGTTCAAGTCTGCCCAGACCCACCAAATTTTATCCAGCACTGCGTTATTTTATGACTCGCATAGCAGGCTATGCTTCGTCATAAAATGCCTTGTTCTGAATAAAATTACCCGGATGTAGTTTTAATAGTCGTTAGCTAGATGGGGCCATAGCTCAGCTGGGAGAGCGCCTGCCTTGCACGCAGGAGGTCAGCGGTTCGATCCCGCTTGGCTCCACCATTTATTTAACGGTGTTTTAAATTAGCACTTTAATTTAGTACCTTAACGACCGTTTGTTAATGTTTTGTGACCACTGATAAGTCACTGTGCTGTCGTTTAAAGCACGTTGCTTTATCACTGTTCATTGAACAGCCGCTCTTTAACAATGTATATCATGCTGACAAGAACACACCGCAAGGTGAGTTCTTAAATTGTGATACGTTTTATACGTATCCGGCAAATGAACGTTATCATTGCGAGACACCAGACTCCTTCGGGTTATAGGGTCAAGCAATGAAGCGCACACGGTGGATGCCTAGGCAGTCAGAGGCGATGAAAGACGTGGTAGCCTGCGATAAGGTTCGGTGAGGTGGCAACAACCTGTGACCCGGACATCTCTGAATGGGGAAACCCACTGACCATAAGGTCAGTATCTTACACTGAATACATAGGTGTAAGAGGCGAACCAGGGGAACTGAAACATCTAAGTACCCTGAGGAAAAGAAATCAACCGAGATTCCCCTAGTAGCGGCGAGCGAACGGGGACCAGCCCTTAAGCATGTGACTGATTAGACGAACAGATTGGGAAGTCTGGCCGTAGCAGGTGATAGCCCTGTAGTCGAAAATCTGATCATGTGAAATCGAGTAGGTCGGGGCACGAGAAACCTTGACTGAAGACGGGGGGACCATCCTCCAAGGCTAAATACTCCTGACTGACCGATAGTGAACCAGTACCGTGAGGGAAAGGCGAAAAGAACCCCGGATAGGGGAGTGAAATAGATCCTGAAACCGTGTGCGTACAAGCAGTAGGAGCAGACTTGTTCTGTGACTGCGTACCTTTTGTATAATGGGTCAGCGACTTATATTCAGTGGCGAGGTTAACCGTATAGGGGAGCCGTAGGGAAACCGAGTCTTAACTGGGCGACACAGTCGCTGGATATAGACCCGAAACCGAGCGATCTATCCATGAGCAGGGTGAAGGTTGAGTAACATCAACTGGAGGCCCGAACCAGGATCTGTTGAAAAAGATTTGGATGACTTGTGGATCGGAGTGAAAGGCTAATCAAGCTCGGAGATAGCTGGTTCTCCTCGAAAGCTATTTAGGTAGCGCCTCACGTATTACCGCCGGGGGTAGAGCACTGTTTCGGCTAGGGGGTCATCCCGACTTACCAACCCGAGGCAAACTCCGAATACCGGTGAGTACAGCGTGGGAGACACACGGCGGGTGCTAACGTCCGTCGTGAAAAGGGAAACAACCCAGACCGTCAGCTAAGGTCCCGAAATCCTGGTTAAGTGGGAAACGATGTGGGAAGGCTTAGACAGCTAGGAGGTTGGCTTAGAAGCAGCCATCCTTTAAAGAAAGCGTAATAGCTCACTAGTCGAGTCGGCCTGCGCGGAAGATGTAACGGGGCTAAACCAGGTACCGAAGCTACGGGTGCGTCATTATTTCGATAATGATGCGCGGTAGAGGAGCGTCGTGTAAGCCAATGAAGGTGGATTGAGAAGTCTGCTGGAGGTATCACGAGTGCGAATGCTGACATGAGTAACGATAAAGGGAGTGAAAAACTCCCTCGCCGGAAGACCAAGGTTTTCTGTTCGATGCTAATCAGAGCAGAGTGAGTCGGCCCCTAAGGCGAGGCCGAAAGGCGTAGTCGATGGAAAACGGGCTAATATTCCCGTACCGGACATGGTTGCGATGGGGGGACGAAGAAGGCTAGGTGAGCCAGGCGTTGGTTGTCCTGGTGAAAGTGAGTAGGCCGAGATCTTAGGAAAATCCGGGATCTTAAAGCCGAGACACGAGATGAACTGACTACGGTCAGGAAGTCACTGATGCCACGCTTCCAGGAAAAGCCTCTAAGCTTCAGATCATGTGCGACCGTACCCCAAACCGACACAGGTGGTCAGGGAGAGAATCCCAAGGCGCTTGAGAGAACTCGGGTGAAGGAACTAGGCAAAATGGTGCCGTAACTTCGGGAGAAGGCACGCCGGCGTAGGGTGAAGAGACTTGCTCTCCTAGCCCGAACCGGTCGAAGATACCAGGTGGCTGCAACTGTTTATTAAAAACACAGCACTCTGCTAACTCGTAAGAGGACGTATAGGGTGTGACGCCTGCCCGGTGCCGGAAGGTTAAATGATGGTGTTAGCCGCAAGGCGAAGCTCTTGATTGAAGCCCCGGTAAACGGCGGCCGTAACTATAACGGTCCTAAGGTAGCGAAATTCCTTGTCGGGTAAGTTCCGACCTGCACGAATGGCGTAATGATGGCCACGCTGTCTCCACCCGAGACTCAGTGAAATTGAAATCGCCGTGAAGATGCGGTGTACCCGCGGCTAGACGGAAAGACCCCGTGAACCTTTACTATAGCTTCACACTGGACGCTGATGTTGCCTGTGTAGGATAGCTGGGAGGCTTTGAACTTTGGACGCCAGTTCGAAGGGAGCCAACCTTGAAATACCAGCCTGGCATCATTGGCGTTCTCACTCAGGTCCGTTATCCGGATCGAGGACAGTGTGTGGTGGGTAGTTTGACTGGGGCGGTCTCCTCCTAAAGAGTAACGGAGGAGCACGAAGGTACCCTCAGCACGGTCGGACATCGTGCATTGAGTGCAAGAGCATAAGGGTGCTTGACTGCGAGACAGACACGTCGAGCAGGTGCGAAAGCAGGTTCTAGTGATCCGGTGGTTCTGTATGGAAGGGCCATCGCTCAACGGATAAAAGGTACTCCGGGGATAACAGGCTGATACCGCCCAAGAGTTCACATCGACGGCGGTGTTTGGCACCTCGATGTCGGCTCATCACATCCTGGGGCTGAAGTCGGTCCCAAGGGTATGGCTGTTCGCCATTTAAAGTGGTACGCGAGCTGGGTTTAGAACGTCGTGAGACAGTTCGGTCCCTATCTGCCGTGGGCGTTGGATGTTTGAGAAGGGCTGCTCCTAGTACGAGAGGACCGGAGTGGACGACCCTCTGGTGTTCCGGTTGTCACGCCAGTGGCATTGCCGGGTAGCTATGGTCGGACGGGATAACCGCTGAAAGCATCTAAGCGGGAAGCCCCCTTCAAGATGAGACATCCCTGAGGCCTAGAGCCTCCTGAAGGGCCCAGCGAGACCAGCTGGTTGATAGGCACGGTGTGGAAGCGCTGCAAGGCGTTGAGCTAACGTGTACTAATGGCCCGTGAGGCTTGACTCTATAACACCCAAGGGGTCTGGTCGCAGTGATAACGTTATGATGTTAACGCATCAAAAAAAAGCCGGATACGCAGCGTGTGGCCCAGCCCACTCATCAAGAGTGAACAAGCAGGCGGCACGACAGCAAGAAACGATCACATCAGCATGATATACGACCAGTTACGCCTGACGACCATAGCACGCGTGAACCACCTGATCCCTTGCCGAACTCAGAAGTGAAACCGCTTAGCGCCGATGGTAGTGTGGGGTCTCCCCATGCGAGAGTAGGTCATCGTCAGGCACTTATACGAAAAATCCCCCAGGGCACATGCCCCGGGGGATTTTTTTTGCGTGAAAAAACGACAGTTATGCTGCTCATTGTTTAACAATTTTAACGTGTTGGGTGCTTTGAAACTCGAATAAATATGTTTTAAAGGTTGTTATAACAACAGGTTGCGTATTTGTCATGGTATTGTAGACGAGCACCATCTAGTATTATGGTGAATGTGTTATGACGTAAAATCTCAGGAGGAGAAGCATATGACGATGTCATTAGCCAAGAAGTTAGCAATCGCACTATTGATGACCTTTACGGCAGGTGGGCTGATCGCTTGCGATAATAAAGGGCCTGCTGAAAAAGCCGGTGAAAGCATTGATGAGAGCGCGGAAAGTGCCGGTGAGAGCATGGAAGATCTAGGCGAAAATATTGAAGATGCTGCCGAAGACTAGGCCGAGTATTAGTTGCATGCATTAGCCAAAGCAGTCGCCGAAAAGCGGCTGCTTTGTTGTTTATGGAATGTCGACTATGGTTCTAACAGCGATATATAGCTCTAATAACGATAACAACTGAAATGTAGGAGCCGACGTGCAAATACAGCGTGATAAAAGTTTGCTCTTAATGGTCGATTTTCAAGCGCGGCTGCTGCCTGTGATTGACGGCGGTGAGGAAGCCGTTAGCGAAGCGGCTTGGCTCGGCGAAATAGCATGCTTGCTTGAGGTGCCCGTATGGCTAACCGAGCAATCGCCAGGCAAGCTGGGAGGCACGTCGACGTCATTGCTCGCCTGCCTGAGCAACCACTATCGGCTCTGGCAAAAGCAGCATTTTGGCGCCATGTCTGAAGATGATTTTCGCCAAGCGCTGAACGCTACGGGGAAAACACAGATCGTCTTGTGTGGAACGGAAGCCCATATTTGCGTACTGCAAACAGGGTTAGGGCTATTAGAGGCAGGCTACGAGCTGTACTGGCTAAGCGATGCCTCGGCTAGTCGACGTCCACAGGAAGCAGTGCTTGCCCGTGAACGCGCCTGTCAGAGCGGGGCAGTCGCGGTGTCAGCCGATATGGTGGCCTATGAATGGCTGCACCGTTGTGACACGGCGCTGTTTAAAGAGGCGCACCAGCAGCTTTTAAAGCCCCGCTCCACGCGCCCTGTCCGTTTCTTCTAGGCCTGATTTTCTAACGATCCGTTTCTTTACGGGTGAAAACGAACGTATCGCCCTGTGATGAAGCGGCATTGAAGCGATAGCCAGCGACGGTAAAGTCTTGAAGGCGGTCTGGGTCGTTGATTTGCTCCTTAATAAGCCAGGCGCTCATCAGGCCGCGCGCTTTTTTGGCATAAAAGCTAATGATTTTGAACGTGCCATTTTTCTCGTCTTTGAACACCGGTGTAATGATTCTCGCGTTGAGTTTTTTAGTATCTACCGCTTTAAAGTATTCATTAGACGCAAGATTCACTAGTACGTTAGAGCCACTTTCAGAGATAGCTTCGTCGAGAGCCGGTGTCAAAATAGGCTTCCAGTAGGCGTAAAGATCACTACCTGCGCTATTGGCTAGCTTAGTGCCCATTTCCAGGCGGTAGGCTTGAATTAAATCCAAGGGCCGTAGCAGGCCATATAAGCCGGAAAGTATACGTAAGTGTGACTGCGCATAGCGATTGTCTGAATCGCTGAACAACTCCGCTTGTAGGCCGGTGTAGACGTCGCCTTGAAAGGCTTGAGCGGCAGGTTTTGCATTGCTTAGTGTAAAGGGTGGCTGCCATTCTTTAAAACGCGCAGCGTTCAGCCCCGCCAGCTTATCGCTGATGCCCATCAGCTCGCTGATTTGCTGTGGCGAGTAATCGCGCAAAATATCGATAAGTGGTTGGCTGTGCGATAAAAAGGTAGGTTGAGTGACGTCGTCAGTCGTTGACGGTGTTTCAAAATCCAACGTTTTCGCCGGTGAAATAACGCTCAGCATCGCGTACTCCTGGAATCATCATTAGTGAGTGCAAGTATACCAAGCCTTGGCGAAGGCCGAGGCTATAGACGCGATAGCTTGGTGCATGAGGGGGTAGTGCGGTTTAAAGACTGCTCCTAGAAGCAGTCTTTACCATCTATTTTTTAAACTCATTTATGGGCAGGGGTTCGACATTCTGCGATGGATGCTTTCGATCGCCTCTAATACGTCGTCATCAAGCTTTAGACTTTCACTAGCAAGGTTGCTTTCCAGCTGGTTCATGGTGGTAGCACCAATAATATTGCTGGTTAAGAAGCTGCGTGAGTTAACAAACGCGAGCGCCATTTGTGCCGGGTCCAAATCATGCTGTTGGGCCAGCGTCACGTAGGCCTGCGTCGCGGCTTCTGCTTCTGGCGAGGTATAGCGTTTGAAACGCTCATAAAGTGTCAAGCGACCTTTCGATGGCTGAGCACCGTTAAGATATTTGCCCGAGAGCACGCCAAATCCTAGCGGCGAATAGGCAAGTAGGCCGACATCTTCGCGATGAGCAATCTCAGCCAAGCCCACTTCAAAGGAGCGGTTGAGAAGATTATAGGGATTTTGAATTGAGGCGACACGCGGTAGATCAAGCTGGTCAGCTAGCTGCAGTGACCGCATCACTCCCCATGGTGTTTCATTAGAAAGCCCAATGGCGCGCACCTTGCCCGCATCGACTAATTCTTTAAGCGCCGAGAGCGTCTCTTCAAGTGACGTCGCTTCTTCGTCATCACTATGCATATAGCCCAACTTGCCAAAGAAGTTGGTTTGGCGGTCGGGCCAGTGGAGCTGATAGAGGTCAACATAATCTGTATTTAGCCGCTCAAGGCTGCTATCGATGGCGCGATGGATATGATCACGCGTCAGACGCGGCCCCCCGCGGATATGTTCAATCCCTGGGCCAACGGCCTTCGTGGCAATAATGACATCGTCTCTTGAGCCACGTTGTTTTAGCCAGCTACCGACATACTGCTCGGTGAGGCCTTGAGTTTGGGCCATCGGAGGAACGGGATACATTTCAGCGGTATCAATGAAATTAATGCCAAACGCCACGGCGCGATCAAGCTGTTCGTGAGCTTCGGCTTCGCTATTTTGCTCACCAAACGTCATCGTTCCTAAGCAGAGTCTGCTGACCTCCATACCCGTTCTGCCAAGTGGGCGCGTTTGCATATGTATCTCCTAGCTAAGGTGGAATTGCGACAAGATAAGCAGCCATTACCCGCATAGTTCACGGCGTGTGTAGGGCATGTTAGCGAGGCGTTGCAAAAGCAGCAAATTAATGGGGTTGAGTCGTCGCTAAGGCAGGCGTATGCTTGCCAGCCCGTCGACCGGCTAAAGGCCGGTTTCTCGTGTGGTTGGCGTCAATTTTTGAGTGACTGCTAGCCCAAGGTTTCAACAGATAGGCAGGTTTGTTTGCCATGTTGCAGGCATCAATGTTGTTTATTCAGCTAGAATTTAGATTGGCCGAAAGGTTGTCTCATAATCGCTGGCTGCTGCCGCGCTCAAAGCGTACGCAGCGCTTAACGATGCGTTTATTTAAACGCTGTGCAGACGCGGGGCATCCTGATGCGCTGTCTATGTATGGCCACATGTTGTTTCATCGCAGCCAAACCCCGCAAGATAAAGCGCGCGGTGCGCGTTACGTTTTGGAAGCTGCGCATGCAGGGCACCTAACGTCACAGTACCAGGTCGCGCAAATTCACGAACATGGCTGTGTTCAATATCCGCGTCGCGAAGACTACGCGGTTACTTGGTACGCGCGTGCCGCTCAAGCCGGCCATTGTTTAGCCGCTGAGCGCCTTGCTCAAGCCTACCGCTTGGGTGAGTTAGGATTGGCCGTTGACGGTGAGCAGGCGGCTTACTGGCAGCGACAGGCTATTGCGCAGCCGCTAGACGAAGCAGCCGCGGCCTGAAATCGCTACTGCTTTTTGATTGAGTGAGGAAGTTTGTGTCCGAGACGCTACCCACAGTGTTAGATATTGAAGCGTCCGGGTTTGGGCGTGGCAGCTATCCCATTGAAGTGGGTATCGCACGTGCAGATGGAAGCTGTTGCGCTTTCCTTATTCAACCACTTGATGAGTGGACACACTGGGATCCTAAGGCCGAGCTGCTGCACGGCATCTCCCGTGATCGTCTTACCCGCGAAGGCTATCCGGTTCGTCAAGTCGCGCAATGGCTGAACGATGAGATGAGCGAATTGGGAAAAGCCTACAGCGACAGCTGGGGCTACGACAATACCTGGCTCTCATTACTCTTTCACCACGCAGGAATGCTGCCGCGCTTTCGTCTTGAAGCATTAAGGATTTTGCTTAGCGAAGACCAGCAGGCACTGTGGAGCGATACCAAAGAAACGCTGATCACCGAGCGCGGCATTCACCGCCATCGAGCGGGTGAAGATGCCCGCTTACTGCAGCTTACCTATCAGCACACCCGCCATCTCACCGAGCATGCGGGCCGCTAGCCACGTTTTACTCTTTCCTCACTATATCTTCTTCTCCGCCCTATAGCTGTTCTTCTAACGCATCAAGCAATTCATTGGGCGTCGCTGCGTCCAGTAACATGTCACGAGTCGCTGAGGCTAAAAAGCCATGGCCGACGGTGCTGTCTAAAAAGGTTAGCAGCGGTGAGTAGAACTCATCAATATTCAGCAAGCCCATCGGTTTGGTATGCAGGCCTAGATAACCCCACGTCCATGTTTCAAACAGCTCTTCAAATGTCCCAATGCCGCCGGGTAACGCGATAAAAGCATCGGCATTCGCCGCCATGGTGGCTTTGCGTTCGTGCATATTGCGCACTCGGATCAGTTCGCTTAAGCCAAAATGCGCCTGCTCGCGATCAACCAAGTGGTCGGGCATCACGCCAATGACGTCGCCGCCAGCCTCCAAAGCCGCATTCGCCAGTTCGCCCATAAGGCCAAGGCGTGCGCCGCCATAAACCAACGTGTGGCCACGTGCAGCCAGTGCACGGCCGAGCGCATTGGTTGCCAGACGAAAGCCTGGGCTGTTGCCTTCACGGGAGCCAAGATAAACACAAATTCTAGACATCCAGTTAATTCCTTATGCTAAAAATGAGCAATTGCTAGGGCAGGTGGCGGTCGATCTGATGCTGCTGATCCATCCATTGACCGATCACATTGTCACCACATAGATGGTGGGCGTACTGAGTATGCAGGCAGCGAATCTGTTGCCAATTGCTAATGCCACCAATGCCGCGCTCGGTCAGCACGTCGGTATAGCCGAGCTGTGCGACTTCATCACGCTGAGCGGCGCTCATATAGTCCCAGCGAGCGGTGACGTAATCGCGGTGACTCTGCTGGTAAGCCTCAAGAAACTCGGGCTCTTCCTGAAGACGTTGCTCCAGCGCTTTGATAACGCCAACGGCCTCAATACGTGAAATCTCGACTTTAAGCACGTCTGAACAAAGCCAGTACAGCGTTGGAAAGGGTTTGCCATCAACAATGGGAGCCATACGCAGAACTAGTGGCGTACCTTCACCGTCAGTGGCGGCAACGGCTTCGATACCACGCGGTGCGCGGCCAAGTTGTTGGGCAATAATGGCGAGCTGACGCTCGTCAGGAACCTGATTGGTGCGTATCACCATTGGGCTGGTCTCTCACAAATTTATTTGAGCGGCCAACAGCACGGAAAAAGCAGCGGTTGAGCTGTTCGGGTGACGCGACATAGCACCACGTCCGCTCACAGTATTCAGCGGCTCGTGCCATTAACACGTCATAAAGGCGGTTGAAGGGGGCATCATAATCGTAGGGGTCTGCACCGAACAAGCGGATATGCGGATAGTCGGCGAAGCGTTCCATAAAATAATGCTCAAGGTCAGCCTCGACAGCGCGATGCTGGGCAACGTTGTCAGGGTCTAGCCAGAGAGTGTAACGGATTGCCATTGTACGGGCTCCTGTTGCCCCAGCTGCCTGGGGCGACGTCAATCAGGCAGGTTCAGGCGCATCCTGTACATGCGCCGTTAGCGCTTCGCGCAGGCCGTCCTTGATCGGTACAGCGCATTTGGCCTGATGGTCATATTGCACCATAACGGCGTGACCAAGATTGGTGAGCTTGCCGTGCTGGCGTGCCTCCTGGGTCACTGTAAACGAGCTATTGCCTAGTCGGGTTAAGTAAGTGCGTATTTCGATATCGTGACCGTAAAACAGTTCAGCTCGATAGTCGACTTCCATGCGCGCCATGATCAAACGCCACTGCTTAGGGTTTAAATCGGGTGTGAAGAGCTTAAACAAGTCATTGCGGGCGAGTTCAAACCACGCGGGTAGCCGCGTGTTATTAATATGCCCTAGCGCGTCGGTGTCATAAAACGCGGGCTCAATAGTGCGGGTAAACATGGCGTATCCTCATTGTTAGCAACGCAGCTCATTTAGGATTATCCCAACCAAGCTCTTGGTCAAGTGGTGCGGCGCTGATACCAAGCGGTCAATTGCATCCATCCCAGCAGCCATAGCGTCGCCGCTGCGAACCCAGCCAATGTGCCCCACAAAAGCCCTAGCGAACTATAAGTGTAGGAAACGCATAGCGTGTAACTTAGCAGTGAGCCTAGTCCCATCGGGAAATGCTTAATGACAGTGGCTACCGGTGCCATGCCATGGTTCAAGTGAAGGATCAGCAGAAAGGGCAGCATAGTGACAGGAAAAGCAGCCAGGGTGCCTGCCCAGGCGGGCGGGAGCCAATGCGCTAGCCGCGTGATTGTAAACACGATGATGGTTGCAAGGCAGGCGCGTGCGGCCAGCGCTGATAGTGAAAATGCACGGCTAGCGGGACTTTTTACATCAGGGATCGCGCGGAACAGCGTACTAAACACGCCAATAGCGCACAGTGTTACTAGCGTACCGCTGAGCCGGGTGAAGTCAAACTGAGTGAGTAGGCTGCTGGCAGTGAACCATGCTATAAAGCCACCGGCCACGCCGCTCGCCATGCCTTTAATGCCGGGCTGTCGTCCGCCTGCCACTAAGTAACCAGCGCCTAACGCTATTGTCGCGGTAAAGCCCGCCAGTGTATGTATCGCGCTTTGGGTTGCAAATGTTGGAGAAATTTCTAAACCAATAAAAAACAGCGTCAAGGACGTTCCTAGCGGGTAGCCGGCGAGTAGCCCGGCCGTACGAGGGCTCGTACGCATCGCAATCGCACCCAGGCCTAATACCATGCTGATTGAGAGGCTGAGTTTCGCTAGCTGCCAAGTGAGCGGAATTTCTAACATGCGGCGTTGCCCTCACGGTTATGGTATCGCTATTTTGATTTTAAGTATTTTATTTTAAAGATATTGATGCATAAGCATCGTCATTTAGACTAAGCGCAGCCCTTGCTGGTCGCGCCACGCGGCCTCTAGCGCATTGTCTAGCGGTGCTTTTAAATGCGTGGGGAGCGCCTCATGAGCGGCCTGTAGTGAGTCAAACGATCGGTTCCGCAGCCAGCAGTAGGCCCAGGCACAGGCTTCAGCATCGCTATTCGGTGTCGGGCGAGCGGGCATTTGATTGAGCAGAAATACCGCCGTACGGGGTGCCCAGAGGGGAATGTCATCCGCGCTGGCCGTGCTCCATGCATCGAGCGTTGAGCCGCTCGGCGTACTTTCAGGCTCACCCAGCTTGGCCACCCGTGCCGTCTCGGCGAGAATCAGCGCCAAGCGGTCAGCATCCGCCTGGCCTAGTGCACGCCACTGGCGCAAAAGAGCGGGAAGCCCAGCGCGCATCTTGGTATAAAAGTCATCTTGCGGCATGCTCAGCACAACTCCTATTGAATGAGTGAGATTTTTTATGGCCTATGATTTTGCCACGCCTATTGAACGCCGCCATCCAGAAGGTGACTGGGCATCACAGAAATGGCACCGTTACGGTGACGATATCTTACCTCTGTGGGTTGCCGATATGGACTTTTGCTCGCCGCCAGCGGTCATTGATGCGCTACAGGCGAGAGTGGCCCACGGTGTTTATGGCTATGGCGAAGTGCCGGCTACGTTAACAGAAACGCTGTGTCAGTGGAGTGCTCAACACTATGACTGGCGCATTCAACCCGAGTGGCAGCAGTGGTTGCCTGGGGTGGTGCCGGCATTGCACCTAGCAGCGTTGGCCCTGACTGAACCTGGCGACGGCGTATTGACCGTCGCACCGATCTACCCACCTTTCTTAGCGGTGGCTGAGCGAACGGGGCGGCTGCCTCAGCAGGCCATGCTGGCGCAACCTACCGCGCCGGGCGAGCCTTGGCAGCTCGATATCGCTGCTCTAGAGGCGGCAATTACGCCTAGAACACGCTTGTTACTGTGGTGTCAGCCTCATAACCCGACCGGCCGTGTATGGCGACATGAAGAGCTGGCAGCGCTGGCTACGCTGGTGGAGCGCCACGACCTTTGGGTAGTGTCAGACGAGCTGCACTGTGACCTGCTATTAAACGAGGGGGCGCAGCATCGCCCGTTGGCCGCGGCGTTTCCTGGACTAGCGAAGCGCACCATTACGCTGTGGGCACCGTCTAAAACCTTTAATTTGGCCGGTTTAACCAGCGCCTGCGCGGTGATTCCCGATGCTAAGCTGCGCAAGCGATTTGCCGCCGCAGCAAAAGGGCTGCTTCCTGACGGTAATGTGCTGGGCTTGGTTGCGGCGGAGGCCGCTTATCGTGAAGGAGAGGCGTGGCGACAGGCACTGTTAAATGTATTACGCGAGAATCGCGACACCCTGCAAGCGCGCGTGGCGACTTGGCCGGGCGTTAATTGGCATGCGTCTGAGGCCACCTATTTGGCATGGCTAGATATGCGCGAGGCGGGGCTGGGTGAGGCGCCATATCAAACACTGCTGAGCGAGGTGGGCGTGGCGCTCTCGGACGGAGCAGCCTTTGGTTGCCCCGGCTTTGTGCGGCTTAACTTTGGCACCACTGCTTCTCAGCTGGAAGTGGCGTTGTCGCGTATGGACGCCATGTTGAAAAACAAAGGCGTTAGATGCGGAGATTAAGGCATCGCTAAGTACAGGGAGGGGCGCGGACTAAACGCCGCGACCCCTCTTCTGAGAGGGCGTGCTACTGGCGCTGCTTCAGCTCTGCACTCAGGCGATCGTTCATGGCATACATATCATCACACAGCGCCTGGGAAGGCTGGTGGTTAGAACCAGGCTCCATCATTTCCAGTTCGTCTGCGTGCTTAGCAATCGTATTATTCACACCTGCATTCTGAAGAATGCTTTCCATTTCAGCCATTGCATCGCTGTTTTGAGCGTCCGAGGACATTCTTTGCTCGGCAAACTGCGCCATCTGAATTTGAACTTCCTGATTGGCAGTCATCAGCGCTTCGGCTGAGCACTCTTGTGTTTGTGCGCTAGCAGCATGGCTGACGAAGAGGCCTAGGAGCACGAGTGCGGAGATAGTTTTTTTCACGAAACGATACATCCTATGATAATGGGCAATCGCCCATGCTATAACAATTTTATGCCAGTTGCTAAAAGCATTCTGCAAGTAGCAAGGTTCGTTGGAACGAGCGCTGCAGCTATATCTGGCAACAGAGCTTGCATGCCACTTCAATCCTGCATCTCCTCCAACTGCTCCAGAATATGGGTGTAGTTTGCTATTCCCTGTGCGCCCGTCACAAGATGACGGCGATTGAAAATAACGGCTGGCACGCCTTGAATGCCTTGTTCCCGCGAAACGCGCTGCGCATCGCGCACTTCTTCAGCAAAGCGTTGACTCTCAAGAATCGCTAGAGCTTCGGAGCGATCCAGGCCAATCTCTGCGGCTATTTCTGCCAGCACATGGTTGTCAGAAAGATGGCGCTGATGGGTGAAGTGAGCAGTAAAAAGAGCCAGTTTAAGATCGTGCATACGCTCTTGCTGGCCGGCCCAATGCAGAAGCTGGTGTATGTTGAAGGTGTTGTACGTACGCGTATCGTCACTGAAGCGGAACTCGAACCCGACATCTGCACCAAGCGCTGTCATCTTGCGCCGACTCTCTTCGGACTCCTGGGCACTGGTACCATATTTCTCAGCAATATGGTCGCGCAGGTTTTGGCCCTCAGGCGGCATGTCAGGGTTCAGCTCAAATGAGTGCCAATGAATCTCATGCGCTGTGTCGGTTGCTTTTAACGCCTCGGCCAGTTGTCGGTAGCCGATGATGCACCAGGGGCAAACGACATCCGACACGATATCTATGCGTAATGGCTTGTCTTGTTTGTTCATGATTCCTCAAGCAGCGTTGTCAGATATGCGCGCCATGCGTAAGAAGATGTGAAAAGTTGCTTAATAGAGCATTGCAAAGAGTTTGCGGCGGTAGGCAACGGTCAGTGGATGGTCCGCGCCTAGCGCATCGAACGCCTGAAGGAGCGTTTTACGCGCTGCGTCATCGTTGTAGGCGCGGTCTTGCTTCATCAGCGCAAGCAGCGCCTGTAGACCTTCATCATAGTGGCCATCCGCGATTTGGCGCAGAGCCCGCTGATACTGCGCCTCGCTATCGGTGCGATCAGCAAGCGCGGCGATCTCGTCAGCCGAGAGTGCCTGCTCGCTAAACTCGATGCTGGCACGTACTCCACGCGCAGGCGCGGCATCGCGTTCTTCCGGCGGTAAATTATTCAGCACGTCTCGCGCTTCGTCATAGCGATTTTCGGCGACCAGCACGCGCGCAAACGCTATTTGATAGGCATAGTGTTCAGGATATTGGCCAATGAGCGTTTGATAAATATCGCGCGCGCCAGCGGTATCGCCTGCTTTTAGGGCTTCTTCCGCCAGATCTTCTGGGCTGGGCGGGGCTTCGCCGGAAGCGGGGAAGTAGCGGTTTAACCACTCACGCACTTCTTTTTCAGGCAGCGCACTTTGGAAGCCATCCACTAAACCACCCTGACTGATTAGCTTTACATCAGGCACAGAGCTCACGCCTAGCTGACCAGCAATTTCTGGATTGGTATCAATGTCGAGCTTGGCAAGTAGGAAGGCGCCTGCGTATTCAACCGCTAGCTTTTCCAGCACCGCGAGTAGCGTCCTGCATGCCTCGTTGGCAGGCGAGTAGCAGCCCATTAGCACCGGAACCTGCTTTGATGCTTCCAGAATCTGCTGAATATTGCCTGCATTCAGCTCAATAATGACATCTTCGGGACGTACGTTTGCTCGCTCAGCGTTCGCGGTCGTCGTTGCGGTATTGTCAGGATCGGCAGTAAGCGGCTTACCCGAGCGGGGGTCAATAATTTGCATGGCTAGACTCAACCTTAAAAAAGAAGAAAGCTACCCATGATATGCAGGCGCTGCGGGGAATATTCAACCGTGACATTGGCTGGCAAGGAATATAGAAGCGCTTAATCATGCTATAACAATGGGAAAGCTGATACGGTGTTCGTATCTTAGATGCGTTACAAGTAAAGATACGCCGTCATGGAAGGAATACTGATGATGTTAGTGAAGCTACCTAGGCTACGCCTGTGCCTTGTCGGCATTGTTGCTTGGGCTTTATGCACAAGTACGTCTTATGCTCAGGATGAGCAGCCGTATCGTCAGAGTATCGAAGAGTGTTTGGCGGCGACTGACACCTTTGGAGAGAAGGTCGATTGTATTGGTCAGCCGGCGCATGAGTGCATGGCTAATCGTAGCGATGGCGATACGGCAGAGGCGATGACCGAATGCTACGAGGGTGTGCTGCAGTCTTGGGATGCTAGGTTGAGTGAGGCCTATAGCGCAATGCAGGCCGAGCAATCCACTGAGCTTCTGCGCACACAGTTACTCGATGCGCACCGCACTTGGCTGTCTTTTCGCGATGGCATGTGTGAATTCATTTCGGTTCAAGACCCCACCATCGCCAATCTTTCTGAGATGCAGTGCGTCACGCAGTTGACGGGCGAGCAGGCGCTGCGCTTAGAATCTATGTTGGAGTAGTGCATGCTTGAGTGAATTAAGCTTAGCTGCCAAAGATTGATCGTTGAGAGGGATGTCATTCAGCATAGATAGGGAGTTTTCTGGAGCCCAGAAAGCAAAAAAACCAACACCCATAAGGTATTGGCTTCTTCTATATTTGGTAGCGGGGACCGGATTTGAACCGATGACCTTCGGGTTATGAGCCCGACGAGCTACCAGACTGCTCCACCCCGCATCAACTTGTGGCGTATTCTACAGGCTTTTTGCGTGAAGTCAACAGGCGTATTAACACGTTCGGCTTATAGCGGTTCGCGGCGTACTACTGCAATATTAAGGGCGTATCGCGATGCTTCAAATAGTCACAATAAAAAGCTTACGCTGGTGTATTGCTTGACCAACGGGCGCACTAGAGTAGTGCAGGCGTAGTGCTGTGCTGTTAGGTTCAAGTCATTTGTCATATCAGGGAGGTAGTCAATGGCCAATCAAGCCCCCGTCGCCTGGGTAACTGGTGGAACTGGTGGTATCGGTACGGCGATTTGCCGTTCGTTGGCAGATGCGGGTTATCTGGTCGTCGCGGGTTACCGCAACCCCGATAAGGCCAAAACCTGGCTAGAAACGCAGCAGGCTGACGGCTATAGCAATATCGAACTATCCGGCGTCGACCTGTCCGATCACAATGCCTGCCTGGAAGGTGCCCGCGAAATTCATGACAAGTACGGACCCATCAGTGTGCTCGTGAACTGTGCGGGCATTACGCGTGATGGCACCATGAAAAAAATGTCTTATGAGCAGTGGTACGAAGTGCTCGATACCAACCTCAACAGCGTTTTTAATACGTGCCGCAGCGTCATTGAGATGATGCTTGAGCATGGCTATGGACGGGTTATTAATATTTCATCCATTAATGGCCGCAAGGGGCAGTTTGGCCAGGTCAACTACGCGGCCGCCAAAGCTGGGATGCACGGTTTAACCATGTCATTGGCGCAGGAAACAGCGACCAAGGGTATTACCGTCAATACCGTATCGCCTGGCTACATCGCCACCGATATGATTATGAGTATTCCAGAAAAAGTGCGTGAAGCCATCAGGGAAACGATTCCGGTGAAGCGCTATGGTACGCCGGAAGAGATTGGCCGTCTGGTCACTTTCTTAGCCGATAAGGAGTCAGGATTTATTACGGGCGCTAACATCGATATCAATGGCGGTCAGTTTATGGGCTAGTGGCTCGCTATTAGCTGATAACGGCATGTGTGCTTGGTTATGTGAGCACGCAAACGGGAGGCTTTTCAGCCTCCCGTTATTGTTTTATCGATGGCGTTAAGCCACGCTTTCGCTAAGGCAGCGGCACTCTTGCTAGCCGGCTCAGTAGATTATCAAACTCTTCCACTTCAGCGGCCCATAGCGCGGCAGGCATCGGCCCTAGCGCCAATAGTGCAGCTAAAATGTCGGTGACATTCTGGTCACGGCTACGTTCTTGATTAAAACCTTCATTCAGGCGCTCTACCTGAATGGCAAGGCGTAAAGGCTCATCGCTTTGGCGCACGCTGCCCAGTGCCAGCATTGAAAGGTGCACTCTCAAGCGAGCGAGAGAGTCAGCTATTTTGCTGAGTTCCGCATCTGAGAGCGGTGCCTTAACGCTGAGGCGCTGTTCATTGCGTGCGTGATGAGCGGCGATGAACTCTGCGGGAAGCGCAGCGCTGAGTATCGTTTGAGCATCAACATCGTCGGCAATGGCTTCGCCTAGATAGTGCTCGTCGGAAGCTAAGTGAGCATTCACTAACGGCATGATGGCGTGCCACTGCTGGACCGTATCGGCGATCGCAAGACGGTTCAAGCGCTCTCGTCGCGCGCGGACTATGCCGCTCATGCGGCGCTGCATGCCTTCGCTACGTCGATTATGTGGCAGCGGTTCTAGCTGGCTGGCCTGCTTGAGGAAGTTGTCTAGGCTGGCCGCCTCGCTGACGTTAATGGGCTGCCAGCTCTCCATTTGGTCAATTAGCGTCTGCATATCATCCAGCTGTTTTTGCTGACGCGCGGCCTGTTCGTTTTTATGCGCATCGCGCTGGGCAAAGAGCTGATCGCACTCGTGACGAAAGTTTTTCCAAAGCGCTTGCTCTTCACCCTTGGGCGCGCGGCCTAGTGCACGCCACTGGTGCTGAAGCTGTTTCGTCAGATGGATACGCTGTGCCAGCGGCTGGCTATCGTCGCTGCGCAGCGCTACGACTTGGCTAATCAGCGCCAATTTTTGTGATGCGATGGTCTCAGCGCGCTGGTCTATCAGCGTTTGCAGGCGATGACGAATGACGCCAAAGCGACGCCCTAAGGCCTCAGAGCCTTCTCGCGGGATGGGGCTGTAATGGCGCCATTGATGGCGTGCTTTATCGCGAATCTGTCGAAGTATATCGGGGTCAGCATCTTCTGCGGGCTGTTCCAGTAGGCTTTCAAGCTGATCGCAAAGGGTCTCGCGAGCTTTCAGGTTGGCCGCACGCTCTTCGCTCAATTGATCTCGCCAAGGGGCCAGGCGTTCATGAATGCTGTCTGAAGCGGTGCGAAAACGAGCGGACTGCTCTCGATTAGCCGCCGCGTCACCCAGGGATTTCCACTCTTTGACCAGCTGGCGATGATGGCGGTCGAGCGCGGCTTCGTCCATGTGCAGATCGCTGGCCAGTGCTTCAATGCTGGCGCACAGCTGCTCTCGTTTTGGCCCGGCGACAAAGCCACGCCAATCGCGAAGCTCTGCAAGTCGGGCGGCAAGATGCTTTAAACGTACTTTGAGAGGCTGGGCAGCGATGCTTTCTAGTGCTTCTATGTTGGGTTTAAGCCGCTGGTGAAGCCGGCTAGCGCTCTTAAAAGCACCGCGTTCTAGCAACTGCTCAAATGTATCCAGCTCCGCCGCATGGGTCTCTACTGTGGCCGTATCTTCAGTGGTCGGCTGTGCCGGGGCGGCATTTTCCGCGCTGAGAGCCGCCTGGGCGCGGCTCAGTAAGCTTGGCGACGAAAAGCTTTCGGGCCACTGGCACTGAGCAACCAGCGTTGCCAAATCCGAGTGATCGCCATTGCCCAGGGCAATTTCGATAGCAGGGCTGGTAGCGCTCCAGCGTTGCCATGTTTCTAAGCACTGGTCGTAGTGCTGAATGGCCCTTGCATGGCGTTGGCGGAGGGTGTCGCTAGGCGGATGCATGTCGGACAGCGTTTGCCAGCGCTGGCCTAAAAGCTGGCGCTGGGCGCGCAGGCTGTCGATATCTTGGGCAGTTATGGCGCTGGCATGACGCAGGCCGTCAAGGGTCTCTTCGATACCTTCAAGCAGCTGCTCGCGGGTATTTTCGGCTTCGTCGCGCTGCTCTGCACTTTGCTGACGCGCCTGCTCTTGGGTTTCGTGGTCGTGCAACGTCTTGCGGCCGTTGAGCAGGGCGTGGTGGAAACGTTGGTCCTGCTCAACGCTGGCGGGCTGAGTAAGCTGATCCCACTGGCGATGGAGGTGGCGGAGGCGGCCGCCGTAAAGAGGCTCCCAGGGCGCACGGGCATGCTGCTCAAGCTGATTAAGCAGCTTTTCTCGCTGCTGCTCTTCGGCTTCCTGCCACTGAGCGTCGCTGCGTAGGCGGTTAAGACGATCACGCGCTAAGCGAACCACCTGGCGATCACGGCGGGCTTCTTTCAGTAACCGCTTCAGCCCTTCTTCGTCTTCAATGCGCTCGGCGGCCTGATGGCGAACGGCCGCCACGCCGTTATGACACGCCTGATGGATCAAGTCATTGTCATCAGTGAGCTTATCCAGCGCGCTCATGCGCAGACTGAGATTGTCGCCTTGCAAGGCAACGGCGCTCAGCGCTCGCGGCTCGTCGATCTGCTCAATAAGTGTTTGGCGCTGCTGCAGATCGGTATGGCCCTCACGTCCACTTACCCGTTGGCAGACGGCATTAAACCAGGCGTTTTCTTGCAGGTGTTGTGGATACGCTTTGACGAGGCCCGCACAGTCATCAAGAGCGAGCAGCGCGGCAAGCTGAATGTGACTATCGCTATCTTGAGCGAGCGACTGCAGCGCTTGGCGCTGTTCGTTATGCTGTGGGTCGAGTCGCTGGAGGGCCTGGCGGCGGACCTCAGGGTCCGGGTGCTGCCACCGAGGGGCGAACAGGCGTCTTAACAGTCCGTGCATGGATCATCCTGCTGTATGAGGTGTATAGCGCTAAAAAAAAGCAGTCTTCTACGACAAGGCGGTTGCAGTCACCGGCGCTGTCGCTTAGCTTGGTCTTACTATGATCTGGTAAGCGACTATTTTCTACATCACAATGCGTGAATAGTGCGCTACCTTTATCTAATCTAAACATGACATGGAGTTCGGCCATGAGCCTTAACTTGGATAGTGCCGCAGTGGCCTTTACCTTCAAAGGTGGCATGCTGCCGATGACCGTCATGGAGCTAAGCAGCGCCGACCCGGAACGTATCCGTTTGCAGCTGGCCGGCAAGCTATCGCAGGCCCCCGCATTCTTTCAGCATACACCGGTTGTGCTCAGCGTGGAAAAGCTGAATGAACCCCACTTAGCCCTTGAGCGTATTTGTGCTGTGTGTCGGGATCACAAACTTTTGCCTGTGGCCGTGCGTGGAGGAACCGAGCCGGTGCGCCAGTCGGCATGGGCACTTGGACTGGGCTGGTTTCCTCCGGTTGAAGAAGGCCGTGCACGCGCGCTTGAAAGTGTCGATAGAACGCCAGTGCATGAAGTAACCGCTGAAGACGCGACAAGACAAAATGAGCAGTCAGATGCGCCTGCACTTGGTACACGTCTTTTCCGTGGCACTGTCCGTTCGGGGCAGCAGGTCAGTGCCTCTGAGGGAGATCTGGTTGTGATTGGCGCCGTCAATGCCGGGGCGGAGGTACTAGCCGCCGGCAGTATTCATGTGTATGGCGCGCTGCGTGGTCGTGCTTTAGCGGGTATTCACGGCAATATTCAGGCGGGTATTTACTGCCGTGAACTTGAGGCGGAGCTGTTATCCGTGGCGGGTAATTACAAGCGCATGGAAGATATTGATTCACAGCTGCTGGGGCGGCCAGCAGAAGTTCACTTTACAAAAGAACAGCTTGAAATTAAGCCACTCGGTTAGTGTGGTGTGACCGCGGGCAGGCGCTTTACGCCTAGCGACGCCGAAGACACTATCCGTTACAGTGTGGCAAGTTGATAACATTGACGTTCCCGTTATGCGTAGAGCGCTTGATCACTCGCGCTCACGACAAATGACTTCAAGAAGGAAGTGACCTTTGGCCAAAATAATTGTAGTGACCTCTGGTAAAGGAGGGGTTGGTAAAACCACCAGTGCAGCAGCAATAGCCACAGGGCTTGCGCTGCGTGGTAAAAAAACCGTCGTCATCGATTTCGATGTAGGTCTGCGTAATCTGGACCTCATCATGGGCTGCGAGCGTCGCGTGGTGTACGACTTAGTCAACGTTATTCAAGGCGAAGCAGGGCTGAATCAGGCGTTGATTCGCGATAAGCGCGTTGAAAATTTGTTTATTTTGCCGGCCTCACAAACCCGCGACAAAGATGCGTTAACCCAGGAAGGCGTTGCCGAAATCCTGGAGAAGCTGAAAGAAGATTTCGATTTCATTCTGTGTGATTCCCCCGCGGGTATTGAGCGCGGCGCGCAGCTGGCTATGTATTTTGCCGATGAAGCGGTTGTAGTGACCAACCCTGAAGTCTCGTCAGTGCGCGACTCAGACCGTATTTTAGGGCTGCTGGCCTCTAAAACGCGCCGCGCAGAGCAGGGTGAAGACCCTATTAAAGAGCACCTGTTGGTGACGCGTTACAACCCTGAACGAGTTACCTCTGGTGACATGCTGACACTGGACGATATTCGCGAAATTCTAGCAATTAATTTGCTGGGCTTAATTCCTGAGTCAGAAGCCGTGCTACGCGCATCTAACCAGGGCGTACCCGTTACGCACGATATCTCTAGCGATGCAGGCCAAGCATACAGCGATACGGTGTCGCGCTTGCTCGGTGAAGACATACCGCTGCGCTTTCATGAGGTGCAGCGCAAAAGTCTACTGAGCCGCATGTTCGGGGGAGGTCGTCGATGAAATTACTGGAATTTTTGAAGCGTGAGCGCAGGAAATCCGCTTCGGTGGCAAAAGAGCGTTTGCAAATCATTGTCGCGCATCAGCGTGGTCAGCGCGGTCAGCCGGATTATATGCCGCTGCTTGAGCGCGAGCTGCTAGAGGTGATTCGTCGTTACGTTAAGGTAGACGACGATGCGATTCAGATTTCGCTGGACAGTGAAGATAACTGTTCCGTGCTGGAGCTGAACGTCACCCTGCCTAAGGGTTGAGGTCAAGCGCTGAGTCAAAGCGCTGAAGACGCGGCGAAAGGGGTGGCGGGTGTGCTAGGCTTGGGCTTTTCATTGCCCAGCGGAGTGTTTATTCATGGCGCCACCCAATGCTGCCCCTGCCAGTTTTCTCTGGCATGACTATGAAACCTTCGGGGCTGACCCGCGACGCGACCGTCCTGCTCAATTCGCGGCGCTGCGTACGGATGCCGAGTTAAATGAAATCGGTGAGCCGATAGAGCTTTACTGCAAACCAGCCGATGACTATTTGCCCCATCCCACTGCCTGTTTGATCACCGGCATTACCCCCCAAAAAGCCCAGCGTCATGGCCTCCCTGAGGCAGAGTTTGCAGGCCAAATTCAGCGCCATATGAGCGAGCCTGGTACCTGCGTGGTGGGTTACAACAGCCTGCGGTTTGACGATGAGATTTCGCGTCATCTGTTTTATCGCAACCTGCTTGATCCCTATTCGCGCGAGTGGCAAAACGGCAATTCCCGCTGGGATTTAATCGATATTGTGCGCGCTTTTTATGCACTGCGCCCGGCCGGTATCGAGTGGCCGCTGCGCGAAGACGGCGCGCCTAGTTTTAAGCTTGAACACTTAACCGCGGCCAACGGTATTGCCCATGAGGGCGCCCATGACGCGGTGGCCGACGTGCGGGCGACGATTGCGCTGGCCCGCTTACTTAGGGCACGTAATGCAAAGCTATTTGATTATCTACTCGGTCTGCGCGGTAAGCGTGCAGTTGCTCACCAGCTCGACTTAGCTAACGCCAAGCCGCTGCTGCACATCTCGCGCCGCTACCCTGCAAGCCGCGGATGTAGCGCATTGGTGATGCCGCTAGCCGAGCACCCCTCCAATCCAAACGGCGTGATTGTCTACGACTTAAGCGTTGATCCTGATGATTTGCTCAGCATGTCAGCACAACAGATTCGTGACCGCGTGTTTGTTAGTCAGCAGGATTTGACCGAAGGCGAAGCACGGATTCCCTTGAAAGTAATTCATATCAATCGCTGCCCGGTGGTTTTCCCCGCCAGTGCTTTGAAAGACGTTGAGGGGCCGCAGCAGGGCGAGTACGGCAGCATCGTCACGCGTTTAGGGCTCGATGTAGCAGCCTGTCGGCAGCACTGGAAAACGCTGCGCGATGCCAGCGGCATAGCAGAAAAAGTCGCAGAGGTGTTTAGTGCAGGCTACGACGACGGCTCGCAGGATCCTGATCTGATGCTTTATTCGGGCAGCTTTTTCTCCGCCGCAGACCGCCAGCAGATGGAGCGTGCGCGCACCATGGAGCCTTGGGATCTAGTGGGCGAGCGCTTTGCATTTCAAGATGCGCGCCTGGAAGAGATGCTATTTCGCTTTCGTGCCCGCAGCTACCCAGACACGCTGGAAGGCGATGAGCGGGAGCAGTGGGAAGCGTTTCGCTGGATGCGCATCAATGACCCTGGTTTAGCCGGCTTTACGCTTAAGGCATTTGCGCGCGAAATTGCCCAATACAATCAGCAAACGCTCAGCGATCGTGAAAGACAAATTCTAGAAGAGCTGGTGATGTTTGTAGAGGCAATGATGCCGGCCCAGGCGTTTGACGCCTGAGCCGGTGATAGTGAGATCCTCGCTAGCGCTTGATGGCTAAGCGTTAAGGATTGATCTGCTCATTGTGAACCTTAGGCAGTTCTGAAAGCGCTGCTCTGTAAGCTTCGATGTTGTTGCTGGGTTTATCGCCGGGGTTAAAGCGCACGTCCAGGGTATGTGCCCGCAGCGATGGCCAAAGTGTCTTTATATCGTCAAGGCTAACGTTCAGCACCAGGTCGGCTAACTGGCTGCGCCGATCAAAGCGTACGTCTTCCAATGCCGTTGCCTGCCAGTAGCGGTTGGCCATGCCCGAGAGGCTGGTATCTCTCTGGCGCAGCTGGGTGTTGATAGCCTGGCGGTGGGGGGCTAATTCTTCGTCGCTTAACTGGTCAAGGCGCTGGCCTGCCTCTTCAAGAAACGCATCCATACGCTCAGCGATAGTGTCGCTGTCGGTATCGGGAGATTGCACCATCATGGCGATGCCTGGCGCATTGAGCAGCGGTGAATAGCCAGCGTTGACGATGTAGCCAAGCTGCTGCTCGGTGCGCAGCTGTTGGTAGAACGGCGTTTCCAGCCACTGGGCGATAACCATCGTTGCTGCCTGCTCTTCAGGCGTTTGGTCACGACCTTGTAAATAGCGCAGCACCAGCGACTCATCCCGTGAGCTGTCAGGGTGCAATACGCTAGGCTCATCACTTACGGCCAGCGGCGTTAGCGTGGCAATGTCGTCGCGGGTCAGGCGGGGCTGTAGCCGGTCACGTATTAGCTGTGCCTGTTCTCGCGCTAGCGC
Organism: Halomonas sp. JB37; assembly: GCF_002332255.1. Classification (GTDB taxonomy): domain Bacteria; phylum Pseudomonadota; class Gammaproteobacteria; order Pseudomonadales; family Halomonadaceae; genus Vreelandella; species Vreelandella casei. The sequence continues at coordinate 30,165 of NZ_NRGW01000001.1, read as the reverse complement.
TGCGTCGGTATTGCCAACCGCCATTGCGTCGACATAAAGGTCGCTTAGAAAGCGCTCGCGGAAATCTTCCAGATGGCGACGATCAAACCGCTGGCTAGCAGTGAGGAGCTGCGCGTTAGACCATTGCGGTGTTAGCAAGGCTTCGCCCAAAGTACTGCTGGCTTGGCCGTAAAGAGCGCCTTGAGGGGCGTTGCGCAACTCGCGCTGCAGTTGGTAGCGCACGCGTTCAAAGGCGCTGTCGCTGATGTGGGCGTTCTTCAATTGGTCCAGTGCTTGCTCAATGAGCGGCGTTTGCCCATCGCGCCAGCCGGAGAAAGACAGCGTCATGCCTCGGGCGTGTGGGTAAGCGCTGAACGCCTGGCCCGCTAACCATGCAGGATAAAGCGATTCGTTGAGGCTGTCGTTGAGCCATCCGGCGAGCAGCTGGGTGAGAACGGCTTCTTCCGCTGAGTAGCTTGTAGTGGGATTTTGTAAGCTGACTCGCCATTCAACGCTGGGCGTGTTGAAGCGCGCATCCTGCATGTGCCAAGCGCTAAACGTGGGGGTTTCTACTAGCGCACTAGGCTGTTCGTCTTGGCCGTCTAGCAGCGTCAAATCGCTGGCAATAAAGGGGTTGGGGGCGGGTAGGGCTAAGCCGCTTAGTGCTTGGCCCGCTGTGCCAGGTTCCTGTTCTTTCCACTGCGTATTGAACCACGGCGATACGGTCTCGCTTTCAATATCCGTCGCGGAATAAAAGCGCAGCATGTTATCCGGCGTGAGCGCATCTAGATAAGCCTGCTGACGCTCTGCGTCCAGACCGTCCATGCGATAAGCCGCATACTGCACGTCCTCTACGGGATACCGCGACAGGCTCATGGAAAGCTGAGTGGCCTCCTGCTGAGGGGCGCCGTGCTGCTGAAAGCGAAAGCCCTGTTCGTTAAGGCTTTTCTGTTCATCGTAGCGCCATGCGTTAAGGCCGTCGTTGCGCAACTGCTCAACCGCTGCAAATAGCGTGGCCTGAATGTCATCCAAGCGCTCCGCGCCTGCTGGCGTCAGGCTGATGGAAACGGTGAACAGCGCATCGTTACCGTCACCGCGGCCAACGCCGGCGGAAAGCCCATCGGCAAGCCCTGCATCTCTTAAGACGGCCAGTAGGCTGCCATCGCCCTCGTCACCGAGCAGGTGTGAGATCAACTGCGACGGTTTAGTGCGGTAGTCATCGGTAGGGTCCGGGACGGGAAAGTAAAAGCGTAGCTGGCGACGGTCTTGCAGCGACTGGCGCTCAATATAGCGGGGCAGGGTGTCAGCATCCACGAGCGGCGCATCAATAGTTGGCACGCTTAAGTCGTTGTCGGGAATGTCAGCGAAGCGTTCGGCCACCCACTCTTCCAGCGTGTCCAGCGGCTGAGGTGCGACAATGGCAAGATTCATGACGTTGGCGTCGTAATGCTGGTGATAAAAATCAATAACCCGTTCACGCAGCGTTGCTTCACCTTCGGGCGGGCTGGCGAGCGTTTCACGGCTTCCCACGGCAAAGCCCGTCGTCGCATTATCAGGGTCAAGTAGCTGATTAAGCACATCGTTTTCGCGTCGGGACTCATCGCGAATACGTGCCATATACTCCGAGTGAACGATATTACGCTCGCTGGCTAAATGATCTGCATTGAACAGCGGTGAAAGGAAAAATTCGCTAAAGCGGTCTAGTGCGCCGGGTAGCGCCGATGGCTCAATGTCAAAGAAGTAATTGGTGTCTTGCTGAGCGGTGAAGGCGTTATGAGAGCCCGCGTTATCCGAAATGTAGCGCTGATAGCCGTCCGATTCGGGGTAGGGTTCGGTGCCTAAAAACAGCATGTGCTCAAGGAAATGGGCTAATCCCTTAAGATCGTCAGGATCTTGAGCGCTGCCCACGCGAACATTCATTGATGCGGCCGCTTTGTCTGCTTCTGGGTCGCTGACGATAAGCACATTGAGCCCATTCTCCAGCGTCAAAACGCGATAGTCGCGGCTGTCATAAGGGCTGATGATCGGAGTGATTGTGTCCTTAATCGCGTCTTTAGTAGCGCCAGTCGCTGTGGTGTCACTATCATCGGCTAGCGCGCAAGAGGCTATTCCGAGGCTCACAAAAAAACCAAGCAGCGCGCGCTGAGGCAGAGCGCGCCAGTGCATTAAACTAGAAGATCGCAACATTACAGCTCCTGAGACACAGCCCAGCGCAGCATTGACCCGGTGGGGTGGGCGCAGGCCGGTGACTGATAGGCGGGATTATTGACATATTTAGATACCGGAAAAGCGCCTAACAGTTCCAAAGGCGCCGGCGCTAATAGTGAATTAAGCGTTTGTGAGTCGGTGTCCGGGTTAAGCCATGCGGATAGCGCATGGCTTGGGATGACCACCGGCAAGCGGTCGGTCAGCGGTGATAAAAGAACATTGGCAGGCACGGTGATGAGCGCGGCTGAGTCACTAAACGCCGTTAGCGTGGTGTGGTAGCGGCACCATAGCGCGCCTAGCAGTAGCGGCGCCCGTGATACCTGGGTGACCAAGTAAGGCTGCTTACTGCGCGGCTGATTTTTCCATAGATAGAAGCCGCTGACCGGTATGACGCAGCGGCGTGCGTTAAACGCATCGCGAAACATTGCTCGAGATTCAAGCGTTTCGGCTCGCGCGCAGTGAGGCGCATGATCTAGCACCTCGAGCCAGGGGGGCGTTAATCCCCAGAAAAGCGACGATAGCCGATACTGGCCCTGCTCAGCGCGAATCGCGGAGATGGGCTGTCGAGGCGCAAGGTTGGGCGATTCAATCAGCGGCTCAGATGTATCGAGCATCGGCAATAAACGGGTCAGCGGTAAGTTTTGCACATGCAGTCGCCCCGTCATACTTACCTCCTTTAGCAAAATCGTCGTGGAAGTGTACCTGTATAGCGGGAGACTTCGCGCAATAAAGCACGAAAGGGTTTTTTTAGTGTCGAAAACAGTGTTCGATATAAGGTATCCTATACCACCCGTTGTTCCGACTAAAGTGCAGCGAGGCTTCCTTCTTGTTTGTTGTTGACCTTAAGAGATCGCCATGGCCCGTCCTAGACAGCATGCGCCCGATGCCCTCCATTCGCAGGTGATGAACGCTTGTGATGAGTGGTTGGCTGAGCAGCCAGTCCATGGTCTTTCACTGCGTGCCTTGGCGCGAGACGTCGGCTGTGCTCCCAGCACGCTGCTCAAGCTATATGGCAGCTTTAATAACTTATTGCAGCACGTTAATGTTGAGTCGCTAGCCCGCTTACAGCACACCATTGCTAGCCTTGCCGATGACGCCCCTGAGCCATGGCTGCGCGCGTTGGCGCATTCCTACTGGCGGTTCGCTGAGCAGGATTGCTATCGCTGGCAGCTACTTTTTGATTACCCGCTGGCGCAAGAGGGCGAGCTGGATCAGCGCCAAAGCGATTTGATCGAAGCGCTATTTACGCAGGTGGAGGCGTCGCTTAAATCTTATCAGCCTGCACTGGATGATCTTGAGGCACGTCGTTTGGGGCGTACTCTGTGGGGCAGTGTGCACGGCCTTGTTCAACTGGGCCTGAATGAGCGATTGGGCTATTGGCAAGGTCAGCAGTTAAAGGTTGATGAACTGTTGGATCAACTCATGAGCACCATTCTGGCGGGTTTGCGTCACCGTGAGGCATCGTCGTGACGGGGTGGGTTAATGCAGCTCGCCAAGTGTTGCGCTGGCTTATTTTTGTTTCAATGCGGCTTTGCTATCGGCTGCAAGTGCACGGTCGTCAGCATATTCCCCGTCAGGGAGCCGCGCTGGTGGTGTGTAACCACGTAAGCTTTATGGATGCGCTGGTGCTTGGAGGCGCGAGTCCTCGCCCGCTGCGCTTTGTGATGGATCAGCCGATTTTTGATTCCCCGTGGTTTAAATGGTGGTTTCAGCTGGTGGGGGCTATCCCTATTGAGTCCGAACGGCGCAGCCCGGGTGCTATAAGGCGTGCGTTGGATGATGTCAGCGAGGCGCTGCGCCAAGGTCAAATTGTCATGGTGTTTCCCGAGGGGCGATTAACCCCCGATGGCGAAATTCACGCCTTCCGGCGCGGTTTAGAGACGATTCTGGCGCGCGACGACGTACCGGTCATTCCCGCCGGGTTGGCAGGTCTGTGGGGGTCGTGGACCTCTCATCATGGCGGCAAAGCGCTTAAGAAATGCCCCCGGCGTTTCCGCGCCCCGGTAAGTTTGCACTTTGGGCCAGCGCTAAACCGTCTGGATGCTGACGACATGGCGCTAAGGCGGTTTCTTGAAGCGCGAGTGAGGGCGCTAAAGGCTGCGGCCGATCAGGACCTCGCCAATCGCCGCTGAAGGATGCTCTGCTGGCGAGCCTTAGACTAGCGGCGTGGCAGGCGAGCTTTCTGCCAGCAGCGTGCTGAGGTGATGAGGTTGTCGCGAATCTCTAATATCTCCATACGCATATTGCCGATCTGTAGGCATGCAGGGCCTTCTGGAAACGCCTCAAGATGCTCAAGAATTAGCCCGTTCAGCGTTTTGGGCCCATCGGTAGGCAGCTGCCAGCCGAGCATTTTGTTAATCTCCCGGATATTGGCGGTGCCTTCAATCACATGGCTGCCGTCATCCTGCTGATGAATCTCTTCATCTTCGGACACGTCAGTGGTGAACTCGCCCACGATCTCTTCCAAAATATCTTCCAGCGTGACGAGGCCGTCCACGTCGCCATACTCATCGACGACGATGCCGATGCGCCGCTTCTGCTTTTGAAAATTGAGTAGCTGGGTATGTAGCGGCGTCGATTCAGGAATATAGTAGGGTTCGCGGGCTTCCTGAACAATCGAGGCTTTGGTGACTTCGTCGCGAGAGAGAAAGCGTGCCGCATTGCGCAGGTGCAGCATGCCAATGATGTTATTGATATCGCCTTTATATACCGGCAGTCGCGTGTGCTGGCTGGTGCGAATCTGAGTCAAAATATCTTCTAAAGAATCATCCAGATCGATACCCAGTACCTCATGGCGCGGCACCATAATATCGTTCACCGTGACGTTCTCCAGATCGAGAATGGAGAGCAGCATCGCGCGGTGGCGGTAAGGAATCAGCGTGCCGGCTTCATGAACGACGGTGCGCAGCTCGTCGCGCGTCAGGCTGTCGCCACCGCTATCAACGCTTTTAACGCCAATGAGTCTGAGTAAGCCATTCGACATCACGTTGACCAGCCATACCAGCGGATAAAGCAGCTTTAGCAGCGGCTCAAGCGCATAAGACGTGGGGTAAGCAATGCGTTCTGGCTTAATCGCGGCGTAGGTTTTGGGCGTAACTTCAGCAAAAATCAAAATGGTAATGGTCAGCAGGGCGGTAGAAATGGCAGGCCCTGATACGTCGCCAAAAAAGTGAATAGCGATAATCGTGGCAATCGATGCGGCTAAGTTATTAACGAAGTTGTTGCCGATCAGAATGACGCCAATCAGGCGGTCTGGGCGGGTGAGCAGGCGCATAACCCGTTTTGCTCTGCGATCACCGCTGTTAGCCTGATGGCTCAAGCGGTAGCGGTTGATCGACATCATGCCGGTTTCAGAGCTGGAAAAAAAAGCAGAAAGCACTATCAGTAAGGCTAGCAGGCCGAACAGTAACCCCAGGGGGAAGTCGTCGCTCAAGTCGAAAGGTCCTTTGTGGCGTATTAGGCTCGTTTTTAGAAGGTAGCGAGTAGTGTGTCAAGACAACTAAAGGCGTGGTTGCGCCCCGTCAGCAATTAAGCCGTTATCGGTTGAGTAGCTATCGATTGAGTATAATCTCAAGTACAAACTTGCTGCCAAAGTAAGCCAGCACGAGCAAACCGCAGCCGCCTAGCGTCCAGCGCACGGCGCGCATGCCGCGCCAGCCAAAGCGATAACGGCCTATCAACAGCGTGGTGAAGATTATCCAGGCCAGGAGCGACAGCACTGTTTTATGTGCTAAGTGCTGGGCAAAGAGATTGTCGAGGAAAATGAGCCCGCTAGCGATGGAGAGTGTCAGCAAGATAATGCCGGCCCACACAAGTTCGAAGAGCACCCGCTCCATGGTCGTGAGCGGCGGTAACGATTGCACAATGCCACGTATATGATGGTGGCGAAGCGCTTGGTTCTGCAGGCCCACCAGCACTGCCTGGGCCGCGGCAATCGCCAGTACGGCAAACGCAAGCGCCGAGCTTACCGCATGCAGCAAAATGCCGGGCTTTAGGCCGGTATGACCCCCTTGATTCGGTAGCCAAGTGGCTGCCAAGAGCGCAATGCCTGCCAGCGGGAATAGTGCAATGCCAGCGTTTAAAACCGGTTTGAACAGGCTAGCCACGAGCAGCACATTAACCGCTACGGCCATCAGTAGCGTGGCGCTAGTGGAAAAGCCTGGCAAAAGCCCTGGGGATTGTCCTACCAGTTTGATCGCCACGGGGATGTGCAGCAACAGACCCAGTACGGCGATTAGGCGCACCATACCTTGGCGCGGCGGCACGCGCCGGAACAATGTCATGCCCTGCCAAATGGCAGCGGCGACATAGAGAATAAAGGCCATCGTGGCGAAAGGGAGCGCCTGCATTGATGCTATCCGTGCGCCTTGCAGCGCGTTGCTTTAAATAAGTAAACGACGTTAAGAGCGGTTGCGGCCAAAACCTACTCCGCTACTATAACGAATCCAAGCCATATCGCACAGCCGTGCACGCGTATACGAAAATAGCGTGCTGGCTCTCATGATCGTCAATGCGCCCCATGGAGACTCAGGGCGTGAACGCGTATAATCGCGGCACATCAGTCCAGGGCGTGCGCGCCGACGGCAGTGACGGAGGCAGAGAGGCCCCATGTTCCAGAATCTTAGTGAGCGTCTTTCCCAGACGCTAAAGTCGATCAAAGGCCAGGCTCGCCTGACCGACGACAATATTAAAGACACCTTACGCGAAGTGCGCCGAGCACTGCTTGAGGCCGACGTAGCGTTGCCGGTCATCAAGGAGTTTATTGAACGCGTGCGCGAGCGGGCCGTTGGGCAGGAAGTATCCAAAAGCCTGTCGCCCGGTCAGCAGTTCGTCAAGATCGTTCAGCAAGAGCTGGAAGCGATCATGGGCGAAGCTAACGATGGCTTCGTGCTTAAAGGCTCCCCCGCGGTTGTATTAATGGCGGGTCTACAGGGTGCGGGTAAAACCACCTCTGTGGCTAAGCTGGCTCGCTATCTGCGTGAGCGCGAGAAGAAAAAAGTGCTGGTAGTGTCTGCCGACGTTTATCGTCCGGCGGCTATCGACCAGCTGGAAACGTTGGCGAAAGAGGTCGAGGTAGACTTCTTCCCGTCTCGCTCTGATCAGCAGCCGGTCGCGATTGCCGAAGCGGCGATCAAGCACGCTAAGATCCAGTTTCACGACGTAGTGTTGATCGATACCGCCGGCCGCCTGGCGATTGATGAAGCGATGATGGCGGAAATCCAGGCGCTGCATAAAGCAGTCTCGCCTCAGGAAACGCTGTTTGTGGTCGATGCCATGACCGGTCAGGATGCCGCCAATACGGCTAAGGCATTCAGCGAAGCGCTGCCGCTGACCGGGGTGATCCTGACCAAGGCCGACGGTGATGCTCGTGGTGGCGCGGCGCTGTCAGTGCGCCACATTACCGGCAAGCCGATCAAGTTTATGGGTGTCGGTGAGAAAGTCGATGCCCTGGAACCGTTCCATCCCGACCGCGTGGCCTCGCGCATCCTCGGTATGGGCGACATGCTGTCGCTGATCGAGGAAGCTGAGCGCACCGTCGATAAATCTAAAGCCGCCCAGCTTGCCAAAAAAGTTAAGAAGGGCGATGGCTTTGATCTGGAAGATTTTCGCGACCAGCTCCAGCAGCTTAAAAAAATGGGCGGTATGGGTGGCCTGTTAGGTAAGCTGCCCGGTATGGGGCAAATGGCCGAGATGGCCCAAGGCCCAGGCCCTGAGAAAGAGATGGGCAAGCTTGAAGCGCTGATTAACTCCATGACGCCTAAAGAGCGCCGTAAGCCCGACCTGATCAACGGTTCGCGCAAGCGCCGTATTGCCGCCGGTGCAGGCCTGCAAGTGCCGGACCTTAACCGTCTGCTCAAGCAGCATAAGCAGATGCAGAAAATGATGAAAAAAGCCGGCCAGAAGGGCGGCATGCAGAAAATGATGCGCGGCATGTCAGGCATGATGGGCGGCGGTGGCCCGGGTGGCCCAGGTGGAATGGGCGGCCCCGGCGGCATGGGCGGTATGGGCGGCCCCGGTGGATTGCCGCGGCGTTAAAGTAGGCATCTGCTCGCTGGGTAAGGTTGACGGCCTTTGAGTTTTCTGGCTGTCAGGCTTTCCAAGCAGAGCGCATTTGCGTAGAATGCGGCCTCTTCATGCGTGGGTGTTGCCTAAAAGCGCGTAAAGCGTGGCAGCAGCGCCCATCAATGAAGGCCTTTATATAGCATGTAGCACGACGAGTGTTCCGACGGCGCTAAGCGCTAGAAACACACTCTCGTAACCTCAACCGAAGGATAGTTATCGTATGGTTACCATTCGTTTGGCCCGTGGTGGCGCCAAGAAGCGTCCCTTTTACCACCTGACCGTTACTGATTCTCGTAACGCTCGCGACGGTCGTTTCATCGAGCGTATCGGCTTCTTTAACCCGGTAGCCCGTGGTCAGGAAGAGCGTCTGCGCGTTGACCTAGACCGCGTTATTCACTGGCAGAGCCAAGGCGCCCAGCTTTCTGGTCGTGTTGCTGAGCTGGTTAAAGAAGCACGCAAACAGGCATAAGCCTGCTGTGTGAGACTTGCTGTGTGAAATTAGTTGAGTGCTAGGTAGCTGAGGTCGTCAATGACGCGTTCTGAACTGAGTCAAAAGCTAAGCCAAGAACTAAGCCAAACTGACGACACGCATGTGGTGCTAGGCAAGCTGACTAGCCCTTATGGGGTGAAAGGTTGGCTGAAGGTGTATTCCTATACTAGCCCGATGGACAGCATTCTCGAATACCCGGAATGGTGGTTGCGCCAAGGCGAAACGCTTAAGCGCATAAGCATTGTTCAGGGACGTCGGCAGGGCAAAGGCGTTGTGGTGCAACTGCAGGGCGTTGATGACCGTGATGCGGCTGAAGCATTGGCCCAAACGGACATTCTGATGCCTAAAGAAGCACTGCCCGAGCTTTCTGACGATGAATACTATTGGCATGAGCTTGAAGGCATGGCGGTCTTCACTCAGGCCGGCGAGCGGCTAGGGCGGGTAAGCTACCTGTTTGAAACTGGCGCCAACGATGTCATGGTGGTTCGCGGTGATCAGGATGCGATCGACATGCGTGAGCGGCTGCTGCCGTTTTTACCAGACGATGTCATTGTCAAAATCAGTCTCGACGAGGGCCGCATGGTCGTCAATTGGGATCCTGAGTTTTGAGAGAGCTGAGTAAGCTGAGCGAGTTGGATGCGCTGAACAATGATGTGCCGTCCGACTCAAGTGAGCCGGTCACTGGTGAAAACCTAGCAACGCCTGCAATGTGGATTGGTGTGGTGTCGTTGTTTCCCGAGATGTTTGATGCGCTAACGCAACAAGGCGTGGTCGGCAGAGCGGTAGATAAGCAGCGTATCGCACTGGAATTTTGGAATCCGCGGGATTATGCCACTGACCGCCACCGCAGCGTTGATGACCGCCCCTATGGCGGTGGTCCTGGGATGTTGATGAAAGTCGATACCCTGCGCGCAGCGATTTTTGCAGCCCGTGAGCGGGCACAGCAAGCCACTGGCCAAGTGCCGACGGTGATCTACCTGTCGCCTCAAGGGCGTAAACTAGATCAGCAGGGCGTTCAAGCACTAGCTTGTGCCGGACCACTAGTAGTCGTGGCTGGGCGCTATGAAGGCATTGACGAGCGCGTGGTAGAAAGTGACATCGATGAAGAATGGTCAATTGGTGACTATGTGCTGAGCGGCGGTGAGCTGCCAGCGATGGTGCTGATTGATGCGGCGGCAAGGCTGATTCCCGGCGTGTTGGGCCATCAGGATTCCGCTGTCGAAGACTCGTTTAATGACGGTCTGTTAGACTGCCCGCACTACACCCGTCCAGAGGTTGTTGACGGGCGCCAAGTGCCCGATGTGCTGTTAAGCGGTAATCATGCAGCCATCAAGCGCTGGCGGTTAAAGCAGTCGCTAGGCCGGACATGGCAGCGTCGTCCAGATATGTTAGAAGGGCGGCCGTTAGATGCCGAACAGCGCAAGCTGTTGAATGAGTTTATCGAGGAACACGCGCTGTCCACTCAGTAGGCGTTTGCCCACTCAGTAGGCCAGGGCGGCGGTGCAGGGCGAACAAGGCAGCAAGCCTGCGTACCTGTGTCACCCATAACGACTCCCGCGCAGCTTGTTTCGAGCGCCGGGATCACGGCTTCCGCCTCCCATGATTGAGCGGTCAAGCCATTACGTTATTCAGGAGTATGATGATGAGCAGTAAATGCAAAGTGATCCAGGCGATCGAATCTGAGCAAATGGGCAAAGAAATTCCTCCCTTTGCCCCCGGCGATACTATTGTCGTTCAGGTAAAAGTAAAAGAAGGTACTCGCGAGCGTCTTCAGGCATTTGAAGGTGTGGTCATCGGTAAGCGTAACCGTGGCCTGAACTCCGCATTCACCGTGCGTAAAATTTCTCACGGTGTTGGCGTTGAGCGTACTTTCCAGACCTACAGCCCGTTAGTTGACTCGCTTGAAGTCAAACGTCGCGGCGACGTGCGTCAAGCCAAACTGTACTACCTGCGCGAGCGCAGCGGTCGTTCAGCACGTATCAAGGAAAAGTTGGCTTAATCGCCACTGTTCCACAGGCACTCGCTGTTTTCGGACATGCGTAGCGTCTGGATACCAAAACCCCGTCACCGCTTTGCGGGGCGGGGTTTTGTCTATAGAGCAGGTGCTTTGCGTAGTCACGCTAAAGCAGGCGCCGGGAGATGGCTAACGTATGAGCGTTATTGATGCTTTTTTGGATGCCCTGTGGTTAGAGCAAGGGGCTAGCGACCATACTTTAGCGGCCTATCGACGTGATTTAACCGCGTGGCAAAATCATCTGGACACGCACGGTGAGGCGCTGTTGGCACCGCCGCCTGAGCGGCTCAGAGAATGGCTTTCCAGCCGCCGTGAGCAAGGCTACCAGTTACGTAGCACCGCCCGGCTACTATCGACCTTGCGTAGTTTTTACCGCTGGGGCCGTCTGAATAATCAGGTGGCGAGCGATCCTCTAACGGATATCAAGCTGCCGCGTGTGATCCCCGGATTGCCCAACACGCTGGATGAGGACGAGGTAGAGCGGCTGCTGATGGCGCCCGATACGGATACGCCGCTAGGAGTACGCGACCGCGCCATGCTTGAGCTGCTTTACGCCTGTGGCCTGCGAGTTTCTGAGCTGGTAGGACTCACCGGTGACGCGGTCAATCTTCGCCAAGGGGTGGTGCGGGTACGCGGTAAGGGCGATAAAGATCGCCTAGTGCCCATGGGCGAAGAGGCCGCCGATTGGATAGCTCACTACATGCAGACCGCGCGGCTTGCCTTAATGAGCGACCCAACGCGTCCGGCGCTGTTTCCTGGGCGCGCCGACAAAGCCATGACACGGCAAACGTTTTGGCACCGTATTAAAGTTCATGCGATAACGGCTGGGATTACCCGGCCGCTGTCACCGCATACGCTACGTCACGCATTTGCGACCCATTTATTGAATCATGGGGCCAATTTGAGAGTCGTACAGCTGTTGCTGGGTCATAGCGACTTGTCGACGACCCAAATTTATACCCATGTAGCCCAAGCGCGCTTGGAAAGCCTACATGCAGAACACCACCCACGAGGTTGAATTGATGATGCGTCAACGCCATTTTTTAGCACTGCCTTTACTGTCTCCTTTCTCAATGATGACGCTGCTGATAGCGGGTAGCCTATTGCCTGTGGCTGCTCAAGCCGATGACGTGGCAGACCGTTTAGCTGGCTCACTGAGCGTTAATGGTCAATCGATGCCTGTCGAAGCGGTTACTGAAACGCCCATGGATGGTATCTATCATGTGCGGCTGGAAAGTGGCGAGTCCTTCTACTCGAACGCTGACGGTAGCTACTTTTTGCTTGGCGACCTGTATGAAAATGCGCCCAGCGGGCTGATTAACTTAACGGAACAGGCGCAAAACCAAGAGCGCGCCGATGCGTTAGCGGCCGTGCCGGAAAGCGAGCGAGTCGTATTCCGCGGTGCCGCAGAGCCTAAGGCGACCATCGTGGTGTTTACTGACCCGACCTGCCCTTACTGCGCGCGTTTGCACGACACTATTCCCGAGCTCAATGAGCGCGGTATCGCCGTTCACTACATGGCCTTTCCTCGCGCCGGTATGAATAGCGCCGCTGCCACCACTCTGCAGCAGGTGTGGTGTTCGGATAACCGCAGCGAAGCGATGACCCAGGGCAAAGAAGGTCAGAGTATTGCTAGCTCGGCAAGCTGCGACAATCCCGTCGCCGGGCAGTATGATTTGGGCAAAGCATTGGGTGTGCAGGGTACGCCCGCCATTATTTTACCTGATGGGCAGCTAGTGCCTGGATTTGTGCCCCCCGAGCGGCTCACCGCCATGTTAGGCTTAGACGACGAATAACGTCACCGACAGCAACGACTGCTGAGACTCCAAATTTAAGACCCGACACTGACGGGTGCGAACTGTGAAAGGGGAAGTATTTTGAAACCGGTAAGAGTAGGTATTTGTGGTTTAGGCACTGTCGGTGGCGGCACCTTTAACGTATTGACCCGCAATGCCGACGATATTGCGCGTCGTGCTGGCCGTCCTATTGTGATTGAACAGGTCGCTCACCGCAGTATTCACCCTGACTGCGATATTACCGGCATCAATGCCACCTCTGACGTGTTTGAAGTTGCCACTAACCCCAATGTGGATGTCCTGGTTGAGCTGATTGGCGGCTACGATATGGCTCGCGAACTCGTGCTGACCGCCATTGCTAATGGCAAGCACGTGGTCACGGCCAATAAAGCGTTGATTGCCGTGCACGGTAATGAAATTTTCAAAGCCGCCCATGAAAAGGGCGTGATTGTGGCATTTGAAGCCGCCGTTGCCGGCGGCATTCCCGTGATTAAATCGCTGCGCGAAGGCTTAGGTGCCAACCGCATCGAATGGGTGGCCGGCATTATCAACGGCACCGGCAACTACATTCTTACCCATATGCGCGACGAAGGCCGTGCCTTTGAAGACGTGCTCGCTGAAGCACAAGCGTTAGGCTACGCCGAATCCGACCCCACTTTTGATGTGGAAGGCATCGACGCCGCGCATAAGCTGACTATTTTGGCCTCTATCGCCTATGGCGTGCCGCTGCAGTTTGAGCGCGCTTTCACCGAAGGCATTTCGCGAATCACCTCTGAAGATATTGAGCAGGCCGATAATCTAGGCTATGTCATCAAGCACTTGGGTATCTCCAAACGCACCGACCAAGGGCTTGAACTGCGTGTTCATCCCACGCTGATCCCCAAAGAGCGCCTGCTGGCCAATGTGCATGGCGTTAAAAATGCCATCGCGGTCATGGGCGATGCGGTTGGCCCAACGCTTTACTACGGCGCGGGTGCTGGCGCTGAGCCAACAGCGTCGGCAGTGGTTGCCGACTTACTTGACGTGGCCCGGGATATCGCCACGGATCACCGCTATCGCGTGCCTTATCTGGCGTTCAGCGGTATCGATGACGATGTCAGCCAGCTGCCCATCATGCCGATGGAAGATATCACCACGGCGTACTACCTGCGCCTGCTGGCCGTCGACCGCCCAGGCGTGTTGGCACGCGTGGCAACCATTCTTGCTGAGCAGGGCATCTCGATCGAGGCGCTGATTCAAAAAGAAGCCACCGAAGGCGAGCTGGTGCCGATTATTCTGCTGACGCATCGCACCAAAGAGAAACAGATGAACGAAGCCATTCGTGAAATCGAAGCAATGGCTGATATCGCTGGGCCGCTGACACGTATTCGTGTGGAAAGCCTGGACGAAGGGGAGTAAGCCAAGATGCGCTATATCAGCACGCGTGTGCAGGCGCCCGCACTGTCTTTTGAAGAAGTAGTGCTCACCGGTATGGCCAGTGATGGTGGGCTGTACGTACCAGAAATGCTGCCTGAGTTTTCCCGCGAAGAGCTCGCCGATATGGCCGGGCTCTCCTATGCCGAGATCGCCTTTCGGGTGATGAAGCCGTTTGTGAATGGCGAAATCGATGATGCGACGTTCAAGCGTATCGTTACCGAAGCCTACGCAACGTTTAATCACGATGCGGTAGTGCCGCTCAAGCAGCTCGATGCCAATCACTTTTTGCTTGAACAGTTTCATGGCCCCACTCTGGCGTTTAAAGACGTAGCGCTGCAGCTGCTAGGTCGCCTGCTGGATCACTTCCTGAAAAAGCGCGGCGAGCGCGCGGTGATCATGGGAGCCACATCTGGCGATACTGGGTCGGCGGCGATTGAAGGCTGCCGCCACTGCGACAACCTGGATATCTTTATCCTGCACCCGCACAACCGCGTGTCGGAAGTGCAGCGTCGTCAAATGACCTCGGTGCTGGCCAACAACGTCTTCAATATTGCCATTGAGGGCAATTTCGATGATGCCCAGGCAATGGTGAAAGCGAGCTTCGCCGATCAAACCTTCTTGAACGGGACTCGCCTGGTCGCGGTGAACTCGATCAACTGGGCGCGCATTATGGCGCAGATCGTTTACTACATTGCGTCGGGCGTTGCGCTAGGCGCGCCGCATCGTGAGGTGAGTTTCTGCGTACCGTCGGCTAACTTCGGCAACGTATTTGCAGGCTACATGGCCTACAAAATGGGGCTGCCGGTGAAGCAATTCATCATTGCCACCAATGCCAACGATATTCTGCATCGCACATTAGCGGCCAACGACTTCTCCAAAAAAGAGCTGGCGGCGACGCTAGCGCCTTCCATGGACATCGTGGTGTCGTCTAACTTTGAACGCCTGCTGTTTGACGCCTATGACCGCGACGGCCTGGCCGTGGCGGCGCTGCTTGAACGTTTTCAGCAGGAGCCTACCGCCTTGGCGGATGCGCCGCTGGCCAAGCTGCGCGAGAAGTTTGCAAGCTACAGCGTGGACGATACAACCATTCTGGAAGCGATCCGTGACGCCCATAAACGTACGGGCGAAATGCTTGATCCGCATACCGCTACCGGCTATTGGGCCGCTGAGCGTGCCCGTGCGGACCAGTCAACGCCGATGATTACGCTGGCGACTGCGCACCCGGCCAAATTTGCTGAAGCCGTGGTGAAAGCGGGCTTCCTCGGCGTGCCGTTGCCGCCGCACATGGACGATCTGCTTGAGCGCGAAGAGCGTTACACCGTGCTGCCCGCCGAGCTTGCCGCCGTGCAGCAGTATGTCGCTGAACATCGTCGTTGAACCGTTAATGAACGCCGTGAATGAATTGTCTAACGACACGCTGCCCCCTAGTACAACCAGGCCGCGCTTGGAGCCTCGTCCACTGGACGAGGCGCTCTACGCTCGCGCGCAAGCAGAGGGCCTAAGTGAGCTACAGGCGCGCTTGCTAGCCTCACGCTTGCCGGGCTATAGCGGTGAGCTTGCGCCGTTAATCACACCCAGCCTGCGGTATTTGGCTCACCCTGAGAAGCTTGTCGACGGCCGCCGCGCCGCCGAACGCATCGCCCAGGCGGTCGCCGAAGGCGAGGCCATTGGCATTCTTACCGATTACGACGTCGACGGAATCACGTCGCACGTGGTGATTCGGCGCACGCTAGTGGAGCTATTCGGCGTGCCGGAAGGCAAATTGCACAGTTTGATTGGCCATCGTATTAACGACGGCTACGGCATTAGTCTGCCGCTGGTGGAACGCACGCTCGCACTTAAGCCTTTTCCAACGCTGGTGATCACTGCCGACTGCGGTAGCTCCGATGAGCCGCGTATTGCACGCCTCAAAGCAGCGGGTATCGACGTAGTGGTCAGCGACCACCACGCGCTGCCGGTGGAGGGCCCGCCCTCGTCGGCCTATGCCTGTGTAAATCCGACCCGCAATGACTGTGACTATCCCGACAAAACGATTGCCGGGTGTATGGTGGCATGGCTGCTGATGTCGCTTGCACGCGGCGTATTGATCGAGTGGGGGGCGCTTTCTGAGGCGACGCCCAAGCTTTCGCCCTGGCTTTCCTACGTGGCGCTAGGCACGGTAGCTGACTGTGTTTCGCTGGGCGGCAGCCCCGCGAATCGTGCGGTAGTCAGCCAAGGTTTAACGCTGATTAATCGTATGGATGCGGCCTGCTGGCGCGCTATGGCCACGCGCTTAGGCGCTGACAGCGTGCCGTTTAATGCCGAGACGCTGGCGTTTCAGATGGGGCCGCGTATCAACGCGCGTTCGCGGCTTGATGATCCCTACGCGGCGCTGCATTTTATGCTTGCTGAAAGTGATGCCGTTGCCAATCGTCAGCTCGACGTGTTGGATCAGGATAACCAGTCGCGCAAGGCCATTGAGGCGGATATGGCTGCCGAAGCGCGCACCCTCGCGGTGAGTGCACTGTCCGCTGACGAGCCTGCCGTCATAGTGCTGCTGGAAGATGGTCACCCTGGTGTGCAGGGCATCGTTGCCTCGCGATTAGTGCAGGCCTACGGGCGCCCGGCATTGGTGCTTACCCAGGCCGCGACCCCCGGCATGCTCACCGGCTCTGGTCGCTCAATCGATGGGCTGCATCTGCGCGATGCCCTGCAGCGTACTTATGAGCTTGCTCCCGAGGCGCTGCCGCGCTTTGGTGGTCATAGTGGCGCGGCGGGCGTTGGCGTGCCTCGGGGCCAGCTTGATGCTTTTAAGGCGGCTTTCTTGCAGGCAGTCAACGAGCAGTTGGGTGGGCGAACGCTTTACCCGCGCTTATGGACCGACGGTGAGCTTTCCATCGCACAGCTTTCGCTGACAACGCTAAAAGAGATTGAAATGCTCGGCCCCTACGGACGTGAATTTGATCCACCGCTGTTTGAAGGGCGCTTTATTGTCGAAGCGCTGCGTCCGGTCGGTGCCGAGGGCTCGCATTTGATGCTGGAGCTTTCCACCGGTCCGGTAACCTGCAAAGCCATCTGGTTTCGTGCTTTAACGCCCGGTGAGCTGCCTGGTTTCAGCGTGGGGGATACGCTGCACTGCGCCTATAAGCTTAATCGCAACCGCTGGCGCGGCCGCGAATCCCTTCAATTGATGGTCGAACACGCCAGCGCTATTTAAACCGTTCAACAAACTCGTAAACCCCCAGCAACCTCCAAGTAAGGTCGCCCCTTATGCGCGTGGAAGATTTACCCAAAGACCAGCATCGTCCTTATGAAGATCTCATGGCGATGCTGCTGGGCACGTTTTTTGTAGCGCTGGGCGTTACCTTCTACACCCATGCGGTGCTTCTCACGGGCAGCACCGCGGGTCTGGCACTGTTGCTGAGCTATATGACCAGTAGCGTCACCGGCTGGGGCTTTGGGGTGTACTTTTTTGCCATTAACCTGCCGTTTTATTATTTGGCCGTTAAGCGTATGGGCTGGAGTTTCACGCTGCGTACCTTTGCTGCGATTGGTTTGGTCTCGCTGTTTTCGGAACTCACCCAAGGCTGGGTGCAGTTTGCTAACGTGCCTTCGCTCTATGCTGCGCTAATGGGTGGTGCGTTAATGGGCATTGGCATGCTGATGCTATTTCGCCACCGCACCAGTCTTGGTGGTATTAATATTTTGGCGCTTTATCTACAGGATAAACACGGCCTGCGCGCAGGCTATGT
This sequence comes from Halomonas sp. JB37, assembly GCF_002332255.1. Classification (GTDB taxonomy): domain Bacteria; phylum Pseudomonadota; class Gammaproteobacteria; order Pseudomonadales; family Halomonadaceae; genus Vreelandella; species Vreelandella casei. The sequence continues at coordinate 12,468 of NZ_NRGW01000001.1, read as the reverse complement.
TCAACTGGCAATCGATGGCGTCATTTTACTGATTGCATTGACACAGCTACCGTTAGATCGCGTGGGCTACTCGGTGCTGGGGGCGCTGACGCTCAATCTGATTATCGCCTTGAATCATAAGCCAGGGCGCTATATCGGCGTCAGCTGAGCCAGAACCACCACACAATCAGCGCGATGGCACCCAGCCCTGCGAGGTTAACCAATATACTCATGAGGCAATCTCCGGGTTGTCTGATTTCCATAGCCGTAAACGGTTGGCGTTACTCACCACGGTGATGGAAGAGAGCGACATCGCTGCTCCGGCGATCATTGGCGAGAGCAAAGTGCCGGTGAGCGGGTAGAGCACGCCGGCGGCGATGGGAATACACAGCAGGTTATAGCCAAACGCGCCCACCAGGTTTTGTTTGATATTACGCAGCGTTGCCCGGCTTATCTCAATGGCGGACGCCACTCCGTGTAGCGAGCCGCGTATTAGCGTTATGCCCGCACTCTCAATCGCTACGTCGGTGCCTTGACCAATGGCAAAGCCTACATTTGCCCGGGCCAAGGCGGGCGCATCATTAATGCCATCGCCCACCATGCCAACGATTTCTCCCGCCTTTTGCCGCCGCTCAATCTCGGCATGCTTTTCTTCAGGCAATAGACCCGCACGATACTCGTCAATACCCACTTCCTGAGCAACTGCCTTGGCGGTGTGCTCGTTATCACCAGTGAGCATCACAATGGTCAAGCCGTCTTTTTGTAGACGTTTGATGGCGGCCACGGTGTCGCGACGCAGAGGGTCGCTAATACCAAACAGGGCGGCCAGTTTGCCATCTATCGCTAAGTACACCAGCGTGCGGGCCTGCGCTTCCAGAGTGCGGGCTTGGCCCTCACCCGCATGGAGATCCACCCCCGCTTCCGTCAGTAGGCGAGCATTGCCCAGCAATAGTGATTTGCCATCGGCAGTTTGCGCCTTCACGCCACCCCCGGTCACACTATCGAAATGCTCAATCTCAGCGGTTGGAGCGTTATGTTCTTCGGCGTAATACATCAGCGCCGTTGCCAGCGGATGTTCGGAGCCTTGCTCCAGTGCGAACACCCATCCCAGTGCGGTGGATTGTTCGGTGTCAAACATCTGTACATCAGTGACGCTGGGCTTGCCTTGGGTCAGCGTGCCGGTCTTATCGACGACTAGCGTGGTGAGCTTGCTGGCGGTTTGCAGCGCTTCGCCGTTGCGCACCAGTACTCCGTACTCTGCCGCTTTGCCAACGCCGATCATGGTCGAGATGGGCGTTGCCAGGCCCAGCGCGCAGGGGCAGGCAATGATTAGCACGGTGGTCGCCGTGACCAGCATATGGATGACCAGCGGTGCCGGCCCCAGGTTGAACCAGACCAGCGCCGTGAGCACGGCAATGATCATGACCGAAGGGACAAATACGCTGGAGACCTGATCGGCGAGTTCGCCAATCGGTGGGCGCGAGTTCTGGGCACTCGCCACCTGTTCGGTAATCTGCCCAAGCCGAGTGTCGGCGCCTACTCGCGTTGCTTGATACACCAGCCCGCCACGACCATTCACCGTGCCAGCGCTGACGTCATCGCCAACGTGCTTGGCAACCGGCACCGGTTCGCCAGTAAGCATGGACTCATCAATATGGCTTTGGCCTTCGGTCACCTGGCCGTCTACCGGTAGGCGTTCGCCGGGGCGTACCCGAATATGATCGCCTGTGCGCACATCATCAATCTCAACCTCCTGCTCCTGGCCGTCGCGGATAATCCGCGCCGTGCGGCTTTGCAGATCGAGTAGGCGCTTTAAAGCATTGCTGGTACGACCGCGCGCGCGTAGTTCCAGGGCATTGCCGAGCAGAATCAGCCCGATCACCATCGCAGAGGCTTCAAAATAGATACCCTGAGCCACCTCCGGTAGCCACGGTGCGAGCAGCACCACTGCCATGGAGTAAAGCCAGGCGGTGCCAGTTCCCATGGCAATCAGCGTATCCATATTGGCCTGATGATGTTTTACGCTCTTCCAGGCATTGACGAAGAAGTGACGCCCGGGAAAGGCCATGACGGCTAGCGTGAGCAGGCCAACGACTAGCCAATAAAGACGCCCCATGCCCACTGGGTGAGGGTGAAAAAAGAACATGCTAAGCATGAGAGGAATCGCTAAGGCTAGCGAAGCAGCGCTGCCGCGTAGCCGCTGCTGATAGGTCTTGGCATCTTGCTCTGCGCGAGTACGCTCGGCGTCAGCCATGTCCACAATAGGTGCCGCGCTATAGCCCACCGCTTCAACGGCGGCGATTAATGCTTGGCTTTCCGCGCTGCCAACCACCTGCGCAGAGTGGGTGCCGAAATTCACGCTGGCGGTGTCGACGCCATCGGTATGCTCAAGCGCTTTCTGAACACTTTTTACACAGCCCGCACAGGACATGCCGCTGATCGCTAAACGCTGCTTTTTCACCGTGTGCTGGGCATTGCCGGTAGCATCGCGGATGACGCTCAACGAGTTGCTCATGGTGTCTCCTGGCTAGACGCTGGCGCTGGAAAGCTTTCAATCAAGCGGCATACGCTGTGTCCGTCAGGCGTGCCGTCGGGCATGTTTTGCCAGCTCACGAGGGCATGCTCCATGCGCTCGGCCAGCGCTTCCAGTTCAGCAATGCGGGCGCGAATGAGAGGTAGGCGGCTGGTGAGCAGATCACGCACCAGCGGGCAGGGGGAGTCGCCCTGGTCGGCGTGGGAAAGTATGTCGCGGATTTCAGCGACGCTAAAACCTAGCTTGCGCGCCCGCTGAATAAAGCGCAGCCGCTCTAAGTCGGTATCTGAAAACAGCTGATAGCCGTTATCCGGGTGGCGCTGCGGGGCCAGCAGCTGCTCGCGGGCGTAATGGCGCACGGTCTCTGCGGTGACGCCGCCACGTTTGGCAAGCTCATTCACTTTCATGGCCGTCTCCCTCATCTAATAAGCGAATCGTTGGATTGCATCATGCTTTTAAGTGTAAAACCTATGGGTAACCCACAGGTCAAGCTAGGCTTAGTGAATGAGTGAAAATAACTAAAACACTGATTTAAAACGATCGTACGACTAATGTATAAGCGAAAAATGAAATAAAACGCTCGTTTACTCTTGATCCTTTAGCGTAGTTGCGAGAAAACAGTCATGTAAAAAATAACGAAGTTGGATCGTCTGTATCCATCGGATCATTGGGAAGAGAGGCTCGCTATGAACAATACATTTAAGAATAATAAAGTTAAGAGCAATAAATTTAATAAGCTCACCCTGGCTGCTGCCATCACAGCCGCCTTCGCCAGCCAAGCCCACGCGGGCGGGTATCAAATCAACGAACAGAGCGTAAGCGGGCAGGGTTACGGCCATGCTGGGCGCAGTTCTAACATCAACGATGCCTCTATTGTTTATGGCAACCCGGCGGGCATGTCATTTTTAGATCGTGCCCAAATCACCGTGGGTGGAACCTATTTAAATGTAAATACGGATCTTTCAAATGTGGAGGCTACCCGTAATATCGACTCCGGCGTTGCCCTCGGCGGTGCGCCTAATGGCAATCAAATTCCTCTGGGGAGTATTCCCGGCGGTAACGATGGCGATATGGTGCCGGGTACTTTCATTCCCTTTGCCTTCTATGCACAGCCCGTTACTGATCAGCTAGCGTTTGGGTTTGGGGTGTACGCGCCGTTTGGCTCTAAAACCGAGTATGAAGATGACTTCCAAGGCCGCTACTTTGGTGATTACACCGAAGTGACGGTAGTCAGTGCCCAGCCGACGGTGTCTTATCGCTTTAACGATCAATGGGCGGTCGGCGCTGGTGTTACTTATAACCGGGTAGAAGGCGAGCTGCGCCGCCAGTTGCCCTCAAGCCCCGCTTTTGATGCCGCTGGCGATATCGATTCGCGCGTTGAGGGTGACGACGAGGCGTGGGGTTATAACTTAGGCGTTATTTATCGCCCGGTAGCTGAAACGACGCTGGGTCTGACTTACCGCTCAAAAGTAGATTACAACTTGGAAGGCAGTTTTAGTGCGACCGATCCTATGGGTAACGTGGTGCGTGCTGATTCAGCAAGCCTCAATCTAACCACGCCTGAGACGGTTAACCTCTCGCTGACGCAGCAGATGACGGATCGTCTTAAGTTGATGTTTGGCGCTTCATGGGTGCGCTGGAGTCAATTTGATGAGATTTTGGTCAGAGGCAGTCAGGGCGACCAAATCACTCAAGAGCCACAAAATTATTCAAACGCATGGGCATTTGCCACCGGCGGTGAATATCAGCTAACGCCTACCTTGGCGTTGCGTGCAGGGGTGTCACTGGACTTTACGCCGACCAATGATGAAGACCGCAGCGTACGTATTCCTTCGGATGATCGGCGTATCTTCTCGCTGGGGGCAGGTTGGAGCCCAACGCCTGACATGACGCTAGACTTTGCGTACTCTTACCTGACTGAGCGCGGCACTTTTGTGGAGCAGGAGCGTAATGACCTGCTAGCCAGCGCTGCCACGGGGGGCGCGGCCATCGGTGGAGCGAATTATTCGGCAGACTACAAAAACGAAGCCCATGGCTTTGGCGCTCAGCTGACCTATCGCTTTTAAGCCACAGAGAAGGCTAAGCCTTATCGAAACCCGGCGCACGCCGGGTTTTTTATTGCCCTGACGCTGGCCATTGGATGCGGGGCGGGTCGGCTTTCGTTACACTATGCGCTTTTCTGATCGATACACCTCTGTACGATCCGATGCAGACCACGCTAGGGCAATCCCATGTTGGAAACCAACCCGATTCATAACCAGATCAAGGACCTGTCTGAGCGGACAGACGTTCTTAGGGGGTATCTTTGACTATGCCGAAAAGCAAGATCGGCTAGAAGAGGTCACCCGCGAACTGGAAGACCCCAATGTCTGGAACGATCCGGCCTATGCGCAGAAACTGGGCAAAGAGCGCGCCTCTCTTGAGGCCATTGTGGCCACCATTGATGATCTCGACCAGGGCTTAGGCGATAGCCGAGACCTGCTAGAGTTGGCTGAAATGGAGGACGACGAAGGCACGGTTGATGAAGTGCGCAAAGAGCTAGACAGCCTGCAGGCTGCGCTTGAAAAGCTTGAGTTCCGGCGCATGTTTTCTGGTGATATGGATCAAAATAACGCCTATCTGGATATTCAGTCTGGCTCTGGCGGCACCGAAGCGCAGGACTGGGCGAATATTTTGCTGCGCATGTACCTGCGCTGGGCGGAAAGCCACGGCTTTAAAGCCGATATCAGCGAAATTTCTGCCGGTGAAGTGGCCGGTATTAAGTCGGCAACGGTACATATCCAGGGCGATTATGCGTTTGGCTGGCTGCGTACAGAAACTGGCGTGCATCGTTTAGTGCGCAAAAGCCCGTTCGACTCAGGCGGCCGCCGGCATACTTCCTTTGCATCGGTCTTTTTATCGCCGGAAATTGACGACAGCTTCGAGGTTGAGATTAATCCCTCGGATCTGCGCGTTGATACCTATCGCTCTAGCGGCGCCGGCGGGCAGCACGTTAACACCACCGATTCTGCGGTACGGATCACTCACGAGCCAACCGGCATCGTCGTGGCCTGCCAAGGGCAGCGTAGCCAGCACGCTAACCGCGACTTTGCTATGAAGCAGCTGAAAGCACGGCTGTGGGAACACGAAATGCAAAAGCGCAATGCAGCCAAGCAGGAAGCCGAGGATTCAAAAGCGGATATCGGCTGGGGTAGCCAGATTCGCTCTTACGTGCTTGACGATCAGCGCATCAAAGATTTGCGTACCAGCGTGCAGTCCAGCAACTGCGATAAGGTGCTCGACGGGGATATTGATCAGTTTATCGTCGCTAGTCTCAAGCAGGGTTTGTAATTTTTTAACGGTTTGATTATCAACAGGGTGCCACATGGCTAACCAAGACGCGTCTGAGCAGCATGGCTCTGAAACACATGGCTCTGAACACCAGGAAAATCATCTGATCGCCGAGCGCCGGGCCAAGCTTGCCGCGCGTCGTGAACTGGCCGCCGAGCAGGGTAAGAGTGCGTTTCCAAATGATTTTCGCCGCGATAGCTTAACCGTCGAGCTGCAAAATAAGCTGGGCGATAAAGAAAAGGCGGATCTTGAGGGGCTTGATCATCACGCCTCGGTGGCGGGGCGAGTCATGCGTCAGCGCGGGCCGTTTATCGTTATTCAGGACGTGGCCGGACAAATCCAGCTGTATGTGGATAAAAAAGGCCTGCCCGCTGATGTGCTAGACGATATTAAAAGCTGGGATATTGGTGACATCGTGGCCGCTCGCGGGCCCGTGCACAAGTCCGGTAAGGGCGATTTGTACGTCATGATGAAAGAGGCCCAGCTACTGACGAAGAGCCTGCGTCCGCTGCCAGATAAGTTTCACGGCTTGACTGATATGGAGGCCCGCTACCGCCAGCGCTATGTGGATCTGATTATGAATCCGCAGTCGCGTAAGGTGTTTGAAACCCGTGCCGCGGTGATCAGCTCCATGCGTCGCTTCTTTGAAACGCGCGGCTTTATGGAAGTAGAAACGCCCATGCTGCAGCCGATTCCTGGCGGTGCCGCAGCGCGTCCTTTCATCACGCACCATAATGCGCTGGATATCGACATGTATCTGCGTATTGCGCCGGAGCTTTATCTCAAACGCTTAGTGGTGGGCGGTTTTGAAAAAGTCTTCGAGATTAACCGCAATTTTCGCAATGAAGGTCTGTCGACGCGCCACAATCCAGAATTCACCATGGTGGAATTCTACTGGGCGTACGCGGATTATCGCGACCTGATCGATATGACCGAAGCGATGTTGCGCACGGCAGCCGAAGAAGTGCTGGGCAGCGCGGTGATTGAATATCAGGGCACTAGCTATGATTTTGGGCAGCCGTTTGATCGTTTGACGCTGCGTCAGGCGATTTTGGATCACGGCGACGGCATTGCTGACAGCGATTTAGATTCACTAGAGGCTGCGCGAGCGGCTGCTGAGAAGCTCGGTATCAAGGTCAAAGAGAGCTGGGGCCTGGGTAAGGTGCAAACAGAGATCTTTGAAGAAGTCGCTGAGCACAAACTCGATCGGCCGACGTTTATTATCGAGTATCCGGCTGAAGTCAGCCCGCTGGCGCGGCGTAATGATGCTAACCCTTTCGTTACCGATCGTTTTGAGTTCTTTGTTGGTGGCCGAGAAATCGCCAACGGATTTTCGGAGCTCAACGACGCCGAAGACCAGGCCGAGCGTTTCCGCGCCCAGTCAGCGGAAAAAGACGCAGGTGACTTGGAGGCAATGTATTACGACGCCGATTACATCCGCGCGTTGGAGTATGGTATGCCGCCTACCGCAGGCGAGGGCATTGGTATCGACCGTCTCGTCATGCTATTTACCGACAGTCCCTCTATCCGTGACGTGCTGCTGTTCCCTGCAATGCGCCCTGAAGTGGACTAAACAAATTCTATAGCGGATGAAAAGTTGGTAAGGGCGCGTTATAGCGCCCATAATGGTCAACGTTTCGACGGCGAGGAGAATCCCATGAAACTGCTTAACCGCTCCGCATTGAGCGTCAGGCCGACCCAGCCCTTTGTGGACTGGATCAACGCGCTGGAACCCACCATGGGAGACGACGACCTGACCTTGGACGACGTCGAACGTGAAAGTACCATTTACCTGATTCCTGAGATGGATACGCCGGAAGCGCTGGAAACGTTTGTGCGCGACCGCTACGTGGACATTCTCGAAACGGAGCTGCGCGCGTGGGAAGAGGATGAGGGACAGTGGCCGGATAAACTCGATTGGGCGCTGTTTCAAGAATTTGTGCGCGTCGAGCACAGCTATCTAGCGATTGATCTTGATGATGAAACCGCGCTTGAAATATCAGAAGTAGATGACGCGCTGCTGTTAGATAGTGAGTAGGCGTAGCATTCGAACGGTATAGGCGCTTTAAAACGCGCTGCGCTAGGCCTAATCCTTACTCGCCGACGTTTGAGGCAGAGCCTAGCATTGGCGCACTTTGAAACCGGCTAAGGCCGGTTTCTTTGTTTCTAAATACTGTGCTTCTAAATGCTGTGTTTCTACATGCTGTGTTTCTAAAAACTATGATTCTAAAAACTGTGTTGTTTTAGCCGTTTCGTTAAGGAACGCTCCTCTAGGAACTTCGCTATGCGATTGTTTGAAAGCCGTCCCGGAGACGATGGCCTGCCAGGCCCTGAGCGCGCTCTGGCGGTGCTGGCGCTGGTCACCGGTACCTTAATGGCGGTGGTCGATACCACGATGATTAACTTGGCGCTGCCGACCATTGCCGCCGATTTAGATGTGCCCGCTTCGCGTGCGGTGTGGATTACCAATCTTTTTCAGGTAGTCTGCGCCGCTTTTCTGCTCGTCTTTGCAGGCATTAGTGAGCTAGTTACTCGCCGCCGGCTGTATCTATTCGGAATAGGGATCTTTGTTGCGGCCTCGTTAGGGGCGGCGCTGTCGCGTAATTTGGAAACGCTGCTTGTTTTTCGTGCCTGCCAGGGGCTAGGCGCCGCGGCGACATTGTCGATAGGCCCATCGCTCTATCGGGCGATTTTTCCTTCGCGCTTGCTCGGCAGTGCGCTTGGCCTCAGCGCGTTAGTGGTCGCGGGTGGCTACGCCGCGGGGCCTACGCTGAGCGGAGTGATTTTATCTTTCGCCGACTGGCCTTGGCTGTTTGCATTAAATGTTCCGCTGGGCATGTGCTCTTTCTGGCTAGCGAGCCGCGCGCTGCCCCGCGAAAAGCCGCGTAAAGGCAGCTTTGATGTGGCCGGCGCGCTGCTTTCCATGGTGATGCTGGCCAGTCTATTTATCGCCATGGACGCCGTAGGCCACGCCGTGCCGATTTGGCAAAGCGCTGGCTGGGCGCTGCTGGCAGTGCTGGCTTGCGGCGGATTTATTATTCGTCAGCGCCGCGCACCTTACCCGCTGCTGCCGCTTAGCGTCTTTTCTGAGATGCGCTTTACGCTAGCGGTGTCGGCCTCTGGGCTAGCGTTTATTGGCCAAGGGCTGACGTTTGTAGCGCTGTCTTTTTTCTACCAAGAACAGATGGGGTTTACGCCGCTGGAAACCGCATGGCTATTCACGCCTTGGCCGCTTGCCATCATGTTGGTGGGGCCGATTGCAGGGCGTTTAGCGGACCGGATTAACCCCAGCGTGCTGTCGAGCACGGGGCTAGGACTATTAATTGTTGGCCTGATTGCACTGGCATTAGTGGATGAATCAACCGGAGTGGCGGGCAGCCTGTGGCGCACCGCGCTATGTGGGATAGGGTTTGGACTGTTCCAGCCGCCCAATAATCGCGAAATGATGGGCAGCCTGCCATTAGAGCGCAGCTCGAATGTGTCAGGCGTGATGAGCACGACGCGTACCGTTGGCCAGTCATTTGGCGTGGCGATAGTGGGGGCTGCGCTGGCGCTGGGTTGGCCGGTTCAGGTAACGCTATGGCTAGGGGCCGCAACGACGCTGCTGGCATTACTGGCAAGCGTGGCACGTATGCCGCTGGCTCGCCGCGCGTTACACGCCCGTCGGGCATCGTCGGCGGGTCACTAAGCGGGTACAATAAAACGGTTTCTGATCTCTAGGAGAAATGACATGACGCTGCAGACACAAATTGAGCAGAAGTTAACGGCATTAGCGCCTGACGTGCTGCAGGTTGAGAACGAAAGCCACATGCACAACGTGCCCGCTAACTCTGAAACTCATTTCAAGGTGACGCTGGTTAGCGAACTTTTCAGCGGCATGATGCCGGTGAAGCGCCATCAGCAGATCTATGCGCTGTTGGCTGATGAGCTTTCTGGCCCGGTTCACGCGCTGGCATTACATCTTTATACCGCCAGCGAGTGGCAGGCCCGGGGCGGCGAACGTCCGAACTCACCGAACTGCCATGGCGGCGAAAAGTGACACAAGAAGTTATTCGGCGGCACTACCTTGATGCTATGGGCATTACGGCCTGGGCCGCTAAATATCAGCTACCGAATGCACTGCCCACCGAGGCCTGTGAGTGGGAGGAGTCTGCGCCCGCTCCGACGCCGCCTCGTGAGCGCCTGCAGGCGTTGTTGGATGATGCCCCGGCGCCAAGGCGAGCGGCGCCCGAGTTATCAGTGCCAGGCGATGTAACCGCTTCGCCCTCCGCGATTCGCGCTCTGCTGACCAACGATCAACCCGGGCAAGCCAAGCACGCGGGCGAACCGCCGGTTCCAGCAGCGCTGCCAGATTCTCAGCCCGCAGAGGCTGTTGCTGCGCCTGATGCAGCGCCCGCTAAGCCGCTCGCATTTTCACTTTCCTGCCTGTGTGTTGACGGGCGTTGGCTGGTGCTGCACGCAGGTGAAATGAGCACCTCAGAGCAGCAGCTATTGATCAATCTACTCTATGCGGCGGGTATTCAGCCCAGCGTCGCGCCAAGTATCACGCACTTTACTTGGCCGCAGATGACCAACGCCTTTGCCGTTGAAGACCCTCTGGATGAAGCCCGTGAAGGCTTGGCGGCCTTTGTCGCCGGCCGCGTAAATCGTCAAGGATGGCAATTAGAGCAGCTACTATGGTGGGGAGCGCTAGGCGCCGATCAAGGCACCTTGGATCGCGTCTTAAACGTGGCCGATGGGCAGAGCCATACGCTTTCGCTGCCGGTATGGCAGGGGCCTGCGCTGGCTTCACTGCTCGACAATACGAACAATAAGCGTGATCTTTGGCCTGAGCTTCAGCTGTTGGGCCAGCAATGGGCATCGGTTAGCCCTGCGGACACTCCTCAGGCGGCTGATGATCACTGAGTTGAGGGTCGACGATTTAGCATTACTCACCGCGCTGGAGGATCAGGCGCGAAGCGGCATTAGCGCTTCACAGCTGCAGGCCGCGCTTAGCTGTCAGCAAACCTGTGTGTTGGGCCTATGGCATCAGAAGGCGCTAGTAGGCTATGCCATTGTGGTGCAACTGCTGTTTGACGCTGAGCTACAGGCGATAGGCGTATTGCCGGTGTGTCGTCGACAGGGCGCAGGTGACGCGCTAATGGGCGCCGTCTTAACGACAGCTCAAGGATGGTCTAGCGAGCGGCTGTTGCTGGAAGTTCGCGTTGGCAATCTTAGCGCTATCCGGCTCTATCAGCGCAGCGGGTTTAGCGAAGACGGGCGACGAAAGGGCTACTATCCAAGCTGCCCAGCGGTTGAGGGCCCCGCCGGGCGTGAGGACGCGCTATTGCTGTCTCGAGTGCTTTAGTCGCGTGCCAATGCGCCGTTTAGGACGCGCTGGCGTTATCTTGGCTGTCGAATTTGCTTAACAGGCTGTTGAGACGACGCTCCCATTCTTCACGCTCTTCTTTGAACTTGGCATTTTCACTGCGCAGCTCTTCATTTTCCATTTTCATCATTTCTAGAGCGTCAACGGTATCGGTGACTTTCTGTTCAAGCTGATTAAATAGTTCCAGGCTCATGCATGTCTCCATAGAGTAAAAACGAGCACCAAAAAAAGTAACTAACAAAAAATAAGTACCCAGAAACAAGCGCCGTGCTTGCTAATAGGGACGAATGAGGCGAGCGTAACGCCGCTGCCGCGTGGCGGCAAGCGCTGTTTACGGCAATTGACGTTGGTAAAGCCGTGCGGTGCTTTCGCCGGCCTGGGTTTCGCGGTGTAACTGCCAGTTAATAGGCACGTCCGGCGCCAGCGACGTCTCGGTTTCGAGGTAAATCATTGCCTCACTGGCTAGCCAGCCACCGTTTTCTAGCGCGTGGCAGCACGCTGCGGCTAACTGCTGGTGAAAGGGCGGGTCTAGAAATGCCAGCGAATACGGCTTTGCCGCTCGCGTTAGATACGCCTGCACATCGTTAACATGTACTGCGCTTGCGGTAATATTAAGCAGGGTAAGATTCGCCGACAGCTGCGCAGATACGCGCGGGTCGCGCTCGACAAAGTCGACACACGCAGCGCCGCGTGACAGCGCTTCAATACCCAGTGCGCCGGTGCCTGCGAACAGATCCAACACCGCTTGGCCGTAAAACTGTTGGCCTAGCCAGTTGAACAACGTTTCACGCACGCGGTCTGGGGTTGGGCGCAGGCCAGGGCTGTCTAACACCGGTAGCTGGCGGCGGCGAAATTCTCCGCCAATAATGCGCAGCTTGCCAACCTGCTGAGCAGGTGCGCGGCGAGAAGTGGGTGAACGTGAGGAGCGTTGTCGTGTCATGAAGCGGATTGTAGCGGGCTAGTTATCCAAAGTCTTGGGTTACGGTGTTAGCATAACCTTAATGTTCACTATTTTTGTCGGGTAGCACTCATGTTTGGTTTTTTTAAGCGTAAAAATAAGCAAGATCCACAGCAGACGCCTCAAGAAGAAGAGCAGCGGTTAAAAGAGCAGACCCAAGAGCAGGCTGATGAGGTGGAAATTGAGCCCGAACTTCCTCCTGAGCCTGTTGAAGAGGCCCCGCAAGCACCGGATACTTTGCCAGAGCCAGAGCCAGAGCCAGAGCCAGAGCCAGAGCCAGAGCCAGAGCCAGAGCCAGAG